>NZ_AP042412.1:0-2355962 GCF_055390565.1 Aminobacterium thunnarium
TCACCGCTATGATCGAAATCGTGGAACATTGGGGATCGAAGGCCAGGATCGGCTCTTTCGATCCCATGTTCTTGTCGTAGGATGTGGCGGTTTAGGTGGAGTTGTTGTTGAAATTCTGGCCAGGGCGGGTGTCGGGATGCTTACGTTAGTTGATGGAGATGTTTTTTCAGAGAGCAACTTGAATCGCCAGCTTTTAGCCAGAGAAAAGGATATAGGAACGCTCAAAGTTGAAGTTGCGCAAAAAAGAGTTTCGGCTATCAACAGTGAAGTGCAGACTCGTGTTATTCCTTTTATGTTATCTGAACAAAATTGTCGGGATTTTTTACAGAACGTAGATCTGGTTATTGATGCTCTCGATAGTAATGATGCGAGACAGATTTTGTATCGTGAGTGCGCGTCAGCGAAGATTCCGGTTATTCACGGGGCTCTTGGAGGCATGATTGGGCAAGTTGGGCGATATAAACCGTGGCAGAAGACTCATTTCGATCTCTTTGAAAATCCCCTGCCGAATCAGGGAATAGAAAAAGATTTGGGAACTCCTAGTTTTACGCCTTTTGTGATAGGCTCTCTCGAAGCATCGGAAGCTATAAAATATCTGGCTGGGGTAGAATCTGTGAGATGGGGAACTTTAACTTTTATAGATCTCGCTATGATGAGTATGGAGACTATCGAGCTATGAAGAATCAAGATAAGACCGTGTTGAATCGATGTCCTTGGGCTGAGGGGCATCCATTATTGATGGCGTATCACGATGAGGAGTGGGGTATTCCACTCTATGATGACCGGCGTCTCTTTGAACTTTTAATTCTTGAATCGGCTCAGGCTGGATTAAGCTGGCTTACCGTTCTGAAGAAACGAGAGGCTTATAGAGAGGCCTTTGAAAATTTTGATGTAGACAAAGTTGCTGCCTTTGATCAAGAGAAGATAGCAACATTGTGTAATCACCCCGGTATCATTCGAAATAGGCTGAAGATCGCGTCAGCTGTCAAAAATGCTCGCTTTTTTATTGATACAGCGGAGAAATTTGGTTCCTTTTCTACCTTTTTATGGAATTTTGTTGATGGAAATCCGATTAAGAATCATTGGAGAGATGAACGCGACGTTCCAGCAACTACTCCTCTTTCAGAGAAGCTGAGCAAAGAACTGAAGCGAAGGGGGTTTACCTTCGTAGGTTCCACTATTTGTTATTCGTATATGCAGGCTATAGGAATGATTAACGATCATCTCGTTGACTGTTTTTGTTATTCCAGGGAAAAATAAGGTTTGTAAAAGAGCCATATGAAGAGAGAATCTCTTCATATGGCTCTTTTCGATGTGTTTATTCATATGGCTAAAAATTCTTCAATACCAAGTCTTTTCAGTTGTTCATAGGTAGGGAGCCCATCTTCATTCCATCCCCGAAGGCTATAGTATTCTTTTAGTTGCTTTTCAAGGTCGGGTAGGGTATCTGCTGCTCCTCCTGTTTTGCGTGGTTCCTTGAGAATCCTTTCGGGCAGGGTGTCATCTTTTTTTGTAAGACCACACCGGCCATTGAATAGTCGCTTTAACGTGAATATCCGGTCGGCAATTTCTTCGAGCTCTTCTCGTGTCATTTCCCAGCCTGTAATACCGTGAATCCACGTGAGAAGATCGTTGATCGATACGGTAGCCAGAAATGGAAATTTGCATATCTTCAGTGAGTCGAGAATTCCCATGTAATTTTGAAAAGGAACGTTCAATTTTCCTTTCTCTTCATCTGTTGATCTGTCGAGAACTTCTGTTATGCCAAAATCAGGGTATGTTGCATTACGTTCGCAAGCGTAGGTATAGCCAGAGAGATGACAGGCTCCCCTATTTGACGTGGCATATCCGGTGGCGAGACTTTTATAACAGCGAGGGTCATGGGCGGGCAATTCAAGTCCTTTTACGTGAATGGCATAGTGCTCGGCACCCTTACCAATTTTTTCAGCAGCTTTTCGAGTTCCCAAACTGAGAATAGCGCCGATTCCTTCTCTTTTCCCAATGGTTTCTACCATTCGAATAACAGCTTTTCCATCTCCCCATCGAAGAGGAAAGCCAGTTTCCTCTTCTGTAATAATGTGGCGATCAAAAAGCTCCATGGCAAAGGCTATGACAGATCCAGTTGAAATAGTGTCGAGGCCGTAACGGTTACAAAGATCGGCAGCACGGGCAACATCCTTAAGATCATTCACGAGGCAGTTGCTTCCAAGCATACCAATCGTTTCGTATTCAGGGCCAGCTCCTGCGACAGTATCGAAGGCGACTTCCCGACCGCAACGAATAGGACATGCCATACATCCGTAATTTTCTGTAAGAATAGTATCGGCCATGGCTTCTCCAGTGAGTGATGACACTTCCGGTTTCCAAGAACCCTGTTGCCAGTTTTTAATTGGCAGGTCTCCATATTCTTCAGCAAGCGAAACGCCTCCTGCTGTTCCGAAACGAGTCATGCCTTTCAGCTTTTGCGAAAAAAGAAGATGTTTTTCCTTTGAGAGAGCATTAACTTCTTCTTTGTCAAAAAGATCGGGACGATAAGATCCTCCAGCAACTATAGCTTTGAGTTTTTTGCTTCCCATAACAGCACCGAGGCCACATCTTCCTGCAGCTCTGGCATGGGAACCGTCGTGCATTATTCCAGCAATCAGGGCGAGCTTCTCTCCAGCCGGTCCAATGCATGAAACCCCGCAGGGCGCATTAAACTCTTTTTTGAGAAATTCTTCCGTTTCAAAAGAGTCTTTTCCCCAGAGAGACGAAGCGTCGCAAAGAGAAATTTCACCATCTCGAATAGAGAGATAGAGAGGTGTATCAGCTTCACCTTCAATAATTATTCCGTAATAGCCGCTTCGTAAGAGATGATATCCAAAGGTGCCTCCGGCATCCGATTCGCCGAATGCCCCCGTTAAAGGTGATTTCGAAATGATTTGGTGTCGTCCAGAGGTTGGAATGCCTGTCCCCTGAAAGGGGCCGTTCATGAATATGAGTGAATTCTCTGGACTTAAAGGTTCAACTTCGGGCTGAGAGTATTTGAAAAAGAAATAAGTGCCGAGGCCTGAGCCGCCAATATAGCGACGAGCAATGCTTTCTTCAACGGAGAATGTTTCAATCGCCTTTGAAGAGAGATTTACGTGTACCATTTGCATTTTCATAAATCAGTTCCCCCCTTTGTTGCTTGTTACACCCTTTTCATTATATACTGCAACTATTTTAAGATTTTGATTGAAAGAATGAAAAGAGGGGATAGGTGTTGGTGGAAATCAACAGGGGAGATCGCGCCCTAGCCGTGACGCTGCGAGGTTTCTGGGTCAATTTGATCCTCACTATTCTGAAGTATATTGCAGGTTTTGTCGGCCATAGCGGAGCCATGGTTGCTGACGCAACTCATTCCCTTTCAGATTTGATAACCGATGTGGTTGTATTTTTTGGCTTTAAAGTTGTAAATAAGCCTGCAGATAGCAGCCACAGATATGGACACGGTAAAGTTGAAACGCTATTGGCTTCCTTGTGTGGCGTTGTTCTCTTTATAGCTGGAACAGGTATTCTTCTTGAGGCGGTGCATAAAATTCTCTTAGTTTTAAAGGGAGAAACCTTTCCGCGCCCCGGATTGCTTGCTATAGGAGCTGCGGTTGTGTCTATAGTTGTGAAAGAGGTTTTATATCGCTATACGGCTGTCTGGGCTACTAATATAAACAGCCCGGCTCTTATGGCGAAGGCTTGGGATCATCGTTCAGATGCCTTTTCTTCCATTGGTGTTCTTTTTGGCATTGTTGGCGCTCGTTTTTTTGGTGCGGGAGGACGCATTCTTGATCCTATTGCGGCGGCAGTAGTGAGTTTCTTTATTATTCGAGTATCTTTGCCTATTATGATGGAGAGCCTGAACGAGCTTCTGGAAGGTTCTTTGGATAAAGAGACTGAAGATCGAATTATGGCTCTTATACGGGAATCGAAGGAAGTACGTGATGTTCATCGTCTTCGTACTCGTCGGGTCGGACCGTATATTGCCATGGAAACTCATATTCTTGTAGATCGTACAATGGGGCTTGTAGAGGCTCATAATATTGCCTCTACAATTGAAGATAGAATTCATAACGAATTTGGGTCTGAGACTCTCATTTCTCTTCATGTGGAACCTTTGCCTGAAAAAGGCGGCAATCACAATGACGATCATGTAACGAATGAAGCAGTCTCTTCTCACTAAAGAGAGGAAGATAAGAGCCTGGACAGAGAGTTGCCCGGGCTCTTTTTTTGTCGTATAATCTTTGGTTAGTAAAGGTCAAATTAAAAGAAGGTGGTAAATATGCCTGTTACATATAAAGATTACTACGCTATTCTCGGTGTTGATCGGAAAGCTTCTCAGGATGAAATTCGTAAAGCCTATAGAGCTTTAGCGAAAAAATATCATCCTGATGTAAATAAAGAGCCGGGAAGCGAAGAACGCTATAAAGAGATTAATGAAGCTTACGAAGTTTTGAAAGATCAAGATAAGCGGCAACGATATGATACTTTAGGGAACCAATGGAGTGAAGGTCAGAATTTTACACCGCCTCCCGGATGGGGAGATGGTGGCACATTCCGTATGGACTTCGGTAATGGAAGTGGCGGTTTGGGAGATTTCAGCGATTTTTTCAAAACCATCTTTGGAGGATTTAATGGCTCGACGGGTGGGGCTGAGAGCTTTTTCTTCGGAGGGGCCCCTCGCCGGCGTAAGGGGGAGGATATTGAAGTTCAGATGGAACTTTCCCTGATAGATGTTATTCGCCGTGAGCCAAAATCTATTTCAATAGAAAAGCATGACGTGACTTCTGATGGGCGGAGGATTCCCCGAAGACAGACATTGACGGTGAATTTTCCCCAAGGAATGACTGATGGAAGTCGCATTCGCCTTCCTGGAAAGGGAAGCAGAGGAATAGGAAATGCCTCTAATGGAGACCTTTACATTACTATTAAATTGCGAGAGGATTCTCGTTTCGAAGTGAATCAGTACGACCTGACGACAGTTGTGAAAGTTACTCCGTGGGAAGCGGCTTTGGGAACGTCTCTGAATATTGAAACGTTGGAAGGCGGCGTAACGATGAAATTGCCGGCAGGAACCCAGAGTGGTCAGCTTCTTCGCTTGAGGGGAAAGGGATTGCCTCGTCGTAAGGGGGCTCAGCCTGGAGATTTGTATGTGAAGATAGAGATCGTTGTGCCGAAAAATCTTTCACTTCGTGAAAAAGAACTGTTTGAAGAGTTGGCGAAAATCTCTTCTTTTAATCCGAGAAGGCAGTAATTTATTGAAGCTCCAGAGGTTTCAAAGGCAAAACAGCTGGAGAAGAGAGAGAAAGAACTTCAATAGTGATTGAATCGGAACGGCCTTTTTCATCCATTACGGATATATTATGTTGCCCCGGAGAGAGTTGCCAGAAAATCTCTTTCGGGGCTTTTATTTTGCCGAAAAATTGATTATCTATATACCAGAACAAGAAGCCACTTGCACCTTCGCTGCGAAGGGCAATCTTTTGTTTTCCCCCAGTCGGTGTTATAAAAAACTGGGTATTATTTAGTGGAGACGTAATTGTTATAGGAGAATCTTCTGTATAAACTCTTCTTGTTGAACTCATGAGAGCCAGTTCGGAAGGCCAGACAATCACAGGCTCCCCTCTCCGCATTTGATGAATGGAGCAGCGGTCATTTCTAGATATTCCAGGAATATACCAATCAATTCTATGTGTAGGACAACTTTCCGAGGGTGGAAGCCCAGATAGAGCGCAGACTGTTCTGCGACCTAGACTACTTGGCGGAGCATACCATTTTATTTTGTTTTGTGTTGCCCAGCTCAGCATTTCTATTGCGGTAGGAGCAGCTAGTTTCAAACCAGTAAGAACAGGATTGGGAAAGCCCGCCGGATCCCCAAACCAAACGACGATAGTGTATTCAGGGGTATACGCAGCTGTCCAGGCATCTCTTAAACCGTAAGACGTTCCTGTTTTAAAGGCTATGTTCATATTCTGATCGACTAAAGCTTCTCTACGCATGGGGAGGAGACGGGTTTGATCTTTCAGAATATCGGCAATAAGAAAGGAACTTGCTTCGTCAAAAATTCGTTTCTCGTAAGAAGGAGTCGAACCTTTAATCATCTGAAGAGGTCGCTGAATTCCCAAGTTGGCTATAGTTTCGTATGCCAAAGCCATTTGCATAACAGTTGTTTCGCACCCTCCTAAAATAAGGGAATCTCCGTAGTAGAGAGTATCTTCATTCAAAGAGGTGATTCCCGCAGACCGTAATGTTTGGAGCAAAGTTTCTCCTCCTACTTCTCGGAGAACTCTTACGGCTGGAACATTCAAAGATTGGGCCAGGGCTTGTCTGGCTGAGACGGGGCCTCTATATCGCAAGTCGAAGTTGCGAGGGGAAAGCCCTCCAAAAGAAAGAGGTGTATCGGCTAAAAGAGAAGAAGGGGTAAGAATACCTCGACTAAAGGCTTCAAGATATGCAAAAGGCTTCAAAGCTGATCCTGGAGAACGCAGAGCCTGGCAACAATCAATCCAGCTTCCCGACTGGCGGGTTCCAAATCGGCCATTCCCTACATATGCCAAGATATTACCGGTAGGATTGTGAATGAGTAAAGCAGCTCCCGTAATTGAAGATGGAAGAGTGTTGAGTGTTCGTTGAAGAGTGTGCTCTATCTGATTCTGAAGCTCTACATCTAGCGTCGTTTCTATGCGCGAGCTCGTTACTTTCTGCAAAACTTCATGCGCAAAATGAAAAGCCATAGCGGGCATATCAAAAGAGCGTTCAGGAAGTGGTGCTTTTTTCCCTTCGATACACTTTTCTTCTGAAATAATCCTCTGTTCGACAAGAGAGTTCAATATAGAGTCGCGAAGTGTTTTTGCTCTTTGAGGGTTGCGATCTGGACGGTAGAGAGATGGGCCACGCAACATTCCGATGAGAAGAGCCGCCTCTTCCACAGAGAGAGATGATGCTGGTTTCCCAAACCACATGCGACTTGCAGCTTCTACGCCTCTTATATTGCTCCCAAAGGGAGCTCTATTCAGGTAAATTTCAAGAATATCTTTTTTTGATACTCCCTGTTCGAGTTTCATTGCTTGAAGAAATTCAGCCGCCTTGACAAGTATCGTTCGAGGACGGGGATTGGAGAGGCGAATGACTTGGCTCGTAATGGTAGAGGCTCCAGAAACAACTCTTTTGGCCTTTATATTTTGCAACGCGGCACGAATAATGGCCTGAAAATCAACACCATGATGTGACCAGAATTTTCGGTCTTCGATAGCTACGGCTATTTGAGGAAGCCATGGGCTCATCTGTTCGTAAGGTATTGGAATACACCATTCTGATTCTGGAGAGAGCCCCACGTAAAAAGTTTTTCCTGTTCTGTCAAGAAGGACTCGCGATACTGGCCAATGTTGCACTTTTTCAATTTGGAGCGGGACGAAAGAGGGGCTGGCCCAAAGGAGCAATAAGAGAGAAGTTCCAATAGCCAGCCCTTTTATCCATTTCTTATTCAATAGTGAATATGCCTCCACGACTCAAACTTCTGACACCTGGATTGTACATGTCTTCTATATAGACGGGAGGAAGAGCAAAAGTACCTTTTGTTACAGCGCGCACTGTATAACGATAGATAAGAGATTCTTCAATGTTTGAGATAAAGAGTATCAGACGATCATCTCGTTTCTCTGCTCGCACATTGGCTCCGCTGGCAGGCATGAAGTAGATTTCTCCAGCAGATTCAATCTCAACGCCGCCAGGAAGGATATCAGAAAGAACAAGAGAGGTTATTGGTGCCTGTGGCCTTATGTGCAATTCTACAGTGATTTTTTCTCCCAAAGACGCATGTTCTTTTATGAGCCGTTCTACCTCAATTCCTTTGTTATAAGGATCTTGAGGAGTTGTCGGTATACCAGAAAGAGTCATGCCATAATGGAGAACGCCGTTGCCACGTTTTTGAAGTTTAAGGTCTGTAGCAACATCATCAAGAGATATTGCCGTACTCTCTTTTTCTGTAGTTTTGGCGAGTGTCGTTCCATCAGCAGCGAGAATATCTGCTGTAAAGGGTTCTTTTTGAAGAGCGTAGGTTTTCTCTATATATCGTCCGAGAGCAATAAGGGCAAATGCATTTTCCTGTGTTGTTGACCAGCCCTCTTTTTTCATATTTTGTATAAGTCCAGAAGCCAATGCCGTAGTTTCCGGTGCCATTGGATCAAGACTATTCCACATGAGAAGAAGTAATGCTCTGTTTCTCCAATAGAGTTCAAAGGTTTTACCAGGAGTTGTCTCTTCCTTTCCTTCATCTGTGGGCGCTACCACATCCCCAAGTTCTTTGAGGGGAGCTGTGTTTTTAGAATAGAGGGCATAGGCTCCAGCAAGGAAAATCCGTCCCGAGTCTTTCATATTCTCTTTCTGACTTTTAAGATGCTCCATCCATCCCAATGGTGGCTCCCCATGAAGGGTGAGGACGTAAGCAGCGTAGGCACGGGTAGAGAAGCCATCAGCACCTTCTTCGTCGCTCAAAGAAAGAATTTGGCGCATATAAGATAACGCTCCGCTCAAAAGGGTTTCGGAAATAGGTATATTCTTTTGAGAGGCTTCCACAAGGAAATGGGTAGCATATATGCTGCCCCACATATCGGCAATTCCATCTCCGCTCCATGAAACAAAACTTCCATCGAAGAGTTGCAGGTTAGCGAGACGACGCAGAATAGCTTCAAGTTGGTCTTTTACTTCTTTCTCCGACGAGAGAAGGGGATCAAGTTTTTGAGCCAGATCGGGCAGTACAAGAAGTGGCCATCCCTTTGATACTGTTTGTTCCAGACAATCATAAGGATATGTTCTCACGAAATTGAAAGCCCCTGTTAGATTGGCAGTAGGAAGCCCCGAAAGAAGAAGAGTGCCTTTCTGTGTTCCCGGGAACCATGATGTGTCAATATGAAGGAAATGATCTCCCTCTTCTGAAATCGTGCCATTTTTTACAATGGAGATTCTGGGGAACGGTGGCCGGATGGTAATCTCTTTTGAAAGCGTAAAGCTTTTCTCTCCCCATGTTGTTTTTATGTCAAGGGACCCAATTTGTGCCTTTTCGCCAATAAAAACTGGTACTTCTGTGTGTTTGCGCCCATTGGCAGGGACAGTAAGGCTCAGCGTATTGTTTTCTTCAACGGTCAGTCCTTTTGTTTCTATAATTTGAAGAGTTACCTTTTGTTCCTTATCACTTCGAGAAAAGACGGTAATGGGCATCATAAGACAATCTTTTGGTGCAACAGCTCGAGGAAGAGTCGTCTCTACAACAATATCTCTTTGAATAATGACGGGGCGGGATGCAGATCCAAAAGCTGAGTCTGTTGCAGCGATAGCCATTAAACGTCCCTTCCCGCTGAATTCAGGAATATCGAGAGATATGCTGGCTTTACCATCGTTATCTGTCTCGATGTCTCCCTCAAAAAGTGACAATATTGTAAAAGACTTTCCTGTAAGAAGAGGAGAGAGTAGTCCCCCCATAGCGGCACTGTACATGGCTTCTGCGCTGTCTCCTCCAGCTGGATGAAGCTGCTGTGTTTTTCGAGATTCAAGAGGCATCAATTGGTCGTACATATCGTTTGTCAGGGGCGACAGCTCTCTTTTACTTAAGAAAAATGTATCAGGTGAAGGTGTCGCATACCCTGTCAGACCAAGAATTCCTTCATCGACCAAGGCCAGAGCTACGTGTCCCTTTACAGGTTTATCTTGATAATTTTTAAGCTGAATGGTGACAGGAAGCGTTTTCCCTGGTTCGACCTCTTCTGAGCTTTCAATAGAAACAGATAGGTGACTTTCCGGTGAGTCAACAACGAGTGGTACTGTTCCTAAAGCTCTGTGAGCTCCCCAAGCATCATAATCTTTTTCAGAAACCGGCCGAATAACCCAAGCCGTGCAGTAAGCATTGGGAATCATTTCATCAGTTATTTTTACCTTTAATGTTGTTTCGCCAGATTTTATCTCCTCAATTTTGCGAGTGATCTGTTTATCTGTTTCTACAGTGAAAAGAAGCAGCCCCTCAAAAGGAGATCTGATTTGGATAGTTGCCGTTTCTCCTGGAACGTATTTTTCTTTATCTGTTGAGAGAAGCACTCTATCGATAAGGGGAGATCCTCCATCACCCTCTCCAAAGGCATACCATACCTCAAGTCGTGTAGAGGCGGAACTTCCCGTTGCCTGATCTTCAAAACGGACGAGATATTCTCCTGGATCTTGTGGTGTAAAAGAAAATGTTCCGATGCCTTCTGAAAGAGCGATTTCTTTTACATCTGGTGTTCCGATTTCTTCCTGTTCTTCCATACGAGTTTGGTCACCGTAGCGTTTGAGAGTATAGTGTTTCATTACTTTGGCTACAGAGGCGGTAACAGAGTTCAGAGGGGCAGCACCTCCGTCTGGAGTTACTGCGGCTACGCGCATTTCGTATGGTTTTTGTGGAACAGGAGTCTCTTTGCTTTTCTCAATTCCCAACATATAGAGAGTGGGATAATAGGGAATCTTTATTGTTTCAGGAACCCAACGTCCACCTTCTTCTCTGACTTTGACGGTAAAAAGAAAGTGAAGTATTGATGGCGCTTCTAGCCCTTCTTTTATCGTGTAATTCAGTGTTCCCTTGCCTTCTTCATCAAGGTTGCCTTGTCCAATAAATTCTGTAATACTCTTATGCTCTTTTTCTGCATCTCCGAAAGTGTAGGCTGCCCATTGGGAATTAGTGAAAGAGACGGGCATGGTCCTAACCTCCGCCTCCCATGGAAGATCGGATGCTGGAGCTCCAAAAAGATACTGAGAGGAGAAGGAAAGAGTAACATCTTCTCCCGGTTCAAGAGTCTTTATACTTTCATCTATTGCGACTTCAAGACGAGGTGGAGCAAATTCCTCTATATAAAATGTCATTGTTCCAAGAGGAGCTTTTTCATTTCCAGGTAGAGAGAGGGCCAATTGGTAGGTGCCCGTCATGCTGTTTTCAGGAACAGCCCATGAATAGAGCAACGTTCCCTCTTTTGATAGTTCCGCCGTAGAACGGGCAAGCTCTTTCCCATTGCCAGATCGAATAGTTACAAGAAGGGGGAAAGGCTTGGGAGCTTGTCGTTTCTCATCTCTGACGATAGCCTTGAATTGAGCTGTTTCTCCAGGTCTAAATATATTCCTTGGGGCGAAACAAAAAGCTTCATATCCCTTTCTGAGATATGGACGGCCGGATATATCGAAGCCGTTATCTGCAAGAATATTTCGGTCAAGACGCAGAAAAGAGAGATCATCGTCTTTTTCTACGGTGAGCAGATAGGGGTGTTGATTGTCATCCCATGGAGAGGTTCGATGAAGCATAAAAACACCGTCTCGGCCCGTTTTCCCCTCTGCTATGAGTTGATTACTTCGTGAATAGATTCTGACATTGGCTCTAGATGTAGGTGTGAGTTTCTGAATAGAATTAACCCATACCATAATTCCCTCTGAATAGGTTCTTGCCACAATGCCAATATCTGTTACGGCAACAACCTGCTGTGCTTCTTGCCACGAGTTGGGGTCAGCCTTTTTAGCAGTAAGCAGGAATACGCCTTTATGGTCTTTTGCCAAATCGCGAATGTCTACGGCACGTCGTTCAATCTTGTTGGGAGCGCCGGAAATTCGGGCTTTCTTTTGCACAACAAGGCGAGAGAGCTCTCTGGGGATAGCGTTGGTGCCTGTGAGCATTGCGTAGGAAATATTGTTTTCGTAGAGACGCCAAAGAGTCAGGTCAACTTCATTGATATTGACAGTTTCAATAGGAATCCTCAGATCTTCTGCCGGTGTCAGAAACATCCCAGCGTTAGGAAAGTCTATAGCTGCATCAATATCTGAAAAAACAAAAGCCTTTATAAAATCTTCTTCCAGTGTGCTTCCTGAACGGGCAGCTAGTCCTTTCTTAAGCGTAACCACGTATCTTTGACGAGGTTGAAAAGCCCCTTCGATAGAGAAACCACTGTACTCTGGATTTACCGTAAAAGGTATTTCAGGTTCAAGAGAAATATAATTTTTCGCTTTTGCAACATCAACCGGAGTAGATGTCTGCATCGTAATTAATCCTCGGCGTGGAGATTGAGCATATGCCCAGGAACTACGTATAGTTAACCTCTTTGAAAGAGAAATTTTCTGCAATATTTCCTTTTCGAGTGGAAGAGGACCACTTTCGCTTGTAAGTCCAGAGGCAATATTTAAAGTCAAGGAGTCTCCGTCAAAAGAACGTGTAGTAAGAGATATGGAACGAGAAGGGCGTTCCCCTATAACAGCATATGGAACAGATCGCCCCAGAGAATCTTTTAGAGTTGCAAATCCCCTAAGCCTGATGGGTGAGACGGGAAGGGAAAAGATAAGCTCAAGTGTAGCGCTTCCATCTTCTGTGAAATCAACTTGACGGGCTTCCATAAAAGATAATGGTTCCGTATTGAAAGAAAATGTATGCCGTCCGGCAAGCAACCTCCCCTTCTGATCACGAATATTCTCTTTGAGTTCCACGTTATATTGTGTGGCTGGAGAAAGTGGAGCGAGAGGCTTTAAAGTAAAGGTTTGAGAATCGTTCCACGTTCCTTCTGCAGGAAGCTCAGGCCGGATTATTATGGGCCATGAGTCGGTGGTTGTTACTGGCGAAGAAAAGACTACCGTAATGTGAGGCGTTCCTTCTTTAACTTGTCCTTGAGGTTTACAGTCGGTAACGACGAAGTCTTCTGCTCCAAAGGCGTATCCGGAAATAAGAATGGAGAGAAGAACACCCAAACACAGAAAACGAATTATTTTTTTATTCATGGAAGTACCTCCATATCTATAGGTCTACCATTAATTGTACATGCTTATGGACATGATGAATATTGTTTCCATTATATCCACTCTTGTTTTATTGGCCTAAAAGATAAAATTTCACCTAATTTAAAAAACAAAGAAAAAAAGAGAAAATAAGATGTAAATAGAATAAATCATAAATAAAATGGATTAGTTCAAACTCTGCTCTCTTGAATGACCAATCCTGACCTTTATAATACTTATTGGTTAGTAAAGGTCAAAGCCGTCGAAGATAGAGTGAGGCGGTCTTTCGGGGAGGTTCTAATTATGGATATAACGAAATTTACACGAAAATCACAAGAAGCACTCTCGTCTGCTCAGGATATGGCTCTTCGATGGGGGCATCAAGAGGTAGATGGCGAGCATTTGCTTCTTGCTCTTCTTGAACAGTCGGAAGGTTTGATTCCCCGTATTCTTCAGAAAATGAACGTATCTGTAGATGCCTTGAAAAGGGATGTGCAAAGAGAACTGGAGAAACGACCGCGAGTTTCTGGGCCTGGGCTTGAGCCCGGAAAAATTTACATTTCACGGCGAGTTTCCCAGATTCTTATTGAAGCACAGGAACGGGCAGAACGTTTAAAGGACGAGTACGTTTCTGTCGAACATATTTTTTCGTGTCTTTTAGAAGAAGGTTCAACAACGGTTTCTGGCCGAATTCTTGCTCAGCACCATATTACGTCAGAGACTTTTTTAGAGACGTTGACTGCTGTTCGAGGAGCTCAGCGTGTATCGAGTGAAAACCCAGAAGAGACATATGAAGCCCTCGACAGATATGGACGGGATCTCGTGAAAATGGCTCGTATGGGCAAACTTGATCCTGTTATTGGCCGAGATGAAGAGGTACGAAGAGTTGTTCGTATTTTAAGCCGTAAAACGAAGAATAATCCTGTCCTTATCGGAGATCCCGGCGTAGGAAAGACAGCTATAGTTGAAGGACTCGCGCAACGTATTGTACGTGGCGATGTTCCTGAAGGGTTAAAAAATCGAAGTATTTTTGCCCTTGATATGGGCTCACTTGTGGCTGGTGCGAAATTCAGGGGAGAGTTTGAGGAGAGGCTAAAAGCTGTTCTAAATGAAATAAAAAATAGTGAGGGTCGTATTATCCTCTTTATTGACGAACTACATACAATCGTTGGAGCCGGGGCGGCAGAGGGGGCAATTGACGCTGGGAACATGTTAAAACCCATGCTGGCCAGAGGCGAGCTTCATTGTATAGGAGCTACAACGGTAGACGAATATCGCAAACACATAGAAAAAGATGCGGCTTTGGCTCGTCGCTTTCAGCCTGTTTTAGTTGAGCAGCCCGACGTGGAAGATACAATTTCAATTTTGCGAGGTTTGAAAGAACGTTTGGAAGTTCATCACGGAGTGCGTATTCGAGATAATGCCCTGGTTGGAGCTGCCGTTCTTTCCAATAGATATATTACTGACCGTTTTTTGCCAGATAAGGCTATTGATTTGGTCGATGAAGCCTGCGCCATGATTCGAACGGAAATTGACTCTTTGCCAGCAGAGCTTGATGCAGCATCTCGAAAGGTTATGCAGCTCGAAATAGAAGAAGCTGCTTTGAAGAAAGAGAAGGATGAAGCAAGTCTTGAGCGGCTGAAGACACTTCAGAAAGAACTTCAGGAAGCACGGGAAGAAGCAGATACTCTCAGAGCCCAGTACGAAAGTGAAAAAGAAGTTATAACACGTGTACGCTCGTTACGAGAAGAGATAGATACAGTAAAAAGAGAGATCGAAAAAGCTGAGAGAGAATACGATCTGAATAAAGCTGCTGAATTGAAACATGGACGTCTTCCCGAGCTTCAGCAACAGTTGAAAAAAGAAGAGGAGGCACTTGCTTTAAGGCAGGGAGGTTCCCGGCTTTTAAGAGAAGAAGTTACTGAAGATGAGATCGCAGATATTGTTAGTCATTGGACTGGCATTCCCGTGACACGCCTTATGGAAGGGGAGCGGGAAAAGCTTCTTAAGCTTGATGAAATTCTTCATAAGCGTGTGATAGGACAAAACGAAGCGGTAGATCTTGTGGCAGATGCTGTTATACGGGCACGATCAGGAATTAAAGATCCTCGTCGACCTGTTGGTTCCTTTATTTTTCTGGGGCCCACAGGTGTAGGAAAAACAGAGCTTGCCAAAACATTGGCAGAGGCTCTTTTTGATAGTGAAGAGAACATGATCCGAATTGATATGTCTGAGTATATGGAAAAGTTTTCTGTATCTCGTCTTATAGGAGCCCCTCCCGGATATGTGGGCTATGAAGAGGGAGGTCAACTTACGGAGGCCGTTCGACGCAGACCCTATTCTGTTATTCTTTTCGATGAAATAGAGAAGGCTCATCAGGATGTTTTTAACGTATTGCTTCAAATTCTTGATGATGGACGTGTTACCGATAGTCATGGACATGTAGTGGATTTCAAAAATACCGTGATTATTATGACGAGTAATATAGGCGCCCCCTATCTTCTTGACGGAATTACAGCGCAAGGTGAAATTAAGGAAGATGCACGAAACGCTGTTATGAGAGAGCTTCGTCAGTCTTTCCGTCCGGAGTTCTTAAACAGGGTTGATGACATTGTCCTTTTTAAGCCTCTTCAGAAAGAAGAGATAGAGAAGATTGTGTTGTTACTTACAGAGGCGTTACGAGATCGCTTAAGAGATCGCCGTATCGATCTAGAACTTACAGATGAAGCTGTTCAATTTATAGCGGATGCTGGATACGACCCTGTTTTCGGAGCACGTCCCCTGAAAAGATACATTGTGAGACAGCTTGAAACCCGTATAGCTCGGGCTCTGATCTCTGGAAAGATACGGGAAGGGAGTGTCGTTTCTGTCACTGTTGAAAACGGGGCTCTTGCAATAGATACAAAAACTAACTAACAGTTCGGATCAGAACTGATCATAATATAGAGAAAAGCGTCGGAGGACATTCCGACGCTTTTTTGTATATAATGAGTATCTGAGGGGTGAGGAAGGAGTTGACATAGTGAAACGCAGTGTACACGGTTTATTTTTGATTTTCTTAGCAGTCTTTTTTGTCGTAAATCCATATCTTGCGGAAGCATGTACCACTGTTTTAGTTGGTAAAGATGTGAGTATTGACGGTTCGGTTATTAACTCTCATACGGCAGATAGTTGGTATGATTCTAATTTGAGAGTTGTTCAAGGTGCAAAGTATCCAAAAGGGACAATGATGGATGTCTATATAAACCTTTTGGGAGAAGATAGAAATCCTCCACGTGTTATTGGACAAATACCCCAGGCAGAAGAGACATATACCTATTTTCATGTTGGGTATTCATGTTTCAATGAACATCAACTTTCTATTGGCGAGAGTACTGTGGGGCAGAAAGATGAATTACAAGCATTCTTACCAGATGCGAGGGGAATTTTAACTATAGAGCAACTTGAGATTTTAGCCCTTCAACGAACCAAAACGGCTCGCGATGCAATTCGTCTTATCGGTTCAATGGCTGAAAAATATGGCTTTCTTCCTTCTTGTGCAGGCCAGGGGGAGTCTCTTACAATTGCAGATCCCTATGAAGCCTGGATTTTTGAAATACGCAGTGTGGGCTTTGGCTGGACACCAGAAAGTAAAAAATCAGGTGCTGTCTGGGCTGCTCGGCGTGTTCCCGATGATGAAGTTGCTGTTGTAACAAATGGTAGCGTTCTTACATATATAGATCTTTCAAAGCCAGATTATTTTATGGCGTCAAAGAATTACATGGATGTAGCTATTGAACATGGTTGGTACGACCCTAAAAGGGAAAAATCTTTCAACTGGAGAAACGCCTATACCCCAAAAACGGGATATTGGTCGATGTACGCTCCATGGGTAAGAGAACGTTTGCATTACCTCTATAAATCATTGGCACCTTCAAAAGAGTGGGATCCCAATGGTGATCTCGCCTGTTATCCTTTTTCTATTAAACCAGAGAAAAAACTTGGAGTTCGAGACGTCATAGCTTTGCTTCGTTCTCCCCTTGAAGGAACTCCATTTAACATGGAGGAGCATCCGGCGTGGCTTGTTCCTGATGTAAATGGTCACTTGTCAAAAAGTGAGTTGGCAACGCCATTTCCAGATAGGGCCATGCGGACTCTTCTAAACATTCCTTATCACAGACCTGTATCGGCAAGAACGTCTTATAGCTTTGTTTCCCAATCGCGATCGTGGTTGCCTGATAGTGTCGGTGGAGTCATGTGGTTTTCGTTGGGACACCCTCACATGAGTACGTATGTTCCTGTTTATGCCGGTGTGACGCAAACTCCAAGTGAATGGCGCAATTTCAATATGGATCAGTTTTCACCTTCTTCTGCTCGATGGGTTTTTATGCTCACGGGAGATTTGGTCAATAAGAGATATCAGCAGGCTTTTCGTGATTTAGAAGAAATGAGAAGGCCAATAGAAGGTGACATCTTTAAAAGGCAGTCAGAAGTGGAGAAGAGGGCTCTTGATTTATTGAAAAAAGATAAGGATGCGGCTGTTAGTTTTCTAAATGAAGAGACAGAAAAAAATATGAACGAAGTCAAACAAAAATTCTGGGATTTTTGTACATTCCTTATAGCTAAATATACGTGGAACAGGTCTTGGTAGTATGAGCTTTGGGAAAAAATGCGGGTTGTATTTACTTGTTGTAATATTTTTGGCAGGGTTTTTGCTGCTTTTCCCTCAACATGGATGGAGCAAATCTTCTGGGCGTGTGATCTATGTTGTTGGGGACAAAGCATTGACTCCCTTTGAGTATCTTAACGATCGTCAGTTGCCAGAGGGGTTCTTTATCGATGTTTTGGAAACCATTGCCAAGAAGCAAGATCTTTCTCTTAATTTCCAAATGGTGCACTGGACAGAAGTGGAGTCTCTTCTTTATTCTTCTCGCGTTGATTTGATACTTGGCGTGGTAAGCGCAAGAGAAGAATCAGCTATTCTCCCCCATATGGCACCTATTATAAATATCCCCTCCGTTCCAGATGTATCTCAGAGAGAAGCAGCTTTTTTGCCTGATGTTTCTGGTAAGGAAATAGGCGAGTTCTATTTTTCTTTACCTGTCATCAAAGTTCCATACGCTGTTTTTACAAGAAAAGGTCTTGAAGGCAGCCGCTTAAGTGACGTTGCAGGAAAGACGGTGATTGTGGAGCAGGGAAGTGCAGAAAAAGCATATCTTCAATCAAGTTACCTCACGTCGAAAGTTTTAATCGTAGATAATCCTGTCGAAGGCATACATCTCGTTTCTTCGGGACAGTATGACTTTGTGCTGATGGGGCTTTATCAGGGATTATCTATGTGTAAAAAGCTCAAAATCAATAATGTAGTTCCGTTGGAATCCTCTCTTTTTACCAAAGAGTGGGGATTTACCATTACTCATGGGGATATTACATTGGCTCGAATGCTTAAACAAGGTTTGAGTCAAATATACAGTGACGGGACATATGAGAAACTTTATAAAAAATGGTTTGATCAATTTAAGCATGAAGGATTTGTTGATAAAACGCTTCTCATAAAGGTGCTCAGTGCTTTTGTCGTTGCCATTTTCCTTATCCTTTTATGGAATTTCTCTTTGAAAAAACAGGTTGCACGAGTTGTGAAAGAGAGAGAAAAGTTGATCGACTTCATTCGAGATGGAATATTGGCTGTCGATTCTGTGGGACGTATAACTCTCATTAACCATTCAGCTATGAAGTTGCTTGGAATTCATTATGATGCTGAAGGTGAGGATGTCGACTCATTGGTTCCTGAAATTAATCTGAAGGGAGTTCTTTCTTCAAAAGAGGCTGTTTATGACCTTGAACAAAATGTAGGTGGCGCCCCTTTGATTATTAACAAGGTTCCAGTGACGATCTATGGTCAGATTTGCGGTGCAATAGCCAGTTTCCGTGATATGTCTGAAATACACGCCATGGCTGAAGAAATGACAGGTGTGCGCATGTACGTTGAATCGCTTCGCGTGCAGAACCATGAATTTATGAATAAGTTGCAAGCTATAGCAGGGCTTATCCAGCTGGGAAAATATACAAAGGCTCTGAATTTTATTTCTCAGGAACAGGCTCCAGGGCAAACAATGGCTTCTATGATAGCTGAACGAATTAAGAATCCGGCAGTAGGAGGTATTTTGCTTGGGAAAATGGGACGATGCCGAGAGCTTGGCATAGGTTGTGAAATTACCCCAGATAGCTACTGTGGAGAATCAATTAAAATTAGTGATCAGGCTCTGGTTATTATTGTGGGCAATCTTATGGAGAATGCTATCGAAGCCATGCTTCAAGCTTCAATAAAGGTTCCTCGTATCAGCTTTTCCATTTTCGATGAATCGAACCAGATTATGTTGAGTGTCTGGGATAATGCCGGAGGGCTAACGGAAGAAAATGCAGAGAAAATTTTCGAAAAGGGCTTTTCAACAAAGGCGCGACCACGAACGTCAGGTTATGGCCTATATAATATCAGGCGGATGGTTGATGCTTTAGGTGGCGATATTTGTCTTGATTTCAAATATGGAGAATATACTGAGTTTATAGTGACTCTCCCCAACGGAGAAGGAGGAGATCTGATTGAATAGAATAGACGTTCTCGTTGTGGAAGATGATCCAATGGTGGCAGAAATTCACCAGAACTTTATTAATTCACTTGAAGGGTTCCGTGTTGTAGCTGTCGCTGGAGATGGCCAAAAAGCGTTGGATTTACTCGACACGCTTTCTATACGGCTGTTAATTCTTGACATTTTCCTTCCCGGACTTGATGGTCTCAATGCACTGCGTAAAATAAGAGAACAGAAGAAAAACGTTGACGTCATTATTGTCTCAGCGTCACGCGATGCAAATACAGTAAACGAAGCAATACAAGCAGGAGCTTTTGATTATATAGTGAAACCCTTTGTTTATGACCGTTTGAAAGCCTCTCTTGAATCTTTTAGGCAAATGGATAGTAAGCTTAGAAAAGGATCAGGAGATTTTGATCAATCAGAGATTGATAGCTTGTTTCAGGTGAAAAATAGGAAAAACTATCAGACGACTCTTCCCAAAGGACTCAACCCCGAGATGTTAAAAAAAGTTATCACCTTACTAAAAAAAAGCAATTGTTCGCTTTCTGCGGTGGAAACGGCAGAAGTCTTGCAGGTTTCCCGTATTACTGCTCGAAGATATCTTGAATATCTCGTCGCTTCTGGAAAGGCGACGATGAAGCGAGAGTATCAGGAAATCGGCCGTCCTATCAATAAGTACTGACTTCTATAACGTGGGAACCGGATGGTTCCCTTACCTAAAATAGAGACGTTTGTTACTAAACTATCAATGTTCTCATCCTTTATGACAGGAATCATGGCGGGTCTTTTAAAGACCCGCTTTTTGTGTATCATAATATAGGGTGAGGAGGGGAAAAATGAAGAATCTTTTTGATAAAAAGAATATTGATTGGAATAAAGAGATTTCAGAGATATTAGCGACAGGTAGCAACGTTAGAGTTGAACGTATTGTCTCTACAGGTCAATCTTCCCCGAATGATTTTTGGTATGATCAGGAAGAATTCGAGTGGGTTTGCGTAATACAAGGCGAAGGTATAATCGATTGGGCTGATGGGGCTCGACGTACTTTAAAAGTTGGAGATTGGGTTCTTATCTCACCTCACGAAAAACACCGTGTCTCCAGCACTACAAAAGAGCCACCGTGTATTTGGCTTGCTTTTTTTTGGAAAGAGTAATACACCCCTACGGTTCTTTTTTTATTAAGACGTGTTACGATATAAAAAATTTTTGTTATTCAGGGGGCAAAAAATCATGATAGACAGAACCGTATGTGTGGATCGTCCTAAATTTAAACTTTCTCTTCTTTCGATTGGACATTTTTTCAATGACCTTTATGCAGCGTTTCTCCCGACATTTGTTCCAACTCTTATATCTCGACTTGGTATTACTATGGCTCAGGCGGGATTACTTAATTCTGTGGTTGGTATTATACATATTTTTCTTCAGCCATTACTCGGATATGTTTCAGATCGGACTGCACGTTCATACTTAGTTATGATTGGGCCCATCTTGACATGTCTCGGGGCAACCTTTCTTCCAAGTTCTCCTACGTATGGAATGGCTCTTTTTTTAGTGGGACTTTGGGGAGTAGGTAGTGCCACCTTTCATCCTCAGGGACATGGAGGAGTGGGACATGTTGTTCCTCAGGAAAAATTAACCGTTTCATTGGCAATTTTTAGTGTTGCCGGAAATATAGGAGTAACGATAAGTCCTCTTTTTGCAGTTGCTTTGGCAAAAATAGTGGGGGTAGAGAAAATCCCTTATATTGCCATTGTACCTGTTCTTATTCTCGCGATTGCTATTTATCGGTATATGCCTGTTTTAAGTGAAGAAGCGGCCGAGTTCCCTAAGAATCAGGGGGGACTTTTTCACTCTTTATTTTCAGTGCTTGGAGTAATCTATCCAGTATGGATGGTTTCTATGGCGCGAGATGCAACGAGCCAGGGAATTCGATTCTTTCTCCCCATCCGTATTGTTTCTGAAGGCGGCAACATTAGTATGGTTGGAACTATTCTCTTTTTGATTATGCTGTGTAGCACAATTGCTATGCTTATTAGCGGTAAACTTTCTGATAGATGGGGAAAGGTTCGAGTTCTTATATTTGTTCTTATCGCTGGTCCCATCTGTATGATTCCTGCTGCTTATATAGGTGGAAAAACATCAATAATATTATATATTCTGGGAACATCTCTTCTTAATTCAAGTATGCCTATAACGGCGGCAGTAGCTCAGGAACAGGTTCCTCATTCTCGAGGTATGGCGAGTTCCATTGTTATGGGATTATCGTGGGGGGTAGCCAATTTGTTGACAGGGCCGTTAGGAAAGTTGGGCGATGTCTTTGGAATTACCAGCACAATGCTTGTGGTTGCGGCACTTCCTCTTCTTGCTCTTCCCATGGTTTTTATGAAGTCGTTTCGATCCGCTGAATAAGAAGATTTAAAGACAAGAGGCATGAATATTGTTTGTGCCTCCTGTCTTTTATCTAAAAAATGTTCCTTCCCATAAACCTGTAAAAAAGGAACGGGCGTTTATTCCTATCCTTTTGGTATCGTATCCGCCCTCTTGAACGACAAGAGTAGGGTATTTCTCCTTACCAATATCTCTGCCATTTGCGTAAAAATCTTTAGCTGTTAAGTTCCAACTTCCTGTAGGGTCTTTTTGTGCAGTATCGAATCCAAGAGCTACAACAAGAAAGGAAGGAGAGAAGCGGCGTATTATTTTGAGGGCACGATGAAGGGCCTCTCCATATTTTTCCCCGTCAATATTCTCCGATAAAGGAATATTAACGTTATATCCCTTTCCTTCCCCTTCCCCTTTTTCGTCTTCAAATCCACTGAAATAGGGATAGGCAAAGGATGGGTGACCGTGAATCGAGATTGTGAGGACGTCATTTCTTTTATAGAAAATATTTTGTTGTCCATTGCCGTGATGATAGTCAATATCAAGGATGGCTACCGTACCCCTATGACTGAGATACTGGGCTGCAGCGGCTGTACTATTTAGATAACAGAACCCTCCAAAGGCTCTTCGTTCACTATGATGGCCTGGAGGGCGAATTAAGGCATAGGCAAGGTGATGGCCTTCTTCGAGAAGCTTGGCTCCAGTAATGGCACAGTTTATTGCTTGACGGGCCGCTTGCCATGCAGGGCCATTTAGAGGTGTAAATGTATCTATACAATAGTATCCTGCACGTATAACAAGTTCTTTGGGAGGTCGGGTTGCATTTCGTATGGGGAAAACATAAGGATAGACTGACGGATTTTTGCCTATAGATGTGCATACTTTTTTAAGATAGTCTAAAAAATCTCCATCGTGAATATTACGAAGCCATGAATCAGGTATAGGGCGAAGTCTTTCTTCTTTGAAAAGCCCGCTTTTCTCTAGATGGGAAAGAATTCGACCAATGCGAACAGGGGATTCGACATAACCTCTTTCATGTACATGATGAATAATATGTTCTTTGTTCATAAGTAGCGCTATCTTTTCATCATCTGGAATATTTCGAACAGGTAAGGATGCCTGTGCTTCTTTTATATAAACAAATGGACGTAAACGTATAGGATCGTCATTGAATGAGTTAACGACCATACTTATATACTCTGGTGGACAGATTCCTTTGTATTTCTTTTCAAGTATTGTTCGTACAATGCGTCGGGCCAGACCTTTTGAAAGAGGTCGGTTTTGCCCCAAATCATCAAAGACAAGATATGGAGGATTGTCTCCCCCTTCTTTGAGAGGTGTTTCATAGCGAGTTCCGATTATGGGGCGGGCGCCAAAGTACTCATAGAAGTGGAGGCGGGCTCTATTTTCTTTTCGTATCTCTGGGTTTCTGGAAATGGCAGGATCATCAGGTAAACATTCAAAAAATATTCCGCGACACTCTAAGAGAAGAGCTTCTTGTCGTATTCGTTCATATAGAGCTCCTCCTATGCCTCGCCCTGTTGTCAATTTTGCGGCTGCAAGATAGTCAAGATACATAAAGTGAAGAAGGGGATCCACAAGAGTCAAAGCAAAACCCTGAACCTTACGATGAGCCCCTTCTGCTACAAAAAGTATAGTTTGAAATCCATATTTTAATTGATCCCTGATTCTAAAAGGGAGTGCTTCTATTTCTTCTGACGTCAGTCCTGGAAATTGTTGTCTCAAAATTGCCTGAATCTGAATAAGAGCTTCTTTGTTAATCAAGAGCGTGTTATCGTAGATTCGGCGAATTCTGAACATAGTTACATCCTTTCTGTCTTTTCTGAAGACCACATCTCACTTCTTTTCTTGCGGGGAAGATTTTCAGGCTCCATTGAGGCTCCTTCCCGTTCAAAAAGAGTTGCGACTCCTCCTGACGAAAGTTCTTTTTGATGATTGCATATAGAGCTGCATTGGCCGTTGCAGCGACTTTGGTTGTCATCTGGCTCAGTATAGACCGTAAGGACACCCTCAAAGTTACGTAAGACTGTTTTGCGATCTGATTGAGAAATAACATAATTGGGCATTACAGGAATTTTTCCTCCACCGCCAGGCGCGTCGACAACAAATGTAGGAACAGCAAGCCCGGAAGTATGTCCTCGAAGAAATTCCATAATTTCGATGCCCTTTCCAATAGACGTTCTGAAATGTTCTATTCCTTGTGAAAGATCGCATTGATATATGTAATACGGCCGCACGCGAATCTTCAATAACTGCTGGTTGAGTTCTCTGAAGATATAGGGACAGTCGTTAATGCCTCTTAGCAGTACGGATTGATTTCCCAAGGGGATTCCGGCATCCGCCAATTTTCTGCACGCTTCAGCAGATTCTGGCGTTATTTCCTTAGGATGGTTGAACTGTATGTTCATCCAGAGGGGATGATATCTTTTCAACATGTCGCAGAGAGTATCAGTGATTCTCATTGGCATAACGACGGGAACACGAGTTCCTATTCGAATGATTTCTACATGGGGAATGGCCCGTATTTCACGAAGAATTGATTCGAGATAGTCGTCTGCTAGAGTTAGAGGGTCTCCGCCAGAGATAAGAACGTCGCGTATTACCGGCGTTTTACGAATGTAGTCTATGCATGCTTCTATCTCTTTTTCACTTCGAGGATGATCTGTTTGGCCAGCAAAGCGTCTTCGAGTACAATGTCGGCAATACATGGAACATTGATCCGTAACCAACAAAAGGCAACGATCAGGGTAACGATGAGTCAGGCCGGGAACAGGTGAATCAATCTCTTCGTGAAGAGGATCTCTACGATCAGTCTGAGCAATAAGCGTTTCTTGCAGTGTGGGGATGCACTGCTTACGTATAGGGCACGAAGGATTATTCCTATCCATAAGAGAGGCGAAGTATGGAGTGATAGCCATTCTAAGTACGTTAAGGCTACGTTTAATGGTAGCCGACTCATTCTTCGTCAACTCTACAACTCGTTCAAGTTGTTCTACATTTGTAATACGGTTTGCCAGTTGCCAATGCCAATCATTCCAGTTTTCTTCACCTGCTTCCTCTCGCAGATTCCGAACTTGGGTTAATTGCATCGGTTTTCTTTCTAACTTAACACGAGGTTTTAATTTCTTTTGTGTAGATGACAAGGTCATCACCTTCCCCATAAAAATTGTGGATTCGACCACTTTCTTCATATCCGGCATGCACATAAAAGTGACGTTGCCCGGCATATGCTTGTTTCCCAGATGTCTCTACACGTATAACCGCATTTTTATGAATATTGAGAAGCTCTGCCTCCATTTTTTCTTGAAGGACTAATCCAATCCCTTGTCTTTGAAAATCAGGGCTCACAACAATCCAGTACAAATCCCATGCGAATGCTGTCATAGGAGTAGCGCCGTAAATGAGGAATCCAGCAAGAATTCCCTTTCGATATTCTTCTAAAAGTACATAATCTTTTGATGGATGGGCTTGCCATTCCAAAAGGACTTCTTTTAATACAGAGCATTCTTCGGTTGTAAAAGCCTTTGTTGCTTGTGCAATGGCAAGATATTCATCGATTGAGAGATGACCGCTATTCATGACCTGACCTCTTTTCACTGTTCTCTATTGCCAGCTGGAGTATCTCACTCACAAGTTGTTCATAGGTTCCGCCATTTTTTACATATTGTCTGGCCAGTCCGCTATCACGTGTAAGAGCAGGATTGGGGTTAATATCGATAACGAAAAAATTCCCGTTGTGTTCTCGTATATCGACGCGAAAATATCCTTTACAACCTGCGACCTCTGCGGCCGAAGAGGCCATAGCGAGAATGTTTTGCTTTATGGAGCCAGAAAGGTCTACATGTTCAGGCCATAGATTCCATTCAGGGCTCTCTTCGTCCCATTTAGCATCATAAGATAGATATGCTGGAACGTTTGGATAGCGGCTGTAGTCAAGGGTCCACAGTGCAATTGTCTTAAACGGGGCATTGCCAATAAAACTTACACTGTACTCTGAGCCTGAGAGAAACTCTTGAGCCAGAATTCCTTTAGGGAACATCTCCAGCTTTTCTTCAACACTTTCTTGAAGTTCCTTCTCGTTACGGACCAAGGATTTTGAGTCTATACCTACGCTCCCGTCTTCTGATCGAGGTTTGATAAACAACGGAAAACGTAATTCATGTATTTTCGCGATATCTTCCCTAGTTTGTAAGTAATATGTTAACGGAACGGGAATGCCCTCCTTTTTAAGTTGAGACTGAAGGGCAAATTTATCAATACATAGGCGGAGTGCTGATGATGGATTTCCTGTGTAGGGAATGTGGTTTTTTTCTAAAAGTTCACAGAAGGTAGCTTCAAGCCATGGGGCAGATCCAAAACCTTCAAAGAGATTAAAAATACATAATGGATTTGCATTTTTAAGATGCTCTATAAGGTGCTTAGGGTGAGCCATATCAGCCTGAAAAATGTCTAGATTGTAGACAAAATACCCCTCAGAACTGAGCGCACGACCAACTTCTTCGCGACATAAAAGGCTGTCGAGAAGATCTTGACGAAGAGTATTTTCCTTAGCGGCAGTTATGAAAACTGGACGTTGACCGCAACCAGGAGGTTCTATCGATTGTTCTTTGGTATTCATCATAGGGCCTTCTCTCTTTGAAGTTCCTGTTTTTTCAAGCAGGCGGCACTTAAGTTGTACCGTGAGAAGGCCTCGCGAAGGAGCATTTTAATAAGATGTGTATATTCCCCTCCGCTAAGGCGATAAAGGATGGGTAAATCGCTATATGCAGGTGACAATCCAGGCAGTGGATTGATATCAATAACACGAGGTTCTCCACTTTCGTCGAGGCGAAAATCAATTCGTGCTATATCACGAAGTTCAAGGGCTTTAAAAGCTTCTACTGCTAATTTAGCCACTTTTTGCCGAAGATTGGCACTGATTGTTTCTGGACCGTTATATCGAATTCGCTCGAGATAATTTCTTTTTTCTTCAAGAGAGTACAAAAAGGTTTTAGTTTTGTTTACTGGCGAAATAGTCATCATTCCAATACACTCTGGATTGGAATTCCCGGCAACTCCAGCTGTTATCTCAACACCAGGTAAGAATGCCTCCACTACAGCAGGCTGATCGTAGCGTTTCCAGACTCTTTCTATACACTCTTCCATTTTTTGAGGAGTATTTACAACTGAGTCGAGGAAAATCCCCTTTGACGACCCTTCCCAGCGAGGTTTTACTATGCATCTTTTACTGACGGAGAATAGCTGGCGTGCTTTATCCAAGTCTTCTGTGGATCTTACTACGTAGCTTTCCGGTACGGGAACATTCGAGGCACGAAGAACGTGTGTGGTCAAAACTTTATCCAGCCCTATAGCCAAAGATGTGGAGTCTGAACCACTAAAAGGAATGCCAAGACTTTCGAGAATGCATGGTACCTGCGACTCTCTTCCTCTGAAGTTTCCTACCCCTTCGGCTATATTCAATACAAAATCCGGAGCAACGGATTCAAGTTTCTGTACGAGGAATTCATTCTGTTCAAAAAGAAATACCTGAAATCCGAGACGGGTCACTTCTGTACAGAGTGATTCCACGGTTTCCAGGCAGTCATATTCTTCATACTTGTCATCAGGTTCTCCCATTTGGGCTTCCTGACGTAAGTTATAGGTAATGCCAATAATGTTTACTTCTTTTTTCGTGAGAGGTAGAGGATTCTCTCGTTCCTCTTCATATAACCCTTCCATAATTTTTAACCCCCGATTATGTTTCTTAGTAGTTCTCTCCCCCAAGAGGAAGGTCTTTATTTAAAAAGTTCTTAAACGTCTTTATAAGCCTTTTGGCTCATTATTCCCCTCCTATAAGCGGAAAAATCCGCTTTCTAATCGCGGGTCCTTCTTGAGCGGATTATATTCCTTTTGTGTCTAAATACAAGTAGGAAAATAAAGGAAGCGGGACAGAAAAAATCCCGCTTCAATTTTATTTTCTAGAAACTTTCTTTAGAAACGGAAAAGAGATGCAACGCTTGATGTGTCAGGCATATGTTCTGGGAGAAGAGCATATACTCGACCTCCCCGTAGCAACGTGTGAGATGCTATGAAATCTAGCAAGTCAATATCTCCGACTTGCTTTTCAGAATGGATTGTAGTCTGTAATGTTTTTTCGTCGAATGTTCCCCATATCTGATGATTGAGGGCGACAAAAACAGTATCTACTTTTCCAGTGAAAGCGGCACGAGTTGTTTCTTCTACGTCACAGGATGTTTTACCCGTTCCCTTCATTTCCACATATCGTTCTGCCAGTGTTTTTTCTTCTTTTTTGAAGTGGATATGTGCAATTTCCCAACCTTTTTCCCCAAGTTCCTGTGTTGAAAAAGTGTCAGGATTTCCGTAGATTCCTTCCTCTAGCAAATCGGCGTATGTATTGGCTTCTTTATATATGGGATGAAGATAATCTACACCTGCGAGAACAAGGGGAGCATGTTCCCCTTCAAGGAGGTCTGAAATTCCTTTATCTATAGTTTGAAAATATTTAAGAATATATTTTTTCTCTACTTCGGCTCCCATAGCCTGGCCTCTGGTTACTGTCCCTTTCATTCCTGAAGGACTATAGCCAATGACAGGGTATTGAAGTTGCCGTTCAGGAGAATCGAAACCAAGTGCTTCTGTTACATTTTGAGGTAAATTCTCTACGTTTAATTCTCTTATACTCGTGCGGGTTCCTTCTAGCAAACGGACTCCTTTTTGACTCAGACCGAGAATAAAAAATTTACCATCTCCACTTAACAACGGGAAAAGGGGTTTTAAATAAAAGTTTTCACCAGTTACCACAATATCTGAAAACGGAAAAGGTTCGTTGAATGTCTCGAAAAACTGAGAAGAAACAAACATTGCCAAACCGTTTTCGAGATTTTGCCAAAAGACAGAATTAGAAAGCAATGCTTTGGCTTGAGTAAGAAGGTTATCAATTTCTTGATCTTTCATCCCGAGGTCTTTAAGAGCTTTTTCACCATTTTGAAGTAAGCTTTTAAATCGTATTTGAGCCTGACGAGGATCTCCTGGTGCTGGGTTGGTCATGTAGAGAGAGAGGCACGGTTTCTGACCTTCTTCTAAAAGATTCTTCAAATCATCTCTGGTCAGTATTTTCACATCTTCATCCTCCCTTCAACTTACAAAATCGAGAGGAGGTATGTAGAAGACCTCCTCCCATATTAAAACAAAACTACGAGATTCTAAGAGGAATGATAGCTTCAGGGTTAATTACTCTAAATGTAAAAGATTCTGTAAAGAAGAATGTTCCCTTACGTGAATCATTGCCAACGAACCCAAGAGAAAGATCTTGTCCGATAACAAGTTCCATATCGTCCCCTCGTGTGGAGACAAGGAAAGATTCTTTCTCATGTGTGGAAAGAATAACCGGACCATTGAGGACTTCCTTTATATTTTTAATAAGAGGATAGCATTCAGATACAGAGTAAATGATTTTCCATAATTCGGGAGAAGCTACCAGAGCATAGGGGCCCTCTACGGCGTCTTTTTGAAAACGGTAAAGGGCAGAACTGATAGCATCCATTATTCCTCGTACAGAAGAAGTATCGGTCATAGGCATCATTCTGTCTTTAGCCGCTTCTGCAAGACCAACAATACCAGCAGAGGGTAGGCCTTCATAAATAGCGCGTTCTTCAAAGATCGCAATATTTCGAGCTGCTTCTTCTAAAGGGGCGAGATCGGGGTTTTTCAGCCCGCGAGTTATGTTGTCTAATTCCCATAAATCAAGATCAAATGTAATTCGAGGTTCCACTAAGGGGAGAACCTGATGAATGCCGTAGGCTACGTTATTTTTTGTCGTTTCCGTTTCTGATTGCACTTCAAGGCGGCCACATGGATGGGCAGCATAATCCCAACCTTTGGGAGGAGCAACGTCAATGAACTTTCGTGCTGAAAGGTGCGATTCTAAAACCCGTTTGGCCTGCTCATCCATTTCATGCCAAGCCTCTTGACTGACCATTTCTGTTGTTCTTCGAAGTATATCCATATAGGAAACCTCCTTATCTTTTAAGACTGCCAATATTCAAGGTTCCTGATAAAGACTCCTCTGTTTTCGATGGAGAGTCGGATGCACCTTCTTCTACTTGGAGTAAAGGCCTTTCTGTAAAAAGATATTGGCGTAATTCATTATCCCATCCAGGCATATTTCGTCGTAGCCACTCAATGAGCATAGCCGCATGTTCAATTTCTTCATCTCTGTTATGTCCCAGTAAAGATTTGAGTTCGTCGTCTTCAGTAGCGGCAACCCTCTGGTTATACCAGTTAATGGCTTCTAGTTCTTCCTGTAAACTTTTGAGCACCATAGCGCAGCGACGAGTAGTGTTGTCCAGATGTTCTACTGGTTCCGTATACTGCATTCTTTCACTCCTCTCAAAAGTAAAAAATGGCGGGCAGATTCCATAATCCACCCGCCTTCCTACATTAGTTGGTCTCTTCGTTCTTTATCTCAATACTTTTATATTTTTCTGGTTGTTTCTTTTCTGTGATTTCTATGGTCAAAATACCATTTTTGTACGAAGCTTTTGCACTTTCCGGATCCACTTCTTCGGGAAATTGCAAGATACGGGAAATATTTCCATAGTATCTTTCGGCTCTGTAGTAATTCTCGTCTTCTATTTGCCGTTCGTCTTTTTTCACCACATTAAGAACAAGTCTATCGTGGTAGATTTTTAAGTCGACCTGGGCAGGATCTACTCCTGGTAGCTCTAGCTCCGCAATAATTTTGCCGTCTTTCCTGTACATATCACCACGAGGAGTCATGGATGTCGAAGCTGACTCTTCATTCCATGGGAAAGATGACATCACGTCATCAAAACTCCTAAACATGTTTTTCATCATATTCTCCATGGGAGAACTAAAAAAAGTTGAAGGAAACACTCTGTCTAAAGGCCTCCGTGCTAAATATCGTTTCATAAGCTCCACCTCCTAAAATACTGACCTTTATTGACCTTTCAGTAATTATTATATACGTCAGCATTGGTTAGGCAAGTTCCCATGACCTTCTAAAAAGGGGAATAATCCAATTTATTTCTTAAAATATGAAGTAACGTTAAATTTCCTTGTGTAATCTCGTTTTTCTGCAGGAATTTTTAGGTTCAACCTTACGTTATAATGAAAAGGATGAAGAGAGAGGAGGTTAATAATATGAAAAAAACTATTGGCATTCAGATGCCACTCTATCCGGCACCTGTTCTTATTATCGGGAATTATGACGAAAAAGGCAAGCCGAATGTTATGACAGCTGCGTGGGGAGGTATATGTTGCTCTGTGCCTCCTTGTATAACTATCTCTGTGCAGAAGATTCGTTATAGCTACAAAAATATTCTGGATAGGAAGGCTTTTACCGTCAATATACCGTCTGATAAATATGTGAAAGAAGCAGATTTTTTTGGTATGGTTTCAGGGCGCGATCATGATAAATTTGAGGAAACCAAACTTACTCCAATTCGGGGAGAAAAAGTAGATGCTCCCTATATTGAAGAGTTTCCCATCTCCATTGAATGTCGGTTAGTACACACTCTTGAGCTAGGAACTCATGTAATGTTTGTTGGGGAGGTCCTTAATGCATTGGCCAGTGAAGAGTGTCTTGCCAATGATGGCTATCCAGATCCGACTCTTGTTCAGCCTGTAATATTTTCTCCGAAATTTCGCCACTACTATGCTTTAGGTTCTGATTTGGGAGAAGCATATAAATTAGGAAAGTTTTTCATTAAATAAAAGGTACGTTTTCAGTAAAGATCCCGCGGGGTGTACTTTCTTTCCTCGCGGGTTTTTTTGTAGGGATATAATAAAGTAAGTTTTTAAACAGGAGGAGTAAAGATGCTTTATCAACAAGAAAATAATTCAGCTTTTTCCGGAGTGCTCCCTAAAAGAGAAGATATGGATTCTATGTATATGTGGAAATTAGAGGATATTTATATTTCTATTGAAAAATGGGAAGAAGACTTTAAAAATCTCGAAAAAATGTTGCCTCGTTTTCAAGAGTATCAGGGGCATCTTTTCGAATCTCCCCAAAAATTGTTTGAGAGTATTCAACTTATGGAAAATGCCGAAATTATAATGGGGAAGCTTTATGCATACGCAGTAATGAAAAGTCATGAGGATACGTCAAAAGAAATCTATCAGGCATTGGCAGATAGGGCAGGTTCTCTGCTTACCAAATTGTCTGCAGCTGTTTCTTTTTATACCCCAGAGATTTTATCTGCAGAAGATGGTCTTTTGCAGAGCTTCATAAACCAGTCTTCGGACTTGAAGAAATACGCTTTTTTCTTTGAAAATATTTTACGCATGAGACCTCATACTCTCTCTCAATCTGAGGAAGAGTTGCTTGCTCGCGCTGGAGAAGTGGCCCGAGGACCAGAAGAGATATTCTCTCTTTTTACCAACGCAGATATGAAATTTCCCACTGTCGTTGACGAAAAGGGAAATGAAGTGGAACTCAGTGAGGAAAGGTACATTCGGTTTATTCGCTCAAAAGATCGTCGTGTTCGCCAAGACGCTTATGAAAGCCTTTTTGATACGTACAGCAAGTATAAAAATTCTTTGGCAGCCATGTATAGTTCAAGCGTCAAAAGCGACCTTTTTTATGCTCAATCAAGAAAATATGAAAGTTGTCTGGAGGGGGCTCTTGATTCAGATCATATCCCCTTGTCGGTCTACGATGCTGTTGTAGATACTATTCGTGAAAATCTCGCTCCCCTTCATGAATATGTGGCTTTGAGAAAAGAGGTTCTCGAGGTTCCTGAGTTGCGCATGCACGATCTTTATGTTCCCCTCGTTGATGAACCGCATAAAGATATTTCTTACGATGAGGCGTGCTCTATGGTTTTAAAGGGATTAGAACCTCTTGGAAAAGAGTATCTGTCGATTTTAAAGCATGGATTTGAATCTGGCTGGATTGATGTTTATGAAAACCAGGGGAAAAGAAAGGGTGCCTATTCGTGGGGGAGTTACGGAACTCATCCCTATGTTTTGCTGAATTATAATGGCACCATTAATGATGTTTTTACTATTGCTCATGAAATGGGACACTCTATCCATACGTGGTATTCTCATAAGAATCAGCCCTTTATCTATGCGGATTACACGATATTTTTAGCAGAAGTTGCTTCGACTACAAATGAAGCGTTGTTACTTCATTATCTTATTGAGAACTCTACAGACCGAAACACTCGAATCTATTTATTGAATTACTTTCTTGAACAGATACGTACAACTGTATATCGCCAGGCCATGTTTGCAGATTTTGAGCGAACATCTCACTCTATGACAGAAAAAGGAGATCCCCTTACGGCAGATCGTCTCTCTACTATATGGCATGATCTTAATGTTGCTTATTATGGGCCGTCTATCTCTGTTGATAATCGTATTGATATTGAATGGGCGCGAATTCCCCATTTCTATTCTGCCTTTTATGTGTATAAGTACGTTACGGGATATGCTGCCGCAACATCTCTTTCACAACAGATTTTGAATGATGGGGAAATAAAAAGAACCCGCTATCTTGATTTTTTGAAACAGGGAAGTTCTTCTTATTCCATTAATATTCTTCAAAATGCGGGAGTAGATATGACATCATCTGCTCCTCTCGAAGAAACAATTGCTGTTTTTAAAGAAAAGATGGCAGAGCTTAAAGAGTTACTTGGATAAAAATACAAAGAGAGTTCCTGAGGGCACTTCAGGAACTCTCTTTTTTCTGGGGAATCTCTTAAACATCTGGAGGTGGTGATTTCCATATAAATTACATATCTATAGCATATACAAAAAAACGTCCAATTACATGGGGCTAATATACAAAATACAAAGAAAATATAGTCCATTTTTTAGACATTTACACCATGTTCTTAATATAAAAACTGAGGCGCTATATTTTCTGCTATTTTCCCCATCTCCCACCCTGCATAAGTTAACCCCTTTACTTTTGAATGAACGATCAATATCTCACGGTTTATATCATTAAGTCCCTCCAGAGGGAGTATCACTACATCCTTTTGCTTCACTTCTTTTCTTGCCGCTGTTTCCATTACAATGCCGATACCAAAACCTCTCGAAACAAGTTGAATAAGCAGTTCTTGATTATCTACTTGAATTAAATGGGGCATTTTCAATTTATTTTTGATGAAGAAATCATTTACAAAGTAATGCAATGGCGTATCTGCGCTATATGAAATGAAGTGTTGGTCTAACAATTGCTCTGGGTAAACTATTTTTGATTTTGCCCAAGGATGCCCTGTGGGAGCAATAAGAGCAAAAGCGCTTCGTCCCAATGTTTGGCTTATTAAAGATGAAGAGGGGGTGAGAAGAGGATTATGTTCCCAAAAGGCAAGTTCTATATTGTCATTTTCTATCATGTCAATAAGGGCTTGTTCGGTTGCTGTTTTAATTTGAAGCTCTATATGAGGAAATTTACTCCTATATGTAGAGATGATTAAAGGTAATAGTGTCTTTCCGCAACTTGGTGTCGTTCCGATACAGAGCTCTCCATATTTGAGAAGTTGCATTTCCCGAAATTTTTCTGGAATGGAATCTACTCGTTTTAACAGGTCCTGAGCCAGAATGTACAGAGCCCTGCCTTCGGGGGTCAGAGAGATAGAGCGTCCACGGCGAACAAACAATTTTACATCATATGATTTTTCAAGTGTTGCTATGTATTGGCTTACAGAAGGCTGTGAGAGAAATAGTTTTTCTCCCGCCAGCCGGAAGGATCCCTCCTCAACAATAGAACAGAAAACACGTAATTGATTAAGGTTCATAGGTATCCCTTCTTTTCCATAAGATTTATATGATGATTCATATTAGGTATTGTTTATTGAAATAAATAGTAACAGATGTATGCTTGTTTATAAAATAAGGAGGAGGCAATATGGTTCTCAGTGGAAAACGACAAACTGATTTGATCCGATTATGCCAAGAATTAATCCGAAGGCCGAGTCTCTCAGGAAAAGAGCGGGAAGTTGCACTTTTTACGGCAGAAATAATGCGGTCTGTAGGGTATGATGATGTAACAATAGATGCCTATGGAAATGTAATTGGACGTATTTTTTTTGCCACTCCCGGGAAAAGACTTTTATTTGAATCTCAAATGGATCATGTTGATCCAGGAATCCCGACTGATTGGAGCTATTATCCTTACGGAGCATTTATAAAAAATGGTTGCATTTATGGCCGAGGAGCGTCAGATCAGAAGGGGTGTCTGGCTGCTATGATTATGGCTGGGGCAGCTTTGAAAGAGGATCAGCATAAAAATCTTCAGGGTGAGATTGTTGTTGCAGGAACGGTTTTTCAAGAACGTTTTGAGGGAATCTCATCGCGGGCAGTTGCTCTTTCTTACCCTCCTGATTTTGTAGTTATAGGGGAAGCTTCTCAACTTGAAGTAGAACGTGGGCAGAGAGGTCGAGCTGAAATTGTTATTGAAACACAAGGACGTATGGCCCATTCTGCTCAGCCTGAATACGGAACAAACGCGGCGGACGCTATGACCCGCATTCTTTCTTCTATTCATTGTTCCTTTAAACCTGATTCAGATCCTTATCTTGGACAAGGCATTCTTGTTTTAACGAATCTTCGTACTTTCCCCGAATTTACGAATGGAATGGTGCCTCAAGTCTGTAAAGCTACGTACGATCTTCGTCTTCTTCCTTACGATACTCCCGAAAAAATATTAGATCGACTTCAAATTATTGTTAACACGAAAAAAAACGATATGGAAGGTATTCGCACCTTAATTTATATATCAGCTACAGAAGATCGCTGTTATACAGGTGCCCCTATACGTGGAAAACATTTTGCCAGAGCATGGGTTTTACCTGAAGACTCTTTCTATTTGAAAAAAGTTTTAGAAGGGGTGGAAAAGGCAGGGCTTGCTCCTCGTCTTTCAGAATCTCCTGGTTTCGGAACGAACGGTTGTTACTATGCTGGTGAAATGGGAATTCCTACCGTGGCTTTTGGCCCTTCTTGTCGGGAGTTAGCTCATACTGTTGATGAATATATTGAAATAGAGCAGCTTGCCTTAGCTTATCGAGGGTATTGTGGTATAGCAGAATCTATTCTTTCTTGAATATTAATTTTTAGAAAAATAGATGAAAGGGGCGAATAGAGGTATGGGATATCCGTTAGAATTGAAGTGTGTTCTATGTGGAAAAACCTTTAAGCCTGAAGAAGTAAAATATACGTGTCCTTTTTGTGGGCAAGATGGAACACTGGACGTACTTTATGATTATGATGAAGTGGCGCAATCTTTCTCCCGTGAACGTCTGAAAAAAGATTCTTCTCCTTCTTTATGGCGTTATATCCCCCTGCTTCCTGTTATCAATTCTGAACATATTCCTTCTTTATCCGTAGGTTGGACACCTCTCTATATGAGCAAAAAGGTGGCGGAGACCTATGGAGTTTCGGCTGTTTTTATAAAAGATGACGGCAGAAATCCCACTGGGTCTCTCAAAGATCGTGCAAGTGCCGTTGGCGTAGCAAAAGCTCTTGATTTTGGATATACAACAATCGCATGTGCCTCTACGGGAAATGCGGCTAGTTCTCTTTCAGGATTTGCAGCGGTGTCGGGGCTTCCCAGTTTTATTTTTGTGCCGGAAAAAGCTCCAGAAGCAAAAATTACACAGCTTCTTGTTTATGGAGCTACTGTTGTTCTTGTAAAAGGAGATTATAGCGATGCTTTTGACTTGGCAGCTGCCGCTATCGATCGTTACGGCTGGTACAACAGAAGTTGCGCTATAAATCCTTACCTTGTAGAGGGGAAAAAGACGTGTGCGTTAGAGATAGCCGAGCAATTAGGATGGCAAGTCCCCGATCGTATTTTTATTTCTGTAGGAGATGGTTGTTGTATTGGTGGATTATATAAGGGGTTTTGGGATCTGCTGAATATCGGGTTTATTGACCGTATTCCCAAAATAGTTGGAGTTCAGGCTGAACATGCAGCGCCAATTTATGAGGCTTTTAAAGCTGGTTCTGAGAGGGTTTTATTTGGCCCTGTTCAGACTGTTGCCGATAGTATTTCTGTGGGAGCACCCAAGAATTGGGCAAAAGCTCTTCGCGCTGTTCGAAAAAGTAACGGAGATATGGTTGTTGTTTCGGACGAAGAAATTCTTTCTGCTATACCCGAATTAGCTCGATCAACTGGAGTCTTTGGTGAGCCGGCAGGTGCCGCTGCTTTTGCTGGTTTTAGAAAGATGGCAATGGCAGGAATGCTTGAGAGTTCCGAGAGCGTAGCGGTTGTAGTAACAGGTAACGGTTTGAAAGATATTTCAAATGCAAGAAAAGCTGCTGGGGCGCCTCTTTCTGCACCTCCTGATATAGATGCTTTTGAAGAAATCCTGAACGCCCATCTTTGACAATTGGTATCTTTAAAAAATTTTTATGTATTTCATAAGTAACTCATTATTGAAAGTAATAGTATTAGATGTATCCTTATACATACAAATCTAAAATATCCGTCATTCCTATCTACCTTCTTCCATTGCGTATTATTTCTGCAAATTAGCATTCATAAATATCGCTTCTTTAACGTTCTCCTTTTTCTTTTTTAAAAATGAGGCAATCTGCTTGAGGATAAAAAATAAAAGAACAGGAGTGAGCACGAATGATCGATTTGACCATTCATGAAGAGAAACTCAAGAAAGCGGTAGCGCGGGCAAAAGAACGAAATATTATTATCCCAACCTTTAAACAGATGAAGAATCCAGAGCGTTACACACCTGAAAAGATCAAAGAGCGTCTCAAAAAGACTGGCCTTTGGGATGTGGATTCAGCTAATTTATTCCGCATCACCTGGAAAAATGAACCTAAAAAGCAAGGTGGGCTATTTGGGAAAGTTAATTATGTAGAAATTCCTAAAGAAATAACAGGTGTGAAGGCTCGGATTGTTGCTCTTGTCGGTAAGTGGTTTCCCACAGGTGCACATAAGGTCGGAGCCAGCTTCGGATGTTTAGCCCCGCGTCTTGTTACAGGTCAATTTGACCCTACCTCACAAAAGGCCGTGTGGCCATCTACTGGAAACTATTGCCGGGGAGGTGCATATAACGCGCAACTATTGGGGTGTGAATCAATAGCTATTCTTCCAGAAGGAATGAGCCCGGAACGATTCGAGTGGCTTAAAACAGTTGCAGGCGAAGTTATTGGAACTCCCGGAACAGAGAGTAACGTGAAAGAGATTTATGACAAAGTTTGGGAGCTTCGCAAGACCCGTGACAATATAGTAGTTTTTAACCAGTTTGATGAATTTGGTAATCATTTATGGCATTACGAGGTTACTGGACATGCTATGGATGAAGTTTTACAGGAAGTTTGCGGTGAAAAGGATCGTTATTTTGGAGTTGTTCTCACATCAGGGTCTGGAGGAACTCTTGGAAGTGGTGATTATCTCAAAGATAAATATCCATGGAGCAAAATCGGAGTGGGAGAGGCATTGCAGTGTCCCACGTTGCTTTGGAACGGTTTTGGAGCTCATCGGATAGAAGGCATAGGCGATAAACACGTTCCCTGGATTCATAACGTAAAAAACACCGATATGGTTATTGATATAGATGATGCAGACAGTATGGCAATGATACGTCTTTTCAACGAACCTGCAGGTCACGAATATTTAAGGAAAAACGGAATAACTGAGCAATTTATCGAGAGTCTTCCTCTTATTGGTATTTCCGGAGCGGCCAATATCTTGATGGCGGTAAAAATGGCTAAATACTACGAGCTTGACGAGCATAATGTAATTATGACCGTTTTGACAGATTCTATGGAAATGTATGGTTCTAGAGTGAAAGAGATGGCCAAAGAGATGGGAGAATACAGTGAGATGTGTGCTGCTGTTGACCATCATCGTCACATTCTGGGTGTTGGCATTGACTACATGCAAGAACTTTCCTATTACGATCGCAAACGAATTCACAATCTTAAATATTACACATGGATAGAGCAACAGGGGCGTTCCTCCGACGAATTAAATGCTCAGTGGTATGACTACGATGAGTATTGGGGATCTATTCATGGAATGGCTGATGCTATCGATGAAAGAATAGATGAATTTAATGCGTTGACAGGGCTTCTTTAATGTTTGGGAGAAAAGGAATAGCCTATATAACATAGGCATAAAAGGAGGCGAAAAGTAATGAAAAGAAGGTTGATTGCCCTTGGACTTGCCATGCTTTTACTAACTGCTTCTGGTATGGCCCTAGCTGCTGAAAAGACAATTAAACTCGCGCATTTGAACCCTCAGCAACCCTTCGAAGTGGCAACTGCAGCTATGGCAGCTGTCTTTAAGAGTATGGTCGAAGCAGAGAGTAACGGAACTATTAGCGTTGAGATTTATCCTGCAGGACAGCTGGGTAACGAACGAGAGACAATGGAGCAGGTAAAAGTTGGTGTCGTTCAGAGCTACATTGCTTCAGCGGGTGGCATGGCTTCCTTCTATCCGCTGTATAGCATTCTCGACATTCCTTTCGCTATTCCAAACTATGATATCGCATGGAAAGTTTTCGATGGTTCCTTTGGAAAATACCTTGCTAACGATATTGAAACTAAAGCAGGATATAAGGTTCTGGGGTTCGCAGAAGCAGGTGGTTTCTTCCAGCTTTCCAATAGTAAGCGGCCAATAAAAACTGTAGCAGATATGAAGGGCTTGAAGATGCGTACCATGACTCTGCCCTCTCATCAGCAGTTGATGAAGCTTTATGGAGCTGCTGCAACACCAGTAGCCTGGGCCGAGGTTTATACAGCTTTACAGACAGGTGTTGTTGATGGGCAGCATAATCCCATTCCTATTATTCTCACCGGCAAACTTTATGAAGTTCAGAAATATCTCACTATAACCAACCATATTTACAGTACATATTGCTGGGTTATGAATAAGGAATTCTATGAGGGGCTCTCTGATAACGAAAAAGCCATTATTCACTCTGCTGCACAAACAGCTATTGTTGCAAGTCGCGGTCTTAACAGAATAATAGAGGCTTCCGATAAGGGGTTGCCCGCACTTGCAAAAGCTGGCATGGAAATTAATACTCCAACACCAGAAGCAATGGAGGAATTCCGCGAAGTTGGACGAAAAGGGACCATGGAATTTATTGAGACAACATTTAAAGATGAAGGGGTAGATATGGCGGAACGTTTCTTAAAGGCCATTGATGAAGCTATTGAAGAGAGTAAGTAGGGGCATTTGCCCCTACTTTTACCCTAGAGGTACGTATCATGGGAAGTAATGGGAATAACCGTACTGGTCTTTTCAAAATAATTGAGAGGGTGGGAAATACTCTTGAACGTCTTATTGAGATTCCGGTTTTTATCCTTTCCATTATTATGACAATGACAGTCTTGCTTGGCGTTTTTTCTCGCTATGTTATTCGTTCTCCTCTCGGTTGGACAGAGGAATTCTCTCGATATGTAATGATTTGGATGGCTCTTCTCTCAGTTGCTTTATGCATATGGAGACATGAACATGTGGGAGTGACCATGGTCATCAAAAAATTTCCTCGTAAGATTGCTAAAATCCTCATTTTTATATCAAACGGTTTTGTCTTCTACTTTCTTTACATTTTGGCAAAGTATGGCTTCAAGATGGCTGAAGGAGGCAAAGTTCAGCTTTCTACAGCTCTTAATACCTCTATGAAATGGTGGCTTATGGCTGTTCCAGCCAGTGCTGTTATCTGTATGGTTATGTTACTCTGCAAAATGATACTTGATGTCCGCAGAGAGAACCTCGATGAAATACTGATGTCCGAAGAAGTAGTCGATACGGTAAGAAGAGAAGAAGGTCTTGATTTTTAATAGGGCGAGGGGGGACTCTGCATGACGGGATTTTTATCAGGAGTATTTCTTCTTTTTATAGCAGTGGGAATGCCCATTGGTTTTGTTTTGGGCGTAACAGGCTTGTTTGGTATGATCAAAACAGGTATTCCCTCTGTTTTACAGCTTGTCCCGCAACGTTATTTTGCTGGAGTAGATATGTTTACCCTTATGGCTATGCCGTTTTTCATATTAGCCGGTGAGATTATGAACAAGGCAGGGATTACACGTCGCCTTGTAAAATTTAGTAATGTTTTAGTGGGTCACCTTCAGGGTGGTCTGGCTCACGCAAATATTGTTGCCTCTGTTTTCTTTGCAGGAATAACTGGAGCGGCAGTGAGTGATACGGCGGCTATTGGTTCTATGTTAATTCCTGCAATGGTGGATGAGGGGTATGACAAAGATTTCTCTGCGGCTGTAACTGCAGCTTCTTCCATTATCGGTCCGACTATTCCTCCCTCAAATATTATGGTGATATATGGAGCTTTTATGCAGGTTTCCATAGCAGGGCTTTTCCTGACAGGATTCCTCCCTGGTCTGATTCTTGCTGGAGCAGAAATGCTTCTTACAGCGAGAATAGCTAAGAAGAGAGGATACCCTGTGGGGGAACGCAGGGCAACTCTGAAAGAGATATGGTTGGCTTTTAAAGAGGCGGCAGTAGCTTTGCTTATGCCGGCTATTATCTTGGGAGGAATTTTAAGCGGAATGTTCACGCCGACGGAAGCGGCAGCAGTTGCTGTTGCCTATGCCTTTTTTCTCGGCTTTTTTGTGTATAAAAATATTACATTGAAAGATATGTGGCCTCTTTTTATGAAGATGGCACGTACAACTGGTGTCGTTTTTTTGGTCATAGCCGCGGCTTCTATCTTGGGATGGGTTTTGACCATGGAACAGATTCCAGAAAAGGTAGCTACCATGATGCTGAGTGTCAGTACAAATAAGTGGATTATTATGTCGATGATTTTACTGCTGTTGCTTTTTATCGGCATGTTCATGGATATAGCTGCTGCCCTTATTATATTAGGTCCCATTCTTCACCCGCTTGCAGTAAGTCTCGGATTTCACCCGCTTCATTTTGGAATTATTATGGTGCTTTCTCTCAACATCGCTCTCATGACACCTCCTGTAGGTGCTTGTCTCTTTGTGGCATGTGGCATTAGTAAGCTGACAATTGAGCAGCTGAGTCGAGAAATACTTCCCTATATTTTTGTAGCTTTGATCGTGCTCCTTGTAATTACCTTCATTCCTGATATACCGCTCTTCCTCCCTCGCTTGATGGGGCTGGCCAATTAATTAAAAGAAGGGAGTTTGATGATTGTGGATTTTGAAAAAATCCTTCAACAGGCAGAGGAGTATCGTTCAGACATTTCTAAATTTCTTCGAGATATGGTTGCTATTCCGAGTGAGAGTTGCCAAGAGGAAAGGGTGATACAGCGAATCAAAGAAGAGATGGAGAAAGTGGGATTTGACAGAGTAGAAATTGATCCCATGGGGAATATCTTAGGTTATATAGGACATGGCTCTCATCTTATTGCTATGGATGCTCATATTGATACCGTTGGTGTCGGAGATCGAAGCCTTTGGAACGTTGATCCGTATGAAGGCTATGAAGACGACGACATTATCATGGGTAGAGGCACGAGTGATCAAGAAGGCGGCATGGCCTCTATGGTTTACGCCGGGAAGATTATAAAAGACCTTGGACTTGAGGATGATTACACTCTTCTTGTAACAGGAACGGTACAAGAGGAAGATTGTGACGGCCTTTGTTGGCAGTACATCATTAATGAGAGTGGAATTCGACCTGAATTTGTAGTGATAACAGAGCCAACGTCTCTTAATATCTATCGGGGACAGCGTGGACGAATGGAGATTAAAGTGGCGACTAAGGGAATAAGTTGTCATGGATCTGCTCCTGAGCGGGGAGATAATGCCATCTATAAAATGGCCCCTATCCTTGAGGAACTGCGTGCTCTCCACGAAAATCTTCATTTTGATCCGTTCCTGGGGAAGGGGAGTCTCACTGTTTCTGAGATTTTTTTCAGTTCTCCTTCACGATGTGCTGTAGCTGATGGGTGTTCCATATCTATAGATCGTCGTCTTACTGATGGAGAAACATGGGAAAAAGCGTTACAGGAGATTAGAAATCTTCCATCTGTCAAAGAACGAGGTGGAGATGTATCAATGTACACGTACGAACGTCCTTCATACACGGGACTGGTGTATCCTACAGAATGTTTTTTCCCCACATGGGTTCTTGAAGAAGAACACCCTGCTTGCCAATCCTTAGTGCTGGCCTATCAGAAGCTTTTTAAAAATGAACCTCTCGTAGATAAGTGGACCTTTTCCACAAATGCTGTCTCTATAATGGGACGTTTTGGTATTCCATGTGTAGGTTTTGGACCTGGTCATGAAGATCAGGCACATGCTCCTAACGAAAAAACCTGGAAGGATGAATTAGTAAAAGCTGCTGCTATGTATGCGGCTATTCCTACAGTTTATGTTCAGACATATGGAAAGTGGACGAAATAGAGAAGTAGGAGGGGAAAAAGATGCAGACAATATTCAGAGGAAAACATTTTATTACCTTGGAAGAGTGGAGCAAAGAAGAAGTCGATACTCTTCTTGACGTGTCTTACGAATTAAAACGTGCTTTTGCTATGGATCGTCCTACTAGCTATTTACCGAACAAAACGGTTTTTCTTATGTTTTTCGAACAGTCAACACGTACTCGTAACTCTATGGAAGCTGGTATTACCCAGTTGGGAGGACACGGGCATTTTCTCGATACAAGCAACATGCAGATTGCTCACGGGGAAGTGGCAAAGGATACGGCCATTATTCTTTCCAGAATGGGACATGCCATAGCGTGCAGAAATTGTTTCTGGAAGATAGGGAATGCCTATCTCAGAGAAATGGCCAAATGGTCAACTGCACCGATTATAAATATGCAAGATGATTTATATCATCCCCTTCAGGCGATTGCTGATCTTATGACAATTCAGGAAAAGCGCGGCCGTTCTTCCAGAAATTTGAAAGTATCAGTTATATGGGCTTATGCTACAACTCATAAAAAACCCATATCTGTTCCTGTAAGCCAGGTTCTTCTTTTCCCTCGTTACGGAATAGATGTTACTTTGGCCTATCCAGAAGGATACCAACTTCCTGATTGGGTTATAGAAAAAGCGAAGAAGAATGCTGAAGAAAACGGCGGATCTCTTCGGATTACCCATGATCAGGAAGAAGCATACAAAGATGCGGATGTGGTATTCCCTAAAAATTGGGGAAATTGGGTTACAAATGAAGGAACGGATGTTATTGATTCCCTTCTTGAAGCGAATAAGCATTGGAAATGTACCGAAAAACTTATGCAGCTTACTGCCAAGGATTCTCTCTATATGCACGCTCTTCCAGCAGATCGTGTAAATGAAGTAGAAGACTCTATTATTGATGGACTTCATTCTGCTATTTATGACGAAGCTGAAAACAGACTTCATACGGCTAAAGCCGTTATGGCTTTGACCATGGGAGGACGTTAGGTCATAAAGATAAGGGAGGTGTTTCATGTGAGAACGTGGAAAAGGGTGTCTCTATTGTTTCTTGTTCTTTGTTTGGCAATAACAGGTTCGGTTGTTTCTGCTTCAGCGAAAGCCCCAGGGGAGTACAAAATGGTGCTCATTCTTCCTGGGCCGATTAACGATCAGAGCTGGAATGCGACGAACTATGCCGGTCTTGTTGCGGCCAACGAAGAATTGAAAACAAAAATAGAGTATGTCGAAAATGTACAGGCAAGTGATTATGAGTCTACGTTCCGTAACTACGCCGAGCGAGGGTATGACCTTATTATGGCAGCCGGGACTCAGTTTGATGAAGCTGCCCAGCGCGTAGCTCCCAAATATCCTAAATCAACGTTTTGTGTTATCAATGGCATGATAGCTGTAGAACCAAACGTATGTCCAGTCTTACCCAAGGAGTATGAAGGCAGCATTCTCGCAGGAATAATTGCTGGTAAAACAACAAAAACAGGAAAAATAGGTTTGGTTGGAGGTTTTCCCAACAAGCTTATGATTCGTTTGCTGAATACCTATGAATTTGGTGCCCGTGTTGGAATGCCTGAAGTAAAGGCGCTTCGTGCCTATGCGAACTCGTGGAGTGACGTCGCTCTTGGCAAGCAGATGGCAAGTTCCATGATTGATAACGGCGCCGATGTCCTTTTCTTTTATGCCAACCAGGTTGGGCTTGGAGCTATTCAGGCTGCAAAAGAGAAGGGCGTAAAGTTCGTGGGTTTTGCCAGTGACCAAAACAGTGTTGCGCCGGGAACAGTCGTCGCCAGTGTGTTTTTTGATTTCAAGGCTATGTATGTATGGGCCGTCGGAAAATTCCTAAATGGAGATTTGAAACCTATAGTTAATGAGGCAGGTATTGCTGAGGGCATTGTTAAGGTTGCCTATAGTGACGAAGTAGCTTCGGAAGTTCGAGATCTAGTATCTCAGGCGGAAGAGGCTATAAAAGAAGGACGATTTGTAAAATTCCTTTCACAGTTCCCAGAACCCTTAGATTGATAACTCCTTTTATGAAGCGGGGGGAATTCTCTCCCCGCTTATCCAGGTTTTGAACAGACGGTGATAAAAATGCCTATAAAAGAGACAGATCTAGCCGTAGAGCTTATAGGAATTACAAAATATTTTCCTGGAACTATTGCTAATCACGACGTATATCTCAAAATTAAAAAAGGCGAAGTTGTTGCACTTCTCGGCGAAAATGGTGCGGGAAAATCAACATTGATGAAAATTTTGTACGGGATGTATCAACCTGATAGCGGATCTATAAAGGTAAATGGAAAAGATGTCAAAATACGTTCTCCACAGGATGCCATGGCGTTGGGGATTGGAATGATTCACCAGCATTTTACGTTGGTTCCCGTTCATACCGTAGTGGAAAACGTTCTTCTTGGAGCAGGGGCAGAAGATAAAGGTCGAGCCTCTGTTTCAGAAGCGGTAAAAGAAATAGAACGTATGGGGAAAGCTTATGATCTTGAGGTTGATCCCTTTGCTTTCGTTCGTCAGCTTGCTGTTGGTATGCAGCAACGTGTAGAAATATTAAAAGCTCTTTATCGAGGTGCTCAGACTCTTATTATGGATGAGCCCACAGCTGTTTTGACCCCTCAGAATACAGAAAGACTTTTTTCTTTTATTCGTGATTTTCGAGAGGCCGGTCACTCCGTTATTTTCATAACGCATAAGCTTAATGAAGTTCTCGATATTGCGGATCGTATTGTTGTTCTCCGTAGCGGAAATGTCGTTGGCGAACTTTTACGTTCAGAAGCCTCAGAGCGAGAACTTGCGCAGATGATGGTGGGGCGTGAGGTTGCAGACCTTTCATCAGAAGTTAAAGCTCAAGAGAAAGATGTACATAAAAAAGAAAGTATATTACGAGTTGAAAATATAAAAGTAAAAGGAGACCGGGGGCATTGGGCTGTGGACTCCCTGAGCATGAATATTGATGGGGGAGAAATTTTTGGAATTGCCGGTGTCAGTGGAAATGGGCAGGAAGAACTTGCTGAAGCTCTTTGCGGGCTTCGCGCTGTTAGTGAGGGGGAGATTATTCTTAGAGACAACTCACTTGTGGGGAAAAGTGTACATGAGCTGATTCATGAAGGGATAGGATATATTCCGGCAGATAGACATCGAGAAGGGCTCGTTCTTGATATGTCGGTAGAGGAAAATCTTATCCTAAAACGTTTCTCTTCTTCGGAATTTGCAAGCCGTGGCGTTCTTTCTGAAAAAAATATTCAGCTTTACGCACAAAAAATTATAGAAGATTACGCCATTAAAACCCCTTCTTCTGTTACGAAGGCTAAGGCTCTTTCCGGAGGTAACCAACAGAAAATTGTTATTGCCAGAGAACTTGGCATAGCCTCCTCTCTTCTTGTAGCTGTGCAACCTACGCGAGGTCTTGATTTGGGAGCTGCTGATTATGTGCATAGAGCTCTTCTTAATGTTCGTAACGAGGGGCAGGCCGTTCTTCTTATTTCTACGGAATTGTCAGAAGTTCTAACACTTTCAGATCGAATAGGTGTTATGTATCGAGGCCGTATCCTCAAGGTCTTTAGGCGCGAAGAAGCAGATATTGAAGAGATAGGTCTTCTTATGGTGGGGGTGACTCACGATGAAACATAATCGGCGTCTCTGGCTCTCACTTTTTCCTCTTTACTCTGTTTTTTTAGGCCTGGCATTAAGTGGGATTATGATGCTTTTTCTTGGACAAAATCCTTTGGTTGTATATAAGGAGCTTGTCATTTTTGCCTTTCGAGATATATACAATATTGCTGATATTTTTGCTAAAGCAACTCCTCTTATTCTTACGGGGTTGGCTTTTGGATTTGCTTTTCGGTCTACTCTCTTCAATATAGGCGCACAAGGACAGTTTTATATTGGTTGTCTTGCTGCCGTCTCGTGCTCACTCTTTTTTCAAGTGTTGCCTTTGCCAATTTTACTTCTTATTTGTTGTGTCGCCAGTATGCTTGCAGGAGGTCTATGGGGATCTTTTGTCGGCTATGCCAAGGCGCGTTTCAATGCTAACGAATTCTTGCTGAGCATGATGTCGACGTATGTGGCAGTGGCCATAATGAACTATCTTATCCGAGGTCCTCTTATAGAAACGAAGGGAGAATATCCACAAACAGATGTTATTGTTGAAAATGCCTGGATACCTCAGCTTATTCCCCATACTCGCCTTCATTGGGGGTTTATTCTTGCTCTTTTAGTTGCGTTTTTTGCCTATTTTATCCTTTGGAAAACAACGTTGGGTTTCAAAATACGCGCGGTAGGAATGAACAGAGATGGTGCCAGATATGCTGGCATTAATGAGAAGAAGGTTTTTGTTACAGTCTTTTTTATAAGTGGGGCTTTTGCGGGTCTTGCTGGTTTTATGGAAGTCAACGGCATTCAGCATATGCTTGTGCAAGGTTTCAATCCATTTATTGGAGCAGAAGGCATAGGCATTGCCATTCTTGGGAATGCCCATCCGCTGGGGATAGTACTCTCGGCACTGCTTTTCGGTGCTCTTAAGGTTGGTGGAAATCTCGTTGTACAAACATCTCCTATTCCCTCAAGCATTATTGGCATTATGGAGGGATTTGTCATGTTATCTGTTATCGTGTCGTACTTTATTCGAGAGCGGATTATTGTTGCCAGCGAAAAGAAGCGACTTCGAGAAGAAGAGAGAAGGGAGGAATCCCAATGATTTTAGTAGGCCTTTTGGCCCGCGCAATACAGATGAGCACGCCTCTAATGGTAGGAGCGCTAGCAGAAGTATTTGTAGAAAGAACGGGTGTAATGAATATTGCCATAGAAGGCATTTTTCTCATGGGGGCCTGGGCTGGTTTCGTGGGAACCTATCTCTCTGGAAGTCTCATTGTAGGATTTTTGAGTGCTGCTGTTGTCGGTCTTTTCGTGGGAAGTTTTTACGGGATTCTTACTGTGTATCTTAAACAACATCAAATTGTTACAGGTACTGCGATAAACATTCTTGCTCCAGGTTTGGCTCTCTATCTCTACCGTGTCTTTTTCGGAGTTCCTCTTCTTCCCTTAACTGTAGAACCTTTACCTGTTTTTGCTATTCCCGTGTTAAGTCACATTCCTATTATTGGAGAGGCCCTTTTCCGGCAAAATATAATGACATATGCAGCCTTTATATTTGTTGGTATAGGGTATTGGATTCTTTTTAAAACAAGAACAGGGCTTATTCTCAGGTCGACAGGAGCAAATCCAGAAGCAGTGGATGCTGCCGGTATAAATGTAGAAAAGATTCGATTCAAGGCGGTTTTATTTTCTAGTGCCATGAATGGGCTAGCTGGTGCTTTCTATTCCATAGGTTTTTTAGGACTTTTTACAGAAGATATTATAGGCGGTCGTGGCTGGATAGCTTTTGCTATCTGCTTTCTGGGAAATTGGAATCCTTTGGGTGCGATGATTGGGGCTCTTGTTTTCGGATTGGCAGATGCTACCTCTATCGCGATACAGACCTCAGGCTTTAGATTGATCCCGAATGAATTTCTTATAGCTATTCCTTACATATTAACGATTATTGCAACTATCTCTCGAAAACAATTTAATGTGCCGGCTTTTCTGGGTATTCCGTATATAAAAGAGAGGAGATAGGAATGTATGATCTTGTAATAAAGAAGGGAAGAGTTGTTACTGAAGAGAAAATTCTTGACACGGATATAGCGGTAGAGGGAGAAAAAATAGCAGCTATCGGCGAGGGTTTGACGGGAAAACGTGAGATATTAGCGGAAGGAAAGCTTGTACTTCCCGGAGGAATAGATATACATACTCATATGGCTTTGCCCGTGGCAGGAACGGCTTCTAGCGATAGCTTTTATACTGGTACTGTGGCTGCTGCCTGCGGGGGGATAACCACAATTGTTGACTTTACGGTAGGTAGTTCCGATACATCGCTAATACAAAATATAGAAGAAAGAATAAATATGGCTCGTGAAGCAGTCATCGATTATACTTTCCACTGCGAAATTGTTGGCTGGAATGATCAGCGCCTTCGTGAAATATATGAAAGTTACAATAAGGGATTGCGGAGCTTCAAGTTTTTTACGGCTTACGGAGATTCAGGCCGGAGAACGGATAATGGGGCTCTTCTTGAAGCATTTAACGCCATTGCTTCTTTAAATGGCGTGGCGCTTATTCATGCAGAAGATGACGATATAATAAGGCAGCTTGAGAGAAATCTTTCAGAAAAAGAATGGGGAAAAATGTCGAGCCTCGCCAGAACACGGCCAGATGTATGCGAAGCTTCCGCTATTTCGACTGTCTCTTGGCTTGCCAGGCAGAGTAGAGCTCATGTTCATATCGTTCATTTAAGTTCGGCTTTGGGCCTGCAAGAAGTTATTCAGGCCAGGAGATTGGGAACATGTATTTCAACAGAGACATGTCCTCAATATTTGTTTTTGACTGAAAGTGTATATGATTCTCCTGAAGGGTACCTTTTTTCAGCGAGTCCGAGTTTAAAAACAAAGCAGGACAACGAGAGACTTTGGATGGGACTTCTGAACGGAGATATAGATATAATTGCAACTGATCACTGTCCTTTTACGAAGAAGCAAAAGGAGTGGAAGGGGTCTTTTAAAAAATTACCCTATGGATTACCAGGCGTAGAGACGTCACGCGTTCTGCTCTTTTCGGAGGGGGTTCGGAAAAAGAGGATTTCTCTTTCGAATTTTGTCCGTTTGACGGCGGGATCTCCTGCAAGATTGATGGGAATGTATCCCCAAAAAGGGGTTCTTGCCCCTGGTTCTGATGCTGATATCGTTATTTTTGATCAGGAAAAGAAATGGACACTTTCTGCTGGTACACTTCATATGGCAGTAGACTTTTCTCCCTATGAAAATGTACCCGTTATTGGAAAAACGTGGTGTACTCTTTCGCGAGGCACCGTTATCGTTGAAAATGGAGAATATGTTGATTTACAACGAAGAGGTCACTTTCTTCAATATAGAGAGACTGGAGAGTGAGGGGATGAATAAGAGAGTTCTTGTGGCTTTAGGTGGTAACGCTATTCTACAGCCGGGACAAAGAGGAACAGCTGTCGAACAGATGGCAAATATCGATCATACTGTAAAACAACTTTTGGATGTCGTTGAAGAAGGATATGAATTGGTATTGACTCATGGGAACGGTCCCCAGGTTGGTGCTATTCTCATTCAACATGAAATGGCGAAAGATAAAATTCCGCCTATGACTCTTGATCTCTGTGGGGCCGAAAGTCAAGGGCTTATTGGGTATATGTTGTGCCAAAGCATTAGAAATGAATGTGCTGGTCGAGGATTGAAAAAAGATGCAGTATGCCTTGTAACTCAAGTGGAAGTAGATCCTCAAGATAAAGCCTTCCGTAATCCCACAAAACCTGTGGGGCCATTTTATGCGCAGTCAGAAGCGGAACTTCGTATGGCGGAGCGTGGAGAACGGTGGATTGAAGATGCGGGACGAGGATGGCGTAAGGTTGTTCCTTCTCCCAATCCGAAGAAGATTGTTGAAAAAGACGTTATCCTTGCCCTCGTTGAACAAGGAACACTGGTAGTGGCGTCAGGCGGCGGGGGAATTCCTGTGTGCCGCGATCAGCAGGGGCTTTTATATGGAGTAGAAGCTGTTATTGATAAAGATTTAGCAGGTGAATGCCTAGCTCATGATGTACGGGCCGATATTTTCGTTATATTAACAGATGTTCCCAACGCTATTCTTTATTACAATACGCCCGATCAGAAACCTTTGGGGAAAGTTTCTGTAGAAGATATGGAAAGATACGTGGAAGAGGGACATTTCAGAGCTGGTTCCATGGGGCCTAAGGTTGAGGCAGCGCTGCGTTTTGTCAAGAATGGCGGGGAGCGAGCTATAATAGCCAGACTTGATCAGGTTATAGCAGCATTGAAAGGAGAAGCGGGAACGCAGATTATACGTTCTTAATACGTGTCGAAAAATACTTATAAGTCAGGATGAGGGGATTAAAACGTTACATTCTCAAAGAGTTGATCAAAGGGTAAGTCGCAACACTCATGTTATTTTTTCTATTTTGTTATTGGCATATTTTATGTCGTATTTCTTTAGAATATCCCCCTCTGTAGTTATGCCTATTTTCTCAACACGTTTGGGAATGAGTGCTTCTTTAACAGGTTTTGTCGCAAGTTTTTATTTTTATGCCTATGCTGCTATGCAACCTGTTTGCGGCCTTCTTCTTGATCGTTTGGGGCCTTTGCGGGTCGTAGCTTTAGGTCTTTTGATTACGGCGTCTGGCACGGCCTTGATTTTATTTACTCAGACGCCTTTTTCTATTGCACTCTGGCGTCTTTTAACAGGCTTGGGGTTAGCTCCTATGTTTTTAGGCGCTTTAGTCTATCAATCAGCGGCTTTTCCTCTTGAACGATATGCCTTTTATTCAGGATTGACGTTAGCAGTGGGAAATTTCGGAGCCGTTGTTGGGGTTGCGCCTCTTGGCTGGGCCATAGATTCATGGGGGATATCGTTTGTCTTTGCTTTTCTGAGTTTCTTATGTGTTGTTCTTGCTTTGTCTCTCTTTTTAAAGAGAAAAGAGGATCCTATCTTTTGTAAAAAGGGAAAGGCGCAGAAGAGTTTGCTGCAAAATCTCAAGGAAACAGGTGTTTTTGTCTTTACGTCACCCGTCGTTCGTTCTATTGCTCTTATTTGGAGCATGTTAATGGGAGCTCTTCTCTCTTTACAGGCTCTTTGGGCTGTATCGTGGTTTGCCCATGTGTACGACCGCCCCTTTGCAGAATGTCGCATTTGGGCAACGTCCATTGGAATAGGTGTTATGGTTGGAACTCTTGCAGCTGGCTCTTTGGGGACTTCAAAATCGAGTCGTGAGAAGTTGCTTTTTTCTTCTACTGCCTTGTTTGTTATTGCTCTTTTTCTTCTCAACATATTTTTGTTTTTACGTCTTCCTGTATTTATTGCCGGAGGTGCTAGTTTTGTTCTGGGTGTAAGTTTCGGATCGGGAGCGGTGTGTTATGCAGCTCGCATTAACGAAGAAGCTCCGCAACATCTGCGCGGAGCTGTAATGGGAATAGTTAATTCCCTTATTTACGTATCAGTTATCTTCTTCCAATGGGGAACTGGCACTCTTATTGACAAAGAAGGTTATGCCGTTACATACTTCATCGTTTTTTTACTTGTAGCAATGAGTCTCTTCTCCCTTAAGAAATTATGGCAACATTAAGGGCAAGTCGTAAAAGTGTTCCTGCAGTTAAGGCCGAGAGAATCATAATAGCTAAACTTGCAGCGAGTTTTTTGCCGCCGAGCTCTTTCCATAAAACAATGAATGTAGCAATACAAGGGAATGTCATAGCTAAAGTCACAGTTGCTATAACCAGTTGTTGCGGCGTCATATTGAGTGTTGCCAACATTCCGACAGCAACGTCTTTGCGCAAAAGCCCCATAATAATTGGTCCTGCTGCTTCTGCCGGTAAACCGAGTAGCCCGGTAAATATGGGTTTGAGCAGTTGCGTAATAACGTTTATAAAGCCTGTCATATAGAGAAGATTTACCAAAAACACTCCCACCATCACAAGAGGAATAGCTTCAATAAAAAATCCCTTTAAGCGAAACCAGAGTTTATAGAAAAGGTCTCGTGCTGATGGAACTCTGTATGGAGGTATTTCTACAATAAGTTCAGGACTGTATCCTGGCATAAATAAGTGCAGTATTCGCCCGATAACAACCCAAGCGAGAAAAAGAACCCCATATGTTATGAGAACATATTGTATTCCTAGGTGCCCGATAACGCCTACGATCATGGCCTGCAACCCTGCGCAGGGTATTGCTACTGAAATGAGCGTGGCAGCAATAAAACGTTCCCGATCCGATTCGAGAACTCGTGTTGCGAGAATTCCGGGGACATTGCAACCTAATCCCAACAAAGCCGGAACTACAGCGTATCCATGAAGGCCAAGTCGGTGGAAAAGGGCATCGAAAAGAACTGCAAAACGTGGCAAATAACCAACATCTTCCAAAAAACTCAATGCCAGATAAAACGAAAGAACGTAAGGTAAAACCATAACGACTGGTACATAAAGACCTGTAGAAAGCAACCCGAAACTTTGCTCCATATCTATAGCGCCATTAAAGAGTGTGCCAATAAGAAGCTGATGAACAAGGGGCCATCCTGCCACGAGAGAGGAAAGTTTCATAAGTAATGGAATCCATACCCGCTCTACCAGTGGATCAAGAAGCAGATTGATCAAACCCTCTCCAATGAGACGAATCACATAAAAACTTATAGAGATAACGAAAATTCCTATTATTCCTCCCCATATAGGGTGAACAGATAGGTCTTCAAGAGTGTCTCTTAGAGTATGATGCCGGTGAACAACTTTTTGAGTTTGTTCGATAATTGAGCCAATTCGTTTCCATCGTTCTTCGCTTGTAAGCGTTGGAAGATTACATTTTTTAGCTTCCGGTATTCGTGCAATAATCTGATTTATTCCCTGCCCGGAAAGCGCTACAGTAGGAACAACAGGAACGCCAAGAAGTTCTTCAAGCTTCTCTACATTGATGCTAATTCCACGATGGCGGGCTTCATCAATCATATTTAACGCCACAATAGTGGGAATTCCTCTTTCCATTGCCTGAAAAGCCAAATAAAGATTGCGTTCAAGTGCTGTTGCGTCGAGAACGATAATAGCCAGATCCGCGCCTTCATCAATCATGCGACGAGCTACGTGCTCCGCTTCATTTGTAGGATCGAGTGTGTACGCACCAGGAACATCTATGATTCTATATACCTCAGAATCATAGCGAAGCCAGCCTTCCATAAAACCTACTGTCGTTCCCGGATAATTTGAAGAAAGGGCGCGAACTCCTGTTAATCTTGAAAAGATAACGCTTTTCCCAACGTTTGGGTTTCCAATAAGGAGTAGTGTTTTTGTTAAAGGAGGTTCAGTTGCCATGACAATTCTCCTTAACTGGTACAACCATTACTCGGGAAGAGATACGCCATCCAATAGCTATCTGACGACCATCCACAATAATAGTAATTGGTCCATGAAAGGGCATGCCCGAAATTTTTTCTATAATTTTCCCCTCGCGAAGGCCAAGGGCTTCCAAACGCCGTCGGCTTTCGCCTAAAGGCATTTGGACAATTTGAGCCCTTATTCCATTTTCGAGATCTTTAAGATTTAGACTTAGAGTCTGATTCATCCCGTCTTCGCAGTTGGCCACATGCTGCATTGATATCAGATCCTTTTTCTCGGCGTATTTCATATTCGATGTTAAGCTCTTTGAGAATAGAGCCAAAAGCTTTTATCCGCTCCGGTGTTGAACGTTTATATCTGGAATCGACCGGATTATAAGGAATTAGATTTACGTATATTGACAAGTTATTTGTCAAAGCCGCAAGTTCGTATGCCTGCTCACTGGAGTCATTTACTTTATCGATCATAACGTATTCAATGGTGATACGATCGCCGGTTTTTTCCTGATAATAACGAAGGGCTTCTATAAGAGAACCCAAAGAGTACTTCTGGTTTACTGGCATAAGCTTGTTTCTCAACGTGTCATTTGTAGCGTGAAGAGAGACTGAGAGACGAACAGGAATGTCTAGCTCTGCCATAGCGCGAATACCAGGAACTATTCCCGATGTTGAAACAGTTATGTGGCGAGCGCCAAGTCCCCTCATTTTAGGATGGTTCAGAATCTTTATGCTCTTAAAAAGAGCTTCTTGATTGAGCAACGGTTCTCCCATACCCATAAATACAATATTCGTAATGTTTTGTCCTGCCACCTTTTCCATGGCAAGAAATTGTCCGACGATCTCTCCTGCAGTGAGGTCCCGAACAAAACCGCTCATTCCCGTAGCACAGAAAGTACATCCCAGAGGGCAACCTACCTGGCTTGAAATACAAGCTGTGTTGTGATTCCCATGAGAGAGAAGAACAGATTCTATCTTCTGCCCGTCCTGCAACTGCCATAGAAATTTTCGTGTGCCGTCTTTTGATGTCTCATGCCTTACCAGAGTTGGAGGCAATACCAATAGCTTATAAGAAAGATCCTCTCGCAGGTCTTTCCCAAGATTTGTCATGTCATAAATATTAAATACTTTCTTTTGGTATATCCATTGGCAAAGCTGATCTGTTCTGTAACGCTGAAGCCCGAGTTTTTCTGTGCACAACTCAAGCCATTCATCGTAATTCATTTCTAGAGCTACAATGGCTCCATCCATATTTGTTCCTCCTGACTCAAATAATCTCAATAACAAATAGTATATATGTTCATGGTAAAAAATGATATGCGAAAATTATGAAAGGGAAAAGGAAGACTTGAGCAGCGAAGCAAGCTTTTCTTTTGTCATGAACCCATATATTTCTTTTCTCCACTCTATTGCAGGAGGAGAAGCGCAGGCTCCCAAGCAAGTCGTGATCTTTATTTGAACACTCTCTTCAAGAGAGAGCTCTTGTATAACCTTTTCTGCTACAGGGGCGAAATCCCGACTACATGGTCCACAGATATATAATATTTCTGGTTTTCCTCCAGCTAATCCTGAGAGGGACGAGAAAGAGACTGCTACTAAAACCAGTATAAATAAAAGTCTTTTCATTTTGTTCACCCTCTTTTTTATATAGTATTATAAATATACGTATAGCCCCTATTTTTATTTTATACAGCAGCTTTTTCACTGTATTAGAGGCACGTATTATTACAGAGAAATGGAGTGAGAACGGTGTTTGATTTCTTTATATCACTGAGTCCTGTTGTACAAGCTCTCATTGGCACTCTCTTTACTTGGGGATTAACTGCTCTTGGTTCTGCTGCTGTTTTTTTACGAAAAAATCCCAGTCAGAAGATGCTCGATATTATGCTGGGATTTGCTGCTGGCGTTATGATTGCTGCCAGTTATTGGTCTTTACTTGCTCCTGCCATTGATATGTCCTCGGAAATGGGGATGCGGCCGTGGCTTCCTCCTGCTATAGGTTTTCTCTTAGGTGGCATTTCCCTCAGAGTCATAGACCGTTTATTGCCTCACCTTCACTTGGGACAACCTCGTCAAGAAGCCGAAGGAATTGCTACGACATGGAAAAGAACAACATTACTTGTTTTGGCTATCACTCTTCACAATATTCCTGAAGGAATGGCTGTAGGAGTGGCGTTTGGGGCTGTCGCCTATGGTATCCCTTCTGCCTCGCTGGCAGGAGCCATTGCGCTTGCCCTGGGAATTGGCATTCAAAACTTCCCTGAAGGAATGGCTGTCTCCATGCCATTGCGACGGGAGGGGTTTTCTCCATTAAAAAGCTTTTGGTACGGGCAGCTTTCAGGTATAGTGGAACCTGTTTTCGGAGTTTTGGGCGCTATCGCTGTTGTTGCAGCCAGACCGATTTTACCATATGCTTTGGCTTTTGCAGCTGGAGCCATGATTTTTGTTGTTGTAGAAGAGGTTATTCCTGAATCACAACAGGGAGGTAATGGAGATCAGGCTACAATGGGAGTCCTTTTGGGTTTCACTATAATGATGATATTAGATGTGGCTTTAGGGTAAAATAATAAAAAGCTGCTTTTGAAGGGACGGAAGATAATGTCAATTATAGAGCTTTTGTTGACAGCAGCGGCTCTTTCTATGGATGCCTTTGCTGTGTCGCTTGGCGTGGGGGCATGTTTACCTCTGTTAAGTCCCGGCCCGGCGTTTCGAATGGGGGCTGCCTGTGGTGGTTTCCAGTTTTTAATGCCCGTTTTGGGATGGGCTATGGGAATACGGTTACTTTCTTTTATAGAAGCTTATGACCATTGGGTTGCCTTTATTATCCTTTTTATTCTTGGTGTCAATATGATCAGAGAATCGAGAAAGGAAGAGACATGCGAAGGGAAAGATAGTACTCATGGATTGACTCTCCTTTCTTTGGCTATAGCTACCTCTATTGATGCGTTAGCTGCTGGTATCGGTGTAGCAGCCTTGAAAGGACCTGTTATGATCTTGGCTGTTCCCGCAGGTGTTATCACCGGTTGTCTATCAACGGCAGGTGTATTCTTGGGGTTCCAGGCAGGACGTTTTCTTGGCAAGTATGTTGAAATTGTTGGCGGAGTCGTTTTGTGCTCCATTGGGTTGAGAATTCTGCTAACCTCAATATGACCCAGATACAAATTGTTGTAACAGGAAGCCGTGGAAAAAGTAGTGTAGCAAGATTATTGTTTTGCGCCCTTTCTTCCTATGGGCTTCAGACATGGGCGAGAATTACTGGCGTTGTTCCTAGGGAACTGTCTCCTTTTGGAGAAAGAGCTATTTTGCGAAGTGCGGGGGGGCATGTAGAAGAGATGCGCTGGTGGCTTCGTTCTCTTCCTCCTCATGCAGAAGCAGTTGTTTTGGAAAATAGCGCGGTAGCGCCAGAACTTCAGAAACTTCCATCATGTTGGCTTAAAAATCCCATTTTTGTCATAACCAACGTGCGGTCAGATCATCAGGATGCATGGGGACCAGGAGAGGAGGGGGCTGTCTTAGCTCTCACCCAGGGAATTCCGCGGAAGAGTACTGTTTTTATTCCTGAATCAACATCCTCGTCTCCTTTGCTACTCAGCGTTTTGACTCAAAAACAATGTCAAATACATATAGCTGCATTTTCTTCTCTTGAAACATGTGTTATGTGGAAAGAAGAAAACATGGCGATAGTGAGAGATATTCTTTCTTTTTTGGGGCTTGATCCCAAATTGGGAGAAGAAGCAATGACGCGTCTTCTCCCTGATATAGCAGATTTTCAGGAAATAAAGTTTGGAGAAAATATTTTAGCAGTTGCTTTTTCAGCCAATGATGTAGAGACAACGCAGCGACTTTTTGAAAGTCTTCGATGGCCCGTGGAGGATACGACTCTTCTTTTCAACAATCGAAGGGATAGACCTGAGCGATTAAAAGCTTTTCTCCCTTGGCTTAGGCGAAAAGATTGGAAGAAAGTCTATTTAATGGGGGCTCGTCCCTTTTGTGGTCATGAGGGGATTGAATATATAAAAATGGTATCTACACAAGAATTTGCGAGTTTTATGAGGCAGAAAAAACGAGTATTAGGATGCGGAAATGTGGCAGGTCTACCACTCGAATATCTTCTTGAATATACATATAAAAGGTGTAAACATGCATAATCTTCAGTTTGCGACAATAGGGATAGGAATTGCTTTAGGAATGCTTTTTTATCGTCGAACGGGACGTTCTTGTGGTGGAATTATTACCCCAGGTTTTATCGCCCTTCAGTTAGGAAATCCTCTTTCTGTAGGAATAGCTATAGGAACGGCACTTTTTCTTGCTTTACTTCTTGAGATAATTGTCCGTTTTACGGGTATATATGGTCGACAGCGCATTGCACTGGCAATGCTCATGGCTTTGGGATGTAAAGTACTTCTCGATCTTTTCTTCCCCTCTACATCTCTTTGGCTTGGCTGGGTGGTTCCTGGCCTTTTAGCAGCCGATATGCAACGCCAAGGGATAGGGGAGACCCTTATTGGAACGGTTATCGTGACTTTGCTTACGGCGATGTCTTTTGATGTATTGGTTGGTTTAGGGCATCTTTTAGAGAGGTCGATATAAGTTATGAACGAAGAACATATCCCGTCTTTAAACGATTATCTGAAGAAACAACGAGCCTTTGTTTTGAAAAGTCGTATGCGTCTTTTATTTTTGGCTTTTGTTCTTGTGCTCTTATGGTTTTTGCCGAGACGCTGGGGATTTTCCTCTGAAGAAATGCGATTATGGAACGATGTCCGTCAAGCAGAACTTTATATCTGGCAGTTGCGAGAAGATCAACAGATAGGAGCAGGGGGAGCAGATCCGTGGAAACTTGGACTTATAGGTGTGGAGTGGAGTCCTCTTTCGACGACTCTAGGAAGTCTTGAATCTAAGCGAACAGCGTGTCATCCTGGCTGGTCTGTGGCCATTCTTAGAAAATTTGATAGTATGGGGTTGAAAGAAGGAGATCCAGTGGCAATACTTTCTTCATCCTCTTTCCCGGGATTATTGCTTAATGCATTGAAAGCTGCGGAATATCGAAAACTAAACGTGCTTCTTATCGTCTCGTTGGGATCGTCAACATGGGGTGCCAATGTGCCTGAAATTCCTTGGCCCATAATGGCAGAAGAACTTAGAAAAAACGGATTATTACATACGAAAGCTAATTACTATACCCTTGGCGGTGATGACGAAAATGGAGGAGGAATTGCTCCTGAAGGGGTAGAGATAATGATTCAAGCGGCGGAAAGGGAAGGTGTGCCCCTTCTACGTGAAGAGAATCTCGAAAAAATGATAGAAAAGAAGATGAATATTGTAGAAAACTTTGTTCCCAAACTTGTGATGAGCATAGGTGGTTCTCATGCAAATATGGGTAATGATGATGAAATCTTGACTCTCTCAGGAGGTTTACATCTTCCTTCTGGAAGAGAAAACGCAGGAGATGGCATTATAGGTCGGGCTCTCTCTGCAGGGTACCCTGTCTTCCATTTTCTCAATCTTCATGATTTGAGCCTAAAATATGGTATCCCGTATAATTCCTCTCCTTCGAAAGAGATGGCATCTCAAAAAAGTTGGTTTTTTTCTTTACTTGGCGTTTTCTTGGGCGGATGGGTTTTGTTTTCTCATCGAAGATGGATGCTCTTTTGTGACAAGAAAAATGGGGGAGAAGAAAAGTGACTCTATATTTGGGAGCTATAGACAACGATCGGAAAGTTCTCTACCAGCTTGAAAAAATGGCGGAAGCAGAAGAGTGGCGTTTTTACGCTACAGTTGATCCCGAAGAAGCTCTTGCTTGGATACGTGATGATGAAATAGATATCCTTCTCTTGAATATTAAAATGCCCATTGTTAGTGGGTATCAGCTTATACAAAAAGCGAGGGATCTTTCGGAAAAAGTGGTTCTCATTGCTTTATCAGAAACAGAAGAAGAAGATACGGCTTCAAGGGCCTTATTGGTAGGAGCTGATGATTTTATTATAAAACCGTTACGGCTCTCAGATTTCAGAGCTCGTTTGCGATTACATGAAAAGTTGGTTAGCTATAGGGAGCAGCTGAATTGGGATATACGTAAAAAAGGCATTAGTGTCGATACTATGAGGGAAGTTATATATTGTGTTAAGCGAAATAAGGAAGCTATGGATTGTGATGAAGTCGCAGCTCAGACCGGACTTGCTTATGTGACTGCCCATAGGTATCTCGATTTTCTAGCCGATCGGGGAATGGTAGTGCGTGTATCTGCTTCTTTGGATGGTCGTCCTGGGCGTCCTAAAACGTTTTATGAATGGAAAGGTGGACTTAAAACAGTATGAAATCTCTTCACAGTTTTGCTCTTGGCCGTCGAACTCTTGATATCTCTTTAGAACGGCCAATATTGGAAACTCAGATTCTGGGAAACCGTCCAATCCCTAATTCTCCAGAGAAAGCTTTGGCTCTTCCGTGCGAGAGTCCTCTTTTGCGTAATATGGCTAGAGAAGTTTCAGATATTACTGTTGTTATTCCTGATGCAACCCGTTCTTGGCAAGATGTTCCACGTATGGCTCAGGCTATTCGAAGAGAACTACGCGAAGGCGGTCGTATGCCGGTGACGTGGATTATTGGCGGAGGGCAGCATAGATTACCTACAAAGAACGAAATACAAATGCTTCTTGAAGATATACCATTGAGTGGTGACAAAATTCTTTGCCATGACAGTACTCAGGGAGTCAGAACTGGAGATGTGACTTCTCGTGGAACTCCTGTGATTTTGCACCAATCTGTGGCCAGGGCTGACTTGATTGTTCCCATTGGCGGAATAGCCTATCACGATCTTGCTGGTTTCAGCGGTGGTCGTAAGGCACTGCTTCCCGGTATATCAGGAGCAGAAGCCATTCAGCATAACCATGCACTTTCTCTTGTGGGCGCGACAATTGCTTCTTCTGTTCAGTGCGGAGCATTAAAGGGCAATCCCGTAGCTGAAGATATGGAGGAGTATGCACAAATAGTTTTTTCTGAACGAAAAGGATTTTTGCTAAATGTGATTCCTGATGAAAATGGGAACCCATATTGTTATGTAGCAGGAGATCCTTTCCAGGCATGGTTGAAAGGAACAGAGTTGGCGCAACAGCTTCAGACCCTTTGGATATCTGAAAAAGCGTCTTTGGTTCTGGTTTCGTGTGGTGGCTATCCATACGATATTGATCTATACCAATCGACAAAAGCTATTTCAGCCGTACTTCATGCACTGGATTCCAAAGGAGGTCTAGTCCTTTTTGCAGGTCTTGAAGATGGCGCTGGACCAGGAACTTTCGGCGAAGATTTTCGCCTTGCTATAGAAGAGCCCGAGAGGGCTATGCAGAAATTGCAACAAAATTTTTCCATTCCTGCTTTTATTGCTTCGAAAATAGTGGCAGACCTTAAGGGGCATCCAGCGGCACTTGTTTCGGATCGTTCTGACCTGCCTTTTCCAGGGGAAGTTTTTACCAATGAAAAAGAGGCTTTGGAATGGATCGAAAAAAAGATTCCAGTGGGTCCTGCTTTGTGCGTTCCTGCAGGAAATTGTGTGACAGTAAGAAGAAAATAATAAATAATAAAGGGAAGCACATAAAATAAAGTGTGCCTCCCTGTGTTCTTTCTTCGTGTGTTTCTATTTAGTTTATTGTTTAAACCATTTGTTTCTGAGATTTTCCAGCTCATCAGAGTTTTGCATTTCGTTAAGGGCTCCATTTACAGCATCTAAAAAGTCTTTTTCTTCAAGATGAATAGCTAGCGCTTTGCCAGCTCCAGTAATTTCTTGTTCAAATGCGATAGAAATTTTACCGTCAAAATCTTTTTGATCGAGGAATTTTTTAGCTACTGGAACATCCATCAATGTAGCATCAGCCCTTCCCAGCGTAACTTCTCTCACACAATCATCAAATTTTTGGAAGGTCTTTACGTTTGCTCCTTCTATTGTGCGAGAAAAAGTTTCTTGAACAGTTCCAAGCTGAACAGCTATAATTTTCCCCTTCATGTCGTTTAGTGTTTTGAGCGAAGTGTTCTCAGTTTTTGCTAAAAAAGCGCTCATAGATATTTCATAGGGGGTAGAAAAAGCTACTCGTTTGGCTCGTTCGGGGGTTGCGCTCATTCCTGCGGCGACAATATCGATCTTATGGGCTAGTAGCGCTGGGATAAGACTATCGAAGGGCATATCTACCCACTCAATCTTTTTCCCGAGTTTATTTGCAATACTTTCCATAAGTTCAATGTCAAATCCCTGAAGATTGTTCTTTTCATCCCGAAATTCATAGGGGGGATATGTGCTCTCTGTTCCTATAACTATGGTATCTTTATCTAGAACCTTAGCATGCGCAGAAATGGGTGAGAGAACGAACAAATAAAGAAATAGTACTGAAACGATAATTTTTTTCAATTTCCTACACCTCCACCTTAAACAAAGGTTTACAGATTGATAAAAATATGTTTTAAAGTTTATGGAGAGATGGTATCAGATTTATCATCTCTGTCAAGTGAATTTTTATGTTGAGGTGATTGTTATTATGCATTGGGAATCTCTCTTTAACGCCCGCGCTCAAAAGCTACAACCATCGGGGATTCAGGAAATGATGGTTTATGCTTCTCGTCCAGGAACTATCTCTTTCGCTGCAGGTCAACCTTCCGAAGACCTCTATCCGGTTGAAGTTATTAAACAAGGGTTCAATGAGGCACTGAACGATATGTCTGTTTTGGCTTATCCCCATACAGCAGGCGATCCTTTGCTGCGTAAATGGGTTTCTGATTGGATGGCTGATGAAAAACTTGTTTTAGAAGCTCCAGGCGAAGATCGCATTCTTTTGACTACTGGTTCTCAGCAGGGATTGAATATTCTTTCGCAGCTTTTTCTGAAAGATGGGGATGTCGTTATTGTTGAAAACCCCTCCTATCCAGAAGCAATGCTGACCTTTGAAAAAGAGGGGGCTCGTTTTCTTACCGTTCCCATAGATGAAGAGGGACCTGACCCTATGCGACTTGAGAAAGTTTTAAAAAAAGAAAAAGTAGCCTTTTTTTATACGATCCCTACATTTCAGAATCCATCAGGGGCAAGCACTTCTTTAAAACGAAAAAGAGAAATTCTGGCTCTTTTGAAAAAGTATGGGGTGACTCTTGTTGAGGATGATCCATATAGACAGTTGTGGTTTGATAGCCAGCCTGAGGCCACTTATCTTAGTATTGCAGAAGAAGATGATCCTGTAATTTATCTTGGCAGCTTCTCTAAAATTGTAGCGCCAGGACTTCGTTGCGGATGGATGGTTTTACCTCCTGAGGTTATGGAAAAAGCTGTTCAGCTACGTCTGACTCTTGAACTGGGATCTTCGGCGCTTTTGCAGAGAATTGTCTTTTTTGTGGTATCACAGCCTTCTTTTGACGAACATCTTCATTCACTCAGAGATGAGTATAAAGAGCGGAGAGATGCTATGGCCGAGGCGATTTCCAAATATTTAACCCCCTTAGGCTTTTCCTTTTCTCTTCCCCATGGTGGTTTCTTTTTTTGGGGAGAAAATAAAAAGATAGATGGAGTGGCTTTTGCCCGTTTTGCTGCAAAAGAGCACAAGGTTGCCGTTATCCCAGGAGAAATTTTCTTCGCGTTTCCAGAGGAAGGGAAACACTTTATACGTCTCTCCTTTGCAAAGGTAAAAGCTGGTGAGATGTCTACGGGAATAGAAAGGATTGCTGAAGCTTTCAGAGAATTCTGTTAAAAAGATAAATTCAAACACTATGTTGACGTAGTAAAGTGGGTTCGTTATAATACCTCCAAATGTTTTTAAGAAACAGCGATGAAACAGGGCGCGCATTTGGCATATCGTGATACCAGGGATGAACATTCGATGGACTGAGAGGTGTTCTTATCACGGCTGAAGAGCTTAAAACCTGTGGAGCTGGAGCGGAAAAGATAGAGCCATATCTGGAGTACGTTCCCGGGTAGTCTCCGTTATAAGACCAGAGCGAGATACGTGTATGTATCTAAGCAGGGTGGTACCGCGAGTTCAAGGACTCGTCCCTTCGGGGACGAGTCCTTTTTTTATATTGAGGAGGAAACAAAATGAGTTCGAGGGAACATTTGGTTTTTGATGGTTGCGATACTGTAGAGCTTGCCAATACTTTTGGCACGCCGCTTTATGTGCTTTCGGAAACAGCAATACGTGAGCGTTGCCATGAAGTGAAGGAAGATTTTCTTCATAAATATCCCAACACAAAAGCTGTCTATGCGAGCAAAGCCTTTCTTACTATGGCTATGGCCAAAATTATTGCCAGTGAGGGATTGGGGCTTGATGTTGTTTCCGGAGGAGAGATTTATACGGCTTATAGGGCCGGTTTCCCCATGGAAAGAACAGTATTCCACGGAAACAACAAAACGTTGGAAGAGCTTCAGCTTGCCTTGGAAACCGGGGTGGGACGTATTGTTGCAGATAGCGAGTCTGAAATAGATATTATCGAGGAAGCGGCACGACGAAGAGGCAAAAAAGCAATTCTTCTTCTTCGGGTGGCTCCAGGAGTTGATGCAGAAACCCATAAATATATTGCTACAGGACATACCACATCCAAGTTTGGCTTTTCGCTAGCTGGTGATACGTTGCTGCGAACGATTCGCCGGATCATGGCTTCCGATCTTCTTGAACTTAAAGGATTCCATTTCCATGTAGGCTCTCAACTTCAGAGTAATCGTTCTCATGTTTTGGCCGTAGATGCTTTAGTGAATGAAATGAATCTGATGTTCAAACAACTGGGGTTTGTTACAGAAGAACTCAATATAGGCGGAGGGTTTGGCGTTCCTCAACATCAGGGAGATACGAGAACCACTCTCAAATACTTTATCGATCCCATTATGTCTCACGTAACAACAGAGTGTGAAAAGGCAGGGCTTGTTCGTCCCATGATCATTATTGAGCCAGGTCGATGGATCGTATCTGAAGCTGGCATCACTCTGTACAGAGTCGGGAGCATAAAGGATGTTCCTGGGGGCATTACCTATGTCGGTGTGGATGGAGGAATGACAGATAACCCAAGACCAGCCCTATATGGAGCTCAGTATTGGGGAGTTGTTGCCAATAAAGCCGATGAACCTGCTGAGAAAAAAGTAACAGTTGTAGGTAAATGTTGTGAGTCTGGTGACGTGTTAATGCGAGAAGTTTTTGTTGCTAACACCATCAGCCGTGACGATATTTTAGCGGTATTTAATACAGGCGCATACAACTTCTCTATGGCGAGTAATTATAACCGTATTCCGAGAGCAGCTGTTGTTCTTGTTCGTAATGGAGAATCTCACGTTATTGTGAATCGTCAAAGCTACGATGACCTCCTTTTGGGAGAGGGTATTCCTCAACATTTGCTCTAAAAATATTTCTTATCAATATATAACGGAAAGGATGTAAAGAATGACCGACACAAACACCGACACGAATACTGAAACAAGTACCGGAACACGAAAGAAGTTTAAACTTCCTCACGTCTTTGTATTGCTTTTTATCATGATCTGTCTGGCTGCCGTTCTGACTCATCTTCTGCCAGCAGGGCAATTTGACAGACAAGCTATGGAAATAGGCCCTAATCAGGTACGCCAAGTTCTTGTGCCGGGAAGCTATCATACCGTTGAATCGTCGCCTGTAAGTCCTTTTGAAACGATGATTTCAATTTATAAGGGAATGGTTGCTGCTGCTGACATTATTTTCCTTGTTTTTCTGCCGTATGCGTCTTTTTGCATTGTTGTCCGGACAGGAGCAATGAACAGTTTTGTCGGTTGGTTGTTACGCGTAACGCAGGGGAAGGATGTTCTTCTGATTCCTTTGTTCTCTATCGTATTCAGTCTTGGCGCATCTCTTTTTGGGATGTTTTCAGAGTTTTATGGTTTTATTCCTCTTTTTGTAGGTTTGGCGATTGCGCTGGGATACGATGCCATGGTGGGATTAGCCATTGTCGGTCTCTCTACCGGTGTTGGCTTTGCAGCATCCATGACCAATCCTTACACTGTTGGAATTGCACAGAAAGTTTCTGAGGTTCCTCTTTTTTCGGGGCTTGGCTTTAGATTTTTCCATTGGGCTCTTTTTACTGCGATTGCTATCTGGTGGACTCTTCGATATGCTCGAAAGGTAAAAAGAAATCCAGAATTAAGCATTGTAAATGGAACCGATTTTAGCCATATCGCGATGAACAGAGAAGAAATAATGAGCAACACGACAACATGGCGAGACAAAGGTGTTTTGGCCATTGTTGCAGTAACGATGGTTCTTCTTGTTTACGGAACACTTAAATTGGGGTGGGGATTCAACGAGCTTTGTGGTCTCTTCCTAACCATGGGAATATCAAGTGGACTTGTAGCTGGTTGGTCTCCAAACAAAATAGCGAAAGAATATGCAAGTGCATGCAGTGATGTTGTGGGTGGAGCTTTTGTAGTGGGACTGGCGCGAGGCGTATTGGTTGTATTGGCAGAGGGAAATGTTATAGATACCGTTATATATGGTCTTTCTTTACCTCTTTCAGGGTTGCCTCGTTTTATATCGGCGCAGGGCATGCTTATAACGCAGACTCTCATTAACTTCTTTATTCCTTCCGGGTCTGGACAGGCGGCAACTACAATGCCGATCATGGCGCCTTTGGCTGATATTTTAGGCGTGACAAGGCAGACAGCAATTCTGGCTTTCCAGTATGGCGATGGATTTTCCAATCTTCTTTTCCCTACATCAGCCAATATCGTAATTATGTGTGGTATTGCACATGTAACGTTAGATCAATGGTGGAAATTTTTTGTTCCTCTTTTTGGATTTGCGTATCTTATTCAAATGGGACTTCTCGCTCTTGCACAGGTAATAGGGTACTAACTCTTAAATAAGGGAGGTATGGTGATGGACGAGAGAAACAGAGGCAAAAGAGTTTTTATCCTGAGTGTATCAGCAATTCTGGGGTTGCTGTTTATGACCGGGATCGCATGGGCAGCGGAAGGCGAGGTCAAGCCTGACTTCGGAATCCTTTCTTTGTTGCCTCCTCTTATTGCCATAGGGCTCTGTATTCTTTCAAAGGAGGTAATTCCTTCTCTTTTTATTGGTGCATGGTTTGCAGGAACGATGATGGCAGGATGGAACCCTATTGTAGGTTTTGGAAAAGCTGTGGAGTTGCTGTGGAATAATTTAGGTGATCCTTGGGGAGCCAGAATTGTACTTACCAGCCTTACCATGGGCGGACTTGTAGGGATAATGCAAATTGGCGGTGGTATTGAAGCCACTGTTCAATGGATTACCAAGAAGATCAAGAGTGTTCGCGGAGCAATGCTCGTTACCGAACTTGCAGGTTTTATCATCTTCTTCGAAGATTACGTCAATACGCTCGTTGTGGGAACGACAATGAGTCCTATTACTGATAAATATCGGATTTCTAAAGAAAAATTGTCGTATATCGTTGATTCGACATCGGCTCCTATTGCCTGTATTGCAGGTATTTCTTCATGGGTTGCCTATATGGTTGGACAGATTGGTAATCAGTTTAATGCTCTTGAGATAGGCTACTCTCCGTATGTAGCATATCTTCGTTCTATTCCATATGTGTTTTATAACATTATTGCCCTTGTGCTTTTAACCTTTGTTATTTATACACAGCGAGATATGGGACCTATGCTTCATGCAGAGCGGAGAGCCAGACAGACGGGGCAGGTTCTTCGGGAGGGAGCAAAACCTCTTATTACAACTAAGCATGCAGATTTCGAACCAGAGGAAGGAACGCCGAGACGCATTGTTAATTTTTTGGTTCCCCTCGCATTTATGGTTGGGTTGATTTTCCTCATGCTTATTGTTACCGGCGGGTGGCCAAATGTCTCTTTGGCTACGGCTGTAGGAGAAGGCGACAGTTCAAAGGCTTTGGTTTGGGGGTCTTTCGGCGCTGTTTTCCTTACCCTCGTTTTCTTTAAAGCTCAGAGACTAGCTTCCTGGAACAGACTTTTCGCCGGTTTCATGCAAGGAATGAGTTCTATTTTCTTTGGAACCCTGATCCTTATCTTTGCCTGGGCTATCGGATCGGCTATTAAAGAGGTAGGAACAGCTCAGTACATAGTCAGAATAGCAGGAAATGCCCTTTCGCCAGCATGGATTCCGCTTTTGACTTTCTTTACTGGCGCTATCATTTCATTCTGTACGGGAACATCATATGGAACCATGGGCGTACTTATGCCAATAGTTGTTCCACTCGTTTATAACGTTACGCAAATTCATGATGCAGGGTTTATTGAAATATTACTTCCTACGATTGGAGCTGTCTTTGCTGGCGCCGTGTGGGGAGATCACAGCAGTCCCATTTCTGATACTACAATCATGAGTTCCATGTTCAGTGGTTCTGACCACGTTGATCACGTGAACTCTCAGATTCCCTATGCTTTTGTGGCTGCTGCAGGAGCGGCAGCAGGTTATGTCCTCATTGGTTTCGGACTTCCTGTTTTCTTCTCTCTCGTTTTGGGAGCAGTTGCGTCATGTTCTCTTTTCTTCTTTGTTTCGAAACCAATCGAAGAAAAAGCCTGAGTTTTTACTGACGCGAACTTTTAATTGGTACGGTACAATAATGGCAGAGGAGAGATTCCTCTGCCATTTTTAATGCAGAATACGAGGTGTCGGTTATGTTAGAATTTACAAAAATGCAGGGTAATGGCAACGATTTTGTTGTTATTGATAATAGAGACAATCAGATGGGGACATTAGCTCTCTCGCAATTGGCAGAACGTATCTGTCGACGTTGCGAGTCTGTTGGTGCTGACGGCCTTTTAGTTGTTGAGAAATCGGAGCATGAAGATTTTAGAATGCGTCTCTTTAATAGGGATGGCTCTGAGGGCGAAATGTGTGGAAATGGGGCTCGATGTATTGCTCGTTATGCTTGGGAAAAAAAATTAGCGGGAGAAAGTATGTCTTTTGAAACCTTGGCAGGCCCTATTCACGCTAAAGTTGAAGCTCCCTTTGTGGAACTCGATATGGGGAATGTTGATTTATCAGAGGGGTTTTGGGGAGAAAGCCTGAATGTAGGTGGTGAGACATTTCCTTTTGTCTATCTGATCGTAGGCGTTCCTCACTGCGTTCTTTTTATAGAAAATATTACAGATTTTTCAAGAGAGACGTTAGTCGAAATCGGGCGAACTGTTCGTTATGATACACAACGTTTCCCCAACGGAACAAATGTTAACTTTATTCAGCGAGTAGGAGAATCTGAACTCAAGGTAGTGACATACGAGCGTGGAGTTGAAGATCTGACTCTCTCTTGTGGAACGGGGTCTGCGGCTTCTGCCGTAGCGGCATCTATTGTGTTGGAAATGACTTCTCCTATACATGTGCATAATCCAGGGGGAGACAACTGGGTTTCTTTTTCCTTTGATGAAAAGCGAAATTATTGTAAAACCTACCTTAAAGGCAAGGCTGTTATGGTAGCCGAAGGAAAACTTTATGATGAGTGCCTGGCGTAGAGAAAAACGGAAAAACGTTTTTTGTGGCGTATAAGGAGGTGTAATAAATGAAGCGAAGTAAAAAAATGACACTCGCGCTTTTTATAGCCGTTGGAGTTGTCGGAATACTTCTTATCATAGGGAGTATGAACGTTGGTGGAGATATTGTCAGACGGGAAGCGACAACAGCTGTCTCTGAAATTCTTGGTGCTGATTTGGCTATTGAAAGCGTTACAGGTAATCCTTTAAAAGGCTACAACCTTTATGAAATCACCCTGAGTAAAAAGGGAGCATTATTACTTTCTGCTGATTCTTTGGGAGTAAAAGTGAATCTTATGTCTGTTTTTTCAGGATCACCCCGACTTTCTCGGGTTACTATTCATGGTCTTGATGTTGATGCAGAGAAGCTCTCTAAGGAATTCGCTGCAATAAAGATGAAACCTGGAGAAGGAGAAGCTCCTATAGAGGCTCTTTCTATTAGAAATGGCAGAGTCCATACTCCTTGGGGAGAGACAACTATTGCTCAAACGGATTTTGATCTAAGCAAAGATGGTATAAAAGCCGATGTAGATTTATTAATGAATACCGTTCCCATTAAAGGTGGAATAAACCTTAGACGTGAGAAAGAAGTTCTTGAATTCAAGGATCTTAATATGAAAATTGGAGAGGGAAGGATAATGGCGAAGGGTGCTATTCTTCCAAGCCTTTCCATTAAGGGCGAGATAGAGAAACTGAACGTAGCTCAGCTTGCTCTTTTTTGGCCCACATTACGAGGAAGCGCCTATGATGGTCTTTTCTCGTCATCCTTCATTGCAGAAGGGATATGGAATAACCCTATTCTTTCCGGTCATCTTTCCTTTTCAGGAACGTCTCTTGCAGGATATCCCGTACAATCAGTGGAAAGTAATTGGAGGTATGAAGCTTTTCGTTTGAATCTTGAAGATTTAAAGGGAACAGCTTTGGCTCTTCCTCTTAGTGGGCGTGCTGCTTTTGCTTTTGTTCCGGGGAAAGCCCCATTTATTGATATCGCATTGGAAGGGAAAAATGCTTCTTTGGAAGAGTTAAAGAAAACCGTTCCAGCATTAGCTTCCGCTAAGGGAAAAGTTGATATTTTTTCAGTGGTTGTGAAGGGGTCTCCGACAACTCTTGCAGGGAATATAGATCTGAAAGCCGCTCAGATAGAAGCTTATGGTCAGCAGCTACAAAATACGTCTGCCAATGTGGCTTTCAAGGGAAGCACAGCAACAATCAAAGGGAATTCCGTTATTGATGGAGGGTCACTTGCGTTAAGCGGATCTGTGAGCCAATTACAAAAAAATCCTCGTCTTGATATTCTTTTCAAGGCTCGAAGTATAGATGTAGGCAAAATAACAGCTTCTCTTCCTAAAGCCCCGAAAATTGTTCCTAAAGGGGCCGTGAGCGCTGATGTTGGTATTAAGGGTGTTGTAACTGCCCCCCGCCTTGAAGGCAGAACATGGTCTGATCGACTCTCTTATGGAGAAGAGGCTTTTAATGATCTTAACGTTGTCTTTGTTTTCGAGAAAGATGTGCTGACTCTCTCTTCGGCTCGTGGACGTTGGCGTAATATACCAATGACTGGTAAAGGTGCGATAGCAGGAGTGGGAAGCCCCTCTCCCTCTTTAAACCTTACCGTGCAGGCAGCTGAGGTTGACCCTAAAAATCTTGAACCCTTTTTCCCTGAGTTGAAAAATTATGCTTTACGGGGAAACGTAACAGCGACGGCTCGCATAGAAGGAAAGACAACTTCTCCGAAGATACAACTTTCTGCTGTTTCCCCTCGTTTAGGTTTTATGGAACAGGGGCATGTAGCAGATTTTTCTTTGCAAACAGATCTCGCTCTGAAAGAGGGGATTCCCAAACAGGTTCAGCTTGATGTTAAGGCTGGATCCTTGGGGTTTGCAGGTGTAGGAGCAGAAAAGATAGCGGCTCGTATCGATGCCTCGAAAGAGAGTATTTCTCTTAGTACACTTACGGCTCGTTTGGGATCTGGAGAAATATCTGGCTCTGGATCTGTGAAATTGCAGCCTAAGGCCCCAGCAGATCTTGATCTTACTTTTGAAATAAAAGAAGGAGATTTAGCCGTGCTGGCGAGGGCAGGAAAGCTTCCCTACTCTCTCTCTGGAACATTAAGCGGAAAGACGGCAGTTAAAGGTAAGGCCGATAACCCATCGATATCGGCAGAGTTCTCTTCTCCCAGAACTGTTTTCTCTGGTTTTGCTTTTACAAACCTTAACGGTGCTGTGGAAGGCAACATGGGGAAAATGTCGTTGAAAAACTTTAATGCATCTGTAGGAGGAGGTACTGTCTCCGCTCAAGGAACGTTTAATTTAAAGAAAGATGTTCCGGAAGCGACCCTTTCTCTTTCTGGAAAAGGGTTGGATGCGGCTGCTCTTACTTCCGGTGTAAAAGAGATGGCTGCGTATAAACCCTCTGGAACGATTAACGTTGATTTTGATGGAACTTTTTCTGGAGTGTCAAGTGAGGGGAAAGGATCATTATCAGCTCCTTCTCTATCTTTTGCTGGCCTCAAGCTTTCGAATATTTCTTATCCTTTCACATTAAAAGGTATGAATGTTATATTTGCAAATGCGCACGCAGAACTTTATGGGGGAACAGCTTCAGGTAAGGGTGAAATTGATCTTGCCAAAGGCACATTTACAAAATCTGTACATATGGAAAATGTAAATGTTGATCCTCTCTTGCAAGATGCAACAGGAGGACTTGAAGGACATATTAACGGCAAAGCTAAGGGCGATGTGTCGCTTTCAGGGCGCATGGCAAAAGGATTGAGCTTTAACGGTAAAGGAGAGGTACATATAGGTGAAGGCTCTATTAGTGACTTCAAAGCGGTAAAACTGGGAGCATCACTTTATGGCCAATCTGCAATTCGTTTTGCTTCAGTTGTGGCTCCTTTCCGGGTTGAAACGCGACGTATTATACTCGATAATGCAAAAGCAACAGCGTTCCAGAATGATCCTATATATCGTTTCCTTAAAGCTTCAGGGCCTGTAGGTTTCGATACAACTTTAGCTCTTCAATGTCAGGGAAACGCTAATATTCAGGTTTTAAACGCTTTGTTCGGAGGTGTTGCCGGTATTTTAGGCGCTGGTGGAACGTCATCTCTTGAGGGTATCTTGAAGGGAGCTCTTACAGGAGCAAAAGCTGGACTTGAAAAATCTGATTTTAGAGATATTTCTTTTAATGTAGGCGGAACGATAGGGAAGCCATCTGTTTCTAATGTCAAAATAGCTCCGGCGCCTCAGACAGTGGATAAAACAACGCCTCAAGGAACACAACCTTCAGCTGTTGAAGAGCAGATAGCTCCGCCTAAAGATTCCACTGGAGAAACAGAAAAGAAGCCTGAAAACCTTTTAGAAGAAGCTATTCAGGAAGGTTTAAAGAATATACTAAAGAAATAGCACTATAAAGACTTATTGTGAAAAGCAGGTGGGATGTTTGAAAATTGTAGCTTTTAATGGTAGCCCTCGTGGAGGACGAGGCGCTACCTCGATTATGATAGAAAATTTCTTGTTGGGAGCTCGAAATGGAGGAGCAGAAGTATCTTCTGTTGTGCTTGTAGATAAAGTTATCCATTCGTGCTTAGGGTCTCTCTATTGTTGGACAAAGACCCCTGGGCGTTGTATTTTGCAGGATGATATGCGGGAGTTGCGGAAGAAAGTTATAGAATCTGATGCTATTTTGCTTGCCACTCCCCTTCATTTTTCGGGTATGACTTCTATTATGAGAGTTTTTATTGATCGACTTATGCCCTGCTTCCAGCCTGAAATTTCTGAAGAGACAGGCCAAGTGAAGCTCATTTTCAGAGATAGGGAGAAGCCTCTTTCCCTCATTGTTATGGCAAGTGGAAGTTTCTCTGAAAAAGAGGCTTTTGTTCCTCTTCACAGCTATTTTGAACGTTGGGCACAAAATATATCAGGAATGCAGCTTGATCTTGAGATGTACAGGTCTCAGGCCGACTTCCTTCACAACAAAAATGAAGAGGTTCATGATGCCGTCTCCTTGTATCTTTCTTCTTTGACAAAAGCGGGGGAACAATTTGCTCATTCGGCAAAGATCTCTGACGATATAAGAGTTCAATTGGAAAAGCCACTTGCTGATAATAAACAGTACGCACGTTTTTTCTCAGACTATTGGAATTCCATTTTTCAGGTTAATGGAGTTAATGGTGGGCGGTAGAAGGTTTTCTACCGCCTTTTTTCGCGTAACATTTTTTGATACAAGTCAAAATACTTTTGAGAAGAGTTTTTCCACGAAAAATCTTTTACCATGCCTCGTTGCATAATTTCTTCCCAGCGTTTCTGATTTTTGAACGCATCAAGGGCCCGTTGTACCGTTTTAACGAGAGCTTCTGTTGTATATGGTGAGAAAGTGAATCCGTAGCCATCAGAGAAGTGATCTGCATCGAGAATCGTATCTATAATTCCACCTGTCATTCGTGCAACCGGCACAGTTCCATATCGTAGGGCTATGAGCTGAGAGAGGCCGCATGGTTCAAAATGTGAAGGCATAATAAGCATATCTGCTCCCGCATAGGCAAGGTGAGAAAATTTTTCATGAAAACCGTTTAAAAAAGAGATACGATCTGGGTAAAGTGTGGCTTTTTCACGCAGAGAAGTGGAAAAGAGAGGATTGCCGCTTCCTATAAAAAGACATCGAATTCCCATATCTCTTATAGTATCGAGAGCCGGAATCAGTATGTCATACCCCTTTTGCATGGCTAAACGGCTAATTGAAAGAAGAAGCGGAGATTCGTCATCTTCCCATCCCAGTTGTTCCAGAAGGTTTTTCCGGCAATTTTTCTTGCCATTTAACTCTTCAGATGAATAGTGACATGAGAGAAGAGGGTCTCTTTCAGGAGACCACGTATCATCTATTCCATTTAAGATTCCATATAATTTGTTTTTATTTTCTTTGATAACACCATCAAGTCCGAAGCCCATTTCCTGGGTTTGAATTTCTTCTGCATATTGCGGACTGACTGTTGTTACACTATCTGCAGTTACAATACCTCCTTTTAGAAGGTTGACATGCCCGTAAAATTCAAGACCATCAATGGAGAATGACTGTGTATCGATTCCCCACTCTTCAAGTACGTGAAAAGGAAGCACTCCCTGATGGGCAATGTTGTGTATGGTCAATACAGTTAGAGGATAGGGCTTTTGGGTACGATAAAATTTATGCCACCTAAAACTAATAGGGACGAGGGCCGAAGGCCAGTCATGGCAATGGATAATATCGGGATCCCAACGGCTCTTTTGTTCGAGTTCAAGAGCAGCAAGAGAAAAGAAAGCAAATGGGAGAGAGCTTTCAACAGTGAGTTCATCTGGATAAATAGGTATTTTCTCAAAGAGCGAGTTATTTTCAATAATATAAATAGGAACATCTTCTATTATCGTTTTCCATACTTTAGCGCTAATGACATGCCACTGTAACGCGACATGAATAAGAGGAGGAAGGCGAGTAATCTTTTTCCCTTCTTCACGAGCTTTGTCGAGAACGCCAGGCCATGCCGGAGTTATGATTCTTACATCAGCTCCGAGCCTGTGGAGAGCTTTGGGAAGAGAACCGGCAACATCGCCGAGACCTCCAACTTTTGAAAGAGGTGCTACTTCACTGGCTACATGCAAAATTTTCATAAAAGTAGCACCTCCTTATATTCCACGAAATGAAATCCCATAGGCTTTTTCACAATACTCTTTTATAACTCTATGAGTATGGAAATAGCTGCCATTCAGCGCGATTGCATTTTTCATCATTCTTATCCAATGCTCCCGATCTGAATAATAGGCAGGGATAATTTTCTTTTCGAGTTTTTCGTAAAGATCTATGGCGTCTTTCGATTCGTCATAGGCATGAAGATCTGTATCGCTGGGCGTTGGGCCAATGGCCCAGCCTGTAACGTCTTCTATCCAGCCTTCAATCCACCAACCATCAAGAACAGAAAAATTCATGACCCCATTTAAAGCACACTTCATTCCGCTTGTACCTGAAGCTTCTCTTGGACGAAGTGGAGTGTTGAGCCAAATATCTACTCCTTGGGTAATAAGACGACCAAGCTCCATTGTGTGATTTGGAAGGTAAACCATGAGTATAGAGTCTTTGATTTTATTTGACGTATTCATTATTCTTTGTATAAGGGCTTTGCCCCCATCGTCTTTAGGATGGGCTTTACCGGAAAAAATAAGCTGAATTTTACCTGTTCCTATCTCTATGAGTTTTTTTAGATTAGAAAAAATGAGGTCAGCTCGTTTATATGTAGCAGCTCGACGTGCGAAACCGATTGTTAAAATGTCAGATTTGAGAGATACTCCCGTTTCTTCGAGAATATATGCAAGAAGTCGCATTTTAGATGCTTGATGTACAGACCAGAGTTCATCAGAGGGAAGAGTCAGAGCTTGGACAAGACGACCTGGATCATTTTCCCAACCCGGAATGTGACGAGAAAGAAGCTTTCTCATCCCAGGACTGACCCATGTTGTAGGATGTATTCCATTGGTGACACTTTGAATTGTAGGCGCATTGAAAAGTTTACGGCTTATTTCTGCGTGCTTTTTTGAGACTCCATTTACAAATCGACTATATCGAAGGCCTAATTCGGTCATAGAGACGCCCTCTGAAGGAATCATTCTCTTAAGTGTTGTTAAAGCATCTGAAGACATAACCTTTTCAATGAGCTCGTATTTAAAAAAATCGTGCCCTGCTGCTACAGGGGTATGAGTTGTAAAAACAACGTGTTCTCTGACTTTTGCCGGATCGTAATATCCCATTTCTCTCATGAGTTCCAAAGAGAGGAAGCCGGCGTGCCCTTCGTTGAGATGGAATGTTTCTATGTTGTTGTAGCCTAAATCTCGCAACATTCGAAGTCCACCTACACCAAGAACTATTTCTTGGCATAGGCGGTAGAGGGTTTCCCCACCGTAAAGATACCATGAGAGTTGACGATCTTCCGGATGATTTGACTCTATATCAGTATCAAGAAAGTATATTGGGATAGAGTATCCGGATGAACCTGCAATTTCGTAGAGCCACGTCTGTATGTTGACATCCCGATTTTGAATTTTAATAGAAACTTTATTGTGGAGGGGCGTAAGTTCCTGTTCAGGATGCCAAAGAACAGGTTTTTCTGTTTGCCATTGTTCATTATTAAATTCTTGTTCAAAATACCCTCTTCGATAGAGCAAAGTGATTCCAACCATGGGAACTCCCATATCTGCAGCGCTTTTTAATATATCTCCGGCGAGAATACCTAAACCACCGGCGTATGTGGGGATAGATGTTTTTATTCCTATTTCCATGGAGAAATACGCCACAGTTCGAAAGGAGGGATCTTGCTCAAGGAGATCTTGTATAGATTTTCCTAAATTTTTTTGAGGCTGAAACTGCATTGGTCATCACCTTCTTTCTTTATATCCTTCCATAAACGGTCATGAGGGAATGAAGAGATGCAGCCAGAGAATCTGTTAATTCTTTTCCCGTTAACATCCATTGCCAGTTCCCTTCTATTGTTGATGGAGTATTGATTCTTCCTTCGCTCCCCAGATTGAGATAATCCTGAAGAGGAATAATTGCTGTGTCAGCTACAGACATGAGGGCGAGCCGGGTAAGAACGGTTGTTACGTTGTTGCGATCGAGAGGCGTATTGGTATAGGTGCTTAGCCTTTCTTTTTCTTGGGTGGTGGAGTCTTCGTCAAACCAACCTTTTACAGTATTATTATCGTGTGTTCCCGTATATATGAAGTTGTTGGGAGTATGATTATGCAGAATATATGGGTTACGAGGCATCGATTCATCAAAGGCAAAGAGTAAAACGAGCATCCCGGGTAGATCGTATCTTTTCATGGCTTCAGTTACGTCAGGGGTAATAATTCCCAGGTTTTCGGCAATGAAGGGCATAGTTGAGAATTTCTCTTTTATTGCGGAAAAAAAGTTGTCGTTCGGGCCTTCTTCCCAATGTCCCTTTACAGCAGTTTTCTCTTCATATGGGATACTCCAGTAGGCAAGAAATCCTCTAAAGTGATCGAAGCGGACCAGATCGAAAAAGTGCAACGCATGTTCGAGTCGTTTTATCCACCAATGAAAAGAATTATCTTGAGCGTAATCCCATCGATATAGAGGATTCCCCCATCGTTGCCCCGTAGAACTGAAATAATCAGGTGGAACTCCTGATACGGCGATGGGAGTCATATCAGCATTCAGTTGAAACATTTCAGGACAACCCCATACATCTGCACTTTCAAAACTTACGTATATGGGAAGATCTCCAATGAGTTCAACATTTCGGGAACGACAGTAGGAACGTAATTTTTGAAATTGAGAAAATACGACATACTGAACAAATACGGTAAAAAGGATATACTCTTTTTCTTCTGATCTGATCGTATCTAAAGTTTGCTTCTCTCTTTGTCTGATGGAAGCTGGCCATAAGTTCCATCGATCATCTTCTATTCTATGGCGAATAGCCATAAAAAGGGCAAAATCGTTAAGCCACCATCGCTGTTCTTCCCAAAAAAGATAAAGGGGATCCATGTTAGCCCGTTGGATAAAGCGCTGAAAGGCTTTCTCCAAAAGAGGCATTTTCAGCTTTTCAGCCAGACCATAGTGCACCTTGCCGACCTTTTCTTCATTGAAGAGGGGAATTTCATTGGGGTAGATCAAACCTTCATCAATTAAATCTTCAATGCTTGCAAGTAGGGGAGAACATGCGAAGGCAGAGAGACTGCTATAAGGAGAATTCCCGAAGATTTCTTTTGTATGTGTCAGGGGCAGCATTTGCCAATAGTGTTGGCCTGCCTGGGCAAGCCAATCTACGAAGTTCCTGGCACGAGATCCCACATCGCCAATGCCCCATGGAGATGGAAGAGAAAAAACTGGCAGCAAAATTCCACCATGTCTTGTCATATTTTCCCTCCTCTCTCTTTTTCTAAGTATTGACATTCTACACCACAGAGGGTAGAGATTGTTATAATTTAAAAAATAATTTTATTTATTTTGCAAGGGGGACAATTATGAGCGGCAAAGATTTACCATTATCCCTTTTTTCAGATATTGATACCTATCTTTTCAAAGAGGGTACCCATTTGAAACTCTATACAAAAATGGGAGCTCACGTTGTGTCTATAGATGGTGTCGAGGGGGTATATTTTGCAGTATGGGCTCCTAATGCTGCTGAAGTTTCTGTCATTGGAGATTTTAATAATTGGAATCCTGAGGCAGATTGTCTCACTAATAGATGGGATGAAAGTGGCATTTGGGAAGGGGTAGTCTTTTCTGCTTCTTGTGGTGATTTTTATAAATATCATATCCGTTCGAAGAAAGGAGAAATTTTTGATAAGGGAGATCCCTTTGCTTTTATGTGTGAAAAGCCTCCTAAAACGGCATCAGTTATTACATCCCTCAATTACGAATGGGGAGATACTGAGTGGCTGGAGAAAAGAAAAACAATCAATTGGTTTTCTTTCCCCCTCTCTTTATACGAAGTCCATTTAGGTTCTTGGATGAGAAAAAAAGGAGAGTGGTTTTCGTATAGAGATATTGCAGATCCTTTGGTTGCTTACGTAAAAAAAATGGGATTTACGGCTGTGGAGCTTATGCCTGTTATGGAACACCCTTTTTATGGATCCTGGGGCTATCAGGTAACGGGTTTTTTCGCTCCCACGAGGCGTTATGGAGCTCCACAAGATCTTATGTTTCTTATAGACATGCTGCACAGGGCCGATATTGCAGTTTTTCTCGACTGGGTTCCTTCTCATTTTCCTTCCGATGCTCATGGTCTTGCCTATTTTGATGGAACATCTTTATATGAACATTCAGACCCTCGACAGAAAATTCATCCAGAGTGGAGAAGCTATATTTTTAACTACGGTCGAACTGAAGTGCAGGAATTTCTCATTAACAGCGCTCTTTTCTGGATTGATTATTACCATGTAGATGGACTTCGTCTCGATGGCGTTGCCTCTATGCTCTATCTCGATTATGCGAAAAATGACGGAGAGTGGATTCCCAACCAATATGGGGGGCGTGAAAATATGGAGGCTGTCTCCTTTTTACGTCGTCTTAATGAAGCAATTTATCTCTATTTCCCTGACACTTTGACTATTGCTGAAGAATCTACGGCATGGCCTCTTGTAACTCGTCCACCCTATGCAGGAGGATTGGGTTTCGGAATGAAGTGGAATATGGGCTGGATGCACGATATTTTGGAATATATGAAGAAAGATCCCTTTTATAGACAATACCATCAAAATGACCTGACCTTTAGCCTGATGTATGCCTTCTCTGAAAATTATATTCTTCCCTTTTCTCATGATGAAGTTGTCTACGGAAAAAGATCGTTGCTTGAAAAAATGCCTGGAAATCTCGAAGAAAAATTTTCGCAGCTACGTTTGCTTTTGGGATATATGTATGCCCATCCAGGGAAGAAATTAATTTTTATGGGAGATGACTTTGCGCAAAGGAGAGAATGGAGTCATGAGGAATCCTTAGATTGGTCTCTTTTGGATTTGCCTTTTCATAAGGGAGTTCAGCGATGGGTGCATGATATCAATAAGATATATGTTAGCGAAAAAGCATTGCATGTTAATGATTTTAAACAGCAAGGTTTTCAATGGATTGCATGTTCTGATAGCAGCGCAAGCATTGTCGGCTTTATTCGGAAAGATGAAGAAGAGAATATGATTTTGGCCATTTTTAACTTTACTCCTGTTGTTCGTTATAACTATCGTGTCGGAGTTCCTGTTGCTGGATATTGGCGAGAGCTCCTTAACAGCGATGGAGAAATGTATGGAGGAAGAGGAGAGGGAAATTTCGGCGGAAAGGAAGCCATTCCTGAACGTTGGAAAGAACACTCCGCTTTCCTCTCTTTGACTCTTCCTGCTTTTGGAGCTCTTTTCTTCAGAAAAGAGGAAGAGTGAAATGAAAAATATATGTGTACATGGACATTTTTATCAACCGCCACGAGAAAATCCGTGGCTTGGCGATATTGAGTTGCAAGAGTCAGCAGCTCCTTGGCATGATTGGAATGAACGGATATCTGCCGAATGTTATGCTCCGAACAGGGTTGCCAGAATTCTAGGCAAAGACGGCAAAATAATTAAAATTATCTCGAACTATGAGCGAATGAGTTTTAATGTAGGGCCTACTTTACTACAGTGGATGGAACGACACGACCATGACACATATGAAGGATTGCTAGAAGCAGACCGTAGAGGAAGAGAAAGATTTTCCAATCATGGTCCTGCGCTTGCTCAAGTTTACAACCACATGATAATGCCTTTGGCCTCCATGAAAGATAAAGTAACTCAAGTAGTTTGGGGTATTCAGGATTTTACGTCTCGTTTTGGACGTTTCCCAGAGGGAATGTGGCTTCCTGAAACGGCTATTGATGTGGAAACTCTGGATGTTCTGGCAGCTGAGGGTATTCGATTTACTCTTTTGGCCCCTCATCAGGCTAAAAGATGGAAAAGTATAATCGAAACGAATTGGCATGATACTAGCCAAAAACCTATTGAAACATGGCATCCATATTTATGCCATCTTCCGTCGGGAAGAAGTATTGCTCTCTTTTTCTACGACGATTTTTTAGCAAGAGACATTGCATTTGGTTCCCTCTTACAGAATGGCCAGCTTTTAGCTCAAAGATTTCTTTCGTCAATAGAGAGAGTGAAAGAAAAAGCACCTCTTGCTCATGTTGCTACTGATGGGGAGACCTTTGGCCATCACCATAAATATGGAGATATGGCTCTTGCCTGGTGTTTGAACTACATGGAACAAAGAGAAGATACACGACTTACCATATATGGAGAATATCTTGATAACTTTCCGCCTCAATATGAAGTACAAATTCGTGACGAAACATCATGGAGCTGTGTTCATGGCATAAAACGATGGAAAGAGGATTGCGGCTGTAATAGTGGATTACATCCAGGATGGCATCAGAAGTGGAGGCAGCCGCTGAGAGAATCTTTGGATTGGTTGCGGCAAAAAATAGATGAATTTTATGAAAAAGACGCATCTTCTCTCTTTACGGACCCATGGCAGGCGAGAAATGTCTATGTGCAATGTCTACTGGGCAATTCAACTGGATCTCGCCAAGAATTTTTCTCTGCTGTTTCTCCAAGGGAGCTCTCTTCAGAAGAGCAAATACGGGCGTTAAAGCTTTTGGAGATGGAACGTAGCGCTATGTTTATGTATACGAGCTGTGGTTGGTTTTTCGATGAAATATCTGGTATAGAGGCTCTTCAAGTTCTTTTATATGCATATCATGCTCTATCGTTGCTTGAAGAATTGTCAGGTAAAGGTATAAAAAACAACTTTATGTCTTTGCTCGAAAAAGCTCCAAGTAACGTACGAGAGTTTAAAAATGGTGGCGTCATTTTTGAAATTTTTGTGGTTCCTTTTTATGTTGACTTTTTCCGAGTTGCGGCCCATTATGCTGTAAAGACGCTTTTTGAAGAAGATGTTGCGGAAGAAGATATTTTTTCTCTTTATAATTATCAAATACAAGCCGAGAAGAAGGTTCTTCTTAAAGAAAAAGGAGAACGTCTCTCTTTGGGTGTTGCCACTCTTTTACATATGGTGACAGGTGAGAAACAGAGAATCTTTTTCGCAGCATTCCATAGGGGAGGACACGACGTCCTTTGCGGCGTTCGAGCTTCGGCGAGGCAGGAAGACATGCTCCAATGGCAAGAATCTCTTCAAGAGAAATTTCCTCAAGAAACAGAGAAATTTTTCGTAGAACTCTTCGGGCATCGCACTTATTCACTTCGACATCTTTTTAAAGATGGACAGCGGCGAATTATGCACTCTATTATTGATAGAGATGTTACTCGTATAGAAAATTATTTGAAGAGTGTTATTCGTGATTACGATAGCCTCCTTGCTTTTATGGGATTAATACGAATGCCTTTGCCTGACGTGCTTCTGAGTGCTGCTGAAGTTGTCTTGAACGGAGAACTCAAAAGAGTTATTTGGGATGGCGATCCCGATTTGGAACAAATAGAAAGGCGACTTACACAAGCACATTCGTGGAGAGTTGATATTAATGAGGCAGAGTTGCAACACCATATTCGAGGGCGTCTTGAGCGAGAAATGATCTATCTTGCTGAGCAGACAGATAGGGAATTGCAATTTTCTTCATTGGCCAAGGTGGAAAGAATGCTGGAGTTTGTTCGTCGTCACCATTGGGATATTAATTTATGGAAGGTTCAAAATGTATATGCGTCTCTTTCTGATCCTTTAATCTTTGAAAACCCCGCATATAAAGCGGTTGGAGATTTACTTAATATGAGACTTTAAACATTTAAATTTTTGTTCTATAAATTATAGTTATATCAAGTGTTACACTTGTACGTAATCGTTAATTTGGAGAGTTGTGCGGAGGGTGAATCAAGAATGGTACAAAGAGAACGTTTAAAGTCGTGTAAACGTGTTGTTATAAAAGTTGGAACGAGTACTGTAACCCACTCGACGGGGAAAATAAATCTACTTCGCATGGAGACTTTAGCGAGGGAGATTTCAGACTTGCAAAGTAGCGGGCGTGACGTTTGTCTCATCAGTTCGGGAGCGGTTGGAGCTGGCGTGGGTAAAATCAATTTTCCAGACAGGCCTAAAACCTTGCCGGAGAAGCAGGCTCTTGCCGCTATCGGGCAGGGACGGCTTGTTCACATGTATGAAAAATTCTTTTCAGAATACGGCAAGACAGTGGCTCAGGTTTTGTTGACTCGTGACGTCTTCTCTAATCGTCTTCGCTATTTGAATGCTCGACACACTTTATTGACCCTCTTTGATTTTGCCGTTGTCCCCATTATTAATGAGAATGATACTGTCGCTGTAGACGAAATAAAATTTGGAGATAATGATACTCTTTCAGCAATGGTGTCGTGTCTTATCGATGCAGATCTTTTAATTATCCTTTCTGATATAGATGGGCTTTTCAGCGATGATCCAAGAATCAATCCTGAGGCCCACCTGCTTCCTGTTGTGGAGGAGGTCTCTCAGGAATTATTGGCTCATTCCCGTACGAAGGGAAGCAAGCATTCCAGTGGAGGTATGTTTACTAAGCTCGCAGCAGCACGAATTGTTATGACCTCAGGTATCCCCATGATTATTGCAAATAATAAAGAGCCGAATATCTTACGTCGTCTTTTGGATGGGGAAAATTTGGGAACGCTTTTCCTTCCTTCTGGGGAGCCTGTTCAGGCTCGAAAACAGTGGATTGCTTTCGGAAGTACTCCCCATGGACGAATTGTTGTTGATGATGGCGCTGCTGAAGCAGTTCGCAATAGAGGGAAAAGCCTCCTGCCATCAGGTGTTGTTGCAGTGGAGGGGAATTTTTCGCGAGGTGAAGTCGTATCAATTTTTGATGGTAGCAAAGTGGAAATAGCTCGGGGAATGGTTAATTTTTCCTCCGATGAAATTGCTATTATTGCCGGCCATCATACTGATGAAATAGAAGCTCTTCTTGGAAATACCGATTATGACGAGATTGTTCATCGTAATAATTTAGCTTTGATCTAGAGTGGAGGAGGAATAGTATTGAAGAAGATGTCTGAATATGTTCGGGATATGGGTAAAAAGGCTAAAAAAGCATCCCGTTTTTTGGCAACAGCTTCATCTGAAGAAAAAAATAAAGCATTATGTGCCATGGCTGGAGCCCTTCGAGATCATTGCAGCGAGATATTATGTGCAAATAAGAAGGATTTGGAAGAGGGGCGTCAAGCTGGGCTTTCTTATGCTCTTCTCGAACGTCTAACACTCAATGAAAAGCGCGTGGAAGCCATGGCTGTGGGGCTTGAAGAAATAGCGGCCTTCCATGACCCGATAGGTGAAGTCTTGGGGATGTGGACAGCACAGAGTGGAATTCGTGTAGGTCGGGTTCGTGTTCCTTTGGGGGTGATAGGCATAATCTATGAATCTCGTCCCAATGTAACGGCGGATGCTGCAGGGCTTTGTCTTAAGGCTGGCAACAGTGTGATTCTTCGCGGGGGAAAAGAGGCTCTTCATTCGAACAGAATTATTGCTCAGATAATATCTGATGCTGCCGTAAAGGCTGGAATTCCGCAAGGAGCTATTAATCTTATAGATAGTCCTGATCGAGAAGCGACAATGGAATTGATGCGATTGAATGAATATCTTGACGTGCTTATCCCACGTGGTGGAAAAGGCTTAAAGAAAGTTGTGCAGGAAAATGCGACGGTCCCCTTTATTATGACGGGTATGGGCAATTGTCATATTTTTATTGATGAAACAGCTGATTTTGAGAAAGCTATCCCCATTGTTATAAATGCGAAGACCCAGCGTCCATCTACATGTAATACAGTAGAAACCTTGCTGATCCATGCCAATGTTGCATCTCGTTTTGTTCCCCTAGTTGCGGCAGCTCTCCACGAGAAGAATGTGGAAATACGGGGGGATGAGGCTATATGCAAACTAGACTCGCGTGCAATTTCCGCAACAGAGGAGGATTGGGCGACAGAGTATAACGACCTTATTCTTGCTGTAAAGGTTGTGGAAAGTATTGATGAAGCTATTGAGCATATTGCAACATATGGTACTGGACATAGCGATGCCATTTTGACCGAAAGTTATAGCAATGCGCAGAAATTTCTGGGAGCAGTTGATTCTGCTGCCGTGTATGTCAATGCCTCGACGCGCTTTACTGATGGCGGAGTTTTTGGTTTCGGAGCAGAAATTGGCATTAGCACACAAAAACTTCATGCGAGAGGTCCTATGGGCGTAGAGCAACTAACCTCAACGAAATTTATTATCTATGGTGATGGACAGATTCGCGAATAGTTGAAGGACCTATCTTTTAAATGTACAATTATTTGGAAAAGAAACGACAATTTATGGGGAGAGTGATAAGAATGTTGCGTGGGAAGGTGAAATTTCTTCACGTTATTGCTGTTTGTCTTTTGATTCTTTGTCTTTCTTTGCCGGCATGGGCTCAGGAAATAAAAATGTCATACAACGGCCCTGCAGACATAGAGAATAATGCAGTACACTTATTTGCCACAAACTTTAAAAAAATGGTTGAAGAAGAGAGCGCTGGATCACTTAAGATTTCTCTTTATCCTGATAGCCAGTTAGGTAACGAAGAAGAGCGAATGGAGCTTCTTGCTCGAGAGGGAATGAACCAGCCAATCATCAATATCGCTTCTTTTGGAGGGATAGCACCCCTCTTCCCCGAAATATATGCCACCGCTGTTCCCTTTATGTTCAATTCTTATAAAGCTGCCCATATCTTTTTTGATCAGAGTCGCTTTTGGAAACAGGCACAAGAGGAATTCAAAAAAAGAACAGGTGCTGTTTTGCTTGAAGCTATAGAAGAAGGGGGATTCCTAGCTTTTACTAATTCAAAGAGAGGAATTCGCTCTCCTCAGGATTTTGAAGGATTGAAGTTTCGGGGAATGGACGAAGGCCAGATCACTCTCTATAAGGCTTTCGGTGCCAGTGGAACGCCCATCCCATGGACGGAGCTCTATATGGCTTTAAAAACAGGAGTTGTTGATGGTCAGATGAACCCCGCCATGTACATAAAAATGGGAAGTTTGTACGAAGTGCAGAAGCACCTTACATTAGCTAATATTCAGTATTCTGATCAATTCCTTGTTATTAATGGTGATCTTTTTGATTCTTTGTCAGAAGAAAATCAGCATATTGTTCTAGAAGCTGCAAAAAAGGCAAATGCCATGAATAGAGAGGCTGTCGAGGCACAAGATTCAAAGGATGTTCAATTCCTTTCAGATCATGGAATGCAGGTTTATACGCCAAATGAGGAAGAGATGAACGCATTTCGTGAAAAAGCTTTACCAGCTTATCATGAGTGGTTGAAAACTAAAGTAAGCAAGGAGTGGCTTGACCTGGCTTTAGAATGTGCCAAGAATGCCAATGCAGCTGCAAGTAAATAATGAATGGAATTGAAGGTTGATGATATGAGAGAAAGGTCGAAAGCCGCTGTTTCTCTGAATCAGTTAATATATTTCTTTGAGCGTCTCAGCGCCTGGAGTGCTGGGGCGCTTCTCGTTATTAATGTCGCCGATATTTTGTTAGGAATTTTTATGCGTTATGTCTTGAAAAGCTCTATTGTATGGACTGAAGAAGTAGCTCGTTTTTCCCTTGTATGGCTTGTAATGTTGGGAGCGACTGGAGCCCTTTGTCATGGCGATCATATGGTTATAGACTTTGTAACGCCAAAGCTTTCTCGACATATCCAAAGGTGTATTCTCTGGATAAAATTCTTTATCACCGTTGGGATTCTTTCTCTTGTTACCTATTTGGGAACTGTCAATGCCTTAAATATGTGGAAGATGAAGACTCTGGCTCTCAATATACCTAAGACAATTCCTCTTCTCTCTGTTCCTGTGGGTTTTGCATTGTTGTTATCGGAAGTCATTCTTCTATTTGTTCGATCTTTCTTTAAGCAGGAGGAGCGGTTGTAATGGTTTTTATTATGCTTATTGTTTTTTTTGCCATGATGATTTTTGGCATTCCTCTTTATCTATCCCTTTTAACGACCTCGTTTTTAGGAATAGTCTTGCTTGGTGATTATTCATTATTGCGAGTAATAGCGCAGCAGTTTTATGGAGGAATGGATATCTTTTCTCTTATGGCAATTCCTTTTTTCATATGGACGGGGATTCTTATGAACCGATCCGGACTTACAGATCGCCTTCTCGATTTTAGTCGTCTTATTGTTGGTTCTGTGCGAGGTGGCCTAGGCTATGTCAATGTCGTTGGTGGAATTATTTTAGCTGGAGTCAATGGTTCGGCGGCAGCAGATGCTTCTGCTCTTGGCTCTATTTTGATTCCTGCCATGGTTAAGGATGGGTTTTCTCCTGCCTATTCAGCGGGATTGACAGCAAGTAGCTCTCTCATTGGGCCTATTATACCTCCGAGTATTTTTATGATTATTTATGCCACAATGACCAATACATCTATTGGGGGACTTTTTGCAGCAGGAATTCTCCCCGGCATTGTTCTTGGCGGGGCTTTTATGGTGATGAATTATTTTTACTCACGTCGACATCAGATGGCAGTTTCAGACTTTAACGAGGTTCGCAAGAATGCCAAAGAGATTCTTCGTCGTTCCCTTGTCGGTCTCATTGCGCCTCTTATTATTATCGGAGGTATTGTAACGGGTATCGTGACTCCTACGGAATCTGGCGCATTAGGAGTTGCCTACTGCCTTTTGGCAGGTTTCTTTTATACCAGAAAGCTGACAGCCAGAATTTTGGGTGAGACCATTTATGAAACAGTGAGGCTTACAAGCTCTATTTTCCTCATTATGGGAGCTGCCACTGTTATAGGCTGGATATTGAAATGGGAACAAATCCCCCAGCATTTTGCACGATTTATTACACAATCGGGGCTTATAGAGAGTCCGTGGCTTCTCATGCTTTTACTTTCAGCAATTATTTTCCCTGTTGGAATGTTTATGGAAGAGGTGTCTACGTTGACGCTGCTTACTCCTATTTTTGCGCCTTTAGCCCAAAAGGCTGGCATCGATCCTCTTCACTTTGGTGTTGTCATGACACTTAATGTGACTATAGCTTTAATAACGCCTCCAATGGGGGCGTGTAATTATATTGTTGCAGCTGTAGGAGGAGTGAAGTTAGGCGATGTGTTTAAGTATATATGGCCTTTCATCGGTGTAGCCCTTCTTGTGCTTTTTCTTATAATATCTTTTCCTCCCATAACTACAGCTATTCCAAGGCTATTGAACTTGTCGTAAAGGAGGAGGGATGAATTCATAATGGATATATATGGAACGCCTATTTCTTCTCCGTCCGTTTGGATTTGGGAAAAAATTCAAAGTATCCCTATCGAAGAGAGCGGAGAAGAACTTGTTCCATTAAGCCTCTATCCAGAACGTATTCTTGTTCGATCCCAATATTACGTCCAGTCTGTTCCTGATGCTCTTTCAGAGTGTTTTATTCGGGAGAGTGCCTTTTTCCGTTTAAGAGAGGCTGTTGCCATGCTGCCTTCAGGATTTAAGTTCGTCATTTTTGATGGTTGGCGGTCTTTGAGTATACAGAAGCATCTTTATGACAGCTATTACGAAGAAATAAAACAATTACATAACGAAATGACCGAAACAGAATTGTCAAAACTCGTGTCACAGTACGTGGCCTTGCCATCAGTTGATCCGAGAAAACCATCTCCCCATCTAACAGGAGGGGCTGTAGATCTTGGCATTGTCGATGATGAAGGGTGCCTTTTGTATATGGGGAGTAACTTTGATGAAACATCTCCTCGTTCTGCTACGTGTTACTACGAAAATGTCATGATACAAAGGGGAACTCTTGATGAGAAGGGGTTTACTGCCTTACAAAATCGCCGTCTTTTATATCATTGCATGAAAGAGGCGGGGTTTACAAACTATCCGGAAGAGTGGTGGCACTATGATTATGGCAACCAGAACTGGGCATACTTTTCTAACCAAAAGATAGCTTTTTATGGAATGACCCAGCCCTGGATGCGTTGGCGTTCCTTTAATTAGTGTACAAAATAAGAAGCCAGAATCCCTGCAAGGATAAGGGCTGGCAGCATATTTGTTACTCTGAAGCGTTTGATTTCAAGAATGGAGAGGCCAAGGGCGATAAGCATAAGTCCCCCTGCTGCTGAAATTTCGTTTATGACGCCCTCAGAAAGAATAGGTTGTAACGTGCTGGCAAGAAGAGTAATACTTCCCTGGTAAAGAAGAACAGGAAAGGCTGCGATTAGCACGCCTCCGCCCAAGGATGTTGCCAAGGCAAGGGAGGAAATCCCATCAAGAAGCGACTTTGCTATAAGCAGATTCGGGTAATTTCCCAGTCCTTCTTCTATAGCGCCGAGGATAGCCATAGATCCCATGCAGAAAAGAAGGGTTGCGGTGAGAAATCCTTCGGCAAAGGTTGGGCCGCTCGATTTGAATTTTTGGCTGATTCCATTAGAAAAACGGGCAAAACGACCGTCAAGATCGAGGGCTTCACCAATGATGGCTCCTCCAACCATACTGAAGATAAGAATAAGGAAATTGGATGTTTTTTGTGCCATTAAAAATCCAAGAAACAGCGTAAAAAGCCCCAACACTTGGAAGGCCATATCTATAAAACGTTGAGGTAGCTTTGATCTAAAAAGCAAACCAATAGAACTACCTACAATAACGGCAGCGCAGTTTACAATACTTCCTGATGCTGGAATATCGCCAATAAAAAAGCTCATGAGCAGACCCCCTCGTACTCTCTAATCTCTTTCTTCTCTAAAAAATGGCTGACCGAGAGAAGACGGGGCTCCAAAAAGGATACCCTTCCCTTGGCTCACCGAAATGAAAAAAAGAACTGAAATAGTCAAAATATAAGGCAACATCATGAGAAGAGGGGTTGGAATGCTTGTTCCTGCCGCCTGAAGGCGAAGTTGAAACGCCTCTACACCTCCGAAAAGGTACGCTCCCAATGCAGCCCGGAAAGGATTCCAAATAGCAAAAATGACGAGGGCTACGGCAATCCAGCCACGACCAGCTGTCATAAGTTCTGCCCACATCTTGGTGTAGGCGATAGACATATAGGCTCCACCTATTGCTACAATTCCTCCTCCAATAAGGGTGTAGATATAGCGAGTTCTGTCTACGTTTATTCCCATGGCATCTGCTGCTCGTGGATTATCTCCTACAGCACGAAGATAAAGACCATTTCGAGTGCGGACAAAAAACATATATAAGATAACGACCAATACAAATGAAACATAGATAAGGGCATCATTATTGAATAAAACCGGCCCTAGAATAGGAATATCTGAAAGAAGGGGTAATGGAATTTTATTGAGTCCCTTAATAGTAAAGCCAATATATGATCGACCTAATAGAGAGCTTGCTCCTGTTCCAAACATAGTCAAAGCTAATCCGCTGACTACCTGGTTCCCCTTTAATGTGATTGAAATAAAGGCGTGTATAGTAGCCATCATAGTTCCAATGATAAAAGCTGCTATTACACCGATCCACGGGTTTCCTGTCTTATATGTGACGGAAAATCCCGTGTAGGCGCCAACAAGCATTATTCCTTCAAGACCGAGGTTCAAGATGCCTGCTTTTTCTGTAATAATTTCTCCTAATGTAGCATAGAGGATTGGCGTACCGCTTCTTACGGCAGCAGCAAGAATAGGAATAAGAATTTCCATAGCTAGTTATCTCCCCTCTTGATAAAACGAATACGATATCTTCTGAAAAATTCTCCTCCAAGAACAAAGAAGAGAAGCAGGCCCTGAAGCACTAGAATACTAGACAGAGGCAAGCGCATAACAATTTGCAACGTATCTCCTCCTACCAGAAGAGATCCTATAATAAAAGCAACAAAGAGGACGGCTAAAGGATTGAGACGCCCTAGCCAGGCGACAATAATAGCCGTATAACCGTATCCAGCAGAAGCTGCATGCTGAAGACGACCTTGTAATCCTGCAATTTCACACATTCCGGCAAGACCTGCAATTGCTCCCGATATAAACATGATGATGACTGCATTGCGTAAATAGTTTATTCCGGCAAAAGTCGCGGCGCGAGGATTTTCTCCAATGACTCGAATCTCATATCCCCATCGTGTCCATTTGAGAAGAGCCCAGAAAAAGATCGCGAGAAAGATGGCAATAAACAGACCAAGATGAATACGTGTATCGCCGAAAAGAGGCAATCTGGCGGCATCTGGAAAGGGTGCTGTCATTGGGAAACCAAGACTGGCGGGATCTCTCCAGGGGCCGTAAACAAAGAAATCAATGAGATGGAGTGCAATGTAGTTGAGCATGAGGGTTGTGATTATTTCATTGACATTCCAACGCGCTTTCAGATAGCCAGCAAAAGCGGCCCAGAGTCCACCTGCAACTGAGGCTGAGATAAACATGATCCAGAACATAATGAAGGGCTGATCGACAAAAAAATAGCGAACAGCCGCAGCCGTAGCCAGAGATCCCATAAAGATTTGTCCCTCTGCGCCAATATTCCAGATAAGCATTTTAAACGAAAGAGCTACGGCTACACCTGCCATGGCCAGGGGAATAGCCTTTACAATTGTTTCTGTTAGGCCGTAGGCATCACCAAGGGACGCTTTGAACATTGAAAGATATGCTTTTACAGGAGAGACACCCATAAAATTTAAAAAAACGGCACCTGTCAGGAGTGCCAAAATAATAGCAAAAATAGGAATGACGCCAGAAAACCAAACTGGTGTAACAAGACGTTTTTCAACCTTTAAATATTTCATCGCTATTTTGCCCCTTTCTTTATAGAAGAGAGGGGAGTTCCAGCCATCATGAGGCCAATCAATTCAGGAGTGGCCTCTTCGGGGTGATTGAGTATACCCATAATTTCCCCCTTGAATATAACTGCGAGCCTGTCACTTAATGAAAGGAGCTCTTCCAAATCTTCAGATACGAGAAAAATGGCTGCGCCGCGATCACGTTCTTCGAGAAGCTGCTCTCGCACAAAGTGGGTAGCGGCAACATCGAGTCCCCACGTGGGGTGAACTGCAATAAGGGCTTTGGGTGCATCGCACAGCTCTCGTCCAAGCATAAGCTTTTGAAGATTACCTCCTGAAAGATTTTTTACTGGAGTTTCCATTGATGGTGTACTCACGCTATATTTTTTTACAAGGTTCATCGCATGAGTGAAAACCGCTTTCCAATCAATCATAGGCCCCTTGGCTACAGGTTTGTTCCAGTACTTTTTCAAAATAGAATTTTCTTTTACGTCCATGTTGGGAACAAGTCCCGTTCCTTTGCGATCTGCGGGAATGTATCGAATTCCTCGATCTATATATTGCTTTGGAGAACGATGAGTCATCTCTTCGTTCTCGATAAAAATACGACCTTCTTTTAAAGGACGTAACCCTGCCAGAGCTTCACAAAGTTCCTGTTGTCCGTTTCCTGCAATTCCAGCAAGGCCCAAAATTTCCCGTTCTTTCACTGCAATAGAAATATTTTTTACAGTAGGGAGACCTCTTTCCCCGAGAACAGTAATATTATCGGTTTTCAAGATATCTTTTCCCGGGGCAATACTCTTTCTAGCAACAGTGAAGGTTACTTTTCTTCCCATCATTAATTCGGCGAGTTGTTCTTTTGATGTGTTTTGAGTTTGAACAGTTCCTGTTTTTTCGCCTTTGCGAAGAATAGTTATGCGGTCTGAGAGAGAAAGAACTTCATCAAGTTTATGAGAAATAAAGACAATGCCATGTCCCTCTGCGGTCATTTGTCGTATGGTCTTGAAAAGATGAAGCGATTCTTGAGGTGTAAGTACTGCAGTGGGTTCATCAAGAATAAGAACCCGCGCTCTACGATAAAGCATTTGTAAAATAGCAACACGCTGCTGTTCCCCAATAGAAAGCTGCCATATTTTTGCGTCAGGATCGACTTCTAAACCGTATTGTTCTGAGATATCTATAATTTTCTGGTGAATTTCCTTGCGTGGAAGAATTTGAGGAAGCCCCTCTAATCCCAATATCATGTTTTCCCAGACAGTTTGACTGGGGATGAGCATAAAATGTTGATGTACCATACCTATTCCAGACGCAATAGCGTCTTTAGGAGAAGAGAAAGAGACGCTTTTACCGTCAATGCACACGTGCCCTTTATCTGGGCGGTACAGGCCGTACAATATATTCATGAGTGTAGATTTTCCTGCGCCATTTTCGCCAAGTAATGCGTGCACTTCTCCGCGTTTTACATCGAAATCGATGTTACGGTTTGCCACGACACCGGCAAACTCTTTCGTAATGTTTTCCATATGTATAAGTGGTGGAGCCGATATGACTTTTTCCATGGCAACGTTTCCTTTCACAGCGATCTCTTTCAAAAAAAAGAGGGCGCGAAATGCGCCCTCCCTCTATATTCTAGGGGTTTCTATTTGGGCATATCTCCCTTAACCCCTTCTACGAACCAGTTCATGGAGAGCTTATCTGCATCTGAAAGCGATTGTCCAGATTCAACTTTTATTGTACCGCTTTGATCTTTAATAGGACCATTGAAAACATCCCATTCGCCAGAAATGATTTTAGCCTTTTCCTCTTCTACAAGACCTTTGACTTCTTCTGGCACATCTTTGCCGTATCCAGAAAGAGTTACCATTCCTTCCTTAAGTCCCCACCAAATATCTTCTGATTTCCAGGTTCCAGTGGTAACTTGTTCCATAACACGTTTATATACAATTCCCCAATCCCAAATTGGTGCAGTGAGATGTTTGGTCGGTGCATATTGGCTCATGTCGTTATTATAACCGACAACATATACTCCAGCTTCTTCTGCTGTCTGAGGTGCTGCCCCGCTATCGGCATGCATAGCGATAACGTCGGCACCAGAGTCGATAAGGGCTTTCGTTGCTTCCTTTTCTTTCCCCGGATCAAACCAAGAGAAAAGCCACACGACCTTGACTTCTGCTTTCGGGTTGGCTTTTCGAACACCTAGTGTAAATGCATTAATGCCACGTACAACTTCAGGTATTGGATGAGCAGCAACGAAGCCAATAACATTGTTCTTTGTCATCTTTCCAGCAACAAGACCAGAAAGATAGCGAGCTTGATACATTCTTCCGAAATAAATTCCTACGTTATCTGCTCTCTTATAACCGGAACAGTGCATAAACACAACATCGGGATAACGTTTGGCTACGTCTTGTACGAAGTCCATATATCCAAATGATGTGGCGAATATGACTTTAGAGCCGTTTCGAATGAAAGTTTCCATTACGCGTGCAGAGTCTGGCCCTTCTGGAACAGACTCGACAAAGCTTGATTTTACTCCAGGAAACGCTTCTTCCATTTCTAATCGTCCCTGATCATGCATATATGTCCATCCGCCATCTCCTACAGGACCAATATACACAAAACCAGGATTTACTTTTTCTGCGGGAATAGCTTCAGCTGCAAAAGCTGTTCCGCAGAGGGCGATACTCAGTGCTACGAACAAAACAACAAGACTCTTCTTCATTATGCATGCCCTCCTTGAGCGTTCTTTTGGTGTGAGAACTTATCAAAAATAAAGATGATTGTTAACAATTATACTAAGATTATGATAAAAGAAAAGGGAAAAAGTGATAGACGAGAAAGTAACAGAAAAGAAATAAGCAATTCCACTAATTCAGAAAAACTTGTAATATAAAGTTTACCATTTTTTATTCTATTCAGGGAGGCACTAAACGATGGGAAGTGAAGAGCGGTATCATAAAACGTATCCGGTTTCTTGGGATCAGCTTCATCGGGATTGTAAAGCTCTTGCATGGAGACTTCTATCAAGAAAATGGACGAAAATAATAGGGATTGCTCGTGGAGGCCTTATTCCTGCGGCTATTATTGCGAGAGAATTGAACATTCGTCTTGTAGATACGGTTTGTATTTCGAGTTATACAATTCGAACACAGGGAGAAACCAGTATACTAAAAGAAATTCAGGGTGACGGGGAGAATTGTCTTATTATTGACGATCTTGTGGATACTGGAAAAACAGCACAGATTGTAAGAAAAATGCTTCCCAAAGCGTATTTTGCAACAGTATATGCCAAACCGGAGGGAAGTCTTTACGTTGATACCTATATAACACAGGTAAGCCAGGATACGTGGATTCTTTTCCCGTGGGATTCTGAGACAGCATATTCAAAACCTCTCGTTGACAGAGAGACTGATAATAATGAATAAAGATGGGGGATATGGATCCCCCATCTTTACAAGGGGTTTCTGGATAGAGACGTTATGCTTTAATATTCAAATTTTGCCCTATTCCCATACTTTCAAAAAGTTGGGCCATCATCTTTTCTTGAAGCTGCGTGACGCTCTTTAATGTGTATGCTTGCGTTGCCATCATAACGTTTTGACAAACTTCCTGTGCTTTTGCACTTTGAACAGCATTTACGGCATCCATATAAATCACCTCCCAGATTTACCCCTTAATTTAGTATCGGCTTTGCGAAGATGATGTAAAATAAATAAGCAATATAAAGGTTCTAGGGGAGGAGGAACATCTGTGCTTTATATCAAGTTCGCTCTACCGTTTATTCTTTGGGCCTGGGTTTTATCAAGTTCGTACAGCCGCTATATTGTTCCAAGAGTTTTATCAGTTTACGATTTACTTGAAGGTTTGGAAAACAAAAAAAGTGGTAAAACGCGATCTCTTCATGTTCAAGGTACTTCCTTTCTTTTAAGAATAGTTCTTTTCTTTACCCAGATGTATGTTTTAACGGCGTGGTCGGCATATTCTGTTCTTCGAGCTATGCGCTTTGCTCAGCTTCCAGAAACGAAAGGATGGATTTATTATCTTTCCGCTTTCTTTATTTGCGAGGGTGCTTTAGGTGTCGTGGCCAGAAAAGAGGAGTATCGAGGATTCTTTTCTATTCTACATACTATTATGGCAATGGGCTTTTATGTTATTTTTGCCTTCAACCCATATCTTATGAAGAATTCTTATGCTTGGTTAATGCGGGTTATGGGGATGAATTTCTAGAAATAGTCAAATTTGTTGACTATCTATAATTTTGTGCTATATATTTCGTAGGTGAAGCGTATGGAAAAGTATTATCCTGACAATTCAGTTCTCATTGTAGGCAACTCACGAACGACAAGCGATAACCCAATTACTTTTCAATTTAATGCTTTCTTTATTTCTTTCATTGTAGAAAGAGAATCATCTCTTATCCTGGATTGTCAGAGTTCTGTTACTCTTGATGTTACTCACCGTTTTATTCGAGACCTTTTTGTAGGACGCTATTTGCTTCAAGATGAACAAGAAATAACAGAAGAAATTCAGTCACGATACTTCGGTTCGTCTAAAAAGGCTATACAGGTTGCATATAAAGATGCACTGAAGAAATATCGAGAAGGACTCTAAAATAACGACGTTGCTTTATCTTATGAGACAAGGGGCTGCATTGTTGCAGCCCCTTGTTATTATGCGTCGAAATAGCCTTTCCCAAAATGTTCGAAAATAATGGCTCCTATTTGGGCGCATAGATCAACTCCAGCTACTCTGTTTGAGAGGTTCCTTGTCAGTACAGTGACAAGAATGGGATGATCTGAATTGTAGAAGAAAATTCCTGCATCATGTTCTGAGCCAGGTAGTTCCCCCGTCTTATGAGCGAGGAAGCCTTCAATTTCATCAACGTCATTGAAGGGAACTAAAGAAGGAAGTTTAATATTTAGCTTTTGAGCAGAGAGCATCTCCAACATTCTCTTTCTACGTGAAACGGGAAGAGATGTGCTTGTTAGTATCTTTCCCAGAAGATTTGATATATCTTCTGGTGTCGTGTAGTTATCTTTTCCTGCTTTTTTAGCCTCAAAATCTAACATTTTTCGTCCAAGTATAGTTCCTTTTAACCCTAGCTTTTTGATTTCGTTATTGATTTGATCAATGCCAAGTCGATCTATAATAAGGTTTGTTGCCGTATTGTCGCTAACTGCGATCATCAAAAGAGCAAGGTCTTCAAGGCGAAGTTTTGCCCCTTCTTTATAAAGATGAAGGAGACCACCTTCCACTTTATCCGCTTCTTTTAATGTAATGGTTTCATTAAGAGATAACTCCTCTGCGTTCTCCTTGGAGAAAAGAGTCCATAGTATAGAAAGCTTAATGAGACTGGCAGAGGGAAACGATTGCTCTCCGTTGAGAGAAAAAGTTTCATCATTTTTAATATCTTTGATAATGATTCCAGCCTTATTGGTCATCCCTTTTGAAATGAGAACTTGTTCTATTTGCTTTTTCCAGCTCATCTTACATCGCCACTATAATTGCTCGAATAAGAACATAAATAACGGTGCAAACAACAATGAGCCAACCGTTACATAGTACGGACTTAAGATCGTCAGATCTGGCAAGTCCCATTTGCCCCTGCATATCTCCTTCTGGAACGGCAAAAGAAGTCATTTGAGATCCAACCAGAAGAACAACAACCCATAGCGTCATGGGGACGTTGAGTGATTCAACCAGCGGTCCGAACATTTTATTTATAACCTCTGCCTGAGCTACGGCAGCTCCTGGAACACCAAAAATGCCAACCAAGGTGGACAGGCCGATGAAGCCTACAGTTCCGCTCTGTTTGACCAGAGGCTCAAGCATTGTGGCTAAAGCCTGGAAAGCACCTGTGTCTGAAATGAAGTTAATGAAAGGATCAAGCAATACGAAGAAGAAGAAAAGCCAAATAAGTCCCTTGGCGCCTTCACAGATAGCATCAATGATCTCTACAATCTGAAGACGCCCAGCAAGGCCTGTGAGAAGAGAAGCAAGAATCATGACGGCAACAACAAATGTAGAGCCGCCCTCTATATAGATTCCGTAGCTTACGGTGCAGAGCATTGTGACAAGAAAAACAAATGTGGCTCGTTTTACATGAGGGGTAGATCTCAGTTCATTGGCATCAATTTTTTCTATGTCAGCTTCGGAATAATGATTTTTACCAGCTGTTTTCTTCTGAACTCTTGATGCCCAGAAGAAAGTTACGATCCACATGATTACAGATATTGGCAATCCTGCGTTAAGCAAAACCTGAGGATATGAAAGTCCGGTAAACTCCATTAATGCAACCATAGGAGGAGTAAAGGGCCCAAGAAATAGGCCTGAAGCGCCTGCTCCGTGAAGCAATACTGCCATTGCATTAGGTGTGACTCCAACGGAGGCTGCGATAGGAATCAATATGGGAGCTAAAATAGCATTTCCGCCAGCCAATGTTCCAAGTAAGCTGACGATGAAAACAGAACATGTCATCGTGACTAAAAATGCCTTTTGAGGGGAGTTTACGTTCATTCTCCGCGTTACCATATAGACAAGTTCTTTTACAACGCCTGTTTTCTTTAATACTTGTCCCAATCCGCCGCCGAGTAAAATAATAAGGCCTATATACCCTAAAAAGGAACCGAGCCCACCTCTTAATCCTTGCGCAATGTCCATAATCCCATGATGGCCTATGATTGCTGCCACAACGATACCTACAGAAACAGCAAAAATCTGCCCGAAACGACTAAAGCATAATACGATGTACACAAGAAGAGGAATAAGACCTAACAATGTTCCATGCTCCATAATAATGCCCTCCTTTTTTTAATTCCATTGTGTGCCGGGTACATTTGTAATTCCCAGCCCGGCATCTTCTCCTAAAACGATTTCAGGACCTATGAAACGGGCGTCACCAACATCTAGTAATGAAGAACAAAGCAGGGGGCCATCTATATCGATACGAGTAATGTTGCTTTTGGCGAGAGCGAGATGGACAGCTGCACTGGCGCTAATCTGACCTTCTAACATGCTTCCTAACATGACTTCTGCTCCAAATATTTCGGAGATAGCAATAATTTTTATGGCGTTTGAAAGGCCGCCACATTTCATTAATTTTATGTTGATCATATCTGCCGCTTTGCGCTTCAGAATTTCTAAGGCGTCTTCGGGACTCCATGCGCTTTCATCTGCAACAACGGGAATATAGGTGCTTGCTGTAACATAAGCCATGCCACCTAAATCGTGGGCTTTTACCGGTTGTTCCACAAGTTCTATGTCAAACCCGGCATCTTCCATTCTTGTTAAAATGCGTACAGCTTCTGAGGGTTGCCAGCCTTGATTGGCATCAATGCGAATCTTGACATCGTATCCTATGGCCTCTCGTATGGCTCGAATACGGTCAAAGTCTTTTTCCGTTTCTTTCCCTACTTTGATCTTTAAGATTTTGTACCCTCCGTTAACAGCATTTATTGCATCTTTTGCCATTTCATCGGCTTCATTAACACTTATGGTTACATCAGTCTCTATACTTTTTTTGTTTCCTCCGAAGAGTCTATAGAGAGGTGCGTGTAAGCTCTTGCCCCAAATATCAAAAAGAGCCATATCTAAAGCTGCTTTTGCACTTGTATTCCCGATAATACATTCATGAAGGGCTTGAAGGTTTCCTTCCAGGTCTTCTGCGTCTTTTCCGATAAGAGACGGACGAATATGATCATTGATAGCTCCAAGAATTGCACCTGTAGTATCGCCGGTGATTTTACCGGTAGGAGGAGCTTCTCCATAACCGACAACACCTGCATCTGTTTCTATTTTTACGACCACGTCATTAATAGAATTTACCGAGCGAACTGCAGTTTTAAAAGGTTTTTTCAATGGGAGTGACATATTCCCTGTTTGAATTGAAACGATTTTCATCCTTTTCTCCCCGATCTTTTGAATTCAAACAAATGAGTATTGTAATGCCTGTGCCGTGTCTCGTCTTGTCAATTCATCCCCCTTCTGATTAAAAATAAAAAAACAGCAGGTATATTCCCTTCAATACAAGGGGTACACCTGCTGTTTTTCATCTTCTTTGCTGATCGGGCTTTTCGATCAGGCCGACAGATAAAGCAGCTTATTTAATTGTACAAACTCTACGTTGAGCTATTTCAGGAACAGATTCTCATCTGTTGATCTTAAATAGCGTGACTAGAGTTTCGAAGCAACTTAAAAACATATGCAAAACTGAGTATATCTATAATTGAAATTTTTTTCAAGGTATAGTAAATCTGTAAAGAATAATTAAACTTATTAATATTGAGGTCATCCACGTAATAAGTGACTTTGTGGTACATTAATTATGAGAAAAGGGGTGAGGATCATCAGGAATAAGGAGCTTACAAAAAAGAAAATTTTGCAAGCAGTAGAAAGAATTCTTTCTCAAGAGGGTTTCCAAGAGCTAGGAATTAATCGTATTGCTCGAGAAGCTGGAGTCGATAAAACATTAATTTATCGATACTTTGGCGGTCTATCACAATTACTTAAAGCATTTGTTGCTCAGGGAACATCCTGGCCTTCTTTTGATGAGATAGTACAAGAAGCGAGACAATGTGGAGAAGAAACAAAAAATATGGCAGAATCAAGCCTATTCCTGTTAAAAGGGTACATTAGAAAACTGCAAAATTCTGTTCTTGCGCAAGAAATACTAAAAGGAGAATTACTTTCGCAAAACGAACTATCAGAAGAAACTGCTCCTGCAAGAAAAAAACAGGGCATTGCTCTTGTTGAGCAAATGAAAAAATCTCATTGTCACTCTTCTGTTGATACATCGGCTATTGTCGCTTTACTCTCTGCAGGCCTAACATATCTTATGCTGCGAAGTCAGACGACTCAGACATACCTCGACATAGACATTCGTTCTGAAGCTGGATGGAACAGAATAGAACGTGCTCTGGAAAAACTTGTTTACGGGGTCTTCCAGGCAGATAGCGAATAGATATAAATTCTGTTTCGATGGAGCATATTACTTTTTCCCGAGCGCTTCGAGTATTGCCTTTGTAAAAAAAGGCAGATCCGATGGCTTTCTGCTCGTTATTAATTTGTCGGATATAACCACTGGTTCATCTACCCATATCGCTCCAGCACACTGCATGTCATCTTTTATGCTGGGGAAAGATGTTACTTGATGTCCTTGAAGTATGCCAGCTGAGACAAGAACGCTGCCCCCATGGCAAATACTGGCTATGACCTTTCGAGTTCGATGCATTTCTGCTACTAATGAAACAATCTCAACAGACATTCTCAACTTGTCAGGAGCCCAACCTCCAGGAATGATAACCGCCGAGGGCAAGTTTTCCATAAGGCTTTGAGGTGAGTATGTTGCGTCTACTGCAGTATTGTATTTCCCCATATAATGACGGGGTGCAACAGGAGCTACAACTATTGGGAAGAATCCTTCCTCAATAAGACGATAATAAGGATACCAAAATTCAAGATCATTAAAATTTTCCTCTACAAGAATGGCAACTTCTCTTCCTGTCATTTTCGTTGTCCCCTCCCTTTTTTTATCTGTGTTACAATTTTACTGCATATTTATACTACACCAAAAATACAGAAAACTCAGCTTTGTCTTTTTCAAAAAGGAGGCTGATATTCTATGGTCGCTTTTGTGCAAAACGGAAACTTTCAGTTCAAAGAATGTACTCTTATTCCTATCAGTACGGGAATCCAGGCTAGAAATCTCCAAGAGCTTCGTGAGGGGATAGAAGAAGTTCCTATAAGTTGCCTGCATTACCATTTCTGGGGAAGAATCCTCAGCCCTCAATTTCCCGAATCTGAATATGTTAACGATTTTGCATCATGGACACGAGAATATCTTCATGAAACGGCACTTTCTGAAAAATTAAGTGCTTTAAGCCCCGATTACAAAGGAGATTTAGAGGAACTTAGAGATGACCTTATCGATCTTCTTGACGAATCTCTTTCATCAGAACATTTTATGAGCTGGAAGCAAGCCGATAGAGCTTTTCATTTTACACAGACACAACTGATTATCGTAGAGACCTCTCTGGTGGCAGAGAGCCCTGAGAATTTAGCTGAAGCAGTAGCTTCTTCGAGCCGGGGAAGTATTTTTTTCCACTTTATAGAGGCGAAACGTCGCGTTCGGGAAGATAGAAGAGATGATTTCTCTAGATGGCTTGAACATTTTGGAGAAACGACTGCTGAGGCGAGAGAAAAATTGTCCATTCTTGATCCGTATTTGTATTCTCTTACGGAGCTTCGGGAAAAGATAGTGGCAATTCTCGGGAAAAGTCTTGTCATAGAGGGGGTAGAGAGGCTATGACAGAGCTTTTGGAACAATATGGGTCTATCGCAGGAGAACAGGTTATAAGTAGTTTGTACCGTTTTGCAAATTTCCTTCAGGGCAAAAAAGTGGTTCATGTTAATTCGACGCGAAAAGGAGGTGGCGTTGCAGAAATTTTACGATGTATGGTTCCTCTTTTGAATGAATTAGGCATCGAAACACGTTGGGAGGTTATAGAAGGATCTGAATCTTTCTTTGTTGCGACAAAGTCTATTCATAATGCCTTGCAGGGATTAGAAGTTCCTTTTCCAGAGTCATATCGTGAAATATATATTGAGACAAATAGAGAAAACGCGGAGAAAATGCGAGATCGTTTGGAAGATGCAGATTTTGTTTTTATTCATGATCCGCAGCCTGCGCCTCTTCTTTCTTTGTGTCCTAAACGGAGGGGAAAATGGATTTGGCGTTGTCATATAGATGCAAGTTCTCCCAATAGGAACGTTTGGAAAATGCTTCGTCACATTGTATCTTCTTATGACGCCTCCGTTTTCTCTCTTGCTGATTTTTCCCAGCATTTACCGCACTCCCAGTATCTTATCCCTCCAAGTATTGATCCCCTCAGCGAAAAAAATATTATTCTTTCTGAACGGGAGGTAGATGATGTTTGCCAACGTTTTGGAATAAACAGAGCACGTCCTCTTATAGTTCAAATTTCACGATTCGACCTCTTTAAGGATCCTCTTGGGGTAATTAAAGGGTATCAAATGGCAAAACAACATGCCGACATGCAACTTGTTTTAGCGGGAGGAGGCGCGACAGATGATCCAGAAGCAGGGGCTGTTCTTGAACAGGTTAGAAATGTTGCCTCTGATGATTCGGATATTCATGTAATAGAGCTTCCTTCTGATGCCCACAGAGTTATTAATGCACTACAGGCTGCCGCAGATGTGATTATTCAAAAATCGATCAGAGAGGGGTTTGGACTTACTGTTGCTGAAGGAATGTGGAAATATAAACCAGTTATTGGCGGAGATGTTGGTGGAATTCGTCTCCAAATTATAAATCGTTACAACGGTTTTCGTGTGCAATCTGCAGAAGGTGCTGCCCTTCGATTGCGCTATCTTCTTGCACATGGAAGACGATGCAAACGGATGGGGCAAAATGCTCACGAATATGTACAAGAGAATTTTTTAATTACAACTCATCTTCGTGCCCTTCTTGCTCTAATGCTCTGTCTTTCTCAAGATAGTTCAAATGACTTTGAAATGTGTATGACATCATGACAATGCGTGAAGTTCCTTCAATTTTTTGGCAAGAAATGATGAAGAGCAAACAGCCGCCTCTTTTATTATGTGATTATGATGGAACTCTTGCTCCCTTTACATCAGAACGAGATAAGGCTTTCCCCTGGCCTGGAGTGATTGAAGAGTTACGCACTGTTATAGCAATTTCAGGAATCGTTGTCTTGATATCAGGAAGGTCTATAGCAGAAGTTAAAGAGCTTTCGCAATTGGAAACAGGCATTGAGATTTGGGGATATCATGGTGCAGAACGTATGACAGTAGATGGCATTATTCATAGAATAAATCTTGCTCCATTATACGAAGCGGGGCTTGAAAAAGCTTGGCAAAAGGCTATGGAAGAGTCTCTTCAGACATGGATCGAGAGAAAATATGTCTCTTTGGCACTTCATTGGAGAGGCAGGAATATTGCGCTTTATCAAGATAAACTCAAAAAAATTATGGAGTATTGGAGTAAGTTACAGGTCGAGTATGGTTTAAAAATTCTTTCTTTTAACGGAGGAGTAGAAATTCTAGCACCAGGATTTGATAAGGGGAAGGCTGTCAAGACAATACTAAGTGCATATCCAGATTCTATTTGTGCTTATTTAGGTGATGATGCTACTGATGAAGATGCCTTTGCGGTTTTGCAGAAAAGATGTATGGGAATTCTTGTCTCAGATGAAGATCGACAAACATTAGCTGATGTAAGGCTTGTTCCTCCATGCGAGGTCTTATCTTTTTTCAGATGTTGGAAGAGATGTCTGCAAGAGAAGAGAGGGGAGATGAACCACGACTAATGCTGATAGCCACCGTATGGTTGTCGTTTCCAATCGTTTGCCTATAATTTTGCAGAAGAGAGAAGATTCATGGTTCGTGGAACCAGGTTCTGGCGGGCTTGTAACGGCTCTTACCCCTGTATTGCGAGATCGCGGCGGAATGTGGATAGGGTGGCCGGGAACAAAAGAGAGAATAAGTTTAAAAGCTTTACGAAATGTTTTGGGCCCCATTTCGGAAGAGACTGGATTCAGAATAGTTCCCGTTTTACTTGAGAAGAGCGATATTGATGATTATTACTACGGTTTTTCCAATTCCATAATTTGGCCTCTTTTTCATGATTTGGAGGCTCACTGCCGTTTTAAGGCCGAATATTGGAACGCCTACGTCAGTGTCAACCATAAGTTTGCCTCTATCGTAGCAAAACACTCATTGGAAGAAGACCTTATATGGGTTAACGATTATCAATTAATGCTGCTTGCAGGCAGGCTTGAGCGATTAGGTGTGCAACGCCCAACAGCTTTTTTCCTACATATTCCCTTTCCTTCCCCTGATATCTTTATGAAACTTCCATGGCGTAAAATGCTGATAAAAGAGCTTCAACGTTATTCTTTCCTCTGTTTCCAAACTCTTCGTGACAGGCGAAACTTTATTGAATGTGTAAAATCTTTTTCCCCTTCAGCTCATGTCATAGGGCGTGGGGCTATTGTCGAACTAGCGATTGGGAATAACAGAATTCGAGTAGGTAGTCTTCCAATCAGCATCGATTATAAAAAATTTCGCTCTTTGGCTTCGACAAAAAACGCTGCGCTGCGTGCTCAAGAGATACGTAAAGAAATTTCAGGCGATTGCCTCATGCTTGGAGTTGATAGGCTTGATTACACAAAAGGTTTACCTGAGAAATTGAGAGCTTTTGCTCGGGCTCTCGAAAAATATCCAGAACTCCAGGGGAAAGTGACTCTATTCCAATTGGTGATTCCGAGTCGTGAAGGAGTTGTGGAATATTGTGTGCTTCGTGACGAGACTCAAAAGCTTATCAGTCAAATAAACGGACGATTTTCTACAACGGCTTGGATCCCTGTTCTCTATCGTTACGGAACAGTGAATCAGGAGGAATTGGCAGCGATGTACAGGGCAGCAGATGTAGCGTTGGTTACTTCTCTTAAAGACGGAATGAATCTCGTTTGTAAAGAATATTGTGCTTGTCAGCCTCATTACAAAGGAGCTTTGATTCTAAGCGAGTTCGCGGGAGCGGCTTCCCAGCTTCGTAACGGAGCTCTTCTCGTTAACCCCTATGATGTAGAGAGTACTGCCGATGCTATATATTACTCTGTTACAATGAATGAAACGGAAAAAAGGAATAGAATGAAAAGAATGTGCAAATCCATACGAGAACGGGATGTCTATTGGTGGGTTGATAATTTTCTGCGTGGAGCAGCAGGTAAAAAACTTGAAGATTTTCCAGAAGCAACTATTCCTGAAATATGGCCAGGATTGAGGAAAAGGGGCTATGCACAAAGAGAGAAAAAAGGCGGTGAAAGCAATGGGAATCAGAGATCATGAAGCAATTCGTGCAATATTAGGTAGAAGAAGCATTCGGCGTTTTGAAGAGAAGCCTGTAGAGAAAGAAAAAATAGAGCTTCTTATTGAATGTGGGTCGGCGGCTCCCAGCGCAGCTAACAGCCGTCCATGTCATTTTGTTGTTGCTACGGATAGGCCTATTCTTAATCGTCTGGCGGAGGATCATCCCTATGGCAAAATGCTTTTTGAAGCGCCTCTTGCCATTATTGTGTGTGGAAATCCAGAAAAAAATGATTTTGCCCGACGTTATTGGGAAGAAGATTGCTCTGCTGCCATGCAGAATATTCTTGTTGCAGCTCATGCAATTGGTTTGGATGGTGTTTGGCTTGGCGTTCGGCATGCGGAAGGTTGCGAAGAAGCTATTCGAAAAATTCTTTCCATACCAGCCCATATCGCTGTATTAGGAATTGCAGCTTTAGGGTATGGAAAGGAGAAAAAGGATCCGCATAAGGGAATCGAAGAAGGAACGTTGCATGTAAATGGCTGGTGAAGGGGTGTATATCAGTGAATAAAAGAGATAATACGACAATACAAATAATACTTGGGCGTAGAAGTATTCGAAAATTTACTCAAGATACGGTAGATCAAGATATTGTAGATATTCTTCTCGAATCAGCTTTTGCAGCTCCAAGTGCTCATAATAGAAGGCCGTGCCATTTCATTGTTGTACAACAGAGAGAAGTTCTTGACAAACTCGCAGAAGCTCATGATTCGGGGAAAATGTTACATGAATCACCTCTTGCTATTGCTGTCTGTGCCGATACGTTGTCGTGTCCAGAGGAAGATTTGGCCTGGATTGAAGATGGAGCGGCCGCACTCGAAAATATATTGTTAGCAGCCAGGGCATTTGGCCTTGAAGGTGTATGGCTTAAAGTTATGGATCGACATCCCCGGGAAGAGCTCGTAACTCCTATTTTAGCAGTTCCTGATGGTGTCAAAGTTATTGGAATAGCTGCATTAGGGTATCCGGCAGAACATAAAGCTCCCCATGAAGGTGTAAATAAAGAGCGAGTGCACCGTGAAAAATGGTGAATAATGTAAATAGTTAAGAAGAGATATGGCGGGGGAGAGAGCTTTTAGGCCTTCTCCCTTTTTTAGTAAGCTTGCCTCGAACGTGTTAAAATACTATAGTTTGCTATTCTTTCGATTGTTTTTTAGGAATTTATTGTGGAGGTAGAATCTATATGGAAGAGAAAAAAGGCGAGCCCCTATTTGGAAAAGTCCTCCCTTTACCCTTGGTGGAGGAGATAAAGCATAGCTATCTTGATTATGCGATGAGCGTCATTGTAGGGCGGGCTCTCCCAGATGCCCGAGATGGGCTGAAACCGGTACAGAGAAGAATCCTCTATGCCATGACGGAGTTGGGACTTCGTCATAATACGGCGTATAAGAAATCTGCTCGTGTCGTCGGAGAAACGATGGGTAAATATCACCCACATGGTGACTCGGCAATCTACGATACTATGGTTCGAATGGCCCAAAATTTCAGCATGCGTTATCCCCTTGTCGATGGACAAGGTAACTTTGGATCTATTGACGGAGATCCTGCGGCAGCAATGCGTTATACAGAAGCTCGGTTGTATGAAATTGGAGAGCTTATGCTTGCTGATATAAATGAAAATACGGTGGATTGGGGACCTAATTTCGACGAATCACTCGAGGAACCCCTTTGCCTTCCGGCAATGCTACCCAACCTTCTTATAAACGGAAGTTCGGGTATTGCTGTAGGAATGGCTACCAACATTCCTCCCCATAATTTGGGAGAAGTTATTGATGCTCTTTGTTACATTATTGATGTTGATCCAGAGCATATTGATATAGGAGAGATATTAGCAAGGTTACCTGGTCCTGACTTCCCTACCGGCGGCGTCATAATCGGCAGAGATGGAATCATAGATGCCTATCGTACGGGACGGGGCAAAATTACAATGCGTGGCAAGACCCACGTAGAAGAGGGAAAAAGAGGTAAAACCTCTGTAGTAATCACAGAAATTCCCTACATGGTCAATAAGACGAATCTTATTGAAACAATTGCCAAGAATGTTCAGGACAAAACGATTGATGGCGTTATGGACATTCGTGATGAATCTGACCGTGACGGCCTTCGAATTGTTCTTGAAGTCAATCGTGATACAGATCCTAATTTGGTCTTGCGGCAGCTTTATCGTCGAACACAACTTCAGAGCACTTTCGGCGCTATTAATTTAGCTTTGGTGGACGGTCATCCTAGAGAACTCTCTATAGAAGAAATGCTTTCTATTTTCCTTGACCATAGGCGAAGTGTTGTTCGTAGACGAACACAGTTTCGTCTGGAAAAAGCCCAGGCCAGGGCGCATATTGTTGAAGGTCTCGTAAAAGCACTCGATATTATTGATGCGGTTATCGCTCTTATTCGAGGATCAAGTACCACTGATGAAGCCAAGAAGGGGCTTGTGGAGAAACTAGAATTTTCAGAACTTCAGGCTCAAGCTATTCTTGACATGCGCTTGCAGAGACTTACTGGACTGGAGCGAGAAAAACTTGAGGCTGAGTTAGCCCAGCTTTTATCAGATATAGAACGCTTCCAGACGATTCTGGGGAACGCGAAGGTTCTTGATACAGTCATTAAAGATGAGTTACTTGATATGAAAAAACGTTTCGGAAATGAGCGAAAAACAGACATTATAGATGCTGTGGAAGATGTCTCTTTAGAAGACCTTATCCCTGAAAGTGATATTGTTGTTGTGCTTTCAAGAGATGGATATCTGAAACGTAAAGATCTTGAAGAGTACTCTCTCCAGGGAAGAGGGGGTAAAGGAAGAAAGGGAGCTTCTTTGCAAGAAGAAGACGAGATAGCTCTGGTTGCTGTGACAAGTACTCACAGAGATATCTATCTCTTTACCTCGTTGGGTCGTGTCTTTGCCTTGAAAGGTCATATGGTTCCAGAATCGAAAAACGGACGTGGTAAGTTAATTAACCGCTTTGTTGCCTTGGAAGGAGAGGAACGAGTGGTGACCATGCATGGCCGTGCTGTAGAGGGGGCAGAATATGCCTTCTTCATTACGAAAAATGGAACGGCTAAGAGACTTGATCTTTCCGAACTTAAAAATCTGACACGAGCTGGACGGAGAGTTTTAGGACTTGACGAAGGCGATGAAATCGCAGAAATCGTCTTGACGTCGGGAGACGATCACTTGCTCATAGTAACGGCTCAGGGACAGGCCCTTCGTGTTCATGAATCCGAATTCCGACCTATGGGGCGCATGGCCAGAGGCGTTCGGGCTATGCGTTTAGGGCAGGGAGACTACGTTATTGGGTGTGATGTAGTTGCCGAAGGCCGATGGCCTTTGCTTTTAAGCGAAAAAGGGGTTGGAAAACGAACGCGCTACGAAGAGTTTGCTCTTCGGCATCGTGGTGGTAGCGGTGTTATCGTAATGAATCTAAGCGAGAAAACAGGAATGATAGTAGGTTGCTGGAGCGTTGCAGAAGATGACGAGATCATGGCCATTACCAGCAGAGGTCGAATTATTCGGCTCGCAGTTTCAGACACGCCTGTTTTGGGAAGAACTGCTATGGGGAGTATTATCATGAGACTGGATGAAGGCGATATTCTAGCTAATGCTAGTGTTGTAAATACAAAAGAGGGCGAAGACGAGTAATGATTGCTCGTGATGGTTGGCCTCTCATTATCTTTACAGGATTTTTAACAGGGGGGAGCTTTTTGCTCTCCCCCTGGATGGCCGTTGTTATGGGTGTCTTTTTTGCCCTTGTTGTTTGGTTCTTTAGAGATCCTGAAAGAGACCTTCCAGAAGATGTCGAAATGTGGGTTTCTCCTGCAGATGGTAAGGTTGTCGAAATAGAAGAAGTGGAACATCCCTACACTGGGCGGGCGTTAAAAGTTGGAATTTTTATGTCTCCTTTTAATGTGCATGTCAATCGAGCCCCTTATGAAGGAACAGTAGAGTTCCTAGAGTATGTTCCAGGTAAAAAATGGATGGCTTTTAATCCTAAGGCATCTGAAGAGAATGAACGCATGTATGTCGGATTGAGAACAGATCATGGCCCAGTTCTTCTTGTACAGATTGCTGGCTTCTTGGCGCGAAGAATTGTTTGTCGACTGAAGCGGGGCGAAAAAATCTTACGCGGACAACGTTTTGGAATGATAAAATTAGGCTCTAAGGTTGACGTCTATCTGCCTTTGAGTGTAAAGTCCACAGTAACTGTGGGGCAGAAAGTAAAGGCGGGAAAATCTGTGTTGGGAGTGACGGCGAGTAATGAGGAAAATGAATAAAAAGCGGCATCTTTCTTTTAGAGAAATTGCGCCCAATATGGTAACAAGTGGAAACTTGCTGTGTGGCATGCTGTCGCTCATTCTTTCTTTTCATGGGCGCTTTATTCCGGCAGCATGGCTTATCTTTTTTGCAGTCTTTTTTGATTTTATGGATGGCAAAGTTGCCCGGAGTTTGGGTGGCGGAACACAATTTGGCTTGGAATACGATAGTATTGCTGACGTGGTGAGCTTTGGTGTTGCTCCTGCCATGCTCATGTATACCAATTATCTGAATGGGTTTGCGGGAGTCACTGGTGCGCTTACTGCCTGTTTCTTTGCTCTGTGTGGAGCTTTGCGTTTGGCGCGATTCAATGTCGTTCATGTCCCTGGACCTTTTCAGGGATTGCCCATTCCTGCCGGGGGGCTTTTTCTGGCTTCTTTCGTTATAGCTGGCCTTGCAATTCCTTCTGCTTTTGCTGCTTTTCTGGCAGTTGGGACTGGCATCCTTATGATTTCAAGTGTTCCATATGGCAATTTAAAGGGACTTCGTAAGGGCAACACGAATAAGAAGAAATTCCTTTTCTTGGGAATGGTTGCTATGGGACTCATTGCCGTTTTACATACATCGGCGCCTCTCGCTGCCATTTCTATCTATGTAGTAAGTGGGTTGCTCCACTTTGATTGGGGAAAGTGGCTTTTATTGAAAGAGGACGAAGACCCACTGAAGGAAAGTATTTAGATCGACATAAGAATCAAATGTAAATAAAAATATTACAGGGGAGCACTAAGCTGAGAGGAAAGTCGGTAGACTTTCGACCCTTATAACCAGATCCGGATAATGCCGGCGCAGGGAGTCTTTATTCAGGAGGAGTTCGCCGAAATACGGACGCTCCTCCTTATTTTTTGAGGAGGTGCACATTCTTTGGCACTATATCGGGGAAATGCATTGACTATCGCAGGAAGTGATTCGGGTGGTGGCGCTGGAATTCAGGCAGATATTAAAACTTTTGCCGCCCTTCGTGTTTTTGGAATGTCTGTGATTACTGCAATAACGGCACAAAACAGCCTAACAGTAAAAGAAGTTCATGACGTTCCTCCCAGCACTGTCGCAGCTCAACTAGATGCCGTTTTGTCCGATTTTAGAATTGGCGCAGCCAAAACAGGCATGCTGAGCCGACCCGAAACTATCGCTGTTGTATGTGAAGCTCTTCGTAATTATCAGGTATCAAATCTTGTTGTTGATCCTGTTATGATCTCCCAAAGTGGGGTCAGCCTTATTTCTGATCCGGCAATTCAGGCTTTAAAAGAACAGCTTTTGCCTCTTGCTTTAATCGTGACGCCTAATATGCCAGAGGCAGAGAAGCTGAGCGGAATAGAAGTTCATACTACAGAAGATATGGAGAGAGCTGCTCGATTGATTTCCGGCTTGGGCCCGAAGGCTGTTTTGGTTAAGGGTGGGCATATGGACGTTGAGAAATCGAAGGATACAGTTGTTGATGTCTTGTATTGCGAGGGAAAAACAACTGTTTTTGAGGATCCTCGCATTGATACTCAAAATACCCATGGAACAGGGTGTACTTTAAGCGCTGCTATAGCTGCTGAACTTTCTGCCGGAAGAGAATTGTTGGAAGCAGTGTCGCTTGGACGTCAATACTTGCGTTTGGCATTGCTCCACAGCTTTAAACCAGGCCATGGATGGGGCCCCTTGGGGCACGCTGTAACACCAGAGTGGATAAGAGGCTATGAGGCAGAAGAGAGCAAATTATAAAGGCATTTATCTCTCTGAAGTTTGGGAAAGTGTTAGGCAACATCGTCCCCTCGTGTACCATATAACAAATATGGTTGCGGCAAACTTTCAGGCGAATGTGTGTTTGGCTGCTGGGGCTTCTCCTTTAATGTCTTTAAAGACGGAAGAGGCACCTCTTTTTGCCGATCAAGCTGATAGCATCCTTATCAACACGGGAACGCCAACTACTGAAAGTTGCGACTCTATGCGTGCTGTCTTGCCGGTTATAAAAAAGAGGGGGAAACCACTTGTTCTTGATCCTGTTGGATATGGAGCGTCTCCCTTTCGTATTTCTATAGTTAAAGAAATACTTGAGAGCAACGTCGTCTCTGTAGTAAAGGGTAATCGTGGAGAAATGAGCCTTCTAGGTGAGGAAAAGGGGGCTGTTCTCGGTGTTGACTCTCTTGGCAGCGATAATATTGAAAGGGCTCTTTTGCATATAGCTTCCAGCTATGATGTGGTTGCTGTTGCGACAGGAGAAGACGATATGGTGGTCACAAAATCGTCACCTTTTCTTCTCTCGCTTCCAGGAGGGAATAGTCTCTTTCCCCAAGTAACGGCCAGCGGATGTGTCGTTGGAACATTGATTGCTGCTTGTGCGGCAGTAACAGCTGATTTCGAGCTTGCTGCGACAACGGCTCTTGTTGCTGCTACGCTAGCGTCTGAAAGAGCATCTCAAAGAGGGAATGTAGAAGGTCCAGCTTCTTTTCAAAATGCTTTCATCGATGAAATATATCATCTTTCGCCAGGTGCTTTCTCAGAATATGACGAACGTTTTGTTTGCAAAGAGGTGGAAGAAAGATGAATGTTAGAGATTTTTTGAGATTATATGTTATTCCAGATTTGAAAATAGGGGCGCCAAGAACTCTTTTGGAACAGACAGAAGCTGCTTTGAAAGGGGGCGCTACTTTGATACAGTTACGTGATAAACAGTCAAATGGGCGTGAACTCTTTGAAATCGCTGTTGCGATGAAAAAGATTTGTCACAAGTATGGAGCTCCTTTAATTATTAATGATCGCTTAGATATTGCCTTAGCAGCAGAAGCTGATGGAGTACATCTTGGTCAAAATGACCTGCCTTTGGAATCCGTTCGTTCTTTTTTACCTGAAGACTTTATTGTCGGTGTTTCTGCTCATACAGTGAAAGAAGCTCAGGAAGCACTGCATAATGGAGCGTCGTACATAGGAATTGGTGCGGCTTTTCCGACAGGAAGCAAAGGCGATGCCGATGTGGTTGGAGTATCCCGAATAGGAGAAATCATAAAGGCTGTTTCTATTCCTGCTGTTGGTATTGGCGGCATAACGGAAAAAAATGTTAAAGATGTAATGGCAGCTGGTGTTGATGGTGTTGCGGTTATTTCTGCAATAGTCAGTTCTGAAGATATTGAAGAAGCGGCACGCCATTTTTTGAGCATTATGTAATTTCGAATTTGAAAAAGAGCCGGCAGAAAAATTGCCGGCTCTTTCTTTAGGGGTACTAAGGAAACGCGTCTTAAATAAGATCTTTGAAAAGGCCCATTTTTTTTGTCATAACGACAAGGGCAAAACCGAGAAGAGCTCCTGGAATACTACTTGCTAAAAATGCTATCTGAAGGGCTCCAAGAGCAGGTGTCTTCCCTATAGCAGGCCCGATAACGAGAGCTGATATTGTAGCTCCGATGGGTCCGGTTCCGAGAGGTTCTACCAAGGCTGCCCAATTCTTTTTGAAGAAGCGATATGCAAAACCCACCATAAGAGCCCCAGGAATACTTCCAGGAAAAGCAAAGAGGCTTCCAGTTCCCATCATGTTTCGAATAAAACTCGTTACGAAAGCTATAGAAGCCGCCCACCATGGCCCCAAAAGAATTCCAGCAAAAACGTTGATTGTATGCTGAAAGGGAAAGCACTTTGTTGGACCAAAGGGAATATATATACCTGAAAGAAGAACCCCCGCTGCCGCAAGTAATCCTGCAAAAGTAAGCTTCTTTATATGTAGTCGTGATGAAGCTACTGCTGTGTTATTTTCCGTTCCAGAGAATGCCATTAATTTGTACCTCCTTTGATACCATTCCTATAGAAAGGGCAAAATCTGCAAATTTTTGCCATTTCTCGACGCTGAAAGTCTGTTCTTCAGCATAGAGGTCGATTGTCTTCCCAAACGCTGCTGTTTCCAACTCCCTCGAAGCTTCAGGAACAGCCTTGAGATAGGCTTCCAGAGCCTCTTCTGGGTTTTGTCGCGTCACGTTTATTGCTTCTTGAACAGCTTCCTTGAATCTTCTTATCGAATCTTCCTTTTCTTGTAGCGTTTTATTTCCTGTAACGAAAACAAGCTCGTCATAGTCTGGTATTCCATGTTTTTCGAGTTCAAAATATCCGGGAGTATAGCCGTGCTGTTCAAGCTCCACAACTTCATAGTTCTTGTAAGGCCCCATAATAGCGTCAACTTTTCCACTGGTGAGAGAAGGAATAATAGTAAAACCTACATTGATCAGTTCATAATTTTTCAGACCATTTTCTTTCGCGAAACCATCAGTGAGATGATCCATCATTCCGGGCACGGTATAGCCAATTTTCTTTCCTTCCAGATCAGAAGGAGTCTCAATATCTTTCCCCCCGATAAAAAGTAGTGTCGTTAATGGATGTCCTACGAGGCGTCCAACAGCTTTGATTCCAATGTTTGATGAGGCTGCAATAATGATTTGGGGCTCATAGCCAATTGCAATATCAATGTGAGATGCAGCAGCCAATTTGAGTGGGTCTGAAGTTTCGGAAGGACTCACTATAGATACATCAAGATTAAATTGATCAAAAATGCCCTTTTCTTGAGCAACATAAAGGGGTAAATGATCGATGTTAGGGAACCAATCAAGCATAACAGTCAGTTTTTCTTGTGCAAAAACAGTCCCAGAGAGCAGCGTAAGCAACATTATCAATGCACACAGTAAGGCACGTACTTTTTTCATATTAAAAAATCACCTTCTCAAAAAAGATTTTATTTCTTCCATGCAAGTGCTTTTTTCTCGATAGCACCCACAATTATCCAGAGAGAAACTCCTATTACTGTCAGCCATAAAATTGAAGCAAAAACGAGGTCTACTCGAAGTCTGGCATTTGATTGAATCATGAGATAGCCAAGTCCACGCTGCGCGCCTACCCACTCTCCGATCACAGCTCCTATTGTTGCTACCGAAACTCCAACTTTTAACCCCGCTAAGAAATAGGGCAGGGCCCACGGCCAATAGAGATATTGAAAGGTTTTTAGAAAGGGAGCCCCCATAAGGGTAAAGAGCTTTCTGTAGTCTTCATCGCAGCTTTTCAAACCTTCGAGAAGATTGACGACGATGGGGAAAAAGATAATGAGAGCTGCCATAAAGACTTTGCTCCATATGCCATATCCGAACCAAACGACGAGAAGAGGTGCCAACGCAAAAACAGGAATGGCTTGTGATGCGACGAGAATTGGCGAAAAAGCTTGTTCCACAGATGGAAATACGAACATCATTATGGCAAGGGGAATAGCTATGGCTACGGAGAAAATAATACCCAGCAGAATCTCAGCACCTGTCATAACAGCGTGATAGGTAAGAAGAGGTGCTTGTTGAATCGCGACATATAAAACTCTGGAGGGAGCTGGCAAAATAAATGGTGGAATATCTCCATATCGACAGACCAGTTCCCAGATAAGAATTAAGAATGTTAAGAAGCCTAGAGATAGTGCCGATCTCTTCATAAATTTCATGATTTCATTTCCTCTTCCAACTCCAAGAGTATTTTTTTCTTGAGGGCAATATATTTTCCTGAATTAAGATCTCGTGGTTTTTTTGACGATAGAGTAATAGTCTCTCGTATATTCATTGGAGGTTGAGTGAGAACAATAATTGTATCAGCGAGAAAGAGAGCCTCGTCTATGTCATGTGTAATCATAAGAACGGTTTTATGAAAATCGTTTTGAAGAGTAAGCAACAATGTCTGCAAACTCTTTCTCGTGATTGCATCAAGGGCTGAAAGAGGTTCATCTAATAACACTATTTCCCGCTCAAACATAAGGGTGCGAATCAAAGCGCAGCGTTGTCTCATGCCTCCTGAAACAGCACGAGGAAAATATGAATCAAAATTTTCCAAACCAAAACGCTTAAAAAGTTCCTTTACCTTTTTTTGAATGTCACAACTATTTTGCTTAGCAAAAGCACGAGGGAGCAACGCATTTTCATTAAGAGTGAGCCAAGGTAAAAGTAAGTCTTTCTGTTGCATATAAGCAGCAGCTTTTCCAAGATGTGGCAGACTTTCTCCTAACCATGTAATAACTCCCTCGTCTCTGTCTATCGTTCCAGTCAGAAGGTCAAACAACGTGGTTTTTCCACATCCTGACGGGCCGATTAATACAGTGAAGGAACCTCGCTTCATATTTAAATTGAAATGATTGATAATGGGTTGGCCGTTATAGCTTTTCCCTATGTGATCGAGACTGAGCATATGCTATTATTGCCCGATTTTATTGAGTCTTCCCCAAACGAGGTAGGTGATGATAATACCAAGGGCAAGATTGGGTATCATATAACTGGCATTGTAGACTGTAGAGTATAGCCATACATTTGTTCCTTCGGGAGCATAACTTGCAAAGAAAACGACGCCAGAGAGTATATGGCATACAAGACGAGCAAGTGTTCCTAAAGTGAGACCGGCCCAGAGAGGTTTGCGTATCAATGCAGCTAACCCAAGAACGCCAAAGGCAAGAGGATAGTCGAGAAGAGCCTGAACGGGGTGGACAACATATCCACCGAGAAGAAGCTGTATAATTCCAGCGACAGTACCAGCACCGAACCCATATTTCAAGCCGTGTCGGAGTGCAAAAATAAGCAAGGGGATATTTTCAAGGGTAACAGAGCCTCCCTGAGGCATTCTCCATAGCTTAATGTATGAAAAGGCCACGGTCATGGCTACAACAAGAGCCCCTTCAACAAGAATCTTAGTTTTATTACGCATTAGAAATTCCTCCTTGATAGGCCTAGCCGGAGGAAGGTGAGGTAGTGTTGAAAATATTACGCTGGACTTCCCTTCGCCGGCATGACCCGGATCAGGTTCCAGGGGTCGAGACCATCCGTCTCCTCTCAGCCGGTATACGCCGACTCCCCCAGTACTCTGTATTTGTCAACGCTATTTTGACCCCTTTAGACTTCTTTGTCAAATCGTAAGGAAAGAGTACTATAATTAAAATACTATGCATTTAATCGCCGATGGGGGTGACGAGTGTGTTCGAAACTATAATGAAGATGTTGCGTCAGGTATCCATCAAGTGTAGATTGGCAGCACTTATTCTTTTCCTTTTTATATCCTTAGGTGGTCTTTCTCTTCTTTCGATCTTTAATAAAGTTCAAGGCCAGCTCCTTTTAGGGATGCTTGCAGCCTTTTTATGTGTAGGTGGAATTATAAGTTATTTTATTTCTTATTCAATTACGTCTGCTACGACAGCCACAGCTGAGGGGCTACGGGAGTTGGCAGATGATTTAGATCTGACTTTTAGGACCTTTACATGGGCAAAAGATGAGATTGGAGATGTGAGTCGATCTCTTAACTATTTTCTTATAAAACTTAACGAGGCTATGGTAACAGTAGATGGCGTGGCGGGAACTCTAACTGAATCTTCAGATTCTATGAAATCTCTTACCGAAGTATCAAGGGGAAAAACAGTATCAATTAGTGCTAAGATGAAAAATGCTACAGAAAATATGGAAAAATTGGCGCAAGGAGTTGAAGAGATTAATCAGACGGTTTCTGAAATTTCTGAAGTTGCTCAGCGTTCTGCTTTGAGAAGTGCTGAAACGGCAGAATTGGTGAATATGGCTCACCGTTCGGGGAGTTCTGGCCGTAGCCGATTACGAGAGACGACAGGAACAGTTCATACTGTAGCAAATCATGAGAAAATGTTTGCTCAAAAAGTAGAAGCTCTTTCTGAGAGTGCCAACCAGATACAGTCTTTTGTTGCTACTATTTCTCATATAGCTGATCAGACAAATTTACTTGCTTTAAATGCAGCTATTGAAGCAGCCAGGGCTGGAGAACACGGCAAGGGGTTTGCTGTAGTTGCTGAAGAGGTTCGGAAACTCGCTGAAGAAAGCCGGCAGGAAGCTGGTCGTATCGATATGCTAGCTCAACAGATCAGCACAGATTTAACAGAAGTTGTAAACACTGTAAAAAGTAACGTAACCTCAGCGCTAGAAGCGGCCCAGTCTGCTGAAGAGACAGAAAAAGAGATTGAGCAGATTCTTCAGACCTTGGAAAAAATAAATGAATCAACTCAAGATGTTGCTTCAATAGCTCAGGAAGAAGCTGCTAGCTCCGAAGAGATAGCGAGTCGTATTCATCTTATAGCAGAAAAAGCTGGAATTATTTCAGAGAATATACATTCTGTGACGCAAGAAGCATCAGTACTAAAATCTCTTGGAGACGAAGTCTTTGAATCTTCAGAGAGTGTAAAAAAAGTAGCCTTAAAAATGAGAATGGATGTCGGGGCTTTTAAAATACTAAAAGAGGATGAGTCATCCTCAAGGAGAGTAAAGGTTTTATCTCCTGATTAGGGGAGGAGTATTAATGAAAAAAGAAACATTCACTATACCAGGAATTTTCGGGGATCGACACGTCATTATAAATCGCCTTTCTCAAAATGAAGATACCAAAAAAATCATAGTCCTTTTCCATGGAGTTCATGGTTGCGCTTCTCTTGAGGAGGGAAATAAATATGCTGTACTCGCAGAGATGCTTCTGCCGTTGGGCTTTACGGTATATCTCACAGAGACTAGTCGGATTCGGCGCGATCGGAGCTTCTTCGGAGACGACAGAGAGTGTTGGGCCCGTACTGCATTTAAAGGAAAAACGTATGCTATGGATCTATTCGATGTGAGCGCTGCCCTTGAGGAGATAGAGAAACGTCACATGAATGATGAAATATATTTATGGGGTTTTTCTCTGGGAGGAATTCATTCTATTTTGATGGCAGGTGGAAGTTACCGTGAAAAATTAGTAAATGGTGGTCTTTGTGCGCCTTCCCTTGATGTTGCACCGGCAGGTATTATTGTCTCTGGCAGCGGCGATAGCCTTGATGATAGGGATGAATCGTTGGCTTTAAAGTTACCCATTCTTGACACTATTGGTGATAACACTCTTCTTTACAAGTCCGCTCATTCCATTAGGTCCGGGTGGTTTGTTAGTTTTTACGGGGAAAACGATCAGACATTTAGCATGGATGCTTGCCGCCGTCTCTTTGATGCCGTTAGTACATCAGATAAAGAGTTTATTGTTATACCAGGTGCGGATCATGCTTTTAGAAAAATGAGAGGACTTGCCTCTATTCAGCCATTGAAGAAAATGGTATCTCACGTAAAGGCTCGTTTGATGGAGTAAATTTATAAATTCCATGGCCAGGGGAGCGAGATGCTGAAGAAACGCTCTAAAAATGAAAAGGTGGCAATGGCAATTATTCCTCCAAAGGCAAGAAAAGGGGCAAAAGGTATAGGTTGTTTTTTGTGAGCCCGACGTAGAAGTAGCAGCAAGGCGGCAACGAGTCCTCCTGTAAGAATGCCAATATATATGCTATATAAAGAGAGGTGGAGACCTAAGCCAGCACCCATTCCCCCCATGAGCTTAATATCTCCGCTACCTAAGCCTCCCTTGCTGAGTAAACGAATAAGCAACATGATTATCATGCCTGCAATAGCACCTGTTATGCCATCTATAAAAGGAGATAATCCTGCAATAGCGCGAATGAATAAACATATCCCTCCCATCAGAATTGGTACGATATCAAAGATAAAACCACTATATAAATCTGTGAGAGCAGAGAGAAAGAGTCCCATTGAAAGAAGTATTGTAATAAGAAAAGAGAAAGAAACCCCTTCCCGTAGAAAGAAAAAAGAGCAAGGAAGAGCAAATATGAATCCTGCAACGAAAGGTTTTGAAAGTACTTTTCTTAGAGCAGATGTTTCAGGAAGAAAAGTTTCTTGGGTCATGCGAAAAGCTAACTTTTCTATATATATTCCCATAAAGAAGAAAAAAAGAAACATAAAGACCAAAAATAATGTATCCATTCCTTCCTCCATGAAAAAATTTTTAGAGTATTGAAAATAGTCTCAGCCTATCCTTTATAATAGTGTTACTATAGATCTTAAAGGGGGGAAGAACCATGCCGAAAAAAATTCTTGTAGCTGTCGATTTAAGTAAGGTATCAGAAGAAGTTTTCGCTTACGGGTGTTCTTTAGCCCTGCGTTTGGGAGTTCATGCAACCTTTATCCATGTTATGCCTCATCCCACCCTGTGGAAAGGATATGAACCCTGGCTGCCACCAGAAATCGACATGGAGATATCTGAGATAGCTCGTAAAAAACTAGAATATTACTTTAGAAAAGCTAAAGAGCGCATGCCGGAACTTGCTAACGTAGATTTCGATATGGTTGTTAAAGAGGGCAGTCCCTCTGATGTCATTATTGATTACGCTAAAACTGGAGATTACAACCTTATTGTCATCGGTTACCGAGGGCAAAGCACAATAGAACGACTAGTCGTTGGTAGTACCGCTGCAAATGTGGCACGTTATGCTCACTGTTCAGTACTTATTTATCGCCCTGGTTTAGAGGTTTTCTAAGAAAGAGGGGCAAAGGCCCCTCTTTCTGTTTCTTTATGTTTTTATGATTACTTACTTTTTAGTTCTTCCCTTACTTCCATAACGTTCTTGTCCATATGTGCGTGTTTTTTCAGCAGACTCATGCCTGCGATTACCTTTATCAAGGTTTTTTTGAAATTCCTTCAGCAATCGATCCTTTTTTTCTTGTTCCTCGTCTTTGAAATTAGACTGAACATCCCTGTCGATATATTTTAAATCGATAAGAGCCTGAATATAACGAATATCAATGCCTGTCGCTTCTGATAAACTTTCTACATCATAATTCCGAGAGGCATTATCTCGCAAAAACTCCCTTACTCGTCGATAAAGGTTATCAACTTCATCAAGACATTCGGGACAAATCTTTCCTCGCGACGAAGAAAATACTTTTCCACAAAGTTTACAAGTAACAAGATTCAAGGAGTTTCCCCCCCTTCTTTTTATTTCCCTTAAATTATAATTGTACATTATAAATAAGGATTACAGGACGTGGCAAATCTATTTTTCTTTGTTAAGATTAGTAGCGCTGATATTTCAGGACATGATGGAAAAAAGAATAGATAAAAGGAGGACTGTTTCATGAAGGTAACTGTTGTTGACCACATAGGTGTCGCTGTAAAAAATATTGAAGAAGCGTTGAAAGTATGGGAAACCGCGTTGGGAATTACATGCGCAGGTGTGGAAGAAGTTGAAGAACAGAAAGTTAAGACAGCTTTTCTTCCGGTAAAGGATACTGAAATTGAGCTCCTTGAGCCGACTGCTGAGGATAGTCCTGTTGCTAAGTTTATTGAGAAAAAGGGAGAAGGAATCCATCATCTTGCATTGCGTGTTGAAAATCTTGAAGAAGCACTCGCAGAGTTAAAGGAAAAGGGCGTTCGCTTGATTGATGAAAAGCCAAGATATGGTGCTGGCGGAGCGAAAATTGCCTTTGTCCACCCCAAAGCTACAGGGGGAATTTTGCTTGAGCTCTCAGAACGTTAGAGGGGGCAACTAGAGTTATGACGAATCGGAGTATCGAAGAACTTTGTGCAGAACTGGATCGCAAGCGCGCCGAGGCCCAGCAGGGCGGTGGAGCGAAGGCCATAGAGAAGCAGCGATCGAAGGGGAAGGGGACAGCGCGCGATCGTATCGCGCAGCTTCTTGATGAAGGGACCTTTATCGAACTCGACGAGCTGGTCACCCATCGTTGCCATCGTTTTGGTCTTGAGAGCAACACCATCCCTGGTGATGGCGTTGTGACGGGCTATGGAGAGATTGACGGTCGTCGAGTCTATGTCTTCAGCCAGGACTTCACCGTCCTTGGAGGCAGTCTCGGCGAGAAACATGCAGACAAGATCTGCAAGGTTATGGATCTGGCCGTGAAGAACGGCTCGCCCGTCATCGGCATCAACGATAGCGGCGGAGCGAGGATTCAGGAAGCGGTAGACGCACTGAACGGTTACGGGAAGATTTTCTACAGGAACACCATAGCGAGCGGCGTCGTTCCCCAGCTGTCGATCATCATGGGTCCCACGGCAGGCGGAGCGGTCTACAGCCCAGCATTGACAGACTACATTTTCATGGTGGAGAAGACGGGGATCATGCACATAACAGGTCCGGCAGTCATCAAGGCGGTGACGGGCGAGGAAGTCAGCAGCGAATCTCTCGGCGGAGCGCTGACCCACAACGCGAAGAGCGGCAACGCCCACTTCATGGCGAAGAGTGAAGTCGAGTGCTTCTCTCAGGTGAAGAAGTTGTTGAGCTATCTTCCCAGCAACAACGTGGACAACGCCCCGTGGAAAGAGACGAACGACAATCCCAATCGTCTTGTGCCGGAACTTCGCAACGTAGTTCCCACCAATCCGAACAAGGGATATCGAGTTCACGACGTCATCGAGAAAGTGGTTGACGACGGAGACTTTTTTGAAGTACAGCCTTTATGGGCCAAGAACATGGTCACAGGCTACGGTCGCGTCGGTGGCGAAGTGATAGGCATCATCGCCAATCAGGCGGCCAACATGGCCGGTTGCCTCGACATAGACGCCTCAGACAAGGCGAGCCGTTTCATTCGGCATTGTGACGCCTTCAACATTCCCATCGTCACCTTTGTAGACGTTCCAGGATACCTTCCCGGCACGGAGCAGGAGTGGGGTGGCATCATCCGTCACGGAGCGAAGCTTCTCTATGCCTACAGCGAAGCCACCGTTCCCATGATCACGGTGGTATTGCGAAAGGCCTACGGCGGTGCCTATCTCGGCATGTGCTCCAAATCGTTGGGAGCCGACATGGTTCTGGCCTGGCCCCAGTCGGAGATTGCCGTAATGGGAGCGGAAGGAGCAGCGAACATCGTGTTCCGCAAAGAGATCGAAAAGGCGGAAGACCAGGTTGCGGAGCGGAACAAGAAGATAGAGGAGTACAGAGAGGCCTTTGCCAACCCCTACGTGGCGGCGGAGCGAGGCTACGTGGATCGGGTCATATTGCCGGAAGAGACACGCCGCGAGATCTACCTGGCATTACAGGGAACGGCGAACAAGCGCGAACTTCGACCGAGACGCAAGCACGGCGTCATGCCCCATTAGTGCGAGGAAGGGGCGATAGCAGTGACAGATCTTCATACCTATTTTGAGACGGGAATAGGCGGGGCGATCACCTTGGCGCTCATAGCCTTTTCCACGGTTTTTCTGGTTTTGGGAGGGCTGACGGCCATCATCTATGCCATCAAGTATTTTGGTGGTGTGAAGGCGAGCCCGACGGCACCGAAGGGGAATGGCGGCACGCCTCCGGCACCTGCAGCGAAGCCTGCATCAGCGCCTGTGGCAGCGCCAGTATCGGTACCGTCGGCATCAGGAGACCAGAAACGTCTTATAGCCGTTATCACAGCGGCGTTAGTGGAAGCAACGGGCCGGCCCTGCCGCATCACGAGCATCGAAGCGACAGGTACCACATCATCGAAGAGACGTGGTCCACGGGTGAGCCTGTGGAGATCGAGCGCCATCATGGAAGGGCTCGAAAGCTTAAACAACCAGACCTGGTCAGGTCGGTAAAGACAACGACAACACAGCAGTGTGGAGGGGAAAAGAATGAGCAAACTCTATAAAGTGACAGTGGACGGAACAAGCTACAACGTAGAAGTGGAAGAACTCGGCAGTGGAGCGCCCGTAACCGCTCCTGTGGCACCGGCGGCAGCGCCAGTTCAGGCGGCAGCACCAGCACCAGCGCCGGCACCCGCACCGGCAGCAGCTCCTGCTCCGGCACCAGTTGCAGAAGCGCCCGTAGCTGGGGGGGAAGTAGTGTCAGCCCCCATGCCTGGCAAGATCCTTCGTGTAAGTGTCAGCGTCGGCGCGACAGTCAATGCTGGAGACGTGCTTCTTATTCTCGAAGCCATGAAGATGGAGAATGAGATATCCGCCCCGTCTGCCGGTACGGTGAAAGAGATCCGGGCACGGGAAGGGGACAGCGTCAATTCCGGAGACGCCCTGGTAGTCCTCGGCTAAGCCGAAGGGAGACAGGCGATTATGGAAGTCTATCTAAACTCACTGGGAACGATCCTTCGATCCTCGGGATTCTCGGGACTCACGTGGGGCAACGTCATCATGTTGGGGGTGGCCTTTGTTATGCTCTATCTGGCCATCGTGAAGGGGTTTGAACCCCTCTTGCTGGTCCCCATCGGATTCGGCTGCCTGCTGGTGAACCTTCCCCTCTCGGGAATCATGGACGACGGAGGCTTTTTGCGGTATATCTTTTTCGGAACGGAACATGAGATCTATCCGGTCATTATCTTTATGGGGATAGGGGCCTTGACGGACTTTGCGCCCCTTCTGGCCAATCCCATCACCTTCCTGCTCGGAGCAGCCGCACAGCTGGGCGTATTCATCGCCCTCTTCGGAGCGCTGCTCATGGGCTTCAACGTGAAGGAGGCGGCATCCATCGCCATCATTGGCGGAGCGGACGGCCCGACGAGCATCTACCTGACGGTGAAGCTGGCTCCCCAGATTCTGGGAGCGGTGGCCGTTGCGGCGTACAGCTACATGTCGCTGGTGCCGCTCATCCAGCCGCCGGTAATCAAGCTCTTCACCAGCAAGGCTGACCGGGCTATCCGTATGGATCAGCTTCGACCAGTCTCCAAGCTGGAGCGGGTGCTCTTTCCCATCGTGTGTACTGTCTCTGCGGGATTGCTTCTCCCATCATCGGTGCCTCTGATCGGTATCCTCATGTTCGGAAACCTGTTACGTGAATGCGGCGTGACAGAACGACTGAGCCAGGCGGCACAGAACGAGATTCTCAACGCCACCACCATCTTCCTGGGCTTGTCAGTAGGTGCAACCATGAGCGCAGAATACTTCCTCACCTGGGGAACGATCAAGATCATTGTTCTGGGACTCGTTGCCTTCATCTGCAGCACAGCTGGCGGCGTTTTGCTGGGGCAGGTCATGAAAGTGGTAAGCGGCGGGAAGATTAACCCCATGATCGGAGCGGCTGGAGTCTCTGCCGTTCCCATGGCGGCACGAGTGGTACAGCGAATGTGTCAGAAAGAGAATCCTGGCAACTTCCTGCTTATGCACGCTATGGGACCCAACGTGGCTGGTGTTATCGGCACTGCCGTCGCTGCGTCCGTTATGCTTACCCTCTTGAGCTAAATCTTTAATAATATAAACGTCAGAAATTTATTTAGGGGGCTTTTAAAGCCCCCTTTTCTTAAAGGGTGATGGAATAGAAATGACAAATGTTTTCCTTTATGTTGGCATTATAGCGGGAGGAGTTGTAGGGTATAAGTTAAAGATCCCATCTGGGGCACTTGTAGGGGGCTTGTTAGGGGGGTTGTTTATCAAGGGCTTTATGGGAATGGAAGCGCAACATATGAAATTCTTATCCTTTCTTTCTCAATTATTCGTAGCTTTTGTTATAGTTGCTCAAGCTGATATGGCTACTGTTCGTCAAATTCCTCGATTTATTCCAATAGCGATTGTGTATAGTCTTGTCATTTTACTTTTTAGTATTTTACTTGCTTTTTGTATCTCCAAGTTAAGTGGAATAGATATAATGACTGCTGTCTTTTCAACAGCGCCAGGAGGACTTTCCGGCTTAGGGTTGGCTGCTGTAGAATCTGGCGCTAATGCTCCTGTTGCTCTCCTTTTTCACGTCATTCGTATTTCCGTCGTACTCATTTCTATCCCCTTTATAGCAATCTTTTTTAGTAGTCCTCATTAAGGAGAATAATATATGGCAGATATATTTCATATAGGAGAAAGGAACGCTCTTATCGAAGCACGTTTTCTGGAAAGGCCAAATCGCTTCTTAGTCATATGTCGTCTCTCCGATGGAGAAAGAGTTCAGGCATTTCTCCCAAATCCAGGCAGATTATGGGAGCTATTGTACCCTGAAACAACTCTCTATTTAATCAAAGAGAGCGCAGCGGCAGCGTCTCGAAAAACGAAATTTACTGTTGTGGGAGCCCTTGCGGAGCATGGACCGGTTATGCTTCATACCCATAAAACTAATGACGTTGCGGCGTGGCTTTTCAATCAGGGGCAAGTTCCAGGACTAGAGGCATATAGAGTTGTAAGAAGAGAAGTTTCTTGGGGAAACAGCCGATTTGATCTTCTCATCTCTAACGGAAAAGAGCCCATGGTCATAGAGGTAAAATCGTGTTCTCTATTTGGAAAAAAGATAGCTATGTTTCCAGATGCTCCTTCAACACGGGCTCTAAAACATCTAAATGAATTGCGCCGCATAAACGAGCAGGAAATAAGAGCAGGGATTCTTTTTATTGTGCAATCCGGTCATCCTGATTTTTTTATCCCCGACTATCATACTGACTTTGATTTTTCAATGGCTCTAAAAGAGAATCAGTTCGAAAGCAGTCAAAATGAGAGACTTATGATTAAAGCCTTGAAAATTTCATGGGATAAATTATTTACGATGAGACAAAAAATAGAAGAAATTCCCATTCTTTGGAATCTCCTGAAACAAGAGTGCACAACAAAGGGTTACTCTCTTTCTATTCACATGTTAGAAAATGGACAGTATGGAATACATGTTCTACCACAGATAAAAAAGGCCTCTTCTCGAATTCTGGCCATACGAACAACTCAACCTATAGAAGAAACACTTTTCAATAGGCTTTCCCTGCTTTGTGACGATGCAAAATTTCTCGAAGATAGAGGAATAAAAATGTTTATTTTCAACAAAAATCCTTTAAAAGAGCCTGATTTTGTTCAGTTTTTGATTGATATGCGCATTAATCGTTTGGAATCTATGATTGCCTCAAATCTTCTGGTCAGGCAGTAGGCAGAACCAAAACGGGACACGTCGTTCCTTCTATAAGGGCTTCAGCTGTGGAGCCTAATATTAACTGCCAGATTTCTCTTTGCGTAGAGAGACCGACAACGAGAAGACTCGGAGAAGTCTTTTCTATCCAGGAAGGAAGCTCTATTTCAGGCTGCCCACTTACGATTTGCATCGAAGTTTCGGTGTTCCATGAACTTACATCTTGTGTTACCACTTCCAGCGCCTCTTCTGCTGCATTTATGAGAGTCTGGGAATCTTCTGCGTCTTCAAGGGGAACGCCATGGACAAGAGTCAGAGTCGGAACAGTATCCACCTGCTGAAGAATGTCTCTGAGTTCATGAAGCATCATATCTGTCCGTTCCGGCGATAAATCTACTGCGACGGCAATGTTTTGATATATATCTTCTTCGGGAAAATGTTCATTGCGGGAACGTAAAATAAGTTGAGGAATAGCAAGTCGTCTTACAAGTGGGGTCAATTCGCCTGCTTCTTGTGAGGGAATGACAGCGAATGTACATTCTTCTTTTGATGCGTATTCAGGAATAATTTCTAGAGATTCTCCTGCAGCTACGATTACTTTGTAAAAAAGCTTTTCTGGCAGGTTTTTCTGGCAGAATTCGTTGAGAGTCGTTTCTGCTTCTTGTACAAGTTGGGGAATATTCATCCCAGCGGCCGGGCTGACAACATGAACGATAAGAATGTCCGATTGTCGCTGAAGAGCTCTTCTGGAAACCCACAAAAGAGCTTCTTTTGAGAAAGAAGACATATCCATTGGGAACAAAATTCGCCGTAACATATTGCGAATCACCTCCTGAGGAATTTTTTCTTCTTAACTTTCTCAATAAGTATATCGCAATATATATAGTGTTACACTTGAATAAGGTATAATAATCGGCGAATTTTTACGGAGGATAGATAAGTGGGATTAAGTCAGAATACAACATGGACTTTAATTCAATATATGCAAAAGTTGTTTCAGGCATTACCACATAAGACGGCTCTTCAGTTGGGTGGTGCTTTAGGAACAACTCTTTGGGCTTTGAGCAAGAAGCGAGTTGATAAGGCCGAAAAAAGATGTGTGGAAGCCCTTGGTGTGGGAGTTACTACCGCTAGACACATAGTAAGGCGATCTTATCTGAATCTTGGGCGTTCTGCTGCCGAGTTTGTTCGTTTGCCGAAATTCATTTCTTCTCTCGATTCTTTTGTAACTGTTCATGGAGAAGAAAATCTTCGTCGAGCATATGAAAAAGGAAATGGCGTTATTCTTATAACAGGGCATATAGGCAATTGGGAGATTGCAGCAGCGAGCATTGCCCGAATGGGATATCCAATGAATGCCATTGGAGCAGAACAGCGAGATGAACGAATTACTGACATGATTATCGAATATAGAAAGAAATGTAATGTTTCCACTATAAGCAAGGGGTTTAGTTTAAAAGCGGCAATGACATGCCTTAGAAAAGGAGAGGTACTTGCCATTTTGATTGACCAGGATGTTCGCGACAAAGGGATTATCGCGCCTTTTTTAGGTCTTCCCGCAAGCACTCCTTATGGTCCTATAAAAATGAGTCTTAAGTATGAATGCCCGATGGTTCCAGTTTTTATTATAAGAAGGGTGGATGGGGTACACCACGATCTTTATTTTTTACCTCCTTTTGAAGATTCGAATTCTGAAAAATTTGGAGAAAATCTGGCAAAAGCAGTAACTATATGTAATAATTCGATAAGTTCGTGGATTTCTCAGTACCCGGATCAGTGGATGTGGTTATATCCTCGTTGGGCATCCACCATGGGAAAGTAAAAATGTTGTTGGGCATAGATCCTGGAAGAGATAAGATTGGTTGGGCTCTAACTGATGATAATGGAGTTTTGCTTATTTCAGGCATAGTAAAAAAGCAAGATCTGCCTCTCTTTTTGGAGAGCCTTTTGAAACGTGAATGGGCTCTTTTAACCCCTTGGATCAGGGAAAACAGAAAGAACTATTTTAACCCCGATACAGACCTGAGAGTTGTTGTGGGGAATGGAACAACGTGTCAAGAGATTTTATCTTTTTTAGAAGGGCAAGGAATATATGCAGAAATAGTGGAAGAGCGAGGTTCAACTCTTGAAGCGAGGAAAGTGTTCTGGAGCTTACATCCCCCTAAGGGGTTATGGAAGTTATTTCCAGACTCTCTTAGAACACCCAATCGAGATATTGATGATCTGGCTGCTCTTGTAATTGTTCGTCGCTATATAACATTAGAAGCGAGGGAATAGATTGAGGAAGGGAGATTCTGGTTTATGGGCGTAGAAAAATTGGCGACTCTTGTTAATACTTTTGGGTCATCTCTAATTTCAGTGAGTCGTGAAATGGGGGTGGAAGTATCTCTTCTCAAGTCAGAGGTGGCGCAAGGGGTTCATGTTCATGGAAGTTGCTTGGCCTCACTTGTCGGTGTTGTTGGGGGAGGACTTCAGGGAACGGCTGTAATTATGCTTGATCAGGCAGGTTTCAGCGCTGTCGTATCAGCAATGTCTGGTGGCATGATACAACCTGACATTGAAGATCCTGTTGCAACAAGTGTCATTGGGGAACTTTCAAATATGGTGAGCGGTCGGGCGCTTACCCAATCTTCTCTCGAGGGGGTAGACGTAACTCCTCCTCAAATTATTACAGGAGCGGGCATCCGGACGGTTCCAAGTGAATCTCTTGGAATTCGTAATTTTACTTTGCCTTTTTCCATTGCACAGGGAGGTTATCTCTATCTAGTTCTCTCTTTTCATTGTTAATTTTGTTTTTTTGGAGTGAGATTATTGCAGGAGGATTCGTGGGCGAGGTTTTTTAAAGAAGAATTTGCGCTTTTTTACAGTGTTTTCAAGTGGTTGGTGTTGGCAGTTATTATTGGTATTTTCGTGGGAACGGGTACCTCTACCTTTATGCTTACTCTCGAAAAGTTTTCAACAGAAGTCGGTACGCTTCCTCCATGGAGGATTGTTTTGCTGCCTGTCGGGCTTTTCGTGAGTGTTTTGTTGGTGAGGTACCTTAAGTTCTCAGATGATAGCAGTCAAGGAACGGAAAGCGTGATAGAAGCTGTTCACCATCATGATGGACGGATCAATGTCTATAGTGTGGTGGTTAAGGTGGTAGCGGCTATTATCACTATTTCTACAGGGGGCTCTCTCGGTAAGGAAGGGCCGAGCGCACAAATTGGTGGGGCTGTTTCAAATCTTTTTGCGACAGGATTGCGCTTGAATGATGTAGATCGTAGAAAATTGGTCGTTTGTGGTGTATCTGCAGGTATGGCGTCTGTCTTTGGAGCACCAGTTGCAGGTGCAGTTTTCGGTCTTGAAGCGTTGTACGTTGGGCAGGTCTTTTACGATGTTCTTTTGCCGTGTATCGTGAGCGGCATGGTAAGTTATCAAGTTTCTTTGAATCTTGGCATGGCCTATATCTATAAACCTCTTTTTTATATCCCCCGTTTAACAGGAGCAAATATTATTGTCTGGGTTGTATGCGCGGGGGTCTTTTTTGGTCTTGTTTCTCTTCTTTTCATTGAAATTCTTCACACGGCTCAGAAAATATATAGAAAAATAGGACTCCACCCCCTTTTAGGGTCAGTTCTTGGAGGAGTTGTTCTCGTTCTTTTATCGTTGCTCGTAGGTCCTAGGTATTTGGGTCTAGGATCTCAAACTATATCTGAGGCTATTACTGGTGCCAAGGTTCCAGCGTTGGCTTTTATATGGAAATCTCTCTTCACAGGTGTAACTTTGGCAGCTGGAGGAAGTGGCGGACTCGTGACTCCTACTCTTTTCATAGGGGCGGCCTCTGGTGCAACCTTTGCATCGATCTTTAGTTTAGACCCTGTTCTTTTCAGCTGCATCGGTTTTGTAGCCGTTCTTGCTGGAGCAGCTAATACTCCTATTGCGGCGGCTATTTTAGCTGCGGAGCTTTTTGGTTCTAGAGTGGCAAGCCTTGCGGCTATTGCGTCAGTTATCTCTTTTGTTGTTTCTGGATATAGAAGCATTTATCCCGATCAGATTGTGAAGTGTCCTAAATCTCCCGTTCTTGATATTTGCGACGAATATCAACGTGTTGGGGAGTGTGACCCTGATCCTGCCTTAACGCGACTTCCTTTAGTTCGTTTGATTGTTCGAAGTTATCGACTTTGGAAGCATAGACAAAATCTCAAACATAAATAATGAAAAGAAGAGGCTGCTTTCAAAGCAGCCTCTTCTTTTTGTGCTTTTTAACGTATTTACTTCATTTTCTACTTACTCCATTTCGATAGATCAAGCAGTTTTTCACTCTTGGCTACGACAGTAGATCCTACCAAGTCGCCAGTGACATTGAGGCAGGTTCTTCCCATATCAAGAATGGCGTCGATACCCAATATCATGGCATATGCAGCCGCTACAGGAGATCCTTGTTCTATGGGAAGTCCCACAGAATCAAGAACAAGAAGAAGCATAATCGCGCCAGCTCCTGGAACGCCTGCTGTTCCTATTGAAGCGAGAACCGCTGTTAAAATAACAGTCATTTGTTGTGCAAAGTTGAGAGGAAGACCAACGGCAAAGCCAATGAAAAGGGCGCAAACTCCCTGATAAATGGCGGTTCCGTCCATGTTGATGGTGGCTCCCAGAGGAAGAGTGAAGGAATATACGTTTTTTGCTACGCCTAGATTTTCGTCAGCATTGCTCATACTGACTGGTAGGGTTCCGCTACTACTTCGTGTGACAAAGGCTGTGATCATAGCTTCCTTTGCTCCTCGTAAAAAGGTAAAGAGGCCAAGTTTGTTCAGTGTGAGGATTCCTCCATAAACAACAATAAGATGAATGATATATCCCAGGAAGCAGGCAAAAGTTACAGTTCCCAAGGGGCCAATTGCCTTGGCTCCCTGTTGTGCGAATACAACGGCAAGAAGGGCGAATACACCAATGGGGGCATACTGTAATACCCAGCCGACAATTTTGTACATAGCTTCTGCTGCACCATCAAACATTTTGAATAGTAACTCTCCAGCCTCTTGAATACGACTGTTTTTGCTGATTTTAAGATAGCTGATGCCAAGACCAAACATAATGGCAAAGAAAATAGTGGGAAGAACATCTCCTCCAGATAGAGCACCGAAGGGGTTTGTAGGAATGATATTGAGGAATGTTTTTGCAAGGGATGGTTTTTCAAGAGCGCGACCTGCCGCTTCCCCTATAACGCCGAGGTCTAATCCAAGTCCCGGATGGAATAAATTTCCCATAAGTAAGCCGACAGCAACTGCAAAAGCTGATGTAAGAAGATAAAAGACGACAATTTTGACTCCGACTTTGCCGAGTTCCGCTGGGCTTATACTTGCAGCCCCGACAACAAGTGTTGTTAGAATAATAGGCATAACGATCATTTTTAATAGACGAACAAAAATGTCCCCTAAGGGTTTCACCCATAAAATCGAATCTCCGGCCACCATCCCCACTATTGCGCCAAGAACAAGACCAATAAGAATCCGTATTAATAAATTACTTTTGAAATACCAATCGAACATACCTTTTTTTTCGCTTTCCATACCCCTTTCCACCTCCCATTAATATTGAGTGGCTATTTTGTAATATTTTCTTATTACACATTGTTATGTAAATATCTAAATTGTACATTCTTTTAGAGAGCAGTACAAGAAGATGATTAATTAAAAGAGTTGTTCCTTAGCACTGTGTACGTTAAAATTCACTGTAAGTATTATTGTATAGACAAGAGGAGGGCCGATCGATGTCAAATCTGAAACGTATTTGTGCTGGCTTTATAATTTTGAGTTGCCTTCTTTTAAATGTTTCTACCTGTTCAGCTTCTTCTCATGGAGGAGTTGTTCTCGCTCTTTCTGGCGGAGGAACAAAGGGACTCGCCCATATCGGTGTTCTTCAAGTGCTTGAAGAACAGAATATTCCTATAGCTGGAATTGTGGGAACAAGTATGGGGGCTATCATTGGGGGGTTGGCTTCTAGCGGCTACAATGGTTTTGAATTGGAAGAAGTCGTTAAGAATATTGATTTAAGCAGTCTTCTTTCTGAGCGGTCTTCTCCGATGTTTTTACCTTTGGGAGAACGCGAGGGAAGTTCTGTCCCATGGATCTCCGTTGTTCATCATGGAGGTGTGGGGGGCTACTTGGGAGGGCTTTCCGGTGTTAAGCTGCTAGAGAAATTTTCACAGATGGCATCGAGAGTACAGGTAGTTCATTTTAATGAATTACCCATTCCTTTTGCAGCAGTTGCAACAGATTTGGAGACTGGGGCGAAGGTTGTTTTGCAGAGTGGCAGTCTCGCCTCTGCTATGAGAGCTTCTATGGCTATCCCAGGTCTTTTCGAGCCGTGGCCAGTAGGAGGGCGTCTTCTTGTTGATGGAGGATTAGTTTCAAATTTACCGGTTATCACTGCGAAAGAACTCTTTCCAGGCTATCCAGTTCTTGCTGTCGACGTTACAAGCTCTCTGAGAACAAGAAAAGAGCTGCGCACCGTAGTTGATGTTATTGATCAGTCTATAACGGTTTTAACTCAGCAAAACGTTGCCAATGAAGTGAAAGAAGCTGATGTGCTTTTGACCCCACAAGTGGGGAAAATGCCCTTATTTGACGCTTCTAAGGCAGAAGAAATTATTGCTGCCGGCCGTAATGTAGCATTGGCCCACATCAAAAAGATACGAGAGTTATCGAATCTTGCACCGCCTCCTCAGCTACAGCCCAAGGAGAGGCAGGAAATTGTTGCCGAAGTAAGTGTTGAAGGTCTTCCGGAAAACGTTTGTAATGAATTTAAAAAACACTACCAATCCTGGATAGGAAAACCAATAGATTCTTTCAAAGTACTCAAAGCGAGTTATGAGATTTCTAAACGTATAGACGTTCTTGCTGTAGACTACCGTCTTGAGAAGAGAGAGAAAGGAACGGCGATAGTCTTTACAGCCCAGCGTCGTCCGAGCTCTGAGCTTCGATTAGGTGGGTATACAACAAATCTTCATCCCTATAGATGGCTTTACATAAATGGAATAAAGAGAGATATTTTAAAAGATGGTGATGCTATCAAGTTGAACTTGAAGTTAGGGTCACAATGGGCGGCCGACGTGGGATATTTGTCCTCTTCGGATATTTCTAAAGCTTGGGAGTTCAATTTATCTGCTCAGAATTGGAAAGTGACACCTCGAAATGCCTTTGAGAAAAACTGGGATAGATACGGTCTGGGACTCGTTCATCATTTTTCCATGGGTGATGTTCGAGCGGGAGTTGGTATTGGCGGAGAGAGAGTGCATTTCAATGGAAGAGATGAAGACGCTCTAGGCCCTACCTTTTATGTGGCATATAATACTCTCGATGATACTGTGGATCCCACCAAGGGCGGTTCTATGAAAGTTGCATTTTGGTGGCCGGAACATGATGAACTTTTGTACAGAGTAAATATCTTTCAGGCTCTTTCTCTTTCAGAAAAGTGGAGGCTCTATTTGCGAGGTGGTTTTGCTGAAGGAGATGTGACCGAGCCCAGCCATGCCGTTTATTTAGGTGCAGCAGAAGAACTTTATAGCTACGCAGATCGACCAATAGAAGCAGAACGGATGGTGTGGTTAAATCTTGCTTTTCGCAGGGTCTTCATGCAGAGTTGGTGGGGGAGCCTCACTGCAGAAATTTTTGGAGGAGCAGGGTGGGCTTATGACGATAACGGATCAAAGTCTGATAGTGTTTGGGAGAGCGGTATATCTTTCTCTGCTCCTGGACACTTTTTCGATGGGCGCCTTATGTTCCTGTATAATGACCAAAGTGATTTTAAAGTGGGATTCTTTATCGGGAAACCGATTTGGGGGCACCATCCATTACCATAAAAATATTTTTCCCGAAAGGGTTTTTGTAACGGAGGTTGAAAAAAACATGGCACGAAACATAACACCTAAAGAGAATGATTATTCTCAGTGGTATCTTGATGTCATTAAGGTCGCAGAACTTGCCGACTATGCTCCAGTAAGGGGTTGTATGGTTATTCGTCCAACAGGGTATGCTCTATGGGAATCTATTCAGCACCATTTCGATGAGGCCTTTAAAGAGACGGGGCATGTAAATGCGTATTTCCCTTTGCTTATTCCTAATTCTTTTCTAGAGAAAGAAGCAGAGCATGTTGAAGGATTTTCTCCCGAGTGTGCTGTCGTTACTCATGCTGGTGGGGAGCCTTTAGAAGAACCCCTTGTCGTTCGTCCGACATCGGAGACGGTAATCGGGCATATGTATAGCAGATGGATTCAGTCCTGGCGTGATTTACCTCTTCTCATCAACCAGTGGGCGAATGTTATGCGTTGGGAAAAACGGCCACGTCTCTTCCTCCGTACGTCAGAATTTTTGTGGCAGGAGGGGCACACTGCTCATGCCACAAAAGAAGAGGCTATGGAAGAGACATTAAAAATGCTACAGGTATATAAAAACATTATGAGTGATATATTGGCTCTTCCTGTTATCCCTGGTGAAAAAACGGCAGGAGAACGTTTCCCAGGAGCTCTCAATACATTTACATGTGAAGCAATGATGAGCGATACTAAAGCTCTACAGGCGGGAACAAGCCATTTCCTTGGACAAAATTTTGCTCATGCTTTCAATATACAGTATCAAAACCAAAAGGGAGAGCAGGAGTATGCCTGGACAACAAGCTGGGGAGTTTCTACCCGACTTATAGGGGCTTTAATAATGACTCATTCAGATAATGACGGGCTTATACTTCCACCTCGAATTGCTCCCGTGCAGGTAGCCATTCTTCCTATCAGTAATAAGGATTCAGCGATACAAGAAGAGCTTCTTCCGAAGGCCCGAGAGTTCTCTGATAAGCTAAACCAAGCATTAGGTGGTCGTTTTACATGTGTTGATGAACAGTTCTTTATGCGCCCAGGTGATCGTTTCTTCTACCATCTTCAAAAAGGGGTACCTTTGCGTTTGGAACTTGGTGAAAAGGATATGGCTGCCGGAACAGTACGGGCGGTTCGGCGAGATACAGGTGCCAAAGAAGACATTCCTTTTGAAAATGTTGTTGTCAGAGTTCAAAAGCTGCTTGATGAAATACAGCAAAATCTTTATAGAAAAGCGCTCAATTTCCGTAATGAGCATACAGCTTCAGCCTCTTCCCTGCAGGAATTAAAGACTATTATTGAGGAAAAGGGAGGATTTGTAGAGACATATTTTGCTGGAACGCCAGAAGATGAAAAGAAAATAAAAGAAGAAACGGGTGCGACTCCGCGTTGCATTCCATTAGATAGTACAGAGAGAGGAACTTGTTTCCTCACTGGTGCTTCTGATGCGAGAAAGACGATTTTTGCTAAAGCCTATTAAATCTTGTCGATAATCTTTTAGCGATTGAAATATACTTAAAAGCGGGGGCCCTTGCGTAGGGAGCCCGCTTTTTGCTTAAAATGGGGGGGAGAGTTATGGATAGAGAGAGAAGAGTAGCAGTCATCGATGTTGGATCTAATTCCTTAAAGCTTCTTGTTGCTTCTCGCATTCATCATGTTATTTCTACATTATTTGAGAGGACAGAAATTACTCGCCTGAGCGAAGGCCTTTTTAAAGATAAGATACTTTTAGATAAACCGGTAGTAAGGAATGTTGAAGTGATTGATTCCATGGTTCACCAGGCAAAAGCGCTGGATGTAGATGGAATTGAGATAGTAGGAACCATGGCTTTGCGAGTTGCCGAAAACTCAGACTACTTTAGTACTCTCCTTGAAGAAAAAACAGGAATTCTGCTTCGCGTTCTTTCTGGAGATGAAGAAGCCGAATTATCCTTTATCGGAGCTCTATCAGGGTTGCCTCAATCTTTGAAGTTCGAAGAAGTTACTCTTTTTGATATAGGTGGAGGCAGTACAGAGTTTGTTCGAGGTAAGGAAAGCTCTATTGTAGATAGATGCAGCCTCTCTTTAGGATCCGTTCCTTTAACGGAACGATATTTACAAGTCTCTCCAGTATCAGACGAGCTCTTATCGAGAGCCCGTTATGCAATAAAAGAAGAGATAGAACATCTTGACCATGTTTTCCGCCAAGGCCCCCTCATTGGTATAGGCGGCACAATCACGACGCTTGCAGCTGTTCAGCTTGAACTTGAAACATATAAGGCAAGTAGAATACATGGGATTAATTTATCGAGAGAAGATGTGCATGATCAATTGCTCAGGTATGCTTCTAGAACAATAGCAGATCGATGTCAAATACCAGGTTTATCTCCTGGTCGAGCTGATATTATCCTTGCCGGAGCATGTATTGTCGAAGAAATTTTAGACATGACGAGAGAAGAATCTTTTACAGTAAGTGACAGAGGTTTACGCCATGGTGTTGCGATGCATTATTTTGAGAAAGATTCCGAAGGGGAAGAACCGCTTTTGCTTCCATAGCTTTTTAAAAGGGTGATGATGAATGTATTCAGATCTCTCTTCTTATGCCTTAATGCTTGGAGGAATGACCATCCTTTTATATGGTCTTGAAGAAAGCAACAAAGCATTTAGAAGAAACCTGGGGAGCCGCGGCAAAGAACTGTTAACATCCATGGGGCATAAAAAATCGTCGGCTTTTACTTTGGGTGTTTTGCTTTCCGCCGTTGCGCAGAGTGGAACTGCCGCTACAGCGTTTGCGGTAGGTCTCGTTGACATCCATGCTCTTCCTTATGAGGGATCTATTTTGGTCATGATGGGAGCGGGAGTTGGATCTACTTTGGTTGCTCCTTTGCTTGCTCTTGACGTTATTGCCCTTGCTCCTTTCTTTTTAGCATTAGGATTTTTTCTCTCTCACGGGAAAACTGAGAAGCTTAAGAAAGTAGGGGCAATTATAAAGGGGTTAGCTTTTATTTTGACAGGGATGTTCTTCTTAAAGCTTGGATTTGCCCCTCTTATTGAAACCCCTGCATTTGGAGGTTTTATCGCACAACTTGTTACAAAGCCTCTTCTTCTCGCTACCGTAGCATGTATCGTTTCATCTTTTACTCAGGGATCTTCGGCTGTTATTGCCATTGGAATAGCCTTGATTTCTTCTGGTGTTGCTTCAGCTGAAGCTTTCTATCCTTTAGTTTTAGGTGCTCGATTAGGAACGTCTGTTACCGTCCTTTTTTTTAGTCTTGGCGCACGTGTTAATGCGCGAAGGCTTGCTTGGCTTTCTCTTGTCTATCGTTGTTTAGGAGTTGTGGCAGGAATAGCTCTTGCGCCCTTTATACTGCGTTCGGTTTCTTTGCTTATTGCAGATTCAGAAATGCGTTTAGCAGCTTATCAAGTAGGGTTGAGTGTCCTCAATGTTGTTGTTTTTTTGCCTTTTGTACGTCGCTCTGCTGTTATGAGTGGGCAGTGGTTCTCTTCTGAAATTGCGAAAGATCCGGGAGAAGCTATCTATCTTGATGAAAGTCTTACCGATTTTCCGCCTCTTGCCGTTCCTCTTTTGGAAAAAGAAATTACACGGTTGGCAAATTACATTGAAACTTTTATCTATATGCTTTTTTTTGCCCCTGATTATAAAAGGCAGATTTATCAATTACAGCGAGGGATCCCGTCTCTTTTAGAGCAGTGTTCCGACTATATGTTTGCTATACCGGCACCAGTCGATAATACTTCTCAAATGGAGTCATATGCAACAATTTCGTATTCGCTTATATCTATGGCAGAGCTTGTTGAAACTGCGACAGGCAAACTTTACACCTTATGGCAAGAAGGAATAGAAGATCGTCTCTCCAGTGAATTGCAACGAGAGGAGTGGCAAAAGTATCTTTCTCTCTCAGTTGATGTTGTACGTTATAGTCTTCGCGCTTTTGCGCTTGATGACGCTGTAAGTATTCAGAAGGCGTTGGAACTTGCGAAAGAATTTCGATCTCGTGATGAATTGTTAAGACAGATTATGGTTTTTCGCGGACATCTTTTTAATTGTCGCCAAGATGCCGCCCTTTGGAGTCTCTTAGCGACCTTACGAGTAATAGTTGCTGCTTCGTTAGAAGTTGCCAAAGGAGGAAAAATCAGAGAAAGAGGTGAGGACGGTGATGCTTTTTGGGAAGAAGAAAGAGCCAGAGCAGGAACTGACATCGGAAATGATTCTCTACTCAAGTGATAAAAAAAGAATTCTTTCTATGGTTCATAAAATGGGAGAGGAATGTATAAAAGCCGTTGCCTCTGCCGTAGAGGCTTTAGTTGAAAGAAACAATGACCTTGCGCAAAAGGTAATAGACAATGATGATGTTATAGATAAATTGGAAGTGGAAATAGATCAAGAGTGCTTAGGGTCTATAGCGATGAGACAGCCAGTTCGAGAAAATCTCCGATTTGTTTTTGCTGTAGCAAAAATAGTTACAGATCTTGAAAGAATAGGCGATGAAGCCGTTAACATAGCTGAACGAGTACTTTTTCTTAACAAATATCCTCTTTTAAAGCCGTTGATAGATATTCCTAAAATGAAGAATATTTCGACAGAGATGCTTCGAAATGCACTAAATGCTTTTGAGACTAATAATCCTGCATTAGCCGAGGAAGTTTACTTAAAAGATCAGGAACTTGATATTCTCTATTTCAATATTTTTGAAGAACTTATTCAAATCATAGCCCTTAAACCGAAAGGGGATAAAGTTACTGCCCAATGTGCAGCTGCTTTGATGTGGATAGGCCGTCATCTTGAACGAGTGGGAGACCATGCATCCAATGTTGCGGAGAAATCATACTTTATTATTACTGGAAAACGCTTAAAACAGATCATGGAAGAAAAACAGCAAGAAATGTAAGTAATTCTTTTAAATACAGTTTAAAAAATAATGCAAAAACGTTTTTATAAATAACGTTTATAATAGTTATAAATTTTCTGTTTCTTATTGACAATTTCTCTCTCCTCATGCAATATTGATATTGATTATCATTACTTACAACGATCTCTAAAGGGAGGTTTTGTCTTGAAAACAATCGTAGAAGCGGTCGCAGATTATTTCCAGGATCTCAAAAAAGGGTGTAACAATCTCATTAGTTGTGAGCAATTGAAAGAAGTAATGAAAAAAGAAGAAGTGTACATTCTCGACATTAGAAAACCTGAAGACTATGAAGAAGAACATCTCGAAGGTGCTGTTAATATTTTTTGGAGCGAAGTGGGAGATCATTTAAATGAGATTCCTAAAGATAAGAAAGTAATTGTCTGTTGTTATTCGGGGCAGTCTGCTGGGCAAGTTGTTTCTCTAATGAGATTGTTAGGATATAATGCATGTTCCCTTAAGGGTGGAATGAAATGTGATCTTACATATTTGCCTTTAGAAGCTCGTTGTTGTGATATAAAAACAGAAAGTTGCGAAGCCTGAGGAATTTAAAAATAAATTCTCCGTGTGAGATTGTAGGCGTAGAAAAAAGATGGACGGAGCTCTTTATGAGCCCTATCCATCTTTTTTTATAAACTAAAGAAATCGTCTTATATCATCTAATGTTTTTCTTGTTTTAGATCGAACGACATCATTATTTTCAGGATAGCCCATACTTATTACAATATCTATTTTTGCAGATGAGGGAAGAAGCAATTCTTTTTTTAAATTTTTCTCATCAAGCCATCCCAGCATGCATGTCCCCAATCCTAGTTCTGTCGCCTGCAAGCAAATATGTTCGCAGGCAATAGCTACATCCATGAGACTGAATTGTACCCCACGGAAAAAGCCGCCTAAAGCTGCACTGTATCGAGAATGTTGAGCAACGACCACTATAAGGACGGGGGCTTTTGCAGCGAAAGAGTTCATTGAATATATGCCGCTGAAGGCTGCTTTTGCCAAAGCGCTTACTTTTTCAGGGGTATTAGCGATAATAAAAGACCATGGCTGGGAGTTGCAGGCAGAAGGAGCTAACCTTGCAGCTTCCATGCAGTTTTCGATGAGAGATATGGGGACAGGACGAGAATCATATTTTCTTACACTATATCTTTTCTTTACAAGATCTGTAAAATCCAAGACATTCCCTCCCAAAGTACAATATCTATTCATTTTAATATTATATATTAGCATGCAGAAGCAGTCTGCTTTATGGATAGTAGCCAGGGAAACAGCGTGTTTTTTGAGATGTCGAAGGTATTCAATATTTAGACAATAGTTGTTTAAAATAAGAAAAAATATGGTTTTATGGTAAAAAATCAGTGGTAGCAAGGGATAGTACATTTTTTGTGGTTTTAGAGATTTTGCTTTTTTAGTGTTGACTTCTTCTGGAAAAATGATATCATACCCTTCGCGCCGCTCGAAAGGCAGCGCAGGACCTTGTAAAGTGAATAGGTGAGACGAAGAGGAAGCCAGTCAATTTAAAAGAAATTCATGGAGAGTTTGATCCTGGCTCAGGACGAACGCTGGCGGCGTGCTTAACACATGCAAGTTGAACGGAGGCATATCATCACGACTTTTCGGAGGAGAGATGATGTGTTCTTAGTAGCGGACGGGTGAGTAATGCATGAGAACCTGTCCTTCAGAGGGGGACAACAGTTGGAAACGGCTGCTAATACCCCATATGCCGAGAGGTGAAAGGAGTAATCCGCTGAAGGAGGGGCTCATGTCCTATCAGTTAGTTGGTGAGGTAAGGGCTTACCAAGGCGATGACGGGTAGCCGGCCTGAGAGGGTGACCGGCCACATTGGAACTGAGATACGGTCCAGACTCCTACGGGAGGCAGCAGTGGGGAATATTGGGCAATGGGCGCAAGCCTGACCCAGCGACGCCGCGTGAGGGAAGAAGGCTTTTGGGTCGTAAACCTCTGTTGTATGGGAAGAAGGAAGTGACGGTACCATACGAGGAAGTCCCGGCTAACTACGTGCCAGCAGCCGCGGTAATACGTAGGGGACGAGCGTTGTCCGGAATTACTGGGCGTAAAGGGCGCGCAGGCGGATATTTAAGTCAGCTGTAAAAGGCATGAGCTCAACTCATGTATGCGGTTGAAACTGGGTATCTAGAGTGCTGGAGAGGTAGGCGGAATTCCCGGTGTAGCGGTGAAATGCGTAGATATCGGGAAGAACACCAGTGGCGAAGGCGGCTTACTGGCCAGCAACTGACGCTGAGGCGCGAAAGCCAGGGGAGCGAACGGGATTAGATACCCCGGTAGTCCTGGCCGTAAACGATGAATGCTAGGTGTGGGTGTCGAGAGGCATCCGTGCCGGAGTTAACGCGATAAGCATTCCGCCTGGGGAGTACGATCGCAAGATTGAAACTCAAAGGAATTGACGGGGGCCCGCACAAGCGGTGGAGCACGTGGTTTAATTCGATGCAAACCGAAGAACCTTACCTAGGTTTGACATGTACGTGGTACGGATCTGAAAGGTGAAGGACTGTACCTTCGGGTACAGAGCGTACACAGGTGCTGCATGGCTGTCGTCAGCTCGTGTCGTGAGATGTTGGGTTAAGTCCCGCAACGAGCGCAACCCCTGCATCCAGTTACCAGCGAGTAGAGTCGGGGACTCTGGATGGACTGCCAGCGACAAGCTGGAGGAAGGTGGGGACGACGTCAAGTCATCATGGCCCTTATGCCTAGGGCGACACACGTGCTACAATGGCCGATACAGCGGGAAGCAAGCCTGCGAAGGCAAGCAGATCCCACAAAGTCGGTCTCAGTTCGGATTGTAGTCTGCAACTCGACTACATGAAGGAGGAATCGCTAGTAATCGCGGATCAGCCAAGCCGCGGTGAATCCGTTCCCGGGCCTTGTACACACCGCCCGTCACACCACCCGAGTTGGGTGCACCCGAAGCCGGAGGCTTAACCAGCAATGGAAGGATCCGTCGAAGGTGTGTCTGGTGAGGGGGGTGAAGTCGTAACAAGGTAGCCGTACCGGAAGGTGCGGCTGGATCACCTCCTTTCTAAGGAGAAATGACAAGGGGATGTATATTCTCTTGTAGATAATGACTGTGAAGAATTTTCGTCTTACCTGTTTCGCTTTTGTACCTTGACATAGGAATAGAGGAAAGTAATCGAGGGAAAGTAAGAGAATAAGGTATAAAGGGCATACGGTGGATGCCTTGGCACCAGTAGCCGATGAAGGACGTGGCAAGCTGCGAAAAGCTGTGGGGAGGTGCAAGCGACCATTGATCCGCAGATATCCGAATGGGGCAACCCGCCTGTAGGAGTACAGGCATCCCGTAAGGGAAGGAACCCGGCGAAGTGAAACATCTCAGTAGCCGGAGGAAGAGAAATCGAAGAGATTCCCTGAGTAGTGGTGAGCGAAAGGGGAAGAGCCTAAACCGAATACATGTCAAGACTGCGGTCGTTGTGTATTTGGGGTCGAGGGAATGTCAAAGTGAGTCCGCAGGCTCACGACAGAGTTATCAATACATTTTCTAGTTGAAGTGTGTTGGGAAAGCACGCCATAGAAGGTGACAGCCCTGTAGGTGACAGGAAATGTACTCTGTAGACATCTCCCGAGTAGGCCGGAGCACGTGGAATTCCGGTTGAATCAGGGTGGACCATCATCCAAGGCTAAATACTACTGGTGACCGATAGTGAATCAGTACCGAGAGGGAAAGGTGAAAAGCACCCCTGGCGGGGAGTGAAATAGACCTGAACCCGTGTGCCTACAAGCAATCGGAGCGCAACCATACAGCGATGTATGGCGCGTGACGGTGTGCCTTTTGTAAAATGAGCCGACGAGTTATTAGACGTAGCGAGGTTAAGGTGCGTTAGCACTGGAGCCGTAGGGAAACCGAGTCTGAATAGGGCGCGAGTTTCGTTTAATAGACCCGAAGCCGTACGATCTATCCATGGCCAGGTTGAAGTCCGGGTGAAGCCGGATGGAGGACCGAACCATTGTCTGTTGAAAAAGACTTGGATGAGCTGTGGATAGGAGTGAAAAGCTAATCGAGTGCGGTGATAGCTGGTTCTCCCCGATATGCATTGAGGTGCAGCCTTGCGAGTTCAGTTATGGGGGTAGAGCACTGGATGGATGCGGGGGACTGGGGTCCTACCAAATTCAACCAAACTTCGAATACCATAACTGTATTGCGGGAGTGAGACTACGGGTGAGAAGGTCCGTGGTCGTGAGGGAAACAGCCCAGACCGTCAGCTAAGGTCCCAAAGTGTATGCTAAGTGTGGCAAGGATGTGAGAGTGCCTGGACAGCCAGGAGGTTGGCTTAGAAGCAGCCACCCTTTAAAGAGTGCGTAACAGCTCACTGGTCGAGGACTTTTGCGCCGAAAATGTAGGGGGCTAAGCATACTGCCGAAGCTGCGGGATAATTGATGAGTATCAACTATCGGTAGGGGAGCGTTCTGTACGGGGTGAAGCCGAACCGAGAGGTCGTGTGGACTGTATGGAAGTGAGAATGTCGGCATAAGTAACGAGAAGTGCGTGAGAAACGTACTCACCGGAAGCCCAAGGGTTCCTGGGGAAGGTTCATCCACCCAGGGTTAGGCGGGACCTAAGGCGAGGCTGAAGAGCGTAGTCGATGGATAGCAGGTAGACATTCCTGCCCCAGCCTGAGACCGTTATTACTGAAGGGGTGACACAGAAAGCTAGGTGATCCGGGTGATGGAATACCCGGTCCAAGGGAGTAGGAAGGCATTGCAGGCAAATCCGCGATGTTAGTTCTGAGACCTGAAGGGGAGGTTCTACGGAACCGAAGTCATTGAAGCTCGGCTGTCGAGAAAAGCCTCTAGGGAGGTCTTAAGCTGCTCGTACCCGAAACCGACGCAGGTGGGCTAGCTGAGAAGGCTAAGGTGAGCGGGAAAACCCTCGTTAAGGAACTCTGCAAGTTGACCCCGTAACCTAGGGAGAAGGGGTGCCACTCTGGTGATGTGTATATACGATACAGAGCTAAGGGTGGTCGCAGAAACCAGGCTCAGGCGACTGTTTACTAAAAACATAGGTCTCTGCATAAGGCGCAAGCCGAAGTATAGGGACTGACACCTGCCCGGTGCTGGAAGGTTAAATGGAGAGGTTAGCGTAAGCGAAGCTTTGATATGAAGCCCCAGTAAACGGCGGCCGTAACTATAACGGTCCTAAGGTAGCGAAATTCCTTGTCGGGTAAGTTCCGACCTGCACGAATGGTGTAACGATCTGAGCACTGTCTCAACGAGGGACCCGGTGAAATTGTGGTACTGGTAAAGACGCCAGTTACCTGTGGTGGGACGGAAAGACCCCGTGGAGCTTTACTGTAGCCTGATATTGGATTTTGGTCTGTTATGTACAGGATAGGTGGGAGGCTGAGAATGCAGGACGTCAGTTTTGCAGGAGCCGTTGTTGGGATACCACCCTTGACATGCCGAAGTTCTAACTTTGAGGTCTGAAACGACACAGAGGACAGTGTCAGGTGGGCAGTTTGACTGGGGCGGTCGCCTCCTAAAGAGTAACGGAGGCGCGCAATGGTCACCTCAGGGCGCATGGAAATCGCCCATAGAGAGCGCAAAGGTATAAGGTGGCTTGACTGTGAGAGAGACGTTTCGAGCAGGAACGAAAGTTGGTCTTAGTGATCCGGCGGTTCCGAGTGGAAGGGCCGTCGCTCAACGGATAAAAGCTACCCCGGGGATAACAGGCTGATCCTGCCCGAGAGTTCCTATCGACGGCAGGGTTTGGCACCTCGATGTCGGCTCGTCGCATCCTGGGGCTGAAGCAGGTCCCAAGGGTTGGTCTGTTCGCCCATTAAAGCGGTACGTGAGCTGGGTTTAGAACGTCGTGAGACAGTTCGGTCCCTATCCACCATAGGCGTAGGGTATTTGAGGAGATCTGCTTCTAGTACGAGAGGACCGAAGTGGACGAACCTCTGGTGTACCGGTTGTAGCGCCAGCTGCATAAGCCGGGTAGCTATGTTCGGGTCGGATAACCGCTGAAGGCATCTAAGCGGGAAGCCGCCTCCAAGATGAGATACCCCATTCCGATAGGGAAGTAAGGTGTCCTGAAGACGACAGGATAGATAGGCCGGGAGTGTACGAGTTGTGAGGCTCTTAGCTGACCGGTACTAATACATCGAGGCCTTATTCTCACTTTCTCTTGGTTTTCTTTCCTCGATTTCTGTGTTTAGAGTACGAAAGAATAAAAGTTTGAGATCTCTGGTGGTAATAGCGGAGGGGTCACACCCGGTTCCATGCCGAACCCGGAAGTTAAGCCCTCCAGCGCCGATGGTACTGCAGAGGCTATCTGTGGGAGAGTAGGTCGCCGCCAGAGATCTTTTTTTATACCCTCATCCTTCCTTACTATAATTTCCTATGATAATTCCTTTGGTTTCTCTGGCATGAAACAATTTGAGTTAAATGCTTTCTTCGTTTTGTTTTTTAATTGATCTTTTCAGTGCAGCTATAAAATCTTTATATGTTATCTTTTCATTCCCACTTACAAAAACACTTCCTATTCGTAAATTGATTTTGCAACAAGTTGATAAGTGACTGATACTGTTATCATTTTCTATAAGTATTGAAGCCATATCTTCTATACGGCTGCTTATGGTTTTTAATCCGTCACGCGGCGTTTCTGGTAGCATAACAAGTATTTCATTATTTTCGATTAGGAATATGAGATCCGTATGTCGTAGATTCTTAATAAGATGGGAACTAAATTTTTCAAAAAGTTGAGTATGCTTGTTTTCGTCTATGAGGTTATTAGAGTCAGAGATGGAGTAATTTATAAGAAGCCCTGAAAGCCAGCGGCGATATCTATACGATCTTTCTAATTCTTGTGTCCCTCGAATTACAGCATATTCCTTTGTGTAAAGCCCCGTCTCATCGTATATTCCCAGAGTTTTTGTTGCATTTTCTTTTTCGTTACTCATATGTGGTATTAAAAAAAGGGCTTTCATATCTTCTTTTGAATGTTCAATAACCTTCCATTCTCCAGAAGGCAGCGTTATAACACCATCTGAATTTTTTTGTTTTTTTATAAAGGCGGAGAAAGGGGATTCTATTGAATCAAGGGAAATTAGTTCTTCCATTTTCCCATTGGGAAAACTCTCCTCATCTTTTTCAATAAGAGCTGGAAAGGGAAAAATTTCGAGAGAATGCTTGCAAGAGAGTATATCTATAGGTTGATAGGCACTATTTTCTATGCTTTCAGTAGCGTTTTTACACTGAAAGTGGAAAGAAATATGGGAATAAAAGCTATTTCCCATAAGGATAAGACCTACCATGGTTAAAGTTACACCTAGCCATGAAACTAGGAAATGCTGACCAAGTATAGATCCGAATACCGCAATGATGAGCCCTTGCGAAAAAAATTGATACCCCCAAACTTCGTGATTTTGTCCCCACTTACTCGAAAAAAAATAGTAAATACAGCTGGCAATATAACAAAGTAAGAGAATAGAAAATAAGGGAGTGAGTTGTATTTTCGAAGAGGAATTTCGAGTTGTAATGAAAATGAGGATAATTAGTATAGAAATAATTGGTGGAATAGAAAGTCGCTTTATATAGCTTGATGAATTGCTATTCATTACCATGCCCCCATTATTTAAATTTTAAAATTTAAAATGAGAAGGATATCGAAAAAGATCAGGTTGACAACATGTAATGACCATATCAGCTCCGGCAGCATTTAATGTTTCTATCTCTTGCCAGGATTTGCTATTTCCTAAAAAACCCACACTCATTGTGTCGGGAGAAGCAGAGCGTAAAAGAGCTATATTCTGTAAAATATGTTGTTGTCTCGTGTACTTGATACAAATGATGCCAGAGGCGCGAGCGATTTCTGAATATCTGGCAAAAGTGATGATTTCCTCCTCAGATAAAATATACGAATTAAAAGCAAAATAGAGGGGGAAATCAAAAGGTAAAACGTTTCTGTATGAGATAAGCGCTTGACGTAGTTCGTTATGATCACTGTTCTGATGCATGACGTCAGATCTTATGAGGACAACAATTACATCTGCCCCATTTTTTGCCGCCCAAAGTATGGCGTCTTGTTTTAACGATGGAGGGAGCCCTGCTAAGGGGTAGTCTATAATAGCTCCCACCTTTATTTTTTCTTTTGAAAAACGCTTGGACACATAAGGAACAGCAAGAAGTGGAACAAAAAGAGTATTTATCTCATATTGGATGCATGTATCGCAAGTTTCTGAAAGTTGTTGTTCATTGAGAATGTCAGAAAAAATATAACTCATATTACTATATAAGACATCAAAAGAGGCTGATTTTTCTAACCCTGCCTCAGCGAGAGCCGCTCTTCTGCGAGCCTTTTTTGACAAGAGTTGTAAATCTGTTGCCATACTATCACCTCATTATTTTTTATGAACGGAGGCAGTGGCACAATTCCTGATTTTCACCCTTTCCTTTTTTTACTGTGACGTTTTCAACAATTATTGATCCATTTCTTTCAAGGTAGAGAAGCAGAGAAAGAATTGTCGTTTCGCACACGCCAATACTCTCTGCCACTTCTTTTACGTTGACAGTTTCATTTTTATTGGCGATGTTTAGAATTTCTCCAGCAATATAGTTGATCCACTGATGAAAGAGATCCTGCATTTCGGGGGTGGAAGAGGATGCAAGCTGGGAGTTAAGTGAGACTGCTTCTATTAATCTGGCTGTTACAAGAGAAGAAGACTCCACGAGATTTTTAAGTTCCTTTAAAACGGATTCCTGAGAAATGTGTTCGCTCATAGATAAGAACTCCCTCCGTATGATATAGAACTATTCTATTTTCTATTTAGAAATAATACAACATGAATAGACATAAGACGAAGCACTACCTAAAGTGATAAAATAAAACATTATCCAAGCTGAAGCACTGTAATGATTATGCGTTGGAGGAGTTTGTATGAATTTATCTATTCTTCTTCTTGGTTTTGGCAACGTTGGGCGTGAGTTTTGTTCTCTACTGATACGAAAAAAAGAAGAAATTTTTTCTCAATTTAAAAGTTCAGTGCAAATTAACGGAATAGCTACGCGAAGAAGAGGAAATATATATTCCCCGCGAGGACTTGATATTAATGAGGTTTTTAAGGCAGAAGAAGAGACAGGGCGTATCGATGGTAAGATACTGTACGCTAAGGAAAATCGTGATTCTGTTTCTCTTGAAGAGTTACTTTGTAACGGAGAATATGATGTTCTCATAGATACAACATCTTCAAGTTTGGAAACAGGAGAGCCGGCTCGTTCTTTTATCGAGAGAGCCTTCTTGCGAGGAAAATCAGTTGTTACATGTAACAAATCTCCAGTAGCTCTTTGGTATCACCCTTTATCAAAACTGGCTCAGGTTAATAAAGCTCATTTCCTTTTTGAGGGAACTGTTATGTGTGGAACCCCTCTCTTTTCTTTAGTCCGACATGGATTGCCTGCAACTCAAGTTCTGTCTTTTGAAGGAGTTTTGAATGGAACATGTAATTATATTCTTGAGCAAATGCGTCAGGGAAGCACTCTTGATGATGCACTGCTTGATGCGCAAAGGCGAGGATATGCAGAAGCTGATCCCAGTATAGATATTGATGGTTGGGACTCTGCTTATAAGGCAATGATTGTAGCTCAAGCACTTATGGGCTCTCCCATGCTTACAAAAGATAAAATACATGTAAAAGGAATTCGTGAAGTTACTCCTGAAATGCTTAACAGGACAAGAACTAAAGGTGGAGTGGTGCGTCTCCTTTCAAGAATAGAAAGGAAAGGCCAGAACGTTTACATAGAAGTAGCCCCAGCGGCCTTACCGGCCAATCATCCTCTCGTTACTCTTTATGGCGTAACAAATGGTGCAGTTATCTCGACTGATACAATGGGGGAGATATGTATAGAAGGTGCTGGTGCTGGCCGTCGATCAGCAGCTTTTGCCCTTTTACGTGACGTTCTTTCCATTGTCGATTCTATGAGGAGGTGAGAGAAAGGATGTCTCGTCGTCTTGGTGTTATTGCCGATACACATGGTCACGCAGATGCATGGGAGAAGGCTTTGAATATATGGGGTGATGTGGAGGCCATTCTTCACGCAGGAGATGTTTTAAAAAGTGGAGTTGATACTGGACTAGCCGATATGATGAATGCTTCTTCTGTTCCCGTTCTTATTGCAAAAGGCAACGGTGATTTTTCTCGGGATCAGGAGTGGCTGAAGTGGCCTATACTTTCTCCTTACGTGACAATATGGTGGGCCGGCAAACTTATACTCTTAAACCACGGCTCTCATTTCTCTCAACTACGACATTTAGCATTAAATGCAAAAGCAGATCTTGTCATATCTGGTCATACTCATGTAGGTTCACTTGTCAGAGAAGGGAAAACGTGGTTTTTAAATCCGGGAGGGGCTTCTTTACCCCGCGGGCGAGATCCGGCAAGCATAGCTCTAATCGAAGAGCATGATATACGGATCATTACGTTAGATGGCGTTCTTTTGCATCATGAACAGTGGTAGATAAGGATTCCACAAGGAGGAGTACCTAAAATGGATGTATCTCAGACGCAGAATATTGAAAATGTAGCTCAGGAAGATAGAGGAGAAGAGCAAATCATTCTTGTCTTTTCTCTTGGCAAGGAAGAATTTGCTCTGAACGTAAATGAAGTGAAGGAAATTGTTCGAGTCCCGCCAGTAATTACACGCGTTCCTAACGCTCCAGATTACATTCGTGGAGTAATAAATCTTCGTGGCACGATCGTCCCAGTATTTGATATGGAATTGAAGTTGGGGATGGAAGAAAAAGCTTTGACTGAAGATTCTCGAATCGTTGTAGTTTCATGGAATGATATTCAATTTGGTATTTTAGTCGATTCAGTTCGCGAAGTATGTACTGTCTTTGACTCTCAGATAGAACAGAATATTCAACTGGATACCTCTATGGAAAAGAAATATCTTTTGGGAGTTATAAAACAAGAAGGCGGACGGCTTGTCGTGCTTCTTGATCTCGTTACGCTTTTTGATCTTGATGTTATTCTTGCTGATGAACTAGACTCGGAAATCGCAGGCTAGCAAGATGATTTTCATTGATTTACATCTTCATAGTACCAGTTCCGATGGAACTCTTGCTCCTCGGGATCTTGTGGTCAGAGGAAAAAGGCGAGGATTGTCTGTCATGAGTTTAACAGATCATGACACCACGGAAGGTGTAAATGAATTTTTAACAGCTTGCAATAAATTGGGAGTGCGTGGAGTTTCGGGAGTAGAGCTTTCAGCAGAGTTTAATGGCGTTATGCATATTCTTGGATATAGGATTAACGTTGAATCTCCTCTCTTCCAAAAACATATGAAAGATTTGCGAGAAGGACGAGACGAAAGAAACATAAAAATATGTGAAAAGCTTCAGAAACTGGGGATGTCTGTTTCTATCGAAGAAGTAAGAGCAGAAGCCAACGGAGATGTAGTAGCGCGTCCGCATGTTGCAAGAGTCCTCATTAAAAAAGGATATGTTCAGAATATGTGGCAGGCCTTTGACAGATATCTTGGCCACGATGCTTCTGCATACGTTCCTCGCTATCGTCTTTCCCCTGAAGTTTGTATTGATGTTATACAAAAAGCGGATGGAGTGGCTGTTTTAGCTCATCCTGCCCAAACGACAGATGATTATGGTGTTCTTGTCGATATTTTGAAACAATTAAAATCTTTAGGTTTATGGGGAATAGAGTGTCTTTCCCCCAGCCATTCTTCACAACAAATATTTCAGTATCTTCGTATTGCAAAAGAGATGGATCTCTTTACTACGGCAGGTTCAGATTTTCACGGAACGAATAGACCCAGTGTGTCAATGGGGATTCGTGTAAAGACTGATTTCTTACCTTGGGCGCGTTTAGGTATATCCCTGTAGATAAATGGTAGTATAACGTGATAAGGTTAACGAAAGAGTCTAAATGATGTAAGGAGGAGAATAGAGATGCACTTTCCCATCGATCTAAAAAGTGACACAGTGACAAAACCTAGTGAAGCCATGCGTCGAGCAATGTATGAATCTGAAGTAGGAGATGACGTCTATGGAGAAGATCCCACAGTCATAAAACTAGAAGAAAAGGCTGCCCAACTAACAGGAAAAGAGGCGGCTTTATTTGCAGTCTCTGGAACTATGGGGAACCTTGTTTCTCTTCTGACTCACGGCAATCGAGGAGATGGTGTCATTCTTGGGACCTATTCTCATATCAATAATTACGAAGGTGGCGGTCTATCCGTTCTCGGCGGATTATTTCCTATGCTTGTAGATGACTCTGTGGGGATTCCGAGCCCGGAGGCTGTTCAAGAGAAATGTCTTCCTCCCAACGTTCATTTTGCTCCTGCCAAGCTTCTTTGTCTTGAAAACACTCACAATAAATGTGGTGGAATAGCTCTTTCTCCTGACGTCTTTGCCCAAACAGCTTGCAAGGCTCGAGAACTCGGGCTATCCATTCATTTAGATGGCGCACGGCTTTTCAATGCTGCTACAGCGTGGGAAACAAATGTCTCTGCTTATACAACTCTCGTTGATTCTGTGCAGCTTTGCTTATCAAAGGGGCTTGGGGCTCCTGTTGGGAGTATTATTTGCGGCTCTCGCAATTTTATAGAAAGAGCGCGCCATTGGAGGAAACGTGTAGGTGGAGGAATGCGGCAGGCTGGAGTTATTGCAGCAGCTGGCCTCTACGCTTTAGAACATAATATTGAACATTTGAAAGAAGACCATGATAATGCCAGTCTTGTTGCTCAGATACTTGAAGCAGCAGGCATAGCTGTAGAGAATAATGGTAAGCGGACAAACATGATCTTCTTCTCTTTACCTGAAGGTGATCTTACCGCAGATATGTTGATAGATCGTTGCTCAAAGAGAGGCGTATTTTTTACGGCAATGGGAGAGCGGCGTATACGTCTTGTAACTCATCTTGATGTTTCTAGGGAACAAGCCGTGGCGGCCGCAGATATTATAGTCGAAGAGGTTAGACAATAGAATGGTTGTCCCTTGGTATGATGAGATAGTTCACTGTTCAGAATTTCTAATAGACGAAGCAACAAAAAAAGGAGCGTCTGGGGCCGATGTCCTCTATTATTCAGGATGTAATTCTTCCTTATCTCTTCGAGATGGGAAACCGGAGCAGAATAATTCAGGCTGTATTACAGGTATTGGACTGCGCGTTCTTGATGGGGAAGGTCGTCAGGGTGTAGCACATGTTAATGCCATAAATAAAGTGGCGTTACAGCAACTTGTCGATTGGAGCTTGCACAATTGTTCTCTGGTTGAACCCGATCCGTGGGTTGTTCTTTATGAAGACGCCCCCTCCTATTCGGAAGAATTAGAGCTCAAAGATGATGCTGTTCAGTCAATCACACCAGAACAGCGTATGGAGTGGTGTAATGAAATGACTCGTTATGTAAGAGAAAAGGACTCTCGGGTTGTTTCTGTACGAAGTGCTTCATGGGCCGATGGGCAAGGGGATACTTTTTATATGTCCTCTGCAGGTATATATGGATGGTATGAAGGAACGGCTCTTGCTGCTGGTGTTAGCCTTGTTATGAGCGACGGCGAACATATGGAGATGGGGGGTTTTGGGGAAGAGTTTCGTTTTCTTGAAGATTGTTCTCTTCAAAAGATAGCGGAAAAGGCTGTGAAACAGACAGCCTATACATTGGGGGGAACGCCTCTCCCTACTAAAAAATATACTTTGATTTTTTCTCCAGAGGTTTCATCATCACTGCTTTCTGTCATTGGGGATCTTTTTTGTGCTTCAAACGTCCATAAAAATCGTTCCCTTTACAAAGGGAAACTCGGGAAAAAAGTTGCCAGCCCTCTTCTTTCTCTCATAGATGATGGTCTTATGCCACGGAAACTTGGAACCTCTCCTTTCGATGGAGAGGGCGTTCCTTGTCAGAAAACGGTTGTGATGAAAGAAGGTATAGTGGAAGCTTTTCTCTATAACCTTAAATATGCTCGAAAAGATGGGGTACGTTCTACAGGAAATGGGGCAAGAAGTTTCTCCTCTCTTCCTGATGTGGATATTTCCAATCTTTATATGGAACCGGGGACGCTCTCACCTGAGGAAATTTTCCATTCTGTTCAGAATGGACTTTATGTAACAGAGCTTCTTGGACTTCATACAGTTAATCCTGTAAGTGGGGATTTTTCCCTTGGAATAAAAGGAGTACGTCTCTTTGAAGGCCTCCTTGATCGTCCTATTGCAGGAATGACAATAGCTGGGAATTTACTTGATTTGTTGAATCGTATCGTTTTAGTAGGGGGCGATCTTTCCTTTTTTGGCGATATTGGGGGATGTACGATGGTGATCGATAATGTTACAGCGGCAGGTTTGTAAAAAATTTATATTTATTTTTATTTTTCTTATAACAGCACTTGTTTTTATTTCCGATTCGGCGATGTCTTCGACGGGATGGAATTTGGCTCTTAACGGTCGTGTCCTTGGAGACGTTCCAATAAAAGAACAAGGCAGATTGACCATGGTTTCTATTGGGACTATGGTGAGACTTCTACAGCTTGATTTGGAGCAAAAAGAAGATACACTTTTGATTTATTACAAAAACAATAAGTTACAACTTGTTCATAAAGCTACAGCAGTATGGTTGAATGTTCAGCTTCTACCGACAGCCTCAGCACCCGTTTTGGAAAATGGACATTGGTGGCTTGATTCTCGATCTGCCATGAAAATTCTTCAATCTTTATATCAGGCAGCGGGGGATAAATCTACGCTATCGTGGATGGGGGCTTCTGATATTCCTGTTGTTATAGAAGAGCTTCAACCTCTTCATGAAGAAATTAAGCCAGCGATTCAGCAACCGGTTCAACAACTGATTCAACAACCGACATGTGAGCTAAAGTCGCTGAGATGGGGACGTTATGAAGAAAAAATTAGGGTAGTTTTTGACTATTTGGGTGTGGCCGAACCTGAATCAAAAGAGGTAGATACGTCGGTTTCTATTGTTTTCTCTGGTTCGAGTCTTTCTCAAAACGATCTTTCTTCTCCGTATCCTCAAGATGTATCTGTCAAAATGAATACTTTAAATGGGAAATATATAGTATCCTTGCATTCCGTTCAGGGCGGGAAAATGAACATCTTTACCCTTCCTAATCCGACGCGATTGGTGGTTGACATATTCCCCGAAAAACAGAAAGAAATTCTGGAAATAACAGCACCTGGCGGGAATATTCCTGAATCTCAGAATGTTTCTGTTCCTCAACGTGTTGCTGTGCCACCTCAGAAGAAATCAAAAGAACCTCTCATTGTTGTTGACCCTGGTCATGGGGGGAAAGATCCTGGCGCCGTTTCAAACGGCTTGAGAGAAAAGAATTTAAACCTTCAGTTTTCGAAATTATTAGCGGAGAGTATTAAAAAACGAGGTTTTGATGTGCGTTTGACTCGAAGCACAGATATTTATCTAAAGTTGAGAGAGCGTACTGAGTTGGCGAATAATTGGGAAGCTGATATGTTTATCAGTATTCATGCCAATGCTTTACCTAAAGGAAGGCATGCGACTGGCACGGAAATATACATTATGGCTTTGCCTACAGATAAAGACGCAATGCAGTTGGCTTTAATTGAAAACCGAGAGTTGACAGGCGATAATGGTAGTGAGAGTTCAGCACAAGTTGATAAAAAGACAAAAATGCTTTTGAATATTCTTGGAAATATGCAGCAAAACGCTAAAATTAGTGATAGTACTGACGTAGCGGAATATCTATTTAAAGCAGGAAAAAATAATCGTTTAAATATGAGACGAGTTGCTCAGGCCCCATTTTTTGTTTTGCGTGGTGCTTCGATGCCGGCAGTGCTCATAGAAACAGGTTTTATTACTGAACGAAGTGAAGCGAAAAAGCTTGCTTCTACGTCTTTTCAAAGACAGTTTGCCGAAGCTATTGCGCGAGGGGTAGAGGCCTACTTCAATGGAGGCCGATAAAATAGGAGATGTGAGAGGAGGTGTGTGGCGCGTTAGCGCTATACAACATGGTTCGTAAAGAAGATCGTTTTTCTGACGATTTTGAAGATGATTTGCAAATTCGTCGTAATTTAGATAGACAAGCGGAGTTATCAAAGACAAAGCCTCGTTCTAAGCGTGGGCGGAGGTATGCAGAAGAGACATCGACACATAAAGCTCCCATGGTCTTTCGTATCATAGCGTGGGTTGCTATTGTCTTTTTGTTTTTTGGAGTGGGTTATTGGGGAACATCTTTTACGTTGGATCTTTTGAATAAGAAAAATTTGGTAAACCAGAGTGATGTTGTTGAGAATCAGCAGGAGCTTTCGGAATTTTTGGCAGCAGACTCAACTGTAGGAAGAAAGGTAACCTTTCCTATCTATATTCCTATAGACGGAAATATCGTTAAAAAAGATGCAGTTGTAGTTTCAAGCATTATGGAAGATGACATGAAGCGTCTTATTGCGAAACTTTTTGAAGAGTGCGGCGATCCATTGCGCGGAGTGAGCGTTCAACATGTTTTTAGAAATGGAGATACGGCATATCTTAATGTAAATAATGCCTTTATGGCTTCACTTAATGCTCTAGGGGAGCAGACAAGTACTCTGCTTATAACGGGGATCGTGCAGACGGTGAAAGAGAGTTTCTCTCCAGTTGCAAAAGTGAGATTTCTCGTAGAGGGGAAAGTTCCTCAGAGCGGCGCGCCTGTAAATCTTTCGGTTCCTTGGGAAATTCGTTCGTAAAAGGAAGGATCAACGCATTATTATGGAGAATATTTATGTACGAAGTGATGGTAGAAAGTTCAACGACATGCGCCCAATAACTTTTGAGCGTGGATACACATGCTATGCCGAAGGGTCAGTTTTAGCCTGTTTTGGCCAAACTAAGGTTATTTGTACAGCCTCTGTTGAAGAAAAAATTCCATCCTTTTTGAAAGGGAGCGGCCAGGGGTGGATTACTGCAGAATATGCCATGTTGCCTCGGGCTACTGCTGAAAGAACAACGAGAAGCACCACTAAGGGAACGATTAACGGAAGAAGCCAAGAAATTCAGCGTCTTATAGGGCGTTCTTTACGTGCTGCAGTTGATCTTTCTCTTTTGGGAGAAAGAACGATCTGGCTAGACTGTGATGTTATTCAAGCTGATGGTGGAACTCGTACCGCTGCCATATCTGGAGCTTTTATTGCATTGTTTGATGCCCTGAGATATTTAAGGGAAAATAAAAAAATAAATACATTGCCGCTTAAATCTTTTATTGGTGCTGTCAGCGTTGGCAAAATACAAAACGGTCTTTGTTTGGATCTTTGTTACGAGGAAGACAGCAGAGCTGAAGTCGATTGTAATGTTGTAATGAATGGCAATAAAGAGCTTATAGAAATTCAAGGGACAGGTGAGCAGGGAATTTTTGCTAGAGACGAACTCAATGCAATGCTCGACTTGGCAGAAGAAGGACTTCAATCGATAATGCAGCATCAGGTAGCAGTTCTTGATATTACGGAAGAGGAGCGACAGGCTTGTGTTGGTGAGATCTGTTCTTTTTGCCAGCAGTAATCGTAATAAATACGAAGAAGTTGTCGCTTTACTTGCCCCCTTGCAGATAAATCTTGTTTTTGGTCCAGAACGTCTATCTCTTGATGTGGACGAAACATACCAGACATATATGGGGAATGCTTATCTGAAAGCTGCGGCGTGGGCGGAAGCAAGCGGTATGCCTTCTTTAGCTGACGATAGCGGTCTTGAAGTTCGCGCCCTGCAGTGGAAACCTGGTATTTTTTCTGCTCGAGTTGCTGCTTCCAGCGAGGCGAGGAATAAGTGGCTTCTTCAATCTCTTGAAGGGAAAGAAGATCGAACAGCAAAATATGTAGCTGCTTTTGCTCTCTGTTTTCCTGAAGAGGGGCATACTATAATAACGGAAGGCGAGTGTTGGGGAAAAATTGCAGAGGAACAACAAGGAGAAGGTGGATTTGGTTACGATCCACTCTTTATTCCTCAGGGGTTTGATAGTCCATTTGCTGATCTTCCTGATAAAATAAAAGCTCGTATTTCACATAGAGCTATAGCTTCTTATCAATTAATACATATTCTTCAACAACAAATGTGATAGAATAATCTACTGTTTGGATTTTGGGTGCCTTATTGTGTAGGGGGTGTAGTAAGTGAGAATGTTTCTTGGCATAGTTCATATCCTTTTGAGTATTGCCTTAATGGGAGTAGTTCTTCTTCAACAGCGTAAAGAAGGCGGATTCTCCGGCATCTTTGGAGGAGGAACCCAGTCGGATATGGGTGGAAGTCAGTGGCAGCGTTTGAGTGGCTTGACGAAAATAACGGTTGTGTTAACCGGCCTTTTCATGTTAACTTCTCTTGTACTTGTAATAATGACAAAATAAAGGAGAATAGGTATGACCAAAAACGGGAACTTAAATTCCCTCGACGATCTTTCTTCTATTACGGTCGATACAGATCGCTTTTATAGTGCAACGCACGAAGAAATTTTGAGTGGATTGACCTCCGATGTCTATTTTTTGAAAACAAAAGATGTGCTCCATCGAGCTGGAAAAGATAATACTCCGGTTGTAGCGGAGTTTTTTGCTCGTGGTAATGGTGTTTTTGCAGGACTTCCAGAGGCAATGCGAATTTTGCAGAGTAAAAACGTTTCTGTCTCTTCATTACAAGAAGGAGATACTTTCGCTCCTAAAGAAGTTGTTATGAGAATAAGCGGGGCTTATTCCGAGTTCGGTCTATACGAAACGGTTCTTCTCGGAATTTTGGCAAGTTCCAGTGGGTGGGCAACGGCTGCCCGTCAGTGCGTTGAAGCTGCGGAAGGAAGGCCGGTTCTTTGCTTTGGTGCAAGACACGTCCATCCTGCTATTGCTCCAGTAATGGAAAGAGTGGCTGTCGCTGTTGGTGGTTGTTCCGGTGCGAGTTGCATGTTAGGAGCCAAATTAGCTGGGCATGAGCCGACAGGAACAGTTCCTCACGCTGCAGTTCTTATTGTGGGAGACACCGTTGAATTAGCCAAGTATTATGACCAAGAGGTTCCGGAAGGGGAACCGAGGATCGTTCTTATCGATACATTTAAAGATGAAGCTGAAGAGTCGCTTCGTGTAGCTCGTGCTCTCGGAGACCGTCTTTTTGGAGTTCGTCTCGATACCCCCGGCGAACGAGGCGGAGTAACACCTGAGCTTGTAAAAGAAGTTCGGTATCGTTTAGATATAGCAGGATTTTCACATGTGAAAATTATTGCTTCAGGCGGCCTTAATCCAGAGCGAATTAGAATTCTTTCTGAAGCGGGTGTTGATTCTTTTGGCGTTGGAAGTTATATTGCTCATGGAACTCCTCGAGATATGACCATGGATTTGAAGGTTATCGATGGAATCCCTATAGCAAAACGAGGAAGATTGCCAGGGATTATTGAAAATTCTAAGCTAAAACGTGTAAAATAAGTAAGTTCTACGGATGCTTCTAGAATATAGAAACGTTTCCTTTTAGTGGGAGTGCCGCCACCATTCCCAGATGCGACTATAAAGAAACAGTTTCGTGTCTATGAGTGTCCTTTGGGGCTTTTCCCTATATATTTGAATTGAAGTATAAAGGAGGAAATGAGCATGGCGAGCAATCGTACCTACATGGCTACTCGCGACAAAGTTGCGCGTGAGTGGTATGTAGTAGATGCCACCGATAAACCATTGGGAAGACTAGCTGTCAAAATAGCTAGAATACTGATGGGGAAACATAAAGCGACCTATACCCCACATGTTGATTGTGGAGATTTCGTGATTGTTATCAATGCGGATAAAGTAAAGTTGACTGGTAATAAGCTGATGAATGCTAAAAGATATCACCACACAGGATATCCTGGCGGAATTAAAAGCCAGACCTACGGTGAAATCATGGCGAAAAGACCAGAGCGACTTGTCGAGCTTGTTGTGAAAGGGATGCTTCCTTCCAAGACACGCCTTAATTTCCAGCGGAAACTTAAGGTCTATGCGGGAGCCAATCATCCTCACGAAGCACAACAGCCAGTTACTCTTGACATTTAATATAAGAAAGGAGGAAAAAGAATGCCAACTCCTTCCTATTTTTGGGGTACAGGAAGACGTAAAAATGCTATTGCTCGCGTGAGAGTTTGCCCGGGCGATGGAACTATAAAAATTAATGAAAGAACAGTTGAAGACTATTTCCCCCGCGACGTATGGCAGGTACATGCTTTAGCTCCTTTAAAAACTGCTGGCGTAGAAGGAAAAGTCAATGTTTTTGTCAGGGCTAATGGAGGCGGTCTTACCGGCCAGGCCGGAGCGGTTTGCCTTGGTATTGCCAGAGCCCTTCTTAAGCTAAATCCAGAACTTCGTCCCGTTCTTAAAAAGGCAGGGTATCTTACCCGAGATCCTCGTATGGTCGAAAGAAAGAAATTCGGTCAGAAGGGTGCCCGAGGACTGCGACAGTTCTCCAAACGTTAATTACTTTACGAAAAGAAAAACATACGGGGTGTTTTCATATGCAATGCCCCGTATGTTCTTTTAAAAGAGGTGTAACATGGATAGCGGTATAGTCCCTTTATCGTGTAGTTTTATAAGGTTTCTCATGAACTAACAGGCGTCGAGTTCGTTCTATTATCCCTCATTGCAGGTTTGATAGCGCCCGGCGCCCGTCGGGTGTGACCTGTTTCTCACCCTTTAAAAAAATATAGGAACAAAGGGGGAGATGCCAGTGGATAATTTGCACCACAAATTCCTCGAGAGCATCGATAAATTATTCCTTAGCAAAAAATTTAAAAGCTTAAAAGAGCTTCTAAGCACTATTGAGCCAGCTGATGTTGCTGAAATTTTGGGAGAAAAACCTCCTGTAGAAAGGGTCTTTCTTTTCAGGTTGCTGGCAAAAGATCAGGCTATTGACGTGTTTGAGTTTATGGATAGCACTGAAATAGAAGAAATGCTGAACCATTTCACTGATGCGGAAGTATCAGAGATTATGGAAGAAATGTCTGATGATGACAGAACAGCTCTTTTTGATGAGTTACCTGCAAAGACTGTTAAAAGATTGTTATTACGTCTTTCTTCAGATGAACGTAAGGTTGCTAATATGCTTTTGAACTATCCAGCGAGCTCTGCCGGACGAATAATGACTCCTGAATATATAGATTTAAAGGAAGAAATGACGACAGAGCAGGCTATTGAGAGAATCCGTAAGCAAGCACGAAGTAAAGAGACTATTTATACATGTTTTGTTGTTGATACCCAGCGATACCTGAAAGGGGTTGTCGATTTAGAAACGCTCATAATGGCTGAACCTCATACTACAGTGGCAGCCCTTATGGACGACCCTATATATGCAACAACAACAACCGACCAGGAGGAAGTTGCTCAGATAATGTCGAAATATGACTTACAGGCTATCCCTATAGTCGATAATGAGAAGCGCCTTGTCGGTATTATTACCTTTGACGATATTCTCGATATTATTGAGGAAGAGGCAACGGAAGACTTTGAACGTATGGCTGGTATTCAGCCTGTAGAAGAGAATTATCTTGATGCGAGTATTTTTACGTTGGCTAAAAAACGTTTTATGTGGCTTTTCATTTGTATATTAACGGAGGCAATGACATCTGTTGTTTTAAAACGATATTCTTTTGCTTTGCAAAGTGTCGTTGCTTTAACCTTTTTTATCCCTTTGCTTATTGGTACAGGTGGAAATGCTGGAACGCAGGCCTCCACTCTCGTAATAAGAGGTCTTACCCTTGGTGATATTGAATGGAAAGATATAGGAAAAGTTATTTGTAGAGAAGCGCTAACAGGAATCTTATTAGGCGCAGCTTTAGCCGTTTTAGGCTTAGTTCGGGCATATATGCTTCATACAGGATATGGCGTAGCCTTAACTGTAGCTTTTGCTATTGTTGCCGTAGTTTTACTTGGAAATCTTGCTGGGACACTCTTACCTTTTATAGCCCGAATGGTGCGTATCGACCCTGCCATTATGTCTGGTCCCTTTATTACAACTATCGTCGATGTATTTGGGCTAATCGTCTATTTTGAAATAGCAAAAAATATTTTATCCCTTTCGTGAAAATCAGAGAAAATGTTAATAGGGGTGCTTTATAAAGCACCCCTTTTTTTATATGCTTAATATTGACAGACCGTTCGGTATGTTGTATATATCATAACATACTAAACGGTCGGGAGGTGAATCCGTGAAGGATAACGCACAAGATACACGAACGCATATATTAGATATAGCTCGTAAACATTTTGCAGAAAAAGGTTTTTACGGAACGAGTATTGATGTCATAGTAAGAGAAGCCGGGTTGAGTAAGGGAGCCTTATATTGGCATTTCCCGGGGAAACTTGACCTTTACAGAGAGGTGTTAAAACAGGAGGTAGAACGGATTAGGGGTATTATGCTCCCATCTGAAGCTGAAGAACCAGAAGAACGTGATGGACTCTTTATTCGGAGGGGTGAACAGCTTATTGATGCAATGATGAACGATAAAATTTGGCGTATGTTCAGCGTTCATATGGCTCTTGAATCCATAAGGGGAAATAAGGAAATTCTGGAGCTCAATAAGTCAATTAGCGCTTCTTTGGTAGAAGAGCTTGAATCAACCCTTATACGAATGTATCCCAAGCTTAAAAATGGAGCAGGTGAATTAACTGTGAAGGAGTTAATTCGGCTCTTTGAAAGCTTTCTTTCGGGAGTACTAGTCAATTTGGGAACAATATACTCTGCCGAAGAAGCTAAACGTTCTTGGAAATTTATTGTTTTGCGTATTCTTAAGGGAGGGGCGTCATATGCGCCATAACAGAATATTTTCTTTTTTTATTTTAGTGGTGGCTATTTTTGTTCTGGTCCTTTCATGCGAGAGAAAGCTTTGGGCGCAAAGTCCTCAAGTCCTCACTGAATCTCTAGTGTTAGAACTAGCTCAAAAAAATAATCCTGTGTTAGCTGCCGAGGCAGAAAGGGTAAAACAAGCACAAGCTCGTTTTGAGGGAATAAAAGCTTCACAGCTTCCACAGTTATCAACATCTATAACATATCAACAAGAAAAAGAAGCTCCTTGGTATCCCGTCTATTTGAATGGCATTCCGGCTCCTACAGGTAGAGCTGTTGCCGGTTTTGAAAAAACATACAGAGCTGCTATTTCTCTCAACTACTTGCTTTATAGCAGCGGAGGAGTTGAGAATTCGATACGGAGTCAAAAGCTTGCCTTTGAGGGAGCCAAGGCTCAAGAGACCAGAGTTTCTCAAACAGTACAAAATAATGTTTTAAAGGCTTTATATAATTTACAAAGAGCCAGAGCTAAATTGGTTATAGCTGAAGATGTTTGGGACTTATCACAAGAGCACTTAAAACAAGTCGAGTCTTTTTATAAACATGGAGTAGTGGCTAAGAACGAGCTTCTCAGAGTTGACGTGGATGTTTCAGAAGCAGAATTAAACCGCATTCGTGCTGTTAATGCTGTAGATGTGGCATGGAATGCTCTAGAAAGGGCCGTTGGTTCTTCTCTTCGAGAAAAATATGTTCTTTCAACTCCTGAAGAGAGTGTAAAAAATGTATATATTCCAGAGAAACCACTAGATGTAGCACTACAACAAAGAGCTGAACTGAAAGCTCTAGACTATGCTCTTAAATCTTCTCTTGCTTTGGCTCAGGCGGCATCAGCAGAAGGACGTCCTCAGGTAGTGTTGCAAGCTGAAAGTTACGTTGTAGACGATACCTTTTTCCCAAGTGAAAAAGATGATTGGAAAATATCTGTTACAGCTTTGTGGACCTTCTTTGATGGAGGAGCGAGTAAGTCGAAAGCTAAAGAAGCACGAGCTGCTGCTGATGAATTTCTTTACAGAGCAGAAGATTTTAAAAAGCAAATTTGTCTTGAAGTTTCAGTTGCAAAGTTAAATCTTGAGTCAGCGATGCAACGTATCAATGTAGCTCAGAAGCAAGTAGAAAGTGCAGAAGAAGACTACCGAATGGCGTTGAAGCGGTATGGAGCACAGGTTGGAACAAACATTGATGTGCTTGATGCCAGAGTTGCGTTAACTAACGCACGAACCCAACTTGTTGATGCTGTATATGACACATATACATCTGAATCTGAGCTTTTATACTCAATTGGTTCTAACCATATGGTTGCGGAGAATAGGGAATAGGAGTGGTTTCGATGAAAAAAGTGTTATTGCTCTTCAGTATTGTCATTCTTTTTCTTGGGCTCATAGGTTTTCGTGCTTATCAACAACATCAGCTAGAGCAACAGCCTATTGAACGAGAGCGAATTAAAGTAGAAACGGTTTCTCCCGAAACAAAGCTTTTTACTGAAAAGCTTCATTTTGCAGCAACTTTAGAACCAGAGGAAGAAGCCGCTGTAGTGTGTAAGGTTCCCAGTAAAACTGTTTTAAGAGTATTTGTCAATGAAGGCGACATAGTTAAAGCGGGTACGATTCTGGCTGAACTTGATGAGAGCTTGATAAGTGAGCAGATTAATCAGGCGGCAGCGACGCTATCGAAAGCTAAAATTTATTATCGGACAGTAAAAAACGATTTTGAACGTTTCTCAGCACTTTATAAAGAAGAAGTTATTAGCAGGCAACATTTTGAGCATATAGATGGTGAGTACAAAACATCTAAAAAACAGGTAAAAGAAGCTCAAGCAGCTCTTGAACAACTCAAAATTTTAAAAAGCTATCACAAAATAGAAGCGCCTATTTCAGGAGTTATCACCGCAAGGAATCTAGATCCCGGCGATACGACGTCGTCAACGCCTGCTTTCATGATAGCCAAGAATATGAAAGTCAAGGCAGTAGGTTCCGTTCCAGAAAAGGTATACCCTCGAGTTCGAGTTGGTCAAAAAGCTTCTTTGCAGCTGGATGCTTTTCCGGGGAGGCAATTTGAGGCTTCTGTCTCTCGAATTTCACCAACCCTTGATGCAGCGACACGAACTGGAAAAGTTGAGGTGTTGCTTGATTCCCTTTCAATATTAAAACCGGGGATGTTTGCCCGCACAGTTATTGAATTGGAAACGCATGAAGGTTTAGCCCTTCCTCTTGAAGCTGTGGGACAAATGGCTGGAACTGGGCAATCCATATGTTATGTGCGAACAAAAGAGGATACGGCTGAATTGCGTTATGTAACATTAGGGGACGAGTCAAAAGGAATGATTGAGATTCTTGATGGCCTTTCCTCTTCTGACGAAGTTATTTTGACTAGGTCAGAAAAAGTTTCAGAAGGCGTTGCTATTGAGGTGGTTCATAAATGACGTTACCAGAATTTTCTGTAAAACGCCGAATTACGACACTAATGGTTTTTCTGGCAGTATTACTTTTGGGGGGGTTGGTATTTACAACTCTGAAAGTAGACTTATTGCCTGAAATTGAACCCCCTGTTATCAATATATTGACAACATGGCCAGGGGCTTCCGCAAGCGATGTGGAACAACGAGTAAGCAAAATTGTAGAAAATCAGGTTTCTATTATAGAAGGCGTAGATACAATTTTTTCTAAGTCTCAGGATAATCTCTCTGTCGTCTCTGTAAAGTTTAAATGGGGAGAAGATCTTGATGTAAAAGTAGGGGATATACGTGACGCTGTTAATTTTGCAAAACGAGACCTTCCTGACGATGCAGAAGAGCCGATAATTTTGAGAATTACGTCAGGTACAGTTCCCGTATTGAGTATGTCGCTTACAGCGGGAAGCTCATTTCAGGGTCTCTATCATTTCGCAGATAATACAGTAGCGGAAACGCTTTCACGGATTCCAGGAGTGGGAGAGGTTCTTATTTATGGAGGAGATCGTCGAGAAATACAAGTTCAGCTCGATATAAACAAAATCGAAGCTTTAGGGCTGTCTACTCAAACAATAATCAAGGCTATTGAAAGTGAAAACATCAATATCCCAGCAGGATCAATGAAAGAAGATCAGGTAGAGTATTATCTTCGTGTTCCTGGACGATTTAAATCTGTAGATGAACTTAAAAAAGTTATTGTTGGTGTTATACGGGGGCGGCCTGTTTACTTACAAGATGTAGCGACAATAGTCGATGGCCTTAAAGAAACAGAAATTGAAGGTTTCCATGATGGTCAACGATCTGTCATACTTATCGTTTTAAAAAACAGTGACGCAAATACAGTGGAAGTCAGTCGTTCGGTATTGGCCAAAATGGAGGAAATGAAAGCTCGGGAGTTTCCCTCTGACGTTCAATATTACGTGGGACTCAATACTGCTGATTTTATACAGGATTCCATTAAGAATTTGGGATCGTCACTATTTGTAGGAATTCTTTTGGTGTTTATAGTGACTTGGGCCTTTTTAAAACGGTTGCCTGCTTCACTTATTATTTGTTCGGCAATACCCTTCTCACTGATTATCACTTTTATTGTTATGGGATGGCTTGACTATACAATCAATATCTTCACTTTATCGGCCCTTGCAGTTGCCAGCGGAATGGTAGTTGACAATTCTATTGTTGCTACTGACCAAATTGTTTATCACCTTGAATTAGGTGAGCGCCGGTCTGTTGCGAGCGTTTTGGGAGCGAGAGAAGTTCAATCTGCACTTGTTGCATCTACCCTTACAACAGCTGTTGTTTTGTTACCTCTGGCCTTTATCTCTGGCCTTGTTGGTGTATTCTTCTCTGCTCTTACTATCGTTATGGTTTTAGCAGTTGTTGCGTCTCTTTTCGTAAGTCTCTCTTTTATCCCTATGATGGGAAGCCGCTTTTTTAAACGAGAAGAGGATCAATTTCGAATACATAAATTTACAGAACGGTGTCTTGTCTGGCTTGAAAAAACGTATCGTAATATTCTTTCGTGGAGTTTAAATAATCGGAAAAAAGTTGTATCCGTAGCCATTTTACTTTTAGTTTTGACCTTTTGGGGATTCCGCTATATAGGAACTGAGCTTACTCCTGAACCTGATACGGGAGATATTTCAATTACTTTTGTCTTGCCTGAAGGAACGCGACTCGAAAAAACGACAGCTCTCTTGAACGATATTATGGCGCACGCCAAAGAGACAATTCCCGAGGCAACAAACATTTATGCTTACGATGGAAAAGATGAGAAGGGGTATGCTGTCGCCGTAGGTCAGGAAGCTGGTCCCAATATAGGAACAGTGGGAATAAAGCTTGTTCCTAAAAAAGAAAGAAATCGAAGCGCTTTTGTCGTAGCCAATGAATTGCGCTCATGGCTCAGAGCTAAACCAGGAATTGAAAAAATGACAGTAATTGTTACATCTCCAATAAAAGCTATGTTTTTAGGATCTAAACCGCTAAACATTGAAGTTTATGGAGATAATCTGAGCGAAGTTTTAAGCACAGCAACACGAATAAAAGATAGCTTGGCTCAAATCCCAGGGGCTGTCGATATAACGTTGAGCCAGAAACAAAACAGGCCAGAAGTATGGGTTGAATTAGACCGTGAAAAAGCCGCTCTTTCCGGAGTCAGCACTGCTGCTGTAGCTCAAACGTTGCGAACCTACTACTATGGATATGAGACAAATGAAAGTTATTGGGAAGGTGACGATGACTACCCTATTCGAATTCGCCTAAACAATGAGCAGCGGGATTCCAGAGATATTCTTGATCGTCTTATGGTTCCAAGTGTTACGGGAAAGCTTATTCGTCTCTCCTCTATAGCCAGTCTTGATGATACCGTAGGGCCGCCTGAAATACAGCGAAAGAATAAGCAACGGTATATTATCGTAGAGGCGAATGTTCATGGTCGGTCATTAGGTGAGGTTACACAAGATGCGCGAGATATGATACGTAATGTAGAGATTCCACATGGTGTGCGTATCAACTTTGGCGGAGAAGTGGAAGAACAAGCCGATGCATTCAGGCAGATGGGATATCTTGTCCTCTTGGGAGTTCTTCTTGTTTACATGGTCATGGCCGGGCAATATGAAGCATATCTTGACCCCTTTATTATTATGTTCAGCATACCATTTGCTTTGACGGGTGTTGCTTTTGCCTATCTTTTAACGGGGACGTATCTCTCGTTACAGGGGTTGTTGGGGGTCATTATGCTAATCGGAATAGTCGTCAATAACGCCATAGTTCTTGTAGATTATATAAACTTGCTTCGTGCCAGAGGATTAAAACTGCGCGAGGCTTTGTTAGAGGCAGGAGAACGCCGTTTACGTCCTGTTCTTATGACAACATTGACAACGTTCTTTGGAATGTTGCCTATGGCTGTGAGCCGTGGACAAGGGGCTGAATTGTGGCAGCCTTTGGCAATATCAGTAATGGGAGGATTGCTTGTATCGACTATTGTTACGCTTGTACTTGTTCCTGTAATTTACAGCCTTTTTGAAGAAAAACTACGTCGAACCAAGCGTTTTGAAGAAGGGCGGCAGGTGAAAACAGCATGAAAATGTTTTGGATTTTTTGCAATGAAAGCGTAGCGGAAGATTTGATGGAAATTCTTGACGCTAATGGGCTTGACGGCTATTTTGTGTGGAAAGATGTTCTTTGTAAAGATCGAAAGAATGGAAAGACTCATTGGGGGGATGCTATCTTCCCTGGAAAAGAGTGGGCATTTATGGTCTTTTGCGAAGAATGTGATGTAGCCCTTTTACACGAACGTTTAGCGCAATTGGCTGAGGAACCGTATATACATCAGGCTGGAATAAAAGCTTTTGTTGCAGAAGCAGAAAAAGTACTGTAGAATGATATTCCGTTGAGAATAAGAGTTGACAAAAAGTGTTGACAGATTATTTTCTCCCGCTATAATATACCAGCGGCGAGCCGGTGTAGCTCAGTTGGTAGAGCAGCTGACTTGTAATCAGCAGGTCCCCAGTTCGAGTCTGGGCGCCGGCTCCAGTAAATAGTTAAAAATGTGGTGGGATGGCCGAGTGGTCAAAGGCTGCAGACTGTAAATCTGCCGGCGTTCGCCTACGTAGGTTCGAACCCTACTCCCACCACCATTTATATGTGAAAAGCCGACTTAGCTCAGCAGGTAGAGCACATCCATGGTAAGGATGGGGTCTCCGGTTCGAGTCCGGAAGTCGGCTCCATGGATTAGGAAGGATTCCTGACGTTTTCAGGGATCCTTTTTTTGTGCTTCTTTCTATAGCTTAGAGTAAAACAATTCGTACTCTTTACTTTATATTCAATATGCTTTACTATTAATATAGTACAACAAGGGCTCTGCTTCCTAGTAACATTTTAAGTAAAAGGTAGTAATTTTTCTATTGCTATCATGAAACCTAAATCGCATTTTTTAGGTTCTTAAAGCCTCCATTTATTTTTGTTCCCCATCCGCGATCTTTCTATTTTCATAAAGCCCATGTGAACATAAATATGCGTTGCACGTAGCTAGGCTTCTTATTGGAGCCTTGCTTATGTTAATTCGTAGAACGAGCGTGAAGGCTCGAAGGTAGGGGCGTGGTAATTTTTAAAGGAGGGAGATAAATGGTGGAAGTTGGGCGTGAAAAGTTTTTAAAACGGCGTCATTTGATATTTGCGGCTATCGGATCCGCTATCGGGCTTGGGAACGTCTGGCGTTTCCCTTACATGTGTTACAACTATGGTGGGGCAGCCTTCTTGGTGGCGTATGTTATAGGCCTCTTTGCCATTGGTATTCCTTGGCTCGTTACAGAATTTGCTATGGGGCATTATTTTCAGAAGGGAGCTCCCGAGGTTTTTTCAAACATTGGCAAAAAATGGGAGTGGGTGGGCTGGTTTCCCGCTGTATCAGCCTTTTTGATTGACTCATACTATTGTGTCATTATGGCATGGACCTTGATTTACATGTTCAGTTCAATGACTCTTGCTTGGGGAGTTGGCCCGGCAGGAGCAGAAGGGGCAGGTCCTTACTTCTTTGAACAAGTTCTTCAAATCACCGATGGGCCAGGAGTTCTCGGTGGTATGCGGTGGCAGATCGTTTTGTCTTTGGCTTTTACATGGATTGTGATTTATTTTGTTATTCGACGTGGTGCTGAAATTATAGGTAAGGTGTCAGAAGTCGTGATGACATTAGCGTGGATCCTTATATTTGCAATCATAGCCAGAAGCGTAACTCTTGTAGGTGCTGTTGACGGACTTAACTATTATCTGGATATCGATTGGTCTGTTCTTAAAGGGCCAGATGTTTGGTTTGCGGCCTTTAGCCAGATTGCATTTACCATGTCTTTGGGAATGGCCGGTATGTATGCTTATGGCCGGTTTATAGCAAAAAAAGGTGATATTACAAATAACGCAATTATTACAGGTCTTGCAGATTCAGGTTTTGCCTTTCTTGCCGGTTTTGCAGTCTTCAGTACAGTAGGATATATTATGCAGGCTTTGGGAGTTCCTTTGCAAGATGTTACGATTTCTGGAATAGGATTGGCTTTTGTAACATATCCTGTTGGCGTTTCTCTGATGCCCGCCTTGAACACGCTCACTGGAGTTTTGTTTTTCCTTATGTTCTGGATTATAGGCTTGAGTTCCGCTTACTTTTTGGCATATGGTGGTTTCATGGTTCCATTAATTGATAAATTTGGCTGGAAACGTGAAAAAGTGGTTTTCTGGGGCTGTCTCGTATGTTTTTTAGTAGGACTCCTTTATTGTACAGGTGGAGGACTGTATTGGCTGGACATTATAGATAGAACTGTCGCTTTCTATACGCTCCTCTTGGGTGGAGCTATTGCTTCGCTTGTTGTTGGATGGGTCTTTGGTGCTGATAAGTTGCGAAAGCACGTCAATGCTACATCTGATATCAAAGTTGGACCGTGGATGGATGTGCTCATCAAGTATGTTGTTCCTGCTGGTCTTCTTTTTGTTGTGATTTATGGAGGTTTTATGCAGGATTTAAAAAAACCCTACGGAGGGTATGGAGTATGGGCTAATTTCATTTGGATTCTTATAGCTGTCGTGCTCATCGTTAGTTTTATTTTACAAAATATGAAATCAAAAATAGAGATCGAGAAGGAGGGGAAGTAATATGACTGGTACTGCGATCTTTTCAGCGATTTTTATGGCGGTTGTAATTATCGGAGGATTGTTATATTGCTTCAGTAAAATGGGAAAAGGAGGAGGTGAATGGGAGGATTAATGTGAATTTATATTTTCTCGATCTTAAGTTTGCCAACTTGTAATCAAAAGCTTTTGGGTTCAAGTTTGTGCATTAAATTCTTTTTTGAAAGTCAGACTCGGGAGGAATTCCCTTCCGAGTCTTTTTATGTATAGAGATGTGGATATTCTTGACTCGTATGGTAAAATCTCTTCCGAGTCTTTTTATGTGCAGAGATATGGATATTCTTGACTCGTATGATAAAATCTGTTCAGTACGATTTACAGTTGAGTATTAAACATGGAATACAGAGCCCGAAAGGGCAGAGATTCTATATACGCAGGGAGGCCTGAGAAGAAATGGCAAAAGAGAAGTTTGAAAGAGCGAAGCCCCATCTTAACGTGGGAACGATAGGACACATAGACCACGGAAAGACGACGCTGACAGCAGCGATCACAAAATGTTTGTCGACGAAGGGCTGGTCGAATTTTGAGGCGTACGACATGATCGACAAGGCGCCAGAAGAGCGTGAGAGAGGAATCACGATCAACATTTCTCACGTAGAGTATCAGACGGAGAATCGTCACTATGCTCACATAGATTGCCCTGGTCACGCAGACTATATTAAGAACATGATCACGGGAGCAGCTCAGATGGATGGAGCCATTCTTGTTGTATCAGCAGCAGATGGTCCAATGCCTCAGACACGAGAGCACGTACTTCTTGCCCGTCAGGTTAACGTTCCAGCCGTAGTCGTGTTCATGAACAAGACCGACCAGGTTGATGATGAAGAGCTTCTTGATCTTGTTGAGATGGAGATTCGTGAGCTTCTGAGCAAGTATGAGTTCCCCGGAGACGAGGTTCCCATCGTCCGCGGATCCGCATTGAAGGTATTGGAAGAGGGCACAGGCGAAGAGAGCGATCCTATAAGCAAGTGCATTTGGGACTTGATGGCTGCATGTGATTCTTATATTCCGACTCCGCAGCGAGAGACAGATAAGCCCTTCCTTATGCCGATAGAAGACGTATTCACAATCACTGGCCGTGGCACAGTAGTTACAGGCCGAGTGGAGCGAGGAATGGTCAAGGCCGGCGAAGAAGTTGAGATCGTAGGCATGAAGCCAGATACGACGAAGACAGTAGCGACCTCCCTTGAGATGTTCCGTAAGATTCTTGACGAAGCCATAGCGGGAGATAACGTAGGAATACTTCTTCGTGGTATCGACAAGGAAGACGTAGAGCGTGGACAGGTATTAGCGAAACCAGGTTCTATAACACCCCACACGAAGTTTAAGGCTGAGGTATACGTGTTGAAGAAAGAGGAAGGCGGCCGTCACACCCCGTTCTTTGCTGGTTATAAGCCGCAGTTCTATTTCCGAACAACAGACGTAACCGGAGGTATCAAGCTTCCTGATGGAGTAGAGATGGTTATGCCGGGAGACAACGCGACCTTTGAGGTAGATCTGATAGTGCCAATCGCCATGGAGGCAGGACTTCGTTTTGCCGTTCGTGAAGGTGGACACACTGTCGGAGCTGGCGTTGTTACCGAGATTCTTGGCTAAATTAAGAGAGGGGAACAACTATGGCAGCTGACATTATTGGTCTGCAGTGCACGGAGTGTAAGAGAAGAAATTACACGACCACTGTTAATAAGAAAAAGCAGACTAAAAAACTTGAACTAAACAAATACTGCAAATGGTGTGATAAACACACCTTGCATAAAGAAACTAAGTAGTGTAAAATACACACTGCTCGCAGGTCCGTAGCTCAATTGGCAGAGCACTGGTCTCCAAAACCGGGGGTTGCAGGTTCGAGTCCTGCCGGGCCTGCCATTTTTTTTGTTTAAAGATAGGAGGCCGAGGTATGGAAAAGATCCTCAGCTTCGTGCGAGAAGCAAAAGCAGAACTTAAGAAAGTGACATGGCCAGGAAAAAAACAAGTGTGGTATTCTACGCTTGTCGTAATTGCTTTTACCCTTTTTGTTGCAGCATATCTTGGCATTGTCGACATGGCATTAACTGGAATCTTCTCGAAGGTTATCAGTTAGGCTTTCGTGTTTATGGAATTATTAATGGGGTTAAATAGATTGAGTAGGGAGGTGAGGGGGCCAAGTGAGACCCCCTTTGCGTGATGGAAAGTAGCAGCGAGAGACGCTGGTATATAGTTCAGACATACGCTGGATACGAGAATAGAGTAAAGGCAAATCTTGAACAGAGAATTGCCACTATGGGCATGGAAGACGAAATATTTAGTGTCTTGGTTCCTGTAGAAGAGCGTGTTTTTGTCAAAGACGGCAAAAGCAAGAAAGTTACTCGCAAACTTTATCCGAGTTATGTGCTCGTGGAAATGCGACTCAATGATCAGTCCTGGTATGTCGTACGTCACACTCCCGGAGTAACAGGCTTTGTCGGAGCAGGGAACCACCCCATTCCTCTTTCCGAAAAAGAAGTTAAAGAAATTATGAATAAGATTGGGAAAGATCAGAGTAAACCGAAGATTGAGATGAACTTGAAACCTGGAGATATTGTCAAGGTGAAAAGTGGTCCCTTTGAAGGACAAGTTGGTCCTGTTGTCGAAATTGTTCCAGAGAAGGGAAAAGTCAAGTTTACAGTTACTGTCTTTGGGCGTGAAACTATAGTAGAGACTGACTATATGGAGCTAGATAAGCTCTAAAAATAAAGGAAATTTAAAAGCGGGCACACCTCGTTGTAGATGTTGTTTAGAGGGGTGCTCTGTGCTAATGAGAGGAGATTTGTAGTAATGGCGAAGAAAGTAATAGCGCAGATCAAGTTGCAGCTGCCTGCCGGTAAGGCTACACCAGCGCCTCCTGTAGGTCCAGCCCTTGGTCAGCATGGCGTAAACATCATGGAGTTCTGTAAACAGTTTAACGCCAAAACATCTGATCAGGCAGGGATGATTATTCCTGCAGTTTTAACTGTTTATGCTGACCGAAGCTTCACCTTCATTCTGAAAACACCTCCGGCAAGCGTTCTCTTGAAGAAGGCTGCTGGCCTTGAGAGAGCATCAGGTGAGCCGAATAAGGTGAAGGTCGCAAAAGTTAGTCGCGATAAAGTTCGTGAAATAGCAGAGCTTAAGAAAAATGATTTGAATGCTAACGATGTAGAAGCAGCTATGCGCATGATCGAAGGTACCGCACGGTCTATGGGTATAGAAATCATTGACTAATAGCTTTTTTTAAGTTTTTACCCGTGGCAGGGCTGAAAACCCGTTACGACCACAAGGAGGAAATTATTATGGCAAAGAAAAGTAAAAGATATGTTGCTATAGCAGAAAAAGTTGACAGTTCGAAGCTTTATGGATTACGAGAAGCTATTGAGCTATTCAAAGAAGTTGCTACCGCGAAATTTGATGAGAGTCTTGAAATTCATATCCGCCTCGGCGTTGATCCCCGCCATGCAGACCAGCAGGTTCGTGGGACAGTTGCATTGCCCCATGGAACTGGTGTAACCAAACGAGTTTTAGTTTTGGCTATGGGCGAAAAGGTAAAAGAGGCAGAGGAAGCAGGCGCGGACTTTGTCGGCGGAGATGATATGATTCAGAGAATAAGCTCTGGCTGGCTTGATTTTGACGCGGTTATTGCGACCCCCGACATGATGAAAAATGTTGGCCGTCTTGGTAAAGTTTTAGGTCCTCGTGGCCTCATGCCAAGTGCCAAGGCTGGAACAGTTACATTTGATGTGGCTGATGCCGTTAAAGAAATCAAAGCGGGTCGTGTGGAATTCCGTGTTGATAAATCAGCAATAATTCATAATATGGTCGGTAAGAAAAGTTTTGAAACACAGCAACTTTTCGAAAACATAAAAGCCCTTTATCAGACAATATTGAAAGCACGTCCTGCATCAGTAAAGGGAACCTATGTAAAAAGCTTTTATATTGCTCCGACTATGGGCGTAGGGATTAAGATTGATCCTTCTGCTGCTGCAAAAGAAGTAATAGATCAAAAGTAGCAGGTCAGTCATTGTAAGTTAAGGTATTTAGATTTAAAATAAAATATCGAAATTCAACAAACCAGAGACAGTGGGCGCCGTGGCGCTTAATGGTAAATACCGCCCACCGAGGTTTGGGGATACGTACATAAAAGAACGCTGAGTTCCTTTTCGTGTATAAAAATCTCCCGGCCTTGGTGTCGGGAGATTTTTTTTAGGGAGGAGGTGAACCCATGCCTGCAAACGTTAAATTTGAGCAAGTTGATGAGTTAAAAGAGATGTTAAGCAAAAGCGAGGCTGTTTTTATAGCAGAGTATCGTGGACTTACCGTTGCCCAGTTTACAGATCTCCGTTCTAGAGTTCGTCAAGCTGGTGGTGAGATGAAAGTTGCCAAAAATACACTCTTTAAGATTGCTCTCCGAGAAGAAAACAAGCCAATTCCAGAAGATATTATGACAGGACCGAATGTCTATACTTTGGCTTATGAGGATCCTGTTGCTGTGGCGAAAGTCTTCAAGGAATTTTCTAAAGATAAGGCAAACAAAGCATTTATCACCAAAGGTGGCGTGTTAGGAGAAAATGTTCTTAATGCTGCTCAGGTTGATGCTTTGGCCGATCTCCCATCCAGAGAAGTACTTATCGCACAGGTTGTCAGCACTATTGCTGCTCCTCTCTCTGGACTTGTTACCGTTCTTTCTGGTCCTATCCGAGGTTTGGCTACATGCCTTTCTCAGATCAAAGAAAAGAAAGAGCAGGCTGCATAAAGGTTGCATAACCCCATATTGGGGAATCTAAAATTTGAGAAAAGTTTTAATTTAAGGAGGAACAATAGAAATGACCCATGAAGAGATCATTCAGGCTATTGAAGGTATGACAGTACTTGAGCTTTCCGAACTTGTGAAGGCTCTTGAGGACAAATTTGGAGTTTCCGCTTCCGCTCCTGCCATGGCTATGCCCATGATGATGGCCGGCGCTGGTGCAGCTGCTGGTGCAGCAGAGGAAGAGAAAACAGAGTTCGACGTAGTTCTTAAGGGCGCCGGCTCCAACAAAATCGCGACAATCAAAGTTGTTCGCGAAGTAACAGGCCTTGGCTTGAAAGAAGCTAAAGAGCTTGTTGACAATGCTCCCAAACCTGTTAAAGAGGCTGTTAGCAAGGATGAAGCAGAAGAGCTTAAAAAGAAGTTCGAAGAAGCCGGAGCTGAAGTCGAAGTTAAGTAGTTTCAATCATAACGTAGCATATGAGAGGGCTGTCCATTTAAGGACAGCCCTTTTTTGCAATAGGAGGGGTCCTTTTGGAATTCAAAATACCACCGTCCTATAAAGAGGCTATTGCAGAACAGCGAAACATAGCTTCGAACGTTTATGTAAATGATGAAGATTTTCCTCTTAAAATTGTTGCTGGAACAGATGTTGCGTATAGTAAAAAGGGAAAAAATGCCTGGGCTATCGCAGGGATTGTCGTTATGGAATGGGGATCATTTCGCCCTATTGAGCATGTTCATGCCGTATATCCCGTTTCCTTTCCTTATTTGACAGGGCTTCTTTCCTATCGCGAGCTCCCTGCCCTTTTAGAAGCTTATAAGAAGTTGAAAAGTAAACCTAATTTCTGGATGGTTGATGGCGCTGGAATAGCCCATCCCCGTAAAATAGGCTTAGCCTCTCACTTTGGAGTTATAACGAATTCTGTTACTATTGGTGTTGCTAAAAGTCGGCTCATTGGGGAGTATTGTGAACCTAGAGAAGAAAAAGGGTCTTTTTCCTCTCTAGTGTTCAATGAAGAACGCGTAGGAGTTGTTTTACGTTCTAGAACAGCAGTAAAACCTTTATTTATAAGTCCGGGACATAAAATATCAATCGAAAAAGCAATGCGTCTTGTTTTAGAGGCATGTATACGTTACAGATTACCTGAGCCAACACGGGCGGCTCATAATTATGTAACAGAGGTGCGTCGTAAGTTTATTGAAAAGGGCGGTGAAGTTTTATGATCGATACTCATGTTCATGTTTACCCCCCAGATGTTATTAGGGATTTTGAAAAAATATCGGAGCGTGAAGATTATTTCAGTTTGCTCTCTCACGGTAAAGTACATAAATGGGCTACTGTGGAAGACGTTATCAGACAAATGGATGAAGATGGCATTCAACAATCGTGGATATTCGGTTTTGCCTTCAGAGATTTAGGGTTGTGCAAACATTGCAATGACTATGTTATTGAATCCATAAAAAAATATCCTGACCGTTTAAAGGGATTGGCTGTTGTTCCTCCTCTAGATCCCAAAGCAGAAGAAGAAGTAGTTAGGTGCGCAGAAAGAGGTCTTATCGGCGTAGGTGAACTCTTCCCTGGAGGGCAGGGGTTTGATATAGATGACGTTCGTCAGACGTGGCGTTTAGTAGCTGTTACCCAAGAGGCAAACATGGTGCTTCTCTTTCACACAGCAGAACCTGTTGGGCATGATTATCCCGGAAAAGGAAATGTTGGGCCTCGTGAAGCCGCTCAATTTTGTATAAATCATCCTGAAGCCAAAGTTATCTTTGCTCATTTTGGTGGAGGGTTATGGCTATATGAACTTATGCCGGAAATGAAAAGATATCTTAAAAATGCTCGTTATGATATAGCTGCTTTGCCATGGTTATATAAATCGAAAATTTTAGAAGCCGTAAATAACGCCGGAATAATGGGAAAATTTTTTTATGGATCTGACTTCCCTATCCTCTCTTTTGAAAGGTATAAAGAGGCTATAAATGGCCTTTTTGAGAAAAATAGAGATATAAAGAAGCTGTTTGTGGAAAATGTAGAAAAGTTTCTGGTGTCGGAGCGTTGACTTTTTTGTCATAGTGAAGAAAAACCAGTGATGAAGGCTATTGGTAGAGAAGTAGAAAAAGTGAAAAGATAAAAAGTGTGAATATTTGTTCTTTTTTATTCAATACTTTGTGGGGGTTGACGGGTGCAGATTCAGCCTATATACTATCCCTTGCGTTGGTCGAGTGGCGAATAGGGCGGATAGTTCAGCGGAAGAACACTTGCCTTACACGCAAGGGGTCACAGGTTCGAACCCTGTTCCGCCCACCAATTGCCTTTTTGTGAATTTTGACAGTCTCATGGTGGGGTCGTAGCTCAGTCGGTTAGAGCGTCGGCCTGTCACGCCGAAGGTCGCGAGTTCGAGTCTCGTCGGCCCCGCCATTTAAATATAAGGGACAAGGCGGGATAGCTCAGTCGGTAGAGCAGCGGACTGAAAATCCGCGTGTCCCCAGTTCAATTCTGGGTCCCGCCACCATTCACAATTTACGAGAGAAAATGCGGAAGTAGCTCAGGGGTAGAGCACAACCTTGCCAAGGTTGGGGTCGCGGGTTCAAATCCCGTCTTCCGCTCCATGGAATTTTCTGTGGCGGCGGCATAGCCAAGTGGTAAGGCAGAGGACTGCAAATCCTTTATCCCCGGTTCGAATCCGGGTGCCGCCTCCATTTTCAAAAGAATATAATGACATTCCTCGGTAGCTCAATCGGCAGAGCGGGTGGCTGTTAACCACTAGGTTGCAGGTTCGAGTCCTGCCCGAGGAGCCAGATAATTCAAGCCGTTTCGAAAAATCCGAAACGGCTTTTTTGTTTATGTGGTCAGATTTTATCTGGTCGTTTTTTTATGGATTGACACAAGAGAAAATTGATTCATTCTGTTCATTGTTGAATGGATGATATTTCCCCGAATCCCTTATTCCTAAACCTTAATTATTTCCCAGTGAGCTTTCTAGAAAATGAAACGGTAAATTCTGCTCCAAGAAAAATACCTATACTACCCTCAATAATAGCGATAAGTCTTATCCATATTGGTGTTGTTTTGCATAAACTCAATAGTCTGATATCTTGAAGGATCTTGATGTTCTTTTCTTTTTTCCATTTGCGACTTTGGGTTCAATGCCAAAACCACCTAGGAAAATGCAATCTTTGATAAATACATATTTACAAGATTGTAATAAAGGGACATTAAATGCATGTTTTCAAGTACTATTCCTTTTAAATATAAGTTATCTCCAAAGGAGCATTTTGCAAAAAGAATTCAGATAGTTGAGTTAGGGTTGAAATCTGTTTATCTTTCAGAAAAAAATTATATAAGGGAAGTCATCAAACCTTGGTGGGAATTGGACGGACATAAATATATACACCTCGTTTTTAAAAAGTATTATGGGTCAAGTCCTATTTGAAATTTATTCAGTATAAGGGGTGAACTTGTTTTAGTTGATGGTATTACCTTAATAGTTATATCAAGATCACTATCCGGTTGATAATTACCTCTGATACGACTCCCGTAGAGATATACAGATTGAATAAGATCTTTTACTTTAGCCCAGGTACTTATTATTGTTTTGAGTTTAGGTAAATCCAAGTTATTCTCCTGAAAAATAAAATTTGATTTCACGATACTCCTTCTGATTGAGATAAGGTATCCATTAACTTGTCTTTATAGTGTATTAGTGAAATAATTAAAATTGTTATTCAGAGTGTAATAGAGTCCTTTTAAGTGTCCTTGGAGACTGACATGCCAGAAGCTGAAATGTCCTTAAGACTTGCAATCGGATTTCTGAAACTTGGAATCATCAATTCACATATTTCGGTTAGTTTAGGCGGAGCAAATGTCTGAGTTCAACATAATAATATCTTTGATGTAATTGCATTTCTTAGAAGTCTAGGTTTCCATAAAGAAAAAGATTCAACTTATTTTCAAGGTCAATATTCTTTAGGAGACTTCCAATATTAAATTTAAATTGATTCTGTTCCAGGTTGAGGTGATATTGTAGTTTCTCTTAATAGAAATAAACGTTTATATGTTTAATCTCAAAAGAGCCATTGCTAAAAAGAAATCTAGTTCTGAATATAAGTTAATGCGAGAAGCAATTAGTCAACTCATGATAGTGGAATATGTCTCTGCTGAAGATGCTTTTGCAATAGCTATACCCCATTCAAATAAATCCAATAAATTAGCTGTAGGATGTAGACAAGCGCCATTAATCAGTCAACTTGGCATTAGGATCTTAACTATTGATCGAGAAAATAGAATTTATGGATTAGATAGATTAGGAGGGGATATCCTTTGAAATCAAGAGCCCGTTCAATGTTGGATAAATCAATCCATGCAATGCTCGCAGCTATAGAAATTTATAACAAACCATCATTTAGGTATAGAGAAGAAGCCTTTGCAATTTTATGTATTAATGCTTGGGAATTATTGCTGAAATCAAGGACCTTGGAGATTAATAAAAACCACTTAAGTTCAATTATTCAGTATGAGCGAAGGAAGAAGGCGGATGGTTCTTTAACTGAAAAATGGTTCAGAAAGAAAAATAGGTCTGGTAACCATCTTTCTATAGGGCTCTTTGTCGCTTATGATAATCTTGTAAATATTCATGGTGATTCTATCAATCCAACAGTAAGGAAGAATTTGGAAGCTCTTGTTGAAATCAGGGATAATGCTATACATTTTATGAATAAAGGTTTTCAAATTAAAAAGAAAGTTCACGAAATGGGTACGGCCAATTTGAAAAATTATTTCACCCTTATCAAAAGATGGTTCGGTTCAGATTTTAGTCAGTATAACCTTTTTCTTATGCCCATAGCATTTTTAGACGATGTGTCAAGTATTGAGGGACTACAATTGGGAAAGGCTGAACAAAACTTACTGAAATATATGGATCAGTTAGAAGCAGGTATTGAAGATAATATATCTAATGATTTCAATCTATCTTTGGATATAGAAGTGAAATTTAAAAAGGTCAGAACACAAGAAGCTACTCCAGTGGTAGTTGACCCAACCTCTCCAGATGCTGTTCTCATTTCTTTATCAGAAGAGGATATAAGAGAAAAATATCCTTGGGATTATAAAATGTTAATCCACAGACTTCGACAACGCTATTCAAATTTTAAACAGAATGCTAGATTTTATCAGATCAAAAAGGAATTAGAAGATGATGATAGATATTGCAAAGCAAGATATCTTGATCCTGGTAATACTAATGGAACAGTTAAAAAATTTTATAATCCAAATATATGCAAAGAGTTTGATAAACATTATTCTAGACAGCTTACTAGTAACTTCTCAACAGAGTAAGATAATCAATCTTTTTAGAACAGTATCTGTATCAAGAAACAAGATTGAGGTAAATTGATGGATGAATTTTATTTAAGAAAAAGACTCGTTAAATTTGTAAGGGGCCATAGTTTGCTTCCTGATAACGTGATAAAGTGAATGGCGGGAATCCCAGTCCGTATGATTGGCTCCCGCCAATTCAAAGATAAATGGGCTCACTCTGTCCAATAGTAGTGGCGGAATGGAAGTTGCGGCTTTTGAACTGGCTAAAGAGAGCTCGTATATTTATTCTTTTGGTGTTTTTCCGTCCATTTCTCTTCCTCCGTGTGACCGCTTCTGATTGTAATATTTTACCCAGTTTGTAGCAGAAATCATAAAGGTTTTACGAGATGTAATATATGGAAGCGTAGGGATATAGAATTCCTCATCGTCAGTACGATGGCTCCGTTCCACAAAGCCCTGGGCTTCTTTCTGCCCCTTAGGGATGGAGAGAAGCGTTATGTCGAGAGGGGCCATGAAGTTTTCTTCCATGATGGCCCTCTTCCTGCTTCCCCCTCCGCCTCCAAACTCAGTTCCATTGTCCGTCTGGAAAAAGATTTTGTGCCGAATGCCCAAAGCGCGAAGCATGAACCCCACATATATCATGAAAGAGAATCCGTTGGCAAAGGAAAGTTCATCGGCAAAGCTTAGGAACCGTGTTCTTGTCCGTATATCGATAGCCGTAAACTGATACTTGGGAAGCTTGTACTTGAAGACCGCGGCGTACGCTTTTTCAGGGAGGGCTTTGGCGTCCGCGATATGTTTGGCATCAATCTGAATGTATTGCAGAGCTTCCCAATGCTTAAGATTGGCATAATACCGCCTGTTCCCGTTTTTAGAACGTACTTTTTTGCTCTTCCTGTTGTTTCTTCGCAAGATGTTTCTGATCGTGTAAGGAGAGAGGGTTAGACTAAAGATGCGAGCCAATTCCCTGGCAAGTCGCCGAGCTCCCATATTCGTTTTCTTCTGGGTTTCAAGAACGATAGCTTCTATATGGGGTTTCGTCCTTTTAGGATGGGGGGAACGGGGGCCCCTTTTTTCTAGTAACTTTTCCACAGGGAGGCCATCTTTTTTTCTTTTTGTCAGTGTTCTGGCCCATCGTTCAGAAATCCCCATGATGTGAGCAATCTCCCTGATTGTCTTTCCTTGTTCCATGAGATCTGTTACGACTTCCAGTGCTGCTATAGGGTTCCCAGATTGCTGTAAACGTTGGTATAATGATGTCATGGCGGGTTTACCTCCTATATCCTTTATTTTGGTTGTTTGAGCAACACCAGTATAAAGGAGAGGTGCCCGCCTTTTTCATTATCTCTTTCACTTTACCTAAGTAAACGGAACGAAACTCTGGCCCATCTACAGTTTCTTCCTTAAAGGGACTTGCCAAAAGAGTATATTAGGTGTTTAATAAACGAGTTTTGATATTCCTCGGTAGCTCAATCGGCAGAGCGGGTGGCTGTTAACCACTAGGTTGCAGGTTCGAGTCCTGCCCGAGGAGCCAAATTTTAGAATTCAAGATGTTTTTGCATATAAGAATCCCTTGCAATCGCAAGGGATTCTTTTTTGTCCTTTTGGTGCTTCTGAGTATTAACGTACGAAAATGTATGTTAATTATTAGCAGGTAATGGAATATTATACATGTATTGTGCGTTAGGCCATTGTAGCCAAAATAGATTACCATTACTATCTTTAGCCAAGAAGTAAATAGGCTCTTCTTGCGGATAAGATGATGACATGTTATGCCGAATATAATCGTTTAAACGCCAATTGTTGTTGGAAGAAGAGAGTATCCTTTTTCTTGGGTCACTGATTTTATCTTGAAGAAGTTCGTTATATAGATCTACATGGGCCATACGTAATATGAATGGATTTTGTTTTAATGGAGAAGCACCTTTATTGCGAATACCGAGAAGGAATTCCCTCAAATGGAAGAGACGGTGGCAATCCTTTGTGTTTCTGATATAAAAACCTACGTTTGGAGGAACAGGCAGCCCTGACAAAATAGTATTTTCCAGAATTTCAAAGATATCCGGATTATCCCAGGCACAGTCTACATAACACTGTTCTCCATCTCCAGTTACATGGATCCATTCTTCCAAGTCTAGATTAGCTCCAATTGAAGAGTTCCAGTCGGACATCCCTGTTCGAAGATTAGGTAGACAGCTATTCAATGAATAGAGAAGTTGATTACAATATTCCACAATGTCTTTCTTGCCCTCATCGTCAAGAGGAAAGTTAAAATCTTCTTCCAGAAATGCAAGTTCAAGAAATGTCGAGCCTTCCATTGTTGTTGAGAGGGGGACCTCTCCTTCAGGGGTAAGCGTCACCGCTCTGCATAAATTTTCAAGTAGATTAACATAATCTTCTTTGGCAATGTGTGAGGCATTCTCGTTTGCTGTGTTGATGCAGAGAACGATAGCTTTCTCTATTGACTCGTAACTTATTGCATGGCATCTAACTTGAAATGGGTTGAGTTTTATTCCCTCTTGTACCGATTTGTCAAAATCTAGTCTGCCCGGAGTTATATCCAAAACTGGATTCCCTGACGTTATCTTTGTGAGAGGGAGTGTGTTCATTTTAAGAACATTTATTTTTAATCCCACTTGGCAAGTGTTGAACGGCATACATAAAAGAGAGCGATATTGTTTATCATCTTTTGTTCCTACTAAATCACTTTTCCTATCACCAGCTCCAAAGGCTATACCGGTTGCGGTTATCCATTTGTTGTCGGAGCCCTTCAACTGCAGGAAAGCATCCCAAATTTGTGGAATTTTGCCACTTCCAGGATAGATTCCGCAGACGGAATAGGTTCCCCTTATTCCTTTTTCCATAACGATGCCGTCAGGTCCTTTACCGCCTCTAAGCAAGAATCCTGATACATTATGTCCTGGAGAAAGTTCCAGAATCTTTATGCCTTCCACTCCTTCCAATCGGGCAAGTAGGCAGTGGAAACAAGCTGTTTCCAAATCGTTGAAAGCGGCCTTGTTCTCGGTTTTTTGGGTTTTTTCGAAGTTTTGAATAGATGTCAAGATAGCCTTGCCGTCTATGGTAAGGATGCGGTGGAAATTGGTCCATCTTGCATTCTGTGGGCTATCTAGCCTTTCTCTGGAAGCAAATTTCCCGCAGCTTCTGAACCATTTTACGAACTGAGACGCAAATTTTCTATCTTTTGCAGTCTCCGTACACTCCTGTTTGGTCACTTCGTTGCATAAGTCTATCATGGGGTAGACAGGCAAGTTGGCAGTATCTTTCTCTGTTGTCCATGGAGATAAGGGCTTTCCTAAGATGACGTAGATTTTATGTTCTGTGGTTCCCAGCGGTTCGACTTTTCCTTTTACCTTGAAATACCATTCCCATTGTTGAGTGTAACATTGGGAATGTGCTCCAGAAAGAGTATTATCCTTCAAAGGAAGTTTAACAGTATAGTTTCCGCTTTTCGTAACTGTAAAGTTTATCTCTGGGATTCTTCCTAAAAGGGATTTCTCAGGTGTCCTGGCACCTATAGTGACAACAATTTTCTCATTGGTGAAATTGTTGCAGTTGAGGGTTGCCTTGACGAATATGTTTTCTGTCTTTTCTCCCTGATTATGATAGAGAATCGATGCGTTCTTAAGTTCCGAAGAATTCCATTCAGGAAGCACAGGATCATGGTCGAAATCAGGTCTCCCTAACAGCGCTCCTGCATCGATAAGTGTTTCATCGTAGAAGGCGATGGATTTAACTAAAAGGGTGCACTCTTCGCTACCAGTAGGTTGAGATGGATCGGTGTTGGGAAAATGGTGTATTTCCCTGTATCCCTTTATTCCTCTATTGACAGCCAGGATAAAGGCTCCATTTGCTGCAAGATATTCCGGACTTTTTATGCATTTGCTTACACAATAGAGGAATCGTACCATGAAGGGTCTTGTCCCAAAGGGGTTATGTGTGATCCAAGCACAATAAAACGAGTATAGTATAACGCTCAGTTCAAAGCACCCGTATATGGCAAGAATAAACTCGAGAATATCTTTAGAATCTGGCTCGTCTTCTATCATTAGATTCGATAGTGAAGGATCAGAAGTTAAGCAATTCCTCAGTAGTAGCGACATTGAACCGTTGAGTTTCTGTTTCTCCTCGTCTTTAAATCCCCTCGTAGCTTCAAGACCTGTTACGGAATGCAATATTTGCAGGAAGACTTCAGCGGCGAAACGATTTTGCCATTCTTCCATGTTGCTAAATCCTGTTTCATTATCGGGCATGGCGAATTCGAACGGAGGTAGTTCTCTGTCTAAGACAGTATTTTCAATAAGGGTTACTTCTGTTTTCGAATATGCGAGGTTCCCACCATGGAGGATCTCTGCGCCGTTGCCTTCTTGAGAAAATATCCATAGAGCCTTTAGATCGGGGGCGAAGTAGTAAGGTGCTACATCAGCGTATTCCGTTAGCTTCTCTGCTGTCAAGGCAGAGGAAAAGATACAGATACTATCCAGATGTCCTTGGAGGCCGTTGTTGAAAGTTCTTCCCTTCTGACAGTTGCCCAAGTATATTTCGGCTCCTTCTGTTCTTGCTGGGGACGTTGAGATGGTATGGCTCCCAGCGGGGGATCCATCTATGTAAAGGCTTACTGAGGTACTAGAGACAGTCGCGGTTAGGTCTATCCATCTCTGAGCTTTGATCTCTCTGTCGAAGGTAAAACGTTTCTCTCCCAATGAAAAAAATGGGCGAGTCTGTTTATCGGATAAACCCAAACATACGGATCCTGGTTTTTCAGGTGTGCCGTTACAAAAGATATATGTGTCATTATCCTCTGTCGTAATGCCAAGATACACTTTAGCTAATAATGTGAACGTTGAACACTCTTTACTTCCTGGGTTGACGGGAGCGGTTCCTATAGGAACAATACAACCTTCTTTCCCCGGCGTAATACCATATACCAGATTCACTATGTCGCAACCTCCCGTCAGCTGTAGCTTATGTTTACGGGAACTGCGGTCAAGCGGTTCGTACTCCCCAAAATCGGCCCATAATTCAATCTTATCTCGGGAAATATGATGATTGGAGAAGAAGAGTTTTTGTACTTCATCTTTATCTAGAGCTTGGGAGTAGAACTCCACATCTTGTAAATAGCCCTCCATAAGGCCCATTTTCCATGGAGTATTCTTGTCGATGAAAGAAGATTGAGAGGAAGATGTTTTGGCTGACAGTGCGGGAAAACCTTGTAAATATATTATGACGTTGGTTTTGTCGTAGACGATGTCAACTTTGTTCCAGTCCCTTTCTGCAAGAGGGTCTTTAGCGATGTCAAGAGTGAAGGTTCCTAGTCCCTTTGAGAAAAAACGAAGAGCACCCTTTACTATTTCTAAGGAAAAAACGCCTTCTTGGGTGATTATCGTGGCATTTGATTCCCGGCTAGAGATATAGAATCTTGCGCTAAGGGTGAAAGGAGTACTGCCGCATAGGGATATGAGTGGGGGATCATTTATGATGGCACAGTCGGGAGGGTTGCATTTCAGAGAGAAAAAACTTCTTCTCTGATGGCTCATTTCATTGCCTCCCACAGAGTTTGCTTGACTGCGGCGCTATCTCTGTGGGGATTGTCGAATATCTCATTCGTAGGTGCTTTTACTAGTGCTTGCATATTGTTGTCTCCTACAAGGATACCTTCAGCGAAAAAAGTACAGCCTTCTTTTGAGGAAGGATCATTTTCTTGGGGGCATAGTTCCAAGTTATAAACCTCGTCGCCGGGCACTTCCCATATGCCTGTAAGTTTAAGGATTTCTCCAGTTTGATGTATAAAGTGGCAGTTGCCAGTTACTTCTGATGCTCTCATAGCTCCCTTGTCAGTAACAATCGGATGGTCTTTAGTGCAGACAAGGTCAAGACCGTTTAGTGTGTGGAAGTGGATCATGTCATCTTTTTCATTACCCCTAATACATTGTGTTACTACAGCAGTATAACCGTTGGTGTTCATCTGTACTAAGTCACCGATCTTTATAGTTTCGATAGGGCGTTCACATCCGTCAGCCATGAGAATTTTAGTTCCCTTAGACAAGCATCCCCACAGAATATGCAGGCATCTGGAAAGGGCGGCATTAGAAGGTATAGGGGGGGCCAGCGTGCTACTGATCTGTATGCTGCCTCTATCACCGCTCTCTCTTACATATTGAACAGTGAAGTAGATGTCGACTTTGTCTTTTTGAGGTAATCGGTTAGAAGGAACATTTGTCTTCCAGTCTGGATCAAGGTCGAAGAAAAAACCATTTGTGTACTTTGCCGGTGCATCCTGACCTTTAACGAACCTGTCTTGCAGCGGAATTTCTCTGTCTGTCTTCGTGTAGCGTGCAATACCATTTTGGCAGTCTAGTTTCAGATCAAAGGTACTAAGATCAATACATCTAAAAGGATCACTGTCATCTTCGAACTCCACCCATGCGGAGAGAGGCGCGAAGAGACGTTGTTTTCCAGCAGCAGGATCGAAGCTTTCCTCATAGATGTAATCAATTTCCTCTTCGGCAACAGGTCTGCGGTTGTAGCAAATATTGATGGGGCTCTCTTGGGTGGAATCCTTTTTGACGGGTTTTAGTAAGTGTACTTCTTTTACTTCGCCAGATAGATATATTTGCGACTCTATATTGCGGCTGCTCAGAAATCCTTTAAGTTGTCCATTTGTCGCTTCTGCCCAATGGGAAGTATAGTCTATTTCCAGTACGTTTGAGGCATAGTCCGCAGGATCGAAATCAGAACAGAGTACCAGTTTCGTGTGATCTGTCTCCTTAGTCGTTTGGGCAAAGGTAGCTACATGTTCATCTTTTGACGTGCGTACTTCGATTTTTTCGTCTATATAAAGAGCTTTTGAAACGAGAGATGTTGATGCTTTGATTACGAGAGAGTGGCTTTCCTTATCCCATTTGATGATTCCTATTTCAGCTCCATCTTCGAATCCTTCTGTCTCTTTCTCCTTAACTTCCCCTTGGGAAATCAATGCCGTTGTTCGTAAAGCATTATAGAGAACAGGCAATTTTTCTTTAACGATTTGTTCGCCACCATACATGTCAAAAATCCATTGGTCATGATGAGGATCACCAAATTTTATAGGTATGCTTTCTCCGGGTTTTCGCAGAATCCTTGCTAACTCCATTCTTTTCATGATACTCCTCCTTTTGTTTGTAGCAGATTTGCTGGTGGAGATCAAAGTGTTGTAGATGCTGCTTGTAAAATATTAATGAATTTTTAAACAATTTATTTTGTAATTTGTTATTAACTTAATTTTGCTAAGAAAAAATTTTTGCTGAAGCTAAAATAATTGACAATCTTCAGTTAGCTCTAAAAGGGAAAAATACACTGACTTTTAATCCTTTCCCGTCGAATCCATCTTCAAGAGAGATAGTTGCATCATGAAAATCAGCGATATCTTTTACTATCGACAATCCTAAGCCACTTCCCTGTACACTTTCTCCTTTGTATCGATAAAACCTTTCAAAGACTTTTTTTCTTTCTTCTGTTGGAATGCCAGGGCCCTGATCTATTATAGAAATGGTAACTCCATTAGTATTTCTTAACGTATATATCCAAATGTTCGCTTTTGAAGGGGAGTATTTAATAGCGTTATCAAGAAGTGATGAAAGCATTACTTCTAAACTTTTTGCATTTCCTTGTAAAAGAGTAGCCCCTCTTTGAGGTTGGAATGTTATCGTTATGTTTTGTTCTGCAGCTATCATAGAATAATCTAATAATACTCTTGAAATTAATTCCTCTATATCAATACTCATGACCTCATTTTCTAAGAAATCAGATTCCATCCGGGATATAGCGAGTAATTGATTAATTACAGCACTAGCCCGATTAATTCCTCGTTTTAATTTTTGAATAACTAAGGTTCTTTCTTCTTCTGAAGTGGCGTAACGTGCATTTTGAATTTGAAGATCTAGTGCTGTAATAGGGGTTCTTAATTCGTGAGCTGCGTCAGCTAGGAATCGTTTTTGATTTTTTAAAGCCTTATCAAGACGAGAAAGAAGAGAGTTTAATTCTTTTATAAGGGGACGTATTTCTTCTGGAACGTTCTTATCATAGATAGGTGTAAGTAAAGAGGCTTTTCTTTCACCTATTTGTTTGCGAACGTTATTCAATGGATTAAAGCTAATTTTAATAACGAGTAAAACCCAGCCTCCTAAAAAGAATAAGAAAATAAGCATTATAAAAATAAATTTGGTAGTAATAGAAAAAATGACTTTTTCTCTTAACTTCATTGCTTGGACTATCTGTATTGTTTCTTGCCCTTTTTCTAAAAGAATTCTCCATTTTTCTCCTTTCCAAGTTATTATGGAAAAACCGCTTTGAGTTGTTATAGGAAAGGATAAAGAACTATCGGAACTATAAATGAGTGTAGTTGATTTATCCCAGATTTGAACGAGAGAGTCTATTTTGTCTTCTTCAAATCCACTTTTTGTATTTATCTGTCGGGGGTAGTTTTGAAGCCTATGCATAAAAGCTAATTGTTCCATTTGGTAATCCATAATTTCATAGACCTCGTCTTTTATCTCAAAAAAAAGGATGAGCGTTATTAAGGATATGCTGAAAGTAGCCCCTATAAGAAGGCCTAAGAAGAGTCTTTTCTTAATAGACATCATGAGCCCCTCTTTTTTAAGATATATCCTACCCCATGAACATTATGGATAAACTTCTTATCGCTAAATTTTTTTCTTAGACTATGGATATATACTTGGATTGTGTTGCTTTCTACCTCTTGTTCCCATCCATAAAGAATTTTTTCCAATTCTGTTCTAGAAAAAATCCTATCAGGGTTTTCTAGAAAAGTGACGAGAAGGATATATTCATTTCTAGAAAGGTGTACTACTTTCCCATTTGAGGTTACCTCCATAGAAGATGGATCGACTGAAATATGGTTATATTCTATTGTTGAACGAACTCTTCCAGCATATCTTCTTAAAAGAGCCCTGATTCGAGCGGCTAACTCATCAAGATCAAAGGGCTTTACCATATAGTCATCAGAGCCTGCATCTAGACCACTAATTCTGTCTGATATGGCATCAAGTGCTGTAAGAATAATTGTTGGTATTCCATTTTTGTTTCTTCTTAGTGTTTGTAACAGTTCTAGCCCAGATCCGTCAGGAAGGCCGAGATCAAGGATTAGAAGGTCAAAATCATCAATTTTTAAAGCTTCCTCTCCTGAACTTTTTGTTCTTACCCACTCGACAGTAAAACCTCTATAAGAAAGGCCGGTTTGGATTTCTTCTCCAATCATCTGATCATCTTCAACGAGTAAAAGACGAATAATTTTCACATCCCCTTTGATACGTAATATAAAAGACTTTATATCTTATTGTTTAATAAATACTATTAATTTAATAAAAAAATAGAATACTATAGTGTATGCGATGCCAGCTATTATCTGACTAAAGATCTTGTTGACATGAAAAAACTCTGCTGCAATCCAAAGAATAATAATATTAGTAGAATAAGCACATCCGAACGCTGCTAAAAAAAGAGGGAATTCTTTTTTTAAAGAACCTCTACTTTTGAAGTTCTTATATTTATTAAGAGAAAAAGAAATTATTAATCCCACCGCGTAACCTACTATATTGCTCATTAAGTAGTTTATTTTTAAAAAGTACATGAGCACGAAGATTGTGGAGAAACAGAAAATAGTGTTTATGACTCCGATAATGCAATATTTTACAAAGGTAAAGTCAAATAGAAAAGGATGAGGGGAGATGTTTTTAAAGGTAAAAGGTTTCATGACGAGATCTCCCTCTATAGTGAATGAAAATTCTCCCAAGATCAAGAATCATTTTCATACTATCTTTAAAGCGAATTTTAGATTCAGGGATTTCCTTCCATTGTTGTAAGGGGACTTCATAAATGGTTTCTTTTACCCGTGTTTGCCCAAGTAAATTTCGGAGTCTGGCGAAAATTTCAACATCAAAACACCATCTGCTTATAAATGGAGCCGTAAAAATTTTGAGGGCTGTTTCCCGTTCAATTACTTTAGCTCCACATTGTGTATCTCTAAATTTTAACCCAAGTACAAACGAAGAAAGGATTGCAAAAATTTTCCCTTCTAAATTTCGTAAAAAAGTTCTTTCAATAAGAGCTCCCATACGAGAAATTCTTGAACCACTGGCAATAATAATATTTTTATTAGAATTGAGTATTTGAATAAAATCTTCGATTTCTGAAAGAGGAGTAGCAAGATCTGCATCCCAGAATCCTATGTATTGAGAATAAGATAATTGCGATACATAAAAAAAGCCCGACCTAACAGCTTCTGCCTTTCCTCTATTTTTTCTACTGTTCAGAAGTGCTACTTGTGTTGGGAATTCTTTTTGGATATTTTCTAGCACTCTAATTGTTCTATCATGGCTTCCATCATTAACAAAACATATGCCGATGTCTTGATGGGAAGCAAGAAATTCTGTAAATAATTTTATACTAAGCCTTTTTTCTTCATTGTAACAAGGGACGATAATCCATGCTGAAAATTTTCTAAACACCTTGAGTTACCCCCTTCATTGAAAAGGGCTTATTTGAATAAATACATTTATTACCAATAACGATAAGAGGTTCTACCTTTCTGCCACTTATAGACTTAATTTCTTCTTTTTGGCTTACATACGCCACAATAAAAATACGTTTGTTACTATTCCAAAGTTTTTTTAAGTTTTCTGTGTTTATAAAATAAAATCTATTGGTTTCATGCTCATTGCCAAATGACATATCATTAGAGTGACTTAGAAGAATCACTCTTTCTTGTAAATAGAATGGCAATCCTTGGTCAAATCCTTTAAGCTGAACTATTAAATCTCCTGGTTTCTTTTGATAGTTAATAAATGTAGCTACATATTTAGATGTATGTTTTTCCGCATAAATATTGAGGAAAAAATGGCTTGCGATGCAGTTTGTAATGCCTAATATAGTTAAGATAATAATAACTTCTTTCAACTTTCCTTTTTTATAAAAAATAAAGAGAGAGAACACCCCAATTCCAATGGCTAAGAACAGAGAAAGACTGATTGGTAAGATTTCTCCTAATAAATAATCTCTTTGAATAAATGACAATGATAAAAGAAGGGTACTAAAGGTGAAAAGAAATAATGAATTCCAAATAAGGGCTGTTTTAAATTTTAAAGTTTCTTTCTTACTAAGTATAGAGTCTATTTTGCCTCCGACGAGGACTGCAAGAGGAGAAAAAACTGGGATTATGTAAGGGACAAGTTTTGACTTAGAAGCAGAAAAGAAAAGGAAAATAAACATAAACCATATAAGAAGAAAAAGCTCGCTGTCTTTTTGTTTAGAAGGTGGTGTCCATAACAAAAGGAAACTTTCTTTGAATGAGGTCCAAATAAAACCTGCCCATGGAAGAAACCCCAAAATGATAATAGGAATAAAGAACCAAAATGGCTCATATCGGTTATCAGCAGTTGTAAGATAACGAATAAAATGCTGACGAACAAAAAAGTAGTGAAAAAAATCAGGATTTTTGTAGCATACTATGATAAACCATGGCAAAGCGATGGCAAAAAATAGCATGATACCTTTTAATGTAATTACTTCTTTATATATTTCCCATTTTTTTGTAAAAATACTCCACCAAAAAATAATTCCGCAGGGGAAAATTATTCCTATAAGACCTTTTGAGAGTAGAGCAAGTGCCATTCCACAATAAAACAGTAAATAGTCTCTGCTTCTTTCAATATATCCAATATAAAACCCTGAAAGAGAAAGAGTGATAAAAAAAGCAAGGGGCATATCTGTGATGGTTATATGAGAGATAAGGAAATACAATAAAGAAGTTCCTATAATTAAAGATGTTATTAGTCCTGCACGTTTGTTATAAATGATTGAAGCAAGCTTATAGAGGTAAAACATGCCTAATAAGGCTAGAAGCGCAGGGCTTAAACGAGTGGCAAATTCGTTTATTCCAAAGAGATGAAACGAAATAGATGTAAGCCAATATGGTAAAGCTGGCTTATCAAAAAACTTCACATAATTTAAATGTGGAGTTATATAGTCCCCTGTTTCTACCATTTCTCTCGCTACTTCTGCGTATCTTCCTTCGTCTGGATCGATGAGACTGTAGCCTCCGAGAGTAAATAAATAAACAAGAGCGGTGAGTAAAATAAGAAGTAACAATATTTTTTCGAAGCGAGCATTAGGCATTTCTTCTTTTATCATAATGAAAATCTCTCCATTACTTTTACGTTTTTGTTCGTAAAAGTAGAATAGCGAGTAGAACTTAAGAAATGCTTAAAATATGAGGATAGCTATCCCAATATCTCTTGAACTCTTCCTACAATGCCACTTTCTAGGCGAACCTTTATCCCGTGGGGATGCGTCGGGCTTTTTGTAAGTATATCTTTAACAATACCTTCAGTTAACTGCCCCGTTCTTTGATGAGGCTTTTGAACGATTTTAACTCGAAGGCCCGGAGTTATATCTTTTCGTATATTTCCTGACATTTAAAATTCCTCCTGTTGCTTATTTCTCTATGCATCTAGTTATTATGACACTTTTCGACGCAAGGAACAGCCTGACGATTTGAATAAGAGTTGAGATATATTCCAGCTAAAATCAACATCCCGCTGATAATTTTCACAGTGGAGAGACTTTCTCCCAAGAAGATCATTCCAAGTAGAACAGAAAGAAAAGGAGTTAGATTTAAGAAAGCAGCAGATTTACTTGCCCCTATGCTTTTTATGGAGATTTGCTGGAAAATATAACCTAGAGCAGATGCGAATACTCCAAGATACAGAATGGAGAGCCATCCCTTATATGTGGGGGTAACTTGAAGGTCAAGAGCACCAGTTATTAACAAAAGCGGAATGGTGATAATGAGAGAAAAGAGATTTTCGTAGCCCACCATAGTTATTGGAGCATAATTATTGGCGACCTTCCTACTTATGATTGTAAAAACGGCCAGGGCAAAAGAAGCTCCAACCTCATAAAGATCTCCAATGTTGAAGTTCATATGAAGCAGAGCGTGTATGTCTCCGTTTGTAATAAGAAAGATGACCCCCGAAAGAGCTATTATCAGAGCACATATATTTTTAAGTCCTAAAGGTTCTTTAAGAAAGATAAAAGCCAGAATAGCTGTCATGAACGGCGTTGTGGCAAAAATAATCGCAGCATTTGTTACTGATGTGTAGAGTAACGCAAGAAAAAAGAAAAGGTTATTTGCAAAAACGCCTGTAAAACCAAGTATAAATAATACGGGGATGTCGTGTACTGATATTTTCCATTCTTGTTTTTTTCGCAAAGCAATGACGATAAAAATAAAAATAGAAGCTATAAGAAAGCGGAAAAAAAGCAGATGTAAAGGTATGAATTCATCAACACCTAATTTACCGCAGATATATGCTCCAGCCCATAGCAATGTAGCACTTAACATGGGTAGATATGCTCCGTAGTCTTTTATAAGACGATTCATGTACGTTTTTCCTCCTGCGATTTTGCTTATGTTAAAGCAAAACATTCCGCCAGTATAGGTGTTTTAAGCAAGGAGTCAACAGGTTTTACCAAGGTCCCTCATTAGAAAATATTTCTTCTAGTTCTTCATTGTTGAAACCGAGTTCTTTACACATAAGTTCACTGTGTGGTTTAGGTTGAAGAGTGGCAGATCCGCCATAATCACTTCCAAACAAGACGTTTTTTAGGCCGAAAGCCCGAAGAGTTTTGGCTAAGTTTTGTATCTCTTCCTTTGTGGATCGTGTAAAAAAACCTTCATATTCTTTAGCTGTCGGCTCATCGATAATGGATCCTGAAATATCAACCCATATTCTGTGCTTAAGTTCAGCATTTCGATCACAGTACTCTTTAAGCTTTTGCATAATACGCTGTGTCATTTTTGGGAAACCGCCTGTTCCAAGAACGTGAGCAAATTGGACTTTCAGATTGCTGATGGGGAGTATAACATCGTCCATAAAGAGGGAAAAGCTCTCTATGTCGTATGATTTGTTTAAAGCATGGTAGTGAATAGCGACAGGCATATTATGCGTGGCAGCTTTTTGAAAGAGGTCTTTTAGCCTTTGGCGATGTTTTGCGTTTTTTACCTCGATTTGTGCCACATTGAAGTGTACTTTTAAGCCTTTCATATGTAGCTCTAAGGCGCATCGATCCACCTCTTGAAGAGCAAAGTCAAGTAGCGGGTTTATACTCGCTACAACTATTAGTCTACCTTTGGCTAAGATTCCTTGAGAAGCAGCATAGTTGTTTTCTTCTTGCACGCGATGCACTAAGTTTGTTCGCGGAAGCAGCGGACTACCCCAAAAATATGCTCCTGAGAATGCAACCCCTTTGGCAAATTTTGCCTGATCCAGAGCGTGTACAAGTGTTTTGGCGTTTCCATCTTTTGGCTTCTCATATTCTTGCTTCTCTTGTTTGTTGTCTGGAACTAGTTCTATTTGTGGTGTTATCTTTTCCCTCATAAGTTTCTCTAATGCGCTTTTGACATTTTGGGGATAACACGACTCAAGATATGGACTCCATAGATGCATGTGGCAGTCAATATATTCTCGTGACTTGGCTTGAGACTTTGTCATTTGCTTTCTCCTTTTAAACGCGCAGTTTTGTGTTTCTTAGCAGAGAAGAGAATCTAGGAAGATCTCTCTTCTCGATAGATTCGATAATATCGTGGTATATATCACATATCACGCTAAATTCCTTTTCCCCCATTTTTTGTCGAAATGTCTGAGATGTATAAAGGCCCAAATATATCCACCCAATGTCACCTAGTAAATCCCATATGAAGAGCATTGTTGGGCTTTGTGCTTCTATAAATATTCTTCTATGAAAGGAGATGTCGTTTTCACGGTATGTATTGCTATTTGTATCTGATGATGATTTCCTCATTTCTTTTAAAATTTCTTCTAGATCTTTAACAAGTAGAGAGAGATTTGTTTGGTTCTCTAAAATCCATTTGAAAGCGAGTTCTTCCATTTCTGTGCGAACTTGAATAGCGTCTCGTACTTCCTCTTTAGATAGGTTGCGAATATATGTTTCTTTATATGGTATGGATTCGATTACTTTTTTCACTTTTAATTCGGCCAAAGCTTCGCGTACAACAGATTGGCTGACGTCAAGTTCTTGTGCAATCCCTACGACAGTAATCTTCTCTCCAGGTTTATATTTGCCTTCATATATTTTCCCCATTAGAAACTCTTTTACGTAATCTTTATACGTAACAGGCTTTGCTGGCATCGTAGTTTCCTCCTTGCTCATACTTTTTGAAAATGCTCACAATTTAGAACTTCTCGCTAGTTTCCTTTCAAGCAAGCCTATTCCCTGAGAAAGGGTGGAAGTTATGATGAAATAAAACACCGCTACAATGATGTACGATTCCAATACCCTAAATGTCATCATACTTACCCGTTGAGCAACGTATGTGAGATCTTCCAAAGCAAGAAGAGATACGAGAGATGATGTTTTGATTAAGGTGATCAATTGCCCAGCCAAGGCAGGTAAAACACGTCTTAAGGCCTGGGGAAAAACTACATATCTTGCTACCTGTATAGAACTCATGCCAATGGAGAATGCCGCGTCTTTTTGTCCGTTTGGAATTGCATTAATTCCAGATCGTATTATTTCGGCGACAAATGAACCTGAAAAAAAAGCAAGAATAGCTACAGATGGCCAAAATATGGTTTTATATCGAATAAGCTGTCCTATTCCGAAGTACATAAAATAAACTTGAATAAGGATTGGTGTATTCCTTATGATTTCGATATAGAAGATAGCCAGATATCGAGGAATACGAAGATGGCTTATTCTGCAAAATGCAGCTATTGTTCCTATAATAAGAGCGAAAATCATTGCCGTTAAAGAAATAAGGATTGTATTTTTCAATCCAAGAAAAAAGAGTTCTCTATATGCCAGCACGGCGGTGAAATTAAATGTCATCCTTCTCACTCCCTTCTTTTTTTTCATAATGATTAATAAAAAAATCGTGATGGTCTGGCAATCTTTTTAAAAAACATTGGATTCTGGTGTGGCTGTTATTTCCAAAGAAATGAGCAGGGGAGGAATCCGCTAAAATTTTTCCATTTTCGAGGAAGATCATTCGATGGGCGATTTGTCTGGCAAAGGCCATTTCGTGCGTCACAATGATCATCGTTGCTCCCTTTTTTGCGATATTTTTGATAACGTCAAGCACATCGCAGATCATTTCCGGATCAAGAGCTGAGGTAGGTTCATCGAAGAGAAGCAGTTGTGGCTCCATGGCAAGAGCTCTCGCTATAGCAACACGTTGCTGTTGCCCTCCAGAGAGTTCTGAAGGATACGCTTCTGTCTTTTCACCCAACCCTACAGACTGAAGCAGTTTTTTGGCACGAGTATATGCTTCTTTTTCCGATTCTTTCTTTACCTTGAGAGGTCCTAGAGCGATATTGTCAATAATATTGAGATGGGAAAAGAGGTTAAAATGCTGAAACACGACGCCAATTTTTTCGCGAATATGTCGTGTTTTTTCACTGCTTACTCCACAGAGAGGAGCTCCAGAGAGATATATTTGCCCAGTATCACATTTTTCAAGGCCGTTGATACATCGCAGAAGAGTGCTTTTTCCACAGCCACTGGGGCCGACAAGGCAGAGTATTTCTCCTTGTTGAAGAGAGAAGGATACTCCATTGAGAACTCTTTCTTTCCCAAAGGATTTATAGATATTTTCTACTCTTAAAAGAGAGTGTTTTACCATGAAAGAGGCCTGCGATTATTGCCCTTTAAGGGACGGGGATAATTCTTCCCACCACCAATGGTTGGTAAACCATTTATCGTAGTTTTCTTTATATTCAGGTGAATCCATATAATTACGTAAGTATGTGTTCAGCCATAAAAGCAAGTCTGGTTGTCCCTGTTTAATGGCGATTCCATGTCCGTTATTTGTAAGTTTTTCGTAGATGGGATAGGTTTTTTCTGGCTGGAGTAGAGAAAAATACATTGCTAGGGCTTCGTCGGCAAATACGCCATCTATTTGCTCTGCTAAAAGAGCCATGAAAGCTGTCCCTAGATGATTAAACTCTTTTACTATTGCGTTGGGACACGCTTTCTGAGCTTTTTCGACGGTAGGAGTTCCCATCATAGCGCCAAGAATGATGTCCTTTTGATTGAAATCAGCTATAGATTGAAGTTCGTTTTTATGTTTCATATTTGCCAATAAACAGTATCCGGTATGGAAATAAGGAATAGTAAAGTCTACGGCCAGGGCTCTTTTGGGGGTAATCGCCATTCCCATAATAAGCATATCAATATCACCATTTTGCAGTGAGGGAATAAGCATGTTGAATGCAGGTTGCTTTATTTCTAACTTTACGCCTAGTTCTTGAGCAATGTTTTTCATGAGTTCAATATTGTAACCAAAAAGCTCTCCATCTTTGTGTACCATTTGAAAAGGGATGTAGTCTGGAATTGTACCTACTTTAAGAACGCCAGATTTTATTATTCGATTGAGATTAGGTGTTGGATTTTCTGTCGTTGGGTAGGTGGCATAAGCCGTTTTACTGCAGAATAAGAGAGGAAGAGCAAACAATACCAATAGATAGAATTGAACTAGCCGAAACCTTACTTGTGAATTCCATACGTTGCTCATAGAGACACCTCCTGTTTAAATATTCTGATTTAATCATATTATAGATTATCGATAATAGAGTCAAGTATACAAATCTAGTCAAATGTTGGTGAAGATGGCAGAGTGTATGCAGTTGATACGAATAGAAAATATTTAAATTTTGTAGAAAGGCAAGCAAGGAAGAGAGCGTTGAGTAATGTGGTAACTGTTTTAGGAGGAAATCATGGATTTGACTTACCAGATATCACCATATGGAGTGGTTGTTATTATTGATCATGTTTCATCAAAAGAATTGGGTTTTGTAAACTTGTTTGAACACGTTACGCCGCTTGAAGAAATAGTGAGAACCATGGGAATGGTTGGGTATAAGCTATCAGAGTCATATGATTTCTTGCCCAAACCAACCTTCACAGTATGGAAATAGAGCGGTTTTTACCGCTCTATTTCTTTCTTACCAAGTTTATTGATAAAAGCCTGTTTTCTACGTCTCTTTCAATTGTTACCTCATCTGTCATAATTCCTACAAGATGAAGTTCAGCATCTGTATCGCTCTCTCCTGATAGACTCCAGTACATTTCCTCAAGTTCGTAGTTCCGAGGTTGGCAAAGCAAGTTTTTTACTCGCTCAAGTCGTTCATCTGGCAGGTAACGATATGTTCCTGTAATGTGAATTCTGAAAGCATCCGGATCTTCTTGAATATCCAGTTGAATCTTTTCACATTTTAGGAAGGTAAGAAAATCGTTAATCAGTTCCCCTGCCATCTTCGTCACTCGTATCCGTTCATGTTTCATTTTTATTTTCACCTCCGGCAAAGGTTTCGATTAATGGAAGTAGCACAGCGGCAACTAGTCCACCTGAAAAGCCATTATTGTAAAGGTTAAATCCAGAATGGAGTATACCGACATTTAAAACGACAGATGAATGAACAAAACCGGCAAGAAGTCCGTATTTCCATCCGAATTCACCGCTTATAGGTGCAAGAGTAGTGCCAAAGAGAGCTGCAAGTTGTATAGCTGGTTCAGCAAGGCTCCAATGTTTCGTTGCTGCACCCAAAATAATTCCGGCAAGCACGGGAATTGTATTTCGTGGGTGTTTCCCAAAAGCGCTAAAACCTACAACTGTAAGAATCCCCCCAATAGTGGGGCCGTTAAGATTTCCCCTGATAGCAATAATGTAGAAAGTTGTTATTATCCCCATAAGGCCCATATTAAAAAGAGCGGAGCCCCATCCTTCTAGGATTACAAAATCTGAAACTGCTCTTCCACTATACCCCATAATCCACTTTATTCTGTTCCATCGGGGTAAGAAGAAAGAAAAGATAATAAGCGTTGAAAAAAGTATGATGAGAAAGCTGCCAAAAAGAAGATTGTTGCCAGTAGTCCATATAATTCGGGATTCAACTAAAAGACCATATGAGCGCAAAATAGAAACATATACTGTTCCGAGAGCACCTGCCACAAAACCTACGTTATAGAGGTTGTACCCCTGGTGAAAACGTAGAAAGGCTGTGGAAAGAGGAGGGAGAATAATGCCTATGGAGAGTCCTATTAAGATACTTGCAATAAGACGAATAGGTAATGCTGAGAACAAGTCTCCAAATAAGAGAAGGCTCACGAGGGGAGCCAAGGCTGTTCCAAAAAGCGCTATGTAAATATATCTGGAGAAGGGTTCCTTTTGATGTTTTGAGAAAAGGTACACCCCTGCCAATATTGGCCATACATTCAGTATGTTTTTCCCGAATAGGGCAAAACCTGATACAGTAAGTAGTGCAGCAATAGAAATTCCGGTTATTTGGGTGCCTGACAAGAAAAGAAGAACGACCATGAATAAAGTCAATAGACCGCTGTTAAAAAAGGCAGCGCCTATTCCCCCTACACCGATGTAGTCACTTATGAGGTAGTCTGGATCTTGAATGATAGCAAGCAAGCCTTTGAATATGTCGCTGGGGGAAGTTGTGATAAAAGCAAAAGCAATGAACAGGAAGCAGTAAATGCACATTCCTACGTATGGGCCATAACGTATGTGCTGCAAGGGTTCTTTTTTCTTGACGAATTTGAACAATGTGTTCTCCTCTCTTTCTGCAAAAAGCAGGGGGTATAGCCATGTTCCCTCTGCCTTTTGGGAGATTATTTTAACTTTTCTTCTACTGATTGTATTTTACCTTCCATAGTGAGTTCTTTGTCCCGACGTTCATCTATTTTTAATGATGTAGAGACTCGTAATGCCCCATTTTTGAAAGGAATTTCATGTACAGCTCGTACGGCTTTGAGTACCTCATCAAGGTCTCCTTCAAGAATAGTTCCCATCGGCGTCAAAAGGCGTTTTAAGTTAAATGTAGCAAGAACCTTTTCCACATCAGCAACATAATGACTTACGCTGGGGGTTCCTGTTCCCAAGGGAACGACTACCAGTTCTGCAATAACTTTTCCCATAATTTCACCTTCTTTCTTATTTTTTCTCTAGAGGTGTTCGATGGGCCATGTCCTTTAATATTTGAAGCTCCTCTGGAGTTATATCCTTAGAAATGTATCCGCAGTAGGCTGTATTATTTTGATAAAGAGGTTCGTCTTGTAATTCAGGATGCTCTTTGGCGCTGATCTCGAACATTGCTGTTCCAGGAATAGGAGAGAATTCCGCCGTTTTAGCAACAGCCCCAAAGGAATGTACAAAATCTATGGCTTTTTTAACACTTTCAAAATGTTGTCCAGGTAAACCTATGAGAATATATGTTTCAATATCTTCATGAGTATATCCTGCCCTGAGTAGGTTTTCTACAGCTTTGACGTATTGATGCTCTGAAACTTTCCCTGAACTAGCTTTTTGTATAACAGGGTCAGTGCTTTCTAGACTTAAGCGTATAGTTTTAAATCCCGTATCAAATAATATTTTTGCGCATTTTTCGTCAATTTCTCTTACGTGTAGCCCATTGGGTGTGTGAAAACGGAGGTTAGGAAAATGATGTTGTAAGGCATTGCATAACGGATAAAAATGAGCTTCTTTGTTAATGAGAAGAGCATCGTCGTAAAAAGCCATATCATGAACAGAAGGAATTCTTTCCTGATAAGAAATCTCCTGTATAATCTCTTCTGCCGGTCGTTGATAGTACTTGGGCCAGAGTATTTTCGATGCGCAATATTTACACTGTAATGGGCAGCCCCACGATGTCATAAGGACTCCGTATTCAGGCTTGTCATATAGGTCGAGGGCTGGATAAGAACATTCAATATGGAGTGGTTTTGTTTGAACTCCATCTGCTCCAAGAGAGTGCGCGTGTTCAGAACAAAGCTGGGCGTATATACCTCCAAGTATTACAGGGGAATGTGGAAATATCTCTTTTATGTGTTTCAAGCACCATTGAATTCCTGGATACCAATATGTCATTCCTGATGTGAGAAAGATAAAATCAGGGGTGGGGATTTGAGATAATCTCTGAATAAAAGCTTCTTTTGTCATGCCAAAATGGTAGTATTTTCTCGGTATATGAGCATAAGGAAGTGGTTTCTTTACCTGTTTTCGCAGAGGTTTGTATCTGCCGTATGTTTTAGGTGTTTGACGGCCTTCGTAAATACAGTCAATGAGGTAGACTGAATTATCTTGTCTGCGGAGGGTTTCCAAAATATACAAAAGCCCCAGCGGCTTTGCCCAAAAATCGAAATAAGCAAAGTCGAATACTGGAGGATTAATTCCTAAAATAGTTTTGTCGTGAAGATTATGTAAAAGTCTGCTATAGTCTTCCATTGCAAAGAGAGTATAGCAGATAAAACTAAGTGATGAGAGATAATATCTGTTCAGGGAGTGAATATAGAATGGGACGTATAGATTTTGAACGGGGATTTTTAGCTGCACTTGCAGCCCTTGTATCTTGGGGATTGCTCCCTATTTATTGGAAACAGTTGGAAGGTTTGGCACCCCTGCAGATTTTGTGTCATCGTATTATCTGGTCTCTTCTTTTTGTTATGCTTATAATCACAATGCAGAAGAAATGGGGGGCTGTTCGCAAGACCTTTAAATCTCCCAAACTTATTTTGCTACTTATGATAAGCGGACTCACGATTGGAGCAAATTGGTTTGTTTATATTTGGGCCGTTAATTCTGATAGAGTGATTGAAGCAAGTTTGGGGTATTACGTTAATCCTCTTGTGAGCGTATTTCTAGGAGTAATTTTCCTTAAAGAAAAACTGGGGAGTCTTCAATGGATGGCAATTTTTCTTGCAACAGCTGCCATTCTCTATCAAATTATTCATATCGGTGTAGTTCCTCTTGCTGCTTTGAGTCTTGCCTTTACCTTCGGTTTTTATGGCTTAATACGCAAAATAGCAGAAGTGGAATCTTTGGTAGGGCTTTTTATAGAAACCTTGTTTTTAATTCTGCCAGCTTCATTTTATCTTTTTGTGTATCTTTCTGATGTTCCCTTTCTTGCAGGTCAAACTTCAATGCAGAATATATGGCTTATAGGGACTGGCGTTATAACGTCTTTACCTCTTATTGGCTTTGCCTATGGTGCGCGTCGTTTGCCTTTGAGCTTCTTGGGGATTATGCAATATTTACCTCCCACACTATCGTTTTTGTTGGGGTATTTCATTTACAAAGAACCTTTTACTATGCCTCAGTTCATTACTTTTATCTGTGTATGGATTGCTTTAGTGATGTTTACAGTCGATAATGTTAGACAATGGAGGAAAATTCAACGTTCTAATCGACGTGTTGTATAATATTAATTGAAGAGAATGAGAAAAGGAGCGTTTTTTTATGGGGATCGTGAGTATTGGTAATCTCGAAGAGGGAATGGTTCTCAAAGATGATGTATATGCTCCTAACGGTCGTTTTATTCTTGGTCAAGGGACGGTTCTCCGAGCTAAATACATTAAGATGTTTAAAATATGGGGTGTTAACGAAGCAGATATCAATGGGGTAGACGATCAGGAAATTATTCTGAAGCGAGTTGTAGAAGAAGAAAAACAACAGAGGGCAGAGCTTGAAGTCCGTTCATATTTTCCTGAAGAAGATTTATGGACACCAGAGATGAGAGAGCTTTTTGACTTACGTGTGTCCAGAGAATCTACTTTACTTGATTTCCCATCTGAGTATGAAAAAGAATATGGAAAAAAGACAGAAGTAGTTATCCTTGATTTCGATAATTTAAGTTTGTCTCGCCCTTCTCTACAAGAATTACTAACAAGCCAGGTTCGGCTTTTTTCTCTTCCCGATATCTATTTTAAAATTAGAGATGTTCTTAACTCTCCTGTAAGTTCGGCAATTCATATAGCTAAAGTTGTTGGTACAGATCCCAGTCTGACAGTTCGACTTTTACGGCTGGTGAACAGCTCTTTTTATGGTTTCCCTTCTCCGATTCAATCTGTTTCTCGGGCTGTTGCCATTGTAGGAACCAATGAACTTACCACTCTTGCTCTTGCTATCTCTACCATGAGTGTTTTTAAACATATTCCAGCTGATCTTGTTGATATGAAGTCTTTTTGGAAGCACTCTATAATGTGTGGAATTTTCTCTAGATTATTGGCTTATATGAAGCGTGTGCCATCTGAAGAGCGTTTTTTTCTAGCAGGATTATTGCATGATATAGGACGCGTTGTTTTGTATACAAAACTGCCGCAACATATGACATTTGCCATAAGGGAGGCCAGGGCGAAAAAAATACCTCTTCTGGAAACAGAGAGGAAATATCTTGGCTTTGACCATGCCGATTTAGGGCGAATGTTGCTTCAACAATGGAATATCCCAGAACCTATACGTGTACTGGTAGGAAGTCATCACCGTCCTCTTGAAGCAGAGAATATAGAGGAGGCTTCTATCATTTGTGTTGCGGATGTTTTGGCTAATGCAGTTCGCCTTGGGACAAGCGGTAACTTTGTTGTTCCTGCGCCTTCTCATGACGTGTGGGAGCAACTAGAACTTTCGCAAGGATCTCTTGAAAGCATTCTCGTACAAGGAGAGAGACAAATAGCAGAAATTATGAAAATATTTTTGGTGGCGTAAAGGAAACGAAAGGAATAATAATGACACCCTACGACAAAATAAAAGCTTTAGAGAAGAAGATAAATGATCTTACCAGTGAAAGAAACACTGTTCAGCAGGTGCTTGAGGCTGCTGTTAGTTCTGCTGGTTTTACATCGGGATTAAGTCGTTCTATTGATATTAAAACTATTCTTGAACAGACTGCAGCTCGAGTTCGTTCTTTTATTCGAATTAAGGGAGTGGCTTTTTATCTTTTTTCAGAAGATGGTCTCGATTTTCCTTGTTATTATTGTGATCCAGATAGATTTTTACCCTTTATAGAGCGAGAAAAAGAGGTTTTGATAGAAGATCATACAATAGCATGGACTATTGACAGAAACAGGCCCATAATACTTTCGTCATCTCAAAATGAAGAACATATATTGCTTCATACGATCATGAGCCAAGGGCGTTCTTTAGGCTTATTGATTGGAATTCTTGATGAGGATCCATCTCAAATTTTAGATATATCATATGCGTTCTTAACGGTAGCGTTGAATTCCACTGCAAGTATCTTGCGTGATGCTGAGTATTATCGGTTGATTCAAAATTTAAATGAAGAACTTAAACAAAAAGTTGCTAAGCTGGAACAGTCTGAACAGCAATTGGAATTGGCAGTTCACGCTAAAGACCGTTTTTTAGCAAATGTAAGTCACGAAATTCGAACCCCAATGAATGCGATTCTTGGCATGGCACGTCTTTTACTTGATTCAAATCTTGCTGAAGAGCCTCAAGAAATGACACGTATTATCTTTAAGGAAGCAGAGAGTTTACTTCATCTTATAAATGATATTCTTGATTTTTCGAAAATAGAGGCTGGAAAAATAGAGATGGAGCGAGTTCCTTTCAGCGTTAATAGACTTGTAAAAGAGAGCTTAAAGGGAATTCAGCCTCTTATGGAACAAAAATGTATCGATCTTCGTTTGTCTATAGATAAGGATGTGCCTCCTATATGTGTAGGAGATCCGAGTCGTATTCGTCAAGTTCTTTCAAACTTACTCAGTAACGCTTTGAAATTTACCCATAAAGGATATATTGCCCTTAGTATTTCTTTGCCAGAAGACAATGGATTTACAAATAAGCTTGCTTTCAGAATAGAAGATACCGGCGTTGGCATCCCAGAGAATCAATTTTCCAAGCTATTCCATTCCTTTACTCAGATTGATGCTTCTACAAGCAGAAAATATGGAGGAACGGGATTGGGGCTTGCAATTGCTAAAGAGTTAATTGAGCTTATGGGAGGAGAGATCGGAGTAGAGAGCCGGGTGGGAAAAGGCTCTGTATTTTGGTTTACTATACCTTTTGAGCAGGTCGAAGATGGAAGTGTCGAATTTGTAACAGAAGAGGAGCATTTTACGGACGAAGTATTACCGATGCAACCGCTAGACAAGCGGTTTAAAATTCTAGTCGTAGAGGATTCAGAAACAAACAGAAGAGTTGCAGTTGGTTTTTTAAATAAAATCGGCTGTGATGCAGATGCAGTAGAAAGTGGAAAAGAAGCACTTGAGGCTCTTTCCCAAAAAACGTACGATTTAATACTTATGGATATTCAAATGCCAGAAATGGATGGCATAGAGACAACTCAGAGAATACGAATGGGGTTTGATGATGGGACATATAGAAAAATTCCTATAATAGCGATGACTGCTAATGCGCAGGCAAGTGAAAGAGAGCGTTGCCTACGTGATGGGCTTATGGACGGGTATCTTACTAAACCAGTAATGCTTCATGAGTTATCCTCTGTTTTGAGAAAAAACTTGAGACAAAAGGATAAGATTGTTTTTCATAAAGAAAGGTTACTTGAACGGCTAGCAAATGACCAGAATTTGTTAGTTGAAATAATAAAGTCGTTCAGAAGAGACCTTCCATCTCTTCAAAAGTCTTTGAAAGAAGCTATAGATAAGGAAGATTGCCAGCAAATTTCTCGAGTTGCTCACACGTTGCGAGGTGCCGCTCTTAATGTAGGTGCAGATGAAATTGCATATGAAGCTGAAAGATTAGAAAAAAATGAGGCGTTATCCCTTTCTATGGAAGATGTGAAAAAAAACTGGTTAGAAGTGGATCAGGCGATACTTATTTTTATGAAAGGTACAGAGGAGCCTGATTATTTACTCAAATGAGGAGGAGCTATGAAAGTTTTAGTGGCGGAAGATGATGTAACATCACGATTTATGCTCAAATCTCTTTTAGAGAAGTGGGGGTACGATGTTATAACAGCTTCTAATGGCGAAGAAGCTTGGCATATTTTACGCGAGGAAAACGCTCCTAAACTTGCTGTTGTAGATTGGATGATGTCAGGCTTAGAAGGGCCGGATATTTGTAAAAAGCTAAGGGTGCTTGAAGAGGAGAAAAAGCACTCTACGTATACATATGTCATAATGCTTACTGTTCGAGATGAGAAAGAGAACATCTTGGCGGGGCTTGAGGCAGGAGCTGATGACTATATTACAAAGCCATTTGATGCCCAAGAACTTCGTTTGCGTGTTGGTGTAGGAAAGAGAATTGTCGATTTACAGGAGGCTCTTCGTTTTTACGCAGATCACGATCCACTTACTGGGCTTTTAAATCGACGTGCAATATTTGAACGTCTTGATCATGAAATGGCTCGTTCAAGGCGTGAAAACCGTGCTTTGAGTGTGGCAATATTAGATGTCGATCACTTTAAGCAAGTTAATGATACATATGGTCATCTCGCGGGGGATGATGTACTTAGAGAAACGGCGTTGCGGATACAAGACCAGCTGCGTAAGTATGATGTAGTTGGCCGTTATGGAGGAGAAGAATTTTTAATAGTTCTTCCAGGCGTAGCACTTGGAGAAGCTTTGAAAATTGCAGAGCGAGTTCGAAAAAATATTGTAAAAACCACCTTCGGAGAGAAGGAAATTTTGCTTTCTGCTAGTTTAGGCGTGGCAGAGTACGATAAAATATCAGGAGTGGATGAGATTATATTTGCTTCCGATACGGCTCTCTATAAAGCAAAAAAGAGGGGGCGTAATCAAGTAGGAGCGTAGAGTAAGAGGAGGAGAGTGCCATGAAAAAGAAAATCATAACATGCCTTGCATTGTTAGCCGTGTTTGTTTTAGGTATAGCGACGGTAGGAAATGCAGCAGATTTTTCGATTTTTGAAATTCGAGAAATAGCGATCAAAGGTCATAAACTCCATATTCGAGGAGATGTTGATCTTCCAGAAGGAGCCATGTTACATTTAGCGCTTCATTTCCCGGGATTTGATGGTAAACCAGGGAATAAAAAAGATATAAAAGTACATGTTAATAAGCATCATTTTTTTGTCCAGATACGCCTGCCAAAAGGAGAGAAAAATGTATCTTGGGCAGGGATATTGCGTGCTTTCTTCAGACCGTCTTGGCAGAATGAGCAGATAAGGAAGCAAGTTGGAGCTAAGGGGGAGCATTTAAAGGGGCCTAAAGTTCGTTTTGAAAATGGAGAGAAGATCTTTTTTGATCAAAAAAATTTTTCAATAGATATTTAGCCAAAGATTAAAAATTTTTTCGAAAGATATCATCCCTCGATTCGGGGGATGATATCTTTTTCTGATAAAAATAAGTTCAAGAGTTTTCGGCTTCCAGCTTGAAAGGTGTATTTTTGAAGATTTTGTAAAGAAACCCATAAGTAAGGATAATCGAGATGAATATAGTGGGGCAGAATAACGAAGTATCCGCACAAGTCAATACGTGTATTCATTATTGTATGATTTACGGAACCAATCTCCTTAAATTTTAAGAGTTTATGATTGATAATGTTATTTATTTCAGTTATCAAAAGTTCATCTTTTGATGTGTTTTCGGAGTTAAAACTCCATGGCAGTTCCCACAAGCTTGCCCACGGTCCATTTGCGTCTCTTTGTCGAATTAATATACTGCCGTTATAATAAAGAACTTCAGCAGTCGCTTGCTTTTTTTCAATACGAACTCGTTTTTTTTGTACGGGACGTTCATGCTGTACCCCTTCTTGAAAAGCTTTACATACTTTTTGAAGAGGACATTCATTGCAACGTGGAAATTTGGGTATGCAGATAAGTGCTCCCAATTCCATAAGGGCTTGATTAAAATCACGAGGTGTGTCTTTGGCAAGCATGTCTTTTGCAAAATTTTCAATTTTTTGAAGGCTGCTGTTTTTTGAGATAGCGCTCTCTATATTGAATAGTCGAGAAAAAACTCTACGTACATTCCCATCGACAGCAGTATATGGCAAATTATAGGCGATACTTAAAATAGCTCCAGAAGTGTATGGCCCGATACCAGGAAGCTTTTTCAGTATCTCTTCATAGGGTGGTACTGTTTCAAAGCCCATAGTTCGTAGTTCTTTGGCCGCTTTCAATATATTTCGAGCACGAGAATAATAACCAAGCCCTTCCCAGCATTTTAGAACTTCTTCTTCTGTTGCTTTTGAAAGAGCTTCGAGATTAGGAAAATATTCTATCCAGCGGTTGAAAAAGGGAACAACGCGATCCATTTGAGTTTGTTGCAACATTATCTCAGAAATCCAGACGTCGTAAGGAGCATATGTTTTACGCCAAGGCAAATCTCGTTTATTATACTGAAACCAAAAGAGTAGTTCTTTTTTTATAGTGGCATATTTTTCCATGACGTACGAATCCGCGTTATTTCGCGGGCATCAGACTCCCTTAAAATTACGTGATCGAAAACGTTAGATGCGGTTTTTTCCTTTTGTGTCTGAACAACAGCCTTTTCGCCGTATGTAAGCTGTTCCTTAAAAATGACATCAATTTCAGAAGGACGCATTGATTGTAATATATTTGTTGGAACGGTTTCTGCTGCCCATTCGACATAAACGGCGTTATTCACATGATTATTAATGTCCAAGTCTCTAATTCGAACGGGGTAAATATCTTCAAGGTCTATTCTTTCTAAAGGAGACAAGGAAGAAAAATCAAATTCAAAAGGAATAATTTCTTTATAATATTGGGATGTTACATGACGGTCTAGCCGCATAGGACGTTTTGTAGAATAATTTATAATTATCCAAGAGGTTGTTGCTTTTGCTAAAACCTCGCCGAAAGAAGTTGTCATTTCAAAGGCTCGAAGGGAATAAAGATTTTTGTATGGGGAATGCCATGTCCTGATTGAGAGAGCTTCATCAAGTTTGGGATATCGGATCATAGAGAGATGATAACGATGAAGAACCCATGTATACCCTTTTTCCATGAGCTGAGGAATCGACATCTCCATTCGAGAGGCATCTTTATCTGCCATATCCTGAAGGTAGTTAAAGATAGGCCCTATTTTAAGCATACTATGGCCGTCTACTTCGAAAAAACGTATATGTAATGATTCTTCATACATGGTAATTATCCTCCTGGCTGAAAGTGTAACATTTTGCATTGTTTATTATAAGGCTTTTGCAGAGATGGAGGAGGTGTTATAGCGATGGAATCCGATAGTTGGAAACAGTTTGCTTCGTTAATGGTAAAGACGCAAATCGAGAGCAGAGGAATACGAGATGTTCGGGTTTTGAAAGCGATGGCAAATGTTCCACGACATCTGTTTGTTTCTTTTGAAAATCAAGCTTTGGCATATATTGACGCACCTCTCCCTATTGGAGAAAATCAAACAATCTCGCAGCCATATATGGTAGCGAGGATGACGGAGCTCCTTTGTGTTGAACCTGGAATGAAAATTTTGGAGATAGGAACAGGCTCGGGGTATCAAGCTGCCGTACTAGCAGAGATGGGAGCCATAGTTTTTTCTATAGAACGCATTTCCTCTCTTGCGCAAAAGGCAAGAAATGTGTTATGTAATTCTGGCTACGATATTAATGTTATTACTGCTGATGGTAGGGAAGGCTACGAGAAAGAGGCTCCTTACGATGGCATTATTGTTACTGCAGCTGCAGATGTAATTGAAGAAACTTGGAGAGAGCAACTTTCATCTGGAGGACGTATTGTTGTTCCATTAAGTGTTGACGTTGGTATTCAACGTTTAGTCGTTTTGTTGAAAGCAAAAGAAGGTTGGATTGATACTCGGTATGATTATTGCCGATTCGTACCTCTAATAGAAGGAACGAGTAAAGAAGAAATGGAAGATGGAAGGAGCCGATGAGTAATGGACATAAGAATACGCTCAGGAGAAATTGAAATCGATGCAACACTCAATAACACAAAGACTGCTTCTCGTATCTCAAAAATATTGCCAATAAAAAGTAGAGCTAATACATGGGGAGAAGAAATTTATTTTACAATTCCCCTTATTGCAGATTTAGAGGACGGAAAAGAAGTAGTTGAAGCGGGAGATCTTGCTTTTTGGCCTACAGGAAGCGCTTTTTGCATCTTTCTGGGGCCTACACCTGCAAGTCAGGGAGATGAGATTCGACCTGCTAGTGCAGTAACGGTTATAGGAAAGGTCAAAGGAGATATTCAGGAATTAAAAAAGGTGAAGAATGGAGACCCTATCTTTATCGAACGGGCATAAATTTTTCACTAGTGAAGATATGTAGGAAAAAAGGGACGGTTTTCAAACCGTCCCTTTTGCTTCCTTCAAATTACTTATTATAGCCGACCTAAAAACTATATCTCCATGTAAGGTAGATGCTTCGTTCGGGTCCGTAGTAGTCCCAGGTGCTAGAGCTATAGATAAATTCTTTATCAAACAAGTTATAGCAGCTTAAGCGAACTGTATGATCTCCAGATTTCCATTCCGTAAAAATATCTGTCTGGAAATAATCGTCACTAGAAGAATAACCATTTCTATTTGCCAAATAAGAAAGAGCGAGTCCAGATGTCCAGGAACCAGAATGATGTTCAATGGAAGTTTTAAAGAGCCATTCAGGGAAGCCATAACTGTTGACCCATTCATTACTTTTCTTTTCTTGTGCTTTCATCCATGTCCCGCTAAGGCCCCAAGTCCAATTACGGGCGATGTTCCATTGTCTCATGATTTCCAAACCATATGACTTAAATTGGTCGACATTTTCATAGGTATTATTACGCCAGATGATTTTATCTTCCATGTCTGAATAAAATAGACCAACATTCCAGTTTCCCGTTGCGTCTGATCCCTTTATTCCTAAATCATAATTCCATCCTTTTTCTGGTTTGAGATTGGGGTTGCCAACTGTTCCCCATGGCCCCTGAGCATGCAGCTCGTAGATACTTGGCATGGCGAAGAAACGTCCTGCAGCTATATACCACATACTTCCGTTGTCAAGAGGATATTGAAAGGTTAGCTTGGGCATAAATTCATTATAATTTTCGGCATCATCTTGTCTCCAGATTTCATAGCGGAGACCAAGTGTTCCGATAATATCCCCTATCGGACGGGAGAGTTCTACGAAAGGAGCATAGTTTGTTCGCTTTTGATCAACTTCTGGATCAAAAGAGGAAGAACGGAAGGTTGATTCCTCTCGTCTGAAATAAAGCCCCCAAGAAGCTAAGGTTGATCCCCATTGGCTTCGTTTTGCAAATTCAGTTGTAAAGGCACGATCTTTGTAATAATTGTCATCATTTTGCAGTATAAAATATTTTTGATCATCATAGCCCATTAAAATATAGTAACTGTCTCCGTTGAAACGAAATGTGTGTCGTTGGTACTCTCCTTTTTCTTTGTTCATTTCGATTGGGGTTAGCCAACCTGGTGTTTCATAGTCATTTTTATATTCGCCTATTTCACTTTTAAAGAACCAGTTTTTTCCAGAAAGATTGAGACCGTAGGCATCTTCTTTATATTTGAGAGCGTTAAAATCTTTGTTAGAGAAAGTATCTTTTAGAAGGCGATGTGCTCCTTCCTCTTTATGAGAGTACCAGATGCCGGCGTTAAGACCTTCTCCACTACCTTCTCCACGAACATAATATCTTCTCCAGTCATTGGAGCCGATTTCCCCCTCTATTGTTCCACCCTGAGTGGCTTTTTTAGTAATAATATTAATAACGCCACCTGCAGCCATAGAACCATAGATGGCAGAACCAGCACCCTTTACAACTTCTATTCTCTCTATGTTTGTAATGGGAAAGTTTCGGAAATCTACTGAGGCAGCTCCAGCTGCGTGAGAAGATCTGTAATATGGAACACCATCTACGAGCACTAGAATTTCTGTTACATAACCTCTAATAGTAACTTGTGAGGAATTGGAAAAACCTGATTTTTGTTTTACATACATCCCAGGAACGTTTTGTTCAAGAATGGTTGCTAAATCTCTAGATCCGCTTCTTTCAATTTGCTCTTGGGTAATAACATATGTCGGAGCTGGAACCTCTTCCAGACTCGTTGCCAAACGACTTCCAGTAACTGTCTCTTCGGGAACAGTATAGACTTGTTCCGCTCCTGCTGCTGTTGCGAAAGAGACAAGCAACATAACCATGCACCATACTATGAGTTTCCTATTGTGAATCACTGTAGTCCCCCCTAATAAAGATAAAAAATAAGTGGCGAGGAGCACGATCGATACGATAACCACTCCTCGCCACTACAAATAGGGCGACAAAGACAGTTACCACATCACGCCCTCGCATGATAATGATATGTATCGTTTTTTAATCGGTCTCCTGACTCCAGTTCATCCTTTCTCGCGCCTTCCCAGTCTTCCCAGTGGCTATAGCGAGATTGTCCCTGTTACAGTGGCGGGGCCGTTCTGGTCTTTCACCAGATTCCCAACATCAAAAAACGATCTTTATTATTTGATTTTATGAGTTATCATAGCGATAATTGATGTTCAGTCAAGAGTTTTGAGCCTCACTAAATTCTAAAAATTGCTTTTCTTTCTCTCTTTAAAGGGGTATATGGTGAAAAAAATATGATAAAAACTATAAAACAATTGTTGTTCATAGTGGTATTGCTTTTATTTTCTTGCGCTACTGTGTCGTGTGCAGAGTTTTCTCAAGTTGAATTAGATTATGCACGTGGTTTTAATGTAGAAGAAGGTAATGGTTATTATGTTGTTACTGTATATCGTCCCTGGGGAGATTCTGTTGAACCTGAATCGTATCTATTGATAGATCGCGATAAGCCGATTCCCTTAGAGTATAAGAATCTACACGTTATAAAAATTCCAGTAGAGCGAATTGTTACTGCATCAATGACGATGCTCCCCTTTATAGAAAAGCTTGCCCCTCAAGAAGCTCTTGTTGCTGTCGGTGGTAAACGTTATGTTTATTCAGAGAAAATACGAAATATGGATCTTCCTGATGTGGCGTCAGATGCAGGATCTGGTTTGCGTCTTGATATAGAAAAACTTTTAGCTCTTCAGCCTGACGTTGTTTTTATCTATACATATACAGCAGCAGAAAAAGAATCGGTTGATCGCTTGAGAAAATTAGGAATACCGATTGTTATTGCTTCTGATTATTTGGAAGAAACACCTCTTGGGGTGGCAGAGTGGATTAAATTTGTCTCTCTTTTTCTGGGAAAAGAAAAAGAAGCTCAATCTTTCTTCTCAGAAATTGCCGAGAGTTATATATCGTTAAAATCCCTTGCAAACCAGAGTTCTGATAGGCCGACTGTCATGGTTAATGCAGCCATAGGTGGAACGTGGTATGTTTCTGGAGGTCAAAGCTGGCCGGCTCATCTTATTCGAGATGCTGGAGCATGCTATCTTTGGTCTGAAGTCGAGAAGAGAGGAAGTGTTCCTATCGATTTTGAAAAGGTGGTGGAGAGTGCTCTGAATAGCAATTTCTGGATAAATACTTCTACATGGCAAAGTCTTGCCGAAGGCGAGAATGAAGATTCTCGTTATACGATATTTCGCCCTTTTAAAGAAGAAAGGGTATATAACAATAATGCACGAGTTACATCTGAAGGAGCAAATGACTACTACCAACAAGGTATAATGCGCCCCGATTTAATTCTAAAAGATCTAATTTCTATTTTCCATCCAGATCTTTTACCAACTCATAGCCTCTATTTTTATCGCCATTTAGAGGAGCGTTCTTTCCCATGAAGCGTTCGTCTTTTGTTTCTATCTTTTTTTTAAGTGTCTTCTTTACAGGTTGTATTGTTGCTATTCTCTCTCTTTCCTTAGGATCTGTATCCATCCCCCTACGAGATGTCATTCGCGTACTTTTGGGGGGTGGAGGAGTGGAAAATGGGTGGAAAATAATTCTTTTTGAGTTGCGTCTGCCCCGAATTTGCACATCATTAGTAGCTGGAGGAGCTCTTTCTGTTGCCGGTCTTGGAATGCAGACTCTTTTTCAAAATCCTCTCGCAGGGCCTTTTGTTTTGGGCATTAACGCAGGTGCCAGTCTAGGCGTTGCCTTGGCAACGCTTTTAGCGGGAAGTTTGGCAAGTTTAGGACTCGCAACTTCCTCGTGGCTGGGAAGCACTGTCGTTCTTATTGTGATGATGGGAGTGGCGGGCAAAGTAAAAAACAATACAACCCTTTTGATACTGGGACTTATGATTGGGTATGGAGTGAGCGCTTTTGTGAACGTTTTAATTCACTTTAGTTCTCCAGAACGAATTCAACAATTTATAGTTTGGAGTTTTGGCAGCTTCTCTTCTGTAAGTTGGCGTCAGCTTTTATTTCTTGTCCCGGCAGCATGTGTCGGATTTTGTGCCATGCTTTTCTTTGCCAAACAGCTTAATGCCCTCCTTTTAGGGGAAGCGTATGCCTCTACTATGGGAGTTTCTGTATATAGAGTACGCCTGGCTTTAATTGTAATAACGTCTCTTTTGGCTGGAAGTGTTACTGCTTTTTGCGGTCCTGTCGCTTTCCTCGGGGTTGCTGTTCCTCATTTATGTCGCCAAGCTTTGAAGACAGGAGACCACCGTATTTTAATTCCAGCATGTGCTTTATCAGGTGGCGTTCTCGCCCTTACAGCTGATTTTGTAGCTCATATGCCAGGAAGCGCGATGGTCTTGCCTCTTAATGCAGTTACGTCTCTTGTAGGGGCTCCCGTAGTGATATGGATAGTGCTTCGAAGTCGCCGTGGAGGAAATGTATCATGAAGCAAAAATCGTTTCTTCTTTCTGCAGAGAATCTTTCTATAGGATATGGAAAAGGTGGAAAAAGGCGAATTGTAGCCCAGAACCTTTCTGCGACTCTTTATGAAGGAGAGCTTGTCTGTCTTGTCGGTCCAAATGGAGCTGGTAAAACAACACTCCTAAAAACTCTTGCTGGAACTCAAAAACCTCTTGCAGGAAAGAGTAAAGCGATGGAAACTGAGATTTCGACTCTTACTCCTATCAAGCGAGCACAAACATTAAGTTTTGTTTTGTCTGGCCGACCTTTTGTACAGGGCTTTACCGTTTTTGAGCTTGCATCTTTAGGGCGTTACCCCTATACAAATTGGAGAGGAGAGCTTCAAGAGAGTGACAAGAAAACTGTTCTTCAGGCACTTTCAGATGTTAAGGTTCAACATCTGATGGAACGAGATTTTTCCGAGCTGAGTGATGGTGAAAGTCAGCGGGTGCTCATTGCCCGAGCCCTTGCCCAGGACACACCAATTTTACTGCTTGATGAACCGACGGCTTTTCTCGATTTACCTCGGAAAGTAGAGCTTCTCTCTCTCTTACGTCAATACGCTTGGGAAAAACGTAAGGGGGTTCTCATGTCGTTGCATGATATAGATTTGGCCTTGCGTTTTGCAGATCGCCTGTGGGTAATGAATCCGAGTGGCTCCTTTGTTGTAGGAACGCCGGAAGATTTGGCTCTTTCTGGTGTGATCGGAGAGGTTTTTTCTACCGATACAATCCATTTTTCAGAAGATACAGGAGAGTGGAAACTCAAAGAGAACTTGGGGGCTAGGGTCTGTGTTGAAGGAGATACCATTCCTAGTTTTTGGACAAGCAGAGCTTTGCAGAGGAAGGGATATACTCTCGTTTCTGTAAGTCAAGGGAGCTGTACCTTAATAGAAATTGAAGTTTCATCAAATTCTATTCATTGGTCGATTACTTTCCCTTCAGGGGAGAAGATCATAGCTCCTTCTATTGAAGACGTGCTTTTTGCTTTATCTCGTTCTTTTTAATCATTATTCCTTAAGAGAAAATGATATAGGTACTCTAACTTTTCCTGTAAAACTCTCTTCAAAAAGCCATGCTTTAAGGGCCTGAGTGGCGGCACGGTCCAACCGATTAAAACCGCTGCTTTGTTCAGTGTTTACCGCTACAACTTTCCCATTCTCAACGTCTGCTATGCAGATAATTTTCCCCTCTTCTCCTTTGCGACGGCTTAAAAGAGGATATTGGGGGTGAACCTTCCTTTTCACCACAAGGGAAGAAACATCGAAAAGTGTATTTGCTTGTTTTCTAGCATGTCCAGAGTTTCCGCCGGATAGCTCACTAAAAGAAGTTGTTGAAGATTTTGTTGATATATTGGCACTCTGCATGTTCCCTTCTTGCGTACTTTGCTTGTCTTCGGTCAATACGTTGTTATTTTTGCGGGTTTTAGAGAAAGTTTTAGGTTCAGGTGCCTCTTTTTTTTTCGGTGTGGTATCTTTTTTCTTTGTGACTGGAACCTCTTTTTTCTTTTCTGTTTGTGCGTTTTCACCCTTTTCTTTTTGTGGAACAGGAGATGAAGCTGATGCGCCTTTTCCCTCAGAGGAAAGAGAGACAAGACGAAGAGTCATTACTTTGGGAGCAGCGATCTTAGTTTTTGCTTCGTGGGGTAGTGTAGAAAGACATAGCAATATAAAGACATGAAAGATAAGGCTTAAAAGAAAAGGACGCCTAAAGTGTTTCATGTCTTATTCCTCCTGAAGAGCAAGAGATATTTGCCCAAGTCCCTTTTCGTGAAGGCGGCTTAAGAGAGTGGCAACTTTTCCATAAGGAACGTTTCGGTCTGCAGCAAGCAGTACAAGCGTGTTACTTTTTTCCGCTTCCATTATTTTGATTGCAAGCTCTTCTTCTGATACTGGAATCTTATCCCAAAGGAGAGATCCATCTATTTGAAGAGTAACATATATAGCTTCTTCTGATCGCAAGGCATCGGCTTTCCCTTCTGGAAGTTGCACTTGCAGCTGACTTTGACCAAAAGAGGTGGTCAAAACAAAAAAAATGATCAAGATAAATAAGATATCAATTAGTGGTGTAATGTCTATTTCTGGCAAATGTTTTCTTGTTGGGCGTAATGCCATGATTACTCACCTTGTTTATATAAAGACGGATCAGTTGTTCCCATTAGCTTTTCGCGAATCAAAAAGTCAGCGCCGCGATAAAGGGTCTCTTCCTGGTCGTCAATTTTTGCAGAAAGGTAGGTGTAGGCTAACACAGTAGGTACAGCGATACTTAATCCCGCAACAGTCGTTAAAAGTGCTTGCCAAATTCCTCCTGAAAGAGCGATCATGGGAGCCTGATTTGCTTGGGGCAAGTCTCGAAAGATTTGAACCATGCCAAGAACAGTCCCCAGTAATCCCAGTAGTGGTGCTACTCGTGAAATCGTTGCCAGAAGAGAGAGACCTTTAAGCCATCGAAAGAGTTCTCTTCTTATTTGCTGTTCGAGCAAAAGTTTAAAAGCTTCCGTATCTACTTGCCAGTGTGTTACGGCTGCTATAAAGAGACGATGAAGAGACGAATCTCCTGAGCGCACAATTTTAGTGGCCTGTTCTGCATTATTTTCATAGAGAGCCTTACAAAGAGAAAGTTCAAGTTTTTCGGGATCAGTCGATGATCGCCGGAAAAAGAAAAGTCGTTCTACAAAAACAGCAAGAGCAATAATAGAGAGGAAAAATATAATCCACATAATTGGGCCGCCGGCTCTCATTATTTCCATACTACGTCACCTCTAAAATATAAAGTTATCATAAAAGTATGATGAATATCTTAGGTATTGTCAAAAGCAAAACAATTCAGCGGTTGACTCCAAAGTCCAACTATCTTAAAATTCAATACAATTTAATTCTCTCCCGAGTACGCAGTATACATGACTTTAACTCTTGGAGACATTGCTATTAGCGTTTTGTCAGACATTATCATATAAAGGGAGTGGTTCATAGTGGAAAGTTCGTCAAAACCCAGAGAAGGTTTTTCGTCTGGGTTAGCTGTTTTTTTTGCAGCTTTAGGTTCTGCTGTAGGGTTAGGTAATATCTGGAAATTTCCATATTTGACTGGTTCAAATGGTGGAGGGGCTTTTTTATTCGTTTATTTTATATGTATTTTGTTTGTAGGGATACCTGTTTTACTCTGTGAATGGTATATAGGTCGTCGTACTCGTCGAAATGCTATTGGTGCTTTTGAGACGTTAAAACCTGGAACTCCATGGAAGGGTATCGGTTTTATGGGGGTCTTATCCGCATATCTTATTATGTTTTACTATACATGTGTTGCGGGGTGGGTTTACTTTTACTGCTTTAAGGCATTTACGGGGGCTTTTGCTGCAGTAACAGCAAGTAGTGCAGAGGAGCTTTTCGGTCAGGTTATTGGAGTTGGGACAGCAGGTCAGTCTTTCTTCTCCAAAGAAGTGCTTTCGCCGATTTTTTGGCAGGTTATAGTCCTTTGTGTTGTGGGCACAGGTATTTCCATGGGTGTTCGAGCTGGAATTGAACGAATTACCAAAACACTCATGCCTCTACTCTTCATCCTCATCATTATTTGTGATATTAGAGCTCTTACATTACCTGGAGCAGGCCAGGGTATTCATTTCTTATTCCATGTAGACTTTTCGAAAATTACACCAGCAGTTATGTTAAGTGCTTTAGGACTTGCTTTCTTCAAACTATCTCTTGCTATGGGAATTATGATTACGTATGGTTCATACTTCACAGAAGATGTTCACATGTTTAAAACGGCCGGGAAAGTTGCTCTTTCTGATACTCTTGTTTCGATGTTAGCCGGATTGGCCATATTCCCAACAGTCTTTTCTTTTGGCATGGAGCCCACAGCGGGGCCTGGTTTGCTTTTCATGACCATTCCTTTGGTCTTTTCCAAAATGCCTTTGGGAACACTGCTTCTTGCGGCTTTCTTTTTGCTCACATCTTTTGCAGCAACGACAGCGTTGCTTTCTTTGATGGAAGTCCCCGTTGCTTTTTGGTCTGAAGAGTTTAATGTGTCAAGGAAGAAAGCAACATTTCTCAATTGCCTTTTTATCGGTCTTGTTGGAATCACAGCAACTCTGTCTGTTGATAGTTCCAGCCTTTTAGGTGGCATTAAATTCTTTGGAGATGGGTTCTTTGATTTTTATGATCACCTTTCCGCTAATATAATTATGCCGCTCGGAGGTTTTTTAATAGCTGTTTTTGTTGGTTACTTTATAAAGAAAGACGATATTCAGTACGAATTATCCAATCATGGAACATTATGTAACGAGTCATATATTTCCTTTTTCTCTTTCGTTGTTCGTTATGTTTCACCTGCACTTCTTATCATCATTTTCTTGAACACGATCGGTGTCATTGCTTTTTAGTTTATAACGAAGCAGAAATGGAAAAGCCCTCACTTTTCATTGTCAAAAGTGAGGGCTTCTTTATTCATTATTTACGCGTTATCGAGAAGATTTTTCAAGAAGGGTGGCAATGTAAAAGCGGACCTATGTATATCTTCTGTATAATATTTCGTTCCTTCTGGAATAGCGCTTCGGGGAACAGACGGATCTAGTTTTTTAGAACCTATAGTATATGTCCACATCCCAGTGGGGTAAGTGGGCATAGCTCCCCAACAAACAGAAACGACTGGGTAGACTTTTTTCATCTCCGTGTAAGCTCCTGTCATAACATTAGCATCGGAAAAAGGAGATTCGGTCTGAGCTAACATCATGCCGTCTTCTTTCAGAGCATTCTTTACATCTTCATAGAAATTAGCTTCAAAGAGTCCTGCGGCGAATTCAACTGGGTCCGTACTATCAACTATGGCTACGTCAAATTCGTTAGAAACTGAACGAATATAGGCCAAAGCATCCATGCTTCGAACATCTGCCCTTGGGTCGTCCATAGCACAACTCAGTGTCGGGAGATATTTTTTCGCTGCATCAATGACGTCTTTATCAATGTCGATCATTGTTGCTTTTTCGACATTTTTATGACGTAATACCTCTCGCAGAACTCCGCCATCACCTCCACCAACAATAAGTACTCGTTTGGGGTCTGGATGAGCGCAGAGAACAGTGTGTGCCATCATTTCCGAGTAACAAAACTCATCTCGTTCGGCAATTTGTATTGCACCATCAAGAATAAGCATGCGGCCGTATTCCATAGTCTCAACGAGAGTAATATCCTGATACTCAGATTTCTTATTGACAAGAACTTGATTAATACGAAGACTGAGCTTCATATTGGGGGTTTGTTCCTCTGTAACCCAGAGCTCGTTGAATCTTTTAGCTCGACGTTCCAATATTTCTCATCTCCTTTGACTTATTTTTCTCGTGGCAAAATATATGCCGATAGAGGGGGGAATCCATTAAAATACACAGAAGAATAACTTTGTGTGTAAGCTCCAGTAGATAATACGTATATTCGGTCCCCTTCCTCAAGAGTTAATGGCAATTCGTACTTGTACTGTTCATAGAGAATGTCCATACTGTCACATGTAGGACCTGCAATGATAACGTCTTGTGCAAGCCCCTTCTTTTCAACATAAATGGGGTATTTTATTGATTCATCAAGTGTTTCGATAAGTCCCCCAAATTTTCCTGCATCGAGATAGACCCATCGGTACTGGTTAAATTCTGATTTCCTTGAAATAAGAACAACTTCAGAGATTAAAACACCAGCGTCACCTGCCATATAACGTCCAGGCTCAAGAATAATGTCAGGAAGATTTTCTCCAAAGTCTTCTTTCAGGAATCGTGTGATTTCAGTTCCATATACATCCGGCCCCACTGTAGGGTCAATATAACGGGAAGGAAATCCTCCTCCGAGATTTATCATCTGGAGATGGATACCTTTTTCTGCTGCCGAGTCAAAAAGATACTTGCATGTAGAAATAGCGTGATCCCATTGTCCTATATCGCGTTGTTGAGAGCCTACGTGAAAAGAGACTCCGTACGGATCAAGCCCGAGGTCTTTGGCCATAAGTATAAGTTTGTAAATTGTGTCGGGATGAGCCCCAAATTTTCTGGAAAGTGGCCAGTCTGCCCCACTTCCATCAGTAAGAATTCGGAAGAAAACTTTCGAGCCAGGGGCATATTTCGAAAGTTTGTAAAGATCGTTTTCCGAATCTGTTGCGAAAAGTCGAACGCCCTTTTCATAGGCATAAGCAATATCTTTAGCTTTTTTTATCGTGTTGCCGTAGCTTACACGATCTGGTGTAGCTCCCAGAGCTAGAACTTGATTGAGTTCATAGACTGATGCGATATCAAAACAGCTGCCCTTTTTTACGAGCAGTTTCACCACGTCATCGAGCGGATTGGCTTTGACGGCATAATAAATTTTTGCAAAAGGCATGCCTTTTTGTAGAGAATCGTATTGATTTTCGATGACATCAAGGTCAACGACAAGGCACGGCGTTTCTTTATCAGCCGCAAATTCCTTAATACGTTCGAATCGTTCTCTCGTCATAAATCGTGAGAGATCAAATTCGTAGTGATGGGATGTTTCCACTGCAGCACCTCCAATAAATATTTTAGTTTATCTGTACTTATGGTAACGGTTTGATGCTTTTTGTACAAGAAAAGAAAGTGTTATTCTTGACAGCTTCGTCAGACTCTTCTTACACTAGTAACCTAAAACATCAAGTATAAGAAGATACATGATTTTTCTTTAAAAAGATAGACCATGGAGGGAAAAATAATGTTGAACGTTCATACACTTTGTAAAAAATCGTTATTCCATCTCGTAGCCACCTTTTCTAGTGGCTCTTTACATCTTATCGACTTGCCTTTGCCACGCCCTGGCTTTGAAAATTTCCTTTCGACCTGGCTAATCAGAGACACTAAAAGAAAGAGAATCCTTTTAGTAGATCCAGGTCCTACGTCAACTTTGCCTCAGCTTTATGATTCACTTGAAAAACTCGGTATTTCTACCATAGATTATGTATTACTTACTCATATTCATATGGATCACGCAGGAGGAATGGGAGATTTCTTAGCAACCTTCCCAGATGCAAAGATTGTTGCTCCTTCCAATGGGATTAAGCACCTTATAGATCCTTCCAGGCTTGAAAGAGCAAGTAGAGAGACATTGCGAGAAATGGCTGAGACCTATGGACGGATGAGGCCTGTTCCTGCAGATGCTTTTATAGATCCGGAACAGATAGAAGGTATATCATTTATGATGACGCCTGGCCATGCACCTCACCACCAGTCAATTTTTTATGATATTGAAGAGGAAGCTCCTTTGCTTTTTGTTGGAGAGGCAGCGGGCACATATATTGGTGATGCAGAGGGAGTAAACTTCTACTTGAGACCTGCAACGCCCCCTCGATTTTTCTTTGATAAAGCTGAAGGCTCTGTTATGAAATTGATGGAAAGAGCATCGTCTCTTTTATGTTATGCACACTATGGATATGTTCGGCATTCAGAAGTGTTTCTTTCTAGAGCGTTAGCGCAGTTGAGGTTGTGGAAAAGCATACTTGAAAAAGAGTCTGGAACACTCGAAGAATTAATGGATATAATATTAGAAAAAGATAGCAACTTAAAATCTTTTTCATCTTTGACAGCAGGAGAGCAGGCACGAGAACGATACTTTACTTTGAATAGTCTCAAAGGTTTTGTAGAAGAAATTGCCTCAAAAAAAGAATAAGGAGATTTTGAATGAAAGAAAAAATAATGCGACTTTGTTTCATTCTCCTTTTTATAGCGTGTATTGCGTGGCTTCAGATTTTCTTGGCTCGTCTTTTTTCGAACTGAGGAGGCAAATAATGCTGATATTAGCAGCTGATATTGGAGGAACATCAAGTCGTTTTGCCCTTTTTTCCATATTGAAAGGGAAACTTTCTCTCGAAAAAATAATACAAAAAAAGACAAAGGAGTATGCATCTTTTTTTGAGATTTTGGAAGAGATTGCTAGTGAAGATTCCAGCTTTTCTTTTGACAGTGTATCGAGTGGTGTTCTTGCGCTGCCTGGTCCGGTAAACAGTAAAAATGACGTTGTTTTAACAAATGTTTCATGGTCCGTTCCTATACGGGCCCTTCGGCAGCAATATAACAAAACTTCTTTTTATGTCGTTAACGATTTTATTGCTCAAGTATACGGTTGTCTTGCTCTTAAAGAGGAGGATTGCATTATTATTCAGAAAGGGAAACCTGATCCTGGCGGAGTTCTTGCGGCCATTGGCGCAGGAACTGGATTAGGGCATGGTGCAGCAATTCCTTTACCTTCTCAAAAATATATTCCCCTTCCATCAGAAGGAGGACATTCGACGTTTTCTTTTCTTCAAGAAGAACATTCATATGAGTCTTTTTTAAAAAAAAGACTTTCTCTTTCATATATAACGAAAGAGATTGTTGTTTCTGGAAAGGGACTTTCTCTTTTACATGAATTTTTAACGGGGCGCTACCTTTCTCCGCCAGAAGTTGTTTCGAATACTGTCGGTTCTTCACTTACTACAATGCTTTTCTCTTCGTTTTATGCGCGGGCATGCAGAGATTTATGTCTCTACACTTTGCCCACAAGAGGACTTTTCATTACAGGAGGCATAGCCATTTCCAACCCGTGGATCATAGATAACAATATGTTTAGAAAAGAGTTTAATTTTTCCTTTTCACACAGCCAGCTTTTGGGTCAGATCCCTGTGTATCTTCTCAGAAATGAGGCCAATGGCTTGTGGGGCGCTATCTATTATTTTCTTCAGTGTCTCTCTGGTGCTGAACACATAATTGGTTTTAATGATTCTTTTTCATAACGGTAAATAATGCCGTCAAAAGGTTCAGGTTCTTTTGCACTGGAAAGCGTAATAGACGTGTCATCATACGCTATAGAAGTAAGCTTTAACGGAAAAACAAATTTGCTTAAATCTAGAAGAGGTTGAATTTGTGATACAGCTTTTTCTGTAACAAAATCAGGAACATCGACTCGATTGACCCGAACTTTATAATCGTCAAGCCAGATTTGTTGTTGGTTTACTATTTTTAGGCGGCTTTCAATTTCTATAAGGATGTCGAGTTTCAGAAGCAGACGAACAAGGTAATATCCCTTAGCATAAATTCCATCGGGACTAATATCTAATTGTATATTATGCCAATGATCATCATCTCCAAATTCTTTTTGGAGTAAGTTTCTGTTTATGTCATCTTCACAGATGACACCTTTAGCATGGATATTCATAATATAGTTAACTTGAGGGCCTTCTTCGCCCCATGTAGTTATGGGGGAGAGTTGTACTCCCATGGCTCTAAGCGAAAGACTTTTGATACGAACTCCACCAATAATAGCCCCCTGTATATCCATGTACATATCACGAATATACCCATTTTCGTTGGGTTCTTCATCAAAAACAATAGTCATCTTTTCGGGATCAAGTTCTTTAATGAAATGATGTTGAAGACGTTGACCTGTAGTCAGCGCTGATATTTCTTGCCCCCAAAGAGGAGCGGAATGAAATATGAGGATAATGGAAAGCAAGCACAGAAGAGAGTTTCGCCTCATTGTATACCCTCCTAAGGAATTAAATAAAATAGACCTAAAGTCATTTTATCATTAATAGATTCTTTTTTTGATAGAGATGGATAAACCAATATCCTTTGTTAATTTCTTTTTGCAAAATATAATTTCGTTGAGAGACTTTTTCTTTTAGTTTTTGGGGAGTAACGTAAAAAACAGGAGAGATGAATTTTTCTTCAAGCCAGCCTATCATTGTGGCAAGAAGAGAGCTTTTGTTAAATTCGTAAATGAGTAAAAATCCATCAGGAGAGAGAATACGGTCAATTTCTTCAAGAAGAGCGTCTTGTTGTTCTATATGATGATATGCGTCAGAGAGGATTATTCCATGAAAATAGTTATCTTTATATGGAGTAGATTTGCCGTCACCAATAGTAGTTATTACAGGGGAATCGTCTAAATAACGGATCATATCTGGACTCGTGTCTATAACATGTATTTCTCGCTGTTCTCCAAGGAGCTTGCGAGCCAGATAACCGGTTCCTCCTCCTATGTCAAGAATGCGTTGATTAGCCTTGAGTGGGGCTAATTTTAAAATATGTTTAGTTTTATAAAGGCCTGTGACGATCATGAAAAAATCGTAAAAATGAGCAAATCTTTTGAAAGGATCCTGAACTTTTTTCATGATGAAGTCTCTTGCATCACTTCTTTTTCAACGAAGTCTATCTGTTCCATAAGACTTTCCCATTCTTTCATATATTGACTCAACAAAGCATTAATTTCGTTATATCGAACCATGATTTTTTGCACTTCCTGAGAATTTTCCAAGAAAGTGGGGTCGCAGAGCATTGATTCAATCTCTTGTTTTTCTTCTTCTGTCTTCTCAATTTTTTCTTCAAGAGGAGAAAGATGTTTCATGATTTTTTGCTTCTCCCTGTAAAGCAGATTTCTTTGTTCTGCTTCTTTGCGTTTTCTTTCTTTTTCGTCATTTTTGCTTGATACGTTTTCTTTTTCTTTGCTAGCTTCTATATCTTTTTGCTGGTTAAGCCGTTCAGCTCTTTTTTCTATGAAATATGAATAATTTCCGGGGTAATCAAATATTTCCCCATCTCGAATTTCTATAACTCTCGTTACAAGATTATCAAGAAAATACCTGTCGTGAGAGACGATAATGACAGTCCCTCCATATTCAGTTAGTGCTTGTTGAAAAACATCACGAGTTTGCATATCGAGATGGTTTGTAGGTTCGTCTAGGATAAGAAGATTGGTTTCTTCTAAAAGAAGTTTCAACAGAGCTACTCGCGATTTCTCGCCACCGGAAAGAACGGAGATAGATTTATATATATCATCCCCAGAAAAAAGGAAGGCCCCGAGAAGGCTTCTTTTTTCCATATCTGTTCCAAGATATCCTGTATGTGAAATTTCTTCCCAGATTGTACGGGAATAGGTTAGGTTTTTAGCACTTTCCTGAGAAAAGAACCCCATTTTTACATTGTAACCAAGAGATACTTCTCCGTATGTAGGTTGTTCCGACAAGCTAATAAGGCGAGATAGAGTGGATTTCCCCGCGCCATTGACACCAACAAGGGCAATTTTTTCCCCGCGATGAACAGTAAAGGAGATGTGTTGAAAAACGGTGTGATTCCCGTAATCCTTTTGCACGTCTTTTACAGATAGAACTTCATGCCCGCTACGGGGAGATTGAGGAAAATGAATGCCAATAACTTTTTGAGAGTCATCGATTTCAACAATATTCATCTTTTCAAGTCTCTTTATTCTGCTTTGGACTTGAGTTGCCTTTGTGGCTTTATAGCGAAAACGTTCTATAAAAGCCATTTCTTTCTCTATTTCAGAGCGTTGTTTGCGAGCTATTCGTTCTAGCTCCTCTTCTCGTCGTGCTTTTTCTTCCAGATACCATGTAAAATTCCCTTTATATACAGTAATGTTTTCATGAGAGAGTTCTGCGATTGAAGAACAGATTTTATCAAGAAAATGTCTATCATGTGAGATCGTTATAAGCGTTCCGCTAAAATGAGAGAGCCAGTCTTCAAGCCATTCCATACTTTCAGTGTCAAGATGGTTCGTAGGTTCATCAAGAAGAAGAACGTTAGGGGAAGAGAGCAGAATGGCAGCCAGAGAGATTCGCATTTTCCATCCTCCAGAAAACTCCCCTGTATATCGTTGTCCATCTTCTTCTGCGAAACCAAGCCCCTTCAGTACTTTTTGTGCCATTGCCGTAAATTCATATCCACCCAGTTGCTCATATTGGTGAACGAGAAGATCGTGTCTTTTTAAAAGAGTTTTGTATCCTTCCCCTTGGTTTTGAGCTGTTTGAGCAACGTTTTCTTCAATGATTCGGAGCTCTTTTTCCAAAGAATCTATTCCAGCCTGTTTTTTCAGATAGTTGAGAAGGGGGATATTTTCTATCTCTACCAGATCTTGCGGAAGATATCCGATACGCGAATTTCTGGGAAAGGTTATATTTCCTTCTTTGGGCTCAATCAGCCCCATTAAGATTTTAAGAAGGGTTGTTTTCCCACTTCCGTTATTTCCTACGAGCCCAACTTTACTGCCCATATTGATGGCCCAGTTAAGATTGCTATAGAGTTGTTGTTCCCCAAAGAAATGCGTAATATTTATTAATTGAATCATTCTTCTCACCTTTTATCCCTATTCTGCGGCAGGAATTATACCATGTAAACATAAAAGAAGAAGAGTCCTCTTGTGTATGCTATGATACTATTTTCTGATGATTGTAGAGAGTTGACCGTTTATCGGAGGGATTTGTAATGCAAAGTAAGGGTGGAATGAGCAAAGGATTACATTATCGCTGGGTTGTTTGGGGAATTATGGTTCTAGCCTACATGGTTGTTTTTTTCCATCGTCTTGCAGCAGGAGTTGTTCGCAGTGATCTTGTAGATTCCTTTGGTTTGAGCGGCGCAGCTTTTGGTACATTAGCTTCTCTCTATTTTTATGCATATATGATTATGCAAATTCCTGTTGGTCTTTTAGTTGATTCTCTGGGAGCAAGGATCACAGTTTCTGTTGGTATTTTTATAGCTGGAATAGGAGCTCTTCTTTTTGGGTCTGCCCCTACCACTTTTGTTCTTTTTTCAGGCCGTTTTTTTGTCGGAATAGGCGTAGCCACAGTTTTTGTATCTATACTGAAGGTACAATCAAAATGGTTTAGGGAACGTGAATTTGCTACGGTTTCTGGCATGACGTCTCTTATTGGTAATGGAGGGGGCCTCTTGGCTCAAACACCTCTTGCCTGGGCTGTTGCTCTTCTTACATGGAGAAACACCTTTTTGGCAATAGGCATATTTTCCATCTTTTTAGCTGTTGCATGCTATCTCTTAATTCGTAATACTCCTCAAGATTTGGGATTCCCTCCCATTAACGAAGTTGATATATCAAATAGTGATGTTCTAAAAAAAGAGATAGAGAAGAAAGAGAGCCTAAAAGAAGGGTTTAAACAGGTTCTTCGAGTTCGGCGTTTATGGCCTGTGATCCTCTTCTTCGCATTAAATCAGGGAGCAAGTCTCTCTTTTACCAGCGCTTGGGGCGTTGCCTTTATGGAATCTGTCTATGCTCTTCCTACATCTGTGGCTTCTTCGTATATAGCAATTATATTGGTGGGATTAATGCTTGGCAGCCTCTTTTCAGGTTGGTTTTCAGATAAAGTGGGGCGAAGAAGATGGCCTATGTTTTTGCTCGTTTCTTTAAACATTGCAACATGGGGTATTTTAGTTTTCTATAATGGAGGACATCCGCCGATTTGGTTGTTAAAACCCCTCTATTTCGTGATGGGGGTGTCAACTACTGCGTATGTAATGTCATGGGCTCTTGCGCGTGAGTTGGCTCCCTCACGCTTTACAGGTATTGCCATATCCTTAATGAATACAGGTTGTTTTTTATCTATAGGGCTTTTTACGACACTCATTGGGAAAATTCTTGATCGTTACGCTGGTATTCTTGATAGTATTCCCCTTTTCCAACGGGCATTGCTTCCATGTTTTGTTGCGGTAGTCTTAAGTTTTATTTGTATATTTTTTATTCCCGAGACAAAATGTATAAATATTTATGAAAAGAATTGTGCAGGATGATAAAACCTTAAATATTGCTTGACAGTATTTACTCGATCAGGTATCGTTTAATGGCCGTATTAATGTGTATAAACGGCTCTATATTCTGCATTAGGAGGATTCATTTTTATGGCTCAGGGCACAGTGAAATGGTTTAACGATAGCAAGGGTTACGGTTTTATAACAACAGATGAGGGTAAAGATGTTTTCGTGCATTATAGTGCAATTATGGGTGACGGATTCAAGACCCTAAGTGAAAATCAGAGAGTGTCTTTTGACGTTACTCAGGGGGATAAGGGGCCCCAGGCTGCTAACGTTCAGAAAATGTAATTACGATCATACTTTACATTCGTTGAAATAGACATTAGTCAAAATAAAGAGAGGAGCCTAGGCTCCTCTCTTTTATATTTAATGTTCCTATCGTTTTTTACGTTGTCTTGGGGCCTTATGTCCCCATTTCTCACTGGATTTACGTTGTGGTTTCTTTTCTTCGGCAAGTAAACCTCGCTCGATAAGGCGATTTCCCAATCGTTCAAAGTCTTTTTCTGCTGCTGGTAACAGTTCTACATGGGCATGATCATTTTTAAGGCGAATAGCGCCAACTCCGGACTTATTAATGTTCAAAGTTGAGCATATGACTCTTAATATTTTCCCTACATCCCAACCGTGATCAGTGCCTCTCTCTATTCGTATGACGGTTTTATGAGAGTGACCAGAGCCAAAGCTTTCTTTTTTCCTGTTTCTTCTAGATGTCCGTCCTTGTTTCATTTCTTGATCAAGGTCTGCTGAGAGTTCATAGCCAGCATTTTTACGAGAAAAAAGAAGGCCAAGTAGCCGCGAAGCTAGAGCACGACTTTCGTGACACTCGAGAAGAGAGTCTGCCCACTCGAGATTCTCCTGTGTTTCATAATGTTCAGCAGCAAAAATTTTTTCTTCATAAAGAATACGTTGTTTCTTACGGATATCCTTGGGGTCGGGAACATTTTTCCATGTTATGGAGATATTCGAAGTTCGTACCATACTCTTGAAGGCTGCGGCTTCTTTGGGAGAAAGTACAAGTAGATCTCGTCCTTCATGACCAGCTCGTCCTGTTCTTCCGCTTCTATGTACAAATGTTTCTCTGTTATCGGGCAAGCCCATCTGAATAACGTGAGAAACTCCCTGAATATCCAGCCCTCGAGCAGCTACGTTTGTAGCAACAAGAAGAGGAACACGTCCACTTCTAAATTGAGAAAGAGCCATATTTCTTTCCCTCTGGCTCATTTCACCATGAAGGCAGACAGCCTGAAAATTCTCATCATGAAGTTTTCGTGCCAGTTCTACTGTTTCCGCACGTGTATGGCAGAAAAGAATTCCCCTCGTTGGTTTTTCCCACAAAAGGGTATTGACAAGCCCTTCTTCTTTGTGGCGAGATGGCACCAGGTATACTTCATGAACAATGTCCTCATTGGCCTCGCCCTCTTTATTCAAAGCGATAAAGAGAGGAGTTGTAAGGTATCTTTTTGTAAGGTTCTTGATTTCTGCAGGCATAGTTGCAGAAAAAAGCCATATTTGCTTTCGATCTGGAAAACTATCAAGAATGGCTTCTAGTTCCTCTTTGAAGCCGAGATCAAGCATATGGTCTCCTTCATCAAGAACAACAGTCTCTATTCCTGACGTGTCGAGAGTTCCTCTTCTGATATGGTCTAAAACTCGTCCAGGCGTTCCCGTTACTACGCAAGAACCATCTCGCAGAGAACGAATTTGCCTTGACATGTCCATTCCACCGACGAGAGATGCTGTAGAGATATTAAGATATCTCCCGAGCCAATCGGCTTCTTTCCATATTTGTTGAGAGAGCTCTCGGGTAGGTGAGAGTATTAACGTTTTTGATTTTCTATCACCAGGGGTAACTCTCTGTAGTAAAGGGAGAAGAAACGCCAATGTTTTACCAGAACCTGTTTCTGCTCTGACAAGAACATCTTTCTCCCAGATATTTTCAGAAAGAACTCGGTCCTGCACTGGGGTTGGAGAAGAAAAACCTCTCTCTGAAAGGGCTTTAAGAAGTTCTGGCCGAAGTTCGTATTGCTCAAAGTTGTTTTGTTTCATGAATACAAAAATGCCTCCTGTTTCTCATTGGGCATAAAAAAGTGGCCACCCTCAAGAGGGGGCCACTATCTAAAATACCCGTTCTTGTGTTCTCCTATTATGCAGAAGTTTTGAACTTTGTCAACTAAATTCAAAAATAGTCTTATTATAGTTTGTTTACTTTCCAGACCTCTCTGCGACTTGACAGTAATGAAATTGTTAGAATATTATACTTTTAAAATTAGAGTTTTATAAAGAGGAGATGAAAGTGAAAAATAAAGGATGGAAATGTATATTTCTTTTGTCGTTTTTATGCCTATGTCTTTTTTTACAGCCGAATCCTGTTCTATCTTCTACTCTCATAAATAGAGAGGAGTATCTCAGAATAGTGGATACTCAGAATCCTACTCTTTTAGCTCTTGTGAAACAAGCAAAAGCTAAATTCTCAGAAGTTCAGTCCTTAGTTGCCCATCAGAGGCTTGCCATAAATCTTCAAACAGAGAATATCGTTTTTACTGGAAGCAATAAAAATGAACAGACATTATCTTTAAACGTACTTCAAAAAATAGATATTGCTGGAAAATATCTTCCTGAAGAAGAATACTATCTTATTGAATATGAGAAATCTATTTTCCAATATAAAGATGAAAAAAATAAAATTCTTGCGCAGGCCGAAAAGGCCTTTTGGGAAGCTGCGTGGGCTAAAGAAAATGTAGAGTTACAAAAAAATATTCTTTATGAGAGACTTGAACTATTAAAAGTAGCTCAAGAAAAATATAAGCAGGGAATGGTTCCAGAACTTGATGTTATTAGAGCATCTACACAAGTAGAAGAAAGCCGGAGCTTTTTGACTGAAGCTGAAGCTTTTTTCCAAAATGCTTTGACCTCCATGAATGTTCTTGCGACAAATCAACATTTGAATATGATTCCAGAAACAGCCCTTTCTTCGTTGAGCATATCAACCTCGTCTGTTCTATCTGTAAATTCATCAACTATTGAACTAATTTTAGCCAACAGAGATGATTTGAACATACTCAATTTGACGTTAAGACAACTGGAACTCTCGCGCATTCTTGCAGCCAAAGGACTTTCTCCAATGCTTGAAGCTAGTTTAGGATATGTAGCCCTTACCGATAGCGAGCAAAAAGAGTCTTTGGAAGGTGATATCCGTCTCTCGTTAGTAATGACAGTGCCTATTATTGATGGACAAAAATCGAAATTGCAACAGAAGCAATATGAAGAGTTAATACAATCGACTCATTACAATATACAAGCTAAAGAAACCTCTATATATCAAGAAGTGGTAGAAGCTCAAAATGATTGGGAAAAATCGCTAGCTTTGGAAAAAAGCAGAAAACAGCAATTGGATCAGAGTACCCGAGAGTTGGCTATTACAAGGTTGATGTACCAAGAGGGAATGGGCAATCAACTTGATCTTTTACGTGCTCAAGTAGAGAACCAGAGAGTCCAGACGGAATATTTGGCAGCCATTCGGGATGTGTATAAATCCTTAGCGGAATTAAAAAGAGTTGCTGGAGGGTATAGTCATCCTGAAAGCGGACCAGACAAAGAAAGTTAGAAAAGGTGTCTATGATGAAGACAAATAAACGTTTTATGTTGTTTCTTATCATATTAATTTTCTCTGTATTGATTATGATCACGTATAAAAAAAACAATAAAAAGCTAGATTCTGAAGAGATTAAAACGGTAGCTGGCATACAGGCTATTCCAGTTACATCGTATGTTGTTGAGCGTTCCTATTGGGATTATTGGAAAACATATTACGGAAAAATTCGATCTGTATCAGAGCAATCAATAACTGCCTATGTTCGAGAATTTGTATCTGCGGTCTATGTAGATGTGGGGGATAAAGTTTCTGCTGGTCAAGTGCTTTGCGAGCTTGAAAAGATTACTCAAACGACGGAACTGGCATCTCAATTAACAGACTTTCAAAATGCAAAACGTGATTTAGAGCGAAAAAAGCGTCTTTATGATGCTGGTGGAATTTCAAAAAAGGAAGTTGAGCAAGCTTTGGCTCTTCTTAATGAAAGGAGGGCTCGATTACAGGAAGCTCAGACAACAATGCACAGAACAGCTATACGGTCTTCAATGGAAGGGGTCGTTATTTCTAAAGATATAGATGTCGGAGAGGTCGCAGAGCCGGGAATAGAACTTTTTCGCTTAGCAGATTTAAACAAGCTTGAAGTAGAGGTTATGTTGGCTTCTTCCGATGCAGTTACTCTTGATGTAGGTAGTCCCTGCCGTATTTTATGCAGAAATACCATAACTCGTGGATTTGTTAAGAGAATTGATCCTGAAGCGCAGTCTGAAACAGGTATGTATAAAACCGTAATCTCTCTTGAGCGGCCGGTTAATCTTTATCCCGGAACGTTTGTGGAAATCCAGATACGTTTAGATTCGAGGAAGAATACAATAGTTATCCCAGATGATTTATTGAGGAGAGAACGTAATGAGGTCTATGTTTTTATAATTAAGGAGAATCAGGCATTTAAGAGGAAGATTGTTCCAGGTCGTGCACAAGATGGTCTTTTAGAAGTAAGAAGCGAGCTTGAAGAAGGAGAAATTTTAGTCAGGCGAGGTGTAGATCAAGTTTATGATGGGGCTCCCATTCTTGAAGAGGTGTCTCCATGAAATTCTTGAGAGTCTTTATAGAACGTCCCGTTTTTACTAGCGTAACAGTCTTACTGGCAGTTGTTCTTGGTCTCTATAGCTATTTTAATATTGGTGTAGCCCTCGTTCCCGATGTGGATATCCCCGTTGTCTCTGTTATGACGGCTTATAGTGGAGCAGGCCCTTCTGAAATTGAACTTTTGGTGAGTAAGCCTATTGAAGATGCGGTTTCCAAGGTCGAAGGAGTGAAGCGTATTCGTAGTTATTCCTTGGAAGGTGTTTCTTTTGTTGTTGTTGAATTTGAGTATAACGTGAATATTTCAGAAGCAACTATGGATATTTCTAACCGTGTCAAAGCTATAAGCGCCACACTGCCAGATGATTCGGAAGATCCTGTTACTGAAAAATTCGATATCAATGCCTTTCCCTTCATGACCATTGCCATTTCGTCAAATCTTCCTCCTGAATATGCTTATGACATTGTAGAAGATAAGGTTCAGCGCAGATTGACACAGATACAGGGAGTTGCCAGTGCTGAAATTCTTGGTGGATTACAGCGCGAAATTCACGTGTACCTAGATCCTGTAAAACTCTATCAATATAAAATATCCCCAGAGAAAATTATTCAGGTTCTGAATGCGAATAACGTTAACGATCCCTCTGGACATATTATTCAGGGTAGAAAAGAACGTTCCGTTCGTGTGTTAGGAGAAGTGAAGGATCCGGATGAACTCGAAGATATCAGAATCTCTCTTGAAGGAACCACCTCTATTCGTCTTGGAGACGTAGGACAGATTGTTGATACGACAGAAGAACCACGAGGATATGCCAAATATGAGGGAAAAGAAGCCATACTTATCGATTGCATAGCTACTCCCGGGAGTAACGTTGTTGAGGTTAGCGATAGGATCAGATCAGAATTGGAAGATATTATCCCCTTTTTGCCGACAGGATTTGAAGTTACCATTACTGATGATATCTCCACCTTTATACGAGAGGCGATACGCAATGTTTTCCGAGATATGCTAATTGGAATTCTTTTGACAGGCCTCGTCCTTTTTCTATTTTTGCAGCGTTTTTCCCTGACTTTCGTTGTGGCGGCTGCCATGCCTACAGCTGTTATCTCAACATTTATTCCTATGTATATTTCAGATATAACTATGAATATGATGAGTACTCTTGGTTTAGCTATTTCCGTTGGAATTCTCGTTAATAATTCTATTTTGGTTCTTGAAAATATTTACAGATTCAGAGACTTGGGAGAGGAAGCATTTGTAGCATCAGAGAAAGGAACGGCAGATATTGCTCTTTCTGTTTTTTCCACTACGGCTACAAATTTAGGGGTATTTATCCCAGTAGCTTTTATGAAAGGGATAGCTGGACAATTTTTACAGGATTTTGCCCTCACTATTGTTTTTGCTACTATTTTTTCTCTATGGGTTGCTATGACATTGACACCCATGGTTGCTGCCAGAGTGCCCTATGGTACTGAACCATCTGACTTCAGTCGAAAGGCGACAGCATGGTGGTCTTGGCTTTATTCTAAATTTGATAAAGCTCACGATGTTCTTGTTGATAAAGCTCTTGACCATAACTATCTGACTCTTGGCCTTTTTGCACTTGCATTTTTGGCTTCGCTTTTTTTAGTTCCTTTTTTAGGTGTTGAATTTATTCCGCGAGTGGATAGAGGTTTGATGGAAATATCTCTTGAACTTCCATCTGCTTCATCCCTTGCCTATACAGAGGAAGTTACAGAAAAAGTTGAAAAATACGTTCGTTCTTTGTCGGGAGTGAAGGCTATAGAAATTGCCGTTGGCGGCAGTCGTTCAGAAGTTGGCGTGAATAGAAGCAGGCTCAAAGTGGTTTTGACCGACGATCCGAAGCGACCTTCTTCCTTTGAATTAGCAGAACGTCTTCGTGAATATTTTGCAGTTATACCAGATGTTACAGCAAGCATAAGTGCCTCCGTAAGTGGAGGGGGATCACCTGGTAAACCTATACAGATTCTCATTTCAGGCGAAAATATAGGTGAATTGAATAAAATTGCCGGTCAAGTTATGGAAAAGATGCGCCAGACTCAAGGCGTTGTGGATGTCGATACGAATTGGCGGTTGGGGCGTCCTGAATTTCAAATTCTTCCGATACCATGGAAGCTCGGGCTTTTAGGAATTTCTGTTCGGGATGTTACAGAGACGGTTCGAAACTATATTACCGGGAAAAAAGCAGGTGTGTTCAGAGTTGAAGGGAAAGAGTATGATATTGTCTCACTTCTTGATTTCCAGCGTAGATCTTCTCTTAATAAAATTGAAGAATTCCCTATTGCTACACCTTCAGGTTTTGTCCCCCTTTCTTCTTTAGCTGAATTTACCTATGGTGTTGGTCCGACGAGTATTCTTCGATCTGATCGGATACGTGCCATAACTATTGAAGCTGATGTAAATGGACGTAGCGTTGGAAGTGCTTTTGAAGAAATACAAGATAAAATCCACGAAATTTCTTTGCCCACTGGCTATCGCTTTTCTTTTGCAGGAGAAGTGGAGGATATTCAAGAAAACTTTTATTATCTATACGTTGCTTTTGGCATGGCTATAATTCTCACATTTTTAATGATTGCTGCTATTCTTGAATCATATCTCTATGCCTTCGTTATTATGATTACTCTTCCTCTCTCAGCTATTGGAGTTATACCCTTCTTATATTTTACAAGAACGGCTGTCTCCCTTTACGGCTTGCTTGGTGTCGTTATGCTTGTGGGACTTGTTGTTAATAATGCAATCGTTATTATTGACTATGCAGAAAAAAGCAGAAAAGGAGGTCTTGCACCCCGCGAGGCTATCCGTCAGGCCTGTCTTGTCAGATTACGTCCTATTATTATGGCTGATTTAACATCCATTATTGCCATGATTCCATTAGCGCTCGGGCTAGGTGCAGGCGGACCGTATCGAGCTCCCATGGCCATAGTGGTTATAGGAGGTCTTATAGCGGGGGGGACACTAGCACTTTTTGCTATTCCACCTATTTACACCATTCTTCATAGAAGGACTTCGGTATAATAGCGGTTGATGAAGATTCAATATTCTATTAGAATACCTCCTATTGTTAATTAAACTTTATGGCGACACTCTTTCCAAAGAAAAAGAGGTGTTGATTTTATGGAGAAGACGAATACTGTGCTTCAGCGTGTCTTGAAAATGGAGCCTGTATCATGGGTTAACAATCAAAAAGAGGACGCAGTAAAACTTCTTGAAACGCTTCCCATTTCATTTATGCAAATAAAGGATGCAGGCGATCGTTTACAACGGTTTGCTCCATTCTTAAAAAAAGCCTTTCCAGAAACGGAAGATGGCATAATCGAATCTCCCCTGTGTGAAACCCCCAATCTTAAAGAAGCGATGGAGACTCTTTACAAGCATAAAATAAATGGCCGATTTTTTGTTAAGTGCGATAGTGAACTTCAAGTTGCTGGTTCAATAAAGGCACGGGGCGGCATTTATGAAGTGTTGAAACATGCGGAAGAGTTAGCTCTGGAAGAAAAATTACTTTCTCCTGATGACGATTATTCTGTTTTTTATGAACCACGATTCCGTCACTTTTTTTCTCAATATAAAGTGGCGGTTGGTTCGACAGGGAATCTTGGAATGAGCATTGGAATTATTTCGGCCACCCTTGGCTTTCAGGTAACAGTGCATATGTCTCGAGATGCGAAAGAATGGAAGAAGTCCTTTTTGAGGAATCATGGAGTTATAGTCAAGGAATATGATGACGATTACTCGAAAGCCGTGGAAGAAGGGAGAAAAGAGTGCGCAAAAGATCCTAGAGCTTACTTTGTAGATGATGAAAACTCGGTGGATCTCTTCTTAGGATATGCTGTAGCGGCTTTTCGACTTGAAAAACAGCTTAAGAAATATGGAATTGTCGTAGACGATCTTCACCCTCTTCAGGTTTATTTACCGTGTGGTGTTGGGGGCGCGCCAGGTGGAATAGCTTTTGGGTTGAAGCATCTTTTTGGCGATGCTGTACGTTGCTATTTTGTGGAGCCGACTCATGCTCCCTGTATGCTTCTTGGAATGCTTAAGAATGATGATTCTATTCGAGTTTCAGATTGTGGTATTGATGGAGTAACTGAAGCTGATGGTCTGGCTGTTGGTTCTCCCTCTAAACTAGTAATGAAGCTTGAAAGAAATTTGATAGAAGGAATCTATACAATAGAAGATAAAGAACTTTATCGTCTTCTCGCCCTTCTTTATGATACGGAAGAGAAAAGAATAGAACCTTCTGGAGCTGCGAGTATAAAAGGGCCGTTGGTTACACCAGAAATTCCAGCAGAAGGAACGCACATAGCCTGGCTTACAGGAGGGCTTTTTTTGCCAGACGATCTTTTTAATAAAATGTATGCTAAAGGGAAGGGGCTCAGGTAATGAGTAGTTTGACTTCAAAAATAAATGTCAAGAACATTTCACTTATCATTTCACTTCTTTTCGTAGGATTTTTCTTGTCTTCTCCAGTTTGGGCAGAGGGGCAGTGTTTAACTCTTCCCTCGGAGATGTACGCACAACAAGAGAGAGATAAAGAACTCAGCAAAGAAAAAGAAATAGAAGAGAAGCGGCAACAAAAAGAGATGGAGACTCAAGTACGAAAAGAAGCCATTGCCGAATTTTTTAGAGAAAAAAATAAAAATCTCGAAGTAGATCGTGCAGAAAATTATGCACACTATGTATTAGAAGCAGGAAGTCAATTTGGTGTCGATCCCTTTATTATCGCTGCCATTATTATAAAAGAGTCAAAAGCCCGACACAGCGCTCGTTCTAGAGTCGCTTATGGTTTGATGCAGATCAACTGGCGTGTTCATAAACAAAATATAGCGAAAGCCTTCTCCCATATAAAAACTCTTTCAGATATGATGAAACCCAAAAATAACATTATGGTAGGAACATATATTTTTTCGTGTTATTTAAACTCTTCAGAAGGTGATATTATCCGTGCTTTATCAAGGTACTATGGTGGGAAGAGTGAAAGGTACGTGAGAGGAATTTTTTCTTACCGTCAGGAATTGGATAATCGTTTCGCTCAAAAAATAAACTTGCTTATCGAAGGTGCCTATGGTGACATGTAATCCTAATGTACGAGCTCGAATAGAAGCCCTTCTGGCTGTACTTTTTTGGGGCGGTTCCTTTACTGCCATCAAAGTTGCGGTATCACAAATATCGCCAACAACCTTGTTGTGGCTTCGTTTCGGAATCGGGACTTTTGTCTTAGGTGGCATCCTTTACATTAAAAAATCATTTATACATCTTCCGACACGTCAGCTTGTTGAACTGTGTGGCTTAGGTTTTTTGGGAGTCTTTTTACATAGCTATATACAGTCTGCTGGACTTCGAACGGCTGCTGCAGGGATTTCTGGATTGATTATTGCCGGGACTCCCATTCTTATTGCTTTACTTGGTAGTTTTTTTCTTAAGGAAAGAATTACAAAGAGACAATCTTATGGAATTATCTTAGCTGCTTTTGGGGTTTTGGTGATTCTTTCGAAGGGGAATATACACTTTTTTACGAAGGCTAACTATAATTTCGGAGAATTACTTGTTGTTTGCTCAGCTTTTACATGGGCGCTTTTTTCAGTTCTATCGAGAAAAACTGTGCAAACTCTTCCACCTGCTTTGTCCATGTTTTTTGTTATTGCCTCTGGGTGGATTTTTTGTTCTATACCTTTATTTGTTCATGGTTTACACGATATTTCCTATCTTGATGTTGCAGGATGGGGAAGTGTGGCCTTTTTGGGCGTTCTTTGTTCTGCTGTCGCTTATGTATTTTGGTACGATGCCCTCAAGGCTCTTCCCGCGTCAGAAGTCGGCGTTTTTCTTTATCTCAATCCTATAGTTGCAGTATCAGTTGCATGGTTATTTCTTGGAGAACCCCTTCTTTTTTCCAGTCTTTTGGGAGGATTGCTAGTTTTAGTGGGTGTAGGAATTGTCAATTATCACAAGAAAAATTGATGGTCACTCCTATTGAAAAGTTCATTGATGAGAATGGCTGTATAGAGAGAAAGTATCTCTTTGAAATTTTGAGAGTCAAGTCCACATATGGATTCGATTTTATTGATTCGATAGTTTAGGGTATTTTTATGAATATTGAGCGTGCGGGCCGCAGCACTGGGGCTGAAACGATGCTCACACCAAACTCTGAAGGTGTGTATAAGTTCTTCACCATCAGAGGCTTTTTTCAGAGGGGTCAGATGAGATGCCCTAAAACGTTCAGCAACATCTCGGCTGGCAGTTGTCAGAAGATCTTCCAACATCATTTCGTTAATAGAGTAGATTCCTGGTTTTTGATAAATATTTTTGCCAATAGTGACAGCTTTCCATGCATCTCGATGTGAAGCAGGAAGTCTTGATGTATCGTGAGCAAGAGTTCCTATGCCGATAACAATTTCCAATCCTTTTTCGTTTAAAAGATTTTGTAACGTTTCACATTCCTTTCGCGTTCTTTCCACCACTTGTTTCTCGTTGAGCAAAGCATTTGCCGCTCGAAGTATTTCGTAACGGTCGGGATCAATCATTGTTGAAATATCCTGTGGTCTGTTAAAAGCTGTTCGTATAGCCATCAGAACATCCATTTGTGTATATGGAGTAGAACCAACGCCAATTTCGTCGTCGGTCGCTCGAGAATAGAGCAGTTCTGCCGCAATAGCAATCCGAGGAATTTGAAGTTCAAAACCTAATCCGCGAGCGGAAACAAAAAGTGATGTTTCATCATCTTTTTCAGGGTCGAAAGCGGCAATTTGTTCCATAAGAGTTTGTATAGCCCGACTTCGAAGAAAAAAAGCTTCAGAAAACATTTTTTCACTCAAAATAAGTTCTGTGTGTTTTTTTACAAGCAAACCAAATTGGGTAACTTTTGAGGGCATCCCAGCAAGAGCTATTGTTCCAATTCTTTTTCCTGCGAATTCTATAGGTAAAGTGACTCCTGGTCTTATTCCGTCTAGAAGTAACGTTTCATTTTCTTCCTGTATTGAATTTATTCCCGTTCTTATAACATCAAGAGAGGGTTTGTGAAGACTTCCTTTTCGGCTAGGATCGCTGGCTCCAATAATAATTCCTTTTTCGTTTGTAATGATAATGTCGATGTTAATGAGTTCTGCTGTAGAAGATGCTATTTTTTGCGCAATTTTATCAAGCATTGGTAGCTGCTCCTTTTAGTTTGTTGTGGAAAAATATTGTTCAAAAGCACAAATATATATGTTTATAATACATAATAACTGTTCATTTGTCTCATGTCTTCGTGTCTTTCTTGTGTATAATATAACTAAGCAATAAAAAAGACAACTTGTTACTAAGGAGGCAATAACCATGAATGACAGATTTGTTCTGTCAGCCTGTGCCGGAATAGCCTTTCTGTGCGTCGTATTTATGGCAGGTTTAGCAGAGGTTATATAACTATAAGGTAGAGGATTGGTTCTTTATGAATGGCCTGGCCGTGCCATTAAAAATATATTCCCCTTTCCCACGGGAGGACAAAAGTGTCCTCCCGTTTATTTTTTCTTAAATTTGTTTACTTTGGTAAAGAAATAAATAGTTAAAATAACAATTCTCTTGTCTTTTCTATGCTTTGACAATAAAATACTATAGTAGACTCTTCAATCATGTGTATAGATCTATACTATAGGTGGGGGGTAGGGTAATGAAGAAACAGAAACTTGTCATTTTAGTTATCGTTATTTTAGTAGCACTTGGTGGTTGGATGATGGTGGGGAACAAACCCCAGGAACAGGCTCCAGCTCCTCAACAGCAGGCTGAGCAGCCAGCTGAGAAAACAGCTGAAGCCCCGGCGGAGAAGCCGGCTGAAACTTCAGTGGAAAAAGCGGCTTTCCATATTGGTATTTGCACCGGTACCGTTTCTCAATCTGAAGATGACCTTCGTGGTGCAGAACGGCTTATTGAAGAGTACGGCAGTGTAAGTGACGGCGGAATGATTCAGCATATTACTTATCCGGATAATTTCATGGTTGAAATGGAAACCACTATTGCTCAGATAGCTGGTTTGGCCGATGATCCCATGATGAAAGCCATTATCGTTAACCAGGCTATTCCGGGAACAACCGAGGCTTTCAGAAGAGTTCGGGAAAAACGCCCTGACATCCTTCTCTTTGCCGGAGAAGCTCATGAGGACCCAGGTGTTATCGAGTCTGCTGCTGATCTTGTAATTAACTGCGATAATATCGCCCGTGGTTATCTGATCGTAGCGGCTGCCCAGAAAATGGGTGCCAAGGAATTTGTTCACATTTCCTTCCCGAGACATATGAGCTACGAACTTCTTTCTCGCCGTAGAAACATTATGGAAGTTGCATGTCAGGATCTGGGTATGGGATTCCATTTTGAAACAGCTCCAGACCCAACAAGTGACGTGGGAGTTGCCGGAGCTCAGCAGTTTATTCTTGAGAAAGTTCCTGCCTGGCTTGAAAAGTATGGTAAAGACACAGCATTCTTCTGTACGAATGACGCTCATACAGAGCCATTGCTGAAGCGTATTGCTGAAGAGGGTGGATATTTTGTAGAAGCAGACCTTCCTTCTCCTCTTATGGGATATCCCGGAGCTTTGGGGATAGAACTCTCTGACGTTAAAGGCGATTGGCCTGCAATACTTAAGAGAGTAGAAGAAGCAGTTGCTGCTAAGGGCGGATCCAAGAGAATGGGAACATGGGCCTACTCTTATGGTTACACCACAACAGCAGCTCTTGGCGAATTTGCCAAACGGGTTGTTGAAGGGTCTGTTGAACTCGAAGATTCTGATGCTCTCTTTGAATGCTACGGAAAATATACGCCTGGCGCAAAATGGAACGGAAGTCTCTACACAGATATCGCTACTGGCGTTGTCAAGAAGAATCACGTTCTCGTTTATCAGGATACCTATATATTTGGCCTTGGCTACCTTGGCATGACCGATGTTACGGTTCCTGAAAAGTATTTCTCTATTAAATAGTCAAATAGGCCCCATAGAAATAGCGACCTAAAAACGAGCCTTTTCTTAGGGGAGGAAAATCCTTTCCTCCCCTTTATTTCTGCTCCTAATTTTCCAGGAGAATTTTTCCAAGGCTTGGAAGTGGAGAGGTGACAACAATGGCTTTATCTGAGCCCTTATTAAAGATGGAAAAGATAGGCAAGGCGTATTTTGGCAACAGAGTCTTGAAGGATGTGAGCTTTACCCTCGAGAAAGGCCAGATTCTCGGGCTTGTTGGAGAAAATGGTGCGGGGAAATCTACATTAATGAATATCCTTTTCGGAATGTCTGTAATCCAGGAAACTGGAGGGTATGAAGGTAAATTCTTCATTAATGGGGAGGAAGCTCAGTTTAAGAATCCTCTTGATGCTCTGGATGCTGGTATCGGAATGGTGCACCAGGAGTTCTCTTTGATCCCTGGTTTTACCGCTGCAGAAAATATTGTATTGAACAGAGAGCCTACACAATATAACGTCCTCGTAGAATCTTTTGGCGATCGTCTTCGCACTCTTAACACAGATGAAATGGAACTTCGTGGAAAAACTGCAATAGAGAAACTTAACGTTGTTATTGACTCTGATACTCTCGTTTCAGAAATGCCTGTAGGACACAAACAATTTACCGAGATAGCAAGGGAAATTGATAAAGAAAAGACCCAACTTCTTGTCCTTGATGAGCCTACGGCGGTGTTGACAGAATCAGAAGCAGAGATACTTTTGGCTTCCATGCGAAAATTAGCAGCTATGGGAATTGCCATCATCTTTATATCTCACCGATTACATGAAATCATTGATGTGTGCGATAAGATTGTTGTTTTACGTGATGGACAAGTTGTTCATGAAACGACTCCGGCACAAACAAACGTAATGGAAATAGCCACTCATATGGTGGGACGGAATATTGAGTCTGCTTTTGCTAGGGAAGAAACAGTAAGATCATTTGCTAAAGACATTCTCAAAGTAGAGCACCTTTGGGTAGATATGCCAGGTGAAACGGTGCGAGATGTTTCTTTTTCAGTAAAAGAGGGAGAAATATTTGGTATCGGGGGATTGGCGGGTCAAGGTAAACTTGGAATTGCTAATGGCATAATGGGAATGTACCCTTCAGGCGGCAGTGTTGTTTTTGATGGAAAAGAAGTTGTTTTAAATGATCCTCGTTCCCCTCTCTCTATGGGAATTGCGTCTGTTTCCGAGGATCGTCGTGGTGTTGGTTTACTACTAGAAGAGCCCATTTCATGGAACATTATTTTTACAACCCTTCAGATGCAAAGTAGATTTTTGAAACCAGTTTTTGGCGGTTTGTTTAAAATTCGTGATGAAGAAGCCATAAGAGAAGCTACACAAAAGTATATCGAGGCTCTTGAAATCAAGTGCACAGGTGAGCATCAGCGCGTGCAGGAGCTCTCAGGTGGTAACCAGCAGAAGGTTTGTCTGGCGAAAGCCTTTGCGCTTCACCCTAAATTACTCTTTGTTTCAGAACCTACACGAGGTATTGACGTGGGAGCAAAGAGAGTTGTACTCGATACATTGAGAGAATACAACCAGAAGAGAGGCACAACAATCGTCATGATCTCTTCAGAACTTGAAGAATTACGGTCTATTTGTGACCAGATAGCTATTGTCAATGAAGGCAGAATCGGTGGCACACGTCCTGCTACATGCCCATCAACTGAGTTTGGACTTCTTATGCTTGGTGAAATTAAAAATGGTGTGGAGAAGGTGGGTGTATGATGAACAACATACGCAGTTTTATTGAAAAAGCCGGCTGGCCAAGGGTTATTATAGCCCTTTTTCTTCTCGGACTTTTTGTCATGGCCCCCTTTGTTAGGGTTCGGGTAGACACTTCAATTAGCGATACTCTCGTTCGTTTTGGCATGAACGGAGTCATGGTCCTTGCTATGGTACCTATGATACAGGCAGGATGTGGTCTTAACTTCGGTTTGCCTTTGGGTATTATCGCCGGCTTGCTTGGCGCGGTAACTAGTATTGAATTAGGAGTAACAGGTCTTCCCGGGATTTTTACAGCCATGCTCATCGCTACTCCCATAGCGATTGTTCTAGGATGGTTGTACGGCCAGCTTCTAAACAGAGTAAAAGGTGGCGAAATGATGATTGCTACCTATGTAGGCTTTTCCTCTGTTGCTTTTATGTGCATTATGTGGCTGGTTCTTCCGTACAAAAGTCCTAATATGGTTTGGGGATATGCCGGAGCAGGCTTACGTACGACTATTTCGGTAGATGGGTACTGGAGTAGGGCTATTAGTGACATTTTGGCCTTTAATATAGGCGATTTCTTTTATTGTCCCACAGGGATGATGCTCTTCTTCGCTTTTCTTTGCTTTGCAATGTGGATGTTTATGAAGACAAAAATAGGCACGGCTATGACGACAGTGGGGTCGAATCCTGAATATGCAAAAGCAGCAGGAGTAAATGTCGATAGAATGAGAACTCTCTCCGTTGTTTTGTCAACAGTTCTTGGTGCTATAGGTATCATAATGTACGAGCAGAGTTTCGGATTCATACAGCTGTATATGGGGCCTTTTTATATGGCTTTCCCTGCAGTAGCAGCTATCCTCATCGGGGGCGCATCAGTAAATAAAGCGTCTATACTCAATGTTGTTATTGGTACGATTCTCTTTCAGGGAATCCTGACAATGACTCCATCCGTTATCAATAGTCTCATTGAGACTGACATGTCAGAAGTTATACGAATCATCGTTTCTAACGGTATGATTCTGTATGCTCTCACGAGGGTGGTGAAAGTGAAATCATGATGACTAAAAAATCGTCTTTTCAGGATAATTTATCCCATTTCTTTGTTAGTAACGCGGTGCCAATTATCTTTTTGGCGCTAAGCGCAGTGGCTATCCCTATTTCTCGCTTTTCGACTCAGTATCTAGTACAGGAAATGCTTGTTCGTCTGGCGCGAGACTCTTTCCTTGTCCTTTCCCTGCTTATCCCTATCATGGCAGGAATGGGCCTTAATTTTGGAATGGTGCTGGGAGCAATGGCAGGAGAGATCGGGCTTATTCTCATTACTGACTGGAACATTGTTGGTATTCCTGGAATGGTTCTGGCAATGATCATCTCTACTCCTCTTGCTGTCTTGTTAGGCTGGATGTGCGGAGTTATCTTGAACAGAGCCAAAGGGCGGGAGATGGTTACATCCTTTATATTGGGCTTCTTTATGAATGGTGTATATCAGCTTATCGTTCTTTATGGTTTTGGAAGTGTATTTCCGATAAAGAGTCCAGATCTTGTTTTATCGAGAGGTTTTGGTATTCGAAATGTAACGAACCTTGAGAATATCAGAAAATGTCTCGATAACCTTATTCCTCTTTCAATTGGTGGCGTAGCTATTCCTATTGCGACATTTCTTGTTATCGCTGCTTTTTGCGTCTTTGTCGTATGGTTCCGCAAGACAAAGTTAGGGCAAGATATGCGAGCTGTGGGACAAGATATGGATGTAGCCGAAGCAGCAGGTATTCCGGTAGAAAGAACTCGTATTATTTCTATCGTAATTTCAACGGTACTCGCATGCTACGGCCAGATTATTTTCTTGCAGAACATTGGTACTATGAATACATATAATAGTCACGAGCAGGCAGGGATGTTTGCTATAGCTGCTCTTCTCGTTGGTGGCGCCAGTGTTACTAAAGCGACTATTCCCAATGTGTTTATAGGTGTTATCCTTTTCCACCTTATGTTTGTTGTTTCTCCTATGGCAGGGAAATATCTCATTGGACAGGCGCAATTAGGAGAATACTTCAGAGTCTTTGTCTCGTATGGAATTATAGCCATAGCTCTTGTTTTGCATGCGTGGCGTCGTCAGCAAGATAAAGATAGAGCGCGGCGAGCCTTACGTGGGAATGCCTGACAAGGCATAGACAGGAGGCATAAGATATGAGACGATCAGCGGTTAATGTGGGGATAATCATATTTTTTGTGATTATTTCCGTATTTCTTTATAACGCAGGAAAAGGATATAACTTACTTGTAGATAATAAGGCTATTACGATTGATGGGCAGGAACTACAGCCCTATGCTTGGGTCAATGTGGATGTGAGCACATCTAAAAAGCCAGTTCTATTGAAAGCTGGCGGACGAGACGTTGTTTTTGTCATCGGAAAATCTCATCAGATTCATGTAGAAATCATGGATGAACAAAAAAACGTTATCAAGAAGATCGAAAAGAAATTCAAGCTGACACGACAGTCGGGGGATCTTCTTAGTATCCCTGCCCTCGGATCAGATGTTTCGCAGTGGATTCAGAAAAGATAGTAGCGTTTAAAAAGACTGTTATATAGTTATAAAAAAGGAGGAGCTAAATAACTTTGCTCCCCCTTTTTTTATGCTCTATTCTGATATAAAGTTTTCGCCCCATGTGCAAGCGAAAATAAAATCTTTTAGACTTTTTCTTTGTCGTGGCTCCATTTCCTTTTCTCTAAGAGCAGCGGGAAGAGTGTTCGGATCTCCTGGAAATCCTATGGCAAGAGCTGTTACAGGATCGTATCCCTCGGGAATGTTATACGTTTCCCGAGTACACTTTTTTGAAAAACCGGCCATCGGATGTATCGCCAATCCCATTCCTGTTGCCTGAAGGGCAATGTTTTGTATGGACATTCCAAGGTCATGAAATGCATGAGCGTTGGGTTTGCCGTTAAGAGAGAATGTTATTCTTGCCACAGATATAACGAGTACAGGTGCTTGTCGAGCCCATATCCTGTTTTGCTCAACAAGACAGGATAGCATTTTTTCGTATTCCTTTGGGTTTTCTTTTGTGGCGACAATAAAAAACCACGGTTGATCGTTATAACATGAAGGAGCCCAACGTGCTGCTTCAAAAAGGGAAAGAAGTTGGCTTTGACTTGGCATCATGTCTGTGAAGGATCGCGGACTCCATCTGTTTCGGATGAGTTCGTGAATAGGATATGCACTATCTGCGCTTTTTTCCATTTTTAGGCCTCCTCATATTCTTGTTATTTGCCTACGCAAAATTGGCTGAAAATTGTATCAAGCAAAGCATCATCAATGGAAAGCCCTAGAAGACGCTCCATACATCCTCGCGCGTCGTATAAACAGGTTGCTACAATATCTTGCCCAAGACCTTGTTCAAGAGCTGTTACGCCTTGAGCTAATGATTGAATAGCTCGTCTAATTTCCTCAACTTGTCGAGATGAAGCATTTAAACCGGAAGTTAGCGTTCCTCCACCAGCAATATTTGCCACAATGGTATCTTTTAATGTCTCTATGCCTTCTCTTTTTTCTGCTGAAATATTGCAAATCAGGCTTTGGGGTAAAAGGCCGCTCACCATTTCCTCACTTATGACGAGTGGAAGATCTGACTTATTGATTGCAACTATATGGTTTGTTGATGATAGTTTAGGAATGAAAGCTAGATCTGCAGGTGTGAAGGGTTCACTCCCATCTATTACCCAGACACGAATATCAGCTTCTGCCATAGCTTTTTCAGCTCGGGCAATGCCTATAGCTTCAATTTCATCAGAAGGGGCATCAATTCCGGCAGTGTCAATAAGACGAATAGGTATTCCGCGATATGTAAGCACTTCTTCTATTACATCTCGCGTTGTTCCTGGTACAGAAGTAACGATAGCCCGTGATTCTTTAAGTAATGCGTTAAGCAGAGATGATTTCCCCACATTTGGGCGGCCAACAAGAGCTACTCTGATACCTTCACGAAGAAGGAATCCCGTATTGCAACGATCAAGCAAATCTTCAAGACTTTGTTTGAGAGTGGATAAAGATGCTTCAACGTCACTGCTATCCATATAGGGAATATCTTCTTCAGGAAAATCAAGGCCGACTTCTATAGATGCAGAAATTTCCATAATTTCGTTGTAAATATCACGAGCAAAGCTGGAAAGTTCTCCCCGTAACGTACGAGTGGCGGCGCGAAGGGCTTCTTCACTTTTTGATCGTATTATTCCTAATACTGCCTCTGCCTGAGAAAGGTCAATTTTCCCGTTTAGGAAGGCTCGTTTTGTAAATTCCCCTGGTTCTGCCAAAACGGCTCCCTTGCTGATAAGTCGTTCAAGACATTTTTGAGCGACTAATGTTCCTCCATGGGTGGATATCTCGACCATATCTTCACCGGTGTAGCTTTTAGGAGCTTTAAACCATGAAAAAAGAACCTGATCAATTGGTTCTTTATTTTCATCAAGCAAAAAACCATTTCGCAAAAAACGAGGAGAGGTTTCTGCTAATGGGCGGACTCCTTGAACCACTTCGTCAGCCAATTGCCGGGAAGCTGGTCCTGAAAGTCTTATAATTGCAATTCCTGCTTCTCCCCAGGCTGTAGATATAGCAGCTATTGTTTCTTCTGACATGAATGTCTCCTCCCCATCTTCGGGTTTATATTTGTTTCTCCATGCCAGTATCTTATAACAAAAAGGACCGCTTCTGGAAAGCGGCCCTTGAATTGAATAAAACAAATTTAAAGAAGCTCTTCCATCGATTCTGCTAGTCGTCGAATTCCTTCATCAATCATTTCAGGCGATGCAAAAGTATAACAAAGCCTAAAATGATGTTCTCCACCTCCATTGGGGAAAAAGGGCGCTCCTTTAACAAAGGCTACATTTTTTTCGAGAGCTTTTTCAAAAAGATCCTCTGCCAAAATGTCAGGAGTTTTTACCCAAAAGAAAAAACCACCTGATGGAATGTTGTAAGAAGCAGTTTTTTGGGGAATATGAAATTGAAGAGCATCTTTCATATGATTTCGTTTTTGACGGTAATGCTCGACTATGCGTGGTAGAAAGTTATCAAGGTGACCTAGGCGACAATATTCGTAAACTAAGGCCTGGGCTACAACACTTGTACACGTATCGACTCCCTGCTTGAAAACAGCCATTTTTCTTATAATATCTTTATTTCCACAACACCAGGCTACTCTGGTTCCAGGCGCTAAAATTTTGGAAAAAGATCCTGCATAAATAACGAGTCCTGATGTATCAAGAGAGAAGAGTGAAGGTAAATGCTCTCCTTCAAATCGAATATATCCATAAGGGTCATCTTCCAAAATAGCAATGCCGTACTGATTGGCTATAGAAATAAGTTTTTTTCTCCTCAGAAGGCTCATAGTGGCGCCAGAGGGATTGTTGAAGTTAGGGATAGTGTAGATATACTTTATTTTTTTGCCTTCAGAACGAGCTTTTTCTATAAGCTCTGGAAGTTGCTCTACTTGCATGCCTTCGGAGTCACATGGAACGCAGATAAAACGCGCTCCGTGGTTATACATATCAATGGTTGTGCCCAAGAATGTAGGTTCCTCAGTAATAACATAATCGTCCTTGTCTATTGTAGAGAGGGTAAGAAGATCTGCTGCCTGAATAGACCCTGAGGTTATAAGCATCTCATCCATCTCTACCTTGTGCCCAAGTCGTGGTTTCAGCCATTCTATTAGAAATTCTTTAAGTGGAGGGTACCCCTCCGTAATGCCATATTGAAGAATATCTCGTCCTTCTCTTTTGATGATTGAGGTTGCTTCGTAGAATTGCTCAATAGGAAAGATGTCAGGATCAGGCATACCTCCTGCAAAAGAAATCATGCCTGGTTTGCGTATAACGTGGAAAATATCTCTAATGGGAGAAGGTTTGATTTGTAATGCTGAATGACTATACAAAGCATCCCAATAGGTATTCACTAGTTCTGATTTCCCTCCCTTATAGAATAAGGGGCCTTTTGAAAAGGCCCCTGGAATATCTATGCGGTAACGGTTTGTGCAAGTTCTTGTATGGCTTCTGCCAAACGTTTGACCCCTTCCTCTGTGACTTCCGGCGTCGGGAAAGTGTAGCAAAGTCGAGCATTGTGAGCTCCGCTACCAGGATTAGTACAGAAGGGTTCACCAATGACAAATGCAACTTTCTTTTCAATAGCTTTATTGAAAAGATCCTTGGTATTGACCTCAGGGAAGTGCAGCCAGTAGAAGAACCCGCCTTCAGGTTTAACCCATGTTACGCCAAGTGGTTCCAGATGGCGTTTAAAGCTTTCTTGCATAGCGTCACGTTTTACGCGGTAGTTATCAATTATGACAGGAAGATGTTTATCAAGATATCCGTTACGGCAATATTCAGCGACAAGAGCTTGTGTGATGGTACTGGTGCACAAGTCAGTAGCCTGTTTGAACACAGTCATCTTTCTGATGATTTCTTTAGATCCGGTAACCCATCCTATGCGGCTTCCAGGAGAAAGAATCTTCGAAAATGAACCAGCGTAAATAACGCCATCATTATCGTCAAGAGAGAAGATAGACGGCAAATGTTCTCCATCATAGCGAACATAGCCATAAGGGTCGTCTTCAAAAATTGGAATAGAATATTTGTGTGAAATCTCAACAAGTTTTTTGCGCCGTTCTAAGGTCATTGTAGCGCCGCCTGGGTTTTGGAAGTTGACGATGGTATAGATAAACTTTACGTTTTTACCCTCTTTACGAGCTTTTTCGATGATTTCAGGAAGAAGATCAACCTGCATACCATCTTTGTCCATAGGGACTCCTAAAAACTTAGCTCCATGGTTATAAAAAGTGGTGAGAGCTGCAAGATACGTGGGATCTTCGGTGATGACATAATCACCTCTATCGATCATTGCCCACGAGAAAAGGTCTAAAGCTTGCTGTGATCCTGTAGTGATCAACATTTCTTCTAGGGTTGCAACTTTCCCCATACGAGGGGCTGTCCACTCGGCAAGGAATTCTTTTAAAGGAGGGTATCCTTCTGTTGTTCCATACTGAAGAATATTTTTCCCATCCTCTTTAAGAATATGTACCCCTTCGTAAAATTCATCCACAGGAAATACTTCTGGTGCAGGCATGCCACCGGCAAAAGAAATCATTCCCGGTTGTTTAATAACAGCCAGCATTTCTCTTATTGGTGAAGGCCTGACATTCTTAGCATTGTAGCTAAAATTCCCTTCCCAAACCTTACTCACGCATATCGCCTCCCCATCAGCTTTTAATAAAATACATCAATTCTGAAAACGATGAAGTAAAAGGCAGTAAATTGTAGACTACATTGATATAAATAAGAAAAAACAAGACAGTACACGACAATTATAGCATTGAAAAAAGAAAATAAATGCTTTTAGAAGAAAGGATAAAGTATACAGAGAGAGCCTATTGCTGACTATATGTTCGTGCCGTAGCACGTATATGTTGTAAGCGACGTTCTGTTGGTGGGTGTGAGTTGAAGCCGCTTGGAGATGTTTCATATCCGGCATCTCTCATTTTTTCAAGAGCATTGACGAGCCCCCAAGCGCTATAGCCAGCCTTTACGGAAAGTTTAATTCCGTAATCGTCGGCTTCAACTTCCTGTTCCCTGCTGAAACCAGATTCTGCTAGGCCGACTCCGAGACTTGCCAAAAGCTCAGAGTTGCGATCTCCCTTAACATTTTTAAAGAGGAGAGCCCATAGCAAATTTCTACCTATAGTGCTTCCATAGTGGTTAAGCTGTATATGTCCTGTTTCATGACCAAGTATACCGGCTATTTCGTCTTCCTTATTGAGAATTTTTAATAAGCCAGTCGTGACATAAACAGCGTGATCGCTTCCTGAAAAGCGAACCCATGCATTAGGCTCCTTTTTATCTTCTATTGTTATCGACGTTGTCTCTATGCCAGCAGCCTCTGAAATTCGTTTCCATGCTCGCTCAAGCTGTTGCGGGGAGAGCGCAGCCTGGGCAGCTTCTGCAAACAGGCAAAGCACAACGGTTATCAACACAGTGGTTACTGTAAGGTGTTTTTTCATATTCTCACCTTCTTTCTCTATTTTTCAATGCTATCATAGAATAGTTCTGCTCTCCAATAGGTAAAATTGTAGATTTTTTATATTAAGGAATTGACGAAAATAACGTTACGTGGTATAAAACCTCTTCGGATCAGATTCTATTGACCTTTACTTTATATTCCGAGGATGATAAAATGTTTGTATACAAAAAACCTGATGTTCTTCTTTCGACAAATAAAGAAAATATAATGGGAGAAGGAATTGGTGTTTTCTTTTTTGGAAATAAGGCTTCAAAGCGTTAGGCTTTGAGGCCTTTTTTTTATATTCATTGAAAGTGAGGCTTTTATTATGTATAAGAAGGTTCTTATTTTAGGTTCGGGCCCCATTCGTATTGGACAAGCAGCAGAGTTTGATTATTCTGGAAGCCAGGCATGTAGAGCATTAAAAGAAGAGGGATGCGAAGTTATATTGCTCAATAGTAACCCTGCAACAATACAGACAGATGTTGAACTTGCAGATTATGTGTACATCAAACCTCTTACAGTGGAAACAGTAGAACAGATTCTTCAGGTTCATTCTCCCGATGGAGTTATAGCAACTCTGGGAGGGCAAACTGGTTTGAATCTATGTGTAGAATGTGAAGAACGTGGAATTTGGCAAAAATATGGTACCAAAGTTTTGGGAACCTCCGTTACGTCAATACGTGAGGCAGAAGGGCGACAGGCTTTTAGAGAGCTCATGATAAAAACAGAGCAGCCCATCATCGAGAGCGTTTACGTTTCTTCTATTGATGAGGGAGTAGTTTTTGCCGAAGAGACGTCATTCCCTTTGATTATTCGTCCAGATTATACATTGGGTGGAACGGGCGGTGGTGTTGCTTACACCATGAAGGAACTAAGTGAGCGCCTTGAAGAAGGATTACGTGCATCCCCTGTTCATAGGGTACTCCTCGAAAGATATTTAGAGGGATGGCATGAAATAGAAGCGGAAGTTATCAGAGATGAAGCTGGTAATAAAATTTGTGTTTGCGGTATGGAAAATATTGACCCCATGGGAGTTCATACCGGTGATTCAGTTGTTGTTTCTCCCGTTTTAACATTGACGGACGATCAGTGGCTAAGATTAAAAAAAGCTGCTCTTGATATAGTGGAAAGCCTTGAAGTTGAAGGGGCTTGTAACGTTCAGTTTGCTCTCTCCCCCGATGGTGAAGAATATGCCGTAATAGAAGTCAATCCTCGTGCCAGCCGTTCCAGTGCTCTGGCAAGTAAGGCTACAGGATACCCCATTGCTCGTATTGCGGCGAAAATAGCATTAGGGAAGACCTTGCCAGAAATTCCCAACCCAATGACGGGCAATGGAAATGCCATGGTTGAACCTGACCTTGACTATATAGTTCTCAAGTTACCTCGTTGGCCATTTGATGCCTTCCCAACAGCCAATATGGAACTTGGAACGAAAATGAAAGCTACAGGAGAGGTAGTCGCTGTAGGGAAAACCCTTCCTCAGGCTCTTCTCAAGGCCTTCCGTTCTATTGATGGTCGAGACCAGCTTTTTGGTGATGATCTGAAAGAATTGGCGAATGAAGATCTCTGGGACCACGTTACAACTCCAACATCTCAGAGAATCCCTGCCATGTTCGACTTATTGCGAAAAGGTTTTTCTGTTTCTGAGATTGCACAGCGAAGCGCTTTTGTTCCTTATTTTATAGAAATTATGAGTCATATTGTAGCAATGGAGAAAAAGTTGAGAGACGAAGGTCTTTCCATTTTGGCAGAAGCCAAAAAGCTAGGCTTTTCTGACCGCGTTATTGCCGCTTTAACGAAGCACTCGATAAAAGAAATAAGAGAAGAAGAAAACCGTCAGAAAATAAATATGATTTATAGGGAAATAGATGGTTGTGCCACAGATGAGCCGGCAGAATCTGGATACTACTTTGGATATTACGATCAGGCAGAGGTTCAGCACAAAGAGGCGTCAGAACGAACAATTGCCGTTCTTGGTTCAGGTGCTATCCGTATAGCTCAGGGAGTGGAGTTTGACTATTGCTGCGTGAAAGCTGTAGAAGCACTTCGCCGTCGAGGAATTCGAGCCGTTATGATCAACAATAATCCTGAAACAGTGAGTACCGATTACGATATCTCCGATGCTCTCTATCTTGAACCCCTTACCGAAGAAGATGTGGATCATATCTTATCCCAAGAGGGAGCGGAAGGAATTCTGGCTTCTTATGGTGGTCAGACGTCTCTGCGTTTAGGACAAATTTTAGCTTCTCAGGGAGCTCCTATTATTGGTACGTCTTTCAATTCAATTAATATGGCCGAAGATAGGGGAGCCTTTGCCAAACTCCTTCGCCAGCTTAAAATTCACTATCCTGAAGGCGATGCTGTTACATCTTTGGAAGAAGGAATTGCTTTAATAGAAAAACTTGGTTTTCCTCTTATGGTGCGGCCAAGCTTTGTTATAGGTGGCGTTGCCATGCATGTAGCAACACGATTTGAAGATTGTGTAAAAATTTTGGAGATGGCCTTTTCAGCGGAACCCGATCAGTCTGTCATGATCGATAGATTCCTTCCGGGCAAAGAATTTGAGGTTGATGCCGTTTGCGACGGGAAAGACATTTTGATTCCTGGTATCTTTGAACATCTTGATCCTGCCGGAATACACTCGGGAGATTCAATCAGCATCTTTCCCGATATCTCTTTGAATCAGCGACAGCGACAAGAAATAGTTGATATAACCAGAAAACTTTCAGAAGCCCTTGACGTACATGGCTTGCTCAATATCCAATTTGTGCTTTCCTCAGGAACTCTTTACGTTATTGAAGCAAATCCGCGTGCCAGCAGAACTGTACCTATTGGCAGCAAATTAACAGGTATTCCTTTGGTTGACTTATCCGTGGGAGTTGCTTTGGGAGAACGACTTGTAAACTCTTCATGGGGGACAGGCCTATATCTTTATACAGGGCCTTTTGGTGTTAAAGCCCCAGTCTTTTCCACCGAAAAACTTCCGGGAATAGATTCACGACTTGGCCCACAGATGCAATCCACAGGAGAATCTTTAGGCGTAGCCGATACGGTTTCAGATGCTCTTTTCGATGCATTACAAGGTGCTGATCTTTCCATACCAGAAAAGGGTCGAGTCCTTTTCTCCGTTCGTGATGATGTTAAAGACAGAGTCTATCCTGTAGCTTCCATGTTATCAGCGTTAGGATGGGATATAGATGCTACTCCTGGAACAGCTACACTTTTGAAACGATGGGGCTTGCCAGTGAACCCCATTAAAAAAGATGATTCCCTTTTTGAAGGAGTGCGGAACGGTCGGTGGCAGTTGATTGTCAATATTCCTGGCTTATTCATAGAGCCTTTGACGGATGGTGCAAAAATTCGTAAAGCAGCGCTCGACGGATCTATAGTGTGTCTCCATTCCCTTGAAACAGCAGCTGCTGTTGCTTCGGCGGCTATTGCCAGGAAAAAGTAAAGGTATGAAATAAGTAAAATTACTTCGATAGAAGTTCGTTCATCATCTATAATGGGAAACCACGACCCAGAGCGGAAGAAGGAGTGATATGGATGATAAAAAAACTTCATGTTCTGGTGATAGTGTTTCTTTTTGTCTTCATAGGAGAAGGAGTAGCTCATAGTTCAGCTTTGCCAAATGCGCTCTCTATGGAAGAGGCTTTTTTGAACAGAGATTGGGAGACAGTAGACATGCTTCTTCTAAAAGAAGGTTCTTCTCTCTCTTCAAAAGAGCAGTCTTTGGCTGCAAATGCTCTCTGGCTACAAGGTCGCTGGGGAGAGGCTCTTTCCCTTATGGAATCTATGGATGATGAACAACTTCCATCTTTGATCTCTCCTTATAGAGATATGATGACTCTTCTTGCATATGAAAGAACCGGCGAGAAACAAAAGGCATATGAAGCGGCAGAAATTCTTTTACCCAAGGCCCCTGAAGAGTTAAGTTATTATGTGGCTTATGCTCTTGCTCGACTCTCTTCGGACCCGGCTCTTCACCGGCATTGGCTAGAAATAATGCTTCAAAAAGCTTCCAATCGATCTCAAACTACACAAACGTTAGGCGAACTGCTTGAAACTTCTGGAGATAATATGGCGTATGCGCTGCAATTGTTGCAATTCGAGCCGATGAATAAACGGGCTTTAGCTGTTTTGCAAAAGAGTAAAAAACCATTTAGTGCCCCGATTTCCAACGCGTTGGGATATGGTGCCTATCTTAATGGAAACTACTCTCAGGCTATTCCTCTCTTTTTGGCTGTTCCGCTGAATTCAAAGGAAGGACTTAAATCTCGTTATTACAGGGCTGTTTCTCTTTATCGACTTGAACAGTATGAAGAGGCGCTAGATCTTTGGGAGTGGCTGGCGTTACATGGTAAAGGCTATGCAGAGTCTTCTGTGCGTCGTATTGGAATACTTGCCGGTCGAAACGAAAAAGAGAAATCTCTTTCTGCTTTGGAACATATAGTCAGAGAGGGAAATGAGACTGTTCGAGCCAGGGCTCTATATTCTCTTTATACGCTTGTGGAGGAAGAGAAAAAGGAACTCTTTAAGCGAGAACTTATAGAGAAGTATTCTACTTCGGAAGGCGCTCAATCTATCCTTTGGGATGATGCCTGGCGTGCCTGGAAAAAAGGACAGATAAGCGAGGCTCTCGGCATATGGGAAAAACTTCTTTCACAGAGTAGCGGAATTTGGAGAGAACGTCTCTTATATTGGACGGCCAGAGGGTATGAAAAATTGGAAAGAAAAGAAAAAGCAGAAGAGGTATTTCATACACTACTCTCAGAATATCCTCTTTCGATCTATAGCTTTTTAGCTTCGCCAGGAGGGCCATCTTTTACTTCAGACACACCCGAGGAGCTGCAAAAAAGACCGGATATTCTCGAAGATTGGGGATTCATTTTTTATGCGAGATTAAGACTCCTACGGGAAGGAAGTCCAGCGGCACTTTATCGAGCCGCAGTGCTTTCCAAATGGCTCGAAGATGAACCAGGGGCCTATAGTGCGGCTTCTTCCTTAATGTCTTTGTTTTTAAAATTTCAGCCCTTGCCCAAAGAGGGGATTCGCTTTTTATACCCACGTCCCTTTGGGGGGTTTGTGCAGCAGGCTACAACCCGATTTGGTGTTGAAGCAAACCTCATTTGGTCTGTAATGCGCCAGGAGAGTGCTTTTGATGCAGAAGTAAATAGTTGGGTTGGCGCCATAGGTCTGATGCAACTTATGCCTGCGACAGGGAAGGAAGAAGCTCGTCTTATTGGTATGGAAAACGCTGATTTATGGAATCCAAATACAAATATTCTGCTCGGTGCCTCTCATTTGGCAAGACTTCAGAAGCGTTTCCGTCGCTTGGAGTGGGCTGTTGCGGCCTATAATGCTGGAAGTGGTGCAGTAGGACGTTGGATTAAAGAGGGTGAGGAACGTCCTTTCGATGAATGGATGGAAGATATTCCCTATAATGAAACGAGGAATTATGTGCGGAAGGTAATGGGAAATCTCTTTATTTATCGCATGCTTTATTAGGGCTTTCGGATCATATATGCTTAACTGTGTTTTTAAAAAGTAAGAGGGATCTTTCGTTAACGAAAGATCCCTCTTACTTTTTTAGTATAGTATGGATTTTTATCCTTTTTGAAGATTGCTTTTTAAAAAGGATAAGGCTGTTTCAAAATGTTCTTTCTCAATACGAGGAATATCGCTTTTCCCATTTTTAAGATAGTCTCGAATAGCGAGAGCTGATGCTTTTCGACATATAAAATCTATATCGCCACCGCTTCGACCTTCTGTGACAGAGACCAGATCTTCGATATGAATGTCTTCCGCTAGAGGCTTTTTCTGCAAATGTATCTGGAAAATCTCAAGTCGAGCTTTTGCATCAGGCATGGGAAGTTCAAGAACAACATCAAATCGACCGCTGCTCAGAAGAGCGGGATCAATAAGATCTATTCTGTTGGTTGTTGCCAGGACTGTCACTCCCTTAAGCTCTTCAATTCCACTCATTTCTGCGAGAAACTGACTTATGACACGCTCTGTGAAGCTGGCCCCAGATCCACTATCTCGTCCACGAATAGGAACGAGGGATTCTATTTCGTCGAAATAAAGAATAGAAGGAGAAGCTTGCTTAGCTTTTTTGAAGACTTCACGAATGGCTCTTTCACTTTCTCCAACATATTTAGACATAAGGGCAGGACCTTTTACAGGAATGAAGTTAACGCCGCTTTCGTGTGCCAATGCGCGAACAAGCAACGTCTTTCCTGTTCCGGAAGGTCCGTATAACAAGATACCTTGTGGTGGAGTTATTCCAAATTTTTCATAAACATTACTGTGTTCAAGAGGCCATTGAACAGCTTCTATAAGCTCTTGCTTTATTGATTCAAGTCCTCCAATATCATTCCATGTTACGTCAGGTACCTCAACAAATACTTCGCGTATTGCAGATGGTTCGACCTCTTTCAATGCGTCAAGAAAATTCCCCATAGAGACATTCATTGAAAGGAGTTCATCGTAAGGAATATCGGCTTTTTCATAATCGATACTGGGAAGAATACGTCTAAGGGAAGACATGGCTGCTTCTTTGGCCAATGCTTCAATATCTGCACCTACGAAACCGTGGGTAATTTCGGCGAGACGCATTAAATCAACGTCTTCTGCCAACGGCATTCCCCGTGTATGAATTTGTAAAATTTCAAAACGTCCATTGCGGTCGGGAATAGGAACAGAAATTTCCCTGTCGAATCGTCCGGGACGACGAAGTGCTGGATCTAAAGTGTTGGGAATATTGGTGGCACCTATAACGATAACTTGTCCTCTAGATTCAAGTCCGTCCATCAGAGCGAGAAGTTGCGCAACGACACGTCGTTCCACCTGCTTTTCCCCGCCCATTTCTTCTCGTTTGGGAGCAATTGCATCTATTTCATCTATAAAAATAATAGCTGGAGCATGTGCCTGTGCTTCATCAAAGACATTACGAAGGCGCTCTTCGCTTTCTCCATAAAATTTTCCTATAATTTCAGGCCCTGAAATATGAGTGAAATATACATCTGTTTCGTTTGCTACAGCTCTGGCAATAACAGTTTTACCTGTTCCTGGCGGGCCATATAAAAGTACTCCTTTGGGTGGTTGAACGCCGAGTCTGTCAAAAACTTGAGGAAAACGCAGGGGAAGCTCAATCATTTCTCGAACGCGCTGTATTTGAGGCCCAAGACCGCCGATGTCTTCATAAGAGATACGTGTAGCTTTTTGTTCTTTTGTCATTTGTTTTTCAACGTTTATATAGGTAGCACTGCTGATAAGAACAATATTCTTAGGCGTAGTGTCAACAACAAGAAAATCACATGTCCTCGTACCGTAAAGGTTGGTTCGTATGCGATCTCCTTCTACAACAGGCAGACCTTCAAGAAGAGAACTAAGATAGACGGAATCCCGTTCTTTTTCGAGAAGAGGGGTAGACGTCAGAGGGCGGAGAGTAATGCTGCCCGCAAAGTGATGGTCAGTCTTCCGTATAGAAATCTTTTCGTCGAGACCTACGCGAGCGTTTTCTCGGGTTATTCCATCGATTTGTATCGTTTTTTGTCCCATATCGCCAGAATCGCAAGCCAATACTCTGGCTGGAGTCTTTCTTTTGCCTGCAATTTCTATGATTTGACCTTCAGACAGTCCATATCTTTTAATATCTTCTGGGTCTATTCGTGCAATACACCTTCCCACATCTTTCGATAGAGCTTCTTTGACTCGTAGTGGCATTCAAAAGCGCTCCCTTCTAAAAAATCAACCAGAGTATATGCTACCACAAAGGCCCTTCCCGGTGAATCTTCCGGAAAGGGCCTTAAAGAAGTTTCTATTAGTCTTTTAATTACCGATTTTTACTGAGCTGATACAGGCTCTACACGTCCTGGGTAGGCTTCAAGAGCACCTTTAAGAATTTTCATGGCTTTTACAAGATCTTCATTGTTGAGTACGTAGGCAAGGCGAGCTTCGTTTTTGCCCAGGCCTGGAGTGCCGTAGAAGCCTTCAGCTGGAGCAGCCATCATTGTCTCTCCGTTGATGTCATAATTCTGAAGCATCCAGATGACAAACTTTTCGGCATCGTCAACGGGCATTTTGACTACAACGTAGAAAGCGCCTTTAGGCTGTTCGCAAATGACACCGGGTATTTCTTTCAGTGCATTGTAAAGAGTGTCTCTGCGTGACTGATACTCTTTATTTACATCTTCAAGATATGAAACGGGGGTGCTATACAGGGCAGTAGCTCCTACCTGCTCAATTGTAGGAACACAAAGACGACCCTGGCAAAGCTTGAGAATTTCTTTCATAAGAGCTTCGTTTTTCGAAGCTATACAACCGATGCGAGCTCCACATGCACTATAGCGTTTTGACACGGAATCAACGATAATAACTCTATCTTCCATGTCAGGAAGATTGCCAAAACTTGTATATTTAAGTCCGTCATAGACGAACTCTCTATAGACTTCGTCAGCTATGATATACAGGTCGTGTTTCTTGGCAATGTCGGCTAGCATCTTCATTTCTTCTATTGTGTAGATGGCACCTGTGGGGTTACCGGGGTTGGAAATGAGAATGCATCGTGTCTTGGGAGTAATGACCGCTTCGATTTTTTCCTGCGGAGGAAGGTGGAATCCTTCTTCAGCTTTTGTAGTGATTGGGACAATATTGACGTTAACGCATCTTGAAAAGGCGTTGTAATTAGCGTAGAAAGGTTCGGGAATAAGAATTTCATCACCAGGGTCGCATGTAGCCATAATAGAAAACATAATGGCTTCGCTTCCGCCGTTTGTTACGAGAATGTGATCTCTTTCGAAGTGGATGTCATAGCTTTCGTAATATTTTCTCATGGCATCTCGAAGTTCATTGCTGCCCTGAGAAGTGGAGTAGGCGATAACATCCTGTGCAAAATCTTTAATAGCCTGGAGGAAAGAGGGAGGAGTCTTGATATCCGGCTGTCCGATATTCAAATGGTACACTTTTTTCCCTTTTGCTTTTGCCTCATCTGCGTATGGAATGAGCCTTCTGATAGGAGAAGACTGCATAGCGGTGATTCTGTTAGAAAACCTCATGTAACAACGTCCCCCTTATACGTATAATTTGAAGCAGAACCTCTTTTGAATGATAGCATAAGAGAGTGAAAACGTTAACTCATTCTCAAAGCATAGAATACAGTAAAGAAAAATAGAGCCGAAGGATATATAATGCAATGTTTTGGAGGTGTAGGCATGATTTCCCGTATGGATTTATTGCAATCATTAGCGATTGAGAACGAAAAAAAGATGGTTTTACTTGTTATGGACGGTCTTGGCGGACTTCCTGGGGAAGATGGTTTGACGGAGCTTGAAAAAGCAAAAACTCCTTTGATGGATCGTCTTGCCGCGGAATCCGAGCTAGGGCTTCTTTCTATGGTTGATGTAGGCATTACTCCAGGAAGCGGGCCGGGGCATCTTTCTCTTTTTGGATATGACCCATTGACATGGTCTATTGGCAGAGGAATTCTCGAAGCTCTTGGAGTAGGAGCCCATGTTGGGGCTGGGGACATTTGCGCTCGGGGAAATTTCTGCACGGTCGATGCTGATGGCGTTATTCTTGATAGACGGGCGGGGAGGATTCCTTCAGAGGAGAGTGCCCGAGTTGTTGAAAAGCTTCAGAAGGAAATAAAGAGTATAGAAAATGTGAAAGTAACATTTTATCCAGGTAGAGAGCACCGTTTCGTCGTTGTCTTTTCAGGAGAAAACCTTTCTGAGGAAGTAAATGACGCTGATCCACAAAAAGAAGGGCTCCCTATGCGCTGGGCAGAAGCACGTAATGAAAAAGCTCTTCGTACGGAAAAAATTATAAATGCTTTTATTAGAAAAGTATGGGAAGTTTTGAAGGATGAGAATCCTGCCAATGGTTGTTTGTTGAGAGGATTTTCTTCTGCCCCTCACATTCCGTCATTGAAGGAGCTTTATAAAATAAAACCTATGGCGTTGGCAACATATCCTATGTATAGAGGGCTTGCACGCTTGGTTGGCATGGAAATCGGAAATGCCGGAGAGACGCTGGAACAGTTATTTGACGCTGTTGGGAACTACTGGAAAGATTACTCGTATTTTTATGTTCATGTAAAATATACAGACAGCCGTGGAGAAGATGGTAACTTTGCTGAAAAGGTAAAAATTATAGAAGAAGTGGACCGTCTCTTGCCCAAAATTCTTGATTTGAAACCAGATGTGTTAGCTATTACTGGCGATCACAGCACGCCTTCCCTTCTTTCTGGTCACTCTTGGCATGAAGTTCCTCTTTTGTTGTGGAGCCCCTTTGCACGACGTTGCAATGCTGTAGAATTTGGAGAGAAAGCCTGCTCAGCAGGGACGTTGGGACGTATGCAGGGAGATAAACTTATTGGCCTTATGATGGCTCACGGTTTGAAGCTTAATAAATATGGTGCATAGAAGATTGGAAGTGTTATCGTGGCTGAATCAGGATATTTGAGTACTAGTTTGATTAAAAAACTACAAAAAGACAATAAATTTTATTGTCTCGGTGTTGTTAGCAAACTGATTTCTAAAAAGGACAAAAATAACAAAACATATTGGGAACTTTCTCTTATGGATAGCGACGGAGTTATCGAAGGGAAAATATGGGGCAATGCTCAGTGGTGGGATCGGAGAACGGATCCTCAGAAAACAATAGATCCCCTGGAATGGGAAGAAGTATCTGATCTCTCAGGTCAGACTATTGGAGTGCTGGGGCAAGTTTCCGAATTCCGGGGGCAGCTACAATACAACTTCAATGCTATTTATTATGTAGATCAAAATCAATATCCGCCTCATTCTTTTGTGCAAAGGTCACCGTTCCCTTTAGATGAGATGGAAGCTGAATTTGGGTCTCTTATTGATAGTTGTGCATCTCCAGTTCACGACTTCTTAAAATTTGTTTTTAGCGGTATTTTCTGGGAACAGTTTAAGGATTGGCCAGCGGCTGTTTCTCACCACCACGCCTATGTTTCCGGATTGCTAGAGCATACACTTGGTGTTGCGCGGTTGGCTTGTTCCATGGCTGATGCCAGTAGCAAATCAGGGTACGGGGCGAATCGAGATCTTGTTGTAGCAGGAGCTCTCCTTCACGATATTGGTAAAGTCGATTCGTATAAACTCTCTCCTGCTCCAGAAATGACGGTAGAGGGAACAGTTATAGATCACATTGTTTTGGGGTATCATCGTCTTTCTCGCCTCGTAGAAGAGTTTGGCCTCGAAGATAAATATGCATCAGCTTTAGGTCATATCATCGTAAGTCACCATGGAAGCAAAGAATTCGGATCTCCAGTCGTTCCTGCCACTCCAGAGGCGATGATTGTGTCAGCCGCAGATGAACTTGACTTTAAGCTCTATTGTTGGCGTGATGCTGTTGATCAGATTGACGATGGCAAAGAGATATCTGAATGGAACTACTCTGCTCAGCGGCGTTTCTGGAAATGGGAGCAAAATTAAATGTCTTATACCTTTACTGTTTCCGAGCATCATGACGGAAGAAGGTTGGATAAAGTCATTCGAACATTGTGGCCAACTCTTCCCCTTGGAGCAATGATGAAGGGAATTAGAAAAGGGCTTGTTCGAGTAGATGGGAAAAAGGTTGCGTGCTCTGTCCGTTTGGAGGAGGGACAATCTGTTTATGTCCCTTGGGAGAGGCCAGAAGAACATAATCATAGTTTCGCAATGCAAAAAAATGAAAAGAAAAAGACAACAGAGAGAAGAATTCCCCTTGCTGTTGTTTATAAAGATCAATTTCTTATGGTTCTTAACAAAAGAGCTGGCCTTCTTGTTCAACCTGACGAAAGTGGAGAAGAGAGTCTTATTGAGCAGGTTTGGGCAGAAGTGCCTCCCGAAGAAGATTTTCGTGCCTGTGCCGTACATCGTCTTGATCGGAATACAACTGGTCTTGTTGTAGTGGCTCTTCATGGGCAGGCAGTGAGGGAGCTTCAAAGAGCTTTTAGGGATGATGATGTACGAAAAACATATTTAGTTGCAGTATATGGAAAAACGCCTCAGGAAGGAGATATTACATTGCCCTTGCTTAAAGATAGGGATAAAAATATTGTAAAAGTTGATCCTTCGGGGCAGGTGGCTCACACCCATTTTGAGAAGATAGCAGGAGATGACAAATATTCTCTTCTAAAGGTGCATTTATTGACGGGACGTTCTCACCAAATACGAGTGCATTTGGCCTCTTTGAATTACCCTGTCGTTGGCGATGTCAAATATGGAGCGTCTGCTGTCAATAAAGAATGGTATAGGCGAATCCACCTGAGTCACCCTCTTCTTCATGCTTGGTCCATTTCCTTTCATAATATGAAAGCACCTCTTGAGTATTTAGAGGGAAGAGTATTTCCTGCGGAGCCTGACAACCTTTTTTATAAGTTTTTGCAAATTAAGGGTTGGCAGAAATACTGCAAGGGGGTATAATACATACAGACAAGGGGTATGGAGGTGTGTAGCGAATGAGAGATTTAAAAATATCGGTTTCTGACAAGGCTTTTGAACGACTGTCAAAAATGGGAGAAGGATTTCTTATTGAGAGAAATATAGGCGGAGGATGAGCCGCTGTTCGAGCCGTTCTCGTTGAGAATGGACAACCACCTGCAAAAGAAGGATATTCTTCATACAATGTAGATGGTGTAACTCTTTGGATTCCTGATTTCATGTCTTTTCAGAATGACGAGGTAGTAATAGATTTGAAGGGCTTTTTGTGGGCAGCAAATTTAGTTGTTGTTTCTGCCCTCTCAAGTCGAGGCTCGGGATGTGGTAGTTGCAGCTGCCATTAAAAAGAGATACAATATAAACTATTAAGAAGGGACTGTTCAAAAGGACAGTCCCTTCTTTGATGTAAAGGATTGAATAAAGAATACAGTATAATTTATACTTTTTTCAGATTGGAAGTCCTTTTTTAGGTATTAAGGATTATTTGCAGGAAAAGTGCGTATTTTATTGGTTGGTATGTAAAATTCGTGATATCATTATCAACAAAGTGCTCCATTCAATGGAACACGACTAGCGGCGTGAGCCGTCAGCATATCAGGAGGTGTTTGTTAGATGTCCGTGGTTAAGCGTACGTCCTCTAATGTGCTCCTTGACACAGCTCTGAACAACTTTTATGCAGCAGCTGAAGAGATGGGTCTTGAAGATGGACTTATCGAAATTTTAAGTCATTCCGAAAGGAAATTAGCGGTTTCTATTCCAGTGGAGATGGATGACGGTACAGTCAAAGTTTTTGAAGGCTATCGTGTACAGCACTCCTCGGCTATAGGGCCATCCAAGGGCGGAGTCCGTTTCCATCCGGAAGTTTGCCTTGATGAATGTGAAGCTCTTGGAATGATGATGACCTGGAAATGTTCCTTGGCTGGTATTCCTTACGGCGGCGGCAAGGGGGGAGTTTGCTGCGATCCTCTCGAAATGTCAAAACGAGAGAAAGAGCGTGTGGCAAGAACATATGCTGCTCGTATAGAGCCCATGGTTGGTGCATGGACAGACGTTCCTGCTCCAGACGTGAACACAGGTGGTCCCGAGATGGTATGGTTCATGGATACCATCAGCAAAATGAGAGGCCGTCTTGAGCCTGCGATTTTTACAGGTAAACCCATAGGCATGTGGGGTTCAAAGGGCCGTACAGCAGCAACAGGTTACGGTGTTGCTACATGTGCTCTTGAGCTTTTCAAGGCTTTGAAAAAAGACGTAAAAGGCGCTACTTTTGCAATTCAGGGCTTTGGTAATGTTGGAACCTACGCAGCCAAGACCTTGCAGGATGCCGGCGGAAAAGTAGTTGGTATCAGCGATATTACAGGAACATACTATTGTAAAGATGGTATTGATATCGATAAGGCTATGAACTATGTACAGAACGTTCATCCAAAGAGACTTCTTGAAGGTTACGAGCAGCCTGGCCTTGAGAAGATGGGTCTTACCGATATTCTTTTCCTTGATGTCGATCTCTTTATCCCAGCCGCTCTTGAGGGCGTTATCAATGAAAAGAACGCAGATAAAGTAAAGGCAAAATATATTGTTGAAGCAGCTAACGGCCCTCTCACTCCAGGAGGAGACGCAATTCTTGATGAAAAAGGCGTAATGATTGTTCCTGACTTCCTTGCCAACTCCGGTGGCGTTATCGGATCTTACTTTGAGTGGGCTCAGGATCTTGGTGGATATTTCTGGAGCATCGAAGAGTACAACGAGCGTCTGATCAGCATTATGAAGGGCAACTTTGCGAAAGTCTGGGACTATTCTCAGGAGAAGAACGTAAGAATGCGTCGCGCAGCCTTTATGGCAGCGATTCAGAGAGTTGCAGATGCTGTTCGTATGAGAGGTATTTTCCTTTAGGTTTTAATTATGTACAGAGAAAGGAGCGGTTTTTAGCCGCTCCTTTTTTTATGGTTTATTCATTTACTATGATAACGCCCTTTTCCTTGTCACCATCCAAAAAAACAGAAAAATCTCCAGTGTAAAATCGAACAGCAGGGTGTCTCTTTTGTTCGTATGGAGCAGTGTTAAACCATTCATGATTAAAGATGTTGTCTTTGAAACCGGAAAAAACAGGTAAATAAAGAATTCCATCGTTATCGAGATCTAAAAAGAAATGAGTTCCATAAGAGAGTTCAGGTGTATAGTTTTTTTCTGTGATTCCGACTTCTATGAGACAGCCGCAATTACAGATTTCGTTGTAACGTACTGGTGTTCCCAATTTGGGGTTTGAACTTCCCCATCGACCAGGACCCACCAAAATATAGTTAGTTCCGGCGAGTTTTTCATTAATTCGCCCTATTTCCCGGGCAACTTGATAAAAAGTGTCATCTTTGCCATATAAATATGGGTCTACATATACAATATGTTTTATATGTTCAAGACGGCCATTGCTGACCATTCTGTTCCCTCTAAGTATGATCTGATCTTCTCTGACCTCTGGAATGCGTACTTTTGCCATTTCTTCATAGGCTGCTAAAGGACGCAACTGTACAATGAACAATTGCTCACTTGCTGTGTCGTAGGTAAACTCGAAATCGACAGGCATTCCCATAGATTCTTCCAAAAAGTGAGCGAGATCCTTCATGCGAGAGAAAAATTTAGGATGTCTTTGAGGAAAGGATGAAAATGTAAAAAGAGGTAATCCATCTTTTCTTCCAAGACTTGATCCTGCCCAATATAGAAGATTATCACAGTAAATTTCTATAAAGGATGAAGCCATAGGATGTTCTTTTAAAATAAAAGAAAGATGATCTCCTACGTTTGCTGTTGTAAATTCACCTCTGTTACGGTCAACAAAGTCAAATTCAATCTGGCTCGTTTGTGCAATATCTTCTGGTTGGTTCCCCTGAGGGCGCAGAGAGGGGTGAGACAAGAAAACCTGACATGCTTTTGCCCTGTCTACTGTTCGAGTTCCCATACCGAAACAATAGCGCATAATACCATCATCTTTTTTTATGCGAGTAGATGGTCTTCTATACACTTTAGAAAAGACAGTTCCTGCTATTTCGGGATAAAACATGTTCCCGTGAGGCTTTCCCATCACGGGTTGAATAATCACGGCCATTGCTTCATTTTCGTCGCAGAAACCATGTTTTTTCCTGTATGCCCGTGCAGCGGGATTGTAAAGAGACGCCCAAACTTCCCGTATAGCCAGCTCAATTTTTTCGTAACGTTCTTCTATAGACCCTGTATTGGCAGAAAAACGAGTTCCGTACTTACCTGCAAAAGAGAGTTTTTTTGAGTCTTCGAGAAGAGAGCTTGAACGAATAGCCAGAGGAATGTCTCCAATCTCTTCTATTACACTAATTAGGTTTTTTTTGAAAGACTCTCTGACCTTTCCGTTTCGAAAAGCTTCTGAAACAACGGCAAAGATATATTCAGCACCGTCTTCCTCACTACTTTCAGGAGCGGCATCAATTGCGTCAGCAAGAATTTTTTTAATCAAATTATCCTCGACAAATTCTTGAAAAATGTCTGTTGTTATCACGTAGTTTATAGGAGGCAGATCCACAAAGGATTCGAAGGTGCTGCCTGTTATGATGGTATGAGCAAAGGCTAACCCTTTGGCCTTACCTCCCACCTTACCTGTGCCTATAAGTCTTTTATAATGCCTATAAACAGGAATGGGATCAAATTCTTGATATGACATTGCCCTCCTGCCTCCTTTCTACGTTGATAATAAAATAATAATTACATTATTATGGTTTTATCCTATAAATAGTTCTGGGCCAGGGAATAGCTTCCCGAATATGGTCAAGACCGCAAATCCAGGCTATAACGCGCTCTATACCCATTCCAAAGCCGCTATGGACGAAGGTTCCATATTTTCGCAGGTCAAGATACCAGTCATAAGATTCTTCTTGTAAACCTTCTTCATGAATTCTGGCGAGAAGCCGTTCTAGATCATCTTCTCGCTGAGAACCTCCGATGATTTCTCCGTATCCTTCAGGTGCAAGCAAGTCGTCACACAATACTAAATCTGGATTTTCAGGATGCTCTTTCATGTAAAATGCTTTGACTTTTTTGGGATAGCATTCTACGAAGATAGGTTTATCAAATTGTTGAGTAAGAATTGTCTCATCTTCATTTCCAAAGTCATCTCCATAGGGAGTAGAACTTCCGAGTTCGTGAAGCATTTCCATGGCTTTGTCATAGGTTATCCTATAAAAAGGAGCTTTTACCTTTTCCAGTTTCGTTATATCGCGGTCAATAGATTCAAGTTCTTTCCTGCAATGGAGAAGCACTTGTTCCACGATGTAAGAGACTAAATTCTCTTGAAGTTCTATGTTCTTTTCGTGATCATAGTAGGCAACTTCTGGTTCGAGCATCCAGAACTCTGTTAGATGCCGTCTGGTTTTGGATTTTTCAGCTCTGAATGTAGGGCCAAAACAATAGACTTTTCCAAAAGCAGCAGCTGCTGCTTCTGCATAAAGCTGTCCAGTTTGTGCAAGATAGGCTTTTGTATCCTCGAAATAATCAAGCTCGAAAAGCCCTGATGCACCTTCTCCTATAGAACCGGTTAAAATAGGGCTGTCTATGAGCATAAAACCCTCATTGTGCAAGTATTCTCTTGCTGCCCAAATAACTCGTTCCCGTATTTTCATAATAGCTTGCTGGCGGCTGCTGCGTAACCAGAGATGTCGGTGATCGAGAAGAAAATCGATGCCATGATCCTTTTTCCCTAACGGGTATTCTTCAGTGGGGTTTTGAATAACATGTAAAGCTGTGACAGTCAATTCCACCCCGGATGGCGCCCGTTCATCAAGCCGAACAATGCCTTCGACTTCCACAGATGCTTCAAGCCAGAGCCGTTTGGCATCTTCGAAAGCTTCTTCTGATACTTCTTTTTTTACCATAACGCCTTGAACTGTTCCTGTACCATCTCGAAGTTGAAGGAAGTGTATTTTCCCAGAACTTCGTTTGTTGTACATCCATCCCTTTACGGTAACCTTTTGGCCTTCATGTTTGACCAGATCTTTGATATAAATCCATGATTCGGACATCTAGACCAACCTCCGTCTTGTCATGTATATTACGAGTGACTTATATGATACACTAAGTCACATATCTGTAAAAAGGAGCGTTTTCTTTGGATATTCCCCGACTTATAATTGCGGATGAAAGAAGAACGGGTTTTATCCCTCCTGCAGTTTTAATAATCAGTGCAATGCAGCAAATGGGATATCCTGTTCGTATCTTCGTTTCCGAGCCAGACGAAGAACTCATCCAGATTTTACAACTTGTATGCTCACAACCTGTTACAGTTATTGATCCCTTTCTTTGTGGTAGCCAAAAAACGTTAAAAATCCTTTTTCAACATGCTGCTCAAAAAGATGCAATCAATTTCATTGTTGCGCCACTCGGAGAACGTCAACGTGAAGATACGTTGACAGTATCGTCTGATACTCTTGAAATTGCAAGAGCTTTAGGATGTGGAATTGTTCCTGTCCTTTACGGAGATACATCTGCGACTCTTACTGCCCGATCAGTTGAACACATTGTCTCTCAATGCAATGGCATAGCAGGTGGCGGTGCTTCTATCTTGGCTATTTTATATATGTCTGTCTTTAATCCCAGAGAGTATCAGCTTTTAGAGATTGAACAGGGAAGAAAAACGCCTTTAATTGGCCTTGGCTATATTCCTAAATATCTGGAGCGAGAGAGTGTTTCTTTGTTACACCTTTTGCTTGAAGACAGGGGAAGACAGGTTGCATTGTCTTTAAAGACAGCAGCAGCCCAACTTATAGCTCTTGTTGACCAAGTGGAATGGGCTACTTTTGCAACATTGTCGAGAATTGATGAGAAGTTTGAGGCAGTGAGTGATTCAAATCGACGACAGTTGCCTTCTTTAACAGTGGGTATTTATGATCACCCGGCTTTTTGCCTCAATGGCGATAACGCAACTCAGCTTTTTTCGTATTTGGGATGCTCCGTGGAGAAATTTTCAGAGCTAGACGAAAAGAAGCTTCATAATGCAGATGCTCTTTACATCCCGCATGGTATGGGGTTTCTTGCTGCCGAGATGTTAATAGGTTCTAAAGAAAAATCGAATGTGCTAAAAAATCTTTTCCTTTCCCGAAAACCAATATTTGTCAATGGTGGAGCGGCTCCTCTTTTTGGCAGTCGCTTTGCTCTTTCTCAAGATCGTTCTTATGAAGGTCTCTCACTTTTCGATTTTGAAAGCAAGTATAATTTTAATATGTCCCAGAGAGAGTCTTTAAAATATCATATCAATGCCTTTACTCGAGGAATTTTCTTTGATAGAGGAGGAAAAGCAAGGGGATATTCTGTTCCTTATCTATCTATATCATCCCAAGATTCCTTGGAGAAGGGGTTATGGAGTTGTATTGATGCAGAATCATTAAAAGAGACGTCTCAAACAGGGTGGGAAATAGGGTATGGGGCTGTCTCCCACGTTGTACTTGAGCTTTGGAGTTGCATAGAAGCTGTTGTTCACTGGCTTACATTAAGAAAACGTTAAACACACATACAACCGGGTATAGGGGGAGGCTTTATTAAATGGGGAAAAATTTGAGTGATGTTGTTGGTAATCTTTGCCTCGAAGCTCCGGTCAGAGATTATATATGGTGGAAAGACGAATGGTGGAGTAGAAAACGTTTTTATGATATTACGTCATCTGTTGAAAAAATTCTCACAGAATCAGGTTTTAGTTCTGGCCAGAGAATTGTAACATTGCTTCCTAATTGTCCCCTTCTCTTGGCTCTTTCCGTCGCATGCTGGCATCTGGGGGGAGCAATTGTTCCCCTGAATATGTTAGCAGGGCCGCAATCTCTTAAACGGAGCATAAAGCATGCAGAACCCTTCGTTATTGTTGTACCAGATTCTATTCCTTTGGATATGGAAACCTTGCAAAAGACGCAAATTCCAGTGATTCCTGCAAATATAGATGGACAAATGCCTTCTTTTAAGGGAGTGTGTCAGACTCCCTCCAATGATGATGTAGCTGTCTTATTTTATACTTCAGGTACAACAGGTTTACCCAAAGCGGTTCCTTTGAGTCACGAGAATATTTACAGCAATGTGGAAGCGGCAGCTCTTCATTTTTCTGCTTTTGAAGCTGACGAATGCGTACTGCTCAATGCTTTACCTAATTTCCACACTCTAGGATATTCAACAAGCGGACTTTTGCCTCTTTTAAAAGGTGCACGTCAAGCGATTGTTCCATCTTTTATGCCTCCAGATAGAACATTAAAGGCTATTTCTGCTGCGAAAGTTAATTTCATAGTTGCTGTACCGGCTATGATTGCTTTATTAGTAGCTGCAGCAGTACGAACGAATGGTAACGTGCCTAAACATGTTTCTACGATAGTGAGTGGTGGGGACCGTTTCCCAGTGGCTCTTGATGCTCGCGTTAAAGAATATTTCGGGGTTAATGTTATGGAGGGCTACGGATTAACGGAATGTTCTCCTGTGGTTGCTGTAAATCCCGATGTTACGAGGCGAAAAATAGGTACGGTAGGAACACTATTGCCAGGTTTTGAATATGAATTGCGGGATGAAAATAACAATGTTATCTCAGAAGGAAAAGAGGGCATTCTCTGGTTGAAGGGGAATTCAGTAGTTAGAGAATATTTCAGAGATCCTGAAAATACGTCTCAGAAATTTCACGAGGGTTGGTTTAATACAGGAGATTTAGTCCGTATTGATGATGAAGGGTATATAACTATTATTGATAGAGTAAGCGATATTATCATCGTAGGAGGATTCAATGTTTACCCTCAGGAAGTTGAAGAAATTCTGAATAACTATCCCGGCATAAAGGAGTCGGCTGTAGTAGGTATTCCTCACTCTATAAGCGGTCAGATTGTTAAGGCGTTTATTATACGAGACGATCCTGCTGTTACGACAAAAGAGTTGATGGCATATTGCAGAAAACAGCTTGCCCATTACAAGGTTCCTCGTCTTTATGAGTTTGTAGAAGATTTTCCTCGTAACAGTTTAGGAAAAGTTTTGAGGAGAAAACTGAGAGAAGGATAATAAATGGAGTCATTTGATTTTTTATCAGAACTTTTGCGGAATGTACATGTAGTTGTTATTGGCGATGCTATGCTTGATCATTATATTTGGGGAGGGGCTTCTCGTCTCTCCCCAGAAGCTCCTGTTCCTGTCGTTGTAGTGGGAAATGACGAGTACAGAGCAGGAGGAGCTGCGAATGTAGCTTCGAATATAGTTGCACTTGGAGGGAAGGCAACACTAGTTTGTCCTGTCGGAGCTGACCATGCGGGAAGTATCCTTTTAGATGTTGTGAAGGAAAAGGGTGTTAACGTAGAGTGCTCTTTGAAAAGAACAGAAGTTCCGACAATAGTAAAGACGCGAGTATTAGCTCTTAATCAGCAAGTTGTTCGGATTGATCGGGAACGTAAGGTTTCGTTGACACGAAAAGAAGAAGAAGGCATTTTGACCTCCCTTGATAACATATCCCCGTTACCTACAGTACTTGTTCTTTCAGACTATGCAAAAGGGGCAATAACGTCCACCTTGGCGAGAAAACTTATATCGTGGGGGCAATCCCGCCATATACCGGTTATAGTTGATCCCAAACCTCCTCATATCCATCGTTTTATGGGAGCGTCACTCATGACTCCCAATCTTTCTGAGGCAGGCCGACTCGTAGGTCGGGACCTTTTACATCAGGAAGATGTAGAGCAGGGAGCTCAGGAACTGAGACAGGCTTTATCTCTTGAAGGTATCCTTATTACTCAGGGAAGTGACGGAATGACCTATGCTGGTGTGGATAAAACCTTTCATTTACCTGCTCTTTCAATGGAAGTCTACGATGTATCTGGCGCTGGTGATACTGTAGCAGCTGCGCTTTCCCTTACTATTGGCGGACAATTCCCCATAGAAGAAGCATGCCTTTTTGCGAATATGGCAGCCGGTATGGCTGTTCAAAAACGCGGAACATCCATTGTCAGTCTTCAAGAAGTTCTGACAGGATGTTACTCTGAAGATATGGCAGCTATGGCTTCTCGTCTCAAAACTGTTTTGACGAATCAAAGAGAGAAGCAAGTGCTTGAGATGTAGTTTCAAATCTCAAATCATGATCAGAAAGAGTATTACCAATAGCTATAAACGCTCCCTTTCCAAAAGCTTGAAAACTTCTTCTGTCACTTTCTGCATCACCAAAATAAAGAGGATACGAAGCTTTAAAAAGGGAGCAGAGCTTTTCTAACCCTTTGGGGGAAGGTTTTGTGATGCCAGATTCTGGCGTTATAATGCGGTCTTTGGGAAAATCCTCCCATCCTAATAATGAAAGGGCCAACTTCATTTCGCCTTCCGGCCTGCCTGTATAAATAGCAGATGGCAGGGGTAATTCTTTCCAATGATAGTTGAGCATTGGTGTTTCTCTCTTCCAGTACCCTTGAGATGAAGTTACAAAGAGGCATTTTTCTCCCGTAATTGTCTGCATCTCTTCTTTCCCATAATAGAATTCTTCACAGATCCTGCGAACCATGAGACGAGAAACTCTTTCTCCGAAACTTTTTTCAACCCATTCCTTAACGTTACTTCCTTTGCATGTTTTCAAAAGTTGTTTCCACTCTAAAAGAGTAGGGGCGGAATCGGCAAGATTCTCTCTTTCTTTTGTCAGCGTTATACATAAAAAAACCCATGCAATGTCGTAATCGTCATTAAAAGAAGGGTGTTGTTTTGCTGCGTAAAAGTGATCCATTGTGAAACCGTTACTGTCAATGGAATGATTAAGAATATTTTTCCAGACCCAATGTACGCTATCTTGAGCGACAAATGGGTATGAAAGAGATGTATCGATGAGAACTCCATCTACATCGAAAATAAGAAGATCTGCTTTTTGCCCAATTGAAAAGTTCATATCCTAATCTCCTTTAATAAACAATCGTTTTCTTGCATAATAATACATGAGGAAAGGCATTTTGGAAAAAGAGAGAAGAAGGAGTTGATAGGGTATGAGTGACGAAATGGTCCTGTTACTTTTTGATCATCTTCATCCTTGTTGGAATGAAGAGAGCGTTTTTTTAGCAGGAGAAGACCCTGAAAGCCTTGGTCGCCTCCATGTAGAGGGGCTTTTGGATAAAAATACTGATCGTTATTTTTTATCTGCAAAAGGAATTGATGTTTTTAAAACTCTTTCCTCTCAATGGTTTTGCGAAACTGTGCCGGTAGAGGAATCTTTAGATGAAGCCGCACAAAAGTATTTTTTATGGCGTACAACATTTCAGAGCTTGCTTGATCGTAGTTTTGTTGCGCGGTGGGGGGCGAAAGATTATCATTTGGGCCTTCACCTTGAATATTCCCCAGCTCTTTCAGGTAAGGATTTTTTCGTGAACGAATCATCACATATTGTCTGGACATACGATTCTCACCCTCTTGTTAAAAAGATGAAGGAAGACTTTTCTCTCTCTGGTGTCAAGGCGAGAGAAAAGACTCCTCGCACACTAGAAGAAATTAAAGAATGGCATAAACTTAATAATGTGCCGAGCAGTTTTTTCTATGTCGATCTTCTTCTATTGGGGCGTTACGATTTTGCTTATTATATGCACTATCCTAAACATCCGAATGACGTGTTAGGCCTTGTCAATGCAGATAAATTTTTTTGCTTCCAGGCACCGAAACCTTTTGAACATGTCGATTCTTATATTGAAACAATAGGAAAGGTTCACCTTTTTCTTCTTAATCAACGTCGCATGTACATCCCCGGATATGTAGATCTGGATTCTGCTGACCAGGATTCTCTGAATTGGATTATTTGGATAGTTGATACTGAAGAGGAAGCCTTATCCTTGCATAAAATTCTTGATCCTATGGGAGAAAGCCTTATCGGTCCGGCTCGTCCACTTGACGTATGGATTTTAAGCCTTGAAGCATTGAGGAATGTACATGAAAAATATGAAATGGTTTATGACCTTTTTCCTCACGTTGCACATTCAGTTATACGAAGTATCTAGAAAGAGAAGAGTATATAAAGAAACGGGCCCTTTGAAAGGACCCGTTTCTTTTTCGGGGGGGAATCAAACTTTAAATCTGCACTATTTTTTTTTCTTCTTCATCCTTCTTTAATGCCTTAACAAGAGAGTAACAGGCAAGAACCATGATGATGGCAAAAGGAGCGGCTGCAGCTATAGACGCTATTTGTAGCGCTTTCAAACCTCCAGTCATAAGAAGAACAAAGGCAAGAGCTGCCTGAAGAACTCCCCAAATTCCCATTTTCGATTTGGGAGGATTGAGGTTTCCTCGGGTAGAGTACATTGAAAGTACAAATGTTGCTGAGTTTGCAGATGTAATAAAGAAAGTAGAAATGAGGACGACCATAATAATCGACATAACCATTCCAAGAGGGTAATGGCTGTACATTTCAAAAACTCCAGTGGAAATATCCGCACTGACCTTTGATGCAATTTGAGCTATTCCACTTAATTCCAAGTGAAGTCCGGACGTGCCAAAAATGGCAAACCATGTAAAACTTCCGAGAGCTGGCACTATGAGAACACCTGTTACAAATTCACGGATCGTTCTTCCTTTTGATATGCGAGCTATGAAGGAGCCTACAAAAGGAGCCCAGGCTATCCACCATGCCCAGTAGAAGAGTGTCCAACCACCCATCCACTCTTTATAGCCGCCACCATATGGTGCCATAACAAAGCTTTCTGGAATAACATTAGCGAGATATTCGCCTATACCAGTTAAGAGAGATTCTATAATGGCAATAGTTGGTCCGAGCAAGAAGAGGCTTACCGCAAGCAAACAGGCAATGAAAAGATTGAGATTAGATATAAGCTTAATACCCTTTTCCAGTCCAGATATGGCGGAACCCGTGTATAAAATTCCTAAAACGAGAATAATGATAAACTGAACCATAATCGTTTGGGGAATGCCGAAGAGATATTTTAAACCACTATTAATTTGGAGTACGCCAAGACCTAACGATGTGGCAATACCTGCTACTGTAGCGAAAATTGCGAGAATATCTATGGCTTTACCAATAGGGCCCCGAACACCCTCTTCTCCCAAAACGGGAAGGAAGAGACTGCTGATGAGTCCTGGTGCATTCTTTCTAAATTGGAAATAGGCCAGAGGAAGAGCGATAACGCTATAGTTGGCCCATGGGTGAAGACCCCAGTGGAAAAAAGAAATCCTCATGGCATCAGTTGCTGCTTTTACTGAGCCTGGTTCTGCTCCGAAAGGAGGATTGAGAAAGTGAAAGACAGGTTCACCTACACCATAAAATACAAGGCCAATACCCATTCCTGCGGAAAAAAGCATAGCGAACCACGAAATTGTACTGAATTCAGGTTTAGAATCATCTGGTCCTAATTTTAATTTTCCAAAACGGCTGCAAGCAAGGCAGATGGGGAAAACTACGAAAATGCTCATAGCCAACATGTATCCCCATCCAAAATCTTGAATGAGGAAGTTGAAAAGTCCTTTAGCTGCAGAATCAAAAGTTGACGGAGAAAAAAGTCCCCAGGCAACAATGATTAAAGTAAATATCATAGAAATAATGTAGACAGAATTGTTTTTTGATTCGTTATTCATTTCACGACACCTCTCTGCCATTTTATATACAATGAGGGGGGCGAGTTTATTGCCCTCCTCATTGTTATTAGAAGCTAGATTTTAACTGGAAATACAGTCTGATCAGAAATATCAGTTTCGAGAGCGCCCAGTGCCACTCCTACTCGATGATATCGTAGCTTCCACTCATCTTCAGGAAGAAGAGCTGGATTGCCGAGAGGATAAGGAACCGAAACTGTAGGAACGATACGGTTGACTCCAACAGTTTTAGCAATATTTACGAGGTTACACATAACTACGACTGGAAGACCTGCTCTTTCAATTTCTTTTGCCATCGTTGACCCGCAACGAGTACAGGTTCCTCAGGTGGATGTCAGAATAACAGCACTTACGCCTCTTTCTTTGAGCTTTTCTGCTATTTCTTTACCCATACGTGCAGCTTCACCCTGTGTTGTTCCTGTCCCTACAGTTGTATAGAAGTAATCATCGACTTCACCTATACGACCTTCTTTTTGATATGCGCGAATAGCATCAAGGGGAACAACTACGTTAGGATTTTTATCTGCCTGCTCAGGGTCATACCCGGCATGTATGGTTTTATATTCTGGGGCAGGTAGTCTATCAAGCTTGGAAACATCATATTCGCCCCATTTTGTTGCAGAGCAAGACTGAATATGATCAGGGTTCTCTCGAGGAACGATACCGCCAGAAGTAACGAGAGCAATTTTAACCTTTCGAAGATCTGCTACGGCAGGAGCAATGTCTACTCGATCCTGCTTTGGAATAGGAAGTTCTGTTATAAACTCTTGCCCTGTAAGTTTTTTGACGAGCATGTCGACAGCTCTATCCGCTGCCATCTTAGGCTCAAGGCCTAAATCTTCAAGGAAGACTTCGTGACGTATTCCACGGGGGAAATAGCCCTCTATAGAAGCAGGAAGAATCTTTTCACCCTTTGCAATTTTATCTGCAAAAGAGGCAAGCTTTTCTATATCCTGTTTCATGTAGGTCGCTCTTCGTCCACCTTCAAAGATATAAAGATGTCCTTTAAACATTTCTACTCCAGGGTTCTCAACATTCATGGAACTGAATACGGGCACGTTGAATTTTTCCTGTACAGCTTTGCATATTGTTCCGCAGGCTGTTCCATAACGACCAGCAAGGAATGCTGGACCAGCTATAAACATGTCAAATTCAAGGCCTTCAAGCATGCTGAGAATTCTGGAAACAGCTTCTTCTGGGTGAGATGCCATGAAGTTATCTCCGCAGATCACTGTATGAGTTACTGAAACTTCTTTCATGCTCTGATCTAATAACAGGCTGGGACCTACTGTTCCTTCATGAATAACAGGTTCAAAATCAGCCTTGTCTTCGCCGCCTATTTGTCCAAAAAACTGATTTATATAATGGATAGCTTTTTTCATCAGGAATTCACCTCTCCTAGAAGTCTGCACAGGTTTTTACGGAGAATCCACTGATATGATCAGCGCAGAACATAGCGTTATTCTCCATGATTATGGACCCGTCTTCTCGAACGCATCCTTCCCATCCACCAGAAAGTCCGTCACGTGCAAGAGATTCAAGTTCTCCGAGAACTGTTTTCATCGGAGGAAGTTCATGAATCTGAGAAACGTTTCCTGATGATACGAGGGCTGTAGCCTTTTCATCAAGGGCAACGAGGGGCTGAGAGGCTCCATCTCGACCTGTACACTCGTTGGAGAGTCCGACTGTTTTTATCCCGACGTTTTCAAGCTCAACTATTGTCTGAATATAGTCTACGTCGGGGTTTCCATATCCTTCTTCAGCTACGATTGCCCCATCAGCACCAAGGTTTAATGCCATACGTGCTACCATATTGGCTGAACGAATTTTTTCTTCCATAACAACATTAAGGTTTGACATAATGACGCCTAGGAAGTTGATAGTTTTTCCATGTTCCTTCATAAGACGCTTAACTGTTGGATTGTTAACCCATTCATAGGTAGAGATTTTTGATGATACAGGCATGAAACTTCCAGAGACGACAGCTCCGTCTAAAATTTCATTGGGATGCATAAAGGTGGGGAGCATATGGTTTCCATCCCAACCGTAAACAAGAGTGTTGTATCCCATGGCTTCCATCTGCGTTTGAGGCTGAGCTACGTACACAACTGAAGGTAATTGCTGTACTTCGGAAGTTCTTCTGTTAACTGGTTCAAGATCCCATGTTTCAATGCTTTCAGGTGTCATATCTTTTACACAGCGGCCGACATACGCAGAGAGTCTCATACCAGCCCAGCGAAGAGCTTTGTTTTTCTTCTGCTGCTCGCGACGCTCGAACTCTTCATCTGTGTCACCAACGAGAACGAGGTTAGGCATCAAACCGTAAATGGTATTTCTCTGTGCGGGACCGCTCATATCGATAAGGCCATCCTGGAATGAGCCCCAGTGCTTTCCTACAACAAGGAGAGAACAACCAGCCAAGGCATGCGTGCGACCAAAACCTACTGGAGCAACAGGAGATGTGCAACCAGGGTAAACTCCTTCACTTCCAGAGACTTTGCAACGCATCTCAAAGGCATCTTTTACAGGTACAAGACGAACTTCATCTCCTGGACGGACGATATGAAGATCGGCTTCGGTCATGTGGCTGTCTTCCATAACGACTTGCAACGCTTCTTCTTTATTTATAGTGAGAATACCGTTGTTGTAAGTTGTTTCGTCTCCGAAAACGATATCTTTCACAAAAAACTTTCCGATCTCGAGTTTCATCGAGTCACGCTTCCTTTCACTTTTGGGAGTAGCTCTTATCGAGCCGTAAAGTTCCAGCAACAAAAGATCTGTTGCCGGAACACAACAGACCTATAAAGGATACTGGCTATGTTCTTCTCGCATGCCTTTAACAGCTTCGACGAGAGCATCGACGTCCAGTACCATTTCCATCATGCCAAGCTGTTCTTCCCATACAGCCTGATCAATTTTGTCTTTAAATAGGGGATCAAAAATGTGAAAAACTGCGAGTCCCAACGGGACTCCTGCTAATGGACCTGCAAATGTAGGATCTCCAGCGGTAACAGTTTCAGCGTAAATTTCAGCGCCTTCTGCATCGGAACTTCCAAGAACAACGACTACGTTTTCTGGACCAAATTTATCTGCGGCATCTTTAACTCGCTGTTGATTTTGCAAATCCATTGCACCTGCTGCGGTTCAAACGAAGCATTCAGTTACAGAAAAAACAACCTCACATCCTATGGATTTGAGAATTGTTTCCATAACAGGACCGGCTATACCGTCTCTTTCACCAAGAAGTACAAACTTTTTGCCTTCAAATGGAGCCATAGTTACACCTCCTTCCGCCTTCTTTGAACTTGTTTTCGTTTTCACTTGCGAAGACGAAAACAAACTATTTTTTTGTTTTCGCAGGCTAAGTATAAAAAGAAGAAGGTGTTAGACGCTATAAGTAAAAGTATGATTTCCTATTCACAAAAAACACTATAGGTCTTCGTCTAAGTCGACAAGTCCCTCTCGGAGAGCGTATCGGGTAAGTTCCGCCATGTTTGCACAACCAAGTTTATCCATAATATTTCTTCTGTGAGTGTCGACAGTGTTTTTACTAATAGATAATTCAGAAGCAATTTTTTTCGTATTTTTGCCTTCTACTAAGAGCTTCAAAACTTCTGCTTCCCGAGGAGAAAGCTTATTTTCTTGTGGGTGGAAGGCTTCATTGCGAAGACGTAAATAATCTTCAAGCAGTATAGTTGAAACTTTAGGAGTAAGGTAGACATTTTCTTCCATAACAGTCTTAATGCCTTGTACGAACTCTGAAATGCTGCACTCCTTTAAGATATAGCCTCGTGCACCTGCACTTAAAATTTCTGAAATAATTCGTTTATCTGAGTGCATAGATAGTGCAATAATCTTTATATTAGGGTACTTTTTCGATATTATACGTGTTGCTTCGATACCGTTGAGGCCTGGCATTGTCACATCCATGATGATAATATCGGGTTGGCTTTGGGGGATAAGCTCCAAAACTTCCAGGCCATTTTCAGCAATGGCAATGACGCTGAAATTTTCTTCTTTTATGAGTAAATCTTTCAGTCCATCGAGAAAAATTTTATGATCGTCGGCGAGAAGGATGCGTATTTTCTTATTCATGCGAATGCCCCCTTACGAATCTCCATATGTGTTGGTGCAACAAGAGAAATGGTTGTTCCTTTTTCAGGTTCAGAGATGATTTGAATTGAACCGTCTATAGTGTGAAGCCTCTCGCGAATACTAAAAAGGCCATAGCCAGACCATTTCCCCCAGTGTGGTTCGTTTTGTTTTTTAAACCCTTTTCCGTTATCTTCGACAACAACTCGCACTCTTTTTTGTCCCCGATAGACACGTACTGATACATGACTTGCTTCTGAGTGCTTGATTACATTTATGAGAAGTTCACGAGTCATTTGATAGAGTAAGATACTGATATTCTTATCTATTGTATGGCTTGGAATGCCGTTTTGCTTAAAATCATAAGTAATGTTTCGCGGACGTAGAAGTTGTTCGGTGAGAGATTCCAGGGCGGCCTCAAGACCTACTTCATAGAGAATAGGGGAACTTATCTCGAAAGTCATTGCTCTAGTATCCTGAATAACATCACTGAGCATTCCCATTGTATTTTCTATCTCTTTTTTAAAAGATTCACTGGGAGCTTCTTTGCTTAACTTTTCAAGGCGATGCATAATAGTTGCCAAAGAATACCCCACACGGTCATGAAGGTCTGTTGCAAATTTGCGGCGCGTAGCTTCTTCTGTTAGCGAAAGTTGTGCTGCCAGGTTTCTAAGTTCTTCCCTGTACTCTATAAGTCGTGCTTCACTTCGTTGCAAGGCATCTTCTGAGCGTTTCCATTCTGTTAGATCAAGGAAGATCACAGCTACTTGACGTTCCAGTGGGCTGAACGCCAAAGCATGAAGATACTTTCCTGTCGCTGGACTAAGTCCTTCGTAATGAGTTGATTTTCCTGTTTTTGCAACTTGTAAAACTATATCGTGCCATTCCTTTTCTGAAGCCCCCCAGACTTCGCTAAAAGACCGCCCGATAATATTTTGTCTTTTGACCCCCATTACACGTTCATATGCAGGGTTGATATCGAGAAAAACAACGCTGGTTGCCTTTCCTTTCGCGTCGTAGTTAACTTTATATAAAGCGAGCGGGTCAAAAATTCTGTAAAAAAGTTGACGGTACAATAAATCTGTATCTTTTAAAGAAACATCTTTTGACACGTCATGGGAAAAATATGAATTTTTCTCATATTTCATTTTATCTCACTCCGTATTTATGTAATTGATCATATCTCTTGATAGTATCTGTTGAATGTTCTTTTTTTGCAACGTAACAATTTCGCATTTTAATTAGCTATAATGTTTTGTTGAAATAAATACATTTTTTAAAAGGGGTAAATATAATGATCGAAATTCCTCTTGATCACGAATCTGAAACTCCTTTATATCGGCAAATAGCTTTTCATCTTAAAAAAATGATAGAAAAAGGAGCCTTACCGGCAGGTTTGAAATTGCCGGGGTCTAGAAAATTAGCTAAAGATCTTGGTGTCGGAAGGGTTACAGTCACAGAGGCGTACTCGCTTTTATCTGACTATGGCTATGTTATAGAGCGTGGGAGAAGTGGAACATATGTCACCCCAAAAGTGATAGAGAAAGAGAGCATAGAAGAAGAAACCGATACATATTGGAATCTAGATACAGTTCGACCTTCTGCAGATCTTATTCCTTCTTTAGACTTATCACGTATTGCACGGGATGTTCTTGCTTTTTGGGGACATAATGCTTTATGTGAAGCACCACATGCTGGACTTAACTCTCTTAGACAAGTTTTAGTTGAACACAGCGCATCAAGGGGAATCCCTGCATCTTGGAAAGATGTTTTTGTCACTGCAGGGGGACGCCACGGTTTGGCTCTTTCTATTGAAGCCCTAAAAAATATTGGTATACGAAAAATGTGGGTGGAAAAATTGACCTACCCTGACGCTGTAATGATTGCTCGTTCTGAAGGGGTATGTATTGAAGTGCTGCCGCCTCTTGAAGAAATAACTGAAACGTGGTATGAATGCCTGTCTGGATCTGATGTGTTATATTTGGTTCCCAGTTTTCAAAACCCTACGGGAAAGACCATTTCTGTTGCAGTTCGGCAGATGATTTTGCAGGCGAGTTCCCAAAATGGATTTTGGATATTGGAAGATGATGCTTACGGGGAATTACGTTATGGTGAGGCAAGTGTCTCGGCTCTCAAGGCTATGGAAAATTCTGAGAGAGTACTCTATCTTGGGTCTTTCAGTCAGGTCTTGTTTCCTGGATTGAGATTGGGATATGCTCTTATTCCAGATCGATTGATGGAAGTTTTTCTTTCTCTCCAAGCAAGTAAATGGGGGCCTGTATCCTCGCTTGATCAGTTTATAGTGCAGAAATTTATAGAAAATAAAGGGCTTGAATCAGCCCTCGAATCGGCTCGGGGTATTATGGAATCTCGAATGAAAGCTTTAGGTTCCGCTTTATCGGCGATACTACCGGCATCTTTTTTTACGATACCTGACGGAGGAATTTATCTCTGGCTTCATTTGCCAGGTCTTGATGGGTGGGATGCAGCACAAAAAGCCTGCCACCACGGAGTTCTCGTAACTCCTGGAAATGTTTTTTCTTTAGATGAGAAACGAGTCGAAGCTGTCCGCTTGTCTGTTTGCGGTGTTTCGAGTGAACATATGAACTGTGTTGTTCAATGTCTCTATGATGCATGGGGTTCTTTTTTACGTCCTTCAGTCTATTTGTGAGCGTTTTTATAGAGGTCATTTTCTTCTTGAAGGGCATGTAAATACTTTTTCCACAGCCATATGGCTAAAATGCCACATACTGTACCTCCTGGCAGTCCGAGACCGATGTATAAGACGTTTCCTTTTCCAAGAAAAAAACCTCCAAGCCCGGCAAGGGCATATCCATAACAAATAATAGTTGCAAAAGAGAGTAACAATACACATTGTCTCATGGGAGACCTCCTATTGTATGCGTTATTAGGTATGCTGTATAATGAGATCAATTCAGTTATTTTTTTATTTTTAGCGTATTTTACCATTTTTACATCTTGTAGAGCCGTATGACGTATGTTAAAGTTATTTATGCAAAAGACAGACTCTTATACAATTAAAATTGTTTACTTGAATCAAGGAGGAATTTTTAAATGCGAGAAGCGAGATTATATACAACCTCTGCTGACTATGCCTATCAGGAATTACGTCACAAAATCATAACAAAGCAGTTAAAACCAGGGCAGAGACTTCCGGAGGTGAATATTGCTGTTCAGATGGGGGTCAGCCGTACTCCTGTCCGCGAGGCGCTACGAAGATTAGCGAGCGAGGGTCTGGTTATTATTATCCCTAATAGTGGAGCTCGTCTTGCTGCACCTACAGCGCGAGAGATAGAGGATACCTTTTTGGTACGAGACCAGTTGGAGACTTTAGCAATCAAGCTTGCTGCTGAGAGGATTGGAGACAGACATCTTCGCCGCCTGGAAGAGGCGATGATAGAAGAGGGTCGAGCCATAGAAGAAAAAGACCTTGAAAAGTATCTTGAGGTCAATGAAGCCTTCCATAAAGCTATTGCCGACGCAAGCGGTAATAAAGTTTTATCCGAATATGTAGAAAATATTTTGGCTCGCACAAATGCTTATGTAGTATTTTATGATCCATTTTATCAGCTTGAGACGATGCCCAGCATTGATGCTCATAGAGAAATTTTAGTGGCGCTTCGTCATCACGATTCTGAAAAATGTGTAAAACTTTTAAGAGCCCATCTTCAAGATGCTATTGAAGGTTTACGAAGAGCAAGAGAAGAGTAAAACTTTACTTCAATATTTTTAAGATGAGAAAGGCTGGAGCAATCCAGCCTCTTTTTTTTGCCAAAAATACATGGGATCATGTGAAGATATATAGCAGAGAAGGGTCTTTTTTGTCATAATGCCTTTTATAAGTTTGTATTTGAGGAGGAAATATAATATGGAAATGAAAATACCAACACTTGATCTTACTAGAAATTATGCTCGTATTAAAGATGAGGTGCGAGAAGCCATAAATGAAGTTTTGGAGAGCCAATACTTTATTCTTGGCCCTGCTGTGAAGAATTTCGAAGATGAAGTCTCCAGTTATCTTGAGGGGGCAACTGCTATTGGTTGTGCGTCGGGAAGTGATGCCCTCTATCTTGCTCTTATGGCTTTAGATATAAAAGAAGGGGATGAAGTAATAACGACCCCTTATTCCTTTTTTGCTACAGTAAGCTGTATAACTCGACTTGGAGCTGTCCCTGTTTTTGTAGATATAGATCCGCGAACCTATAATCTTGACCTCAATCAGGTTCGCGAGAAAATTACGTCTAAGACAAAAGCCCTTATCCCGGTTCATCTTTTTGGACAAATGGTTCCTCTTGAAGAGATAGAGGAAGAATTGAAAGGAAAGGGAATTGCTGTAATAGAGGATGCTGCTCAAGCTTTTGGAGCTTGGAGAAAGGCCAATGGGGGAATAAGACGAGCTGGCGCTTGGGGGACTATAGGTTGTTATTCATTCTTCCCCACTAAAAACTTGGGAGGATATGGAGACGGTGGCATGGTTGTAAGTTCGGATGGAGAACTGGCTGAACGTCTGAAAAAACTCAGAGTACACGGGGCAGGAACAACATATATACACGAAGAGGTGGGACTTAACAGCCGTCTTGATGCTATACAAGCAGCTGTTTTAAGAGTTAAACTGCATCATTTGGATGAATGGAACGAGGAACGACGTCTTGTTGCAGATCGGTATAAGACGCTTTTTGCTGAATATGACCTTCTCGATAAAGTAGATGCTCCAGAAGAATTAGAAGGAAATTATCATATTTATCATCAGTATGTTCCGAGAGTTTCTGATCGTGATGGCGTTTCTTCTTATCTCGCAACGAAGGGAATAACGACGCGTGTATACTATCCGCTTTGCCTTCATCTTCAACAGTGTTTCGGCTCGTTGAATTATAAAGAAGGGGATTTCCCTATTGCAGAAAAGTTAAGCCATGAATGTCTTGCGTTACCTATTTTCCCAGAGCTGACGGAAGAGGAGCAAAGATATATTGTTTCTTCAATAGCCAATTATTACTCTAAGTAATTTGACCAATATTGCTCTTTATCCTCCAACCGTGTAAAATACGGATGTATAAAAATAATATTTCTATAAAATAAACTAAAATGCCATAGTGTTGGAGGTGATGGCGTGTTTCCGTTGTTTTTCGATCCTACTTTTGTTTTGCTGATTCCAGCAGTAATTCTGGCCTTTTGGGCTCAGATGAAGGTTAAAACAGCCTATTCGGAATATAGCCGTGTTCTTTCAAGAAAGGGAGTAACGGGAGCTCAGGCGGCTCGAGCACTCCTTGATCAGTTTGGAATGTACAATGTGCCCATTCAAAGGGTAGCGGGACAACTTACGGATCATTACGATCCTCGAGATAAAACATTACACTTATCGGAAGGAGTCTATAACAGCACGAGTATTGCTGCTATAGGTGTTGCCGCTCACGAAGTTGGACATGCAGTGCAGCATCAGAAAAATTATGCTCCTTTGAAGTTTCGTAATGCTGTAGTCCCAGTAGTTGGAATTGGTTCGTCACTGGCTTTCCCACTTTTCTTCTTGGGGTTGCTTTTTAGAGGACCGCTTCTTATGGACGTGGGTATTCTCCTCTTTGTGGGAGTAATAATATTCCATCTCGTTACTCTTCCGGTGGAATTCGACGCAAGTTCGAGAGCCCTGAAGCTTCTCGGTGATACGGGAATTCTTGGTTCCGACGAAGTTGGTGGAGCAAAGGCTGTTTTAAACGCCGCAGCCTTAACATATGTCGCCGCAGCCGTCATGGCTTTTGCACAATTAGCCCGTCTCTTACTTCTTCGTGGAATGTTTGGTAATCGCGATTAGTGGCTTTCGTCCCTGCAAAAGGTGCGATATGATGGTGGGGTGGCGATAATGCTGCCTCACTTTTTATTTTAATAAGAGGATGGTTTTTATGCCTTTTTTACTTTTACTACTCATGTTTTTTATTGCTCCGTGGGCAGGGTTGGTTGCATTACTCTTTTTTGTTGTTTTTTTCCTCATCCTTTTACCGTTAGGCTTTGCCGCGAGTTCTTTTATGTGGCTTATTGTTGGTCCTACACAGCTTTTTCGAGTGTTATTTAATAAAAAAGTGCGGAAAAATCACGCTTTAGAGCACGGGGCAATACATGTTCTTGAAGAGTCTTTGGGACGGTGCAATATTGAAGGAATGTCATATGAAGATGGCTTTTCTTTGAAAGGGTTGGTAGAACCCTCAGTAGCTCTCTATGCTGCCCAGGAGGCTCTTGAGCGAATGAAACGTGGGGAGTCGTCGTTGGCGATTCATCCTCGGTGTGGCACGACAGTTGTTGTTGTCAATACACTCTCTTCTCTGTTGTTCATCCTATTGCTTTTATCTACAGGATCTTTGAGTGTGCTAAATGTTGTAATAGCTTTGTTCATTGCTCATATATTGGGGCCAATGACAAGCTCACTTGCTCAACGATATATTACTACAGATTCTAACGTTCGAAGTCTTGAAATAGCGGGTATAGAGGTACGATCTGCTCATAAGAGCTTGGGCGGGATGTATGTATATGGCCCGACGCAGCTTTTTATTCGAACGCGACAAAAATCCCAAGTGCTTGAACCGGAGGTTCTTTTTTCATGAGAGGAATAGAAGCAGCTTTACATGTATTAACAGACGTTTCAAAAGGGCGATTTGCTAGCGAATCTCTTCGTCGCGTGTCAAATCATATGACGGAAGGCGATAGAATATTAGCTTCAACCCTTATCTATGCAGTTCTTCGACGTCAAACACTTTGGAGAAAAATCAGTGAAACTTTTTTACGCCATCCTTTCGATTCTCTTTCTTGGCCGACACGTCACGCTCTGGTTGTCGGTACAGCGGGGATTTTAGAATTGAAACATTTTTCTCCTCAGGTGCTTGTAAGTGCCTTGGTTGACGAAGTAAAAAGAAAAGGCCAACAGAACGAGTCTCGTATAGTTAATGCTGTTCTTCATAGAGTGGAAGAGCGTGGACATATAGTCATGGAAGAAATTCACAGGAGCACTTCTTTTCAAGATAAAGCTCTCTTTGGGGGAATCCCTCTTTGGGTTGCTTACCAATGGAAAGATGCTTTCGGTCAGGGTGAAGCCTCTAAACTGATTAATCTGTTTCGTGTACGCCCTTATGCCTCTTTAAGGGTTTTGCCTCAGACAAATATCCCCGATCTTTTGGAGAACCTGAAAAAAAATCGCATATACGGTTGGCCTTCTCCGTTGGTCGACTATTCTGTAAGAACGGCTTCCTTTGCCTTTCCTCCGGAGATCCCAGGTTTTAACGAGGGAACAGTTACAGTGCAGAGTGAATCGTCTATGCTCGTTGCTGAAATGGTACGCCGTTTGTGGAAAGAAGGTTCCATTCTCGATATGTGTGCTGGCAGAGGAATCAAAACTGGACAAATAGCAACATTATTACCCTCTACTTTAATAGAAGCATGGGAACTTTCAAAGGGAAGAAGCATCGCCTCAAAAAAAGAAATGCAGCGTCTTTCTTGTGCACGAAACGTTACGATACATCAAGGTGATTCTCTTAAGATGACCCCTCGTTCTACACCTAATTTAGTCTTTTTGGACGCCCCATGCTCAGGAAGTGGAACGTGGAGCAGGCATCCTGAATCAAAATGGATTTTTACTAAAGAAAAACTAGAAGAGCTTGTATTACTTCAGAAAAAACTTTTGAAAAAAGCAGTTGAAATTGTTGCACAAGGAGGAATTATCCTCTACTCTACATGTAGCTTGTTGCGGCAGGAAAACGAGCAGGTTATAGCAGAAATATTGGCAGAAGATAAGAGCCTAGTGGAAATGTCTCTTCCTATTTCAGGACGATATTTACGTAAGGGACGGCCGTGGGGAACATATATATGGCCACAGCTGCCGTGGCTTGACGGATTTTACATGGCTGCAATCCTGAAAAGAACTCAGGAGGGTTAAAAATGAGTAAAATGTATAAATGGGTCATGGTCCTGATTCTTCTTATTATTGTAGTTTCTGGTGGAATGGCCGTATTGACTATCTGGAAGGGTGGCAAGGGCATAGCTGTACCACCATTAAAAGAAATGTCTCTTGTTGAGGCTGTTGATGAGGCAAATCGCATTGGTTTTAAAGTAAAGGTAGAACAGATAGAATCTAATCTTCCTGGCGGAACCGTTTTAGCTCAATGGCCAGATCCAGGAGCCAGAATGAAAAAAGATACCACTGTTGTGCTGAAAGTAAGCAAAGGCGGGAACAGATTGGCTCTTCCCGACGTGCGAGGTCTTGAGTATTCTCAGGCTCTTAAAAAGTTAGAAGAAGCTGGATTCCAGGTTGGAGATATTATACGTGTCAATGATGATTCAAGAGCGGCAGGAACTGTTATAGCTCAAAGTCCGGCTGCTCCTGTCATGGTAGAGAGCACGAGGAAAATTGATTTACTCGTAAGCCAGGGACAAATTTCTCAGAATGGCTTGATAGCTGTTCCTGATGTTTTGCAACGTCAGGAACAAATTGCCAGAAAGCTAGTGGAGGAGTCGGGGCTTTCTGTTGCCAATGTAGAATATGTCTACACTCAAAATTCTCCAGAGGGAATGGTTATATCTATTCGTCCGAAAGTAGGAACATCTTTGAAACGGGGACAAGGGGTCATTCTTCAGGTAGCTTCCATGAAAAAAACTGTGACGGAACAAAAGGCTGAAACGGAACAGCTACAGATTGCTGCTCCCGGGCTTGCTCCGTCAGTATCTGTGAAGCAATCGGAAAGTCAGGCGGAGGTCGCTTCCAAGCCCAAGTCTGTAACGCAAACAGGAACGCTCGTTCCTGTTATGCCGCCGTCTTCGAAGCCTCAATCTCAGCAGTCATCGACGGTAGCTCCTGTTTCGAAGCCTTCTCAAAAAGAGGCCATTACAAAACCTGCGCCTTTACCAGCGGGCAGCAAAATTGCAAAAATACGGTATCAAGTGCCTCCACTTACTAAACAAATGCCATTAAAGATTGAAATGGTTGATGATCGCGGCACAACAGTTCTTTTAAACCGTGATGTAAAAGGTGGAGAGTACATTTCTCTTGAAGCTCCTTATGTAGATGAAGGGGTAGTTACTATCTTTCTCGGAGGTGAATTTGTATGGCAGGATCGTTACCGCTAGAGAAAGAACGGAGGTCTTTTCTTGTAGCCCCGTCCCTTCTTTCTGCCAATGTTTTATATATGGAAAAAAGTATTGCTTCCCTTGAGGATACTTATGATTGGCTTCATCTGGATATTATGGACGGTCATTTTGTTCCTAATTTGTCTTATGGGCCTAGTTTGGCAAAGGCCCTCCGAAAAAAATATCCATCTGCTGTTATAGATACGCACTTGATGGTAGAGCCACCAGAAGATTTTATTGAGGCTTTTGCAGCGACAAAAACTGACTATCTTACTGTTCATGTAGAGGCAACACCTCATCTCCATCGTGTAATTTCGCGAATACGGGAACTTGGTTGCTGGCCAGGTGTAGCTATTAATCCCGCGACGCCGATAGAATGGGTTTCTCCTATTCTATCGATGGTAGATTTAGTTCTTGTAATGTCTGTTAATCCAGGATTTGGCGGTCAATCTTTTATTGGTGAGACGCTACAGAAAACAGTAGATCTTTTTAGGTATCGTGCAGCTCACAACCTCTCCTTCCTTATTGAAATGGACGGAGGGATCGGAAGAGAAACGATAAAGCAGGTAGTGAACTCAGGATGCGATGTAGTCGTTATGGGAAGTTCCGTCTTTGGAACTCCTGACCCTGCTGAAACGATTCGTGAGCTGAGAGAATGTGTTAGGGGGGCAGCGGTCTGTGAAAAAGGAACGACGTCAAATAACTCTTGAAGAACTAGGTAGAGCTATCAAAACGAGAAGAGAAGAATTAGAGTTAAGTCTTCAGGACGTAGCAGATCTGACGAAAATACGTGTTCAATTCTTAGAGAGCATTGAGGAAGGCCGCTTTGAGAAATTGCCGGGGTTGGTCTATGCTCGGGGTTTTTTACGGACTGTATTACGAACAATAGATGCTGATGATTTATGGGAATATTACAAGCCTCTCCTATATGATATGCACAAACAAGATGCAGAGGCGGATAAAGTTGTTGGCGCATGTTCTCCCCCAGCGAAGGGGTTTCGCCAAGCATCACGTTTTTGGGTAATAGTAGTATTGATTTTGGCCGTAATTGGAACAGGATGGTATGTATGGTATTCATGGAGAGAAGGTGGCTTCTCTGTTGACCAGGTAGCCCAACAAAATGAGGAAAAGATGCTGGGAGAAAGAAATAATGTGGTTGCCTCTTCCGATGTGGTTTCCCAAGATACCTCTCCTCTTTCTGATGGGGCATCTATTGATGTTACTGAAAAGAGCGGTGACGCAGCATCTCTTGTGACAACGTCACAAGGAGAAGGTCAATCTTCTAGTGAAAATGCGGAGAAACCTGAAAAAGAAGATATTGAATCTCAAGCTGTTTCAAAATTGCCTGTTCTTGATATAACAAGTAAAGGTGAGTGCTGGGTGCGTGTGCGCTCCCAAAGTGGAATCCTCTACCAAGGAATTTTGAAAAAAGGGAAAAACTATACACTTGAAGTAAAAGAGAGAGTAACGGTTACATATGGGCGTGCAAGCGATGTTCTTGTTTCATGGAAAGGTGAAGATCTCGGTCGCCCTGGTGATGGCTCTCGTGTCGTTCATATATTTTATTCTTCTGATGGAAAGACAGGCAGGGTGAGCGAGTGAACATTTATTTTATAAGTCTTGGATGTGCAAAAAACTCAGTCGATAGCGAAAACCTTATCGGGATGATGGAATCTGCTGGTTTTAAGGTTGTTGATACTATAGATGACGCGGAAGTAGCAATTGTTAACACATGTGGCTTTATTCAACCGGCGGTGGAAGAGAATATAGGCGTTATTCTGGATCTGGAAAAATTAAAAGAAGAAGGGCAGCTTCTTCGGATTGGTGTAGTTGGTTGTTTGGTCAATCGTTACGGAGAAGATTTGAAGAAAGAATTTCCTTCTGTCGATATCTGGGCTCAGGCCGAAGATTGGGAAACAGTTATTCGTCAACTAGGAGGTGCACCTTCCTCTTCTTGGCAACGAGGAATATTGCCAGAAACCAAGATTTGGACTCGATATTTGAAAGTAGGAGAAGGGTGCGATACTTTCTGTTCGTATTGTACTATCCCCTCTATTCGAGGAAGAGCACGGAGTAATCCTATAGAAAAACTTACGCACGAAGCATGCCAGCTTGCAGAAAAAGGTGCCAAAGAAATTTGTCTCGTAGGCCAGGATCTTACCATTTACGGACGAGATCTTTATGGCAAATCGTCTCTTGTTCCTTTGCTTGATGCTTTGACAGAGGCATTGCCAAAAGATATATGGTTACGTCTTTTATATCTTCATCCAGCACGAATAGACGAAAGATTCGTGGATTACATTGCATCGAAGAAACAAGTTTTACCTTATCTTGATATACCCATACAGCATGTTGACGGGGAAATCTTGAAGGCCATGAATAGAACCGAGAACGAAGAAAGCCTTCGTAATTTATTTGGTTATATCAGAAAAGAGTATCCTTCTTTTGCTTTGCGGACAACATTCATCGTTGGTTTTCCCGGAGAAACAGAGAAGCATTTTCAAGAGGTTCTTGATTTTATGGAAGACATGGAAATTGACAGAGTTGGTGCCTTTACATATTGCGCCGAAGAGGGAACTGTTGCTGCTAAATTGCCTGACCAAATCCCTCAACACATTAAAGAAGAGCGTTATGCACGACTTATGGAATTGCAGAGCGAGATTTCATTGAAAAGACAGAACTTTTTTGTTGGAAAAGAATTAACAGTCTTGATAGAAAATATCGATATGGAAGACAATATGGCATGGGGACGTTCATACAGAGATGCTCCGGAAGTTGATGGCCTTGTAGGCGTTATCAACGGTTCACATTTAGCGAAAGGCTCCTTTGTTAATGTTAAAATCACAGATGCGCAGGAATACGACCTTCTGGGTTTGGAGATAAAAGAATGAAACAAAAACTTTCAATAGCGGGAAATATTGCGACTTTAGGGGGTCTTGGCTTCTTCTCTTCCATGCCTGGTACAGTGGGGTCAGGAGCGGCCTTCCTTTTTTATGTTTTTTTGCCGGTGCCCTTGCTGGGCATTATAGCTGTGATGTTGCTTGGTATTTGGGCAGCTGATGTATATGCGAAAGAAACACAACAAAATGACCCGAAAGAAGTGGTCATTGATGAGGTTATCGGAACATGGATTTCTATGTTTTGCCTCCCCAGGGGGTTTTGGCTCCCTGCCCTTTTCCTTTTTAGAATTGTGGATATTATAAAACCCATACCAGTTTCTACCGCTGAAAAATTTCCCGGTGGGCTTGGAATTATGGCCGATGACGTTGTTGGCGGAATAATAACAAATCTAATCCTATGGGGAATACATTGGCTCTATTATGGAGGAGGTTTTCAGCTTCTTCTTGGGAGATGATTCGTTGTGAAACGGGCAGTACTTTTAGCTATTGGTGATGAGTTACTCAGTGGAATTCGAAGAGATATAAATTGTTCGTGGTTAGCTTCTAAATTTGCAGATGCAGGGTGGCAAATCAAAGAGATAGAATTTGTTTCCGATGAAAAGGAAGATATTGTCGGTGCTTTGGGTCGCTGGGCAGGTTCTGTGGATATGCTTGTTCTCTCGGGAGGATTAGGCCCTACTCATGATGATAAAACACGGCAGGCTATTGCAGATTTTCTCGGCGTATCTTTGGTTTGCGACCATAAGGCCTATAACAAAATAGTGGAGAGATATAATCCTTCAGAACGAGAAGCAGTTGAAAGGTCGAGAGATACTCAAGGAACCGTTCCCCAAGGAACGACGTCGGTTCATAATTCCAAGGGATCGGCACTAGGTATTTTTTTCCCTTACAAGCAGACGAATATTTTTTCCTTTCCGGGAGTTCCAGATGAATTTCAGCGCATGGCTGAAGATCAGATTCTTCCCTTATTGGCTCAAGATTACGGGGCGCGGCTTTCAATTTTTGTTACGGGATGGGCAGAGAGCCTTTTAAAAGATCATTTATCCTCTGTCTTATTAAGAAATGATTTGCATATTTCAATTCTTCCTTCAATCAACCTTATTGAGTTGGCACTCAGTGGCAGTGAAAAAATTGTTAACGAAGTAGGAACTCATGTTCTTTCTTTACTGCCCCATGACTGTCTTCCTGCCGGTTGCCGTTCAATTCCAGAGGCTATCTATCATGAAGCTTCACTCAAAGGTATTACTCTTTCTGCGGCAGAATCTTGTACAGGAGGAATGGTTGGTGCTGCATTGACGGATATCCCAGGTATTTCTCGTTGTTTTTGTGGAAGTGCCGTTTGTTATAGTAATGATGCCAAACACAATATTCTTGCTGTGCCAGTCCATATTCTTGAACAATTTGGAGCAGTGAGCTCTGAATGTGCAGCAGCCATGGCCGAGGGGGCTTTAAAAGCTTATAAGACAGATATAGCTGTTTCTGTTACAGGCATAGCAGGGCCTGATGGAGGGTCGTCGGAGAAGCCGGTTGGGACAGTTTGGTTTGGAGTTGCTACTTCTCAGAAAACTCGTACCTTTGTAAAATGCTTTTCAGGGGATCGTGATAGAGTCAGAAAAAGGTCAGCGGCTGTAGCTCTTGAGCATATGTGGAGATCTTTAAAAGAGGAGGGATGCTCAGGCATATGAGGACCTTCGTTTGCGTAGATATACCAGAGCAATATCGTAAAATATTGGCTTCCAAGCTTGTCTTTTTGAAAAAAAATTTCCCGGACATAAAATGGGTCCATCCAAAAACTCTTCATCTCACTTTAAAGTTTTGTGGTGAACAGCCTGAAGATGTGGTGAACTCATTTTCTTCCCTCATAACACAAGAACTTCAGAACTCTTCTCTTGGCTCTTTCACAGTTTCTTTGAATAGTGTCGGAGGGTTTCCTTCTTTATCAAGACCACGAACTCTTTGGATTGGCGTAGATAAAGGAAAGAAGGATCTTTGCTTTTTAGAGGAACTTTTAGAAAGGGCAGGAGAAAAAACGGGTTTCGAAAAAGAAAAAAAGACATTTTATCCCCACCTGACTCTTGCTCGAATAAGGACAAATTCGTCTATTACCCCAGAGCTCATAGAGACATTAAAAAAATATACGTTTCATGATATTGTTTGGAAAGTAGAATCTATCACTCTAATGAAAAGTGATTTACGTCCTGAAGGTGCAAACTATACCCCACTGGAAACATATTTATTAAAGTGTTAAGGTATAGATAACGTTTAAGAGACCTTGGGGACTGAAAAATCGGGAGGTTTTTACTTTATGGCGAAAAAGAAAAATCCACAAACACGGGAAGATATTCTTGAACAGGCAATAGATGACATTCGTGGAAAGTTTGGTGAAGGTTCCATTATGCGTCTGGGGGATCCCCTCAAGATTCAGGTGGAAGTCATCTCAACTGGAATACTTCCTCTTGATGTTGCCTTGGGAATAGGGGGTCTTCCAAAAGGGCGGATTGTTGAAGTTTTTGGGCCTGAAGGATCGGGAAAAACAACTGTCGCTCTTCATGCAATAGCGGAAGCACAGAAGGCGGGAGGAATAGCAGCTTTTATAGATGCTGAACACGCTCTTGATCCAAGATTGGCCGCCTCTCTCGGCGTAGATGTGCAATCTCTATATGTGGCACAGCCAGATAGCGGAGAACAAGCTCTTTACGTACTTGACACGTTGGTGCGCAGTGGGGCTGTCGATTTAGTTGTTGTTGACTCTGTAGCAGCTTTAACGCCACAAGCTGAAATAGATGGGAAAATAGGAGATAGTCAGCTTGGTTTACAAGCCCGCCTTATGTCTTATGCATTGCGACGTTTGACATCGGCTATTTCAAAAAGTAACTGTGTTGTTGTTTTCATAAACCAATTGCGGGCAAAGATCAGCACAGGGTACAGCAGTGGCCCCCAGGAAACGACTACAGGTGGCCGGGCTCTAAAGTTTTATAGTTCGGTTCGTATAGAGGTTAAACGTGGAAAGACTATAAGCAAAGGTGACGAGGCTATAGGGCATGAGTTGTGGATGAAAGTAGTAAAGAACAAGCAGGCTCCTCCCTTCAGAACTGCCCATGCCAGTCTTATTTATGGGAAGGGCGTTCCTGTGGGAATGTCATTGCTTGATATGGCTATTGACCTTGAAATTGTTAAGCGAAAGGGTTCATGGCTTGCTTATAAAGGAGAGACAATAGGCCAGGGAAAAGATAATGTAGCCCAATACCTTGAAGAACATACAGACCTCATGGAAGAGATTAAGAATGAAATTATGTCAAAAGTAGCTGAAGGATTAGGCTTTGTCATCGGAGAAGACAAAGAAGGTGATGACGAGGATTCTCTTGAAAAAGAGGACGAATTGGCTATTGAAGAAGGAATTCTTGAACTGGACGATGAATAAAATAATTTATACAGAAATATTTTAGTCGAACTCAATATTCTTATCTTTTAAGATAAAAAAGCATTTTATGTAACATATGTCTTGATAAATTCTAACAGAAAATAAATATATGTAAGCTTTTGCAGTCAAATGGATTGCTATGCTACTTAAAAGTAATCCATAAGTAGGTGTTGACAGTCTCGCGTTTCTCAAGTATTATCTTCGGGCACTGCGACGGAGAGCGGCGCAGCGCAGGACCTTGTAAAGTGAATAGGTGAGACGAAGAGGAAGCCAGTCAATTTAAAAGAAATTCATGGAGAGTTTGATCCTGGCTCAGGACGAACGCTGGCGGCGTGCTTAACACATGCAAGTTGAACGGAGGCATATCATCACGACTTTTCGGAGGAGAGATGATGTGTTCTTAGTAGCGGACGGGTGAGTAATGCATGAGAACCTGTCCTTCAGAGGGGGACAACAGTTGGAAACGGCTGCTAATACCCCATATGCCGAGAGGTGAAAGGAGTAATCCGCTGAAGGAGGGGCTCATGTCCTATCAGTTAGTTGGTGAGGTAAAGGCTTACCAAGGCGATGACGGGTAGCCGGCCTGAGAGGGTGACCGGCCACATTGGAACTGAGATACGGTCCAGACTCCTACGGGAGGCAGCAGTGGGGAATATTGGGCAATGGGCGCAAGCCTGACCCAGCGACGCCGCGTGAGGGAAGAAGGCCTTTGGGTCGTAAACCTCTGTTGTATGGGAAGAAGGAAGTGACGGTACCATACGAGGAAGTCCCGGCTAACTACGTGCCAGCAGCCGCGGTAATACGTAGGGGACGAGCGTTGTCCGGAATTACTGGGCGTAAAGGGCGCGCAGGCGGATATTTAAGTCAGCTGTAAAAGGCATGAGCTCAACTCATGTATGCGGTTGAAACTGGGTATCTAGAGTGCTGGAGAGGTAGGCGGAATTCCCGGTGTAGCGGTGAAATGCGTAGATATCGGGAAGAACACCAGTGGCGAAGGCGGCTTACTGGCCAGCAACTGACGCTGAGGCGCGAAAGCCAGGGGAGCGAACGGGATTAGATACCCCGGTAGTCCTGGCCGTAAACGATGAATGCTAGGTGTGGGTGTCGAGAGGCATCCGTGCCGGAGTTAACGCGATAAGCATTCCGCCTGGGGAGTACGATCGCAAGATTGAAACTCAAAGGAATTGACGGGGGCCCGCACAAGCGGTGGAGCACGTGGTTTAATTCGATGCAAACCGAAGAACCTTACCTAGGTTTGACATGTACGTGGTACGGATCTGAAAGGTGAAGGACTGTACCTTCGGGTACAGAGCGTACACAGGTGCTGCATGGCTGTCGTCAGCTCGTGTCGTGAGATGTTGGGTTAAGTCCCGCAACGAGCGCAACCCCTGCATCCAGTTACCAGCGAGTAGAGTCGGGGACTCTGGATGGACTGCCAGCGACAAGCTGGAGGAAGGTGGGGACGACGTCAAGTCATCATGGCCCTTATGCCTAGGGCGACACACGTGCTACAATGGCCGATACAGCGGGAAGCAAGCCTGCGAAGGCAAGCAGATCCCACAAAGTCGGTCTCAGTTCGGATTGTAGTCTGCAACTCGACTACATGAAGGAGGAATCGCTAGTAATCGCGGATCAGCCAAGCCGCGGTGAATCCGTTCCCGGGCCTTGTACACACCGCCCGTCACACCACCCGAGTTGGGTGCACCCGAAGCCGGAGGCTTAACCAGCAATGGAAGGATCCGTCGAAGGTGTGTCTGGTGAGGGGGGTGAAGTCGTAACAAGGTAGCCGTACCGGAAGGTGCGGCTGGATCACCTCCTTTCTAAGGAGAAATGACAAGGGGATGTATATTCTCTTGTAGATAATGACTGTGAAGAATTTTCGTCTTACCTGTTTCGCTTTTGTACCTTGACATAGGAATAGAGGAAAGTAATCGAGGGAAAGTAAGAGAATAAGGTATAAAGGGCATACGGTGGATGCCTTGGCACCAGTAGCCGATGAAGGACGTGGCAAGCTGCGAAAAGCTGTGGGGAGGTGCAAGCGACCATTGATCCGCAGATATCCGAATGGGGCAACCCGCCTGTAGGAGTACAGGCATCCCGTAAGGGAAGGAACCCGGCGAAGTGAAACATCTCAGTAGCCGGAGGAAGAGAAATCGAAGAGATTCCCTGAGTAGTGGTGAGCGAAAGGGGAAGAGCCTAAACCGAATACATGTCAAGACTGCGGTCGTTGTGTATTTGGGGTCGAGGGAATGTCAAAGTGAGTCCGCAGGCTCACGACAGAGTTATCAATACATTTTCTAGTTGAAGTGTGTTGGGAAAGCACGCCATAGAAGGTGACAGCCCTGTAGGTGACAGGAAATGTACTCTGTAGACATCTCCCGAGTAGGCCGGAGCACGTGGAATTCCGGTTGAATCAGGGTGGACCATCATCCAAGGCTAAATACTACTGGTGACCGATAGTGAATCAGTACCGAGAGGGAAAGGTGAAAAGCACCCCTGGCGGGGAGTGAAATAGACCTGAACCCGTGTGCCTACAAGCAATCGGAGCGCAACCATACAGCGATGTATGGCGCGTGACGGTGTGCCTTTTGTAAAATGAGCCGACGAGTTATTAGACGTAGCGAGGTTAAGGTGCGTTAGCACTGGAGCCGTAGGGAAACCGAGTCTGAATAGGGCGCGAGTTTCGTTTAATAGACCCGAAGCCGTACGATCTATCCATGGCCAGGTTGAAGTCCGGGTGAAGCCGGATGGAGGACCGAACCATTGTCTGTTGAAAAAGACTTGGATGAGCTGTGGATAGGAGTGAAAAGCTAATCGAGTGCGGTGATAGCTGGTTCTCCCCGATATGCATTGAGGTGCAGCCTTGCGAGTTCAGTTATGGGGGTAGAGCACTGGATGGATGCGGGGGACTGGGGTCCTACCAAATTCAACCAAACTTCGAATACCATAACTGTATTGCGGGAGTGAGACTACGGGTGAGAAGGTCCGTGGTCGTGAGGGAAACAGCCCAGACCGTCAGCTAAGGTCCCAAAGTGTATGCTAAGTGTGGCAAGGATGTGAGAGTGCCTGGACAGCCAGGAGGTTGGCTTAGAAGCAGCCACCCTTTAAAGAGTGCGTAACAGCTCACTGGTCGAGGACTTTTGCGCCGAAAATGTAGGGGGCTAAGCATACTGCCGAAGCTGCGGGATAATTGATGAGTATCAACTATCGGTAGGGGAGCGTTCTGTACGGGGTGAAGCCGAACCGAGAGGTCGTGTGGACTGTATGGAAGTGAGAATGTCGGCATAAGTAACGAGAAGTGCGTGAGAAACGTACTCACCGGAAGCCCAAGGGTTCCTGGGGAAGGTTCATCCACCCAGGGTTAGGCGGGACCTAAGGCGAGGCTGAAGAGCGTAGTCGATGGATAGCAGGTAGACATTCCTGCCCCAGCCTGAGACCGTTATTACTGAAGGGGTGACACAGAAAGCTAGGTGATCCGGGTGATGGAATACCCGGTCCAAGGGAGTAGGAAGGCATTGCAGGCAAATCCGCGATGTTAGTTCTGAGACCTGAAGGGGAGGTTCTACGGAACCGAAGTCATTGAAGCTCGGCTGTCGAGAAAAGCCTCTAGGGAGGTCTTAAGCTGCTCGTACCCGAAACCGACGCAGGTGGGCTAGCTGAGAAGGCTAAGGTGAGCGGGAAAACCCTCGTTAAGGAACTCTGCAAGTTGACCCCGTAACCTAGGGAGAAGGGGTGCCACTCTGGTGATGTGTATATACGATACAGAGCTAAGGGTGGTCGCAGAAACCAGGCTCAGGCGACTGTTTACTAAAAACATAGGTCTCTGCATAAGGCGCAAGCCGAAGTATAGGGACTGACACCTGCCCGGTGCTGGAAGGTTAAATGGAGAGGTTAGCGTAAGCGAAGCTTTGATATGAAGCCCCAGTAAACGGCGGCCGTAACTATAACGGTCCTAAGGTAGCGAAATTCCTTGTCGGGTAAGTTCCGACCTGCACGAATGGTGTAACGATCTGAGCACTGTCTCAACGAGGGACCCGGTGAAATTGTGGTACTGGTAAAGACGCCAGTTACCTGTGGTGGGACGGAAAGACCCCGTGGAGCTTTACTGTAGCCTGATATTGGATTTTGGTCTGTTATGTACAGGATAGGTGGGAGGCTGAGAATGCAGGACGTCAGTTTTGCAGGAGCCGTTGTTGGGATACCACCCTTGACATGCCGAAGTTCTAACTTTGAGGTCTGAAACGACACAGAGGACAGTGTCAGGTGGGCAGTTTGACTGGGGCGGTCGCCTCCTAAAGAGTAACGGAGGCGCGCAATGGTCACCTCAGGGCGCATGGAAATCGCCCATAGAGAGCGCAAAGGTATAAGGTGGCTTGACTGTGAGAGAGACGTTTCGAGCAGGAACGAAAGTTGGTCTTAGTGATCCGGCGGTTCCGAGTGGAAGGGCCGTCGCTCAACGGATAAAAGCTACCCCGGGGATAACAGGCTGATCCTGCCCGAGAGTTCCTATCGACGGCAGGGTTTGGCACCTCGATGTCGGCTCGTCGCATCCTGGGGCTGAAGCAGGTCCCAAGGGTTGGTCTGTTCGCCCATTAAAGCGGTACGTGAGCTGGGTTTAGAACGTCGTGAGACAGTTCGGTCCCTATCCACCATAGGCGTAGGGTATTTGAGGAGATCTGCTTCTAGTACGAGAGGACCGAAGTGGACGAACCTCTGGTGTACCGGTTGTAGCGCCAGCTGCATAAGCCGGGTAGCTATGTTCGGGTCGGATAACCGCTGAAGGCATCTAAGCGGGAAGCCGCCTCCAAGATGAGATACCCCATTCCGATAGGGAAGTAAGGTGTCCTGAAGACGACAGGATAGATAGGCCGGGAGTGTACGAGTTGTGAGGCTCTTAGCTGACCGGTACTAATACATCGAGGCCTTATTCTCACTTTCTCTTGGTTTTCTTTCCTCGATTTCTGTGTTTAGAGTACGAAAGAATAAAAGTTTGAGATCTCTGGTGGTAATAGCGGAGGGGTCACACCCGGTTCCATGCCGAACCCGGAAGTTAAGCCCTCCAGCGCCGATGGTACTGCAGAGGCTATCTGTGGGAGAGTAGGTCGCCGCCAGAGATCTTTTTTATACCCTCATCCTTCCTTACCATAATTCCCTATGATAATTCTATAATTATGAAGTCTTTGATATAGGAAAAGACATCTAACCAACCTTTAAACTTGAAAAGTGGCTAGATGTCCTAATGTATTCTTCTGACTTATTTTCTTTATTGTCTATTTTATTACTGCCTAATGATGGGGATAAAAACTATATCAGAGAGAGTAACCTCGTCTCGTTCTCCTTCTTCTTTTAACACCGTTTCTACAATGGCATTATGTGCTGATACTTGAACAACCACAACTTTTCCTACCTCTTCTGGGAATGTTGTTTCGTGCTTTTTGGAAGAGATTCCTTTGTATGTTTTTTCTCTAAATACTGTAAGAATATCGCCTTTCTTAATTCCTTCAAAGTGACCTGCTGAAATGATGTATTGCACATGAGGAGTAGATTTCTCTTTCCCCTTTACATCATTAGTTGTTATACTTCGCAAAATGCTTGCCGTATGATAAAGACCCGTAAAGCCTTCTGTAACTTCGTCGAGCATCGCATCTATTGCTTTTTTACAGGCAGCCCATGTTGTAGAGTGCTTAAAGTCATCCCAGACCGGATGAGTAAAATTGTTTTTGTCTTCTCGGGGAGCAAGTCTGAACAGATCTATACCATCTTTATATAAGGGATCAAAAGGAGAGAAGCCTCGAGCTGAGAGAAAAAATAACCGGTCATCTCCTGGAGAGGGGATAATACGTTGATCTTTTTTTACAACACTTGTAACATAAGGAATTTCTGTTCCTAAAGTGTCGTAAAGTTTCATTCTCATACGTACAGTACTTCTCTTGTCTTGTACGAAAAAATCTTTATCTTTTTCTAACAACGAATAAATCTCAAGCTGAAGAGATATATCTTTTTTAGCCTGCCCAGTTGATGCCGTTTCATTATAAATCCTAATAAATGGAGATCTCTTCAATTGGGAAATGCAGTATGAGGTGATTTTTTCTTCCAACACATCAATTGGATAAAAGCGACTATGCCAAACCTCATAACCACTGGTGTTCATCGTTTGCATAACTTCTACAGAAATAGACGCTTTTTGAAGCTCTCTAGAATGTCCACTTGCTGTTATTAGCGTGATTGTTAACATAGAGAGTCCCCAAATTTTTAAGCAACGTAATATTTTCATCTCTTCACCCCAGGAAAAATCTACTCTTTCTCCTTTGTTTATCGGTGATTTAGTTCTTTATCTAGAGCTTTAAAAAATTCATCAATATCACAATCCGCACGAATAAAGAGACGTCTTGGGCTAATATACGACGTAGATATTTCCCCTTTATTGACAATAACAATTTTCCCGTGGCACATAGAAGGAAGAAATGCTGCTGGGGTTACCGTCAGAGATGACCCTACAACAAATAGAAGGTCTGCATCTTCTACAAGAGCTTGACATTCATAAAGATATTTGACGTTTTCGCCAAAAAACACTATGTCAGGTTTTATAATGCCACCGCATTTATCACAATGAGGAACTTCTTCTTTAAATGTTTTTTCATATGACAAATCATAATCGTATCTTTGACCACAATGGGTACAGAAACTTTCCCATGTACTGCCATGGATTTCAAAAACTTTCTTTGAGCCTGCTTTTTGATGAAGCGCATCGATATTTTGTGTAATGATTCCTTTCAGTACTCCCTTCTTTTCAAGCTCTGCGAAGAAGTGGTGTGAAAACGTTGGGCGTATTGTATTTATGGTATGAAGAAATTCTCTGTGAAATTCGTAAAAGAATTTAGGGTTTTGGCGAAAATAATCAATATCAAAAATAAGTTCGGGGTCGGTCTTCATCTTCCTTTTATAAACACCATTTGGACCTCTGAAATCAGGAATGCCAGCATTGGTAGACATGCCCGCACCGCTGAGAAGAACAACCTTTCGTGATTTTGAAAGTGCCTCTGCGCATTGTTGAGTGAGTGTCTCTATGTTTTCTTCCACTCCGATCACCTCCATGTGACATTATATCTCAAAATATTTCTTTGTATTTTTAATCAAAAATTTATGCAACCGATTGACCAATTTGTTACAATATCGCCAGCTTAATAACGGGGGTGTTATAGAATGGCTATAAAAAATCTCATTTATGGTGTTGATGATAAGCCGCCTTTCCCTATTATGGTCTTGGCGGGATTTCAGCACGTCTTAACTTTGTTTGGTGCTACTACTCTTGTTCCTCTTATTTTTGGACCTGCCATGGGTATGACAACGGCAGAAATAGGCTTTTTTATTTCTTGTGTATATCTAGCGATGGGAATCGCGACTCTTATACAGACTCACCCTAAATTAGGATCGGGGCTTCCTATCGTTCAAGGGTCAAGTTTTAGTTTTATTCCTCCTATTATGACAATCATCGCTGCATATGGTGCTTCTGGACCATCAGTTGTTATGCAGCATGTTGGTGGAGCACTCATTGCTGGAGGACTTATTCTTTCTGTTATCGGGTACAGTCGGATAGTGGGTATTATTAGAAAAGTTATCACTCCCGTTGTTATCGGACCAACCATTATGGCTATTGGCTTCTCTTTGGCGCCTGTTGCCATCCAGTTCAACGCTGCCAATTATTGGCCTATTTCCCTTATTGTTGTTTTTTGCGTCTTTTTCTTTAGCCTCATGAGCAAAAATAAATACTTTAATATATTCGCAATTCTTGCATCTATTACAATTGCTTATCTGGTAGCACTTGCTGGTTCTCTCTCGGGCTTTTTCCCGGCTGATCATCCCGCTTTTATTAATCTTGCCAGTGTTGTAGAAGCTCCATGGTTCCGTTTCACTGGTTTCATGCCCTGGGGGGTTCCTAAGTTTGATCTCGTTTCTTTCGGAGCAATTATTGCTGGATTTTTCGCGGTTATGATCGAGTCGATTGGAGATTATCACTCTTGTTCCTATGTGGCTGGTTTACCAGATCCTGAACCATCTACAATCAATAGAGGAATTGGTGCGGAAGGTCTCAACTGTGCTATAGCTGGAACACTTGGTGCAGTTGCTACCACTTCATATACAGAGAATATTGGTCTTATTGGCTTAACTGGAGTTGCTTCTCGCTGGGTTGTTCGTACAGGAGCTGTGCTTCTCATCATAATGAGCTTTATTGGAAAAATTGGAGCTCTTATTGCAACAATACCTAGTCCAGTTATTGGAGGAGCTTATATTGCCCTTTTCGGCATTATCGGAACGTTGGGAATTCAGGTATTGCTTCGAGCCGATATGACGAGTCAGAGAAACGTTCTTATTGTTGGTTTTGCTTTTCTTATGGCATTAGGTCTTCCTGGCTGGGTAGAAGCTCAGAAGGATGCCTTTTTTGCACTTGGTATCGGTGGCCAGGTTCTTTGGGCCGTTATGAAAACCCCCATGGCAGTGGCAGGAATTTGCGCAGCTTTTTGGGATTCGATTGTTCCTGGAACGAATAAAGAACGAGGAATAACAGACTAACATTACAAAACGTAATTAAAGAACAATTTCTTAATACGAAGATCTAAAGCTGCCTTTAAAGGCAGCTTTTTAATTTTTAAAACTTGACAAAAATACCCATCTCCCCTATAGTGTATATAAACAAAATTAACTCTACTATTTTAGTAGGGTAAGCCATTCAATAAAATGTTATAATGAAAAAAATGTTTGAAAATGGATTAAGGGAGGTACAAGGATGGCTAAAAGATTAGAAGTATATAAGTGTGAGTTGTGCGGCAACATTGTTGAAGTTCTTCATGCCGGAGCAGGCCAACTCGTTTGCTGCGGCCAACCTATGAAACTTCTTGAAGAGCAGACAGCAGATTCTGCTACAGAAAAACACGTTCCTGTTGTCGAAGGTAACAAAGTGAAGGTAGGAAGTGTTCCTCATCCGATGAAAGACGAGCATTACATTGAATGGATTGAGGTTATATCTGGAGATAAAATTTATCGTCAATTCCTGAACCCAGGAGAGGATCCCGAAGCAGAATTTGGTGAAATTACTCCAGAGATGAGTAGAGAATATTGTAATGTTCATGGATTATGGAAGGCAGGTAAGTAGAATATGATATCTAAAAAAATGCAGGATGCAATAAACGATCAGATTAATGCAGAGCTCTATTCCGCTTATTTATATTTAGCTATGGCTGCCTATTTTGAAGAAGAGAATCTTATGGGCATGGCAAATTGGATGCATATCCAGGCTTTAGAAGAGAAAGACCATGCAATGAAATTCTATAATCACATTGTAGAGCGTGGAGGAAGAGTAAAGTTACAGGCTATTGCCGAGCCTCCCTTTGAATGGAAATCATGTATTGATGTTTTCAAAGCGGCACTTGACCATGAGCGCTATGTTACTCGGCGCATTAATGACTTAGTTGATCTTGCCATAGAAGAGAAAGATCATGCAAGTAACATTTTCCTTCAGTGGTATGTGACGGAGCAAGTGGAAGAAGAAGCAAATGCTGAAGAAATTATTCATAAACTAGAGTTTGTTTCTGAGTCTAAGCATGGCATATATATGCTTGATAAAGAATTGGGAGCAAGGGTATATACTCCACTTGCAACTGAAGAAGAATAACTTCCTATTATTAACGAAGAAATAGATGATCAAGGGGCAAAGCAGATTATGCTTGTGCCCCTTTCTTGTGAAAAGGGAGGGTTACACAATGGCGCATATTGATGCCAAAGCTCTTTTCTCTTTAAGTTATGGGATGTATATTTTAAGTACGGAATATGAAGGTCAAAAAAATGGACAAATTCTCAATGCTTTGATACAGCTGACAAGTAAGCCTATCTGTATAGCTGCGTGTCTTCATAGAGATAATTACACTACGGAATTACTTGAAAAAAGTCGACGCTTATCGATTTCAGTTTTGGAAGAAACAGTTCCCTTAAAATTTATAGGAGTATTTGGCTTCCGTTGCGGACGGGATTTTGACAAGTTCAGTGCCTGTATATATAAAAGAGGAGAAACAGGAATTCCCATAGTTACAGAATATTCGTTGGCTTCTATTGAAGCACGTGTTCTTTCTGTAACAGAAGTTCATACCCATAAATTGTTTATAGCGCAAGTTGAAGCCGCGGAGGTTATAAAAGAAGGTAAACCCTTGCTTTATGCAGATTATCACACTATTAAAAAGGGAAAATCTCCAGATAAGGCTCCCTCAGCTATATTCAATACTATAAAATAAGAATAATCTTAATAGGTAAAGAGCAAGGAGGATAAGAATGACACCACTTGAGATAAAACCTGGTATTTTTTGGGCAGGCGTTTTGGATTGGACCTTAAGGGATTTTCATGGGTATTCTACAGAAAAAGGTTCAACGTACAATGCGTATATTGTTAAAGGGCGAGATAAAATAGCCCTTTTCGATACAGTAAAGACAACCCACTTTGACGAATTTATAGAGAGATTAGAAGAAATAGTAGACGTAGAGAAGATTGACTACATTGTTGTCAATCATGCGGAAATGGATCATTCAGGTAGTCTTCCTATGGTTGTAGATAGAGTAAAACCTGAGAAAATTTTTCTTTCTAAACCCTGCAAAGATGCACTTATAGCTCACTTTGGAGATGTTGTTGAAAGTTGGCCCTTGCAGATTGTTGCCACAGGAGATGAAGTCTCTCTCGGCGGAAAAACTATCTCTTTTATTGAAGCGCGTATGCTTCATTGGCCCGATAGCATGTTTTCGTATATAAAGGAAGACCGCGTTCTTATTTCCAACGATGGTTTCGGCCAGCATTATTCCACAAGTGTTCGCTTTGATGACGAAGCTGACTGGGGAGAGTTGATGCACCAATCGGCTAAATATTATGCGAACATTCTATTACCCTATTCTCCCATAATGCTTAAGAAACTTGACGAGATAGGATCTATGAATATAGAAATAGATATGATAGCCCCAGACCATGGCATTATTTGGAGAAGCCACATCCCTGAAATTTTATCTGCATATCGTAAATGGGCTGAAGGGAAATGTCTCGATAAAGCTGTAGTAACATACGATACGATGTGGCATAGTACAGAGAACATGGCACGCCATATTGCAGAGGGGCTTATCAATAAAGGTATCGAAACTCATGTTATGGATTTACGGGTGACGCACCATAGCGATGTAATGACAGAAATTCTTGATGCGAGAGGACTCCTTCTCGGTTCCCCGACATTAAATACTGGATATTTACCGAGAATGGCCGATCTTGTCTGCTACGTGAAAGGATTACGTCCCATAAAAAAAGTTGGAGCTGCTTTTGGTTCTTACGGATGGGCAGGCGAATCGCTTAAACTTCTCAACCAAGAATTGGAAGCTATGAAGATCAACATCGTTCATCCAGGAATAAAGGTAAAATATGTTCCCCGGGAAAGCGATCTACATGAATGTTTTGCTATGGGAGAGAGCGTAGCTGAAGCAATTTATGAAGCAAATAAAGCCTGATAAAGTAGCGATATCAGCATTCAGGGGAGAATTTTCCCCTGAATGCTTCCATACCGTGTTGGAAAATATATATAAGACCTACACACGAGCCGAACTTATCTATCCAGACCCCGTGGAGTTCCCGCGGAGGTATGCAGATGTAAGAGATAGAGAGATTGTGGCGCTTATAGCGTCATCTCTTGCATACGGAAGAGTTCAGCAGATTCATAACAGTGTAAGCAAAGTCCTTACCCCCATGGGAGATAAACCGGCTTCTTTTATACGTTCTACGTCCGAAAAAGAGTTGGAAAGGCTCTACTCTGATTTTAGACATCGTTTTACTTCGGGCAGTGAATTGGTACAGTTTTTATTAGGGGTACAGAAAATTTTGAAAAGGTACTTATCTCTGGAAGAGTGCATTATTGCTTGTTTGTCTTCAAACAGTAGCATTTTTGATGGATTGACTGCTTTTGCAGATAGCATAAAAAAAGCAGCAGGAGGAGCAACCTCTCTTATCGCTTCACCTGCTGATGGGAGTGCCTGCAAACGTTATTTTCTCTTTCTTAAGTGGATGATACGGCACGATGCTGTTGATCCTGGTGGATGGTCTGCTGTTTCGTCTGCTGATCTATATTTTCCAATAGATACACATATGCATAAAATTGCGCGGTCTCTTCATTTTACAGAACGAAAACAGGCTGATTTAAAAACCGTTATAGAAGTAACTCGTGCCTTTCAGAAAATAGCTCCCCACGATCCTACACGGTACGATTTTGCTTTAACCCGTTTTGGAATCCGTTCAGAACTACATATAGCTGAACTTATTAAACAATGCAATGATGGCGTGTCGTCTTCTATTCGAGAGTAATCTCGTCGCAAAAATTAGTGTGTAACCATTTTTCAGTTTCGTAAGGACGTATATGAGGTAATAAAACCATAAGTTTAGTAATAATGCCCTCTCGCGTCATGTCTTTTCCTGAAATAACCCCCATTTTGAGGGTCTTTCGTCCAACTTCATACACATTCAAATCAACGCCGCCATAGACACATTGAGTGGTGATGACGACGGGTATTCCCATATCTTGAGAAAGTTTCAACGGAGGGAGCAAGCTTTCTCCAAGGTAAGGGACACCTCCAAGACCGAGAGCTTCTATGACGATAGCTTTAGGTTCCATGTTAACAACATATTCCAGATACTTGGCGGGAAATCCAGGAAAAAGAGTTACAAGAAAGACAGCTGTTTCAAGGTCGAAATCATGATTTTTCGTACGTAACGGAAAAGGTTCCATTTCTAGGTTAGGTACATGTGTTAATAAAGCTTTCCCTCTTTCAATATGGCCTAAATGAGGATAGTTAATACTTGAAAAGGCTGTATAGTCATGGCTTAGAATTTTTTGAGATCGAGGTCCATGTATGAGTTGATTTCCGAAAGAGATAGTTATTCCTCTACGCTTGTTTTCTACCATGGCCTGGGCAAATAGGAAAGACGTATAAATGTTGTCTACAGCGTCTGTTCCTGGGACTAGGATAGGTTGCATTGAGCCTGTAATAATTACAGGTTTGGAAAAATAGGGAATCATGAAAGAAAGGGCAGAAGCTGTGTAAGCCATAGTGTCTGTTCCATGAAGAATAATAAAGGCGTCGTAATTTCTCTCTTGTTCGAGAAGAAAAGACGCGATTCTTTTCCAATCGAAGGGCGACATATTCGAGCTGTCTTTAGAAAGTAGATCGTGAATATCAATATCTCCGAAATCTTGCAACGCAGGAATATAGTTTAAAAGCTCATTACCTGTTAACGCAGGGGCAAGGCCATCTTCTCCTTGCGCAGAGGCTATTGTTCCTCCTGTGGAAACAACAAGAAAACGATTCAAAACCAGCACCACCTTTCAGCAAAAATGCTTATAAAGAATTTTGGAGCGATGCATTTTTGATACCTCGCATTACATTAACTCCAAAAAGAATAATGGCTCCTATAATAAATGTTGTGCTTATAACAGCGATGCCCATTCGACTTGATCCTGTAATATGGGTAATAAAGCCAAAAAGTGCAGGCCCCATTACTCCTGCAAATTTACTTGAAATGTCGTAGAAGCCAAAAAACTCGGCACTACGCGAAGGAGGAACAAGACTGGCGTATAAACTTCTGCTTATAGCCTGCGTTCCACCCTGAACTGTTCCTACGGCAAGAGCTAAGAGCCAAAAATGCCATGCTTTTGATAAAAACAGGGCGCCTATAGAGATTAAAACATAGCCGCTCAGCCCTGTAAGAATAGCCTTTTTGCTTCCGACCTTTGAAGCGAATTGACCGAAGAAAAGGGAAAACGGCACGCCTATAAATTGGGTCATAAGAAGCGCTCCTACGAGGTGAAGCTTGGAAATACCTACATTGGCACCATAGATGGCAGCCATCCGTATCATGGTGCCAATGCCGTCATTATAAAACCAAAAAGCTATAAGAAATCTGAATAAGTCGCGATATTTTCTAATTTCAGAAAATGTTTGTCGAAGGCGAAGCCTGGCTTCTCCTGCAATCCATTTATGACGCCTGTTAATAAGAGGTTTCGCGTAGGGCTCAGGTACAAAAATAAAGAGAGGTATAGAGAAAAGTCCCCACCAAAGAGCTACGGAAAGAAAAGAGAGCCGGGGGCCGAGTGTTCCTGGAAAGATAGAGATCATAACTAGATTGATGGCTAACAATATGCCACCACCTAAATATCCAAGGGCATAGCCTTGAGAGGAAACCATATCTATTTCATTAAGAGGAACAATGTGAGGCAAGAGAGAGTCATAAAAAATCATAGAGGCTGAAAAACCGATTGTACCTAGAACCATAAAAAAAAGCGCGGCTTTCCAGTGACCGTGTTGTACAAAAAAAAGTGCAGCTGTAGAGATAATCCCCAATAATGTAAAGAGGCCCAACATCTTTTTTTTCTTTTGGCTGATATCTCCAATGGCACCGAGGAGAGGTGCGACGATGGCGCTGCATAGTAGGGCTAAAGCAGAAGCATATCCCCAATATACAGTGGAAAGATTGCCTTTAAGAAAGGGTGTCGCAATTTCTTTGAAATAAACAGGAAGTATGGTTGCCATGATTGTTGTTGCAAAAGCCGAATTTCCGACATCATAAAGGCACCATGATGTTGTTTTTTTGTCTTTGGGAAGTATCCGCCTCAATTTTTTCACGAAAGTCCTCCTATAGAGGGAATATAATTGATAGTACCATAGCGACGGATGACAGTGCAGATATATTTTGAATGATATAATGTCGATTAATTGAAAACTTTAAACACTTTAAACATTATGGAGGTTATGATGACATTTCATCGTCCAGATTGGGATTCGTATTTTATGATGATTGCTGCGGTGGCAGCTACTCGGGGAACATGTTTACGGCGAAAGGTCGGGGCTGTTATCGTTAAAGATCTTCAAATTATCAGTACTGGTTATAATGGAGCTCCCAAAGGATTACCCCATTGCTCAGAAGTAGGATGTTTAAGAGAAAAATTAGGTATCCCTTCAGGAGAACGACATGAGATATGCAGGGGATCCCATGCAGAAATAAACGCAATTGCCCAAGCGGCTGCTGTAGGAACTAGTACCGAGGGTGCGGTTCTCTACTGTACCCATGAACCTTGCTCCTTTTGTACCAAGGCCATTATAAACGCGGGTATCCATCGGATTGTCTTTGTGTTCGGGTATCCCGACCCATTGGCGGCTCAAATGCGCCAAGAAGCAAAATTGGAAGTATGTCAGCTTTCTGAGGAAGTTTTTCAGGAGATGGATGGAGCTCTCAAAGCCTTCTTGGATCAATAAGGTTAGAATATAGATTAGGAGGGGAATATTATGACATTTACTCGTGAACAGGCTATGGAACATTTGAGAGAATATAACAACGAAGATGCTCACATTAAACATGCTCTGGCTGTTGAAGCGACCATGAAATATTTCGCTAAAAAAGCTGGAGAGGACGAAGAGAAGTGGGGGCTTGTCGGTTTGCTTCATGATATTGATTGGGAACAGACTGAGCAAACGCCTGAGAAGCACACCCATCTTGCAGCTGAATGGCTCAAGGCAAAGGGATATGCTGACGATATTATCAGAGCTATTCAAGCCCATGGTTGGGGAATAACGTCAGATGTGGAACCTCGTTCTCTTATGGAGAAGACACTTTTTGCCGTTGACGAGTTGACTGGTCTTATTATTGCTGCGGCCCTTGTTCGACCTTCCAAGTCTCTTCAGGATCTTACCGTAAAGTCAGTAAAGAAAAAATGGAAGGATAAGGCATTTGCGCGAGGTGTCGATCGTGATGTAATCCAAAAGGGAGTAGATTTGCTCGATATGAATTTAGAAGAAATGGTTAACGGAGTTTTAGAGGCACTTCGTCCCATCGAGCAGGAACTCGGATTGGGGTTAGCGTAATAACGGCGGAGCTATAGTTCAGTCAATTCGCTGATTGTCAAATAAGGTCGATTCGCTATTATAAAAGGGAATCAAAAATATTAAGCGAGATATATAGACCTTGGAGGGAGTACTATGACAATACGTGTCATATTGGCAGACGATCATCCCCTTACCAGAGCGGGTCTTTCTGCGTATCTTCAACAAGAGAGCACCATAGAGCTTGTTGGAGAAGCAGATGATGGGGAAAAAGCGTGGAAGCTTATTAATGAACTTAAACCAGATGTAGCTTTGCTTGACATACGAATGCCAGGTGAAGATGGTGTTTCTATAGCACGACGTATTAAAGAAGAGAAGCTTCCAGTCATTCCGGTAATGCTTACCTCTTATGACGCTCATCAGTATGTTGTTGCATCTTTGCGGGCAGGGGCTCGCGGATTTGTTTTAAAGACTGCGACGCCACAAGATTTAATTCGAGCTATTCAGACTGTAGTACAGGGAGGGCTTTACCTTGACTCTGAAGTTGCTACAGTTGTGGGTGAGCGAGAGCTTGTGCCAGAGTCTCTTTCTGCAAGAGAAAGGGAAGTTCTCGTTTTGGCATCGAAGGGATTGTCGAGCAAAGAAGTAGCAGGAGAACTTTTTATTAGTGAGCGAACTGTTCAAACTCACCTGGCTTCCATTTACGACAAACTTGGAGCTCGAAATAAAACGGAAGCGCTTCTTTTAGCGCTGAAATATGGTGTTGTTACTCTTGAGGAATTGCTGGAATGAGGCGTCATTTGCTCTTGCTTCTTGTCTTGGCCATTACTTTGCCGACCATGGCTGTTCTTGTAGTTTCAAGTGTTGCTATGATTCATCAGGAATGGGCTATGGAGGCTGTTACCCATTCATATGTTGAGGATTTGGCTGAGAATGTAGCATCATGGCTTAATCTCGAACCACCATTGTGGGGGGGAAGAGATTCTTTTTCATCGATAGTAAAGAAACTTCGAGTCTTTTCGTGGGGGCCTTCTTTGCCTGGATGGGTGGCTGTAATAACGTCAGAAGGAAAAATCTTGATGGCTTCTCCTGGCGTTAGCAACTTGGCAGCCATCTGGGACCCGCGTATCCCTATAGGGCGTGCGGTAGAGGTTCGTGATCGCCAGGGAGATCGCTATACAATAGCTGTGTATCCTTTAGATGGGGGCAACCATCTAGTTATTGCTGCTGTGGCGTGGCGTCAGCTTATCGGCCCAATGCTTCGCTTTGGGCATATTTGGCCTGTTCTCATCGTGCTCATGACACTGACCACTCTTATTGCCGTATGGGCGATGTGGCACTGGTTGATTCTTCCTCTTCGAAAAATGGTAATAGAAGTTGATTCTCTCATCTGGGGAAAGGAATTGCCAGAACAAGATGATCCGCAAGCAGTCTTTGAACTTGGACGTCTTCGCAGAGCACTTTACCGTCTTGCCAAAACAGCTATTGAGCGTGACGATTTAAGGAATCGTTACGTTCATGATGTTGTAAGCGTGCAGGAAGAAGAGAAGAAGAGGATAGCCAGAGATATTCATGATGGCCCGCTGCAGGATATTACGGCGATGATCCAGCAGATGCGTCTTTTCAATATGAATTCGTGTCCCTCTGGAGAGACGTCTCATTTAAAATTGGCTGAAGAAGCGGCTCAGATAGCCGTAAGGGATTTGCGGGAACTTTGCGATGAACTTTCACCTCCATGGCTTGATCTCGGTTTAGAGCATGCTCTTACAGAACTGGCCGATCGTTTATCTAGGCATAATGCCATTGATGTGACAATAGATGTAGATGAGCAGATATACATGCCGTCGGAAGTTGTGTTGGCCTTCTTCAGAATATTTCAAGAGGGTGTCTCGAATGCTGTGCATCATGGAAGGGCGACGCAGGTAAAGGGAGAAGTAAGCCAACTTGATGATACGACAGTGATGTTTGAAATTCAGGATAACGGAAAAGGTTTTGAACCTAATAAAAGCTATGAAGAACTTCGTCTTAACGGTCATCGCGGATTAGCGAACATTATGGAACGTATAACGACGCTTCGAGGTGAATTTGAAGTAGAGTCGGTACCAGGCAAAGGAACTCTTTTGCGTTGTCTTGTACCTATTGTACAAGACAACGATGAGAATTAGGATTAGGAAGGGAGGCAGGCCCATACGGGGCGAACAGTATGAGATTAAAAGTTCTAGGCGCAGCAGGAGAAGTAACTGGTTCGAACTATTTGCTTGAATGTGGATCAAGTCGAGTATTGATTGATTGCGGTATGTATCAGGGAAAAGGTGACGACGAGAAAAATAGAGCACAGTTTGATTTTGTTCCTTCGAGTCTTAACTCTGTTTTGCTTACCCATGCTCATATAGATCATTCTGGGCGAGTTCCTCTTTTAGTACAGAAGGGATTTAAGGGAAAAATTTGGGCGACACTTCCTACTGTGGAATTAGTCAGTGTCTTATGGCAGGATTCAGTTCGCTTAATGAAGGAAGAAGCGGCATGGAAGACTCGAAAGAACGAACGAAAGGGACTACCTCCTGTAGAGCCACTCTATAAAGAAGAAGATGCCCAAAAGGCTGCTCATCTTTTAACTCCGGCTACATACGACGATAAAATTGAAGTGGCACCTGGCATTACCGTTCGTTTCCGTGATGCAGGCCATATTCTCGGAAGTGCCATTATAGAAGTCTGGATGGAAGAAGATGGAAAAGAAGTAAAAGTTGTTTTTAGCGGAGACTTGGGGCCTCAACAGACAGTAATGGAACGCAACCCTGCAGATATTTCACGGGCTGATTATGTCATTATTGAATCCACATATGGAGATCGATCGCATAAATCGAACAAGGAAACACGAGAAGAATTCAGACAGGTCATTACGGAGGCGTTAAAGTCTAAAGCCAAAGTTATGATCCCTACATTTGTTGTTGATCGGGCACAGCGTCTTCTTTACGAAATGATGTTGTTGCAGAAAGAGGGTATTTTAAGAGACAACGTTCCCATCTTTTTTGATTCCCCCATGGGAGTCAAGGCGACGGAAATTTATAATAGTCATTTAAGCCTTCTTTCCGGGGAGATACAGAATCATGTAAAACAGGGAGATGATCCCTTTACTCCGAATCAACTTCATTATGTAGAAAGTGTTGAAGATTCGCGGAGAATTAACGATATAAAGCACGCCATTGTTTTGGCCGGAAGTGGAATGTGTAACGGTGGACGAATAGTGCATCATTTAAAGCATGGAGTATGGAACCCCGATAATAGAATTATCTTTGTGGGGTATCAGGCTCGTGGAACATTGGGTCGTCGCATTATCGATGGTGAGAAGATACTTCGAATAGCCGGTGAAGAGGTTACAGTAAATGCGCAACTTCATACTATAAATGGCTTTTCTGCTCACGCAGATCGGGAAGATCTTTTAGCATGGGCTGGAAATTTCGAAACATCGCCTGTCTTTTTTGTAACCCACGGCGAACCCAAATCATCCCAGGCTTTAGCAGCATCTCTTCAGGAGAATAATTTGAAAGCAGTTGTCCCAGTTATTGGTGAGGAGTTTGAGTTGACACCGCAGAAGGATATAACCACGTCGGTTATTTCTCCTATTTGTATAGAAAAAAAACGTTGTGAGGAAGTTAACACTCTTCTTGCCAATATTTCAGGATTAGCAGCGTCTATTCGAACAAAAGCAGATAAGGCAGAAGATCCGGGAGATTTAATTCCTTTGCTTCAATCTACGGTTGTTCTTCTTGAAACAGTTAGTCAGAAAGCGGGAATTGTAGAAGAAAAGGAATAGGATAAACTGGCTTCTCTGGCTTTTAAGCCATTTAGAGCTTATGATACACTTATAGTCTTATTTTTACCGCAGGGAGGGAGAATACTATGCGGAAAGGACTGTTTTTTTGGAGTGCTTTCGGACTCTGTTTTGCAATCATTGCCCTTGTCATTTTTTTAGTAGGTAAAGAACCTGAACAACGATCCATAACAGAGTCTATTCCTGTTCCTGAAGCATCATCTCCCTATGTTTATCTAGAGGGAGACGGAGCCTCGTTCAAATTTGATTTTCCAGAAGAGCTTCTTGAAGAGTCTGGACAGGCTCGTCCATTTTTGTTGGCCGTTCAGGGTGTTTCTCCCATTCTTTCATTTTCAAAGGATAGCGCATGTCTTGTTGCCTGGGATAAAAACGAACCTCATCTTTACGCTTCGGCTCTATTCAGTGTCTCTGTTACGGAAAATTTAAAGAAGGCGGAACTTCCTGCCGAATGGAAAAATCTTGAAGAAAGACTGACCTTAAGTAAAGACGAAAATAATATAACCCTTCTGACATGGAAAAACGGAATTCCTTCTTTATACATGGATGTTGATGGTGGACTTTCTCTTCTTTCGACATCAAAAGAAGGACTTCAACTAATGAAAGATGTTCTTCACAAGACTAAAGAGAATTTGGATATGGAATGGAAGGTCTCTTCTGATTGGAAAAACCATTTCCGTTTTTACGACGGGGGGTTGCTCTCTCAGCTTCTTTCGTTAGATGGAGTGAAAGTATCGCTTGTCCCCTTTATTTTTAATGCATCATGGTACAAGAACGATGAAAAGGGAGAATTGAGTTGGAAAACATCTGGTATAGACGGTGTTATTCCCGCTACCCTTTATGAAAAACTTATGCCAATTCAGTGGAATCAGAGAATAATTGCCCCCGAACCTCTTCTTTTAGCGGCAGGTATCAATATTCCTGATATCCGAGAAACGGAAATGGCAAGTGAGTTGGTTAAGGAAATGCCAGAAGAATTTCCTTTTTCTGCTGAGGAACTCTTAACGTTGCTTCATGGACCCGTATGCCTTACAGTCGCAGGTAATAGTAAGGTTATTTTCTTTTCTTTGCCAGGCTTTGTTTTACAACTACCAGATAGAGGAACAGCGGGCGTAAAGCTTGTGAACGAATTCTGGTCGCAGGAGTGGAGAATGCTTGTTCCGTCAATAGAAAGCCTGGAAGGGTTTCATACAGGGGGAACCGCCAGCGTTCCTTTCACTATTTTGGGAGCGGCAAGAGATGACCTCGCAGTTCTTGGCATTATTCAGAAAAGTGATATAAAGGTTGAGAAAAAGATCAACAACGCTATCCCTTCCCTTAAAAATAGTGGTGGAGCCTTTGCTTGGGGGTACGCTCATGGGGAACGTCTTGCAGATGCCCTTGATGTTGTTGCACGGGCGAGTGCTATGGCAGACAAGTTGGGAAGCGATGTAGGGATCAATGCAGATGAATTGACGAAAGCAGCGGAAGAGCTGCGTCAAGTGGGAGAAATTTCATTAGTGATGCCTACAATTGATGAAGGTTCCTTAAAGTGGACAATCCCACAAGATACAGACGAAGAATCTGAAGAAAAAACAGAAATGTAAAATTATTGAATTATATAAAACGGGAGGATATGTATCGATGGTCAATGCTTTCCGCGCTCTAGAAGAGCGAGGTCTAGTGGAATGGTGTAGTCATCCAGAAGATTTGGATGCTTTTTTTAACACGGGAGAAAGGATTACAGCGTATATAGGTTTTGATCCTACAGCTGACAGCCTTCATGTGGGACATCTTATTCCTATTATGACTCTGAGCTGGTTGCAACGTATGGGACATAGACCTATTTGTCTGGCCGGTGGAGGAACTGGAATGATTGGAGATCCATCAGGGAAAAGCAAAGAAAGAAATCTCCTTTCTCCAGAAGCTGTTCAGGAAAATATTAAAGGTGTAAAAAAACAGCTCGAGCATTTTATGGATTTTGATTGTGGTGAGAATTCCGCCATTATCGTTAATAACTATGATTGGCTGAAAAGTATTTCCTTTCTTGATTTTTTAAGAGACGTGGGAAAATATTTTTCAGTGAATTATATGATTAATAAAGAGCACGTAAAGTCTCGTCTCAACGATCCTGAGAAGAGTATCTCATATACAGAATTTTCTTATACTCTCCTGCAGGCTTTTGACTTTATGCATCTGCTTGAGAGTTACGGATGTCAAGTTCAAATGGGTGGAAACGATCAGCAGGGGAATATAGTTTCTGGCATAGATCTTATTCGCAAAAGAAAAGGTGAACAAGTTTATGGGTGGACCAACCCCTTGCTTTTAACATCTTCAGGAACTAAGTTCGGGAAGACAGAAGGTGGAGCAGTCTGGCTTGATCCTAAACGAACATCTCCATACCGATTTTACCAGTTCTGGATTAATACTGAAGACGAGATGGTCGAAAAACTTCTTAAATTCTTCACGTTCTTGCCTTTGGATGAAATTAAAGCAATTATGGAGAAACATGCTGCTGCTCCTGAAAAACGTGAGGCACAAAAACGTTTAGCTTGGGAAGTAACAGCTTTGGTTCATAGCTCTCATGCAGCTGATACAGTTGCGCGAGCAAGTGAAATTCTCTTTAGCGGAGAAATTACGCACGAAGACATGACGGAAGAAATGATGGAGATGCTTGCAGAAGAGGTCCCATACGAAACTCTTGATGTTGCTCTTCCTGTTGCGGTAGTAGATATCCTTGCTTCTGTAGGAGCATGTAAGAGCAAGGGGGAGGCTAAGCGTCTTCTTCGTGGTGGCGGAGTATATATTAACGGAGACAGAATTGAAGATGAAGCTGCTTCTATTGATGAAGATCATCTTATTGGCGGTCGCCATATCTTCGTTCGTCTCGGTAAAAAAAGATTTTTCCTTATTGAGATAAAGAGGTAGTATTTTTGTCACCAATATGGTTTCTTTCTCAAAACTTTCCAACGTGGGAACTTGCGATTATTTATTCCTTCGCTCGGAATATGAGAGAACGTGGAATAGCTCTCTCTATATATGCGGAAGAAGAATTAGATAGATCTTTCATATCAACAGAATGTTGGTCTTCTTTAACGGAGAGAGAGAAACTTTGGGTGGCGCTTTCTCAAGGTAATGTATGGCACTTTTGGGGAGGAACTCCATGGTGGGGTTCCTTACTTTCCCTTCGTTCTCGTTTATTTTATGGATTATGCGAAAAAACAGTACCTTCAAGAGGAACTCATTTAACATTCTTCTCTTCTGATGAGGATGAAATGAGTACATATATTCCGCCTATTTTTGAATCGAAGATTGCTTGGACAATGTCTGAAAGAAATAGTTGTGAAGGAACTCCTTCTCTATACATGGCAGGTTCCCCTCACAAAAAAAATCGTTGGTATAAAAATGTTTTATCTGCGTGGGAAGCCCCTCTTTTTAAAATTCCCTTTCCTGAAGCGAATATGTGGCCAGGTAGAATCTTTCCCAATTCTTCTCTCGTATCATCTTATATGGGGCAACGAGGTGGTGCGCTTTTACTGTTATCTTCTTCTCCTTCACTTGCTTTGTTGGCGGCTCATGCGACCATATTGGGGGTTCCTATTATAAGTACCCCTTCGAAGCGCCTTGATGAGCTTTTGAGCAGGGAAGGTTATATAACGATAACATCTCAGGAAAACGAGAGGGAACTTCTTCATACTCTCCAGAGTGCTTTTGATTCTATGGGGAAAGAACATGCCCTGAAGGGGAGAAATTATCTTCTTTCTTCATGGGCAATTGATAGGGGGCTTCAGGCCCTCATGTCACTTTATTCTCAGGAAGACGGTGTATAAAGGTGAGTTCAGGCTCTTATTTATTGGAATTGTTTCAAAAATTTACTGCTCAAGGATGGAGAGCTCACGTTACGGCCAGCCTTTTGAACGGACTTCTTCGAGGGTTTCATCCCAGGAAAGCTGTTGCTCTCGAAAATATGTCAAAATCATCTTTCCCTCACGAAGAGGGATGGAGAGATAAAACTCTTTCTGGCGTGTATCGTCATATTGCCTGGACTGTTACAGAATTTTTAACGTTAGTTGATAATCCAGCAGATGTTCTCGATTGGGTAGTAGACGTTGAAGGTGAAGAAATATTAGAGCAGCTGGCCAAAGAGAATAAAGGTGCTGTTATTCTTACAGGGCACCTGGGTAACTGGGAACTTTTGGCAGCATGGTTATGTCAACGGGGCTACCCTCTTTATGCCATAGTAAGAGATCCAGACGATGAAGACGTAGCAGATGTTGTTGAAAAGTATCGTTCCCGTGTTGGTCTTCAGACATTGAAGAAAAGATTTGTAATGAAAGAAGCTGTTCGTTTAGTACAGAATGGTGCTTTTTTAGGAGTTTTAGCTGACCAGGACGGAGGGCCTTCAGGGATTGCCTCAACTTTTTTAGGGCAAAAATGTACGACTGTGAACGGGCCTGCTGCAATATCTCTTATGGCTAACGCGCCTATCGTTCCTGTAATTTCATATCGTGTTTCACCTTTTAAGCATCAGATTATAATTTCTCCGCCGTTGTGTCTGCCTACAGAGGGGAAAAGGAAAGAAAGAATAGAGAGTATCACTCATATGGCAGATGAGACTCTTGAAAAAATGGTATGCAGGCATCCAGATCAATGGCTTTGGCTCCATCGTCGTTGGCATACCCGTTTACCTTGATAACGTTATCCCCTCGTGGTATGCTTCTTTAGGAAAGGAGGGGATTTCGGTGATCTATGAATTAATGTCTACTGGTAACATTGTAAGGCTTCCAGATGCAATGACTATTTCTGGACTACCGAAGATAGAAGCTCCAAACGTTGTTCTTCTCCTCCCGTACAACAGGGTTTTAATAGGAACCTCATCTTCTTTAAACCTTGAAAAGTGGGTGTGGGGAAAAATCGGAGAAGAACAAATGGCAGAGGTGTTTTTGTATCAGAATAAGCCTCTGATGTTGTCTGTAGAGGGTCTTCGTCCCATTTCCCTTAGCGAAGAAGTTGTCGCTGAGCTTCGTAAATTGTTACTTTCGCAAACAGAGCCTCCTGGCGAACATATGCCTGCGGTTTTGATTCTTAAAGGATTGCTTCGTAACGAAATGGCTGATGTTATAACAGAAGAAACGCTCAAAGATGAGCAGTTTATTTTAGATCTTATAGAGCGAGATTTATCTGTAAAACAAGCCTACTGGGGTATACGTTTTGCCTTGGCGAGAAATGATTATACGTCAGTTGCCCGTATAAAGGCATGGCTGAAAAGTGTTGGAAGCCTTTTTGATGAAGTTGCACAAGGAGTACATTTATGGTTCTCCTTAACAGATTTGCCTGGCCGAAAAGAATTGGCTGATCTGGAAAATTTGTCCTTTACTCTTGATGATCTCCAACGCATGAATTCTCAACGTTCTCGACCTGTAGTGTTATTTAGCCGTTCTGGTTATCTTGTTCTTTCTGAGCAATCTTTCGAGAAGTCTGAGACAGTATTCAGAATTTGGCTCTATCTTCCTCTTCACCTTTGGAATGAACTTCGTGAAAAGAGAAAACTTTCTATACGGGAAATAATATCTGCTTCTTGGGGGTATTTAGAGGCGAAAGAAGCGATGAGGGAAATGGAACTTTACGGCAAACGAAGAGAAACAACAACATATCCGCATTAAAAAAGCGAGGAAAAGTTCCTCGCTTTTTTCTTCTTTTATGATTTTAATTAACTTGCCAGTGTTTCTCAAGAAATTGAAGTGCAATACTTGTACAGCTTGTTAAACAGAGATAGATGAGTCCCACCATAATGAAAGTTTCAAAAGAAGCATAGGTAACACTTCGAACCTGTTGCCCTACCATTGTCAATTCAGCAATGGCGAGTGTAGATAATAAGGATGATTCCTTTATAAGAGTGACGAATTCATTCCCGAAAGCCGGAAGCATATTTCGTATAGCTTGAGGAAGAATAATGTGTCGCATTGTTCTGAAGTACGAAAGGCCAAGGACCTGAGCGGCTTCCCATTGTCCCTTAGGCACAGCTTCAATTCCTCCTCGTACTATCTCTCCGACATAACCAGCTGAATTAATAGACAAACCTATAATGCCAGCAGCAAAAGCCGGAAGATTAATTCCGAGAGATGGTAATCCGAAGTAAATGAGGAAAAGTTGTATGAGCAACGGTGTTCCTCGGATAACATAAATGTAAGCTGCAGCAATACTTTTAAGTGGTTTAAAGGGCACAACGCGAAGAGCACCAATCAAAACACCAATAATTGATCCAAGTAAAACAGCAAGGATTGAAGCTTTTACTGTAAAGAGGGCACCTGTTAAAAACATATGCCAATAGGGAGTTATTGACGTGAAATCCAACATCATTAGTATGCACCTCCCTGATTTTTTGTAAGATCTTCCCCGAAGTGGGCCAGCATCCTTTGCAAGAACATTTGTGTTCTCGGATGAGAAGGATTCACCATAATATCTTTTGGTGATCCTTGTTCAACAATATTTCCATCTGCCATAAAGACGATTCTATCCGAAACATCTTTAGCAAAGAGCATCTCGTGGGTAATAATGACCATTGTCATTCCTGTCTCTGCAAGTTGAGCAATAACATCAAGAACTTCCCCAACCAACTCGGGGTCAAGGGCGCTTGTTGGCTCATCAAAAAGCATTATTTTAGGTTGCATCGCAAGAGCTCGAGCTATAGCTACCCGCTGTTGCTGGCCTCCTGAGAGCTGAGTAGGCTTTGCACTTACTTTATCTCCAAGGCCGACTCGTTCGAGAAGACGGACGGCTAAATCTTCAGCATCACTCTTTTTCATTCCCTTAATCTGTATAGGGCTGAGCGTAACATTATCCAAAACTGAAAGATGAGGGAAAAGGTTAAATTGTTGAAAGATCATCCCTACAAGATTTGCTACTTCTTTGTTAGAATGTTTACCGTTGTCTATTCGTTGTCCGTAGAGATATATTTCTCCATCATTAATATCTTCAAGACGGCAGATACAACGGGCGAGAGTGCTTTTCCCAGAGCCGCTTGGCCCGATAACAGAAACAACTTCACCTTCACCTACGGAGAGTGACACTCCCTGTAGAACGTGAAGGTCTCCAAACGATTTATGTAAATTTTTAACTTCGATTGCAGTTTGCAACAATCGTCACCTCCTGTTTGTCGCGGGAATTATAACTCAACTTTAGGTTACTGGCAAACATTTTTTTGAAAAATAATTGAAAAAATAAAATAATCCGGTGTATCACGAACAATTCATTGAGGAAAAAGTAGTATAAAAACATAAAAAAAAGGGGCCCTTTGGCCCCGACTTTTTAAAGACAACTATGTCTTAGGAATCGTAACGGCAACGATATAGTTCCTGATTAAGATCTGACATTGCGTTAGAGAAGGCGTCGCTCTGATCGTTCATATATTTAGTACGAATATTCTTCGAGCTCTCTTTTGTTTTCTTAACTTCCACCTTTACCCACCTCCTGAAAAGCGCTACATACGAACCATTAAATTCAAAAAATTTATTGGTACGAACCACCAAGCTCATTTTATCATGGAGAAAAGGAAATTGGAAGTTTATCAAAAAATTAGAGTTTTGAGAGGTGATTATCTTATGGAAATTAACATTTTAAATAACCGAAGTTGTTATATACCAGGACGTGTCAATATTGGTATTTGGAAGGATGGCGAGGGAGGATGTTATCTTATTGATAGTGGTGGTGACGAGAGTTCAGGGCGTAAGCTTTTTCGGCTATTACAAGAAAACTCTTTGACTCTTAAAGGAATTATAAATACTCATTCCAACGCTGATCACATTGGTGGTAATGCATATTTACAGAAAAAAACATCATGTGTCATTATGGCGAGTAGTATCGAAAGAACGATTATTGAAAATCCTGTTTTGGAGCCTTTAATTTTATGGGGAGCCTATCCTTTTAGTGGGATACAGACGAAGTTTTTACAAGCTGTTCCCTCTGTTGTCGGGACAGAACTTACAAGAGGGCAAGTTGTTCCCAATACAGACCTGACGGTGATTGATCTTCCTGGCCACTTTATAAACATGATAGGCCTTTTGTCGTCTGATGGAGTGTGCTATATAGCAGATAGTGTTTTTTCTGAAGAGATTATCAATAAATATCGTTTTATAGTTACATTCGATGTTGAGGCAACTCTTTCTACTTTAGATAAACTAGAAACAATAGAAGCATCATGGTTTGTTCCGTGTCATGCCGAAGCTATTAAAGAAGACATTACACCCATCGTTGAAGTTAACAGGAAGGGAATCCTTTCTTTAAACGACGCAGTTTTGCATTCTTGTTCTGACCCACACAGTCGCGAAGAGGTTCTTGCTCACTTAGCAGCAACATGGAATATTGATATGAACCCTGTTCAATATGTACTGAATCTCTCGACAATATCTGCACATCTCGCATTTCTTGAAAAGAGAGGCCTAGTAGAAACTTGGGTCGAAAAAGGCTTTTTATTGTGGAGGAAAAAGATATAAATTAACTAAAAGGGTCCTCGATGTTTAGTTTGTTGAATATGTTTTTCTTTGAGAGGACCCTTTTTCGTATCGTTATTATTTCACATATTTAATATGTCCATTCAAAATCTGAAATACCCACATCGAGCATTCGTTGTTTCATATCTTTTGTTATGGCATCAAGAGCTTCTTTTGTTTTCCCTTCACATCGTGTTACAAGAACAGGTTGTGTATTTGATGCCCTTACGAGCCCCCAACCTTCTTTGTAAAGAATTCGAACCCCATCAATAGTTATAGCTTCGTGGTCTTTAAGTGCCTTTTCTTTAATGGTTTCAATAACCTCGAATTTCTTTTCATCGGGGCAGTCTACTCGAACCTCAGCAGTGCTGTAATAGACTGGATAATCAACAAGCATTTCAGAAAGAGAACGACTATCGTTTGAAAGAATGCGAAGCAAACGTCCTGCGGCATAGAAAGAATCGTCAAAACCATAAAATTCATCAGCGAAAAACATGTGTCCTGAAAGCTCTCCGGCAAAAAGAGCATCAATCTCTTTCATCTTTGCCTTGATAAGAGAGTGTCCAGCCTTGTAATAGAGCGGAGCCCCTCCTAGACGACGGATTTCGTCTTCCAAAGCTTGTGAGCATTTTACCTCTATAATGGCGGTTGCTCCTGGATGCTGTGGAAGAATTTCGCGCCAATAGAGAGCCATAAGGGTGTCTCCCCATACTACCGATCCCTTTTCGTCTACAACTCCGATGCGGTCGGCATCCCCGTCAAAAGCGAGCCCGAGATCTGCCTTTTCCATTCTGACTTTTTCTATAAGTGACGTGAGGTTTTCTCGCTTCAGAGGATCGGGATGATGGTTGGGAAATGTTCCATCTGGTTCGCAGAAAAGAGGAATAACATGACACCCCAATTTTTCAAGGAATGTTTGGATATAGAGTCCTGCCGTTCCATTTCCTGCGTCAGCGACAACTTTAAGTTTACGTGTGCCCAATTTTATCTTCGATACGAGCATATCTATATACTCATTCCAGATATTGGCTTTTCTTACTGAACCAGGTGTTTCTGTCTGCACAAAATCATCTTTTTCAATCATAGAAAGAATGTCTTGAATCTGTTCTCCATACATAGTGCTCTTACCAAATGCTAACTTCAACCCGTTCATATCTTTAGGATTGTGGCTTCCCGTAACCATGATGGCACCATCAAGATTAAAATGATATTGGCTCCAGTAGAGAAGTGGCGATGTAGCGACACCTATATCAATAATATTAATACCTGCCCATGTAACACCACTAATAACGTTTTGACGTATTCTTTCTGTAGAAAGGCGTACATCTCCTCCAACAGTGATTGTTGTTATTCCTTCTCTGCGAAGGAAGGTTCCATAGGCTTTTCCTATGGTTGTAACAGTTTCTGCTGTGAGTTCTGTATCGGCTATCCCTCTAATATCGTATTCTCTGAAAATATGTGCTGGGACTTTCATCAGGATTCATCACCTTCCCCTGATTATATTTTGCTGAATATTATATCGTAACCAGATCTTTTCTGTCTGTGCAATGTATAATACCACTTGTAACAAAGGGGGGAGTGAGATTTCAGGTGGGTAGTTTTCTAATAGTTCTTCCTATAATTCTTATTGTCAGCGTCGGGTGGTTCATACGGCAAAAACACTTTGTAGGGGAAGAAGCTTTTGCGGGCATGAATTTTATTTTGTATTGGATTGCCCTTCCAGCACTTCTTTTTAGAGTGACTTATGGAGCAAACGTAGAAGTCCTCATGGGGGGAAACTTCGTAAAGGCCATTTATATCTCTCTTATGGTTACGCCTCCTCTCGCTCTTTTATTTGGGCGCTTCCTGAAATTAAAGAGGGAGCGAGTCTCTGTCCTGACTATGGTTTCTATACGTTCGAATAACATTTTTATGGGTGTTCCAGCTGTATCCGTGGCATTGGGAGAAGCTGGCCTTCAGGCCCTTTCCTTGTATCTTGCTGTTGTCATGGCTGGATATCAACTGATCTCCATTACTTGGGGGCAAGTTGTTCTTTCTGGAAGTTTTCGTTTGAGTGCATTAAAAGATACAATGAAACGAATTCTTACAAATCCTCTTATCATGGCGTGTGTTGTAGGTGTTTCGTGTGCATTTATAGGAATCGGCCCGTTACCAGCGTGGCTTGATGAAGCGTTGAAGGTACTCGGCAATGTAGGAAGTGGTTTGGCGCTGTTATCGTTGGGTGCCTCCTTAGAATTGTCGCGTGTAAAAGAGCTACTCAAAGATACATGGGAAGCCATTTTATTCAAACTTCTTTTATTCCCGGCAATTGTATGGTTCTTTTTACATCTGTGGCCAGTAGACTCTATGTTACTTAAAACGACAGTTCTTGTATCTTCAATGCCCATAGCCGTTAACTCTTACGTTGTTGCTCGTGGCATGGGCATGGATGAAAACTATACGGCTGAGTCTATTGCTGCTTCAACGCTTTGTTCTATAGTGACAATTCCTCTATGGGCAAATCTTTTAGGTATATCTTGATTTCTTGTTTTTAATGAGGTACCATTATTAAAAATATGAAGAACCTCCGAGCCTGACAACCTAAAGATTTTTTAAAAAATTTCTATGGTTCAGGGCCGTTAGGGTTTTTTCGGAAACGAGAGAGCCTTCCATGTTTGAAAAGGAGGAACAAAAAGCTTATCTTTGCATATAAAGAGAGGCCGTTTCTCCTGTGAGAAGAAGCGGCCTCTCTTTTTGAGATCTATTCCCGTACCATTTTGCAATAGATCAGCCGGGGGATTTGCTTGAAGCAAATCCCCTCCCCTTAATCATACCTTTGTGCAACTAAAAGGGTCAAAAGTACCACTTTTAAACAGGCCTTGGTAGAGAGAGTCCTGTTTAATATGTGTGTTATTATGAACTCTGGTTTTGTATCTAATTATTACGGACTTTGCAGGGGACAGGAAAATGCCGCTTATCGTTACGTCAGATCACCTCAGGGCGGGAATGCGTTTAGCTCGATCTGTTCTCGGCTGTGAGGGGCAACTTTTATTAAGTGCAGGAATCATCCTTACCGAACAGATGATAGTTAAACTTTTGCGCCGAGGCGTTGAAGCTTGTTTTGTCTATTTGCCAGGAGAGACTGAGATAAATGAGAGTGAATGGCAGTCTCTGGTGCCTGAACATATGGAAAGACAGTTGCGAGGGCATATGTCTCAAATAGTTCAAAACGTGGTTCATAATCGTTCTTTACATGCTAAAGAGCTTGAGAGTCTTCAAAAATGTGTTTCTCAGGTCATTTCGATTATATTCGAAGACTCTACGGCGGTACTGTTTGGTTTAAAGAATATTAGTAGTCATGATCAGTACACGTATGAGCATATGATAGGTGTAATGACTGTAGCTTTGTTGTTGTCTCGCAGAGGAGAAGAAGAGGGGATTTTTGTCCTTTCTTATCAGGATAAGATCAACATAGGCCTTGGTGCACTTTTCCACGATATTGGCAAACTTATGCTTCCCTCATCTCTGATCAATAAAAAAGGTTCATTGAATAGTGAAGAGTGGGCTCTCATGAAAAAACATCCCTACGATGGCTTTAAAATCGTAAGGGAATTTCCGTGTATTAACCCCATGGCGAGAGCTATTGTTTTGAATCATCATCAATATTGGAATGGGGAAGGCTATGGACGTGTCGGACTACCAGGTCTCTATGGAGAAAAGATTCCCCTTCTCGTCAGACTTGTTTCTGTAGCTGATAGTTACGATGCCTTGGTTAGCGATCGTCCTTATCGACGTGCTTTTCTTCCGGCAGAGGCTCTCAAAATTATACGTAAAGAGGCCGGAATAAAGTTTGACCCTGCTATTGTCCCTCTTCTTGAAAAAGTTATAATCCCTTACCCAGTTGGGAGTATCCTTTTTCTCTCTGACTGGACACTATCAGCAGTCACTTCAATTGTTGATGGAGAACCTCAGGTAATGATTTTAGGTACTTTCCGACAAGAAGATGAACACAAGTTGGGATGTGTTTTTCCTCTTAAAAATCAGGCGGCACAGATTATTATTGGAGCTCCTTCTTTGGAACATCTCGCTTTAAAAACTGCTGAGATTTTAACATCACCAAAAGACTTCGGAACATCGGCCTATCGCTTCTTAGAAAGTATACAAAAAGCATTCCATGACAGAAAAATTTCCCTCGCTTCTTTGCCAAGTTGGGAACATATTATAAAAAATGGTTTTATCCCGTCACTTCTTGAGCATATTCCTACAGGTGGAGATTAAGCACTTTTTTTTCGAGGTTGTAATCGGAACTCAAGCCACCAGACGCATACCCCTGTTGTTATTGGAATTGTTAGCAAAAGACCGATTGTACCAGCGACACTTCGCACGAGTTCCTGTGCTATATAGGGATCATTAAAGAGTGCCGTAGCATCAATTCCTGCATTTGTAATGAGGATGGTAAAGGGCAGCGCGCTACCTAAATAGGCCAATATCAACGTATTAATCATACTTCCCAAAACTTCACGACCTACTCCGATTCCTGCCTGCCATAATCTATGCCCTTCAATGTTGTTATCATATGAGAACATTTCGGCAAGAGTCGATGTTACAGAAATAGCAACATCAAGAACAGCTCCAATTGATCCAATCATAACTGCAGCGAGAAGCAGTCCCTCCATTGACATTCCAGGGATGGTAGAAGCTAAAAGACTTGCACTGTCACTTGCCAGTCCGGTGAGTTGCCATGTTTTGACCATGGCCCAGCCTACGAGAGAAGAAGCAACAGCACCACCTAGTGCGCCTAAAAATGCAACGATCCAAAAAGCCGGTCTTCGTACAACAAGAAGTACTGTAATAATAGAAACGGCACCTACAGCAAGAATAGCGAAGGGGACAGGGGCAATTCCCTGAGCCAGCGCTGGAACGTACCAACCTAGAAGTACAGCTAAAGAAAGAAGAAGGCCAGCAAGGGCCCTGAATCCGGCTTTTCCTGCAGAGGCGATTAGGCCTCCAGAGGCTAAAATAAGAAAAGCGGCGACCCATGGTATTCTATAACGATCGCTAATAGAGTATTGAATACTTCCATCTTCGAACAAGTCACTTACAAGAAGGTATCGACGCTCTTCTATGAGTTCTAGAGAAGACGTTGACAGCTGAGTTATGAGAAGATCTTCCTTAGTTCCCTTTTTTTCTCCGTTAAGAAAGGTAACGGTAATGTCGATGTACTCAGTTTGCCAGAGTCCCTCGTCAGAGCTGGAGGAGCTTTCCGAAGATTCATTGGAGTTGTTGAAAGAGAGGGGGCTTTCTGTCCCTCTGACTTTGCCCACCCTATCGATGCGAACAATGAGAGAATCGTCAGTATTCCAAGAATTTAAGACTACTTTATCGACGGAAACGGCTGCTAGAAGTGCAATGAAAATGACGGCAATAAAGGCTAGAATATAATTTTTTATGCTTTGATTCTGGTTCATAGTAAAGAAATATCCTCCTTGTGATCTTCAAGAGCTATGCCGTCAAGCAGTGTCTTATATACCCTGCTGACATGGTTAGTCATCAGGCGGCGGGCTTTCTTGATATCACGATCAAGAATGCTTTGATATATTTGATTATGTTCCTTTAAAAAAATTTCTTTGTCATCAAGTAGAGAATAAATTCGCTCATGAGTTTCCATAATAAGATTGAAAGTCATCTTTACAATGTTCACGAAAACAAAGTTATGTGTTGCTTCGGCAAGAAGCAAGTGAAAATCATAATCGCACTGTGCTCTATGTTCAAGAGATTCTACATCTTTGCTTGTCAGTGTCAGAATTTTGCGTATGCGCGTTAAATCGCTTGGAGTAGCATGTTTAACTGCTTCGGTAACTATTGCTGGTTCTAATGTCATTCGAGCTTCAACTAACTCAAGTATAGCTTCATCTTGTAGGGGCATTTTAGAATGTTGTGTTTCAAATCTTGATTTTCTTACGAAGCGTCCCTTTCCGGGAATACTTTCGATAAGACCTACAAGTTCAAGAATACGAAAAGCTTCCCTGAGCGAGCTGCGGCTTACATTTAGCTCTTCGATTAGCTGGCGTTCAGGAGGAAGGGGATCACCTTGGATCAATTGTCCAGAGGCTATGAGATTCTTTAATTTCTCTGCGACTTGTTCATATATTTTCGTAGATTTGTTTTTCGTCATTCTACTTACCCTCCCCAAACAACTCAAGACGTATTCTTCTTCTTGTAGTAAAGTAAATCATACCAGATAGAAAGGCACGAGAGGAGGCTAAAAATGTCTTTTCAGATACGTATCCGTAACCATGATATTTGTGAATGCTCCAGCCCTATGAATGGCAAAGACGTTCTTTCTAAGGCAAATATTGACGGAGGATCTCATATTGTGGCTTGGCGCGTCAACAATTATCTTAGACCACTAGGCTGGATTGTGGACGATGATGCTGATGTGGAATTTGTTGATACTTCTTCTTTTGAAGGGATGGAAGTCTATCGCCGATCCTTGAGCTTTCTACTTGTTTTAGCAGTGCAGAGAGCTTTAAATAAAAAAATTGTTATTAAACACTCTATAAGTGATGGCTATTACTGGGAGCTTCCAGAAGGGGAGCTAAAAGAAGACGATGTGCTTATTGTAGAGAAAGCTCTTCGCGATCTTGTTAATCGGGATGTTCCTATTACAAGAGAAGTTGTTCCTCTCGATAAAGCACGGCGTATTTTTGAACGTCAGGGAAATCCAGAGAGTGCGCGACTTTTCATGTGGGCAGCCGAAGACCCAGTAGAACTCTATCGTTGCGAAGACAATTACGGCTTTTATTACGCTCCACTCGCTCCATCGACAGGATATTTACGTGTCTTCCAACTGAAATTGTTTTCGCCGGGCATGGTACTTCAGTTTCCTACTGTGTCGTATCCTAAACGTCTTCCTCCATTCAGAGCTTCTAAAAAACTTTCTGGAGTTTTTCTTGACTACGCTAAATGGTTGGAGGTATTGGGCCTGAGGACGATGGATAGCTTTCATGCTCGAATAGCCCAAGGAAAGGGACTGGAGCTTGTGCTTATTTCCGAAGCTTTTCATTCACAGCGATTAAGTCGTATTGCCGAGGAAATTGCTCTGCGGGAAAGAGTTAAAATAGTTGCTATTGCGGGTCCTTCTGGATCTGGTAAAACAACGACGGCCAAACGATTGAAAATACAGCTACAGGTGTGTGGATTGAATCCGACGGTTATTTCTCTTGACAATTACTTTGTTGATAGAGAAAAAACACCTTTGGATGAACATGGAAATCTCGATTTTGAGGTTCTTGAAGCTATAGATCTTGATCTCTTGGAAAAACAGCTTTCTGAACTCCTGAAGGGGAAAGAGGTTCGTATTCCTGAATTTGATTTTATCAAGGGGAAAAAGTTTGAGGGGCCAACTCTTCGTCTAGCAAAAAATGATGTTTTGATTCTCGAGGGTATTCATGGCCTTAATGAAAATGTTACAGCTGTTGTTCCCGAAGAAAATAAATTTGGTATCTTTGTGTCGCCTCTAACTGGAATAAACCTTGACGAACACAACAGAACAAGCACTACCGATAATAGACTGCTTCGACGTATGATTCGAGATAACAGAACGCGAGGACATTCAGCAGAGCGGACACTTGATTTGTGGCCTTCTGTAATTAAAGGGGCGAAGGAGTATATTTTCCCTTATCAAAGTCGTGCAGATGCTATGTTTAACTCTTCGTTACCCTACGAACTGGCCATATTGAAGGGGTACGTGCAACCTCTTTTGCAGACAGTATCTGAGTCATCCTCCATGTATGGAGAAGCCCGGCGACTTCTTTCGATGCTGAAATTCGTCCCGCCGCTATCGTCTGAATATGTTCCATCGAATTCTATTTTGCGAGAATTTATAGGGGGCGGATGTTACGAACACTAAAAGGGTAAGTCTAAAGAGGTGCCAAAGATGAAAGTAAAGATGGAAGATGTAGCTAAATTAGCTAATGTGAATAAGGCAACTGTAAGTCGAGCCTTGAAAGGTGATTCCCGCATATCGTCGACGACAAGAGAAAAAGTATGGCAGGCAGCCAAGGCTTTGGGATATCAGCCTGATGCCGTGGCCAGGGGATTATCAAGCAATCGTACCGGGTTGTTAGGAGTTGTTTTTGAAGACCTTTCACGTCCGTGGGTGGGACTTTTTTTATCAGGACTCGACAGAGTCATATCGAGACAGAATTATAGCTTGTTAGTGAAATGTTCAGGGGAGATTTCTTCTCAAAGAAATTTGGTAGCTCGAGATCTTCTTTCGCGTAATGTTGATGGAATTATATGGATAGCTGGATCGACTCCAGATATTTCATTTGAAGGATCTTTTGTTTCAGTTGGAACGGAGAGTCTACTGGGGTCTTCTGTTATGATCGATCTGGAACGTGGTGCTCAAAAACTTCTCAAAATTGCTCAAGGGAGACCCTTTGTTGTTGATGAAGGAGCATCTCCCTTCTTCAAGGGGATAGAAAACTTTTTAGAAAAACCGACGATGAAGAGCGCTCTTCCTATTCATATATTAGATTCAACTCATGAAAAAAATATGATTGGCGGAGGAGAGAATATTGTTCTTTGCGGGTATCCAGATCTCGCCAGAATTTTAAAGTGCTACTGTCTTGATTGGCCTGCTTTTGACTTGGGGGCCATTGCAGGTCGTCTTTCTCTCAATGCTATTCAGGAAAAGGGAGTACGACCTGAAAAAGTCATGGTCGTTCCTCCTCTTTATAGTCCTGATGGGGAAGTTATATCTTTATAAAAGAGCTCTGTAACGGATAACGAGGTAAATGCTGCATAGAATCATTGCTATAAATACACTAAGCATACCTGTCTTCATAAATGCTTTGAAGGTAATGGGGTATCCGAAACGATTGGCGACATCTGCAACCACAACGTTAGCAGCTGCGCCGAGGAAGCTACCGTTGCCTCCAAGACAGGCTCCTAGCGCAAGAGCCCAGAAAAGAGGCTCGGAGGGCATGCCCACCTGTCCAGCCAACTCGTCAATAACATAGACAAACGTTGCCGTAAATCCAATGTTATTTACGAAAGCACATGTTAGGCCTGAAAACCACAGAACGGTAAGTAACGCTGCCATGGGGTGTCCGTGGAGATGGCGTCCTAAAATATTTGAGAGAGCAGAAATAACTCCCGTTTCTTTGAGGGCTCCTACAATAATGAAGAGTCCTGCGAAAAAAATAAGAGTAGGCCACTCTATGTCTTTGTGAATGATCTCGTCTCCGTTGTCTGGAATGATGGCGAGAAGCAAAGATGCCCCCATAAGAGCAATAACGGCTGCTTCAACATGTAAAAATCCATGACTTAAGAAACCAATGAGGATAAAGCCAGTTATAATCAGGGCTTTTTTCAAAGTCAGAATGTTTTTCACAGCAGCATTCTCATCAACCTTAAGAATTTTCTCATATTCTTCAGGCTGAATCTTGAAGTCTCTTCTATATATGAGGGCAATGATTCCCACAGTAACAAAAAGAATGACAAAGGTAATGGGAGTCAGATTCACAATAAAATCCATAAAAGAAAAGTGGGCATGAGAACCAATAATAATGTTTGGTGGGTCTCCAATAAGAGTTGCCGTTCCTCCAATATTCGAAGCGATAGCTTCTGAAATAAGAAGGGGAACCGGGTTGAATTTCATAATATCAGCCAGAGAAAGAATAATAGGGCTGATGAGCAATACTGTCGTGACGTTATCAAGCACACCAGAGAGGACTGCTGTTGTTAAAGTAATGGCAAAAACAGTAACAAGCCAATTACCCTTGGTCATCTTAAGACTTTTAATGGCTATATATTGGAAAATACCTGTTTTAGAGAGGACTCCGACAACAATCATCATTCCCATTAACAGGCCAATAGTGTTAAAGTCGATAAAACGAACAGCGACATCTGCCGGAAGAAGCTGTGTTACCATGAGAAAGGCTGCCCCAAGAAGAGCAGCTACGCTTCTTGAGAGTTTTCCCGTTCCGATAATAGCTAAAATAGTAATAAATATACCTAATGTTATCCAGGCTTGGATTTGCATTTTTCATCATCGCCTCCTGACAAATTTCTCACTATACAACTATTCAGGAATGGCGACAAGAGTGTGAATAACTTGACGCTCACAATCTCTAAGAGTATAAAGAAACAGACAAAAAGCCCCTCTGAGGGGATTCCAATAGGGGAGGATAAATGAATGTCAGATAATGTATGCGGCGAACAATCTTGCGGGAAATCTTCTTGTGAAGGTTGCAGCGGATGCGCTAAAAAGAAAAAGAATGTTGGCCACGTAATAGCTGTTGGTAGCGGTAAGGGCGGAGTAGGAAAAAGTTCCGTATCTTGCTTGTTGGCTGTTGCTTTGGCGAAAAAAGGTTTTTCTGTAGGAATTCTCGATGCAGATATAACGGGACCTTCTGTTCCCAAATTAATGGGAATTTCTGATGCTCCATACGGTACCCCCGAGGGAATCGTTCCTCCAGCTTCTTCTATTTTCAATATAAGAGTTATGTCTGTCAATCTTCTTCTTGACGATCCTACTAAACCAGTGGTATGGCGTGGCCCTATCATTGGAAATGTAATAAAACAGTTCTGGGAAGATGTAGCATGGGATGGCACGGATTTTGTTATAGTTGATCTTCCTCCTGGAACGGCCGATGCGCCTCTCACAGTTATGCAGACTATTGACTTGAACGGTTTCCTCGTAGTTACGTCACCTCAGGAGCTTTCCGTTATGGTAGTGGAGAAAGCTCTCAATATGACTCAAATGATGGAAATTCCACTTCTTGGTGTTATTGAAAATATGAGTTACGTTAAGTGTCCTGATTGTGGAAAAAGGATGGAAGTTTTTGGACCGAGTCACGTACAAGAGATTGAAGAGAAGTTCTCTATACCTGCTCTCGGGCGATTCCCCATTGATCCAGAGCTTGCGCGCCTGGCAGATCATGGCGATATAGAGAAATATAAGAATGAAGAGCTTTTTAACTCTCTCGCCGAGGGTGTTTTAAGTCGGTTGGGAGTTTCAGTAGAAGTTTAATTTACGTTGATAATAAGAATGGGAAAGGTAACTTTATTCAAGCTGCCTTTCCCATTACGCTAAATTGCTGTACAAGGCTTGAAGAATTTTTTCCGCAGTCGTTTCTTGATTTCCATTATAAAAGGTAATGCTTGAGTAGACCTGTGCTGTTTCGGCGATATCATATTCTTCACTGACATCCTTCGGAAAATGTGTCAATCGTATAGCTAATTCTTTTGCTCCATTTTGAGGCGTTTCCGGCATAAGGACAAGCACTTCTCTATTGCCCATCCGAAAACAAAGATCACTTTCTCTTACTTTTTCAAATACATAGTTGCAAAATGCCTTGAAAAAATCATCTTCATCATCTGAAGAAAAAAGTCCTGTTTCTGTTTTATGAAAATCCATTTTGAAAAGGGCAGCAGAAAGCCACCGTCGATATCTGTGAGCCCGACTTATCTCTTCAGGAAGACGACGCTCGCTATATTTAAAAGTATAAATTGGCAGATCGGAATCCAATAAGTCTGAAAAACCTTTATGTGGCTCATTATTTTCATTAAGCTCGGAATCCTCGGAAAGAAAGAAAAAAAATGTACCTTCCTGCTGCTTTTGCTGAATATGCCACTCTTTCCCTTTTAAAACCATCTTTTCCGTGTCAAGAGAAATAATTTCTGTGACAATTTTCCCTAAAAGGGATTCTTTTTTTTGATCGATAAGGGAAAGAAAAGCTTCATTAGCATTCGTAATAAGTCCATTCTCATCCGTGACTAGAATAGGTACGGGAATGGTGCAGAAAGAAGAATCATCTGTAAGAACATCTTCTGGTTTCGGTGTGCTCTTGCTGAAATCTACCGAAACATCTGATTCGCGTTTACGAATAATAATGTTGGCGAAAAGTATAAAGCCAACTGTTGATGTTGCCACTCCCACCCAGATCAACGATTCAGGATTTCCTAAATGTTGCGCTAGCATTGTTATCAGCATTCCCTGCGCTAAAAATTGAAGAGGAATATACCCTTCTTTATAATTTTGAGTGACGAAAAAAGCGTAAAGAAACGTACATGTAATATAACTCATAATAAAAAGCGCCCAGAAGGGAAGACTAATAAAATACCTTTCCCCACCTCCAGCTAAGAGTATTGTCCCTATCAAAATAGGAAGGGAAATGAAGGGGGGCAACGTTGACCATGAGAGCATAAAAAGATCCTCCTAAAGTTGGTTTATACCTCGTAGTTAGAGCCGGAAGGGGCCCAATCCACATCGTTTAGAATTTTTCCAAGTGTAAAGGCTGCTTTAAATCCTGTGCAATGACATGGTCTCCAGTATTGCACGGAGAATTTATCCTTGAATTCCGTGGCCGAACGAATAAGAAACTCTTCATTCTGACTTCTGAAATGCATGCCTCCAATAACACTATAAAAATCCCGGGTATTAAAAAGGCGGGAAGCTCGTTCGAGAATATTAACGCTTCCTGCATGTGCACACCCTAATATAATACTATATCCATGAATACCACGAACAACAAGGGAGAGGTCGTCTTCCATCTGATCAGCTTTGAATTCTCCCTTTTCTTCAACAACAAGATCAGAGTCTACTGGAATAAAATCGGTGTTTCTTTCTGAGAGAGGAACAGTGATAGCCCATACCCCTTCTATAATTTCGGCACTATCACCTACTGAATGAAAGTTTACGTCATCTTTTCGAAGAAGACTTCCTGCAATTTCTTTTTCTTTTCCCCTTCGTGCAAATCTTTGCTGATCAAAAAGGGGAGAAGCCCATACGGGAATATTTCCCTCTCGTCTTAAAATTTCGGGTAAACCCCATGTATGGTCAAAATGGCCATGGCTAAGAACCACACCGTCAAGGTTGCCAAGCCGAATTCCGAGGGTGGATGCATTAGGATAGAGGGCCATACCCCTACCAGTGTCAAAAAGCAGATTACCTCTCGGTGTTTCAATGAAAAGGCTTAAACCATGTTCTCCTAAAAGCTTTGATGTTCCGCAATAATCATCTACAACTACAGTTATATTCATCTTCTTTTACGCTCCTTTTCAGGGTGTTTCTCCACATGTTTATTGAATCCATATTTCCTCTTCCGCGGGGAAGGAAAGGCGATAAATTACAGAAAGTTTCTTTTGTTCTCCCGATCGAAGCTTTAGCTTCCACGTGAGAAAACCCTTTTTAGAATCTTGCTCTGTAGGTTGAGGGTCTAGACTTTCTGCACTAACAGTTATTTTCTCTTGAGCTGAAACAGGAATTCTATCTTTAATAACTAACTCTGTTTCGTAGGGTAAACCGTTGGTTACGTTTATAGTATAGCCCTGGGCTAATTTCCCCTTACCCAACCAATTGCTACCTTCTTTAGGGATAATTTCCTCACGTGCCGCAGTAACCGAAGGTGTTTGTCCAAAGGCCAATCTTATTATTTCACCACGTGCAACTTGCGGTACTGATGTTCTGCCTGATCCCACGCCGTCTATAAAGAGGTCCGCTTGTCCAGCAAGCAATGGATCTTCTACTTTTTCTGTAGAGGCTACGATCCAAGCTTGGGGAGAAAGAACGGGAATGCATTCTATAGAAACCGTAATCGGCAAAGAAAGCTCGTTTAACAGCAGCATCGTTTGTGAGTTATCTCCTTCTACATTGCCTTTGGCTGTAAATATACGATCTGTCAGAGTTTCTTCCATAGGTGCAAGGGAAGCTTCATCTTTTGCCGCTGTTTTCAGCATCATAGCATTTTCCATGCTCCGAGTTTGATAGGTGGTTTTTTTAAAATCAGCTACAAGCGGAAATAGCTCTGGCGTTTCCACTGAAGAAATCGGGTAGGCGGTATGTAGTTGTATAGCACCGTCCCATGTCAGCCCCGTATGTTGCGTAACTTTAGCTAGCATTTGTCCTTGTATAGTTTGATCTTTTGTGGAAAGAGACAATATATATTCAGGAGTCCAGCGAGCATAGTTAGACCACGCTTCAATGTAAAGGTCTCCCTTGGCTAATGCTGTATATTCGACGGTAATGACCTTTCCCTGTGTTTGAGGTTTCTTCTCTTCTAGTTCTTTGGTTAGATCGGCAATAATTTGCTTTATATCTTCAATAGCGTTTACTACAGATGTTTGTTCTTCTTCTTTCGCTTCACGGGTTTCTTCTGTTGTTTTCAAATATGAAGACATATTAGAGATAGAAAGATCCGAAGGAACCGCTTTCTCCATAAGAAGAGTAGATTGCTTAAGGGCCATTAATCGGGATTCCAGAACTGAAAGCTCTTTTTTCTTTTCTTCAATCTGATTAGACAAAGGGGTAAGCGTAGGGGGAAGCCATTGAGTATTATTTCGTACTTTCACCTGAGAGTTTTTTAAAAGCAGTCCATCTCCTGGAATTACTTTAATGCTTTCGAGTGTAAAAGTATTGGGAAGGATAATTTCTCCCTTTCCATTGACACTTGTTTTTAGTCGTATCTGTGCTCCTCTTGGATAGACGTGAACCTGCTCTATAGCTACATCAGTTGCCCAAAGAGTTGCGCTTGAAATCAAAGTAAAAATGATCGTAAAGCACACCAAAAATAGTTTTTTCATGAAAGAAAAGACCTCCTTTTCTTTTTCAGTTGGCATAAGCGTATAATACAATTATAATGCAATCTCATCATGGAAAAGATGATATCGAATAATCAGGAGGTATGTCCTCATGCTGAAATGCGGTATAGTGGGTTTGCCCCTTTGTGGTAAAAGCACTATTTTTAATGTTATAACGCGGGCTGGAGCGGAAGTAAAGGCTTATGCCAGCGGCAAAACAGATCCAAATAGAGCTATGGTTGCTGTGCCAGATGTTCGTTTTGATAATCTCGTTAAGGTCTTTGAGCCGAAAAAAGAAGCTCCTGCCACTGTCGATTTTGTCGATTTGGCGGGACTCTCAAAAGATGCGAGCAAGGGGGCAGGTGTAGGAAATGCTTTCCTTTCTTTCGTTTCAGAATCAGATGCTCTCGTTCATGTGGTAAGAACATTCGATAATGCTGATGTTCCCCACCCTGAAGAGACAATAGATCCTGCAAGAGATTGGAACATTGTTGAGATGGAGTTGATCTATCGAGATCTTGGCGTTATAGAAAATCGCCTTTCTCGTCTTGCTGCTAAAAAGCGTCTTATGCCTGAAGAGGAAGAAGAGAGAAAACAACTTGAGCGTTGTCAGGCCTTTTTGATGGATGAAAAACCCCTTCGCGAGCTGGGGCTCACTGAAGAAGAGCAACGGAAGTTAAGTGGTTTCGCGTTCCTTACCCTTAAACCAGAGATGATCGTTTTGAATCTCGACGAAACTCAAACAGGAGAAAATATCCCCGGTCTTGATGAAATCCGTTCTATAGCAAAAGAGCGTGGCCTCGGCCTTGTTCAGGTCTTTGGCCGAATGGAAATGGATATGGCTGATCTTTCAGAAGAAGAGCAACAAGAATTTATGGCCGAACTTGGCATTGAAGAGGCTGGGCGAAACAGGCTGATACAAGAAGCTTATAGTCTGTTGGGATTGATTTCCTTTTTCACGACAGGTAAGGACGAAGTCAAAGCTTGGACTTTGAAGAAAGGTTCAACTGCTGTTGATGCAGCTGGGGCTATTCATTCGGATCTGGCGAGGGGCTTTATCCGTGCTCAGGTAGTTCATTATCAGGATTTTATCGATTTCGGTTGCTCCTTGTCTGCATGTCGTGATAAGGGGGTATTACGCCTCGAAGGAAAGGATTATATAGTACAAGACGGAGATATGATCGAAATTCGATTTAACGTATAGAATTTTTATTCTGTTTTTGTTCTATGTTAGAATGAATAACTGAATTTTACGAGAAGAGAGGAGGATCGACACATGCCAATGCAGATTAGTCTTGATGAGCTTTTAAGTGCCTTACTTGCTCGTGTAGACGGTATGGCTATGAATGAAGAAAATCTGAAAAGTCGTCTGAACATCATCTTCAGAGTTCTCTATAAAAAAGGGCTCATTACAGACGATGATGTTGTCGAGTCCATTCGTGATGAGCATCGCTTGATGAAAGAACTGGGTCTCATAAAAGAAGAGCCAGAAGATGAAGTCGTAAATGCTATTGCTGATAGCATTTTGCTTTGGATTAAGGGAGACTCAGAGAAGCTGAAAGAGCAGATTAAAGAATATGAAAAGAAGATGCAGGAAGCTGCTATGGAAGAAGCACGAAAACCGAAGATTGATGTAGCTTCACCTCAGATGTTGCAGCAGCTCGATAAGATGAGTGGCAACTCTCGGCAGGGTGGCGGAGGGAAACTTATCATCTAGTTAAAAGTAATTATCTAGTTACAATGAATACGAAAAGCGGGGAAGAATATTCTTCCCCGCTTTTTTAGATCTTTTTGTTGGCGTTCATTTTTTGAAGCAGCGTTATTCTGAAGATTTCTATTTTGCTTCTTTTATAACTTTCTCAAGTTCTTTTATGAGGCTGTTAATTTTAGCGCTGCTTGCTCGTTGTTTCAGAGCTTGTGCAGCGGTTGTGGGTTTTCCCCAATATACTGTATTTGCATTTTCGTCAACATTGATTGCCGCGCCTTCAAGAGACATCCCAGCAAAAAGCCCCTTGGCAATAGAATAGCTGTAGATAGAAGCTTTAAGCTTAATATCTGTTCCAAGTTCACCTCGACGTCCCACTGGGCCGGCAGCAACTCCGAGATCCCCACCGAGTTTAACGTTGTTTCCCATAAACCCTTCAAGACCTCGTTCATTGGTAATAACAAGAACCAGACCTATAGATTCTGCTCCGATTTGCAATCCCCACGAGGCTCCCGCTATTGTTGCAAAACTGGGCCCATACCATCTTCCTGTAGTGGCATCTCTTTTGAGCACAAGTCCTTCGCCATATTTCCCCCCAAAGACAAACCCCGCCTTGATCACTGATGGAAATATAGCTACTCCCTTTGCACGCTCTAACAAATCGGCCATAGTTCCAACATCTGATTGTTCTTGCATCTCTCTGAGAAGCTTAACAGAGCCAGAAATTCTTTCTTCTGGAGTTTTAGCCCAGGCAGCCTGAGAAAAAATACCTCCGCAGCTCAACAGAGCCAGGAGGATGAATACCCCTATTATAGAATGGAGGTTCCTCTCTCTCTGCAATGTCATCTTTATCTCTCCTTTCACAATAGCTTCTTTATCTTAGAATCTGCTTCGTCTATATTATTCGCATGTTTTCTTTTGCGCAAGAATCTAAAGAATTGACGGAGCTCCACTTTTTCGCGTACACTGACTAGATATATATAATATTGATTATAAGGCTGGAGGTACCCTATATGTCTTATTCAGAAATGAAACAAATTGAAGAGTTACTTGAAGAAGCGTATCAAAGTGAAGAGATAGAAGAAATAGCGCGCATCACCCGGCAGATTCTTGAGCTTGATCCCGAGAATCCAGAGGCGTTAATGCTCCTTGCCGATACGTTGGAATACTCGGAAGAAAAGCTCGAACTTTTGCAGCGTGCACTAAAGCCCATGCGCAGCATGATGGAAGAAGCCGGACTTCTCAATAGCGAGGAGCTAATGGATGAAGATGAAGGACTCATCTATATTGGTCTTTTACAACGTTTAGGATTTGCTTTGCTCTCTGAGGCACACATAGAAGAGGCTCTTGGTGTCGCAGAAGAGATCATTTCGTACGACCCTGAAGGACTTACCCTCGGAAAAACACTTATGTATCGTTGTCTTGTAGAGCTTCAGCGTTTTGGCGAAGTTCTGGAAAGAGCAATGAAAGACGAGGAAGTTTCACCTGCTCGTCAACATTCGATTGCCATAGCTACTTTTATGCTTTCAGGTGCAGATAACGCTTCGTATAAAGCTCTTTGGGATGCATTTAAAGTCGGACCAGATATTCCTCTTTATATATTGGGTTACGTTCCTGAGCCTGACCTTGATTCTATTGATGAACAGCAGGAAGAAGATTACAATTTTTCTATACTCTTCGAAGACGCCTGGACAATTTCACAAGAACTTGCCAATTGGCTTGCTTCTGCGACTATTCTTTTTGGAATGCTTACAGGCCGCTTCCTTGAAGAAGATAAAGAAAATTTCCTTGTACTTATGGATTCCCTTGGAATCACTTCTTTCTATGAGAAGGCAACGCAGGACATGGGGTATGACGTCGATGCTCTTGACGCTGAATCCTTTGACACAACTGTTTTAGATATGCTGAGGTCAAACGTCTACCTTCCCCTAAAATAAAAAATGGAGGGGTGGCGCCGTGTTAGAAGATTTTTCTCAACACGTATTAGACATAGCGGAAAACAGCATTAATGCGGGAGCTACATGGGTTGATATACGCATAACAGAAGATCGTAAGGGGGGATGGTTTCTTTTCGAGGTAAAAGATAATGGAAGAGGAATGAATCAAGAGGTTTTGCGTGTTGTAACAGATCCTTTTTATACAAGCCGCACAACGCGCAGGGTTGGGCTGGGTCTACCTTTTTTAAAACAATTAGCCGAATTATGTGATGGAAAATTGGTTATAGAGTCTGCTCCCGGAAAGGGCACCTGGGTGCGGGCCAGTTTTCGCTATGACCATATAGATCTTCCACCGCTCGGCAATATTCCAGCATCTTTGATCTCCCTCCTCATTGCATATCCCGAAGTACAGCTGATCTATCGCCACAATCTCAATGGTAGAAATTTTACTTTTGATAGTTTTGAACTAAATAATGTCTTGGGGGATATAAGAGAGGTACAGAATCCATCAATAGCGCGCTGGCTTCAAGAGTATTTTAAAGAGAGTATAGAAACCTTACGTCAGCATTGATCTTTAGGTTTTCTGGAGGAGTGATACAGTATGAACTACAAGTCGCCCTTTGAATTGGCGAAAATGGCTTGTTCGACATCACAAACAAAAATATCATGGAGCATCAGGCAAATGCTCTTACTTGGAATACTAGCCGGAGCATATATTGGCTTTGGCGGTTGGCTCATGACATGTGTAACCTATGATATCCCTGGTGGGATGGGGAAATTTATGGCAGGATTTGTCTTTTCAGTCGGCCTTATTCTGGTAGTTATTGGCGGAGGAGAACTTTTTACCGGGAACTGTATGATGCCTCTGGGTGCCATGGTTGGATGTACACCTATGAAGAGTATTCTGCGCGCTTGGTTTTGGGTTTACGTTGCGAATTTTATAGGGGGCACACTTGTAGCTTTTCTTATCTATAGCACAGGCTTATGGAATGGCCCCATTGGGGCCAAAACACTTTCTATTGCAGCTGGGAAGATGAGTTTGCCTTTCGGACAGGCTTTTTTCAGGGGAGTACTTTGTAATTGGCTTGTTGTGCTTGCTGTATGGTTAAGCATGGCAGCAACGGATGTCACTGGCAAAATATGGGCTATTTTCTTTCCTATAATGGCTTTTGTAGCCTCAGGTTTTGAACACTCTATTGCAAATATGTACTTTATGGGAATGGGGCTTCTTTTAAAAGGAATGCCGTCTTTAGTGGCAGCTGCACATCTTACGGAAGCTCAGTTACATGCTATTTCTCTAGGCGGCTATTTTAAAAACCTTATTCCCGTAACATTAGGAAATATCGTTGGTGGTGTTCTTTTTGTCGCTGTTTTTTATTTCCTTATATTTAAAGAGAAGCTACGGGCGTCGGAATAGTGTTTGTTGAATAAAATAACGAATATATGAATATTGTTGCCGTTAAAGGAACCTGTGAAAGCAGGTTCCTTTCTTTTTGATTAAAGATTATTTATTCATTGAATATATTGACTGTCATACAATAGGTGCTAAAATGAAAAGAAATTATTTTTTACATCAAAAAACGATAATTTATTTTCATTTTTAAAAACTTTAGTTCCTTCAAGTTCAGAAAATCTCTCTATCCAACAAAGAAAGGGATGTTAAGAAATGAATAAAAATGTACTAAAGCTCATAGAAGAACGTTATGAATCACTTTCAAAAACCCATAAAAAACTTGCAAATTACATTCAAGCGAACATTCATGACTTACCCTTTCTTTCTATAAACGAACTAGGAGATCGAGCTGGTGTCAGTATTGCCAGTATCACTCGTTTTACACGAGAAATATCTTTTGCAGGGTATGCTGATTTCCAAAGAAGTTTAAGTCAATTAGTGCAGAAGGATATAACGCCCTTTCATTCTTTGAAAAGTTTAATACAGGAAGATTCCAACGGAAGTTTTCTAATGCAGACTATAAAAAATAATGCGTATGCTCTTGATACGCTATACAACGAAAATTTAGAGAAGAGCTTCGAAATTGCAATTCAAAAAATACAGAAAGCGCGAAAAATATATATTATCGCTTCCCGTTCTTCATATTCTGTTGGGTACTACATCTATTTTATGCTTCAAAGATTTCTCGATAATGTTTGTCTTATTAATGGAGTAGGCGATCTTTCTAATCATTTACTCTATGTTGAAAAGACGGACTGTCTTATTGCCGTGAGCTATACTCGCTATACGAAAACTACATATAAAGTGGTAAATCATTTCTTTTCCAAAGGTTGTAATGTAATTTCTATAACAGATACTCATACCTCCCCTATTGCATTGAAATCATCGCAAATATTGCTTGCACAAAATACAGCTTCTTATTCTCTTGTGGGTGCAATGACGCTTGCAAACTGTTTAGTTGCGGCATTAGCCAAAGCAAATCTTCCAGAATCATTAGAACGAATGAAACAACAGGATCAGATAGCGCTCGAAAATGGTATCTATCTTTAGTCTTTAATTTCTTATTTCTATGTTCTTACTCTTCAGCATAAAAGTGCTTGGCCTTAATAACCGCATGGGGCTGTGGTTGACCATCGTACTTTATGACTAAATACAACTTGAGGAGGTTATAACATGATTCTTGGGTTACCACCAATTTTAGGTTTTCTCCCTCTCTTGCTTTATATCGTTTTAATGCTTAAAGGCAAGGACATGAATTTATCGGTGTTGGTTTGTGTTATTCTTGGGGCTATTTTGACTGGAGAAAGTATTACTGGTTTCGGTGCCGTATTACAGCAATCGTTAAGTTCCTTTTTATCTTTAATAGGTTTTATTATTGTTCTGGGGGCAGGTCTTGGGGAAGTCTTAACAGAAACCAAGGTTGCTCACAATATTGTGTATCAAGTTGTTGGCAAAGCAAGACTTAAATCGAAGAAACAGGCTATTTTGATTGCTATGCTTACATCTACCGGGTTGGTTAGCATGCTCGGAACTCTCGCTGGTTCAAATGCTATTATCGCCCCTATCCTCATCCCCATTGTGGCCAGTCTTGGTGTTACTCCCAATACCCTTGGCGTAATTATGCATGGTGCAGGTGCGACTGGTTTATACATAGGTCCCTTTGTTCCTCCTGTAGTAACCATCATGGGATTAACTGGAATAGGATATTGCGAATATCTTATGACAGCAGGAATACCTCTTGCAGTCATAGTTTGGGGAAGTACCTTCTTCATGGCTTGTCGAACTCAAAAACTTACAGAAGGAAAGTTTTCTTATAGTGAAGAAGATGCAGCCAAGACAGATTTTGTGGTAACTCCTCAAATCAAACGCGCCACAATTGCTTTTGCTATCACCATGGCTGTAATGCTTATCTATGGTATTTTTGCGAAGGCAGGAGCTTCCTATGCCATTGTCGTTATGCTAACAGCTGCTTTAGTCACTGGAGTAGCTGCTGGTATGAGCCTGGATATGGCACTTAAAACTCTGGTTAAAGGGAGTTCTAAAATGTATTGGATGTTCTTTATGTTTGTTTTGTTTGATCCCTTCCTGAATTACGTTGCCAAATCTGGTGCTTTTGATGCGATAGCAAGCTATATCCAGCCTTTGATTGCCGCAGGCGGAGAGGTTGCATTCATTATGCTTAGCTCTCTTATTGGAGTTTTCGGGATTTCTGGCGCTGGTGTTGCTCAAGCTCAAATTACTCATGAACTCTTTTTGCCCTTGGTAAAGAGTTTGCATATCAGCATGGATATGTGGGCTTTAGTAGTATTGGTTGCTTGCCAGGTTACTTTTTTTGTTACGCCTACTGTTGATATGGTTGGCCAAATGGGGCTAGCTCGATCTAAAGATCTAAAAGCCATGCTTAAAAATGGCTGGCTGTTAACGATCATTACATTTGCTTTTGTTTTTGTTCGTGCAGTGCTTTACGTTATGAAGTAAAAGATAAAACAAGGAGGCAGAATAATGGTTAATTTTGCATTGTTGCAGACGGATATTAAATTTTGTGATCCAGAGTATAACCATTCACACGTAAAAGAAATGATTGATAAGGCCATGTCTGCTCAAAAACGTCCGGATATGATCGTTTTACCCGAGGATTGGAGCACAGGTTTTTCTGATGAGATGTTTCACCATATGGAAGATTTCATAGAGCCGATTGATGGTCCTTCAGTAACTCTTCTTAAGGAGTGCGCTAAAAAGCATAACGTATGGATTCTTGGTGGATCTATTGGAACACAATTTGAAGATGGAATGCGCAATACTGCTTTTCTTATCAATCGTAACGGTGAGATTGTAGGGGATTATAGCAAGATGCATTTATATAGCGATATGGACGAAGACGTTGCCTATAAGCATGGAACTGATATGAATGTATATGATACCGAGCTTGGAAAAGTGGGGATCGCTATTTGCTATGATCTTCGCTTCTGTGAACTTTTCAGAACATATGCCTTACGTGGGGCAGATGTAGTGATTGAGACTTCCGATTTTCCTAATCCAAGAGTAAACCATTGGAGAACTCTCCTTTTAGCTCGTGCTATTGAAAATCAGATGTTTATTATTGCATGTAATCGTGTGGGAGCTAGTCCTATGGGGACCTATTGCGGACATTCCATGATTATCGATCCGTGGGGTGAAGTTATTGCAGAGGGTGGGGATCAGGAAGAGATTGTTACGGGAAGTGTTGATTTTTCAGAGACACAGAAAATTCGCGATACAATTCACATGTTCCGTGACAGACGGCCTCAAAGTTACCCTGACGATATGTGGAAAACTAATCGTTAAGCCACATTGAAAGGTATGTAGTACTAATAATGACAGAGTGTATTAAACGAATCGTACAAGAGAACATTAATGACATTGTTGAGTTACGACGACTTATTCATCGCTATCCAGAGCTTGGAGGCAAAGAGATAGAGACGACCAAACGGCTTCAAGCTTTCTTTAAGTCGCGAGGTTTAACTCTTCATCCTATTGCAGATTTAACAGGAGGGTATCTATTTATAGACGCAAAAAGTAATAAAACCATCTGTTTCCGTGCCGATATAGATGCTCTTCCAATTGTTGAAGCCACTGGGGCGTTGTTTACTTCCGAAAGCAAGGGCACGATGCATGCTTGTGGTCATGATGTACATACTGCTGTAGCAGCAGGTGTTGCATTAACTCTTAAAAAGTTAAAAGAATCTTTGAAATGCAACGTTATTGTGCTTTTTCAACCTGCAGAGGAGTGCAACCCCATTGGGGGAGCTTTGCCCATAATAGAGACAGGCTTTTTACGTGGGAATAACATTTGCGAGATGTACGGACTCCACGTATGGCCCTCATATCCAGTAGGAGAAATAGCACTCAAAACAGGAGCTCTTATGGGGTCTTCAGATCGGTTCGTAGTGGAGATACACGGCAAAAAATCTCATGCTGCAGAACCACATAACGGTGTAGATTCCATATCAATTGCTTCTGAGATAATTAACGCCCTTGTGCATAAAATTAGAAGGGAACTCAACCCATTTGACGTATTTCTTATCTCTATTGGATCAATATCGTCTAATGGAAGATACAATATAATTTGCGATAACGTTAAATTAGAAGGAACAATTCGCACCGTTTCAGAGCCAGTACGAGACTTTGTTCACAAGAGAATTTGTGCCCTCTCAGAGAGTATCGCCGCATCATATTGTGGAAGAGCTGATGTAGAAATTCATCGAGGCTATGACGTTGTTCAAAATGATTTCAAGTTAACAGAATCATTCGTAAATTTTGCACGTATGTCATTGGGGAATGAGAAAGTACATCAACTCGACGAACCTTCTTTAATAGGAGAAGATTTTTCACGTTATAGTCAAGAAGTTCCATCTCTATACTTCTTTATGGGGTGTGAAAATGACTATCCTTTGCACAGTGATCATTTTTTGCCAAAGGAAGAAGTCATTCAACAAGGGGTAGAGCTTGTTGCAGGGTACCTTCTACAGCGGCAATAGACGTACATAAGGTGTAAGTTTATGCTATAATTTAGTTGAATAAAGATGAAAATGACCCTGCGATGTACGTGATCATGCACTTAGTCTTGAGCCAACACTCGATCTCAGTAGGGTCGGACGTTCGGGCCGGCGGAAGAGATGGGTGACCATCACCAATGCTAAGGCGCGACAGACCTAATCATACTAGGGCCGGGTCAAGACGACCATGACACGGCATTGCGGGGAGGCGTAAAGGGGCGCAGGTTAGCTTGCGTCCCTTTTTAATTTAAAATTGTTGTGTTTGACAGGAGGCTTCATTATATGAAGACTATTTGTCCCCCCTTTTGGCACCCTATAATTAGCGAGGGCTTTATTCTTGATTGGGATGGCGTTCTCGCCGATACTCGCCTTGATTTCTCACAAATTCGGATGAAATATTTCAATGGACAGTCAGTTCCTATAATTGAGGGAATGAAAACTCTTGCAGAAGATAGAAGACAAGAGTTATGGCATGATATTTATACTCTTGAGATGGAAGGAGCAGAACAAGCTACTCCTGTTGAACAATCTGTCGAATTTGTGAATTGGCTTAATAATCATGATATCCCATGGGTTGTTGTCTCTCGAAATTGTATGGATTCCATACGTTTAGCTGCTGAAAAAATTAAGTTTCCACTTCCCTCCAAAGTGTTTAGTCGTGATGATGGACCTGTTAAGCCCGATCCGAAAGCCCTTTGGCTTGCTGCAGATATGCTAAAAGTTCCTGCTGAGAAGTGCGTAATGGTGGGAGATTTTGTTTATGACCTCATAGGAGCAAGAAGAGCTGGAATGAGGGCTATTCTGGTAGAACGTCCACGAGTTGAATGGCAGCATTGGGCTGATGTTGTCTTTCCTACTATGGGCGATTTTTTAAAGGATCTTTGCTCTCCTTCTCCGCTTGTTCCATGGGAATATACCTCATTGGTAGAAGAAAAAGGGGAAAAGTGGCTTTTCCAGACGTGGCAGCTCTCATTGCAGGTTCCAGATGATATTCCTAATATTTGCAGTTTTTGTGAAGAGGCAGCTCGTCTTGGCATTGGAAAGCTTGTTGTTACTCCCGATGTTGCTCTTTCTGTGGAACAGTGGAAGAATTGGCCAGGGTTGTCTTCTGCCTATCTTGATGTTGATCAGGTAACGGTAATACACGAAACAGTACGACGACGGTACCCTTTTATTACCGTTTATGAAGGAAGCGACGGTATTCAGCTTTCAGGAAATGTCGCTTCAATGGAAAGCGAATTGGAGGATATTGTCTTATGAGTTCAAACTCTCATTCTTTATGGGAGCGTCCCTTAGCAGATAGAATGCGTCCTGCACATCTTGACGATTTTGTAGGGCAGGAACACCTTCTTGCTTCAGGGGCACCGTTACGCCAGATTTTGCAAAGTGGCAAGGTACCAAGCTGTGTGCTTTACGGGCCTCCTGGAGTAGGAAAGACTACCCTTGTGCGTCTCATGGCGACAGAAACAGAGCGTAGCTTGCTAGAAATCAATGCTGTGTCAGCGAAAGTATCAGAACTTCGTGATCTTGTAGAGGAAGCGAAAAATCTCAAAATTCTAAGTGGTTATGCTGCTATTGCATTTGTTGATGAGATTTATCATTTTAATAAAAGTCAACAAAATGCCCTCCTTCCGTCAGTAGAGAAGGGGGACATTATTCTTGTTGGAACCACAACAGAAAATCCATGGTTTGAAATTAATAAAACCCTTCTATCCCGACTTATTGTTTTTCAGCTTAAGCCTCTAACGGAAGATAATCTTGTTGCTATATTGCAGCGTGCACTTATAGATGAAGAAAGGGGCTTAGGCGTTCTTAAACTTGCCGCATCAGATGACGTGATGCGTGTTTTGGCTAAAATGGCAGGTGGTGATGCTCGCCAGGCTTTGACTCGTCTAGAGTTTATCGCTTCATCTGCTGCTACGTCTGGTGCTTCTGAAATTACTATGGAACACATAGAGAGACTTGTTCCGTCGGCGTCAATTCGTTTTGATCCTAAAGCTGATGATCATTATGCCATTATTTCAGCTCTCATAAAAAGTTTACGTGGCTCAGATCCTGATGCAGCAGTCTATTGGCTAGCGCGACTTTTAGAGGGCGGAGAAGATATACGCTTTATTTGTCGCCGCCTCATGATTTTTGCTGCAGAAGATATTGGGCTTGCTGATCCCCATGCACTGCAAATATCAGCAGCTGCTTCTTACGCTGCCGATATGACGGGGCTTCCAGAAGCACGAATTATTCTCTCAGAAGCTGTTATTTATTTGGCGGCATCTCCTAAAAGTAACAGTGCATATATGGCAATTAATAATGCTATCCAATCTATACAGAAAGGGAACCTGCAAGAGGTTCCAGAATGCTTAAAGCCAGGTGGAAAGGGCTATATCTATCCTCACGATGATCCACGACATTGGGTTCCTCAACAGTACGTTCTTTCGCCTCAACGTTATTATTTCCCAGGCAATTTGGGAAAAGAGCGGGCTTTTCACGAGCGGTTAAAAAAATTCTGGCGACGTTTCTCTAGTGATGATGAAAAATAAGAAGAGGTCGGAGGGCGATGGAGTATGCCGCGACCCCTTTTTAACGGTTAATCTTCGTTAGTATAATCTTCGGGATGTAATTTTAGGAAGGTTAAGAGACTCTTCTTCGTATCTTCTATATGCTCACTCATCTCAGCCTTTGCTTTGTCGCAATCTCCAGCAAGAACTGCATCGATAATTGAAAGGTGCCCTTTCAAAAACACACTCAATGCAGTTGGTTCTGACTGCATTGAATAAGGACGGCAGAGGTTAATAAGATCGACGATATTATTAAGAGTTCGATGTAAATATTTGTTCCCGCTACACTCATAAAGAAAACAATGAAAGCGGCGGTCTTCTGACAAATATTCCTCATGTGGTGTCTTGCTTGACATCTCTGAGAAAACCTCGCGAAAAAGTTGTAACTCCTTTATCGGCGGATTTTCGCAAACATTTTCTATCGCTATTACTTCTAATGCTTGACGTAATTCATAAAGGTCTGCTGCATCTTTTAAAGAAGGAAGGGTTACGAAAGCACCTCTCCGAGGAGTTAAAGTGATAAGTCCAGTTTGACTCAACTGCCGTATAGCCTCTCGTACGGGAGTTCTTGAAACAGCTAATTGCTCAGCTAACTCAATTTCGGAGAGTTTTGAGCCAGGTTTAAAAATTCCGCTTACTATTGCATCTTTTAATCTTTCATAAACAATCTGTCTTAACCCTTGGTTAGTTGCAGGGGTCAGTGGTTTGTGGTCCATAGTCACAGTCCTCCTCAAAACCTAGCACTTTGCACCCATTATACACCATGGAAGCATTCTTATTAGTCTATTCGTTCTATTCTGTTTATTGGCAACTATTAGCCTCTTGTTCTTCTTGACGAGTTACATAGTCGTACCACAGTGATAGGGCGTAAATAACATCTGAAAGCCTATTAATGTATGAATAACTATCTTCTTGTAATTCTTTAGTGCGGAAAAGTTTTACGGCTAAACGTTCAGCCCTTCGAGCTACGGTTCGTGCGACGTGCAATGCGGCCCCTGCCTTTGAGTCGCCGGGTCTAATAAAACGGAAAGTTTCACCTGTTATCTTTCCAACTTTATCAACAATAGCTTCGAGATCTGAAATGTTCGGGCATGGTAACCCGGGGAAAAGTGCTAAATGCCCCATTAAAATTCCCATTTGTTGCTCAAGCCAGCAAAGAGTTTCGCAAATTTCTTCATTCTCACAGAATGCCCGGGCCATCCCAACATGGGCCTGACATTCATCAATAGTTCCGTAAACTTCTACGCGTAAATGATCTTTAGGAACACGTTCTCCATTACCAAGGCTAGTTTCGCCAAAATCGCCCCCTTTAGTTGTAATCCACGTTTTGGCCAACCTTGTTCCCCCCCTCTGTAAAGAATTCGCTCCTTGGGCACATTATACACAACATCGGGAAAGATGTAACTATTAAATCTCCATAAAATTGGAGACGTAACCCATAATTTCTGTTAATCTATAGCGCGGTAGTCTTAAAAAATAACTGTAGGAGATAACATATATGTCTGGGTTGCGCCGTAGATTGCTTCCTTTTCTTGAAACTGTTTCTCAGTCTTCTTCTACCAGGGATATGTGGATTCTTACCCTTGGTAATTCAATAGGGCAAATAGCGTTACTTGCGACTATGCCCTTCGCCTCTCGATTGTATTCTCCAGCAGACTATGGGATGTTAGCCCTTTATTCGTCCATACTCTTAACAGGAGTAAGTCTTTCAGGTTTGGCCTACCATCAGGCAATACCAATCCCTTCCAGAGAAGGAGATGGAACGGCCCTTTTTATCCTCAGTATTATTATAGAGGTAGTCTTAGTAGCCCTTTTCAGTTTCCTTTTTGTTGTGTCACGCCCATTTTTTAAAGGTATCCAGCCAACGGGAGGTATAAGTTTTTGGCTTTTCCCTATAGGCATTTTATGGGCAGGTATGTATAAAATTATTACGAGCTGGTGCACTCGGGAAAAGAGATTTAGCGAACTAGCTCTTTCGAAGGTTATTCAAGGGATTATGAGTAGTTTTGTGACTTTAGGTATGGGATTGGCTTTTTTGCGCCCCTTGGGTCTTATAGCTGGATATATGATCAGTCAAGGAATGGGCGTAATCTATCTTTTAATTAAGACCTTTTCGTGGCGTCAACTTAAAGCTGCTTCACCAGAACGTTTACGTTACGTTGCTGCAACCTATCGGCGGTTTCCTCTTTATAATACGTGGTCAGATCTTATGAATACCCTTAGCAGCCAGCTTACTCCGCTTATTTTGACTTCTGTCTATGATGCACAGGTTACAGGCTATTTTGCTCTCTCGTTTCAAATGATCAACCTTCCCATGTTTTTTATTGGAATGGCCGTAAGACAAGTGTTTTTTCAACAGGCAAGCCGGGCGGTACATAATGGAACACTCGCCGAACTCACTCGATCTACCTTTAGAAGGCTTTTTTGTATAGGTTTTGTGCCCTTCTTTCTTCTTACGCTTTTAGGGCCACAGATTTTTTCTTTTCTCTTCGGGGAACGTTGGTATATGGCGGGAGTTTACACGCAATGGATAGCACCATGGTTCTTTATCGTTTTTTGTACAGCTCCTCTTTATAGCATTCTTTATATTCTTGAAAGACAGCGTCAAAATACAATTTTTCAGGCTGTGATTTTGGTCTCTCGTATTGGGGCGCTTTACTTAGGAGTTTTTTGCGGAGGTGCCGTGTGGTCAATTGCTATCTTTGGAGTGGTAGGGCTTGTATTATGGCTCTTTCTTCTATGTTGGATAATACATTTAAGCGGAAACACCGTTAAATCGATGTTTTAAGCTTGAAACTTCAACTTCGCACTAGACATCATGCTTTATATGTGGTAGAAATATTGGCGTTGCCGGAGTGGCGGAATGGTAGACGCAGCGGATTCAAAATCCGCCGGGGGCGACCCTGTGGGAGTTCGAGTCTCCCCTCCGGCACCATAATAAGAAAGAGTAAAGGACTTCAACGCTTTTATGTGTTTGAAGTCCTTTTTTAATTATAGCTGGCTACAGAAAAATGGCAGACGCAAAGACACTGATAAAAAGCTTGGACAGATGGATTAGAAGTTGCATACGAATTGTGGCTAAAACAGTAGAAGTTTTTTAAAGGGATAAATGATATACTATGTATATCATTTGCGAGCAAAGGAGGCAAGAACATGTTGTCAGCTTCTACTTATAAGACAAAATTATCAGATCCAGTTGTACGATTGGCGAAATGGGGCAATAGTATCGGCGTAAGGATTCCTAAACATGTCGTGAAGGCACTAGGACTTGCGGCAGGTCATTCTCTAAAAATTAGGATAGAAGGTAATTGTATTGTTTTTTGCCCAATTCGTAAATATTCTTTAGAAGAACTTGTGTCAAAGATAACAGACGAGAATAAGCATGAAGAAATAGATTGGGGAAGTGACGAAGGAGCAGAACGATGGTAGAAGAGAAGCGGCGTTTTCCTGATCGTGGGCATGTTATACTTGTCGATCTCAAACCGGTTAAAGGGCATGAACAAGGGGGACAAAAACGGCCAGTTCTTGTCTTATCGCCATTTGAATACAACATCCGTTCAGGCTTATGTCTTATTGTTCCTTTTACAAAGCAAGAAAAGGGGTATCCTTTTGAAGTAAAGATAGACGAGCTCAAAATGAAAACAGATGGCGTGGTACTTGCAGACGCATTACGTAGTATTGACTGGAGAGCTCGCAATGCCTCATACTGTGAGTGTGCAGATTCGATTTTCGTTGATGAGGTTTTGGCGAAAATTGTTACGTTGCTTGATATGTAGATTATCTTTCCTTTTTTTATATCATCCATATGAAAAAACTAAGGAGAGTTAAAATGACAGATATTAAGTATGAAATCAAAGAGAGTTACGGTGTCCTTGCTGAGTCGTCGAAAGGATGGCAAAAAGAATTAAATCTTGTTAGTTGGAATGATAGAGAACCTAAATACGACCTTAGAGATTGGGATCCAACGCATACAAAAATGAGCAAAGGCATAACACTGACATGCGAAGAAATAAAGAAACTACGTGATATATTGAATACTCTTGAACTTTAGCTGTTTAGCGGGGAATAAATTTCAAAGCAGCTGAGTTTATGCAATATCGTATTCCAGTTGGTTCAGGCCCATCTGGAAAGAGATGCTCTAAGTGAGCGTCAAAACCGGGCGCAAAGCACTTCTGTTCGTTCCATTCCCAAAAAGAGATCTTGCCTTGCTGTTATAGGAGCATCTTTTACGGTTGCCCAGAAGCTTGGCACCACAGCAAACGCAAACATAAATACCCTTTTTATAGATGCGGCATACGTACGTGTTGCCATGAAAAATATAATTGATTCAGTGAACAACAAAAGTAATGTGCATTTCATAGTAACACCCTCCTTCTTCATCAACATGCTATATCCTCTTAATTATAGATACCTTATTGACGCAAAATAGCTTAAGTGCTACGGTTTTTTTGACCTTTATAACGCACAAAATAAGCGTTTTAGCGTAGGGGATGATGTCTATGGAAGATATGAAATTAGTTTTAGCTGCTAATCTTCGATGTATTCGAGAAGAAAGAAAGCTTAGTCTCGATAAGGTTTCAGAAATGACAGGTGTCAGCAAAAGCATGTTGGGGCAGATAGAGAGGGGCGAATCAAACCCTACCCTCCAGACTGTATGGAAAATAGCGAATGGGCTTAGGGTTTCTCTCGTCGATCTCACTGAATCTCCCCGCTCTGATACGGTAATAATTTCAAAAAAACATATCTCGCCTATTGTCGGAGATAACGGACTTTTTCGCGTCTATCCTGTCTTCCCTTTTGATGGAGAAACCCGATCTGAAATTCTATCTATTGAGTTAGATAAGGGAGCTTATTCTTCTTCTGAGCCTCACAATCCAAGGACTGTTGAATACGTTTTAGTTTTTGAAGGTGAGTTGACTGTAACTTCTGGGACGGAAGAGCACTCGCTGAAAGCAGGTGAATCGATTAAATTTCGTTCTGATCGCCCCCATTCCTACCATAATTCCGGAAATGGCATAACGCGACTTTGCGTTATTATGTTTTACCCAGAATAGTGTGGTTGTAAGGAGTGATAATAATGAGTATTAGCCAAAGGACTGAGAAAATTCGAAAGGAATATATTAATAGCAAACCATCTATTAGTTGTTTACGAGCTGAGATATGGACAAACTCCCATAAGAAAACAGCGGGAGAACCAATAGCAGTGCGAAGGGCAAAAGCTTTTGCTGAAGCGTGTGAAAAACTCCCAGCTCTTATTTTTCCTGAAGAACTCCTTGTAGGAACCCCAGGTGAGTTCCGACGAACAGCTATTTTGACTCCAGAGTTTTCGTGGATGTGGGTTGATAGGGAGATGGATTCCTTTGATAAGCGGCCTCAGGATCCTTATGTCATTACAGAAGAGCAGAGGAACTTTTTACGAAAAAATATATGGCCATATTGGAAGGGAAACTCTCTGGAAGAAACTTTTCTTACGCGGGTTCCAAAAGATACGGCCAAAATTCTTGTTGATACAGGTATTCTCGACAACGACTCAAAATGGCGTCAAGCTGTGGGAGAAGTCACTCCTGATTATCAGGATGTACTTTTCCCTCGGGGATATAGAAAAATACGTGATGATGCAGAAAGAAAGCTGTCGTTGCTTAAAGCCGATTCTTTTTCAAATATAGAAAAAATTGATTTTTATAACTCTGTGATTATTGCCTGTAATGGCATTATGCGCCTGGCTGAACGATATAGTGAGATGGCTAGAACAATGGCTCTTTCAGAAGAAGATGAAATAAGAAAGGTCGAACTTCTTGCCATTTCTGATGTGTGCAAGCGTGTTCCAGCAGAACCACCTCGAACATTTCGCGAGGCTTGTCAGTTCGTATGGTTTGTGCAACTCGGCGGTATTATTTCTGAAAATCCTCTGGCCCTAAATCTAGGGCGTTTTGATCAATACATGTACCCTTTTTATAAATCTGATGTAGAAAAAGGCCAGTTGAATAGAGAAAAAGCACAAGAATTAATTGAATGTCTCTGGCTCAAGCTTTCTGAATGGGTGTGGACAATTTCTTCTAATACGGCTAATTATTTTGCAGGGTACAATCAGTTTCAAAATTTGACAGTAGGAGGACGTAAAAGAGACGGAAGTGACGGAACAAATGATCTCTCTTATATTTGTCTAGAAGCTACAGCCAGTGTAAAAACGCACCAACCAGGTTTGAGTGTAAGAATACATCCAGATTCTCCACATAAGTTTGTAATGGCAGTAGCAAAGCTTGTAAGTAAAGGATTAGGTTTCCCCGCTATTCATAACGACAGAGCAGGAGCCGACATGCTTTTGCAAGCTGGATACGATCCTGAAGATGCACGAGATTGGAGCAATTGTGGCTGTGTCGTTCCTCATTTTAGAAAAACTGGAGAATGGACCTCTGCTGTTAATGTAAATTTTGGAGCGGCCTTAGAATATGCGCTAAATGAGGGAAAGAGTCGCCTCACAGGAGAACCTTTAGGTCTTTCTGAAAAACCTGTCAGAGAGTTTAAAGATTTTTGTGAGGTTAAAGAGGCTTTTATGCGACAACTTTCCTATTTGGTCGACCATTCCGTAATTGGAACAGTTACAGCCCAGAAAATTCATATGGAGATGGTTCCTCGTCCCTTCCTCTCAATTTGTGTAGATGGGTGTCTCGACAAGGGGACAGATCTTAGCAAAGGAGGAGCTAAATATAATATAGGTCCTGTTCTTACGGGAATTGGCCTAGGTGTTGTTGCGAACTCTCTTGCTGCAATAAAAAAGCTGGTTTTTGATGACCATAAAACTACTATGGAAGAGATCTCTTCTGCTTTAAATAGTAATTGGGAAGGGTACGAAAACTTGCGAGAGAAAGCACTTCACGTTCCTAAATATGGAAACGATGACGACTATGTAGATTCGCTTGTGACAGAGATTTCTGATTTTTATTATCGTGAAACCCGTAGACATAAAGATATATTGGGGTCCCCCTTTAATTCGGCTTTTATGGGTATTTCCAACTATGTCCCCACAGGGAAAATTGTGGGAGCTCTTCCATGTGGCAGAAGAGCGAAAGAACCTCTTACAGAAGGTGTTTCTCCCTTTGCGGGAAGCGATGTAACGGCTCCTCTTGCAGTGATGCGTTCAGCGGCGAAGGTGAATCATGATGTTCATGCTGGAGGTACTCTTCTTAACTTGAGATTGAATAAAGAATTGGTTAGTTCCGATAGAGGGCTTCGTAATTTGGGTGCCATGATTCAGGCGTATTTTTCCTTAGGGGCTTTTCATGTTCAATTTAACACAATTTCTACAGAGGAATTAAGAAAGGCTCAGGCAAAACCAGAGCAATATCGCGATCTGCTAGTAAGAGTGGCTGGATATAGCACCCAGTTTGTCAATCTTTCTCGGGAGATGCAAGATGCTATTATAGCTCGAACGGAACATGGATCTTTCTAAGTTAGATATGGCAGATAGAAAAATTTGTGTCTCTCAAATTCAGCATTTTTCTGTCAATGATGGAGAGGGAATCCGTTCAACAGTTTTTTTGAGCGGGTGTCCTCTCCGCTGTCATTGGTGCTGTAATCCTGAAACATGGACGCCATTTCCCAAAGAAGTTATCTTGTCTTCGGGTAAATGTGAAGTTATGGGCCGTTTTATGTCTGTAGATGAAATTGTAAGGGAACTTGAACGATATTCTCTTTTTTACCGTCACTCTGAAGGGGGAGTCACATGGTCGGGAGGGGAACCCTTTTTTTACCCCGAAAATTTACGGCAACTTGTAAGAGAGTGTTCTTCCTCCGGATTTTCTCAGGCGGTAGAAACGTCGTGTTTTTTCAATTGGCAGGATGTATCAGATATTATTGAAAAACTCGATTTTGTCTTTGCCGATATTAAGCATATGGAGAGTATTCATCATAAGAGGCTGACAGGTGTGGAGAATAAAATAATTCTTGATAATCTTAAGTGTATAGGTGCAACTGGAATAAAGACAGTGATTCGTGTTCCGCTCATAATGCATTTTAATGATAGCGAAGAAAATATTAGAAATACTGCTCGATTTGTTTCGCGCCATATGAGATGGAAGATAATGGAGCTGTTGCCCTATCATAATTTCGGCGCATTCAAATACGGACTTCTTGGCCTTGAAAAGTATCGGCATGACTTTGAAACCCCGTTGAAAGAACATGTAAAAAAGCTTGAAGAGATTATCACTGATGAAGGAGTGGCTGTTGTTCACTATAGATAGGCTAAGAATATAGTATTTTTCATGGTATGCATGTTATGCCATAGCCAAGGAGAAAGGAGAAAGGAGAATGTCTCATGAACAATATCATTTATTTGGTTATGCCAATTATTAAAAATATCATATTAGCTCTTTTGACAGTATTAGTAGGATTAAAAGTTATTCAATGGATTACCAAAGGTGCAGAAAAGTTTGTTGAAAAGTCATCCTTTGACAAAACGTTGAAGCCATTTGTTGTTTCTCTCATCAACGCTTTATTAAAAGTTCTTTTGGTTATATCGGTAATTAGTATTCTGGGAATAGATACAACATCTTTTGTGGCAGTCATAGCGGCAGCAGGTTTTGCCGTTGGATTGGCCTTCAAGGGGTCTCTATCTAATTTTGCAGGTGGAGTTTTACTCCTAGCTTTGAGGCCCTTTAAGGTAGGGGACTATATAGAAGCAAGCGGATTTAGTGGAACTGTTCAGGCTATACAAATTCTCTATACAGAACTTGTTTCCGTTGATAATAAAGTAATATTTATTCCTAACGGGAGTCTTTCAAATTCCAGTATTGTAAATTATTCCATTAAGGATACTCGCCGTGTAGATTTCAAGTTTGGTGTTGGGTATGAATCGGATACCAGTATGGTTAAAGAAGTTTTAAAGGCAGTGGTAGGAAGCCACCCATTAGTATTAAATGACCCAGAGCCCTTTGTCAGAATGTCTGAGCACGGGGATAGTGCCATTGTTTTTGCCGTTCGAGTTTGGGTGAAGGCACAAGATTATTGGACAGTATATTTTGATGTAGTTGAAACAGTGAAAAAGCGTTTTGATGAAGAAGGCATATCGATACCGTATCCTCAGATGGACGTGCATTTGAAGCAACAGTAACTTTTTCTATAAATATGTAATTTATAAGAGCGGGTCGTCTCTCTTACTTGTTATTAGGGGAGGCCCGCCCTTTAATTTTCTTAATTTGCAAAAATAGTATCCTTATGTTATAATTGTATATACAATAAAGTGCATTGTTGTAAATAATCCTCGAAAACTAGATCACGACCAACCCAGTAATCTTGTGAATATGGCCATAGATTTGTTTTCCCCAGAATCAATTACTTCTTATTTGTCATGTTTTTTAAGGCGTTTTCTGACGCCGCTTTTCTTTTTTTGTAAAGGAGGTTTATCGTGCGTATTAGTAGTATTCAAATGAAGACGAAGCTGGCTGATGTTGATCATAACTTTTCTCGTGTGCAAAAGTTGATAAGAAAAACAGTTGAAAATGAAAAGCCAGATGTAATAGTTTTGCCTGAGATGTGGAACATCGGTTTTTTCCCTAAGGAAAATCTAGACGTTCTCTGCGATAATGAAGGTGAACGTACTAAGCGTGAATTAGGCTCATTAGCTAGAGAGTTAAATATCAACATTGTTGCTGGTTCAGTTGGCAACAGACGTGAAAATCAAATTTTCAATACATCGCTTGTCTTTAATAGAGCGGGTATATGCATTGCTGAATATGATAAAGCTCATCTGTTTTCTTCCATAGGCGAAAATGACTATTTTTCTCAAGGAAATCACTCAACTATTTTTAAACTTGATGATGTGACGTGCGGAGTTGTTATTGGATATGATGTGTATTTCCCAGAGCTGACAAGAACTTTGGCACTCCAAGGAGCAGATGTATTATTTGCCGTTGCTCAATGGCCAATGACTGATATTACGCATATAAATGTGCTTGTAGAGGCAAGGGCTATTGAAAATCAGTCTTTCTTCGTTTTTACGAATTCATGTGGCACTGCGGCTAAAGTGAAATATGGAGGGAATTCATCACTAACAGGTCCTCGGGGTGAGATTCTCGGGCGTACTGGATTGGTAGAGAATACACTTACAACTGATATAGATCTTGCCATGATTAGCGATATTAATAACTCAACTAACATGTTTTGTGATCGCCAACCGATGATATATAGAGTGAACTAACAGGTGAGGAGGGGGGAAGATGCGCCATTTAATGCTCTTGGAAACAATGAATTGGATTGCATCTGGCATCTATTTTGATGAACATGGGAAAGAGTATAAAGTTAATGGCCAGAGCAAAGTAAAACGCGACAAAGAACGTTGGTCAATATCTGGTTTTATGGAAGTTTTACTCGATACCCCCATTAAGTTCTATAACGATTATGAAGTGGAACCAACCGATGATAACTGTATTTTGAAATGGACGTCTTTTAACCCCGGTCTCGGCAAGTTATGTGGCAAATTCTCTTTTATTGATGATGCAATAATTTCTGATTTTGTATCAGAAGACGAAAAATATTCAGGCTTCGAAGTCCTTACACTTCTTAATGAAAAAACCTATAAAGCTATTGGAATTTGCTTTGATGGCGAGAAAAGAATATCCTCATGGTCTGTAATTCTAAAAGCCGATAATGTTTTCTGCAAAGAGTAATCACTTTTATAATGAATAGGGGACAAAACATATGACAAGAGAATACCGTTGTTATCAAATTGATTCCTTTACGAAAGAGAAATTCTCTGGAAATCCGGCAGGAGTGATTACAAACGCTGACAGACTCACAGAAATGGAAATGCAGAAAATTGCCAGAGAACTTAATAATTCGGAGACAGCTTTTATTTTTCCATCTTTGGAAGATGTGTATGACGTAGAAGTCCGTTTTTTTACACCAACAAAAGAAGTTCCAATCTGTGGCCACGCAACAATTGCAGCGCATTACGCACGTGCTGTTGAAAACTCTATGGGAACAGTGAGGATTTACCAAAAAACCGGTGCGGGAATTTTGCCTGTTGATATTATTAAAGAAAAAGATGACTACCGAATAGTAATGACTCAAGGCCAAATTGAGTTTGGGGATACTTTAACTGGCGAAATTTTGGACAAAATACTATCTGCTTTGAATATAAGCTATGGAGATTTGCTTGAAAATTATCCAGTCCAAATTGTTTCTACTGGCCACTCAAAAGTTATGATTGGCATAAAAGATAAAGAAACACTAGACTGTATTCAGCCTGATCTTTCCTTTTTGGCAGAAATTAGCGGAAAAATTCAATGCAATGGATTTTATGTCTTTACGATAGATCATGAGAGCGATATTTTAGTTCACGGAAGGATGTTTGCACCTGCAATAGGTATTTCCGAAGATCCTGTTACTGGTAATGCCAACGGGCCTTTAGGGGCTTATCTGGTTCATTACAAAAAAGTTGACTGCACAAGCTCACGATTCTTTTTTAGAGCAATGCAAGGAGAAGCAATTCATCGACCTGGAGTTATAGACGTTCAAGTAGATATAAATAATGGAGAACCTGACGAAGTTAAAATTTCGGGGAATGCAGTTATTGTGTTCCAATCAGAAATTTTATTGTGAGGAAATCTGTATAACAAATAGGGGGTGTGCTATAACCATGTCACGATTTGCCGAACGAATGAAGACTATGGAAAAGTCCGCCAAGATTATTCGAAACCTCTTCGGTGCAATGAACGATCCAGATCTTATCTCCTTCGGAGGTGGCGCTCCAGCAAAAGAGGCTCTTCCAATTGATATCGTTCGAGAAATTACCAACGAAGTTATGCGAACTGATAAAAGAGGGGTAGAAGCCCTCCAATACGGCAATGTTATGGGATTGCTCGACCTTAGGGAAGTTATTGTGAGTGAGCTGTTGGCTCCTAAAGGGGTAAAAGCGAAGGCTGACAATATATTAATCACAAGTGGTGGTTTAGAAGGTATGAACCTTCTCTGTCAGCTTTTTATCGATCCGGGAGACGTGATATTGGTAGAATCCCCCACCTTTGTGCATTGTGTGGAAATATTTGAGATGTTCCAGGCTAAATGTATTGGCGTAGATATGGATAATGATGGAATGATCCCTGAAGATCTCGAAGCCAAAATTATGAAATACAAACCCAAGATGGTTTACGTGATTCCGACTTTTCAGAATCCTTCAGGAAGAACCCTTTCCCTTGAGAGACGAAAGAGAGTGGCGGAGTTGGGAAGCAAATATGACGTTATTATTCTCGAAGACGATCCTTATCGAGATATACGTTATAGTGGCGTTGATTTGAAGCCTATTAAGGCATTCGACGAGACGGGGCATACTGTTCTTGCAAATAGTTTTTCGAAAATATTTTCACCAGGCAGCAGACTTGGATATGTGTTTGCCAGCGACGAAGTGACAACAAAATTATTCGATGCCAAGACGGCTACAAACTCTCATACCTCTATGTTGCCTCAGGTTATTTGTGCGGAGTTTTTTAAACGAGGCTATTATCCAGCTCACCATAAAATGATTTGTGACCTGTATAGAGAGAGAAGAGACACAATGATTGAGTGTATCGATGCATTTTTCCCGAAAGGAACCAAGAGAACCTTCCCTGATGGCGGTCTCTTTACATGGGCGGAGCTGCCGGGAGGAATCAATACAACAGATCTTCTAGTGGAAGCGACATCAAATCCCAATGTAAAAGTGGCTTATGTGGCGGGAGAAGGCTTTTTCGTCGAAGGTGGCGGTAAGGGAAATAATTGCATGAGACTGAGTTTTGGCGCAGTTGCTCCAGAGAAAATTAAAATAGGGGCTAAGAATTTGGGCGACTTGATCTCTTCAAAGTTGAAAGAATAGCATGGAATTATCGAATTCTTGCCGGAGGAGTCTATTTCCTAAAAATGCCAGTTATTCCTCCGGCAATGAGGGATGATATATCTGCTAATACTTTAGGTAAAGATAATTTCCCAGGAAAAGCAAGATATCGTGCTTCCCACTGAGGTGTAAATTTATCTTTATACATTCTTAAACCCTGAAAATTATAAAAGTATTCTCCATGGCGGTAGAGAAAATTACCGAATTTATGCCATAAAGGTGCCATTTTGTGCCCTTCTAATCCGGAAAGTGGGGCCATCCCAAGGTTGAAATATGCAAATCCCTGTTCTTTTCCCCATATCATAGTCTTTAAAAAGAGGTAATCCATAACTTCCATTGGAACATCCGATGTATAACGCATAAGGTCTGGAGAAAGTTCTTCCCTCCCATAACTGGTCCAGAGATTGCAAAAGGCTACTATTGAAGAATCAATCTCAACTATACCAATTGGGAATTTGCTCATGTAATCCCTATCAAAAAATCCCAATGAAAAGCCTTTCTCTCTTGTGTTTTTATCAGCCAGCCAAAGGGTTGAAATTTCTTCGATACGATTCATTACAAGTGCGCTTTCTGATGGCATGAGAACTCTAAAACGCAGGCCTTCCTTTTCTGCCTTTCTCAGAACCCATCTGAATTTTTTCTTTGAGCTTCCTTCTAGATCGAATTCACCAAGAGAGACTCTTCCAACTTCCCCAAGCTTAACAAGCGTTAAGCCCATATCTACATAGTTTGCAATTTGAGACGGTGATACCTGATAAAACACAGTGTTTCCTTCGTATTTATCGGCAAGCTCTCGAAACCCCCAAAGTAAGTCTGAAAATTCTTCTTCAGTGCCAATAGGGTCTCCCATGGAAATCCAACTTTTTCCGTGAATGCCGTACATTATCATAGAGTTTTCAGAAGCGCTGAAGTAAAACTTTTTATCGCCTAACATGGCAAGATAAGACTCGCTTTTGGTGGATAGTGACACAATCTTTTCTACAGCGGGCCAATTGGTTTCTTCTTTAGGTCCTTTTATGTTTGCGTGTTTGAACAGCTGTTTCATGGCGGCGATGCAGAGAAAAATGAGTATTCCTACCTGAGCTCGAAGGAATCTCGGAGCATTACTTTCAAGGGTAAATTGCCACCATAGTTGGGAAGAATAGTTTACATGGCGATAAGAAAAAAAGCCGACCCAAGTTGTTGCAATTAAGACAAGAAGCACACTTATCAACCATTGGGTGCTCATGACATTTCCGAGTAACATCCCTTTTCGGGTAAAGTGTTTTTTTGCAGGAATAAGAGAAATAATCATGGTAACGAGTATTCCCACCTCAATGTACCGAGCACCTCTAAACAGAGAGAAGACAATTCCCGATGCAAGCAATACACATGTAAGGAACCATGCTGTATCTATCTTTCTCAACAATCCTTGAGAGAGAAAAATAAGAGCCATACCAGTGATAGCGCTCAAAAAGTGAGATGCTTCAATAAGGGCAAGAGGAATGTATTTATCCATAAAATGCAAATATCCCATGGGGATGGGAAGAGATCCCGATACAAGAAGAATGGCACCGGCAATAAATGTTCCTAACGAAAAAAGGTAGGGAATTAATATAAGAAGTGTTGACGTTAGTTTTTTCCCTTTGGTGACTAAACGTTTTCCATTTGATACGGTTTCTCGTAAACCAAGGCATACGATTGCCGTGAAAAAGGGAACGATGTAATAAATACCTCTATAAACGAGAAGATTTCCCATAAGAGTATGTTTATCAATAGTTGGTGGCATAAGTAAAATTATGACTGTTTCAAAAACTCCAAGTCCTCCTGGTACTTGGCTGATCACTCCCGATAATTGTGCGAGGAGAAATATTCCGAGAAAGTAAAAGAATGATATGCCCGAAGTATTTCGTATCAGTATAAATAATACTGAAGAGGCAAGAAGCCAGTCAGAAATGGCAATGATGGCTTGAGGCAAAACTATGCGAATATCAAAGGGAGTACGATGCAAAAGGGAAAATCCGAGATAAAGAATACCTGGAATGAGAATAAGCACTCCCAAAAAATGAAGAGAACCGAAAGGAATGTGGAATTGCCCCGGTAAAACAAGAGGATCAAGTAAAAAAGCAGCTCCACCAATAATGCTATAACCTAACCAGAAGGTGCCACTAGTGAACCCGATTATGCGTGCTATTTCAATAGGAGAAAGCCCTAACGATGTGTATATTCTATAACGTATAGACCCACCAGAGACTAAGCTGAATCCGATATTATGGCTGAATGCGAAAGAAATAAACGAAGCTAAACAAGCGCTGCCATAATTTAACGGATGACCTATACTTTTAAGGGCAAGGAAATCATATAATGTAAGAACGAAGTAGTCGCATATCATGAATAAAAAAGCAAAAATAATATATTTAAAGGGAATTTGTGTTAGCTGAAATAGAATATCGTGAATATGGTAATCTTTGAGTTCTTTGTGAAGAACCCACAAGGCAGTGATAAAAAGAGAAAGTCCAATAACGGGTAGTAAATTTTTTATTATCGTTTCGAATGCGTTTAATTTGCTCAACAAACGTTTCATAATATTTCACCTCTTAACGAGGAATTATGTTCGTTTCTGAAATATTATCACACTCACTCTTCTCGCATATAGATGCAGTAAATTCCAGAATTTTCTATAACCATAGTATATTTTCGTTGTTTCATAAACGAGGAAGATATAGGAGGAATGTGAGAATGGAAGAAGTTAAAGAAAGTTGTTCCAGTAGTGATAAACGTTTGCGCTTATTCGAAAGTCCTCATGTTAGCTTAACTGTGTTGAGTGCCCAGGGAAACCGTATCCAGACAGCAGAATACGGAACTTTAGTCGATATGGAATCGGGTTGTTGGGCTGCTGTTTTGGGACATGCTCATCCAGAGATATTGGCGACAATGTCGAGTCAGTCTGTGAAGTCTATGCATTTACATCAGTTTTTTACAACGGAACATTCTGCTTGTCTAACGCAGGAAGTTACAGATGCCGCTGGTCTTCCATGTGATTACGATGGTACCTATCTTTCTTCCGGTAGTGAAGCTGTCTCCATGGCTGTATGGATGGCTGAAAAATTGACGCAGCGAAGAAAAAAATTATGCACAACGTTGTCGTATCTTGGAACCTCTTCAGAATTGCGGATGCCGCGTGATCCTAAAACGTGGGTAGATCTTAATGTAACAGAATGTATAGAGTGTGATAAAAAGCAGGATTGCGAAAGTTGCGGCAAATTCAAGAATGTAGATTTTATGTCTTGTGCTTGTTTTGTATTTGAGGCAGGTAATGCTGGCGGACGTGTGCTTTGCCCTCCAGAAAAGCTAATCTCTTATTTGACAAAACGAATTCGCTCTACTGGAGGCGTTGTTGTTTCAAACGAGGTCACTACTGGATTCGGTCGCACTGGTCGCTGGTTTGGTTTTCAATACTACGATTGTTTGCAAGGAGAGAGTCACTCTCCAGAAATCATTGCGATGGGGAAGGGACTTGGTAATGGCTATCCCATAAGTGGAGTCTTGATTCGTTCGCAACTTGGTAAAAAGATGACGGATCTCAAATTGCGTTATGTTCAATCTCACATTGATGACCCACTTGGATGTGCAGTAGCGAGAAAAGTTATAGAGGTCATGAAGCGGGGTAAACTTGTTGAGCGTGGCAGTAGAATTGGGGAATATCTGCGTCAAAAGCTTCAAAAACTGAAGACATGCGTTGTTGGTGTGAAGGAAATTCGCGGCCGAGGCATGATGAATGTAATTGACTTGGAAGCCGATTATATGGCGGAACAAGTTTTTGAGGCGCTTCTGAATAAGGGATATTTTACAGGGTATTCACCCCTGTTTAATTTTATACATTGTTATGCGCCGCTTACGTTGGGAGAGGAAGAAGTGGATGGCTTCGTTCTCTCATTGAAACAGATTTTAGAAGAGAAAAAATAGAAAAGGTAAAATATGTGGAGCAAAACGACTATCAAGACACAAAAAGGGCCTCAAGAAGCTATTTGCCCTATTTTACTTTCTGCCAGTCGAGCGACTGATATTCCAGCTTTTTATATGCCGTGGTTTATGAGGCGGCTAGAGGAAGGATATGCCCCGCCGAGGAGTTGTTTTTTGGTCAAAAAATCCAGCCCCTCTTTTGTTACATATACGTTTTCGGGGCTATTCAGCCGCAAGATCTTTTAGAGAAAATATACGTAAAGTTCGATCAAACCTCAAGAAAACGGGAATTCATTATCGAAATTTTAGTGAAGACGACATGATTTTCATTGCTCAAAAAATTTCCAGATACTGTCAAAATTGGGGAATTTCTGTTGCTACGTGTGGGGAAAAAGTAGATCTGAGCTGTTACGGAATAGAGCACAACAAATGTATTGATGATAAGCTTTTTTTAAAAATAAGTCCTCAACGTAAAGATCGAGGGCAGAGACCTGAATGTTGTTGTGTGCGGAGTAAAGATATAGGTGCATATAACACGTGTCCCCACCTTTGCCTCTACTGTTATGCGAATTCTTCACCCAATTTAGTAATGAAAAATTTCCAAGAACATGATGAGAAAAACGACGCAATTTTGAGCTAATCCACATTAGAGATTATATTCCCCATAGTTTATGCCACTCTGCATAAAAGAATCTATTTTATATAAAAGGATAAATACGCTATGATATTGCAAGAATTCTCCAATAAGTTTTATAAAAATTGGTTAGCTTTTTAATGTGATCTAGTTTTCCCGATGCGCTGTCCTACTTCTGAGTTTACTTTTCGATGATCTGGCGTTGCTCATAAGACTGCTTTTTACATGTACTCCGATTTCACCAAATTTGAAAGGAGTTGATGTAGTAATGCCTCTCGCCATTGAAATCAGGTGGCATGGACGAGGAGGCCAGGGAGCCAAATCGGGTTCAGCAATACTTTCTGAGGTATTGTTTGGAGCCGGGAAATTCGTCCAGTCTTTCCCCGAGTACGGTGCAGAACGTCAGGGAGCGCCTATGAAGGCCTACAACAGGGTTTCTGATCAACCAATCCGCAAACGCTGTGGAGTTCAGAATCCCAATGTAGTTGCAGTCATAGACCCCACTTTGCTCGATGCTGCTCGTCCAACCGAGGGATGCGATGACAATACGGTTTATCTTATCAATACTCCCATGTCACCTGCCGATATTAAGGAAAAACTCGGCCTTCCAGATGCAGTCAAGGTTATAACAATTGATGCGACAAAAATCACACTGGAGGAATTTGGCCAGAATCGCCCCAACGCTCCTATGCTCGGAACTTTTGCTCATATTTTTACAGAGGTTCCCATTCAGGCATTTGTTGACCACTTCTCTCATAAGATGGCAAAGCTACCTGAAAAGGTGCTGGCCGCCAATCTCAGGGCCATTAAGAGGGGCTATGAGGAGGTACAAATCGGATGAGTACGTGCAAAAATTGGAAAGAAATGAAAGACATGGGCAAGCCTAAAAGATGGCAGGATGTTCCTATGGGAGGAATTACTTACGGGGCTTCGGCTGAGAATGTTGAAACAGGCCAATGGCGAAGCATTCGTCCGGTATGGAATGGAGAAGAGTGTATTTCTTGCATGCTTTGTTGGGTTCAGTGCCCGGATCGTTCAATTACAACCGATGAGAACGGAAAGGTAACGGGTATCGACTACTTCTATTGTAAAGGCTGTGGAATATGCGCCCAAGTATGCCCCAAAAAGGCGATAGAGATGCGGCCTGAATCAGATTTCGCGTAGAAGGGGGCGGAAAAAGATGCCACGTAAAGAGATTACATCAGGAAATTGGGCTTTTGCTGAAGCGATGCGTCAGATAAATCCAGACGTAGTCGCAGCTTACCCCATAACTCCATCGACAGACATAATTATGAAGTTTGCAGAATTTGTTGCAAACGGTGAGGTCGATACAAATTTCGTTACGGTGGAAAGTGAGCATTCTGCCATAACAGCCTGCGTAACAGCCTCAGCTGCTGGAGCCCGTGTTATGACTGCTTCAAGTGCAAATGGAGTAGCACTTATGCATGAGGTTTTTCCTATCGCAGGCTGTTTCAGAACACCCATTGTTTTTGGTCTAGTAAACAGAAGTGTAGGGGCACCCATAAATATTCACTGTGATCACAGTGATAGTATGGCTCAGCGAGATTATGGTTGGATACATCTATATTGTGAAGATGCCCAGGAAGTCTATGATTCTGCCATTATGGCGATACGGCTCAGCGAGAACAAGGATATTCTCACCCCCGTATTTGTTTGTCAGGACGGCTTTATTACAAGCCATGGTTTTGAACCTGTAGAGTTCCTTGACGATGATGTTGTGAAAAATTTCGTGGGAGAAAGAAATCCTATCAATCCTCTGCTTGATGTCGAAAATCCCGTAACATACGGATCCTTCGCTATGTCTGAGTATTACTTTGAAATTAAACGTCAGCAGATCGAAGCACATAAAAAGGCCCTCGTTCTTTATGACAAGATAGCGAAAGAATTCGAGTCTATATCAGGTCGATATTATCCCATGATCGATTGTTACAAAACTGAAGATGCTGATTTTGTTATTGTTGTTATGTCTTCAGCGTCAGGAGCTGTCAAAGATGTGGTTGATGAGATGAGAAATAAGGGGCATAAGGTCGGTTGTCTTCGCGTTCGTATGTTCCGTCCCTTCCCTGCTGAAGCGATAGCTGCTGTTCTTAAAGGGAAAAAGGCTATTGCTGTTTTAGATAGATGTTTAAGCATTGGCGGAACCGCGCCTCTCGTTGCAGAAGTAAGAAGTGCCCTCTATGCTGCCGGGGACTTGGTTCCTGTCAATAGCTGCATTTATGGTCTTGGGGGAAGAGATTTCTTCCCGCAGTATGCAGAAGGAATCTTCATGGACCTCATCAATGGCAAGATTTCGCATGAAGAGCACTATATCGGCCTTCTAGAATAGGGGGATGGCGAAGATGAGTATAAAAATCAGCGATGTTGTTCATAAAAAAAGCCCTATGACGCAAGGACACCGCATGTGCCCTGGATGTGGCGCCCCGACGGCCGTACATCAGGGACTCATGGGCGTAGATTCCCCTCTTGTCATAATCAATGCAACAGGTTGCCTTGAGGTTTCTACAACTGTATATCCCTTCAGTGCTTGGCGTGTGCCATGGATTCATACGGCCTTTGAAAATGCTGGAGCGGGAGCTTCCGGTGTTGAGGCAGCCTATCAGGCTTTAAGAAAAAGAGGGAAGATAGATAAAAAGATTAAAATTGTTGCCTTCGGAGGCGATGGTGGAACGTACGATATAGGTTTGCAGTCTCTTTCCGGGGCTTTGGAAAGAGGACATGATTTTACCTATATTTGTTATAACAACCAGGGATATATGAATACGGGGGCGCAACGAAGTAGTGCTACTCCTCGTGGAGCTAATGCAACTACTTCTCCTGCTGGCAGCGTTATTCCCGGAAAACTACAGAAACCTAAAGATCTTACAAGTATTGCTGCTGCCCATCATATTCCCTATGTGGCTCAGACAACTCTCTTTAATCACATAGACGTTGCCACTAAGGTCAAAAGAGCCATAGAAACGCCCGGCCCAGCTTTCGTTAATATTCTTGTTCCCTGTGTTCTTTTCTGGAGAATTGATCCGGCGTTGCAGGGAGATATTTGTAAGAAGGCTGCTGAAACCCGTTTTTGGCCTATATATGAAGTTATAGACGGGGAATGGAAACTTTCGTATAAGCCTAAAAAACGTGTGCCTATTGAAGAGTTTTTGAAACCCCAGGGACGTTATTCTCACCTTTTCAAAGGGGAGAAATCCAAGGCTCTTTTAGAGCAAGCTCAGGCAGATATAGAGATAGATTGGAGCTACATACTAGATCGTTGTAAAGAGACTTGGATACCGCAGGAGTAACGAAAAGGCCGACTTTTTAAAGTCGGCTTTTCCTTTTGGCTGGAGGTGATATTTTGAGAGGAAAATTTAAATTCCGAGAAGACTTTGTTTATAAAATGCCGGTACATTTTTGGGGATACCCCTTTTACCCGGTACGGACAGAGTATGGAGATATGAGGTGTATTAGCATTCAGTTTGAAACAGAACAAGAGCCCTTGTTGGAACTCATTCCTGAAGATTTTAATCTTCTTCAGCCCTTAGTAAACGTTCAATATGCAAACTGTCGAGATGTTGATTGGATGTCAGGTGGCGAGTATCGGCTCATACAGCTTAGCGCTCCAGTTGAATATGTTGGAAATTCTGATGGATTAGCTGGTGAATATGTATTTGTCATATGGGAGAACAAGGCGTGTCCTATTATTGGGGGACGAGAAGAGGATGGCATGCCCAAACTTTTTGCAGACATTGCGTTTGAAAGACATATTAAAGATCATTGGTACACTGCAGCGAGCTATGAAAGTTGTAATTTCATAAAACTTAATTTTGTAAGAGGAGAAGAAGTTTCCGAAAAGGATGTTGGTAAGGTCAACGAACATTCTAAGGTTAACCTCTTTGGATGGCGTTATTTGCCCAATTTGGGTAAAGGAGGTGCTACGTTAAGCCACGCAACACTTTATCCACAAGAAATGATAGCAAAACAGGTCTGGAAAGGTGAGGGTAAGATTGAATGGACTCGGCTTACCCAAGAGCAACATCCGCTACAGAGCAGAATCATTGATACCCTTTCAGCGTTACCAATAGTGAAATACACAAATTCCTTGATGATAAAAGGGGTATCCAGACTCAATGTAGGCGACTCTAAAATGTTGCCATAAAAAGGGGGGGTTGCTATGAGTGAATATTTTGAAGGTAAGGTTGCAGTTGTAACTGGAGCTGCCGCGGGTATAGGCTTGGGATTAACGGAGCATCTACTTATGCGAGGAGCGACAGCAGTATTTATGGGCGATGTGAACGAAGAAAATCTTGAAAGGGAATCTGAACGTCTAAACACAAATTATGATGGGCAAGTTTTCCCGATGAAGACAGATGTGACTATGCTAGCGGATGTTGAAAAACTTATCAATGCAGCAAGAGCTTTCGACGGGCATCTTGATTTTGTGTTTAATAACGCGGGGAAGGGGATGACTCTTCCTACAGGGAAAATAACTTTTGACATTTGGAAATCAATAATTGAGTTGAATCTAATGGGGATTGTTCATGGAACATATACAGCAATTCCTATAATGCGAGAGCAAGGGTTTGGACATATTATAAACACGGGTTCTATTACAGGACGTATTCCTGTGCCTTATCAAGCTGTATATGCAGCAAGTAAAAGTGCAGTTATTTCAATGACTGAGAGTTTGAAATACGAGCTAGAAGCGGAAGGGCTACAGTTCAGCGTTTTTTGTCCCGGCAATGTCGCTACATCGGCATTTGGAGGTATGGCTCCTCCTCCAGACGCAATAAGTGTTGACGAGGCTGTTGATTATATTCTTGAAGAAATTGAAAAAAAGTCTCTTGTTATTATCTTTCCTCAAGTTATGCGAGATATGGATGCTCTTTATAGGGAAAACAGAGAAGAATTCGACAAAATTGCTAGTGAAATAGCGAATGTACGTCGTAAAAATTATCAAACAAAGGGCGTCTATTATTAGGCAAAGAGAGCAATGTTAGTTAGTAATATTCATTTCTCTTTGCATTTCGTCTATAAGTTTCAGTATATGTAATAGGTACAGAAGAACGAATCCGTTTGCTGCGAGAATTACACCAATTACCCGTCCTGAAATCAGATGGGCAATAAGCATTGATGTACCAAAAAGAATGGAGACCAGATTTAGTGTGAGTTGGGCTAATGTAAGTCTAACTAATATTGTAGGGACAGGAGATTGTGATTTTCCTAGTTTTTTAAAAATAGGAGCGCATATTTTCCAGAGCATAATGGCTCCTCCAAGAATGTTGAGTACTCCGACAAGCATAGTAAGAGGAGAAACAAGTATTTCAGGAATGATACAAGAAGTAATTCCAAGTGCTGCGAATAGGAGGCCAAGAAAAATCATGAGCCACGAGCGTGGAAATGGCCCTAGTGGTGTGTTTCCGAAGGCGAGCATCCGAATCGCAAAGATAATCATCAATAATCCCAGTTGCGCGCTTCCAGAAAATGGAAGTAGACCGAAATTGACAGGGAGTAATAAAAACCCGAGTAAAACCATGAAGATTCCTGTCAGTAAAATCATTGCCTTATCAGTAGAAAGGTCAATGCTAGTTTCGTTATTTAAATTCCCAGCCTCTGGATAGTTGAGATATATTTTCCGAAGAATTTTTGCAAGGTAGATAATGGCGATTCCGTAAATTAGTATTACTACTGCTGTTTTAGACGTTGTTAGTAAATCCTTTTTTAAGATGAGTATCCCGATTAGCATTGATAGTAAGTAAATAGTTGCGCAGGCGAAGGAGAGTGAACGGAATATCTTTCCATATTTTAACCATGATCGAAGTTTGTCTTTAGAAAATATCATTTGAAGAAGCAGCAAGAAACCGCCAAGGCCGAAGCAGAAAAAAAGTAGCATTCGGGGAATATTGTTGAACATGTCTGGTATAAAACATGTCATAATGCCTATAGCTGCAATGATCAAGCCAACAACAAGTAATGATTTTGTTCTGCGCATATCTCCGAATGGAGTTTTACCGAGAGTGATCATCTGCAAAGCGAAAATGAACAAAAGCAAACCGTATAGGCCGTTTTCATAATAAGGAAGTCTTCCTGTTGATACTGGAAAAAGCAAAATTCCAGTAAGCAACATAACCATCCCGATAATTATCAGAATGACGACATCAAAGGAGATATCTGCCATTGCCAATAGATTATTTTTTTTCATTTTACAAATTCTCCTTATAATTTAAGGTTACGTTACTCGACTCATTCTATGTATAACTTGTTCTTTAGCTTTAAATGGGAGTATTTTTATTTGCATAAGATAATTATTAATATAATATTTACGCTCTATCGATTAATTGTCAAACTATTTTAGTAAAGAGGTATATAACAATGGAGAAAGATTTAAAATCAATGTCGAACGAAGAGTTGTGGGCTTTGTTTCCAATTATTTTAAAAGAACACAACCCCGAGTATGCTCGATGGTATTTGGAAGAGAAATTGAATATCATGCGTATTGTTAAAGAAGAGAACATAGAGAGAATAAACCATATAGGCAGTACGTCAGTTCAAGGTTTAGTGGCAAAACCTACGATTGATATATTGCTTGAAATACGAAAACGATGCGATTCTAACTTTTTAATTCATTTATTAGAGAATAATGAGTATATCTTTTTTCCTCAGCCAGATAATCCACCTCCACATATGATGTTTATGAAGGGATACACATTAAAAGGATTTGCAGAAAGAGTATTTCATCTTCACGTCAGATATTTGGGAGATTGGAACGAATTATATTTTCGTGATTATCTTTTGACACACGCAAATGTAGCAGAAAAGTATGGGAGATTGAAAGAAAGATTAAAGAAGGAATACGAACACGATAGAGATAAATATACTGAAGCTAAAACCGAATTTATTATGCACTACACTAATATTGCTAGTAAATTATATGCAGGTCGGTATGACTTAGAAGGCAAATGTTGTGGAAGATAGATATGATAAGAAAATTTAGCATAAAAGATTTAGATAGAGTTATGGAAATATGGCTTAGTGGTAATGTCCAAGCTCATCCTTTTATTCCTAAAGAGTATTGGGCCCAAAATTTTAATGGGGTTAGACTCATTTTTCCTATGGCCGATGTCTATGTATATGAAGATGAAAATGGCGTGCAGGGGTTTATAGGCGTTGATCAAGGATATATAGCGGGAATATTTGTCTTCGAGTCTGAACAGTCGAAAGGTATTGGATCAAAGTTGATAGATAAAGTTAAATCTATATATGATTCTTTACGCTTGAATGTATATGAAAAAAACAGAAGGGCTATCAGTTTCTACTTACGCGAAGGTTTTATTGTGAAAGAGGAACTTGTCGATGAAAATACAGGTATGGTTGAGTTCTCTATGATATGGAAAAAGTAGATATTTACATGTCTAGAGAAATCCAATATCGTTGTGTAATTCTTGTCTCTTCATTTATTTCATTTTCAAGTATTCCGCCATTTTTTATGATCGTTTTAGCTGAAGCGATGTTTTGCTTGTCACATGTAAGTAGTGCTTTTGTAATCCCCAAATTTCGAGTTATAGGAAGTGCCAAGGCTAGCATATGAGTTGCAAAACCATTACCACGAAAAAAAGGACGTATACCGTAACCGATATGCCCTCCTGTACGTAATAATGCTTCGTTCAGATAATGTCTAATGTTGATTGCACCGATTATTACCCCATCAGTATTTATAAGAAAAAAGGTACTGGAAGGAACCAGATGAGGGGGAGGAGTTTTTTCATTTTTTTGAGTTTCCTCTACCCATGATTTATAATCTTTTCCCATCAGCCGAGCTGCCCAGGGAATAATCTCTTCATCATTCTTTTGCCATTCCCTTGCGAAATCTAAATATTCTTTTTTTATATGCAAAGAGGGTTTAATCAGTTGTAGCTGCATTCCCATTCAGTATTCCTCTCTTATAGATACACCAAGCCTTAATTCCTCTGGTCAGTACGGCGTATAAAGATAGTTGATTTTACCACATGATTAAAGATCTGTTTGTTCTCTTTTATATGCCAATAGGGAAGGAGAGTAACAAAATAGAAAAAAGGACCTCAATTTAAATTTTGAGGCCCTTTGATATTTAGTGAAAGAAAGTTTATACAGATGGCATGAAAGGGCGTACGAAAGGTGATGTTTCTCCTCTTCTCATAAAGTGACCTGAAGGACCTTCACCTAGAAATTCAGAGAACCATGATTCATGCTCAATTTCTTCTTGTAAAATGGCTTGAGCTAAAGCATAGGTGCGGTGGTCTTTTCCTGCTGTCATATTACAAATGTGAGTATATCCCCGAACGGCGCAACGTTCGGCTTCCACTAATACTTTTAAAATTGCTTTTACATCTGTTGAGTCTTCCGGTAATCTGGCTGGGGGACATGCCGAAATGTCATGGAATGCTTTCATATCGTCGGGAAGTTTACCTCCAAGTTCATAAATACGAGGAACGAGAGCTTCAAAATGATTTCTGTCTTCAATACGAGCAGTCTCAGCAATCTCTTTTATCCCTTCGCCTTCCAGACCAATAAGGTTCGCCCTCAAAATTGTGTAATAGTAGAATGTAGTGAGTTCCGCAGCTGCATTTGATATTAAAAGCTGAAGAAGTTGGTCGACATTGATCCCTGCTTTTTCTACCATTTCTCTTGCAACTTTTGCCACGTGACTCGCCTCCTTTTACTATTTCTTGATAGAGCTTTTATACTCTTTGGAAGTCGGCACGTTTAAGTTTAAACTTTTTGTTTTATTCTGACAACTATTCGAGGTGAATGATCCTTGAACATATAGCCCTTAAAAGAGCTTTGTCGTGAGAAATGAAAAGAATAGTCACGTTTCTTTTGTATGCATCTTCTGCAATCATGTGTGCGACTTTGGCTTGGACTGAAGGATCAAGACGAGATGTAGGTTCATCAGCTACAAGAAAAAGGGGGGAGAAAAGCATTGCTCTAAGAAGGGCAAATCTTTGAAGTTCTCCACCAGAAAGCTGACATGGATATCTATCGAGAAGTTTTTCTGAAAGTGATGCCTTTTTCATTCCTTCATGTAGAGAATCCCACCAATGTTGTTCCGAAGAAAAGACTGCGTGTTTTCCCCATTTATAAAAGTCTCTAAAAACAGTTTGCATCTTTAGATGAGAGGGAAAAGATGAACCTGGATCTTGGTGAATTTTTTGAAAGAGGGGACGAAGTCTTTTTTTCTCTTTATGAGATAGAGTAGATATGTTTTCACCTTTCCATAATACATTTCCTTCATCGGGGGAGATAATGTCGAGTAACAAATTCCCGAGAGTCGTTTTTCCTTTTCCTGATAACCCCCATAAACCTACAATCTCTCCTCTGTATAAAGAGAGAGATAAATTAGAAAAAAGAGTAACACGAGTGTTGTTTTTCCTTGTAAAAATCTTAGAGAGATGTTGCCCTTCTACTACGGGAATATTCCCCATATTAAAGCCACGTCCTTTCAAGCTTTTCCAGTAATTCTTCTGGAATAGGATGTAGCCCACGTTCGGGAAGGGCATCTAGCAGACCTTGCGTGTATGGATGGGTAGGAGACCCCAAGATATCTTTTGATTTTCCCTCTTCCACAAGTATTCCTCTAAAAAGGATGCCTATATTCCCTTCTATCGCAAGAGGGAGAGAAAGGTCGTGGGTAATGCAAAGAAGCGTTTTCCCGTTATTTAAAATTTCTTTTATGAGAAGGATGGCATCTTTTTTTCGTGACGAATCTAGACCTTTGGTGGGTTCATCCAATAGAATAAATTTTGCTGGAGATGCGAGTGCCATTGCCAAGAGCACTCTTTGGGCCATTCCTCCCGAAAGCTTATGAGGTTTTTCTTTAAAAACTTGATAAGGAATGCCTAATATTGAAAGAATGTCTTTTGTTGATTCATTTGCTTGATTCCTTTTCATTCCTTTCGTATATTCAAATATCTCTCGTACTTGGTGGAAAACAGAGAGTAAGGGGTTAAGAGCAGAAAAAGGTTCTTGTGGCATAAGAAAGAGAGATTTTCCCCAGAGCTTTTGCCTTTCACTGTCTTTTAGCAGGAGAAGATTCTGCTTTTCAAAAAAAATTTTGCCCTTGGCGGTGAGCCTTTTAGGAAGTGTTCCTGCAATAGTTTGGGCGATGAGACTTTTTCCGCTCCCTGTTTCGCCTATCAGAAAAAAGACACTTTTTGAGGAAATGGAAAAAGAGACATTTTGTACGAGAGGTTTCTTTTTCTCATCAAGAATAAAAAGATGCTGTACAGAAAGAGAAGAGATCATATGTGATATCCTCCTGTACAATTACGATTTTTCCCGTCCCCAAGAAGAAGAAAGGCAAAGACAAAAAGAAAAATGACTGTTCCTGGTAAAAAAACAACTTGTGGAGCTGTTCTCATGTACGACATTCCTTCAGATATCATGGCTCCTAATTCTGGTTCTGGTGGTGCCATCCCAATTCCTAAAAAACCTAAAGAAGATATTTCTAGAATAGTCTTTCCCCATGCAAGAGCAGCCATTACACCAATGGTAGGAACAAGTTTTGGAAATACGTATTTCCCTAAAAGAATAGGGGTTGGAAACCCTGCTATTTGAGCGGCTTCAACGTAAGGGCTTCCTAAAATTCCCTTAAGTAGGTTGCGTACCATTCGAAAATATTGAGGCCATCCTGTAAAGATAAGAGCAATGACAACTGCGCAAGGTCCTCCTTGAGTAAGAGCGCTTAATACAATTGCCAAGACAATTCCAGGGAAAGCCATAACAATGTCTGTAAATATTAAAAGCCCCTTTTCAATATTTGATTTTTTGTATGCTGCGAGAGAACCGAGAGATAGCCCTATAAATAAAGACCCCAAGACACATATAGCAGACAAAAGAATAGAATTGAAAGCCCCTTTTGCGATGCGAGCACCAAGGTCTCTTCCCAAATGATCCGTTCCTAAAATATGAGATTTAGACGAAGATTCCAACGTATGTAAAAGATTTTGAGCAAAAGGATTCGAATTTCTTAAAAAGAGAAACACTAAACCCAAAATTAGGACAATGAGAATCAGGATCGCTCCTTTTTGTTTTCTTGTCATAGAATGAACCCCTCTGATAACCAATCTGTTAATGTGTTTACCGTAACATAAATCCAGCCTAACAATAATCCAGCACCTTGAATAACAAGAATATCTCCAGAACGGAGAGCGTCTAAAAGTAAACTTCCTAAACCAGGCCAGGCAAAAAGCGTTTCAATAACCACAACGCCGTCAAGAAGACCTGCCGCTTGTAATCCTACGTAAGTTACGATGGGAACAGAAGCATTGAGAAGACCATGAGGGAAGAAGAGGTTCTTTCCACAAAGTCCTTTGTGTTGTGCGAATTTATAATGCTCAGTTTGGCAGGCTTGCTGAATGGATGACGCTATGACTCGTGATGAAGTTGCTGCAAGGCCGATGGCAAGTGTAATAGCAGGCAATACCATGTGGGAAAAAGAAGAAAAACCGGCGACAGGAAAAAAGTGAAAATTGACAGCCAACAAGAGTATAAGAAAGGCTCCTCTGACAAAAGAAGGGAAGGAAACAAGAACACTCGATGCCAAAGAAGAGAGGATATCAACGTAATGGCCAGGGTGACGTCCACAATAGATTCCGAGAGGAAAGGCAAATAAGAAAGACAAGAGTAACGAAAATCCTGCTAAAAGGGTTGTACGTTTGAAAGAGCGTAACAGCATAGGGAAAATTTCTTCGCCTCCTACAAGAGAATGCCCCCATCTCCCCTGAATGACTGAAAAAAGCCAGGCCTTGTAGCGAATAAAGGGATGTTTCTCTAGTCCTTCGCTAGTACGAACATATTCAACAGCAGAAGCTGTTGCACCGTCTAGACCATAACGAGCCATAGCGACATCAAGAGCTCGGTCTCCGGGAGCGAATTCCACTGCAAGAAAGCACAGAGTACTCACTCCCAGAGCAACTATTACCATACGAAAAAAGTATGTCCGAGCGAAAAATATTATTTTGCCCATTCTACCCCTTCTGGATAAGGCCTTACTTCTGAAGGATCAAGAGAGACTCCTTGAATCCTATGATTAACCGTAACATGGTTGTCATACCACGCTATTGGAATAGCGGGGAGCTCTTCTTGTAGAATGCTTGTCATAGTTTTCCGTAACGAAACTTGTCTTTCAGTTTCGAATGTTTCTATGTACGTTTTAACTGCTTCATCAAATGTTGTTGAATTCCAGTTGATAGCTCCCCATCCACCTCGCCCTTTCTCAGGGCCGAAGTCTGAGGTTAATGTACCTATAGGATCGGCAACAAAACCAAAATTTCTAGCAATGAAAGCAGATTCAAGTGTTCCGTTTTTGTTTCCTTCGGGAACCATTCCCGATTTTTCAACTCTGATTTTTACAATAATTCCCTCATTCCGAAGTGCTTGCTGAATGACCTCTACAATAACAGGAAGGTCTGGACGGCTTGAATACGTTAATATTTCAAAAACAAACGGTTGTCCATTTTTAGTTAGAATTTTTTGTTTTCCTTCAGGAAGCCAGCCTTCTTCTTTAAGTATCTTACGTCCTTTTTCAGGATCGTAATTTAAGGGCGTCAGTTTGGGATTATGCCAAGCAGAAACAGTTGGAAAAAGTTGAGTTGCACCTGATTTGTTGTTTTTTAATAGTGCTTTTGCGATGCCTTCCCTATCGATGAGATACGAAAGGGCATGGCGCAAACGGCTACTTGAGAAAAAGGGGAGTTTAGCATTCACTGTGAGAAGACGAACGCGAGGTAAGGGGTCACTTATAACTGTAAGATTTTTATTTTCTCGAAGCCGCAAAGCTGCATCAGCAGGAATGTCTACAACAATATCTCCTTCTCCTGATTCCGCAAGGAGAACTCGAGTTTCAGGATTAGGAACGGCGAAATATCGGGCATGAGAGATTGATGCGTTGTCTCCCCAATAATCATTAAAGCTTTCGAAGTCAATAACTTTCCCTTCCTGAAAAGATGTCAAGCGATAAAATCCTGTTCCTACCACTTTTACAACTTTACCTTCTTTGTCGAAAGAGGAAGGAGCGCAAATAGCTGAAGCATAATGAACAAGGTACGCAGGTAGAGCAGAAAAAGGACGTTCTGTTGTTACTATAACGTTCATTCCTTCTCCTGAAAAACTTTGAATAGGCGTTCCTTTAAAGAGGCTGCCTTTGGCGAGAGTCCGATTTAATGAAGCGGCAGCAACTTCTCCTGTAAGCGGAGTTCCATCATGAAAAATAACTCCTTTACGAAGTTCGAAAACCCATATAAGCCCATCTTCAGAAACTTTCCATGTTGTAGCAAGACGAGGTTCAATCCCACCTTTTTTATCAGATGTTACAAGAGTTTCAAGACATCCCATACGGGTAAAAACAAATCCTGAAACAACAGGATCTATTGTAGAAGCTTCCCATGCAGAAACAATAGTAAGTGGTTGCCCTTGAGCGCTTGAAGCCGGAGATCCAGAAAAAAATAACAACATAAAGATAAAACAAAAAATTAAGCAAATATTTCTTCTCATATATATTACCCTCCCTATATTTTGGCTGATAAAACAAAAAATTTGTTTTTATACTCATAAGGATTTTCAGAGAAAAGATGATCATATCTTTTGATTTGGGAAAAACCAGCTTGCTTTAATAGGGAAATGCCATTTTCTACAGAGAGACCAAGAAAAAATGGAAGCTGCTCTCTTATTTCAGAATAAGCTTCTTTGAATTTCATAGTGACGGGCTCTTCCTTTGCAAGATAAAGTCGGGGCTCCCACAAACCATCTGCTATAACAAGTTGTCCATGTGGCTTCAAGAGCTTTTTCCAGGAGGTAAGAGCTTGCAACGGATTTGGAAGGGTCCATAAGAGATTTCGACAAGTTATTCCATCGAATAGATTGGGAAAATAAGGCGGTTCCTCTGCATTCCCAAGAAAGAATTCAACGGAGAGATTCTGTTTTTTAGCTTCATTTTTTGCGAAGCTTACCATCTCTGGAGAGAGATCCATGCCTATAACTTTATGACCTTTTTGGGCAAATCCGATAGCAAGAAATCCTGTTCCAGAACCCATATCAAGAAGATCAAGAGGTTGCTTCCCTTTGAAAGGAGTAAGAAAAATATCATGCCATTGATGATGTTTTGAGCATGCGTTGTCGTATACCTTAGATCGCCAACTCCAGTATGATGCTATTTTTTCAGAAGTTTTTTCTTGAGATTTAAATATATTCATGAGGTCCTCCAAAGATGAGGTAGTTATTGTCTTGTAATGGTAGCACATTTTTTGTTTTTTGTGTTACCATTGTTCTTGTATATACCCAAGCGGGTATTTGTGGTATAGTCGTTTAAAGTAAGGAGGGATTATATGAAACGTCAAAATATACGTAAGACTTTGCTAGTTATTTTTATTCTCTCTCTTCCTATAACAATGTTCTACCTTTCACCTCTACTCACTTTGCAGGGGGCATTGAGGGGTATTGTGACCTCAAGTCTTCTTTTTGTGGTTATTTCAGCTATTATTGCTTTTTTTGCAGGGCGGATTTTTTGTGGATGGATTTGTCCCGGTGGGGCAGTACAAGAAGTTCTTTTTCCTGCAAACGATCGTAGAGTAGTTGGTGGCAAATATGATTTCATTAAATATGGCATAGCTATGATCTGGCTTGCTATTCTTATGTTCTTATTTGTAAAAGCCGGGGGAATAATGGCTATTAAACCATTATATGGTATAGAAGGAGGGTTTTCTCTCAGAACATCTACATCATATCTAATGTTTTATATTGCCATGGGGGCTATCGTTATATTGTCTCTTCTTATAGGGAGAAGACCTTTTTGTCATTATGGCTGTTTACTTGCCCCTTTTATGATTGCTGGAAAGTGGGCAGCCACAAAAACAAAAATGCCTCACTTACATCTTGAGGCAGATTCGTCTAAATGTATTGATTGCAAATTATGCACAAAAAGTTGTCCCATGAGCTTGGATGTCAATGCCATGGTTCGCTCAGAAAACATGTATTCCCATGAGTGTATTTCTTGCGGCGCATGCGTAGACATTTGCCCTAGAAAAGTTATTTCATATTCTTTTTCTAAGGCAGGAAAACAAGCATAAATGCTAATTGCTTTTATGTTTTTTTTCTAGATCTAAAAGAAACGATTTTATTTCCAGACCGCCTCCGTATCCAACTAACTTGCCGTTTGCACCGATAACTCGATGGCAAGGAATAAAGATGGGAATAGGATTCCGATTATTAGCGAGTCCTACAGCTCGTGAAGCTTTTTTATTTCCGATGCTTTCGGCAATTTGTTGATAACTACGTGTTTCTCCATAAGGTATGTGGCAAAGGCTCTCCCATACATTTTTCATAAAGTCTGTACCAGTCGGAGCAAGAGGAATATCAAATTCTTTGAGTTCTCCTAAGAAATAGTTGTGTAATTGTTCTCCTGCTTTTTTAAGTAACTTTGTTTCGTGAAAAGGTGCCCCTTCAGGAATTTCTTTTTCGAAATAGAGGTTTGTAATTGCGCCTTCGTTTTCAGCGATTGCGATTTTTCCAAGTGGGGTATGATAAAAGAATATATTTTTCATATTTCACGTCCTTTCTTTAGCCACATAGCAACTTCTACTGTTCTTTTTGCCTGATGAAAGATGGCATCTTTAACATCTTCAACCATTCCTAATTTTGAGCTTTGAGTAACGGATGTTCCATATGGGTTTCCTCCAGCCTTGAAAATAGAGCTGTCTGTATAGCCAGGTGGAACGATTATAGCTCCCCAGTGCATCATTGATATATACAGATTTTTTATGGTTGCTTCTTGTCCTCCGTGTGGGTTTTGAGCAGAAGACATGGCACTCACAACTTTGTTTGCAAGTTTTCCCTGAGCCCATAATTCTCCCTGGAGATCTATAAATTGTTTCATCTGTGCAGCAACGTTACCAAAGCGAGTAGGAGTGCTGAAAATTATTACATCAGCCCAGTCTACATCTTCTGAAGAGGCTACTTTAACGTTTTTTGTTACCTCTACATGTGCTTTCCATGCGTGATTTTCGGAGATTACCGATTCAGGAGCAAGCTCTTGTACCTTGCGTATGCGAACATCGGCGCCTGCCATTTCTGCAGCTTCGGCTGCCCAGGTAGCCATTTGATAGTTTGTTCCCGTCATACTGTAATAAATGATGGCACATTTTACCTTCTCCATACGTTATACCTCCTTTTTTATAAAACAATTTTCTTTATTTTACCCTAATACTTTCTATAGTGTACTATGATAAAAAGCTCAATGTGAAACAGTATTGGGAGGCGAAAGAATGCGGCTTCAGAAAGAACGAGAAATGATCGTGGAATATTGTCAAAAAATGGTTACGGCTAGGTTAACTACAGGAACTGGCGGGAATATGAGTTTTTATAATAGAGAAACGGGAGAGGTTGCAATTACACCTACTGGTGTTGATTATTTTGAAATGAAAGCAGAAGACGTCCTCATTATGGATATAGACGAAAATATTATAGAAGGAACTCGAAAACCATCTAGTGAGACGGCAATGCATATGACTCTTTACAAAAAAAGAAAGGATATTAATGCTATAGTCCATACTCATTCTGTTTTTGCGACAACTATAGCGTGTCTACGTTGGGAGTTGCCAGCAGTACATTATCTAGTAGGATTTTCAGGGAACAAAGTTCCCTTGGCACCGTATGCTACCTATGGAACTTCAGAATTGGCTCGTAATGTAGCTGAAAGTATTGGTCATTATAATGCCGTTCTTATGGAAAATCATGGATTATTAGCTGTTGGTTCTTCCATACCACAGGCTTTTGGAACGGCAGAAGAAATAGAGTTGGTAGCTGAAATCTATTACAGAACTAAATGTATTGGTAATCCTGTGATTCTATCAGATGAAGAAATGGAGAAGATTGTTCTTAAATTCAAAGGCTATGGTCGACAATAGGATAAAGAGAGGGCCCGATGAAAAGGGCCCTCTCTTGTCGTCTTAGAGAATGCGTAAATTAAATTCGTTTACGATATCTTCTAAGACACGTATGCCAGTGACAGAGTTCCCTTTTGAGTCAAGGGGGGGACCTACTACTGCGATTCCTCCGCGATGAGGTACAGTAGCAAGAATGACTCCGCTTACACCGCTTTTAGCAGGTACTCCTACGCGAACGGCAAACTCTCCAGAAGCATTGTACATACCGCATGTAGCCATAAGAGATCTCAAAATTTTACACGTTTTATCAGAAAGAACGTGTTTCTTAGTTTTGGGGTTAATTCCTCCAGAGGCAATTGTAGCTCCCATTATCGCGAGATCTTCAGTGGTAGCTTCTATGCTGCATTCTCTAAAATACACATCTAGAATGTCTTCTATATTGCCTTTTAATGTTCCTACACTTTTCATAAAGAAGGCAAGTGATCTGTTACGATCCCCTGTCGCTTTTTCAGACAGAAATGTCTTCTCATTAATTTTTAAATTGTAGTTTCCTGTCATTTCCCGAGAGAGATTAAGGATAGCTTCAAAACACTCCTTAGCACTTTCATAGGGCAATATTGATACGATTACTATTGCTCCAGCATTGATTAAAGGGTTATGAGGAATATGTGGATAGTCTATTTCAAGACGTACTATAGAGTTAAAAGAATCGGCGATGGGATTCATCCCTACATGAGAAAAAACAGTTTCTTCTCCAAGAAGCTCTAATGCTAGGGCTAAAGAAAGAAGTTTAGAGACAGATTGCATGGAAAAACGAAAGTCTCTATCTCCTGCACTAAATATATCCCCTTCGAGATTTGAAACAGATACGCCGAGTATCTTTGGATCTGCCTTTGCCAGATCTGGAATATATCGAGCGACTTTTCCTTGTGTGTATAATGGTCTGCATTTGTCTATAATTTCGGTTAATCTTTCTCTCATTTCTTATTTCCCCTCCTATCAAACCAAACGCTATCGCTAAGGGTAGCGGGCAAAAAGCAGAGGAAGATTACTTCGATTCGGGGTTCCTATATACTGGTTCTACATTAGGGTGCAGCTTTAACTGATTTTCGTAATCTTTGAGAACTTTAACAACAATACCGGACAAAAGAAGTATACCGATGAGGTTTAACAAGGCCATCAACCCATTAAAGAAGTCGGCAAGCTCCCATACGAAAGGAACGGAACTAACAGCTCCAAATATAATCATACCTAATACAGCGATTCTATACACTAAAAGTATGGAGCTTTTTTGCGCATTAGGGAAAAGATACATGAGGTTGCTTTCTCCATAGTAGTAGTTTCCGAGGATGGTTGTCCATGCGAAAAAAGTTAACGCTATAGCTATAAATGTCGGTCCCCACGTACCCAATGTTGTTTTTAAAGAGAGTTGAGTTAATTCAACTCCTGTTTTCCCACTGCCAAGTTGTCCAGAAATGAGAATTAAAGAGGCTGTAACCGTACAAATGATAATAGTATCAGTGAAGACGCCGAACATGGCTATAAATCCCTGTCGGGCTGGATGTTTGACGTCTGCTGTTGCATGAGCGTTAGGAGTGGATCCCATACCAGCTTCGTTAGAAAATAGCCCTCGAGCCATTCCATATCGGAATGCTTTCGCAACGGTATGTCCTAAAACACCTCCTGCTACTTGTTTGGCACCAAAAGCACTCTTGAAAATATCTGCTATGATCGTGGGGAGTTCATGTATATTTAATACAACAACGATAATGGCAATAATAATGTAAATAGCGGCCATGAAGGGAACAGTAATTTCCGCTACGTGGGCTATCCTTTTTAGGCCACCGAAAATAACGGCAGCAGTAACAGCTGCAACAATAATCCCAAGGTAAAGTTCTGTATTGCCTCCGTTGGTGTTTGGGAAAAATGCACCTCGTATTCCTGCGACAATAGAGTTGCATTGTACAGCATTAAAGATAAAGGGCATGGCGACAATAATACTTATGGCAAACAATATTCCCATCCATCGTTGTCCAAGGCCTTTTTCGAGATAGTAAGCAGGGCCGCCACGATATGTTCCATCGTCGTTTTTTACCCTGAAAAGCTGGGCAAGAACGGCTTCTCCGAATATTGTTGCCATTCCTAAAAGAGCAGTAACCCACATCCAGAATACGGCACCAGGTCCACCAGATGCGAGAGCTGTTGCTACTCCAGCGATATTTCCTGTTCCTACTTGTGCGGCTAAACCCGTACATAAAGCCTGAAAGGAAGTAATGCCCCCTGTTTCAGACTTACGACTTCCAAAAAGGACTTTGAATGTATGTCCAAAGCGGCGAAATTGAGGTAAGCCAAGTCTGATGCTGTAAAAAATACCTGTACCCAAGAGGAGCCATGTCATGAGTTTCCCCCATAGGATTCCATTAGCAAACTTCACAATATCCATGAGCAATACTAAACACCTCCAAATATATTTGTTGATTAGATTTAAATTACCCTCCTTTGTTTGAAATAAAGCTGCTTAATATAAATAAAATAAAAAATAATGTTTAAATTGCTTTTATTTCTGCATAGTATCATTTTAAAAGTTGTAATACAATAAAAATACTATTTAATAAATAAATTTTAAGAAAAAAGAATGATAAAAATAATGGCGCCTTTTTAGATAATGCAAAAGAGTTTTCATTGACAGTAAGATAAGAATGAAATACTCTTGCTACGCATAACAGAATATTGAGACAATATGGTTGAAGTTGAATAGGAAGGGACGGTTTGTAAAACATAGAAAGGATGTGTTTACTTATGAGAAGAAAGTTATGTGTCATTCTTTCAGTGGCGATCGTTCTTGTTTTAACAGCATCTGTTGCTTTTGCAGCATATCCGACACGTAGTGTCACTGTTGTATGCCCTTGGGGAGCAGGTGGCGGTACTGATCGATTAACGCGATTTATGGCTTCTCAACTGGAGTTGGCATATGGTAAACCTTTTACTGTTGTTAACAAAACAGGGGGGAATGGCGCTGTAGGACACTCTGCTGGAGCCTATGCTAAGCCCGATGGGTACACTATTACTATGGTGACCCTTGAATTGGCGACGATGCATTGGATGGGGCTAACAGAGTTGAACTATGCAGATTTTGACTACGTTATTCAGCTTAATCAAGATCCAGCGGGTGTTACTGTAAAGGCAGATGCCCCTTGGGCTAATCTACACGATCTTCTTAACGATATAAAGAGTAAGCCCGGTACCTTTAAATTCTCAGGAACTGCAGCTGGCGGAGTTTGGGATCTTGCTCGTATAGGCATGCTTGATAAGGCAGGTCTTGATGTTAAATCCGTAGATTGGATTCCTACAAAAGGAGCGGCGCCTTCCATTATCGAACTCTTAGGGGGCCATGTTGATGTGGTGACGTGCAGCCTTCCAGAGGCAGCTTCTCAAATAGCAGCCAAGGAAGTACGTCCTCTGGCTATTATGGATGATGAAAGAGCAGCTAATTATCCTGATGTTCCTACACTAAAAGAGCAGGGTGTGGATTGGTCTTTAGGCACGTGGAGGGGATTTGCCGTTCCGAAGGGAACTCCCAAGGAAATTATTGATGATCTATATATGGCGCTTAAGAAAATTGTTGAATCAGAAGAATATAAGAGCTTTATGGAGAAAAATGGCTTTGGAGTAAAAGTAAGAGATTCTGCGGCTTTTGCAGAATTTGTTAAACAGCAAGACGCAGACCTCAAACGAGTAATGGAACTCGGAGGCTATCTCAAGTAGCACCTAAATATTTGAGGAGGGGGAGGTTTTTTTATGCAGCGAAAAGTAAAAATATGCTTTGGCATTTTGTTAATTATAGTGGCTATTTTAGTTATTTCTATAAGTTACACCTTCCCCTCTTCTGTTTCAGGCGGAAAAAGGATTCCTGGACCAGGATTTTTCCCTACTCTTTTAGGTGTTATTCTCTTCTTGGGAGGTTTGTATCAATTTGGGGAAGCCAAGAGAATAACAGATTCAAACAAGACTCCCTTCAAATGGAGCTGGGGCAGTCTTAACATTGTTATTATAGTTGCAGCCTTGATCGTTTATGGCTTGTTAATGGGAGTGCTGGGATACGTTATTTCTACATTGCTTTTTTCTATTTTGCTCATGGTGAGAATGAAGGCGAGCTGGATTTCAGGAATTACGGTTTCTGTAGTTGTGACTATTTTTATAGTTTTGATTTTCGGTCAGGTTTTTAGAATTCAATTGCCCATGGGAGTTTTAGGGTTGCCTTGGTAGGAGGCGGGAATAATGAGTACGTTACTATCAGTTTTTAAACCTAGCATTTTGGTTCCGTGGCTTCTTTCTATGGCTTTTGGCGTTTTGGTTGGAGGAACTCCGGGTCTTACTGCAACCATGGCTGTGGCTCTTATTGTTCCTGTAAGTTACTACCTTCCTCCCTTGGCTGGATTAGCTATGATTATTGGAGTTTCCTTCACAGCTATTTTTACCGGCGATATTCCTGCGACTCTTTTGAGAATACCAGGGACTCCTGCATCAGGTGCCGCTGTTTTGGATGGATATGAACTTTCCAAGCAGGGAAGGGGAATGGAAGCTCTTTCTTTAGATCTTGTCTGTTCTTCTTTGGGGGGCACTATTGGTGTTTTGGTTCTTATTCTAGTGGCACCTCCATTGGCTCGTTTTGCTCTTAAATTTACTCATTTTCAATATTTCTGGCTTGGAGTTTTCGGCCTTAGCATGAGTGCTGCTTTAAGTACTGGTAATTCTGTAAATGGTGTTATTTCTGCAGCATTGGGATTGCTTGTTTCTACCGTAGGTATCGATATTACAACAGGGTTTCCCCGCTTTACGTTTGGCAGTATGGAACTCATGGGAGGTATTAGTTTTATTCCGGCTATGGTTGGCCTTTTTGGACTTTCGGAAGTGCTGAAAAATGTTACTAATATTGAACTTCTCAAAAAAAGCAGCATAGGTCGTCCAGAAAAAATATCACTTTTACAGACGATGAAAACAGTGATGAAATATAAAATGGTTCTTTTTAAATCGGCTTTAATTGGGACATTTGTAGGAGCTCTTCCTGGTGCTGGTGCTGATATAGCAGCGTGGGTTGCATATGGAATGGAGAAAAAAACATCAAAGGAACCGGAAAAGTTTGGAAAAGGGGCGATTGGTGGAATTATTGCTCCTACGAGTGCTAATAATGCGGCTCTTGGTGGAACGTGGATTCCCGCGTTAGTCTTTGGTGTTCCAGGAGATTCTATTACTGCGATTGTTCTAGGAGCTATGTTGATGTATGGACTGAGGCCTGGTCCTCTTATTTTTCAGGAGAATTTAGACCTTGTGCATGGAATTTTTTCTATCGCTTTTATTTCGCAATTATTGCTCATTCCTGTAGGTCTTATTGGAATAAAGGTGTATGGTGCTATATTGAGGCTCCCAAGAAATATTGTTATGGTCATAGTTTTAATTTTCTCTGTCATAGGATCTTATGCTATACGAAATAGTTTTTTTGATATTTACATTATGGTTATTTTTGGTGTTACTGGCTTTTTCTTTGAATACATGGATATTCCTCTTGCACCTATGATTTTAGGTATAATTTTAGGACCAATGATTGAAGACAATCTTCGTGTCGGTTTGCTTAAAAGCCATGGAAGCTTACTTCCATTTATAGCTGATCCCATCTGTTTTTCCCTTATAATATTAATTCTTTTCGTCTTTTTTGGACATCGTTTTATAGCACTTCTTAAATCCTTTAAAAAAAGTTAATAGCTCCAGAGGAGACTTCAGCAACGTAAAAACGACAAATTTTTACAATAAGTATCCTGTTTAAAATTGCATTTTGTAAATGAATGTGATTAATTTATTATTGTGAAGTTACTTGTTTAAATAATTAGAAATAAAGTGAACATGTTTTATGTCTTTAGATCGGGAGGTAAAAATGGTTGAGCCTGTTCAGAAACTGAAGTTATTCGAGAGTGTTTTGAAACAACTTATAGAAACAATTAAGCGGGGGGACTATTTACCTGGAGAAAAGTTGCCGCGTGAAGTTGATTTGGCAAAACAGTTAAACGTCAGCCGAAATTGTGTTCGTGAAGCCCTTAAAACTTTAACGTGGTTTGGGGTTATTGAAGCAGTGTCAGGACAAGGAACGTTTGTGTGTGCTAATGCAATTCGTCGTATAGAAAATACGGAACTTTTACGCCAGTTTAATGATGATTCTTCTTTGATGGACTTGTTAGAAGTACGATTGTTATTAGAAGCCCAGACGGCTTTCTTGGCAGCACAAAAGGCAACGCCTGACGATATTGAAGAGCTTAAACAGATTGTAGACAAGGAAAATGCTCTCTTGAAAGATGAAAAAGATTTGTTGGTGCGAGATCTCGATACCCCAACAAAATTTCACTCGACAGTATTGAGGATAGCTCGTAATGAACTTTTAGTTCGCTTGTTAAATTCCATTAGTGGAGAAATTGATACTCAACGGCAAAAGTATTTAAGAATTCCTATTGAACAATGGGCGCAAATGATGAAAAATCACGAGCTAATCTTGAAATATATTATCGAGAAAAATCCGCGTAAAGCTAGTGATGCTATGTTCAGAGATGTTTTAAATGGAATTGTTATCTTAGGAATGGACGAAGAAAATAAACTGGGATTGCGTGAAAGTTACGAACAACTACTATCTAGTATGGAGGATGCCTAGAAAGCTATTAAAGTATAGTTTGAGTAGAAGAATTTAATATAAATATAAAGAGCTGGACTTCTGAACAGGAGCCCAGCTCTTTATATTTTATACATTATACGTTTATTGAATTAACTTTTTTTATTGACAAATAACCTCTTTAAGTCTATAAGTAGGACATATAGACTTAGGTGGAGGTGGTACTTTTGAAGATAAATAGTATTTTTTCTTTCATGGATTTTTACATTGAAAAAATATTGAAAATGTCTTTGTATCTTCTTTTTTTGGCAACAGCTGTTCTCATCGTTGTCCAAGTTTTACTTCGTTATGTTTTTTGTGCCCCTTTAATGGGAACTGAAGAAATTCTCGTTTTTCCAACCATTTGGCTTTACTTTTTGGGGGCTGTTAACGCTTCAAGAGACGAAAGTCACATTACGGCCAAAGTGTTAGAAGTCTTTATTAAGAAAAAGAGTTCGTTGTATCTGGAAAGAACAATAATGTCGATTTTGTCTTTAGCCGTTGTTTTATGGCTGACATATTGGGCGTGGGATTATTTTCTGTATTCTTTCAAAGCATGGAAGTTAAGTGCCTCTTTATATATCCCCATGTTTTTTGCTGAAAGTGCCTTTTTGGTAGGACTTGTTCTCATGTCTGTTTATACGTTTGTCGAATTACTTAAAAACATAAAGCAATTTCGTTTCAATAGAGAAGAGGAGGCTGTTTCATCATGCTAGACGTTGTTCTTTTAGCAATGATTGTTCTCGTTGTTTTGCTTGTTTTAGGTGTTCCTCTTCCTTACTGTTTTGGTGGAAGCCTGCTGACCATGACTGCTTTAGGCGGAGTTACCATGAAAGGTATGATGATGTGGGGGTTCAATCAGTTGGCAAACCCCGTTTTACTTTGTATTCCTCTGTTTATTCTTGCAGGTAACTTAATGAGTGAAAGTGGAATAGCAAGAAGCCTTTTAGACTTTGTGAATGTTTTTGTAGGAAGAGTTAAAGGTGCTTTGGGAGTAGTTGCTGTCATAACATGTGCGATTATAGGCGCCATATCTGGAAGTGGTTTTACTGGTGTAGCCGCAACTGGTCCCATTCTTATCCCTCGGATGGTCGAAGAAGGATATCCTAGAGGATATGCAACTGCATTAATTACAGTTTCATCTATTCTGGGGCTTCTTATTCCTCCCAGTGTCATAATGATAATTTATGGCTGGGTTACAGAAACGTCCATTTTAGCCTGTTTTTTAGCTACGATAGGTCCAGGACTATTGATAATGTGTCTGTTTTCTATTCTTAACTTGGTTTATGCACATCGCTTGCCCAACCTAACATTAGTTAAGAAGCTCCCTAAAGGTCAGAGACGAAAAGTTGCACTTAGAAAGACTTGGAAAGCTCTTCCTGCATTAATGATGCCTGTCATTATACTCGGTGGAATTTATGGTGGTGTCTTTACTCCAACAGAAGCTGCTGCTGTCTCAGTAATCTACTCTCTTCCCGTGGGGTTTGGTGTCTATAAGGGATTGACTAAAAACAAATTGAAAGAGTCTATTGTTGATTCTGCTACTTCCGTAGGGGCCATTATGTCTATGATTGTTTTTTGTCTGATGTTAAGTCAAACGTTCATCTTCTTGCGGGTTCCACAAGCGATTATAAAAATAATGTTTGGTTTAACTGAAAATAGAGTTGTGCTTCTTATTCTCATTAATTTGTTACTTTTTCTCATTGGCATGATTGTAAACGACGTAACAGGAATGGTGCTTGCTGCTCCTATGCTTTTACCTCTCGTTATAGAGTTAGGAATTTCCCCGATACAGTTTGCTGCCATTATGGGAGTTAATTTGGCTATGGGGGGTGTAACTCCTCCGTATGCAAGTCTTTTATATCTGGGAATGCGCATTGGTAAAGTTGAGTTTCTTGACATCCTGAAACCTGCAATGACTTTCCTTTGCTTGGGATATCTTCCTGTTGTCTTTCTTACGACATTTTGGCCAGATCTTTCTCTTTTCTTGCCTAAGTTAGCTGGGTATATACATTAATTCCCCTGGCTACATACATAGAGATATACAAAAAATGAAGAGGAGGTTTTTTTATGAAAAAAGGATTTTGTACTACTTTAGGAATTTTAGTCGTAATTGCTTTGACAGTAGTTGCTTTTTCTAATCCAGCGTTAGCAAGAGAAAAAAAATACCATTGGAAAATTTCTCATATGCGCCCAGAAGGTGCAACTATTGACAAGGATCTTCATTGGTTTGCAGATCAGATTTACGAAGCTTCTGATGGCAGAATAACAATTGATGTTTACCCTGCAAACCAACTTGGAGATTATACAGTAGTTCAGGAAAGAGTCAGTGTTGGTGCTATAGAGATGGCGTGTCAAAGTCTAAGCACATCAAGAAATCCTAAGCTCCAGATTCAATACATGCCGTATTTGGCGAAAGACTGGGAAGAGGCGAAGGTCGTTTTTGGAGCAGATAGCCCTGTCATTAAATCTATTCAGGATATGCTCCTCAAAGAGGATGTTGTCGGTCTTGTTAATTGGCCTGTCTATTTTGGGGGTATAGCTACTGTAAAAGCTGCTCAAGATCCTGCAACAATTGGGGCAAATAAAATGACAAAGATCAGAGTTCCTTCTATTCGTGTATTTACACTCCTGACGCGCGAATGGGGATACCAAGGAACTCCTATTCCCTGGGCTGATTTATTCACTTCCATGCAGACTGGGATTGTAGATGGGGCTATAGGCGCTGGTGCAGAAGGCTATTATTCTAATTTTAGAGATATTATTAAATACTATTATGCTGTTAATGATCACTTTGAAAACTGGTTCCTCATTATGAACAAAGATCTGTGGGAATCGCTTTCAGAAGATGACAAAAACTTGATTATGAAGTATGCAAAAGAACTGCACAATAAGAGATTTATGGAAGCGGAAAAAGAAGAGGGAAACTATATGAACATGCTTGCTGAAAGGGGTGTAGAAATAGTAAAGTTTTCTTCCGAAGAACTGGGGGCTTTTGCTGAAAATAGCAGAAGTAAAATTTGGCCACAACTCAAAGAAGATATTGGAGCAGAGCTTATAGATGGGTGTTTAAAGTACATAGAGGAGAAATAGCATCAGTTTAAGTAAGAAGGCGTGGGGAGATATGTTTTTCTCTCCACGTTCCGATGAAACGAGTTATAAGAATTAAGATCCTAGTAGAAATGAGAGGGCAAAGCACATGGATAAAGAACTTCTATCTATCTTACATCAAGAAATATCACCAGCTTTGGGATGCACTGGACCCACTTCGGTTTCCTTCGCGGCTGCAGCAGCAAAAGATGTTGTTGGAGGAACACCGCGTCGTGTTCGAATCATTATGGATAAGGACGGTTATAAAAATTCTATCGCAGTTGGCATTCCAGGGACGTCTCTTTTTGGTCTTGAAATAGCTGCTGCTTTAGGGGCTTTGGCAGGAAAATCTTCGTATGGACTTGAAGTTTTGAAAGATATTACACCAAGTGATGAGAAAAAAGCGCGAGATTTTCTTCCCTTTGTTCAAGTTGATATAAAGTGGGATCTTAAAGGCGTTGGTCTTTATAATGAAGCTTTTGTTGAAACAGAGAATGGCGTAGGTCATGTTATAGTTCGAAAAACGCACACAAATATTGTCTTTAAAGAAGTTAATAACAAAGTATTACTTGATTCCGAAAAAGATATTTCTAACCAGATAGATTACAAGAAAGATACGATAAGACAGTATACGGTTAAAGATTTTTTCAATTTTGCTAAAGATGTTTCCGCAGACGAGCTTGTTTTTCTTAAAGAAGCTATTTCGCTTAATAGTGCTTTAGCTAAAGCGGGATTTGATGGAAATATTGGCTCAAATTTTGGGCAGACTTTCAAGTCATTTGGAGAAGATAATATCCTTTTTGAAATCAAAGCTGTAACAGCTGCTGCTTCAGATGCGCGAATGGCAGGATTGAATCTTCCTGCTATGAGTTGTGCTACCAGTGGAAATGTAGGAATTTCTTCTTCGCTTCCTCTTATTGTTTTTGCAAGGAGAAAGAATATTCCAGAGGAAAAATTGCTGCGAGCTCTGGCATTGAGTTTCTTAATGGTTATTTATGTTAAAAGTCATATCGGTCGTTTATCTGCTATATGTGCTTGTTCCATAGCATCAAGTTTAGGAACGACATCAGGGATGACTCTTCTCCTTGACGGGGACTATGAAGAGGCAGAAAGGGCGATTAATAGTGTTGTAGGAAGTATCGGTGGCATCCTTTGTGATGGTGCAAAATATGGATGTGCTTTGAAATTGGCTCATGCTGCAGGAGTTGCTATCGAATCAGCGTTTATGGCAAAAGAAGGCGTTTCAATTCGCCCAGGTGATGGCCTTGTTGGTGATTCTGCAGATGAAACCATACAAGCAGTTGGGAGAATAGCTCAAGAGGGAATGATTGATACAGATGAGGTAATGGCCCGTATCATAATTGAAAGAGAAAAAGAAAGATCTCGATACTCTTAAGTTTTTTACATATATCAACAAAACATAAAAAGACTCCGGTGCTGTTCTGTTCAGCACCGGAGTCTTTTTATAATGCTCGTATTTCTTCTACAGATGCCTTTTCAAGGCCAAGTTCTTTTAAACCTATTCCTGTTTCAAAATAATTTTGCCCATTAACAATGCTTGCCAAATGAATAATACTATTAATTGTAGGTGTAGAGATTCCCAACTTTTGAGCCAGAGATGCAACAGGAACGAGAAGATATGGCACGTCTTCAGAGAGATACCGATATGTCATAGACGTAGGGGCATCTGTTCCATGTCCGCAGTAAACTACATTATTCAAAATAGTCTCTCTTAATGTCTTTCCTTCTAGATTATATAACTTTTTCATATCATCCATAGTGGATAGAAGTTTGATTCCCAGTACGTTCCCAATAAGTATCCGCTCTTTATCCATAGCTTCCATGACGCTGCATACAGCTTCTGTCATTCCATCACCATAGAATCTGAAATTTCCATTTTCAGATTCTATTCTTCCTGCATTCATAATCATAGTAGGGCAGTGGAGAATCATGTTTGTGTTATACAAGCCGATAGCTATAACGTTAGGAGCAGCTTTTAATCGAATAGGGAAAGCATGTTGTATTTGGGATATAAAAGTTTCAGTGTAGTGACCAGGTAACGCAGCTAAAGAAAGATGTTGTTTAATTCCCCATATATTGACTCTTCCAGCTGCCTCTAATCGACATGCGTAAGGCATAGTATCAGCTTCTGCCATCTCTATGGTAGCGATGTTTCCGATTTTTTTAAGGTAATTTTTAAAAACAAGTGAACCGAAATTTCCTGGCATGAGCACGAGTTTTTGGTTGTCTTCTATATAAGGGGCTATTGACTCCAAAATAGGTTTTTGAGCGAAACTCGGAGCTAAAAAATATATAATCTGAGCTCCTCGTATTGCTTCTTCAGCACATGTGGTTACTTTCGCCAGATGGCCTTTTTTATCCATTATTCCTGTTAACGTAATTGTTTTTCCTTTTTTTAAATCGGTTATTTTATCTTCTAGTTGAGGATGTTCAAAAAGCGTTACTTCAAAATTTTGAGAGGCGAGATCTCCTGCGAGAGCTTGTCCTCCATTTCCGGCTCCAAGTACAGTTATTTTAGTCACGGTTACGACCTCCATTCTAAAACTGTAGAATAAACTAAATTACAATTATAGACTATAAAATAAAACCAAGTTATAATAAACTCCTCTTTAGTTTTTTACAAAAAATATACTACCATATATGGAGGTGCTACAAATGTTGAAAATATCTAAAATTTTTATTTTAAGTGTCGCCATATCTTTGATGGTTGCGGCTCCTTCCATAGCAGCGCAATCTGTTATGGATAGCGATGTAATTCGTGTGGGAACAGAAGCAACATATCCTCCCTTTGAGTACAGAAATGAAAAAAATGAAATTACAGGCTATGACATTGACGTTGTTAAGGCTCTTGGAGCTCATTTAGGGAAAAAAGTTGAACTTGTAGATATGGCTTTTGACGGTCTTATTCCTGCCTTACTTACAGGTAAAATAGATATGATAGCTGCTGGAATGACAAACACGGAAGAACGCAGAAAAAAAGTTGATTTTTCAGATGTTTATTATGAAATAGAAAATGCTTTCGTTACAAAGGCCGATGATGCATCCATATCAAAGATAGAGGACTTTACCGGTAAAGTAGCTACAGTTCAGATAGGAACTGCCCAAGATACATTTATTACAAATACGAAACTTCCCAAAGAAATAAAACGTTTTCAAAAAAATGATGATGCCTTGAGAGAAGTCTTATTAGAGCGTGCTGATTTTTGCGTTGTAAATCTTACCGTTGCCAATGCATATCTTCGAAATAATGAAGTGTTTGGTGGAAAGTTGAAAATTGCCTTCCGTAACTTTATCCATAAACAGGGAGAAGGCATAGCTTTGGCTATTCCCAAAGGAGATGTACATCTTAAGGAAGCTATTAATGAAGCTATGGATGAAATGAAAAAAAGTGGAAAGCTTTTGGAGCTTAAGAAAAAATACCAAATGGACTAAGGAGAAGTGGATAAAATGGCTCGGTTGTTGTGTCAGTCCCAGATTGAAAAAATGATTACAATGCACGATGTGGTAGAAATAATTGACAAAACATACAAAGGAATGGGAGAGGGAACAGTTATCAATCCAACAAAAGGAACATTGGATTTAGGAGAAAGTTCCCCATATCCCCCTTATCATGCAGATATTAACTCTATGCCTGCATATGTGGGATGGGTGGATACGGCTGGCATTAAATGGGCAGGTGGTTGGATGGATAACCCCAAGCAGGGGTTACCTTATGTAAGTGCCATTATAGTTTTAGTTAACCCCAGAAATGGTGTCTTTACTGGAGTTCTTGATGGTACATTAATTACGAACATGAGAACTGGAGCCCAGACAGCTGTTGCTTTGAAATATCTTTATCCTGGACAACGCTCTTTGACAGTAGGGCTTTTTGGAGCAGGTGTCCAAGGGCGTACTCAAATAGCTGCTATTTCAGAAGTTTTTAATATAGACGAATTGAAGATATATGATGTTATGCCTGAAGCGGCTAAATTATTTGCAAAAGAGATGGCTAATAAGGTGGCTGGGAAAATTACAATTTGTACTCAGCCCCAAGAAGCTGCGCAGGGTAATGCTGTCATAACGGTGACTCATGCAAAAGATGGTTTCTTTAAAAAATCATGGTTTGAACCCGGAACGGTGCTTTTCCCCATGGGATCCTATAAAGAGTGTGATGATGAAGCTCTTCTGGCTGCTGATTTTATCGTTGTAGATCATGTGGCGCAATGTTTTCACCGTGGCGCATTAAAAGATTTAGCTGAAGCAGGTAAAGTCTCTCAAGAAAATATTACTGCAACGTTAGGTGAATTGGCGGTAGGAGCGAGACATATTTCTACCTCATCATCTTCGCGTATTCTTTGTGTTCCTATAGGAACGGGGGCTATGGATGTTGCTGTAGCTTCTGTTGTCTTGCAGAAGGCGGAAAAAGAAGGAGTAGGAGAGACATTTGATTTCGCTATATAATTTATTCGATTAGGTTTTTATTATTTTGCTCAGGTGATATAATCCTCTCTATGTTTTCTTGAAAGGAGGTTAGTCACGATGAGCAAAGCACAAGAGATTGTAGATAAAATTGAAGAGACAGGAAAAGATCCCAACGTTTCAAACGCTGTGATTGATGGACTCCTTAATGAAATGGTTACTCTTTTGAACAAAGAGCCGGAAGCATGGGATCTTTGTACTGATAGAGTCCGATTTTTGCTTAATGAACGTTTTTGTTATACGGGCCCTTCTTCTTTTGGGTCATATCGTTAAATTTGATAGCTTTTGACAGCCCTCGAAAGAGGGCTGCTTTTTATACTGAGAAATGAAACTTGGAATATATTCTGGTCTTAAAGGCTTACTAAACAAGAAACCTTGAATAATGGTTTTCCCTTCGTCTATATGAAGAGCTTCTAGTTGGGCGTTGGATTCGACCCCCTCTATTACAATATAGTTTGCTATACTTCCGGCAAGTTGGATAAGGGAATTTGCGAATTTTTTGTTTCTTGAAGAGTCAGCGATATCCGTAATAATTGAGCGATCAATTTTGATTCCGTCAAAATGAAATTTTCTTAAAAAATCAATAGAAGATCTGCCTTTACCAAAATCATCCAAATAGACCCTCATTCCCATAAATTGAGCTTGCTTTATAAATTTCTCTAAAAAGCCACAATGATCTTGTAAGATTTTTTCAGTAACTTCAAGGTCTACTATGGATGTTGGTATTGATGCGTTTGAAAGTTCACGTTGCAACTTAGTAAAAAAGTAGTAATCGCTGTATATTTGAACAGGAGAAATATTTATAGAGAGTCGAAGATTTATTCCTTTGTTTCTCCACTTTGTAGCTTGTAGACAAACTTCTTTTATAACCCAGTCTCCTAAATTTGTAATATTGCCAGAGCTTTCAGCTAAGGGAATAAACAACATAGGAGCAATAATTTTCCCATCTTCTCTTTTCCACCTGAGAAGAGCTTCAACTCCCACAATATTGTTGTTTTTCATATCAACTTGTGGCTGATATTCCAAAAAAAGTTCTCCTCTATCTGCTGCATAATGAAGGTCTCGTTTTAGTTTAGTGTAATTTTTCTGGTGATCTCTTACAGTGCCCGTGTAAAAAGCAGCATTAACGTGACTCTCAGAAATTCGGGCCCACTGTAGAGCTATATTTGCACTTTCAATTATATCTGACGCTTTAATCCCATCTTTAGGATACGAGCTAATGCCAATGCTAGCGGTTACTTCAAATATTTCGTGATCAATAGTAATGGGATGGGTAAAGAAGTTTTTCATATCCTTAAGAAGTTTATGATATTGTCTTGTTTTTAAAGACGTTGGAGTAATAATTGCAAATTTATTATGGTCAATCGTAAAAAAAGTGTCTTTTTCCGTAAGAAAGCTTTGTATTGCCCAAGAAGCTTCTTTATAAACTTTACCACCAGTAAAGTATCCCCATCCTTCGTTTAAGGTTCGAAACATGTCAAGACTTAATAGGGTGAAGACGACAGATTCATTTTGCGACATTATTCTTTCCAGTGTTTCTTGGAGGATTGATTCATTCGGCATGTATCTTCCCTCTTTGCTAATTTTACATTTTTTACTTTTAGTATTGAATTCCCTGAATAAAAATGTAAAAGTGATGTGCTTTTATGTGTCTTAAGACCTAATATCCTATCTTAAAGACCTTGATAATAAGCAGGTTTTTGACTTTTCCCCTAATCATTATTGATTATTTATAGAGATCAACTTGTATCTTTTAGAGTAAAATGCCCCTTTATATGTGTGTTTTTATTTAATTATCCGATTTTATTAATATTAAACAACAATACGGATAAATACAAGAGGTTAAATTTATATGCTTAAAAAAATATCATAAGAGATAACTCATAGTAACAAAAGAGAGTATTGAGTTATCTATCTCGATGGATACAGTAGATTATGAACAGAGTATGAAAGCTTTGGTCGAAGAGGAGAATGAAATGATTGGTTTTAGACTAAAAGAGCTTCGTCAAAGAGAAAGAATGACACAACAAGAATTAGCAGAACAAATAGGTGTTACAAAACTGACCATTTCACGTTGGGAGAGAGAAGAGCGTTGTCCAAATGCTGAAATGCTTCTTGCCTTGGCAAGAGCTTTAGGAACGACAGCATCCTACCTTTTAGGAAGCGAAGAAAGTTCGAATTTTTCACCAAGATCTTGCGAAGTTTTACGTTCTCTCAGACAGCATTTAGGGCTTAGATTAGACGAAGTAGCGCATTATTTAGGTCTTTCTAAAGAAAAAATGGAATATATAGAGCATAACGAAGCACAGGTTTCTTTAAGTGAAAAAATATCGTTATATAAATATTACGGTCTCTATATGGCCCACATAGAAGGAGATATTGATTTTTTAAAAAGGCAAAAACAGAGTGCCATTGATTTAGAGAATCTTATAAAAATGCTTGCAGCACAAGATCCAGATGTAGTTTTAGTCCTCAGGGAGTTTTTGGAAAATTCGGATAAAATCCTTGATGCAGATAAGGAGTTTTTAGCGCAATTATTGAAGATATCATTACAATCCATTCTAAATCGTATAAATTAGAAGTAGCCATCTAGTAGAAGATGTAAATTATTGCTTTCTACTTAATAATGCTAATAAAGATCCAAAGAGAATAAATGTGCCTCCTATATATTGAGGAATAGCAAGGTATTCTTTGAAAAATAAAAGAGAGAGAATTACCGTTACCAATGGTTCAGCCATACTTAGTACGGCAGCTTTCGCTGGATTTGTCAATTTTACACCTAAGAAAAATGAGAGGAATCCCAAGAGAGAAACAAAAGAAATGATGCAAAATAGAAACCATGTCGATGTTGATCGAGGGAAGAGTAAATTACGAGTTATCGTCCCAATTGTGAAAAAGGATAATGCAGAAAAGAAACAGACGTAGGCAACCACAATTTGATATGGCGTTTTTTTCATGATGGAATTTCCATAGAGTATATACGAAGTATAAGAAATAGCAGCGAGACCCGCTAAGAAAACACCTTTCATATTTATAGTAGCGACAGCTTTCCCTGAAAGAAAGATCAATCCCAAAAAAGATAAAGCGATAGAGAGCAAAAGCATTATTGTAAGAGGTTCTTTATTAACATATGAAGAAGTTATTGCTACTATGGCTGGATATGTATAAAAGATAAGCGGCGCCATTGATGCGGGAATATACTGAAAACTTGAGAAGTAACTGAAACTGGTAAGTGTGAAAAATACTCCTCCAAGTATAAATAGTTGTAAAAGATTTTTCTTTCCTATTCGTATTACTTCGTATCCCATTCGAAAAATAATAAGGCTGAAAAGAGCTATAGAAGCAATTGTGAATCTCATAAAATGGAATGTCATTACGCTGATACCATTTTTGTAGGCAAAAACTGCCAGAATAGGAATAAAACCGAATAAAAATGCAGATAAAAGAGCTGCAAATGCCCCTTTATAGTAGGTATGTGTATTTGCTTGTTTTATTTTTACGGCATTATTCATAGAAACCCCCTCAAATATTTATCGTTATCTAAATATATACAATTTAGATAAAACAAACAAGTTAATTTATGTTGGTTCTTAAGGTGTTAAAATTTTTGCAAGGTGGTGAACAATATGCATATGTTTCTTGAAAGAGAATTGGAGGCTGCTCGTTATTTGTGCCAATTATTGCTAATACTTATGCTAGGTGTCATTTGCAGCTTTTTTGAGATGCGGGAAGCTTTTGCTTCTCATGTGGAGCCTTCCCCTCAGATAGTTATTGAAAAAAGTAAGTTTTTACTTTCTTTTTATGAGGGGAGAACAGCTGTTTTTTCTTTCCCCATCGCCGTCGGGTTATATTCAGGTAATAAAAAAAAAGGCGGAGACATGCGTACTCCTACAGGACATTTTGTAGTAGAGAGCATTCATGACTCTCGCCATTGGGTTCATGATTTCAAAGATGGCAAAGGCCCGATTAAAGGTGCGTACGGCCCATGGTTTATTCGCCTAAAAACAGGATGGTCTGGAATTGGCATACATGGCACTCACGCTCCAGATTCTATAGGTAAAAAAACAACAGAAGGATGTGTTCGATTGCTTAATGAGCACATTGAACTTCTAGTAAAACGCATTCAGCCAGGAGTACTTGTTACTATTAAAGAATAAGTAGCTACTTTACAGTAATAACACTCTTAGCAACAAAGATTTTCTCATTTATGTTGCGTCCAGCCAGCCAAAAATCGGCACGACAGATATGTGCTTTTTCTGCTAATTCTCTAACTCTAAATTTCAGAGACCATCCTTGATCTGTTTTCATAAGGCTACCTTTTATGGGTCTTGCCCAAACTTCAGTACTAAGTCCTCCTTGTCCCATGCGAATAGAGTTCTCAAGAGGTTCCTCCCAAAGAGGTATTTCTATTTCAAGTTCAGAAGAATAGTCATCTTTTCTTATCTCTTTCATATGAGGTTCAGCTACATAAATAGGAAATGAAGAAAGAACCTCTTTCATTTTAGTTTCTGATTCTAGGGCTATTTGGCGAGCCCAAGAGGTAAGGATATTGGAAGCTTCCCCTTTTTTCTCTTCTTTGATGAGTTTTTGGGCCTTATTACGAATTTGTTCTTCTTTTTCTTTAAGTTCTTTTTCCCAAAGGTTAAGTTTTTCTTGTAGTAACGAGTGGATTTCCTCATGATATAGATCGATACATGTCTGGCGCTGCGTAATATTCCACCAATTTTTGTCATCAATGTTAAGTAAATCGCTATCTCTTTGGCAATGTTTTTCTAAGGCTGTTTCTGGATTTTCTATAGGGGTGAATTCTTCGGGAAGTGTATTAACCCCTCCATGAATAGGAATAAACAGTTGTGAACAGGGTCGCCCCATGGCAATCCAAAGGCATGTAAGTTCAGCTATTGGATTTAAATCTGCGATGATACCTTCGATAGTTGTTCCAGCACAGATTTTTCGTAAAGAACTGTGATGAGGGGAATTCCCCGCGAAATTCGTTGTTGAGTAATCGGGAGTATTTTCATAATGAGAACGCAAAATAGCTTTTACTTGAGATATGGTTATTTTCTCTTCGGGCTTTATTGCGAAAGGAAGCTCTTCGTCGCAAAGCCATTCTCGTTGCGTAAGAATTTCTAATGCATGACGATGGCGGAAAGTGTTAAATGGATGGCGCCATCGATCAGGATGTTGAAAGGCCTTTGCAAAGTCCAATTCTTTTTCTTGGCATATTTCCGCAGAAACCCAGCCTTTCCTTTTTACATAGTTAAGTAGGTCTTTGGAACAATAGAAGGGTCTGTTCTCTAAAACTCCAGCTCGTATAGTGAAATGGTTAGGAATAAAGGCCGCTTCATTGTCATCTATTCGAACAGCGCAATAGTGTTGTCCATGAGGTATTTGAACCATCCATGCATCATTGGCATCGGCGATAATGTAGCAACGGCCAGAATCTCGATATCCATATTTCTCGATAAGTTCTATGGCAATTTCTACTCCATGATTGGCACTTGTAGCTCGTTCTGCAATGATGCGGCGAAGTGAGTAGCCAATTCCACCATATGCGATATCAGGTTCGTGATCAGCTCTAATTTGTCTACAACTGTCACTAAAGATTCCTACACCATGGTCGTTATAAAAAAAGTCAGCATTTGAAAGTCCTCTTTCATTTCGTACCTCTGTCCAAAATAGTCCGAAGGTGGAAGGGGTTTGTGGAATGCGGGCAGATTCTTCTTCGGCAATAATAATACTGTCAGAAGTATACTGTCGTGATGGGATAAGCCCATGCCGAACAAGAAGCCTATTACTGTCATCTTCATTATGAGCCACAAGAACTCGACCTGTTGGAGAAATATTTTTGCCTAAAACTAGACCGCTGCACCCATAAGCTTTTTGTGAAGAAAAAAAAGAAATCAATAGAATAGAGGCGCATAGTACTATCAGAAATACCATAGATAAAAACTCCTTTCGATGTAGGAACTTTTTCTTCAATATATAATCTATTTAATCGTTATGTTACACTATTTATGAGGATTAAATCAGGGGGGGATGTGTATGATTACATTAACAGACTCATTCCGGAGAAGGTTTCCTCAATCTTATGTTGGCTTTTTGATTCTTAAGGGAGTAACAAATGCCTCATGCCATGATTGTCTTGACAAGATACGAGTGGACCTCGAAGAAAACTTACGAAAAAAATACGGTAATATGTCTCGGTCAGAACTGCGAAACCAGCCTATTCTCGATGTTTACGACGCATATTTTAAGTCATTCGGTCAAAATTATCCGGTGCTCTATCAAATTGAGTCGATTGCTTCAAAAGGAAAAAACATTCCTATTGTTAATTGTCTTGTTACAGCTATGTTTATGGCAGAACTAAAAAATATGTTGCTCACTGCAGGTCATGATCTTGATAAAATTGACTTCCCAATAAACGTTGATATTGGAAATGGAGACATTTGCTATACATTGATGAATGAAAAAGAGAAAGTTGCCTGTGATAATGATATGCTCATGTGTGACGATACAGGCGTTATTTCTAGCGTTATTTATGGACCAGATAAGCGCACTTCTATTTCTACAGAAACGAAAAATGTTCTCTTTACAGTTTATGCACCCAAAGGTATAGATAAGGAAAACACCTTAGTCCATCTCAACGACATAAAAAATAATGTTCTTCTCTTTTCTCCTCGCTCTATTGTCGAATTGTTAACTATATATCCTTAAAAAGGGATGGCAGGTATTTGCGTACCATCCCCAACAAGAACCCTTTATACTATGCTAAATCTTTTAGAAGTTGAATCAAGAGTGTAAATCTGTCATTAAGACTTTTTACGTCTATGTATTCATCTACGCTATGAGTTCTGCCTCCGACGGGGCCCATTCCATCTATAGTTGGAATCCCCATAGCTGCTGTGAAGTTACCGTCTGAGCCCCCGCCTGTGGATTGCCACTGGAATGAGATGTCAAGAGTAGCTGCTATTTCTTCTACTTTCTGACATAGCTCAAGAGTCAAAAGACTTGGGTTCATAGGAGGTCTTGTCATGCCTCCCGTAACTTCGATCTTTATTCCGTCGGAGAAGGGGTTTCTTTGAAGGTACTCAAATTTTTCTGCGACTTTAGTTGCTTCTTCAGCGGATTTTACTCGCATATCGAATACGACCTGTGCCTTTTCCGGTACAACATTAGCAGCGGTACCTCCAGTGACGCAACCAGCGTTAAGATTTGTTCCTTTTTTAGGATCTGAAAGTTTATGTATTTCTAAAATCCAGTGGGCTAATTCCTGAGTGGCGCTAATACCTTTTTCCGGTTCAACTCCTGCATGGGCGGCTTTACCAAGGATATCAACAGTATAACGACCAATTCCCTTTCGCTGATTAACTAAATTACCATTAGCCCTCGCCGGTTCAAGAACGATAACATTTTTGCTTTTTGCGGCGGTGTCCTCAATCCACTTGCGGGCAAATTTAGAACCAACTTCTTCGTGACTATTGAAAGCGACACAAATAGAAGGGACCTTATCACATTTTTGAAATACTTTTGCTGCATACAGGGCAAAAAGACACCCAGATTTCATGTCAACGACTCCAGGTCCAAAAGCTTTGCCGTCTTCTATTTTGAAAGGACGTTCACTTGCAGTTCCTTCTGGAAATACCGTATCCATATGTCCTAAAAGCATAACATCGTAGTTAGAAGATGTTGTATTGCTTATTTCAAGGCATGGACCGACTGACGGATCAAAGTTATGGGCGCGTACATTCCATCCCAACTTTTCAAACTCGTTTTTAAAAAAGGTTGCGACGCGCTCGACACCAGAAACATAAGCGGTTCCGCTATCTATATTGACCAGATTTTCCAGATCTTTAAGGAACTGTTGTTCATCGAAAAGTTGCATTATATTGAACACCCCTTTGAACTGATTTTTGATTTCATCAATATAGCATGAGTATAAATGGGAATCAAACACTACAAAAATAGTAGGATTTATGCTAGCATAATTTAAACGTACTGGTTTTAGCCTATTTAGTGAAGGAGTGACAAGATGAGTCAGAGAACGTTTGAAAAGGGAAAAAAGTTTGAAGCAGAAAAAATGGTTGAAGTTCAAGATGGAGCTATTGTGAGCCGAACTCTTGTAGATCACCCTACTGGTACGGTAACACTCTTTGCCTTTGATAAAGGTCAGGCTCTCAGTGAACATACAGCTCCTTACGATGCTTTAGTAGAAATTATTTCGGGGAAAGTAGAGATAAGCCTTAATGGAGTATCACAAATTCTTGAACAAGGTGAATGGCTTATTATGCCGGCAGAGATCCCTCATGGTTTAAGGGCTGTTGAGAGCTTTAAAATGGCTCTTGTAATGATTCGTTCATAAATATCTCTTCTATAACTTTGGAGCCTGAGAGGTTGTGCTGATTATTTTGGCCAACCTCTTTTTTGATTAATCGGCAAATTCACTTATTGTATTTCAGATATCTTATTGTATAAAAGGGGTGTGGCTTCCAGTCTGGTACACTAATAATTTTTCTTGGAGGAATCTCGTGTGAAAAGGTATTTTTGCTTGATCTTAACGGCGTTTTTATGTGTATATAATCCTTCCGTTTTGCTTGGAGGGAGTATCTCTTCTTTTCCCTCATCTCTAGACCTTGAACAATGTCTTTCTATAGCTAAAACTCACCATCCTGATATTAAAAAAGCCCTTGCAGAGATTAACGTTGCTGATAGTCAGGTTGAACAGGTTCTTTCACAAGAAAGGCCAGGTCTTGATTTCTCCAGTAGCTATAGTCGGCAAGATGCTTCAGGAACTCAGAGAGATCATGCTTATTCCTCAAATTTAAATCTTTCACAATTAATATCTGATTCTGGAAAGACCGCGTTGAAGAAAAAGGTTGCACAAATAGGTCGGGAGGGCAGTGAGCAGAAAGCTAGAACGACGGAAGAACAAGTTGTATATGACGTGAAAAATGCATACTTTGATGCTTTGGAAGCTCAGAAAAAGTTGGATGTAGCAGAAGAGACTTTGAGGCTATATACCTTGCTGCGTGAACAAGCGCAAGCTTTTTATGATGTAGGATCTGTATCAAAATATGATGTAACGACTGCTGAGGTTGAGGAAAGTAAAGCTGAACTTGAAGTTGCTAAAGCTCAGACGGTAATTAAAACTGCAATAACAACTCTTAACAATGCTATGGGACTTTCAAATGCTCCTACTTATACTCTTGAGGATATAGAAGAAGAGGCTTCACTTGCTCTCTCTCTTAATGATGTTCAGACTATGGCTTTGAAAAGACGGCCAGACCTTTTGGCGAGTGACAGTAGTCTTCTCGCTGCGCAGAAAAATCTGAAGTTAACGGCAAAAGAAAATTCCCCAGAGATAAAAGCGTCAGGTAAATATTCGTTTGGTGGTGAACGTTTTAGTGGGGAAGAGGATTGGTCTGTTGGAGTTTCTCTTCAGTTTCCAATTTTGGATGGTGGTCTTGAAGCGGCTAAAATAGAGCAAGCAAAATCGGAAATAGTTATAAGTGAAGCAGAAAATGAGGCTATTCGCTTAGAAATTTATAAGGAAGTAGAACAAGCTTACTTGGAATTTACAGATTCGCACCATGTTTTGGCAGTAGCTCTACAAACTGTAAAACAGGCTGAGGAAAATCTAGACATAGCACAAAATAGGTATAAAGTCGGAGTAGGTTCACCTATTGAGGTAGCAGATGCTACTGAAAAATATAAAGAAGCGAAGTTAGGGTATTGGTCTGCTCTCTATTCTCATCGTAGAGCGTTGGCGGCTCTTGAAAAAGCTGTAGGAGGAAGTTGGGAATGAAAAAATGGTTATCTCTTTTTGTATTAATTGTATTGATTTCAGGGGCTTTTTTCTTCTTTAGAAAAGATTCTTCTAAAGCAACTACAGTAGAAACTGTTCCCATAATTCGCGGCAATCTTTTAAAGACGGTATCTGCTACAGGAAGCCTTCAGGCAGTAAATACTGTCAATGTAGGAAGCCAAGTTTCTGGAACCATCAAAGCGATTTATGTAGATTTCAATACTATCGTTAAAAAAGGAGAACTCATAGCTGAAATAGATCCGGCTCTCCTTGAAGCTGCTGTGGAAACTGCGAAGGCTGATGTCCTTGCAGCTCGGGCAAATATTGCAAAGGCTGAAGCTACTGTAAAAAATGCACGAAAGACAAGAGATAGAAACAAAGAATTATTTACGCGAAATCTTATAGCAGAAAGTGAACTTGATACGGCACAAACAGAGTTAGATACTGCTCTTGCCTCGTTAAATGCCGCATACGCAAGTTTAGCTCAATCTCGAGCAAATTTAAAAAATAAAGAGATTAACTTAGGGCATACAAAAATAAATTCACCTATTAATGGCGTTATCATCGACAAGGCTGTAGAAGTTGGTCAAACTGTCAATGCAAGCCAATCTGCTCCTACACTCTTTACGATTGCGGAAGACTTGACACAAATGAAGGTAGAGGCAGACATAGATGAAGCAGACATTGGCTATATAAAAGCTGGCCAAAACGTTGAATTTACAGTTGATGCGTATTCAGATCTTTCTTTTGAAGGAAAAATAAAGGAAATCAGGCTTGCTCCAAATACTGATGGAAACATCGTGACATATACTGTTATCGTAATGGTAGAAAATCCTCTACTGAAGCTTATGCCAGGAATGACAGCTAATGTTTCTGTTATTGTTGAAAAGAAAATGGGTGTTTTGAAGGTTTCAAATGCGGCGCTCCGATTTAAACCAAGTTCTGATGTTCTTGTCTCAAATGGAAAAAATGGAAATGGAACGTCTCAAAGGACACTCTGGGTTTATGAGAGAGATATTTTTAAACCACTTAATGTAACAATTGGTATCTCTGACGGGTTATACACTGAAATTTCAGGAGAGGTTCAAGAAGGGATGAATGTTGTTACGAGTGTAATGGCTGGAAAGAGTAACGGAGGAGGGTCTCCCTTTGTGCCTGGTCCGCGTCGATAATATTAGTAAGAAGTATGTTTTAGGAGAAGTAGAAGTAACAGCACTTAAAGAGGTATCTTTTTCTGTAGAGAAAGGGGAATTCCTTTCCATTATGGGAGCCTCTGGGTCTGGAAAGTCAACACTCATGAACATTCTCGGGTGTCTCGATGTTCCTTCTCAAGGTCATTATTATCTTAATGGAGAGGACGTAGCAACACTTGATGAGAACCAATTGGCAGATATACGCAAGTACACTATAGGTTTTGTTTTTCAAGGATTTAATTTACTTGCTCGAATGTCTGCTCTTGAAAATGTGGAGCTTCCTATGCTCTATAACGGGATTCCTACAAAAGAACGTCATGAACGTGCTCATCATGCTCTCAGCATAGTTGGTCTGGAAGACAGGGCAGATCATCAACCACAGCAGCTTTCTGGTGGACAACAACAAAGAGTAGCTATAGCAAGAGCCTTGGCAAATGATGCTCCTCTTATACTTGCAGACGAGCCAACAGGAAATCTCGATAGTAAAACGGGAATAGATGTTATGAATCTTTTTGTTCGTCTCAATAGAGAGTCAGGAAAAACTATTATCCAAGTAACCCACGAGCGCGATATGGCCCAATTTGGTTCAAGAATAATTACTCTCAAAGATGGAATCCTTATAAAAGACGAAAGAGTGGAATCGTTATGTTAAGCGTATTTGAAACAGCAAAAATTTCCTTTCGTTCTCTTCGAGCTAATAAGACCAGATCTGCATTAACAATGCTGGGTATTGTTATTGGCGTTATGGCCGTGATAATTATGTTTGCTGTAGGGAGTGGGGCCAACAAGGAGATAGCGGCTCGTTTTTCAAGTTTGGGAAGCAATATGATAATTGTTCGTCCTGAAACAAGTGCAGTAGGAGGGTCTCGAAGTTACACTGCATATACTTTAACGATAGGTGATGCAGATGCAATTCGAACTGAATGTAGTGCTGTTTCATATGTTGCTCCATACTACGGCGGAAGTTTTCAGTCGGTTTATGGCAATGAAAATTATCCAGCGAGGATTATAGGTACAACGTCGGATTACCTCTTCGTTAGGGATTGGACTCTCGCTTCTGGAAGAACTTTTACAGAGCAAGATGTACGGAGTGCAACGAAAGTATGTATTATCGGGCAGACAATTGTCGATAATCTTTTTATTACAGAAGATCCCATCGGGAAAATCATTCGTTTGAAAGGGGTTCCCATGGTTGTTATTGGTGTTATAGATAAAATAGGTGAAAGTGCAATGGGACGAGACGAAGATGATGTTGTTCTTGTTCCCATAACAACGGTACAAAGAAGATTGGTGAGTCCACCTAAAATGGGGATGACATCATCTATTTCTGTGAAAGCTCTATCTAGTCAACACTTAGAGGTTGCACAAGAGCAGATAGAAGCTCTTTTAGCTCAGCGACATCGTATAAGACCAGGAGAGGAAAATGATTTCACAGTTCGAAATTTGGCGCAAATGGTTGAAAATGCAAAGAGTGCAACACGAGTAATGAGCTTACTTCTGACTGCGGTGGCAGGTGTTTCTCTTTTAGTTGGTGGTATTGGAATAATGAACATAATGCTGGTATCTGTAACCGAACGAACTCGCGAAATAGGAATCCGTATGGCGATAGGTGCAAAAAGAACAGATATCAGATTGCAATTTCTCGTTGAAGCACTGACTCTTTCCCTTTTAGGAGGTGTTTCAGGAATTATTCTTGGCATTGCTGGCGCACAAGCTCTTTCAAAAATATTAGGGTGGACTGTCGATATTTCGATTCTTTCTATAGTCCTTTCTTTTGGGTTTTCCGGATGCGTAGGTATATTTTTTGGCTTTTATCCGGCATATAAAGCTTCCTTACTTAACCCTATAGAAGCGCTGAGATATGAATAAATAGTAAAAGTAAGGCGTGTGATGAAATGTCTGGTTCTTCCAATTACGTATATCGAATAGAGGAAACAGTTGCATATATTGAGCAACATCTTTCCGAAGAACTGAAGTTGCAGGATATTTCTCAAATAGCGTGTTTTTCTCCATATCATTTTCACAGAATTTTTACGTCTATTGTGGGAGAAACTCCCTATGAATATATAACTCGTTTACGACTAGAAAAAGCTGCAAATATGCTTACAAAAATGAATAATTTATCTATAACTCAAATTGCTTTCTCATGTGGTTTTTCGTCGCCTGCAACTTTTGCAAGAGCATTTAAAAAATATTATGGTGTTTCCGGATCAAAATATAGAGATTCTGGTGGAGAAGTACAAGGGAAACAGCATGTTTTTGCCTTTGATGCGGAAGCTATAGAGAAAAAGATACACCTTCAAGTTAGTATAGAGAATCTTCCCGGATACACTGTTGCCTATGTTGCTAATTTGAAAGGATATTCCCTCTCTTCCATTTGTAAGGCATGGAATAAATTGATGTCTTGGGGAAGGGAACGTTATTTGCTAGACAGTACAACTATGATCGGTGTATCTTTTGATGATCCTACAATTACGCAAGAAGAAAAATGTCGCTACCATGCATGTGTTGTTGTTCCTGATAATGTAGCTATTACTGAGAGCGATAGGGGAGTAGGAAAAGAGTATATTCCTTCTGGCGAATATGCTGTTGGTCGTGCAGTTTGCCATGCAGAAGAGATACGTCTTGCTTATAGATATCTTTACGGAAAGTGGTTTCCAGAAAATGGGTATCAGCCATCAGATACTTTTTCGTATGAACTTTATCGGGCTCTTCCGAGTGAAGAAAATGGTTATACTTATACCATAGAGGTATGTATTCCACTTAAACCTATTTAAAGGAAAGAGTTTAGCAAGAAAGGCAAAATTAATAGCAAAAATCGTAAAGCAATAGAAACGTCTTTCTTCTACCATGTGTATTGTTAAAAATGATTGAAGGAGGCGTTATATGTGCAACCAAGAGTAAGGCGCACAGAATTTAGGCATGTTATTTTAGAAGGATCCCATTATGAAATAGGCCGGCAAAAAGCAGATTTAATACGACATAACAAGGAATTAGTACGTTGCATGTCTTCAGGTCGTTTTAAGATGACGGAAGAAGAATTTAAAGAATCACACAAACTAATAGAGTGTAGTTGTCCAGGGTTGAATGAGGAAATTATGGGAATGGCAGATGAACTTCATATATCTCCTCGTGATGTAACATTCTATAATGCCTCATATTTAAAAAGATGTCATTGTAGTCAGCTATATGTTTCCCCCTCTCAGACTTTAAATAATCACGTTCTTGTCGGTCGCAACTATGATTTTACAGATAAATGTGATGATTTGATGCTTTGCACCGTAAAATCAACTGGTTGCTACGCTTTTATAGGTTTCTCTGTAATGTTATTCGGTTATCAAGAAGGCATAAATGAGCATGGTCTTACTATTACTATGACAGCTGGAGGTATTCCTGTTGGAGCAGGTGTTCCTCCTCGCCCGCCACTTCAAACAGGGGTTCAATTTTGGGTTCTTATACGAACATTACTTGAACGATGTGCAACAGTGGAAGAGGCAATTGAGCTTTCTCAGGATATTTCTCTTTGTGGGAATACTATTTTTTTAATTGCCGACGAAGAAGGAAATGCTGCAATAATTGAATATTATGGAGCTCAAAAACATGTTACACACGTTGTTAAAGATGATGCATCTCCATTTCTCGGGTTGTTCTCGACAAATCACTATATTTCGTCTGAAATGGCAAAGTGCGATGATAAAATTATGGAGAATTCTTTGGTACGATTTAATATCATAAAGAATTTCTTCGAGAGAAGAAAAGAAGGAATAGGGTACTCGGATATCGAGAACTTATTATCCACACCTTATCCAGAGGGACTTTGCCTTCATTTCTATGACGAGTACCTAGGAACATTGAGATCTGTGATTTATGATGCAACGGAAAAGGGATTATTCGTTTCTTTTGGTTCCCCTGTAAAAAACCCAAGATATCATATTAATTTTAATTCTTTGCCGCGATTATATGAGGTCTCCATCCCTCTTGAAAAAGCAGATTCAGACTTTTGGAAGTTTATATAAAAGTTCTATGGGAGGCCGTTTAGGAACGGCCTCCTTTATTTATATAGTAAATTGCTAGAGACGATGTACTCCTGCTGCAATAAATGAGAAACCAGCCTTGGTCAATGCTTCTGCAGTGCTGTTTACTGCTTTATGTTTTAAAAGATAGTTTAAAGAAAGGGCATTCCAATCTCCAGAAGCTTCAATTTCCTTTTTATCTCTGAAATAATCCAGAATGTCTGATGGATGAGTAAGCTGTTCTTCGTCTTCTGGGTTTCCACCCTCATGTTTGGCAGAGATATTAGGTATAGTTTCCACGAGTTTAAGTAAATCCTCTCTTCTGTTATAAGGTTGTAGGACGATACTTTTCCACGTTTCAGTAATGTGGTGTTCTATCCGAACTTGCTCTTCAAGTTTAAGCTCTTTGCGGATAGCAGCTGCTTTAGCAAGATGTTCAACATCGATAGAGTTAGAAAGATTAAAGCCAGAGAGTGGCGTTGATCCATCTTCTCTCGCGAAAAGTCGAGCTGCTAATAATGTCCACAAAACTGCATAGGGATTATCATTTCCCATAAAAACGGAAATTTTAAATCGAATGTTTACTCCCAATTTATAGAGGAGATATCCGAGAAAAACCGTTCCGGGATTGATGTTCAGAACTTCATCTACTCCGTAATTTACGTAATAATAAAGAACTTCATCTATCCATTTAAGAGGATGCCCATTAGGCTGTCCGATACCACCAAAATATCCCGTAATAGTAGCTGGTCCTCCTAAGTGAATGTTAGAACCGTCTGTTCCTTTTGTATCTAATGTTTCTACGCAACTTGCCCCCAATATTTTTATGGCTGCTCTGACAGCTGGCAAATCTCCATTATCTGCTTCTTGTTCTTTCATTTTTCGAACGCGAATAAATCGACCTGGAAGAATCTCTCCTTTTTCTATCGCTTGTTTTGCTTCTGCTATGAGCCATGGAAAATATTGAAGGGCACTAATCTCTAATGTCGGGGCTTTTGTTTCGTCATAACTCCAAACTGGTCGATCAGGAGCTATACGAGAACGATACTCCGAAAGAGAAATAAAGCGCCCTTCCTCTTTGATGCCTGCAAGCCACTCCAAATCTTTGACATAAGAACATTGAATTCGTTCCAGTTTTTTAACAAGGGTATCGATTTTTCCAGCTTCGCATGCTTTTTCGTTGATCTCAGCTACTGTTCCATATTTGGAAACGACTCTGCGTAGATCAGATAAAGAAGCATTGTGTGGATCAGTGAGAAAGTTATTAATATCCTCAAGAATAGCAGGGGTGATACTGAATTCTTGGTGGGTCATATCTAAACTCCTCCTCACATATGAAATGACATTCCCTATGAAGCCAGACTATTCAGAAAAATTATTAATAGCTTAATTTTAACAAGTAATAGTAGATATTACAAAAATCCTTAGTGAGTAACAATCGAAATAATGTCAGAAAGAAGAGCTTGTCCTGTCTCTTCTCTCCCCGCCCCAGGCCCTATTATTGTTACATCCTTAAGATTATCAGTTGTCAGTGTTATTGCGTTTGTTGCACCATTAACTCCCGATAGCGGATGGGAAAAGGGAAGGGAGACAGGAGCGACGGAGGCAAAAATCTGCCCCGAATTTTGTACTATTTTCGCTACAAGCTTTATACGTTCGTTTTGGGAAAGAGCTTTTTCTATATCTTTTCGTTTCAAGCCAGAAATCCCCACTCGGGATATATCTTTTAGGGAGATATATTTTCCCATGAAGACACTCGCAATAATTTGAACTTTTACGGCAGCATCCCAGCCATCAACATCGCCCTCAGGATTTGCTTCTGCATATCCGAGAGCTTGAGCTTCTTTAAGAGCATCGTCATATTCCAGCCCTTCTTCCATGCGTGTGAGAATGTAGTTTGTTGTTCCGTTAACGATACCTTGCACCTCAGTAATATGACATCCAGCCATGGATTCTCTCGCTAAATTGATTGCGGGTGTGCCACTTAAAACTGTTCCTTCAAAGCGATACTTGCTTTTATGTTCAGAAGCAATTTTTAAAAGGTCTTTCAAAGCTAAAGATGCCGGACCTTTATTACTTGTAACGACGTGACTTCCTCTTTGTAACGCTTTTTTTGTAATAGACAGTCCTGGTTCACCGTTTTTTAAATTAGTCGGAGTTACGTCTATTACAATATCTACTTCTGGTAGGCAAATAGCTTCTTCAGGGGTAATAGTACAAGGTCCGAGAGTTTGATCATGGTTTATTTCATCAAGAAGTTTGGATAGTGACAACCCATTAGGATCAACACGGCTTCCCTTACTTTTTGTAACTACTGCTATTGTCTTGAAACGGAATCCAAAGTGGCTAAAAAGGTTTTCTTCTTCTCGTACTAAAATACGTGCAAGTCCTTGACCTACATTGCCAAAACCAATAAAACATAGTCCCCAAACCTTCATAATTTCATTCCTCTTTTCATCGTAAAATAAAAAAGCCGGGGATCTCCATATAAAGCGGAGACCCCCGGCTGAAGTTTCGAAGCAGAGCGAACTAATCGCCCGCCACTCCAGGAGGGTCTCCGCATGTCGTCATAGTAGTTATTGTTACGTTGTTATTGTTATGTAACTGAAACACGAATACTCCTCCTTTCAGACGTTAAAAATTTTAAAGAAGGTAACATAATGTTTGGTTCATGTCAATTGGAATGCCGTTGATTTATTGATGGCAAGGGGAGGTAATGTGACCAGGTGATATATGTATTTGTAAAAGATGAAATTGGGATATTTTATTGATTGAAAAAAAATTTCTTGACAAATATACAGAAAACCTGTATGCTTACCAAGCTGCGGGAAAGTTGCAGTAAAAACATTTTAGGAGGCAACATTTTGACACAAGGAACAGTAAAATGGTTTAACGGCACAAAGGGTTATGGTTTTGTAACAGGTGAGGACGGAAAAGATTATTTCGTTCATTTTAGCGCGATCCAGGTTGATGGTTTTAAGACTCTTGACGAGGGACAGCAGGTTTCTTTTGATATTGAGACCGGCAAGAAAGGTCCTCAGGCTGCCAACGTTAAACCTCTGTAAGATTTTACATTGTTTTTAGGCAGAAGATAGTTAAAGGCGCCCTTTAAGGGCGCCTTTTTTTATATTTTTTGAGATTTTCTCTGGTGTTTGATGTCATTTTCAGTGATAATAATTAAAAAATAGAGTTTGTAAAAAAAGGAGGCATTCATGTCCCTTTATGTCACCGGCGATAAGCACGGAGTCATAGAAATGGATGAGTTGTTGCCTTTTTATCATGCAATAGGTAAAAATCTAAATGCGCAAGATTATTTGCTCATTGCAGGTGATTTTGGCCTTCTTTTTGCTCCAGAACCGACAGAAAAAGAAATACAATGGATGGATTGGCTTTCGTCCGCGCCATGGACGACTCTTTTTATAGATGGAAACCACGAGAATTTTACAAGACTTGACGCCCTTCCCACGGAGATCCGTTTTGGAAACCCTGTTGGAGTAGTAAAAGACAAAAAAATATTTCATCTGAGGCGAGGTTATATATATACCATCGCTGGTTGCTCGTGTTTTGCGTTTGGAGGAGCACTGAGTTTAGACAGATGTTTTCGAAGGCCTGGCCTTTCATGGTGGGAGAGAGAAATACCTTCTGAGGAGGAAATTGTACGAGGATGGCAGTCTTTAGAAGCCGTACACTGGAATGTCGATTATGTATTTACTCATATGGCACCTTTATCTGTTTTAATAGAGTTGTTACGAACAAAGTATATTGGGGTTCAGATCAATCCGTGTCACGTTCCTCGAGATCCAGTAGCCATTTATTTTGATACGTTAATTCCTCGTCTTCATTTTCAAAAATGGTATTTTGGTCATCTTCATGTTCAAACTCCTCCTTTCGTTCTTCAAACAAAAAAACAAGGAGCTTTTCAGGGGGTATACCGCCATGTTTTACCTATTGAAGTAGAAAATAAAGAGCAATCTACGGAACTAGCAGTTAAAGAAACATGCACGTATAGCCTTTCTCAAATTCTTCTCAAAAGTAAATCTCTCATAAAATTAATAGAGCAGCATGGAGAAGTGCTCAATATGTGGTTAAAATTTAGGAAACCTCCTCAGGCTCACGATATTATGGCTTTTCAATCTATTGTCCGCCGATCTACATGTAACGAAATTGAAGAGTCTATACATATATCTCAAAATAAAGGCTATTATCATCTTTTACTTATACTTAAGGTTGAATATAAAGAAAAGCAACATTGAAGTTCTTCGGTTTTTCCTTTCAAATCTATCTATTTTTTATTTAAAAACTACTTATTTATATATAAAAAGTATTTATCATAAATTTCCATTAAAATTCTATAAAAATAAAATAAAAAAATCTAGCCTGACTTTTCTTTATGATACTATTAAATTAAATTGACTTGGAGGTGGTGCTTATGAACGGTACAACGAAAGAGATGGGAGAAAAAAAAGCTCTGGACAAGAAAGGAACATTAAGTGTTTTGTTGGGAGCTGCTTTTCTCATGGCTACTTCAGCAATAGGACCAGGGTTTCTAACACAATCTGCGGTTTTTACGCAGAATTTAAAAGCCGCCTTTTCGTTTGGAATAATTCTTTCTCTTATCTTAAGTTTTATTGTGCAGATCAACATTTGGAGAATCCTTGCCGTATCAGGCATGCGTGCGCAAGATGTTGCTAATAAGGTGCTACCTGGACTCGGTTACTTTTTGGCCTTTGCTGTAGCATTGGGGGGACTTGTTTTCAATATAGGGAATATTGCAGGTGCTGCCATGGGTCTGAATGTAGTAGCAGGCGTTCCGTTAAAAATAGGAGCTGTCGTTAGTGCTGCTATCGCTGTTCTCCTTTTCTTGCGTAAAGAGCTTGGCAAAGCTATGGATACTTTTACCAAGATCCTTGGCTTTATGATGATTGCGTTAGTGTTGTATATGGTTTTCAACACAAAACCACCAGTTGCCCTTGCTGTAAAAGAAGCAATCCTTCCTTCTAAAATTGATTGGATGATTATTTTAACTCTAATAGGTGGAACGGTAGGAGGATACATTACTTTTGCCGGGGCACATCGTATTATAGACGCAGGTATTGTAGGGCAAGAAAATTTGGGAGCGATTACACGAGGGGCTTCTAATGCTATAGGTATTACAGGTATTATGCGTATTTTGCTTTTCCTTGCTGTATTAGGTGTTGTCGCTACTGGGCAAACACTTGACCCTGCTAATCCACCTGCATCAGCTTTTCGTCTTGGAGCGGGCGAGTTAGGTTATAAAGTTTTTGGTGTAGTTATATGGGCAGCTGGAATTACTTCGGTAATTGGCGCTTCATACACGTCAATATCTTTTCTTAAAACGCTCTTTAGTACAGTAGAAACACATCTTAGATGGTGGATGATTGGGTTTATAGTAGTTTCAACAACTATTTTTTCTACAATTGGACAGCCAGTCACCCTTCTTATTTTTGCAGGTTCAATTAACGGGCTTATTCTTCCTCTGTCTCTTGTATCAGTACTTCTTGCTGCTTATAAGAAAGAAGTAGTGGGTTCTTATCATCATCCAATATGGATGACAGTTTTAGGATATGTAGTGGCAGCTTTTACTCTTTGGATGGGTATAAAATCATTTACAAAAATCTTTACTCTTTTCTCTTAAAACTATTCTGATCTGTTGGAGGTGAATGTAATTTGGAAGACCAACAGTGGCTGAAAGTTCTTCTTGCTGGTGATAGTTGCATAATTGTGGAATACGGCAATTCCATTGGATTGGAAATCAATGCTAGAGTTCAGGCTTTGCGGCGTATTTTGGAAAAAAGAAAAATTTCTGGAGTGCATGAGTTCGTTCCTACATATCGCTCTCTTGCAATTTACTTTGATCCTGTAAAGGTAGAACAACCAATGCATTTTCTTTCTCTTTTAAAGCGTTTGGCAATTGCTGCAGAGTCAGAGTCAGGTGTTGAAAAAGGGGTTGGTATCATTATCCCTGTCTGTTACGGTCGTGATTTTGGACCGGACCTTGATAATGTTGTTCATCATACAGGACTAACGGAAGAAGAAATTATAAATCGGCATTCTTCTCCAGATTATTACTGTTATATGCTTGGTTTTACTCCTGGTTTCTCATATCTTGGTGGAATGGATGAAACAATTGCGACACCTCGTTTGAAGGAACCTCGAGAAAAAATTCCTGCTGGAAGTGTGGGAATAGCCGGTAAGCAGACAGGAATTTATCCGATTGATAGCCCTGGTGGATGGCAGCTTATAGGACGAACACCTTTGCGTATGTTTGATGCAGGCCATGAGCCTCCCACATTAGTTGATGCCGGGTTGTGGATACGTTTTCAGCCCATTTCGGAGGAAGAGTATAAAAATATCGAAATACAGGTTGCTCATGGAACATATACTCCCGAAATGTTCAATAAAGGAGAGGTTCCGGCATGAAGATAAAAATTATACAGCCGGGAATGCTTACGACTGTTCAAGATGTGGGAAGATGGGGATTTCAAGGCAAAGGAATGCCAGTTGCTGGTGCTATGGATCTTTTTGCTTTGAAAATTGGCAATGTTATGGTGGGAAACAATAAAGATGCTGCATGTCTTGAAGTGACGGTATTAGGCCCTACCTTATCGGTGTTAGAAGGGGAGGGGGCTGTAGTTGTTACAGGTGCTGATCTTGGTTTCTCTATCAATGGAATAGCTTCGTGTTGTAACACGGTTTATAAAGTTAAAGAAGGCGATATCCTTTCTTTTAGCGGCATGAAAGGTAATGGATGTCGTGCATATGTCGTTTTTTCAGGCGGAATAGATGTTCCTATTATTATGGGGAGCCGCTCAACGTACCTTAGAGCTCATATAGGTGGCTTTGATGGACGCGCACTTGTAAAGGGTGACGTTCTTAATACTGGTGAACCTCATATTTTGTGGCAGCGGTTTATAGATTTCAAATGTCCTTTCGATGTTTTGCCTGAGCGGAGAGAAGGTCAACCCCTTCGTGTAGTTCTAGGTCCTCAGGATGAAGCATTTTCCCCTAAGGGAGTAGAAACATTTCTGTCTGAATCATATAAAATTACTGATTCTGCAGATAGAATGGGATACCGTTTGGAAGGACCTGTTGTTGAGCACCTAGAGGGAGCAGACATTATTTCTGATGCTATTCCACTTGGCTCTATTCAAGTTCCTGGACATGGACAGCCAATTGTGATGCTTGCTGATCGTCAGACGACAGGGGGATATACGAAAATAGCTGTTCTATGTTCTCCCGATATTTCGGCGATTGCACAACGTTTGCCAGGAGAAAAGGTTTCTTTTAAACAAGTATCCTTTGAAGAGGCTGTTTTGATTACCCAAAAAGAGGCTGGTCAAGTTTCCAAACTAAAGCAAAATGTAGCAACCTGGATTACAAGAATCCCAACTTCCACAATTGGGCATAAATCGGAAATGCCAGTTTCGTCTGGTACGTGGAAGCTTACTGTGGACGGACATTCTTATATGGTTGACTGGGAACGCATTGAAAATTGATTTTTACGAGAAGAAGGGATGATTCCATGTTCTCTGTAGATTTAAATAGCGACTTGGGTGAAAGTTTTGGAACATATGTTTTAGGGCACGATAGAGATGTTATGAAAAGCATCAGTTCTGCTAATATCGCCTGCGGGTTCCATGCTGGAGACCCTCAAGTTATGTTAAAAACAGTAGAAGAAGCCGTTAATAGTAACGTTGCGGTAGGAGCTCATCCGGGATATCCAGATCTTATGGGATTTGGGCGAAGAAATATGGCGTGTTCTGCAGATGAGGTGTATGCCTATTGCCTATATCAGGTAGGAGCTATTCAGGCTGCCTGCAAAGCACGCGGGGCTTCCTTGCAACACGTAAAACCTCATGGAGCTATGTATAATCAGGCTGCTAAGGATTTGTCTTTAGCTGAAGCGATTGCTCAGGCAGTAAAAGATGCAGGCGATGATCTTATTCTGCTGGGGTTGGCAAACTCATCCTTTGAAAAGGCTGCTAACAAACTAGATGTACCCTTTGCAATTGAAGCTTTTGCTGACAGAGCATATCAGGCAGATGGTTCACTAGTTCCTCGCAAACAACCGGGAGCTGTTATTCATGATATAGAGATAGCTGCGAAACGTGTTATTAAGATGGTAACAGAAGGTGCTATAGAAGCTATAGATGGAACAACTATTCACCTGAGGCCTCATTCTATATGCCTTCATGGTGATACACCAAGTGCTGTTGCAATGGCCGCATCTATAAGGGAAACTCTTCTTAAAGAGGGGATTGCTATTCGAAGTATTAGGGAGGTGTTGAGAGCATGAAAGGATCGGCGTTTTCAGAATACTCTCCGCAGCAAGTTCGAGAAATAATACGAAAAGGCGATTATGACCTTCCTACCCCTGGAATGGCAAAAGGTCATGTACAAGCTAATCTTGTAGTATTGCCTAAAGATTGGGCATACGATTTTTTGGTTTTTGCCCAGCGAAATCCCAAACCTTGTCCTGTGTTAGACGTGACGGAGCCTGGAGATCCAGAACCTAAAATAGTTGCTCCAGGTGCAGATATAAGAACAGATATTCCCAAATATCGAGTCTGGATAGATGGTCAATGTGTTGATGAACCTAAAGATATTCTTAAATATTGGCGAGATGATTTTGTCGCCTTTCTTCTAGGTTGTTCTTTTACCTTTGAAAGCGCTTTGCTTGACGCCAAAATTCCAGTGCGACATATAGAAAAAGGTTCTAATGTCCCCATGTATATTACAAATATTCAGTGCAAGCCTGCTGGACGTTTATCTGGACCTATGGTAGTCAGTATGCGTCCCATTCCTTACAATCAGGTGTCCACCGCTGTCCTGTCGACAGGCCGGTTCCCGGCAGTACATGGGGCGCCTATTCATATTGGCAATCCAGAAGCTATTGGAATTAAAGATGTCAATTCTCCGGACTTTGGAGATGCTGTACCGATTTACGATAATGAAGTGCCTGTATTCTGGGCTTGTGGTGTTACTCCACAAGCAGCACTTATGGCGAGTAAACCGCCTTTGGCTATTACCCATGCTCCTGGACATATGTTTATTGCTGATCCAATGGATTCTTCTTATGCGGTGTTTTAAAGAAAGATTATAGGAGAAAAGTGAGCGGAGCTGCGTTGTAGCGATGCAACTCCGCTTTTTGGTTTTACATTTTCTGGGCTATCTCGGTCAGACCAAGTTCCTTAAGTTTTTCTTTTGTTGGAATACCTTGCTTGTCCCATCCTTTTACAGTGTAGATAAGATCAAGAAGGCGTTCTTGGTCAACGACTTGTCCTTTGCCTGGTCCTTCTTCCGCTGATTCTTGGCTAAAGCGTTCAGGAAGGTAGTCATCTTTTCGTGTAAATCCTTCTCGGATGTTAAAGAGCCTTTCTAAATTAATAACGCGTTCACTGACTTTGAACAGATCAGCGTAGGTATAGCTTAATCCAGTGGCATTGCTAAAAAGTTCTGCCCACCGTTTCCCCTTTATAGCGATGGTTATGCTTGCAAAAAGGCATACCCCTAGAAGATTCGTGGACATAGATAATTCTTCTAAAGGCTTAACCCAATCTTTGTTTTCTTCGCTGAGAGGATTCACTTGTTCTTTAACTCCTAACTCTTCTTCTACATATCCAAACGCGTCTATCGTAGCTCCATAAGGCCTAAGGTGATCTGCACCACGAGGAGAAATCATGTGAGAGAGAGCTTCTGCCTTGCTTGCTCTTACGCCGTCGGCGGCCATTTCTTGTCCTTTTACGTGCATTACATATTTTATGGCCTCTCCTCCGAGGGTCTGAGCTGCGCGCAATGAGCCTTCTCCTAACAAGGTTGCAAAATCACCTTGTCGATACGCTATTCGTTCTACGAGTTTGACTATAGCTTCACTATTCCCCCATGTTAAATCAAGACCGTCTGTGGCTTCCTTATTGATAATTCCCTTTTCATACCATTCCATGGCAGTAGCTATGACTTGACCTGTAGATATGACGTCAAGACCAAGATTATTCGAAATATAATTTGCAGCTGTAATAGAGTGTAAGTCAGTATTGCCGAGTTTTTGTCCGTAAGCTGCTACTGTTTCGTATTCGGGGCCACTTCCCGAGAGCCCCTTATATTTCCCCTCTGGAATAGTTGTTTTACGAACGCAGCCAATGGGGCAGTTATAGCAACGATCTTGTTGGACGTCTAGCTTTTCATGATACGCTTGATGTCCTAGATATTGATTGAAATCTGTTGTTGTATGTTGCCAGTTATAGGCAGGAACAAGTCCAAGATCGTTCATGGCATCAAAGAAGGAAGGAGTACCAAATTTCATCATTTCTTCTCTTACAAAAGCTTCATTATGTAAATCCTGTATTGCTTCTTTTACATTTTCATTAAATCTTTCTGGGTTATGAGGGGTGAGGGGAAGAGAAGAACCATATACGGCTATGGCCTTAAGATTTTTACTCCCCATTACAGCTCCGCCCCCACCTCGTCCAGCTGCATGGTCACGTCCCATCATAACCGTTGCATAGCGAACCTTTTTTTCTCCAGCAATTCCGATACTTGTCACTTCTGCTTTTGAGTTATCGATCTCTTCTCGTATCAAACGCTCTGTCTCATGTGTGTCTCGTCCCCATAATTTTTCAGCAGAATAAAGATGAATTTCTTCGTCATTAATAAATATATATGTGGGTTTTTGAGCACAACCATGAATAACGAGCATGTCATAACCAGCTCTTTTAAGTTGAGGCGCCCAGGCCCCACCTGCATTTGATGCACTAATTGTTCCTGTCAGAGGAGATTTAAACATGACAACAGTACGCCCCGAACAGGGGGCTTTTGTGTCTGTGAGAGGACCACAAATAAAGAGTAATTTATTGTCTTTTGAAAGGGGGTCGATTCGTGATTTTAGGTTTTCCGCGAGATAAAGTGTTCCGAAACCTTCTCCGCCAATATAATTTTTGATCCAGTTTTCAGGAAGATCGTCAATCCAGTGTTTGCTATTGGTCAGGTCAATGTTCAAAATTTTACCCGTGTAAACATTAAACACTTTACATCCCTCCCTGGATAGGTTTTCCTTTCCAAGAATGGGAGGCATGGCCGTTTCCAGCTATACCCTGACGGTTGGTGGCCATCTCAATAAAGAGGAAGGTCATACAACTCGGAAAACGTTATTTAATATTTTAAATTTTCTTACATTATCATGATATCAGCAGAGAAGAATAATTTAAAGGGTTGCCTAATAGGCAGCCCTTTAAAAATAAGATGAAGGAGTTTAGGTTTGAATTTTATTTATGAAAAACTTTACGAGTATCTTCTTTAAGAAATTTTTGTATTTCAAATTCATAACCGCCTGGTCCTTTGAAAAAGAAGCATTCAACAGGGAAATCTTTAGGGCGTTGAATAGCGGTTTCTAATTGTATGTTGTAATTTTTTAATCGTTCATACCATACTTGCAAGTTGTCTGTAACGAGAGTTATGAGCACTGCATTTTTATTTAGAGCTTTACAGTGACCAGTTTTTTCATCTACGATTCCTATAAAAGCCCCTGTAGAAAGTCGGTATAAACGGGCTGTTCCTTGATCATCTACAAGCTCAAGGTTCAAAGCCTCTTCAAAAAAAGGGATAGCTTCATTCAAATTTTTAAAATATAAGAAGGTTATTTGGGAATCAAATTTTTTTTTATTTTCCATGACGGAGAACCTTTCCAGGTCGATTTCCTGTAAACCCTTGTTTATTTACAACTAGGGTTCCATTTATAAAAACTGCATCAATACCTGTGGGGTAAGCTGTTGGGTTCTCGTACGTAGAGCAATCACTTATTGTTTTGGGATCAAAAATAACGAGATCTGCCCAATAACCTTCTTTTATGGTTCCTCTATCATGAATTCCAAGAATAGAGGCTGGATAGGAAGTAACCTTGCGTATAGCTTCTTGAAGCGTAAGCCGTTTTTCCTCGAGAGCGAAAGATTTCAGATATCGAGGATATGTCCCGTAGAGCCTTGGATGGGGTTTCCCTCCGAATATTCCATCTGTTCCAACTGTCCCGTGTGGGTGAGTAATAACTTTTTCTAGGACGTTTTCAGAACCATAGAAACTTATCATAGTTACAGCAAGCTTTTCTTCTGCGAGAAGGTCCATAACCATATCGATGGGATCTTTTTTAAGAGTGTCTGCTATTTCTTGGCAGCTTTTGCCTTCCATCCATTTGTTGTCAGGAATTTGTACTGCTGTAACAATAATATTTTCCCAACCGACTGAGATTTGTCTATTGTGCCAAACATCTAATCCCTTGGTAAAATCTTGATGAATTTTTTCTCGAAAATCTTGCTTTTTAAGGTTGCGAACCAAAGCTTCGGTTCCTTCATTAAAAGTCCAATTTGGAAGGACGGCTGTTAAAACTGTGCAACCTGCTAAGTAAGGATATCTATCCCAAGATATGCGCAAACCTCTATCTATAAGGTGATCTGCTTTTTCTAAAACCTCATCTATGATTGGCCAATTTACCTTTCCATAAGCTTGTAAGTGTGAAACTTGGAGTGCGACTCCCGATTCCTGTGTTATGCGTGTTACCTCATCAAAGGAACGTGAGAGATAAAAACCTTCGTCTCTTTGATGTACTACATATATTCCGTCGAAAGCGGCAACTTCTTTGTTCAGTTCTATAAGTTCCTCCGTATCTGCAAAGGGACAAGGCGGGTAAATAAGGCCAGACGATAAGCCAAAAGCGCCTTCTTCCATACTTTCGCGAACAATAGATTTCATGCTGCTAAGTTCGGATGCTGTTGGTTGACGTTCATCCATTCCCATAGCTGCAATTCGTACTGGTCCTTGGCATAAAAGTACGGCCATATTGTTATATGGAGCTGCTTTTTCTATGGCATTTAGATAGCTTCCAAAACTGTTCCATGTCCATTTTGATTCAGATAGGATTCCGTCAAGACCTGCAAGAAGTTCTCTGATAGTGGAAATACTTGTGTCATTTATTGGGGCAGGACCAAGACCATCTTGCCCTAAAACTTCAGTCGTAATTCCTTGGCGTATTTTAGCGTCCGATGGAGAATCAGAAAAAATCTGTAAATCAGAATGACTGTGCATGTCGATAAAACCAGGGCATACAATGTGACCATTAGCATCTATAATTTCTTTGGCTTCCGAGGGCAGTTTAGAAAGATATTCTTCTTTTATAAGAACAATTTTCCCATTCAATATTCCGACCTCACCTTTGTACGGTTTTTTGCCTGTGCCATCAACTATTAATGCATTTCGTATAATGGTATCTAACAACGATGTCACCTCCACGTAGAAGGACCAAAAAGACCTTTTTTGCTTGTTTTAGAATGTGTTTTTACATGAGTTTCTGCTAAGCGTATCGCATAGGGAATTCCGTCTATAACAGGTACACCTATGCGTTGAGAAAGTTCTGTATCTAATCCAGAAAGAGCAGCGCATCCGAGAGTTATTACCTCTGCGCCATCTTCTTCTATGGCTTTAAGAGCAGCAGGTGCTATTTTGTCTGCCAAGCTTCCTTTAATCGAATCGTCCATAACACGAACAGATGCACAACGATATCCAAAACCAAGATTGTGAATCATCCGCTGTTTCATTGGTAGAGACCGTTGCGACATTTGAATAACAGAAAATTTATGGCCCAATGTCATAGCTGCCAACATTGAGGCTTCTCCAATGCCTACAACAGGTTTTGTCGTGCATTCTCTGAGAATATGAATGTTTACGTCACAAGTACAACAAAGAACGATAGCGTCAATTTGCGATTCGTTTTCTTTTACGATTTTTAATAATCCAGGACCGCACATAATTTCATCAATGAAATCTTCTATTAAGGGCGGGGCATCAAAAACTGCTTTACATATTATTTCTGTGCCCAAAGAGGCTATTTTTATTGCTGATTGATAAATCAATTGGGTAAATTTTTCATCAGAATTAGGATTGATCGCTAATATCCTCATTTCTATTTCATGCCTCCTGACTATTTTGCTGCAATATCCATTTTGTAATAATGCCCATAGCCTGGCTTTACCTGTATTTTGCCGTCTATAAACACTGTTTTACCTCGTATGATAGTGCGTTTTATTTGTCCTTTGAATTTTTTGTTTTTATAAGGACTCCATTTATTGAGGTAGAAAAGCTTACTATCATCTTGCACCCATTCTTTAAGAGGGTCAAAAAGAATAAGGTCTGCATCGTATCCTATCTGGATATCACCTTTTGCATAACCTAATCCAAATCGTCTAGCTGGCTGTGTGGCGCAAAGTTTAACTAGTTGAGTCCAAGAGAGTCCTCTTTTTCGTCCCTCTGTAGCAACGACAGGTAAGAGTGTCTGGACACCTGTACATCCTTCTGATACGGTCCAGAAATTATTATTTTGAGGAGTTTTTTTCTCAAAAGAATGTGGAGAATGGTCTGAAACAATCATGTCAATAGTGCCATTTAAAACCATTTCCCAAAGTCGTTCTACATTTTCACGAGACCTGACGGGAGGATCACATTTTAATAAAGCACCATCTCGAATGAGATCTTCTTCATCTAGAGCGAGATATTGAGGACAAGTTTCGGCTGTTATATTGGTTATGCCGTGTCCTCGAGCTTCTCTTAGTGCTTCGGCTCCACTTGCAATACTGAGATGGCATATATGTGTTTTGCAATTAGGAACAAGGGAAGAGAGGAAGATAAATCTCTTTACTGCTTCTAACTCTGAATATTCAGGGTGAGACTCTAAATAAGCTTGTGCGTCATCACGGCCAGATAGCAGAAAATCATCAACTAACTCTTGTATAAGAGTGTCGTTCTCTGCATGTGCACAAACCATTCCACCTAACTGGCCTATTTTTTTCATTCCTTTGAGAAGTAAGCCATCGTAAGTCATAGGGTAGTTTGAACATCTACAGGTGAAAATCTTATAACATTGAGCTCCAGCTTCAAAAGTGGCCTCTATATCGTTCATATGATGGGGAATAATTCCACTATACAAAGAGAAATCAACAACAACTTGAGGAAAAGCAGATTTTTTCTTTTCTTCAAGAGCATCAACTGTTACAGTACTAGGTTCAGAGAGAGGCATATCAACTATAGTCGTTATTCCTCCTGCTGCTGCGGCTTTAGTTACACATTCAAAATTTTCTCTTTCAGGCGTTCCATGACCGCAATGAACATGTGTATCAACAAGACCAGGCATAACGAGGTGATCTTGGGCATCGATATATTCAGATGCTGAAATGGTAGATTCGCTTGAGAGAATAGCTGCTATTTTCCCGTCTTTAACAGCTATCTTGCCTTTATATTCGCCTTGTGATGTTACTAGTGTTCCATTTTCTATAACGAGATCGTACATTCCATGAACACCTCCAAGTTATTTACCCATGAGAAGATTCGGAAGCCATAGTGAAATTTGAGGGAAAGCTATCAACAGAATCAGTACTACGATGTCACACAGACAGAAAGGCCAAATTCCCTTAAAAATTTGTTCTAGTGTTACTCCTTTTCCGGCAACTGCTTTTGCCATATAAACATTAAGCCCTACGGGTGGGGTTATTGCTGCTATTTCACTGAGCTTAAGGACGATAACGCCAAACCATATGGGATCATATCCGAGAGAGATTATGATGGGCATAAGTATTGGAAGGGTTAGAGCATAGATGCCTATTTCAACCATAATCATTCCAAGGAAGAAATAAATAAGTAAAATTCCGAGTAAGATAACAAATCTAGGAACATCCCAATTTTGAACAAATAGCGCCATGTTTTGAGGAATATCCGTAAGAGCAAATATTCTTGAAAACAGGAGCGCCCCTACATTTATGATAAACATCATAGCTGTAGTATTGGCAGAATCTCTCAAAGGATCTCTCAAATCTTTTATATGAGTAATACTTTTTTTAAGAACTCCCGTAACAAGTGTTACTAAACAACCTGCTGCTGCAGCTTCTGTCGGGCTGAAAACTCCTGAGTACATCCCTATGAAAACTACTCCTACAACAAGGAGAATTGGCAAGAGATTTTTGAATGCATCGCTTTTTTCTTTCATGGTAAGTTTCGCTTTGTTTATTTCGAGGGGGGCCAGTTCAGGATGTTTTTTGACGCGATAAATAATTGATACAGAGTAAACGAAGGCAGTAAGTATACCTGGAATTACGCCTGCAGCAAATAACCTTGCTATAGATTGTTCAGTAAAAAGAGCGAAAATAATAAAATTAATACTTGGAGGGATCATATTAGCAAAAGTACCAGCAGAAGCTACACATGCAATCGAAAAACTTCTATCATATTTGTATCGATCCATTTCTGGCAGAACAAGTTTTCCGAAAATAGCAGTATTAGCTAATGAAGAACCGGATATTGCTCCAAATATAGCAGAGCCAAAACACGTAGCAATTGCTAACGCTCCTGGCCATCGGCGAGTAAGTTTATATACACCATCGTAAATATAAGTTCCGAATCCTGCGATAGTTGCAAAGGCTCCCATCAGAATAAAAAGGGGAATGGAGCACCAGCTTGGGGCAGCAATACAGTGGTACATAGTTTGTCCCAGAATAGAAAGGGCAGAGCCTAAACCCCCTAACAAAAACATTGATGTAATAAAACTTACTAAAATAAAAGCAAGTCCAATGGATAAACCAAATCCCATGGCCGTTAGTAGAAAAACTATAGAAAACAATCCTAAAGTAGTAGGCTCCATATTTTAGTCACCTCAATTTACAAATTAAGCATTCGTATGGTCTAGTTCGTGAGGAGTATCAACAATAAAATCTGTGCTTTTAATTTTCTTATAATCTTCGATAACACAGGTTGCTAATTGAAGCCAATATATGATTAAACCTATTACCATAATCCATTTTACTGGCCAAAGGGGCATGGGAACTATTCCTGTAACGGATGCTTTTTTTATAAAAGCCCGAAGGGCGTCTTTATATACAGCTAAGAGACAAATGTTTATGATAATCCACTCTATACAGTGAGTGACAAAACGCATTTTGTTTTTTATTCTTGGTGATACTCTGTCTGTGATAACTTCTAGTCGAACGTGTTGGTCGTTTTCCTCTGTATGAGCTAGCCCGAGGTATATTAGAATGACCATGGCGAAAACAGCAAGTTGCAATAACCCTTGTATAGGTTTATTAATTTCTCGTGTAATTATATTAATGAGGAAAAGTAACATCATGATGGTCATAAGTAGTCCACCTAATTCAGCAAGCATTGCATTAAGTTGTTTTAAAAAATTCTTCATTTTTAAGAAACTCCCTTTCTTTCCCCCATAAACTATTGAAGAAGGGGAAGAAACAAAAAACTTCCCCTTCCTTTTTTATTTTTCTTTTGCGATTCCTTCTTCAATAATGGATTTTAGCTGTTCCAACATTTCAGAAGAATTATCTACGCCGTCTGTTGACAATTCTTTTGTGAAAACTTTTCGTAATTCGATGAGGCATGTTTCATCTGCCCAGTTATCCACATCTTCCGTGGAATAGAAATTTACAGTACAGCCAGCTTCTTTTTCTGCTTCTACAATGCGGTTGAATTCTGCTTCATACATTTCTGCAAACGCTCTTTCGGAATTCTCACTTGCTCTGAGAATTCCTTCCTGAATATCTTTAGGTAAAGAATCCCATTTTTTCTTATTTACACAGTAAAACATTGGTTGCGACCAACCGATTGCTTTTCCTGTGAGTATATTTTTAGCTGGTTCATCAAATTTCTGCCGATGCATTCCATCATAATTAGAAACGATTCCATCAACAGTTCCTGTTTCCAATGCCATGTAGCAATCTCCCCACGGAATAGAAACAGCAATAGCTTTTTGATTTTCTAGCAGTTTTAAATTCCAGCGATCTCCTGCTCTCCATTTTTTACCTGAAATGTCTTTAAGAGAGGTTATTGGATAGCGAGCCATATAGGCCATAGGAAGGCCATTTTCCATTAGGAGTATTTTGATTCCAGCTTCTTCTAATTCTCTTTTGAATTCTGGAATTCTTTCTATACTTTCTTTATATATCCAACGAATGTTTTCCCATTGTTCCGGCCCTTTGGGAAAAAGCCAAAATGCTCCAAAAAGAGGAAGTTGTTTAGGATAAAAATCAGGATAAATTGCAGCTATGTCAACAATACCCTCTGAAAGAGCATTCAATTCTTCCTCAGCATTAAAGAGGACACCACCCCAGTAAGCCTTTATTTTTGCCTTGCTATTGGTTTCTTTTTCTATTTGATCAAACCAGTATTCCCCAATCTTTCCTTTAAGGCCACCGCAAACGTCATGGTCAGATAGCTTTAATTCAATTGCAGCTTGTGCTGAATTAATAAATGGTGCGGAAAAGAATATAACAGCGACTAAAGTTACGAGAAAAACTTTCAGGATCTTTTTCATTGTGTGCCCTCCCTTTTATTTTCTCTCATCAGCTATGCTTTTCACGCTTTACATTGAACTCTAATTCTTATTGTTTCCACTATTCACCACCTTTTCTATTATTTTTTATGACAATGAAAATGTAACAGCTGCCTGTGAATGAAGATAAGTACTATCAAAAAGAGGAATCAGGGTATCTTTTTGCTTAAGAAGCAATGGAATTTCTGTACATCCTAAAATAATTCCTTCCGCTCCTTGTTGAACCAATTTGTTTATAATCTTCAAAAATTCTTCTCTTGATTTAGGATTTATCTTTCCTACACCAAGTTCATTTTCAATAGTGTCCATAATGAATTTTCTTTCTTCTGAGATAGGGATAATAGAATGGATGCCATATTTCTGAAGATGTTCTTTATAGAAAGGGAGTTCCATAGTAAAAGTGGAACCGAGAAGTCCAACAGTATTAACATGTTTGTCTATAATTTCTTTAGCTACAACATCAATAATATTTATAAGATGAGCTTTAGTTAGCGCCTTTGAGACGTCTTGTGCTACCTTGTGGAGTGTATTGCAACAAATAAGGATGCAGTCAGCGCCACTGTTTTCTAGTTTTAATGCCATATTTGTCATTTCGTTAGTTATTTCTTCCCATTGTCCTTTTCCCATAAATTGGTTAATAGGATCAAAATCGAAACTCCCAATCAACATAGACGCGGAGTGTCTTCTTCCCATTTTTTCATGTGTCATTTCGTTAATAATTTTGTAATACTCACTAGTTGATTCCCATGTTAATCCCCCAAGAAGCCCAATTGTTTTCACGGTAGATCACCTCATTAAATATATGTCGAACTCTAAAAAGGCGAGCAAGGTTTTATATTTTTTATGATCTGAATTGCATAATAATATTATTTGTTATTGACATTATATATCACGTGTTATTGTTAATGTCAAAAATATTTTGCATTTTACATATTTTCAATATTAAAAAAATATGGGAGAAGAAATCTTCTCCCATATCCACATAATCTAAGTTAAAAAGTTATTCTTCAGTATCTTTCTTTGTTTGAAAAACTAGGGAATTCATCGTTCGTTTTTCTGCATTTTGAAGGTGAGATTTGACTCTTTGTTCTACAAGGTCTGGATTATGCGTTTTTAATGCATCTACGATTGAGAGATGTTCGTAAGTTACAGGAACAATAATTTCTTCAGGGAATGGACCTTCTTCAGCAAAGTAGCGAATCCTTCTTGCATTTATGCTCAGGTTGTTAAGAGAGTTGATAATGAGGTAGTTAGCCGTATATTTTGATAAAAGGGCATGAATAGCTAAGTCCGACTTTTTATACAATTCAAAGTCGCTTGGATGTTCGAGTACTATTTTTAAAGTGTTTTCTATAGAGTCTAGTTCAGCATCAGAGCAATGGCTTGCAGTGTCTCTTGATGTATGAGCTTCAAGAAGTCTGCGAAATTCCCATGTATATTGGGCCAAATTTTTGCTTATTTGTGTAACAATAGCACCTTTGTTTCTTTCGATGGATACAAGCCCAACACCCTCTAAACGAAGTAGCGCTTCCCGAACAGGAGTGGTACTTACTCCAAATTCACTTGCTAATTTGTCAATCTGCATGAGTTCGCCTGGTTTATACTCGTTGCTAACGATTTTTTCTTTAAGAGTTTCAAAAACTTGGTCTCCAAGTGATTGAAAGACTTTTACGCCCATGCTCTTCATCCTTCCTATTTAATTTCACTACGTGAACTATCCAATACTTTCGTCTTTTTTAGCGGCAATGTCAAGTGCAAAGAAATAAAGAATGCAAAGTGTTTTAAATATTATCTGTAAAGTATGTAATATATTTGACATTAAGCATTTTACATGATATGAATATTCCGGAAATTAAAAGCTTAAAAATAGGTATAGCGGTAAAAACAAGGTGAAAGGAGCTTTGTCTATGGGAACTTTTGATAAAAACAAGGAAGGCAGAGTTTTATCCGGTGTTCACTTCATGTTAGGCAATTACGCCTGCGTAGAAGGAGCCTTGGCTGCAGGATGTAATTTCTTTGCCGGATACCCAATTACTCCGGCCAATGAAATTTCAGAGAGAATGTCACGACGTTTGCCTGTTTTAGGGGGACATTTTCTTCAAGGAGAAGATGAGTTGTGTTCTATTTACGCTATATCAGGAGCGTCGCTGGCAGGTGCCAAAGCTATGACAGCAACGGCAAGTGCCGGTTACAATTATATGCAAGAAGGAATTGGCTATGCTATTGCTGTTGAAGCTCCTATTGTTATTGTTGATGTTCAACGTTGTCGAGGAGAGAATTTTGCGACGCAAGCTGACGTTATGCAAATGAGATGGGGAGTTAGCGGCGATCACGAAATGATTGTTTTAGCCCCTTCTTCTGTACAAGAGCTTTTTGATTATACTGTTCGAGCTTTTAATTTAGCTGAGGAGTATCGTACTCCTGTAGTGGTTATGTCTGAAACAACTATTGCTTTGATGAGAGAACGGCTTTCTATTCCTGCTCTATCAGAGATTCCCATAGTACATCGGAAAAAAACAACCTCTTCCCCTGAAGAATTCATGCCTTTTAAAGCCGACCCTTTTGGTGTTCCTGATTTTGCTGAACTTGGAGAAGGGTATCATACGATCTACTCTCTGAATCCCCATGATGAAAGTGGAAGCATAGATTGGGATCCCGATGTTTTTGAAAAACTATATAAAAGAATAACGGGGAAAATTTGGGAAAACAGACATGTCATATCTACGACGCAAGAATTTGGCATGGGTGATGCAGACATAGCTCTTATAGCTTATGGAAGTGAAGTAAGGCCGTGTCTTGATGCAATGGACCTTGCACGTGATAAGGGAATAAAAGTAGGAGTTCTTAAACTTGATGCAGTTTGGCCTGTTCCAGAGGAAGCAATACGGGAAGTTGCCAAAAACGTAGGTGTTGTTATTTCTGTTGAGATGAATATGGGCAAGTATGCAAGAGAAATAGAGCGAGTATGTGGAGGGCTCTGTAAGACAATAAGAGCTACTCGTAATAGGGGACTTATTCATTCTCCGCAAGAAATATTGGCAGCCATAGAGGAGGTCAGGGCATAATGCGAAAAAATCCTTTGCGAAAATACGTTCGAGAAGAGAAATTACCTCATATGTTCTGCCCAGGTTGTGGATGTGGTCAGATATTAAATACTTTTTTACAAGTAGTTGACGAGCTTGAAATTGATTTAGATTCCATGGTTGCCATAGGCGGAGTAGGATGCACTGCTCGTATTCCAGTCTATATTAAATCAGATGTATTGCATGGTGTACATGGAAGGACTCTAGCATGGGCTACTGGGATAAAACTTCATAAACCTCAGACAAGGATTGTTATATTTGCAGGAGATGGTGACGCTGCGGCAATAGGTGGTAATCATTTCCTTCAGGCAGCACGGCGAAATCTTGACGTTACGATGATTGTTGTCAATAACTTTAATTTTGCTATGACAGGCGGGCAAGTTGCACCTATGACCCCTCCTGCGGCTATCACAATGACAACTCCTTATGGGAGTGGGGAACCTCCTTTCGATTTATGTAAAGTAGCAGAAGCTGCTGGAGCAAGTTATGTTGCTCGAGCAGCGACCCCTTTCCAGCCTCTTATGAATAAATTAATGAAAGTGGCTCTTCTACATGAAGGTTTTTCGGTTCTTGAAATTTTGTCACAATGTCCAACTCACTTTGGACGTTATGCCTTGAATACAGGACAACCCCAAAAAGTTTTTGATTGGGTTCGATCTATATGTGTTACTTCTAAACAAACAGAAAGTATGAGTTCAGAAGAACTGAAAGGTAAAACTATCTTGGGAGAATTCGTTAATAAAAAACGTCCCATTTTTGAAGGGAGTTCTGTATATCGAGAGGGGGGGCAGGCATGAAGCCTTTAAGCATTCGTCTATGTGGCTATGGTGGCCAGGGGATTATTCTTTCGGCCATTATTCTTGGTGAAGCTGCTGTTACCAAGCGAGGACTCTATGCAGTGCAAACACAATCCTATGGATCAGAAGCACGAGGAGGGCAGTGCCAGTCTGAATTGATTATCTCTGATAGTCCGATTCGGACTCCCATTCAAGAAAAAAATGATGTTCTGGTTGCGCTTTTTCAAACAGCTTTTCAAACATATATCACAGGGCTCAAAACTGATGGTTTGCTTATTGTCGATAGTGAGCTTGTTCCAGATCTTTCTAAAGTTAGTTCACAAATCACTGTTTATAAGATTCCGGCAACGGAGATTGCGATTGGTTTAGGCAATAAGATGGCAGCCAATATGGTGGTACTCGGATATCTTCAGACGAAAACAAATCTGTTTACGAAAGAGCAACTGCTAGAAGTAGTACAAGATAACATAAAACCTCGTTTTTGGGATTTGAATAAAAAAGCTGTAGAAGCTGGCGTTCAATTTGCTCTAAATTCGGAGGAATAGAATAATGAAGCTCTATGAATTTCAGGGAAAAGAACTTTTTGTACGCTGTGGTATCCCTGTTCCACAAAGAATCCTTGTCCGTTCTATCGAGGAGATAGAATCTCTGAATGCTCCCTTAGTTTTAAAATCTCAGATTCTTTCTGGTGGACGTGGAAAAGCTGGGGGCGTAGTCGTATGTAATGATAATGTTTCATTACAACAAGAAGGTCGAAGATTATTGGGTGCTGATCTTAAGGGAGAAAAGGTAACGGCTCTTCTAGCGGAAGAGAAGATTGATATTTTGCAAGAATTTTATCTTTCTTTTGTCGTCGATGGAGAGTTGAAGCGGCCTCTTATTGTTGCAAGTGCAGCAGGAGGGATGGAAATAGAAAAAATTGCTGAGGAAGCTCCCCAGAAAATTATTAAGTTGCCATTTGATCCCCTGGTTGGCCCTTCTGATTATCATTTCCGTAAGGTTGCTTCTTTCCTGAAGCTTGATGATGGAATCAAGACATTGCGTAAAGTTTTACAGGCGATGTATACCTTGTTTAAGGAATATGATGCAAGTCTGATAGAAATCAATCCTCTTGTTAAAACTCCTTCCGGTCTTGTTGCTCTCGATTCAAAAATCAATCTTGATGATGACGCAAAATATAGGCAAAAAGGGACTTTTCAAGAACTTCTCGAACAACAAAAAATGCTAGCAGATGACAAAAATACAAAAAAGGATGAGGGAACGATTACATATGTTTCTCTCGATGGCAATATCGGACTTATTTCAGATGGAGCTGGAACAGGAATGCTTTCTCTAGACCTTATTCGTGATTTTGGTGGAGACGCTGCAGATTTTTGTGAGATGGGAGGAATAACGAGTCCTGAAGTTATGTACAAAGCTATGGAGACTGTTTTTACACGATCAGAAACAGAAATTAAAAGTTTGTTAGTAGTGCTCATTGGTGGTTTTAACAGAATGGATGAAATGGCAGAAGGAATTATTCAATATCTAAAGGATCATACTGTTTCTATTCCGTTTTTTGTTAGATTATGCGGAACAATGGAAGAAGAAGGCAGAAAAATGATGAGAGACTCGGGCCTTCCTGTTTTTGATGACCTTGAGCAAGCAGTTGTTTGTGCAGTCAAGGCAGCGGAGGAAATATGACATGTCTATTCTTGTTAATGCCGAGACAAGGGTTCTTATTCAAGGAATTACTGGTCGTTCTGGAGCGCTTCAGACTCAAACACTTATTGACTACGGTACCCGTGTGGTAGCAGGAGTTACTCCTGGTAAAGGCGGTTTGACTGTTTACGATGTGCCTGTCTTTGATTTTGTGGAAGAGGCTGTTTTGACATGTGGTGTGGATGCAGCTATTAGTTTTGTTCCTCCTGCTTTTGCTAAAGATGCAGCTTTTGAAATTATAGATAGTACAATTCCACTGCTTGTTCTCACAATGGAGGGAATTCCTCAAAAGGATGTTCTTGAAATTTTAAGTTATGCTTCTGCCCACAACACTAAAGTGATAGGTCCTGGAGCTGCTGGCTTAATAGCTCCAGGGAAGTGCAAATTGGGGGCACATCCAGCTCGCATGTTTAAAGAAGGATATGTGGGGGTAGTTTCCAAGAGCGGCGCTCTTTCTTACGAAATGGGTAAAACATTGACTGAGGCTGGTATTGGGCAATCTACTGTTGTGGCTTTAGGCGGAGGACCTATTTGGGGAATGAATCAAAAAGATATAGTTGAGCTTTTTCAAGAAGATCCAGAAACAGAAATAATACTGCTTTTGGGAGAGATTGGCGGAACAACTGAGATAAAAGCAGCAGAATTTATTGCAAAACATGTAACAAAACCTGTGGTTTCTCTTATTGTGGGGCGGTCAGCTCCTGTCGGTAAATCTTTGGGTCACGCTGGCGCAATTATAAGAGGAAACAAAGGTACAGCTGCTTCTAAAATAGAATCTCTCGAAAAATCCGGAGTGCATATTGCTCGAAGTCCCAGAGAAGTTGTTGAGATTATACGTACATTGAGGTGAAATTTATGACCATACATATTGATAAAGATTTATGTAAAGGATGTGGACTTTGTGCCAATGCTTGTCCCGTTAACGTTTATGAAATTACGGGAGAAACAAATCGTAAAGGTTTTGCTGTTGTAACAGCCCTTCATGCAGAAAGGTGCGTCGGATGCAAAGTATGCGAAAAAACGTGTCCTGATTTAGCTTTATTTATTGAAGTATAGATGGAGGGTAAACTTATGGCACGCAAAGTTTTATCAAATCTTGTCTCTGGAATTAAACCATCACCTACGGAAGAGACGTCTTTTTTGGCCAATAGTCTTAAACGTAAGGGTATAGATATTATTAGTTTTGCTCAAGGTGAACCAGATTTTGATACTCCAGATTATATAAAAAAAGCTGCAATCAAAGCTATTGATGAAGGTTTCACAAAATATACAGATGTTCCAGGAATTTGGGAACTTCGTGAAGCCGTGGTAGAAAAACTAAAACGTCGAAATAATCTTGACTACGACGTGAACGAAATTCTTGTTGGAAATGGTGGCAAACAACTTCTTTATGAAGCTTTTGCGACGTTATGTGACCCAGGAGATGAAGTGATAATTCCCACCCCTTGTTACGTAAGTTATGTAGATCAAATACGGCTTACTGGTGCTCGTCCTGTCTTTATGCCGACACGGGAAGAAAACAAATTTCGACCTTGTCTGGAAGAGGTAAAAAAAGTTTGGAACCCCAAAGTTAAAGTTTTTGTGCTTAATTCTCCGTGTAATCCTACGGGAGCTGTCTTTGAAGAAAAAGAGATGAGGAAAATAATGGATTTTCTCATTGCAAGAGGAACATTTGTTGTCACAGACGAAGTTTACGAATATTTGTTATATAACGGGACTGAACATACAAGCCCTGCTTCTTTGGATAAGAAGTATCGACCTTGGTGTGTTCTCGTTAATAGCGTTTCAAAAACATATGCAATGACTGGTTGGCGAGTAGGATACGCAGCTGGTCCAAAAGAGATTATAAAGGGAATGAACTCTCTTCAGGGACATCTTACTGGAAATGTTAATTCTATAGCTCAAAAAGCTGTTGTGGAAGCGCTTTCTGGCCCGCAAAACGACATTGATTTTATGGTTGAGAAATATGCAGAACGTAAGGATTATATTGTAAGCAGAATAAACTCTATCGAAGGGTTATCATGTGTTAATCCTGATGGAGCTTTTTATATCTTTGCCAATGTAAAAAAAATGTTTGGAAAATGTTTTCAGGGTGAAAAAATAGAAAACGATCGAGATGTGGCTAAATTTTTCCTCAATGCGGCACATGTTGCAGTTGTTCCTGGTGTAGCCTTTGGCTATGAAGGGTATGTACGTTTTGTTTTTGCTAAATCTCTAGAAACAATACGAGAAGGCCTCGATAGAATAGAAGAAGCCATGTTTCACCTTGAGTAGCTGACGAACCACTCAAAAACATCAGGACGGGGCAATCATTTCGTCCTGATGTTTTTAATGTGCAAATTGATATCCTTTATGGATATTTATAATATCTCGAAGAATAGATGCAGCTGCAGGAATAGTTCCAGAGGCACCACCTATGAGTGTTAAATCACCAAGACTATCAGTCTTGTAACAAACAGCTTTATTTGTTCCATTTACGTTATAGAGGGGATGGTCAGAATTCAGAGCCTCAACTTTTACACTCAGTGAAAGATCTGAACATCCTCCTAGTGTTTTGCCTATAAGTTTGAGGCGCTTTCCTTCTTGGCGTGCATTATCTATATCTTTAAATGAAACCTTCGTTATTCCTTCTACACTAACATCTTTTAATTTGTACTCCTTACACATAAGAATATTTGTAAGAATAACAAGCTTTGTAGCCGTGTCCCAGCCCTCTACATCAAGAGATGGATCTGTTTCTGCTATACCCATTTCTTGGGCATGAGCAAGAGCCTCGTCATAGGTGCAGTTTCTTTCTTGCATTTCACTTAAAATATAATTACTAGTGCCATTCAAAATTCCTTCTATAGATAAAATCTTTGCTCCGGCAAGGTCGATACACCCAGCGTAAATAGTGGGCAAAGCCCCTCCTGTGGTGCATCCTACTCCAAATTGAACGTAATTTTGTGCAGCTAGAGCATTTAATTCTTTATAAGCGAGCAAGACTGGTCCTTTATTTGCTGTTACAACATGAATGCTTCTCTGAAGAGCTCTTTTTATGTGAGTTAGCCCAGGTTCTCCAGTAAGATTGTTGGTTGGGGTTACTTCTATGAGCAGGTCTACATCGCGTCTGGCAATAAGGCTTTCAAAAGTTTCTTCTTTTGTCCCTTCTGCAGGAAAATCTTCGAGTGCACTTCCGTTATTTACATGTTCAAGAAGACACTCGAGGTTTATTCCAGAAGGATTGTAAATACCTTCTTTACTTTTTATTACTGACTTAAGAGTAAGCGTCAATCCAATGCTGTTTAAGAAATTTTTCTTTTTAATTAAAAGTTCAACAAAAGCTTTTCCGACGCCTCCAAAGCCCACGAGAGCTGCACGCATGATAAACCTCCGAAACTTTTAATTTACCTTTTTAAGATTAACATAAAAAGATGAAATTTTCTTTATGCCATTTTAAAATAATGATTGAACAATTTTTTATTTTTAAACTATAATGTATTAATGCAATGAGGACAGAGAAAGGAGGAAAAGTAATGCGGCAAAGAATAAGACCAATGAACCCGTATATAGCAGGTAGTTTAGCAGGCGTTTTGTCTGTTGTTTCTACGTGGTTGACTGGGAAGTATTTCGGAGCCTCTACTTCTTTCGTTCGTTCTACAGGGTTTGTAGAAAAAGTATTTGCCTCTGAGCATTTTCTGAAAGTTGCGTATCTTGTGAAGTATGCTCCCAAGATAGATTGGCAACTTATGTTTATTGTAGGTATTTTTTTAGGGGCTCTTATGAGTTCTTTTATTTCTGGAACGTTCAGAATTCAGTTGACACCTGATTCTTGGGAAGATCGTTTTGGCGTACGCATTTTTCCTCGGGCAGTAACGGCTTTTATAGGTGGAGTAATTGCCATGTTTGGGGCACGACTTGCCGATGGCTGACCGAGTGGACACGGACTGAGCGGTTCGCTTCAGTTAGCAGTAAGTGGTTTGATAGCTCTTGTTTGTTTCTTTGGGGCAGGCATGATTGTTGCTCGTATTCTTTACGGGAAGGGGGAGTAGTGGATGAAACCCGATCTTATTTTCGGACTTGTAACAGGAATTATCTTCGGTATTTTGCTTCAAAAGTCTGAAGTAATTCGTTACGATAAACAGCTTGGGGCTCTTCGACTGCTCGACTTCACCATTCTTAAATTTATGCTCTCTACAATTGTTGTGGCAATGATTGGCACATACTTCCTTTTAGATCTCAATATGGTGAAACTATCGATAAAACCTACTATTCTTGGAGGGGTTATTCCAGGAGGTATTTTCTTCGGCATTGGTTGGGGATTGTTGGGATATTGCCCGGGAACTGCTATGGGAGCATTAGGAGAAGGGCGTCTTGATGCATTTTGGGGCATCTTAGGAATGTTGGTAGGAGCAGCTTTATATGCAGAAACATTTCCTTTTATGGAGCGTACTCTTTTGACGTGGGGCAATTTGGGAAAGATTACCCTTCCTCAAATACTTGGAGTGAATCACTGGGTTGTTATTACTATATTTGTTTTAAGTGCACTTTTATTTTTCCATTGGAGTGAAAGACGAGGATTATAAAGGGTAAAATGAAGTGTTATGAATTAAAAAAAGGAGGAAATATTCTTGATTGGAGCTGTAGCTGGAGACATTATAGGATCAATTTATGAGTGGAGTCCTACAAAAAATTATAACTTTGAACTTTTTAATAGAAAATCTTGTTTTACAGACGATACAGTTCTAACGATCGCTACGGCCGAGGCTCTTTTAGAAAAAGGTACAGAAGCAAATAGGAAAGATTTTTCGAGAGCATATATGAAATGGGGAAGAAAATATCCACATGCAGGTTATGGGGGACGTTTCAGGGAATGGCTGCGATATGGTGATCCTTCTATTGTTATTGATAGTTTTGGTAATGGCTCAGCTATGCGTGTTAGTCCCGTAGCCTGGGTTTCTGACGATATTGATATCGTTTTAAAACTAGCTCAAGAGAGTGCCGCTATAACCCATAGTCATCCAGAAGGCATTAAAGGGGCTCAGGCTGTTGCTGCAGCCATTTATATGGCACGGTATGGTGAAAATAAAGAATCTATTCGTTTAAACCTAGAGCGCATGTTTGGTTACGATCTAAGTCGAAAAATTATAGATATAAAAGCTACATACACATTTAATGTAACATGCCAGGGCTCTGTTCCAGAAGCCATAATTGCATTTTTGGAAGCAAATAGTTATGAAGATGCTGTTCGTTTAGCAGTTTCTTTAGGTGGGGATACCGATACACAGGCCTGTATGGCAGGATCAATGGCAGAAGCTGTGTGGCCTGTTCCTCAGGAAATAAAAGAAAGGAGTCAACGAATCTTGACGCAAGAGTTGTATCAAATTATTAATGAATTTGAAAAAAAGCATTGACATAAGTGCCTGTACCCTGTATGGTATTAAGTATAGTGTTTATGTAGAGTATAAGAGGTGATTTTTATGTCTATGCTGCTCGTTCTGACAAGTTTTTTAGTTATGATTTTGCTGAGTATGATGGTAGGGCAAGCTCAAAAGTTATAAGAGAGATTTTTGAACCGGGTCAATAAAGACCCGGTTTTTATATATTAAGGTGGACAAATCCCATTTTTATAATTGTAAGTGAAAGTATAGAAATAGTAACCCACAAAGTTACAGCTTTTAATAAAGCCCCTTTGCCAATTTTATGCAATTCTTCCCTTGTTAAGCCTGCACCTACAAAAAAAAGTGTTCCTACCATAAGTTTTTTTCCACATATAGCAAGGATATTCCAACTTTCTTCCATATGAGGAAGAAGCGACCGTACGAGTGCTGCCAGAAGAAAACCAAAGAGAAACCAAGGAATGGTTGCCTTGTTTTTGCTTCTATTAAGTTTCGTGGCAATGAATGAAAGGGGAAGAATCCAAAGAGCACGAGTTAGTTTAATTGTTGTTCCAATAGCTAAGGCTTGAGCTCCATAAATAGCAGAAGCTCCTACAACACTACTTGTGTCATGAATAGCAAGTGCTGCCCAAATACCGAAATCTGTTTGGGATAAATTCATAAGATGTCCAGCATACGGAAAGACTAAAAGAGCGACACCATTAAGAAGAAACACAACAGCCATTGCAACTGCTGTTTGACCTTGGGACGCTCCAATGGCAGAAGACATCGCGGCTATGGCGCTGCCTCCGCAAATAGCAGTTCCACTGCTTATGAGAAAAGAAGTATCCCTTTCGACTTTGTAAAGCTTTCCGAATAGCCATCCCAAGAGCATTGTTGTTGTAATGCTAAGGAACGTAATGCCAAGAGATGTATAACCTACCTTAAGAATAACACGAAGATGTAAGCCAAAGCCGAAAAGAATCACCGCAACTTGTAATAAGTATTTCGCAAGTTTTCCTGTGAGTTGTTTCAATGGATTTCCACAGGTCAGAGCAATAATGCTTCCGACACACAGAGCAAGAGCAGGAGAATGCGAGACTAGTGAGAGAAATATTCCCAAGATAATCCAAAAGAATGGTGATTGAAGAATTAACATAATAACGATAGCTCCTTTATATTTCAAATTGATGTCTCAACACTATAGTTTGAATTGATTATTGATTCCAGCTTATAATTATGATATTTTCTATCAATAAAATTGATAGATAGGGGAGTTTCTTATGGATTCTGTGACTCTCAGGCAACTTGAAATTTTTGTTTCAGTAGCAAAAAGTGAAAGTATGACGAAGGCAGCAAAAAATCTATATATTAGTCAGTCAGCAGCGAGCATGGCTCTGAGAGAGTTTGAAGAAATTTTAGGTGGTTCTGTTTTTTATAGAGTAGGGAGAGGGTTATCTTTAAATGATAGAGGACGGTTTCTGCTTCCCAAGGCAGAATATATTCTGGCCCTGATGAAAGATTTTATGGATGTTGCCAACAACGATAAAGAAAATCTGATGGGGGAACTTAAAATTGGCTGTAGTACGACTATTGGTAATTATTTTTTCCCCACTCGTTTAAAACAGTTTTGTGATGAACATCCGTTGGTAAAAATTAGTTTGAATGTAGGAAACACGCGAGAGATAGCCGATCTTCTTTCCGAGGGCGTTTTGGATATCGGGCTGGTAGAAGGACTTGTGGCACAAAGAGATATAGAAGAGGAAGAGTGGGTAAAAGATGAATTGGTGATTATAGCTTCTCCTGAACATCCTTTTGCTTGCAGAAAATTTGTTCCTATGCAAGAAATGCAGGAAGAACCATGGGTGTTACGAGAAAGGGGTTCTGGAACACTGAGTACGTTTGAAGCGGTTCTTTCACGTAAAAATTTAAGTTTTCACCATGTGCAGGAGATAGGTCATACTGAAGCGATTAAGAGAGTTGTAGAAGCAGGAATGGGCATGAGTTGTCTCTCAAAACTAGCTGTTGAGAAAGAGTTACTTGAGGGACATCTCGCAGAAATACATACTGATGAATGTATCTCTCGTTGGTTTAGAATAATTACTTTGCCAGAACAGTATAGAAGCAGATTATTTCTCTATATGTTGCGTTGGTTACGTTCATTAGCTTCTTCTATAAACTAATAAAGAGGGAAGCGACGTACTCTTACTGTATGTCGCTTCCCTCACTTTCACTCGATGAGAGGAAGTATAGTATCCATATCTTTATCACCTCTGCCTGAGAGGTTAACGAGCACAGTTTGATCTTTTGAAAGAGTAGGAAGTAATTTAAAAGCATATGCGAGAGCATGTGAACTTTCAAGAGCAGGAATAATCCCTTCTTTTCTAGAGAGAAGTTTAAAGGCATTTATTGCTTCCTGATCTGTTACTGATGTATAAGATACACGACCGCTATCTTTTAAATATGCATGCTCTGGCCCTACTCCGGGATAGTCCAATCCTGCGGAGATAGAGTAAACTTCTGCGGGTTCTCCCTGATCATCCGAAAGAACATAGCTTTTAAAGCCATGAATGACACTGGGGTGTCCAGCTGAGAGTGTGGCTGCATGTTCTCCTGTAGCCAAGCCTTTCCCTGCAGGTTCTACTCCTACGATTTTTACTTCCCGATCGTTTAGGAAACCAGCGAAAAGGCCAATGGCGTTACTTCCTCCACCTACACAAGCTACAGCGTAATCGGGCAGATTTTGTTCACGTTCAATAAATTGAGAGCGAGCTTCTTTGCCAATAATACTCTGAAAATCGCGAACGATAGTTGGATAGGGATGGGGGCCGACAGCGGACCCTAAAAGGTAAAAGGTTTCCGGATTTTCAGCAAAGGCTTTTAGTGCTGCATCGACAGCTTCTTTTAATGCTTTTTGTCCGTCTTCAACAGCAATTACTTCTGTTCCCAGAACTTTCATTCGAGCTACATTAGGTGCCTGTCTTGCAACGTCAAGAGCACCCATGTAGACGGTGCATTTCATACCCATTAATGCTGCTACGGTGGCACTTGCTGTTCCATGCATGCCTGCACCTGTTTCAGCTATGAGTTCCGTTTTGCCCATTCTTTTTGCGAGGAGTGCTTGTCCTATGGCGTTATTAATTTTATGAGCACCGGTATGGTTTAAGTCTTCGCGCTTAAGGAAGAGACGTCCGCCACCAAAATAGTGAGAAATATTCTTACATTCTGTAAGAGCAGAAGGCCTGCCAACGTATTCTTTGAGAAGGCTCATAAATTCCTCTTTAAAAGAGGGGTCGCTTTTTGCTTCATCGTAAGCCTTTTCCAGTTCATCAAGGCGGATCTGTAGTGCTTGAGGTACAAAACTTCCTCCGTATTCTCCAAAATATCCTTTTTTCCCCTTTGTAGTCATGAGTATTTCCTCCTTGTATTTTTTAGTTTGAATAAAAAAAGGGTTTCCCTCGCTTATGGAGAGAAACCCTTTTTCTTTACGTTGAATTAAAATTAAAGAAAAAGGGCTGCGGTTTGGCCCCGCAGCCCTAAAAATACAGGTAAAATCTGCGGCGGCGCTATCTGCGCCACCACCAGAACATTGTTATTGTATTTGTACATGTGAGATAATCAGCGTAATTTTTCATATAGTTACTCTAGCAATAGAAGCAGTATTCTGTCAAGATGCATAACTAACCTATTTACCGGGAGGTAGTACTTATGAAGATACTCGCGTTACTTGGCAGTCCCAACAAAAAAGGGAACACGGCGTCACTTTTAGAGAAATTTCTGGAAGGTGCAGCTACTCATAATGTCGAAAGTGAGACTGTTTTTTTACACTCTTGTAACATTGCTCCTTGTACCGCATGTAATTCTTGTCGCGAAAACCCGGAGGTGCTTTGTGTAATTGACGATGATATGCAACAACTCTATTCTAAAGTGTACGATGCAGATGTTCTCGTTTTTGCTACTCCTGTCTATTGGTGGACAATTTCTGCTCAGATGAAACTTTTTATGGATCGACTCTATGCCATTAATTACGACAGACTAAAAAATAAAAAGGTAGTTTTGATAATGACTTATGGTGGAGAGAAACCTAACCTTGGCCCAGAACTTGTAGAAAAGATGTATACAGACATTTGTGATTGGTTAGGCATGAATTTTTACGGGGTGCTGGAAGCGTGCTCTGGAAATACTCCAACGTCGAAAAATAGTGACGCCCTTCAAGAAGCTTTTGATTTGGGAGTTTCATTAGCGGATTGACACTAAATAAGTATGAAATGAAAAAATAAAGGCCGCTCGAAAAAGACAACTACAAATTCCTTTTTCGGGCGGCCAGCAATAGAAATAGTCGCTATCTTCGTTCATGATTTCGTGCCTCTTTGTAGGCGAAAGAAAGCCCTTCAAAATCAAATTCGTTTTGCTTGGGGTCGTAAAGGTTTTCGTTCATTCTTGTTTTTTCCTGATGTACCTTTTTCTCAGACATTATATATTCCTCCCTTTTAGACCTATCGGTTGGCCTTTTTTAAGCTACATGCATTACGCGGCAAGCTTTCCCTTCGTTTCTAACGAGAGTTTCAGGGTCAGCAATCTGAACGTTAATTCGAATGCCGAGTTTCTCTTTTAAATGATGTGATGTCTTTGCCTTGAGTTGTTCTCTTCCAGATTCAGATAGAAGTTTGGCAGATTCGCAGACTACCGTAAGTTCTGGCATATCTTTGTGATGGCGTACCTCTAGATGGTAGTGCAGAGAAAGTCCTTTTACAGAAGCGAGGGCAGCTTCTACTTGGGATGGGAAAACGTTGACACCCCGTATTATGAGCATATCGTCATTACGTCCGGCAACTCTTGCAATTCGTTTTCCTTGACGGCCACAACTGCAAGGTTCTGTAATAAGAGATGTCAGGTCTCGAGTTCTGTAACGAATAAGTGGAAAAGCTTCTTTATTAATTGTCGTGATAACAAGCTCTCCAAACTCCCCGCCGGCTAAAGGTTGTGCGCTTTCTGCATCTATTGTTTCCATAAAAAAGTGATTATGGTTAAAGTGCATTCCATTTTTTGCATTGCACTCCATAGCTACCCCAGGTCCCATAATTTCAGAAAGACCATATGAATTGATAACAGTGATTCCTAGCATTTCTTCTATTTGATGTCCCATATCTTCAGTCCAGGCTTCTCCACCAAGAATAGCAAGACGAAGATTCAGTCTAGAACGCAAGTTATGCTTAACAATTTTCTCAGCGAGGTATAGAGCATATGAGGGCGTGCTTGTAAAAACAGTTGTTTGCGCGTCTTCCATTAAAAGAAGTTGGCGATCTGTAAAACCTCCTCCAGATGGAATAACCATAGCTCCAATTTTTTCTGCCCCGTAATGAAATCCGAGAGCTCCAGTAAAAAGGCCGTACCCAAGAATGATTTGAAATACATCATCAGATGTAACCCCAGCTGTTTTTAAACATTCTGCCATACATTCTTTCCAATCATTGATATCTCTTTGTGTGTAAGGAACAAATGTAGGTTTGCCTGTTGTTCCAGAGGAAGCGTGAAGTCTAACAACCTGATTTTGTGAACAGGCGAGAAGTCCGAGAGGGTAGCTATCCCTCAGATCTTGTTTTGTAGTAAAAGGTAACTTTTTAAAATCATCAATTGAATGAATGTCCTCTGGGAAAATTCCACATTGTTCCATTTTCTTTCTATAAAGACCGTGAGTATTCCAGACTTGACGTACTATTTTTTGAAGACCGATCAATGTTGATTTATCAACTTGAAACATATTAATTTCCACCTTTCGCGTTCATTTTTAATTTCAAAGAATAAAAAAAGGGCCGGATCCCCTAGTAACGGGAACCCGGCCCTGTAAAGGCCATCAACGCCTAAGCGCTGGCCCTCCAGAGGGGTCCCTCGCCGGCGTAATAATACTCAAAAAAGCAGTTGGAAGAGGATATAATAACTAAAGACATTAAAGTTGCCTCCAACCTGTCTGAAATTTTAAACACTTATATCATTGCAGAAGATAAATGTCAAATGAGGAATATGAAATCATAAATAAAGAGCGGAGAAGAGGGTGATCAATCCTGACCTTAAGTAGAAAAAGTAATTTTAAAATGTACGTTTTTTTATTTTGCCTGTTGTTTTTTAGCCTATGTTTTAAATCGGTTTCCTGGGCGTATCAAAAGGATGAAGAAGAAATAAAAGATATCGTCTCTTTAAGTCAGAATTGCTTTTATTACATAACCGGAGATTATTCGGATCGAATTTTGAATGTTGAAGCACAAAAAAATATGGATAATCAATATAATAAACATTACTTTTCTCCGTGGTCTCAAAGTGAGCCTTCTCGGGGCCTTGATTCTTTACTGTGGCCTTTTAAATGGTTCCCATATCAAAAAACATATGGAGAAAATAGATGTTTGAGATTATATGGTTGGTATGAAAAGCAAAAGGAAAACGCCCAAATAGAGCATTTTGGAAGCCAAAACAAGAAGGTTATAGTAGTGGAAGAGGCAAATCTTCGAGCTTTCCCGTCAAATGAGCCAGTCTTCTTTGACTTTGAAAAGGCAGGCGAAGGATATCCCTTTGATTATGGACAGAATACAACGGTGAAACCAGGAGATCCTCTTTTTGTCTCTCATCTTTCTGAAGATGGAGCATGGGCTTTTGTTGATAGTCACGCAGTTTCTGGATGGATAGATACTCGTCGTATCGCATGGATAACAGAAGACCAGATAAAAATGTGGAGAGAATATCCGATGGGCGTAGTGATAAAAGATAACCTTCCTCTTCTGGATAATGAGAAACATTTTTATGCCAAAGCAAAAATAGGAACAATTTTACCCATAGTTAAACATTTTCCTCTTCAAGCTTCATATGAAGTACTTATTCCAGTTCGAGGATTGGATAGTAATGTTTTTTTTAAAAAGATCATTCTTTCTGATTGTTGCATTACTCCAAAGCCTTTAGATTTCACAAAATGGAATGCAGCTTATATTGCTTCACAATTTATGCATGAACCTTACGGTTGGGGTGGGGGTAATAATAGGCGAGATTGTAGCGCCACGACGCAGGATTTTTTTGCAGTGTTTGGCTTATGGTTACCAAGAAATTCGAAAGCCCAAGCTTCACAAGGAATTTCTGTCGACGTGAAAGGCCTTCCTCTTATCGAAAAGGAAAAAACGGTACTTTCGCAAGGGAAACCTTTTTTAACTTTAGCAGCTTTGCCAGGGCATATTATGTTGTATATAGGAACATATCATGACAAACCCGTTTTTTTACATAATTTATGGGGGATACGTACTTTGGTTGAAGAAAAAGAGGGAAGGTTGATTATTGGTCGAACAGTTATTACTTCGCTCGAAGCAGGAAATGAGCTATCAAGTATTGTTGAAAAAAGCATTATCGGCAATCGAGTTACACATTTTGTCGTTTTGTCTGATTAGAATAGAAAAGGAGGCTGGTAGAAAATTCAGCCTCCTTTTTAAGTTAACGTGCAGTATGTTGCCATGAAAATTTTTTTTCTTCAAGATATCTGAAAGCGTAATCAAGAAGGGCGCCAATAACACCAATGCAGATCATTCCGGTAATGACAATATCTACTCGTGCTAATTCGTAAGCATGGGTAATTAAATATCCAACGCCGGAAAGACTTCCGGGTAGCATCTCTGCTGAAACTAAACATCCCCACGCAGCGCCTAGTCCTGTTCGCATCCCATTCATCAATGTAGGAGCAGCTCCAGGTAGAAGTATCTTCCTAAAAATGTCTGACTTAGTGGCGCCGAGCACACGAGCTGACTCTATTAGCGTTTTAGGAACGTTTTTTACGGCATGTATTGCACTCGTTATGATAGGAAAAAAAGCTCCTAAGAAGATAATGTAGACCATTGAGAGCTTAAAGTTACTCAAATAAACATACCACGTTCCTTGTCGAAGCCCAAAGATGGTGGCAAAACTTGTCATTCCAAGCCAGGCTAAAATAAGAGGAACCCATGCTATTGGGGGAACTGGCCGGAAAAAACCTAAAAAAGTATTAAAAAAATAGTATATATTTTCTCTTGATCCCATAAGTATTCCCAAAGGAAGCGCTACTAGCAAAGCTACAGTATATCCTAATAAAACCCTAATAAGACTTACGGCTATATTGGTAAATAAAGATCCTAACCCAATTATGCTTTTACTGGGCATGATAAATTGTTTTAATACTTCTTGAGAGGTTGGAAGGATCATAGGATTGTTTACTATATCTGCCATATACCCCCAAAGAATAAGAATTGAAAAAGGGAGTATTAGAGAAAGTCCAGTTTTGAATGCGAGTTGTTTCATGGTGATCTCTCCTAAATTATTTCTATCAAGAAGAGGGGAATTTCCCCCCTTCTTGATACGAGTCAAAATTCTATTCAACTTTATTGATGAAACTGAAGTCAAAGAAAACCTTTTTTATTTCATCAAAGCTTTTTCCTTTCATTTCTCCTTCGAACTTGCCCATATCATTTAAAACATCTACATAGAGTTTGACTCCATCCATCCATTTTTCTGAAGGAGTTGTCGTGTAAACGATAGTTGCATTTTCAGCTGCTTCTACAGGAATTCCGATAATTTCAGAATTGATTTTTGCTGCTTCTTTTTTATGGGCCGTACACCATTCAGCACTGTTATGGAATAACTGAGTAAGTGCCTGGTACACTTCGGGATGCTCTTTTATAGAATCTTCTCTTGCAGTGAGAGAGCAACAAGGGAAATCATACCATTGTCCTGCAGGGGGAAAGTCTTTGAGGTGTAAAACAATTTTCCCTATCCCTTGAGCTTCTGCTGTTTCTGGATAGTGAGAGGGGCCGACCCAACCATCTACGAAATTTCCAGAGAAAGCTGGTAGCATATTTCTATCGCCTTTTAAATCAACAAGTAAAACATCAGCAGTTGAGTCGTTTGGATCTTCGGTAACCTTTAATCCTCCTTTTTTTAAAGCTGTTTCAAGAACAACACGCGGCGCGCTAGTTGGGGAGTGGTAGCCAAGACGAACGGGATTAGGCGAATCCTTTATATGTTTTTCTAAGGCATCCCAGCCATAAAACTTTGTTTCGGGAGGGAACACAAGGGCTATTCCATCTACATGTATAGGGCAGAGGACGCGTAATTTAGTTCCTCTATCGTAGGCAAACATCATGCCGGTAGTTGAATTAACGCAGCAATCAAGTCGTTTTTGACCTAAGAGAACTGCCGATTCAGAACTTCCCTTTGTAACAACCATTTCAAGCAAAGCAATCTTTTCGCCATTAGAATAAAGTTCATATTGCTGTTTTTCAATGATAGGTTTGAGATAAACTCCGCCATCTTTGAATTTTTCGCCTCGTGCTGTAGCAACAAGTAAAATGCCTGCATGGAGATCAAAGCCCCAGGCCATTTTAATTACAGGAACTTCTTGTGCTAGTGCTGGAGATGAAGAAAGCGGGAGTAGCATCGATGATGCAATCGTAAGTAAAAGCGCACAGAACAATGAAAATTTTTTTGATTTAGAGAACATGTAGTGCACCCTCCTGTTATGGAATAATTTTTATAACTTTTAAGAATCATGCCGGCATGCCAGAAATATTAACATCAAGATATTTTTAAAGCAAGAGTGAAGAAAATCACCTATTGTGGGGAAATATAAAAAGCGAGGGCGGAAATTTGAATATAAAAGCAGAGGGAAATAACTTGTTTCAAATCTTTAATAATTCCCCCTGCTTTTATTTATTATGGTATTACAATTTCTTTTTTCATAGTGCCAAAAATGTTGCATTCAGCTGTAACGGTTATATTTGTGCCTGAAGATATGTCTGGTATTTTGAAAGTATCTATTTGTATTTTTGAATTCTCTTGAGTTTTATACATCCTTTCTTCGAATGTTTTTCCGTTGACTTCTACTTTTATAATTTTAATGTGGTGTTTTTCTGGATTATCTACCGCATGTTCAATGTGAACAGAGAGAATTTTTTGTAAAGGGTCCCATTGAAGTTTTATGTCTTTAGGAGGATGGGCGAGAGCGGCAAAGCTAAATATAAAGAAAGAGAGGAAAATGCAGAGGATGTTTAACTTACTTTTCATTTTCATCCCTCCTTCCACTTTTATTTACTGTAAGAATAGCCAGTAAATGAGACCATGAATAAGTCCAAACAAAAGAGCACTTAGTGCGACCCATTTATGAATTTTAAAAACAAGGGTTCCCTTAAAATATCGTCGTAGCACATTTCCGAACAAGCCAGTAACACAAGCAATAATTAACAGAACAATAGCGATACGACCAGTCCATTGAAATAAACTAATCATTGCCATTACCCTCCACTATTCATAAAATGAATGTCACCCTCTTAATCGCAAGTAAAAAACTCCGAAATTAAGAATGGCGTAACAAATTCCTAAAAAAAGATCAACATATCTCTTTGGGAACCCTTTTTGTAGAATACGTATTCTAATGTAATAGAAGGCATGGAAAGATACCAATACAATGGTCAAAGGTTGGATATTAAGGTGTAGGCGAAAGGCTGATGGTTTTGTTATGATCCAGTCAAAAATACGTGGATGTAATATTGCATATCCACTTATAAAATTAATAGAAAGAACGGGAATAAGAAGCCATGCAAAAATTCTATTAAGCTTTGCCAGAAATTTTTCGTATGCTTTGGATTCTAGCATAAGTTAATCCCCAAACATTGATTTATCAATATCTCCTTGATTGCTATATCCTCGAGATTCCCAGTACCCCTTATACCTTTCGTCATCCGATAACTCAAGGCGCGTAATCCAACGAATCCATTTATATCCCCACTTATCTTCTGCTACAAGCTGAAGTGGAAATCCTTGCGCCTGTGGAAGTACTATTCCATTTATATGATCAGCTAACATAATATTCTTCTCTTTAATGTATTCGAGTGGTAACGACGTTGTATACCCGTCGACGGCATGAAAGATAATAATTTTACTTTCTTTTTTAGGCACACTGAGGTTGATGAGATCGGTTATGAGAAAACCTTCCCATAAACATGTTACAGCCCAGCCTTCAACACAATCTATACGTATAACTTTCTTGGCTTGGGGGAGTTTCTCCGTAAGTTCTTCTAAAGTAAAAGAAAGGGGGGTTTCTACAAGTCCATCCACAACGAGTGTATATGTATCTGGATTTACCTCTTGAATTCCTTTGATTGAATTTTCTCTAAAATCTTTTATTGAGCCTAACTTTGTTCCTTCGTATTCGTTTATCTCTACAGTGGTCAGAGTTTGGGCGTAACTAGAATGTACTGAAGGGAAGAAAATATATATGGCTATTAAAAAAACACTCACTAATAGAAAGTGATTTCGGGACATGATATCATCTCCCTAATAAAAAAGAATTTTCTTTATTGTATGTTTATATCTTTTGGACTGTCAATAGAAACGAAAGGGGGGAAATTTCAATGCGTATGTTATTTTTTATGGTTTTAGGGTTAAGTATCGTATTTCCATATTTTGCTTTTGCAAATTCAGAGAGTCTGCCATGGAGTATGTGGCATCCAATGATGTTTGGATTTCCAGGAGGGATTTTTATGATGCTAATCATTATCGTTGGCATTGTCATATTGCTCGTTTTGCTTTTCAAAAAAGAGCCAACACCCCATTTGGTTTCATCTACACATGAAGCGGCTTTAGATATTTTAAAACGTCGTTATGCACGAGGAGAAATATCAAGAGAAGAATTTGAACAGATGAGAAGAGATATTGAAGAATAATAACGTATAATAACCAGTTATTGCCATTTCCTAATTTATTCTTTTATAGGAGCTTTAATTAGATTTAAGGAGCGATAGTTCTATGTCAGAAAAAGTCCTTCATGTCACAGCGTATGAATCTATTTTAAAAACTCTTTTAGAACCGTTTGCTTTACATGAAATTATAAGGGATGAAGAGGGATGTCCTATTGATTTCCGCTTTATTGACGTTAATCCTTCTTATGAAAAAGTAATGAGGCGCAAACGTATTAACGTTGTAGGAAAAACTTTTCAGGAGGTTTGGCCTAATCCTGAAGAGTTATGGATGGATAACATGCTTGAAACAGCTAAGTCTGGTCATTCCAGACATTTTGAAGGGTACAGCAGGGAAACAGATCGTTATCTTCATGCCTTGTTTTTTCCAGTAAACAGTAATGTTATAGGTGTTCTTTTTCTTGATCTTACGCAATATTATCAATCAGAAGAAGCTCTTGATAGAAGTCAGAGGATGCTTTTGAAATACAGTCAGGAATTACAAAGTTTAGTAACTCGTCTGTCTCTTACAGAAGAAGGAATTCGCCGCACTATAGCTCGAGAGATACATGATCAATTTGGCTATTCTTTTGTGACGGTCATGAATAATCTAAAGCAAATACGGAAATTGGCAGATGAAGATGAAGCTGCACTTTCTAAAGTGAATGATACCATTAATATTTTGCAAGATATTATTGATGATGCACGAGAATTGACGTTTCAAATCAGTTCCCCTATCTTGTACGAGGTGGGGTTAGGTGCAGCAATAAAAGATTTAGGAGAACGGTTATTTAAAAAAAATAATATCTACTTCACATATAGAGGAAAAGTCTGTGATCAAGGTATTGATGATAATGTAACTGTTCTTTTATTTCAAATTGTCAGGGAACTGTTTGTCAATGTAATTAAACATGCACAAGCGACAAAAGTTTCTGCTACATTGAGGCGTACACCTCGTAATGCTGAAATAGTTGTAGATGATAACGGAATTGGCTTTGAAAAAAACAATTTATTTCTCATAAGTGGTTCAAATCACTTTGGATTATTCAGCATTAAAGAAAGGCTTAATTATATTGGAGGAACGGTTGAAATTCTTAGTGAGCCGGGGAAAGGAAGTACTATCTTAGTTTCAGCTCCAGCCAATACAACAGATTTACAGGAGCGAAAGGTTAAATTTTAGATGAAAATATTGCTTGTTGATGATCATAAAATGTTTCTTGATGGATTGAAGCGATCCCTTGAACAAAATAATTTTATTGAAGAAATATTTACAGCGATCAGTGGAAAAGAAGCGTTGCGAGTCATAAGTCAAAATTCGGATATAGATTTAGCCATCGTAGATGTTACGATGCCTGATATGAATGGAAGCATACTCACCCAAAAGTTAAAGAAATGCTTACCTGATTTGAAGGTACTAGCACTTTCCATGTATTCTAATGTTTATATTATTTCTGATATGCTTCGATCGGGAGCTACTGGATACGTTTTAAAAGATTGCGAGACAGAAGAGCTGGAGAGAGCTATTCAAGCGGTATATTATGGAGCTTTTTACTTGTGTTCTACAGCAGGTTCGTTGATTATAAAAAACTACCTTAACCTCCTGGAAAACTCAGAAGAGTTAAGAGAACCTGAGTTAACAGAGAGAGAAAGAGAAATTTTATGCCTTTTAGCTCATGGGCTTAAAGTTCATGAAATAGCACAAAAACTTTCTATAAGCCGCCATACCGTTAATACTCATAGAAGCAATATCATGGCAAAGCTTAACTGTGATACTTTTGTTGATTTGATCCGATATTGTATTCGAGAGGGTATTTGCAAAGAGTAACATCCTTCAAAGTCCCCTCCTTTTTCACCTATCTCACTCACTGTGTGAGATAAAAATCATACACTTGCTTATTACTCTATTACACAGTGTGCAATATACACTCACACACCATCCCCCCTAGAATGAGTCTCCAAGGGGGGATGGTTTTTTATGAGATTAGAGATAGGTAATTTTCATGTGAAAGATATGGTTTTTGGCGATGCGACAGCTTTTAGTAACGGCGTTCTTACTATAAATAAAAAAGAAGCCTTAGATGTAGTTTTTGAAGACGCTCACATTACGGAAGCAGAATTACATATCGTTAAGCCGGGTGACATGGTTCGTATCACGCCTGTAAAGGATGCTTTTGAACCAAGATGTAAAGTTACTGGAAATTCTATTTTCCCTGGTTTTTTTGATAGTTTCGAACCTGTAGGACAAGGACGTACCCATGCGTTAAAGGAGTGTTCCGTTCTCTCTGTTGGAAAACATTGGGGATGTTTTCAGGATGGTCTAATCGATATGGGAGGAGAATTTCAGAACCATACTATTTTCGGCTCAATGACCAATTTGGTTCTTGTAGCAGAAACTGACGAAGAATTTGAAAAGAGAGCATTCCAAAAAAGAAATATAGCCCATCGTAAAGCAGGGATGCGTCTGGCAAAATATTTAGGCGAATGCCTACGACATCTTGAGCCGGAGGATATAGAAGTTTATGATTTACCTCCTCTTGGTAAGCGCGGATCAGATGTAGAGTCACTTCCTCGTGTTGCGTATATAATGAAGGTGTTGGCACAATGGGAAGACAGAGGATATAACGCAGAGTACTATGGTTGGGATACAAAGAGAATTCTTCCTATGTATGTGCATCCCAATGAAATTCTTGACGGTGCTATTGCGGGAGGCAGTTTTACACCTGCTTCAAACAATATGTCAACATATTCCTTTCAAAATAATTCCATAGTCAAAAAACTAATGAAAGAGCACGGTAAAGAAATCAATTTCCTTGGCGTCATTCTGAGCAATGAGACAGTTGAGCTCAGCGAGAAAAAGCTGTGCGTTTTAACAGATAGTCGTTTAGCGCAAGCTTTAGGGGCAGACGGAGTCATCATTTCCAGAGAAGGATATGGAAATGCTGATGTGGGTTTTATGCTCACTATAGCAGAGCTTGAAAAAATGGGGATAAAAACGGTAGGTGCGGTTAATGAATGCACAGGAAGAGACGGAGCTTCTCAACCTATGGTGCTTATGAGAAAAGAAGCTGATGCCCTGGTTTCTACAGGAAATGTATCAGAAATTTTAGAGTTGCCTTCTATGCCTGTTGTTTTAGGAGATTTAGAGTCTATTGCTCGAGACGGTTGTGGTGGTGGATGGGAAGGTTGTGTACGTGAAGATGGCTCTCTCACTATTGAGGCGCAGGCCTTTCTTGATGGCGATGCTCAAACAGGCGATTCTATTAAACGCTGTGCGGAGTTTTAAGGAGGCGTAACATGTTGAAAGCTATCCATTACATAAATCAGTTTTTTGGACAAATTGGGGGAGAAGACAAGGCTGATTATCGGCCCTCTTTTCACACAGAGTTAGTTGGTTGCTCTAATATACTCAATTCTCTTCTTTCTGAAATTGAAATTACACATACTATCATCTGCGGGGACAATTATGTAAATGAGCATACAGAAGAAGCCCTTTCAGAGATCATTGGATGGTTGGAAAAAGAGGAATTTGACTTTTTCTTTGCCGGTCCGGCATTTATGGCTGGGCGATACGGAAGTGGTTGTGGCCTTATCTGTAAAGCTGTAGCGAATCATTTTAACGTGCCAGTAATTACATCTATGAATGAAGAGAATCCTGGCGTTGAATTGTTCAAGAAGGATATATACATCTTTAAAGGTGGTCGAAAAGCTACCTTTATGAAACAAGATGCGGAAAAGATGGCTCTTTTTGCAGATAAAATTGCTCGTAAAGAGGTCTTGGCTCCTGCTGTGGAAGAGGGATATTTCGGACGAGGCATTCGTCACCAATATTTTCCCAAACCATCAATTCCTGCCCATGATCGTCTCTTTAGCATGTTAATGAAAAAGTTGAAAGGTGAATCTTTTCAAACGGAGTTGCCTATTCCTGAACCAGATATTGTTCCTATTGCTTCAGCTGTAAAGGATATAACTAAGGCTAGAATTGCTTTAGTTACATCTGGTGGAATAGTACCTAAGGAAAATCCTGACAGGATACAATCTGCTTCTGCAACTATTTGGGGAGAGTATAACGTTTCTCAACTTGATAGGCTTCCTGCTGGAGATTTTGTAACAATTCATGCAGGTTATGATTCAGAAGCTGCTAATGCTGATCCTAACAGAGTCTTACCCCTTGATGCTCTGAAATATCTAGTAAAAGAAGAAAAGATTGGATCTGTAAACGATTATTATTTTGCAACAGTAGGTACGGGAACAACTCAAAAAGAAGCTTCACGAATGGCATTGGAGATTGTAGAAAAATTAAAAGAACAGGCTGTGGATGCTGTAGTTCTTGTGACTACCTGAGGAACCTGTACTCGTTGCGGGTCAACGATGGCTAAGGAAATAGAAAAAGCTGGCATTCCTGTTGTTGTAATTACAAATTTAACCGATATAGCTGCTTCTATCGGTCCTAATAGGATAGTTCAAGGAAGTTCCATTCCTCATCCACTTGGTAATCCTTCCCTTGAAAAAGATCAAGAATTCGAGTTTAGATTAGCAATTGTAAAGAAGGCTATTTTAGCCTTAACAGATGACATTCAGAAACAGACAGTCTTTGAATGAGGCTTTTATTACAGGAGAAGCTCGATAAGTTCAGTTTCTCCTGTTCTTCATAATTACTATTACTTTAACTTCGTGCAAAGAAGGGAGTATTATCAATGGGCAAAAGCAAGAAGATGAATCCAGTTTTTATTGTAGCGTTGTGTATCACTCTTTTTGTAGTTGTTTGGGGCATAGTTGATCCAGAAGGATTAGGTGTCGGAGCCAGTAATGTTTTTGATTTTTTAATAGCCAAATTTGGCTGGCTCTACGTTTCTGTAATGTCTTTACTTTTGCTTTTCTGTGTCATTATTGCTTTTAGCCGTTTTGGGAAAATTAAACTTGGTGATCCAGATTCAAAGCCGGAATTCAGCAATTTTTCATGGCTAGCCATGTTATTTTCTGGTTCTATGGGTATCGGTCTTGTCTTCTATAGCGTGGGAGAGCCTCTTATGCACTATATGGCTCCACCTTTAGCTGAACCTAGAACAGCTGAAGCTGCTGCGCAGGCAATGCAGATTACTTTTCACCATTGGGGACTTCACCCTTGGGCGGGTTTCTGCGTTATGGGACTTGCTATTGCTTATGCTCAGTATCGTCGTGGCGGAAAAGCTTTGGTTAGTAGTTTTATGATTCCCCTAACGGGAGAAGCCGGTCAGAAAAGTGTTGTTTGTAAAATAATAGATATATTGGCTATTTTTGCAACTTTGGCTGGATTAGCAACATCTCTTGGTCTTGGTGCTATGCAAATTACAAGCGGGTTGAATCATTTGCTTGGTTTACCAGATGCCTTTTCTACACAAATGAGTGTCATCATTGTAATTACTTGTATTTATGTGGCTGCAGCTGTCTCAGGAATCAATAAGGGAATCAAAATGATTTCTGATTTGAATCTATACATAGCTTTTGCGATTATGCTTGTAATGTTCGCAGTTGGCCCAACTGTATCAATTCTAGGCTCATTCCTTAATGGTATTGGTTACTATTTTAGTGGAATTGTAAAGCAATCTTTCTTAATGGCTCCTTATGGTGGAGCTCTCTCTAAATGGCTTGGAGGATGGACTGTCTTTTATTGGGCTTGGTGGATGGCCTGGGCTCCTTTCGCTGGTTCTTTTATTGCAAGAGTTTCTAAAGGACGCACCGTACGAGAGTTTATTATTGGAGCTCTTCTTACTCCCAGCTTAGGAACCTTTGTTTGGTTTGCAGTTTTTGGAACATCAGGTATTCATCTTGACATTGCAGGAATTGCTCCTGTAGGGCAAGCAGTTTTAGAAAATATCTCAACAGGTCTATATAAGGTTTTTTCTTATTACCCCTTAGGTCAGGTCTTATCTGGTCTTGCAGCTATTTTGGTTTCGACGTTTTTCATTACGTCTGGGCAAGCTGCTTCTCTTGTTCTAGCTATGTATTCTGAAGATGGTGAGATTAATCCTTCTAAAATTAAGATAGCAATTTGGGGCATTCTTTTAGCTGCTTTGGCGGCTGTTCTCTTAATGAGTGGAGGATTGAAGGCTCTACAGACAATTTCTATAGTTGCGGCATTTCCATTTTCTGTCGTTATGCTTATTGCTTGCGTGGCTATATGGAAAGGCTTTTCACAGGATCCTGTTGTTAAAAACGAAATAGCAGAACGTATGCGTAAAGATATGAATATGTAAATTGTAAAAATATTAATTCATATTGCTGTTTTTTAATACAAAGAGGGAAGAGCGCGAAAAAGCGCTCTTCCCTCTTTTAATGAAATCTGATAATCATAAACTGTTAGTATTACTCTGCTGGTATAAAATACTTGGGGAAAGAGAATTTTAATAAGGAGAGATAGATATGCTTGCGGATTTATTTGATGCCTTTTTCTTTGACCTTGATGGCGTAGTTTATATAAGCAGAGAGCTTACACCTGGTGCGCAAGAAGCCCTTTCTCGTTTGAGAGAAAGGGATAAAACTATTCGCTTTCTTACGAACAATCCTACGACGCGTAAACGAATTACGAAACGTTTGCATAGGATGGGTATTGATGCAAAAGATGAAGAAGTTATAACTTCAGGCTGGGTTACAGGTGTTTACGCTGCAGAACATGGAATAAGACGGGCTTGGGTTTTGGGTGATGATTATTTGAAAGAAGAAATAGCCAATGCTGGAGTCAAAATCGTTAATGACTTTACGTGCGATGCGGTTATTGCTGGATGGGGAGATTCAATAACTTTGGCTGAAATAAGGCGCGCTGCACTTGCCATTCATAACGGGGTAACTTTTATTGCTACGAATGCTGACTGTAATTTTCCATCGGAGAACGGGCCTCTAGCAGCTGTAGGAGCTGTCGTTGAAGCTCTTCATGTTGCATCTGGAAGGTCCCCTCAGATAATAGGCAAACCCTATTCCCCGATGTTTTTAAAGGCTTTAGATACATTAACTTTTTCGAGTGATAAAGCTGTTATGATTGGAGACACTCCTAGTGTGGATATTTTGGGTGCTCATCAAATAGGTATGCAAGCTATTCTTATGGGAGAGAATATTTCCTTTCCTTTCTCTAACGATTATAGAAATGCAGATGCTCATATTGTGACGTTACTAGATTTATTTGACCCTGATGTTTCAATAAGGGAATGGCAAGCACCTTCACATATTTGGCCGCAAAGTGTAGAACCAGGTGTAGCGGGTGTTGTCTTTAATGATAAGGGAGAAGTTCTCTTGATGAAACGAGCAGATAACGGATTGTGGGGCATTCCATCTGGGCACATTGAACCTGCTGAAAAGGTTGAGCATGCGATCATACGAGAAATTTTCGAAGAAACAGGATTGGAAGTGGAAGTACAACGTTTAATTGGTGTCTACTCGGATCCTGCATCACAAATTATTCGTTATCCAGATTTGAAAATTTGTCATTTTATTACAACATGTTTTGAGTGTAAAATGAAAGGAGGAATTTTGAAAAAAACAGGTGAGGAAACTCTGAATGCTGGTTTCTTTGATCCTCAAAAGTTGCCAACACCGTTGATGCCTATGCATCCACAATGGCTCTCTGATGCTTTGAGCCATTGCGAAAAATCCTACATTCGCTAAAAATCCTACTTTTTGCTGATTTTTTTAAGAGAAGAAACGTAAAATAGCTATCCTTTTTTGTGTGTACAATCGACATCTATTTTTATGGAGGAAGGCATATGAGTGAATTTCAGGATCAAAAGAAAAAAATGGCTAAAAAAATATGGGGAATTGCTGCCTTGGTGTTTTTTGCTGTGGGAGGTTTCCTTTTGATGGGAATTACTGGAAGGAAGACAGAGATTTCACCTGAAAAAGCATCGCGACCTGTAAAAACCATGACACTTCTAGCCCCTGAAGTTACTTTTCGGAGAATTTTCCCTGGAAAGGTTATTGCGTCAAAAACAGCAGAACTTTCTTTTCGTGTTTCAGGTCCATTAGTTGAGTTACCTGTGAAAAAAGGGGCATCAATTCAGCAAGGAAGTCTTATTGCTAGAATAGACCCACGTGATTTTAGAATTCAGTTAACTAATGCTCAAAGTGCACTCAGTAATGCTAGCGCGCAGTTGGATGCTATGAAAGCTGGTGCGAGAAAAGAAGAGATTTCAGCCTTATCATCAAAGGTTTCCTCGGCTAAAGCACGACTTTCGGAAGCAGAGACAGATTATCAAAGAATGAATCGACTCTTTGATGAAGGTGTTGTGGCGCAAGTTGACTTAGAAAGAGCTAAAACGACTTATGAAGTGGCAAAAGGTGAATTGAATACTGCAAGTCAGCAGTTACAGGAGGCACGAAGTGGCGCACGTGTTGAGGATATTAAAGCTATGGAGGCTACTATTCAGGGATTGAAAGCTCAAGTAGAAGCGGCTCAAAGTGCACTTAAGGATACGGAACTTAGAGCCCCTTTTAATGGAATTGTCGCAGAACGTTATGTAGATAACTACCAAAGCGTACAAAAAAACCAAACCATTATAAGTTTACAAAATCTTGAAAGGATAGAAATTATCATTTCTGTTCCAGAACAAGATATTATGCGAATTAAAACTTACAGAAGTCCTTCTTTTTTTGCGTCTTTCGAAGCTTCGCCTGGCAAAAAATATCCGTTAGAATTTAAAGAAATTACCACTAAAGCAGATCCTCAGACTCAAACATATGCTGCAACTTTTTCAATGCCTTATCCTGAAGATTTTATAGCTTTACCGGGAATGACAACGCAAATAGAAATAGTAGGTGAAGGGGAAACCAAAGGAACTGGTGATTTTCTTGTTCCTTCCATAGCTGTTGTTCCTGGAGAAGATACGAAACATTTTGTATGGATTGTAGACGAAAAAACAATGACTGTTCATAAGGCTGAAGTTTCTTTGCTTTCTTATAAAGATGATATGGCCATTATACGTGGGGGCGTTAACACTGGAAGCCGAATTGTTATTGCTGGTGTACATTACTTGGTAGAAGGTGATTCTGTAACATTTTTTAACTCTGAGGAATAGAGAGGCTTATCATGAATATAGCGGAGTACTCCATACGGAAAAAGAATGTTACATGGTTTATTGTTGTGATAGTGGTCATTTTTGGCATTTTTGCCTATGGTAAATTAGGCAAACTTGAAGATCCTGCTTTCACAATCAAAACGGCTGTTGTGACAACTACGTATCCTGGAGCGACGCCACGTGAAGTTGAGGAGGAAGTTACGGAAGTTATAGAGAGAGCTGCTCAACAGATGGGGCAGATCGACAAAGTTCGTTCTCTTTCTCAAGAAGGGGTATCAATAGTATATGTTGACATCAAAGATATCTACACAGCTAAAGATTTGCCTCAAATATGGGATGAATTACGACGCAAGATAAATGATATACAAAGGCAATTGCCTCCGGGTGCTGGTCCTTCTCTTATAAACGATGATTATGGAGATGTGTATGGCGTTTATTTTGCTTTGACTGGGGAAGGATATACATATAAAGAGTTAGAAGATTTTGCTGATTTTTTAAAAAAAGAATTGCTGCTTGTTCCTGGAGTTGCGAGTGTGGAAATTCATGGTACCCAGCAGGAGGCTATTTATGTTGAGATTTCTCGTCCTAAACTGACACAGCTTGGGATTTCTACCCAGGAAATTTTCCAAGCACTTCAAGCTCAGAATATTGTGGTTTCATCTGGAAAAGTTCAAGCGGGATCGGAGTATATTCGTATAACTCCAACAGGAGAGTTCTCTTCCGTCGCTCAAATAGGGGCTCTGATTTTTCCCTCTTCTTCAGGTACATTGATACGTTTGGCGGATGTAGCAACCATTACACGAGAATATGTAGCTCCTCCTCGTGCAATAGTACGATTTAACGGGACTCCAGCTATAGGTATTGGAATATCGAATATTGAAGGCGGCAACGTTATTACTATGGGGGAAGCCATTAAGAAAAAACTGAAAGAGCTTGAGCCCATGACTCCTGTTGGTATGGATTTAGGGTTGATTTATTATCAATCTGATACAGTGCGAGATGCGATTAATAACTTTTTAATGAATCTTTTGGAAGCTTTGATTATTGTTATCGCTATTTTACTGATTTTTATGGGCATTAGAAGTGGAATGCTTATTGGTGGAGTTTTATTGCTTACTATTTTGGCTACATTTATAGCGATGAAAATGGCGAAAATAGACCTTCATAGCATATCTTTAGGTGCTCTTATCGTTGCTCTTGGCATGCTTGTCGATAATGCTATCGTAGTTGCCGACGGTATTTTAGTTCGAATCCAGACGGGGAAAGAAAGAGTATCTTCGGCAATTGAAGTTGTAACCCAAACACAATGGCCATTGTTAGGTGCTACTTTTATAGCTGTTATAGCTTTTGCTCCAATTGGTTTGTCCCCTGATAGTACGGGGGAGTTTTGTAGAAGTCTCTTTCAAGTTGTAGGGATTTCTTTGCTTTTGAGTTGGATATTAGCTGTTACGGTCACACCTGTTGCAGGTGTACATTTTTTAAAAACGTCAGTCACTCAAGAAGGAAAGGATCCCTACGATACGAAATTATATAGAATGTATAGAACTTTCCTTGAAGTATGTCTCAGAAAGAGAAAAAGAACAGTAATTGTTTTAGTACTTTTGTTGGGATGTGCGCTTTTTGGTTTTACTTTTGTTGATCGATCCTTTTTCCCGAACTCTACGAGTCCAATGTTTACAATTGATTTCTGGCGTCCAAAAGGTGCGTATATAGACGAAACGTTAAAAGATGTTAAGAATGTGGAGTCTTTTCTTCTGAAACAACCTGAAACAAAATCTGTGGCAAGCTATGCTGGGCAGGGCGCACTTCGTTTTATTTTGACATATACTCCCAGCGATCCTTCAGATAGTTACGGCCATTTGATTGTTGAAAGTAGGAATTCTAAATCATCATCAATATTAAGCAATAAGGTTACTACCTTTATGACCGCAGAGATGCCAGATGTTGATCCTCGTGTTCGGTCATTTAGTAAAGGAACTGGAAGTGGCGCCAAAATTCAGGCTCGATTTATGGGAGAAGACCCCAAAGTTCTTAGAAATCTTGGGGATCAGGCCCTTTTAATCTTTAGAGGTGACTCAGATTCTATAAACATTAGAAGCGATTGGGGAGAGAAAGTCAAAATTATTCGACCTACTCTTGATGAAGTTCGAACTCGTCAGGCAGGGCTTTCCAGAACAGATATTGCAGCAGCGCTAGAGATGTCTTTTACAGGCTCAAAGGCAGGACTATATAGGGAAAATGACAAGTTACTACCTATCATAGTTGCATTGCCTAAAGCAGACAGAGCGAAACCGGGAACTTTACAAGATGTTCAGATTTGGAGTCCTCTCATGAAAAAATATATAACTTTGGGGCAGATAACAAAAAGTATTGATATTGTTGCAGAGGATCCCATTATTTATAGACGAAACAGAATGAGGACGTTGACTGTTGAATGTGACTCTCGTTCTGGTAATGCTGCCCTCCTTTTTTCTCGAGTCCGGCCTGATATAGAAGCGATAAAGCTTCCTATAGGGTATAAACTTGATTGGGGAGGTGAATATGAGAGTTCTCAAACGGCTCAAGGTGGCCTTATGGGAATGATCCCTATAGCGTTTATTGCTATTATCGTCATACTGGTAATTCTGTTTAACGGATTTAAGCAGCCAATAATTATTATGCTATGCCTTCCTCTTTCTATTATTGGAGTGACTGCGGGGTTGCTTCTTTTCAATAAATCTTTTGATTTTATGGCTTTGCTAGGATTTTTGAGTCTTACTGGAATGCTTATTAAAAACGCCATTGTATTGATTGACCAGATTGATTTGGAAATCAGAGAGGGAAAACATGGATTCGATGCTATTGTCGATTCAGCGGTAAGCCGAGCTCGGCCTGTATCTATGGCAGCTATGACTACCGTTTTAGGCATGATACCTCTTCTTTTCGACGTTCTTTTTTCAGCCTTAGCTGTTACCATTATGTTTGGTCTTGCTTTCGCAACGATTTTGACGCTCGTTGTCGTTCCTGTTTTTTATTCAATGTTTTTTAAAATAGGAGAAAAATAGGCAATGTTGTAACTTCATTTAAGAATGGAGCGAAGCCCCTTTTATGATTGTCGCCACAAAAGGGGCTTTTTATATCTTGATTTTATAATTCCTTTATGTAATATTAAAAATCATAATAGAGCTATTTAATTAGGATGTGGTGTTTATGTTAACTAATACGAATTACCAGATAGCTCTTCTTTCTCTTCTTGCTTCTTTAGGGGTAGAACTTATGAATGTTTCTTGGGACCGATCAGATGATGTTTTGGAGAAAGGTCTATCTCTTTTTGGTCAACTTCTTAATGTAGACCGCAGTTACATTTTTTTGTTTGAGGGGGATATTTCCAGGCAAATTGCAAGCAATACTCATGAATGGTGCGCTGAAGGTGTAACCTCTTTTAAAAATGAATTACAATCTCTTCCTACTAATAAATTTAGATGGTGGAGTCGTAAAATAAAAAATGATGAAATTATAGATTTACCTTCCCTTTCCGATATCCCTGACGATGCTACTCAAGAAAAAATGATTCTTGGTTTTCAAGGAATAATATCATTGTTGGTTGTTCCGATGACTTATAGGGGGCATTCTATAGGTTTTATCGGCTTTGATTCAGTGCGAGAACGTCGTTTTTGGACAGATGAAGAAATCTCTACGTTACGGCTTTTGGCAGGGATTTTTTCAAGTGCCTTAATTCGTTGGCAAAACGAGAAAAATGTTGCAGAACTTACGGAAAAATTAGAAAGTCAATTTCAGCAGACATCAAAAGATCTAAAACTTGTTCTTGAAAGTATTGGTGAAGGGTTTATTGAAATAAACAGTCAAGGTAATTTCCTTCACGTGAATAGTTCGTATTGCCAGATGATAGGGTATAACAGAGAAGACCTTCTTTCTATGACTTTGGCAGATGTGTGTCCTGAATTTCAAAAAAACCGGGCTTTTTTTAATACACTAAAAGAAAAACAAGGAACGCTGTCTTATTTTCATCACACTCATAAAGATGGTCATGTTTTAGAACTTACAGGTAACGGTTGTCATGTCCCTTATGATAATGGCCGTTTTTTTATTTTTGTATGGGACGTAACTCAAAAGCGTCAAATGGAGCGAGATTTGCGTGACGCCTTAGCACGATATGACCGTTTAATTGAAAACGCTGGAGAAATTATTGCTCGTTTTGCCGTCGATAATCTACAAGTTGATATGCTTAATCCGGTAGGAGAAAAATTGTCGGGCTACTCTCTTGAGGATTTTCAAAAAGATCCAGGTCTTACATATCGTTTAATGGATCCTGATTCTATGGAGACTTTTCAAAGAACATTAGAAATTCTCACAAAGAAAAAACAGAAAATAGACTCCATTGTTTTGACGTGGACCGTAAAGGGAGGACGTCGTATTGATCTTGAGCATACCCTTATCCCATTAAAAGATGAGCAAGGTGTAGTCAGATATGTGGAAAGTATTGCACGTAATGTAACAGAACGGCTTCGTATGGAAGAACTTATTCGCTACCAAGCAACACATGACGCCCTTACGGGACTTCCGAACAGATTGCTTTTTATTGATCGCCTGAATCAGGCAATAAAGCACGCCCTTCGCAGTGGGACCCTTGTAGCTGTGGCTTTTATGGATCTTGATAATTTTAAGAATGTCAATGATACCTGGGGGCATACTATGGGTGATAAGTTACTTGTTCAGGTTGCACGAAGACTCGAAACGATTTTACGAGATGTTGATACAGTTGCTCGAACAGGAGGAGATGAATTTCTCTTTGTGTTTACGGATGTTTTTAGTACAGAACAGGTTCTTTCAATTGCAAAGAGAATGCACATGACTCTTTCTTCTCCTTTCCATATAGACGAAATTGAAATTGCTATAACTCCTAGCATAGGAGTGAGCCTTTTCCCTGATCATGGGACTGACATTAATACATTACTGAAAAAAGCTGATTCTGCAATGTATTGTGTAAAACGCCGAGGAAGGAACGGAATAAAAATGTGGAGGGATTCAATCAAATAGATCTTTTATGGAGGTGCTTTTATAGATGACTTTTATTAGAAGATTCTGCTTCTTGGTTATTATTTCTATAGGAGTGGTTTTAAGTTGTTCCTTTCGAGGAGCAGCGGAAGAACCACTCCTTGTTTTTTGCGGAGCGGGTCTCATGAAACCGATGGACGAAATAAAGGTTTCATTTGAAGAAGAGACAGGCCTAACTGTTCGTATTGTTTACGGTGGTTCAGGAGAACTTTTTGGCATGATTTCTACAAGAAAAGAAGGGGATGTCTATATTCCAGGTGCGGAAAAGTATATTGAAGATGCACTACGTGAAAAAATGATTGTGGAAGACGAAATAACTGTTATTTGTTACCATGTTCCCGTTATTCTTGTTCCCAAAGGAAATCCCGCTCAAATACACTCTTTGGCAGATTTAGCTAAACCAGGTTTAAGACTTGCTTTAGCTGATGAAAAGGCAGCTGCTATCGGTAAGACAGGTAAGGCTATCTTAGAAAAGAATGCTCTTTACGAAGATGTGAAAAAAAATGTTGTAGTAAAGCCTGGAACGACGAACCAGCTTTTGATGTATGTTGCAACATCTCAAGTCGATGGAACAATAGCATGGCACGATCAATCCACATGGGCGCAAGCTGATCAAAAGGTCGAAATTGTATCCATTCCCATAACGCAAAATAGTGTTAAAACAATTCCTGCAGCTATTATTTCGTACTCAAAACGCACAGACGATGCCCTTGCTTTTATAAAATACCTTGTTGCAGATTCAGGCAAAATCGCTTGGAAACGTTGGGGTTTTCCTCTTGAAAAACCGGTAGAGTAATGAAAAATACGCTCTTTAAGCTATTTTTGTGGCTTATTTTCCTATTTTTTGCAGGATTACTTTTCGCTGCCATTCTCTCGTTGTTTTTTATGTTGAATTTAGACGATATCCTTATTAATTTACGATCGGAAGAAATGTTTTATAGTTTGAAACTTTCGATCTTTTCGAGTGCTCTCTCTACATTCATTGTTATGGTTGTAGCTGTATCTTCTGGTTATGTGCTTGCTCGGTTTCAATTTCGAGGCCAACATTTATTTCGAACGATTATCGATTTGCCTATGGCTCTACCCGAATTAGTTTTAGGTTTGTGTTTACTTTTACTTTTAGGGCAGGGGCCTCTTTCTCTCTGGTCTAAAAATATCGTTTTTTCAAAAGAGGCAATAGTAATTGCTCAAATTTTTACAGCGGCTCCTTATGCTATTCGTATTATGTACGGGACTTTTTGCAGCATAAATCCACGTTATGAGCTTGTTGCGAGAAGTCTAGGGTGTGATCTTGTCAGTTGCTTTTTCAGAGTTTCCCTTCCAATGGCTAAGGGGGGGGTTTTAGCAGCTATTGTAATTGCTTTTGCTCGAAGTGTTGGTTGTTTCGGTACAGTATTAGTTCTCGCAGGAGGGACTCGTATGTATACAGAAACCCTTCCAATTGCTCTTTTTCTTAATATATCTTATGGAAATTTACCAGTCGCTATTACTGCTGGCATTGTTCTTATTGTTATATCTTTGCTTTCTATCCTTATTTTTGAATGCATGAATCGAGATGTTTTTGTATGACCCCCCTTTTAGAAGTAAGTAATCTGTCGGTGGAACTTGGAATCTTTTCTCTTAGAAATGTCTCTTTTCAAGTAGATGAAGGAACATATTGTTGTGTTATAGGTGCTTCTGGGGCTGGAAAAAGTGTTTTGCTTGAAACAATAGCGGGAGGGTTTCTTCCTTCTTCTGGAAAGGTCTTTTTAAATGATGTAGATATAACATCTTGGTCGCCGGAAAAAAGAAAATTAAGCATCGTCTATCAGGATTATATGCTATTCCCTCATCTTTCTGTTTTTGAAAATATAGCTTTTGGCCTTCGAAATCAGAGGATGCCCCATAGTGATATTAGAACTCAAGTCTATTCTATGGCTAAAATGTTGCAAATAGAGCCTCTTTTACAACGGAACGTTACAACACTATCTGGAGGAGAGCAACAACGGATTGCTTTAGCTAGAGCTCTTGTTATACGGCCTCAAATTTTGCTTTTAGATGAAGCTTTTAGTGCCCTTGATATAGTTACAAGAGAGCGAATGCGCAAATGTATCAAGGCGTTAGTTAAAGAGCTTGGAGTTACGGTTTTACACGTTACTCATGATATGGAAGACGTATGGACATTGGCTACTCACGTTGTTGTTATTCAGAACGGCTGTCTTTCTCAAATTGGGAGACCAGATGATATCTTTCAAAAACCTCAATCTTTTCATGTGGCTTGTCTTGTGGGAGCAAAAAATATTTTTGAAGGGGAGGGATGTGACACCTTAGAAGGAGAACCTTATGCCATAGATGTGGATGGAGTATTTATCCGCACAACAGATTATGTAAAACCCAACGAGAGAGTTGCTCTCTCTATCCGTCCAGAAGAAATTATTGTAGCCACAGAGCCATTTTATTCTTCTGCTCGTAATGTTTTAAAGGTAAAAGTTGATGAGGTTTCTTTACGTGGCCCGCTCGTCTGGATCCGTACACAATGGAATTCAACCTTTATCTATACCGTTGTAACGAGAAGTGCCTTTGATGAGTTGCATCTTAGAGAAGGAGGGCATTGCTTTTTGATGTTTAAGGCTCGTTCTGTTCGAGTCCTTTCTCATCTATAGAGAAAGGCAAGCGAGAGTTTCAACGTGGTATGTATTAGGGAAAAAGTCGTAAGGCGTAATGTGCTTTACTTCATACCCTTTTTCTTCAAGGTAGAGAAGGTCTCGCGCGAGAGTTCCTGCACTGCAAGAGAGATATGCTATACGCTGTGGACGTGCTTTTATTGCAAGCCATTCGCGAACATCGGGTTCAATTCCTGTTCTGGGGGGATTAATGTAGGCCAGTCTTTTATTTATTGGAATTAATTTAATCCATTCATTGAGTTGCGGCAGGCGTTGACTGCATGTTCCCCGTAAAAGATGCGCACCTGGTGCGTTAATCGCGGCATTTTCAATGGCTTCAGCTGAGGTTTCTACACCTATTGCTGCGGAACCAGCATCCATCCATTGTCGAAGAGTGGCTCCGCTTCCACAATAGAGATCGAGAATACCGCTATCTTTTTGAGGGGAAAGAAATTTAATCGTTTCAAGAAGAGAGTGGTTATATAGTTCAGGAATTAATTGCTGAAAAGCTGTGGGGCCGTATATAAGACCGTGTTCATTGTAAGAACGAGGCTTTCCCCATAGTAGTTTCCAAACTCCACTGCCAAAGAGCCTTCTTCCAGCACTTGGGTGAAGGTGAAGCCAGAGTCCTTCCAATCCAGTTTGGTTAAGGCTGTTTAGTGTGTTTTTTAACCAATCAAGGTTGGGCAACTCTTTTGTTTTTAATATAAGTGTAGCTTGTGCGCCTGCCTGTACATAAATCGAGAGAGGAAACAGCGTAAATGGAGGCATGTTCGAAGAAAGCCACGCAAGCACATTCTTAACAGTTGCGGAATGAATAGGACACTCTTGCAACGAAATGACCTGCTTGCGCACGTTCATTCCAAATATCCAACGATATGAGTTCCATTCAGCTATCAGACTGACTTTATTTCTATATCCCCAACGTCTTTCTGGTAACGGGGAAACAATTGGGTTTAAGGCGTATGTCCAATGAGACAAAACTCCTTTTAGCCATGTTTCTTTTTGAATTTCACTATCTTTTTGACTCATCATGCGATGGGCACAAGCTCGGCATTTTAGGTTGCAGCCAACAGGCAGTTTATTCATAAATCAGACAGTCTCTTTCTTTAGTTTTATGATGTAGCACATATTATAGCGTAAGATTTTTTTGTTTCTTTGTTTTTATAAAAGGTATAGGGGGGTAATTTTCTGAGGCCTTTTTCTTAGGTTAAACATGCCTAACGTTTCAGTTCTTCAGTTTTCATAATGCTATACTTTATATGTATTTTTATTATATCTCTGTTGCTAGACTGTTGTATTAGGAAGGTACATGGAGAAAACATATGATGATGGAAAAGGAAGAATCTCTCGAAAAGATTTATTTTAAAAGTTTATTTAATAACGCTCCAGATTCCGTTGCATTAGTTGATACTGATGGATACATATGCGATGTTAATTCTTATTTTGAAACAGTTTTTAAAGTAAAAAGAGAAAATATTATTGGTCAATCTGTTATAGGAAGTACTATCCCGGTTTACTTTCACGAGAGAGCTATTCGAACTTTCGATTTAATATTGGAAGGAGAGAGAGGCCCTTTCAATGATGTTTTGTGTGTCAAGCATGATCAGACAACTTTTCCCTGTCGTGTTTCCGCGATTCCGATCTTCTCTGATTCGGAAATAATCAATGCGTATATTATTTTTCATGATCTGACTGAAGAGTATGAAAGAGATAGGCAGCTTTTATACGCTTCCGCTGTAGTAAAGGAGAGTCCCGTTGTCCTCTTCAGATGGAAAACGACAGAAGGATGGCCTATTGTTTATGTGTCAGAGAATGTAAATCGTTGGGGGTATATTCCTGACTATATATTGGCAGGAGAGAAAAGTTATCTTGATCTGATTTACGAATTAGATAGACAAAAGGTTATTAACCAAGTGAAGGCCCATGAGGAAGCTGAAGATGAAGAGTACGAAATGGAGTATCGAGTCGTAACTGGGGATGGCCAAATTATCTGGGTTGACGAACGAACTTCTGTCTTTAGAGACGATTATGGTAAACCTGTATATTATCAAGGCACCGTAGCAGACGTAACTGCCCGCAAAAATGCAGAAATTGCCCTATCAAACAATCTAGAAAACGTAAGACGCGCGTGGAATCAGACCATTGAGGTTATGGCACTTACTTCAGAAATGAAAGATCCCTTTAGTGTAGGGCATCAGAAAAGAGTGGCTTCATTATCTCGGGCAATAGGTGAAGAGCTTGGACTAGAGAAAGAGATTGTTGATAACCTCGAAAAAGCAGCTTTGGTTCATGATATTGGGAAGGTAGAAATTCCCTCTGAGCTTTTAAATAAGCCTGGTCCTCTAACAGATGTTGAATTCAAACTTGTGCAGACTCATTCGGAAGTTGGTTTTATCATTTTGAGTCGTATAGAACTTCCGTGGCCTTTGGCTGAAATAGTATATCAGCATCATGAGCGTATGGATGGCTCAGGCTATCCTCGTGGTTTGAAGGGAGATAAAATTTTATTAGCTTCTCGAATTATCGGTGTAGCTGATGTCGTAGAAGCGATGGCCTCCCATCGTCCTTATCGTCCGAGTCTTGGAATAGATGTAGCACTTGAAGAAATAGAAAAATTAAAAGGTACAGCTTTAGATTTAGACGTTGTGAATGCTTGTATTAAGCTGTTTAAAAAAAAGGGGTTTAGCTTTTAGCATATCGTTATTCCTACGGTTGTTTTTTACTTGATCCTGCTTTATAAAAAACATGGCAATATGATTTAAGATCATAGAAAGGAGGGAACGCTGTGTCTCGAATTGGTAAAATAATTTTTTTGATGAGCATTATTTGTGTAGGGAGCATCCTTCTCATGACTCAACCCCTTTATGCTGAAGCTAGAGATGTTCGAGTAGATCTCGGAGCAGACGAAAATAAATTAAGATGGTATATGGTAAAAGTCGATGAAGTTGAAGGAATGCCGCTAACAACATTACGTGTCTATTATGCAGCAGCTGCTGGAAAGAAAAAAATGGTTCAGGCCTTAGTTTCTGAGGCAAATCTGGATGAAGCGAAGGCTCAAACTCTTTATTTCAGCGAATATGACTATGTATTTCATACCACGGATAATACATATGGCATATCATCTGCCCGTCATTATGATATGGGAGGGCATGAGCTTTTTTCTGCTGACGTGAATTTTCAGGATATGCAGTGGATGGATGTCCTTGAGAACTCCATCCCTTATAAAGCACGTGCAGCCTATAATAAGCTTTAATTATTTGTCTATATAAAAGGTAAATTTTTTCTTCTCAAAAATATCAATACAGTGGTTTACTACTGAGGAGTCGAAGGTTATTCCGGCTCCTCTTTTTATTTCCTCAAGAGCTTCTTCTATTGTATGTGCTGGGCGATACGAACGTGGCGATGCCATTGCCTCTATAACATCGGCAACAGCTAATATACGAGCTTCAAGAAGAATATCTTTACCTTTCAACCCTTCAGGATATCCAGATCCGTCCAATCGTTCATGATGTTGAAGCACTATTTCTGCTACAGGCCACGGGAAGCGAACATTTCGCAAAACTTCATAGCCGAACCGAGGGTGTTGTTTTACAACATCATATTCAAGAGGAGAAAGAGTTGCAGGTTTAGTGAGTATTTCTGAAGGAATATATAGCTTGCCCAAGTCATGTACGAGAGCAGTATTATATACGGCTTCTATTACCGCATCCGGTAAACCCATTTCGCGTGCAATTGCCAGAGATAATTGTGCCACTCTGTTTTGGTGTCCATAGGTGGAATTGTCTTTCATTTCAATAACATTGCCTATAGTAGATATTGTAGAGTTAAAAGTTTCTCTGAGTCTGTCAATTGTTTGGAGCAAAATTTCTTGCTGTTTTTTCCGTTTAAAAGCTTCTCCAAGTGTTTCTGCTAAAATTTTTAGACTTGAAGCATAGCGAATAAAATGCCATGGTTGAGATGTTTTATTTTGCACCAAAAGAAGAACAGTCGCATTGCTTGATCCGTTATCAATGGGGACTATGTTCACATTAAAAAGACATCCTTTAGAGTCTTTTATATCAACTTCAATGGGTTCGTACCTTTTAAAGAGTTCTTGTTGTTCAGGAGTGAGGTCTAGTGTAATTGTCTCTTTTAAGAGATTACTATTTTGAAATACATATGAATTCCAGACGTGAAATAGACGAAAAGATGAACTATTTTCTTGAGGAAAATAAAGCGCGCATGAAAGCAAACCAAGGCGTGTTCCAATTTCTTGAAGAACACTTTTTATTGTTTCATCGAAGGGACCTGAAAGTACCAATCTTGAAGAAACAGTAGAAAGTAACGTTTCGAGATGAAAACGTTGGGCTAGTGCATTTTGTTGGTTTTTTTGATGTGTAATATCTCTAAAAAGCAAAAATGCTTCCTTTTTGTTATTCGATAACAGAACAGGAAAGCCGCTAATTGAAACGGGAAAAGTAATTCCATTATTTTTAGTTCTATACCTATGTACATCTTTGATAGGATAAGAAATAGCTTTTTGAACCAAGGAAAGGTTATCTTTATGACTTGAGCTTGATTGGCTAATAATTTGACCAACTTCTTTCCCTTCGATGTCTTCGTCTGTATAGCCGAACATACGGCGAAACCCATTATTAGCCAGTATGATACATCCTTGCTCATCGATAGCAACAATTCCATCAGGAGCTCCATCCATAAGTCCGCTAAGGTTTTTCTTTTCCTTTATTAGCTTTAAATTAATAAAACGTCGCCGGTATATCTTGAAAAGGAGCAGCAGGATCAATGTTACTAAAGTAGCGATAACGACAAAATTGATAGTTATCAATCGAAAATTATCTTTTATATCTTTAAAAGGGTCTTTTATAATGGTACTTCCTGCCGGAAGTTTCTCTTGGGGAATAGCGTGTTTTTTAAACTCTCTATAGTTAAAAATCCATTGTGCCATTTCACTTTCATTAAAAGGTATCTCTGATGGTTTCTTTCCATGCATAATTTCAAGAGCCATCTTCGCAGCCAATATTCCAAAGCGCTCTCCTGAATGGATTGCTCCGCCAATGATCCCATCCTTTCCTATAGCTTCTGGTAGATTGGAGTAAATAGGAAAATCTCCTGTAAAACAAAGTTTTTTAATGCTTTCATCAGTACTTAAAAACATCTTTTCTTTACTTGAGGCCAAAGGAGAAGCGAGCAATATGGCTGTATTTTGGGGATTTTGCTCTGATAATATAGAACATACCTTTTCTATAGGATATGACATTAAAAAACTAATATTTATATACTGCTTTTTATCTTGAGCAATATGTAAAAGTATGTTCATGTTTGTTTCGCTGATTAGTGAACTATCGCCTATAACAATTATTTTTTTTAGATTTGGATGAAAACGAATAATCGCATCAATCGTTTTGTTATAAGGTATATGTTTTACTATCCCCGTGAAGCTTTTTCGTAAAGATGACTCTTTTAAAAGAGATATGTCACTTATCCCTGTAAATACTACTGGGGTATTGGGGAAAACCTTGTTTCTGAAACGGACAAGAAAGCGAAAGGCCTCATCCCCCTCGCTAATAATGACGCGGAGATGGAAAGGGAAATACTTCATGAAAAATTGTTCTTGTAACGAACTATTTATTGTTTGATTGAGTAAACGTTGACTATCCATGTACTCTGTAAACGGGTCTATTTGTAAGTCGCTTTTTTGAAAAGTAGACAGAATGCTCTGAGAGAGGCATTCTGTCCATGCGTTTTCTTGATCATAAGAGTGGAGGATGAGAATAGGAAGTTTATCACGACAAAAAACTCCCTTCGGGGCAATAATGAACACCCCTAAAATGAAAAGAAAATAAAGTTTTTGAAGAACCTTTTTCTTTTCCTCCATTTTTTCCTCCAATAACAAGTATTTATATTAGTTTTCTTCTAGATCACTCTTTTTCATAGAAAGGGAAATACGCTTTCTTCCCAAATCTATTCCCGTTACAGCGACCTTTACACGTTGCCCTGGTGAAACGATAGCATGCGGAGAAGCGACATATTTATCAGAAATTGCACTTATGTGCACGAGTCCGTCTTGGTGTACGCCAATGTCTACAAAGGCTCCGAAAGCAGTAACATTCGTTACAATTCCAGGAAGAATCATGCCTTTTTTTAGATGAGAGATTTCTGTTACGCCTTCTGCAAAGGCAAATTCCTCAAAACTGCATCGTGGGTCTCGCCCAGGTTTTTCAAGTTCTTCCATAATATCTTGTAATGTCGGGAGCCCTACTTCTTCTGTAATATATTTGGATATATCAATCTTTTTTCTAATATCTACTTTTTCAATAAGATCCTTCACCGTTACACTTAAATCGGAGGCCATCCTTTTTACCAATGTATAATTTTCTGGATGCACGGCAGTGTTGTCGAGCGGATTTTTCCCTCCTGGTATTCGTAGAAATCCAGCGCATTGTTGGAATGATTTTGGGCCAAGACGTGGGACTTTTTTTAGGTCGTTTCGTGACTCAAAAAGTCCGTTTTCTTCTCTGTATTTTACAATATTGCTGGCTAACTGAGGGCCTATTCCTGAAACGAAGGAGAGAAGTTCATAACTAGCCGTGTTAATATCAACTCCGACTGCGTTAACACAACTGATTACAACATCATCAAGAGCTCTTTTTAAAGCCTTTTGATCAACATCATGCTGGTATTGACCAACTCCCAAAGAACATGGGTCAATCTTTATTAGTTCTGCTAATGGGTCCATAAGTCTTCTGCCTATAGAAACTGCACCTCGTACCGTTACATCATAATCTGGGAATTCTCTTCTGGCTGTTTCTGATGCTGAGTAAATCGAAGCGCCGCTCTCGTTAACCATAGTAATAATGATGTTTGAAGTGATAGGTAGCTCCTTTATAAAAGCTTCAGTCTCTCTTCCTGCAGTTCCATTTCCGATAGCAATAGCCTCTATAGAAAATGTATCTATTAGACTTAAAATTTTAGTTTGAGCTCCATCTTTTTTGTTTATTGGCGGATGTGGATATATGGTTTCATTATGAAGAAGGCTCCCCTGTTTATTCAGACAAACAACCTTACAGCCTGTTCTAAAGCCTGGGTCTATTGCCAAGATATTCTTATGTCCGAGAGGTGGTGTCATAAGAACTTCTCTTATATTTTGAACAAAAACGGAAATAGCTTCTTCATCGGCTTTTTTCTTGAGCGCATTTCGTAGTTCTGTTTCCATAGAAGGTGTAATGAGTCGCTTGTAACTGTCATTAATGGTTTCTTCGAGAAGAGAGGCTTCTTCCCCCTCACTTTTAATAAAAAGTTTCTTTAGCTGAATAATGCAAAGGGCGTCATCAGGCCGTGCTCGAAGGGAAAGTTTACCCTCTTTTTCACCTCGAAATAAAGCTAAAATACGATGAGATGGTGTGCTGATAGCTCTTTCTTGCCACTCAAAGTAGTCTTTATATTTTTCCATTTCATCGGGTTCTTCCGAAGCCCGAGATGAATAAATAAAACTATGCTTGGCGAATATTTTGCGGCACAGGTTACGAGCCAGCGTGTCTTCACTGATTTTCTCGGCGATAATATCAAGAGCCCCTTGTATGGCTTCATTTTCATTTGCTATTCCCTTGTCTATGTCAATAAATTTTTGAGCTTCTTGGTGGGGAATAGTTCCTTCTTGATTCATAATTTTAAGCGCTAAGGGTTCTAGTCCTTTTTCTATAGCGGCACTTGCCCTTGTTTTACGTTTGGGGCGATAAGGAAGGTACAAATCTTCCAGTGTTGTCAGGTTATTAGCTGCATAAATCTTCTCTTCTAACTCTTCTGTAAGAATGTCGCGTTCTTGCAGTGATTTCAAAATAGAATCTTTTCGTTTAGTTAACTCTAGAAGTTCTTCTCGTCGATCTCGAATTTGTGTAATAGCTACTTCATCAAGACTACCTGTTGCTTCTTTACGATAACGAGCAATGAAAGGAACAGTGCAGCCTTCGTCAAAGAGAGAGAATACTGCTTGTACTTGTGTTGTTGAGATGTTCATCTCTAAAGCAATAGGTTTTTCAAATCTTGTTTTAGATTGGGCCATATAAGGTTGAACCTCCTGCATGAATCTTATTTTTAGTATAGTACCATGTTTTTTTGTTTACGCATTTGCCTAAAAAATGGTAAAATTTAAAATAGTTTAGAGGTGATTGCTGTGGAATCATGGAAAAAGATGATCTACAAGATGTTTGATTTACTTTATATTCCTGAGAGTTTGGAGAAAATAAAAGGACGTGTTGTTTTGCATGTCTCTGATACTCCTTCGTCTTTTTATTCTTGTTTAAATAAATTAGTTACTTTCCTTGATCCTTTGGCAATTATACATACTGGCGATCTTGTTGATGAAATAAAATTAGGATTATTACCAAATCGACTCGCCCTTTATTCTAAAAAATTACGTTTGTTAGCTCGGATTTTAGAAGGGGAAGAAAAAAGAAAAGTTTGTATTGTTACAGGAAATCACGATAACAAAGATGTTGTAGAGCAGGTTTTTCACACTAGCCAAATAGTAAATTGGAGTGGCTCTTTCGATGTTTGTGGTCTAAAATTAAATGTGAGCCATGATTTCCAGGGACTTCCTTCAATGGAAGGTGATTTAAATCTTTTTGGGCATAACGAATTTGTGCCTCAGAGTGATAGCAATAAAACATACTTGAATGGGTTAATGTCTATACATTGCATTGTTCCAGATAATGGAGATATTTATACATTACCATATCCGAGATTTGTGGATCAAAATAGACTTTTGAAAAGAAAATGTGGATTATAGGGCTAACTTTCTTGGGAAAAAGTCGTATTTGCTGATTTTTATTGCAAAACACTTGTCAAAAGCCGCACAATACGACTATACTTGATTTGTTTCAAATAGTGAAACTCGCTGATCCATTAAATGTTCCTGTTTTTATATTCTTGCGGCGCTACTCAAGGGAGGTCGAATTTCATGGAAGTGCTCAAAGTCTCTGCAAAGTCGCAACCAAAATCCGTCGCTGGTGCTATCGCAGCAGTTCTTCGCGAAAAAGGGGCGGTTGAGGTTCAAGCAGTGGGAGCCGGTGCGGTTAACCAGTCAGTGAAATCTATTGCTATCGCCCGGGGTTATGTAGCTCCTAATGGAATTGATCTTGTTTGTATTCCGGCTTTTGCCAAGATTGAAATTGACAACGAAGAAAGAACGGCCATTAAGTTCCAACTCGAGTCACGTTAGAAATTAGTCTTTTATGCCGTAAGGAAGCATGAGACAGGCGTAACGGTGATTAGGCCGTTGCGCTTTTCTATTTTATAGCCTTCCATTTTTTTACTGGAGAATTTTTCAACGAATGATTATACTTACCTGCATAATGTATAAAACAATAGAATGATTATGTGCAAACGTTTTTTATGTTTGTTTTAGTTTATGGGAGGGAGTTTTTATGGTAGATATAAAAGCGCCGCGTGGTGTCAGGGATATACTCCCAGAAGAATCTTGGAAATGGGCTTATGTCTTAAACGTTGCAGCAGAAGTTGCGCGAGATTTCGGATATTCGGAAGTTCATTTACCTATTTTTGAGCACACAGAACTTTTCTCACGCGGAATAGGCGAAACAACTGATGTTGTTGAAAAAGAGATGTATACTTTTGAAGATCGCGGTGGACGAAGCCTTACGTTACGTCCAGAGGCAACGGCTTCAATGATTCGTTGTTATTTAGAGAACAAACTGAATAATGGAGCTCAACCTGTTAAACTGTGGTGTGCTGGTCCGATGTTTCGTTACGAGCGACCACAAAAGGGGCGTTATCGTCAATTTTGGCAGTTGGATTTTGAAAGTATAGGTTCAGAAAATCCTATGATAGACGTGGAAGTTATTGCCTTGTCTCTTGAATTATATAGACGACTTGGTCTCCAGAATTTAGAGGTCGTTATTAATTCAGTAGGGTGTCCTGAGTGTCGCCCAACATATAGAGAAAAATTAAAAGAGTATTTCAAACCACAGCTTGATAAACTTTGTAAAACATGCCAAAGTCGATTTGATCGTAACCCTCTCAGAATTCTTGATTGTAAAAATCCTGATTGCAAAGAGATTACCGAGGGTGCTCCCGATATTTACTCTAGCCTTTGCGATGATTGTCGCAGTCACTTTGATAAAGTACAGGAAAGATTGAATAGTATAGGAGCCCATTTCCATATAGATAAACGGCTTGTTCGCGGCCTTGATTATTATACAAAAACAGCGTATGAAGTTCTTTCAGGAGCTTTGGGAGCGCAAAATGCTGTATGTGGTGGGGGACGTTATGATAACCTTGCAGAAACGATTGGTGGCCCATCTACGCCGAGTGTTGGTTTTGCTGCTGGTCTTGAAAGGATTGTCCTCGTGATGGAAGAACAAAATTGTTCTTTTGGGGCTCGCCCTGATCTCGATGTTTATGCTATCGGACTTGACGAAGTGTCGCGAGAGGAACTATTCAAAATCCTTACGGAACTAAGACAAGCAAATATTGCAGCAGACATGGATTACATGGGACGTGGTATGAAAGCTCAATTTAAATCTGCAGCAGCTTCTGGAGCCCGTTTTGCTTGTATTCTTGGTGGCGATGAATTGGCCAAAGGAGTAGTCAACGTAAAAGACCTTGAAACTGGCGAACAGGAAGAGGTTAAACGAGCCACTATTCTTAATTATATTCAAAGTAAATTATAGAAGTAATAAAGAGTCTATAAAGTAAGTTTGCCGTGTGGTGGAGGTTATAGAATGAGCAGGTCGGAACATTTTGATGCATTCTGGAAGCGCACAGAGATGTGCGGAGCCCTTCGTCTTGAAGATGAAGGACGACAAGTAGTTTTAAACGGTTGGGTACGACGTCGGAGAGACCTTGGAGGACTCATCTTTGTTGAGCTATGGGATAATACTGGAGTTACCCAAGTTGTCTTTAATCCTGAAATTGTGCCAGAAGTTCATGAACGAGCCAAAACATTACGTAGTGAATATGTTATTTCTGTTCGTGGCAAAGTTGGGAAGAGGCCGGAAGGTACAGTAAATAGTTCTATGAAAACGGGAGAAGTAGAGGTTGTTGTCGAAGACTTTTTGTTGCTTTCTCCTGCCGCCCCTCTGCCTTTTGAAATATCGGATGCTACAGACAAAGTCGATGAAAATTTACGGTTGCGTTATCGCTATCTTGATTTACGGCGAGACAAGATGCAAAAAAACTTGAGAATACGAAATAGGATTACTCGATATACAAGAGATTTTCTTGCACAGCATGGCTTTATAGATATTGAAACTCCAATGCTGACCAAATCGACTCCAGAAGGAGCTCGGGATTACTTAGTTCCAAGTCGTGTAAATCCAGGGACTTTCTTTGCATTGCCACAATCGCCTCAGATATTTAAACAAATTTTAATGATAAGCGGCTTTGATCGATATTTTCAGATTGTAAAGTGTTTCAGAGATGAAGATCTTCGTGCAGACAGGCAGCCTGAATTTACACAGATTGATATGGAAATGAGCTTCATAGATGAGGAAGATATATACGCTCTTATTGAGGAGTACATGGCAGGCCTTTTCGAAGAGATAGCTTCTGTGAAAATTCCTACACCATTTAGGCGGATGGAATATTGGGAAGCTATGGATCGTTTCGGAAGTGACAAGCCAGATTTGAGAATACCCTTTGAAATTCATGATCTGGGCGCGGTCTTTAAGGAGAGTGAGTTTGTTCCATTTAAGGAACTTATTGATAAAGGCGGATTTGTACGAGGGTTGCCTTTGCCTGGAGGAGCTTCCCTTTCTAGAAAAGAAGTTTCTCTTGTTGAGGAAAAAGCAAAGAAGCTTGGAGCTAACGGACTTGCATGTTTCCAACTCAAAGAAGGAAAACTTAAAGGACCATTGGCAAAGTTCCTTTCGGATGAGTTGCAACAACGTTTGATAGAGACAGTTTCTTTGAAAGAAGGAGACGCCTGTTTTGTTTTAGCAGATCTTGATCGTTTGACAGTAAGCCAGATTTTAGGTCAGCTTCGTTTAGAACTTGCAAAAGAGCATGGTCTTATTAATAGCGGAAAATGGGAGTTTTTGTGGGTTGTACACTTCCCACTTTTTGAGCGTGACGAGGAAGAAAATAGATGGGTTGCTGTTCACCATCCCTTTACCTCTCCTGTTCTGGAGGATCTTGAATTATTGGAGAGTAACCCTCAAAAAGTCAGATCTCGTGCTTATGACTGCGTATTAAACGGGAACGAGGTTGGTGGAGGTTCTATTCGAATCCACGACCCAGAAGTTCAAGAAAAAGTTTTCGAGTGTTTGGCTTTTAGCAGAGAAGAGGCACGAAAGCGTTTTGGATTTTTGCTAGACGCATTAAGTTCAGGAACACCTCCCCATGGAGGAATTGCTTTTGGTGTTGATCGTCTTGTAATGCTTTTGTGCGGGGCTACATCAATACGCGATGTTATGGCCTTCCCAAAGACGCAAAAAGCGCAATGCTTGATGTCGGGGGCACCTTCTGTTGTAAGTTTAGATCAGCTTCAGGAACTTTATATTGAAAGTGTTGCCCATATTGAAGAGGATTAAAGGAATTCAAAAAAGGCCGGATTTAAATCCGGCCTTTTTTAACATTCTTATATTTTGAGAAAGGAGCTGTTAGATATGATTCGCATCTATTATGTGGGACATTCTGCTTTTCTTATCGAAACAGAAAAGGAGAAATTTCTAATCGATCCTTTTATTACAGGTAACCCTCAAGCTGTAGATACTCTTGATTCTTTCGATAAGATTGATTACATCTTTGTGACCCACGGTCACGGAGATCATTTAGGAGACACAGTAGAAATCTGTCGGCGTACTCAAGCGATCGTAATTTCTAATTTCGAGATTTCACAATATCTGGGAAAAAAGAACATTTCGTGTCATCCAATGCATATTGGCGGTTCTTTTGAATTTCCCTTTGGCAGGGTGAAAATGACTCCAGCTCTTCATGGATCCGACCTTACTGACGAAAATGGAAATGTTGTAGCAGGGGGAAATCCATGTGGTTTTCTCATCGAGATTCACGGTCAAAAGATATACCATGCTGGTGATACCGGTCTCTCAATGGAAATGCACCTTTTGAAAGAAGAGCACGTCAATGTCGCCCTTCTTCCTATTGGTGGCAATTTTGTAATGGATATTTATGATGCTGTAAAGGCTGTAGACTTTATTCAACCATCAATCGTTGTACCGATACATTACAATACATTTGATCTTATTAAGGCGAATCCAAAAGAATTCGCAACCCTTGTAGGTAAAAGAGCAAATGTCAAAATATTAAATCCAGGAGACGAATTGATTCTGAAAGTGTAATTTACACTCCTAATATCGAAGTTCATATGTAGGATAATATATTCGCTCATCATGCAAGCCTTTGGCTTGTCGTTCAAGCGCTTTCTTAGCTTGATCGCCCATGTTTGCTGCTAAAACAGACGTAAGAATGTGAATCAAGAAGATAGGCCCTATTATTGAACTGCCAAAAGTAGGGCTCATATCGCTGACAAAGAAAGAAAGTTTGGCGAACTTACATACAGGGGCAGCTGGACTATCAGTAATCGTAATAATCCGAGCTCCTCGTTCAGCTGCCAACTTTATCGAGTCCGTAACCTCTATTACATAGCTAGGCAATTCGCAAACAATGACAATATCTCCTTTTTCTATCGCTCTTGCTTGCTCGATAAGAGCCAGAGATCCTCGCTTTAAAAGAACTCCTTTCAAACTTAACTCTAGAAGACGAGTATAAAGAGATTCGGCTACCAGAGCAGATATTCCCCAGCCTACGCAAAAAATAGTCTTGCCTTCTTGCAACATAGAACAAAAAGTCGAAACCTGATCTGCCTGAATTTGATTCCACGTGTCGTCAATATTGGCATGTTCGAGACGATATATTTCGTCGGGTATGTCTTTGTGATCTTTCATAATTTTCGAAAGCATGGCAGATGGATTAACTTGTTGTAACACCGTCTTTTTAAGAGCATCTTTCAACGATGCGTACCCATCGTAGCCAAGCATCCTTGCTACTCGAACAAGTTGCGCTTTGGAAACATCCAGCTTATCAGCAACCTCTCCGATAGATAAAAAAGCAGCTTCTCTTGAATTTGCAAGAATGTATTCAACAACCCGTCTTGCTTTGTTAGGCATACCATCCATTTTCTGCCTTAAGAGATCCAAAAAATCCTGATCAGACATAAAAACACCTCCATGTAGCAGAAAACCCTTTTAATAAGGTTCTGTGTACTTGAGTTTATTTCAAGTTATGATTTCCGTCAATAATGAACAAAAGTTAGTGAAGATTATCCCATATAAAAAGGCGATCTTTAGTTGCTTTAGGAGTTAGACCGGTCATTGAAGATAACACAGAAAGTCCCCAATTACCATGTCCACTGAATAAAGATATATCTTTCTTAAAAACAGTCCAGGGGCCTTGAGGAGCATTCTCTATTAATGCAAGAGCTAGTGCTATACTCTTGGCTAATTCTCCAAAAGCTGGATGGTGAGGTCCAGCTACCACAGATTCTTCTAAAGTTTCCGTTTCTTGAAGTCCCACACGTTGGACAGCGAACCCTAATTTTCGCGCATTATAAAGGAGAGAGCCTACCCAATGGGCAGCTTCTTCCACAGATAGCGGTTCATATCTTTGCATTATTAAAAGTTGTTCCAACGCTGTATTTCTTAGCACAAGACAAGGATAAAAACGAAGAGTCATTTCACAAGGCCCTTTTAGTTCTGCAAGTTTTTGTATGTCACTGAGAGAACTTTCCAAAGTTTGTTCAGGAAGTCCTACCATCATTTGAGCAGCTGCGCAAAAACCATTTTCCTGAATGAGATGAAGAGCGTGTAAAGCCTCCTTTTCAGAATATCCTCTATTGCAGAGAGAGAGAATATGATCATCAAGAGAGGATATCCCCAGCTCAATCATAGAAACGGGAAACTGTTTTAACCATTGCAGCCTCTCTTCGGAAATACACAGAGGATGAGTAGAGAAGCGAACACAACTACCAACAGGCGCTGTTTCTAACGCTTTCAGATATTCCTCCTGCAATGTCAATGGTTGACACGTAAAACTTCCGCCAAAATAACAAAGCTCAACTGGTTCAGAAAGCTCTGCCAGCATATTTTTGACTTCCCAAGGTGATGGTGGTTGATATTCTCCTGTTATGGCCCCCTGATCACAGTATATGCAGCGATGTGGGCAATTTCTCATAGGGAGGAAGACTGCTCTTCGTTTCATCTTTTTTCATTAGCCTTTCTGATCTATATTTTCGTTTTGCCAAAAAGAGACAGTTGCTTCTATAATTTGCTTTATGAAAGAGAGTTCATTTTTAGAAAAACGATAGCTCTTATACCAAATTTCTACGTCTTCTGCATTTTCGAGAACTTCTTCAAGGTGAACTCTTCCTGCTTCGTCTGAAGGAGCTCCTTTTACGAGGTCTGTGATTTCAACATCAAGAGCTTGAGCTAATTTCGCAAGAAGTTTCATTGATGGAAGTCGCCTGTTACTCTCAAGGGCTTGTATATAAATTCGACTCACATCAGTTTTATCTGCAAGGGCTTGTTGTGTTAGTCGTGCGGCTTTTCGTAATGTTTTAATGCGTATTCCTAAACTCATAGAATAGAAACCTCCATTTCAGCTTCGTTATCATATAATGTGTATTATAGAAACTTGATTACATATTGTAAATTACGTTGCAAAAAAAGCTCTCTTGACTGTTTTTACCTGCTGAATGATACTACATGAAAGGTAAAAATAAAGACTAAAAATATTTTGTTATTGACGAAGATAAAAGAAAGGGGAATAAAGACGTGGATTTCAGACAGCTTGAAAGCCTTGTAGAAATTCTTGAAAAAGGGAGTATTTCAGGGGCTGCAGCATCTTTAGGAATCTCCCAACCAGCGGTGAGTAAACATATAGCTCGTCTTGAAAAAGAGATGGGTATTAAAATTTTTGTAAGAGGACAGAAATGTTCTAAGCTTACAGTAGAGGGCGAGATCCTTTACAATTTTGCTAAGAAAGTTGTTTCTTCTTTGAATGATATAAAACGAGAAGTTTCTAACGCTTCAGCAGAAGTAGCAGGAACTGTCACTATAAGTGCCAGTTCAATTCCGGGAGATTTTGTGTTGCCATCGATGCTTGTCGAATTTCGCAAAGAATATCCTTCAATAGATGTTGAAGTTTACATATCTGATTCTAGAGAAGCTATCGAAAAACTCGTTACGAAAGAAGTGGATCTGGCTGTCACTGGATTTAGCCGCAATACTTCAGGACTAGAGTCGTATCCGCTATGTGAAGATGAACTCGTTCTTATTGTTCCACCGAATCATCCCTTAGCTCTACGGAAGTCAATAACAATGAAAGATATAGAGGCTCTTGATATTGTGGGGCGCGTTCCAGGTTCCGCTACTCGTAGATTATGGCAAGATGCTTTCAAAGAATATTACGGAGAAGAAAAAGAGCTTGGGTTAAGCTTTGGTCATGTGTCTGCTGTGGTTAATGCCGTTGAATCAGGTGCGGAGGCGGGGATAGTTTCAAAATTGGCAGTGGAGAAAAATCCTCGATTAGCAAAAATACCTTTTAGCCCGGCATTAAAGCGCTCTTTTTACATCACGTATGGCACAGTTTCTACCCGAGCAATGGAGTTGCTTATAGAGTTTTTGTCTGAAAGAATAAAAAAAACACAGGAGGTGTAACTGGTGTCGACGGACGTAGTTTTTGATCCAGTAGACAACGTTAAGGCTTTCCTTGATGAGAACGGTTACGAAGGAAATATCACCATAAGCAAGGAAACTATTTTTACGGTTGAGGATGCTGCTCATGCAGTAGGAGCACCTGAGGAACATATTTTGAAGACGCTCCTTTTGTTGGCTGATGAGGAACCTCTATTGGCTCTTATGTCGGGGCCGAATAGGGTTGATACAAAGAAAGTAAAAAAAATTCTGAGAGCTAAGAAAATAAAAATGGCATCTCCAGAATTTGTTTACGAATACTCGGGGTACAAAATAGGTGGGGTTTCTCCAGTTGGATATCCGGAAAAGATCCCCACTTTTTTAGATGAGGATCTTTTCCAGTATGAAACTGTATGGGCTGCTGCTGGTACTGATCATGCATTTTTCCCCGTTTCTCCCGAAGAATTATGCCGTCTTACGGAAGGAGAAAAAGCTGATATTAAAAAAGACCTATAGACGTTTTTCTGGAGCTAACGCTTCAAACCATTCGTCGAATTCTCGATTTAAATAAAGAGTTTTGAGGGGAATAATGCATATTTCAATATTGTGAAAAGTGACCGCGTGTAAGATATGACCAGCGAGGCATGTATGGTCGGGGCGACTAAATACTGCGTGTAAATGAGGATATATTCCTGCCTGTTTGTAACTGACGTTTCCACTCAGAGCAGAGAGTTCCATAACTTCGTTATACGTGACTTTTTCGTATTCCTTACCATTAAACCAACCGAAAGTGACGCTTGATACCATGCCTGCCGCCGAGACAATAACCGCAGAGTCAACATCCTGTTCTTTGCACACATAATTGATGGAATTATGGATGTCTTCTCCATCAGTGAGACGTATTACTATCATTTCATCAGTCGCTGCGTATTTCATTTCTACACCTCCCGGTGGGAAATGATCTTTTCAATATTGTATCATGGAACAGGCTACATTTTAAGAATATTAAGTTTCGTCTTACAATGGGGTGGTAGGAGTGTCGTTTTTTAACGTAGCACTTATTTTAATCGTAGGTATAGTCGCAGGTTTCTTAAATGTAGTCGCTGGTGGCGGAAGTATGTTGATGTTGCCTCTTCTCGTTTTTCTTGGAATGGATATGAGCGTAGCAAATGCAACGAATCGTGTGGGGATTTTCATGCAGAATCTTGTTGCGAGCGGGAAGTTCCACAAAGAGGGGGTTTTGCGTCCTAAGGAAGCGCTATTTTTTATTATTCCAGCAGCTTTAGGGGCAGTCGCAGGAACTTTCTTGGCTATAGAGCTCAATGAAATTTTTTTGCGAATTGTTATCTCTATTTTAATTTGTATAATGGCTGTTCTCCTCGTGATTAAGCCAAAAATGTGGGAAGGTACAGGCGTTCGCAGAGGTTCTCCATGGTTGCTTAGAATTATCTTTTTCTTTATAGGTATCTATGGTGGTTTTGTTCAGGCTGGAGTAGGCTTTTTCTTTATTTGGGCTTTTGTTGGTTTGACGGGATATGACTTGTTACATTCTAACGCAATTAAAGTTACAGTTATTCTATGTTACACAGCTATTAGCTTGCTCCTCTTCGCTTCTCGGGGATTAGTGCATTTACAGACAGGGCTTATTATTGCATGTGGCACGATGATAGGTGGCTTTTTAGGCGCTCGATTTAGTATTGCAAAGGGAAACAATTGGTTAAGATGGGTTCTAGCTACAGTAATTTTTGCGAGTGCAGCAAAAATGATTTTTGATGTTGTTCATATGTTGTAAAAGGAAAAAGAAGGCGAAGGAAATAAAATTCCTTCGCCTTCTTTTCTATTAACCATTATAGAGGTATTTTTGAAGATCTGGGCCTTTTAGCCCGGCGCCCAATCCGGCAGCTAGCTTTAAACGAGCCTGAAGTGGGCGTAAATTCCCACCATCATAAGCACCCAATTCAAGAAGTTTATTTAAACTTCCTTCGTAAGCAAAGAATTGACGAGTACGTCCCATGAAACATCGCGAGGTTATAACAACAGGAATATCATCTCGTATAATTTTTCTTAGAAATGGAATCCAAGAGGGCGGAACGGCGCCGTCGCCAAACCCCGCAATGACAAGACCATCCAGATCTTTATCCGTTGTTTCAGAAAGTATCTTGACGAGAATCTCGCCTCCTCCAAGATTTGCATATATTAACTCAACGTTTCTTGCTGGCACCAGATTTCCTTCAAGTATTTTCCCTCGTTTATATACCCTGAGTATATGAATATCTTCCCCTATTATTTCTCCAACGGGGCCTCTGTCTGGAGAAATAAAGGCGTTCCTTCGATGATTAGTTTCTTCTGTTATTTCTGCGGCGGCAAAAAGTTGGTCCTGCAGGCATATCATTACTCCCAGTCCCCAACATTTTTGAGAAGAAGCGGCATTAAGGGCTTGAGTTAAATTAATAACAGCATCTGTTCCGGCAAGGTCGTAAGGTAACGTTGCTGCTGTAAATATGACAGGCTGAGGATAGGCCCACAGAAGATCTGTTAAATAGGCCATCTCTTCTAGCGTGTCAGTACCACTTGAAACAACAATTCCGTCAATGCCATCGACAACGAGTTTATTCAATATTTGAATGAGATCAGTTGTCATACGTATAGAATAATGGCTGCTTGGTTGATGACTCCAATCCACAAGCACCACATTTTCCGTTAGGCTCTCTGGAAGCCATGAAAGCATTGTTTCTCCATTTAGGGAAGGCTGTCTTCCCGTCTCTTCATCTCTTTTTAATCCAATTTGCCCTCCAGCGACTACAAGTGCTATTTTCCCTCTCTTGGGCATTTGAGCATCCCTCCTCAGGTCCGTTAAGTTTACACGAGAAATAGGAAGAATGCATCTTTGTGTTTAGTAACCAAGATTCTCTCCTACAACTATAACGTGGGTTTTTCTTCCCATAGTGGGACGTTCCAAAATGAGTACAGCTCTGCAAACACGTGATTGACTATTGCAATTAACACAATGACCTACATGAGTACATGGAGTATCAATATTTAATCGAATAGCATTTGGAGGCGTAGCTTTATCTCGTATCCGTGCAAGGGCACTGTCTATATCTCGTGCTATTTTATTTATTCCTACAACAAAAATTAGAGTATTTGTACCCCATGCCATAGCACTCACTCTATTTCCTGTTCCATCAATATTAACAAGCATGCCATCTTGAGTCAGCGCATTGGAACTTGTTAGAAAATAGTCAGATAGAAACTCTTTTTTAAGAACCTCTTTCTTTTCTTCTGGCGAGAGAGAGGGATCCCAATGCTGAGCAATAGTACATCCTCGTTCTGAGAGTTTTTCAAGAGCGCCGATTTGTCTGATGGTGACGCTTCCAGGAATTCCAACAGTTGAATTTTGAGGGATGAGGTTTAAAACCTCATCGAGGGCTTGTTGACGATTGTCAGCATAGACCGCTTCAAAGCCTTTTGATGACAGGGCTTTTACAACTTCGAGACCTAACTGACGATTACTTGTAGATTGTGCGGCTGCAAATGGATCTTGTGAATGTGTCATATTCGTGCCTCCTTCTATTGCCCATAAGGGCCGAAGATCAACCTCCTTATAATTACAAGAAATGTGAAAAAAGTCCAGCTATGCTGTAAAGGTTTTTCTCTTGACACTCAAAGTGGTGAAGCGTATAATTTTTCTGTTTTAAGAGGAGGTTCGATTTTATTATGAACGAGGAAAATCTTCTTAAAGAACGTCTTTACCTTAACGAGCTTTATGATTTGTATGGCCCTCTTTTGACAGAAAAACAACGGAACGCCTATGAATATCATGAATTCTCAGATCTTTCCATTTCAGAGATAGCTGAGCGTTTAAATACATCAAGGCAAGCTGTTTTTGATCTTATAACAAGAGCGAAAAGCAGACTCGAAGAGTTGGAAGAACTCCTAAAGCTTCATGCTCGGATAACGAACCTTGAAAAGCAAATAGAGAATTTGGAAAAAAGTTTGTAGTGAGTTACTACCCCCTTTTCCTGGGAGGGATCGTATATATGTTTGAAGCATTGAAAGAACGTTTGGAATCTGTATTTGATGCATTAAAAGGGAAGGGTAAATTATCTGAGGAAGATGTAAGTTCGGCCTTAAGAGAAGTACGGCGTGCCCTTCTTGAAGCTGATGTGGATTACAAAGTAGTTAAATCACTTGTTGATTCAATTCGTGAACGCTGCGTTGGGCGTGAGGTTCTTGATTCCATAACTCCTGGCCAGCAGGTTATCGCCATTGTTTATGAGGAATTAGTTAGCCTTATGGGGGCTGATGTGGTTCCTTTTACCATTGCTTCTAAGCCACCAACTCTTTGCATGATGGTTGGTTTGCAGGGAAGTGGTAAGACGACAACAACAGTTAAAATAGCAAAGCGCCTTCAGAATGCGCACAGACCTCTTGTCGTTGCATGTGACCTCAGACGTCCGGCAGCTATAGAGCAGTTAAAAGTTCTTGCGCAACAAAGCAAAGTTGCTTTTTACGGCCCATCCGATAACACTCAAGATGTTCTTAAAGTTGCCAAAGAGGCTCTTGCCTATGCAGAGGCTCATCTCAATGATCTTGTCATTTTTGACACAGCAGGTAGATTACACGTAGATGAAGATTTGATGGATGAGCTTAGCCAATTGAAAGAACTTGTGCAGCCCCACGAAGTATTGTTAGTTGTAGACGCCATGACAGGGCAGGAAGCAGTAAAGGTAGCGTCCAGTTTCCACGAAAAACTGACTTTGACAGGGGCAGTTTTAAGCAAGTTGGATGGAGATGCCCGCGGTGGTGCTGCATTAGCTATTCGGGCAACGACGAATGTTCCTATAAAATTTGCAGGTATAGGCGAAGGCATTGATGCTATAGAGCTTTTTGATGCGCGACGAATGGCCCAGCGTATTATTGGTATGGGCGATGTTATGGGCTTGGCAGAGCGTGTTCAGCAGGTTACATCACAGGAAGATGTCGAAAAAATTACTAAAAGTCTTAAGAAAGACAAGCTTACCATGGAAGATCTTTTGTTGCAGTTTGAACAAATAGAGAAGCTTGGGCCTCTTGATAAGATTATGGATATGCTTCCTGGCATGGGAAAAATGAAAGAGTTGAAAAATGCGGAGCTTGACCCTAAACGATTAAAACAATCCAAAGCTATCATTCAGTCTATGACAATAGAGGAGCGGCGCAATCCTCAAATTATAAAGGGAAGCCGCAGGCGGCGCATAGCTGAAGGTTCTGGTACCAGCGTACAAATGGTAAATCAACTTCTTAAACAATATGATCAAATGAAACAACTTTGGAAATATATGGGGAAGGGCAAAAAGGGACCTCGTCTCCCTAAAGGTCTTTTTGGCGGTAAAGGTTTACCCTTCTAGTATCCATATAGGAGGGCAAAGAAAGAATAGATCTATTTTTTGTAAAAGCAGGAGGTGTCATAGTCAATGGCAGTTCGAATTCGTTTGGCCCGATATGGGCGTAAGAAAAACCCATTTTACCGGCTTGTAGTCGCCGATTCTAGATCACCGCGAGATGGACGTTTCATCGATCTTCTTGGAGTATATAATCCGATGGAAGATCCCGCAGTGATTCAGGTTGACGAAGAAAAGGCTCTTCGTTGGTTGAAAAACGGAGCGTCAGCTTCTGATACCGCTCGTGGCATATTGAAGAAAGCTGGCGTGTGGGAAAAATTTGCCGCAGAGAAAAATTCTGCTGAATAATGATGTCTAACTACCAGAATCTCGTTAAGTATATTGTCGATCACCTTGTTACAGACCCTGATCAAGTACTTATCACTTCAGAAATGAATGATCGCGGCATAGTGATGGTATTGATTAAAGTTGCGCCTGAAGATGTGGGGCGAGTTATAGGGAAACGTGGAGCTACAATTAATGCTATACGTTTAGTAGTCAAGGCTGCGGCAGTGAAAGAAAACGAAAGAGTGGAAGTTGATATCGTAGCAGACTGAGGTGACAGTCATGGAAAACCGTAATCTTGTAACTATAGGGCGTATCATAGGGGTACACGGAATTCGGGGGAGCATAAAAATTATGCCTCTCACTGATTTCCCTCGTCGTTTCCTTATGATGGAGAGCCTTGCAGTTTACGGTGAAGACGACTCTTTAATGACTGTTCTCTCCATTGAAAAGATTAGAATTGCTGAAAACAAGGGAGTTCTCATTGCCGATACGATGGAACTTCAGACAGTTGAAGAGGCAGAGTGTCTCAGGGGTGGTTTGATCAAAATTCCCGAGGAAGAAAGGTATGCTTTGGAAGAAGGGGAATATTGGGTTGATGATCTAATCGGTGTCGATGTGTATGAGAAAACAACTAATTGTTATTTAGGAAAAATAAAGGATGTTTTTTCTGCAGGGGAAATGGATATCTATGCCGTTATTTCAGAAGATGGCAAAGAACACTTTATTCCAGCAGTTTCAGAGTTTATCAAAGAAGTGGATATTGAAAATCAAACCATGAAAATAGAACTTATTGAAGGATTGTGGGAATAATGCACGTTACTATTATTACAGCATTTCCCGAGTTTTTTAACGACTTCCTTTCTACAAGCATTATTGGCCGGGCCGTTGAAAAAAAACTAATAGACGTCGACGTTATCAATCTTCGAGAATTTGGGCTTGGTAACTATCATCAGATAGACGACTATTCTTTTGGCGGGGACGGTATGGTTCTCATGCCAGAGCCTCTCACAAAAGCGTTGGAAAAAGCTCGACAGACTTCTTCTGGAATGTCAACGGTAGTCTATCCTAGTCCTCAGGGGGCAATGCTTACGCAAGAAATGGTTGAGTCTCTTGCTAGTCGAGAGCACATCATCATTATCTGTGGGCATTATGAAGGAATAGACGAACGTTTTTCGGAAAAGTATGTTGATGTTGAAGTTTCCATTGGAGATTATGTTTTAACGGGGGGAGAAATTCCCGCTATGGCCATTATCGATTCTATGGCTCGCCTTGTTCCCGATGTGGTAGGGCGAAATGGTGCTGTAGAGGAGGATTCCTTTTTTAGAGGAATGTTAGATTTCCCACATTTCACACGACCGGCAGTATGGGAAGATAAAGAAGTTCCACCTGTACTTCTTTCTGGTAATGATAAGGAAATAGACAGATGGCGAAAGCAGCAGGCTGTTCAACGTACATTATGTAGACGTCCTGATTTGCTCAGTCGGGCGAATATTTCTTCTTATTTGGAGAAAGGTGTATATGTGGCCTTAGTGCACCATCCTGTAATTGATCGTTGTGGGGAAAAAACAACAGCAGCGCTTACAGGGTTGGATCTTTCTGATATTAGTCGTTCTTGCCGTACCTATGGGGTGCGGAAGTTTCTTGTAATAACTCCTTTGAAAAGCCAAAGAGAACTTGCTAAAACCGTGGCTTCACATTGGGTAGAGGGGTATGGTGCTACCTCTTATCCCAGTAGAGCGGAAGCATTTAAGGTTATGAAAACGGTTTCAAATGTTGATAGAGCTATTCAGTGGATAAAAGATAAAGAGCATGACGAACCTTTAGTAATAGCGACAACTGCAAAGTTTCATGATGAAGCTATTCATTGGCTTGAAATGAAGCGCACTCTTCTTGAGTTGCAGAAACCTGTTCTTTTTCTCTTCGGTACGGCTTCCGGCTTACACGAAGATGTTCTGAATAAGTGTTCCGCACTTTTGCAACCGCTTTCTGGGGGAATGGAAGATTATAATCATCTTTCGGTTCGAACCGCTGTGGGCGTTACTCTTGACAGGTTTTTCGGTTGGAGATAAAAGATTTCGTAATGCGAGTAAGGAGGGTTAGCAATGGATGCCATTAAACTGGTAGAAAAGAAATATATGAAGAACGAAGACGAAGTACCAGCCTTTCGGGCAGGAGATACTGTGCGAGTTCACGTTAAAGTAACAGAAGGAGCACGCGAACGTATTCAGGTTTTCGAGGGTGTTGTTATTGCCCGTAAACATGGCGGGGTAAACGAGACGTTTACAGTTAGAAAAATATCGAATGGCATAGGAGTAGAGAGGGTTTTCCCTATCCACTGCCCATCAATCGATAAGATAGAAGTGAAACGTCTTGGTAAAGTACGCAGAGCAAAGCTTTATTATCTGAGAAAACTCAGCGGAAAAGCTGCTCGTATTAAAGAAAGAAGAGAATTTTAGTTTTTTAGCTTATAAACGTATTGACTTAATAGGTAAGCCCTATTATAATAACCGTCGTTCTGCGGGGGTGGCGGAACAGGTAGACGCGCAAGGCTAAGGACCTTGTGGCCTCTGGGCTGTGGGAGTTCGAGTCTCCCCCTCCGCACCATATCTGAGTTGAAAAGGGAAACACATTTTGTGTTTCCCTTTTTTTATGTGCGGTTATACAGAAAACCTTAATTACTAATGTTTTTTCGAATGTAATTTTCTATAAGAGGTATGGCGAAGTCGTTGAGGTATTTTTTTATAGCATCTTCATCATAGGTGACATTTCCATTTTCATCTACATAATTACCACTTAGAACACATTCTAATTGACGTTTCCCCCGACCCCACGGAACGCCTAGTATTTTTTCTATATCGCTGCTTTGTTTCACATATCTTATAGGCATTTCCAAAGAGAGATCGAATTTTTTATATAAGCTGAGATAGCCTTCAAGGGATACACGTAGCTGGTTGATTTTCAACATACCGTTGTGGGATTCTCGCTCTCCGGCTATAACCGCCTTGGCTCCGATGAGAAGAGCTAAGGGGATGCGAATAGCGTGTAAATATAAGTGGCAACCGATACAAGGGGTATAGAATCCAAATTTTTGAATAGATTTGGTGGTGATTGAGCCGCAAAGCTTTTTCCAGAGTGAAGGGGCTCCCATAACAACAGGAGTAAAAATATTAACAGAGAGTGTACTCAAATGATCTTTCATGTAATCAAGGTTATCGTATAGGCATTCCCAAGGGCCGTATTCGGTTGCGGTATAAGCTATTGTTGGCAAGATGCCCTTTACAGTGTTATTTTCCATATACTTGAAGAGGGCTGCAAAGCTATCTCTTCCTGCTACTTCTAAAATGACAATATCCTGTGTTTTTCGCATCTTTTCTATTTCTTCAGATGGCAACATCCACGATGGAAAATCAGAAATGAGATCAGGCTTCTCCAATAGAATTTTTTTTATGCGTTCATCCATACTTTTCACTCCTTTAAGGGAATGTAATGGCCCGGATAATACGGTTGATCGATAGGGGAGTCCATGAGACCCGCCAATTTTCCGCGATCAAGCAAATTCAAAATCATATACATGAGCTCGTGTCCTCGCAATAATCCAAGACAGCCTTGGGCGCAGCTTATTTCGTCAAATTTTCTAACGTCATCTTTCCTTGCATAACATCCTGACATGAGAATAGGGACAGTTTCTCCTGAATGAATCATATTTCCTACACTTGCTGTGGAATGATCCGAAGTAACGATAAATAAAACATCGTTATCAGGAATAATGTGTTTCCGAGCGAATTCAAAAGCCTTATCAAGTTGCTCTATAACATCAATTTTCTTTTGGTAATTTCTTTCGTGTGCTGCCTCGTCAGTAGCTTTAGTATGAACATAGATAAAGTCGTAGTCAGTTGCATAGTAGGCCATGCGAAGTCTTTCCTCCAAGTCTTTGCCAGGAAAGATTGAATCTTTGACTCGCTGTATATCCATACTAAGAATAGAACATAAACCATGATAAATTGCTCCAGAAGCAATACACAAGGCCTTAAGCCCCCATTTTTCATGAAAGGGAAGAAGAGGACGATATTGTCCTGCTCTTTGAAGGCCAATAAAGTTTACGGGAGGCTCGTTATTGTTTACTCTCTTTATGTTTATAGGATGGGATGATAAAACCAAATATGACCATTTTACATATTCATTGAGAATCGCTGCCGTATATTGGGCTTTTTTAAAATCGCAGGCGTCTTTTCTTGGAAGGACCTTCATTATGGGGCGCTCTTCGTAGATAGGATTCGAATCTGTAACTTCCGAAGAAAGTCCCAATCCGCGCATAATAGAAAGTCCAGCAATGCCTTTTGTAGGAATAAATTCTATTTCTATGTTGTCTTTTCGATAAAATCTAATGGCTTCGTGAAGAGGCTTCAGCAGATCTGGTGCCAAATCCATTTTTTCAACCTTTAGAATATAAAAATTATTTGTTTTGGCAACAGAAAATGTTCTTGAGAGGAGAGCGACTTCATTATCCTGAACGGGAAAACCTTCCGCTTTTGCTTCTATGTACCCCCTTCCAGGAAAGTCAGCAAGATCATAACCGAACATAATAAAATGGGCCATTTCACTGGGCATAGCCTGTCCTTGCAGACAACTGTGATAGAGTCCGCAACTTCCCGTTTCTGCAATATAGTCTAAATTAGGTGTCCGAGCAGCTTGAAGGGGAGTATGCTTCCCTATAGCTGCTATTCCCTTATCGCCTAATCCATCCAGAACTACAAGTATGCATCTCATAAAGCGATTATAATATACAAATAAATGTGCGCCTAGGCATTTTTGAAGGGGGGTTTCAGTATGGGGATGAGGGCACAAATTTCTTTCTCTGATGTTTTTATATATTTTTTAAAAAGACCTGAATCGAAACTTTCGAAACTGAGCTTTAGATTAAAGAGGCGAACCTCAGTGAAAGATGCGATAGAAGCATTGGGTGTTCCTCATACTGAAGTGGGGGGAATAAAGATAAATGGCATGTCAGCAGGTTTTGACTCTATCCTTGATATGGATGACCAAGCTGAAGTGCTTCCCTTTTTACCTCCTGTAGATGTAACACAAGCAACACTTTTACGTCCTGATCCCTACTCGATGCCACGATTTATAATTGACGTTAATGTGGCAAAATTAGGGGCCCTTCTTCGACTTATGGGGCTTGATTCTGCGTATAATAGCAAGTGGCATGATGAAAAAATTGCCCAAATTTCTATGGAAGAGCAGCGTATTGTTTTAACTCGTGATCGTTCTCTTTTGAAGAGAAAAATTGTTGTATATGGTCGGCTTATTCGAGAGCAGAATCCATGGGCGCAGCTGGTAGAAGTTCTGACATTTTATGATGTGTATAAATGGCTTCTCCCCTTTAGCAGGTGTAGCTTATGCAATGCAATTCTTTGCCCTGTACCAAAGAAGGAGATCCTAGACTCATTAGAGCCTCTTACTCGGATATTTTATGATGAATTTACACAATGTCCATCATGTGGTCAAATATACTGGGCCGGGTCACATAAACATCGAATAATTAAAAGGATACAGAACATTCTGGAGAAAACCCATCGAATGGGATTGCAGTATGATGTTAATGTTGGTAGACTTTTTAATGAAGATTCAAATTGCAATTGATGTTTTAAGAAAGGAGCTCTTGAGGTGAAAAAAAGTTTAGAAGAATGGCTTCGTGGCGATACCGTTCAACATAAGAATAATGATTTAGGGCTCCCTATAGTAGCTTTACATTCACCTCTTGACCTTCCTGTTGTTGCTCTTGCGAAAACAGAAAGTGACGAAGAGGAAATAGAAGAAAAGAAAGATGTATCAAAATCAGAACTTGAATTAACATTCTCCGAAGTAGAAACAGACGTTGAAGAACGGGGAGATTTGCAAATTGAGATTGAAGAAGAAAGACAAAACGAGAAGAGAGAAAGTATCAACGTAGAAGCTGAGTCGCTGTTTGAGAATGGAGAAAAAAACGAGTCTATAGCAGAAGATGATTTTGAATTAAAACCAGAGAAAGAAATTGAGCCAGAAACAGAACCCAAAATACTTATATCGGAAAATTTAGAAGATGAAAAAAATAAAGAGGCATTTTGGGGCGGGAAAAAAACGTTAGCTTTAGGTTTGGCCCTTTCTGCTGCTGCTGGTTTGTATATGTATAAAACGTTGACTGCGCCTGAAACGTTGCTTTCTAAAGGTCACGATTTTTATGAATTAAAAGAGTATAATCAAGCATTAAATTATTATCAAAAGGTCTTAAAGAAAAACCCACAAAACACCGAAGCTTTAATAGCAATAGCCAAAACTCTCGAGAACACAGGTAAACGAGGAGAGGCTGTTGATGCTTATTTTAAGGTATTGAGAGTAGATCCAGATAATAGTGAAGCGTATCTTCGTTTGGGAGATTTGCTCTATGCGTTAGGATCTAGAGATAAAGCGCTGCAATCATACAGAGAAGTACTTCGGATAGAGCAAAGTAATATCCCTGCACTTTTAGGTATAGCTCGTTGCTTCTTTGATCAGAAAGATTGGCAGAAGGCTTTAGATTCTTATAGCCAAATTTTATTGCTTGAGCCTGGGAATATGGAATCTCTTACTCAGAAGAGGGTCATAGAGGATATCCTTGCTATGCATGAGGAAGATGAAAAGCGCTTGGAGGAAGAATCACAAATTTTAGCCCAGGCGAACGAGAAGAAAAAAACTGCCCAACGTGCTCTTTCATTGATGGCGTACAGTGAAGCAGAACAGATTTATAGAGAAGTGCTTCTTCTCAATCCTAGAGATTGGGAAGCACAAGAAGAACGGAAGTATTGTCTTGAGAAGATGGCAGGTCTTCATAAAGAATTTAATCTTTATACCCGAATAGACGATATAATATCGAAGAATTTGCCTCATGAAGAGCAGCGTGATGCAAACGGTGAAACAAAAGAGATACAGCCCCAAAAGAAGATATTGAGAAGTGAGCCATTGAAAAAGGTTCGCATTGTGCCTGTTTATTCTCCTCGCCCACTAGCACTTTCTGTTGAAGCTGAAATGAAAAAGAATTCACCAGAAGAGTTAGTACGACGTATGGTTGATTTGAGTAAAACGCAGAATTTCGCAGAATTACTCCGTACAGGGTGGGAATACATCTTTTCTTTGGAAAAAATAGCAACTGAGGAGCTTAATAGTGAAATCAAGATAGAAAAAGTACGCTTCTTCGGAAGTCTTTCTATACCATATAAAACAACGCCCACATGGATAGAACCAATTATAGATAATCATTTTGACTCTTTGCAAACGTTGCGTAGAGCCATTAAACTCAATTTGATAGATCGTAAAGTATATATGATGATGTCTCAAGCTTGGGAAGATTTACACAAGAAAAATAACGTTTCTTTAGCTGAAAAGGCCCAACAAGAAGAAGCTTTCTATTCTTCTCTTTTAGCACATGCTGCCTATCAATCTCGTCTTCCAGAAGAGGCATGGGATGCCATTGAAAGAGCAAAACAGCTCGCGCCAGACAATTTATATATTGCGAGGTTACATTTAATTCTTGCAAATTGCCTTAAAAAGGCCTGAAAACTAAATTGTCCTTTTCAAGTTGCGCGACTTAATATATACTACAGACGGCTTTACGGCCTCTGATTTTCAGAAGCTGGTGGAGGAGCAATACCTCTAACGGGTTTGCAGAAGACGAAATGATCTAACATTAACAGGCGGTGATTAATGTATGGAAGGTCGGAAGGCTGAAGAATGGGGCAGAGCTTACGTAGAGAAGCTCTCTCTTTACGAAGAATTTACAATGCGTGTGAAGAATCTTGTTCAAGATTTAATTGGGCAAGAAGATATAATGGTGTATGGAATTCAAGGCAGCGCGAAAAACCCTGATGAATTTATTTCAGAGTTAGCGAAGAGAGATGAAGGTGAACTTTCTTCGCTTGGAGCATTTCAAGACCTTTCTCAGGTGCGGATATTGCTCCATTTCCCAGAAGACGTACGTAATGTGGAAAAGATATTGCAGCAAGAATTTCTTGTAGATCTTGCCCACTCAGTTACGACGTCAAGTTTGGTGAATGACCCTGAAAGATTTGGGTATCCTTCTATTTCATATGTTGTTTCTCTTTCAAATGAGCGGAGCAGACTTCGGGAGTGGAGTAAATATAGAGATTTAAAGTGTACAGTGCTTGTTCGGACAGTGATCCAAGAAGCATGGGCTACAATTTCTCCCAAAGTGAGTACCACCGCCACTGATACTTTGACGCAGAAGAAATTGAAAAGAAAACTTATACGGCTTAGTGCACTTCTTGAAGAAGCTGACGAAGGCTTTTTAGCTTTGTGGGATGCGGCGAAGGATTCTTCTGTGCTTGTTGCTCCTTCTCGAACGGAGCCTGTACAAGAAGAGGAAAAGCAATCTCAGGTTCTTTCTCAACAAAATTTAGCAGATTATTTTAAAGAACATAAAGAGATAGCGGAAGAATGGGCAGCAAATGCAGTTAAAGCCGGTTTCCCTGCTTTTTATCCAACTGAAGAATATTTAGCTGAGAGCTTTACATATCTTTATGATATGTTGCAAGCTTCTGAAATAAAAACAATAGAAGATTTAGATCGCTTTATCAAAGATATTCACAAGAACGGCCTCGGTATGGAACAGTTGGAATCCATTGTTAAAGCTTTTGAAAAAGAGAACGCAAATTGGCGTGTTGATGGATTTTCTGCTTTGTTTTTATTACTTTTAAATATGAAATGGGATGTGCTTCAAGAGAAAGATCTTGTTGCTTTAAATGTCAAAAAAGGTTCGGATCGAATAAAAGGTCTCGTCGATTAATTTTTCTCTTCCCATAGTTGATTATAATAAGGGAGGGCGTCAAGCTCTCCCTTATTTCTATGTGAGCATCAGGAAGGACTGATCTCTAATGTTCAATGCTAATTTGGATAGATTATTTAGTCCTCAGTCAGTTACTTTTATTGGTGAGGGATCTGCGTGGCGAGGTGCGTGTGCTCGGGCAGTAGAAACTTTAAAGCAGTCTGCATTTACAGGGCAAATTTTTGAAGTTCATGATGGCACAGAGCCAGTAAAATCTTCAGATTTGGCTGTTTTAGATGTCCCATTGCCGAGAGTATTACCTTGGATAGATATATGTGCAGAACAAAAAATTCCGTATATTATGCTCCTTTCTTCAGAACAAAGTAGCATTTGGAGTCAGGAAGATATCAATAGAGTAAACAAGCGTTTGGAAGAGAAAAAAGTATGTCTTCTAGGCCCGGATTCTATGGGATTTATGAATTTAAAGCATAATGTTGTTATTTCTCCTTTTCAAGGAAGTTTTAGCTGGGAAGATAAATGTGGAAAAGTTGCTCTCGTATCTCAAAGCGGGGATTTGGGGTTTGCTATCGCATCTGCTGCTAGGATGGCGGGAACAAATTTCCGTTATGTTGTAACAACTGGGGGCACGGCCGATATTGACACAGTGGATATTGGCAGATGGATACTAAAGGATTCCTCTGTAAAATTATTGCTTTTTTGCTTAGAAGGGTTACATGATGGAATTGCTTTTTTAAGAATGGCTCGTGACGCGAATATAAAAGGGGTCCGGATAGGCGTTCTTAAAGGCGGGCTTAATGTATCTTCTCGCCAGGCTATTACTAGTCATGTTTCTGTTGTTGCGGGAAATTCTTCAATTTGGAATGCTGCATTTAGACAATTCGGAATACTTCCTCTTCGAGATGTGGATGAAATTGTTGACCTTGCAAGAGTTTATAATTCATTTATACCACCGAATGGCCGAAAAACTGTTATTGTTTCCCCTTCTCAAGGAGCCGGAATTACATTTTCAGATAATTGTTTTGAAGAGGGGCTGAAGGTTCCCTCTATTCCCGAAGATTTACAGAGAGAATTTAAGAAAAGTCTTCCTGATAATGTTTACGTTAAAAATCCTATCGATTTAGCTTCTCTTGGTGCCGAAGGATCAGAGGATATATCGTATCTTCTTCGTCGTCTTATGGATTCTCCAAACCTGGATATAATTACAGCAATACTTACTGAAAGCAAGGGTGAAGAGGTTCGTAATATTTTGGCTGCTTTACTTGATGTAGCTCGCCAGAAAACGCATCCTATAGTTTGTTGTTCCATTGGAGATATTGAGGAAGAGGAAGTTAAAGAAATGTTGAATGAGGAAGGCATTCCATTCTTTACCAGCCCTAGAAGGTGTGCTCGAGCACTTGCCGGTCTAAGTGCTCCAGTTCCATCTCTTGATAAAATGATGCCAGTAAGTTGTGAGGAATGCGTGATAAAAGGAGAGGATCTACTTCCTAAATTGCCACAAAAAATGACAGAATATGATGCAAAGAGATTGCTTGCTTTCCACAATATCGATGTAACGAGAGAGTACTTATGTCAATCTTTGGAAGAAGCACTTGAAGCTGCCGAAATGATTGGATACCCTGTTGCTCTCAAAGTAATGTCTCCTAATATCGTTCATAAAAGTGAAGCTCGTATTATTGCTCTAAACTTGAATAGCGAAGAAGAGTTGAGGAATGCATACGGGCGAACTCTAGAAAAAGCTCGCTTGGCCAATCCAGAGGCTGACATAAGAGGTGTTCTTGTTCAGGAAATGCTTAAAGATGGTATCGAATGTACTGTGGCCATAAAAAGAGATACTATCTTTGGCTCTGTCCTTTCTGTTGGTCTGGGAGGCGTTTATGCGAGTGCCGTTCGAGATAGTGTGTTGCGAATAGCTCCTGTAGATGAAGAAAACGCTATGGCGATGATTCGAGATTTGAAGGGGTACTCCCTCTTAAAGGGTGCCTGGGGCAGGCCTAGTTATGATGTTGCGGCCTTTGCTAAGATGGTTGCTCGTCTCTCTAATTTGGCGTGCATAGAAGATCAGCTTGTTCAGTTAGAAATAAACCCTGTTTTTGTTAAAAAAAAGGGGTCTGTTGTTGTTGATGCTTTTGTTGTGAGGAGGTAAAAATGTCTGGCTGGATATGGATTCTCGTAGGGTATTTGGCAGGTTCGTTCCCTACTGGGTATGTTATCGTAAAACTTTTGCGTAACGAAGATATTCGAAATTTTGGTTCAGGGAATATTGGTGCGACTAATGTCGGGCGTCGAATGGGTAAAAAGTGGGCTGTAGCCGTAACGTTGATTGACATGATAAAGGGTGGCGTTGTTTTGATTCTTGCAAGAGTAATGAATGTAGAAAGCCCCCCCCTTATTGCAGCAATTGCCTTCGCCAGCGTTTGTGGTCACAATTTCCCCTTATGGCTCGGTTTTAAGGGGGGAAAAGGAGTGGCAACAACTTTTGGAGTTGTCTTTTTTATGATTCCTCCCTATAGCTCATACGCTGCACTCACTGCTGGAATAATCTGGTATGGAGTAATGAAAGTGTCACGATATGTGTCATTGGCATCCCTTATATCGTTGTTTAGCCTCCCTGTTTTTTTCTTAATTTTGAAACTCAAACCTTCCTACGTGTTGGCTGTTCTCTTCATGGCCTTATTAGCATCATTTCGCCATCGAGAAAATATAAAACGAATGCAACACGGAGAAGAGTCGAGAATTGGCGAAAAGTGATCACTTTTGTACAGAGGATGCCTATCTTGACTAATGTTGACCATCCCTCTACAATAAGAATACCCAACGATTTGGTGTAGGAGGTTTCAGCTATGCCTAGCCTAACTGAGATTATTGAAGATTACATTAATAAACTTTTTGAAGATGAAGTAGAGGAAGACGCAGTTTCTCTACGACGTAAGGATCTTGCAGAGATTTTTGGCTGCGTTCCTAGTCAGATTAATTATGTTTTAAGAAGTCGTTTTACTCCAGAAAGAGGTTACATTGTAGAGAGCCAACGTGGTGGACACGGATATATTCGTATTGTACGTATTTGTTACGATATGCCGGAAGAAAAGGTTAATCATATTGATGAAATAGTTGGAAATGCTATCAGTGAGCAAGATGCTAAGAGATTATTAGCAGCTTTACAAGAGAGAGAACTTCTTTCTTCCAGAGAACGTCTTTTAATAGAAATTGCTATGCGTTTTGTTGATGAGCTGGCCACGTCTGATTTTGATGTTTCACCATATAAACGTAACGCTTTGCAAGCAGAGGTGTTGAGAAGAATGCTTCGAGGTCTTGCTCTTGCTTAAAGGAGTACCATTTGAAAGGATGAAAAGCTATGTGGCAATTTTTTACAGAACGAGGTAAAAAAGTAGTTCAGCTTGCTCACAGAGAAGCTCTTCGTATGGGGCATGATGTGATTGGCACAGAACATATACTTCTGGGGCTTTTAGTAGAGGGCGAAGGAGTTGCAGCTCAAGTATTAAATTCATTAGGTGTCAATTTTTTAGAAGTGCGCCGTCAGATAGAAGAACTTGTAGGCAAAGGACAACCTATTTTGAAACCTATTGATCTTCCCTTGAGTCCTAGGGCTAAAAGGGTGCTTGATCTCGCTATTAAAGAAGCTAGAAATATGGGGGTTAACTATGTAGGAACAGAGCATGTTCTTCTTGGTCTCTTGGCAGAAGGAGAAGGTGTTGCTGCACAGATTCTTTTATCTTTGGGAATCGATATGACGGTAATACAGCGAGAAATAGGACGTTTTATCAGCAATAACGAGGCGGATGGAATGCCCCAAACCGAAATGCTGGGAGACGGTCAGAATCGAATGAACAGCAAAACGCCGACCCTTGATCAGCTAGGCGTTGATTTGTCTGAAAAAAGCAAGAAAGATGAATTAGATCCGGTAATAGGCAGAGATAAAGAAATTCAGAGAGTTATTCAAATTCTTGCGAGACGCACAAAGAACAATCCTATTCTTCTTGGCGATCCAGGAGTAGGAAAAACAGCTATTGTTGAAGGACTCGCGCAAAAGATAAACGATGGTAATATCGCAGAAATTTTGCGAGGGAAAAAAATAGTTCAGCTGAATATGGGTAATCTCGTTGCAGGCACGAAGTATAGAGGTGAATTCGAAGAGCGAATGAGGAAGCTTTTGAAGGAACTTCGAGAGGCTGGAGATATTATCATCTTTATTGACGAGATTCACACAATAATTGGAGCTGGTGGAGCTGAAGGGGCTGTTGATGCGGCTAATATTCTTAAGCCGAGTTTGTCTCGAGGAGAATTTCAAGTTATAGGCGCAACAACTCTTGAAGAGTATAGAAAATATATAGAAAAGGATGCGGCCCTTGAACGCCGTTTCCAGCCTGTTTTTGTTGATGAACCTTCTATCGATGATACGGTGCATATTCTTGAGGGGCTTCGAGATCGATACGAATCTCACCATAGAGTAAATATTGCTGACGATGCACTTGTAGCAGCGGCTCGACTTTCATCCCGCTACATTACGGATCGTTTTCTTCCCGACAAGGCGATTGATCTTATCGATGAAGCAGCGGCTCGTGCCCGGCTTAAAACTATGGAAATTCCTGCAGAGTTGAAAGATATAGAATATCATCTTGAAGAAGTTCGTAAGGAAAAAGAGGCGGCAGTAACATCACAGGAATTTGAAAAGGCAGCACGTTTACGTGATACCGAGCGTCAGATATCTGAAGAACTTGAAATGAATAAGAAAAACTGGCAATCAAGAAGACACCAAGAAAAGCCTCTTGTTGGTTTTGATGATATCGCGACGATTGTAAGCGAATGGACAAATATTCCTGTGGCGCAATTGACAGAGGAAGAATCTCATCGATTACTTCGAATGGAAGAGGAAATTCATCGCCAGCTTATTGGGCAGGATGAGGCTGTTAATGCTGTTTCAAGAGCTATACGACGTGCAAGAAGTGGAATGAAAGATCCTCGACGTCCTGTAGGAAGTTTTCTTTTCCTTGGTCCCACTGGTGTCGGAAAGACGGAGTTAGCCAGAAGATTGGCCGAGTTTCTTTTTGGAAGTGAAGAAGCCATGATTCGCTTGGACATGAGTGAATTTATGGAACGCCATGAGGTTGGTAAACTTATAGGAGCTCCTCCTGGCTATGTGGGCTACGATGAAGGTGGAAAACTAACAGAAGCGATAAGGCGTCGTCCATACTCAGTTGTCCTTTTCGACGAAATAGAAAAAGCTCATGAAGACATTTTTAATACCTTACTTCAGATTCTTGAAGATGGGCGACTTACAGATGGTCAGGGACATACAGTAGATTTCAGAAATGCTGTCATTATTATGACAAGTAATGTTGGAGCTAAGGAACTAGCAAAAGGTACGTCTCTGGGCTTTTCTGTAACTGAAGAGACAGACGGCTATTTTGATTGGAGCAAAACAAAATCATATATTTTAGATGCTGTTCAGAAAACATTTAGACCAGAATTTATAAATCGTATTGATGAAATGGTTGTCTTCAGACCTTTGAACAAAAAAGAAATGTTGTCTATAGTCGATATTATGTTAAATGAGATTAAAAAGAGACTGTTAGTCCACGATATCGATATCAATGTAAGTGAAGAGGCGAAGGGGTTTATTCTTGAAAAGGGTTACAACCCTAAGTTTGGAGCCAGACCTTTGCGCCGTAAAATACAACAGCTTATTGAGGACCGATTAGCTGATCTTCTTCTTGAAGGAAAAGTTAAACGGGGGAGTCAGGTTTTTATCGGTTTGAGTAACGGAGAGATTACGGTCAAAAGTAGAAAGACTCCCAAAAAACAAAAGAAAGAAAAAAAGGCGGCAGTAAGAAGCGTTCACTTAGGGATTGAATAAAAACTTAAGTGAACAGCTTCAAGCGGGACAAAAAGAGACCAGTCACAATCTGGCATGAATGCTTGATTGTGACTGGTCTTTTGCTTCAAATCGTTAGGATAAAATTTTATTAATGCAGCCTTGGATTTAATACAATATGTCCAATTTGCTTTATTCTGTAATCTTGGATGCATGAGTATCGCCAATTTTGGTAGATGGTATAAGTTTTTTGATTTCTTTTACCTCTTTCAAAAGATTGTCCACACTGCCTTTCAACTCATCTATCTCTGAAATATAGATTAGCATAGTAGCATATTGAGAAAAATCTATTGTTGTTTGCTCTTTATATTTTTTGCGGTACTTGCCAAGCTTTTTGTATTTGTAATCTATTGTCAATTTTTTGATATTATAATCCTTAATAATTGTTCCAGTAATAACGTCCAATGAAAAAACATAAAAGCGCTTTGAGAAAATCTTAATTTCTGATTTTTCAAGGCTAGCAACACGCTCCTGAGTTTTTTGAGGTAGTTGTTTTACAAATTCTTCACTTAGTTTTATTGAAGAAACCTCAAGAGGGCATTCCCCAACATTTCTTATGACCAGGCAAGCAAGTGAAGATCTGACCAGTTCGAAAGAAACTTGAAGGTAAGGCCGTTCTTTGTTTTTACGTTCAATTAGAAGAAATAGTATCGTAATCCAAGCAGCAACAACTGAAAATATTTGAATAATTGTATCCCACTGAGGAAAGGCCATTTGTTTTTCTAATGCTTCAGCTACTCTTAATATCAACTCATTTGTATCCATTATCCACCTCTCAATATCATTATTACACCAACCCTAAATACTTCTCAAAGAATAACATTAGTTTTTCGATAATTCCTTGCTTTTTCGCGGCTCTGCCTCCGCCAAAGCGAGATACAGGTGGCATAATTTTATCAATGGCTGTACCGGTTGTTTTAAGCATTCCATCTCGGAAAGCATTGTCGATGAATCGGCGGGTTTCTTCAGGCTTTAATCTTTCTTCTTCTATAATTGCTGTAATATCCGCTTCTTTACGCTCGTGGAGGAATTTGCGCCAATCCTCATCCACTTTGGTCGATACATTGACTTGCTCAATAAAACGCTCGATAAGTTCTTTCTTACTTCGAAGTTCAATACTCGAATTGATAGCCTTATCAATGGTCGTAAGAATGGTTTTATCCTTGCAGTTGGATTGTTGATATTTGGCTACAAGCATAAGGATGTAGTCAATATTTACCTCTATCTGTTTGACCAGTTCAATCTCGAAAACTATGTCATCATTGATAGTTTCTTTGTCACCATCAGCACCTTTTCTATATTCCTGATACAGGTCAATATAAATGCTCTGATAGTCCTGAAAATCCCTTTCAGATAAAATCTCGTTTCCTTCAAAGTCATCGAAGGAAGTAAGAATATTTCTGAGTCGAAGTATTGCTCCATATAGCCGTATAAAGTCTTTTTCAGCTTCTTCTCCTAGAATAGGTTGTCCAAGGGGATACTGTGTTGTAAGGGTTGCAATCAGTTCAGCATAGCCCGGCTTATACTCACCTTTGTCATCATAGCCGTTATAGTATTCTTCGTATGTTTTTAGCAGTACAATACCGCCAGCATCCTTATTGCCGAATAGTGCAATAGCTTTATCTGTTTCTTCTTTCAAATCTCTAAAGCAAACGATATTACCATAGGTCTTAACGCTGTTTAAGATGCGGTTAGTTCTTGAAAAAGCCTGAATAAGTCCATGTTGCCGCAGATTTTTATCTACCCATAGCGTATTCAAGGTTGTTGCATCAAAGCCTGTCAGGAACATATTAACAACAATCAATATATCGATCTCCCGATTCTTTACACGAAGAGAGAGGTCTTTATAATAATTTTGAAACTTATCCGAGGAAGTATCGTAATTCGTACTAAATGTGGAATTGTAATCTCGGATAGCCGCATCAAGAAAATCTCTAGAGCTCTGGTCGAGGTTTTCCATATTAAAATCCTCTTCAGGAAGCAGTCCATCTGGCTCTTCTTCATTTGCACTAAAACTGAAAATAGTTGCAATGGTAAGGTTACGGTTCTTTTCCGCTATCTGCTTCTTAAACTCATTATAGTATCTGATTGCCATTGGGATGGATGCAGCAGCAAATATGGAGTTGAAACCGGCAACTCGCCTTGTTTCACGCTTTTCTATCATCTTTTTAGGGTTGTGCTTATCTGCTTCTTCCCATTTCGCAGAGAATGTGTAATAACTATTGCGCTTCGTCTTTTGATCAAAGTGTTCAAGAACGTAAGAAACAATTTCACTGATTCGCTGTGGATCTGCTAAGGCTTTTTCTCTATCTATGCTATAGACTTTTTTATCATTAACGTAATCAGGCATCTTAATGGTATTGATAAAATCTATTCTAAAAGGCAGAACATTCCCATCATTGATGGCATCTACAATGGTATAAGTATGTAGCTTTTCTCCAAAAGCCTGCTCTGTTGTACGAAGCAGTGGGTTACCTCCTGAACTGGCATTGGCAGCAAAAATTGGGGTTCCCGTAAAGCCGAAGATATGATAGTTCTTAAAGCTCTTCGTAATAGCTTGATGCATTTCACCAAATTGGGAACGGTGACACTCATCAAAAATCAATACCACATGTTTCTTGTAAATATCATGCTGTTTGTTTTTACGTATAAATATATCCAACTTCTGAATAGTGGTTACAATGATTTTGTATTCATGAGGATTTCCTTTTTCATCCCTGTCCTCCAATTGTCTTTGAAGAACTCTTGTGGACGTATTACCGTTAGCTGCCCCCTTTTCAAAACGGTCATATTCCTTCATCGTCTGATAGTCTAGGTCTTTACGGTCAACAACAAACAGTACCTTGTCTATGTAAGGCAAGGCAGAAGCTAATTGGGCTGTCTTAAAACTGGTCAATGTCTTACCAGAGCCTGTTGTATGCCAAATATATCCTCCAGCTGCAGTTGTGCCCATCTTCTTGTAGTTGGTTGATACTACAATACGTGATAATATACGTTCTGCAGCAGCTATTTGATAAGGACGCATTACAAGAAGCAGATCTTCAGATGTAAAGATACAATATTTTGTTAGAATGTTTAAAAGGGTATGCTTGGCAAAAAATGTTTTAGTAAAGTCCACAAAGTCAGGAATAATTTTGTTATTTGCATCTGCCCAAAAGCTGGTAAACTCAAAGCTGTTGCTTGTTTTTTTGCTTCTTCGACGTTCACTGCTATTTTGCTCCTTGATATGAGCATTTCTTGTGGTGTTACTATAATACTTTGTATGAGTGCCATTGGAGATTACGAATATTTGTACATACTCAAATAAACCAGAAGATGCCCAAAAGCTGTCACGCTGGTATCTTTTTATCTGGTTGAAGGCTTCTCGGATAGCAACACCGCGCCTCTTTAACTCCACATGAACCAGTGGAAGTCCATTTACAAGGATTGTTACATCATATCGAGTTTCATGCTTGCCGCCTGCTTCTTCGTATTGATTAATAACCTGCAAGCGATTGTTATGGATATTCTTTTTATCCAAAAGGTATATGTTCTTTGTTGTTCCATCTTCACGTTTTAGAATCTGGATATGGTCATCCTGAATTTTTCTGGTCTTTTCAACAATTCCTTCATTTGTATTGGCAATACATTCTGTGAAAAATTTATCCCATTCACTATCAGTAAATGTAAAATCATTAAGCAGTTCAAGTTGCTTTCGGAGATTTTCTGTCAATGCAGCTTCATTGTGCACTGAAATATATTCATATCCTTGGGAAGTCAGTTGCCTAATAAACTCCCGCTCAAGTTCCGCCTCGCTTTGATACTTTTCAGGACGGACATTGTATTCAGCTGCGTATTCGGCAACAACTGTTGCTTCATCAGTACTTGCAACAATGTTGTATATACTCATGCCGTCACCTCCTTGAAAGATAAAAGTTTATCTCTGTAATATTCATATTGCTTTTGCCTAGCTTCGATTTCGGCAGGAATGCCGCTAGTTAAGTCGTTACACAAAGCGTCAAAACGATCAAGGATGCTAACGATGCATTCCTGCTCTTTTATAGGAGGGAGGGGAACTTTATATTTATCTGTTACAGGAATTGATATTTGTGGCATTTGCATATTATTAGCTATACGTTGAAAATAGTTCGCATTTTTTGAAAGATAATAGTATACAAATTTAATATTGACATTTTTATTTTCACTATAATATGACCAGAATTCATTTTTATGGCTAAATGGCTTATCATAATACTCAAATTCAATAATTCCACGTGACTTAACAATTATAGAAGGGTTTAAATTAATATCTTTTTTTGGGATATCTTTAAAATCAACATCCGCATAAGTTTTACCACCAGCAAATATTCGTACTTCACCATTCTCTTTATGTAATTGTCTCATTTTTTGTGCTGTTATATTTGTTCCCTTTGTACGTATTAAAAGATCACTTATAGCAAGTCTTGGCACATCATCACCAAACGTCAACAGAAAATCCCTATAATACTCATACTGTTTTCTTCTTGCTGTAAGCTCTGCTGTAAGCTCTGCTGTAAGCTCTGCTGTAAGCTCTGTAAAATTGTCCAGAATACGGACAATTTCCTGCTGAACAGGCAGTGGAGGGAGGGGAATTTTTAAATTTTCTAAACTGCCAGCCTTTATATATCCTTGACTCGATGCATTTTTTTTTGAGACTAATTTGCTTCTAACAATAGGAGAAGTGACATAGTAATAAAAATAAAATCTATCAACTTTTGTGCTATCTAGCCTAATTAAATACATATTTTGACCATAGAACTCTGTATTACTATCTACAAATGCCGCTTCACCAATAGTTCCTATCATTGTAATCAATAAATCATTCTCTTTAATTTTTCTATTAGATGTTATAGTTTCAAAATCACATTGTGAAATATATTTTACATCTGTGAAATCAATTGATCCATTCTTTATGTTTTTTGATGTAATATATGGTATACCTTCTGAAATAAAATTAGGTGTGGCTGGCATTAACCAAAAAGACTCTTCTTTAATATCTTTCATTGCTACATACTCAACCCCATCCGGGCAAAGTTCAGTAATTAACTCATCCAATCTACTCATTTGCCCACCTCAATTTCCGCAATAATCTTATCTATTTCTTCCCTTAAAATCTGCTCTCTCGCCACAATCTTTTCTATCTCAGCATTAAGAGCAACAATATCAATCTTTTCCCTTGTATCCTCCTGTTCCACATAAGTTGAAACAGACAGGTTATAATCCTTTTCAGCAATTTCGCTGTTTGGCACAAGCCTAGCAAAATGCTCAATATCTTTTCTATCTTTGAATGCGTTAAGAATGGTCTCAATATTTTCTTGTGTTAGTTTGTTGTTATTTGTAACCTTGACAAATTCCTTTGATGCATCGATAAATAAGGTACTATTTTCTGATTTAGACTTCTTCAGCACCATAATGCAGGTAGCAATGCTAGTACCATAGAACAAGTTATCCGGTAACTGAATGATACAGTCGATATAGTTATTATCAATCAGGTATTGTCTGATTTTCTTTTCAGCACCACCGCGGTACATTACACCGGGGAAACATACAATAGCCGCTGTTCCGTTTGTTGCAAGCCAAGAAAGACTATGCATAATAAAAGCAAGGTCTGCCTTGGATTTAGGAGCCAATACTCCCGCTGGAGAAAAACGGGGGTCATTTATCAAAATAGGATCATTGTCGCCCTTCCATTTAATGGAGTAAGGTGGATTTGATACAATGGCTTCAAAAGGCTCGTCATCCCAATGTTGCGGATCTGTTAGAGTGTCCCCAAGGGCAATATCAAATTTGTCATAATCAATATCGTGCAGGAACATATTAATTCTGCACAGGTTGTAGGTTGTAATGTTGATTTCTTGACCGAAGAAACCTTGACGTACATTTTCTTTTCCTAAGATTTTTGCAAACTTTAGCAGTAGAGAGCCAGAACCGCAGGCGGGGTCATATACCTTGTTGACTTCAGTTTTTCCTACTAATGTTAAGTGGGTAAGGAGTTCAGAAACCTCCTGCGGCGTATAGTATTCACCACCACTTTTTCCTGCATTGGATGCATACATACCCATTAAAAATTCATAAGCATCACCGAATGCATCTATGGTATTGTCTTTGTAATCTCCCAGCTTCATTTCTCCAACAGAATTCATTAGCTTAACCAGCTTTTCATTACGCTTTACTACAGTGTTACCCAGCTTATTGCTGTTAACATCAATATCGTCAAACAGACCTTTGAAATTGTCTTCACTCTCTGTTCCTTGCGCAGATGCTTCTATATTACTGAAAATCTGTTCCAGTGTTTCATTTAAGTTTTCATCGTCCTTTGCACGAGTCCGGACATTTTCAAAAAGCTCGCTGGGTAAAATAAAGAAGCCTTTTGTCTTAACTAAATCCTCTCGTGCCTGTTCTGCTTCTTCGTCGGATAGCTTGGCATAATCAAATTCCGTATTGCCAGCTTCCCATTCTCCGGCGTTAATATAGGCGGTAATATTTTCAGATATGTAGCGGTAAAACAGCATACCTAGAACATATTGCTTAAAGTCCCATCCATCTACACTGCCTCTTATATCATTTGCCATATTCCGTATCGTGCGGTGTAATTCCGCCCGTTCCTGTTCTTTTCTGTTGTTTTCCATAACTCTACTCCCTTTCTTCAACCATATTAGGCACTAATTCCATGATATCTTTAAAATCAACGCCAAGTGCCGTACAAACCTTTACAAGAACATCCATACTGACATATTCGTTTTTAGAAAGCTTTGAAATTGACGATGGACTTATTCCCGCAGCAGCTTGCAAATCTTTCTTCTTCATATCGCGGTCTATCAACAATTTCCAAAGCTTTTTATAGCTAACGGTCATCTTGGTCACCTCTTTATATATGTTTTTTCCATTATAGCACATTTCCTTCAAAAACAACATGATTATTCTGTGTTTGTGAAGTAATTTTACAATGTTAACAAAGATAATGATAGTTGTGTATGCCTTTCATTTTTCTCTTTTATTCAAATAAATACTTTTAGACAAAAAAGTCTTTAAGTCTATTTGTAAAACCAAAGGCAAAGTTATAACATTCAGCCTTCTTAAATTTAATGCCACTTTCGCTCAAATTTGAGCAAAAGCATATGCATTACAGCCGTCTTTTCTGGAAAACAGACAGGCTGTTTTTTTATTTTAAGGGGTTCGAATCAATAGAATTCTTCGCTTATGAATGAGGATGGAAAATATTTTTCTAAAATCCTCAACTAATGTGTTCTACCAAGGCTATAAGGTGAGAAGAAAAATAATCCCCCAATAAAAGCATAGTTTTTCTCTCACTGATCCTTGACAACTGAATACCCCGAAATGCAAGAGATACTTCAAGCAGAATATGCCATGACGATAATTCCGAGCGTATTCCTTGAAAGATAACGAGGTTGTGTCAAACAAGGCAAACCCTCTGGAACAGTAGCGTTTCGGGTCATTTATAAAAGGCAAGGAGGTGAAATAACTGAAAACACAATATGATAACTTGCCGCAGATGCTTAAAGATAAGCCACAGTTTTGCTGTTGGAAATATGAAGAGCGAAGTGGTAAAAAGACCAAAGTTCCCTATAACCCAGTAACGAGAAAAAGGGCAAAACCAAATCAACGTGGTACATTCAAAGATTTTAGTTCGGCGGTAGCTGCTATAAGTGATTATGATGGTATCGGATTTTTGGTGGGTAATGACATATGTGTTATCGACTTAGATGATTGCTTTGATAGTGGTGGTAAGCTTAAGCCTGTTACCCAAATTGTTGTAGAGGCTTTTAGTGGTTGTTATATGGAACACAGTCCATCTGAAAAAGGGCTTCATATTTTCTTTAAGGCCACAGGCTTTAACTTTGACAAAACAAAATACTATATCAGCAACAGAAAGCTGGGAGTTGAGGTCTATGTGGGCGGAGCAACAAATCGTTTTGTTACCGTAACAGGCAATGTATATGCAGATGGTGATATAGCGGAGAAATCGAATGAACTACAGATGATACTAGACAAGTATATGCTACGTCCTACCACTGTGAAGCAACTTCTGGATACAGAAAGTCAATCATATCTGTCTGACAAGTCTGTTATTGAGAAGGCTTTAAAATCGGCAAATGGAGAAAGGTTCAAAGCATTATGGCAAGGGGATACATCAGGCTATGCTTCTGCCAGTGAAGCTGATTTGGCACTTTGCGGTATGCTGGCATTTTGGTGTGGCAGGGATATTGGACAGATGGACAGACTATTCCGGCAGAGCGGCCTAATGCGGGATAAATGGAATAGACCACAGTCTGGCAGTACTTATGGAATAATAACCATAGAAAAAGCAATCGCAAATGCTACTGAGATATACAAACCGGGTGGTATACATTCATCAGCTACAGAGGATTTTGGTGAATGTTCTCTTACTGGCTTTAAGCCTGAGAGTAACGATCGCTACCCTTGGACGGATATTGGGGCAAGCAGGCTGTTTGCTGATTATTATAAGTCTTTTGCCCGCTTTGTTCCCGAAAGGAAGATGTGGTTTTGCTATGCGAATGGCATTTGGATTCCTGATGTCGGTAATCTCAAAGTGATGGAAATGTGTAAATCATTGGCTAACCAACTGCTAACCTATGCTTTGACTATTCAGGATGAACATCAAAGAAAGGCATACATTGACTATTGCCGAAAGTGGCAGTCAAGAAGATACCGAGAAACGGTACTTAAAGATGCACAGAGCGTATATCCCATATCAATGGCTGAATTTGACCAAGACCCGCTTATGCTCAACTGTGCCAATGGAACCTTGTTTTTAATATCCATGGGTTTTCGTCCCCACAACAGCGAGGACAGACTTACAAAGATATCTGGCGTTAAATATGACCCAGAAGCAAAAAGTGAGCGATGGGATAGATTTATTCATGAGATTATGAGCGGAGATGAGGAAAAGGCAAAATTCCTCCAAAAAGCCTTTGGCTACAGTATCAGCGGAGACACTCGGTATGAATGCCTGTTTGTTCTCTATGGTGCTACAACTCGAAATGGTAAAGGTACGCTATGTGAGAGCGTTCTTAAGGTATTAGGCAGTTATGGCTGTACCGCAAGGCCGGAGACTATCAGTCTGAAAAAGAACAATAACAGTTCAAGTCCAAGTGAAGATATTGCCCGGCTTGCAGGAGTACGCTTTGTGAATATCTCCGAACCTAGCAGAGGACTTGTCCTAAATGCTGCACAGGTAAAAAGCATGACAGGTGGTGACACCATCAATGCAAGGTTTCTACATGAGAATTCTTTTGACTTTTCACCAAAGTTTAAGCTGTATATCAACACCAATTATCTGCCCGTTATTACGGATATGACACTGTTTTCCAGTGGCAGAGTGGTGATTATCCCTTTTGAACGACACTTCGATGAAAACGAGCAGGATAAAAACTTAAAACGCGAATTCGCCAAACCGAAGAATCAGAGTGCTATCCTCAACTGGCTAATTGAAGGCTATCAGCTGTTAAAGAAGGAGGGCTTGACTTTACCTGATTCCGTTAAGACAGCAACGGAGGCTTATAAGCGTGACAGCGATAAAATAGCATTATTTTTCGAGGATGCCTTGGAGGAAAGTCCTAACAGTGAGGTGCGGACATCCGAAGTGTATGCCCGGTATCAGCGTTGGTGCAGTGCCAATGGATGTTATTCGGAGAATGCAAGAAACTTCAAACAAGCCTTAACAGCTATCGCTCGTGTAGAACGGAAACGACCACGTTCTGGTGGTGGAATGACCACAATGCTTATCGGATATAAGCTGACTGAAGAAGAATTTTTTCTTATTTAAACACAGTGTAGCAGCTTGTAGCAAGAAAAACAGCTTATATAAAAAATCGCTCTCGTAAAGCCGCCTTTTTTTATGATGACAGAGAGAGTTCTGCCATGTACAATAAAAGGCACTATCCCCCTGAATTTAATGAAGGAGGTGCCTCATGGAAGGATCTAATATATGGTTTCTATTCTTTGTCTTCTTTTTCATCTATCCCCAACTCAAGCAGCAATTGTTACATTGGAGAAGAATTACGGCACTTAGAACGTGCGAAAAACGTCGTAAAAGTAGAATCATTACGCTTATTCATCGACAAGAGAGCATCGGTTTTTTTGGAATGTTTTCTCGGAACTTCATAAACATAGAGGATTCTGAAGAAGTGCTTCGAGCCATTCGTCTTACTTCAGAGGGGACACCCATAGATCTCATTATTCATACTCCGGGAGGTTTATTGCTTGCTGCAGAACAAATAGCTTATGCATTGAACAAACATCCGGCAAAAGTTACAGTTGTTGTTCCTCACTATGCAATGTCTGGGGGAACTCTCATTGCTCTTGCAGCTGATGAAATTCTTATGGATAAACATGCAGTACTCGGCCCGGTGGATCCTCAAATAGGGCAATATCCCGCAGCTTCTATATTAAGAGCTGTTGAAGAGAAACCAGTCTCTGAAATTGATGATACAACTCTAATACTTGCTGACGTGAGCAGGAAAGCCGTGAAACAAACACGTTCTTTTGTATATAACCTTTTAAAAGATAAAATGGGAGAAGAAAAGGCAATAGAACTGGCTACAGTATTAACTGAAGGTCGATGGACACACGATTACCCTATAACTGCGGAAGAAGCGGTGTCTCTAGGATTGCCGGTGAATACAGATCTTTCTTCTCAAATTTGTAATATTATGAAGCTGTATCCTCAATCAGGGCTAGGACGTCCTTCTGTTCAGTATGTTCCTATTCCTTATCCTTCAGCTCCAGATGGTAATCATTCAGACGCAAGGCGGTAAAGGAGGCACTTTGTAATGCCCACAAGTATTAAAAAAGTTATTATTCCTATTCTTTGTTGCATTGTAACAGCTATAACTTTTCCATCAGTGATTGAAGCCAAAGAGTTTAAAGAACCAGTTCGTGTTGGAATTGAAACAGTTAGCAATGATGACATTCTCTTTCTGATACAAGAGCACACAGGAGTTGACAGAGCTTTAGCTGCATTGATAGTTCAGCGGATGAGCAATGATGAACAAAATGAGCTTCTTGATGGCGTTACGAATATGCTGCTTTTAGCGCGAGGAGCCCAACTTAAAGGGTTACAGTTCAACGCTGATGTCGCAGCTCGTCTAAGATGGACACGTTTAAACGTATTAGCAGATGCATACGTTGAATCTCTTTCTAAAAATTGGGATCTTAGCGAGAAAACGTCCAAACTTTTTTATAAAAACCACTCGGAATTATACACGCAAGAAAAACAATACCATATTCGCCATATACTTGTCGGAAATATGGCTGAAGCTCACTCTGTCTTGCTTCGTCTTTTAACAGGAATTCCCTTCGAAAAACTTGCCACTCAGCTTAGCTTGGATTTTTCTACGGCGCGTGATGGCGGTGATATGGGATGGATTAAAGAAAGCGAACTTCCTGAAGTCTTTAATGTTGTTAAGAGGATGAAAGTAACGGATTTTAGTGAGCCGATAAAAGCGGAGTACGGATTTCACATCATTCAATTGCTTGAGGAAAAAGGCGGAGCTCTTTTGCCATATGAGCAAGTCAAGGAACAAGTTCAAAAAGACCTAGAGGCAGAATATATCAATGAAGAATTGCTTAACCTTAAAAAAGGGGTAGAAATATCAAACGAGAGTGAAGCTCTTGATGAAATACGTATTCCTTAACGGGGGTAAGTTATGAAAACACAAAATTTAGAGTCTTCTTTTGCTCTTCCTAAATGGCTGAGGATTATGGCATCAGCCGTTGGTTTCATAATTTTAGCGCTGGGGCTGGGTAAGCTCTTTTCTCATTCTATTGCTGAGTTGAAGCTGATGTTTCCCTATATTTTAGTGGGAGTTGTATGTTTTTCTATAGGAGGCATTTCTACCTCTATGTCTCTTTCTCCAGAGGGAGTTGTTCATGTTCGATCTGTTTGGGGAAAGAAAAAAGAAGAAACGTTGTCATGGGATGTTATTAATTCTGTAGTTTTACAGCGTAAGAAAAATATGTTTTATGCTCGTTTTTTTAAAGAGAACGGTAAGGGATGGCAGATCCCTTTTAAAATTAGTCAGCTAGAAGCTTTTAATTCATATATGAAGCGATACCATTCAGATATTAACATAGAAGATATAACAGATATGTAAGTTTTATTGTGCAGAAATAAGGAGAGAAAAAAATGGAAGGGATCAGGGCTGCATTTCCTTTTGCTCATCAGCTCATTGTTGCATTAGGTTTACTCATTGCTTGGATTATTGTTAGTAAGATTGTTCTTTTGGCCCTTTCCAGAAGTTTTGATCTTCTTCGAAAACGGATAGAAAAAAGTGAAAATAATGAAAGACGCCCATCTGCTTTACAACGGGTAGAGACATTGAAAGGTATTACATTAAATGTTGTGAAATGGGTTATTGCCATTGTATTTGTGCTGAGCATCATAGGTAGTTTCGGTGTGAATATTACTCCTATACTTACAGGAGTTGGATTAGCAGGTTTGGGAATCTCCATGGCTGCACAGAATATAATTCGTGATTTTTTAAACGGTATCTTTGTCGTATTAGAAGATCATTATGGTGTAGGGGATTGGATAGAAACGTCTATGGGGGGCGGAACAGTAGAAAAGTTAACCCTTCGAACCACTCACCTACGAGATATTGATGGAAATCTTATTATTATTCCCAATGGAAGCATTAATGGCATTACTAACTACACGAAAAACTGGTCTCGTGCGACCATAAAGTTGCGCGTGCCCTTCGATACAGATGTTCGTCAGGCTATGCACATTATGGAAGAGACAGCCAATAGCTTGCAGGAAGAGAACCCTTCTCTTTTTATAGGGCCTCCTACAGTACAGGGAATTCTCGATTTTCTCGATAGTTCTATATTATTGAGAACCCTCTTTGATACGACACCAGGTGACCAGTGGGTTTTATCGCGAGAATACCGCCTACGCGTGAAGGAAGCTTTCGATCGTTCTGGTATACGTATTGCTGTGCCACAATCGGAAGTATGGCTTCATTCCCCCTCTTCCGAACCAAAGAAAATGCCGTAAGGCAAAGGGCGTTCCTTCCCACCAGGAATGGAATTAATGATGTAGTCTTTCCATATAAGCTCTGAAGAGCCTCCTCCGTCAAGATTCAGAAGGGTAGAGATTCCCAGGTTATCTGCAAGTCGAGCTGCTTCCATGAGGGTTACCCCGTTGCTGTGCCATGGATCTCGGCCATCGATAACGACCCACCAAAGTTTCTTACCATTTGACCCTACAAGGGTGCGTGGATGTTTTTGATTACGAAGATTTACAGAAAAACCTTCATTTTTTGATTGTAACTCTCCATCTTTTAAAAGCATTGGTCCCCCTTGTAACGCAAACTTTGATTTTTGCATAACTGGGTCACGCCACTCAACTTCAACAGAGAGTGGATTCCCTTTTTCCAGTAAAGAGCGTACAACTTGTATTCCTGTTCCTCGAGCAGCTAAAAGAAGACTTCCTGAAGGAACTATTCGTTTAGCTTTAGATATTCCATTAAGCTCACTAACATGCCCGTTAGTTAATAAGAAGGCTTGGCTGTCTTGGGGCAGAGGACGAGCAAGAGGACCTGCTTCAGACGAAAAAAGGGCCAAGCTATTTTGTGGAGGCATTGTATTTAAAAGGGGTACTGGCGCGATCCAGTTTTCTTTTCGCAGCACTATTCGAAACTCTCCATTGCCGAAGAAAGCCTCTCCTTTATCTGACCACCCAATGGCAGAACGTGACGTATATGAGGGAGAAACAGGTTCCCCATCGATAAGTAAGGTCCCGATAGGTTTTTTACTAGCGAAAAAACCACCATTAATCCCTCCTTCTGCCTTTGCCTTCTTGGCTATATTACTTAATGAGGCTAGAGATCTTCCTTGAGAAGGTGCAGTTATGATAGATGGATAATATCCATCTATTGAGCATATAGCTGCCCAAAAAAGAGCGTTGCTCCCTTGCTCACTGTAGGGGACTACATTCCCAACAAATTCCGAAGGCATAGCAGAGAGGGTTTCCCATGCTTTTACGTAATTAGAATAAGGACCGACAAATACGGCAAAAGCACATTCAGTATTTGCTATAAAAGCAGGTAATCCCTGAAGAGATATTTTTTCTTGCAATAGAAGAGCTGAATTCTTATCAGGCGCTTCTTTTACAAAAATAGCCCATGAACGAGGAGGTGTCCCTATCTTTTCGCGATGTATGCGTAAAGACGTATATTTCCCGTGAAATATCTCATCCCAGACAATTGATTGACGACATTGCAACAACCAATCAACTAAACTTTTAAGATCGTCATCCGTTAAATTTCCTTTAGGTTCAGTCAAGAACTTTTGAGGAGCACTTGGTACACAAGTCTTGCCAAGAGATAGATATGAAACCATATATTCCGGAATCTCGTTATTTTCTTCAAAATTGAGTTTCCCCATAAGCGAAGCTTCATGAGACCACCCCATAGCCTTAAAAGCGAAATAAAGGGCTTCAATTCGTGTTGCTTCCAAATCAGGGTGAAAACGTTCTCCTGGATATATAATGCCGTATGACCGTGCTGTTTCTATGGCTGAAAAGGCGGGATGATTTTCAGGCACATCAGAGAATCTTTCTTCTCCTGTCCATCTGGGTATCGCTAAAGCATCAACAATAGCTTCCGCCATTATTCCACGAGTTATAGCTTCAGCCGGAATAGATCCCCAGAGATAAAAAAGGGCTAAAGTGGAAAAACAGCAAAGTGTTGTTGCTAATTTTTTTAAAGTCATGGAAAAGTTCTCCTCATGGTTATATTTAGGTATCTTTATATTTTCTCATTGCCAATATATAAGGACAATCATGCTTGAGACCCTTCTTAGACAGTGATTTTAGGTCCCCTTTTAAGAAAATAAAATTTTCAGAGGTTGACAGAACTGCTGTGGCTACTTATAATACTCACGTTTCGCGATGCGGGGCTATAGCTCAGCTGGGAGAGCGCTTGAATGGCATTCAAGAGGTCAGGGGTTCGAATCCCCTTAGCTCCACCATTAGAATGATAAAGCAGCTGATGGAATATTCCATCAGTTGCTTTTTTATGTTTTGTCTTAACAATATGATCTTAGAATAGCCTCCAAATTGAATCTATAGAGGTACTTTTCTTGAATCTAGCATACCATTTGCAGGGAAAATAAAGCAAAATGATTCCTGTCCCCCATGCCCCGTATGCTACAGCATATCCTGATGCAGAGATGATTTTGCCCATAACACTAAAAAGAGCAAGGTGGAGCATGTAATAGAACAAAGGCACTCTCCCAAAAATTACTAAAGGGTTTTTATCACTCATATGAGAAGCAAAATGGTTAAGCATTGCCAACATGAGAAATAAAATGCCGAGAGTTAAGAGGATAAAAGTTATGCTTGGTGGGTACTTAGTGATGGAAAGAAAGCTTATTAGTCCATTTGGTTTCAGTGTATTTATATTGGCTAAAGATCCAGCGAATCTCATTGCGGCAAAGATAAGTAGAAAAGCTCCGCCGACCAAGCCTGTTTTTTTAAAGGCACCATCTCTGTACTTGATAAGAATGCGTCCGAATATTATGCCTAAAAGAGTTATACTTAACTAGGGCATAAGTGGGTAGACCCAAAAAGCTATTGGCCCCACAAAGGTTTTAAATTCCCAAGGTGTAAAGAGAAGAATTTGAGACATAGAAAGTTGCCCAGCTATTTCTTTTATAGGGAGACCTAAGGGAAGAAAGAACGGAGTTACAATAATGCAAATCATCGAAAAGATTACTAACCATAAGGAGCGTAATTTCATTAACAGCGAACTTGCCATCATAGAGATACCCAATGTTGAAATAATAGTGAAAAAGATGAACCATTTGGGACCACCTTGTTTAGTTAAAAATCCCCAATTCCAAAAGAAATTCTCTAAAGTGAGTGATAAAAATAGAAGAATAAATCCTCTGATGAAAAAGTGACGAAGCATAGCATGCGCTTTCCAACCGCGTTTTATCCTTGATTCAACAAAGAGAATCATTCCGGTTCCCATAAGGAAAGTGAAACCAGGAGCACAAGGATGTGTAATCCATCGCGTGAAAAAAGCGAGCAGAGAATTACCATAATCCGGCATGGGCAAAGCCCACATTTCACTAAAGTGAATGTTACCTATAAATGATGAAGAATGGTCAAGAGCCATTAAAATCATGAGGATTCCGCGAGCGGCATCTAGTTCAAGAATCCTTTTACCAGACTTTAAATAACTTGTTTCCATCTTTTTATCCTCCTTACACTTTTAATTTTAATTTTACCCCCGTTTTAAAGCGTTCACAATAATTAGCTAACTATCGTTTTGCTTTATAGTTTTTTGTGCTGGGAACAGTGTGAAAAGTATTCAAGATTTTTTACTTTCTTTTTTGTGCTTTTGTGTTCTTTTGTACTATACTTATTCCACTTGGCCTGAGGGCAATTTTGTTTGTAGAAAGAGGAGGAGGGTAAATGTCACCAAAGGGGTACCACTTTATTGTTGAGGCTTCGGGATGTGGGGACGTTATCGGACAGGTTGAACGGTTGCAAGAGATTTTAGTGGAAGCGGCAAAAAGAGCAAATACGCAGGTTTGGTCCGTGTCCTTTCATCGATTTCCTCCCAATGGAGTGAGCGGCGTTGTGGTCATCAGTGAATCGCATCTTTCTGTCCATACATGGCCAGAAGCTCAGTATATGGCTCTTGATATCTATACCTGTGGGGAACACAGTATGCCAGAGGTAGCTGTAAAATATGTATTGGAGCAGATTGGTGCCGCCCATACCCACATAACAGAAATTACCCGTGGAATTGATGATGGCGACGAACTTTACTACCACTCGTTTATTACTTGGGAAGAGAGATTAAAAGAGGAAGACGAAGGCAAGTAGAGAGTTCTCTTCTTCTCTCGTTGTTATCCAAAAAGCAAAAAAAGAGGCTAGAATTTCTAGCCTCTTTTAAATTTATATTGGTAGCCCCAACGGGATTCGAACCCGTGTCTCCACCTTGAGAGGGTGACGACCTTGACCACTAGTCGATGGGGCCTCTTTTTCTGGCTGGGGAACCTGGATTCGAACCAGGATTACCTGATCCAGAGTCAGGCGTGCTGCCGTTGCACCATTCCCCAACATTCTACGTCTCACACAGCGATGGGTATATTACCATGGTCTTTATGAAACTGCAACCCCTTTTCTTCGCAGAAATGTGTTTAATGGTGAACCTTGAAATATTTAATAAAATAGAATTTGACAAGTCTGAAAATAACATATAGAATAGCGCCACTTTCGAGGATACAAAATACACCAGAGGCAAGGAGGGGAACGTAGTGATTATAAATCGAAATACTTTAGTTAACATAATAATTATACTCCTCGTTATTATTAGCTGCGGGCCCTCTTCCGGAGCGCCTACTGGCATTTGATTTTAGCCAGCAGACTTTTCGGGGTCGGGCCCTTTTTAGGGTTCGGCCCTTTTTTTATTCAGTCATCAAGATCACATTAAATTCTTAAATAACTAAATTACTAACGCCATAAAGAGCGCTTATGTTATGCGTCTATCTGTTTTGAATATTCAAATATTACAGGGAGGGATTTTTATGAGACAAGAAGAAAAAGAAAGGGAGCAGTGGGGAAGCCGGGTTGGCTTTCTTCTTGCGTCAGCGGGATCAGCAGTTGGTCTTGGAAATATCTGGCGTTTTCCCTATATTACGGGTAAAAATGGTGGAGCTGCATTTCTCGTGATATACATTGCTTTGGCATTTACTATAGGAGCATCAGTAATGTTGGCAGAGTTTGCTATTGGTCGCGCAGCGAAAAAGAATGCTGTGGGAGCTTTCAAAGAGCTAAAAGGAGGCGCCTGGCCTCTCGTTGGTTGGATGGGGCTGGCTGTAGCCTTTATTATTCTTTCTTATTATGCCGTTATCGGAGGTTGGACATTCGCTTATATTTTTAAGTCTTTCACAGGCCTTATGTCTCTTAATGATACGTCGGCTGTACAGAATGCTTTTTTAGGTTTTATTGCTAATCCTACTCAAGTTCTTCTGGCTTTTTTTGCTTTTATGCTTATGGTTGTTATGGTGGTGTATAAAGGTGTTGGTCAAGGTATTGAACGGGCCAGCAAAATTCTAATGCCAGGACTTTTCCTTATCATACTGATACTTGTTGTCAGGGCTTTGACGCTTCCAGGCGCATCAAAAGGTATTGCTTTTTATCTTAAGCCAGATTTTTCAAAAGTTACAGGAAGTACTATTATTGATGCTTTGGGACAAGCTTTTTATTCCCTTTCTCTCGGTATGGGAATTCTCATAACTTTTGGCAGCTACATTGGTAAGAATGAAAATATTCCTAAATCAGTTGCTACAGTTACTCTTCTTGATACCCTTGTTGCTTTTCTTGCTGGATTGATCATTTTCCCTACTGTTTTTTCTTTTGGCATCGATGCGGGGGCAGGTCCAGGTCTCACTTTTATAACTTTACCCGCAGTTTTTTCGAAAATGTGGGGCGGTATGGTCTGGTCAGCGCTCTTTTTTGCACTTCTCTTTATAGCTGCTCTTACCTCGTCAGTATCTCTTTTCGAGGTTGTTGTATCTTACTGTAAAGATGAGTTGAAATGGAGTAGAAGAAAAAGTTGCTTTCTTATGGGAACAGCTATCTTTCTTCTCGGAATTCCATCGGCTCTTTCTCAGGGAGCCTATCCTATTAATCTCTTTGGAAAGAGTTTTCTTGATGCCATGGACTGGGTATGCAATAACATCCTTTTGACTACAGGTGGTCTTTTGATCTCTTTATTTGTTGGATGGGTTGTAACAGATAGAATCAAAGATGATGTTTCCAACAATGGCCGACTTGACTTTGCTCTTATGTCTCCATGGCTTTTGATACTGCGCTTTTTTGCTCCTATAGCTATCATTATGATCATGTGGAATGGTTTACGTTAAAATCTTAGTTTTTTAACTGAACAGAAAAGAAGGATTTTACAAAAGAATTCTTCTTTTCTGTTTGCAATATAGTAGGATTGTTAGTGATAAGTGCCCTTCTTTCTTTGACGCAATAGTTCCAACATGTTAATTTATAGTGAGTGTTGTGCATATGAAGCATATTTTTACTAGAAGAAAATAAATGGCGTGACAAACTACTAAATTGCTGGTGATTTTTTTATTATGTAGTGTTGTGTTTTTTGTTAACTAATTATTGTTAATGGTTTATTCCCCGAAAGAAAATTGTATAGCTATGCTTCATATGTCTTCGCTTAGGAATAAAGGAGGTAGCTATATGAAAAAATATTTTGTTTCGATAATACTTCTCATAAGTGGTTTGTCTCTAATAATTTCCCCTTTCTCCCCAAAAGCATTAGCCAGTCAAAAAGAGATTGTTATGATTGATCTAAGTTATGATTCTGTTCAAATACATAATAGAGTGGCTGGTTTTATTCTGGAACACGGATATGGCAAAAAAATAGACTATGTTTTTGCTGACTCAATGCCAGGTCTTTTGGGGCTTGAGCGAGGAAATTATGATGTAGTATTGGACCTTTGGGTTGATAACGTTTCTGAATGGTGGAAACGTAACAAAGAAGCAGGAAGGGTCCTTAGTCTTGGCAATACTTATCCTGACGCTCCTCAAGGTTGGTATGTCCCTACATACGTTATTAAAGGAGATCCCGAACGAGGGATTGATCCAATATTTCCGAATCTAAAGTCTGTGATGGATCTTCCAATGATATTGGGAATTTTTCAAAGATCCAGAGGAACCAAACGAAGGAAGATTTTATAATGCTCCTTCTGGATGGGGTTGTCATTCCATTAATAAAGATAAATTCGAAGCGTATGGATTAGATGAATATTTCATAGCGTTCGATCCAGGATCAGGAACAGCTTTGACGACAGTTATTATGCGTGCCTATCAAAGAGGAGAGCCGATTCTGGTTTATCATTGGGAACTGACCGCAATAATGGGTACTCTTGATATGACAATGCTTGAAGAACCATTGTTCGATCAGGAAAAATGGGAAGAAAATCATGGATGCGCCTATCCCAAGTCAAAAGTTCTTAAACTTATTAATGCTGATTTTGCAAAAAAAATCCTGATATTGTCACTTTCTTGAAAAAGTATCAATAACGTTAGATAAGTCTAATAGGGCGTTAGCTCATATGCAAAAAAATAAAGCAACTGCAGAAGAAACAGCTCTTTGGTATCTCAAGGAATACAAAGAGGATTGGATGAATTGGCTTGATGATGAGACAATTCGTAAGGTTGAACAAGCCCTATAAAAAGCTTGTGGTATAGTGTATTGTATGTCATTTATGGGTGTCTATATTTGAGATAAAAATATTTTAGGAAAATTATATAAGGAGCGTGACAACGGATGAGAACGAACAGCGCCTCATATAAAGAGATGCTGAAAAAACGCCCTCTGAACGTTCAGGCTTTATGGGGAAATGAAGAAGTTGGATTGGTCAGTGGTCGAGACATTGTTAGAGCCTTCAGAGAAGCAAATGCTATTATTCTTGCAGCTAATGCACGGAACCCTTTGACAATAAAAGGTGTGTTCAGGGCTGCTAAAAAATTGAATGCGGCTGTTTTTATTGAGATAGCGAAGTCAGAAGCGACGTACTGTGCCGGAAATTTCCAAAATCTTCCGGAATATGCAGTAAAAACTTCTTCTGAATTGGGACATGGTGTGATCTTTGGTCTACATGTCGACCATTATGCTATTAAGTCCGAAGCGGATCTTTTCAAGGCTGTAAGTCATATTCCTTCAATTATTCAAGAAGGATGGACTTCTGTTGCCATTGATGCTTCTCATTTGCCAGATTGGGAAAATCTTTGCAGCACTCGTGATGTAGCAATGCATATCCCTCCCTATCTTGGATTGGAAGTTGAAGTAGGTGAGATAAAAGGGCCAGGGGAATTAACCACAGTAGAGGAAGCAAAATTCTTTATTGGAGGGCTTAATTCGTGGGGAATCTTCCCAGATCTTCTTGCTATTTCTAATGGCAGTTTGCATGGAACTTATGATACAGGCCAGCAGGAAGGCATAGATCTTGAAAGAACCCTTGAAATAGCCAATGCTATTCGCCCTTATGGTGCGTCAATTGCGCAGCACGGTATTTCTGGTACTCCTATTGAAAAAGTGGCTAAATTTGCCCGTTTTGGCATTAATAAGGGAAATGTTGCGACTCTTTTCCAGAACATTATATTTGGAATCAAAATGGATCCAGATACGGGAAACGCCATTACAGAAAACGGTGCGTATGTCAAAGAGCCGAATCGTGGTGTAACTGAGCAAACATGGCAGAAAATTGTAGAGTGGTGTGACGCTCAAGGATACAGTAGAAAAGACGGAAATTATAAAAAAGCTAATTTGCCCATGGGAGATATAATTCAGAGCGAGTCCCCTGAAATTATAGGGCGAATTGTTGATGAAACAGAGGAATGGGCAACGCGTTTTATTAAGGCATTTAATGCAGTGGATTCTGCTGATAGAGTTCTTGAGTTTATTGCAAAACGCTCTGATCATAATGGTACTCCCGAACAAGCAATTTTAGGGAAAAGATCCGATTTTACAGTTGATCGTGTACCAGGACATTCCGTAAAGGACGGTCAAGATTATACAGATTAGAAAAAATCTCTTCTTGACAGATATATAAACTAAGTATATAAGATTACCTCAAATGTAAAATTTGTTTGTGGTATGAGCGATGAAGAGGAAAGTAGTTTTGTATTTATCCGGAACAGAGAGAAAAGCCAGCGGCTGAGAGCTTTTTGCGGATTGTCTGAACGAAGACCACCTTGGAGCTTGTGTCGAAGCCTATAGTATAGGGATAAGACACGGAAACCGCACCCTATTATCTGTTGCGGAAAAAGAGCCGGCTTATGCCGGAAATGGAGTGGAACCGCGAGTGTAGCCCACATCGTCTCCTATTTGGAGAGATGTGGGCTTCTTATTTTTTAAGGAGGGCGAAAAATGGCTAGGCAGGGAATACTATATAGATACGAGAAGGATCTACCTCTAACTCAGGCAACACCACGTATAACGTTGCTTGAAGGGGATACTCCTCTTATTCCTTTAAAAAACTTGAGTCGTGAGTTGGACGTCACTCTTTGGGCTAAGTTTGATGGCCTTAATCCAAGTGGTTCCTTTAAAGATAGAGGTATGGTTATGGCTGTGGCTAAAGCTCTTGAAGAAAAGTCGAATGCCGTTATATGTGCCTCTACTGGAAATACTTCTGCTTCTGCAGCTGCTTACGCAGCATCTGCGGGACTCTCATGTTTTGTCTTATTGCCAGAGGGAAAAGTAGCTTTAGGGAAGCTAACTCAAGCTCTGATTTACGGTGCAAAGGTTGTTGCTGTACGAGGAAATTTCGATGAAGCTCTACGTTTAGCGAGAGAACTTGCCTCATCTAAAAAAGTTACCCTTGTCAATTCTCTTAATCCTTATCGTCTTTGGGGGCAGCGTTCTGCCGCTTGGGAAATCTGCGACGAATTGTCGGAGGCTCCCGATTGGATCGTTTTACCTGTTGGAAATGCTGGAAATATTAGTGCTTACGCTGCAGGGTTGGAATACTACAAAGAGATAGGAAAAATAAATACTATGCCTCGTTTGATGGGTGTGCAGGCAGAGGGAGCTGCACCTCTTGTTCGTGGATATACGGTAGAGAATCCAGAGACAGTTGCTACTGCTATTCGAATCGGTAACCCCGTAAATGCTGAAAAAGCTATTAAGGCCATTCAAATGAGTTGTGGCCAATTTGCTTCTGTTTCTGACGAAGAAATTCTTGAGGCTCAACGTGAACTTGCTTCCCATGATGGTGTCTTTGCAGAACCCGCTTCGTGTGCTCCTCTTGCGTTTCTTCTCAAATTGAAAAGGAGTGGAAAACTACCGCAGGGATTGCGCATTGTTCTTATCCTCACTGGAAATGGTTTAAAGGACCCCGATGCTCCTCTCAAGGGATTACCTGATCCTATTGCTGTCGATGGCACAATTGAAGCGTTGGGGGGAGTTTTAGGACTATGAGGCTTTTTAGAGTAAAAGTTCCGGCTTCAAGTGCTAATTTAGGATCTGGATTTGATACGTTAGGCTTGGCATTAACGCTATACAACTTTTTCGATGTTAAAGGTTTTTTAAAATCAGGCTCATATAACATTGAAGTAATAGGGGAAGGTAGCGGAGAGTTATGCCAAGATAACAATGCCCTTGTCCAGAGTTATGAGTATGCCTGTAAAAAATGGGGAATAGATCCACCTGGCCTTGACCTGTGTTCTTTAAATGCTATTCCTATGGCTAGAGGATTGGGAAGTTCTTCCACAGCGATTGTCGCTGGTATAGCTATTGCTAATGTGTTGAGAGAAGCTCCTCTTCCTAAAGAAGAATTATTGCCGTTAATGGTTCAGCTTGAAGGACATCCGGATAATGTCGTTCCTTGTTGTATGGGAGGTATGGTTGTGAGCGGCATTGATGAAGAAAATGTCAGGTTTGTTAAATTGCCCCCCTTACCTGAAAACATATTTGCTGTTGTCGCTGTTCCTGATGTGCGTGTAAGTACACAAAGTGCCAGAGATGCCCTTCCCGAAAAAGTATTTTTGAAAGATGCTGTTTATAATATAAGCCGAGCAGCCCTTCTTGCTGCTTCGTGGAGTACCGGCAATTGGAACAATTTACCTTGGGCTATGGGGGATCGGTTACATCAGCCTTTTCGAGCTCGCCTTTTTCCTGGTGGAGAAGATATACTTAACGAACTTTCTAATGCTCCCGGTTGTCTCGGAGTTGCCATTAGCGGATCTGGCCCAAGTATGATAGCCTTTACAGAAGAAGTTGCAGGAGACGTTGCCAGACATATGTGCTCCATCTTTTCACGATACGGTATTCGCTCCCGTTTTTTTGTTCTTAGTGAAGAGCGTGAAGGCTTAAGCGTGCTTTAAATCTACACTTTTGAGGGGAGGTTTTTAAAATAACTGCCAAAAAGAAAACTAACAGTCAGATTCAGAAAAGCTTAGATGTGGCCAAAGTTGCCCTGTTGGGGGTTCCAGATATTCCAGGTATAGCTGCTTCTTTGTTTTCTGCCCTTGCCGATGCTGATATCAGAGTGGAAATGATTGTTCAGAGCGTTATGAGAGGACAAGTTAATGATATTGCTTTTCTAGTTCAAAAGAGTGGAATAGAGGGAGCAATACGTGTTTGCCGAGCTGTGTCTATGGAAATTGGAGCGCAGGGGGTAACCTTTGATTCTGAGATCGCGAAGGTATCTGTCTTGATTGATGGAACTGATATAAAACTTCCTTCAAAGGTTTTTTCTGCTCTCGCTCATAAAGGCATAAATATTGATATGATTTTAGCAACGGAAAGTGCTGTGACATGCGTTGTTTCATCTTCTACTGTTGACGATGCCATAGAGGCTTTAGAGTGGAAATTTCAAGAAAAGAAGAAGTCCTAATAGAGAGCTTCTTCCAATAGCAGATATAATGTAGAATAACTGCGGCGTTTTTACGTCGTATCTTTTACGGGGACGGTGTAAGGTATATGAAAAAAAGCCTCAGGCATGTAAAAATTTTAACTATTTTGGCCTTGCTTTGTATCTGTGCAGGTACTTTATGGGCGGTAGAGGCCCATGTAACGGCAGATAGCATGGTGTATCACTCTAGAACAGGTGATTTTACTGCTGATGGCAACGTTCGCATACAGAGAGTTGATTTGCTTATTATGGCTCCTACTGGAAAGGGAAATCTTGATAATCGCCACGTGACTCTATCAGGTGGAGTTCATATTACTGGAAAATGGGAACAAGAACCTGTAGATCTTAAGAGTACGACTTTGGAAGGCGACCTTTCTGAAAATGGTTGGTATTCCTTGTTAGGAGGCGTATCTGGGTATATTGGGCCGCGTTCTGTAGAGGCTCAGGAGCTGAAAGTGAGTAAAACTGCTTTTGAAGCAGAAAAAGTAAAAAAATTTGAGGACAGTCAGCAGAAAATGTTTCTTTCAGCTTCTTCAATAAAAGGAAAAATCAAGAATGGGGAAACATCGGATATTCAAGCTTCTGGAAATGTTGTAATTATCATAATTGGAACTGATGGACAAAAAACTCGTATTACAGGTTCTAACGCTGTTTATTCCCAAGCTCAGGATCTGGTAAAAGTGCGAGGCAATGCTCTTGCGGTACAGCCGGAACGTACGCTAAGAGCAGAAGAAATACTTTACTCTCCGAAGTCAGGAAAGATGTCTGCATCAGGAAAACCCCAAGTTACAATTCAGATGCAGGATAAGAAAGGAAACTCAGAAGATGAGCGCAAAGATTCTTAAGGCCCGTAATGTTTGTAAGGCCTATAAAGGGCGCACTGTAGTTTCATCTGTGAATATTGATGTTCATATGGGTGAAATTGTGGGGCTCCTTGGTCCTAATGGCGCAGGAAAGACGACCACTTTTTATATGATTGTAGGTCTTATTAAACCTGACTCAGGTCGAGTGATGATTGATTCAAGAGACATTACACCCTTCCCCATGTTCAGACGAGCACGTATAGGTGTGGGATATCTTCCTCAAGAGGCATCTGTTTTCAGAAATCTTACAGTAAAAGAAAATATAGAAGTTATTTTCCAAGAACAGGGAAAGAGTAAGAAAGAAATGGATATGATGGTTTCCCACATATTGGAAGAATTTGGCCTGACTAATTTAGCTAATATTCCTGGGTATGCTCTCAGTGGTGGAGAACGGCGTCGAGTCGAAATAGCCAGGTGCCTTTCCATAATGCCGGATTTTATATTGCTTGATGAGCCCTTTAGCGGCATAGATCCTATTGCTGTTTACGATATTCAGCAGATTATATTGAGTCTTCGAGCTAAGGGATACGGTATTTTGCTTACGGATCATAATGTTCGTGACACCTTGGCTATTACAGATCGAACCTATCTTATACATCAGGGAGAAATAGTAATAGAAGGCTCTCCCGATGAAGTTGCCCAGAGTGATGTTGCAAGAAAATTTTATTTGGGTGACAGGTTTTCATGGTGAAGTAGGGGTATACTTTCAAAATCTTCTTTTCCAAGTATTACGAGAAGCTCTTGAGCGGCCTTTTTTACTTCGTTTGATATAGGAGCCCCTAGATCTTGGTTTGATGGTTGTATTCCTATGTAGATGACAGAGATCTTTTGCACTAAATCTCCTAGAAGCATTCCTAACGGTAAGCCGTGAGTGCTGAAGCTGATATTTTCTACCATGTCAAAAGGAATGCGCCGAAGAGAACCAGGAGCAAGATTCATATCGGCAGCATCAATGATGAGAAGTGTGTTTGGACTTTTCCGTCTTAAATCAGCAACATAATTTTCAGGCATAGTTTCGCAATTAATAGCGGTTATCGAGCGTTGTAGTCCTTCTTTTCGTAGCGCGTCAGCAACAAATGGACCGACACCGTCGTCGCCAAAAAGGGGGTTGCCAATACCCCAAAGTATAATAGAACTCAAAGAAAGCACCTCATTTCTTGCTAATTTTTTCAGGAGGCGTATTTCATGTCCTCTCGTGTTTCCCGAATGGTTAAACACGCTCTAGTAATGATGGTTGGAACTTTTGCTAGCCGAATTTTAGGCTTAGCGCGAGAAATTGTAACAGCTGCTATTTTTGGGGCATCAAGTCAACTTGATGCCTTCTATATTGCATATACGTTAGCTAATCTATCTCGACAAATGCTGGCAGAGGGAGCTCTTTCGGCTGCGTTTGTGCCTGTTTTTTCCCAGACTCTTCTTCAAAAAGGAAAAGACAAGGCTAGGAACTTAGCGCGGCAATCTTTATGCATTCTCCTTCTGGCAGGTTCAGCTGTTGTGTTAGGGGGAGTCCTTTTGTCTCCCTATCTTGTCAAAATTATGGCCCCAGGTTTCGACCCTGTCAAAGCCTCTTTGGCAATTTCTATGACACGATGGATGTTCCCTTTTTTAATTTTTGTTTCGCTTGCTGCTTTAGCTATGGGGGTTCTTAATAGTCTTGATTCTTATTTTGTTCCAGCTATAGCACCTGCGCTGAGCAATATTGTCTATCTCATCATTCTTCTCGTAATGGCCTCTCGTTTTGGAATATGGACACTTATTATTGCCGTTTTGGCTGGAGGTTTTTGTCAAATGGCTCTCCAATGGGTTTGGAGTGGATTCAAAGGGATAATGCTTTTGCCGGAAAAGCCTCGATTCAAAGATCCTGAGCTTCGAAAAGTAATGAAACTTTTCTTTCCTTATGCCGCTGGATTATCGTTGAATCAGGTCAATCCCGTTATAAGCCGTATGTTAGGGTCCTTTCTTCAGGATGGAGCCATTTCTGTTTTAAATTATGCTAATAGAGTTATCCAATTGCCTTTAGGACTTTTTGTAATTGCCATATCTCAGGCAGTCTTGCCGGAACTTTCTCGTTGTGCGGTTGGCGATACAAAGGAGTTTCGAGAAACAATGCGAGATGCGGTACGGTTTGCCCTTTTTGTTGTTCTTCCTGTTACAGTGGGTCTTGTTCTCGTTGCTGATGAAGTGGTCAATATATTATTTTTTAGGGGAGCCTTTAACGCTTGGGCATGGCATGCAACAGGGGTTGCTTTGGCTATGTATGCTTGGGGACTACCTGGAATGGCTTGTACAACTGTTCTTCTCAGGGGGCTTTATGCACAGAGCACTCCCCGTTCAGCTTTACTTGTAACATTGTCGAGCGTGGTTTCCAATGTTATATTCTGTCTTATTCTTGTTAAGCCGATGGGATTTGCCGGTTTGGCTCTTGCTGCGTCTTTAGGGTTCACCTTCTCTTCTTTTGTTGGGGGATATCTTTTAGCTCGGAGAATTAATCACCCATTAGAAATTCTGGGTATGAAGTGGACATTTCGAATGGGAACCATATTAGGAATTATGACAGCTGCGATATTGAAATTTAAAGCTTTCTATCCTTTTCCCATCGAGGAGAGCCTTATTGTAAGATGCAGCTGGCTATTTGCTGTAATGATTCTGGGTGCAGCGATTTATGGTGTGGGAACATTGCTCTTTAAATTTCATGAATGGCAGTGGTTGCGAGGAGCATTTACAAAAAAGAAAGAGACAGACCAGAAGGGAGATTCTCATAATGATCAATAGAACAACGCGCTGCGGGAAAAAGATTGCTTTTCTATTGTGTTTAGCTATCTCTATTTTTTGTTCAAGCACGCCAGGAAGCGCAGCCGATACTCTGCAACAAAAAATTGATGAACGAACAATTGTAATTTGGATAGAGGGAGAAGCGTTGGGAGACATGGTCATTGGGGCGCGAGCTCAAGTTGCGTTTATTTATGTTGATGAATCTCTTTCTAAAGGGATTGTTTCTGATCCGCATGCTCCTGATTGGTTAAAATGGCACGCCAGCCATTTTTCAAATAAAGAATTGCGAAACAGAGCACTCTTTGTTATGCGCTATAAGACCATAAAAAGATGGGATTTTTCTCCAGAAAATATAAAAGTTGGCACTCATAACGTCGATCCAAAGGATATTTTGACGAATGAAGATTTTATGGCTGTGGGTGATTTGCCTCCCGACACAATTGGAACGTTAGCTTTTTCGGTTCCATCTAAATATGTGATTAAAGGACGAAATGTAGAACTCTCATATGAGCAATACACTGGGGTTTTCAATGTACCAAAGAGGTGACAATAGGTGAAAAAAAGCTTTTTAACATTAGGAATAGAAAGTAGTTGTGATGATACTGCTGTTGCTATATTGGAAGGACAGCGGAACGTAAAGGCTGATTTAATATCGAGCCAGATTAAAGATCATGCCCCTTTTGGGGGGGTTGTGCCTGAATTTGCGTCGAGAAAGCACCTGGAGGCTATTTTGCCTCTTGTTCATAAAGCATTAGGCGATGCCGGCATAACTAAACCGGCTCAAGAGCTTTCTCTTGTTGCAGTCACAGCCGGTCCCGGCTTGATGGGGTCTTTGATGGTAGGGGTAATGACTGCCAAGGCTATGGCTCAGACATGGAAGTTGCCCCTTCTTGGCGTTAATCACCTTGAGGGACATCTTTTTGCAAACGTTGTAGCATCTCCTGACCTAGTTCCACCTTTTATCTGTCTTATTGTTTCAGGAGGACATACGGAGATAGTTTTGGTAGAAGATTTTGGAAGATACAGTCTTTTAGGTGCTACTCGTGATGATGCTGCGGGGGAAGCTTACGACAAGGTGGCCAAACTATTGGATCTGGGATATCCTGGAGGGCCAGTGATCGATTCACTTGCTTACAAAGGCGATCCTAAAGCCTTTTCTTTTCCTGTCCCGTTAAAATCCAGTAATGAAATTGCTTTTAGTTTTAGTGGTTTGAAAACAGCGGTGCTGTGGGCTGTGAATGATTTGAAAGAGAAGAAAGTCGAACTTCCAGTGGCAAATTTATGCGCTTCATTTCAAAAAGCTGCAGTGGAAGCCCTTATGACCAAGCTAGAAAGAGCGGTCGAAGTTACAGGTATTCGGAAAGTTGCTATCTCTGGTGGCGTTGCAGCTAATAGAGGATTGAGAGAGGCTCTGATGAAAAAAAAGGATTGGATGGTTTTTATTCCTCCAGCAATTCGTTGCACTGACAATGCTGTAATGATTGCAGCAGCTGCCTTCAATAGATATCAAAAAGGGGATATATCAGATCTTTTGTTAGCGCCTAACCCCTCATGGACACTGGTTTAGTATTTTAAAAGAATTTAAAAGTAAGAATATAGGAGAAATAACGAGGAAATGATGGATTATCAAGAATAAATTCAGCTAATTACATTTAACCATCCTTGAGATTCAAAAGCAGGACAATTAATATCTAAGCCGTTCGGTTAGCACTCGATGACATTGAGTGCTAATATGTTAAAAGAGATATTTATCTTTTAGGGAGGGATTCTCGAATGAATTTAAAGCCACTTGGTGATCGTCTTGTCGTTAAGGTCATCAATCAGGAAGAGAAAACAAAGGGAGGCATTGTTCTTCCAGACACTGCAAAAGAAAAACCCCAGGAGGGAGAAGTTATTGCAGTGGGAACCGGTAAGGTTCTTGAAAACGGACAGAAGCTTCCTCTTGAAGTTAAAGTCGGCGATCGCATTATTTTCAGTAAATATGCTGGAACTGAAGTAAAGCTTGACGGAGACGAATTTGTCATTTTCAGCGAGCGCGATGTACTCGCTATCGTTGAGAAGTAAGAGTCGAGAACGAGATCTCTATTAAGGGGGAAAATAAAAATGCCGAAGATCCTTACTTTTAGTGAAGAAGCACGCCATGCAATGCTGCGTGGTATTGATAAAGTAGCTGATACTGTTGGTGTAACACTTGGTCCTAAAGGACGTAATGTTGTTCTTGAGAAAAAATTTGGATCTCCCACAATTACCAACGACGGTGTTACCATTGCGAAAGAAATCGAATTGGAAGATCCTTTTGAAAATACAGGAGCTCAGCTTGTAAAAGAAGTTGCTTCCAAGACAAATGATGTAGCTGGAGATGGTACCACAACAGCTACAGTTTTGGCTCGCGCAATTATCCGTGAAGGTATGAAAAACGTTGCGGCTGGTGCTAACGGTATGCTTATGCGCCAGGGAATTGACAAAGCTATCGATTTCGTCGTGGATGAGCTGAAAAAGATGGCTATTCCCGTTAAAAATAAAGACAAAATTGCTCAGGTAGCTTCTATTTCCGCCAATGATTCTGCTATTGGTCAGCTTATCGCTGAAGCTATGGATAAAGTGGGACAGGATGGAGTTATCACAGTAGAAGATAGCCAGACCGTAGGAACCACTCTCGAAATGGTCGAAGGACTTCAGTTTGATAAAGGATATATCAGCCCTTATATGGTAACTGATCCTGAGAGAATGGAAACAGCATTTGATGATGCCTATATTCTTATTCACGATGGCAAGATCAGCAATATCAAAGACCTTCTTCCTATTCTCGAAAAAGTTGTTCAGACAGGTAAACCTCTCTTGATCATTGCTGAGGACATCGAGGGAGAAGCTTTGGCAACTCTCGTAGTTAACAAACTGAGAGGCGTAATGCAGGTTGCAGCCGTTAAAGCCCCAGGATTTGGTGAGCGTCGTAAGGCAATGCTTAACGATATCGCCATTGTAACCGGCGGTCAGGTTGTTAGTGAAGATATCGGCATCAAACTTGATAGTGCAGATATCTCCATGCTCGGAAAAGCCAAAAAAGTTCGCATTACAAAAGAAGAGACAACTATCGTTGAGGGTGCAGGCAACCCAGACGAAATTCGTAAGAGAGCTGCTCAGATCAAACGAGAGCTTGAAGATTCTACTTCCGATTATGACAAAGAGAAACTTCAGGAGCGCCTTGCTAAGCTTGTTGGCGGCGTAGCTGTCATTCAGGTTGGTTCTGCTACTGAGACAGAGCAGAAAGAGCTCAAACATCGTATTGAAGATGCTCTTAACGCTACAAGAGCTGCTGTTGAGGAAGGAATCGTTGCAGGTGGCGGTGTTGCTATAATCAACTGCCTTGCTTCCCTTGAGACATATCTTGAGGATTTTGCCGGCGATGTGAAAACTGGCGGTACAATTGTGTTGAGTTCCCTTACAGCTCCGTTGCATCTTATTGCTCAGAATGCTGGATATCAGGGCGATGTCATTGTTGAGAAAGTTCGCGGCTTGAAGACTGGTAATGGTCTAAATGCTGCTACCGGCGAATATGTTGACATGATTGAGGCCGGAATTATTGATCCTGTAAAGGTTACACGCAGCGCATTGCAGAATGCTGGTTCCATTGCAGCTATGGTTCTGACCACTGAAGCTATTGTTGCTGACAAACCAGAACCTAAGAGTGCTACTCCAATGCCGGGTGGCCCGGGTGGCATGGGCGGAATGGAAGGCATGTATTAGGAATATCAGCAATCGACAAAATATAAATATGAAGAAAAGCCTCCACGAAAGTGGAGGCTTTTCTTTTCCCTCTTTTCTCTTTCTGGTAATATAATTGAAGTACGAATTTACCTTGAGAATTTTGCTCTTTTTCGGAGGAATGTAAATGGATAATATAGTGATTCTTGATTGTGGCTCTCAGTTCACACAGCTGATAGCTAGAAGAATAAGGGAACTGAAGGTGCATAGCGAAATATTGCCTTGGGATACCTCTGTTGACGATATTCGTCAACGTCAGCCTCGTGGCGTTATTATATCTGGTGGACCTCAGAGCGTTATGGAAGAAGGCAGCCCAACTGTTTCTGCAGATCTTTTTAATATTGGTGTTCCTATTTTGGGAGTATGTTACGGAATGCAGCTTTTGACAAAACTTCTAGGTGGGCATGTCGATTCCGGAGTAAGCCGGGAGTATGGGCGAACAGCCATTTCTCTGAAAGAGTTGAATTCTTTGCTTTTGAAGAGTGTGCCTGAGACATTTGAAGTATGGATGAGTCATGGTGATCATATTTCCAAACTTCCAGATGGGGCAAAGCTTTTGGCAGAAACAGATGGTGGGGTTCCTGCAGCCTTCGCAATGGAAGAAAAACATATTTGGGGATTGCAGTTTCATCCTGAAGTTGCTCATACGCAGAACGGAACGGCAATTCTTTCCAACTTCCTTTTCAATATTTGTTCATGTACTGGAGATTGGGATCTTGGAAACTGGATTGATACCATGGTTGAGGATATAAAAAAGACGACCCAGAATACTAGAGTTATTTGTGGTCTTTCTGGCGGAGTCGATTCAAGTGTCGCTGCTGTGTTGACTGCAAAGGCTATTGGTGATCGTCTCGAATGTATATTTGTTAATAATGGTTTATTAAGGTATCAGGAAGCTGAGCGAGTTTTGGAGCAATATAAGCAATTAGATCTTAATGTGCATTATGTGGACGCTAGTGATCGTTTCTTGGAAGCCCTAAAGGGTGTTACCGATCCTGAACGAAAACGAAAGATAATAGGGGAGACCTTTATACGCGTTTTTGAAGCGGAAGCAGCTAAAGTTGAGGATGCAGAATGGCTTCTTCAGGGAACTCTCTACCCAGACGTTATTGAGAGCGGTCAAAAAGGAAAAGGTGCTTCTGTCATTAAGAGCCATCATAATGTTGGCGGATTGCCTGATGATATGAAACTAAAGGTTCTTGAACCTCTGCGCGATCTTTTTAAAGACGAAGTGCGGACAATAGGCACATTATTGGGAATTCCAGACGATATCGTTAATAGGCAGCCTTTCCCTGGTCCTGGCCTGGCAGTGAGATGCTTGGGAGAACTTACAAAAGAACGTCTTGAGACATTAAGAGCTGCAGATGAAATCTTTAGAGAAGAGTTTTCAAAGAGTGACCTCTATCCTACAGTGTGGCAGTCTTTCTGTATTCTTTTGCCAGTTAAGACCGTAGGAGTTATGGGAGATTCAAGAACCTACGCTGAAGTGGTTGCTCTTCGTGCAGTTGAATCTGCAGATGGAATGACTGCTGATTGGGTGCGTGTTCCTTACGATGTATTAGATAGAACGTCTCGGAGAATTTGTAATGCTGTTAAGGGAATTAACAGGGTTGTCCTTGATGTTACCAGTAAGCCACCCTCCACTATAGAGTGGGAATAAGCGCTTACAAATAATTCTATAAATATTCAGAGCGGCTTCTTTTGAAGCCGCTCTGCTTTTTCACAAAGAGTCAACTCCCTTGAAATAACACTGATTAACTAAAGTAAACATCTCTTGAGCCCATTGATCATTTTTGTAATGGCGTGCAATTTCCAGCAAACTTTCCGTAAAATTGGATGCTAGAATGTGAATAAGCATGTTGTCATAGTGTCTGATTGTTTTTGAATCTAGCGCTTTTCGAATATGAAGTTCAAGAATATGAACAAGCTCATCTTTTGCGTGTGCGTGCTTTGTCCCAGAGCCCTTGTCCACTAAAATTACAAGTTTTTTATGATTTGCAAAAAGGTTGTTCATATATATTACTCCAGCATCTTGAGAACTTTTCGAAGTAAATCCATGTAGAGACGATTCTTCTTCTTTAATTGCTTGATGAAAAGCAAAATATACAGGTTCAACTACATCATTGAACAGGTCTTCTTTGTTTTTATAATAGGAGTAGATAAGTCCTACCGGAATCCCTGCACGATTCGCAATGTCTTGCATTTTTGCACTTCGAAAGTCTTTTTCATAAAAAACTTCCTCTGCTGCGTAAAAAATTCGTTCACGAATTTCTTCTTTTAAAACTTGCGGCATAAACTTCCTCCCCCTTATTGTCAAAAGTGCAGTGTTTTATTTGCTCGAAGAACTAAAAATAACGTTTGGATAATCGTGCAAATATCAGCTATAGGTTGAGCCCAAAAAATACCTTTGATCCCAAAGTATTTAGATAAAAAATACATTGCTGGGAAGAAAAATATTCCTTGTCGAGATATATTCAGTATAAAACTTTCCTTACCTCTCCCTAGCGCCAGAAACGCCTGCGAATAGGTACATTGAAATCCGAAACCAATGAAGATAAGCCCATTTAATAAAAGTGCTTTTGAGGCGAGCTTTGAAACTTCTAAAGAGTCGTTTGAAAATGCCATAGCGATGGGATGACTGAAAAGAGCAATCGATATTCCAAAAATAGCGCAGAAACTAGTGAGCCAAAGAAGAGTAGTGCGGATAGCCAAGCGTACTCGATGATACTGTTTTGCTCCATAATTTGCTCCAACAACGGGTTGATAACCTTTAGTATAACCAAAAACCACAAAAGATCCCAATGCCATCAAGCGTAACATGACGCCCATTGCTGCCACCATGTCATCTCCGCCAAGCATTCTGGCTTGTTGATTGGTATACCCCATAGAAAGACTAGTAAGCAGTTGAACAAAAAAGCTAGGGAGACCAATCTTGAAAATTTCTTGCAACATAATTTTATCTGGTCGAAAGTTTTTGAGAGAATAATGAAGATAACTCTTCTTCCGTAAAATAAACTGGAAATAAAATATATTAGCAATGAATTCTGCTAAGACAGTGGCAATGGCAGCACCAGAAACACCCATGGACAGAGTATATATAAAAATTGGATCAAGAATAATATTGAGAACAGCTCCTGTTGTCATTCCTATCATAGTAAGTTTTACGCGTCCTTCCGCTATCGTTAAATTGCCCATTATGATAGACAGAATATTGAATATTGATCCAGATAGGATAATAGTGGCGTATTTGTGGGCAAAACCATAGCTTTGTTCAGTAGCTCCCAACGTAAAGAGCAGAGGTTTGATAAACAGGAGAAAAAGGACTATGAAAAAAATACTTCCTATCAACCCGCCGAACAGGGTCGTAGATGCAGTGCGATTAGCACGCTCTTTTTCCCCAGCTCCCAGCAATCGAGCTATATAGGAAGAACCTCCTGTACCGAAAACGAGACCGATCCCAATAACAATCTGAACCAATGGAAATACTACAGAGACTGCGGCAAAAGCCGATGTACCAAGTCCAGTAACAAAATAGCCATCAACAACGATATACAGAGCATTGATAAGCATTCCAAACACGGTTGGAATACCCATTTTTAATAAGGTTTTCTTTAAATCTCCATGTAACATAAGTTGAACTCTTTCTTCTTTGTTCATTCGAGTATCTCCTTAAAAATGAATTTATATTCAATAATGAGAGTAAAAAATACACCGTCAACTTGCGGTATATATTGAATACGAATTCGATATTATAAATCAAGGTGATTTTATAATCAACAATAAATCTATATACTCTTTGTCTATGGAACTGGTATACTTTTACTGTTGGACAATATAAGTTGTATTTTGCTTGGAGGTTGCTATGAAAGACTTATCAAAATATTTAAAAGTTGCCTTGGTCCAGGCTTCCCCAGTTATGTTTGATAAGAATTCCACTATCGAAAAGGTTTGTGGACAAATTAGAGAAGCTGGCGCGAATGGAGCAGAATTGATTATATTTCCTGAGTCTATTATTCCTTGTTATCCATATGGATTGACATATGGATTTACCGTCGGTTCACGAACGGAAGCTTGTCGAGATGACTGGAAAATCTATTATGACAATGCACTCCTCTGCCCTAGTGGAGATACTGATAAGATAGGTGCTGCAGCAAAAGAGGCACGTGCCTATGTTAGCATAGGCTATACCGAGCGGGACTATAATAATGGTTCATTGTACTGTTCCAATATGATTTTCTCCCCGGAAGGAGACCTGCTGTGTAATCATCGGAAGTTGAAGCCTACAGGTACAGAACGAGTGATTTGGGCAGATGCCAACAAGGATTATTTTCCTGTAGTTGATACGCCATGGGGGAAAATGGGAGCTTTGATTTGCTGGGAAAACTATATGCCTCTCGCTCGTGTAGCACTTTATCAGAAGGGGGTTTCATTATATCTATGCCCCAATACTAACAATAATCCTGAATGGCATAGTACTATTAAGCACATTGCTATTGAGGGCAAATGTTATGTTTTTCATGTTAATCAGTATTTTACAAAAGAAATGTATCCTGTTGGATACCATGGCCCTGCTGCTGAAATTGAAAAGCTGCCTGATACACCCTGTAATGGAGGCTCTGCCATTATCGATCCTTACGGTCACTATGTTACTGAACCTGTTTGGGATAAAGAATGCATCATTTATGCCGACATTAATCCCGATGAGTCTGCAAGGGCTAGAATGGAATTTGATGTCTGCGGCCACTATTCGAGGCCAGATGTTACAGAATTAATAGTTCATGAAAAATAAATGTTTATAATTGAAGTGTGGGATGGGAGAGATTGTTTTGACATACCAGAGTCGGCGGCCTTATAAACGGATTCGAAATTTTTTCCTTCCGTTTACAATTGTTTTTTTAGCATTGGGTGCTCTTGCATATCTGGTGTCCTTTAATCTGCTTCGTCCGTTGGCATGGTCAGCCATATTGTCGTTTTTTGTTTATCCTTTTTATAAAATTATTCACGGAAAATTATTTAAGGGGAAATACCCTAACGTTGCAGCCGTCCTATCCACAGCGATTCTCATTCTTCTTATAGTTGTACCAGCCATCTTTGTAGGCGTTACACTGGCTAGGGAAGGAATACGAATATATGGACATCTCGCCTCGATTTTGTCAAAGGTGAACATTGAACAAGGCAAAGGACTGATGAATCTTTTCTTCCCTGAAATAATTGCCAATAGAATACGTCCTTTCTTAGAGGATTATCCCTTCTTAGTCAATGTCATAGAACAGATTGGGTCATGGATTGCCTCCACGTTAGCAGATACCTCCAGATCTTTTTTGGGAGATTCTATACGTATCCTTTATCAACTTATAGTTATTGTTGTGGCTTCTTTCTTCATGATTAGAGACGGACACGTTATTCTAGACTATGTAAATGATATTGTGCCTCTTCCTTTAAAAGAAAAAGAAGCTTTTTTCAATAGGGCAAAGCAAATTCTACAAGCGGTTATTTATGGCATCACCCTTACCGCCGGTATTCAGGGTGTTCTCGGAGCTCTGGGATGGTGGTATGTAGGACTCCCTAGCCCTGCACTTTTTGGCGCAATTATGGCATTGCTGGCAATGATACCCTTTATTGGTACACCACTTATTTGGGGGCCGGGAGCTATATATCTTTTTTACAATGGGCAGATAAAAGAAGCTCTTATTCTTTCAATCTGGGGACTTACCATTGTGAGTATGGTCGATAATTTTATTCGTCCCATATTTATTTCTGGCGGAGGAAAAGCTCACGTACTTATTATTTTTATAGGTGTTGTCGGGGGTTTAGCATCTTGGGGTTTTCTCGGATTGTTCTTGGGGCCTTTGATCATAAGCCTTTTTGTCTTTTTGCTTGATAGCTATAGAAATATCTGGAAGGGCTACATACGAGAATACAGCGTGAAAACAAGTCCGATTGAGACTCCTTCAGATCGGGCGAAAGAGTGACTTGATATGGCTTTTATTTTTACTGTCGCTGGGATAAAAAACAGTGGTAAAACAAGCCTTTGCCTTTTATTGCTTGAATATCTAAAGGAAGCTGATGCTAAAGTTGCTTATGTCAAACACTCTCATGAAAAAGTTTTATCATCATGCCATACAGATACGGGAAAAGCTTTATTATACGATATCCCGGTGCTTTATTGGGGTGTTGATGGTTATCGATATGAAAAAGCAGGAGACTTGCCCCTTGAAAAAATACAGTATAATATAGAGCCTGATCTTGACATTCTTCTAATTGAAGGGGGAAAATCTTTCTCCTACCCGAAGGTTTGGATAGGAGAACCTGAAGATTGTCCTTCAGATATTTTGGGAGTTGTTGCTTTTTACAGTTTGAATTCAAAGAGAGAAAAAGAGACGAAATGTTCAAGACAAATATTTTATGTTGGAGAAGAAAAATTTTTGGCGGAATATATTCTTTCATTATCTCGTAAGGCAAATCCCAATAAACTTACTCTGACTGTAGAAGGGGAGTATATACATTTAAAACCTTTTGTAGCGGAGTTTATCGAGGGTGGCATAAAGGGCATGCTCTCTTCTTTGAAGAAAATAGGAAAATTAAATGGAAATATTGAAATATTTATAAAGAAAGACAAAAGGAAATAGGTTTTATCACTTGTCTTTACTATCTCTCCTTACTATAATTGACTGAGTTTTTGGCCGTAGTTGCCCGCCTATTGAGGCGGGCTGTCTTTTTCAAGTTTTTATGAATTAAAGGGAGGTTTCTTTGTATGGATTCTCAGGCGTTTTGGATCGTAGTAGGATCTGGAGTTCTGGCTCTCGTTTACGCTTTCTTTGCATATAGCAAAATTAAAGCGTTTGAAGTCAAAAACGAAAGAGTTAATGAACTTTCAGAAATCATTCATGGTGGGGCAATGGCTTTCCTTTCGAGGGAGTATCGTTGGTTGTTCCCTTTCGCAATACTTGTTGGAGCTCTTCTTGGCTTTAAAATCGGCATGGGGACAGCTGTTTCTTTCTTAGTAGGTGCTCTCTTCAGTGCTATCGCTGGATATATTGGCATGACAGTTGCCACACGCTCTAATGGAAGAACTTCTTACGCTGCCACTCATGGAATGAATGAGGCTCTTGGTGTCGCTTTCCGTGGCGGAAGCGTTATGGGGATGTCTGTTGTCGGTCTTGGTGTTCTTGGAATAATGCTTTGCTACGTTCTTTTCAAGGATCCCAACATCATAACAGGTTTTGGTTTCGGAGCAAGCTCCATTGCTCTTTTCGCTCGTGTTGGTGGAGGCATTTATACTAAAGCTGCCGATGTGGGAGCTGACTTGGTTGGTAAAGTTGAAGCCGGAATTCCTGAAGACGACCCACGTAATCCAGCTGTTATTGCCGATAACGTTGGTGATAACGTTGGAGATATTGCCGGAATGGGTGCCGACCTTTTTGAATCATATGTAAATTCGATTATTGCAGCTATGGCTATTGGTTTGACCGTTTTTGGAGGTCGTGGCATTTACTATCCCCTTCTTCTGGCTGGTTTAGGAATTGTTTCAGCCATTATCGGAACGATGTTTGTCCGTGTTAAAGAAGGCGGCAATGCACAGGTTGCTCTCAGAATAGGTACCTTTGTAACAGGCGGAGTTATGATTGCAGGCTCTTTCTTTGTAACCAAAGCTGTTTTGGGAGACTTAACTCTTTTCTGGGCTGTTCTTTCCGGAGTGGCTGTGGGAGTTCTCATTGGTTATGTGACTGAAATTTATACGTCTGGAGACTATAATTCTGTTAAGCAGATCGCCAAATCCTCAGAGACAGGACCAGCTACTGTTATTCTTTCCGGTATAGCTGTGGGAATGAAATCCACTGTTATACCTGTTATACTGATCTGTGTTGCTTCTCTTGTTGGTTATAAATTTGGAGGCCTCTTCGGTATTGCATGTGCAGCCGTTGGTATGCTTTCAATCACTGGAATGACACTGAGCGTTGATGCTTACGGACCTATCGCTGATAACGCTGGTGGAATCGCAGAAATGAGTCACCTTCCTCATGAAGTTCGCGAAATTACCGATAAACTTGACGCCGTAGGGAATACTACAGCTGCTATGGGTAAAGGTTTGGCCATTGGTTCCGCAGCTCTTACAGCGTTAGCTCTTTTTGCTGCATATGCGCATGCTGTTAATCTTGATGCCATTGACTTAAAAGATCCTCAGGTTATGGTGGGGTTGTTCATCGGAGGCATGTTACCTTTCCTTTTCAGCGCTTTGACAATTCAGGCTGTTGGACGAGCTGCTCAATCCATGATTGATGAAGTCCGAAGACAGTTCCGTGAGATTCCAGGCATTATGGAGGGAACAGGACGCCCAGAGTATGAGCGATGTGTTGATATTTCAACTGGCGCTGCTTTGAAAGAAATGGTTATTCCTGGTCTTTTGGCTGTCATTACCCCTATTCTTGTTGGATTGATTCTTGGTCCTGAAGCATTGGGTGGTCTTCTCGGAGGATCTATCGTTACCGGTGTTATGATGGCTATCTTCATGTCAAACTCGGGTGGTGCGTGGGATAACGCCAAAAAGTACATAGAAGAAGGAAACTTCGGCGGTAAGGGAACAAGTAATCACTCTGCTGCAGTTGTAGGAGACACAGTGGGAGATCCTTTCAAAGATACGTCTGGTCCAAGCTTGAATATTTTGATTAAGTTGATGTCAGTCGTAGCTTTGGTTTTAGCTCCTCTCTTCATGTAAGTTAGGTAAAGTTTATTGTAAAGATTGTATTTTCTGAGGGGAAGGATTGATATCCTTCCCCTTTTTTCTTATGCTGTATTAAGTGGAGGTGATCTCAGGTGGGTGAGGATGCAGTTCGTCTTATAAAAGAACGACTTGATATTGTTGATGTTGTAGGCGACTATGTTCGTCTTCATAAGACAGGCAAAAACTTTAAAGGCTTGTGTCCCTTCCATCAAGAAAAGACCCCTTCTTTTATAGTCTCTCCTGATCGGCAGACTTTTCACTGTTTTGGATGTGGAGAAGGCGGAGACATTTTTTCGTTTATTATGAAAATTGAAGGACTAGACTTTAGAGAAGCTCTAGAAATTCTTGCTCGCAAGGCTGGAGTGACTCTTTCTGTTCCTTCTGTGTCTGGGAAAAGTGAGGACAAACGTTCTTTATTTGATATTATGGAGCTCTCTTTACTATTTTATCGTACAGCTTTGAAAGAGCCTGGTGGACGTATAGCATTGCATTATCTCAATAAGAGAGATATAACGCCAGAGGATGCATCAATGTTTGAGTTAGGTTGGGCTCCATCTTCATGGGATTCATTATGGAGCCATTTGAAAAAAGAAAAAACCTCTCTAAAAGAAGCATTGGATTGTGGACTTGTCATAGAGGGAACAAAAGGAGTATATGATCGTTTTAGGGGTAGAATTATTTTTCCTATCCGCGACGTTTCAGGAAAACTTCTTGCTTTTGGCGGAAGAGTTACAGATGGAGATGGAGCAAAATATATTAATAGCCCAGAAGGACTTTTATACAGTAAGCGTCAAAATCTCTATTTATTACACGTAGCTAAACAAGAGATTCGAGAAAAGAAGCGAGCGATTCTTGTTGAAGGATATATGGATGCAATCCGATTGCATCTTTCAGGATATAAAGAAACTATTGCGTCCTTAGGTACAGCCTTGACAGAAGATCAGGCGCGCCTATTAAAACGCTTTACGGATCTTTGCTTTATTTGTTACGATTCAGATACAGCTGGACAAGAGGCTACAGTACGGAGTATGTATGTTTTGCAGCAATGTGGCTTGGATGTTCGCGTCGTTGGATTGCCTTCAGGAAAAGATCCAGATGATTTGCTTTCCCATGAAGATGGAAAGGCTCTGTTCAATAAATCGCTGAACAGAGCGTTGCCCTTAGTCCTTTTCCACCTTTCTTTGCGACAATCGCAACTTGAAAATCCTCAGACAAGAAGAACTGCCGTTGAAGATTTACTTCAAGGATTTGCTCAGCTGAATCCTATCGATATTGCGCCTTATGTTCCGAGAGTAAGTGCTGTTTTAGGAGTTCTTCCTCACGAATTGCAGCTTCAGCTTGACTCTCTGCGTGTGGCAAGAAACGTGTCAAAATCAAATGTGTCAGAGCACAGAGACGGAGATGCTCAAAAAGAGGAACATAATGCTTTAGATGAAACTATTGACCCTCTTGAGGCGGCACTCGTATATTGTCTTTGGAATAACCCCGTGCGGCGTCGAACAGTTGACCCTGATGAAGTTTTTCTGCTTATAGATAATGAAGGGCTTAAGGGTATGATAGCAGCTCTTTTCTCTGGGCAATCTCCAGAAAAGCTAGAAGAGCATTGGCGTAATTTGAGTGAAACACTCCCATTTAGAATTTTGGCTTCTGGAGGGGCTTTTTGTGATTCTTTCAGTGAAGAAGAAGAGTGTTGGAAAGCTGTTTCAGAAGCATTGCATAGAAGAAAGTCAGAAAATGTTTTTAAAAGAATTGAGAAAAGGATGTTGCAAGGTAAAGCAACGAGAGAAGAGCTAGAAGAGTATAGTAAAATTGCCAAAAATTTGAAAGCTCGCTAATACAAATTTTTGTTATACTTAATCTAGATTTGTGTATGGAGGAACAATGTGAGACTTGATAAATATTTGAAAGAGTCAAGGTTAGTAAAAAGGAGAGTCGTGGCTCAGGAGATGGTAGAAGTAGGAGCCGTGCGCCTCAATGGTCGCCAATGTCGTTCTTCCGCTCAGGTTCGGATGGGAGACACTGTAGAAATAGCCTACCCAACACGTGTTCTCACGATAAAAGTTTTAATTGACGACGAAAAGATGATAAGAAGAAAAGAGTCAATACCTTACGAGTTGCAAGAGGAACGTCGTGTTAAATCTGATGAAAAGCCGTGGTAAACGGAATTTTTTGAATTGGAGATGATAGGGATGGGTATCATAGCGGGTGTTTATGGAAGAGAAATTCTTGATTCACGAGGAAATCCTACAGTAGAGGTAGAGGTTTGGCTTGATAACGGCATTATAGCAACAGCTGCGGTACCCTCCGGAGCTTCTACAGGTACTCATGAAGCTTTGGAATTGCGGGATGGTGGAAACCGCTATATGGGTAAGGGGGTATTGACGGCTGTCGGAAATATAAACGATAAAATTGGGCCGGAACTTGTGGGGAGTGATCCTTCAGAGCAGGCTTCCATTGATATGGCGTTATTAGAAATAGATGGAACAGATAACAAATCAAATTTGGGAGCCAATGCTATCCTTGGAGTTTCAATGGCTGTCGCACGAGCAGCAGCCGAAGATCATGGCCTTCCACTTTGGGCTTATTTGGGAGGAATTAGACCATATCTTTTGCCTACCCCAATGATGAACGTAATCAATGGCGGTGCTCATGCCGATAATAATCTTGATATACAGGAATTCATGATTGTTCCCCATGGAGCGAGTTCTTTTGCAGAAGCCCTTCGTATGGCAGCAGAGACCTACCATTCTTTGAAAAAGACGCTTAAGACTCGTGGATACAGTACGGCAATTGGTGATGAAGGTGGCTTTGCTCCCAACTTGCAAAGCAATAGAGAGGCCATCGATTTGATCCTTGAAGCTGTAGAAAAAGCTGGTTATACTCCTGGTGATCAGATAAGTTTAGCCCTTGATGTTGCTGCTTCTGAGATATACAAAGATGGTAAATATGAGTTTGCCGGTGAAGGAAGAACTCTGGATACAGGCGATATAATTTCGTATTATACTGATCTCTGCAAAGCATATCCAGTTGTTTCTATTGAAGATGGAATGGCTGAAGACGATTGGAAAGGGTGGGCGTCTCTGACTCATGCATTAGGAACGTCTGTGCAATTGGTTGGAGATGATATCTTTGTTACGAATCCAGAGCGGTTGCAAGAAGGGTTTAATCAGAAAGTTGCCAACTCTATACTGATTAAATTGAATCAAATAGGGACGGTAAGTGAAACAATGAATGTTATTGATATGGCTGTACGTCATGGATATAGCACCGTTATTTCCCACCGGTCTGGAGAGACGGATGACACGTTTATTAGTGATCTGGCCGTTGCTGTAGCAGCAGGTCAAATTAAGAGCGGAGCTCCAGCACGTATTGACAGAGTAGCAAAATATAACCAACTCCTTCGCATAGAGGAAGAAATAGAAGGATTTGGAACTGGCTATGCGGGGCTGTCTCGTTTCAAAATTTCATAGTCAGAGGGCCGCACATATTTTGAGAGAAGATTGAAGGACGTGAAAAAATGAAAATTGCTGAACCTACAGTTGAAAGGCTTGTTCAATATCATCGATTATTAGAGCAGCTTTATCATGAAGGTCAGAAGGTAGTTTCTTCCCAAGAAATAGGAGAGATGCTTGCTTTTAAAGCGAGTCAGGTAAGAAAAGATCTTTCTTATTTCGGTGAAATTGGAAAAAGGGGGGTGGGTTATCACGTAGAGAAACTGTATAGACATGTTGATGAAATACTTGCTTCTCCGCGAAAATGGCCTATAGCCCTTGTGGGGGTCGGACGTCTGGGCGAAGCCCTTCTCGGGCATAAAGCTTTCAAAAGCTCAAAATTTGATATTAAAGTGCTTTTTGACGTAGATCCTGAAAAAGTAGGGAAAAGAGTTGCTGGTATTCCTTGCTATCACATGGATGACATATATGATGTCATGAAGAAGAATGGTATTGAAGTTATTATTTTGACGGTACCATCATCCGTGGCTCAGGAATGTGTTGATAAAATAGTTTCTGTCGGCACTGTAAAAGGGATTCTTAACTTTTCTCCCTTGGCTATTGTTGCCCCTGATAGTGTGCTTGTTTATAGTGTAGATATATCTGTAGAGCTCGAAAAATTACTTTTTTATCTCAAACATAGAGAAGAGTAATAATAAACCCTTTTATGGATTTGATATTCTGCTAGAATATCACTGTTGAACTCAAAGGGATGAATTTAGAAGAGGAGGCGTTTTATTTGAATCAGCAGTGTGGTCAGACAACAGGAGCTGGTGGAGCGCAAGGTGGTCTTTTGGGGATGCTTTTCCCTCTCGTAATATTTGTGCTTATTTTTTATTTCTTTATCATTAGGCCGCAAAAGAAACGTCAAAAGCAGCATGATGATCTTTTGGCAGCCCTGACTCGTGGCGATCAGGTTATAACTGCAGGTGGCTTTTTTGGTACAGTTCGCGAAGTGAAAGATGACAGCATAATTCTTGAAATAGCAGACGGTGTGAAGGTTCGTATTCTCAAATCTTCTATCATCAATAAGAGATCTGCAGCAGCTGAGCCAGCAGTAAGCAATGAAAAAGCTACTTCCGAGGCTCCTTCTGAAGAAGAGACAAAGGAAGATGAAGAGAAGTAGGTTAACTCTTATATTATAGTGTAAATGGAGTGGATACTCTGAGTGTCCGCTCCTTTTTCTATGATTTTGTTCAATGTTAAAGTTTTTGGAACTTAAGGTTTAGGGAGGTTAAAGTCATGTTGAAGAAAGACCGATGGCGGCTTGTCTTAGTTGCAGTGGTAATTGTTGCCGCCCTGCTCTCTGTCTTTCCTATAAAAGGAAAGATAAATTTAGGTCTTGACTTGAAAGGCGGAGCGCATATTGTTCTCCAGGCAAAGTCTGTGCCAGGTAGTGCCCTTACTGACGATAGTATAGAACGGCTATTGGCTGTTTTAAGAAATCGTATAGATCAGTATGGTGTTGCGGAACCGGTGATTCAGCGAGAGGGACGGGATCGTGTAATAGTCGATTTGCCAGGTGTGGAAGATCCTGAAGCAGCACTTGAGCTTATTGGAAAAACAGCCTTGCTTGAGTTCCGGAAGGTTATCGGTGCAACTCCGGCAGTCCCTCCTGGCCCTGAACGGCCTAATTATGATAACGACGAAGAATTCAAAACGGCCCAAGAAAGATGGAACGAAGCTAAGAGTGAAATTGAAACATACAAATCTGAACTGGAAAAACAGTCTCAAACTATTGAAGGTGCAATTGTCGCCCAAGATGATGAAGGCAGATATTTTTTGCTTGGTTCAGCTCTTGTAAGCGGGAAACATCTTGTTGATGCCAAGACTCAGTTTGATAATTTGGGGCGGGCAGTTGTTACTCTTGAGTTTAATTCTGAAGGTGCAAAGCTTTTTGAACAGGCGACGGCAGATAATGTAGGGAAACAGATAGCTATTATCCTTGACGGAAATGTAGTTTCTGCGCCTGTGGTTCAAGAGCGTATCAGTGGTGGTAATGCGCAGATTTCAGGACGTTTCTCTGCTACAGAAGCTCAGCGTTTGGCCATAATGCTTCGAGCAGGCGCCCTTCCTGTTCCTGTAGAAGTAATAGAAAACCGATCTGTTGGACCCAGCCTCGGAGCAGATTCTGTCAGATCTGGACTTAAAGCGGGACTTATTGGTACTTTGCTTGTTTTGGGCTTTATGTTGCTTTACTATAGAAGTCTTGGTTTAGCAGCCGATGTTGCGCTTGGTGTATGTATCCTTCTTGTCTTTGCTGGCCTTATCAGCTTGAAGGCAACTCTGACTTTGCCAGGAATAGCCGGTATTATTTTGACTATCGGAATGGCAGTAGATGGAAACATCTTGATTTATGAAAGAGTAAAAGAAGAGTCTGAAATGGGTAAAACGCCCAGTGCTGCAATTGATGCAGGATTTAAAAAAGCGTTAACAACCATTCTTGATGCCAACGTTACTACTCTTATAGCGGCAGGAGTTCTCTATTATTTCGGAAGTGGTCCTGTTCGAGGGTTTGCTGTTACGTTAAGCATAGGGATTTTAGCGAGCGTTTTCAGCGCAGTTATTGTCACCCGTGTTTTACTCCAGGCTCTCATGAGTGGTTCTAAAGCTTCTTTTTCTAGTCACCGTTCATAGGCGAGGGGGGTTTGCACATGTTCAATAAAAAGTTTTCTTTTCAACTTATGAAGCATCGGCGACAAGCGATCCTTCTTAGCCTGGTACTTATTGTAGTGAGCCTTGGACTCCTTTTAGTGAAGGGACTCAATTTGGGTATAGACTTCACAGGAGGTAACGTCGTTCAAGTAGAGTTTAGTTCTCCTGTTCCAGTAGGGGATGTTCGTAATGTTTTGGCAGGAGTTGGCCAAAAACAGGCTGTTATTCAGGCTTATAGCGATCGCGGAGTTATTATTCGAGTTAATGCCGATACAGAGGAATCTCGCAAAGAAGTTATCCAGTCACTTAAAGATAAATATCAGGACATGGAAGTGCTTCGATTCGAGAAGGTAGGACCAGTTGTTGGCGAAAAATTGCGCCGCGAAGCGTTAATTGCTGTGGGACTTGCCCTTTTGGGAATTTTAGCGTACATAACAGTTCGCTTCCGGTTTAGATTTGCCGTCGTCAGCGTTGCTGCACTAATTCACGACTCTATTATTACATTGGGTGTCTTCAGTCTTACTGGTCGAGAGATTAGTTTGCCTTTCATCGCTGCTATTTTAACTATTGTCGGTTATTCTCTTAATGATACAATAGTCGTACTTGATAGAGTACGTGAAAATTGGAAGTATTTGAGACAAGAGGGAATTGCCAACTTGCTTGATATGTCTATCAATCAAACTCTGTCAAGAACGATCAATACATCTTTGACAACGTTCCTACCTGTACTTGCCCTTTTCATTTGGGGTGGACCGGTTATAGCTAATTTCTCTTTAGCTTTGCTTGTTGGTATCGTCGTAGGAACATATAGTTCGATTTATGTGGCAGGCTCTCTATTAACGGAATGGTATTTAAAAGATACTAACAAAAAATAATGTAATTTTCTCTTATTTGTAATAGAGGATCCCAGGGGGCGAAAGAACTTTCTTTCTTGCCCCCTGTTTTTTTAACATGTTTTATATTTGCTTTACTTAATGCAAATACTCTATTAAAATGAAAAAAATTCGCCTTTTCGAAAAAAAGTAAATGGTCAAGGTCAAAATCACTTAAAGGAGATGATGAAAGTGGCCATTTCAATGATCGATAAAGCTAAAGGGCATTTTTCCCAAAAAGCTATCGAAAAAGCTGCATTAATGCTTCGGAAAGGGGATGATAGACAACTAGCATCTCTTTTCAGAGCAATTGCAAGTATTGCTCCTGCGCGGTATCATCGAGAAACTTTTAAACAGCTTTCAGACATGGTTCTACAGAATGATCCCTTTGTGGGGGTTGTTCGTCGAATTGCCCTGGAACTCAATCCTCACTGCCTTTCCAAATTTATTCAAAATCTTGTTGTTAACTTTATGGTCCTTGGCAGAGGTATCCGTGACAAAAAAGAGAAAGAGTATAATGTCCATTTGCCTAATTTCATGGTTATTAGCCCTACAATGAAATGTAACCTTCATTGCAAGGGATGTTATGCTGCCGAATATGACACAAGTAATGAACTTACATTTGGAGAACTTGATAAGCTTCTTACCGATGCAAAAGAGCTGGGCATGTACTTTTTTACATTTTCTGGAGGAGAAGCTTTTTTCCGCAATGATTTGCTTGATTTGTGGGAAAAACATGACGATTGTTACTTCCAGGTCTATACAAATGGAACACTTCTCGATGATACAATGGTGCAACGACTTGTTGATTTGGGTAATGTTATGCCCATGATTTCTGTGGAAGGAAGTCGAGAACTCACTGATTTACGACGTGGTCAGGGAATATATGATAAGGTGATAGCTGCTTATCGTCGACTTAACGAAGCCGGAGTAATGTTCGGATTTAGTGCTACATATACGCGTAATACAGCGGATTATATGTCGAGCGATGAATTTATTAAGACGATGATAGACAGAGGTTGTAAAATAGGATGGTTTTTCCAATACGTTCCAATAGGGGAAAATCCCGACTTGACGTACATGTCGACACCTAAGCAGCGTTCAATGTTACATAAAAAGGTTGAAGAGTGGCGCCATAGTGGAGAATTTCCAATCTTCATAGGTGATTTTTGGAATGACGGGCCATATGTTGATGGGTGTATGGCTGCTGGAGAGCGTTATTGGCATGTGATTTCTGATGGAAGCGTTGAGCCATGTGTTTTTGCTCCCTTTGCAGTTGATAATATTAGGGAAAAATCTCTTGTGGAGATTGCAGGAAGTCCATTCTTCACGTATATTCGTAACCAACTTCCATACGATGGAGATGATAACCTTCTTCGTCCGTGTATGATTTTGGATCATCCAGAAGTGCTACGAGATGCTGTCAAAAAATTTGGAGCAAGGCCGTGTCACGAAGGGTTAGAAAAAATACTTTCTGGTAGCATTCCTCGCGCTCTTGATGAATATGCACGTGAAATGAAAGAGATTTATGATCCATTGTGGAAGCATGGAGAAAAAGAAAAGTATCTGAAGAGCCTCGAAAAAGAAGATAAAAAAGAGTGGCTCGAAAGGATGAATCTACCAGCCGGCTCTCGTCGTTAGTGGGTAGTCGGATCCTGAGGAGGGAGTCACATGAGGAGTTACGCTTTAGCTGTGGGACTTGCAATGATGTTATCTGCGGTTTTTGCTTTTCAGAATACAGGGGAGATTACTGTCAAGTTTTTAATATGGACTCGTCAGGTTCCTCAAGGTATTTGGGAGGTAGCTGTTTTTGCAGGAGGCTGCGTTCTCATGTGGCTTGTTTCCATGTCTGCAGCTCTCGAATCACGAGTAAAGTATAAGAAACAGATTCGTGAGTTAGAAGGCAAGGTAAAAAAGATGGAAGAGGAACGCATGTCGTTGCTTAATGCTATGAATGCTACGGCAGCGGTATCTTCTTCAACCGTAGAAAAAGTGCAAACGCATGCAGAAACTGAAATAGTAGAACCAGACTTTACGCAAAGAGAGGAAAATGACAAACAGTGACATCTTTTTGTTCAAGATCGAAACTTAAAGTGGCAGTGCCGGCAACAACAAGTTACAGCATTGCCAATGAATTAAATTGTTCGCCTCTCGTTGCTGCTCTTTTAGATATGCAAGGAAGATTTTCTCTTCACGATATAGACAAGGCTCGGGCCTGGCTTCGTCCGAGCCTTGATTTCTTAACGTCTTCCTGTTTTCTTGGTGAAGCGGCAAAAGTGGTGGCGGATAAATGGCGAAGTCTTTCTTCATTGGGCAATGTTGTTGTCTATGGTGATTATGATGTGGATGGAGTTTCATCCACAACTTTAGCAATGGAATTATGTCAAAGGCAAGCAACAGGAGTCAGATATTATATTCCTCACAGGCATTTTGAAGGGTATGGGCTTCATCAAGACGTTGTTCAACAACTTCTTGGAGCAGGGTGTGATACCCTTGTTATTGTTGATTGTGGTACAAAAGATAAAGATATCTTACAAGCGGCTCGTAAAGAGGGGATGAATGTTTTTGTTTTTGATCATCACCTACCAGACAGAGATGAAATTCCTGACTCTTTTGTCGTTAATCCACAAATAGATGGCGATAATGAGGCTCGTCGGCTTTGTGCAACAGCTGTATTATGGATGTGGGCCTATCAGTTTGAAATTATGCCGCGTAGGTGGCTGCTAGATCGTCTTGATTTAGTAGCTTTGGCTACCGTCGCTGATTGTATGCCTCTTGAAATTTTAAACAGAGCTTTGGTAAAGGAAGGCATTCAGAAAATTCGTTTTTCCAGCCGGATTGGATTGGAGCAGCTTATTAGAAAATTAGGGCTTTCCCAGCGTTTCATTAATGAAGAACATCTTGCCATGAAAGTTATACCTTGTCTTAATGCTGCTGGTCGCCTTTCTTATGCAGATCTCGCAGTAAAAGTTTTAATTGGTGAAGATAACATTGATAGTCGCGTGGAGGAACTTATTTCAATAAATAGAAAGAGACAAAACCTTTCAACACGAATAACCAAAGAGGCTGCGAAAGTTGTCGATGAAGATTCGAAACATGTTCTTTTTGAAGAATCTTGGCCAGTCGGTGTTTTGAGTGGTGTAGCGAGTCGCCTATGTTCTGAAAAGAATGCTCCTGTAGTCTTGGCGGCACCTGTACGAGACTGGATCCGAGGAACATTGCGTATGCCAGACGGCGGAAATGCTGTACATGTTCTTGATTGTCTTGCTGGGCAACTTGAGGCTTGGGGTGGGCATAAGCAAGCAGCAGGTTTTTCTGTGACCAAAGATAATTGGGAGAAGCTTAAAGTGGATTTAGAGCAAATACTTTCTAGTGTAAAATATGAAGAGCCTGAAATATCTGCATTAGCCTTACATCCTTCACGAATCACCTTTGAGGATTGGAATGCTGCGTTGCCTCTTGGTCCCTTTGGAATGGGGAATCCTTGTCCGTTGCTTTTTTGCGAAAGACAGGGAGATGAGCAAGTTATTCCATTGGGAAAAACAGGCATTCATGCAAAGATACAATGTGGTTCAGAGTCTCTCGTTGCTTTTAACAGTGTGGAAATGCTTCAGTCTATACCTTCGTCTAAAATTGAGGGCTGGGTCTACCATCCGAGTATTAATTATTGGCGTGGGCAAGCCCATCTTCAGTTTATGCTCGATTATATTGTTGTAGACTCTTGATTTGAAAGGTGACCGAGCCATGGTAGAGATACATACTGATTCTTTGGAATATGAAATAGATCCAATTGATCCTAGTGAGCAAGAACGTCATCTTAAGAGCTTGGGACTTGATAAGAAGACGTTGGGGAAGTTGCGTGATAGCTACATTGGCCGAATTCCAGAGACCGAAAGAACTATTTCTGTTAAATTTGCTTGGCACGAATTATGGTCGAAGGTCACTTATTATTTAACAAAGGAAGAGTTAAAAAAATTAGGCGAAGCTTTCGTTATTGCAGCGGAAGCTCATGGTGAGCAAAAACGTTCAAGTGGCGATCCATATGTGGTACATAGTATTAATGTGGCTTCAATACTGGCAGATATGCAGCTTGATGTTGTAACGCTTATTGCAGCTCTTCTCCATGATGTTCTTGAAGACACGGCTCTTTCTGCCGAAAAAGTGAAGTCAACCTTCGGGGAAGAAGTCGTTACCCTTGTTGATGGCGTTACTAAATTAGGAAAACTGCCTTTTAAATCTTTTGAAGATTATCAAGCTGAAAATCTTCGAAAAATGTTTGTTGTTATGGCCAAGGATATTCGTGTTGTTCTTATCAAATTGGCAGACAGGCTTCATAATATGCGAACGCTAGGGGCTCTTCGCAAAGATAAACAGTTACGAATAGCAAAGGAAACGCTGGAAATATATGCTCCTTTAGCTCACCGCTTGGGAATATATCAAGTTAAACGAGGCTTAGAAGATTTGGCCTTTAAATATTCCGATCCTGATATGTATTATGAAATACGTCGTCGAGTTCGAAAAAAATTACCTGAGCGAGAAGCTATTATTAAAAAAGCAATAGAAATCCTCCAGGAACGACTAAAACAAGAAAATATTCACTTCAGAGTTAAAGGCCGCGCTAAGCATTTTTATAGCATATATGAAAAAATGAACCGTAAAAAGCTTTCTGTTGAACAGCTATACGATCTTTTGGCTTTGAGAGTTGTCGTAGACGATGTAGCAACATGTTATTCTGTTTTAGGTATTGTTCATACAATATGGAAACCTATCCCCGGACAATTTGACGACTATATAGCTAATCCGAAAACAAATATGTATCAGTCTCTCCATACAACTGTTGTGGGGCCTATGGGAGAACCGTTAGAGGTTCAAATACGAACATCTGATATGAACAGACTTGCAGAATATGGTATTGCAGCTCACTGGCGATATAAAGAGGGAGGCAATGTCCTCGATGATTTAGATGCTCGTCTGACTTGGATTCGCCAAGCCCTGGAAGGAGATCATGAAGTTGGTCCCTCAGAGTTTTTAGAGCGTTTGAAAGAAGATGTCCTTACATCTGATGTTTTTGTTTTTACGCCCCAGGGAAAGGTCGTTTCACTGCCCAAGGGATCGACGCCTATAGACTTTGCATATGCGATCCATACACAGGTGGGTAACCGATGTGTAGGAGCTATGGTTAACAATAGAATTGTTTCGCTGACTTACGAGGTGAAGAATGGAGATATAGTAAAAATTATTACATCTCCCCAGGGAACACCTTCTCGTGATTGGCTAAAAATGGCTAGAAGTGGAAAAGCGAAGAGTAAAATACGTTCATATTTCCGACAGCAGGAAAAAGCGGAACGTCAAGAAAAAATTCAACGCGGATATGAACTTCTTGAACGCGAAATAAAGAGACGGAATGTTGAAGAAATAAATACAGAGTATGAGGAACTCATTCCCCTTCTCAATAAAATAGCCCGTGAAATAGGGCACTCCAATGGGGAAGATATCCTCGTCGCTGTTGGAAACAATACGTTAAATCCTTCAACGCTCATACAGAAACTGATAGGAAAGGCTCAGATTCCTGCATTACCAGAAATACCCGAAGAAGTACCAGTTTCCGGCATAAAGAAAACAGATTCCGATATTATAGTAGAGGGCGCAGAAGGTGTTCAGGTTGTTATAGCAAGCTGTTGTCTTCCGGTTCCAGGAGATGAAATTGTCGGTTATTCTACCCGCACTCGAGGTATTACTGTTCATCGGTTAGGTTGTCCTAACTTACAAGAGGCGGGAGAATCGAGACTTATAAACGTTTCGTGGGGTGCTGGAACGCGGGGGAATTATTACACGACACGATTGAAGCTTGAAGCTATGGACAGATCTGGCCTTTTTACTGATGTAGCTCAGGCTATAATGGCAAGTGATGGAAATATTGTTGGGATCAAGGCTCACGTTGTTGGTGGAACCCTTGCCCGAATGAAGATAGAGATCAGAGTTAGAGACATAGAGCATCTTTACACGGTTGTTGCTAGATTGAATGCGGTTAAGAATGTCATAGAAGTCATCCGGGGGTGAAGGTAAAATATGAGAGCTGTTGTTCAAAGAGTATCATCGGCATCAGTATCCGTGGATGCTGAAAGGGTAAGCAACATAAATAAAGGGCTTCTTGTTTTGTTAGGTGTTTCTGTAAAAGATACAGAGGCCGATGTAGATTGGCTTGTAGAAAAAGTAGTTAATTTAAGAATTTTTGAAGATGAAGATGAGAAGATGAACAGATCTCTTCTTGATGTAAACGGGGAATTGCTTGTTGTTTCTCAGTTTACTCTTTATGGTAACTGCAGAAAAGGAAGGCGCCCTTCTTTCGTTGAAGCGGCTTCCCCCGATGTGGCTGATAAGCTTTATACTATTTTTGTAGAGAAAGCTAGAGAACGAAATGTACCTGTTCAAACGGGAGTATTTCAAACTCATATGATGGTTGAACTTGTAAATGATGGTCCAGTTACGCTCATAATTGATACACCGGAGGTTCTCTAATGAATTATAAGCGCTTTCCCCTGGGAAGTTTATGGACAAATGGTTTCCTCTTTTGGGATAATCAAAAGACTGGTTTTTTTGTTGACCCAGGCGGAGATCCTGCAGATATAATTTCATTCATGCAAGAAAATGATATCCATCTTGAATGGATTCTTTTGACCCATGCTCATATCGATCACATTGGAGGACTTTCCTCTCTTGCCCCTTATGCTTCAAAAGGGGTTGCCGTTTCCCGAGATGACGAGAATCTTTTAAGTGATCCAGATTTGAATCTTTCTCAATGGTTAGGTCTGGATTTTGTTGGATGGAAAGCTTCTCGGTTACTGGAGGATGGCGACAAACTACAAATAGGTGAATTTTCGATATCTGTTATAGCTACTCCTGGGCATACTCCTGGAAGTCTTTGTTTTGCGGTTGATCATAACGGTGAACTGTTGCTCCTGTCTGGTGATACGCTTTTTGCCAGGAGCGTTGGGAGAACAGATCTTCCCGGAGGAGATGGAGAACTTCTTTCTCGTTCTCTTGAAAAATTAACAACTCTGCCAGATTCAATGCCAGTTCTTCCTGGACACGGGCCAGAAACGACTATTGGGAAGGAAAGAGAGTCAAATCCCTTCTGGCCAGAGAGAAAAAAGTAGTTTTTCGTGAAGTTAAAAGATTTGCCTCCCTCTGAACGCCCAAGAGAGAGGCTTTTTCGAGAGGGAGTTGCTGCACTTTCATTAACAGAACTTTTTGCAGTACTTCTTCGTACAGGCAGTGGAAACAGAGACGTTCTTGAAATGTCGGCAGAGTTATTACATGTGTTGGGTGGATTGAAAGGTATATCACAAGCCTCCATTTCCGAGTTTTACAAAATAAGAGGTATAGGGAAGGCTAAGGTTGCAGTTATTGCAGCTGCCATGGAGTTAGGCAGACGTTTGATGATATACGAAACAGAAACAGAAAGAGAAGGAGAATGCGAAAAATGGGAAAATAAGGTAATCTCTTTGTGTCACCTTCTTTCGCATGAAGATAGAGAAGTAATTGTTTCTTTGTTTCTTGATGATAAGGAAAATATAATATCGAGAGATAGGATATCATATGGAGGTATTGAAGGAGCGTACCTTGATGTAAAATATTTATTTCGAAGGGCTGTTCGCCTTGACGCAAAAGGAATGGTTTTAGTTCATAACCATCCAAATGGTATGTTAGCTCCTAGCAGGGAAGATATATTATTAACTGAGTTTGTAGAGCGGAATCTCAAAGTGCTCGATATAAAATTGATTGGGCATTTTATTGCTGCCGGAGGGGAAAAAATACGGGTTCCCTCGCGGTATACCACATGAAGGTGGGGAGTGTTCAAGTGTTCAGATTTCTTTCTGGTATGTTTGGAACAGACGTTGGTATTGATTTGGGAACGACCAATATCGTTGTATATGTGAAGGGGAAGGGAATTGTAATTAACGAGCCTTCTGCTGTGGCTATCCGTAAGAAAATAAAAGGCGGCGGAAATATAGAAGTTATTGCTGTTGGAAGAGAAGCCAAAGCAATGGCAGGTAAGACGCCAACAGGAGTTTATACGATATGGCCAATGCAGGATGGTGTTATAGCTAACTTTGATATGACAGAGGAATTGATTCGTTATTGTCTTAAAAAAGCAGCAGGCGGAAGTATGGTTTTATCTCATCCTAGAGTAGTCATATCAGTTCCTGCGGAAGTTACGGAAGTTGAGCGAAAGGCCGTTATTGATGCTACATTAGGGGCTGGTGCACGGGAAGCTTATGTTGTTGAAGAGCCTGTTGCTGCAGCAATAGGAGTTGGCCTTCCGATTAAAGAACCGCGAGGAAGCATGATTCTTGATATTGGTGGTGGAACGAGTGAAGTTGCCGTTCTTTCCCTTGGAGGTATAGTGGTTACAAATTCGCTTCGTACTGCAGGGCAGGATATGGACGAAGCCATTATAGCCATGTTACGACAAAAATATGCTCTTCTCATTGGTGAAACGACGGCTGAAGAAGTGAAAATACAGATTGGTTCGGCTCTCCCACTAGAAGAAGAATTGGAGATGGCAGTAAAGGGGCGAGACTTGGCTGATGGTCTTCCTAAAGCTGATGTTGTAACGTCCTCTGAGGTTAGAGAGGCTCTTGAACCTATTATTCGTCGAATTGAAGATATGGTAAAGGTAGCTTTGGAGCAGACACCACCTGAGCTTTCCAAAGATATTGTAGATCAAGGTATAATCCTTTCGGGAGGAGTTTCCCAACTTCGTGGCCTTCCCGAACGCCTTTCGAAATCGTTAAGTACACCCGTTATTGTTGCTGAAGATCCTCTTTTTTCAGTAGCTCAAGGAGTGGGGAAAATACTTGAGAATCTTGATGATATGAAAAAGGTTCTTCTCTCTGTTGAAAAAGGCTCACAGTAATGTATTGGAGATTGTAAGATGCGCAAGCCAGACTCTGGCGATTTCAGTAAAGAAGTTATACACGGGCTCGTGGCCCTTGCTACGAGCCTTTTGCTGTTGGCTCTTGCTCCTCAGCTTTCAGCGTTTCGTACACCAAGTGACTGGGTAGGAAAATTTTTATACTATCCTGAAATTCCAGCCGTTTTTTTAAGTGATACCCTTAGAAAAGTATCTTTTTGGTTTAAGGAAAGAGCTGACCTTATAGCGCAGATACAAGAGTTATCGCAAGAGAATTGGGTGCTCAAATTAGCTATTAATAAAGATGAAGTAGAGGAAATAAAGAAAAAAATCGAGCAGTCGGCAGAATATGTTCGAATAACACTTCGTTCTCCAGAAAATTGGTGGACAGAAATACGAATAAATCAAGGGAAGGAAAAGGGACTACAACCCGGATCCCCTGTTTTGCAAAACGGAAATCTTGTTGGCCGAATCACCCGTGTCGAAAAAGGGTATTCATGGGCGGAGCTAATAACTTCTGCGTCTCTTTTTATTCCTGTAGTTGTGGACCAGACACGTGATTTGGGTATTGTGACAGGAGATGGACAGGGAGACATATGGCTTCAATATATCCCTGAGGGGAGATCAATAGAAAAAAATATGACGGTGAGTACTGCTCTTGTTAGTGAAAGTTTACCTCCAGGCCTTCCTGTAGGAAAGGTCACAGGTGACTTGCGGCATTTTTCTGGAGGTTTTGTCGCATATAAAATCGAACCAGGGGCTGATTTTGTTCAATTGTACAGTGTTGAAGTACTCAAAGGAGATACTGAACAATGATTTCCTTTGTTATAGCTTGGTATATTCAAGATCTTCTTCGCGTTTTCTCTTCAGGCCATTTTCTAGTTCCTGAAATTTTCCTTCTCGTTCTTCTTTATTCAGCTTTAAAAAATCACGAAGAAGGAATATCTATTCTTTGGATAGGTTTTATCGGAGGGCTGTTATGGGATTTACGCTGGCCTGGTCTCATAGGTGTTTCTTCTGGACTTTATGTTGTATCTATATTTTTTGCCCGATGGATATGGTTTTCTTTGCCATCTTCAGCCCGAAGCATTACTGCTTTTGGCCTTTTAGTATGGAGTTCTCACCTACTTTTGACATTCATTCGATTACTTATGTGGGGATTCCGTGAGCAGACTATTTTAAAAGCCTTCCTTGTTCAGCAAGCTGTTCTTATCCCCATGGTTATGTTTGCATGTCTTCTTTATGCGTGGAGGACCGAACAAAACGATGTCTAATTCTCGAACTGATATAGATCGACGTCTCCGCATATGGAGAGTAGTCATCCTTGGCTCTATAGCTTTACTTGCCGTGGCCCTTTACTTTTTTCAGATTATCCATGCCGATAGCTATATTAAACTAGCGGCTAATAATCGTCTTCGATTTATTCGCCTTGCACCATCTCGTGGAAATATTTTTGACCGTAATGGTGCCCCTTTGGCAATTAATATCCGCACCTTCGATATTATGGGGTATCCTCTTGATCTCGAAAAAGATGAACTTGCAGTTAAAACATCAAGGATATTCCAAAAACATGGCATCCCATTAACGCCTGAAGAAATAAAAGCCACCGTGAAGCGGCAATATTGGGCGCCTTATCGGGTTGTACGCGTTGTTTCAAATCTTACATTGACCCAAATGGCAGAACTTATTGCTGACCCGGAATTCCCTTCTCAGCTTTTCCCTGTTCCAGTATGGCGTCGAACCTATCCTTCAGGGGCTTTGACTGCAAATGTTACAGGTTATGTTGCTGAAATAAGTGAAGATGAGTTGAAGTCGAAACGAGATGGGGATTATGTAGGCGGAGATATTATAGGCAAAGCTGGCGTAGAGTATTCATATGAATCTCTTTTACGAGGACTTCCCGGTGAAGAATCAATAGAAGTTGATGCCCGGGGAAGACGCGTTCAAGATCTGGATTTTAAGCCTCCAGTGAAGGGACAAGATCTCTACCTTACTCTTGATTTAGGGGCGCAGAGATTAGCGGCTGATCTTATAGAGGGCAATAGAGGAGCTGTTGTAGCGTTGGATGTTGAAACAGGAGCTGTTTTAGTGCTCTATACCTCCCCTTCTTATGATAATAACCCCTTGGCTTGGGGAGTGTCCGCTAAGGAATGGCGGTCATTGCTGAACGACCCGGAGCGGCCTATGCTTGATCGGAGTATTGCGGGAGTATATCCTCCTGCATCCACATTTAAGGCCTTAGTTTCCATAGCGGCTCTTGAAGAAAAGGAAGTTACGCCTAAAACAAGTTTTTTCTGTAGCGGAGCTTTTCAATTGGGTCGTAGAACTTTTAGGTGTTGGAAAAGAAGCGGACATGGTAGTATATCATTAAAAGAAGCTTTAAGCAGTTCATGTGATGTATACTTTTATCAAGTAGGAATAAAATTAGGAATTAACAGACTGGCGAATTGGGGACAGAAATTTGGAGTCGGAGAGTTGACAGGGATAGATATTCCTGGGGAGCTTTCTGGTAACAGGGCTGGTCGTGAATGGAAAGAAAGAGTTGTAAAGGAATCATGGTATCAGGGAGACACGGTCAATTATTCTATTGGACAAGGTTTTCTTTTGATGACTCCGATTCAATTAGCTCGGATGTATGGGGTATTTGCTAATGGAGGCGAATTAGTTACGCCTTATCTTTATAGAAGAAATGCAGTTCCCCCCAAACAATTGAATATTTCCAAGAAAAATATGCAGATTGTTCAAGAGGGATTAGAAAAAGTTGTAAAGGGAGGAACAGGTTGGAGAGCTGGAACTTTCGGGGTAACTGTTGCAGGAAAAACTGGAACGGCCCAAAATGCTCATGGTGCTGATCACGCACTTTTCGCAGGTTATGCACCGGTAGATAAGCCACGCTACGTTGCTGTGGCTGTTGTTGAAGCAGGAGAACATGGAAGTTCTATAGCGGCTCCTATTGTAGGTGAAATTTTGGCTTACCTCGTAGGGCATGATTTGACGAAATAGGTTTCTCGACCTGAAGAAGGAAGGAGTATGGAGTCTATGGAAACGTTTCAAACTCCAGTACAATTGAAGGGAACAGGTGAAGGTCTGCGTCTTATTGTTCCTGAGGAATTATCTGAAAAAGATGTTTTAACAGACCTTATTAGTCTTTCATCTCAGGCAAAAGCGTTGTTGGGGATGAAAGTTATTCTTGACTTTCAAGGTCGTTCTTTAGGCAAGGATTTTATAATACGTCTTCTTAATGAATTTATTTATGCCCAACATGTATGTATTTCATCGTGGGTTACGTATGATGCAGAGAGCCAGTATTTACTTCAATCCTGGGGGATGAAAACGGGTGAGCCTGCTCGTGAAGTTTCTCCGCGGAAGGGAAAAAGTTGTGATACTCTTTTCCTTATACGGTCACTTCGTTCCGGTCAGCGAATAGAGCATGGAGGCGACGTTGTTGTTATTGGACATATCAATGATGGAGCGGAAGTAATAGCTTCTGGCAATATTTGTATCTGGGGGCGTCTGAAAGGTCTCGCACATGCTGGCTCCGATGGTGATGAGGGGCAAAATATCGTAGTAGGAGATTTCCAGGCAAAACAAGTTAGGTTGGGTCATAAAGTAGGAAGTTACCTTGATAGTTCAATGGAATGGTGGGGACACCCTGTTATTATCACGCTTGAACAAGGTTCTCTCTTTGTTCGAGAACTAAAATTATAAGAACATAGGGAATGGAGGGATTTTCGTGGAGCCTCGAGTCATAGTTGTAACGTCTGGTAAGGGTGGTGTTGGTAAAACAACAACTACCGCTAACGTTTCTTTTGCATTGGCCAAAGCTGGATTTAAAGTAGTGGCCATTGATGCTGACATTGGTCTTAGAAATCTTGACGTTGTTATGGGGCTGGAGAATCGTGTAGTCTACAACTTTATAGATGTTATAGAGGGTGCATGCCGTCTTCCTCAAGCTTTAATACGAGATAAAAGGGTAGATAACCTTTTCTTGCTTCCGGCAGCTCAGACGCGAACGAAAGATGCAGTAAATCCCGAACAGATGGTAGATCTGTGCGAAATGCTCAAAAAAGAAGACTTTGATTTTATTCTTATAGATAGTCCTGCAGGAATAGAAGGGGGCTTTAAAAATGCTGCAATTGGGGCAACTGAAGCTCTCGTCGTAACTACTCCTGAAATTCCTTCAGTGCGCGATGCTGACCGTATCATAGGGCTTCTTGAATCTATGGAAAAAGCACCTATTCGCCTTGTTATCAACAGAGTCAAACCGAAAATGGTCAAAGAAGGAGAAATGCTTGATGTTCAGGACGTTCTTGATGTCTTGGCCATAGAACTTATCGGAATCGTACCTGATGATGAGAGCGTTGTTAAATCAGCGAATAGGGGAGAACCACTCACCAGTGGAGATACGTCTCTTGCTTCTCAGGCGTTTACGAATATTGCGGATCGTCTTCTTGGAAAAGAGGTACCCTTTTTGAATCTTAACAGTCACGAAGGGTCCGGATTTTTCTCTGGGATAAGACGGTTGTTCGGGTTATAGAGATCTAGGAGGAGAGAAGAGCATGATGGGAATAATTCAAAAACTTTTCGGACGTCAAGGAACGAAGAAAACAGCAAAAGAACGACTTCAAATCGTATTGATTCATGATCGTTCTGATATTTCTCCTGGTCTTATGGAAGAACTTCGTAAGGATATGATAGAAGTTCTCTCTAAATACATGGAGATTGATACGGGTAACATTGAAATGGATCTCGATAGAGCAGATAAATCGGTTGCCTTTGTTGCAAACATTCCAGTTGTGAGAATTAAAAGGACAAATAAGAGCGAATAGAGATTATGAAGCCGGATGGATGAAAAGAAGCTATCGTTAAAGGAACTTCTAATATATGGAGATAAAGTACTCTTTTTATCGGTACTTGCTCTCTTTGCTTTAGGCGTTATATCTATATACAGTGCAGGAGTAGGAGTTACTCATAGAACTGGTGGATTTGCTCTCCGTCAGCTTGTATGGGGCGGTATCTCTATTGTTGTTTTTCTGCTCGTATTGAAAATAGGCTATCGTCGCTTGCTTCGTTGGGCGTACCCTTTATATTGGGCATCTGTCATATTGCTTCTCATCGTTCTTATCATGGGGTTAACAATAAAAGGTGCTCAAAGTTGGCTGAACCTCGGTCCCTTTCATTTCCAACCTTCTGAGGCGGGGAAAATAGGTCTGGCACTTGTTTTGTCCAAACATTTATGTCGATATCCGCCAGACACGTTATCTCGTTTTATAGGAGGGCTGGCTCTTGCTTCCGTTTCTAGTTTACTTGTATTCATACAACCAGACTTGGGGAGTACTATAGTATATGGCCTTATGACTTTCGTTGCTTTAATTATTGCAGGGGCTCCGAAAAAATATACCTTGACGCTAACTAGTTTGGGTTTTATGTTGCTTCCTATAGGGTGGCAATTTTTGAAAGAGTATCAGAAAAAAAGGTTACTTGTCTTTTTGAACCCTGCTCTGGATCCTCTAGGAGCAGGATATAACGTTATTCAATCACGAATTGCTGTTGGTTCAGGTGGGCTGTTTGGAAAAGGCTTTCTTCAAGGGCTTCAGAGTAAGCTTCGTTTTCTGCCGGAACCACATACTGATTTTATCTTTAGCGTTTATGCTGAGGAATTTGGTTTTTTGGGAGCTATTTTGCTATTAGCTCTCTTTTCTATTTTATTTTGGAAAATAATCGAAGCTGGTCTTCGTTGTAAGGATACACGAGGAAAGGTGTTAGTCGCTTGTTTGGCAACATGGATTTGGTTCCAGGTTATAGAATCAATTGGCATGAGCATGGGACTTCTTCCTGTTACTGGATTGCCACTTCCTTTCTTAAGCTATGGTGGTAGTTCTCTCTTAGCTGTTTTTATTGCCATGGCTCTCATTATGAGCGTATATCTTTCGACAGTGAAAGATTATGAATAGATTTTTGTTGGGAGGAATTATATGAAATTCCCTGAGTTTGAGGATGCGCTGTGGCCTCTTTTGGCACAGGTTTCCCGTCCCTCGCGCTATGCTGGTTGCGAGTGGGGACCGGTAAAGCCTAAAGAGCCAGATCCATCTCTTGTGCGTTTTTGTTTGGCCTTTCCTGATGTGTATGAAATAGGAATGAGTTACGTTGGTTTCCAGATACTTTATAGCCTTCTTAAGCATCTTCCACGGGCTGATGTGGAGCGTGCCTATTGTCCGTGGATTGACATGGAAGATCTGTTGAGGAAAAACAATCTGTTGCTTGGCTCTATAGAGACAGATCGTCCTCTATCTACATTTGATGCCGTAGGATTTACCCTTCAATATGAATTAAGCTTTACTAATATATTAACAATGCTTGATTTAGGAGGAATCCCTCTCTATTCAGAAGAGAGAGGGGAAAGTGACCCTATTGTTTTTGCCGGGGGGCCTGGGGCTTTAACACCAGAACCAATAGCGCCTTTTATTGATGCTTTTTGTCTTGGGGCAGGAGAAATTACACTTCTCCAGATGGTTGATGTGTTAGCTGAAACAAAGGGGCTATCGAGAGATGAACGCTTATTGGCATTGTCAAGGATAGAGGGAGTTTATGTTCCTTCTCTTGTGGATGTTACCTATGGAGAAGAGGGAGTCTCTTTTTCTTCTGTTCATCAAGCATTGCCTATAAAGCGGCAAGTGATACAAGATTTTCGTGGTGCTTTTTACCCGGATAGTCTTATTGTTCCTGCCGCAGGAATTGTTCATGATAGAGTTCCTGTGGAAATTTTCAGAGGATGCACGCGAGGATGTCGCTTTTGTCAGGCAGGTATAATTTACCGCCCAGTGCGAGAACGTACCCCTGAAGAAATAAAAGAAATAATACAACGACTTGTTCTTGCCTCAGGTTGGGAGGAGGTTGGCCTGGTTTCGTTAGCCTCGTGTGATTTTTCTGGCCTCAACACATTGCTTAACGATGTTGCACCTTTCCTTGACGAGAAAGGTGTAAAACTGAGTTTGCCAAGTTTAAGAATGGATTCCTTTTCAGTCGATTTAGCTGCGAACCTTGAAATTATGCGTCGTGGCGGTTTGACTTTTGCTCCTGAAGCGGGTACGCAGAGACTTAGAGACGTTATTAATAAGGGAGTAACAGAAGAAAATATTGATAATTCATTGAATGCTGCCTTCAACCATGGTTGGAATAGAGTCAAATTGTATTTCATGATGGGGCTTCCTACCGAAACAGAGGAGGATTTAAAAGGAATTATTGATATTGCTCTTCACGCTTTGTCGATTGGTAAGGCATGTAAAAGAAATGTAAATATTGCTGTTTCAGTAGCTGGTTTTGTCCCGAAGGGGCATACGCCTTTCCAGTGGGAACGACAAAACTCTATTGATGAACTTCGAGAAAAAGGTCAGTTTTTAAAACATCAAATCTATAATCGCCGTGTGTCATTAAAGTATCATGAGCCAGAGCAGACTTTTCTTGAAGGTGTCTTTGCCAGAGGCGATCGTCGCTTGGCAAAAGTTATTGAAAGTGCATGGAGAAAGGGTGCTCGATTCGATGGGTGGAGTGAAACTTTTTCCCTTCAACGATGGTTTAGTGCTTTTGAAGAAAACGATATAGATCCTCTTTTTTATACAACACGTCAAAGATCTCATAGTGAGCATCTTCCCTGGGATCATATTGATACAGGGGTATCTCGTGCATTTTTATGGTCGGAGCATGAAAAAGCAGTAAAAAAGCAGCTTACCCCAGATTGTCGTTGGTCTCACTGCCATGGATGTGGTTGGCAAAATAATGGCTGCCAGTGGTCTAAAGGGGGATCGTTACTATGATTCGAGTAAGGCTTACCTATGCCAAAAGGGGACGGGGATGTTTTATCCCCCATATAGCTATGCCCCAGCTTTTGTATAGATCAGGACGAAGAGCAGGTTTAGTTTTTGCTTTGACAGAAGGGTTTACACCAAGACCTCGAATAAGTTTAGGTCCTGAACTTCCAGTAGGTGTTGTAGCGCTTGCAGAGCCTGCTGATATGTGGGTTGATTCTTGGAATGACGATTTTTTATATCAGTGGAATAGCTGTATTCCAGAGGCTTTTACAATAACAGGTGCACAGATTTATGAAGGACCTTCTTTAAGTAAAAGCTGCGATGCATCGGGGTATTTGCTGTCTTTTCGTTCTCCTTTGAATTTTGATAGATTTGTTGATGATGTGGAAGAAGGAATATTCTTGCCTCAGAAGATAATGCATAGTTCCAGAGATGGAGCTTTTTTAAAACTTGTTTTAGGCTCGCCTTTTGCTTTTGGCGCGGGTTCTTTGGTGAAAAGAATAGTTGAGGCTGACTATGTAAAAGGCTGGCCTGATGTGCATCTTGTCCGTACCGCTGTGGGGGTATGGAACGGAACAGATGTTGACCCTGTAGTTCCTCAGGGGGATGTTATATGATGACAGACAGAAAAATAATTGCTAACACTTTAGATCCTGAGGAAATGAGGGTTGCCATCCTTGAAAAGGGGCGGCTTGTTGATATTTTCGTAGAACGGATGTGGGAACGTCAGAAAACAGGTGAAATCTATAAGGCGAGAGTTGATAGTGTTTTACCTGGAATCCACGCTGCTTTTGTAAATTTGGGCGATGGACGTAACGCTTTCTTATATTTGAATGATGCCAAAGGTCTTGATTTAAAGCCTAATTTGGAAGTGGTTGTTCAGGTTGTTAAGGCAGCTCGAAAAAATAAAGGTGCACGAGTGACCTCCAGAATCTCTTTGCCTGGTCGTTATCTTGTTCTGGTTCCCGATGGACAGGAAACAGGTGTTTCTAAAAGAATATCGAATGAAGACGAACGAAAGCGTCTTCGCTCCATTGCCAAAAAGCTGAGAGAAGAAGGAGAAGGCTTTGGTGTAATTATCCGTACAGCTGCGGAAGGAGTAGAGGAAGAAGCTCTTTTTCACGACTTGCATGTTCTCTTGGATTTGTGGAATGAAATTAGCCACGAAGCGGAGGTCCAGACAGCTCCATGTCTTATCTATAGAGACATAGGTCTTGTTGGACGTGTGCTTCGAGACGAGTTGACTGGAGACGTTGGGGAAATAGTAATAGATAGTGAAGAAGAATTTCATAAAGTTAATGAATATTTGAAACGCATTATGAACGGTAAAGAGCCTGATGTTAATTTATATGAAGGAAATTCCCCTATTTTTGATTTTTATGGAATCGAGAGAGAGTTAGAAACGGCTCTTGATCGAAAAGTATGGCTTCGATCTGGTGCGTATCTTATTATTGATCATACAGAAGCTCTCACTGTCATTGATGTAAATACAGGAAAATATGTGGGAGATACTGACTTGCGCCATACAGTTCTTGATACTAATTTGGAGGCTGCTGATGAAATAGCTCGCCAACTTCGACTGCGAGCTATTGGCGGAATTGTGGTTATTGATTTTATAGATATGGAATATGAAGAAGACAGGCAGAAACTGCTTCATAGACTGGACGAAGTATTTCAGAACGATCGATATAGAGCAAGGATTTTTGGAGTATCTCAATTAGGTCTTGTTGAAATAACTCGAAAGAGAGCTCGCCCAGATGTGCGATCCGTTATGACCCGTGGATGTCCTTTCTGTGGAGGGTATGGCTGGGTCTTGAAAGAAGACACAGTAGCTATGCATGTCAAACGTTTTTTGAGAAAAGTAGCTCTTTCGAACAAGTCAGAGGCTATGCTTTTAGAAGCACACCCTGCTATTGCTCAATATATTGCAGAAACGTATCTCCCCTTATGGGAAGAAGAGTTGCAAAGACGTATCTTCATAGTAGCGGCTTCAGAATTTGCTTGGGAAAAGTTCAGGCTTGATGTTCAGGGGCCAATAGACATAGTAGAGCGTCGCGTAGAACAAATGGAGCAGTGGGAGGCTCAGATTCGTGTTTATCGAACGACTTCGTCTTAAGGGGTTTAAAAGTTTCGGTGGAACTCACGAACTAACCTTCTCTCCTGGTTTTACAGCTATTGTAGGTCCTAACGGTAGTGGTAAAAGCAATATACTAGATGGGCTGCGCTGGGTACTTGGAGAGGGTAGCCCTACGTGTCTTAGAATAACGAAACAAAGTGATCTTCTTTTTCAGGGAAGCATAAGTCTTCAGCCTGCTACATCAACGGAGGTAGCTCTTTCTCTTAGAGAAGATCCGAAGATTTGTACCATAAAAAGAGATTACGCCTCTGATACTGGATCGGTTATTGCAGTAGATGGAATGCGGATTCGCTTGCAAGATTTAGAGGATGTGAAACGTCAGTGGCATTTAGAAGGCGAACGTTTTTCTTTTATAGGCCAAGGTGAAGTGGCAGAAGCAATTCATCAGAGGCCGATGCAAAGGCGGGCTGTATTAGAGGCTCTTTTTGGCATTGATCAATATCGTAAAAAGAGAGAAGATGCGAGCCAAAAGTTAAAATCGGCGACAGAAGAATTGACGCGTTTAGAGACTTTAGTTTTTGAATTAACAACTCGTCGTGATGAAATTGCGCCTCTAGTTGTTATCGCTGCAAAGGCTCGGGAGCTTTTAGATGAGCTAGAAGAAAAACGTCGTTATTACTACTTTTCCCGACGTGCCTTTTTAGAGAGAAAGCTATCTTCATTTCAGTGTCATATTGATGCGTTGGAAAGACGTAAAAACAGGGCTTGGGAATGGCAAAACATTTGGGAAGATGGTTGGGCTCATTATCAAGGTCTAGTAGAAGCTTATGAACGTCAGCAACGAATGATGTCTGAAAGAATAGCTTCTTTAAGAGTGCAGAGAGAATCGCTGAAACGTCAGTGTTTTACAACGGCTCTTTCTGTAAAATCAGCTCGTGAACATCTTAGAACTCAAGATAAAGAAAGAAAAGGTGTTCAACAGGCTCTTAAAGGAGTTCAAAAAGAGGCATTCGATGCTAAAAAACAGTATGAAACAGTACTCTCTTCCTTGCAAGATAAGGAAAAAGCGGTCTTAACTCTATCAGGGGAACTTTCGGATCTCCGCTCTACTGTTCAGACAGAGCGAGAACTCCGGCAGAAAAGTATAGATGAACACTCTCAAATGGAGGAAACAGAAGTAAGACTTCGTTCCCGGTTACAGGCCAGACAAGAGCGACTTGAGAAGAACGCCAGTGAGATGTCAATAGCAAATGAAGCTTTGTTGCAGATAGAGAAGGATATTGAAGAGGGCAAGGAAAAGTTTGATTCTGTTCAAATAGCCCATAAGAAGGCGACAGAACGACATGGAGAAGCTTATAGTCAGTGTCAGCAGTTAGCTTCTTCACTATCACAACTTAAAAAGAATGTAGGAGCATTAGAAAATCAGCTTGATGCACTACTCGAAAATACAGAACAGCGACTTTATCCGGAACCTGTTCGAGTAGTGCTGGCTGCGCAGAAATTAGGGAAATTGCCTCTTAAAGTGAAAATGGCTGCGGAGTCTTTTTCATGTGAAGAGAGGCTCGCTTCGTGTTTAGAAGCCTATCTAGGTGGGCGTCAGTTTTGGCTGTTTGTCCAATCCTTTGAAGATGCAGCACAGGGAATAGAGCTGGTAAAAAAGAAAAAGGCAGGGCGTGTTACCTTTCTTCCTCTAGAACGTTGCCATCCGTGTTGCCCCGATTATACAGTCAGACTCCCCCAGAAGGGAATAGTAGGATGGGCTACAGAACTTATTTCGCCAGATCCTTTTTGGGAAATAGCCGTTAAACATCTTTTAGGTGATCTCCTTATTGTGGAAGAATACAGCGTAGGAATGGCTCTCTCACGAGAAGGAGCTTCTTTTCCCATGGTGACACTTGATGGTGATGTTTTTACTGTTGGAGGAAGCGTAAGCGGTGGAAAATTTCGTAAATCAGGAGGAGCCATTGAGAGGCGTCTTCAAATTGAAGAATTAGAGAAAAATCTTAATATTCACAGAGAAGAACTTAAAAAAATTGTTGCCCTTTTGCAACAGGCTGAAGATGAAGAACGGCTGGCTGCTGAAGATAAAGAGCGGTGGAAAAAAGAGGAGCAAGAAATGGCAAAACAACTTTCCTCTATTTCCTTTAAGCTTGATCGTCAAAAAGAAGAAAAAGTGCGTTTGGAAAATGAATATTCCCTGTTAGTTAAAGAAGTTAAACAAATAAAAGAAGAACATGAAAATATTCAATATCAAATTAAAAGGCTAGAAGAAACAATAGCTTCTTTTGGCGATTTGCCAGACGAAACAGAACTTGAGCAGAAACTTGCCATAGAAAAGGGAGAGGAAGCAGTCTTTCGTGAAAAAGTAAAATCTATTAAAACTCTCATAAGTCGTATCGACTTAGAGATTGCTCAACGTAATGAAAAGCTACAATGGATTAATGATGATATCCAAAAAGCGGCCATTAACATAGAGAACAGTTTTTCTGCACTTCAGGTTCTGGGAAAGAACTCTTTTAAGCTATGGCAAGAAAAGCAACAAATAGTTTATAGCTGTGAAAAACTTCTGAAAGAAAATACTGATTTCACTCAACGAATAGCCCTTCTTTCGCAACGTAGTGTACAAGCACAAAAGAGAGTTCAAGTTGAAGAGGAAAAATTAAAAGATTGTCAACGACAAATAGATTCTGCACAAACTGAACTCAACCAGATCATTTCTTTATGGGAAGATACATACCATTATCCAGAAACTGATTATGTAATATCGGAATACGAAGAGGAAAGCTTTGCAAGTGTAAGACGTCTTGAAAAGAAAGTTCGAGAACTGGGAGAGTATGACCTAGGTGTTCTTTCAGAAAATGAATCGTTGCAAAACAGGTTAAAATTTCTTTCAGAACAGATAGAAGACGTTCATTTAGGCATAAAGGAGTTAAAAGCACTTATTCGAGATACGGATGAACGTGTAGGAATCTTGTTTGGAGAGGCCTTAAAAAGCACTGATGAACGCTTCAATTCCTTGTTCCAAAGACTTTTTGGCGGAGGGGAAGCTCACCTAGAATTAGAAGAAGGCCTTTCTTTGTGGGAAGCGGGTGTGGATATTTTTGCTCGTCCTCCCGGTAAACGTTTGCAAAATCTTACACAGTTATCAGGTGGAGAGCAGTCTTTGACCGCTATAGCCTTGCTTTTTGCAACGATGGAAGTAGCAGAAGTCCCTTTAGCTATTCTTGATGAGGTTGACGCTGCTCTGGATGAGTATAATCTCTTGCGTTTTGTAGATTTGGTTACTGATTATGCAGCAAACATGCAAATATTGGCAATGACTCATAGACGAAGTACCATGGAACGGGCGGATGTTCTATATGGAGTAACTATGGATGAGCCCGGACTTTCTAAAGTGATAGGAGTACATCTTGACGAATGGACGGAATAAAGATAACAAGAGACAATGTTCTTTACGGAGCTTTAAAGGCGTGGCAGCCAGTGGATGGGCCTCGCGTTACAGTTGATACTATTCTTCTAGCGTCCTTTGTAAAAGCTCGTAAAAAAGATAAGATCCTTGAGTTTGGTTGCGCAACAGGAGTGATTTCTCTTCTGTTGGCGCTTCGCTTACCTGAGGTGCCTTTTATAGAGGGAATAGATATACAACAAGATCTGGTTAACCTAGCAAAGCGAAATGCCCAAGAAAATGAGTTAGATAAGCGTACGCTTTTTTCTGTTGGTGATTTGCGTGCAATTAGAGAGATGTATGCTCCCCAATCTTTTGATATAGTTGTGACGAATCCTCCTTACGACGAATCTGATAGAAGTCGGTGGAAGGATTCGTTTAGTGATGCAACAGCCCGACACGGTCTTTATTGCTCCTTATTGGACGTAGTGAAGGCAGCTCGTTTTATATTGAAAAATAGAGGTCATCTTTTTATGGTTTTTAGAGCACAAAGAGCAGCCGAAGTTGTTTCTACTCTCGTTAATGAGAAGCTTGAACCTAAGCGTATACGAATGGTTCATCCTTACCCAGGGAAAAAAGCCACGGTTTTTTTAGTTGATGCAGTTCGTTCTGCCGGAAAAGGCGTGATAATAGAGCCACCTCTCTATATTTACGATGAAAAAGGAAACTTTACGCCTGAACTTCTTGCCGCTTATTCTTTAGAGAGGGAGTGACAATATGTCTCTTTATGTAGTTCCTACTCCTGTAGGAAATCTCGAAGATATAACATTGCGAGCCATAAAAGTGTTGAGAAATGCAGATATTATTGCTTGTGAAGATACTCGAAAAACAGCGATACTTTTGCAACGTTATAAAATCCATGTTCCGACAATTTCATACTATGCTCATAACGAACAAAAGCGAACAGATCAGCTTGTGGAAAGGCTTAAAAGAGGAGAAAATATTGCTCTTGTTTCTGATGCCGGAACGCCAGGAATATCGGATCCTGGAAGTGTCCTTATTCGGGCAGCTATCGCTTGTGATGTAGAAATCGATGTCCTTCCGGGAGCAACAGCCTTTGTACCAGCTATTATTCAGTCGGGATTTGAAACACATCCTTTTACTTTTTACGGGTTCCTCCCAGATAAACAGGGAGAGCGCAGAGCAGCTCTTGAAAGTTTAAAATCTCATGTGTACTCGCTTATTTTTTATCTGTCACCCCATAAAGCGAAAAAACATATAGCAGATATTCTTCAAATTTTCGGGAACCGACCAGCAGCTCTTGTGAGAGAAATAAGTAAAATTTATCAAGAAGCGCGTCGATCCACTCTTGAACTTCTTTTGCGGCAAATCGAAGAAGAAGGAATACGCGGAGAACTTGTTTTAGTAATAGATAAGCCATCGCTGAAAGAATTTGATGATGATCAGTGGAAAAAAGAAGCTGAAAATATGCTAGCAGATGGCATGACCCAGAAAGAAGTTGTAAATTTTATAATTCTGCATTATCCTGTAGCGAAAAACACGGTAAAAGAATGGATTATTCGCTTGCGACAGAAAATAGATTGATAAGGGAGGAACAACGATGTCAGAAAAAAGTTTTTATATCACCACGCCTATTTATTATGTCAATGACATCCCTCATATAGGACACGCTTACACAACAATTGCAGCAGACGTTATGGCTCGTTATCGACGTATGACGGGATATGATGTTTTCTTTTGCACAGGGACAGATGAGCATGGACAAAAGATTCAGCAGAGTGCTGAAAAAAAGGGAATGACGGCTAAAGAACTGGCTGATAAGACCATGGAGAATTTCCGTAGGCTATGGGAAGTTCTCAATATTTCCAATGACGATTTCATTCGTACAACAGAGGAACGTCATGAAAAAGTCGTTCAGGCTATTTTTAAAAAATTGATGGATCAAGGAGACATTTATAAAGGAACATATGAAGGATGGTATTGCGTTCCTTGCGAAACATATGTTCCCGAGAGCAGCATGGGAGAAAACAAAACCTGCCCTGACTGTAAACGTCCTCTTCAAAAAATGGAAGAGGAAAGCTACTTTTTCCGTGCCTCCAAGTATGCAGATCAGCTTCTTGAATATTATGAAAAGAATCTCAAGGCCGTAATGCCAAAAAGCCGCTATAACGAGATTGTCAGCTTTATCCGTAGTGGCGTTCGAGATCAGTCTGTTTCTCGAACAAGCATTAAATGGGGTATTCCTGTTCCTGGAGACGAAAAGCATGTTGTCTATGTGTGGTTTGACGCTCTCATCAACTATTTGACGGCATGTGGATATATGAAAGACGATGAAAAAATTCGTAAATTTTGGCCAAATGTCCACCATTTAGTAGGCAAGGATATAATTCGTTTCCACTGTGTGATTTGGCCCATAATGCTTCTGGCTCTTGGCCTGAATCCTCCAGTGTCAGTTTTTGCTCATGGCTGGTGGACTGTGGAAGGCGAGAAGATGTCTAAATCTAAGGGAAATGTAGTTGATCCTTTTGAGATGGCCGATGTTTATGGTGTTGATCCCTTTAGATATTTTGTTTTGCGAGAAGTTCCCTTCGGACATGATGGAGATTTCTCTGAACAGGCAATGGTTCAGAGAATTAATTCAGATCTCGCCAACGACTTGGGGAATTTATTAAACAGAACCCTTCAGATGGTAAAGAATTTCAGAGATGGTGTTATTCCTGCACATAGAGATTTTGAGGAAGTTGATAAGGAGATTGAAACTCTCATTCAGACTACTTTCTCTGATGTTGAAGAACGCATGTCGAATTTTGCATTTGACGATGCATTAAAAGTCATCTGGGCTCTTATTCGAAGAGGAAACAAATATATAGATGAGACTATGCCTTGGAAACTTGGCAAAGAAGGTCCGCAGGAACGTCTTGACACGGTTTTCTTTGTTTTGGCCGAAATACTTCGTGCTACTGGCCTTCTCGTGGCTCCCTTTATGCCGTGGACAGCGGAAAAACTATGGAAACAGCTGGGGCTTGAAGGGACACCTGAAAAGCACGGAATTCCAGCCTTCTCTTTTGGGAGTTTTCCTGCAGGGACTCTTACTACAAAGGGAGACGTTTTGTTTCCTCGTATAGATATAGCTAAATGGAAAGAAGAAAAGGCAGAACGCGAAGCTAAAAAAGGGAATGCACCAGATCCGGGGAATCACGAAGAGCAAATTCCTATTGATGATTTTGCAAAAGTAGAGCTTCGGGTAGGGAAAATTGTTTCTGTTGAGGAAATTCCCAAAGCGAGAAAACTATATAAGTTGCTTGTGGATCTCGGATATGAAAAGCGTACTATTGTCTCTGGTTTAAAAGAGCATTTCACCCAGGAAGAGTTGTTGGGAAAAAGAATAATCGTTGTTGTAAATTTGAAACCTGCGAAACTTTGTGGAGTAGAGAGCCGAGGGATGCTTTTGGCGTGTGGTCCGGCAGATAAGTCTGTTTTGGCCCTTCTTACGCCTGATAAAGAAATCCCCTTGGGGTGTCGCATCAGTTAGTTTTTATGACAACAGGAGATATGTTTATCGGGTTTCTCCTGAGGAGAAACCCGATATTTTTAATGATGTAAGGTGTGGTTAAAGTGTCTTATTTAGTTGATACGCACTGTCACTTAAATTCAGAAGATTATAATAGCGATATGGAGCAAGTTATTCAGCGTGCATATGACCAAGGTTTGCGAAGAATGCTTGTTGTGGCTGGAGATATTCCTACGAGTCAATGGGCCATAGACCTTGCTGAGCAGTACCAGTCGTACGGTCTCTTTGCTGCCGTTGGTGTACATCCGCACGATTCGTCAACAATAAAGGAAGGAATTCCTCAAGAGCTTTTTTCGATGGCGCAACATCCCAAAGTATTGGCTATTGGCGAAAGTGGACTTGATTATTTTTATGATCTTTCCCCTCGCGAAATACAAAAACAATCCCTTCTTTGGCATATTGAGCTGGCAGAGAAAGTAAATAAACCATTGATTCTCCATGTTCGAGATGCCTTCGATGATCTCTTCGATGTTCTTGACGAAAGTGGAAGATCTCATTTTTATGGTGTGATACATTGTTTTTCAGGGGATACAGAAGAGGCGCAACGAGCACTTGAATTAGGCTTCTACCTTTCTTTTGCCGGACCTGTAACGTACAAAAAAAATCAAGAATTACGTGATATTGTTGCCGCTATTCCTATAGAGAGGCTCTTGTGCGAAACAGATTCCCCTTGGTTGGCTCCTCAGCATCATCGAGGAAAGCGTAACGAGCCTGCATATGTGTCAGAGGTGTACGACATGGTTGCAAAATGCAGAAAGATTGATGTAGAAGAGCTGAAAAGCATTCTATGGCGCAATTCCTGTGCGCTTTTGGGATGGGGGGAAATGTAATGTTCGAGTTTAAATTACAGGCACAATGTCCCGTTACAGGTGCCCGAGCTGGCGAGTTCATAACACCTCATGGCATTATTCGTACACCAGTCTTTATGCCAGTGGGAACCCAGGCAACGGTTAAGGCCATGGCCCCATTTGAATTGGAGGAAATAGGGGCACAAATTATTTTATCGAATACATACCATCTCTATCTTCGTCCTGGAGCGGATATAGTTGCAGAAGCTGGCGGACTTCATCCCTTTATGGATTGGCACCATCCCATTCTTACCGATAGTGGGGGGTTCCAGGTCTTTTCTTTGGCAACTTTGAATAAAGTAACAGATGAAGGTGTGGAGTGCCAGTCACATATAGATGGAAGTCGACATCTTATGAATCCTGAATGGTCTATGGATGTGCAGCAGAAGCTAGGCAGCGATATCGCAATGTGTTTTGATCAGTGTTTGCACTATCCGAGCACTAAAGAAGAGGCAGAAGCAGCTTTAATACGAACAACTGCGTGGGCTAAACGTTCTAAAGCTGCTCATAGTCGTGAAGATCAGGCATTATTTGGTATCGTTCAGGGCTCGGTATTTGAAGATCTCCGCAGACGTTCTGCTGAAGAAATTACATCTATTGACTTCCCTGGATACGGTATAGGAGGACTTTCTGTAGGAGAACCTCATCATATCATGTACGAAATGCTAGAGGTGCTTCAGCACGTTATGCCTTCCAATAAACCACGATATCTTATGGGCGTGGGGCATCCTTCCAATCTTGTGGAGGGTGTGGCTCGAGGTGTAGATATGTTTGATTGTGTTTTGCCTACTAGAAATGGTCGCACAGGTACAGTTTTTGTATCTACGGGGAAGATTAACATAAAAAATCAGATTTATGCACGAGATTTTACCCCTCTAGACCCTACATGTGATTGCTATGTATGCCGTCATTTTACAAAGGCATATTTGCGTCATCTATATAAAGCGGGAGAAATTTTGGCGGCAAGACTTTGCAGCTGGCATAATTTAAGGTTCTTAATCAGACTTATGGAAGAGGCCAGGGAGTCAATTTTGCAAGGAACATTTCCAGCTTTCAGAAAACGTTTTATTGATACTTTCCATGGAGAGGGTGACAACGTTGAAGACTCTCGTTTATAAGGTTGAGCGTTGGAATCCTGAACCCAATATTATAGATGAGGCAGCTCAGGCCATACGGTCTGGTAAATTAGTTGCTTTTCCCACCGAAACTGTATATGGGTTGGGAGCTAATGGTTTGGATGACGTTGCTGTGCGAAGTATTTTTGCAGCAAAGGGCAGGCCAGCAGATAATCCTCTTATATTGCATTTCGCATCACCAGACGCTGTAGACAACGTAGCGTATGTCAATGAAAGAGCTCGCTTATTAATGGATGTATTTTGGCCTGGTCCGCTTACTCTTGTACTTCCTGTCAAGCCTATTGTTCCTCACTCAGTTACAGCGGGATTAGAAACGGTAGCTGTTCGTATGCCATCTCATCCTGTTGCTATGGCGCTTATTAAAGCGGCTGGAGTTCCGATTGCAGCTCCCAGTGCCAATAAAAGTGGTCGCCCAAGTCCGACTGAAGCTGCATCTGTTTTATCAGATATTGGAGATGGGGTAGACATCATTTTGGATGGAGGCGCTACTGATGTAGGTCTCGAATCTACCGTCATTGATGTAACTGGGCCTTCTGTGGTGCTTCTTCGCGCAGGTGGAATGCCAGTGGAGCGCATAGAAGAAGTTGTTGGCGATGTCGTTCTTGTTCCCGGAGAAGCAAAGAAAAAGAGATCTCCAGGAACACGTTATCGTCATTATGCTCCATTAGTCCCCCTTCTTTTATGGAAGGACGATTCAATTTGGCAAAGTAAAGATGTATCCGGTAAAAAAATTGGATATATAGGTATAAAAGAGCCGCCAGTTACTGTCCCTGAAAAAATAATATTCAAGAGTCCCGAATATTATGCCCACGGTTTATTTGCGGCATTTCGAACTCTTGAGAAAAAAGATATCGATATTATCGTTGCAGAGTGGCCAGAAAGAGTAGGAATTGGTCTTGCTCTGAGAGACCGTTTGTGCAGGGCTGCTGGTCAAGAGTAGTAAAAAAAGCTTGCCAAAGCGGCTGGCCCTTGCTACAATTACCGTCGTGATAAGAGAAGCCGGGGTGGCGGAATTGGTAGACGCGCTAGATTCAGGTTCTAGTGGGCATTTAGCCTGTCGGGGTTCGAGTCCCCGCCTCGGCACCATATATATAGTTTAAGACTTGCAATATGTGCCTTATAGAGGATATAATAAGGGGCTGCGTTGTGTCGTTGACATAACGCGCCCTTTTTGTTATCTTTGTTCTTCGTCAACATTATTTCCCCCATATCTTTTACAGGGAGGTCATAACGCGCATGGCCGAGTTTGTTCCCGTGGGCAGAAGGCGGCAGAGGTTAACTTTCGGACGTGCCAGGGATCTTGTAGAGATTCCTGACATGATAGAAATCCAGCGTAATTCTTATGATTGGTTTTATCAGAAGAGTTGCGATGCGGATTCGAGGAAGTTGCAGGGATTGGAAGAACTTCTTCATGAAGTTTTTCCTATAGAAAGTTATGATGGGGCTTTTGCTCTTGAGTTTGTCCATTACTTTGTGGATGATCCTTCTGGAGATGAAGAAGAAGCCCGACAGAGAGACTTGACATGGTCTCAACCCATACGTGCTACTATCAGGCTTACCAATAGGAAGACCAAGGAGATCAAGGAAGAAGAGATTTTCCTCGGAGATTTTCCTATTATGACCGATAGGGGCACCTTTATTATTAATGGAACGGAACGAGTAGTTGTTAATCAGCTTGCTCGTTCTGCTGGCGTTTATTTTCATAAGGAAGAAGACATTCCTGGACAAGAGACTTACTCTGCGAAGATTATTCCAGATCGTGGAGCGTGGTTGGAGTTTAGTTTAAGTCCTGGAGACGTTCTTTCTGTGAACATAGACAATAGGAAAAAGCTTCCAGCAACAATTTTGTTGAAAGCTTTTGGCGTATCGAGTAACGAAGAGATACTCGAAATGTTTGGCGCAACAGTAATAGAGGTAGATTTAACGGAAGAAGATGTTAAGGGTCGACTCATTGCAGAGACGATAGTCGATGGGGAAGGCAATGAAATAGTAGTTAAGAATGACAGATTGACGAAAGAGCATCTTGAAGCATTGTGGAGTCAGGGAAGAACAAAAGTTCACGTCTGGAGCGTAGATCCAGCTATTGCTGCAACTTTGGAGCGTGACAATACTGTTGGCAGTGACGATGCTGTACTTGAGATGTTCCGTCGTCTTCGCCCCAATGAACCAGCACGGGTAGAGAATGCCAGAGAGTATGTGTATAGTCTGTTCTTTGATACACGAAGATATAATTTGGGCAGAGTTGGACGTTACAAAATAAATCGACGTTTAGGTCTTTCTATTCCTGAAGATAACAGGTTGCTCACTCTTGAAGACATTCGTCGCATTATTCTGGGTGTCATTGAGCTTCGCAACCCTGAATCGGAAGATGACGATATCGACCATCTTGGAAATCGAAGAGTTCGTTCTGTCGGAGAGCTTCTTCAAAACCAGATCCGTATAGGCTTGCTTCGTATGGAACGCATTGCTAAAGAACGAATGACGACTGTACCAGACTTGGAATCAGCAATGGCAAGAGATCTCATTAACGTTCGCCCCATTGCAGCGGCTATTCGAGAATTCTTTGGTTCAGGACAGCTTTCCCAGTTTATGGATCAGACGAACCCTCTCGCTGAGGTAACTCACCGTAGGCGTCTTTCGGCGTTGGGACCTGGTGGTTTGAGCAGAGAAAGAGCCGGATTTGAAGCTCGAGACGTTCATCATACTCACTATGGAAGAATATGCCCAATAGAGACGCCAGAAGGACCAAACATTGGCTTGGTTACATCTCTGGCTACCTATGCGAGGGTCAATGAATATGGCTTCTTGATGACTCCTCGGCGCAAAGTTGTAGAAGGAAAAGTTGCCAAAGAAATCGAATATCTTTCAGCCGATGAAGAAGACAATTTATATATTGCCAGAGCGAATACTCCAATAGATGAAGATGGTTATTTGGAAGAGGAATGCCATACGCGTTATCGTGGAGATATTGAACTTATCCCTAGAGACATGGTGGATTATCTCGACGTCTCGCCTAAACAGATTGTTTCTGTTTCAACGGCTCTTATTCCTTTCCTCGAGCACGACGACGCTAACCGTGCTCTTATGGGATCAAACATGCAACGCCAGGCTGTACCTCTTATTCAACCAGATGCACCGCGAGTTGGAACAGGAATTGAACATAGAATCGCGAAAGACTCAGGTTCTTGCGTTGTCGCATCTGAGAATGGAGAAGTAGCTTACGTTGATGCTGATCGTATAGAGGTAAGGTCAGAGCGTGGTATTCACGTATACCCCTTGGTGAAATTCCGAAGGTCTAACCAAGGAACGATTATTCATCAACGTCCCTCAGTATTGAAGGGAGAACAGGTTAAAAAAGGCGATATTATAGCAGATGGCCAATCTGTTGATAACGGAGAGCTCGCTTTGGGAAGAAATGTTCTTGTTGCGTTCCTTCCTTGGGAAGGATACAACTACGAAGATGCCATTCTCCTTAGTGAACGTCTTGTTAAAGAAGATTTCTATACATCTATACATATAGAAGAATATGAAATAGAGGCACGAGACACCAAACTTGGACCAGAAGAAATAACCCGCGACATTCCCAATGTGGGAGAAGATATGCTTAAAAATCTCGATGAAGATGGCATAGTGCGTGTCGGAGCCGAGGTTAATGCGGGTGATATTCTCGTTGGTAAAGTAACTCCTAAGGGAGAGTCTGATCAATCCCCGGAGGAAAAACTTCTCAGAGCAATATTCGGAGAAAAAGCGAGAGAGGTAAGAGATACGTCTCTTAAAGTTCCGCATGGTGCTCGTGGAAAGATTGTTGCTGTAAAGCGCATGACACGAGAGAATAACCCAGATGCATTGAGCCCTGGTGTCAATGAAGTCGTTAAGATTTATGTTGCCCAGCTTCGTAAAATAACAGTTGGTGACAAAATGGCAGGTCGACACGGAAACAAAGGTGTTGTTTCTCGTATTCTTCCAGTAGAAGATATGCCTTACTTGCCAGACGGAACTCCTTGTGACATTGTTTTGAACCCTCTGGGTGTTCCTAGCCGTATGAACCTGGGGCAGGTTCTTGAGACCATTATGGGATTTGTGGCAATGAACAATGGATGGCATGTGGCGACACCAGTTTTTGAAGGTGCTCAAGAAGGAGAAATTTTTGATCTTCTCGATAAATTGAGTAAAGAAAAATATCCTGACTTAACGTCAGACGGTATGATTACTCTCTATGACGGACGAACAGGAGAGCGTATGGAAAAGAAAGTCACAGTTGGATGTATGTATATGCTCAAGCTCATTCACCTTGTTGACGATAAAATCCACGCTCGTTCGATCGGTCCTTACAGTTTGATAACTCAGCAGCCTTTGGGTGGTAAAGCTCAGTTTGGTGGTCAGCGTTTTGGAGAAATGGAAGTTTGGGCCCTTGAAGGATATGGAGCGGCTCACATACTTCAGGAAATGTTGACTGTTAAATCTGACGATATACGAGGTCGTCTGAAGACATATGAGAAGATTGTAAAAGGACAAAACTTGGCGAAGCCCGGTGTTCCTGAAAGCTTCCGTGTTCTTGTTAAAGAATTACAGGGTTTAGTGCTAGATGTTGAAATTAAATACAGCGACGGAACCATTGGCGAATTGGTTATGGATGATGAGGATGAAGAAGGAGCACGTCGTTCCACTTCAGAGACTGTAGGCGTAAAAGAGAAGGAAGAAAAGCCACAAGAACCTCAGAAATCTGAAAAAGTAGAGGAAGAAATCGCCGATGAAATGGAAGTTGTCGTTGATGAGAAAGAAGTAATGTCCGAAAACATGCTTTTTGAAGATGTGTTTGAGGAAAGTAATGATGACCCGGAAGGGGCTGAATAATAGATGAGCCAAAGAGAAATAGTCGGGGTACGTATTAAGCTGGCCAGCCCAGAACGGATCAGAGAATTGTCCAGTGGTGAAGTTAAAAAGCCAGAAACTATTAACTATAGAACACTTCGCCCTGAAAAAGATGGACTTTTCTGTGAGCGTATCTTTGGCCCCACAAAAAGCTATGAATGTGCCTGTGGCAAATACAAGCGAAGCGGTCCAAAGTTTAAAGGTATCATTTGTGACCGTTGTGGTGTAGAAGTTACCGATAACCGTGTTCGCAGAGAGCGAATGGGCCATATCGAGTTGGCTGCGCCTGTTGTGCATATTTGGTATCTCAGAGGCATTCCGAGCCGCTTGAGCCTTCTTTTGGGTACAAGCACAAAGGATTTGGAAAAAGTTGTCTATTTTGCTCCGACGCGTAAACGAGAAGCGGCGTATAAGGTCGTCATGGAAGGACGACGTCCTGATTTAGCTCGACGGGGAGATGTTATTTCAGAGAGCGAAGTACGCATTCATTCGCACTACGATTCTAAAATCAAGGCTGAAGAGGCATATCGCATTATCAGCGTTGATGAAATTCCTGTGAATGAGGGCGATGTTCTTTCCGCTCAGCAGGTTTCAAGATATAAGACAGAGTATGGAGATAGTCTCTTCAAGGTGGAGCCTGCTTTTGAATTTGTATCTGTCCCTGAGAATCTTGATTTTGTTCCAGGAGATGTTATTTCTGCTTCAGAAATTGAACGTTTGCAGAAACTGGAACTTAATTTTGATGTTAAACGCGCAGTTGTCAATAATCAGGAAACTTTTGTAGTTACTGCGGCGGCGAAATTACCCTTTACAAAGGGTGATGTTGTTTCAGCTACGGAATTCCAAATGTTCCATGAAAAATATCCTGGACGCTTTATGGCTCAGGTAGAGACGGTAACAATAGAGGATCCTTGTTATATTGTTATCGAAAAGGGATCGTCTCCCTTTAACGCCTGCGATATTATTATGGAGCGGGAAGAATACTTATGTGCTGCCTACGATAAGAAATTCAGTGCTGGTATAGGTGCAGAGGGTGTTCGTACACTTTTACAGAAAACTGATTTAGATCTTCTTTGTGCAACTTTACGAGAAGATGTTTCTGAGAGTACAGGGCAGAAAAAGAGAAAGCTTATTAAAAGACTTCAGGTTTCTGAAGATTTTAGAAAAAGTAAGTCCCAGATAGATTCCATGGTTTTGGAAGTTCTGCCTGTTATTCCACCAGATCTTCGTCCTATGGTGCAACTTGATGGGGGTCGTTTCGCCACGTCTGATTTGAATGATCTTTATAGACGTGTAATTAATAGAAACAATCGTCTTAGAAAGTTGCAGGAGTTGCGGGCTCCAGAAATTATTATTCGCAATGAGAAAAGAATGTTGCAGGAGTCAGTCGATGCTCTCATTGACAATGGTCGCATGGGGAAAGCTGTTTTAGGAGCTGGAAATCGTCCATTGAAAAGTTTGACAGACTTGTTAAGAGGTAAAAAAGGTCGTTTCCGTCAAAACTTGTTGGGTAAACGTGTCGACTATTCAGGGCGATCCGTTATTGTTATTGGTCCTCAACTGAAGATATATCAGTGTGGATTGCCAAAGCAGATGGCTCTTGAGCTTTTCAAGCCTTTCGTAATACGACAGCTTGTTGAGCGTGGATTGGCACCTAATGTTAAGAGTGCAAAACGTCTTATTGAACGAGGTCGAGAGGAGATTTGGGGGATTCTTGAAGATATTATTAAAGATCACCCTGTATTGTTGAATCGAGCTCCGACACTCCATAGATTGGGCATCCAGGCTTTTGAGCCAGTCTTGATGGAAGGAAAGGCAATACGTTTGCACCCATTAGTTTGTACGGCTTTCAACGCAGACTTCGATGGAGACCAGATGGCTGTTCACGTGCCTCTTTCTCTTGAAGCGCAGGCAGAAGCACGACTTCTTATGTTATCTGCCAATAACTTGCTTTCACCTGCTAGTGGCAGACCTATAGTAACTCCGACACAGGACATTATTCTTGGTATTTATTACCTGACTGATTTACGCGACGGATTAAAAGGTGAAGGCGCATATTTCTCAGATATTGAAGATGTACTCATTGCTTTGAACCATAAGGTGGTTCATTTAAATGCTCGCATTCGTTTGAAGAAACAGATGGAGTGGAATATCGACAACGATGACGAACATTGGTTTGAAACTTCTCCAGGGCGGGTTCTTTTCAATAGTATTCTTCCTGAGAAGTTGCGTTTTATTAATAAACAGCTTGGCAAGAAGGCTATAGGTAAGCTGATCGATGATGCATATGATGTCATTACTCGAAGTGAAATTGTAGGGATGCTCGATGGCATAAAGTCGTTAGGCTACCATTGGTCTACTGTTAGCGGCATTAGTTTTGGAGTTCAGTCTATCATCATTCCTCCTGAAAAGAAGGAAATAACAGAAAAAACTGTTGTTGAAGATGACGAATTAAAGTCAGAATTCGAAATGGGCATATTGACGCAGGAGGAGTACCTTTACCGAAAGGAAATACTGTGGTCTGATGCGTCACGTAGAATTTCCGATAATATTCTTGACCATATGGCCCATGAAAATCCGATTCGCATGATGGTTGATTCCGGTGCGCGAGGAAGTAAGAGTCAGATGGGACAGATGGCAGGTATTCGAGGCTTGATGTCTGACCCGTCAGGACGAATTATCGACTATCCTATTACTGCAAACTTCCGTGAGGGAATGAATATGTTGGAATACTTCATTTCTACCCACGGAGCGCGAAAAGGTTTGGCCGATACTGCCCTTCGTACTGCTAAGTCTGGTTATTTAACTCGTCGTCTTGTAGATGTTGCTCAAGATATCATTGTTACGCACCATGATTGTGGCACAAATAAGGGTGTAGAAATCAGGCCTATGCTTCAAGACGGTAAGGTTATGATCTCTCTTGCTGAACGTATCGCAGGCAGAACATCACTTTATGATCTCTACCATCCTGAAACGGGGGAAATTGTAGTCGAGGCTGGAGAGCTTATAACACCTAAACTAGCAGAGACTATAGATAAACTTGGTTTCTCCTCTATTTGGGTACGGAGTCCATTGACGTGTACCCTCAAACAGGGTGTGTGCCAGAAATGTTATGGTATGGACCTTGCTACGCGAAAAGAAGTTGCCATTGGAGAATCGGTTGGAGTAGTTGCAGCCCAGTCCATAGGCGAACCGGGAACACAGCTTACAATGCGGACCTTCCACACAGGAGGCGTTCGTATGACGGGTGAAGACATTACTCAGGGTCTTCCTCGAATAGAGCAGCTTTTCGAAGTCCGTCGTCCTAAAAAAGTTTCTTACCTTGCCGGAATTGATGGCCGGGTGCAAGAAATTCGTGAGATGGAAGGCAAAAGAAAAGTTATTATTACTTCAGATGAAACAGGCAAGGAAGAGAAGGTTACATACAGTATCCCTTCATCTCAGCATTTGCTTGTAGAAGAAGGTCAGACAGTTGGAAAGAGCGATCGTCTTACCGAAGGGAATGTTGATCCTCAACAACTTCTTGAAGTGGAAGGTATAGAAGAGGTTCAGCGCAGTCTTGTTGATGAAATACAGGGTGTTTACCGTTCTCAGGGTGTTTCTATAAACAACAAGCACATCGAAGTTATACTTCGGAAGGTTGCACCAGTTAACCGTATTAGAGTTGTTGAAGAAGGGGATACATCCTTTGTCGCAGGTGATTTAGTCTGGACAGATGAAATAGAAAATGAGAATGAAGCCATCCAGAAAGAAAACGAGAAAAATATTATGGAGGCTACACGTATTTTCTCAGGGCGTATAGTTAAAAATATAGTGGCAAATCGTTTAAATGATGCGATTCTTCAATATCAAAACAAGCCACTTACAGAAGATGCTATCCGTACCCTTCTTCGACCGGGTTATCTCATCTCCCAGATTGTTTTAGAGGGCGATAAAGGAAAAGATCTCATCCTTGTTATAGGGGAAGCCGCTTTTAGAAAAAGAATGGAAGGACTTGAACTTATAGAACCTTTCGAATCTCAGGATGGCAAAGAGATCGTAGCTGGAACGATTTTAAGTCCTGGACATTTGGGGATTATTACAGCTGGGGACCCCGTCTCAATCTGTGTTCGAGACAGTGAGGCCATAGAGAAGCTTGTCGATAGTGCCTATTTAGCAGAAGATATTTGTGTTGGCGGTGACGTTATGGCTGAAGGAGACCGTATCTTTACGCAGGAAGCTGCCAGAGTATGTCTTGAACACGATATCGAATCTTTGAAATTATGGCACTCTGTTGAACGTATTTCAGTACTTGATGCATTGCAAGAACGTCTCATGAATAAAATTTGGGGACGTCCTTTGACTCAGGCCATAGACGGAGAAGGCAATGCTTTGACTGATGTGTCTCAAATGGTTGATGCTCGAATTATACGTGGTCTCGTCGATGCTGAAATTGCAGCAGTAGATCTTGAAGGTGAGATCCTAACTAGGGATAAAGTTTTACTTGAGCTGTTAAATGATCTGGCGTACGGAAAAGTGATTTTAGAGCCTGTTTTTGATAAAAAGGGAGAAAAATTGGTAGATAGCGGACAAGAGATTAACCGTGCTATGATTGATCTTCTTATGAGATCCAATGCGGAAGAATTTGTTGTTCGACCAATTTCGGCTCGCTCAGATGAAAAACAGCTCATATGGAATGTCACTTTCGTGCGCAAACTGAGAGAAGGACCGAAATGCAAACCGTTCGTTCATGGAATTACCAAGGCTGCTTTAGCCACCGATAGTTTCTTGAGCGCCGCTTCCTTCCAGCAGACAGCTCAGGTTTTGGCAGGAGCTGCTGTAAAGGGAGACATAGATCCGCTGCAGGGATTGAAGGAAAATGTCATCATTGGACATTTAATTCCTGCAGGTACTGGAGTTGAATGGTTTAAAGATGTAGATGTCGTTCCCGCAGATCGAAGTGATAAAATAGATAAATCTTCAGTTTCATCAGAAAAAACATCTAATATAGATGAATAAAATATGGTATTTTTAGTACATTCTATGCTATTTGTGTAGTTCTATCTCAAGCAGATAAAGAGCCCTGCAATGTTCGTTCTTGACATAAGTCGGGGCTCTTTGTTATTATTCCTTGGTGCTTTCTGCACTGGAGGGTTTATTATGCCTTTAAACGAGTTAGCTACTCATTTACGGGTTGTAGGAGAGAGAGAGGTTCGTCGAACACTTCATTCCAAACGTCTAAAAAAACTTTTTATTGCTCGTGATGCCGATGTAGAAAGAGTAAAAGATATTTTACTAGAGGCAGAGAAACAGGGAGTATCGGTAGAGTGGGCAGACGATAAAGTAAAATTGGGACGCGCCTGTGCTATAAGCAGAAGTGCATCAGTAGCCGGAATTACCAACATTCTTTCTGAAGATAAGGGTGTCGGTTGAAAATAAAAATCTGGAAGGAGGGAGTTTCGTGCCAACAATAAATCAGCTTGTTCGTCAAGGGCGTAAAGATAAAAGACAGAATAGTGACTCTCCGGCATTGCAGGGGAATCCAGCGCGACGTGGAGTTTGCACCCGCGTATATACTGTTACGCCTAAGAAGCCGAACTCAGCTTTGAGGAAGGTTGCTCGTGTTCGTCTTACCAACGGGATAGAGGTTACATCATATATCCCTGGAATCGGGCATAACCTTCAGGAACACTCCGTAGTCCTTGTTCGCGGAGGTCGAGTAAAGGACTTGCCTGGTGTGCGTTATCACATCATACGAGGAACCCTCGACTGCGGTGGCGTTGAAAATCGAAAAAGAGGGCGTTCTAAGTACGGAGCAAGAAAGCCCAAGTAGGAAGTAGTACGTGAGGAGGGATTGTCACCATGCCGCGAAAGGGGCATGTTAAAAAGCGTCAGAGTTTATCTGACAGTCGTTTTGGAAGCGTTGCGGTATCAAAGTTTATTAGTAGTCTCATGAAAGGCGGAAAGCGAAGTGTTGCTGAAAAAGCCTTTTATGGTGCTCTTGATATTGCTGGGGAGCGTCTGAATGCAGAGCCCTATGAAGTGTTCCAGAAGGCCATGGACAATGTAAAACCACTAGTTGAGGTTCGTCCTCGCCGTGTTGGTGGTGCTACATACCAGGTGCCAGTAGAGGTTCCTGCAGAACGCGCTGAAGTTCTGGCTATTAGATGGATCGTTTCATTTGCCAGATCGAAAAAAGGGATGCCGATAGCAGAGCGTCTTGCTAGAGAACTTATGGATGCCTATAAAGGTGAAGGCAGTTCTATTAAAAAAAGAGAAGACACTCATAAGATGGCAGAAGCTAACCGTGCCTTTGCTCACTATCGTTGGTAATGAGTTGCGTCCCTAAAATAATTAATTTATTCCATGCTTGGTGGTGAAATATATGCAACAAAACGTAGAAATGAGAAAAATAAGAAATATAGGTATTGCTGCTCATATTGACGCAGGCAAAACCACGACCACTGAGCGTATCCTGTTCTACACTGGACGTAACTATAAGATGGGTGAGACTCATGAGGGGTCTGCCACAATGGACTGGATGGAGCAGGAGCGCGAACGGGGTATAACAATTACCTCTGCTGCTACAACGTGTATGTGGCGCGATTGTTTTGTCAATATCATTGATACGCCCGGCCACGTGGACTTTACCGTAGAAGTGGAGCGCTCAATGCGTGTTCTTGATGGTGCAGTTGCTGTTTTCTGCGCTGTTGGGGGAGTAGAACCCCAGTCTGAAACAGTGTGGCGTCAAGCCGATAAGTATCATGTTCCACGTATCGCTTTTGTCAACAAAATGGACCGTGTAGGTGCTGATTTTAGCCAGGTCGTTACAGGAATACGCAAACGTCTTGGTGCAAAATCAGTGGCACTTCAGTTGCCTATAGGTGCGGAAGATCAGTTTTCTGGAATCATTGACATTGTGCGTATGAAAGCTTTTCTTTATCAGGATGAGCTTGGAACTACGCCTGTCATGGCTGATATTCCCGAAGAACTCTCAGAAGAAGCGCAGGCAGCTCATGATCAGATGATTGAGAGTTTGGCTGATTTTGACGAAGCAATTATGGAAGCCTACCTTGATGGACGGGATGTGCCGGAAGAAACTATTCGTAAAGCTATTCGAGAAAATACGATTGCTCTGCGAATCGTTCCAGTTTTATGTGGGAGTGCTTTTAAAAATAAGGGAGTACAGCTTTTACTTGATGCTGTAGTAGATTATTTGCCGAGTCCCTTGGATTTACCTCCAATTAAAGGAACTGATCCCAGAACTGAAGAAGTAGTAGAGCGTCATAGTGATATGAACGAGCCTCTTACTGCTCTTGGCTTCAAGATTATGGTCGATCCTTTTGTTGGTCGTCTAGTCTTTACAAGAATCTACTCCGGTAAGCTTGTTAAAGGAGAAACAGTTTACAATCCTTCAACAAAGGCCAGAGAAAGAATCGGCAGAATTTTACGAATGCATGCTAATAAGAGAGAAGAGTTGGATGAAGCAGGCGCAGGAATGATTGTCGCTTTACCTGGATTGAAAGCTACGAGAACAGGCGATACTCTGTGTGATGAATCCAAACCTGTAGTTCTTGAATCTCTTCAGTTCCCAGAACCAGTTATTTCGCTTGCAGTTGAGCCTGCAACGAAGAACGATAAAATCAAGCTGACAAAGGGCCTTGTTGCTCTTGCAGAAGAAGACCCCACATTCAGAGTCAGAACAGATGAAGAGACGGGGCAGACTATCATTTCTGGTATGGGAGAACTTCATCTTGAAATTATAGTAGATCGTCTTAAGAGAGAATTTGGTGTGGATGTTAAAGTTGGACGTCCACAGGTCTCTTACAGAGAAGCAATACGCAAGCCATCACGTGCCGAGGGACGTTTTGTCAGACAGTCTGGTGGCCGTGGCCAGTATGGACATGTTGTTTTTGAAATGGAGCCTTTGGAAGAAGGAAAGGGCTTTGTTTTTGAAGACAAAATTGTTGGTGGTGCTGTCCCTAAAGACTATATTCCAGCCGTTCAAAAGGGACTTGATGAGGCCATCAATAATGGTATACTTGGCGGGTTCCCTGTGATAGGTGTCAAGGTCTCTCTTGTTGACGGAAGTTATCACGAAGTTGATAGCTCGGAAATGGCCTTTAAAATCGCGGCATCCATGGGATTCAAGGAAGCTATGAGAAAAGCGAGTCCCGTTCTTATGGAGCCGATAGTGTCCGTTGAAGTTGTAACTCCGGAAGATTATGTCGGAGATGTCATAGGGGATATTTCATCTCGTCGCGGACGAATTGAAGGTATGGAAACAAAGGCAAACGCAAGAATAGTGCGCTCCTTTGTGCCATTAGCTGAGATGTTTGGATATGCAACAGATTTGCGGAGTAAAACTTCTGGACGTGCTACATATTCCATGCAGTTTGATCACTACGAGCAGGTTCCCGCAGAAGTTGCTGAAAAAGTTTTGAAGGGTTAATAACTAGCCTTTTCAGGGAGGGAGACTAAAATGGCAAAAGAGAAGTTTGAAAGAGCGAAGCCCCATCTTAACGTGGGAACGATAGGACACATAGACCACGGAAAGACGACGCTGACAGCAGCGATCACAAAATGTTTGTCGACGAAGGGCTGGTCGAATTTTGAGGCGTACGACATGATCGACAAGGCGCCAGAAGAGCGTGAGAGAGGAATCACGATCAACATTTCTCACGTAGAGTATCAGACGGAGAATCGTCACTATGCTCACATAGATTGCCCTGGTCACGCAGACTATATTAAGAACATGATCACGGGAGCAGCTCAGATGGATGGAGCCATTCTTGTTGTATCAGCAGCAGATGGTCCAATGCCTCAGACACGAGAGCACGTACTTCTTGCCCGTCAGGTTAACGTTCCAGCCGTAGTCGTGTTCATGAACAAGACCGACCAGGTTGATGATGAAGAGCTTCTTGATCTTGTTGAGATGGAGATTCGTGAGCTTCTGAGCAAGTATGAGTTCCCCGGAGACGAGGTTCCCATCGTCCGTGGATCCGCATTGAAGGTATTGGAAGAGGGCACAGGCGAAGAGAGCGATCCTATAAGCAAGTGCATTTGGGACTTGATGGCTGCATGTGATTCTTATATTCCGACTCCGCAGCGAGAGACAGATAAGCCCTTCCTTATGCCGATAGAAGACGTATTCACCATCACTGGCCGTGGCACAGTAGTTACAGGCCGAGTGGAGCGAGGAATGGTCAAGGCCGGCGAAGAAGTTGAGATCGTAGGCATGAAGCCAGATACGACGAAGACAGTAGCGACCTCCCTTGAGATGTTCCGTAAGATTCTTGACGAAGCCATAGCGGGAGATAACGTAGGAATACTTCTTCGTGGTATCGACAAGGAAGACGTAGAGCGTGGACAGGTATTAGCGAAACCAGGTTCTATAACACCCCACACGAAGTTTAAGGCTGAGGTATACGTGTTGAAGAAAGAGGAAGGCGGCCGTCACACCCCGTTCTTTGCTGGTTATAAGCCGCAGTTCTATTTCCGAACAACAGACGTAACCGGAGGTATCAAGCTTCCTGATGGAGTAGAGATGGTTATGCCGGGAGACAACGCGACCTTTGAGGTAGATCTGATAGTGCCAATCGCCATGGAGGCAGGACTTCGTTTTGCCGTTCGTGAAGGTGGACACACTGTCGGAGCTGGCGTTGTTACCGAGATTCTTGCATAACCCCAACAAAGGGGGTTGTTGATTTTGGCTAAAAAGATTCGTATTCGCCTGAAAGCCTTTGATCACAGAGTATTAGATAGTTCGGCTTCTCAGATAGCAGAAACGGCAGAGCGGAGTGGTGCAAAAGTTTCTGGACCTATCCCATTGCCAACTGAAATAAATAAATATACAATTCTTAAATCCCCGCATAAAGATAAGGATGCGAGGGAGCAGTTTGAAATGCGAACTCATAAGCGCTTAATTGATATTCTTAATCCAACGCAGAAAACGATGGATGCGCTTATGCAGCTGAACCTTCCTTCTGGGGTGGACATCCAGATCAAACTGTAGGAAGCTCTGAGCTGAAAGGAGTGGAAGTGGATGAGCATTGGAATACTGGGGCGTAAGTTAGGTATGACTCAGATTTACAACGAAGCTGGACAGGCTGTACCTGTTACTGTTATTCAGGCCGGTCCGTGCCCTGTTGTTTCTCTGAAAACTCCTGATAAGAACGGATACTCAGCAGTACAGCTGGCATTCGAAGAAGTGAAGCCCCACAAGCTCACAAAGCCCGTAAAAGGGCAGTATGATAAGGCTAGTCTTGAGCCCCATCGTCATATGAAAGAATTTCGTATGAGCGATACTGAGGCCTACGAGATTGGTCAAGTAATTACTGTTTCCCTTTTTGAAGAGGGCGAGAAGATTAACGTTGTAGGCAAAAGTAAGGGAAAAGGATTTGCCGGTGTTATGAAACGGCATAATTTTGGTGGTACTTTTGCTACCCATGGTGTTTCTGTAATGCACCGTCATGGTGGTTCTAGCGGCGCTAGCAGCTATCCTGGCCGTGTGTTTAAAGGAAAAGCAATGCCTGGACATATGGGTGGTGAACGTGTCACTGTCAAAAACCTTACAGTGGTGGCAGTGGATACGGATAACAATCTTCTGCTTGTCAAAGGGGCCGTTCCCGGTGCGAAAAATGACATCGTTACGGTCTTTAAGCAGGATTAGGTCGGGGACAGAAGGAGGGCAGAACGATTATGCCTACCGTAAAGCTTGTTAGTTTTCAGGGTGAACAGGTAAGTGACCTCCAGCTTTCCGACTCTGTGTTTGCTGCGCCGATTCATGTACCGGCCATGCACCAGGTAGTTGTGGCACAGCTGGCGAATCTTCGTCAGGGTACCCACAGCTGTAAGGGAAGAGGAGACGTTAGCGGCGGCGGAAGAAAGCCTTGGCGCCAAAAGCATACAGGTCGTGCTCGTCACGGAAGTACCCGATCACCGATCTGGGTCGGAGGTGGCGTAGCTCACGGACCACAACCTCGAGATTATCGTCAAAAGGTTAATAAGAAGGTTCGTCGTCTTGCTATGAGAAGTGCACTATCTCTTAAAGTTAGAGATAACCTGTTAACAGTAGTGGATAAATTTAATCTCGAAACCCCATCGACAAAAGAAATGCTCGGGTTTATTGATAAGATTGGTGTAAAGAAACCTCTGATCGTTCTTCATGAGCCCAATGAAGCTATTTCTAAGTCTGTAAGAAATATTCCTGGGGCAAGAGCAATTAATGTTGGTAATATCAACGTTTATGATCTTCTTAACTACCAGAGTCTCGTTTTGACTCAGGAAGCTATAGCCCGGATCGAGGAGGTGTACTCGATATGAAACTCCTTGCTCATGACATCATCATTCGGCCAATCGTAACAGAGAAGAGCAGCAGATTGATGGAGCATAATAAATATACATTTGAGGTGCACCCTAGCGCCAATAAGATCCAGGTAAAAGAGGCTGTACAAGAGGTCTTTAAGGTTAAGGTTAAGAATGTTCATATCATTCGAGTTCACGCAAAGCCCAAGAGAATGGGAGTTTTCCTTGGAAAAACCCGTTCTTGGAAGAAAGCGATTGTAAGCCTTCCAGAAGGCGAACGAATCGAGTTCTTCGAGGGCGCGAGTATTTAGAGGGGGGAGACGATTAATATGTCTGTAAAAGACTTCAAACCCTATACGCCAGGCCGCAGAGCCATGTTGAGCCAGTCTTATGACGATGTTACGAAAAGCGAGCCTGAACGCGCCCTGACTGCCGCTTTGAAAAAGTCTGGTGGACGGAATAACCTTGGTCGTATAACAATGCGCCATCGTGGTGGCGGCATGAAGCGTCTCTACCGGATTATCGATTTTAAACGCGATAAGATCGGTGTGCCTGGAAAAGTTGCCGCAATTGAGTATGATCCTAACCGCTCATCTCGTATTGCGTTGATTCACTACGTAGATGGTGAAAAACGATATATCTTGGCTCCAGCAGATTTAAATGTTGGCGACACGATTGTTGCGGGACCCGAGTCGGATATTAAACCAGGTAACGCATTGAAACTCAAAGATATGCCGGTTGGTACAGTTGTTCATAACGTAGAACTTGAACCTGGATGTGGCGGAAAGTTGGTACGTTCCGCTGGTACTTCAGCTCAGGTTATGGCGAAAGAAGGCAAGTATGCCTACATCAGAATGCCGAGCGGAGAGCTTCGTCTTGTTTTAAATGAATGCATGGCTACAGTTGGCCAGGTAGGCAATGTAGAGCATGAGAATATCTCTCTTGGTAAGGCTGGTAAAACTCGCCTTATGGGCAAAAGGCCTATGGTTCGCGGAATGGTTATGAACCCAGTGGATCACCCCCTTGGTGGTGGAGAAGGACGTAGTAAATCTCATAAACATCCTGTCTCTCCTTGGGGCACACTGGCAAAAGGTTATCGTACCCGGAAGAACAAGCCTTCTGATAGGCTTATTGTTCGCCGCCGGTATGCGAAGTAGCGTTAGGAGGGACTAAATATGGCTCGTTCAACAAAGAAAGGGCCCTATGTTGACCTTAAACTTCTTCGCAGGATAGAGGATATGAACGTTTCCGGGAATAAAAAGGTTCTGAAGACCTGGTCCCGACGTTCAACAATCGTTCCGGCGATGATTGGTCATACAATAGCGGTACATAATGGTCGAATTCATGTTCCTATTTATGTAAGTGAGAACATGGTAGGACATAAACTTGGAGAGTTCGCCCCAACACGCAAATCAGCGCGTCATGCGGGTCAGGAACGCTCCTCGAGAGTGAGGTAAGGGAGTGATGGGAATGGAAGCAAAAGCCCTTGCCAGACAAGTGCGTATTTCTCCTTATAAAGTGAGACGCATTCTTCCCCTTATTAGAGGGAAGAAAGTTGATGAAGCGATGATGATTCTCAAATATAGTTCTCAGAAATCAGCGAGGGTCGTCAGCAAGGTATTGCAGAGTGCAGTAGCCAATGCCGAGCACAATTATGGTATGGATACTGACAAGCTGCGGGTTGTCAAAGCTACGGCTGATCAGGGACCGAGTATGAAACGTTTCCGCCCAGTATCAATGGGAAGAGCTCATCCCTATCGTCACCGTACCAGCCACGTAACGATCATCGTTGCGGAACGTTAAGGAGGGGGAACTCGTGGGACAGAAAGTTCACCCAGTTGGTTATAGATTAGGTGTGGTAACGGAGTGGGAATCAAAATGGTACGCTACAGGCAAGGATTACGCCAAAAAGCTCCATGAAGATCTCGCTCTTAGAAAGTGGATTTTGGATAGATGGTCACATGCCGGAATTTCCAGAGTCGATATTGAGCGTGTGGGCAATGTAGTTCGTTTTTCAATTTGGACCTCCCGGCCTGGTGTAGTAATTGGACGAGGCGGATCAGAGATTCAGGCAGTAAAAGACGAGCTTCAAAAAATGACGGGATCTAAGATAATGATCAACGTTCAGGAGATCAAAAATCCAGATGTCGTTGCCCAGCTTGTCTCTGAAAGCGTAAGTTCTGCTCTTGAACGCAGAGTGAGCTTCAGACGAGCAATGAAACAGGCTATTTTCCGTGCAATGAAAGCCGGAGCAAAAGGCATTAAAGTACAGTGTGCCGGCCGTCTTGGCGGAGCTGAAATAGCCCGGACAGAGTGGTATAACGAGGGGCAGCTTCCTCTTTCTACCATCAGAGCTGATATCGATTATGGTTTCGCTCAGGCTCAAACCATGTATGGCGTTATTGGAGTCAAGGTCTGGATCTTTAGAGATAGGGATGCTGAAAAAGCAGCTCAGCCCAGACCCTCTAGAAAGAGGGGGTAGTCCGATATGCTTATGCCAAAACGAGTAAAATACCGGAAGCCCTATCGTAGACTTCTTCGCGGTAAAACTAAAGGTGGAGCTACAGTGGCTTTTGGCGACTATGGTTTGCAGGCTCAGGATTGTGCTTGGATCACAGCTCGTCAGATAGAGGCAACCCGTATTGCTATTTCGAGAAAAATGAAAAAGGGCGGAAAAATCTGGATTCGTATTTTCCCAGACCATCCTTTTACAAAGAAGCCTCTTGAAACTCGTATGGGTAAAGGAAAGGGAACGCCAGAATTTTGGGTCGCCCCTGTCAAACGCGGGCGTATTTTATTTGAAGTTGCAGGAGTATCTAGGGAAGTAGTGGAAGATGCTTTCAGAACTGCATCCCATAAGCTGCCTGTAAAGGTCAAAATTGTTGCCCGTGAAGGTCTGGGTGGTGAATAGAAATGGATGCGAAGAGTTTGCGTGATTTAACCCTAGAAGAGCTTCAAGAGAAACATCGTCAGTATAAAGAAGAGCTTTTCAATCTTCGTTTTCAAAATGCAATCGGTCAGCTTCAGAATACAAGCCGGATTAATGTAGTAAAGAAGACCATTGCTAAAGTTCTGACGGTAGTGCGAGAGAAACAGCAGGCAGAAAGCGCTGCTGGAAGGAGGTAACGACTGATGGAGGCACGTTCACCCCATCGTAAGAGACGGGTCGGAACCGTAGTCAGCGAAAAGATGGACAAAACTATCGTTGTCCGTGTAACTCGACACGACATTCATCCTTTATACGGAAAGCGGATAGTTAAAAGTACTAAATATATGGCTCACGATCCAGAAAATACCTGTCGGCTAGGTGATTTAGTGAGCATCGCTGAAACCCGACCCATGAGTCGCAGAAAATGCTGGGTTCTTGAAAGAGTTATCGAAAGAGCCCCAGTGTTTGATAAAGCTGCTGACGAATTGGCCGAGGAGGAATAGGTCATGATTCAGCTTAGAACAGTCCTTAATGTAGCAGATAACTCTGGTGCGAAAAGCTTGATGTGCATCCAGGTTCTAGGCGGAAGCGGACGGCGCTATGGAACCATAGGAGACGTTATTGTTGCTTCCGTCAAAGAGGCCATTCCAAATAGCAATATCGCTAAGGGTTCTGTTGTAAAAGCAGTCATTGTCCGTACGAGAAAAGAACTGCGCCGTCCTGACGGTTCATATGTCCGTTTTGACGACAACGCAGCTGTTATTATCGACAACAACGGAGATCCTAAAGGAACCCGTATCTTCGGGCCTGTCGGAAGAGAGCTCCGGGCCAAGAAGTATATGAGGATACTTTCTTTGGCTCCTGAGGTTGTCTAAGGGGGCAATGCCATAATGAGCAAAATGAGAATTAAAAAAGGAGACTTAGTTAAAGTTATCTCCGGTAAAGATAAGGGGAAGGAAGGCAAAGTCCTTCGTAATCTTCCTAAGGAGGAAAAAGTTGTTGTAGAAGGCGTAAACATGGTTACTCGCCATGTTAAACCTTCTCCTCAAAATCCTCAGGCCGGGATTGTAAAACAGGAAGCTCCTCTTTACGCCGCAAAAGTCATGCTTGTTTGTCCCACTTGTGGTAAGGCAACTCGTGTAAGCAGAGCCTACCTTGAGAGTGGACAAAAGGTTAGAGTATGTAAGCAGTGCGGCGAAATAGTGGATCGGGCATAAGGAGGCACAACAATGAATCCTCGTTTCCTTGATAAGTATAAGAGCGAAGTGGTGCCTCATCTGAAAGAGCAGTTTAAATACTCCAATGTGATGGAGGTTCCACGTATTACTAAAGTTGTAGTCAACATAGGCGTAAGTGAAGCTAAGACTGATTCGAAATTTATGGATGCTGCTATAGCTGAGCTTAGAGCAATCGCTGGACAACAGCCTCTTATGAAGCGCGCGAAGAAATCCATTGCTGGATTTAAGCTTCGTCAGGGTATGCCAGTTGGTTGTAAAGTTACTCTTCGTGGTGGCCGTATGTGGGAGTTTCTGGATCGTCTGATGTCTTTGGCTTTGCCGACAATTAAAGACTTCCAGGGAGTTTCCAGAAAAGGTTTCGATGGTCGAGGAAATTATAACCTTGGCTTAAGAGAGCAGCTTATCTTTCCGGAAATTGACTATGACGATGTTATTCGAACACGCGGTATGAATGTAGCCATAGTAACTACCGCGAAGACGGATGAAGAGGCTTTTGCCCTGCTGAAAGAGCTGGGAATGCCTTTCAGCAACCGTTAGGAATAAGGGGGAAAAAATTATGGCTCGTAAAGCAATGGAATATAAAGCTAAGCAGCCCCCAAAGTTTGAGGTGCGGAAGTATAACAGATGCCCGCTTTGCGGACGTGTTCACTCTTATATGCGTACGTTCGATATGTGCCGCTGCTGCTTCCGCAAATTGGCGAGAGAGGGGAAAATCCCCGGTGTCGTCAAGTCCAGCTGGTAGGCGAGAGTGAACATAAGGGGGTCACAGGAATGTACGTAACCGATCCAATAGCTGATATGCTGACACGGATTCGGAATGCTAATGTGGTTTACCACGAAAGCGTAGATGTCCCTCACAGTAATGTGAAATTCAATATTGCAAAAATATTGAAAGAAGAGGGATATATCCGAAATTACAAGGTAATTAACGATCCTAAAAAACCCTATGCTGTAGTGCGTGTTTTTCTGAATTACGGTCCTAATAGAGAACGTGTTATTCAGGGACTTCGCAGAATCAGCAAACCAGGGCGCAGGATCTATGTTGGTAAAGACAATCTCCCCAAAGTCATGGGTGGTCTTGGAATAGCTATCATTTCCACTTCCCAGGGCTTGAAGACAGAGGCTGAGGCATCTCAGCTTGGTCTTGGCGGAGAAGTTGTTTGTTACGTTTGGTAAGCGAGGAGGGAACGCTTATGTCACGAATCGGACGTAAACATATTCCTCTCGCTAAGGGAGTAACGGTCACTACAAAAGACGATAAGGTTTTAGTTAAAGGACCTAAAGGTGAGCTCTCCTGTGATCTCGTGCAGGGCATTGCTCTTTCTGTAGAGGACAATGCAATTGTGATAGCGCGGGATAACGACGAAAAGCAGACAAGAGCTTTTCACGGAATGATGAGAGCACTCGTTGCCAATATGGTGACGGGAGTAACTGAGGGTTTCGAGAAAAAACTTGAGATCGTCGGTGTAGGATACCGTGCTCAGATGCAGGGGAAGAAGTTAATTCTCAATGTCGGATATTCAAACCCTATCGAATATGATCCACCAAAGGGTGTTGAGATTTCAACAGAAAGTCCTATAAAGATTTCGGTAAAGGGTATTGATCGACAGCTGGTAGGTCAGGTAGCGGCGATCATTCGTGAGTTCAGGAGTCCTGAGCCCTATAAAGGGAAAGGTATCCGCTATGCTGGCGAATATATTATTCGTAAGGCCGGCAAAGCCAGTGCCAAGTAACCTGAGGTGACGTTGATGAAGACGAATAGTAGAAACCAAATGCGTATCGTCCGGCACCGGAGACTCAGGAAAACTGTTTCCGGAACACCGGAGCGCCCAAGAATGGCTGTTTATCACAGTCTGAGCCATATTTACGTTCAGATTGTAGATGATGTAGCTGGGCATACCCTTGCCTCGGCTTCGACACTCGATAAAAGCCTCAGGGAGACCCTTTCAGCAGGAACCTGCAATATGGAAGCGGCTGTAGCCGTAGGCAAGCTTGTTGCGGAGCGCGCGCTCGAAAAGGGTATTTCAGCAGTGGTATTTGACCGTGGGGGACATATGTACCACGGAAAGGTCAAAGCCCTTGCCGATGCGGCCCGTGAAGCAGGCCTGAAGTTTTAAGAGGGAGGACCGAGGATGACCATAAAACGTGTTGACGCTAAAGGCTTAGAGCTCAGCGAACGCGTAGTTGCCATCAATAGAGTAAGCAAGGTTGTAAAGGGCGGTAAGCGCTTTAAATTTAGCGTACTCGTTGTTGTTGGTGACGGCGAACACTATGTAGGCGTAGGAATGGGGAAAGCCAAGGAAATTTCTGAAGCAGTTCGTAAGGGAATCGATAAAGCGACAAAGAACCTTCATGAACTTAAAAAAGTTGGCAATACTATCCCTCATCCTGTTGACGGGCAGTTTGGAGCAGCACATGTTCTTTTGAAACCAGCAGCTCCTGGTACAGGAGTTATTGCGGGTGGCGTTGTCCGAGCTATCATGGAGCTTGGTGGCGTAAAAGACGTGTTGACCAAAGTTATTGGTAGAACATCTAATCCTGTCAATGTTGCGTGGGCGACATTAGAGGCCCTGCGCGAGATGAGGACGCCCGACGAAATTGTGCGTCTGAGGGGTCTTGAAGCCGCTCAGCCAGAGGCAGAATAAGGAGGGGTCAGTCCTAATGGCTAAACTTCGTATAACATGGGTTAGAAGTGCAATTGGACAGCAGGCTCGTCAGAAGAAGACAATTAAGGCACTCGGACTCAAAAAATTGCATCACACAGTTGAGTACGAGGATGTCCCCCAAATTCGCGGAATGATCAATCAGGTCCACCACCTTGTTGAGTGGACTGTTGTTGAAGACTAGGAGGGACGCAGCATGAATTTACATGATCTTCGACCTGCTCTTGGCTCCAGACGCAAGGCAAAACGCTTGGGTCAGGGCCATGGAAGTGGCACAGGAAAGACTGCGGGAAAAGGAACAAAGGGTCAGAAATCAAGAGCTGGCGGAGGAGTTCGTCCAGGTTTTGAAGGCGGCCAGATGCCGATTACTCGTCGTATTCCTAAACGTGGATTTAACAATGCTCGATTTGCAAATACGTATCAGATAGTCAATCTTGAGCAAATTGCAGATCGTTTTGAGAGTGGTTCCGTTGTAGGAGCAGAAGAGCTCTACAAAGCGGGACTAATTAGAAACTTGACAACCCCAGTAAAAATTCTCGCGAGAGGAGAAATTTCCCAGGGCCTGACTATAAAAGCCCAGGCCTTCAGTGCCCAGGCGGTTGAAAAAATTTCAACTGCTGGTGGGAAGGCTGAGGTGATCTAAGTGCTTGATTCTTTCAGGGACGCCTTTAAGCTGCCAGATTTAAAAAGACGGATTCTTTTTACTCTTGGGGTACTTTTTATTTTCCGTCTTGGCGCCCATATCCCAACGCCAGGTATTGATACAGCTGCTATGGCGAGGCTCTTCGAGCAGGGCGCAGGTGTGCTCGGGTTCCTTGATATTTTTGCAGGCGGTGCGCTGAGGCGATTTGGTATTTTCGCTCTCGGCGTTACCCCCTACATTAACTCGAGCATCGTTTTACAACTTCTTGTGGTCGTCTTCCCTGCGCTTGAAAAGATGCAGAAAGAAAGCGATGAAGGGCGAAAGAAGATTATTCAATACACAAGATGGGGTACGATCCTTTTTGCTGGTATTCAAGCAATTGGTATGACATTCTGGCTTGGCCGTTTAGGAATTTTCTATGGCGGACTTTTTGCCGGAATTATTGTTATCTTGACAGTTACTGCGGGAGCTGTGGCCGTTATGTGGCTGGGCGAAGAAATTACGGACCATGGAATAGGTAACGGAATTTCATTGCTTATTTTTGCAGGAATTGTAGCTCGTATCCCAGAAGCTATCTTAAGAAGTTGGCAAATGCTTCGTTTAGGAGAAATGAGTGTTCTTGCATTAGTTGTGTCCATAGCGCTTATGATTGCCGTTATAGCTGGATGTATTTTGTTGCAAGAAGGACAGCGACGTTTGCCTGTACAATATGCCAAGCGTGTGGTTGGAAACAAAGTCTACGGAGGACAGAGCACTTTCATACCTTTGAAGGTGAACCAGTCTGGTGTTATGCCAATAATTTTTGCATCATCAATTCTGTTGTTCCCTTATTCTATTGCACGCTTCTTTACTGGCGATATTGCATCGATGTTCCAAAGGATATTTGAGCCAGGCAGTACAACATACATGGTTATTTACGTTGCGCTCATTATCTTTTTCGCTTATTTCTATACAGCAGTGGTTTTCAACCCAGCTGATGTTGCTAATAATATGAAAAAGTATGGCGGATTCATCTTGGGGATACGCCCGGGTCGTCCCACATCGGAGTTTATTGAGAAGGTTATGTCAAGGATCACTCTTGGTGGAGCTGTGTTTCTCGCTATTATCGCTCTTGTTCCCACTCTAATGACCAATCTCATGGGAATTACGAGTTTTTATTTTGGGGGAACAGCAGTTCTCATCGTTGTAGGTGTGGCATTAGACACTGTACATCAGATCGAAGGGCAGCTTCTGATGCGCCACTACGAAGGAATTCTCAAGCGCCGTGATTCCAAAGGCGGAAGCTTCCTCCGATTCTAAAGGGGATGTAAATATAATGCGAGTTATATTGCTAGGACCGCCAGGTGCAGGAAAAGGAACACAGGCGGCAGAAATAAAAGCTAAGTACGATGTAGCACATATCTCCACTGGGGATATGCTTCGTCAAAATGTAAAAGATGCAACGGAGCTTGGTCAGCAAGCCCAGAAATATATGGATGGGGGCAAGCTTGTTCCAGATGAACTGATCGTTAAGATGATGGGAGAACGACTCAAGGAAAAAGACTGCGAAAAAGGTTTTCTTCTTGATGGTTTTCCGCGAACGGTTCCTCAGGCCGAGTCCCTCGACGGGTTGCTTGAAAATATGAACCTTTCTCTTGACGCTGTTATATTACTGGACGTAGCTGATGATATAGTAGTTGATCGTCTTTGCGGCCGTCGTATGTGTCGCCAGTGTGGAGAGATTTATCACGTATCATTTAAACCTTCTTCTCAAGGCGATAAATGTGATAAATGTGGAGGAGATCTTTTCCAGCGAGATGATGACAAGGAACAAGTCATTCGAAATCGTCTCAAAGTTTATCACGATCAGACGGCACCTCTTATCTCTTATTACGATGAAAAGGGGCTTCTAAGACGAGTCAATGCTGGGACATCAAGTTCTAGCGTTATGGCGGAAATAGAAGCACTTGTCAACGAGAAGGTAGCTGAATGATTACTTTAAAGAAAGAAAAAGATCTTCAATATATGCGGAAAGCAGGTCGAATAGTTGCAGATGTTTTAGACCTTATTGCTGAAATTGTTCGGCCTGGCATTACAACAGCAGAAATTGATAAAGCTGCCGAAGATCTGATAGCAAGAGAAGATGCGACACCTGCTTTTAAAGGCTATCGAGTTCCAGGAATATCCATACCTTTTCCAGGTGCAGTGTGCGCTTCTATAAACAGCGAGATTGTTCACGGAATTCCTTCTACCGATAGATTTCTTGAGGAAGGCGACATTATAAGTATTGACGTAGGTGCTTGCTACCATGGATACTATGGTGATGCGGCTTGTACTTATCCAGTTGGGAAAGTATCTTCGAAACGCCAAGAGCTTATTGATGTGACTCTTGAAAGTTTAAATAGAGGTGTAGCTGCAGCTAAAGCTGGGAGTACCATTGGGGATATAGGACATGCAGTGGAATCGTATGTTGTTCCCAAAGGATTTGGATTGGTTCGGGATTATACCGGTCACGGTGTTGGCAAACATCTGCACGAGCCACCTCAGGTTCCGAATTACGGGTATCCTGGCAGAGGCGTAACTCTCAAGGCTGGAATGACAATAGCTATAGAGCCCATGGTTATGTCGGGAGCGGAGGAGACTGTCGTAGGTTCAGATGAATGGGTTGTTCTCACAGCAGACGGTTCTGATGCTGCTCATTTTGAAAGATCCGTTCTCATCACAAATGATGGGGTTGAGATACTTACTCCTTGGGAATGGGCCTGAACGGAGAATATATGTTTCGCGTCGGTCAGGTTGTAATATCAAGGAAGGGAAAAGATGCTGGCAAATGGTACGTCGTTGTAAAGGTTCAATCTGAAAATAACAGAATATATGTTTCAGACGGCGGCAAGTTCCCAGCCTCTAAACCTAAAGCTAAAAATCCGAGTCATATTCAAGGGACGCGCTGGATTTTGGATGAAGTGGAAGATAAAATTTCCCGAGGCAAGGAATTAGATAAAGGACGTTTGCAGTATCTTTTTTCGCAAGTAAGGGAAATGAACAGTACTCAGAAGCAGGGAGGTTGACTAATCCGTATGGCCAATAAGGACGATGTCATAGAAGTGCGTGGAACCGTCATAGAACCGCTTCCGAATGCCATGTTTAGGGTAGAATTAGACAATGGTCACAAAATTCTGGCCCATGTGTCGGGTAAAATGAGAATGCATTTTATTCGTATTCTCCCAGGTGATAAAGTTTTAGTAGAAATTTCACCTTACGACTTGACACGCGGACGAATAGTGTATAGATATAAATAACTTATTTATCTGCCCTTATGCTTAAACCGCGGCTGGTGAAAGCAGCAAAATAGATATGTCGAGTATCCAAGGCCTCTTTGGCTAGGTGAAGGTTTTCTCGGAGGAGCGTGGAAAAAAATGAAAGTCAAACCATCGGTTAAACCGATATGTGAGCATTGCCGAGTGATTCGGCGAAAAGGAGTGGTACGGATTATATGCAGCAAGAATCCGCGCCATAAACAGAGACAGGGTGCAAGGAGGTAACGAGCATATGGCCCGTATTGCTGGTGTAGACCTGCCTCGCGAAAAGCGAGTAGAGATAGCGCTTACATATATTTATGGAATAGGGCTCCCAACTTCTCATAAGATTCTCGCTTCGACAGGTATTAACCCTGACACGCGAGTTAAGGATCTTACAGAAGAAGAAGCTCAGAAGCTTCGAAAAGAAATTGAGGAGCATTACAAAGTAGAGGGAGACCTGCGTCGAGAAGTAACCATGAATATCAAGCGTTTGATGGATATTGGTTGCTACAGGGGACTTCGACATAGGCTGGGACTTCCTGTTCGTGGTCAGAAGACTAAGACGAACGCTCGTACACGGAAAGGGCCACGCCGTACCGTAGCTGGGAAGAAACAGGCTGGTAAGTAAGAATTAAAGATTGATCATCAAGGAGGCTGACGCACGTGGCCAAACGTACACAGCGTAGAGGAAAAAGAAAAGAAAAGAAGAATGTAAGTTACGGTGTTGCTCACATCTTCTCTACCTTCAACAATACTATAGTGAGCATCAGTGATAAAAGCGGAAACATTTTATCTTGGGCATCCGGCGGTAATGTAGGTTTCAAGGGAACTCGTAAGTCCACTCCTTTTGCTGCCCAGATTGCTGCTCAGCAGGCGGCTAAAACAGCCCAGGATCATGGGGTGAAGGAGATTGATGTTGTAGTCAAAGGTCCTGGCCCAGGACGGGAGTCTGCTATTCGCTCTCTTCAGGCAGCTGGACTTCAGGTTAACATGATTAAAGACGCGACGCCAATTCCCCATAACGGCTGCAGACCGCCGAAGCGTCGCAGAGTTTAATTTCACCCCTATAAGGAGGCGAAAGACATCTTATGAGCAGATATACAGGACCCGTATGCCGTCTCTGTAAAGCTGAAGGCGTGAAACTTTTTCTTAAAGGCGATCGCTGCTTTACAGAAAAGTGTGCAATAACACGGGGAGAGAATAAAAGTAAACAGAAGAAGGGGAGACCTCGCGCCAAGATGAGCGAGTACGGACTCCGACTTCGAGAGAAACAGAAATTACGCCGTTTTTATGGCATGAACGAAGGTCAATTCCGACGTTTGTTTGCAGAAGCTTCAAGATTGTCAGGAGTAACTGGTCATAATTTCCTTCAGTTACTTGAGCGTCGTCTTGATAACGTTGTCTATCGTATGGGACTTGCCTCAAGCAGAAACCAGGCTAGACAGATCGTTCTTCATGGACACATAACTGTAAATGGACGCAAAGTAGATATTCCCAGCTACCTTCTTCGTGCCGGTTCTGTCGTTGCTGTTGCGGAAAGCAGCAAAGATATTGCACTCATTCGTGAAAACGCGGAAGTTGCAGCATCTAGAACTATTCCGGAATGGCTGGAAGTTAATACCGAGCGGATGGAAGCAAAAGTTATTTCCATTCCCGTACGTGAACAGATTGATGTTCCCGTCAACGAGCAGCTCGTTGTTGAGTTCTATGCCAGATAGTAGGCGTGAAAGGTGTTGGACAAAGTGGAACTAATGCGGCCTGAGATTCGAATTGAAGAGTGTAGCCCGACTTTTGGAAGAGTTATTGTCGAACCTCTTGAACGAGGATACGGTGTTACGCTTGGCAATGCGTTAAGACGAGTGCTGCTTTCCTCTGTAAAGGGGGCGGCCATTACTTCAGTCCGTATTGATGGTGTTCTACATGAGTTCAGTACCATTCCTGGTGTTCGTGAGGACGTAATTGAGCTTATGCTGAATTTAAAGCACATTCCAGTCCGTTCATATAGCAAAGATGTAAAAGTTTTGCATCTTGAAGCTGAGGGACCCAAGGAAGTTGTCGCTGCTGATATTCAGCCTGATAGCGAGATTGAATTTATCAATCCTGACGCGCCAGTATGCGTACTGGAAGATGGCGCCCAATTATCGATGGATCTTTACATCGAGCAGGGGGCTGGATATGCCACCATCGATCGACCGAGACCCGCCTACCTTCCAGCAGACGCTCTTTTAATTGATGCAATTTATTCTCCAGTGCTGAAAGTGCATTACGATGTAGAAGCAGCACGAGTCGGACAACGAACTGACTACGAGCGGCTAGTTTTAAACGTAACAACGAATGGCGTAGTGGCGCCGGATGTTGCTGTAGGCGAGGCAGCGAAAATTATTCGCACGTATTTTGGGTTTATAGTGGAAGACGTTGATAAATTACATCCTCTTGAGGGCGTTGACGAAGATGAAGCGGCTCTTTTAGCAGAAGAAACCTCTATGGAAGCTGCTGAAGCGGCAAAGGAAGAAGATGATCTTCTTTCCAGACCTGTACGAGAGCTTGAACTTTCGATTCGTAGTGAGAATTGCCTTTTAAGAGGTGGAATTCATACTATCGGTGATCTTTTAACGCGAACCCGGGATGACCTGCTCAAAATTCGTAACCTTGGTAAAATCTCTCTCCGAGAGATAGAGGAAAAAATTGAAAAGCAGGGACTTCGCCTGAGCGCAGAAAAGAGCGAAGAGAAAGCAGTAAAGGAGGACTAGTTCCATGAGACACCGTATGGATCATAGAAGGCTTGGCCGTTATGGAAGTCATCGTAAAGCGATGCTCTCCAATCTGGCTGCGAGTCTTTTTATAGAAGAGAGCCTTACCACCACGGTGACCCGGGCGAAAGAACTTCGCCGTGTAGCCGAAAAATTTATTACCAGAGCTAAAGGGGCAACTGTGCATGATCGTCGAATTATTCGTGCCCGTCTTGGCCATAAAGAGGCTTCTATAAAACTCTTTGAAGATTTGGCAAAAAGATATGCCAATCGTCCTGGTGGCTATACTAGAATAATTAAAACCGGTTCACGTCTTGGCGATGGTTCGCCCATGGCAATAATCGAGCTGGTTGATTAGCAATGGCCCCAAAAATAGTCTGTTCGCTTCAGGATGTAGTTTTTTCCTACCCTGAAGCGAATAGTTCTGCACTGGATCGTGTCTGTTTAGAGGTCCGGGAAGGGGAGTGGCTGGCTCTACTCGGCAGCAATGGTTCGGGAAAATCGACGCTGGCCAAACATTTGAACGCCCTGCTGCTACCATCGCAGGGCGCTTGTTTTGTTTATGGTATGGATACGAGAGACGAAACAAAGCTATGGGATATAAGAAGCCATGTTGCTATGGTGTTCCAAAATCCTGACAATCAGATTGTGGGAACAGTTGTAGAAGATGACACGGCTTTCGGCCCTGAGAATATGGGACTTCCCCCAGAAGAAATTCGTCGCAGGGTAGATTGGGCCCTTTCTGTTACCGGTTTATCCCATAAAGCTCAAAATCCTACATATTCCCTTTCCGGTGGAGAGAAACAACGGTTGGCTGTAGCTGGAGCTTTAGCTCTTGATCCACCTTGTTTAGTTCTTGATGAACCGACAGCAATGCTTGACCCTCAAGGACGTCGTGATTTACTTGACATATTGAAAAATCTTCATGAGCAGGGAAGAACAATAATTTATATTACCCATCGCCTTGAAGAAACCGTCTTTTGTGACAGGGCTTTTGTTTTGAAAGACGGTACTGTACGATGGAATGGAGCCATAACGGAACTCTTCAGCCTCACTCAAAAACTTGATGAATGGGGACTTGAAACGCCTCCCTTTGTTGAGTTATGGCAAATGTTGGTTGCAGAGCAGCTTATTCCAGAAGGAACGCCTGCAACAGTATATGGAGTACAAAAAGCCTTATGTCAATTATTATAAAAAATCTCACTCATATTTATCATCCTTCCACACCTCTAGAAACAGTGGCTTTGAAGGATATAAGTCTACAAACAGAGAAAGGTCAGTGGCTTTCCATAGTTGGTCATACCGGAAGTGGTAAGTCCACACTGGCGCAACATCTTAATGCTCTGATTGTTCCAGAAAAGGGAGAAGTTGTTGTTGAGAATATGGTTGCTCGTTCCGGGAGTTCTGATCTGCGTAAAATCAGGCATCTTGTGGGGTTAGTTTTTCAGTATCCCGAGCAACAACTTTTTGCAGAAACAGTATTTGAAGAAGTAGCCTTTGCTCCGCGAAATTGGGGTGTTCCAGAAGATGAATTACAAGGTGTAGTGGAGCGTTCTCTCTTGGAAGTGGGACTCTCTCTTGATTTTCTTGATCGCAATCCTTTCCAACTTTCGGGAGGAGAAAAACGCCGTATAGCTCTCGCATCAGTTTTAGCTGCAGATCCTGCCTATGTAGTTCTTGATGAACCGACAGCGGGTCTTGATGCTACAGGGCGTAAAGAGCTTGTTCGTCTTCTATTGGCTCAAAAAGATAAGGGTCGTGGAATAGTTTTTGTTACTCATGATTTGGAAATAGCTCTAATGGCCAGCGATTCTATCTTAGTGCTTGAAGGGGGTCGTGAAGTGGTACAAGGCCCTCCCAAGAGAATAGTAGAAGAGTTGAGCCAACGTCCAGTGCGGGGACTTTGTTTGCCTCAAGTGTTGGAGTTAGCAGTTACACTTAATCAAAAAAATTGGTCGGTTCCTTTAACGTGGGAGCATAAACGACTTTTTAAAGCCATACAGAAGAAGGTGAATGCGTTATGAAATTTATGAACCATCTAACCTTTGGGCAGTATGTTCCTGCGAATTCTGTTGTTCATGCTCTTGATCCACGATGCAAAATATTAGGAACAATATTTCTTCTCACCGGTATATTTCTCGTGAAACATCCCCTTGCTTTTGGAGTATGGGGACTTTTGCTATTGGCAATTACTTTGTTTTCGAAATTACCCTTTTCCCTCGTACTTCGTTCTGTACGACCAGTGATGATACTTGTTATTTTTACTGCGTTAATACACATCTTTTTCACCAAAGGCACACCTGTATTCCAATGGGGTTTTGTCACTGTTACACAAGAAGGAATCCGTATGGGGATATATATGGGGTTGCGGTTATTGTTTCTTGTACTTTTCGCTTGTTTTCTTACGTTGACGACAAGCCCTATGGAGTTGGCAGACGGATTGGAAAAACTCTTTTCCCCCTTAGCCCCTTTGGGTTTTCCAGCTCATGAATTAGCTATGATGATGACTATTGCCCTTCGATTTATACCTACGCTTTTAGATGAAACAGATCGCATTATGAAAGCGCAACTTGCGAGAGGGGCAAATCTTGATAAAGGAAATATTTGGCAGCGGTTGCGAGCCATGCTACCGGTTCTTGTGCCTCTTTTTGTTATTGTGTTTCAACGAGCGGAAGATTTGGCAACGGCTATGGAAGCTCGCTGTTATAGAGGAGGTAATGGTCGAACACGTCTTAAACCCTTGCACTGGCGTGGTTCTGACACTGTAGCACTGTTTTTATTGCTTGTAACCTTATCACTTCTTATCTATGTAGATCATATGGTGATTGCGTAATGCATACGTATGCTGCTGTTATCTCTTATGATGGAGTGGCCTTTTCCGGTTGGCAAAAACAAACACAGGCAGCAAGTGTTCAAGAGGATATAGAGAAGGCTTTGCAAAGCGTATGTGGTAATGTTGTTACTGTAACAGCAGCAGGAAGAACCGATGCTGGAGTTCACGGGAAAGGGCAGGTTATTTCTTTTTCATTAACGACTCTTTGGGATCTGCATAAACTTGTATTGGCCATTAATTTCTATCTACCTGAGACTGTTCGTGTTATGCGTGTTTTTTTGGTTGATAATAATTTTAGTGCTCGCTTTTGTGCTTTATGGAGAGAATACCGATATTATATATGGCATGGTCCGGCGTTCCCGCCTTGTCTTTCTCAAAGAGCTTGGTGGAATCGCTGGTATTGGAATAAATCGGCAGTAGAAAAAGCGTGTCTTTATTTAAGAGGAACACATGATTTTAAGGCATTTTGCCCTATCAAAGAATGTCCTGACAATACTGTTCGATCTATTCTTTCTCTAAAATATAGAAATAGGGAACATCTATCTGTGCTTACTATTCGCGGTAATGCTTTTCTCATGAATATGGTGCGTTCGATAGTAGGAAGTCTGGATCTTGTGGGAAAAGAGAAAAAAAGTGCTGAATGGATCAAAGAACTTCTCGATGATAACAAGAATCGCACTCATGCAGGAATGACAGCTCCAGCTCACGGGCTTTATTTTTGGAGGGTTGGCTATGATGTTCACCACTTTTTACCCATTCCTGAAATATCGAAAGAAAGAGTAAAGGAAACATTCGTCCCTTCTGATTTTGCGTAGAAACACATATAATATTTTCTGAGAGTGGGAATGTTTTTAGATAAGGAGGCTACTTTCGTGTTTGGAAGCGATATCGGCATAGACTTGGGAACAGCTACAGTGCTTATTTACGTAAAGAACAAGGGAATAGTTCTGCGAGAGCCGTCTGTTGTAGCAATAGATCTTGAAAACGGCAAAATTCTTGCAGTGGGATATGAGGCCAAAAATATGGTGGGGCGTACCCCTGGAAACGTTATTTCCGTACGGCCTCTCCGTGATGGAGTGATAGCAGATTACACCATGACAGAAGCCATGCTTCAGTATTTCATGAAGCGAGTAAATAAAGGCTTTCGTCGTTTCTTTAGAAATAGGGTTATGATATGCGTTCCTTCCGGAGCGACAGACGTAGAACGTCGAGCCGTTCTTGAGGCAGCAGTTGAAGTTGGAGCCAGTGAAGCTTTTCTGATAGAGGAACCTATGGCTGCCGCTATTGGAGCGAACCTGAACGTTGAAGAACCCAGAGGCAAAATGATTGTCGATATCGGTGGTGGTACAAGTGATATCGCTGTTATTTCTCTGGGAGGCATTGTCGTTTCGAAATCGTTGCGTATTGGTGGAGATAAATTTGACGAAGCCATTATGCGTTATCTAAGAAAGCATTATAGTTTGGCAATTGGAGAGCAGACAGCTGAAAATCTTAAGATCATGATCGGAACTTGCGGGCAGGAAGAGGAAGAGATGACCATGACTCTTAAGGGACGTGATTTGGTACAGGGCTTGCCTCGTCAGATAGAAATCAGCAGTGCTGCTGTGAGTCAGGCTATAGGAGAAATGATTCAAGCTCTAATTGATGGAGTTAGAAATGTTTTAGAGCTAACGCCGCCGGAACTTTCTGCCGATATTATAGATAGAGGAATCGTTCTTACTGGTGGAGGATCGCTGTTACGTGGACTTCCTGAGCTTATTACTCAACAGACGGGCATAAATTGTTTTTGCGCAGATGACCCTATGGAGAGTGTAGCTTTAGGGACAGGCAAAGCTCTTGCAGAGATAGATAAATTGAAAGCGACAGGGCGAAGCGGCATATTGATGACCTCCTCTCGGAAAGGACGAAAGAAAATACGGTAGGAGGATTGCCCCGTGCATCGAGGACTCTATAGTGCAGCGTCAGCCATGCTTGTACAAGAGCGGATGGGTGATGTTGTTGCAAATAACCTGGCAAACGTTAATACTGCTGGCTTTAGAGGTAGAATTGCTGTCAATAAGGCTTTCCCCGAGGTGTTAATGGATCGCTTGGAAAAACTTGATCCCGGGGAAGGCAGAATGGAAGTAGTCCCGCCAGAAGGCGTTATTTTCAGAGGACGTGTTCCCATTGGGGATATTCCACTTGCGAATGTTCTATCTGAAACTGCTATGAAAAAGAGCGAAGGCTCTCTGAGGATTACAGAAAATCCCTTTGATGTTGCTTTACAGGGAGATGGCTTTTTTTCTGTACAGGATAATAATGGAAATGTTTTTTATACGAGATCAGGCCAATTCCAGATTGGCGCTGACGGTCGTGTTATTACTCATGATGGAATGTCTGTGTTGGGTCAGGGAGGCCCTCTGGAGGTAGGAGAAGCTTCTATTATCGAATTCGACGATTCAGGTCAGCTTATTGTTGACGGAGAAGTGGTTGATACCTTGCAGGTCGTTACTTTTGATAAGGCGACACTTTTAAAGCAGGAAGGAAAATCTCTTCTTTCAGAAACAGCAGATTCAGGTACTCCTATAAATGTGGACGAAGTACAGGTAAGGTCTGGTGCTCTTGAAATGTCGAATGTGAATGTCGTGGAAGAAATGGTACGTATGATAGAAGCTCACAGAGCCTATGAAAGTGCATCTCGAGCAGTTACAGCCCATGATGAGACGACAGGAAGATTAATTTCTACCTTTGGCAGAGCGGTTTAATTCCAGGAGGGATACGAGATGATTCGATCTTTATGGTCTGCTGCAACAGGAATGGTGGCCCAACAGACAAATTTAGATGTTACGTCAAATAACTTGGCAAATGTCAACACGTCGGGATATAAAAAGATGCGTGCTGATTTTCAGGATTTGCTTTATCAAATAGACAGAGAACCTGGCGCTCCTGTTGAGACTGGAACGACTGTTCCAACAGGAATTCAGGTAGGTTTAGGAACAAAAGTTGTAGGTACGTCTCGAACTTTTTCGGAAGGGAACCTTCAGGTAACGAATAACCCTTTGGATATCACTATAGAAGGAGATGGCTTCTTTCAGGTTATTCGCCCAAATGGTGAGATTGCTTATACACGAGATGGCTCATGGAAAGTAGATGGAGAAGGACAAATTGTTACAGCGGATGGTTTTCTTCTTGAACCTGCTATTACGATACCCGATGATGCTACTGAAATAATAATAGATAATATGGGCCGTGTTTCTGTTAAAACCGTAGGAAATCAGGAAGCCGATGAAATTGGTCAAATAGAGATTGCCCGTTTTGTTAACCCTGCAGGACTTCGTGCCATGGGGCGGAATCTTTTCGAAGAGACTCCTGCTAGTGGTGAAGCCATAGAGGGAATTCCAGGAGAAGATGGACTGGGGACTCTCCATCAAGGAATTCTTGAAATGTCGAATGTTCAAGTTGTAGAAGAAATGGTAAATCTTATCGTTGCACAGCGTGCATATGAAGCTAACTCCAAGAGCATTCAGACAGCGGACGAACTATTGAGGATTGCTAATAGTCTTCGACGGTAGGTTGGGGTTGTGATGACAGAGAGACTTTTTGAAAGGCGGGAGCGTTGGTGTGCCCGCCTTTTTTTTATTTTTACCCTTTTGTTGTTTGTAGCAGTTTTTTCTTGTGGCATGTATTCTACGTCGGCGGTTGCCTCAACTCTGCTTTCTCTTGAATTTCCTGCTCATATTTCATATCAGAAATCTCCTCTATATCTTGAGCAGATATCTGTAATTAACGGTCCAGAAAATATTGTAAACTATGTCAGGAAGATCGCTGTACCTATGGAAGGTTCATATCTGACACAAGATGATATAGTAAAAATCCTTGTAAAAAACGGAGTAGGAGGCATTCGTCTCTCTCTGTTAATGCCCAAACACGTGGAGCTCAGGCAAGAAACCAGACTTCAAAGTATCGTTCGGAGTATTTCAGGCTGGACGTGGGCTGTTGAAGTGAAACCTCTCTCTGAGGCTGTTCCCCAACCGTCAGAAGATTATATCTCCCCGGGAACGCTCTCTCCTGGAGTGGGCTCAACCACTTTGAAGTTTCGTAGCAATGGTGGTATTCGGTCGATTCCTGTGCGCATTTCTTGGTATCAGCCTGCTGTTGTATTACAAAGAGAGTGTGATAGGGGGCACGTGATTACTGAAAATGACGTTATTCTTCGAAGGGTACAGCTTTCTCAATCAGGAGAGTTACCCAGTCGTGTCGAATCTGTAGTTGGCCTTGCTTTAAAAAGAGATGGTCGTTACGGAGATGTGATCTCTTTCAATTTTCTTGAAACAAAGCCGATAATTTATAGAGGAGACGAAGTGACGATTATTTCTCGAATGGGTACGCTTATTGTGGAAGTTTCCGGTGAAGCCTTAGATGAAGGTGTACTGGGTGACAGAGTTCGAGTTCGGAATAACAGAAGTAGAACTGTAGTAACAGGACGTGTTGTAGGCCCTGGTAAAGTGGAGGTCGATTCTGAATGAACGTAAAACGTACACTCATAGTTTTAAGTGTTTTTGTTTTTATATTTTCTGGTTGGAGAGTTCCTCTTTTAGCTCAGTCTCTTTGGAGTGATTCAACAAATTGGATTGCGGACCAACGTCCTAGCCAAATAGGGGATATTGTTTCGGTTGTTGTTGCCGAAAAAACAACTACAAAGGATGAAGCAAAAACTGATGTAAGCAAAGATAATAATAATTCTGTTTCAGATGGAGTAGGCGTTTTGAATTTTATCAAAGCCTTGGGCTTTTCTTCTAAATCCTCAACTAAGGGTGACAGCTCCACAGAGAGAACGCATACTGCCAAAACAACAATAACCTGCCTCGTAACAGAAGTTCTCCCCAATGGGAATCTTGTTATAGAAGGGGCCAGGGATGTTGTTACCCACGAGGAAAAATTAAAGCTGCATATACGAGGTGTTATTCGACCTCAAGACGTAGAGAGCAACAACACTATCGGTAGCGATAAGGTCGCTAATGCGGAGATAGGTGTTGAAGGTAGAGGAGCTTTATCCAGAGTTCAGAAACCAGGTATACTCACACAGATACTACAGGCTATTTTCTAAGGAGACAGAGATATATGAAAGACAATAGTAAGTGGTTGAAAAGAATTTTTGCGGGCATATTAGTCTTGGTTTTGTTGCTTCCCATGGGGCCAAACACCCTCCATGCCGGTGTTCATCCTGCAGTACGTATTAAAGATTTGGCAGATATACAGGGTATTCGTTCGAACCAGCTCGTAGGTGTTGGTCTGGTTATGGGGTTACAAGGAACTGGAGATAAGGCAAAAATGTCTTTGCAAATGGTTCGTAACCTCATGAGTCAGTTCGGGCTTACAGTTGACGAAGGTTTGGTTAAAAGTAAAAATGTAGCCTCTGTTACAGTTACCTGTGAACTTCCTCCCTTTGCTCGGCCAGGGCAGCAAATAGATGTTACTGTAAGCACTATGGGCGACGCGAAGAGTCTTCAAGGTGGTACGCTCCTTCAGGTGCCTCTCAAAGGTGCAGATGGAAGGGTTTATGCTGTTGCGCAAGGGCCAGTTCTTGTTGGAGGGTTTTCTGCAGAAGGTGGAGCGGCCAGAATGTCAAAAAATGTTGTTACTGTGGGCAGGGTTCCTAACGGAGCCCTTGTTGAGCGTGATGTTCCTATGAACTTTTCTGCCAATGGAACAATTAGTCTTCTTCTGAAAGATCCTGATTTTACAACGGCCGAACGTGTTGCTCTGGCTATAAACTCCCGCTTTGGAGGGATCGCTTCTCCTATAGACGCGGGGATGATTCAGATTGTTATCCCTCCCCAATTCTCCTCTTCTCCGAGTTCGTTCATTGCAAATATTGAAAGGTTGACTGTTGAACCAGACATGGTGGCGCGCGTTGTTGTCAACGAAAGAACGGGTACAGTCGTTATGGGCGGAGATGTTAAAATCAGTACAGTGGCTGTGGCACATGGAAATCTTACAGTACGTGTGACAGAAAAACCTGAAGTTGTTCAGCCAGAGCCTTTTGCTACAGGAAGAACAGCTGTTCAGCCACGAACAGAAATAGCGGCGGAGGAACAGGCTGGAAGCCTCATCTCTTTGGGTGCTACGGCGACTGTTAGTGATCTTGTGAATTCATTGAATTCTGTAGGAGCGACACCAAGAGATATTATCTCAATTTTGCAGGCTGTAAAAGAAGCAGGTGCCCTTCACGGGGAACTTGTTGTCATGTAAAAGGAGTCTTTCATGAATAAAATAGATACAACAATGCAATCTATTTCTTTGCTGCAAGAAACAGGGCATAGAACAGAACAAAAGAAACAGCTTGAAGAAGCATGCCGTCAATTCGAAGGCATACTCTTAGGACAATTATGGAAAAATATGCTTCATGACGCAGAAGAAGTTGCAGGAAAAAAGCAAAAAAGAACTTTCGGCCCTTTAGAAGATCTTTCTGTCGAAATGTCGGCGGAAGCATTAACTAAACAGAACGGTGTTGGTTTGTGGAGAGTTCTTTACGATCAGCTTTCAGCCTCTCTTGATACGAATTCGTCAGACAATGAATCAGCTTAAAAGTATAGAGAGCGCTTGGTGGCGAGAGGGACTTTCCTTTACATGTTTGGGGTGTGGGCGCTGTTGTAGGGGAGAACCAGGCGCTGTTTGGGTTTCTGAAGAAGAAGAGAAGAAGATTGCCGAGTGGCTTAACATCTCCTTGTCTGTTTTCCGGGTTTATTATGAAACAAGGCGATGGGGGCCTCCGAGCCTTAAAGAAAAACAAGCTGGTGAATGTGTCTTTTACAATTCAGAACGGGCTCGATGTACTATTTACCCTGTTCGCCCAGCGCAGTGTTCTCTCTTTCCCTTTTGGCCTTCAGTTTTAGCTACGCCAGAAAGTTGGAGAAAAGCGGCCTTGCTTTGCCCAGGAATGAATGAAGGACGCTTCTACACCGCTATAGAAATAGAGGCATACTTGAATAAATTTCCGTCTGTTATTCCTACTCTGTAATTTTGCTGAAAATGAGGGGAGTCCTTTGTGACTGCCCTCATTTCGTGTTATTCTGTACATGAATACTATTTTATGAATGGGGGCAGAAGAGTGCAGGCCCAAATATGGTCTGATATGAATTGGAAACTTATTATTACACTCCTAATTGTGAGTGCGATCTTGGCCTACTTGGGAGATCGTATTGGCATGCGCATCGGTAAAAAACGGATTTCACTTTTTGGGTTACGGCCGCGCCATACGAGTCAAATTATTACTGCTCTCACCGGTGTTGTTATTTCTATAGGAATTCTGCTCACCATGTCTGTCGTGTCAGAGAACGTACGAACTGCCCTTTTTTCCATGAAATTTCTGCAAAGCCAAATTGTTAATTTAACGTCCGAGTTGCAAGAAAGTCGAGAAGAATCTCAACTTATGTCTATTCGTTTAGTGGAGAGTCAGACAAAGCTTGAATCCCAAGAGACAAAACTCAAAGAGATTCAACAAAAACTTGCGTCCGTACAACCTAAGGTTGAAAAAGCTCAGGAAGAATTAGCTTCGGTAAAAAGTGAAAAAGCAGCATTAGAGAAGGAAAAATTCAAATTAGACCAGGAAATAAGCTCACTTCGTCAGGAAGCTGACCGACTTCGTGAAGGATTAGTGCAGGTTCGAAGTGGAAGGATAGCAGTCTTTGCCGGCGAGCTTTTAGGTCAGCAGGTTATAGAGAGAAAAAGTTCTAAAGAGGATGTTGAATCTGCTTTTGAAGAACTTCATCATCGTGCGGAAATGGTTTTGTCTTTGCGTACAGGAAAACCGGCTGAAGAAATTGTTTTAGGTGTCGATCCTGAAACAGAGAAAAAGAAGATGGACGAATGTATAAATGCTCCTGCTCGTAAGTTTGTTCGAATTATTGCCGATGCAAACATATTACTGGGTGAAGACGTTCGGGTGCGGTACGAAGTTTATGACAGCCGCTTAGTCTATGAAAATGGTGAAGTTGTAGCTCAGCGGACGTGGGTTCCTAATAGTGGAGATGCAGAATCTTTCTTGCATAGCTTATTAGCAGAGGTAAATAGAAGGGCTGTTGCCGAGGGAATTATGCCAGATGCCGCAAGTGGCAAGGTTGGGGCAATGGATGCAACTGATTTTTTCGATGCTGTTGAAGAACTGCAAAAAGTGGAAAAAGCTGTAGATGTTACGGTTATAACATTAGATGATATATACACAGAAGGACCGGTGCGAATAAAATTCCATATCACGACACTTTAATCGTACCTCTTTATAAGGAAATACAGGAGGAGTATTGATGCTCATAGTAGCGTGTCAAATATGTGGCGAAACTAAAGTCTTAGCAGGGACCCCAGATGTAGATGGAGTTGCCCGTGCTATGTGGATTTGTCCAAAGTGCGGAGCAGGTCAAGTTGTCCAACTTCAAATATCTGCTGATGCTCGCAAATCGGATTTGCGTAAAATAGTTCATGGATTGGCGTTTCAGAAAGCGGTAAGTGTACATGAAAGCTAAACTGGAATATGCATTTTACGATAGTAAAAAGGCTGTGACGCCGGCAGAATTAAGAGATCTTTATCGCTTTACTCGTTGGGGACGAAGCCGTTCCCTTGAGGATATAGCTCGCATGCTTGAAGGAACCACTATGTGCTTTTCTGTTCGTCACGGTGAAAAACTGATAGCTTTTTGCAGAATTCTGACAGATTTTGTATTTAGGGGATCTTTATGGGACATAATGGTTCATCCCGATTTTCAAGGCAAAGGGATTGGGTCTGCTCTCATCGATTACGCCCTTTCTCATCCGGCTATACGGTCTATCCCCCTTATTTTGACGTATACGAGCGAACTTGAACCTTTCTTGGCTCAATATGGTTTTGAGCGAAATGAGGGAGCCTTAATGCTTTTACGACGTCCCATTGAATATTCCTAAATATTTTTGTTTCATTTGGGCAAAATGGATAAAGCAGATCATATGGCCTGTTGAATGTCCCGTATGTGGTCGAATTGCTTCTATCGGGTGTCTTTCTTGTCTGGAATCTCTTCTTTCTCATCCAGTAGAAAGAAAAATAGATGGTGATTTGACTCTTCTATCAGGTGCGTATCACCAAGATATATGTCGAGAATTAGTTTTAAGATTGAAATATGAAGGCTGGGGAGAGTTGGGGCATATTATGGGGCGAGCTTTGGCCAGAAGCATCTCTCAGGCGATAGGAGATGCTCTTGTCCCTATTCCTCTTCACAGACAAAGTAAACGGCCATGGAATCAAGCTGAGCTCATTGCACAGGGCATATCTCAAGAGTGGAACATCCCAGTCTTTAATATGCTCAAATGGAAAAAAGACAAAACCACACAAACTTCTCACTCCTCAATGGAAAGACGCACAATGCAAGATGATGTTTTTCATTTTTGCGGACAAAACAAGCCAGTTTACTCTGTAATCTTGGTTGATGATGTTTCTACTACTGGCACCACTCTTCGAAGAGCGGCATCTACTTTGAGAAAATATGCGATACATGTAGAGACAGCTATAACGTGGTCAACTTCTCTTCGTTATTTGCGCTAAAGCTACTTTGAAAGTATTCCGATAATAGATACAAGAAAGGGTAGAACGGGGTGATCATTATGATCGATAAGATTCATGGCATTTATGGCCCTAGCCCTGTAGGGAAGGTCAACGGCAAAAAACATTCGGGCCGTTCGGCATCAGAGGAGACTGACGGAGTTGAGTTTAGCTCTTTTGCTAAAGAGTTGGCAAAAGCGCGAGTTGAACTCAAGAAGATTCCGGATGTTCGGCTTGATAAAGTCGAAGACTTTAAAAAACAGATACAGGACGGACAATATCGGCCCGATATGAACAAGGTCGCAGAGTGTCTTATTAGGGCAGGATTACTCGACAAAGAGGAATAAATTGATGGATGGCCTTGAACTTTCGAAAATTCTTCTGCAGCAAACTGATGTTCTGCAGAAAATGCATGGTGTTGTAGTGCAGCAGAGAGAGGCGCTCAAGGAAGGGCGCCTCGAATTATTGCAACAGTTAATGAAAGATCAGCAGAATTACGCCTTTCAGGCAGAGACTTTAGAACGAGAACGTCAGAGAATATCTGGGCGTATTTCGTCTTTCTATCATTGTCCATCTACTATTGCTGATTTTTGTCAGAATATGCAGCCAGATGTTGCTAGGGAATTACGACAGGCGGCAGATGGTTTGCTGAGGATTGTTGGCAAATTACAGGCAGAGATGGCAATTCTTGCTCGGTTGGTAGAAGAAAGTCAGACGTTAAGCGAGATAACTATAGCTGAGTGGCGGCGTTTGGAGGGGCTGACTTCCTCTAAAAATGGTCTTGACGTATGCGGATAAGGGGGTTCCTTTATGTTTAATAGTTTTTTTGGCCTCGAAATGGGTCGTCGTGCAATGGATTATTTTCGAAGGTCTATGGAAACTGCGGGACATAACATATCTAATGCTGATGTAGAGGGCTATTCTCGTCAGAGAGTAGATGCTTCTTCAACAGATCCATTTACAAATCCCGGCCTTTCTCGACCCAACGTTCCCGGGCAAATTGGGACAGGAGTCAAAATTGATGCTATCCGCCGTCTCAGAGATGAATTCTTAGATCTTCAGTTTAGAGAGGAATCGTCTGTTCAGGGATATTGGGAGACGATGGAAAAGGCCTTGAATACGATAGAGCTTTATGTTAATGAACCGGCTGGTGAAGGTTTTAAAGTTGCCCTTGATGATTACTGGTCTAAATTACAAGAGCTACAGAAACGACCTGACGAGGCTTCTGTTCGGGAGGCTCTAGTAAGTAGTGCGCAGAATCTTACTGTATATATGGATCAGCTTGTAAGAAACTATGGAGAGTACCGTGTAGCTCTTGATAACGACCTTCTTTTGAAAGTGCAGCAGGCAAATGATTATATAGATCAGATTGGAGCTTTAAATACGACGATTGCCGAGATTCAGGGAGTTGGAGGAAATCCAAACGATCTTCTTGATCAGCGCGATCTTTTGACGGAAAAATTAAGCGAATTAATTAATATAAATGTTTCATTGCCATCTGATATGGATGATGGCGACTTCAAAATTTACCTTGATGGGAAACTATTGGTGCAGGGGGATAAAACAAGACATCTTGTAGCTGTTCCTGTACCTGGCAACGAGGGATTCCATGATGTGCAGGTGGAAGATAACCTTTTCAATATAGTTGATAATACTGATGTCCTCTATCTCATGCCGGGACAAAACGCTCCAGAAGGTGTTCATTCCCTCCAGGTTGATCGTTTAGCTTCTGAAACATCGTGGAAAGTTGGTGGAGGAGATTCTTCTTTTACTCCTCGCCTTCGTCCTCAATCACCGACAGAAGCATTGAATATCCGAGGAGCTTTTACTCTGAGCGTTGGCACGCAAGGGACGCTGTCAAAATCGAAAATAATGCCGTCTCAGACAGTTCTATCTTCTGGACAAGATGGGGACACATACTCCTTTCGGGTTGGAGCAGGTTCTGAGGAACAAATTATTTCAATTACGTGGAATGCAACTGACGGAAGATGGGATCTCTCTGATGGAACAAATACAGCGCAGTCTCTCAGTGGAGAATTGTCATTAAGTGATCTTAATAGCTTTCTCAATACAAGTCTTTCTTCAATGCAGGTTACTGCCTCTTTAGACGGAAACCAAATGACCATCCGTTCTATGGATGATCATCTTCTTTCAATAACTGATATAAAGGGCGGAATTGCTTCAAATTTAGGACTTACTTCGTCTGGTAAAACAGTATCAATAGAAGTTACTGAGGAAGATACTCTTGAAACTATCCGAAACAAAATTAATGGGGCTTTCGGAGAAGAAGATGGTGTTAGCGCTCCTGAGGAGTGGCTTCATGCGGCTATAGAAAAAGATGAAGTAACCGGAACATATTTCCTCACGTTGGAAAGCAATGTACTAGGTGAAGCGTCGCGGATTAACGTAATGGGAGATGAGAACGGCTCCCTCAATGTGGCTCGACGTCTTGGCTTTTTAGGTGATGATAATGCAACAAGTTGGTTAGAAACCTCCCAAGATGCAGCTTTTTCTTTTGACGGAAAAACATATCTTTCTTCAATGAATGAGATGAAAGAAGCGAGACGAGTTCCTCGGCAAGCTGACTATTCTGCAACTGTCAATGAGGAAATTTCGTCAGGCCTTCGTTTTGAATTGAGAGGGCTTGGAAGAGCTGAAATAACCATAAAGCATCATGTAAAAGGTGGTTCTATTTTAGGAACCATGGAAGCCAGAGATGACATGATTTTAAGTTTCAAAGATCAACTCGACGAGGTTGTCTATGGTCTCGTTACGGAAATGAATGCTCGTCATTATGCAGGTCATGGCATGGGTGATTCGAGCATGACAACTGGAATTGCCTTTTTTGAACCTATCTCTGGTAAATATGGAGCATCAGCGCACTTCTCTTTCAATATGGATTTGGATAAAGACCCCAGCCTTATTGCCGCGGCTAGGGGAGATGGCAAAGGTGCTTCAAGAGGAGAAGGAGACGGTAGTAATGCTTTGGCTCTTGCTCAGTTGAAACAGGCGAAAGTGCTTCAGAATGGTGCTGCTGATGTAAACGAATATTACCTCTCTTTCCTTGCCAGTTTGGGATCAAAGGGATTACAGGCCAAGACTATGGCGACGAACCAGCGTCATTTAACAGAACAGATAGACACACAGCGGCAGGCAACTATGGGCGTAAATATAGATGAAGAAGTGATGGATATTATAAAGTTTCAACAAGCCTTTAATGCTATGGCGCGATATATTACTACAGTGGATGAAATGCTTGATCGTATCATTAATGGTATGGGTGTCGTAGGCCGATAGGGGGAATCAGTATGACGCGTGTAACGAACTCGATGATGCATCAGACGTTACTTTCTGATTTGCATAAAAATTTAGCTCGAATGCTTGAACAGAGCCATCAGCTTACTACAGGAAAAAAACATAGCCGACCGTCAGATAACCCCATCGATGTGACACGGGAGCTTGGTTTGAGCACGTCTATAACAGAGAATACCCAATATCGTCGTAACCTTGATGACGCCGTAACATGGCTTTCCAATACAGATACATCAATGAACCAGATGACCGATATTGTTCATCGTATTCGTGAACTTGCTGTTTATGCTGGTGACGGTGCCCTCAGCCAGACTGAAATGGATGCAATAGCAGAAGAGATGGTGCAACTTCAGGAAGAACTTATAAATACAGCAAATTACTCCGTGGAAGGTCGGTATTTGCTGGCGGGTTTAAATACCTCTGTCCCCCCCTTTAAGAGAGATGATTTGGGACGAGTTATCTACACTGGAAATACAGAACATGTAGAGTTTGAGGTAGAGCGAGGTGTAGTTGGTCAGGTCTCTTTCCATGGGCGGGAAATTTTTCCTCAAAGTGGAAGGGATTACTCTATTCAGAGTCGTGCTTTGCCTATGGATTTCAGGTGGGAAGGCCGATCCGAAATTATACAGATAAAGGTTGGAGATCGTGTCGCAAAGGTGCGCATCCCAGAGCGATGGTCTGATGATCAGTTGCCTGGTATCGATCAGCCAACTGATGAAAATGGATTTCGAGATCAGGGAGAATTGAAGGGGTACACATTAGACCAGATAGCTGACATTATCAATACAAGCAAAGATATGGGAGACATTAGTAAGCTAGTTACAGTTCGTACTGTAACAGATTCTGCAAGTCAGGTTCAGCATCTTGAATTTGTAAGCCATACCGGTGAGCCTATTCAAGTGACAAGTTGGCCCGAGACCGATACTACTGAAACAGATCATAGCCATGCAGGGCTGGTCTCTCTTTTAGGTATGGAAACGACATTGCAAAGTGTAGAGTTTTCATCAGATACTCTTTCTCTTAGTGGAGGAGCTTTACATTGGCGGCTACAAAGCGGAGATAACAAAGCTGATTTGCAAATTGAAGCCTCTGCTTCGCTTACAGTTGATGAGTTGGCAGAACGCATACGTCAGGTAGCCGGAGATTGGTTAGAAGTTGTTGTTCAGACAGATAGTGCTGAAACGTCTTCAACTCTTGACGGCGAGGTCGCTACCAAGAAGTTGCTTTTGCGCCCTAAAGACAATGAACCGTTAGTTATTTACGATAAAGCGGGAACAAGTAGCGCTCAATATGCTGCTCAATGGGGATTGTCAACGGCGATGACAACGGAGCCAGGAGCGTCAGTTTCTTTTTCCACAGCAACAACTCTGGATCCAAATTTACCTGCCCTTATGAAGGTCTCAGTTGGCGATAAAGATTACACTGTAAAAATTTATCTTGAAGATGTCCGTTCAGCTTCAGGGGGAAATAGTGTTGATAGTTTAAAAGTACTTGAGCAGATTGTAGACCAGGTTGGTGACGATGTTTTAGGTATGGATATTCTTGATTCGTCTACACAATATGGGGCTTTATTCTCGAAAACTGGAGAGCCTGTCGTTCTTCGCGATATGAACTTCTCCGATCCTTCTTTTGCTGCTTTTTCTGGAGGTCTTGCCCTCCAGATGGGAGTGCAGACAGGTCTTACAGGAGGAAGTGGTGCGACAGACGATATGATAACTGCTGGAGGAACATTGCGCATCGCTACATTGGGCAAGACAGTAGACATTACCATAGATGCTGGAAGCACCCCTGAAGATGTGGCTAGGCGGATACGAGAAGCGGCAGGGGATTGGATAGATGTCTCTTACTATGATCCTCGCCCTGGAGAGAGTGGAAGTCAGATTCAATTTGGACTAGTAGCTAAAGATGGTTCTCCATTGACAGTTTACGATGTGCAGGGGACAGTAGCGAGTGACATAATGAATATGGATAATGCTATTAAGGGAACGGTTGATGTGTCTGGGTGGACACCTCCTGCTAATGGAACGTTCTCTATCTCTATTAATGGAATGGAACACACAATAGATCTTTCTGCCATATCCCCGTCTGAAGCAGGAAATCCTGTTACTATCGAAGACCTTGTTCATACGATTAATAGTCGTTTTCAAGAGCAGGGAGTTAAGGCCGAGTTAGTAAAAGATGGGGCAGATCAGTGCCTTGTACTTTGGTCTCCACAAGGGTTTTCAATAGAAGCCACGCAATCGGGAGACGATGCAACTGCCTTGCTGGGGGCTACTTCAGCCCAAACGGAGAATCGTGGTGGGATAGGCGCCTATTCTCAAAAAATAACTGTTCGTACGGGGGCAAATCAACAGAAAACAGACTTCTTTGGAGTAATTGAAAATTTGGCAAATGCTGTTCGTCAGCAAGATAGAGAAGGTATCAACTCTATAATGTTAGGTAAAATCGACGATTTTACCGATAATTTACTTCGTTGTCGAACTCGAGAGGGTGCCGTACAAAAAAGGTACACTTCAAACCAAAGTCGACTTCAACAGAACAATTTAAATCTTACGGAGCTTTATAGCAAAGTGTCGGATGTTGATTTAGCGGAAGCCTATACACAACATAAAATGACTGAAGCCATCTATCAGGCAAGTCTTGCCATGATGGCGCAGATCATACAACCTACTCTAGTAGACTTTTTACGATAATTAGTATGGAAAGCGGAGGTGACTGAGTGATGAGCCGCATTCTTGAAACAAGCCGTTTTGGAGAGTTGCAAATTGAAACTGAGGCTGTAATCAGCTTCCCGAAGGGGATTCCTGGTTTTGAGACCTATAAGGAATGGGTTATTGCCGGTGATGACGAAAATCCCATCAAATGGTTACAAAGTGTGACCGATGTAGATACGGCGTTACCAGTTATTTCTCCACAACTGGTGGTGCAAAACTATAATCTTCAATTAGCTCCAGAAGATTTGACCGATATAGAAGGGGATTTTTCAAAAATAACAGTGATGGTTATTGTTACGATTCCTCCTTCTGCTCCTTGGGAGATGACAGCGAATCTCAGAGCTCCTGTTGTGGTTAACCACGAGAAACGGTTAGCCAAGCAAATTATTTCACAAAATGAAGAGTATCTTATGAGGACTCCAGTGCTGCCTCAAAGTGTTAGAGAAATGATGAAGAAAAAGGCGGCAGGAGGAGAAAAGTAATGCTTGTCTTAAGCAGAAAAGCAGGAGAAGCTATCGTTATTGGCGAAAATATAGAAATATCTATTCTTGAAGTGCGCGGGGATGTGGTTCGTATTGGAATAGAAGCCCCGAGAGATGTGCGCGTTTGGAGAAAAGAGTTGTGGCTTGAAACGGCTCAAGAAAACAAACGAGCTGTTGCTCCTACTGCATTGGCTAAAGAAGCGGAAGATATTCTTCGCCAAACTCTTCATAAGGATAAAGAGGATGTTGATTAATGCGACTATTAACGCCGAATTTTGATTTATGGCAGAAAAACTTAGATGCTTTGCAAAAAAGTAATCCTCAAGCTGCCGAGTTGTTAAAATCCTATGCGGAAGCTGAAAAATACGGAACATTTACAATGAGTTTTGATGATAATGTTGTCGAACTTCGCAAGAGTGACGGGCGATTGCATTTTAGAGAATATCGCAAAAAAACTTTCATTGAAATGGACGGAGGCCGCAAAGAAGATATTAACCTGTACATTGGTTTTGGCCTGGGGTATAGTTTTGCTAGAACGATGAGTCAAGAACGTATGAACCGGGCTGTGATTGTTGAGACAGACCCGGCTCTTTTATATTGGAGCATGCATATCCATGAAATGGAAGGATTGTTAGCCAGTCCTGGAATTTCATGGGTTGTGGGTACAACATCTACCGACCGTGAAACCCAGTGGCGACAAGTATTTGAAAAGCATAGGGGATTGTTGAATGAGGCCCCCTGTGTTTTTATTCACAGAACTAAAGATGGAGAAGAAAGTGTTCAAGAAATACGTCAGATCATAAGTGAGTTTAGAACTGCTTTAAGTGGAGAGATGCATTCGCAGCTTATAGATGCTGATCGTGCATATAGTGAGATGGCACATAATATTGTAAATGGCTGTTTAGTGCATAAAAAAGGGATGTTTCCTCTTTCTTCTTTACAAAAAATGTGGAAAGAAAAGCCCATTATCATTGCCTCAGCAGGACCATCTTTAGATAAACAGTTGCCCTTACTTAAAAAAGCCCAGGATTATGCTGTTATTATTGCCAATGATGTAATAGCTGAGGGGTTATTTAAGGAAGGAATTACTCCTCATGTAGTTGTTGCCCTCGATTCGTCTCGAATAATCTATGAACGGATGAAGCCTATTATAGAAGAATATAAACATGAGGCTTCCCATACTGTTTTTGTGGCTGGAACAAAAGTCCATCCAGTTGTTGTCTCAACGTGGCCGGGGCCAGTTTCACTTACTAATTGCGATGCTCTTGGTCCTTACCTGGCCAAGATAATGGAAATGCCGGATATTCAGAGTGGATTGTGTGTAAGCCACCTATGTTTTCATTTTGCTCAAGCTTTACAGCCTAGTGAAATTGTTTTTATAGGGCAAGATTTGGCCTATGGCCCCAATGGACAGACCCACGCCTCTTCTTTCGGGCAAAATCCCTATGGACAAAAAGGTTTTGCCACGGTGCGGAGTTGGGATAAAAGAACAACTGTAGAGACTAACGATCATTGGTACTCATTCCTTATTTATTTTGAACGTTGCATAGCTTCAACGCAAACACCTATTTATAACTGTACTGAAGGTGGAGCATGGATTGAAGGAGCAAATCATGTCCCTTTTGCTAGTTGTGTTGAAAATTGGAGAGAAAAGCATCTAGGGTTAGTGCCTCATGAAAAGAGTGAGGAGCAAATCTTTGAAAGCGGCGTTGATAGCAACAGGGCAAAGAGGATTGTTCAAGAAATAGAAAGTTTGCAGAAAAACTGTACCTGCGTTTTAGACGAAATTCATAATATATGCGCGCAAGGGCAGATATTATCGCTAAAAAATATATGTGTTACCTCTGTCAACCTTTTTCAAAAGTGGAAGCTTTTGTGGTATGATGCGCGAAAATTTTCTATAGGGCTTCACTCTATAATGACCTTTTCTGAGTCTGGCCAATTTTGGAATCAGTCTTTTCCAGAGAAGTGGAAGCATAAAGATTTTATCTCTTTTTGGACTTCCGTTTACGAGGATGTAGCGTCTGTTTTAACGTATCTCGAAAAAATTCGTTACTTATGGGTGAAATTAGTTCTACCCCAAGAAGATGCTCAAACTATTTCTCCCTATGCTATTTGGCAAGAAATAATACAAGGAAACAACGAGTGGTGGAATCCATGGATTGAAACATCTTCAAAAGAAGAACGTTCTTCTTTAATTGCCCAACTCTTGTTAGTTGGGTACCTAGCTGGCCTCGATAAAGATTTGCGTCTCTTTACAGATTGGGTTGCTTCAGAATATACAGGTTTTTTCGGAGAGTGGTGTGTTGCCTGGAAGAATTTTATTGATGGGGAACTTGATGGCTATATTGAAATGGCACGTCTTATCTTTGCTGTTCGTCACGAGGCTTATGATGTTTCAGAAAAAGGACTAGATGGTGCTATGAAATTAGTTCAGTTACTCCCCTCTCTTTTGCGTAGTTTTGCAGTTCATATTAGAAAGAGTCGACAGGGGCAACAGATTTCTTCCCTCTTCCCATCCTTGCTTGCAACTCTTCTTGACGGTGAAGCTTATTTTTGGGAGGGGGATATATCTTATAATGACTCTTTTCTCTCTCTTTTGAATTCGCTGCCTAATGATTCTTTTCATGATTGGTTCAAGAAAACGGCAGGAGGAAACTGGGCAGCTTGGACGGCAGAACGTATTATGATGAATGTATCAAAAGAAGAACAAGAAAAAGTTGAACAAAAAATATTACTTTGTTGGAATATTTCTCTTAAGAAAGCAGAGAAAGTTGTCGATATATAAATATGAGTTTTAGAAAAGGAGGTGAATTCCCCAGAGGTGTAATGTTTTTGTAGTAAGATGATTCGTTTTTCAAGGAAGAATCAACAATTAACCTCAAGGAGGAGGAAATAATAATGCGAGTATATCATAATATTCCTGCACTTTTTGCTTACAATTCTGTAAGCCAGACAAATGGTTCTCTTCAGAAATCCATTAACAAACTTTCCACAGGTCTTCGTATTAATAGCGCTGCTGACGATGCGGCGGGACTTGCCATCAGCGAGAAAATGCGTGCACAGTATAAGGGATTGGATCAGGCTGTCAGCAATGCTCAAGATGGTATTTCTATGATTCAGACAGCTGAGGGTGCTCTTAACGAAACACATTCTATTTTACAGAGAATGCGCGAGTTAAGCGTACAGGCGTCAAACGACACACTCACATCTCAGGATCGCCAGTACATCCAGCTTGAAGTCGATCAGCTTCGTGATGAAGTTGATCGTATTGCTGGAACAACTCAGTTTAACAAAAAGAAGTTGCTTGATGGTTCTGCATCTGTGCTTTGGTCCACAGACGAGCTTTCTACGAAGGTTTTTGTACGTGGCGGACTTCGTACCATTGATCAGTACGGCCAGAAGATCGTAGCTGAGGGCAACTATAAACTTTCTGTTGAGGCTAAAGCTGGTCAGACACAGGTACAGAAGAGCGACATTTTCAAGGTGAAACATGATGATGTCATTGCTGATGTTTCTGGTAAAGAAGCTCTTGGTATCAAAACTCTTTCCGGAGAGGGCCTTGTCCATGCAAGCGCTAACGCAACTTCCGTAAAATTAGAAGCTACTTTGAGTGCGGCTACATCAGCTACAGGAGTAATAAATTCCAGCTTTGGGGTACAGGATGGCGTACCTACAGGCTTTGACGATTTCCTCGGCACTGCTGCAACTGCTTTGTTTTCTGGAAGCGATGTTAATGCTTCTACATTATGGGAAGTTAAAGCTGTCAATGGTCATAAGATAACCTTCAATGTAAAAGTCCAGACCATGGGATCTACTGCCGGTGCTGTTATGCAGAGCGCTGAAAAAGATATTACAATTGATTTCGAGGCTGCTGGTACAGCTTCCGCTCTTGACACACTTACAACAGCAGGTCTTACGTTTAATGCCTTAAATGGAACGCATGTAACTACCGCTATGGATGCCAATTTGAAAGTTGGAGAGCAGTTTGTCATCAATGTTGGGAGTAAGACTACTGGTGGTGAAGATGGTCTGAAGTTCAGTGTTACAGCTGATGGCGTAACCAATACTCAGGAGATGCAGTTCTATTTCGCCGATGGTGCTTTGAATGATACTCAGAAAGAGCTTAAATTCTGGGCATTTGACGAAGATGGAACAGCTCAGCTCTCCACATATAAATTTGATATGGGCACATTAGCTGCTGGCGAGGCTACCTTCCGTCAGTTAGATGCTGGTGACGAGGCTTTTGAAGATGTCAGCTTGAGAGATCTTGATAAGTTCTGGGATGCTTCTTCTGGACGATTCCTTATGGATGATCCTCAGACAATTAAACTTGTTCAGGGTGACGGTAAAGACGCAAGTATTACTCTGTACAGCCAAGATACACTTGGTGATTTGGCATTAAAGCTGAATAACGCAGTCTCTTCTGGCTTGGATCAGATTAAAGTTTTGGATGCTGCCAATCGAGATGAGAACAAAGGAAACTTTGTTAAATTCGTCGAAGATGATGCCGATAATACCCCTTATTCTGTACGTGGCACATTGGTCATTTCCAGTGCTGTAGCAGGTAAAGCTGGAAATATTAACTTTATTGGTGACGAAGATGTCGTTAAAGCTCTCAGCTTGAACGAAGTTCAGAAAGCATCTGAAAACACCTTTAACGTTAAGGTAACCAATGCTCACACCGGAACAAATGTAAACCAGGTTGAAGTAACAGGCAATCAGCTTGTTGGAGTAGTACATCCTAACGTAGATGTCGAGATTGACGCTATGGCTGGCTTAGATGCTGCTTGGGATGATGCTGCTAAGAAATGGACCGTTTCTTCTTCTGGTACATATGATACAACTGTTCACCTTGCCGATAATACAACTGTTTTCCAGATTGGTGCCAATGAAAAAGAAGATATGGGAGTCTATATTGGCGATATGAGTACACGTTCCCTTGGTTTGAACAAAGTACTCGTAACTGACAGAGATTCTGCCAGCCGTTCTATCACTGTCATTGATAGTGCTATCGACAGAGTTTCCAGCCAGAGAGGCAACCTTGGTGCCTATCAGAACCGCTTAGAGCACACCATCAATAACCTGACCACAGCCAGCACAAACCTGACCGCTGCTGAAAGCCGTATTCGTGACCTTGATATGGCAAAAGAGATGATGAACTTCACGAAGCTCAACATCCTTATGCAGGCCGGTAACTCCATGTTGGCCCAGGCGAACCAGCTGCCCAACGCTGTTATGCAGCTGCTTCGGTAAGACAAACGAGAGAATAAAAAACATTTTGAGAGGGGCTTTAGCCCCTCTCTTTTCTAGCAGAGGATGGTGGCGGATTCATGAACATTTCCTCAAAAGCGGGGTTTCGCTCCAGTCCTGTTGACGCGACACTCTCTCCTTTGTCTATCCACCAGCAGGCCGGGGGTAGTTCAAACAGAAGCAATACTTTTCATAATGGAGTTCCTTTTTCCAAAAACGAAAAGGAACTAAAGAATGTTCTCACCCAAGCAGAAGAAATAGTTCAAATTTTTGATAGAAACTTAAAGTTCAAGTATGTTAAGGAAGCGGATCTTTTCCAGGTAGAAGTTATAGATACGGTTAAAGATGAAGTTGTTCGAAAGATCCCACCTGACGAAGTTGTGAACTTAGTAAAACATGTTGAAGATCTGCTAGGGATGCTCTTTGATGTAAAAGGATAGTGGAGAGCCGGCTTTTTGCCGGCTTTTTTAAAATTTAATGGGAGAATATGAGATGTCGAAAAAAATATTTGGTTTTAATATTGATAAGCAATGGGACTATGAAAATGGTTTCTATTTATCAAGTCATATAACAAGATTATCAAAGGTTCTTGCTCAATATGAATTATATAAATCTATAATGACTTTGCCCGGCCATATAGTTGAATGTGGCGTATATAAAGGAGCGTCTCTTATAAGATTTTGTACGTTTAGAGAAATATTAGAGAGTTCATATTCTAGGAAAATAATAGGGTTTGATGCGTTTGGGAAATTCCCTGGTGCTGATAATGACGTAGATAGAGAATTTATAGATAAATTTGAAAACGAAGGGGGCGATGGAATTTCTAAAAGAGAATTGGAAAAAGTGTTAACGCACAAAGCTATAAATAATTATGAACTTATTGAAGGAGACATTACTTCTTCAGTTCCAGAATATATTTCTAAACATCCTGAATTAAAAATAGCTCTCTTACATATAGATGTGGATGTCTATCAACCTTCCAAAATAATCTTAGAACTTCTTTATAATCGCCTAGTTAAAGGTGGCTTGGTTTTATTTGATGATTACGGGACGGTTACAGGAGAAACCCGAGCGATTGATGAATTCTTTGAGAATAATCAAGATATCCTTATTCAAAAGTTGCCAATATCGCATGTGCCATCGTATATAACAAAACCTTAATAGCAAATAAAATCCCAAAAATATATTCGCATTATGTCACTATAATTTTAAATATATCTTTAGTTTTTTCTTAAGAAAAAACTAAAGAGTAGAATCTAAAAATTCTGAGGGAAAAGTCAATAGTATAAATGTAAGTGTGTATTTAATGCTGATTTGGAGGTTATACAGGATGTGTTATAAAAAACCTAGACTTATAGCAGAGGCTGGCTGTAACCATAAAGGTAAAATTGAAATTGCAAGGGATCTTATTAAGATAGCAGCGGTTTTTTGTAAAGTTGATATTATAAAATTTCAAAAGAGAAATAATAAGGAATTATTAACTGAAGAGCAGTATAATGCTCCCCATCCTAATCCAGTCAATTCATACGGTAAAACTTATGGCGAACATAGAGAATATTTAGAGTTTAGTTTAGACCAGCATAGACAACTAAAAGAGTGGTGTGAAGAATTTGGAGTTACTTACAGTACTTCAGTTTGGGACTTAACTTCAGCAAAAGAAATAACTTCATTAAAACCTAAATTGATTAAAATACCATCTGCATGTAACAACCATTTTGAAATGCTTAGTTGGTTATGTGATAATTTTGAAGGAGAAATTCATTTATCATTTGGAATGACTACACGCGAAGAAGAAGACAAAATAGTAGGTCTTTTTGAAAGTAAAGGGCGTAACAAAGACTTAGTGGTTTATAGTTGTACTTCAGGGTATCCTGTGCCATTTGGAGATGTTGCTTTATTAGAAATTAAGCGACTTAAAGAAAAGTTTGGGGCAAAAGTTAAAGAGATAGGATTTTCAGGGCATCATCTTGGAATAGCAGTAGACATTGCTGCATTTACATTGGGGGCAACAACTATAGAAAGGCATTATACTTTAGATAGAACGTGGAAAGGAACCGATCATGCTGCGTCATTAGAGCCAGAAGATATGCGAAGACTGAAGAGAGATCTTGATGCGACTTATAAAGCATTAAACTACAAAAAAGAAGAAATATTAGAAATAGAAAAAGTGCAGCGGGATAAGTTGAAATATAGGGGGAGGTAGATTTGAAAAACAGATTGGGGAATACTTTAGCATTTATACCAGTTCGTGGCGGAAGTAAATCTATTCCTTTAAAAAACATTAAATTAATTAACGGTAGACCTCTTGTATATTGGGTATTAGATGCTGCAGTGGAATGCGACGAAATTGATAAGGTTGTTGTATCTACAGATAACGAAGAAATAAAGGAGGTAGTAAAGGAGTATAGTTCAAATAAAGTCTTTATTATAGATAGATCTGAAAGAGTATCAACAGATATAGCATCTACTGAATCTGTAATGCTTGAATTCGCAAATAAGTATGATTTTGAAAGTGTAGTTTTAATACAAGCAACTTCTCCTCTTTTAACGAGTCAGGATCTTTCCAAGGGAATAAAAAAATATAACCAAACCTCTTTTGATAGTGTTTTGTCAGTAGTACGTCAGAAAAGGTTTTTATGGTCCGAATCTTCCTTGCAAATTGGAGATGCGCTGAATTATGATCCACTTAATAGGCCGCGTCGTCAAGAATTTAAAGGCTTTTATGTCGAGAATGGGGCTTTTTATATAACATCAAAAGAGAATTTATTGAGTTCGAAATGTAGAATTTCGGGAAATATAGGGTTGATAGAGATGCCTGAAGAATCATATTTTGAAATAGATGAACCTACAGATTGGATAATAGTTGAACAATTGCTAAAGAAGAGAAAAAAGGCAACAAATTTGGCAGATAAAATAATGAACTTAAGATGTTTGTTGACTGATAGTGACGGCGTCTTAACTGATGGTGGAATGTATTATTCTGAAAATGGCGATGAACTTAAAAAGTTCAACACAAAAGATGGAATGGGTTTTAAACTTTTAAAAAAGCATGGTTTTATAACAGGAATAATTTCTGGAGAAAATATAGAATTGCTCAAACGAAGAGCTAACAAAATGAAAGTTGACGAAGTATATTTGGGAATACAAAATAAGATGAAAGTAATAGAGGAACTTTGCGAGAAACATCAATTAGCGTATGAAGAAGTAGCATATATTGGTGATGATATAAATGATTTAGAAGTGGTTAAAAGGGTAGGGCTAGGTTGTTCTGTTAAAAATGGAATGGAGTGCATCAGGGAAAATGCCGATTATGTAACGAGTGTAAAAGGTGGCGAAGGAGCTGTGAGAGAAGTTGTCGAGCTTATATTAAAAATGAGGGGTAATATAAATGAATTTTGATTTGTTTATAATTACACCTACCGAAACGCTTTTTGAAGCTTTATACAAAATTGATGAGAATAAGAAAGGTTTTTTATTGGTAGTTGACGAGAATAGGCACGTTATTGGTACTTTAACAGACGGAGATATTAGAAGAGCTTTTATTTCTGGGCAAAATATTAAAGATATGGTAGGAAGTGCATATAATAAGACCTTTAATAAGGTTCTATTTAATGATAATTTTAGTAAAATAATTGAATTATTTAAAAGTTCTCGTATTAACTTTATCCCAATAGTAGATGAAAAAGGTATTCTGAAAAACATTATCACTAAGAATAATATGCATGTACTACTCTTGGCGGATATTGATTTTGGCCTTGATTATGACTTTTTGTCTTTAGATGACGAGTTACTTGAACATGAAATTTATAATAAACCATGGGGCTTTTACAAAACAACCTTTTTGAATAAATATTCCCAGTCGAAAATAATAAAAATTAAGCCTAAAGGTAAATTAAGTTTACAAGAACATAAAAAAAGAGAGGAGTATTGGGTCGTTATTAACGGTTGGGGTGAAGTGATTATTGGGGAATCTAGAAAAAGGGTAGAAGCAGGGAGTTTTGTGTATATTCCCAAAGGGTGTAAACATAGATTAATTAACACTTCAGAGGATATTTCATTGATGGTTGCAGAAGTTCAATTAGGCGATTACTTCGGAGAAGAAGATATTATACGATATGATGATATTTATGGAAGGCGATAACGTAACTCCTCAGAGTGCTTCTTGTTTTAGGCGTTGAATAGGCGTCAAAAAACTATGAAATCGGTGTTGAAACCTAAGAAGAGGGGGGTTCTTTATGCAATGCTTAATATGTAATAAAATTAGTAAAGGAACATTAGTTTCTTCTACCGTAAGAGATGATGAAACTGAAACAATAAAAGTTTTAAATTGTCCTCACTGTGGACATACTCAGCTTTCTGTTCTTCCGTCACAAAAAGATGAACAAGATTTTTATGACTTAGATAAACAGGCAACAGCTTTATGGGGAAATACATTTGACATCGATAGCATCAGAAAAAGAGCACTTCCTGATACGTTTAGGCGTATGTCTATGGTAAAAAAAGAGTTAAAAAATTTTTATCCAGGTGTTCCATATGCGAGTTTAACAGCTCTTGATGTCGGATGTGGATATGGTTTCTTTGTGGAAGAACTTTCTTGCGAAGGTGTCTTTGCTGTTGGTTTAGATCGCAGTGATAAGAGAGTTGCTTATGCTCAATCAAAGGGAAATCTTAGTTTTTATAAAGGAACTCTAGACGATTTCATAGCAGACGATATAAAAATCAGTTTCCATATTGTTTCTGCTTTTCATGTTTTGGAGCATGTAAAAGATCCCCTTGATTTTTTAAAAAAAGGCTTACATTTAGTTAAAGAGGGGGGCTTATTCCTTTTGGAAGTTCCTAACAGGGATGACCATTTTTTGAAGGAAAATGAAGCATATAATCATTTTTATTGGCAAAAAGCGCATCTAAGCTATTTTAACAAAAAAAGTCTTGAATACTTATGCCACCTTGCTGGAATAAAAAATTATAGAGTAAAATGTGTTCAAAGATATGGGATAAGCAATCTTGAAAATTGGAAAGCTAACAATAAACCTCAAGAAGGAATGCCGTCCTATGCTTTTCAAGATGAAGGCCTAAAAGAGTTAGAAAAAAATTATTTTCTCCCTAAAATTAAAAAATTTGAAGCGGATACGTTGCTGCTTTGTATACCTAAAACTGGTAATCTAATAGAATCCGTATTTCCCACCTAGACGTATAATAGTTTCGACGCTACAATGCCCAGGAGTGAGTAACTTTTTCTGCTTTGGAGGAGGTCTTTTGATGATAGGTACAAGAAAAGGGGTCTTTATTGCATCTCTTGCTATTTTGGTTGTTTTAATGGTTTCTGGTATAGCGATGGCCGAAGAGAAGATTGGTGTCATTGACTCTCAAAAAATCGTTTTTCAGCATCCTAAATTTGAAAGCGTAACCCAGCAACTGAAAGTAATCAGCCAAACAAAAGAGAATGAAATGAAAACCGCTGTAGAAAAAGAAGCAGATCAGAACAAAAAAATGGAAATCTATCAAACAAAACGCAGAGAGCTTGCTATGGAAGAGCAGCGTTTGATGGAGCCTCTCTTTAAAGAAGCTCAGATGGCCGTTCGTACTGTAGCCAAAGTGAAAGGGATTACTGTCGTAATAGAGAAAAGCGCCGTCTATTTTGGCGGTATCGATATTACAGACGATGTAGTTCAAGAGCTGAAGAAAGCGGCTGCGTCGAAATAGTTTCCGTTGGAAGAATAGTGAAAGTATAGGGTTGTGTCTTGATGGCACAACCCTATTTTTGTAGGGAGAAGTCATATGAATAAAAAAATACTCGTGACAGATATTGACGGGACTCTTTCTTCTGGAGAGATTGTTCATCCAGAAGTAGTTTCTGCATGTGCGCGTCTTAGAGACAACAACTGGCAGATTATGGTTGCCACGGGGCGTATTCTTGCGACAGCTATAGAACATATAAAAGCTATTGGAGCGTGGGCTCCCGCTATTGTCTATGATGGAGCACGCCTCATGGATCCCATGACGGGGCGTTCTTTATGGGAGGCAGGTCTTCCTCCTGAAATTGTAAATAAAGTGCTTGAAGCTGGATGGAATTTTCCTTTAGAATTACAAATTTTTACTGATGAGGCGGCAATATGCCGAAAAAATGATAGAGAGACACGACTTTTTTTAACTCGGGCAGATGTTCCCGTATTTGATAATTTGCAGGAACCTCGAGTAAAAGATCGAGTCTTTCGAATTATATTTTATGGCAATGAACATGAGATATTACGTCTTGAAGAATTTATTGAAGAGACATTAGGAGATTTCGTTGATGTAATGCGTTCTGGAGATGACTTTTTAGACGTTGTTCCTGTAGGAGTTTCTAAAGGAGCAGCTCTTTCTCACTATATAGAGCAGTTAGGTATAGAACCTGAGATCATAGTCGCGGCGGGGGATCATTGCAACGATCTTGCACTTTTTGATGAAGCTCATCTTCGAATAGCACCGTCTGATGCTGTTCCAGAGATTTTAGAACGCGCCCACGTAATAATGCCGCCTGTTCGTGAAAAAGGCTTTGTCTATCTTGTAAATTATCTTATTTCAGGTTCATGGGTTGATAATAAGGGGCTTAAACGTGTAGTATTATAAAAATAGAACAACAATTAACATTTTATTCGTTATCCACAAGGAGGATATATCATGACTGAAATTAAAAAATGGGAACTAGTACAAATGGAGTTTCCTGAGGATTGTAATATCATTATCGGACAGAGTCATTTTATAAAAACAGTTGAAGATCTTTACGAGGCACTTATTACTTCTTCTCCTTCCCTAGAGTTTGGAATAGCTTTCTGCGAAGCTTCTGGCGACTGTCTTATTCGTTATGATGGAAATGCTGATGATCTGAAAAATCTTGCTATCAAAAATGTTCAGAAGTTGAGTGCTGGTCATACTTTTGTTATCTTGCTGAGAAATGGCTATCCGATAAATGTTTTAGATCGCATTAAAAATTGCCAGGAGGTTTGTAGAGTCTTTGCGGCAACTGCAAATCCAATCCAAACTATCGTATGTGAGTCAGAACAAGGCCGAGGAATTGCTGGTGTTATTGATGGCTTTATGCCTGTTGGCGTGGAAGGAAATGACCATATACAAGCGCGCAAAAAATTGCTTCGTGACATTATCGGATATAAACGATAGCGTGTAATTGGTCTCTTTATTATGTTTTATAAACGTTTTTTATCTATATTATGCATAGGAGCCTCCTTTTTCTTGGGGTTGCTATATGGAAATGCTCAATGTAACGCTGAAATGCATCACGAAGTGAAAAAAGGATTAGAGGAAGGATGGATTTGGACTATTGCTGTGCTGCCTCCTGAAGAAGGCTGGCAAAGTGAAGAGGGACAATCCATCTCTTTAGCCTTGTCTGTTCTTGAACAAGAGATTAATGAAAGTGCAGCAGGAATAGCCGGATACGACGTATTTTTCGAATTAGAAGATATTCCTTCTGAAGAGGAGCTTGAGGTTCGCCAAAAGGCTTGGCAGAAAAATAACGTTGCTGTTCTAAGTTTTGTCAGAGGTTCATTAAATAACAATCTTGTTTCTCTTTTAGGGGAAAAGGGGCCTGTTCTTCTCTCTGCATATGGCGAAAATCTTTCTCTTCGTAATGAGAAAGGAAGCATTCTTCCTTATGTCTTTGCTTTGGATTTACCTGAAACATATCGGGCGGAAGCGTTAGCAGCTTATGGCTCTCATATATTCAAAACAGATAATGGGGTAGCTCAGATAACAGACCGTCTTGATGATGGTCTGTCAGCTCGATCAGACCGATTTTCCACATTAGCGGCAAAACATGGATGGCCTGTTTATAATTTTTGGAAGAGCGGTGCTGGAGACAACAGTTTTAAGACTATCTATCAAGAGGGCATTCAATCTGGTGCCAATTGTTTTATTCTTTGGCTTGATTCCCTTGCGATGACCAATATTTATCAAAGTCAACGCGAAGATGGATTGTCTCTTTCTCTATGGTATGGAGGAGAGCCTAATCCAGCCCTCCGTAATTGTGAGGGGATAATTGCAGTAAGTCAGGAATATTCTCTGGAATCGGATCTGTCTTTAGCTGCTTTTGAAAGAAAGATATGGACGATAACTCGTAAAAATGTTCCAGATAGGGCTCTAGCCGGTAGAGCTTGGAGTGCCGCTTCGTGGCTTCTTCAAGGGCTGCACAGGGCTAAAACTCCGGACCCAGATATTGTAGCTGCATTAATGCCAGCGATAGAAGGTGTGTCTTTAGGCAAAAAAGTTTTGAAATTCAGCGACCAGACGCATCGACCTGAAGAACGAGAGGTCAGCATTCTCCAGGTTAAAAAAGGCAGATTTGAACCTATCGCTACAGTGAATGTTCGTGGCGGAGAAGAATAAGCAGGTAGGAGGTCGTGAAGATGAAGCTTCGCGAAGTAGTGGAACATATTAAAGGCGATATTTTGTATGGCGAAGAACTACTTGATTCCACAGAAATCGAATATGCCTACGGTGCTGATTTAATGAGTGACGTTCTTGCCTTTGCCAGGCCGGGTTCTCTATTGCTTACGGGACTTACCAATGTCCAAATTATACGTACTGCTCAAATGCTAGATATTCCTGCTGTCGTTTTCGTGCGGGGGAAGCGCCCTCAGGAAGCGGCAATTAAACTTGCATCTCAATTAGGAATGCCGGTGATCCTGAGCCATAGCAGTATGTTTGAAACGTGTGGCATTCTTTATAGAGAAGGAGTGTTGCCCTGTAATATCCCTGCGAGAGAGGTGTAGGTTGTGAGCGAACCTTATGTAGAAGAATACACTGTAGCTGGCCGCGATTTTAGTGCTATAGGCGAAGCCTCCACTCAGTTCAAAGCTACTATGAAAATGTTGGGAATTCCGTCTGACATTACTCGCCGTGCGTCAATTGTGGCCTATGAGTCGGAAATGAATTTAGTCCTTCATGCAGGTGGAGGAACTATACGTCTTATCGTTTATACAGATAAACTTGAAGTATGGGCTATTGATAGGGGCCCGGGAATTGCAGATATTGAACTGGCAATGCAAGAAGGATACTCAACAGCTACCGATGAAATTCGAGAGCTTGGATTTGGAGCGGGTATGGGGCTACCTAATATAAAACGTCATTCTGATGATATGCACCTTGATTCTGAAGTTGGGAAAGGAACAGTATTAAGCGCCACTATTTTTTTTAAGAAAGAGTAGGGGGGAAAGCTTATGGCTGGGGGTGTCAGAGTTCAGGAAGTACGATGTCGAGGTTGTGCAAATTGCATAAAGTCATGCCCTACTGAAGCAATGCGTGTTTTAACTGGATGCGTTCACATTATTCCTGATCTTTGTATTGATTGTGGGGAGTGTATCAGAAAGTGTAAAGAGAAGGCAATAATTCTCAATGAGGATGAATGGGAACTATTACGATCTCAAGAAAAAGTGGTTCTCATTGCTGACCCTTGTTTTTACGTTCAAATTGGTTCATACGGTTCACCTTTTCTCATGAAAGAAGCTTTACATGCTACACAAATGGAAGATATTCTTGATTGTGAAGCATTGGCTTTTGACGTGGCTGCATATGCCATTGCGCGCCATATAGAGGCAGAAAAATCTGAGCGTCTTCCCTTTATTTCAACATATTGCCCTGCTGTTATTCGCCTTATTCAAATAAATTTTCCAGAACTTATAAGCAGACTTATTCCTATAGAATCACCGCTTGAGTCTAGTGTCGTTCTTTGGCGTGAGGTTACAGGAAGAAAAGATGATCTTACCCTTATTTCTCCATGCCCTGCCAAGACAACTCTTGTACGAAATCCTGTGGGACGTGAGCTCAGCTCCATTGCATATACTGTTTCGGTTCGACGAGTCGTACATGATATTTTGGCCGGAAGTCCAAAAATATCTGGAGAGGGAACCCACAAAATGAATGATCGATGGCTCAAATGGTCGATTACTGGTGGTGAGTCTCGTCATATTTCTTCTTTTAGCCGTCGTCCTTTACGAACTGTTGCTGTTTCAGGCATGAGAAACACGATTGATCTCTTAGCAGAGCTAGAGTTGGGACGTTTGGGTGGTGTGGATTACGTTGAGTGTCGTGCCTGTGACTTAGGATGTATTGGTGGGGTAGGAACTCACGAATCTCGTTTTCTCTCTCGTTTGCGTATTGATGCTATGAAAGTAGATTGGAGCGTAACTGACGATGAGAAAGAAAACATAGAAAAGTGGTATAAAAAGGGTATTTGGAAGCTTGATCAGACTATTCAGCCTAAGCAACGTTTACCTCTTTCAAACGATTTAGGAGAAGCAATGGCAAAGCTTAAAGAAATGAATGCCATTTACGCGGATTTGCCTCATATTGATTGTGGTTCGTGCGGACGTCCGTCGTGTCGGGCCATGGCTGAAGATATAGTGCGTGGAAAAGGTGAAATGACAGATTGCATCTTTAAGCTTCGAGAGCGTATTCATGATTTAAGTAAGGAAATTTCACAACTTTCGGGGAAAGTGCCTCATGCCTTTGGCTCATAAGGAGGGGAAAATTTGAATATTCAATCTATCATTGATGAATTTGAACTTGAAGTTGTATCCCAAGGAGAAACTGATGCTGAAATTAAGGGAGCGCTTACTGGGGATTTGTTGAGTTTTATAATGGCTGCTGCAAAAGAAGGATGGGTATGGATTACTATACAGACTCATCTCAATATTGCGGCAGTTGCTGTTTTAAAGGATGTTCCCTTCATTATAATCGGAGGAGGACGTCGACCAGCAGGGGATTTAATAGAGAGATGTGAAGAGGAAAAATTGACACTAGCCTGTTCTCCTTTACCCGTATTCGAAATTTGTGGGCGGCTTTATGAAATGGGACTGCGTACTCGATAAAGAAGAAAGCAGTCTGACCCCCTATTGTGCTGATATCCATATCCACACGGTGCTCTCTCCCTGCGGAGAGCTTGAGATGGGAGCACCAGACATTGTCTTAAAAGCACGTCAGGAAGGTCTTAATATTATAGCTATTACAGATCATAACTCGGCATTAAATTTCCCAGCTGTGTTTAAAGCGGCTGCTGGTAATCCTGTTGTCATCCCAGGCATTGAAGTTCAAACGGCTGAAGATATTCATGTTGTTACTCTTTTTAAAGATTACAATACGATTTCTGATTTTCAATTATGGTTGTGGCAACGAATGCCTGGAGTACAGAATCGTCCAGAGGTCTTTGGAGACCAATTGGTTATCTCTGATAAGAACGATATTCTTTGTGAAGAGGAGATTCTTCTTATTCAAGGTGTTGGCTATTCTGTTGATGAAGTGGCAATTGAAGCTAAAAGAAGAGGAGGTCTTGTTATTCTAGCCCATATAGACCGCCCTTCCTTTTCCTATCCTGCAGTATTGGGGCCAATCCCTTCAAACTTCCCTGCCGATGCTCTTGAAGTCTCATGGAGGTGTTTCCCCGAAGAAGTAGAGGCCCTTCAGGCAAGATATCCAGAATGGACGTTTATACGTTCTTCCGATTCTCATTGGCTGAAAAGCCTCTGTATTGAAAATAGCTCCACCTTTCTTCTCGCGGAGCCTTCTTTCGATGAGTTGGCGAAAGCTATTCGGAAGGAAGATGGGCGCAAAGTGCTCGCACCTTGGCCGAATTAATGTGCCTTAGCGTGTCTTCTCTCAAGTTCCGCTATAATCTCGTGCAAAGATACGTTTGCTGAAAGTAGCCCCACCATGAGATGATAAAGAAGATCTGCCGCTTCATATATCACTTCATTTTTATCTCCGGCGGCAATGGCAAGTGCCGTTTCCACACCTTCCTCACCAATCTTTTGAGCCGTTCTCTTTACTCCAGACGCTATTAAGCGAGCAGTGTAGCTTTCTTCTGGATTATCGAGTTGTCGTTTTTTTAGATATTTCCATAATTGGCCAGGGAAGATAGCCTTTCCTGCCTGTTCGTTAGTGAGCATGTTAAAAAAGCATGATCTTGCTCCTGTATGACATGCAGGTCCTGTAGGTTCTACAAAAGCTAAAAGGGTGTCTCCGTCGCAGTCTAGGCGAAGTTCCTTCAGCTTTAGTCTATTCCCGCTGGTTGCTCCCTTGTGCCAAAGTTCCTGACGCGAGCGGCTCCAGAAGACCATTTCGTTGATCTCTTCAGTTTTTTCAAGAGACTGGCGATTAGCATAGGCGAGCATTAAAATTTCTCCACTTTCCCAATCTTGAACAATAACGGGAATGAGCCCCTTTTCATCGAAGTGTATTTGTTCGTAATCAATCATTTTATGCCTCCACAAGTCGAATAGGGATATTCTGATCCTTAAGCCATCTCTTTAAATAAGGAATAGGTACCGTTCCAAAATGGAAGATAGAAGCGGCTAAAGCACCATCACAACCTGCTTGGAACGCATGAAGTATATCTTCCTTACTACCAGCACCCCCAGATGCAATAATAGGCACTGGAACCATATTGACAATTTTTGAGAGAAGGGGGATATCATATCCTTTTTGGGTTCCATCACGATTCATTGACGTCAATAAAATTTCACCGCAGCCTAGCTCAACCCCTTCCTGTATCCATTGGAAGGCATCTTTCCCTGTCGACGTTTTCCCTCCCTCAATATAAACTTCCCAGTGACCGGGAATTTCTTCTTTAACGTCTACGGCAAGAACAACGGCCTGACGCCCTAAAAGGGTAGCGCATTCACGAATCAAACCAGGTTTTTTTACAGCTGCCGTGTTGAGTGAAATTTTATCAGCGCCGAGAGCTATTATTTCTCGTGCCTGTTCGGCAGACGAAATACCGCCGCCGACAGTAAAGGGAATAAAAATATGGTCAGCTACATCTTTAACCCAGCTTTTCATTGTACTTCGCCGCTCTGAGGAAGCTGATATATCAAGAAAAACGAGTTCATCTGCTTGTTCATTCATATATCGTTTACCCATTTCTGCTGGATTGCCGGCATCAATGAGATTTTTGAATTGGATGCCTTTGACTACTCGTCCATTTTTAACGTCAAGGCATGGAATGATTCGTTTCGTTAACATAACGAGACCCTCCTTAATGCCTCTTTCAAGTCGAAATCCTTTTCATACAAGACTCTTCCAAGAACGGCCCCGGCGATGTTTATCGATTGAAGAGCTTCCAAATCTTTTAGGGATGATATCCCGCCTGCTGCTATGATAGATATGTCAGGGAATTCTTTTAAAAGCTGTGAATAGAGCATCATATCGGGACCAACGCCAGTGCCATCTCTTTGAACAGCCGTGACAAGCAGTGTGGTATAGCCTGCCGATTTCAAAAAGGAAATATACTCAGATGGAGGCAAAAATGACGTTGAGGTCCATCCACGAGTTGCAACCTTTCCTTCTTTTATGTCCACTGCTGGAATAATTCCATTTCCCCACGTGGAGAAAAGTTGGCTGGCCATTTTTTCATTTTCAACAAGAAGGCTCCCTACGTAAAGACGAGTTGCACCTGCTTTGAAAGTTTCTTCTATATCATAAAGAGATCGAAGACCGCCTCCATACTGAACCATGAGGCCAAGGTGGTGTAGAGATTGTAATATGTATGTATGGGCGGGATGTCCAACCTGCGCCCCTTCGAGATCTATAATGTGTACCCACGTGCACCCTGCTTCGGCGAATTTATGAGCTGCTTCTAACGGTGTAATGTCATATTCTGTCTTAATGTTAAAGTCTCCCTGTTTCAGGCGAACAACTTTCCCTTGATAGAGGTCTATGGCAGGATAAAGTATCATAATGAAACACCTCTCAACATTTTTATAGTTTTTCCCAGTATGGAAAGTCCAGCATTACCACTTCGTTCCGGATGGAATTGGAAAGCAGCCACCCTTTTGCGGAGGCAAATAGCAGTAACAGATCTCTCTTCGATTCGTGTTATAGCTACAGTGTCTTCTGTTTGGGGAAGGCCGTAACTATGGACGAAATAATAAAAGTTAGTTTTTTCTGAAGAGGGTGTTACCCCTTTTATAGGTTTTATCCATTCCAGAGAATTCCACCCCATGTGGGGGCATTTACGCGTTTGCAGGTGACAAACATGACCTTCTAAAAGACCTAGTCCTTCATGATATCCATCTTCTTCACTGCTTTCGCAAAGAAGGTGCAAACCGAGGCATATACCTAAAATAGGCTTATTCTCTTTTGCCCATTGTTGAAGAAATATGTCCCAGCCTTGTTGCCGTAACGCTATCATGGCAGGAGCAAAGGCTCCTACGCCAGGAAGGATTAAAAAATCAATATCTTTTTTTACCAACTCTGGGCTTCGAAGTACGGTGCATGATTCCTCAAGGGCGAGAAGGGCCCTCTTTACATTACCTACGTTTCCTGCTCCATAATCGATGATTCCGATCATATAAGCATCCCCTTTGTTGACTGCACTTCATTTTCTATGGAAGTTGCTTGTTTCATAGCACGTCCTATCCCTTTAAATAGAGCTTCTGCTGCGTGGTGGCTGTTATCTACGGCGAGAAGACGTCCATGAATAGTTATGCGACTTTCTCTACAGAAAGCTCTCCAGAATTCTGGAACCAATTCAAGATCGAAGGTTCCGCATGATGGCGATGGGAATGTTCCATCCCACACAAATTGTCCACGACCGCTTATATCGACTGCAACAAGGGCAAGAGAGCCATCCATAGGCATAGCACACCAGCCATAACGCGCAAAGGGCTTGTTTTCGAGTTCCTTTAAAAAAGCTTTTCCAAGAAGTATTCCTATGTCTTCTGTAAGGTGATGAGCATCTACATCAGTATCCCCAGTAGCTTTTATTGTTGCTGATATGCCACTGTGAAAGAAGAAGAGGTCAAGCATATGCCGAAGAAAACCACATGGAATATCGAGAAAACGTTCTTTCCCCGGGATGGAAAGTCTGAGTGTAATCGATGTTTCGGAACTTTCCCTTTGAAGTTCAGTTGGCATTGCCTACCACACCTTTCAAATTTTCTATTTTTTTGAGAAGCGCTGCTATTTGTGGCCATTTTAAAGAGGCGCTTTGCTTGCTGGCGACTAGCCTCAGAGAGACATCTCTGACTTCTTGAAGAATAACAAGCTTATTGGCCTGTAAAGTATTTCCCGTCTGTACGATATCTAGAATGCAGTCTGCCATACCCAATGCTGGAGCAAGTTCTATTGATCCATGAAGATGAATAATCTCTACCTGAACTCCCAGTGAGGAAAAGTGATCGTCTGCAATTCTAGGGTATTTTGTTGCTACTTTTGTCCACATCAATTCAGAGGGGTGTCCTGCAAAAGCAGGAACCATACGTTCTGGCCCGGCAACCACAATGCGACATTTTCCACGTCCTGTATCCGCGAGTTCTACAAGATCTATGGCGCTTTCTTGAAGAACGTCGCTTCCTATGAGAGCTAAATCAGCGACTCCATGGCTGACATAAAGTGGTACGTCTGAAGGTTTGGCCAGAATATAGCGATAGTTATTTTCTTGTACAACAAGTTTTCGACCGGCATTACGTAATTCTTTTGTTGGAAGCCCTATATTTTCGAACAGATCGATGGCTTCTTTCATTACACGACCTGTTGGAAGTGCAAGAGTTAACATGTATATTCCTCCCTCATCCATTGAGAAAGCGGCATGACTTTCCCGCATTCAATTTGCGTAACGGTTTCACGTCCTAAATCTATCCACCATTCGCAGTTTCGAGATGAGGCAGATTCGTACGATTGGTTTCTGTTCTTGTTCCAACTCATTTCTCCGTTTAATCCGATAGAAAGAATGGTCCCAGCACGTTTAAGCGCTTGCTCTGGGGGCAGAGTAGAACACCACATCATAACGCGATGGGACCCAGAAGGAGGAAGTGCAAGAGTCGCGGCTTCCTCGAGATCTATAGCAAAACCTATAGCTTGACCATCTAATCCATAACTATTGAGAAGGCCGTCATATCGCCCTCCGCCGCCAATTTCCTGTCCAGATCTGCCAGAGGCATAAATACGAAATACAGGGCCGCTGTAGTAACTTAGCTCTCGTGCCAAACTCAAATCTACGAAAATGCGTTTTTCATATCCCAAGTCAGAAAGGGCTTTCACAATATTTCTTAATGGCATGAGATATTGAGAAGATCCCAAAAGAGCAGAGGCTTGCTCAAGTACATTTTTTGTCCCCTTCAGGTCAGGGAGGTGCTCTAAAATATTCCGACTGTACTCTGGAATATCAGACGTTGAGAGCACATTTCTATATTCGGAAAGATTCCCTTCGAGCAAAGATCGAGACAAACGTTCAGCTATAGCTGTCCCTACGTGGGCCAGGGCGTAATTCAGAAAAGTTACATCGCCTATGACTAAAATACTTTTATCAAGGCCTATTTCGTCTAACCAGCGTAAAAGAAGCCATAGGATTTCAATGTCAGCACCTTCTCCCTCCCAGCCTAGAAGTTCTGCACCTATCTGAAAGTTTTCAATGCGATTTTCGTGTTTTTCAGCACGTTTGAATATCCTATCTGCATAACAGAGTCTCAATGGCTGCTGTTCTGGAGCGTAATGAGAAGCAAGGAAAGCTACAGCTGCCAGCGTTATATCTGCTCTCAAACAGGAAGGCTCTCCGTATGGTGTGGTAAGTGCAATAAGCCGTTGTCTATACCCTTCAGGAAGGTGAGGCCAGGCAGATTCAAGAAGTTGTAGCGCGGAAGGCCAAAAAGGTCGGTATCCAAAGGAAGAAAAAAGTTCCATGAAATTGGTACGACATTTATCCATAGAGGCAGCCAGAGGGCCACCTACGTTTGTACATCCTCGTGGTAAGCGATTTATATTCATAATTTATTCCTCCGTAAAGCCATGGAAAGACTGTGTGCTTTGAGCCCTTCCGTTTCAGCTAGAGTGATTCCGTCTTCAGAAAGGGAACTGGCTCCTATACTATTAAGAGTGAGGGACGTAAGGGGACGTAGAAAAGTTCCTGTCCAGAGTCCTCCACTAAACCGTGCTCGCCCCTGAGTGGGAAGAGTGTGGTTTGTTCCTCCTATATAGTCACCGAATGGAACGGGTGACATATTCCCTACAAAAGCGGCTCCATAGGCTGTGCATAGATTCAAAATATTTTCTCCGCTTCGAAGGCAAAGTTGAAGATGTTCTGGCGCTCGTCTGTTGCTTTCCTGTATAGCTTCGTCAAGAGAGCAGATAGCTAGTGTTCCGTTATTTTTCCAGGCTTGCTTGATTGTTTCAGCAGTGTCAAGAGTTTTAAAGAGAGCTTCTAATTCCCAAAGCGTCTTCAGAGCTGTTTCTTCATCTGTACAGAGAAGAGTGCTTGCAGCCATAGGGTCATGTTCTGACTGAGCGGCAATATCGGCTGCCAACCACAAAGGATTAGCAGTTTCATCTGCTATAATGAGCACTTCACTAGGTCCGGCAAGCCCATCGATACCAACTTCGCCTGAGAGTAGCCGTTTTGCTTCTGTTACGTAGGCATTCCCTGGTCCGACAATCATGTCAACTTTCTTTACAGGGCCTGCTCCAAGGGCCATGGCCGCTATTCCGTGTGCACCCCCAAGGGCCCATACTTCAGAAACGCCAAGAAGAGAAGCCGTTGCGGCAATGATAGGAGAGATACTTCCTTCTTTTGTTGGAGGAGAGAGAAGAACAATTTCTGAAACTCCCGCTTCTTGAGCAGGAACGACTCCCATTACTGCTGTGCTTGGCAATGGGTATCGTCCAGCAGGTACATAAACTGCCGCTCGTTCAACAGGAATAAAACGAAGTGCAGCTGTAACGCCGTTTTCTATAGGACATGCAAAAGGCTGAAAGAGTTTCTTCTGATAGCTGTGAAATGTTCTAACATTTCGTATGGCTCGTTCAAGAGCTTTTCGAGTTGAAGATGTAAGTTTTTTTTCTGCTTCATAGAGCTCTTCTTTGGAAATTTGAAAAGAGCCGCTGAACTTATCAAGTGAAAGAGCATATTTTTTTACTGCTTCCCAACCTTCCTGACGAATGTCTTTAATGATTTGAGAAACCGTATTCTGAACCTCCACCGAGCTTTCTTTGTAGAAAGAACTAGCTTCTTTTATAAATTTCATACCCCTCATCCTTTATCGTGGTAAATTATTAGAGCGATAGTAAATTTAGATGGCATGATATCATGATCTTTTAAAAGTGTAAAGTCTCGACATGGAAATAAAATAAGGATACAATTTAGTCACTTCATGAAAGGAATATGAGATATGGCTAAAAAAGAGATGGTTCGTTATGTTTGTTCTAATTGTGGAAATGTTAGTCTGACTTGGAATGGCCGTTGTTCTGCGTGTAATATGTGGGGAACATACGAAAAAGAAGAAATAGATGATTTAGGTCAAAAAAAAGAAAATTCTGATGTGGTAGCAGTTAATATTATAGACGTAAATCCACCCCAACGTTTGACTTCTGGCATAACAGAGCTGGATCGGGTGCTGGGTGGAGGTTGGGTTACTGGCGGAGTTGTCCTTTTGGGAGGGCAACCTGGCATTGGAAAATCTACGTTGCTATTGCAGGTATGTGGAGCTATGTCGTCAAAAGGAAAACGTATCCTTTATATATCAGGAGAAGAATCGGCATCTCAGGTTGCGCTGCGTGCAAAGCGCCTCAATGCTTTGAGAAATAATATTGATCTCTTTTGTGACACCGATCTTGATGCCGCATTGCACCACGTAGATGGGCATGACTTTGTAGTTCTTGATAGTGTTCAGGCAATGAAGTCTTCAGACGAGGATGGCTGGCCGGGAACACCTTCACAGGTGCGTGCTGTTGCCCAAAGATGTATAGACAGCGCTAAAAAAACAGGTATTCCCTTTGTCTTAGTGGGGCACATTACTAAAGAAGGTCGTATTGCCGGTCCCATGCTTTTAGAGCATATGGTCGATGCAGTGTTACTTTTTTCGGGGGAAGATGTGTCAGCATACAGAATGATTCGCGGAACGAAGAATCGTTATGGCAATACCGATGAATTAGGCATATTCGAGATGACTGAAAAGGGGCTCATTGCTGTTGATGATCCGAGCGGACTCTATTGGAATAAAGCAGATGCTTCTGTTCCTGGAGTTGCCGTTACAGTAATTACAGAAGGTTCTGTTTCTCTAATGGCTGAAATACAGGGCCTTGCTAACGTTACAACCTTTCCATACCCCAAACGGACGTCCAGAGGCATTGATGTCAATAAGGTACATCTTCTTTCTGCTGTTCTAGAAAAAAGAGGAAAAGTTGCATGTGCCATGTTTGATATTTATATGAATGTTACGGGTGGATTGGTTATAAAAGACCCAGGTGCTGATTTGGCCATTGCTATTGCTCTTGCTTCTTCTGTTCGGGATTTTTCTTTGCCTTCTGACTGTTGCTTTCTAGGTGAGGTCGGTCTTGCTGGGGAAATCCGTCCGGTTGGTCGTGTTGGGGCGAGACTTCGAGAGGCAGGGCGGTTAGGTTTCAAAAAAGCTGTTATTAGTGCTCAGCAGAAGGGTGAATTCCCAAAGGAGGTAGAAATTTGCCGAGTAAGCAGTTTACATGAAGCTCTTCGGGAGGTGATGCCATGAATATAAGAAAAGCTGTGATGGCGCTGTTCTTGATCGGTCTGTTGACTTTTTGTCCTTGGCAACAGGCCACAGCGGCATCAAATGTTATCGTTTCCCCTCTGGAAGGAAGCGTCGGAATCACTATGGAAGAGTACATGGGGCGCATTATAGAGGAAGCTTCACAAGAAAAAGCAGAACTTGTTGTTTTTACCTTAGATACGCCTGGTGGTCTTGTTTCGTCTATGCGAGCCATGACGTCATCTTTGCTTGATGCTCCTGTTCCTGTTGTTATTTGGGTCGCGCCAGAGGGGGCAAGAGCGGCGTCGGCGGGAGCGTTTATACTCCAAGCAGCACATGTTGCGGTGATGGCGCCTGGAACAAATGTAGGTGCGGCTCACCCCGTTGTTGCGTCTGGAAAAGATGTTCCAGACGAAGAAATGAAACGTAAAATTACCAACGATTTAGCGGCCCACATGCGCTCTTTAGCTCAAGTACGGGGGCGAAATGCTGTTATTGTTGAAAAGATGGTGACAGAAAGCCTTTCTCTTACTGCTCAAGAAGCTCTTAAAGAGAACGTGATAGATTTATTAGCGACTAATATTGGTGAAATAACCGAACAGTTAGATGGCAAAAAAGTTATGATTCAGGGGAAGGAGAAAACCCTTTCTCTCAAGGCATATAGAGTTGTTAATGTCGAAATGGAGCCTCGGGAAAAGATGCTTCAGTTTTTATCTGATCCCAATGTTGCGTATCTTTTGCTCACAGCAGGGATATTTGCTATAGTTCTTGAAGTTTTGTCCCCAGGAGGCTTCGTTCTTGGAACATCAGGGGCTGTAATGGTTCTTATGGGAGCTTATGGACTTAGAATGTTACCTTTCAATTGGGCTGGTCTCATCCTTTTATTGGCAGGCATTGTTGTCATAATTGTCGATTTGCTTATTGGAGGATTGGGAATACTAAGCTTCTTTGGCATGGCTGCTCTCATTACAGGAGGGTTGATTCTTTTCCGTGCCCCGGGGGGTGAGCTCTTGAACGTCTCGAAAAGTGTTATTATCGGTATGACCGTTGCTTTTTCTCTCTTTTTCATTATTGCTGTTATTTTTATATGGAAATCTATGAAAAAACAAGTCCATTCTGGACAGGAGGGCTTAGTAGGTTATAAGGCACAAGTACTAGAATCTCTCCAGCCTGAAGGGCTTGTCAAGTGCCACGGCGAATTATGGAAAGCACAATCTGTAACGGGGGAGATATTGCCGCCAGGTACATCTGTGCGAGTTGTCCGTGTGGAAGGGCTGGTTCTTGTTGTAGAAAAGGAGAACGGAGAAGTTGGGGTTGAAGAAGGAGGGAGGAGTTAGTTATGTTTGATGGTCTTCTGTATTTCTTATTTAACTTGGGAAGTTCCTTTGGATTTTTACTGATTCTGATTTTGATCCTGATGTCAGCGATCAAAATTGTTCCTGAATATCAGCGCGTTGTTGTCTTTCGTCTTGGGCGTCTCGCGGGAGCTAAAGGGCCGGGGCTTGTCATCGTTATTCCCGTTATTGATCGTATTATCCGGGTGGATTTACGAATAGTAACCCTCGATGTTCCTGTTCAGGAAGTTATTACTCGAGATAATGTTCCCATTAAAGTGAACGCCGTGGTTTATTTCAGAGTTATGGATCCGACGAATTCTGTTGTTGAAGTTGAAAATTATATGTTGGCTACAAGTCAGCTTTCTCAAACGACTTTACGTTCAGTTATAGGAGCGGCAGAATTAGACGAAGTCCTTTCTTCCAGAGAAAAGATAAATAGTGAGCTTCAAAAAATTATTGATGAAAGAACAGATTCATGGGGTATAAAAGTAAGTGCCGTTGAAGTTAAAGAACTTGAATTGCCCGAGGGCATGAAACGAGCAATGGCCAAACAGGCAGAAGCTGAGAGAGAGCGGCGAGCTAAAATCATAAACGCAGAAGGAGAACTTCAGGCTGCTCAGACTCTGAGCGAAGCTGCAAAGCAAATGGAAGTTTCACCAATTACTCTTCAGCTTCGATATTTGCAGACATTAAAAGAGATAGCAAGTGAAAAGAATTCTACGACCTTTTTCCCTCTACCAATGGATCTTATTAAACCGTTTATAAGACGTTTTGAGAAAGGGGAAAACCGTTAGAATACTTTGCACATTTAAGATATGAGGGATATAATTCCTTGATATGATTTTAGAGGTATTTGGTGCGAGGAGGCAGATGCATGGCTTACGATTTTCATTCTATTGAACAAAAATGGCAGAAAGTGTGGGAGGAAGAAAGCACTTTCAAAGTAAAGGCAGATTCTTCGAAAAAGAAGTTTTACTGCCTTGAGATGTTTCCGTACCCCAGTGGGGCTCTTCATATGGGGCATCTCCGAAACTATTCCATTGGCGATATGATGGCACGGTTCCTATGGATGAATGGCTATAACGTTCTTCATCCGATGGGGTTTGACGCCTTTGGCCTCCCTGCAGAAAATGCGGCTCTGAAATATGGAGTTCAGCCAAGTGAGTGGACCCATAAGAATATAGAGCATATGACAGATCAGTTGAAGAGAATGGGGTGCAGTTATGATTGGGATAGACGGGTTGCAACGTGTGACCCTGATTATTATCGCTGGACCCAATGGATCTTCTTGCAGTTTTTTAAAAAAGGATTAGCCTATCGTAAGAAGGCACCTGTAAACTGGTGTGAGAGTTGCAATACGGTTCTGGCAAACGAGCAGGTAAATAGTGAGGGCCGATGCTGGCGGTGTAATTCCCCTGTAGTGAAAAAGAAACTTGAACAGTGGTTCTTCCGTATTACAGATTATGCTCAAGAGCTTCTTGATGATCTAGAGCAGCTTCCTGGATGGCCAGAGCGAGTACGTATAATGCAGAAAAACTGGATAGGACGTTCTGAAGGAGCTCGCTTAACTTTTAACGCAAAAGAACTTGGAGAAGAAATTGAAACCTTTACAACTCGTTTCGATACTATTTTTGGCGTTACTTTCTTAGCACTGGCGCCTGAGCATCCTCTCGTAGACGTTATTTTGGAAAAAGCTTCAAATAAAGAGGAATTAGATACTTTTGTAAAAGAATGTATCAGCCAGAGTGAAATAGACCGTACGGCAGTTGGTGGTGCAAAGAACGGTATTTTTACAGGATTCTACGCAACGAATCCGGTAAATGGCCGTGATGTGCCTATATGGATAGCAAACTATATCCTTATGGATTACGGTACAGGTGCAATCATGGGCGTTCCTGCTCACGATGAGCGGGACTTTGAGTTTGCGAGAAAATATGACATTCCTGTTGATGTTGTTATTCAGCCTTCAGAAGGCGAGAAACTTGATGGCAAAACAATGAAGGTTGCTTTTGTCGATAACGGTGTTTCTTGTAACTCAGGGCAGTTTGATGGCCTTTCAACAGAAGAAGCCATTGTAAAAATGCTTGATTGGGGAGAAGAAAAGGGATTTTGCAAACGAGAAATTAATTATCGTCTTCGTGACTGGCTTATTTCTCGTCAACGCTATTGGGGGGCTCCTATCCCCGTCGTCTATTGTGATCATTGCGGAATCGTTCCAGTTCCTGAAAAAGATCTTCCCGTTATCTTGCCGACTGATCTTGCCGTTAAAAAAGGAGGACAGTCGCCACTCGTTGATGATGAGGAATGGATTAATACAACATGTCCTATTTGTGGGGGACACGCTCGACGTGAAGTTGACACTATGGATACCTTCATTTGTTCTTCGTGGTATCAGTTCCGTTATACAGATTCCCATAACGAAGAGAAGGCTTTCGAGCCAGAATTGGCGAATTACTGGATGCCAGTTGATCAATACATTGGTGGCATTGAACATGCCTGTATGCATCTTATCTATTCTCGTTTCTTTACAAAAGTTCTTTCGGATCTTGGACTGTGTAAAGCAAGAGAACCTTTTGCCAACCTTTTAACACAAGGTATGGTTATAAAAGATGGAGCTAAGATGTCTAAATCGTTGGGTAATGTGGTGGATCCTGACGAAATAATACAGAAATATGGTGCTGATACTGCGAGGCTCTTCATTCTTTTTGCTGCACCTCCTGGAAATGATTTGGAGTGGTCAGAACAAGGAGTTGAAGGTGTTCATCGTTTCTTGAACAGAGTCTGGCGTTATGTTGAAGAGAATATTGAACCCCTTAAAGGGGCCCCTACTGAACGTGTAGCTATGGATAGTCTGACTCAGCAAGATCGACGTGATTTTAAACGAAAAATTCATACGACAATTGTTGATGTAACGAGGGATATCCACGAAGAAAAGCAGTTCAACACGGCAGTTGCCCGTTTGATGGAGCTTTTAAATACTACTTATTCCTGCTCTCCAGAGGATGAGAAGGATTGGGCTCTTCTTCGCGAAAGTGTGGAGACGATGCTTATTTGCCTCAATCCTTTCTGTCCCCACATGACTGAAGAGCTTTGGCAGATGCTGGGGAATAAAACACAGCTAGCATGGAGTTCCTGGCCTGTTGCTGACGAGAGTGCTCTTGTTCTTGATTCAGTGACTATAGTTGTTCAGGTTAATGGAAAAGTCCGTCATAAAATAGACTTGCCGGCTGGGCTTCCAAAAGATGAATTAAAAGAGAAAGCTTTAAGTGAGGCTGCTGTTCAAAAGTGGATTGAAGGAAAAGAGATTGTTAAAGTTATAGTTGTTCCAGATAGACTTGTTAATGTGGTGGTGAAGGGCTAGTGCCCCGAATTGTGATTATAAGCGCCTCTGAGGTCTCTCAGAGGCGCCTTCTTTCAGATACGCTACGAAAATACGAACACTTAGGATATGTGCTTTCAGGACGAAAAGAAGGTAGTTCTTGGCAGGAAGTTTTAGCTTTAGGCCAGAACCGTGGTCTTTTCGATGATAAACAAATGCTTCTTGTGGAAAATGCTGAAGATCTGGGAGTATTGCCAGAAAATATGCTTTCTTTAATCGACACAGAGGAAGAAAATTTTCTTGTAATGCTTGTTTATGATGGGTCTCCTTCCAAATATATTCCTAAAGAAATTCTTCGACATCTTGATATTTATAAAGCTGAAGAAATTCCCTTTTGGACTTCTGCTCGATTGCGTTGGCTGCTTGATTTTTGTCGAGATAAAAAAATTGATATAGATAGAGAAGCTGCGGCATTACTCGTCGATTGGATTGAAGATGGGGAAGAATTGAGAAGCGAAGTGGAAAAAATAGCTGTTTTTTCCAGAAATAAAAGAATAACTACTGATGTAGTGAAAGCTCTTTCCTTTGACGAAGGACGTAATTCTATGTTACGTTTTCTTGATGGCCTTTGTCAGGCAGACAGAAAGGAAATTATTACTCTCCTTCCTCATTTGCAGCAAGATGTCCCTTTTTTGCAATTAGTTACAGCTGTATATAATCGCTTAAAACCAGTTTTATACAAGTATTTTTTCCCGACGCTTTCAGAAAGAGAAATTTTAACGATGTTAAAAGTAAGAAGTTATGCCGGGAAAATGGCAGCAGAGGCAATTAAACATTATGATCGTCATCATCTTTGCTCTTTTATTATAGAGTTGGCAGGACTTTCTTATGGAGAGAAGACAGGAATGGGAACAGGCTGGGTTGGGTTTGAGGCAATGATCTTCCGACTTTTAGATAGCGATAAAAGACAATAAAAAAAGCTGAGTTTCGGATTTCTATCCTGGCTCAGCTAAAAATTCTTGATTTTTTATGGGTGGAAGCCTCTATTCTTCGCTGCTTTCAACAACAGCTCCCGTTAGGGTTTTCACCTTATTTGTCAGAAGCGACTTACGGCGGGCTCCAGTATTGCGATGCATAACACCCTTGACAATGGCTTTATCAATAACACTCTGAGCAACCTGAAGTCGTTTTTCAGCCAGCTCAGTATCCTGACTGTTGACAGCTTCGAGAACTCTCTTAACAGCCGTTTTGCAGCGGCTTGTCCAGTAACGGTTGTAGAGACGATTCTTTTCGCTGGTTCTCATTCTTCTTTCAGCAGACTTCTTATTAGGCATTTCCTTCACCTCCTCCCCATAAAACGCACCACATTTTAACATGCTCTTTGATATATTAGCAATAGAGTTATGCTTTTGCCATAGAGAAGAGGTTGTCAAATGAATGTAAACGAACATCCAATGAATCGAATATTTGCTCCAAATGGAATTCTGGAAAAAACTTTTGATACGTATGAATATAGAGAGCCTCAACTTCTTTTAGCACAAAAGGTGTGGGATTCCTTAGAGAGAGAAGAACGAACTGTTTTTGTAGCGGAAGCTCCTACCGGGGTAGGAAAAACCTTTGCTCTTCTAGCTCCTGCCATGAAATGGGCCCTCGCACAAGATAAAAAAATTCTTTTTCTTACAGCAGGAATTACTCTTCAAGAACAATTGATACGGAAAGACTTACCACGTCTCAATGATATTCTGGGGTATAACGCATCTTTTGGATTACTTAAGGGAAGAAGCAATTATGTTTGTTTGAGAAGAGCTGTGGAGCTTGAGCAAGATGGCTTTTTGTCTTTTGGTGATGGTGGCGCAGCTTCAATGTACCTTTCAGATTGGTTGAAAACGACGCAGACGGGAGATCTTTCAGAATTGAAGCTTCCTGCCGATTTCCCAATCTTTCCTCGAGTCGCAGCTCAGATCCATGGTTGTTTGGGACATCGATGCCCGTACAGAGAGAGGTGCTTTATTCAAAAGGCGTTAAAGAAGGCTCAAGACTGGGATATTATTGTTTCAAATTATCATATGTACTTTGCTTATGTAATGAATGGTAAAAAAACTTTCCCTGTTCCCTTTGACGTTATGATTTGTGATGAAGCTCATCGAATGGTAGATGCTGCACGGTCTATAGCCTCAGTCAGGGTGTCATGGGAGGATCTTACACGCCTTCTCAGAAGTAAGGGGGCAGCTAACGCTGAATCTTTTTTATTATCGAGAGACGAAGAAGCAGGAACATTGAGAGATGAACTATCAGGAGCACAAAAAGAGGGGAGTATACTTTTTGAGTTTCTACAAACTTCAACTCCAGACGGTACTCTGATTAAAAAGAGAAATGAAGAGTTGTTTCGTCAAGGAATGCTTGTCTCTTCTCATATAGAAAAGGCTTTAAAACTTTTAGAAGAGACTGAAGAGCTTAAAGAGGAAACACCCTATGGAATTGAGGAAAGCCGTTTGGCTTTAGCCCTTGCTTGGATAGAGGAACTTCGTCTTTATTCCCTTTCTCTTCAGTGGTGTTTGTCGGTAGAATATTTTCCAGAATGGGCATATTGGCGTGATGGAAACACCTTGGTAAGTGAGCCGACATTATGTTCCGATAGCGTATCTGAGAGTCTTTTTTCGCAAGAGCCCGAAAAGGTTTTTGCTGTTTCTGCTACAATGACAGTAGGAAAATCCTTTGATTTTTGGGTGAGAGAAACAGGAATTCTACCTACTGAAACCTGCATTTTGGAATCTCCTTTTGATCTTGCTCGTCAGATGAATATTCTTGTTATTGATCTTGGCCTTAAGGTTATAGAAGAGGGTTACGATGATAGGGTTTGTAAGGTCGTGGAGAAACTTTGTGATGAAAATGGGGGCAGATCTCTTATCCTGTTAAGTTCAATGCGCCTTGTTCGGAAGGTAGGCCATTGGCTAAAACAGAAAAAGCATGATTATGAGGTGTACGTTCAGAATGATTTGCCCCGTACAGAACTTCTTGAACGGTTTCGATCTGATATATCAAGCGTTCTTGTTGGAAGCGTTTCATTCCGTGAAGGTGTAGATATTCCTGGAGAAGGGCTTACTCAGGTTATTATTGATCGTATACCATTCCCACATCCTAAAGACCCTATTATTCAAGCAAGAAATGAATTAGAGGGAAGAAAAGCTTTTATAAAAGTGACATTGCCACAAGCGAGAATGTATTTACGTCAAGCGGTTGGACGCCTTATCAGAACGAGCAGTGATCGTGGTCGGGCCATAATTCTCGATGGAAGAATTATAGACAGGCAGGATTGGAAAATTCATCGGGACTTACCTCCTGTTTCTATTCAACGTTTGACAGTCAAGATCAATTCTGTTGCTCATGAGAAAACGGTGTGATATAGTATCAAGGCTGATCGGTTTCCGGTCTCTAACTATGAATATGTTACTTTGTTTCTGGGAGGTGTAGTCGTGGATAAAGGTACTTTTCAGCCCCATAATAGACCGCGAAAGAGAAAAATGGGATATCTCTCCCGTTCCAGTTCTCCTAGTGGATTGAGAATTCTTCGCAACCGGAGACGCAAGGGTCGTAAGCGTTTGACTGTATAGCCTTGAAGCTTAGTTATTCGCGCTCTGTGCGGCTCAAGAAGGGTTGGGAATATGATCATGTTTTCCGCACCGGCAGTCGCTTCAAAGGCGAGCTGGTGCGGTTGCTGTTTGTAAACGCTCCTGACGGAAAAACAAGAATAGGTCTTGCTGTGGGAAAACGTCAGGGCCCTGCTTCAGTCCGCAATAGAGGTCGCCGTGTTTTGAAAGAAAGCATTCGCCGTCTGCTACCGTGGATAAAAGGATCATGGTGGTGTGTCTTTTCTCTCCGTACGTCTGGACTGGAGGCAAATGCGCATGAAGTGTATGATGATATGGTGAAAATATTAGGTCATGTAGGTTTGCTGGATGAGTCATGGCCAGATAACCCTTGGAAGTAGTAGAAGAATAGAAGTGACGAGTTGATGAAAATATCAGCACAGATTGCAGTGTGTGCTATTAAGTTTTATCAGAAATGGATTTCTCCAATGTTGGGGAAGAATTGCCGTTTTTATCCCACATGTTCTCAATATACCCTTGAAGCTATAGAAGAATATGGGGCATTAACGGGGATTCGACTTGGAGTAATTCGTATTTTGAAATGTGGGCCGTGGCATCCTGGAGGATACGATCCGGTTCCAAAAAAGTATAATTCTGATTGAGGATGGTGAATAGTGTGGGAACTCTCTGGAAAGCAGCAGGGGATTTTATGCTTCTTATCCTTGAAACTCTTCATAATTTAACGGGATCATGGGGTATTGCAATTATATTATTGACTTTGGCGGTCAGGATACTATTGCATCCTCTAACACACAAACAAATGGTGAGTATGCAGAAAATGCAAAAACTCCAGCCCCGAATGAAGATGTTGCAAGAGAAGTATAAAGATGATAAAGAATCATTGAATAGAGAAATAATGAATTTGTATAAAGAGAATAAAGTAAACCCTGCCGCAGGATGTTTACCTCTTCTTGTACAGTTACCTATCCTTATTCTTTTGTTTAGACTGCTAATGAATTATAATTTTGGCAGCATTCCTTTTCTTGGATTTATTAGTCTCGAGGGGTCAGTGCTTTCTACGTTGGCCCAAGCCGTTGCCCTTCCGGAAACGGCGAAGATTGGCGTAATGTCTGTCTTGTCTGGAGTTCTTGCCAATCCTTCCGGGTTAGTTCATTTTACAGTTTACGGTGGTAACTTTTTACTTCTCATTGTTGTCGGTTTCCTTACATGGGCACAGCAGCAGATGAGTTCTTCGGGGAACCCTCAAATGGCAATGATGAGTTGGTTTATGCCCCTTTTCCTTACGTTTATATGTCTTAGCTTGCCCGGCGGAGTTTTGTTATATTGGGGAGTTTCGTCTTTCCTAGGTGTAGCTCAGCAGTGGTGGATTACGAAAAAAACCAGCGAGGAAATGCAAGAAAAGCCAGTGTTGCACAAAACTAAACCTACAGGGAAAGAATAGAAAATTCAAGGGCATCCCAGACAGGCAGTGTGTCGAAGGGGGATTATATATGACTGAGCAAGACAAAATGATTTTGGAAGTCGGCTCTGTAGATGAAGCAAAAAGGCTGGCAGCAGCTAAATTAGGGCTACATCCAGAGGATTTTCTTGTAAAAATTATTGAAGAAGAGAAAAGTTTTTTTGGTCTTCTTGGAAAAAAATTGCGTGTTGAAGTATGGCCGGAATTTCCTTTGTTAGTGTTGAAAGGGCAGGAGTTGGCCAGAAATCTGATTCAGCATATGGGACTTTCTGTAACAGTCCAAAGTGGTGACGATGATTTTCTGAATCTTTCTGGCGATGATGCTGGTATCGTTATCGGGAAATATGGAGAAACCTTAAAGGCCATGGAGTATCTTATTAATCTTATGTTGCGAGAAGAGAGTCGAGAGGGTCGCGTTAAACTTGATAGTGATGGCTATCGTCAAAGACGAGAAGCAAGCCTTCAGCGACTTGCTCTTGCAGCTGCCAGAAAGGTAGAAAAAAGGGGACGGCCTGCATATCTTGAGCCAATGTCGAGTTGGGAGCGTCGTATCATTCATTTAACATTAAAGGATTATAACAACGTAACAACTCGTTCAGTGGGAGAAGAACCCTCCCGTAAAGTAGTTGTTTGTCCTGTTGCATCGTCGAGGAACAGACGGCATTAAGTAGTATGTATCCAATTCTTTTTTCTATATATAAAATAACGGTCCACAGTTATTATGTACTGTGGACCGTTGCGTTAGTTACAGCTTTTCTTTGGACGCAGAAAAGAGCTGTCAATCAATATGGTGTAGAATCATCTAAGATGCATGTTCTATTGTTTGTTGTTGCTATAGGTATCGTTATAGGAGCATGTGTCGGTATGATCGTTCATGTAGGCCCAACAGTTATTCGTAACGATCCTCTTCGTGTTTTTCGATTTTGGGAGGGGGGTATGTCGTCTTTTTATAGCTTTTTTGGCGGCAGTTTTTTTGCTCTCGCGTATATATTCTTTTTTAAATTATCATTATGGCGTGTTGCTGAGTCTGCATCTCTCCCTTCAGCAGCATTGATTGCCATAGGCCGATGGGGCTGTTTTATGAACGGATGTTGCGCTGGAATAGAGACCACTCTTCCATGGGGTACTCGTTTTCCCATAGATCCGCAGCAACTGACTCGTCACCCAACCCAACTTTATTATTCTTTTGGGGCTCTTCTTATTTTAATTATGTTGCAAGAAGTGGAAAAAAGAATAGGTAGAGGCGAAAGAAAATTACGAGTTGCTCTTCTTTGGCCGTTGTTTTTAATTCTTTTTGGTCTATTACGCATTCTTGTTGATCCTTTACGTATAGATTGGCTGCTTCTAGGGGAGGAAGCCTCCCATAGAGGAAGTTTGATTATGATTTTAGTTGGTAGTATATGGTTGGTAATCTCATATATAAACTTCCGAAGACTTTCTGATTAAGATTTCAGTAAAACAAACGATGTCCATTAACCGAAACTGAATAAAATAAAGGAGTACTGTAAACGGAGGTGAACTATATGAAAAATATACGAAACACAATTGCTTTTCTCGCTCTTGTTGCATTTGTTTTAGGAATGCTGGGAGCGCCTTCTTTTGCTCAAGATGTTTTTAGTGGAAATCCTGTAGCTGCAATAGCTAAAGACGCTTCCCCAGCTGTTGTTAATATTGATGTAGAGACAATGGTTACTCGTTCAGTTTCTCCATTTCCCGATGACCCCATTTTCAGACATTTCTTTGGAGAGGAATTTCAGCGTTTCTCTCGAACGATTCCTATGAAGGGGAGAGGTTCTGGTTTCATCGTTTCAGAAGAGGGGCAGATCCTAACCAATAATCATGTTGTCGAAGGTGCTGATAAAATTACAGTAACACTTTCTGATGGTCGAACTTTTTCTGCAAAAGTTCTTGGAACAGACCCTACTTTTGATTTAGCTGTTATAAAAATAGACGCAAATCATTTGCCTGTCTTAAAGCTTGGTGATTCGGATCGTTTGGATGTTGGTGAGTGGGTTGTAGCCATTGGTAACCCCTTTGGTTTGGAGCATACAGTAACAGTTGGTGTTATATCTGCAAAAAACAGGAGTATTCATGCTGGAGATGTTAACTTCGATGGTTTCTTGCAGACAGATGCCGCTATTAATCCAGGAAACAGTGGTGGACCTTTAATTAATCTTTCCGGTGAAGTTGTGGGTATTAACAGCGCCATTGTTCCGTACGCTCAGGGAATTGGCTTTGCAATCCCCATTAATATGGCTAAACAGGTAATGAACGATCTTGTAAAATATGGAAAAGTAAAACGAGGATGGCTTGGTGTGTATGTGCAGCCACTGACAAAAGAGTTTGCTTCGGCATATGGCATAAAGGAAGAAAAAGGAGCAGTAATTAGTGATGTTGTTCCTGATTCTCCTGCTGCTAAAGCTGGTTTACAGCGTGGCGATGTTATTGTTTCCGTTAACGGAAATAAAATAGAAAATCATCAGGATCTTGTCTTCAGAATTCGACAATCTATGGCAGGGGATACAGTAACGTTGAACGTTATTCGTAAAGGGAAAAAAGAAGATTTCTCTGTAAAATTAACTGAGGTATCTTCTGCGATGGAAGAAGATATTGAAGGACAATCATCGAAAAACAGTGAAATGCTACGGAAGGCCGGACTTGAAGTTAGTAATGTAACTACTCAATTACGTTCGCGTTACAATTTGCAAAAAAATGATGGCGTAGTCGTTACATCAGTTGAGCCAGGTTCTTTTTCTGCTCGAGCAGGAATTCGAGAAGGAGATTTGATTCTTGAAGTTAATGGAACTAAAGTTGATAGCGTGAATCACCTCGAAAAAGTTTTAGGCAAAAAAGATGATTCCCTTGTTCTTCTTCTGGCTCGGGGTTCTAGAACTTTCTTTGTTTCTATGAGTTTCTAAAAATTAAAGAATAGCCGCCCCAAAAAGGGCGGCTATTCTTTTTATATTCTGTAAACATGTTAAAAGGTATCGTATTCAGAAAGTGCATTCGCATCAAGATTAAAAACTAAAGTAAAAGAAGTTCCTTTTCCCAATGTCGATTGAATATCCATTTCAGCTTCATGAAGTTCGGATATACGTTGAACGAGAGAGAGCCCCAACCCATAACCGCCTCCACTACGCGCAGTATCTGCTCGCCAGAAAAGATCGCGGCATTTTTGTATGGCATATTCGTCCATTCCCTGCCCAGTATCCCATACTCTTAAAAAGGCCTTTTGCTTTTTTATGTCACTCCATGTTTCTATACCTATTGTTCCGCCTTCTGGCGTATATTTACTCGCGTTATCCAGTAAATTAGATGCAACTCGAGTCAGTAATTCAAAGCTGCCGAAGACAGGAGCAAAAGAAAATTTTTTTTCGAGATGCTGATGTCGTGTCTTTTCTATTAACGCAAACATATTTTCACACGTTTCATCTGCTACCATGAGTAAATCAACCGGTTCCATCCATTCGGGCCCCGAAAACTTAGAAAAACGAGAGAGTTCGAGAATAGATTCCACTATTTGTTGCATGTTATCTATCTGAATCATAATTTGTTCAAGTCTCTCTTTATAATATGCGGGTTCGCGAGGTGACATAAGCATGATTTCGATTTTCCCCTTAATTACCGCAAGAGGTGTACGCAACTCGTGACTTGTATCTGCTGAAAGTTGCTTGAGCTGCGTAAGGGATTCTTCGAAACGAGCTAAAAGACTATTTAAAGAGTTTCTAAGTTCTATAAATTGAGGGTGATCTCCAAGATAGGGGATCACTATATGATCATTTTTTCTTTTCCTTTTTTGCAAAGTCTGACTGATTTTTCGTAAAGGGGTGTACATGCGAAGTTCAAGAAACCATAAAGCCACAAAAAATGAGAGAGCGCAACCCGCTATGATTCCGCAGAGGTAAATAAAAAAAGAAGATAAAGAAAATGAACAACTTAGTGTAGCAATAGAAAGAAGGGTAAAAAGTAAAACGGCAAAAAGGGACAATCTGAGCAGTTTCAGATTGCCCCTTTGTTGAGTCGAAACATTTGTTAAACGTAATTTGAAGGATTTTAAAAGTTTGTTAAATCGCAATGTTCGTCACTGACACCTCTAGGCATCACTTTTCTAGGCACAGTCTGGGCAACTTACTTTGTACCCGACTCCTCGCACTGTCACAACAATGGTGTCTAGTCCGTGCTCTCTCAGCTTATCTCTCAAATATTTAATATGGACGTCAACCACATTACTTGTACCGTCATATTCTTTTTGCCATACTTGAGAAATAATCTTCTCCCGAGTGAAAACCTGATTTTCATGTCTCATAAGCAATTCAAGAATGTCAAATTCACGTCTTCGTAAAGGCAGAACTACGTTATCGACTCGGCATTCCCTTGCAACTGGGTCTAAAATCATATCACCGCAGTGAAGAAGATTGTGCTGCTGATCAGAAGTTCTTCTTAACAACGTACGAACCCTTGCAAGAAGTTCTCTGAAGTCAAACGGTTTTACCAGAAAATCATCAGCCCCTTTATTGAGGCCTTCTACCTTGTCGTCCACGCTATCTTTCGCCGTGAGAATGATAATAGGAAGAGTCGCACCACTTGCTCGAAGTTTTTCCAAAACTTCGAGTCCACTTATTCCAGGAAGCATAAGATCTAAAATAATACACTCGCATTCTGGATTTTTCGCTTTTTCTAGACCTTCTTCTCCTGTATAAGCGCGTTCTACTGAATATCCATTCTCTGCAAAGCCCTCGGCGAGAACTTGGACAAGATCCTTGTTGTCTTCAACAATAAGTAAAGACATACCTATCCCCTCCCGCACCAAAATGTTTAGGTACTATTGTTAATTCTTTATTATTTAACCATATACTTGAACCCATGTCGAGTGCAGAATTAGATATTTCGTAAAATTGTGTAATTTTACTTACGGTAAAAATTGAAGAAAAAATTGTCATATAAACGACTCCATGGTACTATGTTCATGACCCATTACTAGGATATACACTAAGATGTATTTCTTGGTTTTCGGGATTTTACGCATATGAGGTGAACAGAATGCTCGAGAAAGAGACAAAACATCAGATTATTGAGGAATATCGTACCCATGCTGCAGATACAGGATCTCCCGAGGTTCAGATAGCAATGCTTACGGTGAGAATTCGAGAATTGACGGAGCATATGAAAGAGCACACAAAAGACTTCCACTCCAGAAGAGGACTTCTTAAAATGGTTGGAAGAAGACGTAAGCTTCTTCGTTACTTAAGAGAGAAAGACTTCAATAGATATAAAAACTTGATTGAACGTCTTGGACTTCGTCACTAATTTTAAGCAGACAAGTTTTTTCTTGAATTTATGTGCGGGGGCGGCTATTCGCTCTCGCACTTTTTTTGTGTGATGTGTTATTCTTATCCAGTACACTAAAGAAGAGGTTGAAAATTAGAGGAGGAACATTGTATGAAAAAAATGTTTTCAATTGAGATCGGAGGTCGAGAGATTACCTTCGAGACGGGGAATGTGGCTAAGCAAGCCAATGGCTCTATCGTAGCCAGATGTGGCGACACTGTTGTTTTGACAACAGCATGTATTTCCGACACTCCCCGTACAGGGATTGATTTTTTCCCTTTATTGGTAGATTTTGAAGAAAGATATTATTCTGCAGGAAAAATTCCTGGAGGTTTTATCAAAAGAGAAGGGCGCCCTACCGAAAATGCTATATTGAGTGCCCGTATGGTGGATCGTTCTATTCGTTCTCTTTTCGACGATGACTTACGTTATGACGTACATGTTGTTGCTACTGTCCTTTCTGTGGATCAGGTTAACCCCCCCAGTGTTCTTGCAATTAATGCAGCTTCTGCAGCCTTGATGCTCTCTGAAATTCCATGGGATGGACCTATTGGTGCTGTTCGTATCGGCTACATTAATGATCAGTTAGTTATTAATCCTCTTGAGGAGGATATGGTAAATTCCAAGCTAGATTTGCTTGTTTCTGGACATAAAGATGGAATTACTATGGTTGAGGCAGGGGCCAATGAAGTTTCAGAAGATCTGCTTGTTGATGCTCTTGATCTTGCTCATTCAGAAATAAAGAAAATTGTTGCCATGCAAGAGGAGATGCAGAGGGAGATAGGAAAGACAAAGATTGAAATCCCGGCTCCTGAAGTATTTGAAGAGATAGATGCATGGTTGCAGAGTGAGATGCAGCCTCATATTTCGGAGGCCGTTAATATTCACGCGAAGAAACCTCGGGCTGAAAAGGTCCGATTCGTTAAAACCACGGCAACAGAGCATTTTTCTGAAACATACCCTGACTCTGAATTGTATATTAGTGCTGCAGTGGATGAAATGGTCAAGAAGACAATGCGAGCTCTCATCCTGAATGATCGGCGCAGGGTCGATGGTCGTGCCATGAATGAGATTCGTCCCATTACATGCGACGTTGATGTATTGCCGCGAGTTCATGGATCTGCTCTTTTTACTCGAGGAGAAACGCAGGCTCTTGTCGTAGGAACTCTTGGTATGATGGGAGTTGACGATCAGATTCTTGATGGGTTAAAACAGGACGAGCCTAATAAACGGTTTATTCTTCACTATAACTTTCCTCCGTATTCTGTTGGAGAAGTTCGCCCCATGAGAGGACCTGGTCGTCGTGAAATTGGGCATGGAGCTTTGGCAGAAAGAGCGTTGCGTCCTATCATTCCCGAAGAAGTTGATTTCCCTTACGTTGTTCGTTTGGTTTCTGATATTTTGGAATCTAATGGTTCCAGTTCTCAGGCGTCCATTTGTGGAGGAAGCCTTGCCCTTATGAGTTCTGGCGTTCCTATAAAGAAACATGTAGCCGGAATTGCAATGGGACTTATTAAGGAAGATGACAAGGTAGAGATTCTCACAGATATTCAGGGACTTGAAGACCACTACGGAGATATGGACTTTAAAGTTGCTGGTACTAGAGAAGGTGTAACAGCTCTTCAGATGGACAATAAAGCGGGAGGAATTACGAGAGATATTTTGAAAAAAGCTCTTGAACAGGCTAAGGAAGGTCGCTTTAACATTCTCGATAAAATGGAGGCAGCAATAGCAGCTCCTTCTGAACTCTCTCCTTACGCTCCCCGCATTCATGTTACTCATGTTGATCCTGAAAAAATTCGAGATATTATCGGTCCTGGTGGCAAAGTCATACGGGGAATCACTCAGGAAACAGGCGTTAAAATTAATGTAGAAGATAGTGGCGAAGTGTACATTGCTGGAACCTCAAGCGAAGGTGTAAACAAAGCCTTGGCTATTATTAAAGGTTTAACTAAAGAGTTGGAGCCGGGCGAAATTTATCTCGGAAAGGTAACGCGGATTATGAATTTTGGTGCCTTTGTCGAGTGCTTGCCTGGAAAAGAAGGGCTATTACATGTAAGTGAAATCAGTCCTCATCGGGTAGGCAAGGTAGAGGATGTTTTCTCTGTTGGTGATTCTGTACTCGTTATGGTTAAAGAAATAGACGATATGGGGAGAACTAATCTGACTCGTAAGAAAATTTATGATCAAGAAGAACGAGCCATAGAAGAGGGGTTTGCATCTGCTCTCGAAGATGAGAAAAAAAGAGAAATTCTCATAGAAGCCAAAGCAGCAACTGCACCTCGTCCATCTGCAGGACCGCGTAGAGGTCCTCATGAAAGAAGCGATAGAGGTGGAGATAGAGATAGACGTCAGGGAGGCGGGCGCAGATGAAATCTGTTCCCGTTAAGGTAGTACGTAAGAATAGTAATGTTACATTGCCTGAATATGCTACTCCCGCTTCATCAGGAGTAGATCTTCGTGCTGCGGAATCCCTTATTCTGGAGCCTGGAGAGAGAGGAAGTGTGGGCACAGGCTTATCTATAGAACTGCCTGAAGGTTTTGAGGCCCAGATACGGCCTCGTAGCGGCCTTGCTCTCCGTTCGGGTATAACGTTACTGAACACGCCGGGTACCATAGATTCTGACTATCGCGGAGAAATACGAATCATTGTTATAAATTTGGGACAAGAACCTTTTGAAATAAAGCCAGGAGATCGAATTGCACAAATGGTCATAGCGCCTGTTGTTCAGCTTAAATGGGAAGAAAGCTCTTCTCTTTCTGATTCACAGCGTGGTGAAGGTGGTTTCGGTAGTACTGGTGTGAACTAGAAAGAGTTGACATTCTTTCTGATAGGTAGTATAAAATCGCCAATACAGGAAGTTGAATATAAGGCTATGAAGGGAAGAGTAGCTTTATCGTTGCTGGACAGAGAATAAAGGTCATTGGCTGAAAACCTTTTACAGCAGAGTAGAGTGAAGACCACCCCTGAGCCGATGGCAGGGAGCGCACCTTATTGCGCACAGAGGGCCAGCTTGTTGTATAGCTGGAACTGGAGTGGAACCGCGATTAAGCCCACATCGTCTCCAGAAGGAGAAGTGTGGGCATTATTTTTTTGAGGGAGGGGTACGTATGTTCGAACTCAAAAGTACCAGTGGAAGTGTAGTAGAAGTTGAAGACGGTAAAGTGCTGGACATCTTAAAACGCTGGGACATGAACAAAGGCGCGGTTGCTGCGAAGATCAATGGACGTCTTGTAGACCTTTCAGCTGATATTGCCGAAAGTGGACTCTTGGAATCAGTGGATGGAGCGAGTGAGGAAGGTTTGGAGATCATACGCCATTCAACAGCTCATTTAATGGCTCAAGCTTTCCAGTCTATTTTTCCTGAGACGCATTTTGGCATAGGCCCGGCAATCAAGAATGGTTTCTATTACGATATGGAACTTCCTGAACCCATATCTGAAGATGTATTGCCCAAAATAGAGAAAGAAATGAAACGGTTAACTAAACGAGCTTTCCCTATAGAACGTGAAGTTTTAAGTAAAGAAGATGCAATACGTTTTTTCGAGGAACGAGGAGAAAAGTATAAAGTTGAGCTTATCAAAGAAATTGAAGACTCTACTGTAAGCTTATATAAACAGGGAGATTATGTAGATCTTTGCCGAGGGCCCCATGTCCCTAATACATCATGGATAAAATACTTCAAACTTCTTTCCGTAGCGGGAGCCTATTGGAGAGGCAGCGAGAAAAATATTATGTTAACCCGTGTCTACGGAACAGCCTTTGCAGATGAAGAATCGCTCAAGCAATATATAACGATGCTTGAAGAGGCTAAGAATAGAGATCACCGTAAAATAGGAAAAGAACTTGATCTTTTTAGTCTACAGCCGGAAGGCCCTGGCTTCCCATTTTTCCATCCTAAAGGGATGGTCATATTGAACAAACTGACCGAATTCTGGCGACAAGTGCACGAGAAAAATGGCTATTGTGAAATACGTACGCCTCTTATTCTTGACCGTAGTTTGTGGATTCGTTCCGGACATTGGGATCACTATCGCGATAATATGTACTTTACAGAGATAGATGAAATGCCTTTTGCCATTAAACCCATGAATTGTCCTGGCGGTATACTTGTGTATAAGAGTCAGATTCGAAGCTATAGAGATTTACCTCTTCGTATGGCTGAGTTGGGAACTGTTCATAGACATGAACGTTCTGGAGTACTTCATGGCTTAATGAGAGTCCGGTGCTTTACCCAGGACGATGCCCATCTTTATTGCACTCCTGAACAGGTGAAAGATGAAATCAAGGGGATTATGCGTCTTTGCCAGTATATTTATAGAGATGTTTTTGGTTTTAAATATACAATGGAACTTTCAACACGTCCTGAAGATTCTATGGGCTCGGAAGAGCAATGGAATATAGCTGAAAGGGCGTTGAAAGAAGCCTTGGAAGAAACCAATATGGAATATCGCGTTAATCCTGGTGACGGTGCATTTTACGGACCTAAAATTGATTTTCACCTTGAGGATTGCATAGGCCGAACATGGCAGTGTGGCACCATACAATTGGATTTCCAGATGCCTGAGAAATTTGACCTTTCATACGTAGGTGCAGATGGGAAAGAACATAGGCCGGTTATGCTTCATAGAACAATTTTAGGAAGTTTGGAGCGTTTCTTTGGCATTCTTATAGAGCAATTTGCAGGAGCATTCCCATACTGGCTAGCACCAATTCAAGTCCGTTTGCTTCCTATTTCAGAAGACTTCTTTGAGTATGCCAACGAAGTAAAAACCGAGTTGGCCACCCACGGAGTTAGAGTGGAAATTGATTGCCGAGATGAAAAACTGGGCAAGAAAATTCGGGATGCTCAGATTCAGAAGATTCCTTATATGGTTGTATTAGGAGAAAAGGAAGCTTCTAGCAAGCAGGTTGCTCCTCGAGATCGTAGCAAGGGAGACCTTGGCGCCATGTCAATAAATGATTTTGTAAAAGTTTTGGAAGAAGAGTTTAATCCGCTTATATGCAAGTAGTAATTGCCATATTTTTATAGCTGTGATATAGTTTCTAAGTTCAAGTAGAGGACCGCCCTCTCACCTGACGACGCATAAAGTTGTTGTCTGGTTGATGTAGAAAAACTCGAAGAGAGTTTTTGTTTGTCTGTATGAGGGCCGGTGATATTCATCGGCCCTTTTTTATATTTAAACATGGAGGTGAAGGGTTATAGCCAAAAGAGAAGAAGGGGAACCCCGCGTCAATGAGGAAATTACTGTAAGTGAAGTATTGCTAATTGACGAAAACGGAGTCAAAGTTGGTATAACCAAAATAGAGGAAGCTTTGAAAGCAGCTGAAGAGCGAGCTCTTGATCTTGTTGAGGTAGCTCCTCAGGCAAGAGTGCCTGTTTGCCGTATTATGGATTACGGTAAATATCGTTATCAGTTGCAAAAGAAAGAAAAGGATGCACGAAAGAAACAAAAGGGTCAGACATTAAAAGAAATGAAGATGCGTCCTAAAATTGATGAGCATGATTATAACTTCAAGGTAAAGGCAATTATAAATTTCCTGAAGGCTGGACATCGTGTAAAGGTGTCAGTGTTTTTTAGAGGCCGCGAGATGGCTTTCCTTGATAAAGGACGAGAAGTTATTGGGAGAGTTGTTCGTGATGTCGAAGCCGTAGGCAAAAGTGAGGGAGAACCTCGCATGGAAGGCCGTTATATGCGAATTATGCTCACACCTCTTAGTCCCACAAAAACAACAGGTAAACAGAATCAAAAGGATGTTGAACAGTCAAAGTAGCATTCTTACTGCACATCCCTTTTGTTGAAGTATGAATATATTTGCAGGAAGGGAGGGTATTGCAATGCCTAAATTGAAATCTCATTCTGGAGCCAAAAAAAGGTTCTCTTCCACAGGTACAGGGAAGTTTAGTTACAGAAAAAATGGAAGGGGACATCTTTTGACAGGAAAAAGTCAGAGTCGTCTTCGTCGTCTTAAAAAGTCTGGATGTGTATCAAAAGCTAGATCTGAAGATTTGAAAAAGCTACTTCCCTATGCTTAGGGTGAAGTTTTCTTCATAAGCTTGAGAAAATTAATATTGAAAGAGGTGACATGCTATGCCTCGTGTTAAGGGTGGTAGCATTAGTAATAAAAAAAGAAAGAAACTTTTTTCTATTACCAAAGGTTATTGGGGTAGAAAAAAGAATGTTTACAGAAGAGCTAGAGAGGCTTTTCTTAAATCTCTTTCCCGTGCTTACGATGACCGCAAGTTAAAGAAAAGAGATTTCCGGCGTTTGTGGATTACCCGTATAAATGCAGCAGCACGGGCTCAGGGAATGAGTTACAGTGCATTGATTGATGGGCTTAAGAAATCTGGAATAAGCATTAATAGAAAAATGCTTTCTGAACTGGCCATTAACGATATGCCGGCCTTTGTCAAGTTGGTTGAAAAAGCCCGTAATGCGTTAGGACAATAATTTTGAAAACATATAGTTCTCTCAAAGTAGAGAGGACCATCGTAGGGGGGTTCCTATCGCTTATAGTGGTAGGAACCTTCCTTATATGGTCATTTAATTTTGCGGCAGGTCAACCTCTTTCATGGGTCGATTCTTTCTTTACTGCCACTTCAGCGCTCTGCGTAACGGGACTTTCTGTTGTTGATACAGGTAAAGATTTGTGCTTGATGTCCCAAGGGGTAGTTCTGGCTCTTATCCAGCTGGGTGGGCTTGGTGTTATGACGGCGACAACTACGCTGTTGCTGCTGTTGCGTCAAAAAATAGGAATACGTCAACGTCTTCTTTTTGCAGGAGGACTGGGGCTCGATACTCCTGCGGGAGCTGTTCGTCTTCTTATGCGTATTCTTAAAATGACTGTTATTATTGAGGGAATAGGGATGGTGCCTTTGTTTATTGCCTTTGTTCGAGACTTTCCCCCCTTAAAAGCGTTGTATTTGGCTTTATTTCATAGTATAAGTGCTTTTTGTAATGCTGGTTTTTCCCCTTTTTCTACAAGTTTAGAGGGGTATGCTTCTACTTTTTGGGTTCCTGCAACTATTATGGCTCTTATCGTTTCTGGTGGAGCCGGTTTCTTGGTCCTTTCCGGTATTGGCCGATACGTACTTCGACGAGATACTCTTTCTCCTCATTGTAAACTTGTAATAAAGGTAACGTCCAGTCTCATTGGGGGAGGTTTGCTTCTTTTCCTTATTTCAGATTGGAATGGAGCCTTTAAAGACCTTCCGCCTGTTTTGAAGGTATGGAACGCCCTTTTCCAGAGTGTGACGCCCCGTACAGCTGGTTTCGATACAATACAGACGTCTCGGTTTTCAGCGTTAGGCATCTTTATTACATGTTTGCTTATGATTATTGGTGCTTCTCCTGGTTCTACAGGTGGTGGAATTAAAACGACAACTTTTGCCCTGTTGATTCTCTCTACGTTTTCTGAAATGAAGGGGAGGGGGCGTATCGTCTTTGCTAATAGAAATATTCCTTTTGATAATGTGCGTCGTGCACTTTCTATGACGCTTCTTTATGTAAGTACTGTTCTTTTTTGTATAGTGTTATTATCTTTCACAGAAGAGCTTCCTTTTCGAGCCTTAATTTTTGAGGCTTTTTCGGCAATGGGTACGGTGGGGCTGTCTTTGGGCATTACTTCGTCTCTTTCATCGGCAGGTAAGATTATCATGATTTTGTTGATGTTTTGGGGGCGTGTTGGTATTTTAACATTCATGTATGGAATGATTAGTCGTGAAACACGGGATAATGTGAATTATGCTACGACGAATATTCCCGTAGGCTAGGGGGCTTTTTAAATGGCTGAGAAACGAAAGATGATTCTTATAGTTGGTTTAGGACGTTTCGGACTTTCATTATGCGAAAAACTAGCAGCGATGAATCAGTATGTTGTAGGCGTTGATGCAGATGCTACAAAAGTTGAAGAGGTAGCTGAAATTATAGACTTGGCAGCCCAGCTTGATGCCACAGATGAAGATGCTCTTATAAAAGTCGGAGCGAAAGAGGCAGACATAGCAGTTGTTACTATTGGTGAAAATATTGAAGCAAGTATCTTAGCAACGACTATAATAAAGGGGTTTAACATCCCTTTAGTCGTCGCGAGGGCACAAACGGCCCTTCATGCAAGGGTTTTATCTCGCGTTGGTGCACATCGGGTTATCTTCCCTGAAAGAGACATGGGGCAGAGAGTTGCAGAGCAATTTGTTCATCCATGGCTTTCAAGTTTTTCGCAGCTCCCTGGGGGAGATTATCTCGTAGGTGAAATTTCGCCTTTATCAGAGATGGTAGGGAAAACCCTTGTAGAACTTGATTTTCGAAAAAAATATAATGCTATGGTCTTGCTTTTCGATAGAAAAGGTTCAAGATTTTTACCATCGGCAGATACAGTTATCAATAAAGATGATCGCCTTCTTATTGCTGGTAAAAAGAACGATTTAGACACTCTTTTAGAAGCTATAGATGAAGAGCGCGAAAGGGAGGGTAATGGAGCGTGAGTGAAGTTCACAATAACATAGAAAGTTGTCGTACAGAATTTTTAGCTAAGCTTGATAACATTTGTTCTGTAGACGAAATACAGGAACTGAAAGTACAGTTCCTTGGCAAAAAAGGTAAAGTAACGTCTCTTCTGAAGATGTTGGGTTCACTCCCTTCTGAGAAAAGGCCTGAAATAGGGCAGTTGGTTAACCAGCTGCGGGATGATATAGAAAATCAGCTTTTGTCCCGTAAAAGATTTTTTGAAGAGCAAGAGTGGATAGCTGAAGAGCAGAAAGAAATGATCGACGTTACTCTTCCGTCTCGTGGCAGAAATTGGGGAGCCTTTCATCCTGTAACTCAGGTTACGATGGATGTTATAAAAATTTTAACAGGCTTAGGGTTTTCTGTTGCTTTAGGTCCTGAAATAGAAGACGATTTCCATAATTTTGAAGCTCTTAATATTCCGTCTTTCCACCCAGCACGAGATATGCAGGATACGTTCTATTTTGACGAAAAACATTTGCTTAGAACGCATACATCTCCAGTTCAGGTTCGCTCTATGCTCAAATATGGAGCACCATTGAGAATTGTATGCCCAGGAAAGGTCTATAGACGTGACAGTGATCCTACTCATTCCCCCATGTTCCATCAATTGGAGGGCTTGTTGGTTGACAAGGATATTGCTGTCGCTGATTTGAAGGGATGCCTTGAAGTATTAGTTAATAGTATCTTTGGCCGTCCTTTGAAAACACGTTATCGTGCGAGTTATTTCCCCTTTACTGAACCTTCTTTGGAGCTTGATGTCGAATGTGTTGAGTGTTCAGGCAAAAATCCCCATTGTCGTATATGTAAAGGGACTGGCTGGTTAGAAATAGGCGGGTTGGGGATGATTCATCCCAACGTACTGAAGGCTGGAGGCATAGATCCCCATGTTTACAATGGTTTTGCGTGGGGAATGGGGTTAGATCGACTTGCTCTATTGAAATATAAGCTGACTGACCTTCGTGTTCTTTTTGAAGGGAATGTTCCCTATCTTCTTTCGGGGAGTGGCAAATCATGTTAATGTCGTGGAATTGGTTAAATAGTCTCGTCTCTATTCCGGCATCTCTTGAAGAAGTAGCAGAAAAGCTGACTCTTACAGGGTGTGAAGTAGAGGGAATAACGCGTCCATGTGAAAAGTTGTCTGGTGTTTATGTTGCGCGAATCGATTCACTAGAACAGCATCCTCATAAAGATTCTCTTTGGGTTGCATCTCTTAATTATGGCAAAGAGAAGGCTATATGCGTTACAGCTGCAACCAATTTGAAAGCGGGAGATATTGTCCCCTATGCTCCACCTGAAGCAATTCTTTTTGATGGAACAGTCCTTGGTAAAAAGGATTTTGAAGGAATTATGAGCGAAGGGATGATGCTTTCTGCTGATGAAATAGGTCTTCCTGACATCGCTGATGAGTATGGAATTTTACGTCTTCCTGCAGATGCTCCTGTTGGGCAGGATGTAAAGAAATACTTACGTTTAGATGATGCTGTTCTTGACATTTCTATTACGCCGAACAGAGGCGATTTGTTGAGTGCACTTGGTATAGCTCGCGAGATATATGCTCTTTTCCCAGATGCTGTCGGCAGAAAAAATTTAAAGAATCGCCCAGAAGAAGGAAATGTTTGGCCCGTAGATTTCAGAAATATTTTTTTGGAAGATGAAGGGTGCCAGCGTTATTTATTAGGGCTTGCAACTGATGTAAAAATTCAGCCTTCGCCTTTGCCTGTGCGTATTTTATTGTCTCTTATGGGGATGCGTCCGATTTCAAATATAGTTGATGCAACTAACTTGACCATGCTTTTGATGGGGCAGCCTCTCCATGCCTTTGACCTTGATAGACTACCTGATCGTGAAATTACTGTTCGTTCCGCAAAACAAGGGGAAAAAATGGTGACGCTTGACAGCAAGGAAAGGCTTCTTGATCCTTTGGATATACTTATTACAAGTAAGGGGACTCCTATCGCACTGGCTGGTGTAATGGGTGGAGAAAATACCGAAATATGCGAGACCACAAAGAATGTTGTTATAGAGAGTGCTAATTTTGATGCTGTTCGTGTTAGCAGAACATCGCGTCGTTTAGGTTTAAACAGTGAAGCTTCTTTTAGATACGCACGGGGAGTAGATCCTGAATTAGTCTATCCTGCAATGGCTTTTGTTCTTGGTTTACTGCAAGAATGGGGAGTTGCAACAGTAGATTGGAATGTTTTAGAGGCAACATCTGGAACTCTTGCCCAAAAAGAAGTGCGTTTGACAAAGGAAAAGCTTCAAAGAATATTGTTATGGGATGATCTGGACGAAGCTTCAAACATCTTGGGGCGTCTTGGAATATATGAATTAACACAAAAGAAAGAATCTTCAACCCGATGGTTTAAGATCCCTTCCTATAGACCAGATATCGATATTGAAGAAGACATTGTGGAAGAAGTTGCGCGAATACGGGGATATAATGACATGCCGAGTCGCCTTCCTCAAAAAATGAGCCACGCCGGAACTGTAGGAGAATGGACTGAACTACAGGCTGACCTACGCCAGCTTGCTTTAGCAAGAGGGTATGTTGAGGTTATAACTTACTCTTTCCTTCCTCCTTCCTTTGTCAATCTTTTACGGCTCTCTGAAGACGATGAGCGGGCTCATCCTTTTGTACTTTCAAACCCCTTGAGCGTAGACCTTTCGGCAATGCGAACATTGATGTTGCCTGGTTTGTTGAATGCTCTTGCGTCTTCTTTACGTTCAGGATGGAGAGATGCTATTCGTATCTTTGAGTTGGGAAGAGTATTTATACGAGATTCAGAGTCTGAAAGTGGAGTGCGCGAGATTGAAAAAATGGCAGGTCTTGTCTATCCAGGTCGCGATACTCGAAATATATACAAAGAAAGTCTCATTGAAGATTTTATGTCTGTAAAAAGCGATTTAGAAGCAATTCTCCAGAGTAGAGGAGCGCACTGTACCTTTATGACTAGCACAGAACCTTTTGCTCATTCTGGCCAGAGCGCGGATATATACATGGAAGATAAAAAAATAGGGTATTTTGTACGCCTTAAACCTTCTCTTGAAAAAGAACTTGATATGGGGGCTCCTTTGTTCGCTTTTGAGTTATCTCTGGAACCTCTCATCAAAGAAAATATGCCTTCGTTCAAGGAAAATTCGCCGTATCCAGGTGTAAATAGAGATATTTCTTTGTTAGTTGCTATTAACAAAAATGCAGAGATTGTTGAGGAAGAACTACGCAGCGCAGCGGGTTCTTTGCTATGGAATATTCGCCTTTTTGATGTTTACACCGGAAAGGGTGTTCCCGAGGGATCCCGTAGTCTTGCGTTTTCACTTACATATAGGGATGCTCATCGAACACTTAGTGATGAAGAGGTTGATACAGTCCACAATAAAGTACGGGAAGAAATGGCTGCGAAAGGATATGTCCTTCGCTAAATTCTGGTAAATACTGAGATGGAGGCGATGCTATGGTGACTCTTAATTCTATTGAGCAGTTGGCAAATAGGTTGGCCGAATTGTTGACACGGTTGAAGAACGAGAACGACCAACTTAAAAGAGATAACCAATCTCTTCGAAATAAAGTCTCCGAGAAAGATTTGGAACACATCAGAGAGATCAAAGAATTACAGCGGACAGTTGAGCGATTAGAGCGCGAAAAGATGACATTGCAGAAAGATAAGACACAACTGGACAGTCAGATCAAGAACGTTTACGATAAACTTAACGCCCTTCTGCCTGAAGAGGCAGAAAGTGGACGTAATTCCTAATAAAGGAGCTGGCTGTTTTGTCTATCCCATTGAGAGATGTAACGCTCAAGCTTGGGAAAAAGGAATATAACTTAAAGACAGCCTTAGATGAGGAAACGTATGAACGCGTTCTTTCTCTTTTGAAAGAAGCTGCGAATACAGTTGGTCAGGAGATAGCCCAGGAGCATTTATTGCTCCTGGTCAGTCTTCATCTAGCGTACTGTCTTGACCACGCGGGGAAGTCGTTAGAACATATTTTGAAAGAATATAACAATCAGGGAGAACGTGAAGACTCATGACACTTGCTTTAGGAGTAGATGTAACAATTGCCTTGGTCCTTGCATTCCTTTTTTTGCGTGGTCTTTTTAGAGGTCTCTCGGGAGAAGTATTTTCTTTAGGCGGCATTGTAGGAGGAGCGTATCTAGCTTGGCGTTTCGGACCTACTTTGACGAGTTGGTATTTATCGAGATGGTCTGGATCTGCATCTGTAATTCTTATCATTTCTATGGTCCTTCTTTTTGTTCTGGTCGTAGTAATAGCATCTGTTGTTTGTCGTATTGTTCAAGCTTTTTTGCGTTGGACATCTCTTTCTTTTATAGATAGAGTTCTTGGTGGGGCCGCTGGCATTCTGAAGGGGGCTGTTCTTGTACTTTTCCTTTATGCTTTGCTATCAGCATTTTCGTCTTTTGCATCTCCATCCCCGCAATGGATTCAAGAGAGCATAGCTATGAAAACGGCCTCATTGGCATGGCCCTATGTCAATTCAATTTTCCATACCGTTGAAGGAGTCAATTTGATCAATGAGAGTACGTAAAGAAGTTTGGAACCTTTTAGAGATTGATAAAGTCCTTTCTCTTTTTGCGAAACGTATACGAAGTGATTTAGGCTTAACGGCATTGGAAGAGGTTAGTCCATGTGATACATTAGAATCTCTTCGTAACCGACAGGGCTTATTTCTGGCATATTGTGATTACGTTGATAGGTATGGAGATTTCCCTTGGAATCAAAATGTAGTAAGTGTTGCAGTGCAAATTCAGTCAGCCCGTAAAACAGCTCTTCTCTCCGGGCGAGAGCTGGTCGCTTTGCGAACCCTTATTATTTTGGGTAATAAAATAAAAGATAGCTTGAATAAAGCAAGAGAAGAATACGCTCCCTTTTTGCTTTTATTAAAAAAAATAAGGGATTTTTCTGAAGAAATAGAGTTCCTTTCTGTTCTCGACGAAGACGGCAATTTATATGATTCTGCCTCTCCCATTTTATTTCGAATTAGAAAGAGCGAAGATGCTGTGCGCCAATCAATTCGATTGAGAGCGCAGGGTCTTTTTTCAAATGCAAGACTTAGTTCAATGTTGCAGGAACGGTTACTTTCCTATCGTCAGAATAGATTTACAGTACTTGTACGACAAGACTCTGCGTCCCGATTTCCAGGGACAGTTGTCGATAGATCTGGTTCTGGTAATTCAGTTTATATGGAGCCACGAAGTCTTGCTGAACTCAACAGTAGACTGTTGCTCTTACTCCAAGATGAAGAAGAAGAAAAGCGAAGAATTCTTTCTGAAATAACACAAAAAATACTAACGCGCGAAAGAGCCATATCAGATGTTGAGTGGGTTATTGGCCAAATTGACTTGTTTTACGCCTTAAAAGATATTGTGGATCAACAAAAGTGGGTTTTGCCTGAAATAAGTGGCAAGCCTCTTTTCGCCTTTTGCGATTTAGTACACCCTCTTCTTGGTGAAAAAGGTGTTCCGTTGACATTAAATTGTGGGCAAAGTTTTAGAGTTCTTGTAATAACGGGGCCTAACACTGGGGGCAAAACAGTTGCCCTTAAAACTGTCGGTGTAGGTGTGATTCTTGCTTGGTGCGGATTTCCAGTTCCGGCCCATGAAGGATCTGTTGTTGGGGTATTAGATAACGTTTTTGCTGATATTGGTGATGAACAGAGTATTGAGCAAAATTTATCAACATTCAGCGCTCATTTAAAAAATATTATTCATATTCTTTCAGAAGCGACATCATCCTCTCTCGTTCTTCTCGATGAGCTAGGAGCTGGCACAGATCCACAGGAAGGTGCCGCATTAGGAGTAGCGTTACTGGATAGTTTACGAGAGAAGAAATGTATCACTTTGGCTACTACGCATCATAATCCTATTAAAAGCTATGCACTAACAACCCCAAATGTAGAAACAGCAAGTATGGAGTTTGATGCAGAGACTCTTGCTCCAACATATCGCCTTCTCATGGGGATTCCTGGGCGGAGCAATGCCCTTTTTATAGCAGAGCGTTATGGAATGCCTGATGAAATTTTGAGAAAGGCTAGAAGGACGTTAGAAGAGCAGGAAGTTTCGGTAGAAGAGGTTATTGCGGATCTTCAGGAAAGAAACGCTCAGCTTGATCTTGAACGAAAGAACTTGGAGATGCAACGCCAAGAAATAGAGGCCTTCAAAAAGGACTACTCTGAAAGAGAAAGAAAATTAGAAGAACGGGTAGAGAAAACCTTGACGAGTGCAGAACAGAAAGCTGCTTCTATACTTTCTTCTGCAGAAGAAGAATCTCGAAAAATGCTTCGAGAACTTGATGATTTGTCACGATCAGTGGTTCAACGAGATTTACATCATAAAAGAGAAAAATTACGTGAAAAAAGAAAAGAACTTGAAGAGAAAGAAGAGAAACGTTCTATGGGGAAAGCTACAACAGCAAAACGAAATTTAAGTGTAGGAGATACAGTTTCTATTCAAGGAACATCTATAACAGGTATAGTTTTATCTATAAAAGGGAATAAGGCTGAAGTACAGGCAGGAGCTCTTCGAATGGATGTTCCACTTGCCTCCCTCTCTCTCTCTTCTAAAAAGGTTCGTGACGCTGTACCTGATACTCCCATAATTTCATCAAAAAGGCCAGAAAATGTTCCTTTATCGATGATGATTAGAGGAATGACAATAGATGAAGCAATGCCTTTGGTCGAAAGATATCTTGATAGAGCTATGCGTGCAGGTTATCAGAGTGTTGAAATTATACATGGGCGTGGAGAGGGTATTCTTCGTAGAGAGGTCCATCAGCTTTGTGACAATTTAAGCTATGTAGAAAGTTACCGCCTTGGTGGCCCTGGCGAAGGTGGTTATGGAGTTACGATTGTAACTTTTAAAAAGTAGAAAAAGAAAGGAGCCCTTGGGTGTGAGATTGGGGCTTCCTTTTTGATTCTTCTTTACAGAATGATTTTTGATTTAAATTTAAGTATAGATTTATGAATTGCACTCGTTTACAACGATAAAATTTTCTCTAACTGCCCCCAATTCTTTACTATAATAATACGCTTCTCGAAAGATAAAATGCCTTCCATTTCCATATTTTTTAATTCTCTCGAAAGAGATGTCCTAGAAACATTCATATATTCTGCCCAGTCTTTTTTGGAAAAAGGAAGGATGACTATGTCGGAGTGAGCATTCTTACAAAGATGTTTCTTGTAATGTATTAAAAATTCTGCGATTTTTTTTTGAATGGAAATAAGAGAAAGGGTACCAATTTTATGTTCTAAAATTAAATTGGAATTAGATAATATTTCTAGAAAATTCAACATAAGAATTTTGTCAGAAGAGAAACAGACTGAAAGTTCACATTTAGGTAAAAAGAGAACTTTACACAGAGAACTTGCAATAACAGTGTGCGGATAGAGTTCTAATTTTGAAAAGATAGCGTACTCTCCAATTAAATCGGAACTTCTTTTTTTTTGAATAACAATCATTTTCCCATTGGGGAAAATTTTTTGAACATCTACCGTTCCCAGTAAAACAATTCCTAACTTATCTGTAAATTGTATAGGAGAAATAATAGTCTCCCCCTTCTCAAAGGAGTCAATTTTGTGGTTGACCTTTGACAGGAATAACTCTATTTCACTTTTTTTCTTATTCTTAAATAAAGCGCATTTTTGAAGTAATGGTAGAAGTTTATTCATAGAAAATATTCACTCCAGAAAAGTATCTGCAGATAATGAAACATAAAAAACACTTTAGTACAATTTTGTAAAAACGTAAATAGAAATAAACTCAATAGACTTTTAAATAGAAAGGGGCGTTTATAGTGGAGAAAGAGAAAAAGCATAGGAGTGAACATTATGAAAGGAAACCTAGTAGTTTTTTTATGCATGACCCGCATCTTATTTTTGAAGAACTTGACTTAAAAGAGGGAGATTCTTTTCTTGATTTAGGTTGTGGAACTGGTGATTACACCCTTTGGGCGGCTAATAAAGTTGGATTGTCAGGCACTGTATATGCACTCGATATTCAAGAAAGGTTGATTAAAGATCTAGTAAGAGAAGCTTCCATTCAAAAAATAACGAATATTTCGGCTATAGTTTCTGACATTTGTCGTTCTTTACCAATTTCTGATGATAGTATAGATGTAGTTTTTATTGCCACTGTCCTCCATTCGTTGAACTTGGAATCAGTCGGAGAAAATATCTTTAATGAAATTTCCCGTGTTTTGAAACAGAATGGTCATTTAGCTATTATTGAATGTAAAAAGGAAAACACCCTTTGGGGGCCGCCTGTAGTTATGCGTAAATCTTCAGAAGAAATAGAAACACTAGTAGCGCCCTTTGGTTTCAAAAAGATTAGTTATAAAGATCTAGGATATAATTACATGATCCAATTTTCTCTAAGAGCTTAACATCCTCTATAAGAGGATGTACTGTTTTCCTAGGGGATATTTTGAGTAGTTTTTATTTATTCTTTATAATAGAATAGTCCGTGTTGAAACGTCCAAGACAGGAGGGCGTTAACCCACATCGCAACTAGTTTCTAGTTGCAGTAAACCCCGGTACGTGGTAATATTTTCGACGTTTGAGAAGTGCCTGTAGCTCAGCGGATAGAGCGTTGGCCTCCGGAGCCAAAGGTCTGGGGTTCGAATCCCCGCAGGCACGCCATTTAGAAAATATAAGCCGGGTTGCGTGAATAAGCAGCCCGGCATTTTTTGTGTAAATTATCTTTAGCAAAGGACTTGATTAATATGAAACTTTTTGCCTTCTCCGCACTTTCCGTACTTGTTCTTTTTTTAGCTCTTGGCACATTTGTTGCTCGTAAAATAAAAGGCACCAGTGATTATGCTGTTGCTGGACGTAAAGCCGGTATAACAGGTGTCACGGGAGTTATTATGGGTGCCCTTGTTGGAGGGGCATCAACCGTAGGTACAGCTCAGATGGCATATCAATATGGGTTATCGGCTTGGTGGTTTACCCTTGGAGGAGGCATTGGTTGCCTAATCTTAGGTATTGGTTTTGCAGCTACTTTACGAAATTCGGGAGTGGTGACAATTCCAGAGTTTTTAAAGAGAAATTATGGCAGCGGTGTGAGTATGGTTTCCATGATCGCTTCTTCTCTGGGAACATATATATCGGTAGTTGCACAATTTCTTTCTGGCGTTGCATTACTTCAGACAATTTTCCCCCTTTCCTCCATTCAGGCTTCGATGGGTATCGCATGTCTTGTCCTTGGTTTTTTATATCTCGGAGGTTTAAAAAGTTATAGTGTTATCGGGAAAGCCAAAATAGCGATGCTTTTTCTGGCATTAGGAGCTTCTGTGCTACTTGGACTTGGAAAGGGCATGACTCCACTGGCTTTATACCATACTCTTTCTGTGACGCCTTTTTTTGATCTATTCGGAACAGGTGTAGCAAAAGGGTTTGGGGCCTTTTTTTCTATGATTGTAGGAGTTTTTTGCACTCAAATATATATACAAGGTATTTTTGCAGCATCTAGTCCAGCTACGGCTCGGAAAGGTGCTTTATTGGCGGGAATTCTTATTCCACCTCTCGGATTAATGGGAGTTTATGTGGGATTATTTATGCGAACTACGGGAATAGCTATATCTCCTTCGCAAGCTCTTCCGATGTTCATCCGATTATATTTTCCCCCTTTGGTTGGGGGATTTTTTTGGGCAGGAATTCTTATTACAGTTATAGGCGCAGCAGCTGGATTATCCTTTGGAATTGCTACCAATATTGTGCAAGATTTGTTTAAATTTTTACCGTTTTTTTCTACTAAAATGGACGAGAGAAGAACGCTCCTGGCAAGCAGAGTAGCTGTTCTTGTTATAGTTGTGAGTGCTGCGTATATAGGGGTTCTTTTCAGTGGAGATATGATTTTGCAGTGGAGCTATTTGAGTATGAGTTTAAGAGGCGCGGGAACATTTTTCCCCCTTATTGTTGCTCTACTATTTCCATCCAGGCTTTCTCCTTTTTGGGCTCTAGGAGCAGCTGTTGCTGGTCTTGCCGCTGTTCTTCTTGCACCTGCCATTATTCCATCTGTTCAGCCTCTTTTTGTTGGTCTTATCTTTTCAGCAGGATTCACTCTTTTCGGACTTTTGTATAGGAGGTGAGTTTTTGTGGAAAATAAAATAGTTATTAAGGAAATAGTTAAAATTTCAGGGAAAAAAGCCGTTATTGTAACAGATCCTAATCCGTTTCACCCGGCAGGAGGAGGGCAACCTGGAGATACGGGGATCCTCAAGTCAGCTGATTTTTATGCGGATGTTACAGATTGCCAAACAGAGAATGGCAAAAATTTCCTCTATATAAAAGTTAATAAGGGGGAACTCGTTGAAGAGTTAGTTGTCGAGGCAGAAGTCAACTTAGAGCGACAGTGGCTTTTATCTAGAATGCATTCGGGAGAGCACGTCCTTTCAAAAATATTGGAGAACTCTCATCCTGGTCTTCATATTTATAAAGTGGCCGTAGAAACAGATTCGACAACTGTATATCTACATTATCCGAACGAATTAACATGGGAGATTCTTTTTCATGCAGAAGAAGAAGGGAATAAGGTTATAGAGGCTGACCTTCCCGTGTCTGTTTGCGTAAAGTCCTATGAAGAAGCGCGTGAAATTAAGGGGTTAAAGGCGAATTGGGATCGAATAGGAGAAAATGACGCTGTTAGAATCGTCAGTATTCCAGATTTTGATATCATTGCCTGTTCAGGAACCCACGTATACCGAACTTCGGAAATAGGTGGAGTTCATGTTGAGGGATTTAAGGGAAGATATCCTGAATGGGAATTTCGATTTACTGTACATAGAAATCAGAAATTAAAAGAAGAGAGTTATGCAATTAGAAAACTGTTACGAGAGATAGGATGCCCCATAGAAAAGTTAGAATCTGTTTTTAAACGGCTACAACAAGAAAACAAAACTCTGTTAAAAGGTATAGACTCTTTACGTGAGTTCGTTGCTTTCCCATGGGAAGAGGCAGCTGTAAAAGAATTTCCCTTATTCTTTTATCACGGTGCTAACATTCCAGTGGAAGTGGCTTCTGCATCGGTAAGTCGTAAAATTAAAGAAATGGACACATCCCTTTGTCTTTTTATTACATCTGCAGATGGAGGTTCTCAATTTTTCCTTGGTGCTGGGGAGAGTGTTTCTCTTGATGTTGCAGCTTTTGTGAGAAATAATAAGATTCTTGGGATTAGGGGTGGAGGAAGGAAAGATTGGGTAAGTGGCAGAACCCAAAAAGATAATCTGGATTTATGGGTAAAGGAGCTTCAGCTTTATTTCGAAGCTTGAAATATAAAATAAAAAAACTGGAGCTTTTCATAAAGCTCCAGTTTTTTATTGTCTATTCTTTTCTTAGAACTTAGGGATAGTCATTCCCTTTTCTTTATAAAATCGTGCTGCACCGTTATGAAGAGGTACAGAGACACCATCAAGAGCTGTTTCAAGAGTAATAAGTTGAGCTTTAGCATGGATTGGGCGAAGTTCTTCAATGTTATCCCAAAGAGCTTTTGTCATGCGATAAACGAGATCTTCTGGAAGATCTGCATCGCAGACAAGAAGGGCCATTACGGCAGGGGTCTTAACGTCACGGTCTACTCCCTGATATGTCCCTGCGGGAATAACACTCTTTACAAAATATGGGTACTCTGTAACAAGTTTATTAAGGAAATCGTCATTGAACTCAACGAGGTCGACATCATGCATTGTTGCGAGATCCATAATGGAAGAAGTTGGATATCCCGCTACGACAAAACCGACATCAAGCTGGCCGTCTTTAAAACGCTGAGTCGTATTGTTGAAGTCGAGGAAGTCTGTTTTCATATCGCTGTACTTAATATTAGCTGCGTTAAGTATTGCGGAAACATCGCCCTGTACTCCGGAACCTGGTGCACCAACAGAAACTCTCTTACCTTTAATATCCATAATGTCGTTTACTCCGTGCCCTTTAAGGGTAATACAATGGACGTGTTCTGGGTAAAGAGAAGCCATTACTCGAATGTTGTCATAGGCGCCTTTTTTGAAAGGGCCCATTCCTTTTGCGGCCCAATAAGTGATATCGTTTTGCGCGAAAACCATTTCAATCTGATGGGTTCCGAGAAGGTTGATATTTGCGACAGAGGCATTTCCCGTTTCTGATGTTACCTGTACATCTTCAAGATGCCGAGTCAAAATGTCAGCAATACCGCCGCCTAGAGGATAGTAGGTACCACCAGTACCACCAGTAGCGATAGAAACGAATGTCTTTGCAGAGGCGGCTCCGGCAAAGACAGCGAACAAAAGACACAACACAGTTGCGAAAACCATTGTTTTCTTCATCATATTTCCCATTCCCCCTCAAAAAGTTTTTTGGCTCCTTTTTGAAACGATATTCTCTTTAGAAATAAGGAAAAATTCTTACGGGGCACCCCCTTTCCAGATTATATTTCATATTAGTATAAAGCTCTTTTGGAAGAGTATCAAGAATAGTAAGGTTTTTCAAGATTTTTTCGAGAATTATTAAGACGACTTAAACAGAAGTCTGGTTTTTCATTAAATATGCTATAGTAAAATGAGTATCTGAGAGGGGAGATGTCCTAAGATGCTGTGGAAAAAAATATTTAACAACCAGGAGGAACTTCTTATGGCGGAGGGGGTCGCGGAGGAAGAAGAAAAAGTGGATGATGACATTGAAACTTTACGCGGAGGTATTGATCTTGAGCTCACCATTCAGGTTCATTTGAATGACGAGAATCAAGTGGGTCGTGCAGCCTTGCTTTTGGCGTCTACAACTACATCAGATGCAGAAAATGCACTTAAACGCGAGTTAGCACAATATGGTTGGAGATCTGTAGCAACAGAAGTCGGGGGGCTTGCCGGAGATCTTCCTCAAAAGGTAACCCGTGCTCTTGTCGGTGCGTCTTTGAATGCTGGTGTAGTTGATAAAACAAGAAATGAAATGCATGCTCTAATGCATGCTGCAGTAGAGGCTCTTGAAGGTTTTTTGACTGTAGGGATGCTTGAAGCAAGTGTAGGTGCTAAAATAGCAATAGTTCGCAATGAACGTTGGATTGCCGTTGCAGTTATGGGGGATACTGCTTATCATGCAGTGGCGCATCACGAGAGGTGCGGTCTTGGCGTTATGCATATCTAAATATTTGCTTGCATGTCTTTATTTCATATGGTAAAGTGCATATTTGTTCAGTAAAGAAATGTCTTTTGGAGGTGCAACATAGATGAAAAAAGGGATACATCCCGATTATAAAGAATGTGTTGTAACGTGTGCGTGTGGCAATACGTTTACTACCCGTTCTACTTCTTCTGAAATCCGCGTGGGTGTTTGTTCTGAGTGCCACCCTTTTTACACAGGTAAGAAGGGAAGTAGGGTGGCAAGTGAAGCTGGTCGCCTTGAGAAATTCCGTAAAAAGTACGAAGGAATCAATTACGGACAGCGCGACACAGAAGGCGAAGAGTAAGAAGGGGAGCGAGGCTCCCCTTTTTTACATGTTCTTTAGTTATGGATAGGAGCTGATGCGTTCGTGAAATGTCATGTAACGTTGTTGGGGTATACTCCAGATCCTGACAGAATTGTGGCTGCTGCAGCCCGTCTTTGTTATAGTGATATTCCAGCGGGATCGATAATGAAAGAGCAAGATTCCTCTTCTGTAGAATCGTTACTTTTACACCTGCGAAAAAGTGGACATAACTCTCCTTTTGAACATGCGTCTTTCACATTTTCTCTTGATGGAATGAGCAGGGTTACTAGTCATCAGCTCGTGCGTCATCGAATTGCGAGTTATAGTCAGAGAAGCCAGCGTTATGTATCCATGACACAACCAAATGTAGTTGTGCCGCCAACGATAGCTGCTGACAAAGAGGCTGAACAAATGTTTCTTGATCAGGTAAGGGCCTCCCACTGTACCTACCTTGATCTCGTTAAACGGGGAATTCCCAAGGAAGACGCTCGATATATTTTGCCTCATGGATGGACAACGAGTCTTGTAATGACTATGAACGCGAGAGAACTTCATCATTTCTTTGCTTTAAGGCTTTGTCGACGGGCCCAATGGGAAATACAGGATGTTGCTCGTGGAATGCTCCGGGAAGTTCAAAAAGTAGCCCCTGTTATTTTTAATCTTGCAGGTCCTTCCTGTGTTGTGAATGGTAAATGTAACGAAGCCCGTCCTTGCGGACATCCCTTTCACTCCATGGAGGAACTTCTCAAGGAGGAGTAATTTTGAGTTCTGAAAATAAACGTATGCCTGTGGGAGGACAAGCCGTTATAGAGGGTGTTTTAATGCGTGGTCCTCAAAGATGGGGGCTTGCCGTACGCCAACAGGATGGCGAAATATACAAGGAACATTGGGATGCTGTCTTACGATCTGCCTCCTTTTGGTGGAAATGTCCGATAATCCGCGGTCTTATCACCATGTTTGAAATGTTGAAAATTGGAATACGGGCTTTGAATCGTTCTGCCCAATTGGCCTTGGGCGAGGAAGAAGCAATTACGCCATTAGAGTTTGCTGGGTCTGTAGCCGTCGCTCTTATTGCTGTCGTAGGCGTTTTTGTGGCTCTCCCTGTTTGGCTTGCACAACAGGGAGGGGATTTTTGGAATCTTTCTGCTTTTTCTAAGAATATATTAGAGGGATTGCTGCGAGGAGCTTTCTTTGTTGTCTACGTTGCAGGAATTGGCTTGTGGAAAGACATAAGGCAAGTTTTTCGGTATCATGGAGCAGAGCATAAGACTATTAATGCTTTTGAAGCTGGAGCAGACATGACCCCAGAGCAGGTTTTAACCTACTCTCGAATCCATCCTCGTTGTGGTACATCTTTCCTCTTGATTGTTGTCATAGTGAGCATTATAGTTTTTTCTGTTGCAGGGCACGGTGGTTTATTGTGGAAAATAATGATGAGAGTATTGCTGCTCCCATTGGTTATAGGGTTATCGTATGAAGTCATACGGGCAGCATCGTCTATAAAAAAGTTGGGAACAATTATACTTTGGCCTGCTTTATCTTTTCAATATCTAACGACAAGAGAACCTAGTGTAGAGCAGATAGAAGTTGCAATAGCTGCTCTTGAAGAAGCGTTAGGTAGGCCTTTGTCTGATTATTCCGGAGGTGAAGAATTGAATGAATCTAGAGAGTAAACTTGACGAAATAGAACAGTCGTTTGTCGATTTAGAAAAGAAAATGTCTGACTTGGCTATTGCCAGTAATCCTAAGGAAATGCAGAAACTTGCAAAAAGGCACTCACGAATAGAGGCTACAGTAGCAAAATATAGAGAATATAAAAAAATAAAGAACGATATTGATGAAGCAAAATCCCTTTTCCATTCTGGGGATGAAGAGATGCAGGAACTTGCACGAGAAGAGGTTAAAGAGAAAGAGCCTCTCTTGGAGGAGATTCGTAAAGAACTTCATGTTCTGTTATTGCCTGTTGATCCGAATGATGAAAAAAGTGTCATTATGGAGATACGTGGCGGAGCGGGAGGAGAAGAAGCTGCTCTCTTTGGTGCTGACCTGTATCGTATGTACAGTCGTTTTTGTGAACGAGAGGGATGGAAAATAGAAGTCATTCAATCAAACGAAACGGGGATTGGCGGTTTGAAAGAAATTGTCTTTAAAATCGATGGGAATGGTGCTTTCAGTAAATTGAAATTTGAAAGTGGAGTCCATCGTGTTCAGCGAGTTCCCGTAACAGAAGCTGGTGGTCGTATCCATACTTCAACAGCGACAGTGGCAGTTTTGCCAGAGGTAGAAGCTGTTGATGTGGAGATTCGCTCTGAAGACTTGAAAATAGATACATATCGTTCAAGCGGAGCCGGGGGGCAGCATGTTAATATGACAGATTCTGCTGTTCGAATTACACACCTTCCCACAGGTATTGTTGTAACATGCCAAGATGAGAGATCGCAGATAAAGAATAGAGCTAAAGCCATGATGTATCTTCGAGCGAAGCTCTATGATCTTGAGAGTGGAAAGAAAGCAGAAGAACTGGCGGAAGAACGCCGAGGGCAAATTGGCTCTGGTGACCGCTCAGAACGCATTAGGACATATAATTACCCGCAAAACAGAATTACAGATCATCGGATAGGGGTAACCCTTTACAAACTTGATCAATATCTTGATGGTGATTTATACGAGATGATCGATGCCATAACAATGGCAGACCAGACTGAAAGATTACAAAAATTAGAGAGGGTATAGACAATACATAATCAAGAATTGCTTTACCAGACTAGACAGAATGTGGCAACGCGCTTAAGAGATGCAGGCATAGAAGGAGCAGAAAACGAAGCCGAATGGTTGTTATGTTCTCTGAAAGGCATAGCTCGTTCTCAGCTTTGGCTTAATCTTTGGAGGACATCTCTCTCTGAAGAAGAAATATTCTGTCTGGAAAAAATGGTGGAAAGACGTATAAAAAGAGAACCTTTGCAGTATATAATAGGGTACGAGAGCTTTTGGGGAAGGGATTTTTCCGTTGGTCAAGGTTGTCTTGTCCCTCGTCCAGAGACAGAGCTTCTAGTGGAAGAAGCTCTTCGATATTTTAGTGGAGGTACCTTTCTGGATTGGGGAACTGGCAGTGGTTGTATTGCATCCACTCTTCTATTAGAAAGGCCTTTGGCGAATGGTATTGCTGTAGATGCCTCTCCTAAAGCCTTAAAATGGGCGTGGAAGAATTTAAAAAAATATGGTTTATTGCAACGTTGTCTTTTGTGGCATTCCCGTGATATAGAGGATGTTCCTGTGCCAGAAAAGAGCTTAGGACTTGTAATTAGCAATCCTCCGTATATTCCTACATCTGCAATTAAGGGGCTTATGGACGAAGTTGCTTTATATGAACCTCAAATAGCTCTTGATGGAGGGCATGATGGCTTGTTTTTTTATAAGAAGCTCATGGAAAAAAGTCCTCTATGGCTTTCTTCTGGTGGACATTTAGTTATGGAAATGGGAGATGACGACCAAGCACGTTATTTGGCTGCATACGAAACGATAGCGTTGCGTTTTGTACGACTGGTTAAAGATTTGCAAGGATTTTATCGCATAGGCGTTTGGTGTCGTGTATAATGACGCAAGTGATCTATTAAGATCAAATATATATTATTCCGTTTTTGGATAGAGTTACAACGAACGAGGAGGAGATGTTGGAATGGAAAAGAGAGAGCTCGTGATCATCGGAGCTGGGCCCGCTGGTCTAACCTCGGCTATTTATGGTCGTAGGGCTGGACTTGACGTACTTCTTATTGAAAAAGGAGTAGCCGGTGGTCAGATTAATATTACTGCCGAAATTGAAAACTGGCCTGGTGTAGCACATGCTTCCGGTCAGGAATTAGGAGTAATGTTTAGAGAGCATGCAGAGAAATTCAATACTGAATTTCGTGATGCAGATGTTCAGAAAATCGAGGTTCGTGATGGTAGCAAAATAGTCGTCACAGACAAAGGCGAAATCGAAGCAGAGGCGATTATTCTTGCGACAGGAGCTTACTTTAGAAGACTTGGTTGTGAAGGTGAAGCCGAGCACATTGGTGGTGGCGTGAGCTATTGTGCTGTTTGTGACGGAGCCTTTTTTGAAGATCAGGAGATAGCAGTTGTCGGTGGTGGAAACACAGCCGTAGAAGAAGCATGCTATCTTACCAACTTTGCTTCTAAAGTATCTATCATTCACCGTAGAGATGCTTTCAGAGCTGATAGAGCTGCTACGGAAAGAACTCTTTCCAACCCTAAAATCGTTCCTATTTGGAATAGCGTAGTAGAAAAAATCGAAGGCGACGGGATGGTTGAGAACCTTGTATTGAAAAATGTAAAAACGGGCGAAATTTCCAACCTTCCTGTAGCAGGTGTGTTCATTTTTGTCGGACAGGCTCCACATGATGAATGTATCCGTGGCCTTGTAGATGCTAAAAAAGGCGGATGGATCGTCACTAATGAGGATATGGAAACATCCGTGGAAGGCATTTTTGCCGCAGGAGACGTACGCGACAAACATCTTCGTCAGGTTGTAACTGCTGCTGGTGATGGTGCTGTTGCAGCAATGTCTGCATCTGCCTATATTAACGAGCAGGTACATCTTCGTTCTACACTCTTAGATCCAGAGCGAGTTGTGGCTTTCTTCTATTCCAGCATCGTTGAATCTCAGGTTCAGCTTTCTAACGCTGTTGAAGAAATGAGCAAAGAGACGGGGCAGAAGGTTGCCATTATTGATGGTTATCGTAACGCTCGCATGGTTGAAAAGCTTAAATTGGGTGAGATGCCTGTCGTTGTAGAGCTTAAAAAAGGTGAAATTGTTTCTAAGAAGACTATATCTTCTGCATCAGAGCTTTCTGAGTTTCTTAAATAGTAAAATAAAACTTAATTGAGGGAAGGTGGGGTATCCCACCTTTCCTTTTATCTCATAGGGGGGAGCTTGATGATTGTCACGGTTACATTAAATCCCGCTGTCGATGAGGAGTTTGTCGTTCCGGAATTTCGGCCGGGTGGCTGGTTCCGTTCCAGAAATGCCATCCGAACCCCCGGCGGGAAGGGCATTAACGTCTCTATGATGCTGTCTCAATTGGGATATGAGTCAGCCGCTATGGGATTTCTCGCTGGTTTTAATGGAGCTTATATTCGTGACGTTCTGCGCAGAGAGAGAATTACTACAAATTTCGTTCATGTCAAAGGTGAGACACGCACTAATGTCTATATAATAGACGAAACAGGTCATGTTGAGACAGGGCTTTCAGAACCTGGCCCGTATGTTTCTGAAGAGGCTTACGACCGCTTTCTTCGTAACTATCAAAGAATGTTGCAACGTACACGATTACTCGTCTTAGGTGGATCTCTACCTCCTGGAGTGCCTCAGGATATTTATGGGGAATTGATCCGAATGGCAAAAGAGCATAATATCCCTACAATTGTTGACGCTGCGGGGCTACCTCTTCAATCTGCGTTGGAAGCTGGGCCTACAATCGCTAAAATTGACCATCGTTTTATGTCGCGTGTTTCCGGTATATCGTTAACTTCTCTCGATAATATTATTAAGGTCGTTTCAAAGTTGCACGATCAAGGGGTTGAATGGGCTATCACTTCCTATCATGTATACGGTGATGTGTTTTTCACTCCTAAGGGAATCTATCTTGCTCTTGCTGATCGACGTTCAGTCGTTTCTTTATTTGCAACGGCCGATGCTCTTATAACAGGGCTCATTGTCGGTGCGGAAGAAGGAATGGATGTAGAAGATCGAATTCGTTTTGCAATGGCATGTGCATGGGAAGACGCAATGCACGTAGAAAAAGGTTTTTCAAGCCGAGATGCCATTGAAGCTCTTATGCCTCGCGTACAGCTAGAGCGTTTTGATTAAAGGAGGCATCTAATTATGCGAATTGGAGATCTTATGGATAAGGATTTGACCTCAATAACAGAAAATACCACATTGAAAGAGGCCATAGAGATTCTTTCTCAGCATAATTTGACGGGATTACCTGTTGTTGATGAGTTAGGCGCTCTTGTTGGATTTATCAGTGAAAAGGATATTATTCAAGCTTCATTGCCTGGCTACTGCGATTATTTGGTAGGGGCGGCATTTATTCCAGATTTCGATCAATTGTCAGAAAAGCTCAGGAAAAAAGGACAAGAACCAGTAGGGAAGTATATGACGCGTGAAGTTATATATTTTTCTGAAGATGATTCTGACCTTCATGTTGCGCTCTCTTTAATTCAAAAAGGGTTGAAAATGGCTCCTGTTGTAGGTAAAGACGGCGTATTTATCGGAATTGTAAGTAGGGCACATTTGATCGAACATATAATGTGTGAAGAAAAAGAAAATTAAATATAAATATATTCCCCTTGGTAGCCGAGAACTATATGATAGGGGGGATTTGGATCAATGGTTTTAGGGAATAGTCAAAATGATCAGGTAAATAAGTATATAACTACGCAAATACAGACGGCGTCAAAAGAACAGCTTCTTCTCATAACCTATGATATAGGTATTAAAAAATGCAGATTAGCTGAACAATCTCTCTTGAATAAAGATTTAGAGCAAGCAAATGAAAATATTCTCAAAGCCCAAAATGTGGTTCGAGAGCTTATGATTACTCTGAATATGGAGGCAGGAGGGGATGTTGCATCTAGCCTAATGGCTCTTTATGACTATATTTACCGCCAGCTTGTTGAAGCTAATGTTCAAAAGAGTCCAGACCTTGTTGCACAGGCACGGGGTATGCTTGAAGAGTTGCGCACTACTTGGGAAGAAGCCATTGAGAAATTAGCCGAAGAGCGGAGTAAAGCCGTTGGGGTGACTGAAAACGAAATGAGTTCTGGGGTGACAGGTGGGGGTTTTAATGTTGCAGGATAACCTTGAGTCTAAGATCAGGGATCTCTTGTCTTCTGAAATAGCTCTTTATACTGAACTTGAACATTATGTAGACGATGAACTCGAGTGTGTTAACAATAAAGATATGGAAAAATTGCTAGAAGTATTGCAGCAAAAACAAGGCGTTATTTCACGTCAAGAGCTTCTCCAGGAAGAGTGGGGCCAAATAGCGATGAAATTTGGTCTTGTTGAAGGGCGCGATGGCCCTTTATTTTGGTCGGCTGTGGAACAACATGTCGAGTCTCAAGGGTTTTATTCCCTTTCTAAAATAGTAAATGAGATAAAAGAACAGGTTACAGCTCTTTTGACCAAAGAAGAGCATGTGCAGGCGCTGCTTGAACAACATATTTCTGAATTACGAGAACAAATGGCTCAACTTAATAAGGGGAAGACCGCGTTTAAAGGATATATGAAGTCTGGGGGAGTTTTATAAGGACGGTTTGTATGAAAAAAAAATGTAATATTGGAATTTTGATCTCGCTGTTTTTTTTCTGCTTTTGTTTAGTAGCGCAAGCAGAAGACACTGTGCAGCGAGAAATACGTATTGGGAAAAAGGTTTCTGAAGAAGTAGAGCAGCATTGGGAGCGAATTTCAGATCCTGTGCAGATAGCTCATCTTTCCATGATCTGTGAAAAATTAAAACCACAAATGACTCGTTCTCTTCCCTTTGAGATACGTATTATACGAGAGGAAGCTGTAAATGCTTTCAGTTTGCCGGGGGGCATTATCTATATGACGACTGGCATTCTTAATTTCCTCCATAGCGATGCAGAACTTGCTGCTATTATTTCTCATGAAATGATCCACGCTGACCGAGGACATGTTGTAAAACAAATAGCCCGTTCCCAACGGATATCAGTTATTTCCCTAGCACTTATTATTGCTAGTGGGGGACAGGCTGCCCCAATGATTTTAACAAATATGGCACAGATAGCTATTACAAATTCCTATAGTAAAGACTTGGAAAGAGAAGCTGATGTTGAGGGGCTTTTTGCTCTTGAAGAGGCTGGTTATCCACCTGCGGCTATGTTAACGGTTATGGAAGGTCTTGCAGCAGAACAGCTTCGTCATCCTTACGTTGACCCAGGTATTTTTATGGATCACCCCTATGTGGAAGAGCGTGTTGATTATCTAACACGGATTATTAAGGAAAAAGGATGGCCTCTTGAACGAAAAAAAGCTTTACGTTTGTTGGTGATTCGTATAGAGCCAAAAGACGCATCCCTTGTTATGTATGTTGATGATGCTCCGGTTTGGGAAGGACCAAACAGTAGCGATGTAGCAGCTTTATTCTCTTCTGTTAAAGATAAATTAGATAGAGCCTATCAGATGGAATTACCACCTTATGAAATTGAAGTTGTAGAAATAGATCAAGTGCGTGCTTTGCGAGTCGGATCAACTCTTATTGTAAAGGAGCCTTTGCCTGCTGCTGTTGATTCTTTGGCGTCTTTGAGACAAACTTTAGTAGATAGCTTGCTTCAGGCAAAAACGACTCACCCTATAGCAGATTATCTCAATTAATTTAATGAGCGTTCCCTCGTTTCCCAACAATTAAAGATGTTAGAATATCATAAGAAACTTTTTAATGCCCTCAAAGGGGGATTTTGTTGATGACAGTGTCTCTTTATCGTCGATATCGACCTGCTCAATTTAGTCAGGTTATAGCTCAGGAGGCTGCCGTACAGGTTATTACGAAGGCTCTTGAAGATAATAGGGTAAGTCATGCCTATTTGTTTTCAGGACCGCGCGGCTGTGGAAAAACAACGTTAGCCCGTCTTTTAGCCAAAGCTTTAAATTGCGTTGGTGATAAAGATGGTGTTGAACCATGTAATAAGTGTGTTAATTGCACGGCTATAAATAGAGGCGAAAGTTTGGATGTTATTGAAATAGATGGTGCTTCAAATAATAGTGTAGACGAGGTTCGCGAACTTAAGTCTCACGTATCGCTATCACCTTTTGCTTCTTTATACAAAGTGTACATCATAGACGAGGTACATATGCTTTCTATTTCAGCCTTTAACGCTCTACTTAAAACATTGGAGGAGCCTCCTTCCCACGTTATATTTATTTTGGCAACAACGGAACCTCACAAGGTACCAGTAACAATCCGATCTCGTTGTCAACATATACCTTTTAGGAAAATAGACGCTCTGAGTATTGTTACATGTTTAAAAGATATTATTCAGAAAGAAAATAGAGAGGCAGAGGAAGATGCCCTATGGGAAATTGCCAGACAGGCAGATGGAGCAATGCGTGATGCCCAGTCTCTCTTGGAGCAGGTTATGGCTCTGGCTGGAAAACGATTGGAAATAGAGGATGTTAATCGTCTTTTAGGAGGGGGAAGTCGTCCAGAGCTTGAACGATGGGTTGCATCTGTTCGCTCAGCAGATATGTCTGTCTTTACTGAATTACAAAACATGTTTAGACGAGGAGCTTCTCCTCAAAAAGTTGTAGAAGATCTTTTCGTTATTTTTCGAGATCTTTGGATAACGAAATCTTGGGGAAAAGATTCAGTTTCTCTATTGGAAGGTTCTTCTTCCGAGAAGAATTTTTTGCTTCAGGAGTCTCCTTTTTGGAAATCCCATCATCTATTATCGCTCATGGATTTTTGTGCGAAAATACTTCCTCACGTGCGTATGGGGATGAAAACAGACGTTCTCTCTGGCCTTTTTTTGAATAAGTTAATCGAAGATGAAATTTTGACTCAACATAGTGATAATGTAGAAAAAAAGACTTCGAAAAAAAAGCTAGAAGTAGTTGCAGAGCCCAAAGTGATCGAAGTGTTTCAGGAGCCTCAAGAGCCTCAAGAGCCTCAAGAGCCTCAAGAGCCTCAAGAGCCAAGTAAGCCAAAAGAATCTTATGTGCAGAACGTCACCTTGAAAGAAAAATGGGAAGAACTTTTAACATCATTTATTCATGGTGACATCCATATGTATAGTGCCCTACTTTACGCCTCTGTTTCTTTTGAAAATGGACTGCTCACATTGGAATTTCCAGAATACTGTAAGTATTCCTTAGAGCTTCTTTCGGTAGAAAGAAATGCTTTCATTTTGCAACAGAAAATAGAGGAAGTTTTCAATGAAAAGCTAACTCTTCAGTACATATGTAATGATAAAACTTTAGAATATGATTTTTCATCATCGAAAAAAATTTCTGAATCTGAAGAGGCTGTTTTTGAAATTCAAGACGAACCAACGAAGGTTTTGCCTTTTGATGACATCCCCTCAGCGAAGCCGGGAAAATCTGCATCTAAAACAGAAAATGAACAGGAAGAAGATCAAGAGCAAGAACAGGAACAGGAACAAGCAGTTTTTTCAGGTCTTGTTGATGCGGTACTTCGCTGGGGAGGCGGAGAAGTGCTTCTCCATAAGAAAGAAAATGTAGAAGAAATAGATGGGGGAATCACAGAAGAATGACTCGTCCTTTTGTTCATTTACACGTTCACAGTGAATATAGTTTGCTTGATGGCGCTATACGTTGTGGAGAGCTTGCTGAAAAAGTTGCGTCGTGGGGAATGCCAGCGGTGGCTCTCACTGACCATGGGGCAATGTATGGTGCTATAGAATTCTATGATAAATGTTTAACTGCAGGAATTAAACCGATTATAGGTTGCGAAGTGTATGTTGATCCCGATGGGCACACTTCAAGGGAAAAGAAGGGCAAAAATTTTCATTTACTTCTTCTTGCTGAAAACCAGCAGGGCTACCACAATTTAATAAAGCTTGTTTCTATTGCGAATACAGAAGGATTTTATTACAAGCCGAGAATTGACCACGATCTTCTCGCTCGATATAGCGAGGGAATTATTGCGTCATCTGCGTGCCTTGCAGGAGAGATTCCTTCTTTAATCTTGCAAGGGAAAGAGGAAGAAGCATTAGCTCGCGCCCAAATGTATAGAGATATTATGGGTAAGGATAACTTTTTTCTTGAAATAATGTACAACTCAATTCCGGAACAAGCTATTGTTAACAAGGCAATTGTTAAGATGGCAAGAGCAAATGATTTTAATCTCATAGCTACAAATGATGCGCATTACCTGAACGAAGAAGACTACAATTGGCATGAAATCCTGTTGTGTGTACAGACAGGAACAACTATGAACGATCCAGATAGAATGTCTTTTTCATGTAATGATTTTTACCTTCGTTCTCCTGAAGAAATGGATCATTTACTCGGAACAGAATTACCGGATGCTCTTGACAACACGGTAGCTATAGCAGAGCGTTGTTCGATTAAATTTGATTTGGGAACGCGAGATTATAAATTACCACGTTTTGATCTCCCTGAAGGAGAAACTCTTGAAACAAACCTTGAAAAGCAAGCATGGGCAGGTCTTAAACGACGTCTGGGAAGCGAAAATATTCCAGATGATTATGCTAAACGTCTTTCTTACGAGCTTTCGGTCATCAAAAAAATGGGGTTTGCCGGTTATTTCCTCATTGTTTCCAGCATTATTCAGGCGGCAAAGGGGCTTCATATTCCCATTGGGCCAGGTCGAGGCTCTGCTGCAGGCTCTCTTGTTGCCTATAGTCTCCGTATTACGGAATTGGATCCTTTAAAATACAATCTTCTTTTTGAACGTTTTCTTAATCCTGAACGTATAAGTATGCCCGATATTGATACGGACGTTTCCGACAAAGGACGAGAGGAATTATTACAATATATAGCTCAAAAATATGGTGTAGATAGAGTTTCTCAGATCATAACTTTTGACCGAATGAAAAGTAAGGCGGCCATAAGAGATGTAGGTCGTGCGTTGGGGATGCCTTATGGTGATGTCGACGTCGTTGCCAAACTTATTCCAGAGGGTGTTAAGTCGATTCCAGAAGCATTGGAACAGAGTGAAGACCTTAGTAGTCTAGAGACTAAAGACCTAGCGGTCAAACGGCTTTTGGATAGTGCTTCGAAGATAGAAGGAATTGCTCGCCATTGTTCTCAACATGCGGCTGGAGTTGTTATCACACCAATGCCCATAACAGATCTGGTGCCTGTTCGCAGAATCGGAGAAAATCAGATTGTTACACAGTATCCTATGGAACCTGTTGAAAAACTTGGTCTTGTCAAGATGGACTTCCTGGGGCTTAAAACACTTTCAGTACTTGAGGAAGCTCTTTCTAATATTGAAATCAATGGGGAAAAAGCTCCTGACCTTAATAGTATTCCTTTGGATGATGAGGCAACATATACAATGTTGCAGAAAGGGGATACTCTTGGTGTATTCCAGCTTGAATCTACTGGAATGAGGCAATTACTTAGAAAAATTAGACCAGATTGTTTTGAAGACTTAATCGCCATTCTGGCTCTTTATCGTCCCGGGCCGTTAGGAAGTGGAATGGTAGATCAGTATATTGAACGTAAGCATGGGCGTGAACCTGTCGTATACCTCCATCCAGAATTGTCTGAAGTGCTAAAAGAAACCTATGGAGTTATTCTCTATCAGGAGCAGGTTATGCAATGTGCTGCGCGTCTTGCTGGATATTCTCTTGGAGAAGCCGATTTGCTGAGACGAGCTATGGGTAAGAAAAAAGTGGAAGTTATGCAACAACAGCGAAAGAAGTTTGCTGAGGGCTGTGCACAGCATAATGTTCCAGCTCAGAAAGCTGAAGAGATTTTTGATATTATTCAGGAATTTGCAGGGTATGGTTTTAATAAATCACATAGTGCTGCATATGCTCTGATTAGTTATCAGACGGCTTATCTTAAGGCTAATTTCCAGTCGGAATTTATGGCCGCATATTTAACAAGTCAGATAGGTTCAAAAAAAGATGTAATGGCACGATATGTGCGAGAAGTCAGAAATTCTGGTATTGAAGTGCTTCCTCCAGATGTTAATTCTTCCATGGAGTCTTTCACAGCTGTAAAAGATGTTGTACGTTTTGGTTTAGGTGCAGTGTCAAAGGCTGGACATGGTGCTGTGGAAGCCATTATAAAAGCTAGAGAATGCGGGGGGCCCTTCATCTCCCTTTGGAATTTCTTGTGCCGTGTAGATTTAAGGGTTGTAAATAAATCAGTTATCGAAAATCTTATAAAAGCAGGGGCTTTTGATGGCTTAACGACAAATAGATGTCAACTAGTAACAGCGCTTCCTGATTTTATAGCCCTGGCTCAGAAGAAAAGCGAGGAAAAAAACCAATGTTCTCTTTTGTCGCTTCTTGATGGAGATGGGGAAGAGGGGGATCTTGAACCAGAACTTCCTGATATCGATGATTATAATATTTATGAACGTCTTGATTTCGAAAAAGATGTTGTAGGTTTATATATCAGCGGTCATCCCTTTGCTCAACATGAAGATGAAGTTGGTCGTTATTGTACGTGTCGTATTTCAGACCTCAAATATTGGAAGAGTAAAAATATGCCTCCGCAGATTGGAGGTATGGTGCTTTCTGCAAAGGAGAAATACACGAAACGAGGAGACCCAATGGGGATTCTTGAGGTTGAAGATGCAGAGTCAAAAGTGGAGGTTATTTGTTTCCCGAAAACATGGTCATCTGTAAAGGAACAAGTAGAACCTGGGCAAATTTGTGTAGTCAGGGGCACTTTAGATGATAGAGGCTCTGGAAATATTATTGCCAGGGAGATTGTCTCTTTTCAGTCTCTTCAAGAGAGAAATTTTCCGTATGTGAAAATTGTACTTGACGGAACTTTATTACCGCAAGAATGTGTGAAAAACTTTATTCGTTCTCTCAAAGATTTTCCTGGCCGATCTCAGGTGTTATTAGAGATTCGAAACGGGATAGGCAGTGTTACTATTCTTCTGGCAGGCATAAAAGTAGATGGTCCTACTATAAAGATGAAAGGACTATCCTCTGTGATTCCAGAGGAATCTTACGAAATCTGCTGTTGATGTAATGAATAAACGTAATCCATATTTGATAGACGGAAGGGGTCAGAAATAATGAAGAAAGTGAAAATAGTTTGCACGATTGGCCCGGCATGTTCAACTTTTGAGATGCTCTGTTCTATGGCAGAGGAAGGAATGAATGTAGCTCGTTTTAATTTTAGTCATGGTTCTTATGAGGAACATAAGGCTCGTCTTGACCTCGTTCGAGAAGTCGAAAGAAAAATGGGATCTCCTATTGCCACTCTTCTTGATACAAAGGGGCCAGAAATTAGAACTGGAACGTTACAGGAAGGCGCTGTTTTTTTGAAAAAAGGACAAGATTTCGTTTTAACAACACGAGATGTTGTTGGTAATGATAAAGAAGTTTTTGTTAATTATGCTAACTTACCAATAGAAAGCAGCGTGGATCAAGATATTTATATTGACGATGGAACTCTTCACCTCAAAGTTACAGAAATTAGTGAGAATGATGTACATTGCACAGTTATCGTTGGTGGAGAACTAGGAGAGCGAAAAGGAGTCAATATACCGGGAGCTTCCATTTCCCTTCCAGCTCTTTCGGAAAAAGATCGTTCTGATATCTGTTGGGGTTTGAAAAATGACATGGAGTATATCGCCGTTTCTTTTGTCAAAAATCAAAAAGACATCATGGATGTTAGAAAAGTAATCGAAGAAGCTGGCGGAACTATGAAAATTATAGCGAAAATAGAGACACGACAAGCTGTCGATGGTATAGATGAAATTCTAGATGTAGTTGATGGGGTGATGATTGCCCGTGGAGACTTGGGTGTCGAAATTCCCACGGAGGAGGTTCCTCTAGTACAAAAAGAGATTATAGATCTTTGTCGTTCTAAGGGGAAAGCTGTTATAGTTGCGACCCAGATGCTAGACTCTATGATTAGAAATCCCCGTCCTACACGAGCAGAAGCAAGTGACGTTGCAAATGCTGTTCTTGATGGAGCTGATGCCGTAATGCTTTCGGGAGAAACGGCGAAAGGAACGTATCCTCTCAGGTCTGTAGAAACGATGCGCCGCATAGTGGAGAGAGTTGAGAAGGATATAGAGCTTTGGCAACATCCCCTTCATAGAAAGCAGTTAAGTACGGGAGTGCCAGATGCAGTAAGCGGAGCTTCTGTTGAAGTCGCGCGAGAAATGGGTGCTGCTGCAATTATCTCCCTTACTCGAAGTGGCAGTACAGCCCAAATGATTAGCAAGCATCGTCCCCCATGTAAGATTATTGGAGCCACTCCTGTCTTGAGAACATGGCGAGAATTGGCTTTATATTGGGGAGTAGAACCTCTTAGAGTTGAAAATATTTCCAATCAGGAACAGGCCATTGATAATGTCTTTTCATTATGTTTGGAAAACAAGCTTTTGAAGGAAGGGGATATAGTTGTTGTTACGGCAGGTGTCCCTATGGGTATTCCAGGAACAACTAATATGTTGCAAGTTCATACAGTGGGTCGAATTTTAGTCAAAGGCCTTTCTCTTTTGAAAAAAGAAGCTTTTGGTGTAGTGAAAAAGGCGAATACGCCAGAAGAGGCTCTTGAGAAAATGGAAAGAGGCAACATTTTAGTCGTTTCCCAGACAGATAAAGATTTTGTTCCTGCTATGAGAAAAGCTGCAGCTATTATTACAGAACATGGTGGATTGACGTGTCACGCGGCTATAGTTGCTTTAGAATTGGGAATACCATGTGTTGTTAGTGCAAGCAATGCACTTTCAGTTCTTGAAGACGGGATGATGGTTACGGTCGATGGATTCCGTGGTGTTGTCTATGCAGGAAGCGTTCGTCTTAGAGCATGAGGAGCTGACGATGTAGATGGCAATAGATGATTTTTCAGGGAAAAGATGCAATATGCAAACCTCTTTTCCTCCATGGAATTACTTACTTACATTAGATGGGAAACGGCTTAGTGCTGTCCTTGTACCTCTTTTCCGATCAGAAAAGGGGTATAAAGTTCTTTTTTTAGAACGTCCCTACTTTATGAAGCGTCATGGCGGCGAAATGTGTTTCCCAGGAGGAGAACGGGATGATTTTGACAGAGGCCCTCTTGAAACAGCGTTGCGGGAAACAGAGGAAGAGATTGGTTTAGAACGAGAGTATATAGAGCCTATATATCTTATGGAACCCCAAAAAGCAGTGACAAGCGGTTTTGCCGTCTATCCTGTTGTAGGCGTGATTTCAGATGAGACTCTCATGTCGAGACTTAAGCTTTCTCATGAAGAGGTTGCCGGCATAGCATTTATGCAACTGGATTCTATCCCAGTTATTCCTGAAATATATAAGATTGAACATGAAGGAATACAGTTTGAGACCCCGCGCTATGATCTTCCTGATGGAAGGATAATATGGGGTGTCACTGCCTTCATATTGTATCGATTTATAACTATGTTACGTAAGGGAGAAATTAATTTATGCCTTTAATCGGCGCTCACGTTTCCATTGCAGGTGGTCTTGAACGAGCAATAGAACGTGGCGAGGATCTTGAATGTGAAGCTATACAGATGTTTACCAAAAATCAGTTACAATGGCATAGTACTCCTATCTCTATGTCTCGGGCAGAACGTTTTTTACATGCATGGCGGCGGAGTGGTATACAACAAGTTGTTGTTCATGCTTCATATCTTATCAACCTTGCATCACCAGATGAAACTCGAGAAAAAAGTATAGTTGCTCTTACTGAAGAGGTAGAACGTTGCGATATGCTTGGTATTGATGAAATTGTTGTTCATCCAGGATCATCTCGGGGGCGACCTCGTGATGAAGGAATAGGAAAGCTTGTTAACAGTTTAGGGCAGGTGTTACAACGCACATCTGTGACAAGAGTTCGGATTCTTATTGAAACTATGGCAGGGCAAGGAAGTATATTAGGAAGTTCTCTCGACGAATTGAAGTCTGTGCTTGATCATTTTCCTCAAAATGAACGTTTAGGATTGTGTCTCGATACGTGTCATCTCTTTGCTGCAGGATACGAATTGCGAACTTTTGAAGCTTATGAGCGTTTTGTCTCGTCTCTTATGGGTAAAATAGGACTTGAACGAGTTGGATGTTGGCATTTAAATGACAGTGCTCATGCTCGTAATAGTCATCTTGACAGACATCAACATATTGGAGAAGGAGAGTTAGGGGTTTTGCCCTTTTCTTTCATAGTCAATGACAGTAGATGGAACGGGATACCGGCATTACTGGAAACACCACAAAATGGACTGGGAAATAAAGGAAATCTTACTGTACTTCGTAAATTAAGAGGAGGGTAAGAGAGTATGAGTCTTTGGCCTCGTCTCATAGTTCAACGTGAGAAAATTGCCTACAATGCTGCCCACGTTGTTTCATTGTGTCGTCAATGGAATATAGGCGTTTACGGTGTAGCAAAAGGAGCCTGTGCCAATGAAGATATTGTCCGTATTATGGTTGAGAATGGGTGTGAAGGAATAGCTGATAGTCGTATAGAAAATTTATATCGACTACGTAAAGAAATGTGCCTTCCTGTTCCCATAATGATGCTGCGGCCTCCTATGATGAGTGAAATTCCTGAAGTTGTGGAACTTTGTGACTCATCTGTTGTTTCGATGATTGAGACAATACAAGCAATTGATGCAGAGTGCAGCTTACAAAAGAAAAGGCATAACGTGTTACTCATGATCGATTTGGGTGATTTACGAGAGGGCATATGGCCAGACGAATTAGAACAGATAGCCTCTGTCCTGAAGAAGTGTCGCTTCATAGATTGTCTAGGCGTCGGTGTGAATTTTGGATGTTTTGGAGGAGTGCTTCCTTCTCGAAAAAAATTGGAAACATTAGGTTCCCTTAAAAAAAAGTTAGAAGAATACTTGGAGTGTAGTGTCCCCTTGTGTTCAGGAGGTGCCACATCATCTTTGTCTCTTCTTGACGATGGTACTATGCCTTCTTGCATCAATTCGTTGAGAATAGGAGAGGCTATTTTGCTTGGAACGGACTCGTCAGGAGGCAAAACGTTCCCATATTTACTACGGAACACTATATTTTTAGAAGCAGAAGTGATAGAAGTAAAGAGAAAACCTAGCGTTCCTTTAGGAACAATTGCTGCAGATGCTTTTGGCGACATCCCCGTTTTTGTTGATAAAGGAGTTCGATTGCGTGCTCTCGCAGCCATTGGCAAGCAAGATGCAAGAATAGATGCTCTTTTGCCTTGTGATAAAGGAATTGAAATTTTAGGTGCGTCAAGTGATCATATGGTTCTTGATGTGGAAGAGTGTGACAGAAAACTATGTGTAGGAGATAAAATACGATTTTCAGTAAAATATGGGGCTTTACTTGCGTTAACAACATCTCCGTATGTTTCTATCCATGTTACTGAATAGCATGGGAGGGTCAATATGCTAGATTTATTTCGATGGCATGACATTCTTGATATTGTCATCATAGCTGTTATTATCCATCGTTTATTACTTTTGCTTGTCGGAACGCGTGCAATGCAACTTGTGAAAGGGTTGCTGATTCTTGGTGTTGTTGCATCTCTGGCCAGGTTTTTTGAGCTTCGAACGTTGTCATGGTTCTTAGGGAAAGTCCTTGGAGTTTTGATCATTGCTATTCCTATCGTTTTTCAACCAGAACTCAGACGTATGCTTGAGGAACTTGGACGTGGCAATATTTGGAGAAGGAAACGTGCCCAAAAAAAAGCGGAAGCACTCAGTCAGGAGATTACAAGGGCTTTGGGATATTTGAAAGGCCAGAAAATTGGAGCCCTTATGGTGTTACAAAGAGAGACTGGCTTGAGAGATTTTTGGAGTACTGCAGTTAAGTTGAATGCAGAAATATCGCAGGAGCTCATTATCGCTATTTTTTGGCCTGACAATCCCCTTCATGATGGAGCTGTCATTATTGATAGAGATATGATTATTTCTGCCGGAACGTATCTGCCTTTGACGGAAAATACAGATCTTTCAAGATGGATTGGTACTCGTCATCGAGCAGCTCTTGGTGTAACTGAGGTTTCTGATGCTATTGCGCTCATTGTTTCAGAGGAACGAGGAGAAATTTCCTTAGCTATTAATGGGCATTTATCTAGAAATTTAAAGGAAAATCAAGTATATAAGCTTCTCTTGCACTATTTTGGGGCTGAAGAAAAAGAGAAACGCTCATTTCTTGATAGAATACACGAAGATATACGGTCGCTGTGGCAATAGAGCCTTCAAGAAGGGAGTTACATTACAATGACACCTGGAAATAGAAAAATAGATGTACTTTTGTCTTCTCCTCACTTTTTGAGGATAATATCTATCGTCATTGCAGTCCTTCTCTGGTTTTATGTCTCGGGAGACAGGGCTAATGAGATTGTAAAAACCTTCAGATGTCAGGTCGATTTTTTAAATGTTCCTTCGCAAACTATATTAAAACCAGAGACAAAGACGGTAGAGGTTAGTGTTTCTGGAAGCCGAAGGGTTTTAGATAGTCTACAACAGGGTAGTATCTTGTGTGAAGTCGATACTAAGGGGCTTTCTCTGGGTAAATATAGATTGGCAGTGCGCGCTATTGTACCTAAAGATGTTAAAGTCGTAGGTATAAATCCATCACAAATTGCTTTAGAAATGATACGATATGTAGATCGTCTTGTTCCTGTAGAAGTAGTGGTAAAAGAGGGGTTACCCTCAGGGATTTATCTTGAGTCTGTGCATATTATGCCTAAAGATGTCACTGTCAAAGGAATTGAAAAAGACCTTGCACGTATAGAAAGTGTACGAATATCTCCAACTCTCGAACAGTTAAAAAGTGGTGAGGAAATAACGCTTCCCGTAGAAATCGTGAAATCTCAACCTTTTGAGGATGAAGTAACGATTGATCCGGGCCAAGTCAAAGTTACCGCTGTGTTAGCTCAAGGGTTACCTAAAAAGAAAGTTCCAGTGAATGTACAGGTTATTGGAGAGCCTGATTCTGATTATTCTGTGAAAGCTATAGTCGTGGAGCCGTCTGAAGTTGAAGTAGAAGGACCATATCCACGATTAGGCAAAGTGACTCGTCTTGAGACCGAAACCATCGATATTACAGGTCTTGCTCAAGAGCAGAGTATGATCGTTCCTTTAAAACCATTAGACGATTCATTGTTGAAATACACGGGAGCTTCATCTGTAAGAGTTAATATTCTTTTAAAACCATACACCGTGTCGAAACTTCTTACAAATGTAGGGGTGGAAGTTGAAGGTAATAGCATATATCCAGGTTGGAGCGTCGAACCAAACACTGTTAATATCACTATAGAAGGAATTCCATCGGAAATAGAAAAAATAAGTGAAACCGATTTTCCTATACAACCGTATGTTAACGTAACAAACATAGTTTCGAGAAAGCTTATGGTTCCTGTGCAAATACGAAATACATCGTCAAGTATACGAGTTGTCAAGGTGGACCCTTCACGAGTTACTGTGCGTGCGGAAGTGGAGTAAAAAGGAGCGGGGGAAGGTGAAGGTTTTGGAGGAAAGCGAAAAAAAAGTACGTTGTCTTTTCGGCACTGATGGCGTAAGAGATGTGGCAAATCGAGGAGCTATGACTCCTGAAATGGCGTTGCGTCTTGGGCGGTCGTATGTGCTGTACCTGACAGAAAGAGGAATCCCTCGTCCAAGAATTCTTATCGGAAGAGACACTCGTCGTTCAGGTAAAATGTTAGAAAATGCTTTAGTGGCAGGGATGCTTTCAGCCGGTGCAAAAGTTTTAACTTTGGGGGTTATTCCTACGCCGGGGGTCAGTTTCGCGATAAAGCATATTCAGGCTCAGGGTGGAGTGGTTATTAGCGCTTCTCATAATCCTGCAGAATATAATGGCATCAAATTTCTGAATCATGAAGGGCATAAACTGAATGATGATGCAGAGGCATCTATAGAAGAATACTTGGGAGATAATCTTATTGATGATTGGCGTCCTACCGGGGCATCCATTGGTGAAGTTACTGAAAGAGAAGATATAGTTCAGGCCTATGCGCAGTGGCTAGCAACTCTTATTTCAGAATCGAAGGTACTTGATCGTTCCATATCTTTCGATTGTGCTCACGGTGCAGCCGTTCCTATTATTCATGCTATCAATAAAGTAGTAGATCATTCTCATTGGTTTATATCTGGAGATGCTCCTGACGGCCTTAATATTAACGAAGGCGTAGGAGTTATGAATATGGCTCATCTCGCTTCTCAGGTAAAAAGTAACGGAACAGAAGTTGGCATTGCCTATGATGGAGATGCAGATAGAGTTCTTTTGACAGATTCGCGAGGACGCGTTCTTGATGGCGATATTATTCTTTGGGTTCTTGCCCGCTGGCTTACGAAAAGAGAAAAACTCGGAAACGGTCTTGTTGCAACAGTAATGAGTAATCTTGCCTTGGAGGAACACCTGCGAAGGGAAAATATTGACGTATTTAGATGCCCTGTTGGCGACCGTTATGTTTTAGAGATGATGAAATTCCGTGGAGCTTCTTTGGGTGGAGAGCAATCGGGACATATTATTATTAAGGAATTTACATCTACAGGCGATGGTATCTGTACAGGATTCACCTTCCTGAGGGCTTGTTCCGATTTAGGAGAAGATATTAATACTCTTGTTGATCGTTTTGATCGTTACCCTCAGCTTTTAAGAAATGTTGAAATTTGTAAAGGTAAAGATGTTGATCCGGCTTTTATTACCGATATCTCTCAAGAGGCGAATAGAAAACTGATGGGCCAGGGGAGAGTTCTTATTCGTGCATCTGGAACAGAACCCCTTATGAGGGTTCTTGTAGAGGCAAAAGATCATAAGTTGATGGAAGATATTTCAAAGGATCTGGTCGGTCAGATACAGATGAAGTGTTGTTAGTTATTTGTATGTGATGCCGAAAGGATGTCGAAAATTATGTCAAAAAAGATAATAACAAAGTGCCTATTCCCTGCAGCGGGGCTAGGCACTCGTTTTCTACCTGCAACCAAAGATATTCCTAAAGAGATGCTTCCTCTCGTGGATAGACCGATTATCTCCTACGGAGTAGAGGAAGCCATAGCGGCAGGTTGTACCGATATGGTCATTGTTACAAGCCGATCAAAACGTTGCATTGAAGATTATTTTGATCGGACATGGGAATTAGAGAAAATTCTCGCAGAACGTGGAAAAAAGGAATATCTTGAACTTGTGCAAAAAATTCCTCAAGTGGCGCGTTTTGCCTATACACGACAAGCGGAGCCTTTAGGGCTGGGTCATGCTGTCCTTTGTGGAGAGGCTTTTTGTGAGGGCCAATATTTTGGTGTTATTCTACCTGACGATGTAATGATTGCTCGTCCTTCTGTTCTTGCGCAACTTATTTCTGTTCAAGAGCAATTAGGAGGAAGTGTTATTGCTCTCGAAGAAGTGCCGGAAGAAGAAACTTCTCGTTATGGGATTGTTGAAGCTGATATGGTTCAGGAAGGTATCTTCAGAATAGAAAATTTAGTTGAAAAACCGGCAAAAGGAACAGCACCGAGTAATTTAGCGGTAATGGGGCGCTACGTTCTTTCACCAAGAATTTTTGCTATTTTGAAAGATGTTCAGCCAGGTGCTGGCGGAGAGATACAGTTGACGGACGCTTTGAAACAATTGTTAAGAGAGGAGCCATTGTGGGGAGTTGTTTATAAGGGGCAACGCCTCGATTGTGGAACTCAAAAGGGTTGGCTGCATGCAAATATTGAATTGGCTCTGAAAGATTCTTCTTTACGTGATATAGTACTGCAAACTGTGAGTGCCTTTAGGGAGGATGATAAATGAAGAACAGCTAATATCGCTTCTATAAAAACTTATAGCGGAAAGAGTGTAAGCGCCTGAACTGACGAATGTCAGTTGACGAGGTCGGGGGAATATCGAAATTTTCGGCGGATACCCCCGGGGTTTTGAAAATCAAACCCTGAATTTGCTCTACAAAACCAGAAAGCAATTTCTGAGACAAAAAGAGCAATAGATTTTCGTGTGCCTTAGTGAAAGGCGGTGTAATATTCTCGTGTGCGGAATTGTTGGCTATGTAGGATGGCGAAATGCTACTGATGTTTTGCTAGATGGAATGAAGCGCCTCGAATACCGCGGTTACGATTCTGCAGGTATAGCCGTAAATGATGGCGATGATATTCGTGTTATTAAAGAAGTTGGGAAAGTCCAGCAACTAGAAAAATTAATGTCTTCTCAAAATGTGCTGGGACATTTAGGTATTGGGCATACCAGATGGGCCACTCATGGAGGAGTAACAGTGGTTAACGCTCACCCTCATTGGGATGGTGATAAACAGATTGTTCTTGTTCATAATGGGATAATTGAAAATTATAGAGAAATTAGAGACGAACTCTTACATCAGGGAATAGAATTTACGACAGAAACAGATACGGAAGTAGTGGCCAAGCTTCTTTCTCAATTATACGGAGTGAAGAAGGATATTATCCCTTCTCTTGTTTCTCTTTATAAAAGGCTTCGAGGTTCCTTTGCCCTTGCCATTCTTGTGAAGAATCAGCCAGATTCAATTTACTGTGTAAGAAAAGGATCTCCTCTTGTTGTAGGCCAGGGAGAAAAAGAGTCTTTTTGTGCCTCTGACGTTCCGGCTTTGCTCCCTTACACCCAAAGTGTTTTCTATATGAACGACGGTGATATTGCATTCCTATCTCCTCAAGGGATTAAATTTTGGGACGAGTCGGGGCAATCCCTTACTAAAAAAGCTCAGACGATTGACTGGGATATATCCATGGTCGATAAAGGCGGATATTCTCACTTCATGATGAAGGAAATTAACGAGCAAGGTGCAGTGCTACGAAATACTCTGAAAGACAGAATATCTGAAAATTCAGTAGATCTATCTAAAGAGCTTGCTTGGACGAAAGATACACTTGCTCATATTAAAAGGATTCATATTGTAGCTTGTGGCACTTCTTACTACGCAGCCTTAGTCGCAGAGCGATTAATGGAAGAACTTTTGCCTGTTGACATTCGTGTTGATGTTGCATCTGAGTATCGTTATAGGCCCATGCCTTTAGGTGAGGACACATTATCAATTTTTGTTTCTCAGTCTGGAGAAACGGCTGATACTCTTGCTGCAGAGCGATTGGCTAGGGGAAAAGGGGCAATGTGCGTTGCCATTACAAATGGGCAGGGATCAACACTCGCTCGAGAAGTGGATCACGTTCTTCTTCTGAAAGCAGGCCCGGAAATAGGTGTGGCTGCGACAAAAACCTTTACAGGACAGCTGGGAGTTCTTTATCTTTTAGGCCTTTATATCGCCAAATTATGGGGAACTCTTTCATCTAGTGAAGAAGAGAGAATAATCAAGGGACTTCTAAATTTACCTTATCAGCTGGAAGAAATTCTTGAGCGGCAGGAATCATTACATCACATTGCGGAGAAATACGCCTCTTTACGAGATTTCTTGTACCTTGGACGAGGGCGTTCTTTCCCAATTGCATTGGAAGGGGCACTCAAACTAAAGGAAATATCTTATGTCCATGCAGAGGCTTATGCAGCTGGGGAAATGAAGCACGGTCCTATTGCTTTACTGGAAAGTGAGGTCCCCGTTGTTGTTATAGCACCGCAAGATGGTCTATATGAAAAACTATACTCAAACATTTTAGAGGCAAAAGCTCGAAAATCTCCAATATTTGCTATAGCCACTCGTGGAGATAGAGATATAGAAGATGTTTCGGAAGATGTTTTTTATGTTCCCCCAACAGAGGCAGAACTCTATCCGTTTTTAGCGGTTCTTCCATTGCAAATTTTTGCCTACTATGTTGCACGAATCAGAGGGTGCGATATCGATCAACCGCGAAATTTAGCTAAAAGCGTTACAGTAGAGTAAATAAAGGGCTTGCAGGTTTAAAGCTTATAAACCTCGCAAGCCTTTTTTCTTTCTATCTATTGGGTTCTGCGGTGAAAGGATAATATAAACGAATATGAGTAACATTGAACAAAGCCTTGTCATCTTTGCCTGAATGTTTAGGTAAAGCCTGCCACGATCCCCCGTCTATTCGGCATAAAACGAGAGGTCTTCGTCCATACGTAGACCATATATCCCATAAGTGATCTGAGAGTTGTCCTCCTGGTACAAGACCATCAGAGAATAGAGGTGTTGAGCCTATAAGTCGATGACCATTTTCAGTTCCTATAATCATCCATTGTGTTAATGTCCATGCAGAAGCCATTTCTTTAGATCCGGCATGAAAAAGTGGCAGTATTTGAAATCCCCCTATTTCTCCCACTGGAGATGTGCTTATATCGATAACTCCAGTGTGATTGGCACGTATTCGACTATCTGTTTGAAAAAGAGTGCCACCAAAACGCCCGACTCCATAAACAGGTCGAATAACTCTAGCAATAACGTTAACTCCCCGAGAATTCCATGCTATAACACGGCCACCAGGTCTGTTTTCGATATCTATTAGGAAGGGATGTTCTTTTTCTTCTACAGGCATAAAAAGAACATCACCTTCTTCTGGAAAGTTCTCAGAAGAGAGGCGACTTTGTGAACTACCTTTTTTAATAATATAAACAGGTGTGCCTACAGGAGGTGCCCATCCCCCAAAAAGTCCAGTTCCTGCATCTTTTTGAATAGAAAAGTATGTCTTTTTTCCAGCGGCTGGGGCGATAGTCTTTTCTGGTAAAATACTGATAGTACGACCTTTACCTTTTTCTACAGAACAAAGTAAATGTACGGCATTAACTGCGGATGCGCAAACTGAACCTGCTTGTCCCCATTGGCTTGCAGTATAACTAGGCCAACGGCTTGTTTGAGGTAAAGATAAAATTGTGCCGAGATCGTAGCGAGATCCATCAGGAAGCAATGCATAGGCAGAAGCTCCAATTTCGCATGGAATATAAATGCTGTATATGGAAGATGCTTGTGCTGTAAAAGGAAACATAATCCCTAATAAAAGAATTATAATTAAATTTTGAATTCTATGGGAAGATTGCATCTGTATCCCTTCTTTCTTGATCGTTATAGGTTCTTATTATAAGGGTCTTTCTTGGCCTTTGGGAGGATTATATTGTGAATATAAAAAAGATGTTAGCAGTAGCAAGGGGAGAATTAGCAGCTGACGTAGTTATCAAGAATGCGAAAGTAGCAAATGTCTTTTCTCTTGAATTTGAGAAAAAGGATGTAGCCATTTACGATGGTTATATTGTTGGTATTGGTACAGGATATTATGGAAAAGAGGAAGTCGACGCGAAGAATGCCGTGCTTGCTCCCGGTTTTATTGAAGGTCATTGTCATATAGAGAGTACCATGCTTACTCCCGCAGGCTTTGCTGAAATGGTTTTACCTCGGGGAACAACAACCGTTATTGCTGATCCCCATGAAATAGCCAATACATGTGGCATGGAGGGACTTTCATTTATGTATGAGGAGTCACTTCATTTACCCCTAGACATTTTTTTGACGGCACCTTCGTGTGTTCCCGCCTCACCCTTTGAAACTCCTCGCGAGGAACTTGACGCTTTGGCTATAAAAAGGACTTACGAAGAGGGTTGGTGTACTACTCTTGGAGAAGTGATGAACTATCCTGCTGTTATACATGGTGATGCAGAAATGTGGGGAAAAATATTTGCATCTTGGGATGTAGTGCGAAGTGGTCATGCTCCAGGAGTAACAGGGAAGGAGTTGTGCGCTTATTTGTTAAGTGGGTGCTCCAGTGATCATGAAAGTTCGACGAAAGAAGAGGGGTTGGAAAAACTTAGACGCGGAATGTGGCTCATGATCCGCCAAGGTGCAACAGAACATAACTTAGAAGAGTTACTACCTCTTATTAAGGAAAATGAAGCACGCTCTTCATGCGCTATGTTTGTGAGCGATGACTTAACTGCAAATCATCTTCAGACAAAAGGACATTTAGACGAAACACTTCGTCTTTCTATAAAAAAGGGTCTTTCCCCTCTTGTTGCTCTTCGGATGGTAACACTTTCTCCTGCCCGTTATTTTAGACTTTTTGACCGAGGGGCAGTTGCTCCTGGCTATATTGCCGATCTCGTGTTATTAGATTCTCTTGAAACATGTAATGTTATCAATGTTTGGAAAAAGGGGAAAAAAGTGGTTGAAAACAGAGAATTACTTGGAGCGCCCTTTAAACGTGAACATAATTATCCTCAAAGTAGCGAAGTCTTCCATATCCCTACAGTGGAAGATATTTCCATAGAACCTTCCGGTAATAAAAAGATCAGGCTTATTGGTTTTAGAAGGGGACAAGTTGTTACTACACATCTAATTGAAAATCCTACAATCACAAATGGAAAAGTTACTGCGGATAAGAAGAGGGATATTGCAAAAATAGTTGTTGTCGATAAAAATAGCGATAGTCGACGTTTCTTTACCGGTTTCGTGAAGGGATTTGATCTTAAAAAAGGAGCACTTGCCTCTTCAGTTGCTCATGACGCTCATAATTTTATTGCTGCTGGAATGGACGATATATCTATAATAACGGCCTTGAGAGAGCTTCGAAATTTAGGCGGAGGTTTAGTCGTGGCGTCAGGGGATCAGATTTTGGCTTCACTTCCTTTGCCAGTAGGGGGACTTATGAGCGATTCAACAGCTTCCGATGTTATACTTGCTATTGAAGATGTAGAAAAAGCAGCAGAAACTTTGGGGACTTCAATTACACATCCTTTTATGGCTATGAGTTTCCTTTCTCTTAGCGTTATCCCAGAACTTAAAATTACAGATCAGGGATATGTGGACTTGAACAGAGGGGGCTGTATGTCACTTTTTGTGGAAGATGAGCACTATAACTAAGATAGGAAGCAAGGGGGCCCATGCAATCCACCATCCCACGTAGAGTAAAAGATATAGAGCCATACAGAGAAGTCCCGCGGCAAAAAAGGCCCATGTAAGAATAATGAAACCTTTTTTCCCTGTTCTGAATGCAATGGCTCCAAAGGGGATGGTAAGAATAAGCATTGCTACTACCATAATGAGAAGAACTTTGGCTTGAATCAATGCAAAACTGAAAGAGTCGAACATGAATAAAAACCCCCTAAAAAGTTTTCTTCTTGAGTATATAGCTTTTTTTATCTATTGACATTCTCTTTAAGAGATGGTTTCCTGAATAAGATTTTAAAAAATAATCAACTCTCTTCTTGACATGTCGGAATCCTCTGCTAGTATATTTACCGGCATTCATACTGGGGTGTAGCCAAGTCGGCAAGGCGGCGGACTTTGGATCCGTGATCGCTGGTTCGAATCCAGCCACCCCAGCCATCTGATATTACAAGAAGGGGGACCTTAGGTTCCCCCTCTTTTGTGTTTGATTATAGATAGAATGAAGGTGATGGGGAAAGTGTTTGATCGTCGAACGGTAGGCGTTTTGATTCTCGCTGCAGGTAAGGGAACGAGAATGAAAAGTAACCTCCCAAAAGTTCTTCAGCCTGTTCTTGAAGAGCCCCTCCTTTTTTATCCTCTTCAGGCAGCTCTAGCGGCTGGTTTGGAGAATAGAGCAGTAGTTATTGGTCATGGCGGAGATGCTGTGCAGACTTATATAAGTGCCATGAGTCCTGAAGTTCGGGTGATATGGCAGCATGACCAGTTAGGAACAGGGCATGCTGTGCAAATATCGAAGGAATGGTGGAACTCTTTTTCAGATATTCTTGTTATTCCTGGTGATGCACCTCTCCTAAAGAGTGAAATTCTTATTGATTTGGTCAAAGCGCATATAGATTCCCCAGCTTCTTGTACTTTCGCTAGTTTTATTACAGAGACTCCTGCAGGGTATGGTCGAGTAGTAAGAGATTCAAACGCACTTTCTATCGTGGAAGAAAAAGATGCCTCAGAAGAACAGAAAAAAATACGGGAAGTGAATAGCGGCATATATATTTTCAGAACTCCCGATCTCCTTTCAAATATTGACTCTCTTGCTAACGATAATGTGCAGGGGGAGTATTATTTGCCTGATGTTGTTGGGCTTATGTATGAGCAGGGCAAGAGCGTAGAGGCTCTTTGTTTTGATAACGGTACAGATTTTCAAGGGGTTAACAACCCTCTTCAGCTTGCTGAAGCTACTTCTATTTTGAAGCAAAGAATTTTAAATCATTGGATGAGCCAGGGTGTAAAATGTGCTGATCCTTCTTCTGTTTTCATCGGACCTCGGGTCAGGCTAGAGGGAGATATATGGCTTGATCCTTTCGTTCAACTTTATGGGAATACTGAAATAGGTGACGGTACTCACATAGGGAGTCATTCTCTTGTTCGCAATACTGTAATAGGTAAAAGTGTTGATATTATTAATTTTGTTTCTATAATTGCAAGTGAAATAGAAGACCATGCTACAATTGGTCCATTCTCCTTTATAAGAGATAATGCTCATATAGGAGAGGGAGCCTTTGTTGGTAAATTTGTGGAAATTAAAAAAAGCTCAATTGGTTCAGGAAGCAAGGTTCCGCATCTGTCTTATATAGGAGATGCAACCATTGGCAACCATGTGAACATAGGTGCAGGAACAATAACTTGTAATTACGATGGTGTTGCGAAAAATCCAACACACATTGGTGATAGGTGCTTTGTAGGAAGCGATACCATGCTTGTTGCGCCAGTGTCTCTTGGTGATGACTCCTTTACAGCAGCAGGATCTGTTATAACCGATGACGTTCCTGAAGGGGCCCTTGCCATTGCTCGAGCCAGACAGAAAAATATAGAGGGCTGGGTTTTGCGCCGCAAAGGCAGCAATCAAGAAGGGGGTAAGGAGTGATGGGTTCCAGTTCCAGGGAACTGAAGATTTTTTCGGGAACAGCCCATCCGGAATTCGCCAAAAGAATTTGCGCGGAACTGGGTGTGGAATTATCCCGTGCTAAACATTTTCGCTTTTCCGATGGAGAGCTAGGGCTTTCTATTGAAGAAAGTGTACGCGGAGCAGATGTTTATGTGGTGCAACCTACATGTAATCCCGTTAATGAGCATCTTATGCAGCTTTTTATTATGCTTGATGCTTTAAAGCGTGCATCTGCCTATCGAATCAATGTCGTAACTCCGTATTTTGGATATGCTCGGCAAGATCGAAAGACAAAGGCAAGAGATCCAATATCTGCCAAACTTGTAGCAAATCTTATGGAACATAGTGGAGCTTCTCGTCTGATAACTGCAGATTTACATGCAGGACAGATTCAGGGCTTTTTCGATATTCCCGTTGATCATTTGACAGGGGTTCCTCTTTTGGCGAATTATTTCAAGGAAAACTTCCCCAGTGAGATAAAAAGAGACGAAGTGGTCGTAGTCGCTCCTGATGTAGGTGGAGTTGTTCGCGCACGTCGTTTTGCTGTAACTTTAAATGCTGATCTTGCTATAGTAGATAAACGTCGTTCCCATGACGTGGCTAATCTTTGCGAAGTAATGGAAATTATAGGAGATGTAGAAGGTAAAGTAGCCATACTCATTGACGATATCATAGATACTGCAGGAACTATCTGTAATGCAGCTGCTGCTTTAAAAGAGCGTGGAGCTCAGAAAGTTTATGCTTGTGCAACTCATGGAGTTCTTTCCGGGCCAGCTATTGAGAGGCTGGAAAAAGCTGATATAGATAGTGTTATTTTAGCTGACACAATTCCATTGCCTGAAAACAAAAAGTTGGATAAAATTACACAGCTATCTATTGCTCCGTTATTTGCGGAAGCAATAGCTCGAGTGCACAGTGACAGATCCGTTAGCAGTTTATTCAGTTAATAATGTGCTTTCGGTAGCATTTGTTTTTCTAAAAGGAGGATGTTTGTAGATGGCTGAGTTCGTAAAGATAGCTCTTGAAGAGAGAAGTGAGAAGGGGAAAGAAGCCGTCAAGAAGCTGAGACCCACCGGCTATGTCCCAGCAGTATTTTATGGTCCCGAATATAAGGATTCTATTACTGCAAAAGTGAAGGTTTCAGAAGTGGCACCATTGATTCGTTCCGGTCACTGGGAGACTATTCGTATTCTTGCAACCCTTCCCGACGGTAAGGAAGAAATGTGCCTCATGAGAGAAGTGCAGAAGAATATTATTACCCAAGATGTAATGCACATTGATTTTATCCAGCTTGTTAAGGGACGTAAGGTTGCTGTTAATGTTCCTGTCTTGCTTGAAGGTAAAGAGGCTTGCGCTGCTCTTAAACAGGGAGCTGTTCTTGAACAGACATTGTATGAAATTGAAATGGACGTATTGCCAATAGAGATTCCAGATTCTGTGGTTCTTAATGTTTCTGGCTTGAAAGTTGGCGATAGTTTCTTAGTCAAAGACCTTTCACTTCCTGAGAGTGCTGAGATTGTTATTGATCCGGAAGAGATGGTAGTTTCTGTCGCATTACCTCAGATTGAAACTGAGACTGAGGAAGAAGAAGAGGAAACCGCAGCTGGAGAAGTAGAGGTCGTGGCGAAAGGAAAGGCCAAGGAGGAAGAAGAGGAGTAGTTTCTCTTGCGACTTATTGTAGGTCTTGGTAATCCTGGCGTTGAATACGCTTTAACTCGTCATAACGTAGGCTGGATGATTCTCGATCGTTTTATTGATTCTCATTCGCTAGGTGCTCCTTCTTTGAAATTTGATGGTATGGTATGGGGCCCTGAGTTCATCTGTGGCGAAAAATGTATTTTCTTGAAACCTCTTACCTACATGAATCTTAGTGGTAAATCTGTTGGGCAGGTTTGTAGATTTTACAAAATTGAGCCTGAAGATGTACTCGTGGTAAGTGATGATGTTGCGCTTCCTTTTGGAAAATTGCGATTGAGAACAAAAGGTTCTGCGGGTGGACATAATGGCCTTGCATCGATTTTAGGAGCTCTTCAAACATTGAACGTTCCGCGTCTTAGGGTAGGAGTCGGTGCTGTTCCCATGGGGAGAGACATGATATCCTGGGTAATCGGAACCTTCCCGTCAGAAGAGCGATCTTTACTTCCTGACGTTTTGGATGAGGCTGTAAATGCAGTAGAGCTGTGGCTTAAAGAAGAAATTCAATCAGCTATGAGCCTGATTAATGCTAAGAAGGAACGGACAGGGAAAGATGATAATTAAATGGCGAGACCGATGTCTCGCCATTTTTATTATGATAACAAGGATTGATACTTATAAAATTATCAAATATGGAGAAAAAAGAACCAGAAGGATTACTTTGGAATATTAAAGAATATCTTTGGAAAAAGGGTGGACATATCCATCTTCCTATAGATGGAGCTTCTCGTGCATGGGTTGTTGGTCGTAATACGCCACCTCTTCTTGTTGTGCTGCCTGATCAAAGACAGGCTGAAGATTTTATCTCAGATTACGAAAACCTTTGGCAAGGCGAAAGTGCAGAACTTTTATATGAATTGCCATTGACAGTAGAGGGGATACGCAATAAACCTCTCTATCTTCAACGGGGAGAGGTTTTATCTTCGTGGGAGAAAAAGGGCGGAATACTGGCCACAACTCCTGGTGGCTTGCTCTCTCCTTTCCTTATAGGAGACGGACTATTCCATTTGAAACGAAATTCGAATTATATTCGTAGCCGCCTTCTTTCATGGTTGGAAAATGCTGGATATGAGCGAGTTGATCTTGTCTGGAGTCCAGGACAGTATGTCGTGAGGGGATTTATCGTTGATATTTATGATCCGGCATATGCTTTGCCCATCCGGGTTGAGTTTTTCGATGAGGAAATAGAGAGTATTCGCTCTTTCCACCCTCAGAGTCAAACAAGCGTTTCTGAACTTGAAGAGATTGAAATTCATAGTATAAAGACAGCTAGAAAAAAGGTGTTGGAAGATATCCTCCCCTCCTCGTGCAAAGTTATTCTTTTCGAGCCTTCTCTCATAGAAAATAAAGCTGAATCATATCGATGGTTGTGGGAAGATCTTCGACATGAAGGGGATATCCCATCTTTGCCATCATGGCCTGATTTTGTCATTTCTACTTTATCTGCAAAATCTAAAGTTAGAATTAGTACGACTATTGCTCGTTCTGAAGAGTCGTTTGATATACAAGAATGTCCTCACTTTAGAGGGGATATAGAAAAGTTTAAGTGGACATGTACATATTGGCGTAAAGAGTCATATTCTATCCATCTTGTTTCTTCTGGGACATCGCTACAAAATGATAAAGAAATACAATCGCATGTCATCTTTCATAAAGGAGCTCTCTCTAAAGGTTTTATAGATGTATCTCGTAAAGAGGTATGGATATCAGATTATGAGATAGCGGGTGTTACAGTATCAAGAAGCGCTAAACCCTGGCGAGCCCTCCCACTTGATTGGAAAGAGAGATTAATAGAGAACCAATTAGTTATCCACGAAGATTATGGAGTTGCTGTTTATAGAGGTGTTGAGGAGATAATTTCAGGGGAAGAGAAGCTTGATTCTCTTGTTCTTGAATTTGCAAATAAGCAAAGACTACTTGTTCCATTTGTGCAGGTTCATAAAATTTCTCCTTTGCACGAAGAAGCAACGGCAGATGCTGTTCTCGATTCCTTACGCGGAACGCGATGGAAAAAGAGCCTGGAAAGAACGAAAGAGCGAATTCAGGAAGAGGTTAAGACTCTTATTCGCCTCTATGCTCGAAGAGAGTTGCTAAAAGGATACGCCTTCCCACCAAACACAGAAATGTATAGGCATTTTGTGGAGGCTTTCACATATGTTGAGACTTCTGATCAGTTGCAAGCTGAAAAAGACATTTGTGAGGATATGGAAAGTCCGTATCCTATGGATAGGTTGTTAGTTGGGGATGTGGGTTTTGGTAAAACAGAAGTAGCCATGCGTGCTGCTTTTAAAGCAGCTGAAGCTGGTAAACAAGTGGTTGTGCTTGTTCCAACAACTATATTAGCTCAACAACACTACCATACATTTCGAAGTCGTATGGCTGGTTTCCCCTTGCGAATTGAGGTTTTATCCCGTTTTATATCTTCTTCGAAGCAGAAAAAGATTTTGGAAGATACGAAAAATGGACGTGTAGATATACTTATCGGAACACAGCGGCTTCTTCAAAAAGATATAGAATTTGCTGATCTAGGCCTTCTCATTGTTGATGAAGAACATCGATTTGGAGTTATGCATAAAGAAAAGCTAAAAGAGACAAGAGAAGGAATTGACGTTTTAACTCTTTCAGCTACACCTATCCCAAGAACCCTCTCTTTGTCGTTACGTGGTTTGAGAAGCTTCTCTGTTATCTCGACCCCGCCTTATAATAGACTTCCTGTATTGACTATGGTGGGTCCAAGACGGAAAGATGTTATGGAGAGAGCTGTTTTACGAGAATTAAATAGAGGCGGTCAGGTGTTTTTTGTCTCTAATCGAATTAACCGTTTGAAAAATATATTTGTAGAACTAAAACATATGTTTCCCGATGCAAAAATTGGAATCGCACACGGTCAATTGGCTGAGCGCGATCTTGAAATAACGATGTTGGATTTTTACAATGGAAACTTGGATATTTTAGTCTGTACGACAATAGTTGAAAGTGGACTTGATATTCCACGAGCCAATACTTTGATAGTGGATAATGCGCAAGAATTAGGTTTGGCACAAATGTATCAACTTCGAGGCAGAGTAGGACGCCGAGAAGAGGGAGCATACGCTTTTTTCCTTTATCCGGAAAATGTTCCTCTTCAAAAAGAAACCGCCGAGCGTTTTGAAGCGATTTCGGCTTTTTCCGACATTGGCTCAGGCTATAATTTGGCCCTCCAGGATTTGAAAATAAGAGGTAGTGGAGATCTTGTCGGTGTGACTCAGCATGGACAAGGAGAACATATGGGCTACCATTTATATTACAAAATGCTTGAAGAAGAAATTGCTAGAGTAAGAGGCGAACTTTTCCTTGAGACTCCAGTTGATAGTGAACTTACAGGAGCGATTCCGTCTAGTTATATTCCTCAGGAAAATATTCGTATTACATTGTATAGACGATTGTTGAAAAATAGTACCTGGCAGGAATTAGAAGAGTTGCGGAAGGAAATTCGCGATAGGTTTGGCCCATTACCAGATGCACTTGCCTATCTTATTAATACAGCAATTGTGCGAAATTGTGGATCGTTTGTTGGAATAACGTCTATAGTTTCTGGATTAGATCAAACTGTGATTATGTTTAAAAAAGAGGATTTATATTCTAAACTGAAAAATATAAAGGGATGGATAAAAACGATTGATCGTATAGTAGGTCCAGGCGGCTATAAAGGTATGAGTAATGCGGCTAACGCTATTCAATCGCTTTTATCGACAAAGCTGGATATGGAGGGTAAAAAATGAGTACAACAGTAAATGCCGACCTTGAACGGCTTGTATCTATAATGGCCCGACTTCGAGCTCCAGAAGGATGTCCGTGGGATAGAGAGCAGACTTTCGAAACTCTTAGAAGTCACATAATTGAAGAAGCATACGAACTTGTAGATGCTATTTCTCAGCAAGATATAGACGAAATGAAGGAAGAAGCGGGAGACGTTTTGCTTCAAATTGTTTTTGTAGCACAATTGGCGAGAGAACAGGGTTTTTTTGATATAAAAGATGTAATATCCGAAATTTGTGATAAGCTCATACGAAGGCATCCGCATGTTTTTGGTGAAGTGGAAGTAAATGGGAGTGCTGATGTTCTTGCTAATTGGGAAAAGATTAAGGTTAAAGAAAAATCCTTAAAGAAGCGAGAAGATAAGTCTGTTCTCGCTGGCATCCCAGAAAGTTTGCCCCCACTTCTGAAGGCATATCGTATTCAGGCAAAAGTTTCTCATGTAGGTTTTGATTGGGAAAAAGGAGATATAAAGCCAGTTACAGATAAAATAAAAGAAGAGCTAAGCGAAGTAGAGGCAGCTGTGAACCAAGAGGAACAAGAGAGAGTGGAAGAAGAGTTAGGGGATTTATTTTTTGCTGTAGTAAACCTTTCTCGACATTTGGGAGTCAATCCTGATATTGCGCTTCAAAGAGCCAATAAAAAATTCGAAGAGAGGTTTCGCCAGGTAGAAAAAATGGTTCATCAAGAGGGAAGAGAGTGGGAAGATTATCAACTAAAAGACCTTGATTGTTTTTGGAATGAAGCAAAACGATCTGAGTCTTCCTTTGGACAGTCGAAAAAAACTTGCGACTCATCATTACAGTAATGGAGGCTGTGAATGATCATGAAAGAAGGAAATAATAAGAACGCTGTCAAAAGTGATAAGAAGGAAAAAACGTCCAGGATTGCCAAAATTGAGAATTTGAACGTGGCAAAAGTTGGCATTACTGAGACTGCTTTGCGAGATGCTCACCAATCTCTCATGGCGACGAGGATGCGTATTGAGGATATGCTTCCTGTTGCAGAAATGATGGATGAAATTGGCTACCATTCCCTAGAAGTTTGGGGTGGGGCGACCTTTGATTCTTGTATGCGGTTTCTCGACGAAGACCCTTGGGAAAGATTGCGCGTACTTCGTAAAATGTTTAAAAAGACGAAACTTCAAATGCTTCTTCGAGGCCAGAACGTTGTAGGGTATAGGCACTATGCTGACGATACCGTAAGAGAATTTGTGAAAAGAGCCGTTGGTAATGGCCTTGATATTATACGTATTTTTGATGCTCTCAACGATTTGCGTAACATGGAAGTTGCCGCTGATCAGGTGAAAAAAGAGGGTGCTCATTTGCAGCTTACAATTTCTTATACTCTCTCGCCTGTCCACACGCTTTCTGCCTTTGCAGATCTTGCTGCTAAGATGAAGGGAATGGGTGCTGATTCCATTTGTATCAAAGATATGGCAGGCCTTTTAAGCCCTGTAGATGCGGCTAAATTGGTGAAAGCTATTAAGAAAAAAGCAGGTCTTCCTGTGCAGGTTCACTCACACTATACGAGTGGAATGGCTTCCATGTCTTATCTTGCTGCTATTGAAGCGGGAGCGGATGTTGTAGATTGTGCTATATCTCCATTTTCGATGGGAACGAGTCAGCCTCCTACAGAGTCTCTTGTTGCGGCACTTGCCGGCGGAGAGTATGACACTGGCCTTAAATTAGAAAAACTTGTACCTATTGCCACCCACTTTAAAGAAGTTCGTGAAAAATATAAGGACATCTTTGTAAAATTGGCAGGCGTAGATATTAATGTACTTATATATCAGATCCCAGGCGGAATGTATTCTAATCTTGTCAATCAGTTGCGGGAACAGAATGCATTGAACAGGTTAGAAGAAGTTTTGCAGGAAGTTCCTCGCGTGAGAAAAGAGATGGGATATCCTCCCCTTGTTACTCCGACAAGTCAGATAGTAGGAACACAGGCTACTCTAAATGTTCTGGTTGGTGAGCGATGGAAGATTATTCCTAAAGAAGTTCGTAATTACTTCCTTGGGTTCTATGGTAAACCGCCAGCAGAAGTGGATTCAGACATTAAGAAAAAGGCTGTAGGGGATGAAGAGCCCATTACCTGCCGTCCAGGAGAGAAAATAGCTCCTGAAATGGAAGCGGCTAAAAAAGCTGTGGAACCTTGGGCTCTACAACCGGAAGATGCCCTTTCTTATGTCTTATTCCCGGCAGTGGCCAAGGATTTTCTCATGAAAAAATACGCAAAAAAAACGAAAAGAGACATAGGTCTTGAAACGTTGGTTGATGGAGCTGGATACCCAGTCTAAAGAAATACGAGGTATTACAAATATATGAGTGAGAATCATTTAAGAGCAACGGAAGAAAATTCTTTTTCTAAAATGCTAACTATTTCTGACCAAGACGTAATGGCCCGTCTTGCAGGAAATAATGACGAGAATTTTCAAGCTATTGAAGAACGCTTTCCTGTACGCCTTGTTGTACGAGGAGAACAAATAACTATTCAAGGCCCAGATAAAGATGTTATAGAGACCGTATATGGGTACCTTGAAGAGCTTTTTAAAGTAGCAAAACATGGTCATCAGATTCTCGCAGCTGATGTGAGATATGGTATGGATATGATCGCAATAGAGGGGAAGGCAAATCTTGCCCCCCTCTATAATGATATTATATGCACAACGGCGAGAGGAAAACCTGTTCGTCCAAAAACCGGCGGGCAAAAAGCATATATTGAGGCAATGCGTACCCATGATATAGTTTTTTCTATCGGACCGGCTGGAACGGGGAAAACCTATCTTGCTGTTTGTCAGGCAGTTGCCATGTTGAAAGCGGGAACGATAAGTCGTATCGTTTTAGTTAGGCCAGCTGTAGAAGCAGGAGAAAGTCTCGGTTATTTGCCAGGAGATTTAAGAGAAAAGGTTGCGCCTTATGTTCGTCCTCTTTATGATGCTTTTTACGATCTTTTTTCGCCGGAACGTTTTTTACGTTATATTGATAAAAGTGTTATAGAGATAGCTCCTTTGGCTTATATGCGGGGGCGAACTCTTAATGATAGTTTTATCATTCTCGACGAAGCACAAAATACGACACCCGAACAAATGAAGATGTTTTTAACACGCCTTGGTTTTGGCTCTAAAGCTGTTATTACTGGAGATATTACTCAGATAGATCTTCCTTCGGGAAAAAAGTCAGGATTGATTCAGGTGAGAGATATATTAGAAGGTGTTGAAGGAATAGCCTTTTTAGAACTTACTAATCATGATGTAGTGCGTCATGAGATAGTTCAGCGTGTTGTCAGAGCATATGAAGAGTATGAGCAACGGAATAAGTAGTTTTAAATTTCTTAAAAAATTGAAGCGTTTGAAATCACGGTTAATGGAAGGAGAAGGAACTGTACGTCTCTATTCTGTTATTTTGCTTGTCCTTTTTGCTGTAATGCTTCTTTCTGTTAGATGGTTTTTTGATGAAGGAAGATATGGTTTTGTAGAAGGACATCCTGCCCCTCGTTCTTATCTTACCATTTCTCCCATGAAATATGTTGATGAAGATAAAACGAAATTGTTGCGTGATCGTGTTCAGAACACCATATCCGGTGTTCTTGTTCGTGATTCTGACGCGCTTAATTCAATGACAACGCAATTTAAAATGTTGGAGGCCGGTGATCTTGAAGGGGCTATGATTTCCAAAGATCTTATAACCCTTCTAAATCAGTTGCCCAAAACAAAAAAGGAGACGGCATTAAACGCGGTTGCGAAAATAGGGTTTAACATCCTTTTAAAAGAAAACAATGCGGATACTTTTAGCAATCCGACGCCTGAAGCTCTTTGGTTGGAAATTGAATCCCTCGATTTGCCTATGGACTTAAATAATTTAATATATCAACTTCTAGAAGATGTGCTTCGACCTGCCGTAAAAGTAGACGAGGAATTAACGCAGAATCTACGAAGTGACCTTGCTTCTAGTTTGAAGCCTATCGAACAATATCTAAAAGTAGGCGATGTTATTGTTGAGAAGGGAGAAATTATTACTCCCCAGCTTGCTCGCATCCTTCTTTCGCAAGGATATTTACAACAGCATTTCCCATGGAAAATTTTTACTCTTTCTTTTCTTCTTATACTGTGTTGGCCTTTTTGGATTCGCTTGCCTGCTTTTGCTTCAGGAGGGCAAAACTATGACCTCAATGAAATCTATATAGCGTGTGTTGTTGGTGCTTATTGGTTTGCTGAGTATATTTCAGGCCTTTTAGGGGCGCGAGGAGTTGCTATCGTTACCCTTACGGGATGGGCCTATCTTGTACTGCCCTTTTCTTTAGGATTTCAGGTTATCTTTGGTGCCTCTATTATTGCGTCAATACTCATGTCAGCTTTTTCTACCTCTGAAATTGTGCTTGTCAGTTTTATGGGGCTTACTGCAGCTATGACAGGACGCTTCTTCTTTAGAGATGTGCATTCGAGAAGTCACTTATGGAGGCAACTTTTTATTGCAGGCCTTCTTCCTGTTTTTGCGGGAATATTTGCACGATGGGCGATTTCATTGGAATTAACGTGGCAGGTCTTTTTGATCTCATGCTTGGCAGAAGCCTTGTGGGGAACGGTGGTTATTGCCTTTCTTCCTATATGGGAAAATTTCTTTGATATCATGTCTCCTTTGCGTCTTATGGAGCTTTCGTATCCCACTCAGCCTTTACTCAAAAAACTTCAAATAGAGGCCCCTGGAACATATCATCACTCGCTTATGGTTGGGACTTTAGCAGAAACTGCGGCTGATAGGTTGGGTATGAATGCGTATCTTATAAGGGCTGGTGCTTATTACCATGATATAGGGAAATTACGTCGACCTCATTTCTTTGTGGAAAACCAGATGGAAGGGGAAAATATTCATGACGAGCTGACCCCATCCCTTTCTGCGCTAGTTATTATTGCACACGTAAGGGAAGGTCTTGAAATAGCCAATGAATATCATTTGCCCGCGAAATTACGTCAATTTATAGCTGAACACCATGGTACAACGTGTCTTTCTTATTTTTACCGTAAATCAAATTCGCAAGGTGAAAAATTACCACGAGAGCAGTTTTGTTATCCAGGCCCTCGTCCCTCATGCAGAGAGACGGCACTATTAATGCTAGCGGATTCAGTTGAAGCTGCTGTTCGCGCAGATAGAAAAAATATATCTGGAATACAAGACTTGGAAAAAGTGATATCAGGAGTTATTGATTCCAAGGTTGCGGAAGGCCAGCTTGATAACGTAGATTTTACTTTAAAAGATTTATCGGAGATTAAGGAAGCCTTGATTTATGCATTGCAATCAGTTTATCATGGTCGTAAAGTAAAAGAAATTCAATCCTCAGAAGAAGAGGATAAAAAGGATACCACTTCTGAGCTGACTCAGGAGAATCTAAAAAATGAAAATTAACAGGAGGCGTAACACGTGAAGGTTCATTTATGTCTTGACAATATTGATGAAGGAGAATCTGAAAGTAGTAAGGCCCTTAGAAAATTAGAGGGCCGCGAGGAAATATTGGAGAGGGTTGTCAACCATCTCTTCCCGGAAAAGTATGATGACCAAGAGGCTGAAGTTTCTATTTCTATTGTTTCCCCATCAGAAATGCAAGAAAAGAACAGGGAATATCGCGAAATAGACGAACCAACAGATGTCCTTTCTTTCCCTATGTGGGAAGAAAATGGAGAGTTTCTCCCTCCTCAAGGATGGGATATTCTGCCATTAGGGGATATCCTCATTTGTGAAGAAATTGTTAGGGAAAATGCCAGCCAAAACAATGTGTCGTTTATTGAAGAACTTTATTTAATGGTGGCACATGGATTCCTTCACCTTTTAGGATTGGATCATGACACGGAAGAAAAAAAAGAAGCAATGTGGAACCTTCAATTTAGAATTCGCGAAAATTGGTGTTCTGAACAGAGACAGGGTGTTTCCCCTATAGAAGGAGGACTGATTCTCTAGTGGATATTCCTCTGTCTGCCATGAGATATGGTTTCTTTCTTCTGTTTTTGCTACTCCTTTCTGCGTTTTTTAGTAGTGCAGAAACAGCGATAACAGCAGCGGGAAGGGGAAAGTTGCTTGCGTTGCAAGAACGCCATCCATTTCAACGTCGTTTTTTCCAATGGTTAGTGGGAGATACACAACGTGCTCTTACTATTACTCTTGTTTCAAACAACCTTGTTAATATAGCAGCGAGTGCTGTAGCAACTTCATTGGCAATTATCTTGTTCGGTCATAAAGGTGTTTTTGGTGCAGTTATCATTATGACTGTGGTCATTGTCATTTTTGGTGAAATTTTGCCAAAAAGTATAGCTATTATAAAATCAGAATCAATTCTGCTTGTCACTCTTCCTATATTGCGTTTCCTTGGTCTGATCTTCGCACCTTTCATATGGATCATGAATCATTTTGTGCGGATGATAGGCCTTCTTTTTGGAGTGGATTTAAAGACGCAACATCCCTTTGTGACAAGAGAAGAAATAGAACAAATGGTTAATATTGGAGAAGCATCTGGTGCTCTCGAAGCAGTGGAGCGCAAGATGATTCATGGTATTATCTCTTTCGAAGAGACTCGTGTCTATGAGATTATGATTCCAAGGACAGACATGAACGCTATTGCCAGTAACGCAACAATAGGAGAATCAGTTAGCATTTTTCAGGAGTTCGGACATTCCAGAGTTCCCGTATACGGAGAAAGCCTCGATGATATTGAAGGAATTCTCTATGTGAAAGATACCATCCCGTATCTTTATTCAGGAATGAGTGAAGAGCCTGTTTCCAAACTTAAGAGAGATGCTCTCTTCGTGCCTGAAACAATGAAAATTGTAGATGTGTTTAATATTATGAAAAATAGACATGTCCATATGGCCATAGTTGTCGATGAATATGGGGGAACAGCAGGTCTCGTTACGCTGGAAGATCTTCTTGAAGAGATAGTTGGTGAAATACAAGACGAATACGATTCAGAAACTGCGCCCGTATTAAAAGAGACGGGTGGCAACTATCTTGTCCAGGCAAATGTAAGTTTAGAAGATCTTAGTGAAATATTGAATTACTCGTTTGAATCAGAAGATGCAGAAAGTGTCGGTGGTCTTATTCTCGCTTTAACCGGAGGCTTCCCTGAAAAAGGTGCCATTCTTCAATATGGGAAATGGGAGATAGAGGTTCTTGATGTGGAAGATCACCGCATAAAACTTTTGAGGTTTCATGAGGTATTAAAAGATGACATCCAAGAAGATGACGAATAATATAAATTCTCCCTGGCCTTCTCTTGCCGTTACTCCTGAGCTTCTTATGGGGGCGGCGAGGGAGGTCCAGTTTTTTTCATATTCTCCCTACTCACATTTTGCTGTGGGAGCAGCTTTGCTTTTAAGTGACGATAACATAATCACTGGATGTAATGTAGAAAATTCTTCTTACAGCCTTACTCTTTGCGCAGAAAGAAGCACAATTGTACAGATGGTTGCTCGCGGAGAAAAATCCCCCCTTGCGCTTGCCGTTGTAGGGACAAAGGGAAAACCTTGTTATCCATGTGGAGCGTGCCGTCAAGTGTTGTGGGAGTTTAATCCTGAAATGATTCTGGTGTTTGAAAATGGAGAAAACAAGCTGCAGATAGTTTCGTTACGCGAACTTTTCCCTTATCCTTTTGGCAGAGAGGACTTACAAGACTAATGGAAGAAATGGATTTTAAATTTGGGATAGTACCTATTGTAGGGCGTCCTAACGTAGGAAAATCTTCTCTATTAAATGCTATTCTTACGTATAAGGTATCTATTGTTTCAGAGAAACCTCAAACAACGAGAAATGCCATACATGGAATTTATAATGAACCTGGACTTCAAATTGTTTTTACAGATACTCCTGGGATTCATAAGCCAAGGCATAAATTAGGCGAAGCCTTAGTAACCGCAGCTATACGTTCTCTCGAAAATGCTGATTTGATCCTCTATGTAGTAGAGGCAGAGGATAGCAAACTTTCCCCAGAAGACGAACGAATTGTAGATATTCTTAAAGAAGTTACTACGCCTATTTTACTTGTCATCAACAAAGCTGACAGGGTACAAGAAAGTAAAAAAAGGCTTAACAAGGTGATATCTATCTTTCAAGAAATGTTGCCTTTTGCAGAGGTCTTGGGAGTCTCAGCAAAAAAAGGGTATAATATAGAACGTCTTGTACAAACTATTAAAAAAAGGCTACCTGAAGGCTTCCCGTGGTATGACGAAGAGGTTCTTACTGATAGTCCTGAGCGTTTTTTAGCTGGAGAGATAATCAGAGAAAAGGTTTTACGCCTGACTCATGAAGAGGTTCCACATAGTTTGGCTGTAGAGATAGAAGAGTATAAGAGTCCTGATGAATACCCGGAGAGAGATGTCCTTTATATACGTGCGAATCTTGTTGTAGAGAGAGATGGTCAAAAGACGATCATTATAGGAAAAAAGGGACGTAAAATAAAAGAAATAGGAAGCTATGCCCGTGCTGATCTGGAGAAAATGACAGGCCATAAGGTTTTTCTTGATCTCTGGGTTAAAGTTCGCCCAGGATGGCGGCAGTCAGAAAGTGAACTTCGGAGGATGGGATATACAGGAAGGTGATACTATCGCTGTGGATTTTTTAACGCAAGGCCTTTTTTCTAGTTCTGGAATAGTTTTGCGTCGCACAATAAGTGCTGAAGGCGATATGTCTTTACAACTTTTTTTAAAAAAGATAGGGCCAGTTTGGGCTCAAGCACCAGGTTCGGCTCGAGGACGAGTTCGATTTGGCGGCGCCACAGAACCTCTCACATGGGGTTCTTTTAACCTTTATAAGGGGCCTAAGCGTTTTTATGTCAAATCTATTGATATTAAAGACGATATGTGGAAATTGCGTCTTGATGCGCAAAAACTTTCTGTTGGATTGCAATGGAATAGGCTGATTGCTCGTTATACATGTTCTGGAATTGCAGAAGATAGTTTGCTTGCCTTACTATATTGGACGATGCGTTCTTTGAGTGATGGAGTAGATCCCCTTTTGCTTTCGTGGCGTCTTTTATGGAGATGGCTGCATATTCGTGGGGAAGCTCCAGATTTGTTTTCTTGTGAGCAATGTGGTAAAGAACTTACATCCGAAGCTTTTTGGTCAGAAACAGGGTTACTTTGTTCTCGTTGTTCCAATAAAGTGGGTGGAGTTGTTCCTTATAATGATTTGAAAGCTCTCCAGGTGGCGGCGTTGATTTCTCGTAAAAGTCTGCCTGCTCAGGAATTTTCAATGGAGGGCGTTTTTTTAAAGGCTCAAATAGAGCGGTTGAAATTTCTTTTAGAAAAAAATAATTAGAAAATTAAATATACAGGAAGAAATGCAGGGTTCGTTGAAAGGGAGGTCTTTGGTGTGAACTTTCAAGAAATTATTTTTCGCCTTGAGCGTTTTTGGGCTGAACAGGGATGTGTCATTCAGCAACCGTATGATATAGAGGTAGGTGCAGGTACTATGAACCCTGCAACTGCTTTACGGGTGCTTGGCCCAGAACCGTGGAAAGTAGCATATGTCGAGCCTTCAAGAAGACCGACAGATGGACGTTATGGAGAAAATCCGAACAGGTTACAACATTATTATCAGTATCAGGTTATTGTTCAGCCGGCGCCAGATAATATACAGGAGATATATCTTGCCAGTCTTGGTGCTTTAGGTATAGAGCCTGAGGAACATGATATACGCTTTGTTGAAGATGACTGGGAATCCCCGACAGTTGGTGCATGGGGACTAGGATGGGAAGTATGGCTTGATGGAATGGAAGTTACTCAGTTCACCTATTTCCAGCAAGTTGGTGGCGTAGACATGGCTCTTGTTCCGGCAGAATTGACTTATGGAATTGAGCGGATCGCCATGTTTGTTCAAAAAGTTGAGAATGTATATGACCTTGCCTGGGTCAACGATGTAACGTATGGAGATATCCACCACTGGGATGAAGTGGAATTTTCCCATTATAATTTCGAAATAGCTGATACAGATATGCTTTTTAAACTTTTCGCTATGTATGAGGCTGAAGCGAATCATATTCTTGCTAAAGGATACATTCTCCCTGCTTATGACTATGTCTTGAAATGTTCTCATACCTTCAACCTTCTTGATGCGCGAAATGCCATCAGTGTAACAGAGCGTACCGGCTATATTTCTCGTATACGGACATTGGCAAGTCGTTGCTGTGAAGAGTACGCAGCAAAACGGGAAGAAATGAACTATCCCTTTATGAATAAATTCTCTCGTTAGGTTTAGGAAGAGGTGAAGACTCATGGCATATAAAAATCTTTTATTGGAAATAGGAACAGAAGAAATCCCTTCTCGCTTTCTTCCCAATGCGTTAGATACACTTGTGAACAACGTAGAAAAAGAGTTTGATGCTGCACGTATCAAATATGGGCGGGTAGCTGCTTATGGAACACCTCGTCGTATGGCTTTAGTTGTGCGTGATATAGAAGAAAAGCAGGACGATAAGGTTATGAACTATAAAGGTCCTACATGGGATTCTGCTTTTGATGCAAATGGGAATCCGACAAAAGCAGCTTTGGGCTTTGCAAAAAGCAAGGGAGTCGAGTATGAAAATCTGCTCCCCAAAGAAGTTGATGGAGTGCGATATGCTTTTGCTGTTATTTCCGAGCAAGGGAATCCTGTTCAGGAGTTACTTCCTGAAATATTGCCTTCAGTTATAAATCAGCTTGTCTTTCCCAAAAATATGTATTGGTCTGATTCGACTGTTAAGTTTGCACGACCTATCAGATGGATTGTTTCTTTGCTTGATAGTACAGTCATTCCATTTAATTATGGTGGTATACAGAACGGTAATGTTACTCGGGGCCATCGCTTTATGGGTGCTAGAAATATAGAGATCAATGATGCAGCTGAATTTATGGAAAAACTTTACGATAATTACGTTATCGTAGACCAAGAGAAGAGAAAACAGAAAATGATCTCTGGTATCAATGCTCTTGAAAAAGAGATAGGTGGAAAGGTCGAATTAGATCCTGAATTAGTGGAAGAAAACCTGTATCTTGTGGAGTTTCCGGTTCCTTTTTATGGGTCTTTTGACAAAAAATTCCTTGAAATTCCAGAAGAGGTTCTTACTACAAGTATGAAAAAACATCAGAAATATTTCCCAGTCAGAAACGAATCGGGAAAATTGATGCCATATTTTGTAGGAGTAAGTAACAATAGAGCCACCAATATGGGTGTTGTGCGTGAAGGGAATGAACGGGTTCTTAGAGCTAGATTAGAGGATGCTTCGTTCTTCTGGACCGAAGATCAGAAGAAATCTTTGGCAAGCCGAGTAGAAGAATTGAAGGATATTCTCTATCAGGAAAAATTAGGAACTCTTTACGATAAGATGATGGCAACTCAAAAATTGGCAAAATATATTTGTGAAACTCAGGGATATTCTGACGTTGCAAAATTGGTAGATCGTGCTGCATGGCTTTCTAAGTGTGATTTGTTGACGAATATGGTCTATGAGTTCCCTGAACTTCAGGGGGTTATGGGAAGAGAATATGCTTTACGTAATGGGGAACCGGAAAGGGTTGCCAAAGCTATTTATGAACAGTATTTACCTAAATTTGCAGGCGATGTTGTCCCTTCTGATACTGTAGGTGCTCTCCTTGGAATAGCCGAACGTGTTTACGTGATAGTAAACTGCCATAAGGTTGGATTACAGCCTACAGGATCTCAAGATCCTTACGCCCTCAGGCGTGCTGCTAGATGCATCAATGAAATTATATGGGGACTTAATCTTGATATTGATCTTTTGAATATTATGGAGCAGGCTGGAAAAGATGCTGACGTATCTTCTGAAATTATGGAGCAGGTTTGGACTTTCTTTGAGCAACGTTTGCATGTACAGCTGAAAGAAAAGGGATTCGAACACGATCTTGTGTCTCTTGCTATTTCAGTGACTGGAAGAAGACCTTTACAGGTTCTACGTTTCTTGAACGTTGTAAACAAAGTAAAAAGCGAAGAATGGTTCGTGGATCTTGTAACAGCAGCTGTTCGCGTGAGAAATATATTGTCAAAGGCTGAGGATGTTTCTTCTGATGTTAACACGTCTCTTTTCCAGAAAGACGTGGAAAAGGCTCTCTTTGATGAAATGAACGAAATGCAGCCACTCGTAGAGGAAGCATTGCAAAAGTATGATTGGGATGAGTTAATGTCACTTCTCACGAGACTTTCTCCTCGTATTACTGTTTTCTTTGATGATGTTATGATTATGGATAAAGATCTTGATGTCAGACAAAACAGATTAGCTTTGCTTTCTCGTTGTAATGGTATTTTCCGAGAAGTTGGGGATTTAGGTGTTTTGAAAAATTAGGAGGGAAAACGTGAGCTCTCTGTCGTTATTTATTGTTTCAGATTCTACTGGGGAAACCGCAGAACATGTTGCACATGCTGCGATGAGTCAGTTTGAATCATCTTTTAGCCAGGTTACTCGTTTCAGGTACGTTGATTCTGAGGATAAGGTAAAAGATATTCTTCAGAAAGCAGCTTTAGCTCGTCCTGTGCTTGTCTGTACTTTGGTCAATAAAAGCATAAGACGATCTATGGCTATGAGAGCTCAAAAATTGGGAGTACCCTTTGTTGATCTCCTTGGTCCTATTCTTGATCTTCTTGAAATGCGATTGGGAGAAGCTGCTTTGGAATCTCCTGGGCTGAATCGTCGCATGGATGAAGAATATTTTAGGCGAGTAAAGGCAGTTGAGTTTGCAATTCAGTGTGATGACGGTCGAAATCCGTCTGCATTGCCGATGGCCGATCTTGTTATACTAGGCGTTTCAAGAACGGGAAAGACCCCTCTTTCAATGTATATTGCTAATCGTGGATTTAAAGTGGCAAATGTTCCTTTAATACCTGAAGTAGATCCTCCTCAGGAAGTTTTTTCTGTGTCTAAGGATCGGTTGGTAGGTCTGATAATAGATCCTCGCAAGTTGACACAAATTCGAGAAGAAAGGCTGAAGCTGCTGGGACTTGATCCCGCAGCTTCAGCCTATGCTAATAGGGAACGTGTTAAGCGAGAGCTTGAATATGCCCATAACATCATGTCGCAATTAAATTGCAGAATATATGATGTAACGGGGAGAGCAGTTGAAGAGAATGCTCAAGAGATCATGGATCTTCTTCGGGGGTAAGGTGTATGTTAGAAGTAAAAGAACCACTTGAAGTATTTGTCGTATCAGATTTTACAGGGGAAACAGTTGAGGGAGTTACCCGGGCGGCAACGAGCCAATTTCAACCATCTAGAGTTAAACTCCATCGTTTCCGCTATGTAAATAGCATTGAAAAGGCGCAAAATGTTTTGGAGATGGCGGCTTCAAAGAATGCAGTTCTGATCTGTACCCTTGTGGATAAAGCTGTACGTCATTGGGTTATTGAAAATGGCAACGTTATGAATGTTGATGTTATAGATGTATTTGGTCCCTTACTTAATACTCTTTCTGATATTTTAGGTAAGGATCCTCTAGAAAAACCAGGGCTTTCCCATGTTATGGACGAAGAATACTTCAAACGTGTCAAAGCAGTAGAATTTACTATTAGTTGTGATGATGGAAGCAATACGTATCTTTTACCAGAGGCAGAACTTGTTATTCTCGGCGTTTCTAGAACATGTAAAACCCCTCTTTCAATGTATCTTGCTCATAAGGGGATAAAAACAGCTAATGTGCCTCTTGTTCCAGGACTCGCTCCTCCTGAGGAGCTTTTTAAAATCGATTCATCCCGTATTATAGGTTTGACTATAGATCCAGAGTATCTAATTGATATTCGAGTGAAACGTTTAGCTATATTAGGACTTGATCCTGAGGAATCGGACTATACTAGACGAGAAAAGGTTTATGAAGAACTCGACTACGCGAATTCAATTATGACTGCCCTTGGCGCTAGCATTTTTAATGTCACAGGTCGTGCTTTAGAAGAAACTTCACAAGAAATATTGGCGTACATCAGGCATTAAGTCCTCCGTATCTATTAGGAGGTGGGTAGCGCCATGAAAAAAGAGAACCTCAAAAAGTATGTGTATGATTTTGAGGAAGGCAATGCGTCTATGAAAAATGTACTGGGAGGTAAGGGGGCAAATCTTGCTCAAATGGTACAGAATGGTCTGCCTGTACCTCCTGGTTTTATCGTCTCGACAGAGGCGTGTCTCAAGTTTCTGACAGAAGATAATTCTTTCATAGATACAATTTGGCCGCATGTAGAGAAGGCTGTCGAGCGTTTGGAACGGAAAGCTGGTAAAAAATGGGATGGAGGACCGTACCCCCTTCTCGTGTCTGTACGTTCCGGGGCTCCAGTTTCTATGCCTGGCATGATGGATACCATCCTTAATCTTGGACTCAATGAAAATACTTTGGACTTCTTAGCCCATGCCTCTCAAAATAGAAGGTTTGCTCTCGATAGTTATAGGCGTTTTATCCAAATGTATGGAGAAGTGGTAGAAGGATTACATCCCAATCTCTTCGAAGACATACTTATAAAAATAAAAGAGGAACATGGTTTTTCTTTCGACTATGAAATCCCTGCCTCTCTTCTTGAAGATTTGGTTTCTCAGTATCTATCAATTTTTGAAACCCACGTCCATGAGAAGTTCCCTTCCAATCCATGGATACAATTGAAAAATGCTTTAGTTGCTGTTTTTAAAAGCTGGAATAACCCAAGAGCTGAAACGTATAGAAATCTTCACTCTATCCCTCATGATTTAGGAACTGCGGTAAATATAGTTTCTATGGTTTTTGGTAACCTCAATGAACAATGTGGTACGGGCGTTTGTTTTACTCGCAACCCTTCAAATGGAGTTGCAGAGTTATATGGTGAGTTTCTTATTAATGCACAAGGGGAAGATGTTGTTGCGGGTGTACGAACACCTCTTCCCATCTCAGAGCTTCGTTATATGATGTCCGATATGTATGGTCAGCTCTTAGATATTACGAAATCTCTAGAGACTTTTTATAGAGATATGCAAGATATAGAATTTACTATCGAAAACCGTAAGCTTTACATTTTACAGACGAGAACAGGCAAACGATCTGCTGAAGCTGCTGTTAAAGTAGCTCATGATATGGCATTGGAGAAACTCATAGAGAAAAATGAAGCATTGACTCGCGTTTCAACTCGCGAAGCTGAGCTGCTTTTACATAAACAAATTGATCCAGAGACAAGTGTCCCTCTTATTACAGAGGGGTTACCGGCGTCCCCAGGGGCTTGTACAGGCATGATAGTTTTTTCTCCAGATGATGCAGTCCAATGGCATATGGCGGGAAAAACAGTTGTTCTTGTTCGCCCTGAGACTAGCCCTGATGATATTCATGGGCTTGCTGTAGCAGAAGGTGTTGTTACGAGTCGCGGTGGAATGACAAGTCATGCTGCTGTTGTTGCTCGAGGCATGGGAAAACCTTGTGTAAGTGGGTGTGAAGATATTGTTATAGATATTGAGAAAAAGCGCCTATTTTATAATAAAGATGTTTTTTTACGTGAAGGCGATGTCATAACAGTTGACGGTAGTAATGGGCGTGTTTATGAAGGAGAAGCACCTCTTCTCGATGCTAAAATCACAAAAGAATTTTCAACTTTTTTACACTGGGCTGATGATGTTGCTTCTTTGGAAGTCTGGGCAAATGCCGATACTCCTGAAGACGCAAAAAGAGCTAGAGAATTTGGAGCTAAAGGAATTGGTCTATGCCGCACTGAGCATATGTTCATGGCTCAAAATCGTCTTCCCATAATGGAGCATATGATTATAACTTCTGATGAGAAGGTGCGGCTCCATGATTTGCAATTATTACAAGAGATGCAACAGAATGATTTTGAAAATATTTTTAAAGAAATGGATGGTTTTCCTGTTATTATACGTTTGTTAGATCCGCCCCTTCATGAATTTCTCCCAAAAGAAGATCATATTCGTCAACAACTTGCTATACTCAGACATGATGAAGATTCAGATTCTGAAAAAAGAGCGGATCTGGAGGAAGTTTTGAAAAAAATTGAAATGTTAAAAGAAACGAATCCTATGATGGGATTTCGTGGCTGTCGTTTGGGGGTGTTATATCCGGAAATTTATGAAACGCAAATCAGGGCGATTTTCGAAGCAGCTATTAATTCTCAGAGCAAAGGAATACAAGTATCTCCTGAAATAATGATTCCATTAGTGGGAATTTCTGAAGAGATGCAAATATTTCGTAAAATGGTAGACAGAATAGCTGAAGAGTACTATAAGAGTACAGGTACGATACTTGACTACAAAATTGGAAGTATGATAGAAGTTCCACATGCGGTTTTTCTAGCTGATAAAATTGCTTTATATGCAGATTTTTTTAGCTTTGGAACTAATGACTTAACGCAAACGGTTTTTGCCTATTCCAGAGACGATGCTGAATCTAAATTTTTACGAACCTACCTGCAAAAAGGGTTGCTTCAGGAGAATCCTTTCCATATTCTTGATCGAGAAGGAGTAGGTGAGATGATGCGGCTTTGTGTCAGGAAAGCAAGAGAAGTTAAGGCAAATATATCTTTGGGCATTTGTGGCGAACATGGTGGCAATCCTGAAAGTATTGCATTCTGTCACAGCATTGGTCTTCATTACGTTAGCTGTTCGCCCTTTAGAATACCAGTAGCCAGGCTAGCCGCTGCTCAAGCTGCACTGGGCTTCATTAATTAACGAGGAGGCAGTGAGATGGGAACATATACGTACATCAGGTGGTTTCCAGAAATAAATCGCAATGATATACCACTTGTTGGAGGGAAAGGTGCTAATCTTGGAGAGCTAACTCAAAATGGAGTGGTTGTGCCTCCAGGGTTTTGTGTGACAGCTTTAGCATACAGAGACTTTATCAGAGTTTCTGGGTTGGGGGCATCTATAGAAAATATCATTCAGAGCATCGATTTTGAAAACACTGATGACCTTTCCCAAAAGTGCGAAGAGATAAGAAACCTTATTATGGGAGCTTCTTTTCCACAAGAAATGGCTAAAGAGGTAAAAGAGGCTTACAATAGCCTTTGTGCACAAACAAAGATTGATAATTTGCAAGTTGCGGTAAGGAGTTCGGCAACGGCAGAAGATTTACCAGATGCATCTTTTGCAGGACAACAGGATACGTATCTTCATATTTCTGGAACAGAAGAGGTCTTAAAGCATGTCCAAAAGTGTTGGGCTTCTCTTTGGACGGCAAGAGCTACATACTATCGAGAAAAACAGGATTTTAACCATTTTGAAGTTGCATTGAGTGCTGTAGTGCAAAAAATGGTGAGGAGCGAGAAATCGGGAGTTATGTTTACTGCTAATCCCGTAACGAGCGATATTAACCAGATTATGATCAATGCCAGCTGGGGATTGGGAGAAGCAGTTGTTTCTGGTGTTGTTACTCCTGATGAATTTATTTTAGAAAAAGATCATCTTGATGTTGTAGAGAAAAATATTGCTGAAAAGAACACAATGATTGTGGAAAAAAATGGTGGCATTGGAACGGTCAAAGTTGCTGTAAAAGATTTTCTTGGACCGGATAAGGTTAAAATGCAGTGTCTTTCTGATATGGAAATTATCATTCTTGGAAAGGCTGGAAAAGCTATAGAAGCCATATATAAAAGCCCGCAGGATATAGAATGGGCTCTGGATAAAGAAACAAAAGAATTATATATACTTCAAGCTCGTCCTATAACGACACTTAAAGGGGGAGAAGAGTCCGTGGATCAGAATACTGCGGCTCCAGCACAGAAAGAAGTTAAATTAGATGTTTTAGCGAGAGGCTTGGCAGCTTCACCTGGCATCGCGGTAGGGAAAGTACTTATCATTCATGATCTTAATGAAATTGCTCGCGTTAAAGATGGTGATATCTTAGTAACTGGAATGACAAATCCTGATATGGTTCCCGCGATGAGAAAGGCTGCTGCTGTCGTTACAGATGAAGGTGGACGTACGTGTCACGCAGCAATAGTTTCAAGAGAGTTGGGAATTCCTTGTATAGTGGGCACTAAAAATGGTACGGCCGTTCTCAGTGAGGGAATGCTTGTTACTGTTGATGCGACACGGGGAGTTGTCTTTAACGGCAACGTTATACCAGAGAAGAAAGATTCCGCAAAAGAAACAGCATCACATTCCGATACGGCTGCATTCCCAATCGAAGATTTGGCATATCAGCTTGCCCCTATTACTGGGACGAAGATTTATATGAACCTCGGCGAACCCTCTATCATTGATCGCTATAAGCAGCTTCCATTTGATGGCATCGGTTTGATGCGTACGGAATTTATATTTACAAATATGGTTGGGATTCACCCCATGTATCTTGTAAAAACAGGGCAAGGAAAACTGCTTGTAGATAAGATGTCTGAAGGTATAACGACTGTGGCACAAGCTATTTACCCTCGTCCCGTTGTTGTTCGCATGAGCGATTTTAGAACCAACGAATTCAGAGGGTTAAAAGGTGGAGAAGAAGTTGAACCTGTAGAGAATAACCCGATGATTGGTTGGCGTGGCGTTTCCCGTTACATTTCTCCAGAGTACGAAGCTGGATTCAGACTGGAATGCCAGGCTATGCGTAAGGTAAGAGAAGAATATGGTCTTGTCAATGTCTGGATGATGCTTCCTTTTGTTCGTACTACCTGGGAACTTGAGCGTGTTCTTGACATACTGCGCTCTGAAGGGCTTGAAAGAAGTTCCTCCTTTAAGCTTTGGATCATGGCTGAGGTTCCTTCTGTTGTCTTTGCAGCTGAAGAATTTGCGCAGATGGTTGACGGTTTCAGTATCGGCAGTAATGATCTTACTCAGCTTGTTATGGGAGTGGATAGAGATTCAGGAATTCTAAATAACATGGGGTATTTTGATGAGCGCAACATCTCTGTGCAGCGCGCTATTCGAATACTTATTCAGGCTGCTCATAAATATGGCAAGACGTGCTCAATTTGTGGCCAGGGTCCCTCTCTTTATCCTGATTTTGCAGAATTCCTCGTTAAAGAGGGAATTGACAGCATGAGTGTCAATCCTGATACAGTTGCATATACAAGAAAACTCGTAGCTGCTGTTGAACAGCGTATTATCCTTAATAGCATTAGGAATAGCAAATAGAAAAGAAATCCAAAACACTAGCGTAAAAAAGAGGGCTGAAATTAATTTCAGCCCTCTTTTTTTGCTTCCATCGTCATTATCTCTTAGTTTGTAATGCCATACTGCTTTAAAAGATCCTGATACCTATCTTCAATGGTCTTAGCAGGGCTTGGATCATTTTCATAGGGTTTTGCATCTCCCGTGGGAACATTGGACTCTTCAGCAGGCTTCTGGGATGGAATAGGCTGCTTTTGTAGGGGAGATAGACCTGGTTCTGTGCCTTCTGTTCCAGGGAACGTCCAAGGAATATTGCCGTTTGGAAAAGTTGCATATGTGTAATAATGTTCCTCATCTTGCGGAAGTAGATAGAGTCTGGGTGCTTGAGGATCGTTTTGACTGGCAAATAATTCTCCCCCGTGAAGAGGGCATATTGTTGTCGGTATTGACCCCGTAGGTAAGAAAATAGTAGCGGCAGGGCAGTTAGGGCTAGCTAAAAAGCCTGATTCTCTGCATATTTGTACTGCTTCTACAGAAAGGCCTTCTGGAATGTCGAATGATTGAGGAAGGTGAAGAACCTTCACGGCCTTTTCCATGAAACGTTTCCAGACGGGAACGGCGATAGCACTTCCAGTCGCATTCCTTCCTAATGGTTTATGATCATCGTTACCAGCATAAACGATTGTAACGAGTCCAGGAACTCCGCCAGCAAACCATGCGTCGCTGTAATCATTTGTTGTTCCAGTTTTTCCAAAAGTTTCCCAGCCAGGAATGCGTGCCCGTCGACCTGTTCCAGCTTGAACAACATCTTCCATAAGTGATCGGATGACAACAGCTGTTGTCGGAGAAATCCCATCCTTGACTTCGGGAGTATGAAATTCGAGAACATCACCATTGCTTGATCGGATTTCACGAATCATGAAGGGGCTTACAAGATGTCCTCCATTTGCAAAAGTAGAAAAGGCGACAGCCATTTCCATGGGTGTTATACTCGCTGTTCCCAGTGCTAAAGAAAGGTCATAAGGCAAATGTGGAGACGTAATCCCTGCACTTCGAGCCATATGTACAACATTGGTTACTCCTATGAGATCTGCCATTCGTACAGCCACAGTATTGTATGAGTGTATGAGGGCATCAAGTACCGTTACTTCTCCGTTATATTTATTGCTATAGTTTCCTGGTTCCCATTTCTTTTCTTCTCCAGGAATATCGTATGAGAGGGGAGCGTCAAGAAAATGATCTGTTGGCAATATCCCTTTTTCTAAGGCTGCTGCGAAAACAAAAGGTTTAAAAGCAGAACCAGGTTGACGATAAGCTTGTGTAACCCGATTGAATTTACTCTTTGAGAAATCTTTGCCGCCTGTCATGGCTAACACCTCTCCTGTGAGAGGGTCCATGGCAATGAGAGCCCCTTGGCTCTTCAACGTTTGAATGGAAGCATCAGCCTCTTCTTGCAGATCTAAATCCAGCGTCGTATGTATTTCCATTCCACCACTGTAAACGAGATCTGCTCCATATTTAGGTAACAAATAATTAAAAAGCAAGTGCGCAACAAAGTAAGGAGCTCTATTGTATTCTGTGACTTTATTGGGAGTATGTTTTAATACGATTTCTTCTTTATAGGCAGCATCGCGAGTCTCACTGTTAATCCATCCCAAATCAACGAGACGTCCCAGAACATAGCCCTGTCGTTTCTTAGCATTTCCCATATTGTTTAGTGGGCTATAACGCTCTGGTGCAGCTATCAGGCCAGCCATTACAGCTGCTTCGTGAAGATTGAGGTCTTTTACCTCTTTCCCAAAATATGTTTTACTTGCTGTTTCAACACCCCATGCTCCGTGTCCAAAGTAAATGGTATTAAGGTACATCTCTAAAATTTTGTCTTTTGAAAAAAGCTGTTCCATTCGGATAGCCAGCATAATCTCTTTTGCTTTTCTTTTTATGGTTTTTTCATGAGTCAAGAAAAGATTACGCGCCAATTGTTGGGTAATGGTACTTCCTCCCTGTCTAGCGCCACGATGCAATATGTCGACCATCAATGCACGTACTATGGCAGGGAGGCGGATTCCACTGTGTTGATAAAAAGAAGAGTCTTCTGCAGCCAATGTACACTTTATCATCCATGGAGAAACATCTTTCAGTTGTACTGGCTTTCTATTTTCTGTAAATAAACGTGCTATAACTTGATTATCACGATCATAAACAGTGCTTGCAACACTCTCTTTATGAGCTAATATTTGAGTAGTCGTCGGCAGCTCTTCCGAAATTTCTCTGACAAATAAAGCTCCCCAAACGGAAATAACTGCTATGCTTGCACATACGACCAAAAGGAACAGTAAAATTATTTTTCGAAGGAAACTGGGTTTGCCAGAATATGATGATTTCTTAGTCTTCTTCTTTTCTTCTGGCGTTGATTCTTTTTGTGTCATTGCTGAAGCCTCCTCTATACATGGGCAACACTATACTTTCAATATAATAACTATATCGTGTACTGCCAACTTCAATGGAAGAATTATACCATCTCAAAAGTTTTTTTATAAAAAGTTGAAAAAGGGCTTGCATTCCATTCAAAGGCGTGGTATATTTTTCGCCGTTGCCGGTTAGGGCAACGAGCTGAAAAACAAACGAAGCTTGAAAAGAGAATACAGTGCGTAAATGTAAAGCGAGCCAATACAAGAAATTCATGGAGAGTTTGATCCTGGCTCAGGACGAACGCTGGCGGCGTGCTTAACACATGCAAGTTGAACGGAGGCATATCATCACGACTTTTCGGAGGAGAGATGATGTGTTCTTAGTAGCGGACGGGTGAGTAATGCATGAGAACCTGTCCTTCAGAGGGGGACAACAGTTGGAAACGGCTGCTAATACCCCATATGCCGAGAGGTGAAAGGAGTAATCCGCTGAAGGAGGGGCTCATGTCCTATCAGTTAGTTGGTGAGGTAAGGGCTTACCAAGGCGATGACGGGTAGCCGGCCTGAGAGGGTGACCGGCCACATTGGAACTGAGATACGGTCCAGACTCCTACGGGAGGCAGCAGTGGGGAATATTGGGCAATGGGCGCAAGCCTGACCCAGCGACGCCGCGTGAGGGAAGAAGGCCTTTGGGTCGTAAACCTCTGTTGTATGGGAAGAAGGAAGTGACGGTACCATACGAGGAAGTCCCGGCTAACTACGTGCCAGCAGCCGCGGTAATACGTAGGGGACGAGCGTTGTCCGGAATTACTGGGCGTAAAGGGCGCGCAGGCGGATATTTAAGTCAGCTGTAAAAGGCATGAGCTCAACTCATGTATGCGGTTGAAACTGGGTATCTAGAGTGCTGGAGAGGTAGGCGGAATTCCCGGTGTAGCGGTGAAATGCGTAGATATCGGGAAGAACACCAGTGGCGAAGGCGGCTTACTGGCCAGCAACTGACGCTGAGGCGCGAAAGCCAGGGGAGCGAACGGGATTAGATACCCCGGTAGTCCTGGCCGTAAACGATGAATGCTAGGTGTGGGTGTCGAGAGGCATCCGTGCCGGAGTTAACGCGATAAGCATTCCGCCTGGGGAGTACGATCGCAAGATTGAAACTCAAAGGAATTGACGGGGGCCCGCACAAGCGGTGGAGCACGTGGTTTAATTCGATGCAAACCGAAGAACCTTACCTAGGTTTGACATGTACGTGGTACGGATCTGAAAGGTGAAGGACTGTACCTTCGGGTACAGAGCGTACACAGGTGCTGCATGGCTGTCGTCAGCTCGTGTCGTGAGATGTTGGGTTAAGTCCCGCAACGAGCGCAACCCCTGCATCCAGTTACCAGCGAGTAGAGTCGGGGACTCTGGATGGACTGCCAGCGACAAGCTGGAGGAAGGTGGGGACGACGTCAAGTCATCATGGCCCTTATGCCTAGGGCGACACACGTGCTACAATGGCCGATACAGCGGGAAGCAAGCCTGCGAAGGCAAGCAGATCCCACAAAGTCGGTCTCAGTTCGGATTGTAGTCTGCAACTCGACTACATGAAGGAGGAATCGCTAGTAATCGCGGATCAGCCAAGCCGCGGTGAATCCGTTCCCGGGCCTTGTACACACCGCCCGTCACACCACCCGAGTTGGGTGCACCCGAAGCCGGAGGCTTAACCAGCAATGGAAGGATCCGTCGAAGGTGTGTCTGGTGAGGGGGGTGAAGTCGTAACAAGGTAGCCGTACCGGAAGGTGCGGCTGGATCACCTCCTTTCTAAGGAGAAACAATAGCTTTTTTTTAAAGGCTATGCTAAGCTTTTCTTTACGCACTGTTTTTTTCCCATCTTGTGATGGGCCGATAGCTCAGTTGGTTAGAGCACACGGCTGATAACCGTGAGGTCAGAGGTTCAAATCCTCTTCGGCCCACCATTTTTTTTGGGGATGTAGCTCAGTGGGAGAGCGCCTGCCTTGCACGCAGGAAGTCGTCGGTTCGAATCCGATCATCTCCACCATTTGTAAACCAAATAGAAATTAATATAAAGTTTCGCTTTTGTACCTTGACATAGGAATAGAGGGAAGTAATCGAGGGAAAGTAAGAGAATAAGGTATAAAGGGCATACGGTGGATGCCTTGGCACCAGTAGCCGATGAAGGACGTGGCAAGCTGCGAAAAGCTGTGGGGAGGTGCAAGCGACCATTGATCCGCAGATATCCGAATGGGGCAACCCGCCTGTAGGAGTACAGGCATCCCGTAAGGGAAGGAACCCGGCGAAGTGAAACATCTCAGTAGCCGGAGGAAGAGAAATCGAAGAGATTCCCTGAGTAGTGGTGAGCGAAAGGGGAAGAGCCTAAACCGAATACATGTCAAGACTGCGGTCGTTGTGTATTTGGGGTCGAGGGAATGTCAAAGTGAGTCCGCAGGCTCACGACAGAGTTATCAATACATTTTCTAGTTGAAGTGTGTTGGGAAAGCACGCCATAGAAGGTGACAGCCCTGTAGGTGACAGGAAATGTACTCTGTAGACATCTCCCGAGTAGGCCGGAGCACGTGGAATTCCGGTTGAATCAGGGTGGACCATCATCCAAGGCTAAATACTACTGGTGACCGATAGTGAATCAGTACCGAGAGGGAAAGGTGAAAAGCACCCCTGGCGGGGAGTGAAATAGACCTGAACCCGTGTGCCTACAAGCAATCGGAGCGCAACCATACAGCGATGTATGGCGCGTGACGGTGTGCCTTTTGTAAAATGAGCCGACGAGTTATTAGACGTAGCGAGGTTAAGGTGCGTTAGCACTGGAGCCGTAGGGAAACCGAGTCTGAATAGGGCGCGAGTTTCGTTTAATAGACCCGAAGCCGTACGATCTATCCATGGCCAGGTTGAAGTCCGGGTGAAGCCGGATGGAGGACCGAACCATTGTCTGTTGAAAAAGACTTGGATGAGCTGTGGATAGGAGTGAAAAGCTAATCGAGTGCGGTGATAGCTGGTTCTCCCCGATATGCATTGAGGTGCAGCCTTGCGAGTTCAGTTATGGGGGTAGAGCACTGGATGGATGCGGGGGACTGGGGTCCTACCAAATTCAACCAAACTTCGAATACCATAACTGTATTGCGGGAGTGAGACTACGGGTGAGAAGGTCCGTGGTCGTGAGGGAAACAGCCCAGACCGTCAGCTAAGGTCCCAAAGTGTATGCTAAGTGTGGCAAGGATGTGAGAGTGCCTGGACAGCCAGGAGGTTGGCTTAGAAGCAGCCACCCTTTAAAGAGTGCGTAACAGCTCACTGGTCGAGGACTTTTGCGCCGAAAATGTAGGGGGCTAAGCATACTGCCGAAGCTGCGGGATAATTGATGAGTATCAACTATCGGTAGGGGAGCGTTCTGTACGGGGTGAAGCCGAACCGAGAGGTCGTGTGGACTGTATGGAAGTGAGAATGTCGGCATAAGTAACGAGAAGTGCGTGAGAAACGTACTCACCGGAAGCCCAAGGGTTCCTGGGGAAGGTTCATCCACCCAGGGTTAGGCGGGACCTAAGGCGAGGCTGAAGAGCGTAGTCGATGGATAGCAGGTAGACATTCCTGCCCCAGCCTGAGACCGTTATTACTGAAGGGGTGACACAGAAAGCTAGGTGATCCGGGTGATGGAATACCCGGTCCAAGGGAGTAGGAAGGCATTGCAGGCAAATCCGCGATGTTAGTTCTGAGACCTGAAGGGGAGGTTCTACGGAACCGAAGTCATTGAAGCTCGGCTGTCGAGAAAAGCCTCTAGGGAGGTCTTAAGCTGCTCGTACCCGAAACCGACGCAGGTGGGCTAGCTGAGAAGGCTAAGGTGAGCGGGAAAACCCTCGTTAAGGAACTCTGCAAGTTGACCCCGTAACCTAGGGAGAAGGGGTGCCACTCTGGTGATGTGTATATACGATACAGAGCTAAGGGTGGTCGCAGAAACCAGGCTCAGGCGACTGTTTACTAAAAACATAGGTCTCTGCATAAGGCGCAAGCCGAAGTATAGGGACTGACACCTGCCCGGTGCTGGAAGGTTAAATGGAGAGGTTAGCGTAAGCGAAGCTTTGATATGAAGCCCCAGTAAACGGCGGCCGTAACTATAACGGTCCTAAGGTAGCGAAATTCCTTGTCGGGTAAGTTCCGACCTGCACGAATGGTGTAACGATCTGAGCACTGTCTCAACGAGGGACCCGGTGAAATTGTGGTACTGGTAAAGACGCCAGTTACCTGTGGTGGGACGGAAAGACCCCGTGGAGCTTTACTGTAGCCTGATATTGGATTTTGGTCTGTTATGTACAGGATAGGTGGGAGGCTGAGAATGCAGGACGTCAGTTTTGCAGGAGCCGTTGTTGGGATACCACCCTTGACATGCCGAAGTTCTAACTTTGAGGTCTGAAACGACACAGAGGACAGTGTCAGGTGGGCAGTTTGACTGGGGCGGTCGCCTCCTAAAGAGTAACGGAGGCGCGCAATGGTCACCTCAGGGCGCATGGAAATCGCCCATAGAGAGCGCAAAGGTATAAGGTGGCTTGACTGTGAGAGAGACGTTTCGAGCAGGAACGAAAGTTGGTCTTAGTGATCCGGCGGTTCCGAGTGGAAGGGCCGTCGCTCAACGGATAAAAGCTACCCCGGGGATAACAGGCTGATCCTGCCCGAGAGTTCCTATCGACGGCAGGGTTTGGCACCTCGATGTCGGCTCGTCGCATCCTGGGGCTGAAGCAGGTCCCAAGGGTTGGTCTGTTCGCCCATTAAAGCGGTACGTGAGCTGGGTTTAGAACGTCGTGAGACAGTTCGGTCCCTATCCACCATAGGCGTAGGGTATTTGAGGAGATCTGCTTCTAGTACGAGAGGACCGAAGTGGACGAACCTCTGGTGTACCGGTTGTAGCGCCAGCTGCATAAGCCGGGTAGCTATGTTCGGGTCGGATAACCGCTGAAGGCATCTAAGCGGGAAGCCGCCTCCAAGATGAGATACCCCATTCCGATAGGGAAGTAAGGTGTCCTGAAGACGACAGGATAGATAGGCCGGGAGTGTACGAGTTGTGAGGCTCTTAGCTGACCGGTACTAATACATCGAGGCCTTATTCTCACTTTCTCTTGGTTTTCTTTCCTCGATTTCTGTGTTTAGAGTACGAAAGAATAAAAGTTTGAGATCTCTGGTGGTAATAGCGGAGGGGTCACACCCGGTTCCATGCCGAACCCGGAAGTTAAGCCCTCCAGCGCCGATGGTACTGCAGAGGCTATCTGTGGGAGAGTAGGTCGCCGCCAGAGATCTTTTTTTATCCTTTCATTGTGATCTTCTTCGAAAAAACGTGTTTTTACATCGGCGCTGCGAAGAAATAGGATTAAATATTCATCTTCCCTCTTATTTACAGACTTCCCGACTTTTCCATTCTGAAAGAAATGATTACATATGGTATGGTTTTAGCATCGATTGGATGCGGGTGGTGTTTGTGATCGTTTCTGATTTATCGTGGAATAGATTTTGCATATTTCTTTCTCACATAGAAGAATTTCATGATTTTCTTCAACAAAAAGTTTCTTTTTACAATAAGAAAGCTCCTTTTTTACTTGCTAGACTTCTTTTACAGTACTTTCCCCACAAAGAAGAAGATATTTTTTCTTGCATAAAGGCAGCTACTCATATGCCCGAAGCATACCTTCCTTTATTTCCACCGATAAGTGAATTTAAAGAGTTGTTTCCTTATAAAAGCATGATAGATATGGATATAGTGCCGTTATTATTTTCCTCTGAGGAAAATAAATTGGTTATAGCCCTTTTTGATCCCTTTTTACCTAAAAATATTATTACGAAACTTGATCTTCATAAGTTTGATATTGTTGCTTTTTTAGCACCATTAACCAGAATCCGTACTTCCATTGAACGATTACGTTTTTCTCTGAAACTTAAAGAGAGTTCCTCTCTCTCTTCAAATGACGCAGTAAAGTTTGTTGATTGCATATTACATGAAGCTGTGGAAAAACAAGCTTCTGATATTCATATCGAACAACTTTCCGATTGGAGTCGCGTTAGATTTCGTGTAGATGGTTTCTGTCACACAGAATACGTTTTTTCTTCCTCTTTTCACTCAACGGTGATTTCACGAATAAAAGTCATGTCGTCAATGGATATATCTGATAAAAGGCGACCTCAAGATGGTCGATTTTGTCTTCAAAAAAAACAATCCCCCCTTGATGTAAGAGTCGCTTCTATTCCAACTCTTTATGGCGAAAAGGTAGTTTTACGCCTTTTGGGGTCTTCATATATTCCTACAAATATAGACCAACTCGGACTAAAGGAAGAAGTTATGACCCTTATTTTTAAACTGCTTTCAAAACGTGAAGGACTCCTTCTTGTCACGGGACCAACTGGTAGTGGCAAAACAACAACACTACATGCCTTAATAGATGAAATTGATGCCGATTCATTAAATGTAACTACTATAGAGGATCCTATTGAAAGAACTCATTGGGGAGTAAATCAAATACAAGTTGATGAAAAAGCAGGGCGTAGCTTCAACGTAGTTTTGCGTGCTCTTCTTCGACAAGATCCTGATGTGATACTTGTCGGCGAGATAAGAGATACAGAAACGGCTCACCTTGCTGTGCGAGCGGCACTTACTGGACATTTGGTCTTATCAACCTTGCATACGGAAGATGCTGCAAGTGCCCCCTTGCGCCTTATGGAAATGGGCGTGCCTCCCTTTCTTGTCGTATCGGCACTTAAAGCAGTTATATCTCAACGCCTTGTAAGAAGAGTTTGTCCCCATTGCAAAAATAACGTGGAAAGCAATAAATCTCTAATTGGATGTCCTTCTTGTGGTGGAACAGGTTTTTCAGGCAGAATAGGAGTTTTTGAATGTTTATATGTTTCCAATGCAATTAGAAAACTGCTCTTTCAAGAAACTCCTGTCCAATTTATTCGAGAGCAAGCACATAAAGAAGGAATGGAATCTTTATTAGAAGATGGAATACAGAAGGTCAGAAAAGGTTTGACTACGATGAAAGAAATTGCGTCACTTTCTTCGGATATGCCTATGCCTAATGAGGTATTAAATTGACCTTTTCATATACTGCACGCACCTCAACTGGGCAAAAGACAGAAGGTTCATTAAAGGCTGATTCTGAGGAACAGGCTTTAGCCATCCTTCACGAGAGTGGCCTCTTTGTTATTTCTCTCAAAAAGCGAATTCGTTTAGTGATTAAAAAAGAGAAGCGCGTTACCCTTTCTCTGACTCATTTATCTCTTTTTTTTAATCATCTTTCTGCAATGCTTTCCATGGGAGGAACTCTTTCTCAAGCTCTTTGCCTCTTAGAGAAAGAGATGGAAGAACCTTTAGTTAGCCGATTAGTAAAGCGTGTAAATGAGAAATTATTGCACGGGCACTCCCTTAGTGAATCCCTTCACCTTTCAGGGAAATGGCCAATAGGGGTTATCTCTATTATCCGTGCCGGTGAAGAAAGTGGAGAATTGCTGACGGTACTTCAACACTTAACTTCCCATTTTAGGTGGAAAAGAACCTTTCAAAAGAGGTTATTCAGTGCCTTTTTTTACCCTGCTTTTGTTGCATTAGTATCTCTTGTTGTAATTAATATCCTTTTTTTTAAAGTCTTGCCGCAATTAGAATCAACACTAAATGATTTGGGAATAGTATTTTCGCCATTATTTTCTATCTCTCTTAAAGTGATAAAAATTATATGCAGCGTTGGTGTTATTGGTGGGGGCGCTATTATTGCAACAATATATTGTATCAATCATATATGCAATGTATCTATAGGAAAAGGTGCATGGCATTGGTTGCTATCAAAAAGCAGAATATGCAGAAACATATCCCTTGCCAGAAGCTTTCAGATGTTAGCTGTGCTTTTAAAATCGGGAATTCCTCTTTTAAAGGCATTAAAACTTGCGGGAGAAATTTCTGGCAATAAAAAAATAAGAGAGAGCTTTTCTATTGTTGCAGAACATATTTCTTTGGGGCATTCTTTGTCTCAAGCACTACTAACTCAAAAAGAGTATTTACCCCCTCTTATTGTCCCTATTTTAGCTCTTTCTGAACGTTCAGGAACATTAATAGAATCTTTAATTCAGATATCTGTTCAACTCAATGAAGATTCACAACAAAACATGAAACGTTTGGAGGTTCTTATAGAGCCTATTTTGATAACATGCCTAGGAGTTTTTCTTCTTATTTTTATCAGTGCATTATTCTTACCATTGTTTAAAACTTTTCAAAATATATCCTTTTAGAAAGGGGAGATATGTGATGAAGTCCTTATCCGCAAAAAGATTGGGCTTTTCGTTAATAGAACTACTTGTCGTTCTTTTAGTGGTCGGGCTTTTGTCTGGTGGAATTATTGTAGCAGCGAGAAAAGCTGTTGTTTCGGCAAAGGCTGTGCGAATTACTTCCGATTTAAATACATTGAAATTAGCCTATCTTATGTATTCAGTGGATTTTGGAGACCACGAAGCGTTACTTTCTGATTTGACTCTTCTTGAACCATATTTAGATTCTCGTATTGATGAAAATCAATATGTAATTTGTACGGAAGATGATTCAATATACATTGGGACAGGGCCGTTTAATAAGAACATATTATTACAGCTTGAGAAGCAAGCTTCAGAGACGGGACTTTATAATTCATCGTCATCCCAGCCACCAGTATCGCCTTATGATCCAGAAAAAGGACCGTGGGTATGGGTAAAGGTGCAATAGGGAAAAAATCATGCGGTGCCTCTTTTATAGAAATAGTTGTGAGCGTAGCTATACTTATCCCTCTTATAGCAGGTATATTGAGCAATTTTTATATATTGAGTAAAGCTCAAGAGAAAAGTAGAAAAGTCTTTATGTCTGGTCTTGCCGTTTTGTACTTAGTTGAAGCAAATGAATCTGCTATGCAATGTAACGGTTTGTATGTCTGCGAGGAGCATTTCCCGAAAGGGGGAGAAGGTTGTGTGAAAATATCTACTTATAATTTAAATGAACTTTATAGAAATAACTGTTTATATGAAATATTCTTTTGGTATTAGTCGCAGGAAAAAGAGAAAAATATTTTCTCATGGGCATACATTTATTGAGGTAATAATAGCTTTATCAATAACTGTTTTTTTCTCAAATTTATTTATGCAGGGAATAGGAAGCGCCGGAAGGATTATTTACAGAATACGAGAAGGATATAGAGTTCAGGTTAAAATTTCCCATGTGTTTTCGTTTATCCTTCCACAAATTCTTAATACTGGATTGGGTATTTCTCCATCAGAAAATTTTACGGAGCTATTTAAAGATATTCCTTCAATTTCTTATTGGAAATCACCGTTACAAATTGTTCCTAATAAGGCAGCGACTTGTATGAGCAAAGATTGGGGAAATGAGTTAAGGTGTCTTTATGCCATACCATCTCGTATACAAGTGGTAGAAGTAGTTCCTTCTCAGCATCGTGTTAAACTCTCTGTTTCCCCTAATAGGAACAAAGTGGAGCCCACCTTTGGAGGAAGGGCTATGAGAACGGTAAATTGGATTATTTTCCCAGGGGCTTCACGTCCCTTTCGAGTTGTAAATCTTTCAGGGAGAATCCTCACACTTGCAGAAGATTCCCAGGATATTCAAACTATTCCTATAGGAAGTTCGCTGCATTTTCTTAGAGCGTCCAGATTTTATGTTAAAAATGGACCTCGAAGGAAGAAAGATGCCCTTTATTTTCATGATGTCACAAAGCAGAGTACTCAACCTGTTATAAATGGTATTTCTAAGATTTTATTTACATATGACCGTCAGAGGAGAGTACTTGAGGTATGTGTAAAAGTTCAAAGCAAGGAAAATCATGGAGTAGAATCTTCGAAGATAAAGACAGGCCTTTATCTTCGAAACATGTAGATCAAAACAAGGGATTTATTTTTATATTCGTCTTACTTTTTTTATCAGTTTTTCTCTTGTTTTTTCCGTTTCTTTTTGAAATCTTAAGCGAGAAATTACAAGTAAATAAAACTTTTGATAGAGGAGTCAGATTACATTGTGCTGCGGTTTCAGGAATAAACCGAGCAATACTTTGGATAGAGGGAAATATTTCCCCTTTATGCAAAGAGCAGCAAAGCTGTAATATCAAACTACCTGCTCATATAGCATCCTTTAATAGTAAAGATGTTCATGTAAAAATTGATCTTTCTATTCTATCGGCTCAATCAATAGAGGGGAAAAAATCAGCTGTCTATCATTTACGTTCAATAGCGTCCGAAAAATCTGTACGTTATGTTGTTGAGTGTATGATCCGTAATTTATTTGACAACGAAAAATGTGAAAAAACATGGTCATTCTATTCTAATAACGATAAATAAGAAGGGATAAATAGTGTTTGTTTCTTTCTTTAAAAAAAAGAAAAGAAAAATGCCATTGAGTGGGTTATATATCGGAAATAATTGGATTCGATATATATCTCTCGGGTGGGAAGGTGGCTATCTTGCTGTGCAAAAGGTATGTAAAAAAACTATTCCGAGAGAAAATTTGCTTTTTAAAACTTTCGATGATTGGGTGACGCGTATAAAGGAAATAAAGAATGAAATGGGGATTCCTCATAACTCTTTGCTCAACTGTGCTTTGCCTATAAGAGAGACATATTTTGAAACATTGAAATTCCCGATTATGCAAAGAAATGAACTTGAAAAATCAATTCGTTGGGAATGTCAAAGGAGATTAAAGAAAAAATGGGAAGATCTGTGTTTTGATAGTTATTGTTATAAAGAGCAAGAAGATTCTTCTGAATCGTTACTTTTGGTCGCTCTGACTTCTAGAAAAACAGTCAGTAAATTTTTAAAAATATTGAAGCGATGTAAATTAGGCGCCTCGTGCCTTGAACCTCCTCAACTTGCACTTCTAAGAGGGCTACAAGGGCCTTATCAAGATGATTATTTACCTCTTTCTGTCTTTTGTCCCAAGGGTAATAACGTAATTAAAATCTACATTTCTCCTGAGGGGGTTATTTCTTCAGAGCTAATTGACTTTGATGAAGAAGGCTTATTGGGAGATGAAAATCCTTATTATTCATTTCCCGAAAACCCCCATTGGTTTTGGGTATCTCATGCATTAAAGGATAAAAAAGCTATTCTCAAAACTTTTTCCACTAATATGAGAGAGCTTCCCCCTTTGCAGAATATGTGGAGTTTAGACGACAAGGGCCAATCTATCGTCGGATATGAAATAGCTTTAGGTTTAGCGTTGAGGGATTTTTTGTGCACATCAAATTAGATCTTCTTCAGTCACATTCTCGAAGTGGTAAAACGTCGCTTTATACAACGTTTAAACGTTGGGGGTTTTTGAGCTTTTTCCTTTTGTTTATAGTCACAGGGACTTTTGCTGCTTATAACTTCCATCGAGATGTTACTGAGTTCGATAAAGCGATATTGCTCAAGAGAAAGAGAATAAGAAATTTGTCGACTCTCCATAACAAATTAGAGCAGGAGCAGCTTGAACTGAGAGAAAAATGTATATCAATTTTAAGTTTGATGCGAAGAGATCCCTTCCATTATTCTTATATTTTGGATTACCTTCTTTGTTCTATTCCTGATAGTGTTACCTTAGATTCCATTACTTTTACTGATAGCAAACTTTTACTTATTGGAGAGGGAAAAGTCGACGAAATTCTTAATTGGCGTAATGATATGTCTGCAGAATTCAGATATATAAAAATAGAGATTCCGTATTTTTCAAAAAAAGAAAAGATGCATTCTTTTAAAATGAAGTTTTTATTAATGGCAAAGGAAGAAAAATCATGAAAAAAGAAAGTTTGCTCCAGTTTATATTCTTTTCGTGCATAGTTTTGTTTTCTTTGTATATGTCTATTTCCTTAAGAACTCTTTACAGTCAGCTACTGGAAAAACATGATATGTATCTGAAATATTCTAATGAGGAAAAAATGATAAAACAAAGTATTGCTTTTTTACTCCAAGATAACAAACAATTCGAAAAAATATACTCTATATTAAATAAAAGCAGTTTGATTGAATATACAACAAATAAAAATCAAATCCCATTGGCATGGATTTCAAAAATAATAAAGGATTGTAGTTTCTTGGCTTGTGATGTTATACAAAATTCAGATGGAAAAAAGATAAAAGTTAGACTGGAAGGTCTCTATTCTGATTGTGTTTATTTTTTAAAAAGATGTGAAGAAAATAGATGCCCCTACTTTATTGTGTCTGGAGAATTAAAATCCAAAAAGAATTGTACGGTATTGCAAGTTTACTTGAAAGAACGTAGAGGTGAAGCCGTTCATGGATAAATCATTACCCATTTTTGTAAAGAGCTTTCTTTCTCTTTTTTGGGGAATTGCCATTTGTATTTTATTTTATAACGTAAAGTTTGGGTTGCCGTCTTATTACCAGAGATCTATCAAAGAACAATCTTCGTGTGCTATTCCCGCAGAAGATAGCGTCAATTGTCATTCATATAATCAACGATTGATCCAAAAAATAAATAGTGTTCTTCAAAAAGAAAGAGAGGGAGAAAACTGCGCCCATCAACTTTTTCCTACTCATCGTAGAAAAACTCCCTTTTTAAAACAGGAATATTCATATGTGGAAAGACAAGGTTCACAAAAAACTACCCAGGAAACATTTACTATTTCCGGATGTCTTGAAGGAGCTAAGGGCACTTTTTATCTTGTTGATCATGTTGATGAAATGAAAGGAATCATGCTCGAAAAAGAAACGTTATTATCGAATTTTTCAAAACTCAACATAGAAGAATTACGTGATGATAAGAAGAGCTTAAAAGGGACACGAAATGATTAGAAAAACCCCATTTCCCCGTGTCAGAAAGAAGTTTTTTTTAATATTTGTTATAAGTTTCTTTATATTAAATTCTGAAAGTTACGGTGCAGAAATATCTGTCATGAGAGGCCTTTCTGTTCAACAAGTTGGATCTCAAAATCTGTATATACGCGTATCGGGAGAAAACCTACCGTGTCCAAAGATAGCGGAGGAACATCCTAACATGACAGTGTTGCTTTGGGAACAGGTTACTCTCCCGTCTTCGCAGTGGAAACGTATGTACAATTTCCCCCTTCTTTCTTCCATCAAAGCACAGCAAAAGGGAAATGATATAGAGATGACGATAGTTCATTCCAACGATCTATCTCTTTCTTGGAAAAGTAAAATAAATCAACAGCTGCCTCAAAGAATTCTTATACTTAAGAAGCGAAACGATAATCAGATGTACGATGATAATAAGCCCCAAAAAGGAAAAAATAAACTTACATCGGATCCTGTTTCTATTTCCCTCCGTAGAGCTCTTTTATCCGATGTTTTTAGACTTTTTGCCGAGTATTGGAATTTAAATTTAATTGTAGATGATTCAGTACCTGAAAAAGAAATAACATTAGTTTTAGAAGATATACCTGCTATGGAAGCTTTTTCTTATTTATTAAAGTCGCATAATTTACGATTTGCTATGTTAGGTGAAAAGACACTTTTTATAGGCACAACGGAGCATCTAGAGAATATTTTCAGGACAAAAAATACTGAACGTTTCAGATTGGCTTATAGTAACGTAAAAGATGTGGCAAAAATTTTAAAACAAGCAACAGGCATTAAGAAAATTATAGAAGATAAACGTCTTAATACTCTCTATATCACAGGAGATAGTGAACAATTGGAGAGCGTGAAGCATTATATAGATCTTATAGATCGGCCAGGAAATCAGGTAATGATAGAAGCACGGATAGTGGAAGTATCAGATAGAGCATCGGAAGAAGTTGCTTCTTGCCTTGATTCTATCTATAAAAATTGGATGCTTACATATAATGGCAAGGGGAGCCTTGGACAAATAAGATATAGTAAAAGTTCTAGGAAACAGCTTGCGGACGAAGATCCTCCACTTTCCGGCGCCGTTAAAAAGTTGGATGCACTTTTTACCATGCTTGAAAAAGATGAGCGCGGCCATGTTTTAGCCAAACCTTCTGTAATAACTGTAGAAGGAACACGTGCTCGTATACGTCTTGTTCAAAAGTATCCATATGTTTCGACTCGTGATGAAGCAGGAAATCCCACATATATTTCAGAAGAAGTTGGTCCCCAATTGGAAATAACACCTTTTGTAGGAAGGGATGGAGTTATAACAATCAAATTAGCAATACAAACAGGAGAGGTTATTTCGTGGAGGGAAGGGGCCAGGGGAGAGTTATACCCTGAAACAAGTACAAGAGAAGTTGAGACGCATGTTCGTATTCGTGATGGAGAACCTTTTGTTATCGGTGGACTGTTTAAGGAGCAGAAAAGGAAAAACCATTACAAGTTCCCTGTTTTAGGAGATATCCCAATTCTGAAGTCGATATTTTCGTCTCAATATGTTGAAAGGGATCGAAATGAAGTCGTAATTGTTGTTGTTCCATATATTCTTTCATTTCCGCAATGAGTCACCGGAACAACTTTCATACTTGACAACAACTCATGAGTCATGTAGAATTCCCCTTGTCCTCGCAGCAAGGGCGAGTGGTGGAACGGCAGACACAGGGGATTTAAAATCCCCCGAGCGTTAGCTCTTGCGGGTTCAAGTCCCGCCTCGCCCACCACGTAAAAGTTGCAAAACATGTTGCAGGAAGTTGCAAAGTTAAGGCAACCGAGTTAGTATATACAATGTGTTGATTATCGCGGGGTGGAGCAGTCAGGAAGCTCGTCGGGCTCATAACCCGAAGGTCGCAGGTTCAAATCCTGCCCCCGCAACCAATTTGGCGGTGTAGCTCAGATGGCTAGAGCATGCGGTTCATACCCGCAGTGTCACTGGTTCGATTCCAGTCACCGCCACCAAATATAAAAACTAAAGGCGGGAGACTCATCTCCCGCCATTTTTGTTTCACCTCTTGTGTGGGAGGTGGTAGTGTGATATGACAGAAAATATTGAAAAACAACTTCCATATGAATTATCTCTTCCTTACTTACGTAGTAAATTCTGGGCCGTTGCTCAAAAACAAGGCTGGGCAGGAAAAAAAGGTCCTGCAGTTGTTGCTGTCTCTGGAGGTAGCGACTCTGTAGCGCTATTGTGGTTCTTTGTTCAGTTTTGGCCTGGAAAAGTTGTAGTTGCCCATTTAGAACACGGTATTCGTGGAAAAAGTTCTTTTGAAGATGCTGACTTTGTAAAAGCTCTTGCAAAGCAGTGGCATTGCGATCTTCAAATAAAGCATGTAGCTGTTCCCCAACTCCTTGAAAAGGGTGAAACGCTTGAGGAAGGAGCGCGTAGAATACGCTATGACTTTCTTGAATATGTTTCATCTTCATGTCAAGCAGAAATTGTTGCTTTGGGTCATACTGCTGATGATGTGGCGGAAACCCTTCTTTTCAACCTTTGTCGCGGCTCAGGCCCCTTTGGCCTTGTCGGAATTCCTGAAGTTCGAGAGCAATATGTTCGTCCTCTTATTAATTGGTGGAGGGAAGACTTGCAGCGCCTTTTAACAGCGAGAGGCATTACATGGAGAACTGACCCCACAAATTCTGATACTGTGTACGCGCGGAACCGAATCCGTCATGAAGTTATCCCTATGTTGGAAAAAACTATAAATCCTTCTACGCGACAACACCTTGTAGATTTAGCTCAGGATATGCAAGAATACAGACAAAGAGAAGAGGAACAGGGAGCGCTCCTTCTCCAATGGGCGAAACGTGATTTCCCTTTTTCTTTCTACGCAGCAGATTTGGCTTTTATTCGTTCTCTTTCGGATCAGGAAATTGCCTGGTTTATACGAGCCGTAGGCAGAGATCTGAATTTAAAAACTTTAACAAGAAATAGACTAAACTCTTTAGTGTCAACAATAAGAAAATCTGGACGTTGGTTGTTTCAATGGGAAAATAGAGTTTTTATTTGTTGCGGTTCAGGTTTTATGGTATGGATAAATCCAAAACTCCTGTATAATACTCACGCTACACCACTGGAGTTGACTTTTGACGATGAGGAAGGTCGGGCGTATTGGGGTGTTTGGTCTGTTTCGTGGGAAAAAAAACAATCAGTTCCTAAGCATTTGAATTCTTCTCTGAAGGTTTTTTGGGGAGTATATCCCTTGAGAAATGATTCTTGTCTTTCTCTTTCTTCTTTAACGTCTAAAAGAGGAATGGCAGAAAAAAATACATTGAAGAAAATCCCCTGGTGGTTAGAGAAAATATGGCCATTTTTTGGTGATAAAGATAGATGGCGATGGATTCCAATTATTGAAGATTTTTCCACGCCAAGCAAAGAGTTTTCAAATAAAAATTCCTGGAGTGGGCCATGGATAATTTTGAGGCTGGAGCCACATTCTTCAGCTCTGGAGGGATAACAATAAAATGAACTATGAAGTTTCAGATATACTTTTGTCTGAAGAGACGATTCAAGAGCGAGTAAAAGAGATTGCTACAGAGATAAGCAAAGAATATGCAGGGGAAGAACTGGTAACAGTAGGGATTTTAAAAGGAGCTGTTGTATTCCTTTCCGATCTTATTCGGCACATTGATAAAGATGTTGATGTTATTATGGAATTTATGGCTGTATCTTCATATGGTGATTCGACTAAAACAAGTGGAATAGTCAAGATAATAAAAGATATGGATACTAGCATAAAGGGAAAGAACGTTCTCATCGTTGAGGATATTGTTGATACCGGTCTGACATTGTCGTATCTTATTCGTATGATGCAAGAACGTCAGCCAAAAAGTGTTCGTGTCTGTGTGCTCCTCGATAAAGAAGAACGCAGAAAGGTTCCAGTGAAAGTAGATTATAAAGGATTTGATATTCCTGATAAGTTCGTGGTAGGGTATGGATTGGATTATGCAGGAAAATGGCGAAATTTGCCATCTATTCATATAGTTGAAACAAATACGGATAGCCCCGAAGTGGGTAATTCAATGAGAGGCGGCGATATTTAGTGGGGCGATTGATTAAGAACCTCGGATTGTACCTGATTCTCGTTGTGCTTGTTGTAAGCCTCGTAAACGTTTTTTTATCTCCGGCGCATGGGCCACAACAATCTGAAGCGATTACGTATTCCGAGTTCCTAACAGCAGTAGATACGGGACAAGTTAAGAGTATTACAATTAAAGAAAATACAATATCGGGTCGTTTTATAGATGGAAGAAGTTTCCAGGCCGAAGTTGTTGGTGCTGGAGATCTTGCAAAGGAAATAGCTAGCAAGGGCGTTAACGTGCAAGTAGAGGCCCCTCAAAAAACGCCGTGGTGGGCTACTATGATATCTTCCTTCTTCCCTACCTTGCTTCTAATTGGAGTGTGGATATTCTTCCTTTACAATATGCAAGGTGGCGGTGGCAAGGTGATGAGTTTTGCCAAGAGCAAAGCTAAGCTTTTCCTTGATAATCGTCCGAAAGTAACGTTCGCAGATGTTGCTGGTTGTGATGAATCTAAAGAAGAGTTAAGTGAGGTCGTTCAGTTTCTTCGTGATCCTGGCAAATTCAGAGCGTTGGGGGCACGAGTACCTAAAGGTGTATTGTTATTGGGACCTCCTGGTACAGGTAAAACTTTACTGGCTCGAGCTGCAGCGGGAGAAGCAGATGTTCCCTTCTTTAGTGTAAGCGGATCTGATTTTGTTGAAATGTTTGTTGGTGTTGGTGCAGCTCGTGTTCGAGATCTTTTTGAGCAGGCACGAAAATACCAGCCTTGTATCATTTTTATTGACGAAATGGACGCTGTTGGACGTCATCGTGGTGCGGGTCTTGGTGGTGGACATGATGAAAGAGAACAGACTCTTAACCAACTCTTGGTTGAACTTGATGGTTTTGACGAATCAACAGGGATAATTCTTATTGCGGCAACAAACAGACCAGATATATTGGATCCAGCATTATTACGTCCTGGTCGCTTCGATAGACATATAGTTGTAGATCGTCCAGACGTTAAGGGACGCGAGGAAATATTGGCTGTTCACGTTCGAAGTAAGAAGTTAGCAGATGATGTTGATCTCGGCGTTGTAGCACGTCGTACTCCAGGTTTCGTAGGTGCAGATTTAGCGAATCTTGTGAATGAAGCGGCCCTTTTAGCCGCACGGGCAGGTAAGAATCTTGTTACTATGGCGGAGTTTGAGGAAGGTATTGACCGAGTTATTGCTGGACCAGAACGAAAGAGCCGCCTTGTAAGTGATAAAGAGCGGAAGATTATTGCTTATCATGAGACTGGCCACGCTCTTGTTGCTAAATATTTACCAGATTGCGACCCAGTGCATAAGATTTCTATTATTCCTCGTGGTCACATGGCCTTGGGATACACGTTGCAATTGCCGGTGGAAGATCGTTTCTTGATGTCTAAAACCGAATTGCTCAATCAAATTACGGTGCTTCTTGGTGGACGTGTTGCTGAGGAACTTATCTTTGGAAATGTTACGACTGGTGCAGGTAACGATTTAGAGAGAGCTACCCAAATTGCGCGAAGAATGGTTACCGAATTTGGTATGAGCGATACTCTTGGACTTGTTAAACTTGGTCATAAACATCAGGAAGTCTTTTTGGGACGCGATATTACTGAAGATAAAAATTATAGTGATAACGTAGCCTATATGATCGACCAAGAAGTTAAAGCTATCATTGACGGTTGTTATGAAAAGGCTAAACAGATATTGACTGAAAAGAACGATCAAGTTGAAATGGTAGCGAGTACACTCCTTGAGAAAGAAGTTATAGAAGGTAAGGAACTTGATGAACTATTGGGATTGGCACCTCAGGAGGAAGAAGTAAAAGAGCAGAATTATGCTCAGACAAAAGAGACTGAGACAGAAGAAATAAAAGAAGCGCAGCATGAAGGCAGCGCTAAACCTGAAGTTGCCGGCAACCCCGTATAGTTTTACTTTAACGACCTTAAGCGTGTCTGCTACTCCTTGCAGGCACGCTTTTTTTTACTGCCATGAATGATAGACTAAGGAGAAAGGGAGTTGGTACATCATGGCTGAAATTTTTAAATTGAGATCTGATTGGCCTCCCTCAGGGGATCAGCCTGAAGCAATAGAACAATTAATTTCTTCCATAGAGAAAAATACACGATTCCAAACCCTTTTAGGGGTTACCGGAAGTGGTAAGACTTTTACTGTTGCCAATGTTTTAGCCCACTTCGATCGTCCAGTTCTTGTCCTTGCACATAATAAGACTTTAGCTGCGCAACTTTACTCTGAATTTAAATCATTCTTCCCTGACAATGCAGTTCATTATTTTGTAAGTTATTATGATTATTACCAGCCCGAAGCTTATATCCCGTCAAGTGACACATATATAGAAAAGGATGCCTCCGTTAACGATCGTATTGAAAGATTACGATTAGCAGCGACGAAAGCTCTCATAGAGCGAAGAGATGTAATTGTTGTTGCGAGCGTATCATGTATTTATGGCTTGGGAAAAAAGGAAATGTACGAAGAGGTTATCTTCCCATTTTCTGTTGGTGAAAAATGGGATCGTCGCAATTTTATGGAACGATTACTCGATAACTATTACGCTAGAAATGATATGATTCTTGAGCCCGGTAAATTCAGGGCACGAGGCGACGTTATAGAGATTTATCCGTCTTATAGTGAGACTGCCATTAGAATTGCTTTTTATGACGATGAAATAGAACGAATAGATGACATTGATCCCGTAAGCGGGCATTCTTTACGGTCTTTAGAAAAGGCTTCAGTTTTCCCCGTTCAACACTATATAACAAGCAGGGATGCCATTGATAAGGCTATGGACCAGATCCAGCAAGAGTTGGACGAACAGGTTGCTTCTTTTAAAGCGCAGGGAAAATTCCTTGAGGCACAGCGTATAGAAATGAGAACTCGATACGATATGGAAATGTTGGCTGAGACAGGATATTGTTCAGGCATAGAAAATTACTCTCGTTATCTTGATGGTCGTAAGCCTGGTGAGCCTCCTGGAACTCTCCTTAACTTTTTCCCTGATGATTTCATTATGGTTATCGACGAATCTCATATTACGCTTCCTCAGGTGCGAGGAATGTACAATGGAGATAGAGCCAGAAAACTCACTTTAGTTGAGAATGGATTCCGCCTTCCTTCCTGTTTGGATAATAGGCCTCTGAACTGGCAGGAATTTAAAAAAAATCTTCATCAGGCTATCTTTATTTCAGCTACTCCAGGGGATTGGGAGCGTAAAGTGTCTGGTAGTCTTGTAGAGCAGATTATACGACCAACGGGAGTTGTCGACCCTGAAATTATTGTAAGTCCAGCAACGGGACAAGTTGATGATCTCGTTAATAGACTTCGGGAAGTAACTGAACGAGGTGAAAGAGCACTTGTTACAACTTTAACGAAGAAGTCATCTGAAGATTTGGCTGAATATCTTGCAGAACTTCAGTTTAGAGTAAAGTACATACACTCTGAATTAAATACTTTTGAAAGGGCTGAACTCATCCGAGATCTTCGAAACGGAGAGATTTCAGTACTCGTAGGAGTTAATTTGTTACGAGAAGGTATGGATCTCCCTGAAGTATCGTTAGTTGCTATTCTTGATGCTGATAGGGAAGGATTTTTGCGGTCTCATCGTTCGCTCATTCAGATTATGGGAAGGGCTGCGAGGAATATTGGCGGGCAAGTTATTCTTTATGCCGATGAAAAAACTGAAAGTATAAAAACATCTGTGGAGGAAACGCGGCGTCGTAGAGAGATACAGATGCGCTTTAACGATGAGCATGGAATAATTCCTCAATCTATTTATAAGTCGGTACAAAGTCTTTTGCCAGAAGAGCTTATGGAGGATATAGAATTAGTTAAGAGTAAACGAGGTAAAAAGAGAGGAAAGGACATAGAAGAATATACCCATGCTGATCTTGAGCGATTAATGTGGGAAGCTGTTGAAAAACTTGATTTTGAAAAAGCGGCGCAAATTCGTGATATATTAACAGATTCGAAAGGGAAGGAGTGGCAACGAGTTGCATCTCATCAGCATAAGAGGAGCAAGAGAGCACAATCTCAAAAATATAAACGTTACACTTCCAAAGAATAAATTAGTAGTTATTACCGGGCCTTCGGGGTCAGGAAAATCATCTTTAGCTTTTGATACGTTATATGCGGAAGGGCAACGACGTTACGTTGAATCTCTTTCTGCATATGCAAGACAATTTCTTGGTGTACAAAAGAAACCAGATGTAGACGATATATCAGGTCTATCCCCAGCTATATCCATTGAACAAAAAGGAACTTCACATAATCCTCGTTCAACAGTGGGAACAGTTACCGAGGTTTACGACTATTTGCGATTGATTTATGGCCGTTTAGGAATTCCTTATTGTCCATCGTGTGGAAAGGCTGTGGTCAGGCATTCCTTAGATGAAATTGTCGATATTATTTTCCGCAACTATCCAGAAAAGCGTTTAGAAATACTTGCCCCTCAGGTTCGAGGGAAAAAAGGCGAGTTTAAAAATCTCTTTGCACAAAATAGAGAAAAAGGGTTTATGCGAGTTCGAGTGGATGGCACTACTTTTTGGCTTGAAGAAGAAATTCCTCTTGATAAAAATAAGAGACACACTATTGAAGTTGTTATAGATCGTTTAAAGGTTCTGGAAGATCGTAAAGGCCGCATCAGCGAAGCTGTCGAATCTGCTCTTTCTCTCTCTGGCGGCTATGTTCTGCTCGTTACAGAGGGGGGAGAGGAGCAGCTTCTTACAGAAAATTATGCGTGCCCTGATTGTGGCATTTCTCTTCCAGAAATAGAGCCACGACTTTTTTCCTTCAATAGCCCCTTCGGAGCCTGCCCAGAGTGTTCTGGACTAGGCAGCCATGAGCATTTTTGTGAGGAACATGCCGTAGACCCAGTCCGTTCGGTTGAAGAAGGCGCACTTCTTCCTTGGAAGAAAAAACACTATATGTTGAGTAAACTCTACACCTTCTCCCAGACGAAAGGATGGGATATGTCTTTGCCTTATGAAAAGCTTCCCGAAGAAGTTCGGCATTTTATCCTGTACGGTAGTGACGAGCGGCTTCCAATGTTTTTTTCGGATCGAGGAGAACGTCGTCAATATATGGGAAAATACGAAGGGTTGCTTTCTTGGCTTGAAAATCGTTGGAAAGAGACTGAATCTGAAAGTGTCATGGACGAGTTAGCGGGATATCGTATAGAAGATGTATGTCAAACATGTCACGGACTTCGTCTTCGTCCAGAAGCTTTGATGGTAAAGCTCAAAAATTACACTATTGGAGAGCTCGTTGAAATGCCAGTTGACCGGCTTTTGCCCGTTTTGAAAGAGATGGAGTTTACTGATAATGAAAAGAAAATCATGGGGCAAGTCATGATTGAACTCGAAAAGAGGCTTTCTTTTCTTATTGATGTGGGAGTGGGTTATCTCTCCCTTTTACGACGAGCCGATACTCTAAGTGGAGGAGAGAGTCAACGTATTCGTCTGGCTACGCAGATAGGTTCGAAGCTTAGCGGCGTTCTTTATGTTCTTGACGAGCCGACGATAGGTCTTCATTCTAGAGATACAGATCGTCTTTTGCGCACTCTCAGATCTATTCGGGATTTGGGCAACACTGTTGTTGTTGTAGAGCATGATAGGGAAACAATGCTTGCAGCTGATGCTATTGTGGAAATGGGGCCTGGGGCTGGTGAATTAGGTGGAGAAATTATTAATTCTGGAACGGCAGAAGAGGTTAAAAGCAGCAAGGCTTTGACAGGTCCATATCTTCGAGGAGAGGTGTCGGGATGTGTTCGGAGAGAGAATCTCAGGCGACCTTCCAATTGGCTCACGCTAAAAAAAGTTGCCCATCATAATCTGAAAAATATTGATGTTCCTATACCAGTTGGTGTTTTTACATGCATTAGCGGGGTTTCGGGATCGGGAAAGAGCAGCCTCCTTTACGATGTTTTATATAAAGGAATGAAGCGTATTCTTGACAGAGATTTTAGAGAGAGGGCAGGAAAACACCTTAAAATAGAAGGCGCCGAAGTCTTTAAAAATGTTGTGCTTGTAGATCAAAGTCCTATTGGGCGGACTCCGCGGTCGAACCCCGCAACGTATACAGGGCTTTTTACTCTTATTCGGGAACTCTTTGCTGAGCTTCCAGAGTCTAAAATACGAGGTTATGCTCCTGGGCGGTTTAGTTTTAATGTTCGTGGGGGACGATGTGAAGCTTGCGGCGGTGCTGGTTCTGTCAAGGTCTCCATGCTATTTTTGCCCGATGTCTATGTAGATTGTGAGGTTTGCGGAGGTACACGGTACAATAGAGAAACGCTCGAAGTTCGTTATAAAGGGAAGAATATATCAGATGTGCTTAATATGACAGTGGATGAGGCATCAGAGTTTTTTAAAGATATACCTCGAATAGCTTCAAAACTAGCCCTCATACAAGATGCGGGCTTGGGTTATATCCGTTTGGGCCAGTCAGCATTAACGTTGAGTGGGGGAGAAGCGCAAAGGGTAAAATTAGCAAAAGAACTAAGTAAACGTTTTACTGGGCCGACATTATATCTTCTTGACGAACCAACAACAGGGCTTTTTTATACCGATGTAAAGAAATTGCTCCAGATTTTGCATCGAATAGTCGATCAGGGGAATACAGTTGTAACGATAGAACATAACTTGGATGTTTTGTTATCGTCTGACTACATTATCGACTTGGGGCCCGAGGGTGGTATGGAGGGAGGAAAAATAGTCTGCCAAGGAACTCCTGAAGAAATAATAAAGAGCAGAGAGGGATACACGTCTGCATATCTTCATGAATATGCCAGACAGCTTGAAAGGGATGAACATTATGAGCGCAAAACAGCATCGTAACACGAAAAGTTTTAAGAATTCTAAAGATCGCGATATGAGACATCGTGACATAAATAAAGACAAAGACAAAAGCAAAGAAAAAAATAAAGAACAAGGAGAGCAGCAACTAGATGACCTTATGTGGGGGCGTCAACCCATTCTTGATTTATTGCGTTATTCTCCTCAAAAGTGTCTGAAATTATGGATTTCTGAGAGAGTTCACCCATCTTTTTCTGGAGAAGTGACAACTCTTGCCCGTTCTGCAAAAGTAACATTTCAAAAGGTTGCACCGATGGTTCTTGATACTATGTGTATTGGAGAGAATCATCAAGGTGTCGTAGCTAAGATTACTGCTGTAGATCAATTAGAATTGGATGATTTTTTACCAACGATTGCATCAAATAAGACACCAGTTCTTCTTGTCGTTCTTGATCATATCCTTGATCCTCATAATTTAGGTGCTATTATTCGATCTGCGGAAGCTGCTGGAGCAACAGCTGTTATTTATCCTAAAAGACGTTCTGCTTTGCCAGGAGGAACTGTTGTCAAAGTAAGTGCAGGGGCAGCCTTGCGTCTCCCCATGATTTCTGTGACAAATATAGCGCAGACGATTGTGCAGCTTCAAGGCGAAGGGTTTTGGGTTGTAGGTCTTGACCATAATGCAAAACAGACACTTTGGGAAGCAACTTATCCTGATAAGGCTGTTTTTGTCGTTGGGGCGGAAGGAGAGGGATTGTCCCGTCTTGTTGCTGAACGATGTGATATGTTAGTTCGTATTCCTATAACGGGCAAAACCGGCTCTCTCAATGCCAGTGTTGCTGCGGCACTGGGAATGTTTGAGTGGGCCAGGGGAAAAGGAGTAGATGGTCATGGTGAATAAAAATGTAGAGTCAATAGCCGTCATTGGTGCTGGAATGTTGGGCGGTTCTGTGGCACAGGGTTGGGCCCATAAGAAATGCACTGTTTTTGCCTATGACAAAGATAGACAGAAAGTGGAAGCCTTAGAGAAAGAGGGCGTTCATTACATTGCTGATAGTGAGGAAGCGATTAATAGGGCAGATGTTGTCGTTTTTGCCTTAAAACCTCATATTCAATTACCAGTAATTGCCTCTTTAGCTACGAATTTATCGAATAAACTTTGTTTTTCCATGGCAGCTGGCCTACGTTTGGAACAGCTTATGGAAGCAGCACCAGCGGCTCGATGGATTCGAGGAATGACAAATATTTGCGCATCTGTTAATGCTGCTTTTACAGCATATACATCATCTTTGGGTGCAACGGATGAAGATAGAAACGTCGCGAAATCTCTCTTTGATCTTTTGGGAGAAAGTGAAGAAACAATAGAACCGAATCTTGATGCTATTACGGGTATATCTGGGTCAGGGCCGGCGTATATGTTTACAGTGCTTGAAGCGTTGACCTACGGAGGACTCCGTGTTGGAATTCCTAAGAATTTAGCATTGAAGGCTTCAGCCGCTACAATGATTGGGGCTGCAAAGTTGGTTTTAGACACAGGAAGGCACCCAGCGGATCTTAAAGACGGCGTTGTCACTCCGGGAGGAACAACTATTGAAGGGCTTTATCAATTGGAAGAAGGGGCAGTCCGAGCAGCTTTTATACGTGCCATTACAGAAGCTACACGCCGAGGAAAAGAGTTGGGAGAGAAAAAGAAGAACAGTTAAAACTAGTTTAACTCCTTTTTAGCTCTTTTATGTTATTGACATTTCAGGCCAAGACCTGTAGAATACCGTTTCGTCGGGTGGTTAGTTCAGGGGAAGAACGCTTCCTTGACGCGGAAGAGGTCAGAGGTTCGAATCCTCTACCACCCACCATTTGATAGCTACTGGCTTTCGGGCTTTTTGCCTGAAAGCCTTTTTGCTATTGGGAAGTAGTCATAAAACACGCCTTTTTACACTAGCTTTAGCTGACATTTACCCTCTTTTAGAAAAAAGGAGGGTTTTTATGATGAACACTACCAAGGTTTTACGGACACCATATCGAAACGCCGTAACCGCTCTTGATACTTTCTGCTCCATTCGAAAAGCAGAAGGAGCTTCACCGATCACCATAAGCAATTACCGCTCGATCATAACTCCATTAATAAGAAGATTTCCATTGTTTCTTAAAGAGCCACGACGAGCCATCGTTGAGTACATATCGGAACCCGAAAACCAATGGACACGCTTTTCACGAATAAAGACGCTGAAAGTTTTCTCTACGTTTCTTGTAGAAGAGGGGGTATTGGAAGAGAACCCTATGAGAGGAATTAAAAACCCCATGCCAAGAAAGAAGGCTAACCTTCCCCTTCTTGAAGATGTGAAAGATTTTCTCGACTCTCTGAACCCTAAAAGGTTTACTGACCGTAGGTTGAAAGTCATGCTACTTGTTGCCTATGATACGGGGTTGAGGCGTGGTGAACTGTGTGGCTTACAGCGTGATGACTTCGATATGGAAGGAATGACCCTCACTGTTCGCCCAGAAACATCAAAGGTCAGAACAGGAAGGATTGTTCCGATATCGCCGCAAGTTTCTCAAGAGATTAGAAAATTTATGGCATTGATTCCCGAAGAATGGAAAACCCCATATATTTTCCCAACGGAACAAGGAGAACCCCTTACACCTCAAAACTTTGGAAGACAGGTTGGAAGAAAAAACAAAGAGTTAGGAAGTCACATGAAAATACACGGCTTACGTCATGCTTGTGCTACAGAATTTTTACGGAACACGGGGAATATTGCCTTGACCGCCCAACTTCTCGGACATACGGACATTAAGACAACAAGTGCTTTTTATGAACATCTAGACCTCCGTGATCTAAAAGTTGCCCATTCGCAAGCGAACGTTGTTTCACGGATTCTAAAGCCCTCTAAGATACGAAATACAAGAGGTTGATCTTGCCTAACTCGTTTATGAGCCGCCTAGCCACCGCCACATTGAAAAGGCTTGCGCTAAACGACTATTCATACCTCTTTTAAAAGTTAGGCATGCTGTGAGCCATTCTGGCGGGTCGGTTACCGAGAAACGAAGAGCCCCCCAGTAATTGGGGGGCTTCTCGTGGCGTGCAAGTTGGCAAATTCATTATAGCATTTCCTTTTTTTCTAGTCTCCGTGAATTCAGTTTTTAAAGATAAAGTAAACTAGAATTTATCTTCGTATTCTGGGGGTCTCGGAGACTTGCCGGTCAATCGCTCGATTTCGACTCGAATTCGTTCGATTTCTTCTTGTTGAGTTTCCAAATCGGCAAAAAAGTTCTCGGACTTCATTAATCATCAACCGCCTTGAGGGCATGTTTGCGGATTTCCACCGGCAAGAGACTGTCGACCCGTTCTTCGAAACCAAAAAATGGGTTTGTCTGCTCTTGGTCGGCGTAAAAGCCGCCGTAACGACCTGAATAGGGGATTTCGTTCTCAACCGAGCCAATCGCCGCCAGATTGACTTTTTGGAAGATCAAGTCGATTTGGTCGACTTCAACGGCATTTTTAATTTGAGCTTTTTCTTCCTCGGTGACCGCCTCGACCATCGTTTCAATGAGTTGCTTTTTTTGGAATTCGTCGCCTCGCTCGAAACAAGTTGAGACGATTTCGGCGGTTTTTTCGGCATTTCCTCCGTCTTTTGCCTTTTTGTAAATATCACTAAAATCACCAGAAAAATCTTTTAGTGCTTCTCGAAAGTACAATCGTTTTTGCCAGTCGAATGTCGGTTCGGGTCGTCGCAAGCCTTCTCGATCTTTTTTGATGAGATGGTTCACGAGATTAAATTCGATTTGAAGGCTGTCACGGGCTTCTTGCTCCAACCTCTCAATTTTAATCTTTTGCATTTCTGGAGAATAGACGCGCCGGATCTCGCTCGCACTACATGAAAACTGGTCAACAATATTTTTAATATCTTTAAAACTTTTCTCGAATAAATGCAAATTTAACATTGTGTTCCTCCTAATTTAAAATATTTTTATTCCTCGAATAGTTCTGGCTCATATTCGCCGTCTTTGTTAAAAAGCAAAGATTCATCGATGTGATTCAATTTCATCAACCGATAGGGAAGTCTTTCAATCGCCTGCCAAAGGTTGCCATCACCACACCCCCGATCAAAAATGTTTTCAAGTAATGCCTTTTGGAGTGCTTCTGTCGGAATTTCTTGCGCCATTAATGGCAAAAGCCGCTTTAACACCTCGTAAAAATGGCTCCTCACTACTGGTGGGTGGCGTATTCCGTAGACTCGCTCGAATGTTTTGATGTAGCTCTTCAAGAGTTCAAGTGCTTTTTGGGTTAAATGAATTCCATGGAGTTGTATAATCGGCTTCAAATATGGACTAGCTACGATAAAAAGAGTCTCGTCTTCCAAAGAGGGCTTTTGTTTTAATCGTTCCCAAAGCCCACTCATGCTGGCGGGTCTCCTTTTGTGCATACAAAAGAATGACCTACAGACATGCCAGTCTCATTTCCATTGCCAAGTCCATTGCCAAGACCAAAGCCACTACCACTCCGAAGGTTCGATGAACCTTCAAAAAAGGTTCTCGTTTCGCCTTGGGTTAAATTTTCGAACCACTCCGAAAAGCCTTGCCGCTCAAGTTCCGAGAGAAGGACAGGTGTATTTCTCGCTTCTCCTTGCCACTCTGATTTGATTTTCTCGCTTCGAAGTTCATCAATTCCGTTAACGACGCCACGAAGAACCGCCTCGCTAATTTGCTTACTTTCTTTTCTGGTCGATGGCTGGAGTTGGCTTTGAACGCTCATGTAATCTCTAATTAAAACCTCTTGCGTCGAGCCGTCATAGACGATCAAGTTTTTCGCTTCAAGGTTTTCAAAAAGATTTACGATTCTTGAGGGGTCGCCATTACTCAAAGAAAACAGGTCTGCGGTGGTGTACAGGAGCGGGAGCTTGAAGGCTCCTTGTAATTTTCGATGATTGCACGTCCATAAATAGCAGTAAATTAACATTTCTTCGGAAGACAGTTCTTGAGACAATGCCAACCAACAATCGCTCGGGAAAATGCCGATACGAACAGACATCAGCGAACGCCCTCGGTTTCGTATCTTAAGCGGCAAAAAAGTTCATTTCGTGGAGCAAAAAGTACCATCTGCTCGCTTTTGGGAGCAACGAGCCGCTCTTCTAACTTCTTTCGTTTCTCCAAATACCACAATTCAGGTTGCCCGCTGACGAGCGTGCATTTTTCAAGCTCGATAATAATTCGCTCGAGACCTCGGAGTTGCCGGCGTTGGGCTCTTTCGAGCGTTTTCAAAGAGATACTCCATAATCGACTTTTCCCAGTGAGACTTTTTTCCTTCAAATGAAGAACTTTTCCACCCGAACTCAAAACTTCGTCAAAAAGGCTCGTGTCTATGGCGTGAGCCCTATTTCCATAAATTCTCAAACGATCTTTTTCGTACTCTGTTTTTGTGAGGATTCCATCGCTTGTTAGAGTTGCAAAAACTTTACCGCTCGAATTGAAAAAACTTTTAATTATTTCGTTTTTCATGTATAATCACCTTATGATTAGGATTTTTTCCTTGCCTCCGCTCATCGCCCGTGAGCGGTTTTTTTATTGCTTTTTTGCCATGCCTGACTCATCGAAAAGATGGTCGATTTCTTCTCCGAAAAAAAGAGCTATCTTTTCCCGTAGGGGTCTTGTCGCCTGTCTCGCACCTTTGGAAACTTCGTAGACACGGCTCCGATTCCCTCCAACAGCTAGCCAAAGGTCTTTTCGACCGATACCTCGCTCACGCAAAAGCTTCATGATTATTGTATTCAATTTTTCACCCCCTTTTCGGGCATAAAAAAAGGAGCCCGCCCAGCACTGGACGAACTCCCTATTGGTTTGCACACTTCAGACATGTTACTATTATACCAACTTTTCCTATTGCGTGTTGACGACAAGTTATCACTAAGCATAACTAGACCGAATGGAGCATATATATCTTTGATTTTTAACTCTTAAGTAGAGTAATCTGCTGTTTACTCGTGTTTTCAGCGTATTGTAAAAATACGTAACATGTTTTTTCATGTAAAATGAAAAACAATATCGTAAAAAGCGTAATTAGCCGATACGCTACCACTAGTGTGCAAAGACAAGAAATGAATACTATATGTAGTACCTTGACATTAAAATAATTTTAACATGGTTTTACATATTCTGTTTTTTTCAATATGGAAGTAGTCTTGAACGCGGAATTTCAAGAGGGAATGTGAGCTAAAAGCCGATGGTTACTAGCTTTCGAAAAGGTCAAAAGGTCAGAAAAATGACTATAGCCTTGACGCGGAAGAGGTCAGAGGTTCGAATCCTCTACCACCCACCATTTTAGAGAAATTAAGCCGTCTTCGTTAGAGGACGGCTTTTTTCGTTGCCTGTATGATTCCTATCATTGTTTGAAAAGCTACATTCGGTTTTGCCTGCTGGTTTATTGTTCCTGTAATATACAGTTGCTCTTTGGGGATATAAAAAGCTACTGCGCCCGTAGACCCACAATGTCCTATCATTACAGAAGCAGGATGGAAGGGAGAAAAAATACGGGGTAGAGAAAATTTTTCTATTCCTACACCATAGTAAAAGGGGAAAAATATTTTATTCCATTTTTCTAATTCATAAAGGTGTTCTTTGGGATAAAAATAGCCGTCGAAAAATGCTTTTAAAAACGCCATTTGGTCTCTTGCTGTAGAAATAATGTCGTTTTGTGTAGAGTTAAGAAACATGGGGATGTGCATTATTTTAGATTTATATCGGATAGGAATAAATTTCTCACTTATACCTTCTTCGTATACCTTGGTTTGAGAGAGGCCTAATTCGCGAAATAAAGTTTTTAAAACGATACGTATAGGTTCCCCTGTAATATTTTCTATAATGAGCCCTAGAATTTGATGATTTGTATCTGTGTATTTTGCTCGGTTTTTTTCTCCAGGTGGGAAATGTGGTTTCATCCCTTTTACTTTTTTTATGACTTTATTAATAGGCCACTGTTGGTCAATTCCTGCTTCAATTTCTTCCATGAATTTCTTCCCATCGCTTTGCTTGTCAATTAAGTAACAAGGAAGTCCTGATGTTTGAGACATAAGATGAGCAATAGAAAGGGTATAAGAATACTCCTTCCCTCTGTAAACATGTAAGCCTTGAAGAATTTCATCGGAGAGATATTTCGAAATTTTATCGTTTAAATTCAAAGTCTTTGTTGTAGCGAGTTTTAGAATAATGGAGGATATAAAGAGCTTATTAATGCTCGCAATAAAATATGGGCTGTCTTCGTGCATATTTCCAGAGGCACTTATCAAATCAACACTTTTATCAGCAGATGATACGTAAAAAACAGCTCCGTAAATATATTTTTTTTCAACGGCTCGGTGCACTAATTGGTCTAGTGTTGATTGAGAAAGGATCTGTCTCATCGTTTCTTCCCTCCTCATGCAGCATATTTAGTTTCTTTTACCCTAAATTGTATCCTATCACAAAAGATTTCTGTGCCAATTAGGTGTTTTTTAAAATAGCGTGGTATAAAAGAAGCAAGAGAAGGGGAGGGCTTTTATGATCAAGGGAATCGGTGTTGACCTTTGTCGAATATCTCGAATGGAGAAATTACTTTATAACGAGCATCTTTTAAAGCGCGTTTTTCATCAGGCTGAGTATGACTATGCCATGTCTAAAGCGAACCCTGCACGTCATCTTGCGGCATCTTTTGCGGCACGAGAGGCTTTTGCTAAAGCTACAGGTCTTGATTTTTTTAAAGTTATCTTTAAAGGATTTTGGCTTCAGCGCACGTCATCCGCTCCTGTGCCATGTTTTTCGCCTGTAATAGAGCAATGGGTTGAAGAACAAAATGTAACGGTACATATTAGTCTTTCTCATGATGGTGACTATGCTATCGCCTTTATTATTGTGGAGGTGGTTTCAGGTGAAATATCTATATGATCCAAATGTAATTCGGAAAGCAGATATTCTTTCTATAGAAAATTTAAAAATACCAGGAATAGTTCTCATGGAAAATGCAGGATTGGAAGCTGCAATTTCTGCACATCGCTTTTTTCCACGTGCCAAAAAATTTCTTGTTCTTGCCGGTCCTGGAAATAACGGCGGGGATGGCTATGTTATAGCTAGGCATCTTGTGCGTTGGGGGTTTTCTCCAACAGTTATTTTAACGGCACCTCCAGAAAAGATTAAAGGTGATGCGCGAACTAATTTAGATATATTAGCGCAACTCAATGTTCCTATGCGCTGCTCAGATACAATGACAGGCGAAGAGATTACATTGGCTATATCTGAAAATGATGTAATTCTTGATTGTCTTCTAGGAACGGGGAGTAGAGGAAATCCCAGAGGAGAAATTGCACGAATCATAACGTTGTTAGAGGATAAGGAAAATATTATTGCGATTGATATTCCAAGCGGCATTAATGCTGAGACAGGAGAGATTTATTCTCCTTGTGTATCGGCTTCTCTTACCATTACTATGCTTGCCATGAAGACGGGGCTGGGAGTAATGCCAGCAGCGGCACATACGGGCTATGTCGATGTTGTATCGATAGGAGTTCCTCCTTCTTCTGTTCTTCCCCCAAAGGCGAATCTTAGCATCTGGGAAGAAAAAGATAGCATTGATCTTTTGCCGAAACGGAAATGCACCCTTCATAAGGGTGGTAGGGGAACACTTCTTATAGTGGGTGGAAGTCGTCATTACAGAGGAGCACCTTTGCTTTCTGCGGTAGGGGCCCTTAAGAGCGGTTGTGGTATTGTCATTGTCGCAAGTAGTAACGAAGTGTGCAATGAGGGGACTTCTTTTGTTCCAGAAGCCGTTTTTACACCTTTGGCTCATGAAAATTTCGAAGAACTTCTTTGCTGGGCAGATCGAGGAACAGCTGCTGTCGTTGGCCCTGGGCTGGGGCGCGATCGTTGGAGTGGCGCTTTGATAGAATATATGTGGAATAATTGGCCTCATCCTCTTCTTGTGGATGGAGACGGGTTGTTTTGGCTAGCAGAATTGAGGACATCACTCAAAAAAAGAGATGATGTTCTTTTAACTCCTCATGAAGGTGAAGCTGCAAGGCTTCTTGAAATTTCTTCCAAAGATATAGCTTCTTCGCGTCTTTACGCAGCAAGACAACTTGCTAATGAATGGGGAACAGTTATCTTAAAAGGTTACGGAACTGTTATTTGTACAGAATGTCAGTCTATTGTTGTTCAAGAAGGAGGCCCCGAACTTTCCATACCTGGATCTGGAGACGTTCTCTCTGGAATTGTGGGAACCTTTTTAGCTCAACATTTTTCGCCTCTTTATGCTGCTTCTTTAGGGGCCTGGGTACATGGAAGAGCAGGTCGCAATCTTGCTCAAAAACAAGGTATTGATGGATTGTTGTCTCGTGAAATAGCAATGGAAATTCCTTCAATCCTTCATGGCTTGAGAGGCGGACATGAGAAGACGAAAAGTTGATTGGGAAGAGGAGAAAAGGAAAACCGAAAAAGCGCGTATGCGGGGATTACACATGACGTTTATTGCCTTTCTTATGGCAGCTTTCTGGATGCTGGGAATGAAGCAGCTCCATAAAGATTGGCCTGTGGGCTCTGCATTGTTGGTTATGGGGTCATTAATAGCGGGAACACTTATCCTTTTTTATGTTATAGGGAAAAGCAAAAAATAGAAAGAAAGAGGCGGACAAGGTGGAAATAACGACAGCATCCCCTGAAGAGACGAAACAAGTTGGTATATACATGTCGGACCATGTTTATCCGGGGTTAAGTATTCTTCTTTATGGGGATCTAGGCGCAGGTAAAACTATGCTTGTACGAGGGCTTGGAGAAGGATTGGGGGCCAGGGGAGTACGAAGTCCATCCTTTACTCTTATCAACGAATATAACGGGCGACTTCCTCTTGCTCATGTTGATTTATATCGTCTTGAAAAGGGAGAAGAATATGACCTTGGTCTAAGTGAGTATCTTGATGATGGTTTTGTCATGGTCATAGAATGGCCAGATCGATTAAATGTCCTTCCCCCAGAAGATACGTGGATATTATTCTTTGATAGGGTAAGTGAAAATGTTCGACGGATATCTTTTGAAGCTAAAGGGGAAAAGGCCTGCCAGAAATTGCATGCTTTATATAAAGAGCTAGAGGAGTCAAAATCATGAGCCAAATTATATTAGGAATAGATTGTTGCACTCGATGGACAAATCTTGGGCTTGCCGTAGATGGCGTAATTTTGTCAGAGATGAATTTGAATATAGGAAGACAGCAGGCTTCAAAACTACCGGAACTTGTTGAGCATATGCTCACTATGCAAAATATAGTTTTAGAAGATATTTCTGCTGTTGCTCTTACTGTTGGTCCTGGTTATTTTACTGGTGTTAGAGTAGGCATTGCTTACGGTTGTGCATTAGCAAAGGGATTAGATATCCCGGTTATTCCTCTTTCTACCCTTGAAGTAATGGCATATTCTGCTTCAAAATTTGGAATCACAGCAGTTCCTTTGGTTTGGGCTGGTCGCGGTGGTGTTTATGCTGCGGCATATTGTGGAGAAGACGACGGCTTGCAGAAAGAACTTATTCATCCTTCCTTTTTCGAAATAGATGATATTCGGGGTGAAATTAGCAGGTTACATAACGAACAGGATAATAATGTTTGTTGCCTTTGTGATGATGTGAAAAGAATTGCAGAACTTTTTTCTGAAACGCCGGAATATCCACTTGTTCATTGCATTGTTTCAGGAGGAATTCTTGCTTACTTAGGAACTCAATATAAAGCTAGAGAAGTGTCTCCAGAACAAGTAAGGCCACTTTACTTAAGAGATCCAGATTTCGGGACGTTTCAAAAGAATATTAAAAATAAGTAATTGATCTTTTAAGCGACTTATATAAATCGCTTAAAAGATCAATAGTTTTTATCTTTTTTACCATAAAAATAAAAAAAGATAAAAAAGAGAAAAACAAATAAGAGCTTGAATAAAAAAACCGAAAACAGTATGCTTGGCATACTGGGTTTTTCAAAAAACAACTATTTGTTTTTTAATTCCCTATCTCTTTGGGAGGTGGCGGCTTTGCCCAAAAAACACGAAGTAATAATTAATAGGGCATGGTGCAAAGGATGTGGATTGTGCATTAATATATGCCCCAAAAAAGTTTTAGGTTTTAATGAGCAGCGCAAAGCTCAAGTTGAAAGAATTGAAGATTGTATTGGTTGTAGGCAGTGTGAAAATACTTGCCCAGATTTTGCAGTAACTGTAAAGGAGGGAAAAGAGGATGCCTGAGGTTCGTTTTTGGCAAGGAAATGAGGCGTTAGCGTATGGAGCTCTCGCTGCTGGTTGCCGCTTTTTTGCTGGTTATCCTATTACCCCTTCCTCGGAAATAGCAGAAATTATGGCTACAGAGTTGCCTCGTCTTAATGGCCGTTTTATCCAGATGGAAGACGAAATTGCAGGAATGGCGGCAATTATTGGGGCTTCTATCGCAGGGAAAAAAGCTTTAACGGCAACATCAGGTCCGGGATTCTCTTTGAAACAGGAAAACTTAGGACTTGCTTATATGGCAGAAATTCCTGTAGTCATTGTTGATGTTATGAGAGGTGGCCCTTCAACGGGAGTTCCTACAAAAATAAGCCAGCAGGATGTTATGCAGGCTCGCTGGGGAACTCATGGAGATCACGCTACTATTTGTTATTCTCCATGTTCCGTTCAGGAATGCTTTGAGTTAGCAATCAGAGCTTTCAATGCTGCTGAACGTTTTAGACAGCCGGTTCTCATCATGAGCGATGAAGTATTAGGCCATATGAGAGAGAAAATTGTTCTTCCTGAAGTTGGTTCGTATCCTATAGTGAATAGAAAACGTCCAGTCGATGTACCTGAAAAATTTGTTCCCTATCGTCCAGATCCTCAGGATGATCTGCCGTGCATGGCTTCTTTTGGTGATGGTTATACATGGCATGTAACGGGATTAACGCACAACGATTGGGGTTTCCCAACGAATAATTCAGACGAAATAGAGAATAAAATGCTTCGTTTGATGAGGAAAGTCGATCGCTTCAGAGATGATATCGTAGAGTATGAAACTGAAAATGTTGATGATGCTGATGTTATCGTCGTCTCTTATGGAAGTGTGGCCAGATCAAGTCTTAGAGCAGTTCGAGAGGCTCGTAGCAGAGGGCTTCACGTAGGCTATTTCAGACCGATCACTCTTTGGCCCTTCCCTGATAAAGAAATTGAGCGTCTTGCTCGAAAAGCAAAAACAATTCTTGTTCCTGAGTTAAATTGTGGGCAGATGGTTCTTGAAGTAGAAAGAGCCGTTCATGGAAAAGCTAAAGTTGTACCTCAGAACTTGGTAAATGGCGAGCTCTTCCAACCTTCAGACATTCTCTCTGCTATAGAGGAGGTGGCCTAAGATGCCAAGTCAGGAAGTAATGAGTTGGTTACGAACACGGTTTTTCCCTCACATTTGGTGTCCTGGATGTGGCCATGGAATCATTATGCATGCGCTGCTTCGTGCGCTTGTGGATCTTGATAAAAAGAAAAGCCAGACTGTCATAGCTTCTGGAATAGGCTGTTCTAGTCGTATGCCTGGATATATTGATGCTTGCACCGTACACACAACCCACGGTCGTTCGCTTGCATATGCAACAGGTATTAAATTAGCTAATCCTTCTCTTACCGTTGTCGATGTTATGGGTGATGGAGATTGTTCAGCTATTGGAGGAAACCATTTCATTCATGCTTGCCGACGAAATATTGACATTACAGCTATAGTCATGAACAACAATATTTATGGTATGACTGGTGGGCAGGCTTCTCCGACGACACCCCAAGGTGCTCTAGCAACAACGACTCCTTACGGAGCAATAGATCCTCCTTTTGACATTTGTCGTTTAGCAGAAGGTGCTGGAGCTTCTTATGTAGCTCGTGCCACAATTGCAAATCCAAAGTTAGCTGAGCAGTATATTGTTAACGGTATAAAGAAAAAAGGATTTTCGGTTATAGAAATTGTATCAAGTTGTCATACACAGTTTGGTCGAAGAAATAAACGGAGAACACCAATTGATAATATTAACTTCTTTAAAGAGAACAGCGTATCTCTTGTGAAGGCAAAGAATATGTCGCCCGAAGAGCTTGTTGGGAAGATTGTCACTGGTGAATTTGTCAATAAGGATGTTCCTGAATATACAGAGCAGTACCTTTCTCTTATTGAACGAGTAAGGGGGAAGGATCATGAGTAGGTATGAAATTCGATTTGCTGGTTCTGGCGGACAAGGAATTATTTTGGCTGCGGTAATAGCTGGAGAAGCAGCTGCTCTTCATGAGGAAAAACTTTATGTTGTGCAGACCCAGTCTTATGGTCCAGAAGCGAGAGGCGGTAAGTCTAAAGCAGAAGTTGTAATATCCACAGAGCCGATAGATTATCCTAAAGTTACACGACCTAACCTTCAGGTTATTTTGACGCAGCAGGCATGTGAAGAATTTTCTTCTGATACGCTTCCTGGAGGGAGAATCATTCTTGACGATACTTTTGTTACTGATTTTCCACAGGTCGATGCTTATATATATCACTTGCCTATTTTGCGTACGGCACGCGAAAAGCTGGGCAGAGAACTTGTAACAAATATGGTGGCCCTTGGTGCTGTGGCTCGTGTGCTTGAACTTGAGAATGTAGTGCATCCAGAATCTGTTAAAAAAGCCATTCTTGAGAAGGTACCGGCAGGTACTAAAGAATTGAACTCTCAGGCCTTTGATGAAGGCTACCAGATGTTCAAAAACAGCTTACATTTGTAAATAACACACCCCTCGATAGAAGCAGAATAGCTTGGTTTCCGAGCAGAAAGGCCGGCTGACTTGTTAAAGTCAAGTCGGCTTTTCATTTATAGTGTATGATGTATGAAATAATATAACACTGTAAGGAGTGTGTGCCATGCAGATGCTAGTTATAGTCCTTAATAAGGTTGATAAGGTGGAAAGTCTTTTTAAAGAATTTCTTGATATTGGAGTGCAGGGTGGAACTATTATTGATAGTAAGGGGATGGCTCGTGTTCTTCATGAAGAGGTGGATAAAATTCCGCTTTTTGGTTCTATAAAAATGTTGATTAATGACCAATATCCATATAATAAAACGATCTTTGTTGTATTAGACGACGAACAGGTTCAACCAGCAATAGACGCAGTTAAAAGAGTTGTAGAGGATCTTTCAAAACCAGATGTTGGTATTTTATTTACAATTCCAGTAACTCACGTCGAGGGACTTGTTCCTCGCTCCCCCAAGTAAATTTCCAGATTTAGAGTAGTAATTCAATAAAAAATATATATCTAAGGAGAGTCGATTCTTCGTGCATGTCTTGTACTATATTGCCATAGTCATATTGGCAGGAATCCTCATGTCCAAAATTGTGAGAAAAATGAAACTGCCAAATGTGACTGGCTATATATTGGCAGGAATCATAATAGGTCCTTCTGTAGGGAGATTAATGCCTAAAGATGTTGTTTCCTCTCTTTCTATTGTTTCCGAAGTTGCACTTGGTTTCATAGCCTATAGTATAGGCAGTGAATTTAATTTGAAACATGTTAGAAAGTTAGGACTGTCTGTCGTTGGAATTACTTTAATGGAGTCGCTCGGAGCAGTTTTGTTTGTTTCTGCTTCAATGTTTTTCATTTTTAAACAGACGCTCCATTTTAGCTTGGTTTTAGGTTCTATTGCAGCAGCTACTGCTCCTGCAGCAACTATTCTTGTTATAAGACAATATAAAGCCAAAGGCCCTTTAGTTGATACCCTTCTTCCTGTCGTTGCCATGGATGATGCGGTGGCTATTCTTACGTTCGGAATTTCTGTTGCCTTTGCGGAAGCGTTAATACAAACGGGTAGTGTCGTGTCGCTTGTTTCAGTGGTTGGGCGAATCTTACGTGAAGTAAGCCTCTCCTTACTTTTAGGACTATGTATAGGCCTTTTCCTATCTTTTGCTTCTGGTCGAGTTAAGGGGGAAGACGCTCTTCTCTGTGTAACGATAGCGTCCATTTTTTTAGGTATAGGATTAGCGACTACATTTTCTCTTTCTTCTCTTTTTGTTTCTATGATGATTGGAGCCACTGTCTCTAATGTCGTCTATGCTCGAGATAGAGTTCTTTCTGTTGTTGATCGTTTTACACCTCCGATCTTTGTCGCGTTTTTTACATTATCTGGAGCAGATTTACAGCTTTCAATGTTACGAAAAGTTGGTGTTTTGGGGATAGGATATATTGTTTTTCGCGTTATAGGAAAAGTATTGGGAGCATACGTTGGGGCGCGAATAGCCCGAACGCCTGAAAAGGTTCAAAAATATTTAGGTTTTACCCTCATCCCTCAAGCTGGAGTTGCTATAGGTTTATCACTTCTGGCAGAAGAAGCGCTTCCTGGAATGGGAAGTGAATTGCGCAACATTATATTGGGGTCTACTGTAGTTTATGAACTTTTGGGACCAATTATTGCTAAGCAGGCACTGAAGAAGGCTGGGGAGATTTCAACCTCTTAGGTTTGTTTGTTCTATAAAGAGCCTATGATAATATGAGTGAAACTCTTGGGGAAGGATGACCTTTTTTTGAAAGAAAGCGTATGTCTTAAGATTGATACTTTAAGTAGTGATGGAAGTGGTATTGCAAGGCGTGAAGGGGATGGCTTTGTCTTCTTTGTTCCTGGAGCGTTGCCAGGGGAAGAAGTTGAAGCAAGAGTTATTTTAAAAAAGAAACATTACGCCGTTACCGAACTTCAAAATATTTTGAAACCACATTCTCAGAGAACATCTCCACGTTGTCCATGGTACGGGGAGTGCGGAGGGTGTCAGCTACAACATTGTTCTTATTCAATGCAACTTGAACTAAAAACTCAGATTGTAAAAGAAGCGTTTTCTCGTATTGCCCATATCTCGGTGGAAGATGTTATTTCTTCTTGTATTCCAAGTCCCAAAGAGTGGGGATATCGTAATAAGGCTTCTTTTCCTGTTCGAAAGAACAGCTCAGGAAAGAACGAAGTAGGATTTTTTAAACGAAGAAGTCATTCCCTGATTCCTATAGACGCTTGCCCTATTTTAGAGCCAGCTTTAAACCAAATGTATGGCCGTTTTGTACATTCCTTACAAAAATTGAATATAGATGGGTATAACGAAAAGAAGCATTCAGGTATTTTACGTCATATTATTTTTAGGTGCGGCAGCTTTTCTCGTGAACTTCTTGCTTGTTACGTTGTTCGGAAACATTTGTCTGATTCCGAAATCAAGAGGATTTCTCAATTGTGGCAAAATTTTGTAGTACCTGATGCAACGTTTGTTGGCGTTATAGAAAATGAAAATGCAAAAGTAGGAAACACTATTTTAGGACAAAACTCTCGAATCCTTTATGGGCAGGGAGAGCTTAAAGAAATTTTGAATTCTCGAGAAATTCATTATGATGGAACAGCTTTTTTCCAAGTAAACAGTTATCAAGCTGCACAGCTTTTTGCATTCTGCTCAGATTGTTTAGAAAAAGAAGAAGAAAATGAAGCTTTGGAGCTTTATTCAGGTGTTGGGGCAATGTCACTTTTTTTAGCTCCAAAATTCAAGAGATTAACTACGATTGAGGAATGGCCAAGTGCTGTGGAGGCTACAAAGAAGAATGCTGCATTAAATAAATTTTCTAATATTATTGCCTACGAGGGTAAAGCTGAAGATATCGTTTCGAATTTAAAACAAAACTTTAACACTGTAATCCTTGATCCTCCACGAAGTGGCTGTGACCCTAAAGTTATTCAGCAGATTTTAGAATGGAAACCAGAGAAGGTCCTTTACGTAGCCTGTAACCCCGCGACGTTGGCAAGGGATGTTGCTCTGCTTCATTCCGGCGGTTATAAATTGGAAAAGCTTCAACCCTTTGACATGTTTCCGCAGACCGTTCACGTGGAGTGTGTTGTCTTGATGTCAAGTGTAGAGAAATAGGATTACTCAAAACATTAATAAATAAAGGATTTTCAAGATTGGAGGATTTTCTGCCCAACATCTGGCGGCGCCTTTTAACCTTGAGAATCCTTAATCGCAAACAGTGTATTTGCCTTTCAGCAAAAAGGAATTTGCCGATTATCTCGGAGTACAGCGCCCTTCGCTTTTTAGAGAATTAAAAAAAATGCAGTTTGACGGCATTATTAGCATTGATAACCGAAAAATAAAAATAGTAAAGCATATGTAAAATTATCTTCATCTTTAAGCACATACTTATAAAGCGAATATTGATTATTGCAAAAAATAATAAGTTTTGTTGCATTTGCAACATACTTTTGCAAAGATTAACAGTATAATAAATATAAATCGATTGGTAGTATTAATTGCTAAATATATTGAAATAATATTTGAGTTGGAGGTGTTAAATATTGATTGAACAAATATTTGAACTGGCTAGAGGCAATGAAAAAGCTGTTGAGAAAGTTGTATTTGACGAAAATGTAAATTATCTTCATATGATTTTTAATAAAGATGAAGGGCTTCCTGAGCATTTCTCAAATTCAAACGTTTATATGACAGTTATTAGAGGAAAGCTTTCAATAGGACTTAATGATCAGGAAATTCATGAGTATGAGGCGGGGACTTTATTAAAAATACCATTTCAAACGAAAATGAATGTAAAAAATTTATACCACGAAACATTGGAGCTTATTGTTGTAAAAGCACCAGCTCCCCAAAATTAAGGAGGAATCAAAATGAGTATGTTTTGTTATCAATGTCAAGAAACAGCAAAAAACACAGGTTGTACAGTGAAAGGTGTTTGCGGAAAGAATGAAGAAGTTGCAAAACTTCAGGATCTTCTGGTATACACGCTTAAAGGCATTTCAGATATTGTTGTAAAAGGAAAGGTTGATATTAATAATCTGGATAAGACTAATTATGAAGTTTTAAGCAGCTTATTTATGACTATTACCAACGCAAATTTTGACGACAGTCATATTGAAAATCAAATTAAGAAAATGATAGTGCTAAGAGATGAACTGAAAAATACTGTCAAAGTCAAAGATTTGCATGATGCATCAATATTCACAGTTGATTCCAGAGAAGCTATGCTTGAAAAAGCAGCATCTGTGGGTGTGCTTTCAACAGAGAATGAAGACATTCGTTCCTTGCGTGAAATGATTATTTATGGACTTAAGGGTATGGCGGCTTATGGCGAACACGCAAAGAATATTGGCAAAGAGGATTTAGACATTAATGCTTTTATTTACGAAGCATTGGCGGCAACACTAGACGATTCTCTTACAGCTGATGACCTTGTTGCATTAACACTCAAGACCGGAGAATACGGTGTTAAGGTAATGGCTTTGTTGGATGAGGCACATACAACGAGATTTGGAAATCCAGAGATTACCGAGGTAAATATCGGGGTAAGAAAAAATCCTGCCATTCTTATTTCGGGTCATGATTTAACTGATCTTGAGCAGCTTCTTGAGCAAACTAAGGGCACAGGTGTTGACGTATATACTCATAGTGAGATGCTTCCTGCACATTATTACCCTGCTTTCAAGAAATATGACAACTTTGCAGGAAATTACGGAAACGCATGGTGGAAACAGCTTGACGAATTCGTATCCTTCCGTGGCCCTATTCTTTTTACAACGAACTGTATTGTTCCGCCTAGAAGCGAAGAAGTAAGGGGCAGAATTTTTACTACTGGAGCTACCGGTTATCCTGGCTGCACACATATTGAAGCCGATGAAAATGGAAAAAAAGACTTTTCACAAATCATAGTACTTGCTAAGACACTGCCTTCGCCAGAAGAAATTGAGACGGGAAGCATTGTAGGCGGCTTTGCTCACAATCAGGTGATTGCACTTGCGGACAAAGTTGTTGAGGCTGTTAAATCTGGTGCAATTAAGAAGTTCTTTGTTATGGCAGGGTGCGATGGAAGAATGAAGTCAAGAGAGTATTATACAGAATTTGCTGAAAAGCTTCCAAAGGATACTATAATACTTACTGCGGGTTGTGCTAAATATCGTTATAACAAATTGAATTTAGGTGACATTGGCGGAATTCCAAGAGTACTTGATGCAGGTCAGTGTAATGACTCTTATTCACTAGCAGTTATAGCACTAAAACTTAAGGAAGTTTTCGGTCTGGACGATATCAATAAGTTACCAATTGCCTTTAATATAGCTTGGTATGAACAGAAAGCAGTTATTGTTCTTTTGGCATTACTGTATCTAGGTGTGAAAAACATACATCTAGGACCAACACTACCTGGCTTCTTGTCTCCTAATGTGGCAAAGGTTTTGGTTGAGAAATTCGGTATTGCAGGTATTGGTACAGTTGAGGATGATATTAAGTTATTCATGTCATAAAATTAATAAATAAACAATATATAACTCCTGACAATTGATAGCCTTTGTCAGGAGTTGTTTTATAAACGGAGGGATACAGCATGGATAAAAAATCTGTTTTAATAAATGAAATGATTAAATATTATGCAAGTGATGTGAAAAGAATTAATCATTTTATGAAAGTATATAGCTTCGCAAAAACAATTGGAGAGATGGAGAAGGTAGATTGCTTAAACCAAGAAGTTTTAGAAATTGCAGCAATTGTTCATGATATTGGAATTAAATTAAGTGAGCAGAAATATAATTCGAGTTCAGGAAAGTATCAACAAATTGAAGGACCTGCTTTAGCAAAGGAATTACTTGAAAAGCTTGATTTTGAAGACACTATAATTTCAAGAGTGTGTTTTATTGTAGGACATCATCATACATATACAGCTATTGATGGCATAGATTTTCAAATTCTTGTTGAAGCAGATTTTTTAATCAATATATATGAAGATGAAATTTCGCAGGAAGAAATTTGTAAAATAAGAGACAATTATTATAAAACGGATGCAGGGATAAACTTTTTGAAACAAATGTATTTATCATAGTCTAAACTAAGAATTAAGAATACTTTTTGATATAGAAAAAATAAGAACACCCGCAAGATTTAGTGTCCTAGACTTTGCGGGTGTAAAGATATATAGTTTATGAATTATGCTTCAAGAATTTTGCCATCAGTTGAAATTGTTATGACTTGCCAAGGAATGAGTTTTCCACTGTTTTGAAGGGCTGTCTTAACAGCATTTTCAATACCACCACAGCATGGAACTTCCATTCTTACTACTGTCAAAGATTTTATATTATTCATTTTTAGTATGGCAGTGAACTTTTCGCTGTAATCACCTTCATCCAGCTTTGGACAGCCTATAAGGGTTATTTTGTTTTTCATAAATTCATTGTGAAAATTGCCATATGCATATGCTGTACAGTCGGCTGCAATTAGTAGGTGAGCATTATTAAAGTAAGGTGCGTTTGGTGGAGCAAGTTTAATTTGTACTGGCCACTGGTTCAATTGGGTTTGTATTGTTGCAGATGTTTCTGCCTTGGTTTCACTAATAACATTACGCTTGAACGTTTTTGATTGAGTACCAGGACAACCACAAGCCAAATTTTCAGGTTGCTTATTTTCCATATTCATCTTTACCGCCGCCTCTTCATATGCTACTGCTTCTCTTTCTTCAAAACTGATTGCATTGGTTGGGCAAGCCGGTAAACAGTCACCAAGTCCGTCACAATAATCATCACGAAGAAGCTTTGCTTTTCCGTTTACCATACCAATGGCTCCTTCGTGACAGGCTGTAACACATAATCCGCAACCATTACATTTATCTTCATCTATTTTTATTATTTTTCTAATCATTTTGAAGTCCTCCTTGTTTTTTATAGTATTAGTATAGTATAACGAACATAAGATGTCGGTTGCATTTGCAACATAAGAGGTGAGCTATGAAGAAATATCTTAAGCAACTACAAAATAATGAATTGTTCAATAATTTTAATTTGAATGATTTGGAAAGTATTTTAAATTGCCTATCTGCAAAGGTTAATTATTATAAAAAAAGGGATTTGATAATACAACAAGGTGCTCATGTTCACTATGTTGGAATAGTTTTGTCAGGTGGCATTCAAATAATAAAAGAAGATATCGAAGGTAATATCAATATTCTTTCTCATTTAGGTATTAATGATATTTTTGCAGAAGCATTTGCATATGCTGATATTTATGAATGTCCTATTACAGTGCAAGCCACTGAGAATTGCGAAATAATGTTTATTGATTGTAAACGAATCATCAAAACGTGTAATAATGCCTGTGTTTTTCATTGGAATCTGATAGAAAATATGCTTTCTATGATTGCAAGAAAAAATATAATGCTGAATCAAAAAATGGAGATATTATCTAAACGTACTACAAGAGAAAAGTTATTAGCATTTTTCAATACACAAGTTCAAATGAATCATTCAAAAAAATTTTTAATACCTTATAACCGAGAAGGACTTGCATTTTATCTTTGTGTAGATAGAAGTGCACTGTCACGTGAGCTATCTAATATGCGAGATGAAGGATTGTTAAAATTCAATAAGAATGAATTTGAAATTCTTTAAAATAAATTAGTTACTATTTTTTAAAAGATTATATTAAGAAGGAATTTTTTATGAAGGTTGGATTAATTAGATGTATGCAAACAGAGGATATGTGTCCTGGAACAACAGATTTTAAAGTCATTAAAGAAAAAAAGTGTGCATTCGAAGGAGTAGAAGGAGATATTGAGATTATAGGGTTTAATACTTGCGGAGGATGCCCTGGCAAAAAAGCAGTAACAAGAGCTGCAGAAATGGTTAAAAGAGGTGCTGATACAATAGTTTTGTGCTCTTGTATTACGAAAGGGAATCCCATTGGTTTTGCCTGTCCACACGCTAAGGAAATGAAAGAAGCAATTATTAAAAAACTAGGCGATAGTGTAACTATCATAGATTATACGCACTAAACGTAGCTTTTAATAAAATGATTACTTAATATTTCATCTATCCCCACAACCTTTAGGCTGTCAACAATATGTCTAAGGAACTTGCGTTATTTATTCTATAATATAGAAAAAATAAGGGTGAAACTCGGTCGAAGTTATTATAATATGTTACCTAAACGAAAGTGGGTTGAGTTGACATTATAAAAGTCCTCTCGAGCCATGTGGAGAGTGTTGCTTTATTACAAAAAAGATAACCTGCTCTAAAAACTCCTAGTTTTGCTAGGAGTTTTTTATGTGCGCCCAGCATGGGCGCAATCTAACGGGTGAAAGTCCCGAGTGCGGCCTGTAGCGGCAAGCACATAGCCAAGAGCAAGGGTGTCTATCGCGAGGTGGGATCTGAAGGAAGCTGGCGGCAAACCTCCGGTCTGACGAACAGGAATCACATCAGGCAATCTTCTGAGGGTAAGGCTGCATAACAAGTCAAAGCCCAATAGCTACACGAAATCAGAAGGTGTAAATGTGGCGGATATTTGGAAGCGTCGTATACCGAACGGTACGTACGGTGCTGTGGGAGGTCGGCTGACCAACTAGTTGCTTAGCCTCCTACCCGATTACCGCTTTTTGGATATAATTTAAGAAAATAAATATTAAACTAGAGATATTCTTAAGTTTTTAGTGAAAGGGGAGCTTTTTTGTGAATAGGATTAGTATTATTTGTCTCGGTGTAAAGGATATGGCCCAGTCAATTCGTTTCTACCGTGACGGGCTAGGTTTTTCTACTGATGTAACAGAAGATGAACCGAAAGTTATTTTCTTTAACACTACCGGAACAAAATTCGAATTATATCCATTGGAACTTCTAGCTGAAGATATCAATGAGATGAATCCGCCACAGATCGCTTCTGGTTTTGCAGGAATTACTTTAGCTTACAATGTGAAAAGTGAGGCTGAGGTACATGAAATTATGGATCTTGCAAAAAAAGCAGGAGCAACTATAGCCAAAGAACCGCAAAGAGTTTTCTGGGGTGGTTATAGCGGTTATTTTATCGATCCAAATGGCTATTATTGGGAGGTTGCATATAATCCTTCTTGGTCATTTGACGAGAATGATATGCTTGTATTGTGAGTTTCTTTTAATATCTATTTCGAAGTTGCTCTAATCTCTACTTCGCTTTGAAAGGTTAATGAATGTACGAATATAAAAGTCATAATACAATGGCAATTATTGTTCTTCACGAAATATATGGTTTAAATAACTTCATTGAAGACGTGTGTGCAGAATTTCATGGGCAAGGATTTGATGTGTTTTGTCCAGATATGTTGAGACGCGACAATTTTTCATATGCAGAGACCCATGATGCGTATGAATATTTTGTTAGCAATGTAGGCTTTGACGTTTATAAAGAAATTGAAAGTTTAATAAAGCACTTAGCGCTCAATTATGAAAAAATTTTTATTATTGGATTCAGTATAGGAGCAACTATCGCATGGCGATGTTGTGAGAACGTGAAGTGTAACGGAATTATATGTTGTTACGGTTCTCGTATACGTGATTATCTTTTTCTGCAGCCATTTTGTCCGACTCTTTTGCTATTTGCAGAGCAAGATTCTTTTAATGTCGACAATATCGTCGGGGAGCTTCGAAAAAAGTCTAATGTAGAGATATTCAAATTGGAAGCATTGCATGGCTTCATGGATAAATATGCAGAGTGGTACAATTCAAAACAAACCCAAATATCAAATTTATATATTCATGATTTTATAAAAAGAAACATACAATAAGATCGCTTGTTGTTAAAAAAATTTGATTTCAATAAACCTTTATTACTCTGGATTTCGTATTAACTTCAATATCGTTTTTGCATGTTACCCATACGGGAGATAATTTTTCAGCTTGTAATATAGCATTTTTAAGATCCAAATCACTAGCATCACTAGATTCTAAAATAGCTTCAAAATCAATCTTCTGAAGCGATAAAGGTTGAGCTCTATTTATCCCTATTGCTTTAATAGTGAATCCCGAGACATTTTTCCCCATTTTTCTCAATAAATACACAATAGTTGTACTTACACATCCGGCAAAACTCATAAGTAATAATTCGAGACCTTTATAGCCTTGTCCATCGCCTAAAGGGGGTAGGTAATCAAAAACAATCGGATGATTAGGGTTAGTTTTTGATACGCCGCTGAATTGAACTTTTTGATTTGTTAGTTTTACATTTACTTCCGACTGGTTATTATTCACATTAATCATCCTTTCATTATTAATTGCATTTGACTACCCAAATAAGATCTTTTGTAGAGATTTAAAAAATAACGATGGAGGTCAGAAAATGAATCTCGAAGAAAAATTCAAGATGTTACAGCTATGTTATGCTGCGGCCCTTGCTGATTCAACCTTACGATATAGCAACGAGGGGATATTAGAAAAAATCATGGGACAAAAGCGCAATGAACAAATGAAAAATGGAGCGATGTTGGCTAAGAAATTTAGTGTTCAAGATCCTAAACAAGCATTTGTAAATGTTCAAAATTTGTTTGGTTGTGCCAGTTGGAATTGTGAAGATATTGAAAATGGCTTTTTTGCAGTAAATATGAGCTGTATCTTGTGCTCTATGTGCAAAAAAATGGGAGCAAGTAGCCCATGTCAAATTTATTGCCTCTCACCGATAGAAGCGATGATTAAGGGCATTAAACCAAGTGCCACTTTTTCTGTTCGAAAAACGTTATGGAATGATGATAAGTGCTTTGTTACGGTAGAATTATAAATAATCAATTCAATTGTTTATTTTAAATTGAGTTACATTAAAGATTTTATGTTCGTTAAATTTAATATAGATATTATATTATCGCCTGAGACATCCGTCTAGGCGATTTTCTATTCTGGAACGGGACAAAAAGAATACAAGTTAAAATAAAAGCTAGACGTATTTTTAACTTAGTTGTATATATTTAAAAATAAATAAACTTATGTCATTTCGTTAGGAGGCCTTCATGATAAGGCGAAGAGGGTACTGCTTGTTAGCTTTTTACGCGCTTTGGACATTGCTTATGGTACCTGGGATATCGAAGAGCTGGGCGGATACTGGGCCATTACTTTTTGATGATGGGCAATCTCACATGGTCACTGACAATATTGTTACAAATACGGGCAGTGCACTCACCGTGAAGAATTCGAACACAACTGCTACGATGAATGATTTGTCGATTACTGTATGGAGTACTGAAACAGGCATGGAACGCGGCCGTGGTGCATATGCTCGGGATAATGGCAGCATTACTCTTAACAACGTTGTTATTAAGAATTTGGGGCTTAATGGTCACGGTGTTGGTAGTTATTTTGGAGGCATGATTACCATGAATGGAGGCAGTCTCTATGTCACAAGTTTAGGGGGAGACGGAGCCCATGTGGAGAATGCCTCATCGTCGATTGTACTGAATGACGTTTCCATTGTTGTTAATAACAATTCGTCGTCTAGTGAGGCTCTTTCCGTAATAGAAGGAACTATTACCATGAATAATGGAAACATTGTTACTACGGGAAATGAAAATCATGCTGTGATGGCTACTTCTAGGGGAATAGCCTCCTTAAATAATGTTGCTATTCAGTCGGCAGGAATTGCTTTTGAGACATTATATGAGGGGCAGATTAGAGTTAGGGTTGATGGTCAATCTATTATTGGACGTGAGATGCTTTTCAACTCCTCTTATGATAGAGGTACAATTAATATTGTTGCGGAAAATGGCAGTTGGCTTTATGGCACAACAAGAGTAGGTAGTGCATCGACAGGCAACATTACTCTCAATAGCAACGCCACATGGACAACCCCAGGCGACTCCAACCTTACAAATCTCATCTTCGGTTCCGGTCATTTCCGCTTTACTGCCCCAACCGGAGACACGTACCGAACACTGACAGTCCGCAACCTTTCCGGTAACAACGGCACCTTCCATCTCAACTCCGACCTACATGCCGGCACTTCTGACCGTGTCTATATTGAAAACAGTGCCAGTGGCAATCACTATGTGGCTGTGAACAACAGCGAGGGGAATAGTGGTGTTGTAAAGGTTGTCGACATCGGAGACAGTGCTACCAACACGGCTACCTTTGACGGAGGCAGTGATATCGGTATCTATCGTTTCGGTGTGGCACAAGGTTCGGCCTTGTCTTCTACTCATAGTGGGTTAGATGAGAGAGACTATTATCTCTACAATACCTATGCGCCATCGACGCCGGTTCGTGGCCTTATGAACGAAAGTGCGGCCATTCATTCTCTTTGGTACAGCGAAATGAATGACATCAAGAAGCGTATGGGTGAACTTCGCATGGGAAGTCAGAACAGCGGCGATATCTGGGCACGGACCTACGCAACGAAATACAGTGTAAGCCCATCTGGAGGAACAGACTACGATCAGAAGATTCATGGCATAGAAGTGGGGAAGGACCGTCCCCGAAGTTACAAAAATGGAAAGAGCTTTACCGGTTTTGTTTTGGGATATGCCGAAGCAGATAACAGCTTTACCAGCGGAGGTTCAGGAGATACAGAAAGCATCTATGCCGGGCTCTACCAGAGCTGGCTTCGAGATGACGGTTTCTATCTCGATATTATCGGCAAATACAACAGCTTCGATCATAGTTTTACCACCCCGGTACTTGGCGGCTCTTACGATAAAGGTTCTTTTAAGAACAGGGGATTCGGACTCTCAGCAGAAGTTGGCAGACACATCGATACGCGAGATGGTTACTTTGTGGAACCGCAGATGGAGGTCTCAGGCTTTTGGGCGGGAAGCGCCGATTACATCAGCGAGAATGGTCTTCATGTAGAGGCAGATCGAAGCCGTTCCCTTCAGCTTCGAGTTGGTGGCGTCTTCGGTAGACAGAGAGCCTGCGAATCAGGAGGCAGCCAGCAGCTATACGGGAAGGTGAGCTGGATACAGGAATTCGAGGGAGACAGCACGGTTCGGGTGGATGGCACAGGTTTTGAGACGACTCTTGAAGGAGACCAGGTGGTAGCGGGTTTTGGATTTGTAAAGGACACGCCGAATTACCAGATCTACCTCGATGCCGAAAGATCGTGGGGCGACACCACCAGTAAGGATTGGGGAGTCTCACTAGGCTGTCGATGGAGGTTTTAGAGAAGTAGACTTAATCCGATAAAAGCAAACGTTATTTAAAGAGAGTTTATTACCTTGCTAAAGTCACTTAGATGTAACTCTAAGTGACTTTTTTTTGAATTTTATTATAAAATGGCATTTTGAATTTTTAATGTTTTTGGTAAAGAGAATTCTGAATGCATTAGGAGGTATTTTACGCGACATCTATATATCTTGATTACATCTAAATGACAACCACATTTCACTAATTATCATAAATTAAAGGGAGGAAGCTATGTATGTTTAAATCTATTCGCCATCAATTTATCCTCATAAATTGCACATTGGTAATCTTTGCAATAGTGTTGTCTCTTTCCGTTAGTTATTATTTGATATCTTCTGGATACGCAAAGAATATCCAACAGACTAATGCAATTTTAGCTGAAAGCTTAGCTGCGAATATAGCTCAGTTTATGCAGAATGCTTATAACCTTAATGCACAAGTTGCCATAAATGGAGACATGGTCAACGGCGATAAAGAAAATAAAAAAAGTATATTGGAACATATGGTGAAACGATATCCTTTTTTTCAGCTTCTTGCCAGTCATACTCTTAATGGGGATCAAACAGCTCGGTCGAGTGGTGTTTTAGCTAATCGAGCTGATCGTTGGTGGTTTAAAGAATTTATAAACAAAAAGAAATCCTATATTACAAAATCTTATTATTCTGTTGCTGGAAATATGGCCGTTACTACGGCTGTAAACGGAATGTATCGTGAAAATAAGCTAGTTGGCGTAATGATGGCAGATATTGAAACAAGTACACTTCAAAAAATGGTGGAGAAATATAACTTTGGAGCGGGTAGTTACGCATATCTTTTAGATGGTGAGGGTATTGTTGTGGCTCACCCAGATAAGGAGCAAGTTGCAGAGTTATTTAATTATAAAACACAGAAAAAAATAATATTAAAAAAAGACAGCCAAGGTCATATTCTAAGAGATATAAAAGGAAATGAATTGACAGAAGAAGTTGATTTTGCTATTTCTGCGACATTAAAAAACATTATTAACAAAGTTATTAACGGAGAAACGGGAGTAGGAGAGTATACAGATATTAATGGTGATGCCTATTTTTGTGCTTATAGAAGTGTTTCAATGCCAGGAAATTCTTCTCCTTGGAATTTAGTTATGGTTCAGAAAAAAAGCTCTGCATTAGCTTTTATAAATAATGTTGCGACAAAAAACATTATTATAGGAGTAGTTGTTATCTTGATTTCTGCTTTATTTTCATATTGGTTTTCTAAAAAAATCACTGGCCCTCTTTTTGTTTTACAACAAGAACTTTCAATACTTGCTCAAAAAGGTGGAGACTTAACGCAAGAGATTAAGATAGACAGTAAAAACGAACTTGGAGACTTGGCGAAAGCAGTGAATCAATTTTTAAGTAATCTTAGAATTATTATCTCAAAAGTGCGGCATCTATCAGGAGAGGTAGCTTGCGCATCTGAACGGCTATCGTTAAGTTCAGAGCAATCAGCTCAATCAGCCAATCAAGTAGCTGTATCAATTACAGAAATGGCACAAGGAGCTAAAGATCAACGTGATGCAGCAAAAAATACTTTTGATGTCGTTCAAGAGATATCTGCGAGCATCCAACAAATAGCTATAGATGTAAATGAAGTATCTTCTCAATCAAAACAAGCGGTTAACAGTGCTGAGAATGGTGATAAAGCTGTCGAAAGAGCTGTTAGTCAAATGAATAGAATTGAAGAAACTGTTGATGTTTCCGCTAGAGTCATTTCAAAATTAGGTGATCGATCCAAGGAAATTGGACAGATTGTCAATACGATTCACAGCATTGCTGATCAGACAAACCTTTTAGCTCTTAATGCTGCTATTGAAGCTGCACGTGCAGGAGAGCATGGACGTGGTTTTGCTGTAGTAGCGGAAGAGGTTCGACAGTTGGCAGAACAGGCCCAAAAAGCGACCAAACAAATTTCTGATTTAATAGGCGAAATTCAGTCAGACACAGATGATGCCGTTCTTGCTATGAGTACTGGTACGAAGGAAGTTAGATTAGGTGCAGACGTTGTCTCTGCTACAGGAGAATCCTTTCGGGAAATCTCGCTTTTAGTAAGTGAAGTATCTCGCCAAGTTATAGAAATATCAAAGGCTATTGAACAAATGTCTGCGGGTAGTCAGCAAATTGTAGGTTCAGCTCAAGAGATTGATCAATTGAGCAAAACCGCGGCAAATGAAGCACAGAATGTCTCAGCGGCCACTGAAGAACAGTTGGCTTCTATGGAAGAAATAGCTTCGTCTAGTGAAGGATTATCTAAGTTGGCAGTAGAGATGCAAAGCGTCATTGAAAAATTTAAAGTTTAAGAGTCTTCTTCATGTCAACAAAGAACGTAGAAGCATTTTGTTTCTAAGTAAAGTATAATTATGGTTGATTAACACAAATTATTTAAAAGGGGAGATTTGTATTATTATGATGGATTCGGTTTGTTATGCGTAGCAAAGGCTATTGCATAAACAAATCGTAAACGTGGAATAGCCTTTGCTCAGTCCTAAATAGATAGAATAACGATTTGGGAGGGAGCATTGTGGGCTATATAAAGGCATCTGAGCGGTTGCCAAAAGGTTTACTAGATATTCTTCAAAACTATGTTGAAGGAGAATATATTTATATTCCTCGTAAAGAATGTAACTCTTGTTGAAGAGAGCCATGAGATTAAATCTTGTGGCTCTCTTTTGTTTCAGAAACATGAAGGAGGTCTCTCTTTTACTCAATAGATGGTATAAAGAAACAACCCCACAGATAAGAGAGGAATGCAAAAATGAAAACCAAAAGAGAAGATTTGTTTACTAGGGAATTCTTGCTTCAAAACATGATGGGACCAAATTGTGTCAGAATTCTTGAAGAGCTTTTAGCTTCAGTAGAATTACATTCAGGGATGCGTGTTTTAGATTTGGGTTGCGGTATGGGTCTAACATCAATTTTTCTAGCAGGAATATACGATGTAGAAGTGTTTGCTACAGATCTATGGATTGATGCAACAGATAATTATGAACGGTTTAAATCTGTTCAGCTTGACCATAAAATTATTCCAATCCATGCAGATGCTCATGAATTACCCTATGCTAAAGGTTTCTTTGATGTAGTTATTAGTGTAGACGCATATCACTATTTTGGTGCAAAAAGGGGCTTCTTAGACGAGTATATAGTTCCTTTGACTAAGAAAGATGGCATTATAGCAGTTGCCATTCCTGGATTGAAAAAAGATTTTTTTAATGATGTTCCTGAGGTCATAAAGCCTTATTGGCAAGAAGAAGATATGAATTTTTATTCAAGAAGTTGGTGGCATGCTTTATGGAGAGAGTCTATGAAGATAAAAATAGAACAAAGTCTGTCTTTATCTTGCCACAAAAAGGCATGGGAAGATTGGCTAGAGTGTGATAACCCATACGCCAAGAGGGATATAGAAATGATGAAAGCTGAAAATGGTCAATATTTTGACACAATAGGTTTAATAGCAACAGTAAAATAAGTAACGTATAGCTAACGATGTATATGAATAAAGTTAAAAGCCAAGGACAAGTTTTTTGTCTTTGGCTTTAATTTTTATTTAGAAACATATAGAATACAGTAAGATTAAATTCAGAGAGGATTGAGAGATTTCTATTTAATTTAAGGAGAGTATTGTTGTGTTCAAACGTTTGTGGACTTATTTTCTTTTTTGCATATTTTTGCCTCTATTTCTCCTGTTTTTTTATGTTTCTTTTGTTGAAGCTTCAACAGCTGATGATTTTAAAACATGGGAATATTGGAATAGCACCGGTTTGGATGCTATTCACGCTGCAGATGCCTATGCGCTTGGTTTTACAGGCAAAGGGATCACATTAGCGCTGGCTGATACCGGAGTTCTCTTTAGTCATCCGGAATTTTTTGGGAAAAATCCTCATTTGGAATACCCTACTTCGATGGATCCATGGGATTGGAATAAAAATGATCATGGAACGCATGTTGCGGGAATAATGGCTGCTAATAAAGATAATATAGGAATGCATGGATTGGCTTTTGATGCAGGGGTAGTTTCTTTACGCACTTCTTTTTCTGACAACGAATTAGGGTATCTGTATCCTAAAACGTATCTTATTGAAGACGCGAAGATTATAAATAATAGTTGGGGAACTTTTTCTGAATTCTATCTTGATGACGTTAAAACAGAGGAAGATAGAATAAATAATATAAATAAATATATTTCCATGAATCCTCTTTCTTCTGATTATTTTAGAAAAATGGTTTTGGATTACGATAAAGTGCTTGTTTTTGCTGCAGGAAATGATGGACACCTTGGTCCTTGTTATGAGGGGGGACTTGCATATTATTTTCCAGAACTAGCGGGAAACACCTTAAGTGTCGTAGCCTTTGATCCCAGTAAAAATACAAGTGATCCCGCTTTTGTTGCTAATTTTTCAAATCTGGCTCAAAAGGTTGAAGAAAATAGCATTGCTGCTCCAGGTGTAGATATCAATTCTGCTTATTCTGGTGGTACAGGTAGTGGATATATAAATATGAGTGGAACCTCGATGGCAGCTCCTTATGTAAGTGCAACTTTAGGTTTGGTGCAGCAGGCTTTTCCCTATATGAATGGAAAACAATTGGTTGATGTTGTTCTTTCCACTGCAAATAATCATTTTGATTTGCCGCGATATACACTCAGTCTTGTTACAAAATATGATGAAAACTATCGGCCTTTTATAGGAGGTGCAAATTTGCTCTATTTAGAAAATGTTCGTCCTTCCCCAGATCAAATAGAGCAGGATTTGCGCGATTACTATCAGGCGGCTGACTTTTTGAAACGCTATTTTCTGACAGCAGATGATTGGCTAGCTTGGGTAGAACCGCATATGAATATTTACGATAATGTTCAAAGAGAGGCAGTTTTTGGACAAGGCTTGCTAGATGTGGGGAAGGCTGTCCGTGGTCCTGGGCTTTTTAATGCCAGACGTCTATCTTCCCACGATATAAACATCCAATATGGTATTGCTCAAGCTCTCTACTCTATTGATACTCATGGGTATTATAGCGTGTGGAGCAATGACATAGGAGAAAAAAGGGCTATTACGGGGACATTAGCAGGGTTACCTGTCGGACTTAACAAAACTGGTAGAGGAACACTTGTTCTTACGGGAGATAATTCGTATATGGGAGTCAGTGTTGTTTCTGAAGGAGAGCTACAAATAGACGGTTCAGTTGTTGCTAATGTCTATAGCGAAGCAGAAGGAACCTTATCAGGAAGTGGTGTTCTTGAAAGTAATATGATTAACCATGGTACATTGCGCCCTGGGAAAATGAATCAGCCAGGTACTTTAACAATAAGAGGAAACCTAGAAAGCGATGGTGCTATAGAAGTAGTGGTAGATGCACTGGAAAATGGACATCTCGTAGTTAATGGTTCTGCAGATATTGATGGGACTACTGTTCGTCCTTTAAGCCAATCAGCTTTACGTCCCAATAGCCGTTATCAATTTTTACGAGCAAGCAGCGGCATTTCCGGAGTTTTTGCTCCTAACCTTTTTTCCGCTTTTTTAGAGGCAGAAGCAGTTCACGATACACATGAGGCAGTGGTTTTTATTAATAAAATTGCCTCTCTTGATTCTTTGGCGCATTTAACGCCTATTCAAAATGATACAGCCTCTCGTTTGGAAGAGATGTTTATAACTTTCGAAGGTTCTTCTACTCAGAGGCAGCTGGATCCTCTTTATAATTTATCAGATAAACAAGCTCGTCGAGCGTATGAGGAAATTTACGGGGGGGCACAAGCTTGTTTAATTACAATGACTCCCTTGAATGAAGTGTTGGGGCAAACCTCCTTTTCATCACGGCGTATAAATTCTTCATGGTGGGGAGAACTGAGTAATGGTCGTAAGAAACTTGATAGTGATTCCAGGCTGGGATTAGGTGAATTGCGAACTAAAACCTTCAACGTTGTTGTGGGAAGAGATAACGAGGTTAATCAATATTGGCATGTTGGAAAGATGCTTGCTTACGGAGAAGGATCAGTAGACGGCTTGTTCACATCTGGTGATGAAGAAGACTGGCGTTTGGGATTATATGGAAGCTACCAAAAAGATTCTCTTCATCTACAGACATATATTGCTGGTGGAATGCAAAAGTATGATCTTTGCCGTAATATTTCAAGTTTAGGGCTTGAAGCTTTAAGTAATTATGACAGTAAAAATGTAGAGTTTGGAATTCATTCAAGATGGTCTTCTTCTAAAGGGGAATGCGAAGATTGGTATGTTCATCCATTTTTTTCATTCGTCCTTTCTAAGTATTGGCAAGATGGATATGAAGAAAGTGGAGCAGGAATTTATTCGCAGAAGGTTAAAAGCTTAACAAATACGTATTCAACCGGTACTATAGGGTTAGAATTCGCAAAGAGGACTAATGATAGCTATTGTCAATTTATTGCAGGTTATAAACGTGTATTATCTGGAGAAAATCCAGATCTCCTAGTTGCTTTTGCAGGCGCTCCTTCTGATTATTTTACTGTAAAGGGTAATGAACAAAGCAGAGACTGGCTTCTCCTATCTTTAAAAGGGGAAAAACAATTTGCGGATGATTGGATGATAGAAGGGAAAATTGAAACAGAGTTTTCTAATCGAGGTAATCAGAGAAAAATATCTCTTAAGATGGCTCATTTCTGGTAGATAGAGTGGTCCTTAAATAAAAAGTGAAATATATAAAAGATAAAAACGATTTTAAATATAAGAGTGTTATATTATTAACGATGAGATCCATTCTTTTAGAATGTGGGGTAGGGCGTGTTGCAAAAAGAAGGTTCCACGTTTATAATGTGCTATCGGTGGCGCGGACATAGCTCAGCTGGTAGAGCATTAGCTTCCCAAGCTAAGGGTCGCGGGTTCGAATCCCGTTGTCCGCTCCATTTTTTTGTGGAGCGGGCCTTCTTAGTGAAAAAAATCCCCTTTAAATGTAAATTTAATAGTTTAAATTATCATACTATAAACATTTTGATAATTTGTTAAGTTTGACACAAATTTTTATGGGTATTACAATAACTCAGGCTTTATGCTCAAATACAGCCTACACTGATGAATACTTTGTTGAAGCAGGAAGGAGGTGGGTGGTATGGCGACGAACCTGGCTGATGAAATCAAAAAAGCAGAATCGGAAGCAAAGCAAATGGTTAAAGATGCAAAAAATGAAGCAGCTCGTTTAATCAGTGAAGCAAAGAATGAGGCTGAAATGCGAGTTAAAGAAACAAAACAAAAGGCCTTCAGACAATATCGAGACAATTTGCAAAAAGTGGAGCAGGAGGCTGAAGCTAAAGCGGAGAAAATAGTCAAGACAGGTGAAGAAAGCGCGCAAGCTTTTCTAAATAGCCATCAGGGGCGAGTTAAAGAAACCGCTGCCTGGATTGCGGAAGAGGTGATGGCTAGATATGGCCGTGGCTAGATTTAACAAACTTGAACTTTACGTTCACAATTCAGTGATTGAGGATGTGCTGGCAGTCCTCCAAAAGTCAGGTTCCTGTGAAATTATTTCACGGCAGGAGCTTGATGATTCTGGGGATCATTTTTCATCTCGTTTGCAACATATTGATAACTTGCTCAGTGAAATACGTTTCCTTCTGCGTTTTTTAGAACCAAATTTTAATGATACGATTTCTCCTTTAGCTCGAGCGTTAGGAGAAAGACCGAATTGTTCTGTTCAGGAGCTTATTAACCTTTCTGAAAAAACAGATATTCAAAAATGTGCAGAAGAAATGCGTACTCTTGAGCGTAGGCTTGTGGAAATTCATTCGGAAATTACTCAAATTGAGGGAACAAAATCTATTCTTTCAAACCTTACGGAGTTGCCGTATGCTCTTGATCTTCTTTCTAACGGAACCCAGTTTGTAAAAGGTTCTGTTGGGACAATGCCTGTTGACCATTTGGCCAGCTGGAAGCAGGCTGTTGGCGAAGTGTTAGGCGATAGCGGTGAATTTTTCATTGCTTCTTATGGGGAGAAAGAAAAGGAAACTTGGGTTGCTATTTTCTATCGAAGAGATTTAGAACAAAAAGTTCTAGATGTGTGTTCAAAATATTCATTTTCCCGCATTGATATTCCTGCTCATTTAAAACTCAGTGTTGGGGAAGAGTTAATCAGTCTTGATGCTCGCAAAGATGCTTTGGAGCGTGAAGAACAGGAAATTCAAGCTGTAGTAACAGAAAATGCTGAAAAGTGGGTTCCTACAATAAGAGCTCTCAGTGATTATTGGGGAATTCTCAAGTCAAGACAGGAAGCGCTGATCAATGGTAGCTTTACGGATAAAACTGTTATCCTTAAGGCGTGGGTTCCTTCTTCTGCAGTTGAGCAATTGAAAAAGGACCTTGTTCCGTATCAGTCTGTTCTTGAGTTAGTTGTTTCCGATCCGGAACCAGAAGATGAACCTCCTACTCTTTTGGTTAATAAAGGGTTTTCCCTTCCTTTCGAAACCCTTACGAAACTTTATGGAGTACCACAATATGGCGAACTTGACCCCACCCCGTTTTTAGCACCATTTTTCTTCGTATTTTTTGGAATGTGTTTAGGGGATGGTGGGTATGGGCTCATAATGCTTGGATTTTTCGCATTTTTCATGAAAAAGTTTAAGCGCATGCCCCATGGAACTAAACAGTTCTTCAAATTGTTTATTTTCTCAGCCATTGCAACTATTCTTGTGGGATCTGTAACTGGTAGCTGGTTTGGAGATCTTATTGATGCTTTTGGTATGTTTAAGTTCTTACGTCCTCTCAAAAATATCCCAGTTTTGATTAATCCTATGGATGACCCGATGACAATACTTTTTGTATCACTGGCATTGGGTATTGTGCAGCTTTTCTTTGGGCTGTTTATTGCCTTTTACGATTGTCTGCGCAAAAAAGATTATATGGGAGCTTTTGCTGATCAGGGCGGATGGATAGTTTTCCTCACGGGACTCTTGCTCTTGGGAGGAGCTGCGAGCGGAAAATTATCTGGAGGTATAGGAGGAATCGGTAAAATCTTAGCAATTTTAGGTGCTGTAATTCTTGTGTCGACACAGGGTCGGGCAAAAAGCGGCATTGTACAAAAGGCCATTTCGGGTGTGCTCAGCCTTTACAATGTAACAGCTTACCTTGGAGATGTTTTGAGTTATAGCCGATTGCTAGCATTAGGTCTTGCTTCTGCAGCCATTGCGTCAATTATTAATATGTTGGCAGGTCTTGCTGGAGGTATCCCTTTTGTTGGTTGGATTTTAGCGTTGATTCTTCTTTTAGGTGGACATTTGTTCAGTGTTGCTGTTAACGTTTTGGGAGCGTTTGTCCATTCATTGCGTTTGCAATACGTAGAGTTCTTCAGTAAGTTTTATTCAGGTGGTGGCAGAAGCTTCGCCCCGCTAGCGCTCAATACAAATTTTGTTTCTATTCCTGAGAAAAAAGAACCTTAGTTGCATATTAAGTTCAAAGAATGAGGGGAGTGTTTGTTAGTATGAATCTTCTCGGAATTATGTTGGCAGTTCTCGGTGCGGCATTGGCCGCTGGTTTTGCAGGTGCAGGTTCAGCTATAGGCGTTGGTATTGCAGGTGAAACAGGAGCCGGAGTTATGACAGAGGATCCTGGTAAATTCGGTCTTGTCCTTTTGCTTCAGGCATTGCCTGGGACACAGGGCATATACGGCCTTCTTATAGCGTTCTTTGCTATTTTAAAGGTAGGTCTTCTCGGTGGCGGAGCAAGCGTTAGTATTAACGTGTGGCAGGGCCTTGGCATTTTCTTTGCGTGCCTTCCCATCGCCATTGCAGGTTATTTTTCGGCGATTGCCCAGGGAAAAACATCTGCGGCTTGTATTCAGATGATAGCGAAAAGGCCAGAAGAAACCGGTAAGGCTGTTATTTTACCGGCTATGGTTGAGACGTATGCTGTTCTTGCTCTTCTTATGAGCATCATCCTACTCAACGGCATTCAGATTTAACCGTTGAGCCAGAGGTGAATAGTAATGTCTTTGGCAGATATAAAGGTAAAAATCGAGGCAGATGCAAAATTAGAAGCTGAAAAAATACTTGAAGTTGCAAAAGAAAAAGCAGACGAAGTCCGAAAAGCTGCTGAGGCAGAAGTTAGTAAGATTGAGTCTTCTTATAGTGATCGCTTTAGCGCTGAAAAACCCGAAGTCCTTAAACGCCGTGAAATCGTGGCTAACCTCGATGTGAAAAAAATAATGCTTGGGGCTCGGCAGGATCTTATATCTCATGCTTTTGATGGAGCTTTGCATGAAATGGCAAATCTTCCTGCGGAGAGGTATGTGGACTTTTGCGAGAAACTTCTTGAAAAGGCTGTAGACACTGGAAAAGAAACACTGTTTGTCTCAGCCAAAGAGAAGAATCTCAACGAAGAATGGCTGAATAAATATAACGAAAAACATAAGACTTCTCTTACTTTTGACAAGGCAACCTCCCCTATCTCTGGAGGATTTATCCTGAGAAAAGGCGAGATCGATACGAATTGTTCTTTCGATATGCTGATTAAATGGGTTAGAGAAGATATAGAGGCAGACGTTGCAAAACGGCTGTTCTCTGAGTAGACGGGAGGTGGGCAGCATGGCTACAGCAGTGCGGTATGGATATACAGTTGCTCGCCTGCGGGCTATGGAAAACCGCCTTCTCGATGATAGCGTGCTGCAGAGACTTATCGATAGTGGCGACTTGGATAGCGCAATGAAAGTTTTAGGTGAAACTGTTTATGCTTCCTGGTTTGCCGAGCTTAAGACAAACGCTGAATTTGACAAGGCAATAGAGTCAGAGCTTCTTTATGTTTACGATGAAGTTGCTAAATTTGCTCCTGACGCTAAATTAGTTGAGATATGCCGTTTGCCCTATGATTTTCATAACGTGAAAGTGCTTTTAAAAAGTCAAATTCTTCAACGTGAAGGAGAAGATCGCCGTTTTGAGCTTTTAACCCATTTAGGAAATATTCCTACTGACGACATGATTATGGCTGTAGAAAGTGAAGATTTCCGTTTGCTTCCTTATAATCTTCATTTGGCCTTTCCCAAGGCATTGGCCTTGTGGGAGCAGACACATAATGTGCTAGATGTAGAGTGTTTCTTAGACGGAGTCTTATTCCGAGAAATGTTGAAAATGGCCCGTGAACTGGATTATGAAACCCCGTTGTTGTGGGTACGCGGTAAGATTGACGCGGAAAATTTGCGGAATATGCTTCGTCTTAAAAGAATGGAAAAAGACACTACTGCGGTAGAACCGTATCTTCACGCTGGAGGCTTTGTTTCTGTTGAGAAACTTTTAGCTATGCTTTCTGAGCCAATAGAGAGCTGGACTAGGGTTCTTTCATATGCGGACATAGGGCAGGCACTTTCATTAATTCAGGATAGTTCTGATATGAATGCACTTCTTGTTGAGATGGAGAAGGTACTGGACGATTACATAACAGGGATTTTGAAAACAGCCAAATATGGTGCTTTTGCCCCAGAGAATGTCTTAAGTTATTTGTGGAATAAAGAAATTGAGGCTAAAAATCTAAGAATAGCCCTAGTTTCTGTAGCAAATGGCATGGATAAAGACCTGGCAAGGAGGTTGATGCGTCGTGGCTAATGAACTGAACCAACCAATGGCAGCCATTGGCGAATACGAAACAGTACTTCCTTTTCAGGCAGTGGGGGTTAAACCTTTCGTGATCTCTGAAGAAGATGATGAGAAGTTTGCAACTCTCCTTCTGAAATTAGCCAAAGAGAAGTATGCGGTTGTTTTTATACAGGAATTTCTTTTTGTGAAATATATGTCTGTTGTGGACAGTATTAATGAAGAATATCCTGTGAGCGTATTGCCTATTCCTGGCCTCAAGGGAGGTTCTGGAGCTGGGCTAGCATCCATCCGAAATAGCGTGGAACGAGCGGTTGGGATGGATATCTTTGCAGTGAAATAGACTTTTATGCTGGAGGCGATTTATTGTGGCCACGGAAAAGGTCATTAAAGGGACCATAGAAAAAATATCCGGACCGCTTGTTGTCGCAAAGGGTATGTATGGCGCCAGTATGTATGACGTTGTGCGAGTCGGTAATATAGGACTAGTAGGTGAGATAATCGAACTTAAGGGTGACCTTGCTTCGATCCAGGCCTACGAAGAAACATCAGGTCTTATGCCAGGCGAACCTGTTATCAGTACTGGGGCACCCTTGAGCGTCGAGTTAGGTCCAGGAATCATAGAGCAGTTTTACGATGGAGTTCAGCGTCCTTTGAACTTAATTGAAGAAGCGGCTAAAAGCCACTTTATATCTCGTGGTATCGATGTACCTGCAATCGATAGAAATAAAAAATGGAAATTTGAACCTCGCGTAAAAGCCGGAGACGCAGTTAAGGCTGGAGATGTTCTCGGTGTTGTTAGAGAAACAGTTCTTGTCGAGCATAGAATAATGGTTCCCTACGGTGTTGCAGGAACGGTTGCTGACATTAAAGATGGAGAATTTACTGTAGAAGAAACGGTAGCTGTCATTAAAAATAAAGACGGAAAGGAAACCAATGTTGCAATGTTGCAGCGTTGGCCTGTACGTAAACCTCGCCCAGTTGCGCGTCGTTTACCGCCCATTATCCCTCTTACCACTGGACAGCGTGTTGTAGACGCATTTTTCCCCATAGCCAAAGGTGGAACAGCATGTGTCCCCGGTCCTTTCGGATCTGGAAAGACAGTTATTCAGCACCAATTGGCTAAGTGGGCAGAGTCGGATATTGTTGTTTACGTTGGTTGCGGCGAACGTGGTAACGAAATGACAGACGTTCTTCTTGAATTCCCTGAGTTGGAAGACCCTCGTTCTGGAGAACCATTGATGAAACGTACGGTTCTTATCGCTAATACATCGAATATGCCTGTTGCTGCCCGAGAAGCGAGCATTTATACAGCTATTACAATGGCTGAATATTATCGCGATATGGGATATTCAGTTGCTTTAATGGCAGACTCTACAAGCCGTTGGGCTGAGGCTCTTCGTGAAATGTCCGGACGTCTTGAAGAAATGCCAGGTGAAGAAGGATATCCTGCATATTTGGGTACACGACTTGCATCTTTCTATGAAAGAGCTGGTCGTGCTATTTGCTTAGGCTCAGACGGCAGAGAGGGATCCGTAACAGCTATCGGAGCAGTTTCTCCTCCTGGTGGAGACCTTTCAGAGCCTGTTAGCCAGAACACATTACGAGTTACAAAGGTTTTCTGGGGACTTGATGCAAGCTTGGCTTATCAGCGACACTTCCCAGCCATAAATTGGCTTTTGAGCTATTCTCTTTATACGGATACTCTTGATAAGTATTGGGATACAAAGTTCGATGATGAGTGGAGTGGCTTACGAGTTGAAGGCATGTCTCTTCTCGAAGAAGAAGATCAGCTTAGAGAGATTGTACGACTTGTTGGAGTTGACGCTCTCTCTAAGGAAGAACGTATGGTTCTTGAAACTTCGAAATCTTTGAGAGAAGATTTCCTTCACCAGAATGCTTTCCATGAAATCGATACATATGCTTCTATGGAAAAACAGTTTAAGATGCTGAAGAACATACTGATATTCCATCATCTTGGTATGGATGCACTTAAACGAGGGGCGTCAATGGATGAAGTCTTCAATTTGCCTGTACGTGAGCAAATTGCACGTATGCGTTATGTTGATGAAAAAGAAATATCTCAGCTTGATTCTCTTGATGCAACAATGAAATCTGAGATAAATGCACTTATACCAGTGGGGGGCGATAGTGATGCTGCCTAAGGAGTATAGTACTATCACAGAACTGTCGGGCCCGCTCCTGGTTGTGGAAAAAACCAAGGATGTGCGTTACGACGAGCTCGTTGAGATAGAGCTAGCTAGCGGAGAAATGCGCCGTGGCCGTGTTCTCGAAATAACGTCTGATAGAGCTCTCGTTCAGGTATTCGAAGGAACAGATGGTATAGACATTAAGGAAACAAAACTTCGCTTCCTTGGAAAAGTTCTTACCCTGCCAGTGAGCCGTGATATGTTGGGGCGCATTTTTAACGGACGAGGCGAACCTATAGATGGTGGAGCTCCGATTCTTCCAGATAAGAAGTTGGATATTAACGGTATGCCTATGAATCCGTTCTCTCGGGATTATCCTTCTGAATTTATTCAGACAGGAATTTCTACCATTGATGGAATGAACCCAATGGTTCGAGGACAGAAGCTTCCTATATTCTCCGGAAGCGGACTTCCTCACAACCGTATGGCTGCACAAATTGCTCGTCAGGCGACTGTTATCAGTGGACACGAAGATTTCGCCGTCGTTTTTGCCGCTATGGGTATTACATTTGAAGAAGCATCTTTCTTCATGGAAGATTTTAGAAGAACAGGCGCTATTCAGAGAACGGTTATGTTTGTTAACTTGGCAGATGACCCTGCAATTGAGCGTATTACAACACCTCGATTAGCGTTGACTGCTGCAGAGTACCTTGCTTTTGAGCAGGACATGCACGTCGTTGTTATTCTGACAGACTTGACGAACTACTGCGAAGCTCTTCGTGAAATTTCAGCAGCTCGTAAAGAGGTTCCTGGACGTAGAGGTTATCCTGGATATCTTTACACCGACCTTGCGACTATGTATGAGAGAGCCGGTCGTCTTAAAGGTAAGAAAGGATCTATCACCCAGATTCCAATTTTGACAATGCCTGAAGATGATAAAACGCACCCGATTCCAGACCTCACTGGATATATTACAGAGGGGCAGATCATTTTGAGCCGTGGGCTTCACAGAAAGGGTATCTATCCGCCAGTAGACGTTATGCCTTCTCTTTCTCGTTTGAAAGATAAGGGCATTGGTAAGGAGAAAACACGGGAAGATCACGCTGACCTTATGAACCAGCTCTTTGCGGCATATGCACGAGGTAAAGAAGCAAAAGAACTTGCAGTTATTCTTGGTGAAGGTGCTTTAACTGAAGAAGATAAAGCTTTCGCAAGTTTTGCTGATAAGTTCGAGGATAAATACGTGCGCCAAGGGGAGTATGAAAATCGTACAGTGAAAGAGACTCTTGAATTAGGTTGGAATCTCTTAACGATGATCCCGGTGAAGGAACTCAAGCGTATTCGCGATGCTTACATTGAGAAGTATCTTAAACCGAGGCTGCACGAAGAGGAGACAAACAAAGAAGCAGTTTCTGCTACAGAGTAGGGGGTGACGAAGTATGGCTCGGTTGAACGTCAACCCCAACCGGATGGAGTTATCACGTTTAAAAAAGCGACTTGTTGTTGCGAAGCGCGGTCATAAGCTTCTTAAAGATAAACAGGATGCTTTGATTAAGGAGTTTCTTGAACGTGCACGTGAAGCCAAAGCTCTCCGCGAGGAGTTAGAGTCAGAATTGATGGCATGTTATCGCAGCTTCCTTCTTGCACGGGCACAGACATTACCAGTAATGTTGGAACAAGCTCTCATGATTTCTGGTACTCGCTGTAATTTGAGTGTTGCTAAGAAAAATGTTATGAGTGTTGTTGTTCCGGAATATGCTGTTGAACAGGAAGGAAATCCTTTTAGCTACGGTCTTGCCACAACGCAAGGAAGCCTTGATGTTGCTTTGGAACAGTTTTCAAAGTTGCTTCCGAGACTTATTACACTCGCAGCAAAAGAGAAAGCGATTCGTCTTATGGCTTCAGAAATTGAAAAAACAAGACGTCGTGTCAATGCTCTTGAACATGTTATGATTCCAAACTTCAACGAGACGATTCGTTATATAACGATGAAGCTCGATGAACAAGAGCGCTCGACTCTTAGCCGGTTGATGAAGATTAAAGATATCGTTCGCTCTCACTAGACCCAAGAAACAAAAGGAGCAGAGGTTATTATGCCTCTGCTCCTTTTTTATGCTTTTTACCTTATTTTATTGTGGTTTTCGATAAATAAAGGGGCCTGCAGATTCAAAACCTATGCTTCTATGTTCAAAAATCTGTTCTGTAGATCCGACTAATAAACAACCGCCAGGCCTTAGTGCCTTGAAGAATTTTTCATAAAGTTTTCTTTTAGTCTCAGCTTCAAAATAAATAACGACGTTTCTGCATAAAATTAAATCAAAATCATTCTTAAATCCATCTTCTATGAGATTGATACGTTCAAACGAAACACGCTTTTTAACGTCGTTTTTAATCTCTAATGTTTCACTGTCAATTGAAGTAAAATATTTCGTTATACGCTCTTGAAGGATATTAATGGTTTGCTTTTTTTGGTAAACTCCATTTTTAGCTATTTTTATAGCCCCTTCATCAATATCACTAGCCAGTACGTGTGGAGGACAACTTAATCCTGTTTCTGAAGACAAAATTGCAAGTGAATAAGGTTCTTCACCTGTAGCACATCCTGCACTCCATAGCTTTAATCGTTTTGACCCTCTCGTTTTTATAAGCTCTGGAATGATTTTCATTTCTAAGTCTTGCCATCGTGGAAGATTTCTGAAAAACTCGGAGACGTTGATTGTTAAATAATCTAAAAATTCACGAAGTTTCTTGTCGTCTTTCTTTATGATTTCGTAGTATATTTCATACGATGTTACATCCCATCGCTGCATAAGCATGTGAACGCGCCGATGAATTTGATTTTTATAAGAATTAAGATCTAAACCTGTCATTGATTTTATTTTCTTTTTAAAGATGTCGTATTCAGGAGAGTCGTAATTTTTCCGTTCTGGCATAATGTCACCTCATAAGAATATTTGAGTTATATTAACAAATAATACTATATACCATAAACAGCATTCAAATAACAAAAAGAAGAAAAACATGCTAAAATAAGCCTTAAGGAGTATTTTAAATGGTCGCTATACTTTTATAGTGTAGAGGAAAGTCCGGGCTCCATAGGGCAAGGGCGCTGGATAACGTCCAGTTGGTGCAAACCAAAGGAAAGTGCCACAGAGAGATACCGCTTCTTTTTGAAGTAAGGGTGAAAAGGTGGGGTAAGAGCCCACCAGGTATCAGGCAACTGATATGCTTGGCAAACCCCGCCCGGAGCAAGACCGAATAGAGAGGGATGAGGCTGCCCGCTGACCTCTGGGTACGGTCGCTTGAGAAAAACCGCGAGGTTTTTACTAGATAAATGACCATTTTTCATACAGAACCCGGCTTATAAAGTGCTCCTTATTATTATAGTTTGGTGAAAAATAAGCCCATAGAACCATTAAAAAGAGATTTTTATGGTTCTATGGGCTTATTTGTTATTTAGAAAGGGTGATAATGTGGGATAAAGTGGTAGAAAATGTCATAAAGTGGGAGGAATCCCCATGTTGGTGGGAACCTATGAACACAAGGTCGACTCAAAAGGTAGAACAGTTCTTCCTGCTAAATTCCGGCAGGAACTCGGCCAATGTGTGGTTGCCACTATAGGTATTGATCAGTGTGTATCTATTTATCCCATGTCAAATTGGTCAAGAGTTCTCGAAAAGTTGCAAGAACTTCCTTTCTCAAAAAGCAAATCGAGAGGACTTATGCGTGTAATGTTAGCAAGTGCCCACGAGCTTCCTATCGATAGTGCAGGCCGAATACTTATCCCACAGCTGCTTCGTGATCATGCATCTCTACAATCAGATGCTCTTTTTGTCGGAGTAAGTGATCATATAGAGTTATGGGATAAAGAACTTTGGAACACTTATAGCTTGCAGATCATGGAAGAGTTACCAGCAATAGCAGAAGAAATAGAGGGATTCTGATGATAGAGCATATTCCTGTTATGGTGAATGAAGTTATTGAAAAACTTAAAAATATAGAAGAACCGCACATTATTGTTGATGCTACGTTAGGGTTAGGTGGTTATGCCGAAGAGATATTAAAGGAATTTGCTGACGTTCAATTAATTGGTATCGACAGAGACAGAGAAGCACTTTCTTTGGCAAGGAAGAGACTAGAGCCTTTTTCTCACAGAGTTTCTACTCATAGATGCTCCTTTAGCTCTTTATCTACAGTGCTTATGGAAGAAAAAGTGAGGCCGGATGGAGTGGTTTTTGATCTTGGCGTTTCTAATTTGCAAATTAGCGTTCCTGAGCGTGGTTTTTCTTTTCAGAATGACGGCCCACTTGATATGAGGATGGAGGGCGTGCAGGAAGAAAGGGTGCTTTCTGCTGCTCATATTATTAATACTTTCTCAGAAAAAGATCTTGCAGATATCTTTTGGAAGTACGGAGAGGAGCGTTATTCAAGGCGTATCGCTTCTGGTATAGCTAGATTTCGGGATAAAAATGGACCAATAGAACGAACATTTCAACTCGTTGATGCTATCAGAGCTTCTTTACCAGCACCGGTGCAAAGAAAAATGGGTGGACATCCTGCACGTAAGGTCTTTCAGGCGTTGAGAATTTATGTGAACGATGAATTGCATGAATTAGAAGAGGGCCTTTCATCTGCTATAGATAATATTGCTCCAGGAGGAGTTATTGTCGTAGTCAGTTATCATTCTTTAGAAGACCGCATCGTTAAATACGCCATGAGAGAGTGGGCTAGTTCAGGTTTGGGAATACTTTTAAACCGCAGACCCTTAAAACCTACCGATGAAGAAGTTGAGAGAAATTACAAAGCGAGAAGTGCAAAGTTGCGAGCGTTCCAAAAAGTAGAGAAGGAGAGTTCTATTTAGGGGGAGGTGGACAGATCGTGTACGATACTCAAGCGTGTCAGCAGTTTTGTGAGTCGAGACGAAAAGTAAGTCCTTACTTTGTTTCTTTCATGTTCGTTATGGTTTTTTCTTTTGTGGGATTAGGCGTTTTAAGGCTTTATGCTACTCGCCTCGAAGGCCGTCTTCATGATATTAACCTTCAAATAGAAAATTATGAGATGCAAGAAGTGGATATGCGTCGTGATCTTTCCTCTCTTACGTCTCCAGAAGCTATCTATGGATATTCGCAGCAACATCTTGGCATGGTTGCAAATAATAAAACGGAACAAGTGCTTGTTGCCATGACTAATCCTCTACACGGACAGGCGAAAAATGTTGCTTTTTCCCCTTCGCATAGAGGGCGTTTAGACTTTCTTTTTTCGCTATTCTCTTCACAAGCTACAGCGAAAGAGTAATTTAATTATACGAAAGTTTGGATAATAGCATGGACATAACGCGATGAAAAAAAACTTTTTTAAAGGACCTTGGCCTTGGGTTTTTCTGTTATTTATTGTTGTAATTATTCGTCTTTTTTATGTACATTGTTTACCTGATAAAAGAGTTGTACGCCAAGCTCAAAGACAATATTGGAGTGAAATACCGGTAAGTACAACTCGTGGCTCTATTGTCGATACACAAGGGAACCCCTTAGCATTGTCAGTGCCTGCTTACAGTTTCTTTATCGATCCTGCCTTCTGGGCCCCTTCTAACGCACAGGCACTAAAAAAACATCTTCCAACTAGCGTAATAAAAAAAATATCTTCACCTCTATCTGGACGCTTTCATTGGGTAGCAAGAAAGGTAAACCAGCAAGAAGCAGATGCTATGAGTGCTTTGAATTTGCCTGGCCTTTACAGAATTCAAGAAAAGAAGCGTATTTATCCACAAAATGTTCTTCTATCTCACGTTTTAGGCTTTTGCGATATTGATGATAAAGGCCTTAGTGGAACAGAATTTGTTTGGGATCAGTTTTTATACTCACCTCCAGGAATTCGATTTTTTATTAAAGATGCTTCTGGTCAGGCAATAGATGTGACAACAACACTATCGGACCTTGACAAAATAGAGCATAAGGGAAAGGTTTGCCTGACAGTCGACATGCGAATTCAATATGTAGTTGAACGTCGTTTGGAAGAGACAGTGAATATGCATAAAGCACGATGGGGAGCTGCTCTTTGTATGAATCCTCAAACAGGTGAAATATTAGCAATGGCAAGCGTCCCTAGCTTTAACCCTAACAACAGAAAGGACCTTCTTGATACCAAAAAACTTTTTAACAGTGTTATAGGTAGGGTCTATGAGCCTGGCTCGACTCTTAAGCCTGTTATAGTGGCGATTGCTCTTGAAAAGGGAGTAACTTATCCTTCTGAAATATTTAAAACTCCTCACAGAATCAAAGTAGCAGACGGTTCAATTTCTGAAGCAGGATATCATAATTGGGGAAAACTTTCTTTAGGGGATATCGTGGTAAAATCTTCAAATGTCGGAATGGCGCAGCTAGGGTTACGCATTCCTCCTTTTAATATGTATAACAGTCTTAGAGAGTGGGGATTTGGTCAACCTATAGGTGTAGAACTTAATGGCGTTGAATCTGGCCTTTTACCATCGCCGGAACAATGGAGGGGAGTTGTGCCTGCTAATATAGCGATAGGGCAGGGAATAGGTATGACTCCTTTGCATCTTTTAACTGCGACAAGTGCTATCGTAAATGGTGGAGACCTTTTGCGCCCATACATTGTTGCAGAAGTAACAGATAGCAAGGGGCGAGTTATATATAAGGGGCAAAAAGAGGTTATTCGGACGGTAGTTAGCCCTTCCATTGCAGCATGGGTAAGAAAAGTAATGAGGGATGTTGTTATTAATGGAACAGGCAAAAGGGCAGATACACAGGTGACGACATTGGCTGGAAAAACAGGTACAGCGCAGGTAGCGGAAAAAGGAGTTTATGCAAAAAATAAATGGGTGGCTTCCTTTATTGGATTCTGGCCCTATGAATCTCCTCAATACGCTATGCTCGTAGTTATAGGAGAGCCATCAAAAGGACGTTATTATGGTGGAGATGTAGCCGGCCCACTTTTTAAATCTATTGTTGAAGATATGGCTTTACTTAATCTATAGGAACTAGAATGAGTACGAAAGAGAGGCAGTATGTCCATGTCGAATTTGCAGCTTGTCCTTGAGACGTTAAAAGAAAAAAAACTTTTGAAAGAAACTCATAATGTGTCAGATTCATCAGTTGCTCTGCACGATGTATTTAATAAAGGGCAAGAATGTAAGGATGGCAGCCTTTTCTGTTGCATTAGAGGAGAAAAACATGATGGACACCAATATGCCGCAGATGCAGTACAAAGAGGTGCAGTTGCTTTACTTTGTGAATATCCCTTACCTTTATCAGTTCCTCAGATTATCGTGGAAGATGCTCGCTGGGCAATGGGATATGCAGCGGCAGCTGTCTATGGATTCCCCTCCAGGAAAATTTCTCTTTATGGCATAACAGGAACCAATGGCAAAAGTACATCCTCATATATGGTCCGTAGTATTTTAGAAACGGCGGGAGAAAAGTGCTGCGGGCTTATAGGAACAATTCTATATTCAGATGGTAAAAGAGATATTGAAGCAGACAGAACAACGCCAGAAAGTTGTGAAATACAACGTCTTCTTTCACGTATGGTAAAAAATGGATGTACAAGTGTTGTTATGGAGGCTTCTTCTCATGGGGCTATTCAGGGACGTTTGAACGGATGTCTTTTTAAGAGCTTGCTTTTTACCAATTTAACCCCAGAACATCTTGATTATCATAAAGATATGGAGCATTATTTCGCTGCAAAGAAAAAAATTTTTGATGAATATGTCATAGACGATTGGTGTGCAGCTATAAATATAGACGATAAATACGGAGAGACTTTGTTTTCAGCATTCCAAGAACGGTGTCTTTCTTTTGGTCTTAATGAAAATAAATGTCATGATATTACTCTCAACTCTTTTGAAATGTCTCTTTCTGGAATACATATGAATGTAACTTTTCCTAACGATGAACATATAGCTTTGGGCTTGCCCCTTACGGGGCGCTTCAACATATATAATGCTTTAGGTGCTATTACTATGTGCTATAAAATGGGATTTGCTCCTGATGTTATACAAAAGGGATTGGAAACAATGCCCCAAGTTCCAGGGCGATTGGAAAAGTACTTTTTTAGCAATAAAGTTTGTGGAGTTGTCGATTATGCCCATACGCCAGATGCTTTGGAAAACGTACTCTCTACATTAAGAGAGGTATGTCAGGGAAAGATCATTTCTGTCTTTGGACATGGAGGAGAAAGATACAGTGCCAATAGGCCTCTCTTAGGACAGGTTGCAGCACGTTTTGCAGATGTTATTATTGTAACGATGGATAATCCTCGAAGTGAAGACCCGTCACAAATAGCTGAAGAAATAGAAGCGGGAATTACGAATGTACCCACAAATCCACCTCATTATCGAATTCTTGACCGTAATGAGGCTGTGCGTACAGCTCTTTCCATGGCTAAAGCGGGAGATGTTGTCGTAATTACTGGGAAAGGACCTGAACGTTTTATACTTATGCATGATCAAAAAATAGAATATAGCGATTCAAAAGCTATTCAGCAATGGGCTTTAGATGTGGGATTGAGGTGGAATTAGATTGAAATGGTTGCTATGGAAAGTTTCTGATTTGGCAGAGTCTATAGGCGTTTCATGGTGGGGGGACGACTTAAATTTGCCTGATCTTTTTTGTGTTGATAGCAGAGAGGTTTGTCCTGGTTCTGCCTTTGTAGCTATTCGAGGAAATAATCAAGATGGTCATGATTATATACAAGATGCCTTTAAACGAGGGGCAGTTCTTGTTATAGCAGAAAAGGATCGTTTCTCAAAAAATAATCTCAAAGAAGGGCAAGCCCTTATTGAGGTGGAAAATACAACAACAGATTTGGCTCGAATGGCACAGGCGTATCTTTCAGCCTGTTCGCCTGATGAAGTTGTAGCGATAACTGGAAGTGTCGGCAAAACGACAACAAGGGAGCTTCTTAAAAAATGTTTTGAGGGGGCTCCTTTAGTTTATGGAGCAGAAAAGAGTTTTAATACTCTTATAGGATGTTCTCTCACAATTTTAGGCATGCCTGCGGGCACGTCTGTCCTTATCCTCGAAATGGGGACAAACAAACCTGGCGAAATAGAAGAAATGGTACGTTATTTTCCTCCTACAAGGGCTATTATTACTGAGGCTACATCCGCACATCTTGAAGGACTCGGTTCAATAGATGGGGTTATATCTGCGAAAATGGAGATTGCGAAAACGCCAGCTTTGAAAACTCTTATTTACAATGCTGATAACGATAAGCTCGCACATGCTGTTTCTCTTTTTTCAGGGAAGTATCGAAAAATTGGAGTAGGACTTCAAAGGGGTGAAGTTAGAGTTTTAGAAACAACTTTTGACCTCGTTGAGAATTTGCCTCGCTTAAAAACAACGATATCCACTATAGATGGTCATGTAAGTGATATATATAGCGGCTTATGGGGATCGCATAATTCCTTACTCATTGCTTTTGCTTTCGCTGTCTATCTTGAAATGGGATACCCTCGGGAAGAGGCTATAAAAAATTTGGAGACGATGAGTTCTCTTCCTGGACGAGGATGCGTATTTGCAACTCATAGGGGTGCTCTTATTATTGATGATGCTTATAATGCGAATCCATTATCAATGAAGGCTTCTCTTTCTACTTTTGCTTCTCTCGCAGTTGTGGGACGAAAGATAGCTGTGCTTGGAAGCATGAAAGAACTAGGGCTTGACGAAGATCAATTGCACGAAGAAGTGCTGCGAGAGACGTCTTTTCTTGATGCTCTCTTTCTTATCGGAGAGGAATGGCGTTGGGGATGGGAAAAATTACCAGAAATTTTGAGGAATAAGATCGTACTTCTATCTGCTATTCAGCCCTTTGCCAAGGAACTGGCTCAAATGATTGGGAAAGGTGACGCTGTTTTGCTCAAAGGGTCTCATATCCACAACCTTGAAAAAATTGTATTGATTCTTATGGAGGAAACAGAGTCGTGATGTCGCTATTTCTCTTTGTCATTATTTTGATAAGTAGTGTTATTTTGGAAAAGGATTGGATTCAACGGTCTAGACGTTGGCATATGACACAGGTTCAAAAAGAGTATGGACCTCAACTTCATGTCGAAACGAAAGGAAAAACACCTTCAATGGGTGGCGTTATGTTTCCTGTTGCTTCTTTAATAGCTATAGTTCTTATGACTTTTATGGGCTGGGGTACATTGGGAAATCTTTTAAAACTCTGGGTATTGCCTTGGGGTGCAGCTTTAATTGGTTTTGCTGATGACTGGCTTAAATTTAAAAGTCGATCAAGTGAAGGCCTTTCGAGCCTTTCTAAACTTGCAGCACAAATATTACTTGTTATCCCATGGTCTGCGTTGATTGTTTTAAAGCATGGTATCTTTCTTTGGCCTGGAATGGAGCTCTCTTGGTGGCTTGCTGTTCCATTATTAGCTTTTATAACTATAGGAATGCTTAATGCCGTAAATGTAACAGATGGTCTTGATGGCTTGGCTATCGGAGCAACTATTATCTCCATTATCGCCTTTTTGGTATGGATTTCAGGCGATAATTTGGTGCGTGGGTGTGCTTTAGCAACTCTTGCCATGTGTGTTGCTTTTCTTTGGTATAATGCCAACCCGGCATCTGTTTTTATGGGGGATGTAGGATCACATTTTCTTGCGGGTATTCTTGTAAGTCTTTGTGTATTTAGTAATTTTCTTATAGCCATTGTCCCCTTGGGATTTTTATTTGGTATAGAAATTCTTTCTGTATCCATACAACTTATTGCTATCCATAAGTTTAAGAGAAAAGTTTTCAGAATGAGCCCTTTACATCATCATTTCGAACTTTTGGGATGGAGCGAGAATCAGATTGTTACGCGCTTTTGGCTAATACATAGTATAGGTGCAGTTATATTGATTAGTTTAAACTCTTTGTTATAGATAGAAATTTTCATTGATTAGGTGAAAGAAGGCACAACGATGACAGAGAATATTCAGCCTGTTGAGGGAAAAAATATAACAATTCTTGGTGCTGGAGTGAGCGGAAAGGGACTAGCTCAATTGGCTAAAACTCTTGGCGCGAATGTTTTTGTTACAGAAAAAAAGGATTCACTTCCATTTGGAAGCGAAGAAGAGTTTAAAAGACAGGGAATTCAATGGGAAGTCGGTAAAAATAGTCCCCGAGCCTTGGAAGCAGATTGTATTGTTGTAAGTTCTGGTGTTTCACCAGAAGTTCCGATATTGAAGGAGGCTCGGCAACGTAATATTCCTATCATCGGCGAAATAGATTTTGTGGCGCCACATATTAGAGGGAAAATAATAGGTGTAACGGGAAGTAATGGCAAAAGCACGGTAACAATGCTTTCGGGACATCTCTTGAATAAATATGGTTATAAAACGGCTGTGGCTGGAAATATTGGGAACCCTCTTTCTTTGTATACGAATCAAGATTGGGACTTTGTTGTTGTTGAATTGAGCAGTTTCCAGCTGTATTGGGCTCACCTTTTAAAAAGCCACGTTGCTATTGTTACTAATCTTGCGCCGGATCATATTGATTGGCATGGTTCCTACGAGAAATATATTGAGGCGAAATCAAATCTACTTCATTTACAGAATGCAGGGTGTTGGGCTGTTGTACAGAATAGAGATATTAAGGCTCTTAATGTTCAAAATAGATTGAGTGTTGCTTCTTTATATTGGTATAAAGAAACACCTGTCTTCGAAACAAACGCTTTTATCAGAATGGAAGAAAAGGGTGCCTGGCTTTCTTATGAAAAAGAACAATTACTTTTCGAATATAAAGATGTGCCTCTTATAGGACGACACAATTTAGAAAATGTTGCAATGACAGTTTCTGCTCTTTCTCTTGGCGGGGTAGTTTGTGAGAAAATTCCTGACCAGCTTGTTGATTTTGTCCCTTTGCCTCATAGATGCACTTTTGTTGCAGAGATAAATAGCGTTAGATATATTGATGATTCGAAAGGGACAAATGTTGCAGCAAGCTCAACTGCGCTAGCCTCAATACATGGATCTAAAGTTGTTATTCTTGGAGGACAAGGTAAAGGAGAGGATTATGCACCTCTCGCAGAAGTAGTTAAAAAAGAAGCACGAGTTGCCATAGTGCTTGGAGCAGAAAAAAGAGCGATTGTTTCTGCTTTGGAGAACATTGGTTTTACACAGTGTGTTGAGGTGGAATCAATGGAAGATGCAGTTAAAAGGGCAATGGAGCTAGCTCGTCCCGGAGAGACTGTACTTCTTTCTCCGGCTTGCACAAGTTGGGATATGTACCCGAGTTATAAGAAACGGGGTGAACATTTCCAGCACCTTGTCAAAGCGTATGGAGGATTGTTGTGATCGAAAAAATACCACGCGTAGATCCTCTTTTATGGATCATTCCCCTTGTCCTTAATTGTTTAGGGCTGGTGATGATCGTTTCTCTCACTTCTCAGGAGTCTATGGAAGTGTGGGGATCTCCGTTTATTATTGGTTTTAAGCAAGTCCAATGGAGCTTTCTTGGGCTATGTGCCATGTTTACCATGTATTTATTACCGATAAGTGTTTGGAAAAGGATGAGCGCCCCTCTTTGGATTTTAGCTTTTTTTCTTTGCTTTTTAACGCTCATTCCAGGGCTAGGGATTGAGGCAGGTGGGGCGAAGCGATGGGTAAGTGTGGGACCTGTTCAGTTTCAGCCCATAGAACTGTTGTCGTTCGCTACAGTTATTCATTTGTCCAAATGTCTATCACGCTCGGAAGAGACGGCTTCTCGGAAATTTTGGTTTATAACTATGGCTATGATTGCTTTTTCTGCTCTTCCGTTGGTTATGCAGCCTGATATAGGCGGCATGCTTCTATTATCAATTATTTGCATGGGAGTGCATGTAGAAAGTCAGGGATGGGGATATCCTCTTATTGTCGGAACAGGGGGGCTGGCACTTCTTTTCCCCGTCATTATAAAAGAAAGTTATCGTTTCCGTAGATATGTTGCATTTTTAGATCCATGGAAAGAACCTTTAGATAGTGGATTTCAGGTTATACAGGGGCTTGTAGCTTTCGCTAATGGAGGGCTTATTGGTGTAGGTGTTGGGAAAGGACTACAAAAAATGAACTATCTTCCTGCTGCTCATACGGACTATATTTTTGCGGCAATAGGGGAAGAATTTGGCTTTATAGGAACGTTTCTAGTTGTTTTTCTTTTTGCGTTCTGGACGTGGAGATGTTATAGAGTCTATAGAAATACTTCTGACTTTTTTATGAGAACGCTTTTATGGGGGCTTGTAATTTCTGTCTTGTTGCCCTTTTTTATTAATGTCGGCGGTGTAACGAAGTTGATGCCATTAACCGGTATGCCGTTGCCATTTGTGAGCTATGGGGGAAGTTCCTTGCTCATGATGTGGGTGCGAGCAGGCCTTATTGTTCGCATAACGAAAGAGATAGTAGGTGTACAGTCATGAAAAAAGCAGTTTTTGTGGCAGGAGGAACAGGCGGACATATTTTCCCAGCTGTTTCATTAGGTAATTGGATGAAAGAAAATATCGATAACCCTGTCGATATTACGTATATATGTGGATCAAGACTTTTGGAAAGAGAAATATATAAAGGTTGCGGGATAACTCCTGAAATTTTGCCGGTTGAAGGTTCTCCTCTTGGAATATTAAAGATGAGAAAAATCATTCATCGCACGTTAAGCCTTTTTTCGGCCTTTTTTAAGATGTTGCGTTTTTTGAGAAAAGATCGGCCGGATGTGTGTGTTCTTTTTGGAGGATATGTTTCTTTTCCTCCGATGTTAGCATGTTTGCTTTGCAAAGTTCCTGTAATAATTCATGAACAAAATTCTATAGCTGGTAAAGTGACACGAATAGCGAAAAAGCTTGGAATTCCAATCCTTGCGGGATGGACAGAGTGCTATCCTCTGGGAAAAAGTAAATTTAATCACGTAGGAATTCCAATTCGAAGATTTAAAATAGTTGACCGTGAGGAAGCTTGGAGTAAACTAGATACAGGGGTAGCTTTTCCGAAAGGCCCTATCGTTGGTGTATTAAGTGGATCTCTTACAAGTACCCCTCTCTTTCAAACAATATGTGAATTAGCAAAAGAGTCTGATCTTAACGATGTAACTTTTCTTGTCGTAGGCGGTAAGGGACGTTGCTTTGGAACAGATACCATTGTGGCAGTTGAAAGACAGTGGGATATGTCTATAATCTATTCGGTTGTAGATACTGTCATAGCGAGAGCAGGGGCATCTACCCTTGCGGAATTAATGGTTCTCGGTGTTCCTTCTCTTATCGTTCCGTGGCGTGGCGCTTCTGATGGCCACCAAGAGAGGAATGCAGCCTTATTTGAACAAATGACTGGAAATATTGTGTGGGATGAACATGCGTCCAAGCATGAACTTAAACAACATCTCATAGACTGTATAACAAAAGCTCACGATTGCATGAGGCTTAACGGGAGACGACCAGATAGTTATGAGAGTAACAGCAGTAAAAGGATCTGGGACGTTTTAATCTCGTTGACGCGAAGGGAGAGTCTGTAATTGGACTTAATGATAACAAATCTGAAAGGTATTAATCGAATTCATCTCATGGGGATAGGCGGAGCTGGTATGAGCGGACTCGCCCTCTTGCTGAAAGATCTTGGGTACGATGTAAGCGGGTGTGATATGAATTGGACATCCTATGTTGATAAAGTTATTCGAGATAATATCGGTTTTATGCTCCGTCATGGGAAAGAACATTTAGACGAGTTTTCTCCCGATCTTGTTATCTATAGCAGCGCAATTCCAGAAGATAATGAGGAGCTTGTTGAGGCACGAAATAGAGGAATTCATACAGCTAAGAGAGGCGAAGTTCTGAGTTGGATTTTTGATGCTCAGTATGGAATAGGAATAGCGGGGACCCACGGAAAAACAACTACTTCTTCCATGATTGCTCTTATATTAGAACAGTCAGGGTTAAGCCCGACGTTGGCTATTGGAGGAGAGCTTTGTGACATTGGGGTAAATGCGAAACTGGGAGAAGGCCCTTATATGGTAGCAGAGCTTGATGAAAGTGATGGATCTTTTGAAGGTTTCCACCCTAATATAGCGGTTTTAACAAATGCCGATTGGGATCATGTCAATCACTATCCTACCTTTGAGAGTGTAATAGAGGCCTTTGGCAGATTTTTAGTCAATCCTAAAGATGATGGTGTTGTTGTCCTCTGTGGAGAGGATGTTGGGTTATCGCGAATTTTGGACCAAAACCATCTTAAAAATGACGTAATAACATATGGATGGGGTAACGCCTGGGATTGGGGTGCATATAACGTAGAACATGTTCCAGGTGGTGGCGTTTCTTTTTCTGTTACCAAGAATGGTAAATTTGTCGATGAGGTAGAGTTATCTGTATCGGGAGATCACAATATTATGAATGCCTTGGCTGCTTGTGTTGTTGCAGATCGTCTTGAAGTTCCATTCCCGATGATAAAAAAGACATTAAAAACGTTTAGAGGTGCTAAACGTCGTTTGCAATATATAGGTTCTGCTAATGGACTTGATGTTTACGATGATTATGGGCATCATCCTCGTGAAGTAGCTGCAACTATCAATGCCTTGTCGCAGATGTTTCCAGATAGACGACTTAATATCGTTTTTCAACCCCACCGCTTTACTCGAACAGCTGCAATGTATAAGCAATTTGCAGATGTCCTTTCTCAAACAGACAGACTCTTTTTACTTCCTGTCTATCCTGCAGATGAGGAACCTCTTGAAGGCGTAGATTCTAATCTTATTTATACGGAATTACAACTTAGAGAATATAAAAACTGTGTTCTCTGTTCGGATATGTATGATGCTGTGGCCTTATTGAAAGAATCAACACATGAAGGAGATGTTGTCGTAACTGTTGGAGCTGGAGATGTTCCAGCAGTAGGAGAAATGTTGCTAGAGGAACTTGAGAAGCGAGTGGTTTAAAAATGAATCAAAGGGGCGTTACGTTTTTAGAAAAGGAAGTAGCAGGACAGGTCAAAAGTAGCTTTCCCCTTTCATCCTTAACGACATTGGGAGTGGGGGGAATAGCGGAAGTTTGCGTCTGGCCTTCTTGTGTACGCGATCTTATAACGCTTTCATCCTTAAAAGAAGAGAGCCCTGTTCGTATTATAGGAGGGGGCAGCAATCTTATTATCCATGATGGAATAATAGGAGGAGTAGTTGTTTGTACAAAGTATCTTTCGTCTTTCTCAGTGATAAGAGAAACAGATAAAGCGTTAATAACAGTAGAAGCAGGGGTTCCTCTTGCGCAACTTGTTAACTTTGGATTGAAATATGGCTTTGCGGGTTTAGAGTTTGCCGTGGGTATACCAGGTACATTAGGAGGGGCTTTGATTGGCAATGCCGGTGCACAGGGAGAGGCAATCTCAGATCTTTTGCAGTGGGTTGAGGTTGTTGATGAGCACCATCAGATCAGACGCTTAGATAAAAATGATATTTCTTGGGGATATCGTTATTCTCAGTTTAAGGAGCTCCATCACACTATAGCTTCTTGTTGCCTTATTATGGAAGCTGTTCCCCTGACTATTATCAGGGCTAGAACAGACGAATTTTTAAAAATGCGAAGTGCCCAACCGCATGGCTATAAAAGTGCAGGGTGTATTTTTAAGAACCCAGAAGGAACAAGTGCCGGAAAACTTTTGGATCAATGTGGGTGCAAAGGGCTAAAGGTTGGTGGAGCAGTGGTCTCTGAGGCCCATGCTAACTTCATACTTAATACAGGGGACGCTACGGCAACAGACGTATTGGCCTTGATTGAAAAGTGCCGTAAAATAGTTTTTGAGGAAACGGGTTATCTTTTAGAGCTCGAAGTTCAGCTTTTTTCGAGCTTGGAGTAGTGGGCAAGGGTGTTACGAGTGAAGCGGCTGCTTTTACTCCTATCTCTTATAATGGGAATAGTTTATTGCATAGAAACTAATTTCTTGCTGCTCTCAGCGAAACATATCAAGTTGGAGCTTCCTGATCCTTATTCAGAACAGGTTTTTTGGAGCCATTTTAATTCTGATAATTTGCGTTTTTTCCCTGTTGTCTTTTTTTCGAGGGATGAGGTTATAGAAAAGATAGAACGAGAGATTCCTGTATATTTTAATATTAATATACATTCATTGAAAGAGATATACGTTTCAGCACGTCCACTTAATGTTTGGATTGTGCTTGTTCGGAAGGGAACCCATTGGTATTTATCAGAAGATGGTCGTATATGGGATGGTAAAAGTGTAGCGAGCAACTTCATTTATGGCGATCTTGTCCAAGCAGGTGTTCCTGTATGGCATTTAAATGAAAACTTTCCAATTCCTATTGATGGCATAGAAGAAAAGGGACGCTCTGTTTTTCGAAGTGCTCTTCCTCTCGATTCTTTGAAACAGTGGGTTGATGAAATAGAAAAAAATAGCTGGGGCGCGCCTATTAATAAAGTTAAGTTTGGTAGAAAAGCGGGTAGCTACAGCTTTGTAATTGAAGTAAAATGGAAGAAACGTTTAGTAAGCATTCTTCTTGATGAAGATACACAGCGGTGGCCTATCATTTCTAGAGCGTTGCCTAAAGTAATGAAAGATTTACCAGAAGGAAATGAGATGGTAGAGATAGATACAACCTATGGAGATAAGATAGTAGTTCGAACATTATAAAAGCTGATTGATTGTACGAAGGGAGCGGGAATAAAATGTACACAGAGCCAGAAATAATAGTGGGGCTGGATCTAGGTACGAGTAAGATATCTGTTGTTGTCGCGGAAAGGGATTCCCGTTTCCAGGATGCCCAGATTATAGGTGTTGGTTATGCTCCTTCTTTGGGTATTCGCAAGGGACTTATTGTAAATCTGGAACAAGCGGTGCAGGCCGTTCGTATGGCCGTTCAGGATGCTGAAAAAATGGTTGGTTTCGAAATAGATGAAGCTACTGTAGCTTTCAGTGGTATAGACGCAACAAGTGTTACATCACGAGGAATGGTTTCTTTAGGTCGTGTTCCTCGACAAGTTGGCGTCCAAGACATAGAACGGGTTATTGAAGCTGCACAAAGTGAGCTCGCAGTTCCTTCCAATAGAGTGACACTCCATACGATTCCAGTAAAATATTCCCTTGACGGAAACAGCGGCATTGATGATCCTCTTGGTATGACGGGAATACGCTTAGAGATAGAGTTACAGTCTGTAATCGTTCCCACATCAGTATTACAGAATATAATTAATTGTGTCGAAAGTGCGGGAATTACTGTCAATGGTCTCGTTATTAAATCATTAGCAAGCGCTCTTGGTTCGCTTACTGATGAAGAGACACGAACTGGGGCTGTTTCTCTTTGTATCGGTGGAGGAACGACGGGAGTTGCGCTCTTTGCCGATGGGCGTCCTGTCCGGTTGGCGGTTATACCTATAGGTGGAGATCATATTACGAATGATTTAGCCTATGTTTTAAAGATACCTATTAGTAAAGCAGAAATGATAAAACAGCAGATTTCTCTTCTTTCTGACGAAAATGAAGACGCTATAGAAGTGGAAACGCGAGGAAGGACAAAAGTTCTCAATGTTCCCGATGCAATAGATGTTATTTCGTGTCGTTTAGAGGAACTTTTTACAGAACACGTTTCAAAAAGTTTGGCAGATCAGAGTGTTCATATGTTCCCGGCAGGTATTGTCCTTTCTGGCGGTGTTGCTAAAACAGGAGGAATTGAGATTTTTACGACAGAGGTGCTCAATCTTCCAGTTCGTATCGCTGAACCTCTTGATAGTTTTCAGATGCCTCCTGGACGTAATGATTGCGAGTACACAACTTCATCAGGAATCATTAGGTATATTATAAATAAAGAGCGTAATCCTTATAGGTATATCGAAGCGCCAATTGAGGTTCTTCGATCGGGAGGTGTATCCGCTTACGTGGCGGCTCAAAGAGGAGGACACCAGAGAAACACAAAAAGCGCGAACGGAGAAGGCTTTCGCCATTTCCTCGAGATGGTGAAGAAATCGATGAAAGAACTTTTCTGACTTATAGCGGGGTGGATACGGAATGGAGCATGTATTTCAGATAGACAATGCGACACGGCCTAATAGAGAAAACATTAAAGTTATCGGAGTTGGCGGTGGCGGTGGAAATGCATTAAATCATATTATACGAAGTGGAATAGATGGGGTCGAATTTATCGCTGCAAATACGGATATGGCTGCATTGGGCCTTTCTGAGACTAAAACTAGAGTTATTTTAGGTAGAGAACTTACTCGTGGATTAGGTGCAGGTGCAGATCCAGATGTAGGTTCAGGTGCTGCGAAAGAATCTATTGAAGAAATTCGTCAACTTGTAACAGGTGCCGATATGGTCTTCCTTACAGCTGGAATGGGTGGTGGAACAGGTACGGGAGCTACCCCTGTTATAGCGGAAGTAGCTAAAGAAACAGGAGCTCTTGTTGTTGCTGTTGTGACCAATCCATTTTCCTTTGAAGGACGAAAACGAAAAAGTCATGCAGAACAGGGTGTAAGTTTCTTAAAAGAAAAAGTAGATGCATTGCTGGTTGTTGAAAACGATAGACTTCTTGAAATAGCTGACAAAAAGACAGGGTTGACCGAGGCCTTTAAACTGGCTGATGAAGTTTTGCGTCAGGCAGTACAAGGTGTAACAGACCTTATCTTAAAACCCAGTCTTATAAACGTGGACTTCGCAGACGTAAGGACAGTTATGAAAAATGCGGGCTCTGCTATTATGGGGATAGGAGAAGGACACGGAGATAGTAGAGCAGAAATGGCAGCAAAAGCAGCTATTAATAGCCCTCTTATGTCGACTCCTATGGATGGAGCCAAAGGTATTCTCTTTAATATAACTGGCGGAAGCGATATTGGAATTCATGAAATTCAGCAAGCTGCAGAAGTTATAAAAGGAAAAGCTGACGAAGATGCCACCGTAATTTGGGGGCATACAATTGATGATACGATGGAAGATCGTCTGAGAATAACGGTTATCGCTACAGGTTTTTCTTCGGGAAAAGGACAAAAAAGCGTACCTAAATCTGTCAAAAGCGTGACCGCTAACAAAACAGTTTCTCGGTCAACAAATGTTGTTTTAGAAGAAGCAGAGGTAGTTTCTGCTCCCGAGGAAGATCTTTTTACAATGAGCGGTGTCCCTAAGAATACATACGATATCCCTTCTATCATTAGGAGGTCTCAACGGTCGTCAAAATAGCCCTCGTCAAAAGGGATATGTGAGTTCATTAGAATTGCGGAACTATACAAAACGGGCGGGGGTCTCTTTCTGATGGCTCTTGCTCGTTTTCTTATTGAGATTTAAATATTAGGAGGTTTTTTCATGTCAGCACGAGAGAATCGCAGACAGAGAGATAAAAAGCCTATGTTGCCCTTTGGAGATTTAATGCTTCCTATAATTGGTCTCATAGCAGTTGGGCTTTTAATTGTAGGGGTAAAATTTTTCTTTTTATCTGAGCCGGCACGGGAACCGCATAAGCCAGTTGTTGTTCAAGAAAGTCCGGCGCCTTCGCAGGAGAGCGTGCCAGTTGCAGCTGCGCCTGTCGCTTCTTCTCCAGCACCTGCTGTGCCAGAGCAGGTAGCAGCTCCCGTTACGGCTCAGCCTAATTCTGAAGGAACGGCAAAGACAACTACAGCAGCTACAAGTATAGTGGCTACTACAACGGAGCAGACAGAAAAGGTTGCACCACCAACAGGTAATAGCAACTGGGGCGTTCAGATTGGTTCTTTCAAAAGTTCAGATGCGGCAAATCGTTTGAAAACAAAAGTATCTAAAGAAGGGTATAATGCTTTTGTATCCAAAGCTGTTGTAAAGAATAGTACGTATTATAGAGTTACGGTATCGGCAGGTAATCAGCGGAATGAAGCCGATAAGTGTGCAGCTCAATTAAAACAAGCAGGGTACCCTATCTTGGTCGTGCGTTTGCAATAATTTAATGAAGTAATTAAAGGAGTGACGATATGTCAGGTTTTGTAACAGATCTATCGAATCGCTTCGAGAGTATTAGTAGAGTTTCAGAGGTCCTACGTTTTCCGTGGGACCTTTCTTTTAGCTACAAAGACGTTCAAACCTCTTTGGGAAATATCGTAGCCAAAGATATTTTTTCCACTGTTGTCTCTCCTCCGTATACGCGAAGTTTAAGAGATGGTTACGCTGTACAAAGCGAAGATATTTCAGGCGCTTCTTCTTCCTCTCCCGTTTATTTAAAGCTTGTGGGAGAAATTCCTATGGGGCAACTTCCGTTTCGGCCCCTTCATGCTGGCGAGGCAATGATTATTCACACAGGTGGAATTCTTCCTGAGGGAGCTGATAGCGTTGTTATGCTTGAATATACGGCAGAGAGCGGACCATGGGTAGAAGTACGCAAGGCAGCACAGCAAGGAGAACATGTGATTTTTAAGGGAGAAGAACTACGGACGGGAGAAAAGGTTTTGTCTCGTGGAGACCTCGTATCCTTTAAAAATTTGGGTATATTGGCGACTATGGGGCAAATATCAGTACCTTGTCTTGAACTTAGAATAGGCATTTTAAGTACAGGTGACGAAATTGTAGATATTTCTTCACCCAATCTCCCTCCAGGGTGCATTAGAGATGTTAACAGTTGGGCATTATGGGGGTTACTCTCCGTTCAGGGTTTTCATGTTTCGCGATTAGGAATAATAAAAGATAAAAAAGGCGACCTTGAAAAGGCTATCCATGAAGCCCTAAATTCATTTGATGTCCTTCTTGTTAGCGGAGGTTCTTCTGTAAGTGTCAGAGATTATTGTTCGGAAATATTAGAAACACTCCCTGACCCAGGACTAATTGTGCGTGGCGTGCGGATGAGCCCTGGCAAACCAGTCTTGATAGCTGGGTCGCTTCAAGAGAGGAAACTGGTTATGGGGCTTCCTGGCCATCCCCTTTCTTGTATGGTTGCAGCAAAGGTCTTACTTCTTCCCCTTCTGAATCGACTTATAGGTACTCAGATACAGCAAAGCTCATTTCTTTTAGAAACGACAACCGATATTATAGGTTCTACCGGCATCGAAAAGTTTTATCCGGCTATTCTTACTAATTCTTCAGTAGCTCCTTTATCTGCAAAATCTGGCTATGTTGGAATCTTAAAGGAATCCAGCGGACTTATACGATTAGATGAAAGTGTAGAAACAGTACGGCGAGGAGAGAAGGTGGAATTTATACCATGGTAAAGGATTGGAAAGAGCACATCCCCATGGAAGAAGCATGGTCGATTCTAAAAGAAACTTTTTCTCGAATAAAGAGAAAGCGAGACTTATCTGTCGATGTTTGTACGAATTACATATTAGCCGAAGATATTTGTTCAAGAAGAAACGTTCCTCATTTCAGTGCTTCTGCTGTGGATGGTTATGCCCTGGCCACGAAAAAAACCGCTACCGCGAGTATAGCTACGCCCGTTCATCTCGCACAGAGTGAGTACGAATGGGTTAATACGGGTGCGGAAGTTCCTCTTCAATATGATGGAGTTCTCATGATTGAAGATTCGTCATTAGAAGATAAAAATCTAGTAGTCTACAAAACGCTCTCAACTGGAGATAACATACGTCCCGTTGGAGAAGATGTGGCTTCTGGACAGATTATTGCTCGAGAGGGAGATTATATCTCTCCGCCGTTAGCAGCGCTTTTTCTTGCTGCCGGGTATTCGTCTGTTCCCGTATGGGATGTGCCTAAAACTCTTTTTATTCCTACTGGAGATGAGATTGTCTCTGGTGTAGATTGGCTCAGAAAGGGTGCTGTCTCAGGTAGAGTTGTCGAAAGCAATTCAACAATGCTGAAAGGGTATTTTTATCGTTGGGGGTTTCCTCTTGATATTGTGGAACCTCTACCTGACGATCCGAAAATTATTCGTGACACTGTTCTTCAAAACGTTGAAAAGTACGATCTCATTCTTATTGGTGCAGGATCGGCAAAAGGAAAGAAAGATTACACGTCTCAAATTTTATCTGAAGAAGGAAAGATGCTTTTCCATTGGTTACTAATGAAACCTGGCAGACCGGCAATGGCTGCAAATGTGAAGGGGACACCTATTATTGATTTGCCAGGATTTCCCATGTCAACTGCAGTGGTTGCTTGGTCTCTTGTTTATCCTCTTCTTAAGCTCTTATCAGAGGGCGATTTTGATGAAAACATAGTGCTTAAAGAAGCCCTAAACGCAAAAGAAGAGATAATGGAACTCCTTGCGCCATGCTCATCTGTTCCAGGTCGTAACGAATGGCTTCGGGTCAAGGCTGTATCTTTGCATGGAAAGAAAAAATTTTTTCCTCTTTCTTCTGGATCGAGTACAATGTGGGCTATGTCTGAAGCTGATGGTTTTGTTTTATTATCTCGGTCTGTGGCAGAGTGTCCAATTGGAACTGAACTAGTAGTTTGGTTAACTCGCAAAATAGATTGGAATCGTCGTCTTCTCTTTCAAGGATCTAACGACCCAGCTTTCGAACGCTTGGGTTCATATATTCGAAGACGAGGGGGAGAACTTGTATATCGTTCTGTTGGTAGTCTCGGAGGGCTCTCCGCTTTATCGAGAGGGGAATGTCATATTGCTGCATGTCACCTTCTTGATCCTGAAAATGGAACATATAATGATTCATATATAGAAAAACTCTCTCAGGGGAAAACGTGGATACGACGTTTGCTCTTTTTCCGACAACAGGGGTTACTTGTGAAGAAGGGGAATCCACTTGAAATTTTTGATATCAAAGATATTGCAGAAAAACAGGCACGTTTTATTAATCGTCAGCCAGGTGCAGGAACTCGCGTCCTTCTCGATGCCCTCTTGAGGGAGAATGGAATGAAAACGAAGGAAATTAATGGATATACTATTCAAGCAACGACTCATTTTGATGCTGCAAATCGTATTGCAGCTGGAGTTGCTGATGTGGCTTTGGGGATAAAAGCTGCTGCTGATGCTTTGAACCTTGATTTTATCCCCATAACAGAAGAACCGTATGAATTAGTCTATCCTGCGGAATATGAAAATCACCCTTGTCTCTTGGCTCTCCTCGATGCTCTACATGATTCCCAATGGAAACTGCAGGTAGAAGAGCTGGGAGGCTATCGATGGAACTCTTAAAAGATCCCTTTGGAAGGATCTTACATTATATTCGAATTTCTGTGACGGATCGTTGCAATTTCAGGTGTCAATATTGCATGCCTAAAGATGGAGTATCATGGATAGACCATGGGCGTATTCTTCGATACGAAGACTTACTCTTCTTATGCCATGTTTTGAAAGATATGGGAGCTCAAAAAATCAGATTTACTGGGGGGGAGCCTCTAGTTAGAAAAGATTTTACCCTTTTCCTTAAAAAAGTAAGAGAGATGTTCCCATCAATGACACTCTCTTTGACAACCAATGGATCATTATTAGCTCCTTTAGCAGAAGATTTACTTTCTTTAAATCTGGAGAGTATCAATATTAGTCTTGATACGTTAAATCCCGAACGATTCAAGATGATAACATGTACTGGAAGTCTTAGCGAGGTAATACAAGGAATACAATCTGTAGCTGGACGTTCTAAAACTAAAGTTAAACTCAATACTGTTTTAATGCGAGGGATAAATGATCATGAGATTACAGAGCTTCTGGCTTTTGCATTAAAAGAAAACCTTTTACTTCGCCTTATAGAGTTTATGCCTCTTGATGGTGGGGTATGGAGCAAGGAACGTTTTATATCAGCAGATGATATTATACAATCTCTTCCGGAATCTGAACTTTGGAGAGAGGAAGCGTCAGAAGAAGCTATTAACGCAGGGCCTGCCCGATATTTAATCAATGAAGCTACCGGACAACGTTTAGGTATTATTGCTGCCGTGTCTCATCATTTTTGTGCTTCTTGTAACCGTCTTCGCATTACATCGGAAGGAGAAGTTTTGCCGTGCCTTTTTAGTGGCAAAGGAGTTGAAATACGGGATGCATTGCGTTCCAGAGATGAAGAGAATACACGACAAGGTATTATTAAAGCCATTCGGCAAAAACCTCGTCGTTGGCTTGATATAGAATCTGGAAAAGAGCATATGTTTAGGATTGGAGGGTAATGGACAATGAAGACTTTTTCTCATCTTGATGAATTTGGTCATCCTCGCATGGTTGACGTGGGAGGTAAAAAAGTCACATTGAGGGAAGCACGTGCAGAGGGAGTCGTTCTTTTACCTTCTACGATACGAGATGCTCTTATTGCTGGAACGACAGAAAAGGGAGACGTACTGAAAATAGCAGAAATTGCTGGTATTATGGCTGTTAAGAAAACGTCAGATCTTATTCCTCTTTGCCATAATATAAGTCTTAACAAGGTGGATGTTCATTGCGAACTGATCGCTGAAGAAAGTCAAGTAAAGATAACATCCGTTGTTGCTGCAAAAGAAGTAACGGGAGTAGAGATGGAAGCATTGACGGGAGTGATGGTGGCAGCTCTAACTGTTTACGATATGTGTAAGGGTATTGATAAAGGCATGATAATACATAATATTCGATTGCTTCGAAAAAGTGGAGGCAAAAGTGGCGATTATCACTCGCCAGAGGGGGAACATGAATGAAACTTCTTGGAATTCTTAACAAAGATGATCATAGAGAGTACGGGATATGCTATGTCAATATGCGTGCTGACGGCTCATCTTCAATAAATGGAAATATGTCAGATATTCTCATAACAAAGCCTGGATTGCTTCCTGAGATTCAAGGAGCGGCCTTTGTCCTGAGGGCTTCTCTTGACCAGGATTTGGAAGTGGGTAACATTCTTGCTTTCTCGGAAAGTGACGTTATTTTGCGTGTAGATGCAGAAGAGGCTCCTTCTCTATGGAAGCTTTCTGTTCAGCAGGGAGGCTTTATCTCTGTCTCTTCAGATATCCAAATGTGGAAACCACTTCATGTTGGAATTTTGACAGTAAGCGATAAGGCCAGTCAGGGGTTGCGAGAAGATACTGCCGGTCCGGCTTTGGCAAAGGCTGTCTCTCGTATTGGGGGGATTGTTGAGAAACAATATATACTCCCTGACGAGCAGAGTGAAATTGAAAAATTGTTGTGTAAATGGGTGGACGAAGCAGATTTGCATGTCATTCTTGTCACTGGCGGAACAGGTCTTTCTAGTCGAGATGTTACTCCAGAAGCTCTGGAATCTATTGCTGATAAGATAATTCCAGGGATAGGTGAATTTATGAGAAGTCGCACTGTCTATTACACTCCTCGTTCTATCCTTTCTCGGGGACTGGCTGTTACGAGAAAGAAAAGCTTGATCATAGCTGTACCAGGAAGCCAAACGGGGGCAGAAGAGTGTTTCGAAGCTGTGGCGCCTGTAATACGGCATGGGGTTGAAATTCTTCGGGATTGGGAGAAAGAATGTGGACATAAAAAATAATAGCGTTCAGCGCTGTCTTATTATTACGGGAATGTCTGGGGCTGGAAAATCTACGGCCTTAAATATTCTTGAAGATCAGGGTTTTTTTGCGATTGATAATATTCCTCCGGCATTGCTTCCTCAGCTTATGGGGTTGTTGTCGCAACATCGTGGAGCAGTGCAAGAAGGACTAGTTGCTGTCGTGGATATTCGTGGAGAACGTCTTTTGAACGATCTATTTTCTATTGTGGATGCTTTAAAGAGATCTATCTCCTTAGTTCAGGTGCTTTTTTTGGATTCATCGAATGAGAGCCTTGTTCGCCGTTTCGAAACGACACGTCGTCGTCACCCATTGGGGGATCATATCCCTATATTAGAAGGAATTCAACGTGAACGTATTTTGTTGGCCCCTGTCAGAGAGTATGCTGATGTAGTTCTTGACACATCTGGACTCTCTATCCGAGAGCTTAAAGAACGACTTATTTCTGAATTTATTCGGACTGAAGCATCATCTTCTGTCGTTTTTTCTTCTTTTGGATTTAAATACGGAATTCCCCAAGATAGTGATTTTGTATTGGACGTTCGCTTTTTAGTCAATCCACACTATGTCCCCCATCTGCGTCCGCTCAACGGTAAAGATTTAAATGTACAAAGCTATATTTTATCTTCAGATGAAACACAGCTTTTTTTAACTCGTTGTTACGAGTTTTTTGATTTTCTTATTCCCGTTTATTTGGCTTCGGGAAAATCACCGTTTCATATAGCCGTGGGCTGTACTGGAGGGCAACATCGTTCAGTGGCGACGGTCGAATGGCTCGCAAAGCATTTTAAGGAACAGAATGTACGATGCACAATTCGTCATAGAGATATAAATCGGAGTCAGGTGCGAGAGTAATGGATTGGCGCGTAGCATATTTTTTAGGATTACTTACTGCTTTTTTAACGATTTTTGTTCTTTCTTGGAAGGATAGATGGCCAGGGTTTCTACGCTCATCCCCTGTCAAAACTGATGTTATGGCGAGGGTAGTAGAGTATCGACTTTCTATGGGACCTCATATTGTTGCTTTAGGAGGAGGAACTGGTCTTTCTACTCTTCTTAAAGGATTAAAATCTTTTACTCGTAATATCACAGCAGTAGTTACTGTAACTGATGAAGGCGGGAGTTCTGGGCGCTTACGCCAAGAATGGGGAGTTCTCCCTCCTGGTGATGTTCGAAACTGTATTGTCGCTTTAGCTGAAAACGATAATGCCCTTCGGAATATACTTGATTTCCGCTTTGATCGGGGCGATCTTTCCGGTCATAGTCTTGGAAACCTTATCTTGCTTGCTGTAACTGAAATATCGGGAGATTTTCGTCTTGCTGTCGAGGAAATGAACCATCTTCTTGCTATCAGAGGCAGAGTTTTACCTGTAACCACAGAAGCGGTCTCTCTTGTTGCAGAGATAGAAGATGGTCAACTTCTTCGAGGAGAATTAGAAATATCATCGTGCAGATGTGGTCAAAAGGTTAAACGAATATGGCTTGAACCCTCCGATCCCCAGCCATTACCTGATGTAATTAGAGCTATTGATGAAGGGGATCTTATCGTTTTAGGGCCAGGTAGTCTTTTCACAAGTGTTTTACCGAATCTGTTGCTTCCCAAAATAGCACAGAAAATACAAGAATCGCCTTTGCCCAGAGTGTATGTTGCTAATTTAATGTCTCAGCCTGGAGAAACCGATGGTATGAACGTAGTGGAACATGTGGAATGGATCGAAAAGATACTTGGAATCGCTCCTAATTTTATCGTTGTTAACAATGGTTCCATTCCTGCACCTTTTTTAGAGGCATATTTGAAAGAAGGGGCTATCCCGTTATATTTGGATGATTCTCAAAGAGAGATACTGCTTGAAAAAAACTGCCAGATAATAGAAAGCAATTACGTAAAGGTCTACGAGGGATCGGTTGTACGTCATGATAGTCAGGCGCTCTCCGAGACGCTGATGCGAATATGTAGAGATATGAAAGAAGTGTAATAATGCTATGAAAACCTTGAGTGAAATAATGTGGGATGAATGGGTTTTCTCTCCATTGTCTAGTACTGATATAGATTCTGAGACGGCAGGAATCCTTTGGGGGCTTTTGACGGTGTATCCCGAAACTATGTCGCAGGGCAGGTTTGTTCTTTCTGGACGAAGACTTTGGGTCTTTAGGCGGCTTAGAAGAATTTGGGCGTCATCACGTTGGGGAAAAAGACTTGATTTATCATCGATGCTTAATGTCCCTGCTAATTTTCGTGGAAGCGTAACACTTCGGATTCCTCAGCCTATTATGAAAGAAGTTATCTTTTGGGGAGAAAATGCAAGGAAAAAGAGCGATTGGCAATGGATGAGAGGTGTTTGGGGCAATTGTGGCTCTTTGTATGTTCCTAAGACAGGTTATTACTTAGCTTTTCGTTTCAGGTTTTATAAAATAATGGAATTGGTTTTGTCCATATTGAAAAATAATCAATTCCCTGTAGGAAAACGTATTGTAGATGGTCAGTATGAGCTACTTTTACGCGATCAGGAAAAGATCGTAACACTTTTAAGTCACTATAAGTTGTTTGATACCTCTCTGAAATTGGAAGAAAAGGCTATCGTTCGGGCAATGCGCGATAAAGCAAATAGACTCGTGAATTGTGACGCATCAAATATTCGGAAGACATTGGAAGCTGCGGAATGGCAACTTGAAATAGCAAAGGTTTTCCAGAATGAAAGAATTTTAAATACGTTGCCTGAAACATTGAGAGAGCTTATTGAAGTTCGCATGCAATATCCTAGCGCAACATTGACTGAATTGGGTCAGATGTTATCTAAACCAGTCAGTAAAAGTACTGTTAAATATCGTTGGCAAAAATTGAAGACAATGGCTGAACAATTACCGCACGGTATATAATACTGTAAAGTGGAATATAACATTTAAATACAATGAATGTATAGAAAGGGTGCTGTAAGATGAAAAAGGTTCGAGTAGCAATTAATGGATTTGGCCGTATAGGGAGACTCGCCTTGCGGGCGATGTATCAATATGACAAGGAGGGTCTTTTTGAAATAGTTGCAACAAATAGCCGTACTACACCCGAGCAACGAGCCTATATGTTCAAATATGATTCTATCCATCGTCGTTTTCCTGGCGAAGTCGAGGTTGATGGAGATAACCTTATTGTTAACGGTGACACAGTTAAGGTTTTAGCAATTAAAGATCCTGCAGATTTTAATTGGGGAGATCTTGGCGTAGATATTGTTATCGAGTCTTCTGGAGTTTACAAAGATCTTGAAGGCGCTCAGAATCATATAAAAGCAGGAGCGAAAAAAGTTGTTATAACAGCTCCTGGCAGTGGCGATGGAATTCCAACATTTGTTATGGGTGTTAATGAAGAACAATATAACCCCGCAAAAGATCATGTCGTTTCTAACGCATCATGCACAACAAACTGCCTTGCTCCAGTGGCCAGAATATTGAACGAAGAGTTTGGTATAGAACGTGGCCTTATGACAACAACTCATTCTTATACAAACGATCAGAAGCTTATGGATTCTTCACATAAAAAATTACATCGAGGACGTGCAGCAGCTCTTTCTATGGTTCCTACATCAACAGGTGCAGCAAAGGCTATAGGGTTGGTTATTCCCGAACTCAAGGGGAAATTGAATGGCATTGCTTTGCGAGTGCCGACACCTGATGTATCAGTTGTTGACCTTGTTGCTGAGCTTAAGAAAGAAGCTTCAGCTCAGGAAATCAATGAAGCCGTTAAAAAACGCGCAACAAGTGATATGAAAAAATACGTTGTTTACGAAGAGGATGACCTTGTTTCCTCAGATTTTATCGGAGATGAACACTCTTCTATTTTTGCAGCTCGCCATACAATGTCTATAGGCAATATGGTTAAAATTTTAGCTTGGTATGATAACGAGTGGGGATATACGTGCCGTTGTATTGACCTTGTCAATTATATGATTAAGAAAGGGCTGTAAAAAATGAAGTTGCGAGAATTTTCTCGTCAGGATGTTGAGGGGAAAAATGTTCTTCTTCGTGTTGACTTCAATGTTCCCTTAAAAGAGGGAGTAGTTTCTGACACAACACGAATCAGGGCACACGTGAACACAATTCGACAGCTTTTTGAGTGGGGAGCAAAAGCAACGCTTGTCTCTCATTTAGGACGTCCTAAAGGCAAAAAAGTTGAAAGCCTGTCTCTTATGCATATAGTAAAGAATGTAAAAGAGATATTGAATTGTCCCGTTATCTTCGTTAATGATTCCATCGGAGAAAATGTGCAGAAAGCTATTGATTCTGCTCCTAAAGGCAGTGTCGTACTTTTGGAAAATATTAGATTTTATCCAGAAGAGGAAAAGAACAATCTCGATTTTGCAAAAGAGCTTGCTGCCCCCTTTGATGTCTTTGTTATGGATGCTTTTAGCGCATCGCATAGAGCACATGCTTCAACAAGAGGGGTAATGGAGTATCTTCCTTCATTTGCGGGCAATTTGATAACTCGTGAAATAGAGATGCTCAGTACAGTGAGCGAAACTCCTGAAAAACCTTTTGTCCTCATTTTGGGAGGAGCAAAAGTTTCTGACAAAATAGGAGTTATCGACCATCTTCTTGAAAAAGCTTCCGCAATTCTTATTGGTGGAGGAATGGCATATACTTTCTTGGCTGTTCAAGGCAAGGGGATTGGTAAATCCTTATACGAAGAAGATAAGGCTGATTTTGCACAGCAAATGCTCACAAAAGCAAAAGAGATGGGAGTCGACATCGTTTTGCCAGTTGACACAGCGGTGGCGGAGTCTTTAGAGAGTGAACTTCCGCGAAAAGAAGTTTCGGTAGACGATATTTCTTTTGCAGATATGGGGTTAGATATAGGAACAAAAACAGCTGCTCTTTTTGCTAGCTATATTGAAAAAGCCAAAACTGTTCTTTGGAATGGTCCTATGGGTGTTTTTGAAAATCCGACTTTGGCAGAGGGGACCCGCCTTGTGGCAAAAGCGGTTGAAAAGTGTACAGAAAATGGCGGAATTACCGTAGTAGGTGGAGGAGATACGGCGTCTGCCGTTAAAAAATTAGGTTTTGCAGAGAAGGTTACGCATGTATCTACTGGCGGTGGAGCTAGCTTAGAGTTTTGTGAAGGAAAAGTATTACCAGGCATTGAGCTACTTTTAATAAAATAGAGAAAAGTTGTGACGCTATAGTTTTATAGAGACGGGATGCGTAAGCTCCCGTCTTTTTTTGAAAGGAGGAACATTTTTCTGTGAAGAAAATATATCTTTATGGCAACTGGAAAATGAATAATACGATCATAGAAACGAAAAAGTTTTTTACGGAACTCTCTGAGAAAATTTGTGAGGATGCTGTTATTTGTGATCAAATACATAGAAATTTTCTTGAGATTTGTATTTTCCCTCCATTCACCTTGTTGCAAACAGGTGCAAGTGTTCTTACACAAGGAGAGAACGATGGGATATGCTTAGGCGGACAAAATGCCTTCTATGAAGAAAAGGGTGCCTTTACTGGTGAGATTTCTTTCCCCATGCTTAAGGAAGTAGGGTGCAGCCATGTCATTATTGGTCATAGTGAACGGCGACACATCATGGGAGAAACAGATGAGATTGTTCATAAAAAATTAAAAGCAGCTCTTGGTCATAATCTATGTCCTGTGCTTTGTTTCGGGGAAACCCTTAAAGAGAGAGAAAAAGATATGACTTTTGATGTATTCAGACGACAGATTCAGAGTGCAGCCGAAGGTCTATCTCCCGAAGAGATTAAAAAAACAATTTGGGCCTATGAACCTGTTTGGGCTATTGGAACAGGAAGAACGGCAAGTCCGGAAAATGCTGAAGAAGCTTGTCTTTTTGCAAGAGAGTTACTTGCAGAAATAAGTGGAATTGACGATGAAATGGAATGCCATAGGGATATTCATATTCTTTATGGTGGGAGTGTCAAAGCAGCAAATGTGGCTAATCTTTTAGATCAGCCAGATATTGATGGAGCCCTTATTGGTGGAGCATCTCTTTCTGCTTCATCAATGCTAGATATTATTCATCAATCCCTTCATAGAGGTTAAAACAAAGCTCATAAAATAAGATCAGCAATCAGGGAAGAAGCTCAGGGGAAACCCCGAGCTTCTTTTATTATCCCCATCCCCTTTATAAGTTTGACATATAAAACATATTAAAGTATAATCCCCATTGTTTGATATATAAAACATTAAGGAGATGTTTTAGTTGCCTCTTCCAAACATTACATGTTTGCCACAGTGTTATCAGGTAGATGAAATTTTTGCTCATCATCTCTATGAATATGTAAAAGGCTTGCGGGCTCTTATTCTTCATACAACGTCGAGAGGGTATGAACAAGAGATAGTGCGCCGTCTTCAGAATCAGAATATCCCATACGTTATATACCCCGTAAATGACCATAAAATTAATGTGTTTTTTGGTCACCAAGTATGTATCGATGTCGTGCGTAAGATCAATAAAGTTTCGTTGCGTGATTACACAGACGAAGAGGATTTTATTTTAGGAACGATGCTTGGATACGATAGAGTTCTTCAATGTAAAAGGTATTTACAGTTAAAAGAAGATCGAGACGAGCTTATAGGTTAGGAGGAGTAGGTTATGCGAATAGGCATTTTTTATGGAACTTCCACTGGGCATACAGAAGAAGTGGCGGAACAGATAGCTTCTTTGCTTAAGAGAAAAGATGATGTCGTCTTGAAAAATGTGGCTGAAGCCAGAAAGGAAGATATGGAAGAATACGATTTTCTTATTTTAGGCACTCCTACATGGGGATATGGAGACCTTCAAGATGATTGGCTTAGTTTTATTGATGAAATAGATACTTTTGATTTTAAAAATACCCCAGTGGCTCTATTCGGACTTGGTGATCAGTGTGGCTTTTCTGATACTTTTGTTGATGGTATGGGAACAATATACGAAAGACTTTCTAAGAAAGGGGTAGCTATTCTTTCTTCTGGATGTTCTGTTGAGAGTTATGGCTTTAATGTTTCTAAGGCTGCTATACAAGGTGAATTTGTAGGCTTGGCAATAGATGAAGATAATCAACCCGATCTTACAGAAAAGAGAATTCAAGAGTGGGTAGAGCATTTGTATCAGGTCTTGGTGGCATGATTACATTGGATGAGATGAAGCCTGGCGAGCATGGAGTAATTCATAAAAACAGAGCTCGTGGTGTAATAGGACAGCGATTAATGGATCTTGGCTTTTTTCCTGGTGTTGAAGTTTTTGTTATCCGTAATGCTCCTCTTGTTGATCCTGTGGAGATAAAAGTAGATGGACATCACGTAACTATTCGGCATGATGAGGCAAGGTTTGTGGAGGTAGAGAAATAATGGGTCATGAAAAGATGCATGTTGCTTTAGCAGGCCAGCCGAATAGTGGAAAATCAACAATTTTTAACATGCTTACAGGTGGAAGGCAGTTTGTTGCTAATTACCCAGGTGCAACTGTATCTATAAAAACGGGAGCATTTTCATGGCAAGAGAAAAAGATTTCACTTACAGACTTGCCCGGTACTTATAGCCTCTCTTCATATTCTGAAGAAGAGCGTATAACGAGAGATTTTATAATTGATCAGTCACCGTCTTTAGTCGTAAATGTTATGGATGCTTCAAATTTAAAACGGCATCTTTACCTTACTTTTCAATTGTTGGAACTGGGGGCCCCTCTTTTAATTGCTCTTAACATGGTGGATGTCGCTGAAAAAAGAGGACTCAAAGTTGATGCTGACGCCCTTTCAAAAAACTTGCATCTTCCAGTTATTACAACAGTAGGTAGTAAGGGGCGGGGAAAAAATGAACTAAAAGATGGCGTTATTAAAGCTTTTGATTCAAATTTGGATCATGAACATTTACATATTGTGGATTATGGAGACTTGGAATCATATATTACTGATTTGTCTGCGAAATTACTGCAATCACAAATTGAAGAGAGTAAGGTCCCTCTTCGATGGTTGTCAATAAAGCTATTTGAGGAAGATGAAGTAGCGCAAAAGTTAGTTTCGAGCAACTTTAAAAATCCAGAAGATGTAAGAAATTATGTTAGCAAAATTTGCTCTGAGTTTGAGAGGAAATATGATGACACACCTCGAGGATTTATTGCATTCAGACGCCATCTTGCTGCTCAAAAAATAGAGAAGCGATGTGTTGTAAAAACAAAAGAAGTTTCTGTAACGTTAACTGATCGTATTGACAGATTGGTTTGCAGCCGAATTTGGGGGCCTCTTATTTTGGCTGGCATTATTTATCTTCTATACGAGCTCTCCATTGTTGGAGGGTATGAATTGACTAACTATATGGTGCCCTTGTTGGAAGGATTCCGTAATGCTATAGAAAAGTTTCTTCCCATAGGAACATTCTTAAGGGAGCCATTAATTAGATCTCTTGTGTTGAATGTCATCACAAGTATTAATTCTGTGCTCATTTATATTCCTATATTTTTAATTCTTTTCGCATTGATAGCGATTCTTGAAGACGTAGGATATATGCCGAGAATGGCCTTTATTCTCGATAAGCTTTTCAGACGTTTTGGATTGCATGGGCAGTCTACGTTACCTCTTATCTTGGGGGGAGTATTTGTTGGAGGCTGTGCTGTTCCTGGAGTAATGGCAACACGTGTTATTGCCGATGAAAAGGCTCGTTTAGCCACAATCCTTATTGTTCCTCTGATGAATTGTTTAGCTAAAGTTCCTTTATATACGCTTCTGATTAGCATCTATTTTGCTAAAGAAAAAGCGTTAGCAATGTTTTTTATCTCGACAATAACAATTATATTGGCTCTTTCCGTTGCCAAAATATTGACATTGACGCTTTTAAAGAATAGACCAAGTTCTCCCTTCGTTCTGGAGATGCCCCCATATCATATTCCGACTATCCGCGGTGTTCTTATGCGTTCTATAGAAAGAACGTGGCTTTTTGTAAGGAAGGTTCTCACGATTATCATGATTGTTGCTGTTGCTGTTTTTTTCCTTACAAATTATCCCTCTGTTGGTGAAGAACGAATAAACACTTACCAGAAAAGAGCAGAACAGATAAAAAATGTTTTTACAAGTAAAATCCAAAATACTCCTTTTGCTTCTCAATTTAAGAGAGATAAAGATATAACTCGTTATCTTGTTATTGAGGAACGTTACAAAAATCAAAAACGAGCTCTCTTTAAGGCTTCTGACGAGAGAAGAGAAAAATTTGAACAGCGATTTGCAGAACGGTACAGTGATGTTTATCCCTTACTCAATGCAAAAGGTAAAGATGGCAGAGCCTTAAACAAAGCTTTTAAGGTTATGAAGCGAGAGAGAGCATTGTTGCTTATGGATTTGCGTGACGAGACATTACATGGAAGTTTCCTTGGTATGGCCGGAAAGTTTTTAGAACCTGTAACTCGATTTGCAGGATTTAACTGGAAAGTTAATGTAGCTCTTTTAAGTTCGTTGGCGGCGAAAGAGAGTAGTGTGGCAACGTTAGGTGTTCTCTACCAACAGAAAGAAGATGGTCAGACTCTCGCGCAGCGTATGAAAGAACAGGAAAAGGGATTTACCCCCCTTCACGCCCTAGCTTTAATGATTTTTATGGCCATGTATCCTCCGTGCATTGCAACATTAATTATGGTTAAGATAGAAGCTGGAGGCTGGAAATGGGCATTTATAGCCTTAGGATATCCTATCCTTCTTGGAATGACATTAGCGACTTTAGTTTATAGCGGTGGAACCTGGCTTGGGTTGTCTGGAACACAAGGGATGTTTGTCTTTTATGCAATTGCATTAGTTACTGCATTTTTGTTGGGCAAAGTAAAAGGATCTGTCGTTGAGACAGATATAGACGAAAAAACTTTAAAAGGAAAGGAGGTGGCCAACCTATGAAACGGAAATTAGTATTAGGCGTGCTTTTAGCAGTAAGTGTTTTTGTTCTCGGATCAGTAGCCTTTGCACATACCCCTCTATGTTATTGTTACCTCAATGGAGATGGAACTATTACATGTGAAGGTGGTTTTTCTGACGGATCATCTGCATCTGGGGTCGAAATGGCTGTGAAGGATACCAATGATAAAGTTCTCGTTGAAGGAAAAATGGATGAACTCAGCGAGTTTACTTTTGAAAAACCAGAGGTCCCATTTATTGTTATCTTTAATGCAGGTCCTGGTCATGTTGTAGAAATAAAAGGTGAAGACATTAAAGAGTAACGAGAGTAACAAAAATACTACAATTACAATATCGAAACTTCCAACCTGCAGAATGAGGATTTCCTCGTTTCGTGGGAGGAGGGCGAGCAATAAATAGTAAGGAGAGGAATGGAATGATATTGAAAAGAGCAACAAAAGTTTTGTTGACGTCACTTATGGTTTGTCTTTTTGCCCTTCCGGCTTCTGCCCATTTTCAGATGTTATATACGCCAGAAAGTGCTCTTAACAAGGGAGGAAACTTAGATTTTAAGCTTGTTTTCACCCATCCCTTTGAGGCAGGACATACTATGACAATGGGGCAGCCTGAATCGTTGTACGTAGTTCATAAAGGCAATAAAACAGATCTTATCAAAGAGATTAACCCTATTATCTGGACAAGTCTTACTAATAGTGGAAAAGCTTATAATTTAAAATATCGTTTAAAAGGCATGGGGGATTATGTTTTTTGTTTCGTTCCATCACCATACTTTGAGGCTCAGGAAGATGCCTATATTCAACAAATGACTAAAGTTATAGTAAACGTTGCAGGTATTCCTACTGATTGGGATAGTGAAATGGGTCTTCCTGCTGAAATTGTTCCACTTGATAAGCCTTATGCCCTTTGGACTGGGAATGTATTCAGAGGCATTGTAAAAAGTGAAGGAAAATCAGTCCCTTATGCAGAGATAGAGGTAGAGTATTTGAACCATGAGCCAATTATGAATGAAAATAAATTTGCAAAAGAGGCTCATGTAGAAGCTCCTCAGGATGCATTTGTAACTATGACAATTAAAGCAGATGAAAAAGGATGCTTTACCTTTGGGATTCCTCGTTCCGGATGGTGGGGATTTGCTGCGCTAGGCGTTGGGCCAAAAACTACATATCAAGATAAAGAATTGAGTCAAGATGCTATTATTTGGGTTCAAGCGCGGGATATGAAATAAAACTTCAGTAAAAAGATAAAGTATGTTATGTGTTATGTGTTGTGTGTTGTGTGTAATATTGTAAAGCAGGATATATATATCAGATATATCCTGCTTTACGTTCTTTATTTACGAGCTTAGTGTTGTGTATCAGTGTATGTGAATTGTGTATTAGCCCGAAGAATAAAAAATGCAAGATAAAAGAGACATAATTACGAATAAATTCGAGGTAATTCGAGAAAAAAGAGAAAACCTAAATTAAGGCGTAGATTCTTATATTCTTCATGTTTTACGCAACATAAGATACATTATATGACACCATGTAAAAACAACTTCTCTCTTATTTTGCTCCCGTAGCTTCTCTTTAATAAGGACGTAGATTCTCCTATATTCTTGTATGAACAAAAGAAAAGACCCAAGATATATTGATATTGCTCTTGGGTCTTTTCTAGTTGGTTTAAAATAAATAGAATTTACTAATCCAAATATTCGTAGGAATATGAAGGACAATCTCCCCATACCTTTTCTAAATGGTAAAATTCCCGTCCCTTACGGCTGAAGATATGTATTACGAGGTTTCCTGCATCTATAAGGCACCACTGAGTGCTATTCCGGCCTTCTATAATTGATGACATTCCTTTTTTATCAAGGGCTTCTTCTGCGGCATTACGCAATGTCCCCATGTGAATATCAGAGTTTGCTGTTACGATAATGAACGTATCAGCAATTGTGGCTTTTTCCTCTAGATCCATTAATGTAATATCCAGTCCTCTCTTATCGGCCAAAGCATCCAGGACGAACATATACTGATTCATGAGTTCATTCTTTTCGCTCATTCTGCTACTAATCCCTCCCTGATCGTTTCTTTTTTATTTATTGTCGACTGACTTTAAATTATTTAATACTGTATCCTTGTCGTGTCCGAGTATAAGTGTTACATAGACGATTGTTTCATCTCCTTGAACAAGCTTGTTGGAAATTCCACAAATTTCACTGAGCACAGAAGCATTTTCCTGCGCCTGCTGTCCCTTTTTAATAGGATACATTATATTGGAATAATGATAATCGTAATGTTTTGCGTTGCCAACATAGGCGACATCAATTCCTGCTTTTTGAAATAGCGACGAAGCCGATTTGCTAAGTCCGGCCTGCCCATCTCCATTGAGAATAGCGATAGGCATGTTAATCTTTTTTATAAGGCTAACAATGTTTTCGTCACTTGCTGTTGTGACTGAGGTTGCAGAAGCTTCTGTTGCTTCAGATGATTCTTTTAGAGCATCTTTACCGGGTAACGGACCTGTAAGCAATGTAGATGTTGCAGATAGATCTCCCAACCAATAGCTAATATTAGAAATGTAGGCAGCTTTCCCAGGCAAGGTAAAAAATGCCAGATTCTCATGGGAAATATCTCGCATATATGATGTAAGTTGAACTGCTTGTGTCATGCTCATATTTGTGTTGACTAGGCCTAGAATTTCTTTTGCAAAGTCTGGGAGTTTGGGTAACATTTCAGGCGATTGAATTTTCCCTAAAACAGCTTTGAGAAACTGCTGTTGACGGTTTATTCGCCCAATGTCTCCAAGAGCATCGTTTCTGAAGCGGACGTATTCTAACGCGGTCTTTCCGTCCATGTGTTGAAGACCTTTAGGTATGTTAATGAATAATTTTCCCGCCTTATCGTTATAGTGCAATTTCTTCTCTACGTTTATGTCTACTCCACCTATCATATCTACAATTTTAGGGAAGCTTTCGTAGTTGACAAGAACGTAGTAGTTTATAGGGAGTCCCAGATAGTTTATAACTGTTTGCTGTAACAGATTTACTCCGCCATATGCGTAGGCATGATTCAATTTCTGCCAGCCATGTCCGGGTATTTGTACTCGCGTATCTCTTGGAAGCGACATAAAGCGCACTGTTTTGTTATCAATATCTATTGCAGCGAGACCTAATGTGTCAGAACGATGGCCTCCTTCAACATCATCAATCCCGACAACGAGAATGTTTATGTTTCCTGTCTCCTGGTCATACGAGATACTTTCTTTTATATGTTCAGGCTCTGGGGCTACTATATTTTGCAGCCGAAAGAATATGCCAGCTCCAATAGATACAATGGCTAATACAGTTATAATCGCAATTTTGGTGATCTTCATTGTCCTCACCGCCCAATCCTTTTATATAACCCTTTTTTGTAAATATAGCGTTCCACAAGTTCTGGAACGAGATAACGGATATTTTTACCGTTTTCTATTCGTTGCCGAATATCCGTACTGGAAATAGACAGAAGCGGTATTTCCAAAGGAACGACATGCCCGTTAAATTCCTCTGGTAACAATTCAGTGATACGTTCCAGCTTCCCTGATTGGTTGTATCCAGGTCGGTTTATAGCCACTATTTGGCAAAGCGTTGGAAGAACTTTATATTCTTTCCATGTAGTAAGGTTTAAAACAGCATCAAGTCCAGTAATAAAGAAAAACTGAACACTATCTGGGGCATACCAATGGCCCATTTCTCTTAAGGTATCTACCGTATGACTTGATTCCTTACGATCGATTTCAATTCTCGAAACCTTAAAATGTGCGTTATCAAGTGTTGCAAGAAGAGTCATCGTATAGCGATCCTCAGCTGAGGAAACACGTTTCATTCTTTTGTGAGGGGGATCTCCCGTCGGAACGAAAATGACTTCGTCGAGGTCAAGTGCGAAAAAACTTTCTTCAGCAGCTAATAAATGGCCATAATGGATGGGGTCGAATGTCCCACCCATTATGCCTATCTTTTTTGTTCGGATTATATGTCTGCCAAAAGTCACGCCGTTAATCCTCCGCTTTACTCTTGGACTTGTTCCGGTTCATATTCGAATTCAATATCGCCTATGATAACCGTATCCCCTTCTTGAGCACCCTCTTGTTCCAGAAGTTCTTCTATGCGGTACTTTTTCAGTAACCGGGCGAAATGGAAGAGAGCGTCTTCCTGTTCAAAATCGTAACGTTTTAATATTCGTTCAAGGTTTGCGTGAACAACTCTGTAACCACTTCCGTCTTCCATCTTGATTATGGTTGCTTTTTCGACTTTTTTCCTGAACGGCGGCGTTTTGATTTCTTTTTCCGGTTCTATCGTTTCGAAGAGCCTCGTTTCGCTGTGAGGTCTCGGATTTTCACGACATAATTCGACAAGGGCATTCATGAAAACCGTAATTCCTTCTCCAGAAAGGGCACTTGTTGTGTAATAAGGAATTCCCTTGCTTTTTATGAAAGATTCTACCACAGGGGCGTTTTTTTGCCCTTTTTCAAGGTCTACTTTGTTACCCACAACCATATAGGGACGTTCCAGAAGATCTTCTTTATATTCTTTGAATTCATTGCAGATAACTTCCCATTGACGAAGAACTTCATCGGAGGTACCTGAACTAAGGTCTAAAACATGAACAAGCACACGCGTGCGTTCAATATGACGAAGGAAATATATTCCTAAGCCTTTGTTGTCGTGAGCTCCTTCAATAAGCCCTGGAACATCAGCTACAACAATTCTTTCATCATCTACAGCAAGAATTCCTAGATTGGGGGAAAGAGTCGTAAAGGGGTATCCTGCTATTTTGGGACGAGCGTTAGAGATAGCTGCCAATAGGCTTGATTTCCCTGCATTTGGGAAACCTACAAGTCCCACGTCTGCTATAAGCTTAAGCTCTAGCCTTAAGTTGCGCTCTTCTCCTTCTTCTCCTTTTTCAGCGAAGCGTGGAACACGGCGAACTGCCGATGCAAAGTGCATGTTTCCACGGCCGCCTCGTCCACCTTGAGCAACAACAACCTGATCACCAGCCTCAACAAGGTCAGCTAATGGTTCTCCTGTCTCTTCATCATAGACTATAGTGCCACACGGAACATTTACAATAAGGTCTTTACCGGTTTTCCCGACTTTTTTTTGTCCCTGACCAGGCTCGCCATGTTCTGCAGAGAATTTTTTCTCAAATTCAAAATCTGTCAACGTATGAATACCATCTACGGCCTGAAGAATAACGTTGCCTCCGTCTCCTCCATTAGCTCCATCAGGGCCACCTTTGGGAACAAATTTTTCACGGCGGAAGCTTAGACATCCATTGCCTCCTCGACCAGCTTTAACTTTTATACGAACTAAATCTACAAATTTCATAATGTACCACCATCCGGGGTATTAATGAAAAACAAGGGCCTTACTATCAGGGCCCTTGTTTTTTTATACACTATAACGTTGCCAACAAAGTTGTTAGTAATGAAAATTACATGTTTTCTATTGAAACGAATTTCCTATCACCTTTTGTAGTGTACTTTACAACTCCGGCAGAAAGGGCAAAAAGAGTATCATCTTTTCCTCGTCCGACATTCACTCCAGGATGTACTTTTGTTCCACGCTGACGAACGATAATGTTGCCGCATTTTACTACTTCACCCGCATACTTTTTAATACCAAGGCGTTTGCTTTTGCTGTCTCGGCCGTTGGTTGTACTTCCCTGTCCCTTTTTATGAGCAAAGAACTGCAAATCAAAGAAACTGATGCGCATTATTTTTGCACCTCCACAAAATTTACATAAACACCATAACTTTCTGCGATTGCTTTAAGAGAAAAAACAATTGTTTCTGTTAATATTCTAATCTCTTTTGAATGAGATCTTGGCCACCCGATCTTCATAGTTGTACTTTCAGGGTCAACTGATAACGATGCACTTTCAATATGAGCAACGTCACTTACGCCGGTAGCCAAAGCTTGAATGAGCGCAGATACTCCTGCGCATACAATGTCTTTTCCCGCTTCTGCATATCCAGAATGGCCACTCGCTTCAACTGAAACGATTTCCCCCTTTTCTCTTATTACAGTGACGGTAATCATCGCGGGGAAATCTCAACGCCAAAAACTAGGCGTTGATGGAATCAATCTTGATTTCAGTGAAATTCTGACGATGTCCCCGCATTCTCCTGTAATTCTTCTTGCTTTTATATTTAAAAACAAGAATTTTTGGAGCTCGTCCATGACGTACAACAGTAGCGTTTACAGCTGCACCGTCTACATAGGGGGTTCCTACCTGAACATCGCTGTCGTTCGATACCATAAGAATTTTGTCAAAAACGACAGATTCGCCTTCATCAATATGAAGGGTCTCAACTCGCACTACATCGCCAGGCTCTACTCTGTACTGCTTTCCACCTGTTTCAACAATAGCGTACATAAAGAAACTTCCTCCTCCCGCTGGGTTTTCATTAGGTAGCTTTCGCTTTAAAACCCAACCCAAGCGTTATTTATACATAAGCTTAAGCATTGTACGGTTGTTCGAATCAGAAGTCAACTCTTGTTCTATAAGTTTTCGTGCATGATCTTGTGCTTCAGGAAGATATGCATTTCCAGAAAGCATTCGAGCGATTTCCAATATTCGATCCTTGCCGTTTATTTCTTTTATATAACTTTGATTTTCATGACGAGTGACGACAAAATGTTGATCAGCTAGTGCAGCTATAGTAGCTTCATGAGTAATAAGAATTACTCGGCACTTACATGAGAGTTCTTTGAGCTGATATCCTGCTAGTACTGCTGCCTTTCCTCCCAGTCCAGCCTCAACCTCATCAAAAACAAGAGTTTCCGGTAGCTGGTCTTCAGGAAGTGCAAGTTGCAATGCTAGAAGCAATCTACTTAATTCTCCACCTGATGCAATTTTCATAACTGGTGCTGGGGGCATTGTCCCACTTGCCATAAGAAAGGAAACATCATCGGCGCCGGAGCTTTTCATTTTTCCAAGATCAGTTAGTTTTATAGAAAATGAAATATCTTCCATAGCCATCTCTTTAAGTGATGCATTAACTGTTTTTTCGAGCTGAGAAGCTGTCAATTCTCTCTTTTTACGTAATTCCAATGCCAATCTGCTTGCTTCTTTTCTCAACGTTTTTGCTTCTTGTGCAACTTTTTCATAGTCTGCATAACTTGCTTTCAGCCATGTAAGATTAGCATCGGCTTCTTTACAATATATGATAAGTTCTTCAAGGGTTGTTACTTGTGCGATCCTTTTCAACTTACGTAACGTACCCAGCTTATTTTCTATTTTTTCACGTTCGTCAATAAGATCTTCCAGCGGCAATTTGGAAAGATGATCTGCCAATTTTTGTGAAAGTTTTTGTAAGTAAATAAGGGCGTCATTTCCAAGATCTTGATAGGCGCGTCCATCTTGACTTTCAGTAGATATGATTTGAGCTAAGTCCAAACATAATGTTTCGATGGCGTCTGCTAACCCCTCACCTGTTTTTCCCCCTGTTACACGGGCAAGAATTTGTTCTAACTTAGAGCGTTCTTCAATGCTTTTAGAAATTTCTTCAAGACGATTTTCCCAAAGTTCTTCACTTTGGGATTCTGGTGCGAGATTTTTGAAGACCTGAAGAATCTTATCTGCATTTTGATAGCGGTTGATAATATCTTTTTGTTTTCTTTCGATATTTCTAAGTTCTTTTTCTTTAGATACGGCCAGAGAAAAAAGAGATTGTAAATTGCATTTAATAGTGGCGATCCCTTCTCCCCCACAGCTGTCAAGAATATCTCTCTGCCTTTCTGAATCAAGAAGTTCAAGTTGTGCGAATTGACTTTGTATACGCAAAAGAGGCCCTGTAATACTATTAAAAAAAGAGAGAGGATATAGCTTCCCCTGGATATATGTTTTTCCCCGCCCATTGCGAGAAAAAACTCGCTTTATAAATAAATTCCCCTCTTCCGGAACAACTTCTTCTGGAAAAGAGAGAGAATCAGAACAAATGAACAATGCCTGAACTTCTGCTTCTTCTTCTCCTGCCCTGATTAGTTCAGTTTGTGCTCGTTTCCCGCTGGCAAACTCTAGCCCTCGTACTATGCTGCTTTTCCCAGCACCGCTTTCGCCAGTAATCGCAATAAAACGGCCAGTTAAACGTAAACGGGCAGTTTCAAGCCCCCCTATATTTCGTAACGAAAGCTCTTCGAGCACCAAACTCACTCCTTGTCTTCATTTCGTACTATTCCCTGTCCCCACTGTAGTTTTTCGTGAAGAAGGTCAAAGTATGTTCTTTGAGGCAAGACTATAACATTAACGAATTTATCTTTTGAGAGAGAAAGTTCAATACGATCTCCAGGTAATATTTCATATCCTAATTGTCCATCTTGGGTCAACATCAGATCTCGGTGACTCCCCTTGGGGATGAGATTTATAATGTCGTTTTCCCCCACGATTACAGGACGGGCATAGAGAGTGTGTGCGCAGATAGGAGCTAATACCATACAAGGAACATGAGGCGGAACAATAGGACCTCCAGCTGAGAGTGCATATGCAGTAGATCCTGTTGGTGTGGAAACTATAACTCCATCTGCAGGTAACATGTTAAAGTAATGGTTGCCAATACGGATCTCTATTGAAATGACTCGAGCGAAGGCTCCTTTTGTCAGAACGAGGTCATTAAGCGCATAAAGGGTATGCTTACGCCGCCCTTCTCTCCATATAATTCCTTCAAGAATCCGATGTTGCTGAAGGGAATAATCTCCCCGAAAAATTTGTTCAAGGTCTGATTCTGCTTCTTCAGGTTTCCCAGAAGCTAAAAAACCAAGATGCCCAAGGTTAATGCCATATAGGGCAATAGAGTGATTTAAGACATATCTGCTTGCACGCAAAAAGGTGCCATCACCACCGATAACAACGGCCATAGTAATACTACTTTTCCATTCGTTGTCAGGTGTGGCTTCCACCCCAAGAATAGAGCCTTCGTGAGGGGGAAAAAGAAAAGTCACGCCATTTTTTTTCCCCCATTTAAGGAGTTTTCTGGCCATGTCAAGGGCACCTTTTTTTTGGGTGTTGACGAGCATACCTATTTTCTTATCCATATGGTGTCCCTTCCCTTTCTATCCCTTTCCTTTTATTCGTTTAAAATGTGATGGCTTTCTGTTACAAGACTTTCAAAGTTAATATCTCTATTATTTTCTCTTGTTTTTCTGAGATAGAACAAAAATTCTATATTCCCTTTAGGTCCTTTTATAGAAGACCATGTTGCGTCAATAAGATAAAGCTGTGTTTCTGTCTCAATAAAAGCTGCAACTTCCTCAAGTATCTCCTGATGTATTTCTGCTTTTCGCACAATTCCACCTTTACCAAGGCGCTCTTTACCTGCTTCAAACTGTGGTTTCACTAAACATATTATACTTCCTTCTTTTGCTAAAAGTTTCTCTACAACAGGCAAAAGCAGTTTTAAAGAAATAAAAGAAGCGTCTATAGTAATGATATCTAATGGCTCTTCAAAGTCTTTTGTCTCTAAATATCGAGCGTTGGTGCGTTCCATAACAATAACTCTGGAATCATTGCGCAATTTCCATGCCAACTGTCCGTATCCAACATCAACAGCGTATACTTTACGCGCCCCACGAGAGAGAAGCACGTCTGTAAAACCCCCTGTCGATGCACCAAGATCCATGCAGACTTTATTAAGAGGATTTTCAGGAAAAACCTCAAGTGCTCGCAAGAGTTTATAAGCACCTCTACTGACCCATTCCGTTTCTTTAATCTTTATTTCTAATGGAGCGTCTACAGGAAGCAGCGTTCCAGCTTTCTCAATTCTTTCGTGAGAAGAAAAGACTCTCCCTTCAAGAATGAGAGCTTGTGCTTTTGCTCGAGTTGAGGCGAGTTTTCTTTCAACTATAAGTTTATCGACTCGTTCTTTTTGCATTTTTTTTATACCAGTTCACCACTCTTTGTGCTGTAAGGCCACAAAATTCTCTTTGTAAATGTACTGTTCCATGTGGCACATATATATCAGGTATTCCTATAGGAGCTACTTTTGCTTTATATCCGTGTTCTGCAGCTCGTGAAGAAATTGCTTCACCTATGCCTCCGTTTTTATACCCTTCTTCCAAAATGACAACAAACGTATCATTCATAAGATGGGAATCGATAACAGGCCAATCCAGAGGTTTTATACTTCGTAAGTCTAATATAGCAGGAGTGGGGAGTCCTTCCTCAATTGCTTTTTGACGGCATTCAAAACATAACCCCACTGTTGACCCCATTCCGATAAGAGTCCATTCTCTTCCCTCTACAAGAAGTTCACTTCGGAACGGAGGAACGATGCTTTTCATATCTTCCTGACGATTGATTTCTTCTGGCGCTGTTCCTCTTGGATATCTGATAATAACTGGAGTATCTTGCGATAATCCATATTCGAACATTCTTTCCAAGTCTACTCTGTCTCGAGGTATAAACATTTGCATGTTAGGGATTGATCTACACCACGTAATATCGAAAAGTCCCTGATGTGTTTCTCCATCCTCCCCTACCAATCCGCCTCTATCAACAGCTAATACTACTGGAAGTTTTTGTAAGGCGACGTCATGTACCAGTTGATCCATGGCACGTTGCAAAAATGTCGAATATATAAAAACTACAGGACGAAGACCACCTGCTGCCATGCCTGCAGCCATGGTGAGCATATGTTCCTCAGCTATTCCTACATCAAAGAAACGATCAGGAAAACGAGATGCAAAATCTTCAAGTCGCGTACCATTTTTCATGGCAGCTGTAAGACAGACTATGCGAGAATCTTTTTCAGCCATAGCACAAAGTGTCTCAGTAGCAGACGCACTCCAACTTGTTCCAGACGATTTATTACCGAATCCGTTCACAGGAACGCCGTGATATGTGTCTGGATGTTCCTCTGCACATTGCAACCCTTTCCCTTTTTGGGTTACTACATGGATGAGAACAGATTTATGGTATCTTTTGGCCATTTCAAAAACGGTTTCCATTTCGTGAATATTGTGTCCATCGAAGGGACCCCAGTAATTAATATCGAGTTCGTCAAAAATGTTTTCAGGTTTGACTAGAGATTTTATTTGATCTTTTAACTTAGATAATACGTTTTCTATTGATTGCCCTTGAGGAATCGAAGCGCACGATTCCTTAATATATTTTTTAAGATTATTATATGCAGGGCTTGAGCTTAACTTGGCTAAATGAGAGGCAAATCCCCCTACTCGATGACTAATTGACATTTTATTGTCATTAAGTACATATATAACTTTTGTATGAGCATCTTTTGTGTAGTTTAACGCTTCAAAGGCCAACCCGTTTAGTAGGGCGCCATCTCCTATAACGGCAACGACATGATGGTCTTGATTCTGTATATCTCGAGCCTTAGCGTACCCTAGAGCAGCAGATAAAGAAGTACTACTATGTCCTACGTCGAAATGGTCACAAGGGCTTTCTTCTCTTTTGGGGAAGCCGCTTATCCCTCTCCACTCACGTAATGTGTGAAATGTGTTTTTTCTGCCGGTAAGAATTTTATATGCATATGTTTGATGACCAACATCAAAAACTATTTTATCGTCTAGAGGGTTAAACTGTCGAAGTAATGCAACTATAAGTTCAACTGTGCCAAGAGAAGAAGCGAGGTGCCCCCCGTTTTTAGAAACAACATTTATAATTTCTTCCCGTAAGTCTTGGCAAAGAATATCTAATGCCCCAGAGGACATATCTTTAAGGTCATGATAATCGTTTACTCTATCTAAAATATGCATCATTCTTGCAGAGAGAGCCTCCTTTTTCAGATCACCGGCTTCGTTCCGCAAGGGAAAGAGCAAGTTCTTGAAAAAACTTAGTATTTTTTCCTATAGAAGAAATAACGGCAGCAGCCTCTTCACTTTCTTGAAGTGCCATTTTTCGTGATTCTTCAATACCAAACTGTGTGACAAAAGTTGTTTTTTCTTGTTTTGCATCTTTCCCAGGGGTTTTCCCTAATTCTTCTGCCGTTGATGTTACATCTAGTATATCGTCAACAATCTGGAACGCCAAACCCAAATGATTGCCATAATTTTCAAAAGCAGAAATTTGTTTGGAAGATGCGCCTCCTAAAATAGCTCCTGTGACAACTGCTGATTTTATAAGTATCGCAGTTTTTTGGAGTGCTATTTTTTTTACGAACAATGGAGATGGTTCAAAACTTTCGGGATCAGTATCGAGTACCTGGCCTCCGCATATTCCGAAAGGTCCTATAGCTTCAGCAAAAACAGAGAGTGCATGGATTATGGAAGAAGAAAGAAATCCTTCTTCTGAAAGTTTGTTAAGAGGATATTGAAAAGCCCACGCTAAAAGAGCGTCACCAGCAAGTATTGCCAAGGCATCGCCAAAAATAATATGGTTAGTCGGTTTGCCTCTTCGAAGAGAGTCATTATCCATAGCAGGGAGGTCATCATGAATTAATGATGCGGTATGCACCATCTCAAGGGCTATAGCCATGGAAAGAACTTTTTCCCTTATTCCTCCTACCGATTCTGCTGCTTGTAGACAGAGTATGGGGCGAAGCCTTTTCCCCCCCGCAAGGAGAGAATACGTCATTGATTGCCAAAGACGTTCAGGAATAGCGTCAGGCTTGCAGCTACAGAAGGAGCGAAGCTGTTCTTCAAAATATAGTCGATTTTTTTCAAGTTCGTTTTTCACAAAATCATTCATTTTCGTTCTCCACATTTTCAATACTTAAAGGTTCTTCTTTCCCTGATTGGGTTAAAAGAACTATTTTTTGTTCCGCCTCTGTTAAGTACTTTTGGCACTCTTTGACTAAAGCAACTCCATGCTCAAAGAGCTCTAAAGCGTCTTCAAGAGGCAGCTCATCCTTTTCAAGAGTATGAACGATTTTTTGAATTTCTTCCAGTTTCTGACTAAAATTCATAATTGCTCCCCCTTTTTTTACATAGAACAATTGCTCTATTCACCTAACCTGTGATAAAATCCACCTGTTCGAACACTATTTCCTTCGGAGGAGGCGGAAAATCAATGGCTAGAGTTTGTGAATGTTGCGGCCGCGGTCCTGTTACAGGAAACGCAGTCAGCCATTCCAATCGTCATACAAGAAGACGTTGGCTTGTCAATCTGCAGAATGTGAAGGTTGACTTGGGCGCAGGCGAGACGCGACGTATGAAAATTTGTACAAAGTGCCTTAAATCTGGCAAAGTCAAGCGGGCTGTGTAATTCAGCCCGCTTTTTTTATTCTGCCCAGTAAAGATACACTGCGAGTCTTCCTTTGTCTACGTCAACTTGCAGATAGTCTTTTTTAAGTCTGTTGCTAATGGCGTAAGGGTGAGTTATTTTTAGTAAAACATTTTGTAACTCCCAATGAGTTCCTCGAATAAACACACCTTCTGCTTTTTCATCCAGAGCAAATAAAGAAACAATGTTCGGATATGGCAATTCAAAATGGAACGTTGCTTTATCTGGGCCGTTCAACAAAAAGAGCGCTTCTTTATGGTCGCAAAGGCTCACTACATGAACGTTCCATTCTTGCGCCCAAAGAGCAGAATAAATATTGCTCCATGTGTGATCTAGACGCCCACCCCAACAACCTGTAATAACAACTTTGGCATCAGGGTATGTTTCTCCTATTCTTTTGAGTGTAAGTTGTAAATCCGTGTAATCTTTATCAACAGGGTATGTCTCAATACGAACCCCATTTTCTTCTGCCCATGCTCTACCTTCCAGGGAACTGCTATCACTATCTCCTATAAGACGATGAGGAATAATCTGCGCCTTCTTGCATATTTCAATGCCAGAGTCGGCGCACCATATTTCTTGGAATAGTGGAGATATTTGAGCAAGCCATTCAACTGAAGGTGCTTGGCCCCCTGCAATCAAGAGAATTGACAGATTTCCCCAAAGGTTGTTAGCAGTCAACTGCCAGCGACCTAAGTGAAAAGATAAAACATCTGAATTAGAGGTTCTCATCCATAATCTCCTTTGCTCGTTGTTCATCTACAAGTATTTCGCGCGGTTTTGACCCGTCAGGTGGCCCCACGATGCCAAGCTGTTCCATCGTATCTATAAGTCGAGCTGCGCGAGTGAATCCTATGCGAAGCTGTCTTTGAAGACGACTGGCCGAAGCAATTCCTGTATCGAGAATAATTTGCATTGCTTCTTCAAGTAATGGATCGTCCGTAAAAGCTGAATCTACTCCATTGCCGCCGTTATCTCCCTGCTCCTCTATCTTTATATATTCGGGATCGCCGAAAAGATTTCTCATATAGTTGATCAAGTCGAGTGATTTCGCATCTTCAATAAAGGGCGATTGCAAGCGCACAGGTCGCGGATATCGGGGACTGACAAACAGCATATCGCCTTTTCCTAAGAGCTTTTCTGCTCCTGAGACATCAATTATTGTTCTAGAATCTGCCTGTGATGGCAGTGTAAAAGCAACACGAGCAGGAATATTAGCTTTGATTAGTCCCGTAACGACGTTAACAGAAGGACGTTGTGTTGCGAGTAAAAGATGAATTCCAGTGGCACGAGCCATTTGCGCAAGGCGGCAGATGTAATCTTCTACATCCTTTTGAGCAGTAAACATCAGGTCTGCCAATTCATCTACAACTATAACGATATGAGGAAGTTTATCTTTAGGTAAAACTTTCCCATTATATCCTGCCAGATTTCGTACTCGCGCCTTAGCAAAAATATCATATCGCTGCTCCATTTCACGTACTGCCCATGCTAAAGCGTGGATAGCCTTTTTAGGCGATGTTACAGGTTTAGCTAACATGTGTGGTAAGTGTTCATATATACTTAATTCTACTCGTTTGGGGTCAATCATGAGGAATCTCAAATCCTCTGGTTTCCTGCAATAACAGAGTCCAGCTATGCAACTATTAACAAATACACTCTTTCCTGAGCCTGTTGTCCCGGCGACAAGAAGGTGAGGCAGATCTTCTAAACCAATAATGAGAGGTCTTGAGTCTACTCGTACCCCCATAGGTAAGGGAAGATTAAAGTCAGCTTGCGCAAAAGCTTGGGATTCGAGAATTCGACGCAGTGTTACTCCTTTTCTTTTAGGATTAGGGATTTCCACTCCTACATATGGTTTGCCGGGAATTGGTGCTTCCACGCGCAATGCAGGAACTGCTAATGCAACAGCAAGGTCATTAGCTAATCCTGCTATTTTACTGACTTTAATGCCAGGAGCTAGCTGGATCTGAAATTGAATGACTGTGGGGCCAATTACAATTTCAGCCAACTCTGCCTGTACGTCAAAATCAGCTAAGGTAGAAATAATAGATTCTGCCTGCTCTTTAGCCTTTTGTTCGCCGCCATCCTGTATATGAGGTTCTGGGGCTCCAAAAAGATCAATAGGAGGAGGAAATTTCCCTTCCGCAATAGAAGGCTCTTTCCCTTCTTCATTTTCCATACTAATCTCTGGAAGAGCTTCTCCTTCTACAGGTGCAGAATCTTCTTCTTTGACGATCAGGCGTGCCTGAAAAGAAGGTTCAGCGACTTCGCTTTCTTGGATTGTGTCTTCTTCTGTCTCTGAAGTATTTATCTCTAAATCATCAAATCCTAGTTCGTCTTTTTCTTTATCATCTATTGGGTCTGTAGTGGCAGTTAGAGACGTAGGATCTGCCAAAGGCGTTTGTTCCTCCAAAGGTATTTGATCCGCTACAACTGTTTCTTCGTTGTTTAATATAAGTTCTGAAGGCTGTTCTTCTGTTACAGATTTGTCTGTTTTTTCATGAAAGAAGAGTTTCTTTATTTCTCTCATAAAGAAGGCTCCAAAAGCCAACACCATCTTTGTCTTTATGAAGCCATAGAGTACTGTAGAAGTAAAAAGAGAGGCGAAACAAAACAGAAGGGTTCCAAAGAAACCGCCGTTGACTAAAAAGAATTGAGTCAAATTATGTCCAAAAAAGCCGGGGTTAAGAATAGCCCATTGTTGGGCGCTCCCATATTTATTTAAAAGCCCTAACAAGAGAGCCCCTGAGATAAAAAGGAAAAGCGTTGCTAATGTTTGAGATGCTAGCTGATGTATCTTTTTTCGAAGCAGAACAGAAAGACAAACATAGGCTCCGAAGATGAGAAGAATAAGAATTGCCCCGCCCGTTCTAGTCATAAGTGTTTGTCGTATATATTGACCGAATTCTCCAGTCCAGAAAGAAAAAAGAGATGCCATTACATAAATATCACCAACGAGCAAGAAAAAGAATATCAGGCGAATAAACGTATGTAGCCGGCGGATTCTTTCTTCCTTGATCCGTCGGATTTCATCAGTTTTTTGCTTTGGACGTCCGCGTTTTTTTTTCTTTTTAAAGAGCGTCATGGTTCGTCGTGTTGCCTCCAACTGTTAACTTTTTAATTAAAAGAGATGGTTGCCCATCTGTTACTGGCACCGCTTGCCCTGCCTTACCGCATGTACCAGGAAGAAAATGTAAATTATTTCCAACGGCAATAATATCCATAAGAGCTTCCGGCCCATTACCAGTAAGAAGGGCTCCTTTTACAGGGTGAAGTATTTGACCGTTTTTAATGAGATAGCCTTCGTTAACCTGAAAGACAAAATCTCCAGAAGTAGGGTTAACTTCTCCTCCGCCCATCTTTTTCACATAAAGACCATAGTTTATTTTCTGCAACATTTCTTCAAAATTGCTTTCTCCAGCCACAATAAATGTGTTACTCATACGAGGGATTGGTGGCTGTCTGTATGAACTTCGTCTTCCGTTTCCAGTAAGAGGTAAATTCTCTTTTAAAGCTGAAAGTTTATCTGTGAGATACATTTTTAAAATACCTTTATCTATTAAAACTGTTCGTTGAGATGGAACACCTTCATCATCAACAGAATAGCTTCCAAACAAGCCTATAATAGTTCCATCGTCAACCATTGTAACAAGAGGGCTGGCTACATACTCACCAATTTTCCCCCGAAAAACGGAGTAATCTTTTTGTATAATATCTGCTTCTAGGCTGTGCCCGCATGCTTCGTGAACCAGAGTTCCTCCAGCTTCTCCAGAAAGCAGAACAGGCATTGTTCCAGCAGGACAATCTGGGGCATCTAGCATTAGAAGAGCTTCATCAAGTGCTCTTTGTGACAGAATGTAAGGGTCATTTTGCTGCCAGAACTCTAAAGTTGGCGTAGCTTGAGCCGCACTTTCATATCCCGTCTGTATTTGTTCATTCTTTTCAACGACTACTTCCACGCTAAAACTTGTATACCATCTTTCTTCTTTTTGAAGAATTCCACCTTCCGTTACAATAGCAATTTGACGTTTAGAAAAACTGTAATTCATAGAAACTTGTGTAACTAAGGCACTTTTCCCACGTATTTTTTGATCAATATCATGAAAAAAATCTGGATTTTCCGGTTTTAGTAGTGATGATTGCTCAATAACTCTCTTCTCGTATTCTTCTTCAGGTGACGGTAATGTAAAGCGAATCCCCATGTTTTGGGCGGCCTTTTGAAGAGCATCAAGTCCGTCTTTTATTGTAACTCCTGGTGTGTGTGAAAAGGAAGTTAAATCATCAAAAAAAATTCGCGCACCTACTCCTTCGCGAAGGGAAGAGCTAGTTTCTTCTATTACACCATCTTCAAAAGAACAACTGTGACTTGAAGAAGATTCAAAATATATGTCCGAGTAATCTATTTTTGAACGATATAGTGTTTCGAATGCTTCCTTTAATGGGGTGATGATCATTCCTCTTGATCTTCCTCTCTCTTCTCGTATTCGACTATTTCTTCTATCTTAACAGGAATTCCTTCTTCAGAAAGTTTTTTCACGAGCAAATGCGCTTCCTTTGTTCGTTCTTGAGGAGAAAAGAGAGAGATGATCCCCTTTTGCGGATCATCCGTTCGAATAAATCCTATACCGTCATATTCAGAAACAATCCAGCTTATGAGAACAATAGAAGCTGGTTCAGTAGAAAGAACGAATTGTGTCATATCTTTAGGATCAATCACTTGTTTCACCGCCGTTTTCTCTTAATACGTCTAATATTTGCAAGATGCTCTTTATAGGTTTTAGCAAAGGCATGTCGCCCATCCTTTTCAACGACATAATATAGATATTCATTCTTTTCAGGGGTAAATGCAGCTTCCCATGAGGCGGCAGAAGGCACACAAATTGCTGTAGGAGGCAACCCCAAGTTCTTATAGGTATTATATGGTGATTCTAATTCAAGATGCTTGTATAGCACGCGTTGTAACGTCTCTCCCTTCCTTTTCCAGGCGTAGACAATGCTAGCGTCGATTTGGAGGGGCATTTTTTTCTCTAATCTGTTATATATCACTCCAGCTATTATCGCACGTTCATCATCTTGTTTAGCTTCTCTCTCAATAAGTGAAGCTATTATAGCTAATGAAGTGATATCTTTATCGTTGAACTTTTTCCCCCTTACTACTTTACCGAAATGACTCCACCAAAGTGAACTTCCTGATTTAATTAAGGCTGTAGGAGTCTTTTCTGCAACATAGTATGTGTCTGGTAGTAATAGGGCAACCCGTGTCTCTGCATCTGCGGGGAGATATTTTTCTAGAGTACTATCAAAAATGTTATCTTGTAAAAGAAGATTGGCTATATCCTTTGTCGTAATCTTTTCAAATTGTTCCGCTAACGAAAAGATATCTGATCCTGGTATGAGTGTTACTTTTTCATGAAAGGGGGTCGCTTCTCCCAATTGTTTGGCGACTTCCCAAGGCGAACCTTTTCGTATCATATAAATGCCCGTTTTTATTTTTCGGTCAATACCAAGTGTGGTCATCCATTTAGAGAGTTCTTTGGCATTCTCCACGACCCCTTCTTTTTCAAAATGTCGTGCAATTTCTTGTGCAGTCTGATTGGGAAGGACGAGTATTGAAATTGCTTCCCCTTCTCCTAAAGGAAATTCCTTATCCCACCACTGAGGAGATCGGGTGCATATAAAAAGAAGAAACGTTACGACAATTAGAAAGAACAGGGCATCAACGATTTTACGCATGTTTGAACTCTCCTTTTATTCTGTAAGAGTGACTATATGATTTCCGCAATGGGCACAGTTACCTTTTTTATCAAGACCGAAAAGAAGGGTGTTGTATCCTCGACGTTCCATGATCATCGATCCACAAAGGGGACAAAAAGTTATAGCTGAAGATTGAACATTGCCAAGATAGACAAAGGACAAATGTTTCTTGGCCCGTTCCTGAGCCTCTTCTAAAAGATCAAGAGGTGTCGGAGCTTCATGCCATTTGTAGCAGGGAAAATATCTTGAGATATGCAAAACTATATTGGGAGATAGAGATGAAGCCCACTCTGAGAGAGGGTCTAGCCACTGAACATCCTTATGAATGCCAGGAACAATAAGGCTTGTAAGCTCTACATGCACATGGGCTTTAACCATAGATTCAACAGTATTTTTAACAGTAGTCAAATCACCACCGAGTAAAGAATATGTCGGAGCGTCAAAAGCTTTTACGTCAATATTGGCTGCATCTATGTAAGGAAGTAGCTCGTTTAATGGCTCTTCGCTAACCATTCCATTTGAAACAAGAACTACTGAAAATCCTTCTTTTTTCAATGCGTGCGCACTGTCGAGAATATATTCGTACCAGACAAAAGGTTCATTATATGTAAAGGAAACAGCTTGTAGATGCTTTCTTCTGGCAATATCTACTATTTCAGAAGGAGAGATATAGGTTAGGGGTATAGATTTGGAACATGTGGATATTTGCCAATTCTGACAAAAGGGACAATACATATTGCAACCTATGCTCCCTAGAGAAAGGATTGATGTTCCAGGATTCCAATGATAAAGAGGCTTCTTTTCTACTGGATCTATGGCTATAGATGATACAAGGCCGTAATTCAAAGAGACAAGGCCTGCATCTTTCTGATGCATTCGTACCCCGCAAATGCCTTTTTGCCCTTCTTCGAGAGTACAGTGATGAAAGCAAAGATCGCACGTAACAGAAGAGTTGTTACGGTGCCACCATGATGCTCTATAAGCCATAATTATTCTCCTCTCTCAAGATAACGGTCAACAGTAAAACGGTATATAGTGATATTACCATGAGAAGATATTCCGGCTTTTTGTAAAGCTATGTGAATCTGCCGCTCTACAGTATCCACACCATCAAGATCGGGAAGCAACACACCTTTTCTTACTCCATTAGAGACTATAATTCCGTAGATTTTTACGTCAAGTTCGTCTATCGAATGTACTTCCTCAGGCTCTGAAAGAATGTCGACAGAGACAACTATATTTTTTAGTTCATCTGGTTGCACAGGGAGAAAACGGGGGTCTTCCGTCGCAGCAGCTATAGCATTTGCAACTAACTCTTCACTAAGTGTCTGATGTACAGGTAGAATTGTTCCGATACAGCCTCTAAGATGGCCGTCCTTTGTTTTCAAAGAGACAAAACAGGCTCCCTTTTTATGTAAAGCTTCTAAAGGAGACCATAATTCAATTTCTCGTTGCGCTGGTTGTCTATCGTTCTGTATATATTCTTCAATAACGTTACGCGCAAACAACGGATACTCTTTTTTTTGAGGCGTAGCAATAGCTACAGCGTACCCTACTCCAAATGGAGCTTCATAAGAAATCATTTTTGAATGTGGTTCAGCAAGACCGAGATAAATCAAGACAGAACGAAGTCCACACTCCCCTGCTTCTTCTATAGTGCTTTCAGGTAAATTTAAAAGAAGTTGAGCGTCAGAGGTTTTTAAGGCTCTGACGACTTGTTCATCGAAAAAGGCTCCTAAAGGGGAATATCCTGCAGGTGCTCCAGGTATTACTCTATGAGAGAGATCGCCACTTGCAATAAGTCCCCACTGAAGGGTGTCTTGAAATTGGCGAAGTTCTTTTCCCATCTTGCTAGCCTCTTCCAATGTTAATCCAATAGGATTAGCAAGAATAATATCGGGTAGATTCCCCCATTGTTTATGAAAGAAATACAAAGGAACGATAGAGGCATGATCTAATGAGCCCGTTGCTTTTTTCATAACTTCTACAGGTACTATTTCTTTTAAAAAGTTGTAAATAGCCTCAAATTTTTCATGATTTCCTTTAGCATGCAACGATACTTCAGGTACCCCAAAAAGTGAGAGGTCTCCTTTGTACTCTGAAGACTCTACGAACAAAAGGCCCCGTGAGTATGGTGCATGTGGAGAAAGTATAAATAGAACGTCTGGTTTTTTCTCCTCAAGCTGTTGTGTTAGAGAAGTCATTCCCTGAATAGTTCGTATAGCTTCTTTTTCTTTGCCGCGCCCTACTTCTGGAACAATAATAGGTGGATGAGGAACGAGACAAGCCCATTTCCACATAATACCATCACCCTCCTTAACTTTTATTGAATCAGCATGGCGTCCCCAAAAGAAAAGAATCTATAATTCATTTTAACAGCTGTTTTGTAAGCTTCCATTACGTTGTCATATCCTGCTAACGCTGCTACAAGCATAAGCAGCGTACTTCGAGGAAGGTGAAAATTAGTAATAAGCCCGTCAATAACCGAAAAGTTATAGCCAGGGTAGATAAAGAGAGATGTATTTTTCTTCCCCTCATGAATGACGCTTTCGTCATGAGTCGCCATACTCTCTAACGTTCTTGCCACTGTTGTTCCAGAGGCAAGAATTCGCCGTCCTTCTCTTTTTGCTTTTCGAATAAAATCAGCTGTTTCTTTAGGAATTTCGCAATATTCCTCGTGAATAATATGTTTGCGTATATCTTCTACCTGAACTGGACGAAAAGTCCCGAGTCCTACATGAAGTGTAACCCAAGCAAAAGATATGCCATAATCTTTGGACAATTCACGAAGCTGTTCTTCTGTAAAATGCAAGCTGGCAGTAGGAGCAGCACACGATCCGTTGCGTTTGGCAAATACCGTCTGATAATCGGAAGCAGTAGCGTTTGTTTCTTTTATATATGGAGGAAAGGGAACTTCTCCAACATGTTCCAATAAAGAAAGTACATCGCAATTAGCTGGAAATTCAACTATTCTGATGCCATCTCTTAATATGTCTTGTATGCTGACAACTGTAGTATCATTAACAAACACCGTGCTACCTGGTTTTAATCTTCTGCCTGGCCGAAGCAACGCTTCCCAACGCTTCCAGTTCTTATCAAGCGGTTTGAGCAATAATATTTCTACATGCGCACTTCCCTTTTCTTTTATTCCGTGAAGCCGAGCTGGGATAACGCGAGTATCATTTAAAATAATGACATCCCCTTCTTTTAAAAACTTATTGAGTTCATAAAAGTGTGAGTGTGTCATTTTTCCTGTCTCTTTATCGAGCACTAAAAGTTTTGAATGATTCCTTGGTGAAACAGGATTTTGAGCTATACGTTCTTCAGGAAGATCGTATGCATAAGATTCTATATCATAAAGATTCGGAGCCATAAAACGTCATCGCCTTCTTATTTTCGAGTTAGAGTTGTACCTGGATAATAATGCTGCAGTATTTTAGCATATTTCCATCCTTGATCAGCAAGGTTTTTGGCTCCCCATTGAGACAGCCCTACACCGTGTCCCCATCCCTTCCCTGAAAAGACAAAAACTCCAGCAGATGATTTGTTAGCTTTCCTCTGCATAGGACGGTTTGTGACTGTTGACGTGTTCTTTTGAGGGATAGCTTTTTTGAGAGCTTTAAAGAGATATGTTTTTTTCTTTTCAGGATGCATCAGCATATCGATCATTTCATCGGCTGAAAAAGCTCCTTGTTGAGTAAGTGTAATCAATGTTTGCTCTTCTTCTGAAGATAGTGGAGCATTCGCATCTCCCAGATTATTGCGTTGTGGTTGTTGAACAACAGGTCCAGTTTCGCCATTGATCGTAAAGAATGTGCTTCGCAACACAGAAGGACCAACAGCCATCCTGAATTGATGAGTTTTTATTTCCCGTGTTCCCTGGCTCCCTTGAACTAAAAGCGTTACAGGGCGTCCAAAGGCATCTCTTGAGCCCACTCCTACATTAAGAACGTTTCCAACATTTATTCCTAATTTACTAAGGGCTGCCCGCACTTGTTGAGCGGAGAGCGTAAGATTCCATGACGAATAGGGAGATGTATACGGAATAGCTTCTTTTACCCCGCATAAGTATGGTATGGAACTACTCCATACTTCAGAAACATTGGCTGTCGCTCCTCCACTATCTGAATGGAAGGGAGTAAGAGCAAGCTGGGAACCGTATGCGACAACGACACCAGCTGTCTCTTTAACAGCTCTATCTGTTCGCGAAGTTTCTGCATTAACACCTCGATAAACCTGGCAATCTGGCGTGGCCGTAAGATCGAACCCCTTCTTTCCATACTTGCCCAAATTCTTGAGAGCATACGTTCGGGAAATAACTGCCTGAGCTTTCAGCGCTTCCAAATGCCATGCAGGGTTCGTTTCCATTTTTAAAACCCCACGCACATAGTCCTCTATATTGACAACGTTAATAATGTTGACAGAATTCCCGTTGTCAACAGCGCGAATAGCCCCCCTGTATTGGACCTTCTTAAAGTTTAAAAGGCCTTTTGAGGTTATTTCTAATGGTAATTTGAGAGTATGTTTTCCTATCGAGATTCTATTCTTCCCTGCATATCGCAAAGAAATAGCCTTATTAGCTTTGAATCTCTTCCCCTGACCATCTTTAAGGATTAAGGCTGAAGAAGAAGAAATAGTGGCTTGTGATACTCCAATACCAACTCCTATTCGAACAGTTTGTGCCGCAGCTTCTGCAATGAAAGAGTCGCCGATTGCAAAAGAAAGAACGAATATAGCAGCAAGGATGAGAGATCTACAGATTTTTTTCATAAGAACGTACGTTCCTCCTTCTCTCGATTTCTTTTTTTGAATTTATTATTTCATCCAACGTCCAATAATGTTCAAAACTACAGTTAACACGATACTCACAATAATCATTGTGGTGATAGGTGCAAAAACTGTAACATTTTTTCGCGTATACGTAATGTCTCCAGGCAATTTCCCAAAGGGGATATTTAACTTTGAAAAAACAAGGAAGAGGCTTCCCGCAATAATGAGAATTATCCCCGTGAAAATAAGACCTTTTCCTATTCCTTGCATGAGTCTGATTCCTCCTCTTGGTAGAATTCTAATTGCTTAGTAATATCCTCTGGAGGGTTCTTTCCAAGATATAAATATCCATTTTTAGTTGCCTTTCTACCTCGAGGTGTTCTTTCTATGAGACCTTTTTGAATAAGATATGGTTCGTATATGTCTTCTATGGTTTGTCCTTCTTCGTTTAATGCTGCCGCAATCGTTGAAAGTCCTACTGGTCCTCCATCAAAAAGTTCTACAATCACATGTAAAATTCTGCGGTCACCATCATCTAGCCCCAAAGAGTCGAGCCCAAGCATGTTAAGAGCAATCGATGCAATCGATGAGGTTATGGAGGATGATTGACGAACTTCAGCAACATCCCGAACCCTTTTAAGTAAACGTATAGCCACACGTGGTGTACCTCGGGAACGACGTGCTATTTCGTATGCAGCCTCTTCTTCTATTTTGACTCCAAGAACATGGGCGCCCCTTTGGACTATATCTGAAATCTCTTTTTCCTCATAAAGCTTGAGCTGTTCTACTATTCCGAATCGTGCACGAAGAGGGGATGTCAAGAGGCCAAGGCGCGTCGTTGCCCCAACAAGGGTAAAGGGAGGAAGGCTGAGACAGATATTGTTGGCAAGCGGGCCTTTTCCCACAATAATATGCAGACTAAAATCTTCCATACTCGGATAAAGAATCTCTTCGACATTTGCAGGTAAGCGGTGAATTTCATCAATAAAAAGAACGTCGTAAGGTTCGAGATTTGACAAAATAGCAGCAAGATCTCCTGCTTTTTCTAGCGCAGGACCAGTGGTTACACGAAGCTGACCACCCATTTCATGAGCAATAATCCCGGCAAGAGTTGTCTTACCAAGACCGGGAGGGCCGTAAAAAAGAATATGATCAAGCGCTTCTTTTCTTTGACGAGCAGCTTGTACAAATATTGAAAGTTTATCTTTAAGTTGTTGTTGCCCAACAAAATCTTGCAATGTTGAAGGGCGGAGTGTTATTTCTTCTTCGAAGGTTTTATTCTGAAGGTCGAAAAAGCTAGCCTTTTCTTCCGACACGTTTTTCACCTCAGTTTCTTTTTAGTTCACGAAGAGCTTGTTTAAGCAGTACTTCTTCCTTTGCTGTTTCAAACTCAGCGCCCATCTCTCTTTTAAGACGATTCATAACAGTGTAAACTTCGTTTTGAGTAAATCCCAGAGAACGAAGAGCAGCTGCAACCGTATTCTTAGCGGGCATTGTAGGTATAATCTCTTCTTCCTCTGCAAATTCTGCAATCATCTCTTCTGATAAGTGGCGTTTCAACTCGAAACACAAGCGTTCGGCAGTCTTTTTCCCTACTCCTGGAACCTGAAGAAAAGTATCAATATCAGAAGCGACGATCGAACGAACAACCTGAGATGGAGATAATGTGCGAAGTATAGCCAACCCTACTCTACCCCCAACTCCTTTTACAGTTATTAATTTTAAAAAGACGTCTCGTTCCAGCTCGCTTGAGAAGCCAAAAAGAGTTATTCCGCTTTCTGATACTTGTAAATATGTTGTCAATCGTACACTTTCACACTCTTCGCATAGCCGAAGCGCACTTCCTGAACAGAGAATATCTAAACCAAAGCCATTTACATCAAGTATAACGTTCTCTTGTGTTATCTGAAGAATTTTTCCCTCAACACTTCTTAGCAAGAAAAACCACCTGCTTTCGTTTTTCTACTAAAAGAATGAAGTGCGATACCTGTTAAAGCTATAGCAATGGCATCAGCTGCATCATCTGGTTGTGGAATCTCTTTTAAATTTAATAGCCGTTGCACCATCTTTTGAACTTGTTTTTTGTCGGCAGATCCAGAGCCGCAAACAGCTACTTTTATTTGTGAAGGTTTAGGTTCATACACAGGTAATTTATATTGAGAAGCCAGTAAAAGAATAATGCCCCGAGCTTGCCAAACGTATTCAGCAGTTGTTATATTACGTCCGAAGAAAAGTTTCTCTACTGACATAAAATCTGGGGAGCAGTTTTGAATCCGCTCCCCAAGTTTGTTGTAAATCATCTCAAGCCGCAAAGGCACGTCTGTTTTGGGTGGAGTTTCAATGCATCCATAATCTTCTGCAGAAAAACAATGTCCATCCTTCCGGACAAGGGCAAATCCTAAACGGCCTAACCCTGGATCTATTCCAATACAAGTTATAATTTGCTTTTTATTCAACTTGGGCCATAATTTCGTCCGGAATATCAAAGTTGGCATAGACATTCTGGATATCATCATGATCTTCAAGAGTCTCAAGCAATCTCAAGATTTTTTGTGCCTGCTCTATTGTTTCTATAGCAACTGTGTTATTGGGGATCATTTCAGCCTCTGCGCGTTCGACAGCGTATCCGGCATCTTCCAATGCTTTCTGGACGTCAGTTAAGGCTGAAGGAGTTGTAAATATAGTGTATCCCTCATCTGTTGCTTCAAAGTCTTCTGCTCCTGCATCAAGACAGGCAAGCATGATTGTTTCTTCGTCTATATTCTCACCCTTTACTTCAATGACACCTTTTCGTTCAAACATCCAGGCAACACAGCCGGATTCACCAAGGGCGCCACCACCACGGGTAAGTATAGCTCGCATATCTGCTGCTGTTCTGTTTCTATTGTCAGTGAGTGCTTCTATCATAAGTGCTACACCGTTAGAGCCATAACCTTCATATGTAATTTCCTCGTACATGGCTCCTTCAATTTCTCCAGTTCCTCTCTTTATTGCTCTAGTGATATTCTCATTGGGAACACTTGCAGCTTTAGCTCTATCTATTGCTGTTTTAAGACGAACGTTCATTCCTGGATCGCCGCCACCTTCTTTGGCTGCAACAATAATCGCTCGTACTAGTTTCTGAAATAGATTTCCTCTCTTTGCATCTTGGGCTGCCTTTCTATGCTTTATGTTCGCCCACTTTGAATGTCCTGACACGAACAATCACCTCTTCTATAAAAATCGTTCCATTAATCTTTCGGTATTATGCAGACAGGTGGTAATTCCCGTTTATGCACAGATTGACGATATCTCTCTTCAATTCGTTGCCTAACACTTTCCTTGACGTTTCCTGTCGCTATATATTTATCAATATCGTCATATGTAAGTCCCATTTCATTCTCATCAGTTTGTCCTTTCCAAAGGCCTGCCGATGGCGGCTTTTGGATGATGTCTTCTGGTACCCTTAAATAGGCAGATGTCTCGCGTACTTCTTCTTTTAAAAGATCACCTAAGGGCCAGATGTCTGCTCCGGAATCACCATGTTTGGTGAAATAACCGGCAATAATTTCAGCCTTATTGCTTGTTCCGCATACAAGATATCCTTTGGATTGTGCAATAGCATAGAGTGTTGTCATTCGTAACCTGGGTTTTATGTTTGCCAGTGCGATGTGTCGAAGAGGCACAGAAGATTCTTCCAGCCCCTTAACGAGAGAATCGTACGTTGCGGAAAGATCTACTAAGGTAGAAGGAATAGAAAAAACATCTATAAGTTTTTCCGCATCTTGTTGATCCTCAGGCAAACTATGGCAGGGCATCATCACTCCCAGCATATTGCTTCCAAAGGTTCTTCGCAGTAATACGGCTACAAGGGCAGAATCAATACCGCCGCTTAACCCGACCACACATCCGTGGGCACCTGCTGATGAAACCTTATCTGCTAACCATTTTTCTATAGTCGCTACTATTTTTTTCGGAGAGCGAACGTATATTTGCATGATAGATTCCCTTTCCTTCCTTCTCCGTTTTGTCTCACTTATTCTAGCATATAGCTGAAATTTCGCCGAGATTATCAATTCTATCACGAAATCATGTTTCAACTGCAAAATTTGTTAGGTTTAGAATAACATCCAATTAAATAAACGGGGGAATGTATTAAAATCATTTATAATGAAGTAACTATTAGAGAGAGGAGGCTGTCTTGCGTTGGAAAAACTCGTTCGATTCGGAGTTGCAGTACCGGAATCCTTGCTAGAGGAATTTGATCACTGGATAAAGAGATCAGGAATACCTAACCGCTCAGGTGCAATACGACAGCTTATCAGACAGTCTATTTCCAGAAATCGTTGGGAAGAAGGATCGGGATCTGTTTTTGGAACACTGACGATTCTTTATGATCACCATTCCCATGACACTTCTGCAGAACTGACTCAAGTTCAACATGATTTTGGCGATGTGATTGTTTGTACAAGTCATGTACATCTTGACCATGACCATTGCCTTGAAGCTATTGTTTTAAGAGGGTCTGCTGAAAAAATACGTAAGCTCGTAAAAGCTGTTTCATCTATTAAAGGAATCAACACAGCAGATCCAGTTGTTACAACTACAATATAAAATATAAAAGGGCGGCAAACTGCCGCCCTTAACATTAAACTCCTCAACCCGATGAGCAGGAACCGCAAGAACCTCCGCATCCTTTTTTACCTAGAGACTCTCCTTCAAGGAGAATCAGAATTTTACTTCGGCATTTAGGACATTTTATGGAGGATCCATTTCCTTCCTGTTCAAAAATTTCTCCACAGGAAGCACATCGAAAGGTTCGTTTCGATTGTGTCAAAAGTTATCCCCCCTGCTATTTATTTCAGTCTATAATACCCCCTCAAGGTTTATGAGGCAAGTATATTTTTACTAGAGATTTCCTATTGTGGCCACCATTACGGCTTTGATTGTATGAAGACGGTTTTCTGCCTCATCAAATACCTTTGAAGCCCGTGATTCAAAAAGATCTTCCGTAACCTCTTTCCCTTTATACGCAGGAAGGCAGTGTAGGAAAATCGTCTTATCATTTCCGGTTGCTTTCATAAGTTTGAAGTTGACTTGATATGGGCGTAAAAGGGCTTCTCTCTCTTGCATCTGGGCTTCCTCACCCATTGATGCCCAAACATCAGTATAAATGGCATGAGCGCCTTTTACTGCTTTTATAGGATCTTCCTCAAGAGTAATTGTTCCTCCTGTTTTGTCTGCCATAGCGAGACATTCTTCGTATAATCCTTTGTCAGGAAATAGAGATGAAGGGGCTGCAATTACAAAATGGAGACCCAGTTTTGCCGAGCCTATCATCAATGAGTTAGCCATGTTGTTGCGCCCATCTCCAGCATAAACAAGTCGAATTCCCTCTAAATGGGCTCCAAAATTTTCTTGGAGAGTCAAGAAGTCCGCTAAAATTTGGGTTGGATGGTATGTATCAGTAAGACCGTTCCATACGGGTACACCGGCGTAGGCGGCCAGTTCGTCTACTGTCGCCTGCTTGAATCCACGAAATTCAATGCCATCAAACATTCTTCCGAGGACTCTAGCTGTGTCCTTTACATCTTCCTTCCCTCCAAAATGAATATCATTTTTCCCGAGATATTCAGCATGACCCCCCTCGTCAATACATGCCACTGTAAAAGCACAGCGAGTACGAGTTGAGGCTTTTTCAAATAACAAGGCAATGTTTTTCCCTTGAAGCAAATTCCCTCGAAGTCCGGCTCTTTTTTTGGCTTTCAACTGAGCCGCCAAGTCGAGAAGGTAGTAAATTTCTTGTTCTGTAAAATCTTTCAATGTCAAAAAATGTCTTCCCTTGAGACTTATAGGCATGCCTGTCTCTCCTCTCTTTATTCCTTATTATTTGAGTTTCTTTCTTTTCGAAGCATATCGACAAGTAAGGCTATTTTTTCTGGGATTTCATCGATAGAACATTCTCCTATAATATGGCCTTTCGTAAAAACCACCATGCCTGCAGGGGAGCCTGCAAAACCGATATCTGCATTCTTAGCTTCTCGTGGGCCATTAACTTCGCAGCCCATAACAGCTACAGTTAGTCCATCGGGTACATCTTTCAAATACGGTTTTATACGTTCTACTATTGACGCCACATCTATTCGTCGCCGGCCACATGTAGGACAGGAGATAAGATGAAATCCATGTTCCCTGAGTTCAAGAGAACGTAGAATTTCGTATCCCGCTTCAACTTCCTTGACTGGATCAGAGGTAAGACTGACTCTGAGCGTATCTCCAATCCCTTGAGCAAGCATAAGCGCAATTCCCGAAGCGCTGCGAACAAGCCCGGTGAGCCCAGGGCCAGCTTCAGTAATTCCAATGTGAAGAGGAAAATCTGGATATCGTTCACTTAATATTTTGTTGGCTCTCACCGTTTCTTTTACGCTTGTCGATTTAGCAGAAAGAATAATACGATTAAAGTTTTCTTTTAGCAATAATTGAAGTTGTTCCTCTACAGCTAAAACAAGAGCACAGGCTTTATCACCATGAGATTGCGCAAGTTGCCTTCCATTAATAGAGCCGCTATTGGCTCCTATTCGTATAACGACAGAACGTTCAGACGCTATATGAATAAGTTTTTGCAACTTGTGAAGCGGCATATTTCCAGGATTAATACGAATAGCTGGGCACCCAGCATCCATTGCTTCAATAGCTAAATCGGGATCAAAGTGTATATCAGCCATAAGTGGTATATCAATATCACTATTTAAGCGAGAAAGTTCGGTCTTCAAATCTTTGTGTGGAAAGGCCACCCTTACGAGCTCGCAACCTGCCTTTTGCAAGGCTTGACATTGTTCTAGAACACGATCATAACTTGATAGAGGTTCTTTAAGCATACTTTCTATCCGTATAGGTGCTTTATGGCCAATCACAAGTTTCTTTATAGTTACATTTCTTTCTGTCATTGCTATCCCTCTATATTACAAACTAAAGATTCGACTAATATCTTTCCATGTTATGAAAAGAATCAATGTAATGAGAAGTACAAAACCCGCAAAATGAATATAATTTTCTATCCGTTCAGGAAGACGCTTTCTCGTTATCATTTCGCCAAGGATAAAAACAAGGCGTCCTCCATCAAGTGCCGGGAACGGAAACAAGTTTATGAGACCAAGGTTAAGGTTAATAAGAGCCAGGAATGATAGAAAGGCCCATATTCCTTGTCTTGCTGCTTGTCCTGCCATAGTAGCTATTCCTATGGGGCCAGAGACTTCTACATCCTGAGTATGCAAAGCCCATCTGACTATACCTCGAATCATTTCTATGCTCATATTGATAGTATAAGAGAAGGCATTTCTCAAAGCAGAGAAAAAGCCGTATCGAACAATAGGTGGACGTATTCCAAGAAGCGGAGCGCCATATTTAGGGTCAAAAGATATCTCTACTCTTTTTTGAAAAACTTCGCCCTTTCTTTCTATCTCAAGAGTTAGCGGACCTTCTTTTGAACTATCCCTGATGGTTTTTGCCATATCTGGCCAATCTGAAACAGTAACTCCATTAATAGACCTGATTATATCGCCAGATTCCAGCCCGATTTCTTGGGCGGGCAAGTTGGGCATTATTTCTCCTACGACTGGAGCACTCATATCAAGAACGCCGTGGCCGGAGAGGAAAAGAGCAGTAAGGATCATAGCTAATAAAATATTAACCAACGGTCCATTAAGAAGAATGAGAAAACGTTGCCATGGTTTTTTGTCGTTAAAACCTTTTCCCTCATCTACTTTCTCGCCAGGCTGTTCTTCATCCATTCCTGCAAGGCGAACAAATCCGCCAATGGGAAAAGCTCGAACTGACCATAAGGTTTCGTCTTTACCTTTCTTCTGCCATATAACAGGACCCATTCCGAAAGCAAACTCATGAACATGTACTCCGCAGGCTTTTGCTGTTTTATAGTGTCCGTATTCATGGGAAACAACACAAATTCCTATGACTAAAATGAACGATAACAAACTAATCATGAAGTATTCTCTCCTTACTCTATTTCTCCAATGTCCGTACTATTGACTGTGCGGTTACTTTCCCCCATTGGAGAATCTGCAGACTCTCCTCAAGCGTTTCAGGCGCTTTCCCATTATAACTCGATAGAACTTTCTCTATCACTACGGGAATTTGCGTAAAATTTATTTTCTTTTTCATGAAAGCATCGACGGCAATTTCATCAGCTCCCACAAGAATAGCTGGGAAAGGACCTTTCTTACAGGCGACTTCTTTGGCAAGTGCAAGACTTGGAAAAAGACTTTCGTCTGGAGAATAAAAACTGATAGAAAGGGGGTCAAATGCTAAGGGAGCGACAAGTGGCATTGTGGGCAGACGTTCTGGATAGGCAAGAGCTGTTGCAGCAGCCATGCGCATATCAGGTGTTGATGCGACCATTTTTACAGTTCCATCTGAAAAATGTACAATGCCATGCACTATAGAGCCTGGACAAATTATTGCATGAACTTGCGTGTTGTCCAGGTTGAAAAGATACATAGCTTCTATTATTTCTATGCCTTTATTCATAAGAGTTGCGCTGTCAACAGTGACTTTATAGCCCATATTCCATACGGGATGAGATAAAGCCATCTCAGGAGTGACATACGAAAGCTTTTCTCGTGTATATGTTCTGAATGGGCCTCCAGAGGCTGTTAGAAATATCTCTTTGACATTTCGCACATTTTCTCCGATGAGACATTGCCATATAGCATTATGCTCGCTATCAAGAGGACGAAGCTGGTCTCTCCGTTTTACGAGAGGCATAACCCATGGTGCGGCAACAACGATACTTTCTTTATTGGCAAGAGAAACATTTTTGTCTGCATCGAGTGCTTTTTGCAAACTTCTAATGGCGTCTGTTCCAGATGAGGCAAAAACGACGTGATCAACATCTGGGTGAGTAACAATATATTCAAGATCTTCTTCTGACTCATAAATAGGCAGATCAGGATGGAGTTCTCGCAAAGAACGGGCAGCTTCATGATCTGTTAAAGCGACTCCAACCGGATGGAATTCGTTAATAAGCGAACTCATTTTTTTAATATTTTGATGAGCTACGAGAAAAGCAACTTTAAATTTTACTGGATAGGTTCTGCATATGTCAAGAACAGATTTTCCAACACTTCCAGTAGCTCCAATAATAGCTAGTCGAGAAAGATTGTTTGTCAAAGGAGAATCACTCCAAACAGGAAAAATGTCAAAGTACCACTAATTAGAATACTGTCAAATCGGTCAAGAACTCCCCCATGTCCAGGGATAAGCCGCCCACTGTCTTTGACTTCGACTTCTCTCTTTATTAAAGATTCTGCCAAATCACCAAGTTGTCCAGCTAAACCGCAGATAATTCCTATATAAAGAAAAGGTAAAGGAGGCATTGCTGCGTAGTAGGCGATAAGTACAGAAAAGAGAATACTAGCGCCTGCCCCTCCAACAAAACCTTCCCAGGTTTTCTTAGGGCTTACCGCTTCACAAAATTTATTTTTTCCCCAACGTGTTCCTACAAGATAAGCTGCTACATCGCAGCTCCATGTGCATATAAACAGGGTGAAAAGCAAAAGCTTCCCTAAGGGGTGAAATCGTAAAAGGATCATATAACTCCAAGGGAAGATAATGTAGACAAGACCTGATAAAGTTCCTCCCAGATTCCAAATAGCATAGCTTGAATGGGAGAATTGACGGCGTAATATTTCAATGAAAAGAAGAATAAACGCGCAAAGAGTTAGCACGATTAGTACGGATACGGGGCGAATACGTTCTGTGGATGCAATGAGCACGAGAGCTCCAGATAATATTCCTATCCCCTTAGATACTCGAAACTTCTTCGATAGGAGTTGGTAAAACTCCCATAGCGAGAGTAAGGCAAGTGTTGAAGCGACTAGAAACCAAAGACGTCCTCCTACGAAAATAGATGAGAGAAGAATAGATGCTAGAACAATTCCGCTTAAAGAACGTAAGACAAGTTCTTTAGCTTTATCGTTTAATGCCACCATAACGGCGATCCCTCTTTTCATAGGAAAGTAATGCTTCTTTCAGAGCTTCTTCGTTGAAATCTGGCCAATATAGGGGAGAAAAATAAAGTTCACTATAACAGCCCTGCCATAGCCAAAAATTGCTGAGACGACATTCACCGCTCGTTCGTATAATGAGGTCAGGATCTGGTATATCGGGCAAATAAAGGTGAGACCGTATAGTTTCTTCTGTTATTTCTCCTGTGTAGCCCTCTCGTGTTATTTCTTGAACGGCATCTATTAGTTCCTGTTTTCCACCATAGTTTAGGCAAACAATAAGTTGAAGACGTTGAAAATCTTTAGTCTTTTCTTCTGCTTCGTGAATAATTTCTTGTATATCTTGAGGTAGATCCTGAATTCTGCCAGCAAAACGCAGACGAACATTTTCTTGAACAAGTTCTAGAATCTTTTTGCGAATATAATAACGGAAGAGAGACATAAGCCCCTTTACTTCTGTTTGAGGCCTTCTCCAATTTTCTGTAGAGAAAGCATACAAAGAAATATAAGGAATGCCCAAATTAGCAGCAGCCCTCACAGTTTTTTCAACAGCTTTTATTCCTGCCCTATGACCTAATAGTCGCGGAAGATGACGTTTTTGAGCCCATCTGCCATTGCCATCCATAATAATAGCTACATGCTGAAGCGACATCCTAGATTGTACCTCCCTGAGAGGAAGTGATGAGATCAAGCTTTTCCTTTACAGTGCGTATATCTTGCCACGTCAAGTCTTTAGGACTTCCTTTTTTTCTTGAATCATTTCTCAGGAGATAGCTTGGGTGGAACATTGGCATTAAATGTATGCCGCGCCATGTAAACCATCTTCCTCTAAGAGATGTTATTCCATCTGTAGTTTTGAGAAACCACTTTGTTGGGGTATTCCCAAGACTTACTATAATAGATGGACGTATAAGCGCTATTTGTGCTTCTAAATATGTATTACATGTCATCATTTCCTCTATGGAGGGAACTCTATTCTGTGGTGGACGACATTTCACTACATTTGTGATGTATACGTCTTTCCGCGAAATGTTTGCAGCTTTCAATATTTTTGTGAGCAACTGTCCTGCTTTGCCAACAAAGGGGCGACCTTGCGTATCTTCGTCGGCTCCTGGCCCTTCTCCAACAAACATAAGAGATGTATGAACAGATCCTTCTCCAAGAACAGCATTTGTTCTTGCCTGATGTAAGCCGCATTTAGAACAAGAAGCTACTTGGTGTAATAATTCTTGCCAGGCACTTTCTTGATGTTGTCTAATTTCCTCTTCAGTTGGTATGTAACATTCTTTTTCTGTCATTCTTGATACACTCCGTTTATCAATACGTTCACTTGTTTTATATCCATACCAGTAAAGTATCGGATTGCCCGAGCACTTTTCCAACATATTTTTTCGCCAATATTGAGGAAAGAGTTTTTTCCTAACGTTAATTTAACGATAACTGTTATTTCGAGAGATTCATCAACAGGGCGAACTTTAATTTCTTGAACAGTATGTACTTGCGCAGTACGTTCCGTCAAATATTTAACTATATCAATAATTGCTTGAGCATCAATACTTAGTTCACCGTAAAAATTAAATGGAGGACGCACGATTGTTCGTTCGCCCTCTTCCTTATCCACTGTTTTAAAGAGGTCTCTGAGATGGCCTACAAGTTTCCCCGCAAAATTTCGTCGTATCTGTGCACGAGAAACCGGAATAACGTGTTGTCCTTTTGTGAGACGTTCTTTTCGGGCATTTTTGATATCCTCTTCTGTTGCAACATCAGTTATTTTTATAAATTTTTCAGGTTGTGAAAGCGTTAAGGCTCGTATAATTTTTAGCGCCATAGCTGATGAGGTTGCAATGATCATAACCTTACAGGGAGCATGACTTTCTAAAAAGGAAAGAACCTCTTTGCGATGATCAGGAAATTCGAAAAGTGCACGACGAATGGCTCTAACAAGATTCTTTTCTGATTTTGCGCTTTTTCCCGTCATAATTCGTCCTTTTGAAATAACAAGGCCATCGTCAATAATGTAATCAACGTTATTGCTCTTCGCCACAAATTGGGCCCGCTGACTTTTTCCTGTTCCGGCAGGTCCTACAAAAGCAATAACACGAATAGATTTAATTAAGGCACTTTTTTTATCCTTGATAGTCGAATCCAATTTTCTTCATCACCTTATTTAATGCCGATAAAAATAATTCGTTTTGATGAGGTTGGCACACCGATATCTTCAAATGATCGGGAATGCCAAAATCTGAGCCGTTTGTAATGCGTATGCCTTCTTCAAGAAGCAAATAGTAAATAAGCTCTGCGTGAGGTGTCTGGAATGTAATGACATCGGTGTCACTCCCTCGTGTTTCAAGACCTAATTCACGCAACCCCTCTATCAACCGACTTTTAGATGCATTTATATTTTCTCTGAGTTTCCCATACCACTCTTTCTCTCTGAGAGCTGCTACAGTAGCTTCTTCAGCAAGCATGCTAATAGTGGAAACATCAGCGTAATAACTAAATTGCTTAGCAAGAGGACGAGAAAGTAATCCATATGAGATGTCTAGATTTTTCAGACCATAAAATGCAGAGAAATTACGTAAGATCAGAGCTTTCCCTGTTTGATGGAATACTCCACTGCCTCCTGAGAACAATAAAGAAGGAACCATGTCTGCGCTACGTTCATCGCAGATAAGAAATGCTCCGGCCCTCTCTAAACAAAAAAATAATTCCCGAAGCTCACTTTGAGATAAAGTATGTCCTGTAAAGCAATTAGGATTACTCACGACAACAATTTTTCCAGTTCCAGGACATGATTCGGAAAAAATATTTAAGTTTTGCTCTAGAGCTTTCCCGTAAGAAATTTCAATGATATTAAACCCGCGTTCTTTGAAACATTCTGAAATAATGCCATTTTTTTCGTAAGGGCATAAGAAATATGCTTCTGTAGCGCCCTTATTTTCTAGCATACGTAAAACGGGATGAAGAATCCCTTTCATCCCGTAACTTAATACTATTTCTTGTGGAGAAACACCCAACAGCTCTGAAAGAGTCTTTTTAAGAGAGACTTTTTTCCCCTTTTCCTCGCTATTAGTTGCGTCCAGGGTTTTTATAATAGCCTCCCGTACGGTCGGGGAAATTCCCCATTTTCCAGATACGAAATCCTCCACGCCTTAGGACTCCTCCTTCCTAACGGCACCATTAACTTTAGGCCCTAGTTGTTCTGTTGGAATAACTTCTACTCGCCCACCAAGTTGCTGGAGTTTTGTATCCATCTCTTCGTAACCACGCCAGACATGACCTATGTGATAGACACACGTTTCGTCTTGAGCTGCTAATCCTGCTAATATAAGGGCTGCACCAGCTCGCAGATCTGTGGCATTGACATCAGCTCCAACAAGATGATCGACGCCAGTCACAACAGCAGTGTTTCCTTGGAGTTCAATTTTTGCACCCATCCTGTTAAGTTCGTTAACATGTAAAAATCGAGCTTGGAAAACTCCTTCTTGAATAACACTGGCTCCATCAGCTAAGGCTAGTGTAGCCATAATCTGTGGCTGCAAGTCTGTAGGGAATCCAGGATATGGCATGGTTTTCAATGAAACGCCCTTAAGCCTTTCAATTGGATGCACAAGAACAGAGTCTTCTCTTACTGTAAAAGACGCTCCTCCCTCTTCTAATTTAGCTATGAGAGAATCTATGTGTTGCGGGATGATATCGTTAATTTTTATTTCTCCCCCGGTTATAATTCCGGCTAAAATATATGTGCATGTTTCAATCCTGTCAGGAATGACTGTGGTTTCAGAGTTTTGTAGTTCATCTACTCCCTTAATACGAACTACGCCTGTTCCATCCTCTTCTATTTGGGCACCCATCCTTTTTAAAGTTTGAACCAAATTAGTAATCTCCGGTTCGCGAGCTGTGTTTTCAAGTATAGTTTCTCCTTCTGCGAAAACAGCAGCCATTATTAAATTTTCTGTGGCTCCTACAGATGGGAAATCAAGATAAATACGGCATCCTTTCAGGCCATTGGCAGTTGCGTGTACAGCTCCGTGAATCAAGTCAATAGAGGCCCCCATTCGGGACAATCCCTTCAAGTGAAGGTCTATCGGTCTACTACCAATGGAACATCCTCCAGGTAAGGGAAGAACAGCACGACCGCAACGAGCAAGCAGCGGCCCTAAAACGAGAGAGGATGCTCTCATTTTGCGTACGAGATTTGTAGGTGTTTCCCAAGAGAGATCTTCGGGAACGGCAATAAACATTTCATCTTTTTCATACTGGATTTCAGCACCTAAATTTCGCAAAAGATCGGCCATTGTAAGAACATCATGTAGCCGGGGTGCTTTGTGAATATGAAGGGTGCCTCCTTTCAGAAGGAGAGAGGCAGCCATAATAGGTAAAGCAGCATTTTTGGCTCCTTGTGCAGATATTTCCCCCTTAAGAGGAATTCCACCTGAAATTTTCATTTTATAATCCACGATGATCACTCCTGATTTCCTAAGTTCATTTTAAAAAGCAGACGTTTGGTTAAAAAAATTACTTACATAGCATTCTATTTTTTTTGCAGCGGTTCCGTCTCCAAATGGGCTTTCACTTCTTTTTATAAGATTATCATATTCTGTCCCATTCGAAAAAAGACGGAGTGTTTCTTTTACTATTCGTTCCTTATCCGTACCTACAAGAATTCCAGTTCCATGGTCTATTGCTTCTGGACGTTCTGATATATTTCTCATGATAAGTACAGGTTTTTTGAGATAAGAAGCTTCTTCTTGCACTCCACCACTGTCACTAAGAATAAGATAGCTTCGTTTCATAGCCTGAACAAAATCAGGGTAATCAAGGGGTTCTGTAAAAATAACGCGATCCATATTCCCTAAGAATTTTTTGATAACCTCTCTTACTGTTGGATTTTTATGAAGAGGAATCAGAAAATATACATCAGGAAGTTTTTCTAAAAGTACCTGTATCGCCTCGCATATGTTTTCTAAGGGCTTCCCCCATGATTCACGACGATGTGCAGTCATGAGGATAAGAGGTGCCTGAGAAGGTATGGAATACATCCTTTCAGGAGAGTTTCCCCGTTTTTCATTGACGGTCCATGCCAAAGCGTCTATTACAGTATTTCCTGTAACAAAAATCTGAGTTTCTGCTACTTTTTCTGACAGTAAATTGTCCTTCGCATTATTAGTAGGGGCAAAGAAAAGAGTAGTTAGTCGATCAGTAAGTATTCGATTTGCTTCTTCTGGAAATGGTTGGTCTAAATTTCCACTTCGCAATCCGGCTTCAACATGCCCAACGGGGATTTTTCGATAAAAAGCAGACATAGAAGCCCCTAAAGTTGTCGTTGTATCTCCATGTACCAAAACGAGATCCGGTTTTTCCTTATCATAAATTTCCCCTGTTCCGACGAGTACTCGAGAAGTAATATGATCTAATGTTTGTCGGTCTTTCATAATATGTAGATTGACATCAGCTTTAATGTCGAAGAAAGAAAGAGCTTGGTCGAGCATATCAGTATGCTGACCTGTGGCAAGAACAAATGTTCTGAAAGCGGGATTTTCCTTCAAAGCTAAAATGACTGGAGCCATTTTTATAGCTTCCGGTCGGGTTCCTATTACACATATGATTGTACGTTTCATTTTTTCCTCCTTGTTTTTACTGGGCAAACTGAGTGAAACAGAACAATCCCAGCATAAGCAAGGCTCCTTGAAGAAGAGCCATAATACAGAGGGTCGAAATTGGCGAAAAACCACGATCAAGCAGTTGATAATGTAAATGCCCTCTATCTGGCAAAAAAGGTGAACTTCGACGAATTAGACGACGAAGAATCGATGTAAGGGTATCCAAAACAGGAACCCCTCCCCATAAAAGTAGCAAAACTATAAGTTCTGCAGCGTTAAAGTGTGCGTATCTCCCTTGCTGGTAAAAAGTATAAAGAAGCTGAGAAGCAAAAATATAGCCTAAAAGAGTACTGCCTCCATCCCCAAGAAAGGTTCTGGCTCGGGGAAAATTCCAATGTAATACTCCGATTGCTGTCGCTGCTATAGGCCACCACATATCTGGAATACCAATTTGAGAAGCTATCAATGCCGCAATAACAAACATAAAGAGACAAAGTCCGTTCAAACCATCAATTATATTATAAGCGCTTGTTACACCGGCGATCCAAATAATAAGTAATATTCTATAGGGAAAATATATATCTAAAGGCAACAATACGATGCTTGCTGCAAAAAAATGCAAAAACAGTCTGATTGTTGGATTTAAAGATTTAATATCATCCCAGTATCCACAAAGGAAAACAATAGTTGCTCCTGTGGAAGAAAGCTTAAGGAACAAACTATCAGGTGCTCCGAGGAGACCCCATAGTAGATATCCCATCCACAATACTATACCAGCACCGCGAGGAATAATCCCTAAATGGTGTTTTCTTCCGCCAGGAGTATCTATTATTCTGTATCTGTTAGATAACTTCATTGAGAGAGGAGTCATTCCAACTCCCCATCCCAACATCAGAATACAAATAAAAAGAAGTCGAATCACAGCGGCACTCTATACTATTTCGTTCCGAAAAGTCGATCCCCGGCATCACCTAAACCTGGGACAATATATCCGTGATCATTAAGGTGATCATCTAAGGCTGCAGCATATACGTCCACATCCGGATGGGTGCTGTGGACTTTTTCAACTCCCTCCGGAGCAGCGATAAGGCAAACAAGAGATACTTTGCGTGCTCCCTTGGCTTTAACAAGGCTGATTGCTGCAGTAGCAGATCCACCTGTTGCAAGCATGGGATCGAGGATAAAAATATCACGATCATCGATGTCATTAGGAAGTTTGCAATAATATTCAACTGGCTCAAGAGTTTCAGGATCTCTATATAATCCGATATGTCCCACTTTGGCGTTAGGAATAATCTGAAGAATTCCATCGACCATACCGAGTCCAGCTCGTAAAACTGGGACGATAGCAAGTTTTTTACCTTCGAGGGTATAACCGATTGTTTTTTCGATGGGCGTTTCTACTTCTACTTTTACAAGCGGTAAATCACGTGTAATCTCATAAACCATAAGTCCGGCTATTTCCTGAACAAGTTCTCTGAATTCTTTGACTGATGTGTTTTTGTTTCTGATAATACTTATTTTGTGTTGAACAAGAGGATGGTCAAATATTACAATTCGACCTTCTCCTTCATGAGAGCGGCTTGGGACTAACTTATTTTCAAAACGACGAATTTTCTCTATGCGTTTTTCGTGGCGATCTCCTTCAAATTCAGTTTCAAGCCAAGTGTCAGCAATATCAAAAGCTTGTTTTTCACTGATGATCCGACCACCCATTGAAAGTATATTCGAATTATTGTGGAGCCTACTTAAACGAGCTAATTCAGTAGTGTCACATAAAGCGGCGTAAGCGCCAGGTACTTTATTTGCGGCTATTGTCATGCCTATTCCGCTTCCACATACAAGAATTCCTCTATCAGTTTCATTTCCAGCGACGCTTTCCGCCACAGCGAATGCGATATCGGGATAATCGCAAGAAACAGAGTCAGTATCTGTACCATAATCAATAACAGTATGCCCATTCATTTCTAAATGTTTTTTAAGCGCAGATTTAACACAAAAACCAGCATGATCTGAGCCTAGAGCTATTTTCATTTCTTTACCCCCTGAGAGCCATAATTTTTTGATCCGCAATATAATAACACGTAAAAAGGAGTCTTTGCCGTATTTTAAACGGAAAAGACTCCTTTATTTTATACCCTTCCTTTTTCAGAATAAAACATTTTTAGCTCAAGAGGGTAAGCATAACGGACGCAGCGACGGCAGTGCCGATAACACCAGCCACGTTGGGTCCCATAGCGTGCATAAGCAGGAAGTTGCCAGGATTCTCTTTCTGACACATTCGCTGTACCACTCGTGCCGCCATGGGAACGGCAGAGACTCCAGCCGCTCCGATCATGGGGTTGATCTTCCCGCCGCTTACCACTTTCATGACCTGCCCCAGCAAAACGCCGCCAGCTGTGCTGCAGATGAAGGCAACGAGTCCCAGAACAATGATCTTGATCGTTCCCCAGGTGAGGAAGTATTCTGCGCTCATGGTTGCACCTACTGACAAGCCCAGGAAGATGGTGGTGGCGTTGAGAATCTCGTTCTGTGCCGCCTGGCTCAGTCGTTCTGTCACGCCGCATTCACGCAACAGGTTTCCGAACATGAGGATACCGATCAGAGGCACCGATGACGGGAGAAGCAATCCCGCAGAGACAGTACACACGATGGGAAAGAGCACCCGCTCCAGCTTGGAGACTGGTCGAAGCTGATCCATACGGATAGCCCGGTCAGCCTTGCTGGTGAAGAGCTTGATTACCGGCGGCTGGATGAGCGGCACCAGCGACATGTAGCTGTACGCCGCAACGGCCACCGCTCCCAGAATCTGGGGAGCCAGCTTCACCGTCAGGTAGATGCTCGTCGGGCCGTCCGCTCCGCCAATGATGGCGATGGATGCCGCCTCCTTCACGTTGAAGCCCATGAGCAGCGCTCCGAAGAGGGCGATGAATACGCCCAGCTGTGCGGCTGCTCCGAGCAGGAAGGTGATGGGATTGGCCAGAAGGGGCGCAAAGTCCGTCAAGGCCCCTATCCCCATAAAGATAATGACCGGATAGATCTCATGTTCCGTTCCGAAAAAGATATACCGCAAAAAGCCTCCGTCGTCCATGATTCCCGAGAGGGGAAGGTTCACCAGCAGGCAGCCGAATCCGATGGGGACCAGCAAGAGGGGTTCAAACCCCTTCACGATGGCCAGATAGAGCATAACAAAGGCCACCCCCAACATGATGACGTTGCCCCACGTGAGTCCCGAGAATCCCGAGGATCGAAGGATCGTTCCCAGTGAGTTTAGATAGACTTCCATAATCGCCTGTCTCCCTTCGGCTTAGCCGAGGACTACCAGGGCGTCTCCGGAATTGACGCTGTCCCCTTCCCGTGCCCGGATCTCTTTCACCGTACCGGCAGACGGGGCGGATATCTCATTCTCCATCTTCATGGCTTCGAGAATAAGAAGCACGTCTCCAGCATTGACTGTCGCGCCGACGCTGACACTTACACGAAGGATCTTGCCAGGCATGGGGGCTGACACCACTTCCCCCCCAGCTACGGGCGCTTCTGCAACTGGTGCCGGAGCAGGAGCTGCTGCCGGTGCGGGGGCCGGTGTTGGTGCCGGCGCTGGTGCTGGTGCTGCCGCCTGAACTGGCGCTGCCGCCGGTGCCACAGGAGCGGTTACGGGCGCTCCACTGCCGAGTTCTTCCACTTCTACGTTGTAGCTTGTTCCGTCCACTGTCACTTTATAGAGTTTGCTCATTCTTTTCCCCTCCACACTGCTGTGTTGTCGTTGTCTTTACCGACCTGACCAGGTCTGGTTGTTTAAGCTTTCGAGCCCTTCCATGATGGCGCTCGATCTCCACAGGCTCACCCGTGGACCACGTCTCTTCGATGATGTGGTACCTGTCGCTTCGATGCTCGTGATGCGGCAGGGCCGGCCCGTTGCTTCCACTAACGCCGCTGTGATAACGGCTATAAGACGTTTCTGGTCTCCTGATGCCGACGGTACCGATACTGGCGCTGCCACAGGCGCTGATGCAGGCTTCGCTGCAGGTGCCGGAGGCGTGCCGCCATTCCCCTTCGGTGCCGTCGGGCTCGCCTTCACACCACCAAAATACTTGATGGCATAGATGATGGCCGTCAGCCCTCCCAAAACCAGAAAAACCGTGGAAAAGGCTATGAGCGCCAAGGTGATCGCCCCGCCTATTCCCGTCTCAAAATAGGTATGAAGATCTGTCACTGCTATCGCCCCTTCCTCGCACTAATGGGGCATGACGCCGTGCTTGCGTCTCGGTCGAAGTTCGCGCTTGTTCGCCGTTCCCTGTAATGCCAGGTAGATCTCGCGACGTGTCTCTTCCGGCAATATGACCCGATCCACGTAGCCTCGCTCCGCCGCCACGTAGGGGTTGGCAAAGGCCTCTCTGTACTCCTCTATCTTCTTGTTCCGCTCCGCAACCTGGTCTTCCGCCTTTTCGATCTCTTTGCGGAACACGATGTTCGCTGCTCCTTCCGCTCCCATTACGGCAATCTCCGACTGGGGCCAGGCCAGAACCATGTCGGCTCCCAACGATTTGGAGCACATGCCGAGATAGGCACCGCCGTAGGCCTTTCGCAATACCACCGTGATCATGGGAACGGTGGCTTCGCTGTAGGCATAGAGAAGCTTCGCTCCGTGACGGATGATGCCACCCCACTCCTGCTCCGTACCGGGAAGGTATCCTGGAACGTCTACAAAGGTGACAATGGGAATGTTGAAGGCGTCACAATGCCGAATGAAACGGCTCGCCTTGTCTGAGGCGTCTATGTCGAGGCAACCGGCCATGTTGGCCGCCTGATTGGCGATGATGCCTATCACTTCGCCACCGACGCGACCGTAGCCTGTGACCATGTTCTTGGCCCATAAAGGCTGTACTTCAAAAAAGTCTCCGTCGTCAACCACTTTCTCGATGACGTCGTGAACTCGATATCCCTTGTTCGGATTGGTGGGAACTACGTTGCGAAGTTCCGGCACAAGACGATTGGGATTGTCGTTCGTCTCTTTCCACGGGGCGTTGTCCACGTTGTTGCTGGGAAGATAGCTCAACAACTTCTTCACCTGAGAGAAGCACTCGACTTCACTCTTCGCCATGAAGTGGGCGTTGCCGCTCTTCGCGTTGTGGGTCAGCGCTCCGCCGAGAGATTCGCTGCTGACTTCCTCGCCCGTCACCGCCTTGATGACTGCCGGACCTGTTATGTGCATGATCCCCGTCTTCTCCACCATGAAAATGTAGTCTGTCAATGCTGGGCTGTAGACCGCTCCGCCTGCCGTGGGACCCATGATGATCGACAGCTGGGGAACGACGCCGCTCGCTATGGTGTTCCTGTAGAAAATCTTCCCGTAACCGTTCAGTGCGTCTACCGCTTCCTGAATCCTCGCTCCGCCGCTATCGTTGATGCCGATGACGGGCGAGCCATTCTTCACGGCCAGATCCATAACCTTGCAGATCTTGTCTGCATGTTTCTCGCCGAGACTGCCTCCAAGGACGGTGAAGTCCTGGCTGAAGACATAGACTCGACGACCGTCAATCTCTCCATAGCCCGTCACAACGCCATCACCAGGGATGGTGTTGCTCTCAAGACCAAAACGATGGCAACGATGGGTGACCAGCTCGTCGAGTTCGATAAAGGTCCCTTCATCAAGAAGCTGCGCGATACGATCGCGCGCTGTCCCCTTCCCCTTCGATCGCTGCTTCTCTATGGCCTTCGCTCCACCGCCCTGCTGGGCCTCGGCGCGCTTGCGATCCAGTTCTGCACAAAGTTCTTCGATACTCCGATTCGTCATAACTCTAGTTGCCCCCTCTCTTTCTATCCTTCATTTTTTACAACGTCGTGTAATATTGCATGTGCAACGGTATAGGGGTCTGTCTCTTTTTCAAGTATGGCTTCGATGTGTTCATTAGTCCCTTGGTTTTGCCAGGCTTTTTCAACTTTTTTAGCAATATCACGACTGAGGATTTCTCTTACTTCTTCAACCACTTTGTTTTTTTGTTTTCTTAAGCCTTGAGCACTCTCTTTAAGGAATTCGTGATGTTTTTCGATGCCTTCTACAAGTTCAGCTACCCCGTCTCCCTTTTCAGCTACGGTCATATTGATAGGTGGGTACCACGCTGTTTTACCAATAAGATCAAGCATAAGTTTGACTTCTGCCACTATCTTTTCGGCACCTGGCCGATCTGCTTTATTAACGACAAAAACATCAGCAATCTCCATAATGCCAGCTTTCATAATTTGAATATCATCACCCATGCCGGGGACAAGTACCAAACAAACAGTATCTGCCAATTTGACGATGTCTATTTCTGATTGTCCCACACCTACTGTTTCTATCAGAATAACATCTTTCCCACAGGCATCAAGAATTTTAACAGCTTCCCTTGTACTGCGGCTGACACCACCAAGAGAACCACGTGTTCCCATGCTGCGGATAAAAACATCTTTATCATTGGCATGGCGTTGCATACGAATTCGGTCTGCAAGTATGGCTCCCCCGCTAAAGGGACTTGATGGATCAACTGCAATAATTCCAACTGACTTGTCCTTTTTCCTAAATTCGGATATTAGTTTGTCAACTAAAGTGCTTTTCCCTGCACCTGGACTGCCCGTTATCCCTATGACAAGCGCCTTGCCTGTATGGGGATATAGATACTTCATAATCTCTTCGGTTTCTGGTGCTTCGTTTTCAACGAGAGAGATTATTCTGGCTAAAGCCCTGATATCACCATGTAAAGCTTTTTCTGCAAGCAAGCTCACAGCTAAACAGTCTCTTTCTGCCTTTTTTCAGCTACAGCTTTTTCAAGCCATTTAGCACACACAGAAGTTGGAGTGCCAGGTCCAAAAATTGCTCCGGCCCCCATTTCCAAAAGAGATGGGATATCACTTTCAGGTATGACGCCTCCTCCAAAAACAATAATGTCACTAGCGTTATTATCTTTTAAGAGGCTAATAATCTTTGAGAAATAGAAACTATGTGCTCCTGAGAGAATGCTAATACCTATAGCGTCAGCGTCTTCCTGGATTGCCGTATCGACAATCTGTTCAGGGGTTTGGCGGAGGCCTGTATAGATAACTTCCATGCCGGCATCACGAAGGGCTCTTGCAACTACTTTTGCGCCCCTATCATGACCATCAAGGCCTGGTTTTGCTATTACAACTCGGATTTTTTTCTCAGCCATAACTCATTCCTCCAGTTACAAAATGATATTTTCCGTATATTCTCCAAATTCTTCCCTCAGAATCCCGCAAATTTCACCCTCAGTAGCATAATTTCGAACAGCATCAATAATAAGGGGCATCATATTTTGAGATTCATCGCGTGCGGCTTTACGTATAGCTTCTAATGTGTCATGAACTTTGATATTATCGCGATTTTCTTTCATTTTCTTCAGATTTTTAATTTGGCGCTCTCCCACAGTTTCGTCGACTTTGAGAAGTTTCATATCTTTGTTGTTTTCTTCAATCTGGAACTTGTTTACACCTACGACAATAGCGTCGTTTGTTTCGATAGCTCTTTGATATGCATATGCTGCATCCTGTATATGTTTTTGCACATATCCTTTTTCTATGGCAACAAGCATTCCACCCATATCATCAATTTGATTAATATATTCTTCAGCTTTCTGTTGAATTCCATTTGTCAGACTTTCAATGACATAGCTGCCTGCAAGAGGATCAATAGTATTGGCCACGCCTGATTCATAGGCAATGATTTGCTGTGTTTTCAATGCTATGCCTACGCTCTTTTCAGAGGGCAGTGCCAATGCTTCATCCATACTATTGGTATGTAGCGACTGGGTACCACCTAATACTGCAGCAAGAGCCTGTAACGTTACTCGTACTATGTTGTTTTCGGGCTGTTGTGCTGTAAGGGTTGACCCACCTGTTTGAGTATGGAAACGAAGGGTCTGAGCTTTTTGATCAGTAACGCCAAAACGTTCTTTCATAATTTGAGCCCACATTCTCCGTGCAGCTCGGTATTTTGCCACTTCTTCGAGGAAATCATTATGAGCGTTGAAGAAGAAGGAAAGACGTTTTCCGAATACGTTAGGATCAAGTCCCTTTTTCTTTGCTGCCTCAACATAGGCAATACCGTCTGCCAACGTAAAGGCTATTTCTTGTGCTGCTGTACTACCTGCTTCTCGGATGTGATACCCGGAAATTGAAATAGTATTCCATTTAGGAACATTTTTACTGCAGAATTCGAAGATGTCCGTAATAAGACGCATGGATGGCTTAGGTGGGAATATATATGTTCCTCTAGCTATATACTCCTTCAAAATATCATTTTGAATGGTTCCAGCTAATTGGTTTGCAGGAACTCCTTGTTTTTCCCCAACGCAAATATACATAGCAAGAAGCACGCTTGCTGGAGCGTTGATTGTCATGGAAGTAGACACTTTGTCTAAAGGAATTTCATTGAATAAAACTTCCATATCGGCAAGGCTATCAATGGCCACTCCTACTTTTCCGCATTCTCCCTGAGCCATAGGATGGTCAGAATCATAGCCGATCTGTGTGGGCAAATCAAAAGCTACTGAAAGTCCTGTTGTTCCCTGTGAAAGAAGATACCGATATCTTTCATTTGATTCTTCAGCATTTCCAAAACCGGCATACTGACGCATTGTCCAAAGGCGTCCTCGGTATAACGTGGGCTGAACACCTCGTGTAAAAGGATATTCGCCAGGATAGTTGAGATCTTGTACATAGTTAAAATCTTTAAGATCAGAGGGGTCATAAACCCTCTTCAAATGTAAATTTCCACCTGTGTGGAATTCCTTTCGGCGTTCTGGCCGTTTTTCCAATACTTTTTCTACTTTTGCTTCATATTTTTTTCTTTGTTCCATTATTTCGGGGATATTTTTCTTATCATCAGTCACGATAACTCGCCTCCCATAAATAAAAATCTCTCTCCCGAAAAGCTTATTCCTTTACGGTTCTTATTTTTTATTTTGAATTAAATTTGGACAAAGCGGTAACCAATCTCGAGTTTGCAGTAAGCCGACATCCATATAAAGAGCAAGCATCGATTGATCAGGATATCCAGATATTTCCGGACTCTGTGGTAAGACTAGCGATAATTGAAGAAAATCGTTTTGAGGTTCAAAACTTTGTGCAAGTTCCAAAGAAGGCGCTACTATTCCACCTGTCAAGCTAGCGGCGCGCTCCATCCATAAAGTTGCATTTTTATCGGAGATAAAGAAAGAAAGAGTAACGCCATTATGTATGCAGAAAGATGTAAGTGTTAAAGCATCCTCTTTAGAGAGAGTAAAAGCATTCGATACTACAATATGTCGAAGGAAAGGTTTTTTATCATTCCAGATTAAATTCAATTTTTGATCGAGGTCTTGCTCCAAGGGAGCTTCAATCATTGCTATATTGTCATATTCTACAGGAAGTGGATATGAGACTACCGGTTTTAATGTCTGCTCATTCCAAATAGCAGAAGCGACAAATACATTGTTTTTTACATAACTGGTAAAGGGCGTCAAGAATGTTCCCTGTAGGGTTAACACGGTAGAGTCATCGCTTTGAAGGACATCAGGGTGCGAAACAGAGAAAAAGCCAGAAGCAGCAGAAACAAGAGGCACCGGATATGTTTCCCAATATGAATAACCGGCAACGTCAAGTATACCAATTTTATCTCTCATTCTGAATAAGGTCCATGCTCCAGGGAAAATTCCACATTCTGTTGCTTGGGAAAGGTCGAGACGATTAAAATCAATAATGTTATTGGATAATTGACCTTCATCAGATATGACAAACAGACTTCCATCAATGCCCCACTGAATATCTCGAGGCTGGCGTGATGAAAAGCAGGTATTTTCACCTGTTTCAGTATTATATATGATAATGCGCTCATTATTTCTATCTGCTATAGCTAAGAATTGTCCATAAACGTCAATGGCAACAGGCTCAAAAAGGCCCTCTAAAGAAGGTTGCCACGTCTTTCTTATTTTAAAGTCAGGATAGCTTAAAAAGATAATTTGACGGTTACTTGCATCTGTAATTGCAATTTCCCTTTCAGAAATCCAAGTAGCATCAGATATCATATGTGACAATTGATAAACTTTGTTAACTTTTATTTCATTATTGTTGCGTGTAATTTGATCAATTTCCCCCTTACGACTAAAAACTAAAAAAGAGTCAGGGGTAGCAAATAACGATGTAACGGGTTCATCCAAAGATACAGATTCTTTTGTCCCATTAGATACGTTTACTATTGATAGAGTGTTACCTATTTGATCAGTCAATAGGATAGTGTTGTTAAAAGATATTGTTTTTCCAAGACCTTTTATATTTAAAATCTCAAAGACAGGAAGATTGAAAGACTCTTTTATATTTTGAGAAGTAATAATCCACTGATTTTCTTCATGTTTCCCATTTAGGTACGTTTCGAGGTATTTTGTTTCATTCGTAATGTCTTCAACAAGCCGATGTGCAACTTGATCTTGAGGTCTTACTTCAAGATAGTAACGAAAAGAGCGTTTTGCTTCTTCGAGAAGACCCATTCGCTGAAGATTTAATCCCTTAAGGAAATAGTAATCAACCATATATGTGTTTAAATTTAAGGCTTTATCAAGGGCGATACATGACTTCCAATAGTCTGAATGCACATAGGATAGATATGCATCAAAAAAATATTTTTCCGCTTCCTGGCGTTTAGCCGTGGTAAGTGCAGAAGCTGGTAAAGATAAAAAAAAGAACGATGCAAAAAAGAGAAAAAAAAGTGTAAGATATTTTGATAGTTTGTTCATTACTCTACTTCACCCCCACGAAAGAATAGAAACCTAACATTATCGCACCTGCAAGCAGAAAACCCAAGAGCATGCGGAGATAGAAGATCCATAGTTTGCCGCCAGGAAGTTCCCCTCTTCCTATTTTGACAACGAGCCTAGCGACAAGGAGAGCCCCAATAAACATTCCAAGAGCCATAAGTGCATTTATATTTTCAGTCGGCATTAGAATCCCTCTTTAATAAAAATATTGAATAAAGATATTTTATCAAAAACAAGTAAAGTGTAACTCATATGAAACCACAAAATCGCCAATAAAATATATTGTGATAATTTTAACTATAAAATAAAAATGATAAAAATAGAAAAAAGAAAAGGCCGAAGGAAAAACCTTCGGCCCGAGGATATTTTTACTAGCCACGTATAGTCAATTCTTCTTGTTCCGTACTTTGATGAATTTGTTTGAGAACGGAGACAGCTACTTCTAAAGCTCTTTTACCGTCCATTATTCCTACCAGAGGCTGTTTCCCTTCTCTTACGCAGGTTACAAAATGTTGAAGTTCTAATTTAAGAGGCTCACTCTTAGGAAATACAGGATGCTCTATTACTTCTACGAGGTTACCGTTTTCATGTCGCACGCATCTGTTAATTGATACATCTTGAGTTTCATAGTTAATCGTTAAATATCGCTCCGGTTCCATGATTTCAAGCTGTCTAAGACGGCGTTCTGAAACTCGACTTACTAAGATATGTGCCATTGCTCCATTAGTAAAAGAAATTTGAGCTGAGGCTATATCTTCATGGTTCGTACGAATACAACGTCCTGTTGCTGAAATATTGGCAATTTCAGAATGAACCATAGACAAAATAATATCAATATCGTGAATCATTAGATCAAGTACAACGCCTACATCACTAATTCGCGAAGAAAAGGGACCTAAACGACGCGATTGGAGAAAAAGAGGTTCATGGACAATTTTAGATGTATATTGAACGGCGCTGTTAAATCTTTCTATGTGTCCAACCTGAAGAACTAAATCTCTTTTTGCTGCGACATTAAGAAGGTCTTCAGCTTCACTGACAGTAGTAGTAACTGGTTTTTCAATAAGAACATGAATACCATTTTCTAACGCTTTTTTCGCTATTTCATAATGAAGACATGTGGGTACCACTACACTTATAGCGTCTGGTCGTGCTTTTTCGATAAATTCGTCGAAATCTGAATAATATGGAACACCAAGGTTATCTCCTATAGCAACAGCTCGGGCTTCATTCTCATCAACAACTCCCACCAGTTGTGTGCCGAGAAGCTCGGTATATACTCTAGCATGGTGTTGCCCCAGATGCCCCACACCTATTACGCCTACACGTTGTAGGTCCATTTTGGGATCACTCCTCGCAACTTTTTCAGTGTTACTCTATAAGCCTTCTTTTATATTGTCACATGAAGAATGGTGAAAATGGCATGAACATTCTTTTTCTGACAACGATGCCAAGAGAAACATTCGCTCGCGCTTATCATTTTTTCGATAAGAATAACAATATTTACTGTCTCTATATGAACAGAAAGGTATCATTGTTATATTTGCTTCCAAGAGCTTCTTTTCTCTTAGCTGAGTTTCTATGGCTCCAGGCAGATCAAAATATACACGCTCATCTACCTTTTGCCAATGGTTAGATGAAATTTCTCTCTGACCTAAAGTCGTCCAATCATCATTTTGACTACGATAATAAAATTCTTTACTTATTCCAGGTCCTATCCATGCATAAACACGTTTCAAGTCAAGATCCATCTTTTGAGCTACGTAGTCTAGTCCGTTTCCTGCGATGTTTTGAACGGTTCCCTTATACCCTGAATGAAGAAGTAACACCCACGGACGAGGAAGCGGCGATGCAAGTATGACAGGTACACAATCTGCAAAACGAAGGCTTCCTTCGTAACAGGAATTTGTTAAAAACAGGCCATCGGCCGCAGGTCTATTGGGAATGCAAAAAGAGTCTTCCTCTGTGAGGATATTGATTCCGTGTACTTGTTGGGGAGCTATAAATTTTTTATCGCTATTTTCTTTTAAAAGGGAATAAACAGCTTCTCGAGAAAGCGCAGGATCTCCCATTGCTTTAGTTATGCCATTTCCCCTCATAAAAAGACGCGCAGAGAAAAATACGTTTTCTTTCGGGCATAGATATTCAAGGATATAATGTCCTTCTTTTTCTTGTAGAATAAATCCTTTAGAGCTCATTGCAAAAAGTAGCTTCCTGAAGAATAAAAGACTTTATATATCCGATAAGGTAAAGGCTGCCGCAACAAACGACGATGGAGCTATCTTGACAAGCATTATAAATGGCTTCACGTGGATCTGAAATACCTTTAGGTGTGGAAGCCCAAGTATACTGCAATGCCTCTTTTCTTAAGAATTCTGCTTTAGCGGAACGTTCCATCTCTGGGACTTCAGTGCAGAAAAGATGAGGTTTGAGTCCACTTAATTTTTTTAAAGCGATATCATGTTCCTTGTCTTTCATAGAGGCATATACTATAGCAAGTTTTTCTTTGTCATTATTTATGCCAAGTGTCTTTAAACTTTCTACGAGTTTTGTGATTCCGTCATCATTGTGTGCTCCATCAAGTATGATTGGCGGCGTATGTTTTATAAGTTCCATTCTTCCAGGCCAACAAGTTTTAGCCAATCCCCTTCGTATGGATTGTTCCGTTATCTTATCCATCTTGTTTCTCAATATGTCCATAGATGCAAGCGCTACTGCACTATTGGCTATTTGATGAGTCCCAATTAATGGAGTATGAATGTCTGCGTAAACGTTTCCGTTGTTATGTGTCAACGTAAACGTTGCTCCTTGAAGCGATACATTTTTTGTTGAGACTGTATATGTTTCAGGAACAATTACTCCTTGAGTTTCTTTTTTTAGGCATTCAGTTTTGAAAAGACTACAGAGAGTGTGTGATCCTCCTGCAAAAAGAGCTGGAACGCCTTTACGGATAACAGCAAATTTTTCCATAGCTATAGCTTCAAGAGTATCTCCTAAATATTCCATATGATCTTTTGAGATAGGGGTTATTATTGTCAGAAGGACGTTGCCAAGGGTATTGGTTGCATCGAGTCTTCCCCCCATTCCAGCTTCTATAACGGCTATATCAACATCAAAAGATGCGATTAAAAGAAAAGCTGTTGCAGTGAAAATTTCAAAATATGTAGGAGGATCTAAAGCTAATTGGGCATTTTCTTTAACAGTGCTTATTACTTTTTGGGCAGCTTCTTCCCATTTTTCACATGAAAGTGCATGACCGTTTATAAGGAGCCGCTCCCCCATATGAACAAGATGCGGACTGGTATACATCGCTGTTCGCATACCGGATTCCCGCAAAATAGATTCTATGTATGCTGAAGTGGATCCTTTCCCATTTGTTCCTACTATATGTATAGCAGGAAAACTTTTTTCTGGGTGCCCCAAGCATTCAAACAATCTCAAAATACGCTCCAAGCCCGGGTGAATACCCGGGCTTGAAATTTGTTCCAGTTGATTTTCTATTTCAATGTAACGTGATCGTTCGTTCATTATTATGACCTTTTTAAACTCGCTATATTATCTAAAATTCTCTGATAGTGATTTTTGTTTTCTTCTAAACGAGTTCTTTCTTTTTCTACTACTTCTTCGGGAGCCTTAGATGTGAAGTTTTTATTAGCTAACTTTTTCTCCATCTTCTGCATGTCTTTTTCCAGATTTTTAAGTTCTTGCTCCAGACGTAAAATTTCAGCATCTATGTCAAGAAGGCTTCCCACTTCTAAACTAACTTCTCCAGAGCTCATAACAGATGCAAGACATCCGTGTGGTTTCTCTTCATTATCTGAAATAATGTCGACTCGTTCAACTTTGGCCAAGAGAGAGATCATATCCATATTATCTTTAACGAGAACCGTTAACGGTTCATTATTTGTTTGAAGGATAACGCGCTCTACTCTCTGCTGGGGAGCAACATGAGCTTCTGCCCTCAAGTTTCTGATAATGCGTATAACCTCTTGAAGAGTCGCCATTTCTACCAGGGAGTTATCAAATTTCATATCATCCGAAGCTTTAGGCCAATCAGAACGTTCTATAGATTCGTCGCTGAAACCAAAGGTATGCCATAGCTCTTCAGTGGCGAAGGGAATGAAGGGGTGGATGAGCTTTAATACTGTTTGGAATACATATTCAACAATGGCTTGAGTATCCCTTACTCTCGATTCTCCTTCGTCTCCCCTAAGAGCAGGTTTAGACATTTCAAGATACCAGTCACAAAGGTCTCCCCAAATGAAATCGTACATCATTCTCGCTGCTTCTCCGACGAAATACCCGTCAAGAAGCTTACTGATTTCTTCGATGACGTTTTGTGTCCGTGTTAGAATCCACTGATCATGAAGTCTCATGTTTTCTTTCTTTGGAAGCGGCTTAACTACACAATCATCTTCGAGATTCATGAGAGCAAAGCGGCTCGCATTCCAAAGTTTATTCATGAAGAGACGATATGTTTCGATTTTGTTTGTGCTTAATAGTATATCGCGTCCCTGTACAGTCAGTGCTGCGAGGGTGAGACGGAGGGCATCTGCTCCATATTTGTCGATCATGGTAAGAGGATCAATAACATTGCCCTTAGATTTGCTCATTTTATGACCGTCTTCATCTCTTATAAGAGCATGAATATATACTTCCTTGAAAGGCTCCTTTTCTTGGAATTCAAGGCCCATCATAATCATTCTTGCAACCCAGAAGAAAATAATATCGAATGCAGTTACGAGCAGAGATGTAGGATAGAAATATTTAAGTTCTTCAGTGTTGTCAGGCCATCCTAGTGTTGAGAAAGGCCATAAAGCACTACTGAACCAAGTATCAAGAACATCCTCATCCTGATGGATATGAGAACTTCCACATTTTTCGCAAACTGAAGGATCTTCCTCAGCCACTGTAATATGTCCGCAATCATCGCAAGTCCATGCGGGAATACGATGTCCCCACCACAACTGCCTTGAAATACACCAATCACGGATATTTTCCATCCACTGGTAATAAATCTTTTGCCATTGCTCGGGAATCCATTTTATGTCTCCATTTTCTACAGCTTTTATTCCTGCATCGGCTAAAGGTTTTGCTTTAACGAACCATTGCTCTGAAAGGTATGGTTCTACCACTGTATGGCAGCGATAGCAGTGACCTACAGAATGATCCATTTCCTCAATTTTCTCTATAAATCCTTGCGATTTAAGGTCTTCTACAACACGTTCTCTAGCTTCCAGTACTGAAAGCCCCTTATAGGAAGGTGCATTTTCATTCATAAAACCATCAGCATCGATTACCTGAATCTGCTCAAGATTATGGCGTTGTCCAACAAGGAAGTCGTTAGGATCGTGGGCAGGAGTAATCTTTACGCATCCTGTTCCAAATTCTGGATCAACCATAATATCTTCAATAATAGGTATTTCTCGATCTGTAAGAGGAACACGGACTTTTTTGCCAATAAGATGACTATATTTTTCTGCTCTTGGATGGACAGCTATTGCTACATCTCCCAGTATGGTTTCTGGGCGTGTTGTAGCTACAATAAGAGCGCCTTCTCCCTCAACAAAGGGATATTTTACATAGTAAAAATGTCCTTTAACATCTTCGTGTTCCACTTCGATATCAGAAAGAGCGGTGTGACAGCGAGGGCACCAGTTAATAATATAACGACCCTTATATATAAGACCTTTTTTGTAAAGACGAACGAAAACAGTGCGAACAGCACGAGAGAGACCTTCATCAAGGGTAAATCTTTCTCTGTCCCAATCGCAAGAGTTCCCAAGCTTTTTCATTTGTTCAAGGATCCTATTGCCGTACTCCTCTTTCCATTCCCAAACTTTATTTACAAATTCTTCACGGCCGAGATCGTGTCTTGATATGCCATCTTTGGCAAGATTTCGTTCTACCACATTCTGAGTGGCGATTCCAGCATGGTCTGTTCCAGGCAGCCATAAAACGTTATAACCATTCATTCTTTTATATCGACAAACAATGTCTTGGAATGTGTTGTTGAAAGCATGTCCCATGTGAAGAGAGCCAGTAACATTAGGAGGAGGTATAACAATTGAAAAAGCCTCTTTAGATGGATCTACTTCAGCATGAAAAAGTCCCGTTTTTAGCCACCATGAATACCATTTATCCTCAATGGGCGTTGGATCGTAATTTTTTGCAATTTCTTTTGTACGAGTTGCCATTGAAAGTCCCCCTCCGTTAGATCTTTTACGTACTCGGAATTTAAAGTATTTACTCTCTATTGAGATAATTTGTCAAGAACTGTCGCAATTCTATTATTCCTGACTTAGATTGAGCTGAAACAATAAAAGGAACTTCAATAGATTTAAGCCCCTGCCTAATATAAGTATGCAACAGGCCTGTATGACGCCCCTTCGATATTTTATCTGCTTTCGTGAAAACAACGAGCACTGGGACTTCTGTTTGAGAAACCCAATCTTGCAGTTCTCTGTCTTTTTTTAGCAAACCGTGGCGAAAATCTACAAGATGAACAAGTAAACGTAGACTAGCTCTTTGCGTTATATATTGTCCAATAAGCGCTGCCCATTGTTCCTTTTCTTTATAACCCCTAGCAGCATAACCATAACCAGGTAAATCTACAAGAAAAAATTCTTTATCAGCCTTGATTTTATAAAAATTAACACTTCGAGTTTTTCCTGGAGTCCCTCCGACATGTGCGAGTTTACGCTCCATAAGGACATTAAGCAACATCGATTTCCCTACATTAGATCGTCCCGCAAAAGCTATTTCGGGGAGGCTTTCTGGCGGAAATTGTTTTTGATTAAAGGCTGTAGTTGACAACTCTGCTTTCCATCTTATGTTCATTCTTATCTCCGTTCTAAAGCAATGTCAAACACATCAGAAGCACAGTCAGCAAAATGGAATGTCAGATCTTGAGTTACCCACTGCTCCATTTCTTCTATATCGATTTTATTTGCACTTGGCAGTATGATCTGAAAAACTTTTTGTCGTTTTGCCGCCAGTATCTTTTCTCGTATTCCTCCAACTGGAAGAACCTTCCCTTGTAGGGATATTTCACCTGTCATAGCAACACCTGGAAGAATCTTTCTTCCACTTAAAACAGAAAGCATGGCTACAGCCATTGTGACTCCAGCTGATGGGCCATCTTTTGGAATCGCTCCTTCTGGAACATGAATGTGGATATCGATATTTTTCCAGTTGATGTGATCTATTCCCAAAGAAGTACTATGCGCCCTTAAAAAACCTAAAGCGGTTTGAGCGGATTCCTGCATAATGTTCCCTAAATTGCCAGTAAGGATGATGTCTCCCTTTCCTCTCATGCTTACCGTTTCGATTACTAGAACATCACCACCACTTTCAGTCCAGGCGAGTCCAACAACTGTACCTATCTGTTTTTCCTTTGGAACATGCACGTCATAAAGCCGCGGTGCTCCCAAATAGTCTTTTAGATCGTTAACGCCAATTTTTATCTTTTCTTGGAAATTATCTTTTCCCTCTTCAATAATATGGAGGGTTGTTTTTCTGCACAATGTTGCCAAATTTCTTTGCAGGCCCCTAACCCCAGCTTCCCGAGTATAGTCTCGAACTGTTTTCTCGATAGCTTTAGGTGTTATTTGAATCATATCTTCTGTTAAGCCATGCTCAGAGAATAAACGAGGCAATAAATGTTTTTTTGCTATATGTACTTTTTCTTCTGCAACATATCCAGGAAGTCTAATAACTTCCATTCTATCTAACAACGGGGCAGGGATAGTATGGATAACGTTAGCAGTTGTAATAAAGATGACATTACTCAAATCAAAAGCTGCCTCTAAATAGTGGTCTGTAAATTCACTATTTTGTGCAGGGTCTAGCACCTCTAACAATGCTGATGCCGGGTCGCCTCGAAAATCCTGACCGAGTTTATCAATTTCATCCATGAGCATAACAGGATTTTTCGTGCCTGCCTGTTTTATCTTTTGGATAATTCTTCCCGGCCTGGCTCCAACATAAGTTCTTCTGTGTCCACGAATTTCAGCTTCGTCTCGCATTCCACCAAGAGAGAAGTTGACAAAACGGCGGCCAAGAGCTCGTGCTATTGATTTTGCCAAAGAAGTTTTACCCACTCCAGGGGGGCCAACAAAACAAAGAACCTGTCCTTTTGCATCTTTTCCTGCCATTTGACGGACAGCTAGAAATTCAAGTATACGTTCTTTAACTTTAACAAGACCATAGTGATCTTCGTCAAGTATCTTCTTTGCTTTGGATATATCCAGGTTCTCTTCTGTTACTGTATTCCATGGCAAAGCAAGAAGCCAGTCAATGTATGTTCTTGAAACACTGGCTTCCGATGAAATTGGCGGCATCTTAGAAAGTCTGTCGACCTCTCGCTTTGCTTTTTCCCGAACTTCTTTAGGCATATCTGAAGCGTCTATTTTTTTTAGTAAGTTTTCAGTTTCAGAAGAGAAGTCTTCTTCACCAAGTTCTGTTTGGATAATCTTTAATTGCTCTCGAAGATAATATTCGCGATGCCCCTTCTCCATTTTTTGGCGAACTTGTTCCTGTATCGATTGCTCTAGCTGAAGAAGCTCAATCTCTTCCATTAAGGTCTTTATAAGTACCTTCATATATTTTTCAGGATTGGTAATGCCAAGCAAATCCTGCTTTTTCTCGGTTTGAATTCGAAGGTGCGATGCTACTATATCTGCTACTTCACAAGGGTGTTCTATATTTGAAATAGAAACAATTATTTCCTTAGGGATCTTCGTATGAAGAGAAACATATTTTTCAAAAAGTTCAAGAACACTTCTCTTCAGGGCTTCCATATTTTCTGGAAGAGCTGAATCCCATGATAGTGTCGAAACGAGTCCTTCGAAAGTTTCTTTTTCTTCTAAACTCTCGTTGAAAAAACCACGTTGCTTTCCCTCTACAAGAATCTTCACAGTTCCATCAGGTATGCGTATCATCTGAAGGATATGACAAATTGTTCCCACTGAGTAAAGATCCTCAAATTTGGGGTTTTCTGTCAAATGATCTTTTTGAGTAACAACGAATATAGGTTTTTCTTCAAGACTTGCCTTTTCAACAGTTTTCAAAGATCGTGGCCTTCCAATATAGAGGGGAACAATCACCCCAGGAAAGAGGACCAGATCTCGAACAGGAAGTATATAGCTATGTTCTGCGTTCGTTGGTTCCTTCGTCGTCACTTAGGCGACCTCCTCTTGCCCTTTTATTTTGATAATGGGAGAGGCTCCCTTCTCTACTACGTCTTTAGTTATAATAATTTTCTCAACTTCTTCCGATCGAGAGGGAATTTCATACATCAGATCAAGCATAAGGTATTCCATTATGGAACGTAAACCTCGTGCTCCAGTGTTCTTCTTACGAGCTTGACCTGCTATGGCACGAATGGCGTCTTGTTCAAAAAGAAGCTTAACGCCTTCTATCTCGAACGTTTTTTGATATTGCCGAATGAGAGCATTTTTAGGTTCAACAAGGATACGAGCCAATGCGTCTTCATCAAGTTCCTCTAAAGGAACAACAATAGGAAGACGGCCAATAAGTTCTGGGATAAAGCCAAAAGACATAAGATCTTCGGGCTGTACTTGGCGCATGAGTTCGTATTTGCGTCGATCTTTGACGCTTAGGACTTCTCCACCAAAACCTATCTTCTTTTTATTGACGCGCTGTCCTATAATTTCTTCTATGCCATCAAATGCTCCGCCACAAATAAAGAGAATATTTGTCGTGTCGATTTGTATAAAGTCCTGATAGGGATGTTTACGCCCGCCCTTAGGTGGAACGTTTGAAAGAGTTCCTTCAAGAATTTTTAAAAGAGCCTGCTGAACACCTTCACCAGAGACGTCGCGTGTTATCGATGCAGATTCAGACTTGCGCGTTATCTTATCAAGCTCGTCTATATAGATAATGCCTCGTTCAGCAGCCTGAACGTCATAATCCGCAGCTTGAAGTAACCGCACAAGAATATTTTCGACGTCCTCTCCAACATAGCCTGCTTCGGTCAATGTTGTTGCATCAGCCATGGCAAAAGGCACATTAAGCTTTCTGGCAAGACTTTGCGCTAAAAGTGTTTTGCCCGAGCCTGTAGGTCCGATGAGCAAAACATTACTTTTTTGCAGCTCTATGTCGCTATCCTCTTCTTGACGTGCACTGATACGTTTGTAGTGATTGTATACGGCTACAGAGAGCGTTTTCTTGGCATCATCTTGTCCGATAACATATTGATCAAGAAATGTTTTAACTTCAGCCGGTTTAGGTGTATCTTTTAATGAAAGAGTAAAAGACTTATTCTCTTTAACGAGTTCATCACTGACTTCTTCGTTAAGAATAAGATTGCATAAATGTACGCATTCGTCACATATATAGACACCTGGGCCAGCTATAAGTTTTCGAACTTCATCTTGCCCTTTGCCACAAAAGGAACAACGTAAATTCCCTTTGTTTTCTCCTTTTTCTTTGTCGTCGTATGTAAACATACACAGACCTCCTTATAACTGGGGGTATGAAACAGAAAGAAGGGAGCACCAACGCAAGGGCTCCCTTAGCAAAATTTTTAGGCCAACAGTTCTGGGAAATTCTAGGCTCTAGATTGAATAACCTTGTCAATTACATTATAAGCAAGAGCTTCTTCCGCTGACATAAAAAAGTCTCTGTCTGTATCAGCCTTTATTTTTTTCCGTGTCTGCCCCGTGTGCTTGACAAGTATATCATTGATTTTTTCACGTATCTTTAGAATTTCTTTTGTGTGAATTTCAATGTCTGTAGCTTGCCCTTGCGTCCCACCAAGAGGTTGATGAAGCATGACTCTTGCGTTGGGTAATGCTATACGTTTTCCTGCATTTCCTCCCGCAAGAAGCACGGCAGCCATACTAGCGGCTTGTCCTATACATATGGTGGAAACAGGGCACTTTATGTATTGCATCGTATCATATATAGCGAGACCGCTAGAGACGACTCCCCCCGGGCTGTTTATATAAAGATGTATATCTTTGTCAGGATCTTCACTTTCAAGAAAAAGTAACTGTGCGACCACAGTATTAGCTACTGTATCGTCAATTTCTGTTCCTAGAAAGACAATTCTATCTTTGAGAAGACGACTATAAATGTCATATGCTCGTTCTCCTCTGCCAGTTTGTTCTATAACCATTGGCACTAACATAATTCTTCACCACCTGTCTTCGCTAATGCCTTAAGAAAGAATAATGTGTTTACTCTGCTTTTTCTTCTTCAGCTTTAGCCGGTGTTAATTTATCTACTTCATTAATTTTTATTTTTTCGAGCAAGGCCTTTGTTGTCTTTTTGTAGCGGATTCTATTGCCCATCTCCATAACTCTATTCTGATCTTTAAAGATAGCCTTTAAAATATTATCAGAGCTTACGTTGTATGCTGTTGCAAGAGGTGCTACTTCAGACTCGAAGTCGGCTTTTTCAATAGAAACTTCGAAGTCTTCTGATAACGCATCAAGCACAAGATACTGTCGAACTGTTTTTTCAGCTTGTTCTTTTACTCTATTATCATACTCTTCCTGAGTCATTCCTGATTCAGCTAAAACATCATCCATGTTTTTCTGGAATCTTTTTTGAGCATTTTCTGCGTCTTCTTTCTGTATGTGCTCAATTTGCCGTTTGACCAATGTTTCAGGGAGTTCTACTGTGGCAAGCTCAGCTACTTTAACAACAGCGGCACTCTCTGCCATAGAGTCGCTTTCTTGTGTCATACGATCAATTAAACGGTTCTTAACTTCTTCACGGAAGTCTGCCTCGTTATCAACGGCTTTCCCGAGCATCTTCTCAAAGAAAGCAGCATCAAGTTCAGGATACTTCTTGACTTTGACCTGTTTGACAGTCATATCATACCGAACCTGTTTCCCTGCAACTTCGGGATCAGAATAATCTTTCTCAACATTAACAGTAGCAGAGACGCTGTCACCACTTACATGACCTTTCAATGCTTCTTTTACCTCTGCTCTTAATTCCTGGAGACCAAGGTCTACGTCTGCAGTGGCAGGGTCGTGAGATTTAAGGACAGAGCCATCTTCGTCAAGAACACTTGTTACATATTCGACTTCGACAACATCCTCATCCTCAGAGGCTCTATCAACATTTTCTAGCTCAGCATTCTGTTTTTGCATATTTTTAATGGCTTCATCAACCATTTCGTCTGTAACATTAACTTTCAATTTTTCTATCTCTATTGTTTCTAAATCAGGCAATTCTACTTCAGGTGTAACCTCAAATATCAAAGTGACTAAAACGTCGCTTCCTTCTTCCATTTTGTCAACTTTTAACTCTGGCTGGTCAATAAGATCTAATTCGTAATCTTGTACAATTTGATCTATTGCTGCAGGCATATATGATTCAAGAGCTTCAAAAAGAAGTCCCTCTTTACCAAGTCTCATCTCCAAGATTTTGCGAGGAACTCTCCCTTTTCTGAAGCCGGGAATATTTGCTTTTTGTGATAAATTCCTTACAGCCTTATTAACTTCCTTTTGAAACTCATCGGCTTCTATTTCTACCTTTATAGTTACAAAATTCTTTTCTTGAGATACAAGCTCGGATCTCATACTTAGCAACCCCTTTCAACTGGCGGACAACATTCCGTAGTATAACATATCAATATATGCAAATACATAAGGGCAGACCTCTCTTTATTTTTAGGTCTGCCTTCTTAAACCGCTAAGCATTGTACATGCTTTTTTTATAAATTGTAAAGGTAGAAGAAAAATATAATTTATAAATAAAATAAAAAGGCAGCACATTTTGTGCTGCCTTTATTCGCTTCAGAATTGTGAAGACAAAAACTAAAGCTTTACAACGTTAGCGGCCTGTTCCCCTTTAGGTCCTTCTACAATATCAAAAGAAACTTTCTGGCCTTCGTCGAGGGTTTTAAAACCATCGCTCTGAATAGCGCTGAAATGAACAAAAATGTCTTTGCCTTCGTCAGTTGTGATGAAGCCATAACCTTTTGACGCATTAAACCATTTGACTGTTCCCTGAGTTGTCAAAATACTGCCTCCTAGAATCTTTTGCATGTATTACTGATGGCGCCTATCAGCAAAACAACAATAAAGTATTTACAAATTGCTGTCAAGTAGCGATCGATACAGTTTTCACGTGACATTAACATTTTTTAAAAAACGTTCTATAAGGCGACGTGTAACCTCTTTTCTGAATGCAGGGGATTTCCTCGGATGTAGATTCTTTACCGCTTCATCTGCTGCTTTTTTTATGTATTCTTCAGAAAGGGGGTATCCTAACAGGGACTTTTCTACGTTATACAATCGTTCTGGGAACGCAGACATACTTCCAGCAGCAAATCTGATTTTCGTAATTTTGTGATTTTCATATGATAGATAACAACCTAAAGATATTCGGGAAAGAGTAAGCATAGCTCTTGAACCTCTTTTATAAAATTTCTGTATGGCATGTGGATCTGGAAGAGGCACTTTTATTGTTGTAAGAAGTTCATTACTTTGGCGAAGGGTTTTTCTATAACCGGTAAAAAACTTTTCGAGAGAAATAACTCTACTTCCCTTATGACTTCTTAATACAAGCTCTGCTCCTAATGCCAGTAGAATAACAGGCAAATCTGCTGCTCCCGAAGCTGTAATAATATTTCCCCCTATTGTGGCTCTGTTTTGAATAGCTACTGCTCCACATTGAGAAGCAGCATAACTAAGGGATGGTAAGTATCTTAAGATTAAGGGATGATACATAAGTTGTGTGTTCGTACACGTAGCACCTATGGATAAGCTCTTTTCGTCCTCGCTAAGGAGGATAGAACGTAGCTCTTGAATTGAATTGATATCTAAGATCTTTCGAGGGTGCGTTTTTTTATTTTTCATATCAGGGGCAATATCTGTCATTCCTGCCAATATTGTTATATCTTCATGCTGTGTAAGAAAATGAAGTGCGTCTTCAATATGTTGAGGAATAAAAACCCACTCTTTTTCCCTCTCCGATAAAGATGGTGAGAGAAAGTTATCATAGGTGATCTCTTCCTTTATAGATTCGCCGTAGTATTGTGCGGAGGCTCTCTCCACTGCTCTGAAGATAGCTTCATATCCAGTGCAACGACATAAGTTGCCTGCGAGTGCTTCTTTTATTTTCTCCCTATTGGGATGGTGATTTTTTATAAGCAAAGCTCGAGCAGCTAAGATCATACCAGGTGTGCAAAATCCACATTGAACTCCATTTTTGTCAATAAAAGCTTGTTGAAGAATATCCGGTTCACCATGTTGATCATCTAATCCTTCTATTGTCGTGAAGTGGTGCCCATGGGCTTGTATCGCCGGCAGCATGCATGAGTTTATGAGTTCTCCATCCATGAGCACTGCACAAGCCCCACACTCGCCTTCTCCACATCCTTCTTTTGTCCCAGTGAGTTTTAAATCCTCTCGTATAATATCGAGTAGCCTTTTTAAAGGGTGGACATTTAATATATACTTTTTATGATTAACGATAATATCAATAATCATTCTTCTCCACGCCTTTCTGAATAAGGTTGTTCTCAAGTTCAAAAAGCATTTCACCGGTTATTGGTATTTGTGAGGTAAAAAGAGAAGTTGCATTCCATACTGCAGAAGCAAGTGCAGGAGCACCTCCATCCATAGGCAATTCTCCAAGGCCTTTAGCTCCATAGGGCCCCGTAGGACTCTCAACTTCAGCAATGTGTGTATTAAATGCAGGTGTATCCATAGAAGTAGGGATAAGATACGCGTTAAGATGTCCTGAAACATATCGGCCATCTTCAATTTGTAAATTTTCGAGGTAACTATAACCGAGAGCTTGCAGCGCTCCTCCCTCTATTTGTCCGCGAGCTAAGACAGGATGAATAGCTTTACCAACTTCTGCTACTACTGTGCAGAGTGTCGGCTGTATTTCGTATGTGTCCATATTAACGTTAGTTTCTACTACATAAGCGATCCACGAATAATCTTTATACGCGGCTCCTCTATATGTTTCTTCATCCCATAAGAGATTAGGTGGAGGTGTATATTCTCCTTGGATTTCTAACTTCCCATGTTCTTGAACGTATCGATGTGCTATTTCGTCAAAATAAAATTTATGATTATCAGGAAGAGAAAAAACTCCATTGTTGTAATGAATTGAAGAGGTGGAAGTGTTGTGCCACAGAGCAAGATATTCTTCCAGCTTCCTGAGTAGCATTTGGCATGTTTTTTTTACTACACTCCCTACAAACATGGTTGTACGAGAAGCAACAGTTGGTCCGCTATCAGGGGTGTATGCCGTATTCGGTTGGTGATGAATTACCTTTTCGAAAGGTAATTCCAACGTTTCTGCAGCAATCATGGGCAAAACCGTTGCTGCTCCTTGCCCCATCTCTACGCTACTGACGTATATTCCAATTTTTTCATTTGGTTCATAAGAAATTTTGACTTTTCCCGCAATTTTTTCTTCTCCAGATCCAGTAAAACCTCCGCCATGAAATGCAAGAGCTACGCCAATACCCTTTTTAATACCGTTATCATTTATTTTATTGTAATAGGCGTATTCTTTTTCTTTCTTGAAGAAATGAGATTGTTTTAGCGCCTCTTCTAAAACGAGGGATGCATGAATAGAGTCCACTTTTTGGCCGAAAGGGAAAGTATCTCCATCTTTCATGATATTTTTTCTCCGAATTTCTACGGGAGATAATTGAAGTGTCTTTGCTATACGATCCATGTGACGCTCAATGGCAAAAGCACTTTGAGGAACGCCAAATCCTCTAAATGCTCCGTTAGGAGGAGTATTTGTTGCAACTACTTGACCCTCCAATGCAAAATTATCCATTCTGTATGGCCCCATAGCATGCAGTATAGAACGTTGCAAAACAACGATGCTCAGAGTGGTAAAAGCTCCTCCATCAAGCGAGAGATCTACTTCGGAAGCTACTATGGTTCCGTCTTTTTTGACCCCTGTCCTATGATAGATCAATGACGGATGACGTTTTGTTGTTCCTAAAATATCTTCCTCTCTATCGTAGATTATCTTGATTGGTCGTTGAGCTTTTAATGCAAGAAGAGAGGCGTGAAGAGCAAGCACTGAAGGGTAGTCCTCTTTTCCTCCAAAAGCGCCTCCTGTAACAGCTTGTTTTACAATGACTTTTTCATGAGGAAGATTTAGTCCCTTGCATAAAGCATTATGAACATAATAAGGGCATTGAAGAGAACCAATGACTTCCACACAGTTTTCACCACATGGGCGTGCGATCATTCCCTGAGGTTCTAGATAGACGTGTTCCTGGTATCCAGTTCTGTAACAGCCTTCCACTATAAAATCAGCCTCTTCAAATCCTTTTTTCGTATCGCCTGTTTGAATGCGATATTTTTCAATTATGTTTGTGTCACCATGGATGATCGTGTCTTTTTGTAGAGCTTCTTCAATTGTAAGGACCGGATGAAGAGGCGTAATATCTACGACTACTGAGGTAAGCGCTTGTTGTAGAATGTTATTATCTGGAGCGGCAATGAGAAGTATAGGTTGCTTCCAGTAAGAAATTTCTTTTTCCGCAAGAATAGGAAAATCATTTCTAACCATAGCAACAAAATTAGGCCCTGGAAGGTCTGTTGCTTGAACAACAACTACTTGTGACCAATCAAAAGAAGAACTGAATGTTATCTTATTAATGACTCCTCGAACTTCTGAAGAGCGGAGGGTTCCCCCAACCCACATTCCAGGGATAGATATGTCATTGACATAAAGAGCTTTCCCAGTAACTTTATCGACTCCATCTTTTCTGGAGAATGTTTTCCCAACGATGGTCATTAATTAAGGCACCTCCTTAATGGCGAAGGTGTTTTACTGCGTCGATATATTTATTTTGTACATCATCTATAGATGAATAGCCATGTTTCTCAAGCCACTCTTCAATTTCTTGAGAGACTGTTCCATATATTGCTGAACCTTTTTTGAGAGCACCACTACAAATTTGCACAAGAGAGGCTCCTGCCATGAAAAACTTAATGGCATCTTCGCCCTTTTCTATTCCGCCGACGCCTATAACAGGTTTGGGTTGACTTATTGATGTTTCATAGACAATACGTAGAGCTATTGGAAGAATTGGAGGGCCTGACATCCATCCTTGTCCAAAAGTTGAACCTAATAAAGGTGACGGTTTTTCAACATCAAAATCTAAAACAGGCCCCAGAGAGTTAATAGCTACGAAGCCATCAACAAATGGAGATGCGGCTTTTGCAAGATTTTGAACGTCAAGGATGTTTGGGGAAATTTTCATCCAGATGGGAACAGATACAACATCTCTCAAACTTTTTGCTACATCTATAAGTGGGCTGATTTCATGTCCCACATAATGCGTTGAGAATTCAATAATGTCAGGATGTACATCACGTTCTAAAAGTTTTCCGAGAAACGTCACTTCTTGAGGTTTGTAACCTATTGAAACAATAAGGGGTAACCCTTTTTCTTTTATAGCATTAAAAATCGGCAACGAATCTTCAACGGGTTTTTCAGACCATGTTTCGCAGTTAATTAAACTTCCAAGAGGTCCCTTTCGTATTGTTGGCCTGGGGTCTTGAGCTGGAGAGACAGAAATGGTTTTGGTAACAATGCCTCCTGCTCCTCCTGAAATAGCTGCTAGTACATGATCTTTTGTGGCTACGTTAGGTCCGGCAGCAGTAAGAACTGGGCTTTTAAAGGTTACACCGCATATTGTTCTTGCTAATCCGACCATGGAAATCCCTCCTTTTTTCCCGAGGAAAAACGTTTGTGTAGCTTACCTGCAACTCTTCGTATATCGTGAAAGACTGCTTCTTCATGCAGGGAAACAAATGAGCCATTTTGCCATATAATTTTCCCATTGCACATTGTAAGAAAAGCATTGCCTTGCCGTGCCCCAAAAATCAAATGTCCCATAATATTTGATTCATGAATTGGGGTGACTGGTTTATAGTCTAGAACTGTAATATCAGCAGGTTCACCAAATGCGAATATTCCCTGAAACCCCCACGTATTTCTTCTTATGAGTCGGGGCCATCCCCAAAATGTTCGTTCAAGACGTTCAAATGGTTCAGGAAACTCTTTTGAAGTAATGGCATAATTTCTTAGAGAGGCAATAATGTCGGAAGACATGCCATCAGTTCCTATGACGAATTTAGTAATTTTTTGACGATCCATTTGCCCAACCCTGTTATTAGCGTTTGATTCGGGATTTGTTACAACCCATGGAGATTTATTTGAAAGAATCTTGTAGTCTTTTTCAGATAAATGAATACAGTGAATAAGAAAGGAGTCTTTATTTAATAGGCCAAAGGAATCAAGACGATGAACGGGTCCCTTATATCCTAATTTCTGGCAATAGATAAGATCATCTTCTCCTTCTCCACAATGAATATGTATGGGAAGATTTTTAGGTTTTAGCTCTCGTATTTTATAAAGTGTCTTTTCTGAAAGTGTAAAATTAGCATGGAGGCCTAGCATTCCGTGAATGAAGGCATCTCGTTGGTGTTCTTGCCAGAACCTGATATTTTCTTCAATTTGCTCATTGACCTTTTCTTCTCCTGCTCGATCAGAAACTTCAAAACATAGAACGCCGCGAATTCCAACTTCTTTGAATGCATGAGCTATAAGTTCAAGGCTTCCTTTATCAGAACCCAGTGAGGCATGGTGATCAAATATAGATGTAACGCCACATTGTACGGAACGTATAATGCCATATAGGGCTGAAAAATATATTGATTCCTCGTCGAGCAGAAAGTCAAGAGGCCACCATAAATTTTTTAAAATATCAGAGAACGATATTGTTTCTCCACGAGGTGTAAGCCCTGTTGCTAATGATGAATAAAGATGATGATGAAAGTTTGTCAGTCCAGGTATTATTAAGCGCCCTTCCACATCAACCACAGGAGTATCAGGCCACTTGCGACGCAAGGTCTCGCAGGAGCCTACTTCCATAATTTTCCTGTCTTCTATAAGAATTGCACCACACGGATAAAAAATATCGCCATCGGTTAAAGGGCCGTTCGCTATAATTTGTTTTGTCACGATATCACCCTCTTCCTGTGGCTTTGAGGGCATTCATAATTTTAGGGGGGGTAAAGGGGAGGTCGAAAAGTCGAATGTTTACCGCATCATAAATAGCATTGGCAATAGCTGGAGCAGGACCATTGATTCCAATTTCCGCTACTGACTTGGCTCCGTAAGGGCCATCTTCATCTGAGGAATTTACAATAATAGTTTGCATTTCAGGAATATCTGCAGCAGTGAAAATTTTGTAATCCCAGAAGGTGGAATTTAGAGCTCTTCCGCTTTTATCAAAACGAAGTTCCTCTGTAAGTGCAAAACTTATGCCGTTCACAACAGCACCTTCAATTTGTCCTTCCACTAATTTGGGATTTAGCGGCTGTCCACAATCGATAGCTGAAACAAATTTAACAACATGAACTTTGCCAGTTTTTTTATCTACTTCTACTTCCGCAAATTGAGCAATAAATGGAGGCGGCGATTGAGGGGAAACATGAGATGCGCCTGATTGAATCTGTATTTGTTTACTAGTATAAAAAGAATGTTGGCCAATTTGTTCGAAAGAAATGCTCTTTCCTGTCTTTTCATTGATAACGCAAGCTTCGTGAAGAGAGAGTTCTTCTTTGGGACAATCTAGCATTAGTGCTCCGTGTTCAATAATCTGTTTGACAATGTCTTGTGCGCAACGAAGCACAGCTCCACCAGAAATATATGTAGTTGAAGATGCATAAGCTCCTACATCGAAAGGTGTCATATCAGTGTCTGACGAAAGAATATGAATATAGTCGAGAGGAACTTGAAGTGTTTCTGCTGCTATTTGAGATAATACTGTATCAGAGCCAGTGCCAATATCGGTAGCTCCCACAAAGAGGAAGAAGGATCCGTCATCATTCATTTTCATATATGCGCTTCCCATATCTATGAGAGGGATGCCGGAACCTTGCATTGCGACAGCAACTCCTACTCCTCTAACAACATCTTTTTGAGTCTCTATTTTTTTATCCCGTTTCTGATACCAACCTATGGCTTTAGCTCCCTTATCGATACACTCAGAGAGTTTGCAACTTTTTACTACTTGTGCAACTCCTTCTTTTCCTTCACCAAGTGTTTCGAAGACAGCAGATGTTTCTTGTTCTTTAATATGCCATTTTTTTATATACTCAAGAATATCTTGATTAGTTTCTCTACAAATTATGTCTAGATGTTGATTGAGAGCAAAATAGCCCTGAGTAGCTCCATATCCTCTATATGCACCTGCGATGGGGAGGTTTGTGTAAACAGATTTGCCCGAAAATTTCATGTTCGGTATTTTGTTCAGAAGAGGAAGCACCTTTGACCCTGCATTTGATAGAACAGTGAGTGCGTGGGGGCCATACGCTCCCGCATTCATTAGGGCATCCATTTCTAATGCCATAATTTGCCCATCTTCTTTAAATCCAGTACGTAGTTTCAGTCTAAAGGGATGTCGCGTTCGGGAAGAAACAAAAACTTCTTTACGGCTCAAAATCAGTTTTGAAGATCTCTTGGTTCGCAAAGTTACCAAAGCGATAAGTGGTTCGAGAAAAACTTCCTGTTTTGTGCCAAATCCCCCTCCAATTCGGGGCTTTATTACTCGGATTCGGCGTATGGGTAGGCCAGTTACGTGACTGACTATACGGCGTGCATGGAAAGGAACCTGGGTAGACGAAACGATGATAAGACGCCCTTTTTCATCGAATGAGGTTTGTGCCGAATGGGGTTCCATGGCGCAATGACTCACATATTGGGTTGTATATGTATGCTCTATGACATGGGCAGATTCTGCGTATCCTTTTTCAATATCCCCATAGGAAAAGTCAGATTGTCCAGCCAGATTTTTTTCTGGGTTATAAGGAGCCGATATAGGAGAAAACGCTTCTTTCCCGTGAATATGAGGCATATTTTCATCCATGGCTTTTTCTGCATCAAAATTTGTTTGGAGACTACGATACGTTACTCTTATTTTTTTTAAAGCATCTTCGGCTTGCTTTTCTGATTCTGCAACAACTGCTGCTACTCTATCTCCAACATATCTTACTGTTTTATCGAAAATGCGACAATCATAAGGGGAAGGTTCTGGAAATCCTTGCCCTGCCGTTGTAAATAAAGTGTCTGGTGTGTTCATAAATGAAAGAATATCTACAATACCTGGCATCTTAGAAGCTTCTTCAATATCAATGTCGATTATTTCAGCAAAAGCTTCAGTAGAATAAAGTAACCGAATGAAGAGGGGGTTGTTGACTTTCCAATCATCCGTGTAAAGGGCTGAGCCAGTTGCCAAAGATATTCCATCAACTTTATCAAAAGATTTCCCGATGACATTATATTCAGACATTATTTTTCACCTTCTTTGCAGCTAGATGTACTGCTTTCAAAATCTTTACATACCCCGTACATCTACAGTAATTACCGTCAAGGGCGTGTATAATTTCTTCGTCTGAGGGAGAAGGATTTTTTTCCAAAAGGGCATATGTTGCTAAAACCATGCCAGGTGTGCAGAAACCGCATTGAACAGCGCCTGCTTCAACAAAAGCTTCCTGTATGGGATGAGGCGAATGGATAGTTCCTAGCCCAGAAACCGTAGTTATTTTTTTATTGTTAACTGTCGCTGCCAATATCTGACATGAGTTTACCGGAACTTCGTCAAGAAGAATTGTGCAACATCCACAACTCCCCTCTTTGCAGCCACAGTGTACTTCCGTATAACCAGAAGACCGTAAAAGGTCTAAAAGAAGAGCGTCTTCTTCAAATTCAAGTTCTCTTTCTTTGCCGTTGATAACGAAAAATTTTTTCATTGGCTCTCCTCCTCCTTTAAAGAACGGAGACCTCTCTCTAGCCAGACCTTTGATATTTCATTGAGGTAGTGAGCCGAGCCTGACTGTTTATCGATAAAGTCTATTTCTGGTAATTCTTGAGCGTAGTCTTCAGGCGTTATTGTATTGATATGGAGCCCCAGAAGTTTTTCTTCTATCTCTTTTGCTTCATAGAAACGAGTTTTGTTTCCAGTAAAGATGATGCGAGCTTTTTCTATAGAGCCTTCAGAAATTTTGAGGATGATTGTTAATGTGAACGAAGGATAGTCAAAGGAAACACGCGTTTCCCTATAATAGAAATTCAGAGTTTTTATCGCAGGTACAATAATATGTGTAATAAGGCATTTATTTTGTTGTGAAAAGGTAGATATAAATTCAGATAAGGAAAAAGTCCGTTTTTGTGGCCATGCTACAGCTATTCTGGCATCAAGAGCTACGAGTGGGCCAAGTAAATCTGACCACGGTGGTAAAAAAGCAAGACTTCCTCCTATTGTTATTCTATTTCTGAGAGGCGTGGATGCAGCAAGAGCAAGTGCTTTTCCCAATACATTTTCAGGATCAATTTGAAGCAAAGCATCGCTTGCTTGAGCATATGTACATTGTGAACCAATAATAACTGTGCTATCCTCTCTTTTAATAGTATTAAATGGGAGAGAAGACATATCGATCAAACCGTTGATTCCTTGTAAGCCACGTCGAAGAAGTCCCGTTCCTCCTCCATGAAGAAAAACTTCTTCTTGAGATAGCAGTTGCATAGCTTCTTCAATAGAAGTTGGATAAAACCATTTCATGGCTGCCATCATCTCCTTTTTACTTCGTTTATCTCAGTTTCCTTATGCCATAAACGCAGCTTATTAATAGGGGCGTTTCTGTAAATTGCAATAATTTCAGCCATGATGGAGATCGCTATCTCCGATGGGGTCTCTGCTTTGATAGAAAGGCCAATTGGCGTATATATTGAGTCAAGATACGAAGGTGATATTCCCTGTGCAACTAATTCTTGTCGCAGCTGCGTTACCTTTTTGGTCGATCCTATTACTCCTAGATATGCTGTGTTTTGATTTTCGAGTAACTTGATTGCTTCACCATCAAGAGCGTGACCTCTCGTTACAACTACAACAAAGGGAGGAGGTAAAAACGGAAGCCGTTTATGAATAGCATCGTCGAGAGAAGAACAGACAATTTGTATTTCTGAATTTTCCGTTTGTGGCAAAAATTCTAATCTATCGTCCCATAATGTCACTTTAAATCCACAAAAGGTAGCTATTTGTGCCAATGCTTTTCCTACATGGCCAGCACCTAAAATAATGAGATGAGGTTTTCCTGTCAGGTACTCCATAAAGACTGTTGCTTCTCCGCCGCATATAGCATCGTCAGGATTTTTCGCTTCAAATTTTTCAGAGTAGAGGGCTGTTTTTTCAGTTTCATTAAATAGAGCCAGCGCTCTTTTTATAACTCTATGTTCAAATATTCCTCCTCCGATAGTTCCTAAAATATTCCCATTTGGAAAGACAAACATGCGAGTTCCAGGTTTTTGCGGTGTTGATCCTTTGCTTTCTATGATGGTGCATAAAATGCCCTCTTCGCCTCGCTCTATTCGTTCGTAGATCTCTTTTAATATATAGGCAGTCATTCTTTATTCTCCTACATCAAGATTTCCATCTGTCAGTTTCTCGAATTCATTTTGTATATCGAGAGCTTTATGGAGACGCCTTAAGCCCTGTTTTGATGCCTGTCCTCCCTTCCATTTGCTCAAGACGTCGTCGATCCTTTCTTGAAGAGATACAATATTGAAATCTTTTACTATCTTATCGGCCAGATAGAGAATTTTAGTTTCAGTTGTGGCATCTTCAGGAATGTCCATATGGTTTTTTACTAACTCTGCTACGGCATCAAATCCCCAATTTTTAAGGAAAAAATAGCCTGCATTGGCGTGATGTGGCGATGTTCTGCAGATGTCATGCAAAAGAGCTGCTTTATCTACCAAAAGGAAATGACACGGATGAAAGGAAGAGACGGAAAGCGCTATATGACGGGCTACTTTCTGAACGACGCGGCAATGGCGAATGACTTTCTCGGGAGTTCGTGCAATGGCGAAGAGTTCTTCACACTCTTCTTCTGTAGGTATGGTGTGCGTATTCCAAGCATGAAGAGCTTTACGATAATCTTCAGGAGTGTCTATATCATAAAGAATAAATTGATCAGGAACAGAAAGCAACGAAGTAGAAGTATATCTTCTTAAAAATCCAGCCAGTCCGTCTTCGCCTGACCATGACAAGATATACGGAAGAAGATGCTTTGATAAGAGGGGCGGATGTCCTTTCTTCCCTTTAAAGACAGGAGTTAAGACAGGCATAGACGTGTCCCAATGGTGTAAGAGAGAGTGAATTGTACTAGATCGTACAAGAGGAATATCGCATGGATGAACAAAAAAAGCGGATACTTCAGACGGAAGAGTCTGTACGCCACAAATAACGGAACTGAACATGCCGCCGGTGTCGTGATTTTTGTTATATGCTATTTTACAATGCAGATACCGGCACTCACGTTCAACTAGCTCTCTATAGGCTCCTGTAACAACAATAATATGAGAAACACCAGCATTTATATATGTTGTAACAAGATGGCTTAACAAGCTTTGCTTATTTATAGAGAGTAAAGGTTTACATTGCCCCATTCGAGTTGAAGATCCTGCTGCTAAAATAATCGCTGCAAATACAGGGACTTTCTTAGGCATGCATCCCCTCCTGAAAGGTTTAAATTTACTTATCATTATACGTAGCCATTAGGGGGAACTCAATAGCACAATTCTGCCTTTTTATTAAATTGCATCTTGTAAGAGGATGTTATAAGAAAAAATTTTTGAGGTAAAATAAATACATTTCAGCGACAGAGGAGGAATAAAGACAATGCCCATATTTATTATTCTTGCTGTTATTGCTGCATTAATTTTCTGGGCTATATCGATTTATAACCATCTTGTTCGTATGGTTAATTTGAAAGATGAGGCTTGGAGTGGTATTGACGTTCAGCTCAAACGTAGATTTGATCTCATTCCTAATCTTGTCGAAACTGTAAAAGGTTATGCTGCTCATGAAAAAGAGGTTTTTCAACGTGTTACCGAGGCTCGTTCAGCAATTACGAAAGCACACTCTTTACAAGAGCGTGCCGATTCTGAAAATATGCTATCTGGCGCTTTGAAATCTCTCTTTGCTGTAGCTGAAAATTACCCGGCGTTACAGGCTAATTCTAATTTTCTTCAACTTCAGGAAGAGCTTTCCTCTCTTGAGAATGACATACAAATGTCTCGTCGCTACTATAACGGCGCTGCGAGAGATTTTAATATTGCCATATCGACTTTTCCGGCTGTGCTCATAGCCCGAAATTTTGGTTATGAGAAGGCAGACTACTTTGAAGCAACAGAAGAAGCACGTACGACACCACATGTCTCTTTTTAACTTTATGCTATATCGAAAAAAACTTTCTTTTCTTCTTTTCGTATTGCCAATTTTGATCTTCATCCTTCCTTCTTATGTGCAAGCGGAAGAAAAAATTATTATGTTCTCTTCTCAAGCTAAAGTGAATGTTGATTCTTCCCTTGAAGTGAGAGAAGACATTACCGTGAATGTTGAAGGCGAACAAATACGCAGGGGGATTTTTCGCGATTTCCCCACGATATACAAAGACTCTTCAGGACGAACTGTACAGGTAGGTTTTTCGGTACAAGAAGCTTTACTTAATGGTAGAAAGATTCCTTACAAGGTAGAGTCTCGCTCTAATGGGGTTCGTATCTATCTTGGAGATCCAGAAAAGTTCGTTTCTTTAGGAGAGCAAACATATACTTTAGTCTATATAACTACAGGGCAGATAGGTTTTTTTGAAGAACATGACGAATTGTATTGGAATGTTACAGGTAATGCCTGGGACTTCCCAATAGAGAAGGTGAAATTCTCTGTTTCTATTCCTGAGAAAAGCCCTTTTTTGTCAATAGATATTTATACGGGGTTGCAGGGAGCAAAGGGAAGAAATGCCCAAGTATTTTCCGATAGTACAGTAGAAACAACAAAACCTCTTGCTCCAAAAGAAGGCCTCACTGTGGCCTATACGTGGCCGAAAGGGATTATAAATCAGCCTGAAAACCCACTGAGATATACGTTTTTTGAAAAGTTTGGTATGTGGTTCCTTTTCGGTACTCCTTTTCTCCTCTTGATTTATTATGTGATGATTTGGTCCCGTTGGGGAAAAGATCCTTATCGTAAACCTGTTATTCCTCTATTTTACCCTTCAAAAGACGTAAGCCCAGGTTTCTTACGGTATGTAGAACGTATGGGAATGGATAATGTTTGTTTTACTGCTGAAATACTTAACCTCGCTGTAAAAAAATTTATTGTTATTGAGGAATTGACGCTAGAAGAAGCAATGGAACGTCTCGGACAACTTCAAGAAAATGCTCTTCTAAGGGGAGTTGTTTCTTTTTCTTCTAGGTTGGCAGGGAAAAAATATTGTTTAAAGCGAATGTATAGCGAGACCGATGGGAAGATTCCCTATAAAACCGAAGAAGAAGAGATTCTTATGTCTACTCTTTTTGATAATGGAAGAGATGAATTATTATTGCGTCAGGATAATCATAAAATTCTTAGTAATGCTAAGGACAAGTTAGAGAAACATTATCGGCAAAAAGCGAAACCTCTCTTTTCCAAAAACACGCTGCCATGGGCAAGTGGACTTTTGATCCCCATATTTATATGCCTGCTTCTGCGATGGGGAGGGCAAATTGACATGTCTCTTTTCTTATTGATTATGACGGGTCTAGTCTTATTTTTGGGCACCTTTTTCCTTTCTATTTGGAGGGCTTCCCGAGAAAGTGGCAGGATTCTGAAGAAAATATTTTCTTTTATTTTTGTTGTTATATTCGGGATAGGTTTTGTTGGCAGTTTTGTTATAGGAATGTCTGTGTGTGAATGGTATATGCTTCTCCCTCCCTTGATGACTGCTGTACTTGTAATTGTTTTCCGTAAACTTATGAAGGTGAGAACAGAAAAGGGTAACATTGTTCTTTCTGAGGCAGAAGGACTTGCCATGTATATGAAAACAGCGGAACGACATCGTTTGGAGATGTTTAATCCTCCAGAAGAGACACCTGAAGTATTTGAGAGTCTACTCCCCTATGCTTTTGCTTTGGATACCGCTGAAACCTGGGCGAATAAATTTGCAGATATTTTAGCCGAAAATGATTACCACCCAGTATGGTATTCAGGGAAAAATGCTTTTAGTTTTTACTCTGGAGATGCCTTGACAGGAATAACCTCTTCTATTTCTGATTCAATAGCCTCTGCGTCAACTGCTCCAGGATCGTCGAGTGGAAGAGGTGGCAGCGGTTCCTCTGGAGGCGGAGGCGGTGGTGGTGGTGGTGGCGGATGGTGACGTTCAGCTAGAAGTAAAGTAAGACCATCCAGTGTTATTACAGCACCGGATGGTCTATATTATTTTGTTTCTTTTTGATATGCCAGAATTGATAAGAATTCATATACAACATTGGCCGCCATATAAGTAGTTAATTCACCAAAGTCATAACATGGTGCTACTTCCACAAGGTCCATTCCCACAAAATTCAAGTCTTTTAATTGCCGTACCATATGTAACGATTCATACGAAGTGAAACCACCAACCTCTGGTGTGCCAGTTCCAGGTGCATAGGCAGGGTCTACAAAATCAATATCGAAAGTAAGAAATACAGGAGTATCCCCAATCCGTTCTAAGGCTATTTCTATCACTTTATCAATTCCGATTTCTCGTATTTTATGGGCAGGAATCAATTTCATACCAAGTTCAGCGGCAATTTTGTGCTCGTTGGGGTCATAGAGCGATCCTCTCATTCCCAGCTGGATAGAGTGTGCGGCGTCAATAAGCCCTTCTTCCAAAGCTCGACGAAAAGGGGTTCCATGATTATATTTTTCACCGAATACCGTGTCGCATAAATCAGAATGGGAATCAAAATGGATGATTGCTACAGGTCCATGTTTTTTTGCCACCGCACGTAGTTCTGCTAATGTTATGGAATGGTCACCGCCCAGAACTACTGGCATAGCATTATCATTGATGATGTTCTGAACACCTTTCTCTATCTGCATATATGTAGGGTGAATATATCCTGGTACGATATTAAAGTCACCAATATCGCCACCTTTAAGGCTATTCATAATATTAACCTGTAATATTACATTGTTAGGTTTCATCATGGCCGAAATTGCACGGATTCCCGAAGGTCCAAAGCGTGCTCCTGATCGATATGAGCTAGCAGTATCGAAGGGGGCGCCCGCTATTACAAAATCCAATCCTTTAGCTGTCTCTACCTTTGGCATACGCATAAAAGTTCCCGTATTGCAAAAGCGAGGAGACGATAAAGCACTGTCTGGTTGATTGTTTTCTAGCATTCATTATCCCTCCTATAATCCATATAGATTCATTGTTTGCATCATACTATGAAGCACGTGTGGGTAGTTATTTAAATACTTGATACCCTATATGTATTTTCATATAATCACATGTGAAGGAGGAGATAGTAAATGAACCTTCAATACCTTGCTTATGTGGTAGAAAGTTATCGCTGCGGCTCGATTAATAAAGCAGCACAAAATCTATGTATGTCTCAACCGAATTTGAGTACCGTGATTCGGAATTTTGAAAGCGAACTAGGATTTCAAATTTTTATGCGAAAGAATTCAGGAATAGAGATTACGCCTGAAGGCAGGATGTTGTTGCTTAGCGCTGAATTAATTTTAAGTGAAGTCGAAAAGATAAAACGAATCCCAAACGCTTTTTTAGAGAATCGTAATCTTTCCGTTTCTTGCACATATTCTTCTGCTTTGATGCAAAGTTTTCTTGATTTTAAAAAAAATAGTCCCGCTGGAAAAATACAGGATGCTTTTAAAGAAACAGGATTAATACAAACAATGCGAGATGTGGTGGAACAAAAATATCGTCTATCTATTATGTATTGTTTTAATAGTATGTATTCCAAACATAAAATAGATGCAAACAAATATAATCTTAAGATGGAGCTTATAGGAAAAGATATTCCTGTAGTAGCCATAGTTTCTTGCCGAAACCCTTTATCAAAAAAGGAAAATATTAATATAGATGAACTCCAGCATTTTCCTTTTGCTACATATGAAAATTTTGATTTTGACGATTGGTTAGGCCCTTTGGGCATTCAAAACAGTGGCAATATATTGTTTGTTTTCGACCGTGGTGGTCTTGTGGATACAGTGAGAAACAGTAATTATATTTCCATTGTAATTCCTGGAGTCCTCCCAAATGGATGTGCCTATCTTCCTATAGTCGGGACTGATTTAAAACTTGGAGTGTATCTATTATCTCCTAAATCGTATCAGCTTAATTTAAGAGAAAAACAACTGATAAAACACCTCAAAAGATCAATCAATAGTGTACTCACTATTGACAAATAATTTTATGTAATTATAATTATTCCCCCGTGGAAGGATGCTTTTATTTCTTAAGATACGGGGGGCTTAAAAATTTACGATTTCAACAGAAAAGATCAAGAGGATATCTCCGCTTCTATTTTTCATGCACCTAAAATAGCACTTAGTAGTCGTTTTAGTTTATCCGCATACGAACTGGTCCCTTTTGCAAAATTTAATCACCTAGATGGAATTGAGTATTCTATTCAATCTGAATCAACTGAGGAATTGGAGAAAGAAAAGAATAACATTGCTATCTTGGCAGATTCGGGTTTAGAAATACGTTATCATATGCCTTTTCAAAGGGTAGAGCTTGCGCATAGAAATGAAGACCATGCGCGCTCTTCTCTTCAGTATTTTAAAGATTGTTTCGATTTTATTTATGAAGTGGGTGGTAAGTATGTTGTCACTCATTTGTGTTTGGGCTATCGATTTGCTTTGGATAAGATGAAATATGAGAACGCTGTTGACTTTTTAAAGCAGGCTGTAGAATATGCAGCTGAAAAAGGAATTACTGTTTGTCTTGAGAATCTAACGTATGGTTTTGTAAATACCCCGGATGCTTTCTTAAAATTCTTATCTGAAACTGGAGCATGTGCTACCTTGGATATAGGGCATGTCGCGGCTTCACCTATAGTAACAAGTGGAAAACTCTCTTCTTCCGATTATATAGCACGCATGTTACCCCATATCAGAAGTGCACATATTTATGATATAGAAAAAATAAATGAAAAAACGAAACGTGCTTTTCATGTTGCCCCCCTTAGTAAAGATTCAATCCTTTCTAGACTAAGAATGCTTTTAAAATCAGAAAATTGTAATTGGTGGCTTATTGAACTAGGTAGTTCTGATGAAATCCTTCGAACCACATCTTTTATTCATGAAATAGTCAACTCAAATTACGATAAAAATTATAGGAGGATATACAATGCAGAAATCATTTAAATTCAAGGGTGTTAACATCTTGTTTCTAACGGTTTTTATTTTTTCTCTTCTTTTAGGCTGTAGCCATTTCGCCATGGCTTCTGATTCTGCGAAAGAAATTGATGTTCTACGTATCGGTGCTACTCCAGGTGAAAATGTCATGAAAACACGGGAAAAATATAAGCCTTTCGTGGAGTATCTTGAGAAGAAACTCGGTATGAAAGTAGAGCTTTTTGCTACAACTGACTATGCTGGTGTCATTGAAGCAATGCGTGCCGGTAAAATAGAAATGGCGAGTTTTGGGCCTCTTTCTTATGTCTTAGCTGCAGATAAAGCTGATGCGGAAGCTTTCGCTAAGGAATATCGTCCTGGAGCAGGTTCTTATTACGTAGGGTATATTATTACTCACCCAGAAAGTAATATTAATACAATCGCAGATATAAAAGGCCACTCTTTTGCTTTTGTTGATCCTGCTTCCACAGGTGGCAATCTTATTCCTCGTAAAGAAATGATAAAAAACAACATTAATCCGGATAAAGATTTAGAGAGTGTTGTGTACCTAGGGGGTCACGACATGGTAGCGATGGCTGTTGCAAATAAGAAGGTTGATGCAGGATCTGTTGTTAATATCCATTACGACAAAATGATAAAGGAAAAGATTATAACTGATAAAAATACAAAAGTTATATATAAGTCTGATCCCTTCCCTGGTTCTGCTATGGCTTGGAGGAAAAATCTGCCTGAAGATTTAAAAGATAAACTTAAAGATGCCCTGTTGAATATTTCAGAAGAAGATTATGAAAAACTTAAGGGGTTCTTGGGTAAAATCACTAAATACGTTGAGGCACAAGATTCAGATTGGGATAGCATAAGAGAGACTGTAGATATACTTCATATCGATTTGTCAAAACAGTAAGTATGGAGAAAAATAAGCATGATTGAAATTATTGGACTCACTAAACGTTTCAATTCAAACACTCTTGCCTTGAACAATATCAATCTTCATGTGGAAAAAAGTGAGTTCGTTACTCTGTTGGGTCCAAGCGGAGCGGGGAAATCTACCCTGCTCCGTTGTATTAATGGGCTCGAAAAACCTACCCAAGGGAATGTTTTTGTAAAGAACAAGTCTGTTGTAAACAAGCGAGAACTTCGAGAAATACAGAAAAAAACAGGCATGATTTTTCAACAGTATAATTTGGTAAAACGTCTTAACGTTCTTCAAAACGTTTTATGTGGACGTCTTGCCTATAACAGTGTTTTAAAAACGTGTTTAAAGCTTTTTACAAAAGATGATATTAGTTTGGCCCTTGAGTGTATAGATCGAGTAGGACTTAAAGATAAAGTTTATAACAGGGCAGATCAATTAAGTGGTGGACAACAGCAACGTGTAGGTATAGCTAGGGCGTTAGCACAAAATCCTGATGTAATACTTGCTGATGAACCTATAGCTAGTTTAGATCCTGTCTCAGCAGAGCGAATTTTAGAAATATTAAAAGAAATCAACATTAATGATGGAATCACCATCATTGTGAGTCTCCATAATGTTCAAATTACACAACATTTTGCAGATAGACTTATAGGGATTCGTAATGGCGAGATTGTTTTTAATGAAAAAAACAAAAAACTAGATGCTGCTGATATGGAACTCATTTACGAGGATGTAAATAATGATAGAAAAATCGACAACTAAAAGAAATATAGTACTTGTTACACAACTTAAATGGGATTTAAAAACTAAACTGAAAATAGGCATTGTAAGTATATGTATAGCGTTAATTTATTTGTGGAGTGCTCATGGAACAAATTTGAATTTCTATGAGTTACTTCATGGTTTATATGGCTTAGGCGATATCTTTAGTCGAATGCTTCCCCCAGATATAACAGCCACAGCAAGGTTTATTCAGCCAATAATAGAAACAGTACAAATATCCATTTGGGGAACTACTCTTGCAGTGTTGTTTTCTATCCCCTTGGGCATATTGGCTGCTAGAAATAATGCCCCGAATGTTTTTGTTTATCATTTGAGCAGACTTCTTCTTAATACTTTACGTGCAATTCCTGAAGTTGTTTTTGCATTAATATTTGTTTCAGCAGTTGGATTAGGTCCTTTCCCAGGGGTTATTGCTATCGCTCTTCATTCGACAGGAATGTTAGGCAAATTTTTAGCAGAATCTATAGAGAATGTAGATCCAGGTCCAATTGAAGCTTTACGTGCTACTGGAGCAAGAAAAAAGCAGGTTTTAGTTTATGCTATTGTGCCGCAAATAATGCCAGAATTTATTTCTTTATGTCTTTTTAGATGGGAAATGAATTTTAGAGCATCTACTATTTTAGGGATTGTCGGTGCTGGCGGTATTGGTTTCGAGCTAATGACAAGCATGCGCTTATTTCAGTATCGTGAAATGACTGTCATTATTCTTCTTATTCTTCTAATTGTTACTCTAGTGGATTTTATAGCGAGTTCAATCCGTAAACGCATCATTTAATAAAAAGCTGTAAGAAAAGGTCGATTTTTATACCCTCCTTCTTACAGCTTTTTATCATAGAGGATAGCAATAAGCATGTTTTTTCATTTGTACTTTTCTTCTCTCTTCGTTTTCCAAATAAAAGAACAATACATATGAATATATTATCGTTGACATTTTTAATATGGCGTATATAATACAAACGTATTGGATCCAGGATCCATGATTCTTAAAACAACAAAGGAGGATGAATAACATTGGTAACTAGAAAAGGGGTGTCTGGGACAGAAAACAAATGTGACTGTAATGTTACGGTAGAGCCTTCTCAGTCACTTCTTGTTGATTATCAAGGAATGAACTCTCTTTTATATCCCAAGCGAACAGAAAAGCTCGTTTCCGAAACACTAGAAAAATATGGGTTACGTAATGCCAAAATTAGTATTTTAGATAACGGTGCCCTTTTGTTGGTAATTAAAGCTCGCTTGGAGAGCGCTATAGAAAAAGCTCTTGAGGAGAATAAGTCATGAAAAATACTTTATGTCATCCCCGTCGATCAATGCTCTATATGCCAGGAAATAACCCTAATATGCTTCAAAATTGCCCATATCTCGGCGCTGATGGAGTCTTGCTTGACCTTGAAGATGCTGTGGAAGAAACATGTAAAGATGATGCTCGACGACTCGTTTCCTGGTTTTTACGTGAAATGGATTTTAAGGATGTTTTATGCACAGTACGTATTAACGGTTTAAATACAGAGTGGTGTTTAATAGATTTATCTGAAATTATTCCTTGCAAACCCGATGCCATTCGTCTTCCGAAGTGTCAAGGAGCCGAAGATATTATTAAAGTGGATAAGATTATCTCTGAAATAGAAGAAAAGAATGGGATGAGTATAGGATCTGTGAAAATTCATGCAATGCTTGAAACCGCTCAGGGTGTAGAAAATGCAAAACAAATAGCTGAATCCTCACCTAGGATAACAGCTCTTACTTTAGGAGGACACGATCTTGCTGCAGACATGGATATACGTCGCACTAAAGAAGGGAAAGAAATTTTATATGCGAGAAGTCGCGTTGTTTTAGCGGCTAAGGCTGTTGGAATAGACGCTTACGATACAGTTTTTACAGATATAAATGATAAAGAAGGACTCTTAGAAGAAACAAAATTAATATGTTGTATGGGGTTTACAGGAAAAGCTGCAATACATCCATCGCAAGTATCCATTATACACAAGGGCTTTTTGCCCGAAGAAGAAGAGATAAATCATGCCCTAAGAGTTGTTAGCGCAGCCAAGGAAGCTCGATCAAAAGGAATAGGAGCGTATAAGGTTGATGGGAAAATGGTGGATGGGCCAATTATTCGCCAAGCCGTACATTTACTCAATCAAGCTGGTATTCCTATTGAGGAGGATGTTTTGTAATGAAAATGCTTAAAAACTCACTAGGCCGATTAATACCTTCAGAAATGTCTGATTTAGGATTGCACGGTCTACTTTTTGATAAACCAATTCCACTAAAAGGGTACTCAGACAAAGAAACAAATAAACTCGCTCCAGACATAAGAACAGCCATAGAACGATCTGGTCTTCAAGACGGTATGACTATTTCTTTTCATCATCATTTGCGAAATGGTGATAAGGTTATGGAAATGGTGCTTAAAGAAATTGCTACAATGGGTATCAAAAATATTACATTGGCGCCTAGTTCATTAACAAGTGCTCATGATTTCGTAGCAGATCTTATTAGAAGTGGTGTGATAACAAAAATTCATACGTCGGGTATACGTGGCAAAATCGGAAAAGCTGTTTCAAAAGGTGATTTGGATATTCCTGTTATTGTACGAAGCCATGGAGGGCGTGCGCGAGCTATTGAGGAAGGAAGCCTTTCTATTGATGTTGCTTTCTTAGCAGCGTCTTCATGTGATACACAAGGCAATATGACAGGAGTATGTGGCCCTTCTTCGTTTGGTTCAATGGGATATGCCATTGAAGATTCTCGTTATGCGAAACATGTTATTGCTATAACAGATAATTTAGTGGATTTCCCCCTTACCCCTCATATTTCTGTCCCCCAATATTTAGTCGATCAAATTATAAGTGTTGATTCTATTGGTGATCCTCAAAAACTTGCTACTGGTGCAGTAAGAATAACGAAAAGTCCAGCACAGCTCCAAATTGCTCATCTTGCTTATGAATTGATTCGCGCCTCTGGCGAAATTCGTCCAGGATTTTCTTTTCAGGCTGGTGGCGGAGGTATGAGTATTGCTGTTACTCAATTCATTAAAGAATTTATGATCGAAAAAAAGATTAAGGGCAGTTTCGCTTTAGGTGGCATATCAAGGTATATGTCTGATTTACTGGAAATGGGGCTTTTCAATTCTCTATTTGATGTGCAAAGTTTTGATCCATCAATGGGCGAATCAATTTTAAAAAACAAAACGCATTACGAAATAGACCCATCTTGGTATGCTAATCCTAAAAATAAGGGCTGTTTGACACACTCTCTTGATGTCGTTGTTCTAGGAGCACTTGATTTAGATGTAGATTTTAACGTGAATGTTTTAACAGGACATGATGGAATACTGCGAGGAGCATCTGGTGGACATTGTGATACCGCTGCTGGTGCAAAATTATGCGTTGTCGTTGCTCCTTCTTTCAGAAAAGGAGTTCCAACAATAAAAGAACGTACGCAAACAATAGTTACACCAGGTGAAAGTGTTGATGCTTTTGTATGCGAGAGAGGCATATGTATAAATCCAAAACGTACTGATTTATTGGAATGTGCAACGAAGTCTGGTTTGCCGGTAAAAGATATTCATGAACTAAAAACCGAAATAGAAAAATTGACGGGTGTTCCAGAGCCTATTGAGTTTGATATGGATAAGGTTGTTGCAGTTGTTGAATATAGAGATGGTTCTCTTATTGATTCAGTTTTTAAGGTGAGGGAAAAGTAACTAGATAGCGAAAACATAGAGAATGTAATTATAAAGGAGGTAAAAGAATGAAAAAGTCACTTACAATGACGGGATGTATTTTAGTTTTTACCTTTGTAGTATTATCGATTTTCTGTGCTTCAACCTCTTTGCAGGCTGCTGATTATCCAACACGTCCCTTCGAATTTATAGCTCCTGGTGGTGCTGGCGGTGGATGGGATACGACTATTCGTTTCACTGCAAAAGTTTTGGAAAGTCAGGGTATTGTTACACAACCAATGCCTGTAACGAATAAGCCTGGTGGGGGTGGCGCTGTTGGTTTGGCGTATTTGCAAAAGAAAAAAGGAAATCCGTATACTTTTATAGTGTACTCCCCTCCTCTTCTTCTTATTAATTTAACGGGGCAAACACCTTTAAGCTTTAAAGATACAACTCCCATAGCGATGCTTATCAATGACTTTGGAGCTTTCGCTGTTCCTAAAAATTCTCCATATAAAACAATTATCGATGTTATGGAAGCTATCAAGAAAGACCCTAAAAGTATAAAAGTTGGTGGGGCCTCTTCTGCTGGCAGCATGGATCATATCCAATTTTTGCAAGCAGCAAAGGCAGCGGGTGTTGAAAATTTAAAAGAGATTCCTTACATCGCTCTTCAAGAAGGAAGTATGTCAGCACTTTTGGGCGAACATGTAGACATTCTCTCCACGGGAATGGCTGAAACTGTAGGCCTTTTGGAGTCAGGCGATGTTCGTGTTTTAGCTATCACTGCTCCCAAGAGAATTAACGATGGAGCATTAGCTCAGGTTCCTACTCTGAAAGAGGCTGGCATCAATACCGTTTTTATAAATTGGAGAGGAATATTTGGTACTCCTAATATGCCTGATTACGCAAAAGATTACATGGCAAAATCTCTAAAGAAAATGAACGAAACTAAAGAATGGAACGAAATATGCAAACGAAATGGATGGACAAAAGCCTTTATGGGGCCAGAAGATTTTAAAACCTTTTTAGACGCAGCCAACGATGAATATAAAAATTTACTAGATATTATTGGTTTTCGAGTAAGTGCCGGGAAATAGAACAGTACTGGCATCTTTGAGTAGCGTGGAAGTGTAATTTCCACGCTACTTGAAGAAAGGAGTGTTTTCATGAATCCTGATATTTTGATTGCTGTTTTTTCTATTACTTTAAGTTGTTTATATACTATAGCTGCTTGGCTATTGCCAAATGCTCCCATTGGAAATCCCATTGCGCCAAAACTTTTTCCCCTTATGGCAGGATGTATTGGTTTGATACTGGGGGTGTTTTTACTCTGTAAAGCTCTTCGTAAAAATAGTGGCAAAAAAGTGGTTTTTCGAGGTGTAAAGCTTAATATTTCTATTATTAGTATTTGCGTTATGTATGCTATCTTTTTTGAAAAGATAGGATTTGTCCTTTCTACTCTTCTCTTTCTTGGGATGCTGCTATTAATAGTAAATGGTTTAAAAAAATGGAAAATGAACACAATTATAACACTAAGCTTTACATTCGCTACGTGGTATATCTTCAAACATCTTTTTTATATTAACCTGCCCTAGGAGGAATTAGCTATGGAATTATTGCAGAACTTATCATTAGGGTTTGGTTTGCTCCTGAGTCCTTTAAATATGATCTGGCTAATTTTAGGTTCAATATTGGGGACAATTCTTGGAATGCTTCCTGGTCTGGGACCAACCACAGGCATAGCGTTACTGTTGCCTTTAACTTTTACTATGCAACCTAGTACTGCCCTTATAACAATGTGTGCTATTTATTATGGCGCTATGTTTGGTGGATCTCGAAGTTCTATATTGCTGAATGTTCCAGGAGATGGAGCAGCTGTAGCCTCTTGTTTTGATGGTTATCCTATGGCGCAGCAAGGAAAAGCAGAAGCTGCTTTGGCTATATCTGCCATAGCCTCTTTCATTGGAGGTCTCATTGCTACACTAGCTTTTATAGCTATTGCTGTTCCTATTGCCCGATTTGCTCTCCGTTTTGGACCTCCAGAATATTTTATGCTCATGGTTTTTGCGTTAGCTGCTACAGCGTCTATTTCTAAAGAAGCGATGCTTAAAGGCTTTCTTGCGATGCTTTTAGGATTAATGATTTCAAGCGTGGGTATTGATGGACAGTCAGGAACATTGCGATTCGCATTCGGAATCCCTGCCTTACAAACAGGGATTGATTTCATTGTTGTTATAATTGGCATTTATGGTTTGGGCGAAGTTTTCAAAAACATGGAAGACATAAAGATAACGAAAGATGTAAAAATACAAAAAAAGTTCTCTCGAATATGGATCACGATGGCTCAATGGAAGCAATCTATATGGCCTATTTTGAGACAAACGCCAGTGGGATTTCTAATAGGAGTTTTACCAGGGGCAGGTGGTACTATCGCTGCTTTAATGGCATACAACAATGAAAAACAGCTATCAAAAACCCCAGAGCGCTTCGGTCAGGGGGCAATAGAGGGATTAGCTGCACCAGAAGCTGCTAATAATGCTGCATCGGTAGGAGCTTTAATCCCTATGATGAGCCTGGGTATTCCTGGTTCTGGAACGACAGCAATTATGTTGGGGGCTCTTATGGTTTTAGGACTTCAACCAGGCCCTCTTTTATTTCAACAACATGCAGATATAGCGTGGACTGTTATTGCCAGTATGATTTTAGGAAATGTCGTATGTGCGATAATTAATATTCCTTTAGCGAGCTTATTAGTGAGAGTCCTTTCAGTTCCTCCTAAAATTTTATATCCAATAATTATTGCTCTTGCATTTGTTGGGGTGTACACGATAAATTACAGTGTGATAGATTTTGGACTGTTGTTGCTTTTTGGAGTTTTAGGATATTTAATGAAGAAATTTAAGGTCCCAACTGCTCCTCTTATATTGGCTGTTGTCGTCGGAGGGTCTATGGAACAGTCTTTTCGCCAATCATTAATGTTGTCTGATGGTGAATTATCTATATTTTTCCGATCCGCTATCTGTTGGGCGCTACTTATACTTACAATTTTTTCTGTAATTTGGCCCTTTTTTAATGATTGGAGAAAGAAACAAAAAGCCATAAGCTAATTAAACATCTTAAATACAAAGGGTCTTCCTTGAAAGCTTTTAAGGGAGACCCTTTTAGTTATTCTAAATTATTTTCTTTTAGAGTTTTTAGATAGGCTTTTAAAGAATTTTGAAGGTGTTGATGAATAATTTCTACCGCATGGTCTGCATCGCGGCTCTTTAAAGCTGACACAATCTCTCTATGTTCTTGCATTGCTTGACTTGACCTTGTGATAGATTTCATCGATTTCATTCTGAAATAGCGTAAATATTCTTGATATTTATTAATGATTGTAATCATTCTTTCCATAGCGCATGAAGCATATATCCGGTTATTATACTTTTCCATGGCTAAACAGAGAGCGTCAAAATCATTTTCTTCTGCTGCTTTTTCACTAGCATTACAGTATCTTTCTAGTTCTTCAATTTCTTCGGATGTTATGTTTTTGGCCACCAATACAATAGCGTAAGCTTCTAGAGCTTCACGTATAGCATATATTTCTTTTATATCTTTTTCTGTAAATTTTGTGACGACTAATCCTATTCGGGGAATATGATGAACTAAACCTTCGTTTTCAAGCATCCGTAATGCTTCTCGAACAGGCATACGACTTACGCCAAGTAGTTCTGCTAAATCGGTTTCTATGAGCCTTTCACCTTGTAAGAGTTCCCCTGTTAAAATAGCTTTACGCAATGCTGAAGCTAATTCTTGTCTGAGAGGTAATGGGGTCTTATGTTTGAAATTTTTTAACGTGTCAGACATTGTTTTTATCTTCTCCTCATTTTTCTATAAATATAGCATCCTAATATTATATCTTGTAAAAGAAGCTAGCTATGCTAAAAATAAGGAAATTTAAAACGGCAAAGCTGTAATGTCTCTCGGATCAATATAAATACCAACACGGTCTCCTTCGGAAAAAGCTTTTGTTTCGTGGGAGTAAGGGATAAAAGCATGAATAAGATGCCCCGGTTCCAACTCTATTTCATATTCCATCTTATCTCCTACAAATACACAACTCCGAACAATTCCGTGAACAGTTGAATTTGCAGTCGGTTCCAAACGTATAGATTCTGGTCGTACAACGAGTGCAATCTCTTCTCCGATACTAAAATGCGTATGCATAGGATTCTGTATGGTAAGGTAATTCCCATATGTAAGAACATCCAAACTTTCATCATGAAAACTTTGTACTTTGCTATTAAAGATGTTGGCTTGCCCTATAAAATCAGCTACAAACAAAGTTTGGGGATGAGCATAAAGATCAAAAGGTGTTGCTACCTGTTCTATTCGACCTTTGTTAAGTACGACAATACGATCTGCAATAGTCAGTGCTTCTTTTTGGTCGTGAGTAACGTAAATACACGTTATTCCCAATTGCTTTTGTAGGCGCCTAATTTCAGTTCGCATATAGGTGCGAAGCTTAGCGTCAAGGTTGGAAAGTGGCTCGTCCATGAGAAGAAGATTAGGGTTAATGGCAAAAACTCGGGCTAAAGCTACTCGTTGCTGCTCTCCCCCTGAGAGTTGATTCGGAAAACGATTTTCAACGTTTTTTAGCCCTACCAGAGCCAGAACTTCAGCTACCTTATCGGTTATTTTCCTGTGAGTGGCACCTCGTACTTTGAGACCATAGCTTACATTATCAAAAACATTCATATGAGGGAAAAGAGCATAATTTTGAAAAACGAAACCAATATCTCGTTTGTTTGCGTCTATAGACGTGACATTTTTCCCATCAAAGTATATGTGTCCCTCTGTTGGAGTCTCAAAGCCAGCTATCATTCGTAGAATTGTTGTCTTCCCGCAACCAGATGGCCCCAAGAAAGTAACGAGTTCTCCCGCATTAATGTCTAAATGAATGTTATCGACAGCTTTAAAGCTTTCTTTCCCTTTTGTGAAAATCTTAGTTAGGTGCTGTAGTGATATGGATAGAGACATCTTTATGGCCTCCTCTATCTAGCTCGCATGTAATTAGGGTATATCAATCGGAACATAAGGGCTATAATCCCCATCGCTGCAAAAACGATCAAAACCAAAACAACCGAAAAAGCAGCGGCCTGTGCAAAAAGGAGTTCTGTAATGCACTCCAAAATACGTACTGTCAATAAACTCCATCGCACAGAGACTAAAAAGATGATAGCACTTACAGCTGTCATAGAAACAACAAAAAGATATCGCATGCCAGTTGTTACGGCAGGAGCAATAAGAGGAAGTGTCACTCTGAAAAATGTTGTTGCGCGAGAGGCTCCCAAGCTAAGTGAAGCTTCTTCAATAGACGTATCTATTTGTTGCATTGACGCAACTATTGCCCGTATCCCCGCGGCATCGTAACGAAAAGCACAAAGTGCAACAATAATAAACATAGTGCCTGTGAGTACGAGAGGTCCTGAATTGAAAGCAACAACATATGCTATACCTACGACTGTCCCTGGCAAAACATAGTTTAGCAGAGAAGTAAATTCTAGAGTTTTACGCCATGGAAGGTCTGGGCGACTGACTAAATAGCCTATACATATGCCTATTACACTGCCCAAAAAGGTTGAAGTTACTGCTATGAGTAGTGTGTCTTTTATTGCTTCTTTCCCAACAGTAAAAACGTAGACATAGTTTTCAAGAGTAAATGAATTATCAACTCCCCATACCTTTACGAGGGATCCGAAGAAAATCATTGAGTAGAGGAAAATTATAAAGAGCGAAATAATAGATATAAGAAGTAAGATGAGCGTTTCAAGTACAGTTCCTGCTCCTCGTGCAGATCCCCGACCTCCTGATTTGCCTGTTACTGTTACATAGCTGCGTTTTTCAATCCAGTAATGTTGAAGAAGATAGACTAAAAGTGCAGGTATGAGCAAGATAAATGAAAGAGTTGCTCCTCCTTGAAGATCATACATCCCAGTAATTTGAAGATAAGCTTGCGTTGTAAGAACGGGAAATGTGTGCCCCGCCATAACAAGGGGTGTAGCAAAATCTGCTAGAGAACAGCCAAAAAGAAGTAAAAAAGCATTAGCAATACCAGGTGCGCTCAACGGCAATGTAATGGTATGAAATGTACGCCATCTAGAGCTTCCCATACTCATAGCTGCATCTTCAAGATTTTGATCGATTGCGTTAAGAACAGCGGCAAGTGTCAGAAAGGCTATAGGAAAATATGTGAGGGTTTCCGCAAGCCATGTTCCCCAAAATCCGTAAATATTGAAATCTGGAATCCCTAATAGCTTTAAAAGTAGCCCATTGGGGCCTATTGCCAAAGTTAAAGCGATACTACTGGTAAATGGAGGTGAAACAAAGGGTAAAACGACTATGGCTCCAATAAACCACTTCACAATTCGTGGCAAAGATATCCGTGTTTCCGCAAAAGCAAAAATAAAACCCAAAAAAGTTCCACTAATAGCAACTGATGTTGCCAGAATAAGGCTATCTAAAAGTGCCTTCCTGTTATACCAATTTGTGAAAACTTCACTTAAATTACTTAGTGTAAAACTTCCTTCGACAATAAAAACGATATAAAGAAGCCGCATAAGCGGATATAAAACGAAAAGGCCCAATAGGGCCCATAATACAGCTAAGACAGGTATGAGCGATCTATCAAGCCTTTTCGTGTTGTTGCTACTTAAGTACTTCATTGATCCAACGTTCTACTAAGCGTTCACGATTTTCTCCAGCCCATTTAATGTCCAGTGGTAATACATTGACCTTAGACATGTCGAGCCCAGGGTTAGAAATCTTTACATTAGGATTACTAGGAATTAGATTTATTTGGCTCCCTTCGTAAATTCGTTGCATTCGTTCAGTAGATGCCCAATCTAAAAACTTTTTAGCAAGATCCGGATGTTTAGCTCCAGAAACCAAAGCCATAGCTTCAATACCTGCAACAACACCATCTACGGGATAACTAATTGCTATGTCATATCCTTTTTGCTGCATCTCCAGCGCATCAACGAGAAAGAAGATTCCTCCTGCTGCTTGTCCTCTTGCTATTGGTAAAGCGCCGCCTGCCCCACTTTTGGTGTAGACTTGAACATTTTTGTTTAAGTCTCTTTGATAGGAATATGCCTCATCTTCTCCCATGGCTTCAACAAGACTGAGAATACGATACATTGCTGTTCCCGACGTTCGTGCATCGGCCATTTGCAATTGACTCTTATAGGCTGGATTCAACAAATCTTTCCACGATGTTGGAGCTTCCAGACCATGATCTTTTAAAAATTTAGCGTTGAACATAAAACAGATAGGATCAATAGCTACTCCTGTCCAATAACCATTTTTATCTCTGAACTTTTCTGGTATCTGATTGCTTCCTTCTGGCATATATGGTTCGAAAAGCCCTTTGGGGATTCCATTAATGAAAGCCTCAGCCATATTTCCAAATACAACGTCAACTTGAGGGTTCTTTTTTTCTGCTTCAAGACGTGCTTGTACTTCTCCTGAAGAAAATCTCATCCAATTTACTTTGATGCCAGTTTCTTCGGTAAAGGCGCTAAAAACAGCATTCGCATAACGCTCTGACCATATTGTATATGCATTAAGTTCAGGTTGAGCAGCAAAAGAAATGCCCCCTAAAAGGATGGAACTTAATAGAGTAAGAAACAAAACTTTACTCCCGAATTTAAACGTAGTCATATTTTGCACACTCCCTCTTTATTATTTCACCGAATTATCTCGCCGAACAAATTAAATATACTCGTTATTTGTAGTTATAACTATAACCAGATTGGCTCTAAATCGTATGTAATCTGGCCCTATTGAAAAGAATGTAGTATACAGCTTGACACGGTTATTAAGTTTTCATACACTGAAACAGAAGCAGTTAAATCGAAATATTTTAAATTTTGAAAGGGGAGAAAATCTGGATGAAAAAAGTTATAATCTGCCTTTGTATTCTTTCTCTCTTCCTCTCTCTATCCCCCATTCCATCGAATGCAGCTGTTACTGGTGACGCTCCAATGAAGGGAAATGTTCCTCTTTTAATTACTAATGCTGGGCAGGGTCCTGGCGGAAAAATGGGAAGGCTTTTAGTAACAAGGTCTAAAGCTGTTACAGATTTTAAATATCTCTCTGAACCATGGCCAGAAGATATTAAGGCTGGCGGATTTAAAACGATAATGGTGATTATAGGTTCTTCGGCTAAGGGATTGGGCGCTTCTGGCATAACAATTGATGAGGAAATAGCCAGACTTAATAAAATAATGGAATCAGCAAAGGCCGATGGACTTCAAATCATAGCTTGCCACATTGAGGGAAACACTCGAAGAGGTAAGCCTGGAAGTGCTGATGAGCGATCTATAGATGCAATAGCTCCTTTTGCACATGCATTTATTGTAAAGAAAGATAGTAACGAAGACGGTCGTTTTACTGAATTAGCCAAAACAAACGGAGTCCCTTTAACAATTATTGACGAAACCCTGGATTTTATGAAAGTTGTCCAGGAAATGTATCAGTAAACAATAGTAGGCATCTATAATATGTCTATGTATGCTGAAACATCCATTGTACTGGCTGTCATGGTTGTTGTGTTTGCCCTGTGCAGCTGGAAGTTGAAGTCGCCTGAAATTTCTATGGTTATCACTGCTATTGCAGGGGCTTTTGCTGGGAAATTAGGCTTTCCAGTTCGCCTTCTTGTAGAAGGAACCTTCACTTATTTTGATGTAGGTCTTATCTTCGTAACAGCGTCTATTTTTGTTAACCTTTATTCTGATACTGGTGCGATGAATGCTCTGGTCAGAAAAATGGTCGATCGATTTTACGATACCAAGTGGGTTCTTTTCTCTATTCTAGCAGTGATCATGCTCATTCCAGGCGCTTTAACTGGTGCTGGAAGTGTTTCTATGTTTGTTGTCGGCGGGATGATAGCTACTGTTCTCCATTATATGGGGATCACTTCTGTTAAAACTACTGCATTCATTTACGTAACATCAATGCTGGCAGCTGTAGCTCCTCCCATTAATTTATGGGCCATGCTCATGGCGGCCCAAGCTAACATGCCCTATGTAGGTTTTACGATTCCCCTATTGGTTCCCATACTATTTATTACTGCCTTTGCCGTTATTTTTCTTCTTCGTGGAGGAACTCCTCAACCTAAAGCTAAGGTGCTTTCTGAATTACCTCCTATAGTTGACGGAATGAACTGGTTCAGAATAATTTTCCCCATGGGGACTTTCCTTGTTATCGTCCTTTTATCAAAATATGCTGCTTTTAATATGCCAACAGTAGGATTGCCTTTAAATTTTCTTATATGTGGTGGAATTTCTATCCTTTGCGATCCTCAGAAAAAGCCATTTTCCCATTGGTATGAAGTCCTTGTTAATACAATCGAACAGGTCTTCCCCCTTTTGGCAACAGTTATTAGCGTCGGGGTTTTGGTTAATATAATGACAGCAACTGGTGTGAGAGGCCTTATTGCCATAACTTTCGTAACTTTGCCAGTTACCTTTATATATCTTACTGCTATATTTTTCTTGCCGATGGCACAAGGTTCACTAAGTTATGGAAGCGCCATTATTTTAGGAACACCTCTTATTTTCCTTTTCAATTCTATCGGATTCAATGTAACAATTGTTGCTGCCGCTCTTAGCTTAATATTTCCTCTGGGGGATTGTATGCCTCCCTCCAGAATTTCGGGAAGAGTTGCTATTGAGGTTTCAGGTTATGAGGGAAGCTATATGTCTTTCCTACGGGCTATTGCCATCCCTGCTCTTTTCATGGGAATTACCGCTCTCATAATTCTGATGAATGCTAACTTTTTTAGCTTCCTTGTAATGAGATAAGGAGGGATTGATTTGCTAACTTTTTTAAATTCCATAATACATTCCATTTATTACCTCATTGCAGCTTTCCTCGGATTGTTACTACTTAGAAGTCTTTTTTTCAGAAAGACACGGAGAAGCATTATTTATGACATCGTTTATGCTTACACCTTGATACCCTTTCTCCTAAGGGTTTTACATATAAAGTAGGTGGGCATCGTGAGTATAGAAAAGTTATCTCAAAAAGAAATTATCAAAAAAATAATAATACTCGGTGTCGCTCTTCTTGTTGCTTTTCTCGGCGCGAGAGAATTTCTTGATCTACGAAATTTCCAAGAAACCATCGTAGTGTCAAATGATTTTACAAAAAAAGTAATGTTGAGCGATTATTTTGAAGGAATTAAAGATACCCCTGTAGATACTCCGGTTTACATTTTCGATTCTGGAGTTTCTGGTGGGACCCTCGTCTTTTTGGGAGGAACCCATCCTTACGAACCAGCAACAACACAATCTGCTTATGTAGCTATGGAAAACATTGAAATTGAAAAAGGGAGAGCTTTTATCATTCCTCATGCAAATATGAGTGCATCATATGTGGGAATGCTTGGTAATGCATACCCTAAGTTTTTCCATATTGAAACGGCATTTGGTCCCAAAAGATTTCGGATAGGAGATCGTTCAACGGATCCTCTCCATCAATGGCCAGATCCTTTTACGTACGTACACTATCCTTCAAAGCAAAATTTAGCCTATACAGATGCCAGGAACCTCAACAGAACCTTCCCTGGCAGACCAGACGGCAATCTAACTGAAAAACTTGCTTTCGCCATTATGGAGCTTATACGAAAGGAAAAAGCAGATCTCTTTTGTGATACACACGAAGCATCTCTCATGTATCCAGTTGTGAGCACCTATGTTGCTCATGACAACGCAATGGATATTGCAATGATGGCCTCTATGGAATTGAGTGCCAGAGATTTTCCTATGAAATGCGAGGCAAGTCCTAAGAAACTTCGTGGGCTTACCCATAGAGAGGTTGGAGATTTTTCTCCAGTATCAGAAGAAAATTACGAAGGGGTTCTTGCCGTACTGATGGAAACACAGGAACCTTTTATTGATCGTGTTGCAGGCAAAATAACTGAAGAACTCATGCTTGAAGGAAAAGATGAGTTTTTGCAGACTGCTTCAGAACACGGGCTGCTTTTCTGTGCTCCTGAATATGACATTGAGCGAGGAGCTCCGATGAAATACAGAGTTGGAAGACATCTGTCAAGTATTTTAGAACTCGTTCGACAAATGAATGATTTCTATCCAGAAAAAGAAATTATTCTAAGTTGGCCAGATTTTAACGATCTTATGGAAAATGATGTTGGACATTACTATCACGACCCTTCAAGAGCGGATCCACAAAAGGTGTTTTTAAATTAACAAAATCAAATAAAAGTGGCTCATAACAAAGGGGAGGTAAAAGAATGGAGAAAAGAAAAAGATTACTATCGGTTTTTGTAGCTTTTGCTCTCGTTCTTCTCGTGGCATCTGTTTCCTTCGCGTGTACCATTGTTGCTGTAGGTAATAAGGCATCTATTGATGGAACGGCAATGATCACTCACAACGATGACTCGACAAGTGCCAACTTCAAACTTTGGATTATTCCTGAAAAAGACTGGCCCGCAGGATCTGTTCGTAAAATAATTATGAACGATCATGGATATGAGCCGGGCGAAGTTATGGGAGAAATGCCACAAGCTAAACATACTTATCGTTATTTCAAATCTCGTTATTCTTTCATGAACGAAATGGGTTTAGCTATGGGAGAATCAACATTTGGAACAGATAACCCAGAAGTTGAAAGAGTTATGGAGACTGAAAGCGACGGAATAATCGACTGCTGGTTTGCTCAGGATATTGCTCTTGAACGAGCTAAAACAGCGCGAGAAGCTGTCAGAATTATGGGCGACCTTGTTGAAAAATATGGATGGGCTGGCCCTGGTGAAACGATTAATATAACTGATGGCGATGAGGTATGGATTGCAGAATTTTACGGACGCGATGTTTGGTGCGCAGTTCGTATGCCAGATGATATGTTCTTTGTTGCTGCTAACCGTGCTCGTCTTCGTGACATAGACATTACCGATAAGAAAAATGTCATGCACTCCCCCAATATCGTATCTTTTGGCGTAAAGATGAAATGGATTAAGCCTACGGAAGTCAATGTAAAAAAATTCAGCCCAGCTGAAGTATATGCTCCTTATTGGGAACGACTCTACTCCACACGAAGAGTATGGAGAGCCCAGGAACTTGTAACTCCTTCTCTGAAACAGAGTCCAAGCGAGCACAATTACCCTCTCTTTGTAAAACCCGACAAGAAGCTCTCTGTTCACGATATCTTTAAACTTAAGGGCGACTATTATCAGGGAACAAAATATGATCTTACAAAAGGGCCGGCAGCTGGTCCCTGGGGGAACCCTATTCGCCATGCTAATAAGGGAAAAGGTGATTGGGAACGATCAATTAACATGCATAGAACGTGCTACATCCATATAGGACAGGTTCATCCTGGAATGCCAAGTAGATTAAAGGGCATTAGCTGGTTTGGATACGGTGCTCCTGATACGACGTACATTACCCCACTTTGGCCCATTATGACAAAACTCCCCAAATTTTATGAAGTAGGTTCTAGATTTGAGGATTTCCGAAGAGATTCTGGCTGGTGGGTTAATTCCTACGTTCAGGAAATGGCAACACTTCGTTATTGCGAAGCAATTAAAGAAATTTATGATTTCCGTGATCCTAAACTTAAGTATCAATATAGTGAAACTGCACAAGTTCAAAGAGATGCGGCAAAACTTTGGAATGCTGGCAAAAAGACACAAGCAATACAGCATATAACAGATTTTGCTTATAATAGGGCTGTTCGCTGGAACCAGGATTGGCTTAAACTTGGTGATCATTTACTTGGAAACTATGCCCTTGGATATCGTAACTTTAAAACAACTGGATATCCTGAAGAATGGAACAACTTCATTGGGTATGGTCCTCTTAAGAGATAGGCCTAAAATACGTACATTTTGTTAACAGTTTGTATCCTTATGGCTGCGGCGATTATGCTGCAGCCAATTTTATACTTTATTTTTTATCAAGGAAGAATGGGTATATATGAAAAAACTAGACGTGCGTTTTCATATTCTTGCTTTTATTTTACTTTTTGTTGCCCTTCAAGGGTTTTTTAAGCCAGGATTGCACAATAAACAGATTGAAGCAGCTGAAATTATGAAAAATTCTTTGTCTGTTATCAAAGAAAAGCGTCTTTCAATGAATATTCCTATAGATCATGTTTTAGATCCTAATATGACAGGCATTATAGGGGAAGAATTTACGCCCCTTACAACGACTCTTGGGGAAGTTGAAGATAAGCGCAGCTCTGCTAATCCTGATTTCGCCGCTATGATGGTAACATACTTAAATCAAGCAGGCTTAAAAAAGGGAGATATTGTTTGTATTGGTGCTAGTGGCTCATTCCCCGCACTTATACTCGCAACTCTTTCTGCTGCGCAGGCGCTGGATCTTCATCCATTAGTTATATATTCTATAGGGGCTTCAATGTATGGAGCCAACCTCCCACAGTTCACATTTTTAGATATGTTAAAAGAGATATCGAAACGGGGAATACTTCCTTTTAGTATTGTTGCTGTCTCTATGGGGGGGCATAATGATCTGGCTGAAGGAATGTTCTTCCCTGAAGCTCAAAAAGAAATACTGGAAATAGCTAAGCGATCAAGGCTCTATCTTATTAGTGAGCAAAAAATGGATGAAAGCATAAAGAGGAGACTTTCTATTTATAAAGAGGCTTCGAAAGGGGAAACTATTCAATGTTTTGTAAATATAGGCGGCGCGTCAGCTAATTTTGGAGATGGTGACGATTCGGTATCATTTCCGAATGGACTTGTACAAGATATTCCTTCTCTACCCAATGGGCCGCGTAAGGGGCTTATTTTTTACTTTATAGACAAAGGCATACCTGTAATTCATCTTCTAAATGTAAAGAAATTAGCACAAATGAACGGAATCCCTTATGACCCGGTTCCTTTTCCCAAAATTGGAACCTCGCAGGTCTTTAGATAAGAATATGATGGTGACTCTAAGAAACATGTCGTATAAATCAAGTGGTAAAATAATTCTAACAAAACAAAGTACATGTAGGGGGTAAAAATTTTTAAAGGAGGTCTTTCTATGTCATTTTCACCAAGTTTAAGTTCAGGCTTTACCGCAGCGAAAAACAGAAGTACGTATATTTCTCCTCAGTCAGGAATGTGCTCTTTGTGTACCGAAAAATGCCCGGGAACTTGCGAGATTGGTCAGGCAGCAGTTCTTGGAAAGATGTCGGTTTACCCTACAACTACAGGTCCTAATCAGATTGCGTCGGAAAAGGACTATCCGATAGATTTCTCTCATTTCAACATAAACGGTCGTGCTTTTGGTGCTATAGGGACGGAGGGCGATTATAAACATGCAGAGATATTTAACGTTAATCTGGCTTCTGAATATGGTAATGACAATAAAATAAAGCTTGATTTGCCTATTATTTTGCCTGCTTTGGTGAAAATGAACTGGATTGATTATTTTGGTGGTGCTGCTATGGCAGGAGTTACCTGCATGGTAGGAGAAGATGCAAGGAATAAAGACCCTGAACTAAAAATAAAGAACGGTAAAATTACGTCATTCCCTATGCTTCAAAAAATACATGATAGTTTTTATAAATATTACCGAGGTGTAGGACAGATGGTGCTTCAATGCAACGTCGATGACCATCTTATGGGGGTTCCTGAGATAGCTTTGAATAAATATGGCTTTGAGGCTCTGGAATTTAAGTTCGGTCAGGGGGCCAAGGGAACTCAACCAGTTAACAGGATTAAGGATTATGACGAAGCCGTAAAAAAAGTTGAGTGCGGAGCTCTTGTTTTCCCCAATCCATTTGATCCTAAAATAATAGAACTTAAGGAAAAGGGTTGTTGTCCTAATTTTTACACTTATGGAAGACTCCCGATGTGGACGGAAGAATCAATGGGAAAACGCATTTCTGAACTACGTGCGATGGGAATGAGAAACGTCTACTTCAAGATGGCTGGTTTCGATCCGTCTGATGTGGAACGTGTAATCAATATGGCGGTAGAAAACGGAGTTGACATGATAACGTTTGATGGTGCAGGTGGCGGTTCAGGCTATAGCCCATCGAAGATGATGAATGAATGGTCTCTCCCAACGATACTGCTTGAAAAAGTTGTTGTGGATATTTGTGCAAAACTACAAAAACAGGGCAAGGTCCTTCCTGCAATGGTTATGACTGGTGGTTTTGCTAGTGAAGATCAGATATTCAAGTCTCTTGCATACGGAGACGGATTTATTAACGCTATAGGTGTCTGCCGTGCCTCAATGGCAGCTGCCATGACAGGGAAGACAATCGGAGACGAGATAGAGGCAGGTAGAACGCCTGAATTTTTCAAGAAATTTGGCAATACAATAGATGAGGTTTTTCATGATCTGGCAGATCTCAGGGGAATATATGGCAAGGACGCCGATAGCTTTTCTACAGGAGCAATTGGAGTTTTCTCCTATCTCAATAAATTGGCATTTGGTCTGAGGCATTTTGCGGCTTTGAATCGTAAGTTTGACGTAAAATATCTGGACAAAAGCGACCTAATTCCGCTTACTTACTATGCAAGCGATCTTATGGGTTAATTAGATTTATGTAAAGAGAGCGATTGCAAAGCAGCTAGCAGAGATTTTTCTGCTGGCTGCTTTTGGTTTTGTGCCCAGCATAGGCGTTGGCGAGCGCTGGGAAACCGTTAAATCAAAACTTCTGGAATTGACAATGCCCTCATAGGTATATATATTACTTTTCAAAAGATAGAAATAAAAGTTTTCGAATTTGTTCTATCTTAATTAAGTATTTGAAAGGGAGGGTTTTTGTTTGAAAAAGTTCATCATTTTTCTTCTTACCTTAACCTGTGTGTTTACAGCATCTGTAGTTGCTGCGGACACCCCATCGCAGCTTCGCTTTATGGCGGGGCCTCCTGGCGGGAACTGGTTTGCGTTAGGTGGAGCTCTTGCAGAACTCTGGTCTCAGAAAACAATCCCCACGACAAGTATTACCGGGGGTGCAGTTGCCAACATTATCAATGCGGACAAAGGGAAGGGAGACTTGGGGTTCTCTAATACTTCAATGGTAGCAGTGGCTCAAAAAGGTGGAATGGCACCTTTCAAAGACGCTGTAGGGAATGCATCGATTCTTGCCAATCTCTATACTCAGTATACTTATTTTATAGCTCGCAAAGATTTTGTTGAAAAGAATGATATTAAGTCTCTTGACGATTTGGTTGCACGTAAAATTCCAACGCGCTTTGCCACTCTTAAGACAGGAACAGGTTCCGAGTTTATCGTTAACGGTATATTTAAGTCTGGTTTTGGAGTCGATTATCGCGAAACTTTGAAAGAATGGGGCGGTTCTGTGGAGTATGCCTCTTACTCTGGCGGAGCAGACCTAATTGCAGATAACCATCTTGACGTTTTTGCCTTCTCTGTCGGTAAAGTTGCTTCAATCGTTATGCAGATTGAAAGCCAGACGGACATCGTTATTCTCGGGATGGAGCAGAAGACTCTTGATAAAATCGGCGCTGACTATGGTACGGTAACTTTCACCGTTGACCCTGGTATTTATAAGTCAGTGACAGATACTCCTGTTAAAGTTGTCGGTGACTATACATGTATAGTTGTTCGCAGCGATCTTGACGAGCAGGTTGTTTATGACCTTTGTAAAACTATGTATGAAAACCAGGATACTCTTGCAAAAGCTGTAGTTGATATGAAAGAACTGAATCCTGCTACGGCAGTTCCTACTGCTCCTATTAAGAGTCACCCTGGGGCTGTTAAATATTGGGATGAGGTTGCCGCCAAGTAATGCAGTAATATCCACGTAAACTAAACACCTAGAAAGCGAAATTTTCGCTTTCTAGGTTCTTTTCTGTTTTCTTTTTTCCTTTATTCCTTGTAGGGAGAACGATATCCCGATTTTTAGCCAAGGAGGTTTTTTATGTAATGAGAAAACTTGACGGTAATGTCGCAAAGGTACTTTATGTCTATATTCTAGCGATGGGAATTTTTCATCTCTACACAGCTGTTTTTGGTTCCTTTGAGGCATATCTACAAAGGGCAATCCACCTAACTTGGGTTTTGCCGATGACCTTTGTCCTTTACCCCATTTCTTCGAAAAAAGTTTTAAATCCAGAAACGAGAGTTCCTTGGTACGATTGGATTCTTGCAGCAGTCTCAGCAACTCCCGGACTCTATATTATGCTTAATTATGATCAAATTATGATGCGTATGCAGGGAGTTGATGAGTTGACAATGATTCAACTTGTACTCGGTACATTGTTGATTGTATTGCTTTTAGAAGCAACTCGCCGCATTGTGGGGCTTCCTCTCGTTATCGTAGCTGTGGCTTTTACAGTCTATACATACGTATGCGACGCTAGCTTTCTTCCTGCAGCTCTTCGTGGTGTACCCACAGAATTTGAAAGAATTATTGAAGGAATGTTTCTTACTGATGAAGGAATCTTTTCTTCGTCGTTGGGTGTTTCAGCGACGTTCGTTATGATTTTTCTTATTTTTGGCGGCTTTCTAGAAAAAAGTGGTGTAGGTGAATATTTTATGGAATTTGCACAAGCCTTCACAGGTACTGCCGCTGGGGGACCGGCAAAAATTGCGGTCGTGAGTTCTGCTCTATTTGGATCAATTTCAGGATCTGCAGTAGCAAATGTCTATGGCACAGGATCTTTTACAATTCCTTTAATGAAACGTATTGGATATCAACCTCATTTTGCCGGAGCAGTAGAAGCTGTTGCGAGTGCTGGAGGGCAGCTCATGCCTCCGATTATGGGAGCCGGCGCATTTGTTATGGCTGCTCTTTTAGGGGTTCCATTTAACAAGATAATAATAGCGGCGATTCTCCCATCTCTCTTCTACTACGGGGCTGTGCTTTTGATGGTACACCTTACTGCTATCAGAGATGGACTTAAAGGGCTACCGGCCAGCGAATTGCCTTCAAAAAAAGTCGTTATCAAACGTTTATATATGATGTCACCCATTGTATTGCTTGTCTATATGCTTCTTGCTGGATATACCCCTATGTACGGAGCTATTGCTGGCATTATTCTTGCTTGGGCCATTTCACTTCCTAACCCTGCTCGTCGTATGGGGCCAAAACAAATACTTGCGGCCATTCACGATGGATCACAAAATATCCCTATTATCTGTACTGCATGTGCATCGGCTGGTTTAGTTGTTGGTTCAGTAGCTCTATCTGGTATTGGGTTTAAATTTGTAGGCGCTGTTCTTCAACTTGCCCGTGGTAATTCATTCTTGGCATTGGTCTTGATAGCATTAGTCTCTCTTATTCTTGGTATGGGATTGCCTACTACCAGTGCTTATATTCTTGGGGCTGCATTAGGCGTTCCAGCCCTTGCAAAGATAGGATTCCTTCCTATCGCGGCGCATCTTTTTGTATTTTACTATGCCATCGTGTCTAACATCACTCCTCCTGTAGCATTAGCTGCCTATGCCGCAGCTTCTATTGCGGGATCACCACCGAATAAAACAGGCTTCACTGCCAGTAAACTTGGCATATTAGCTTTTGTTGTTCCTTTTGCGTTTTGTTATGATCCCGGGTTGATACTTCAGGGGACATTAACAGAAAATTTGTTAGCTATAATTAGTGGAATAGGTGCTCTTACGGGCATGGCCTTTGCCCTGACAGGTTTTGCACGTGCTCCTTTGCCAAAGTGGTACAGAGGGCTTTTTGTGCTCACTGCCTTAGCTGCTCTTCATAGCCAGCCAATCATATCTTTAGTCAGTGTTGGACTGACTTTCTTGCTCTTTTTCTTTTCAGAGCAGAAAAAACTAAAGATATCTTAAACGTATAGAGTTTATTCAGATTGAAAGAGATAAAAAATAGGCGGCTTTAAAGCCGCCTATTTTTATTCCCAGAATGGTGCGAGAGAGGGGACTCGAACCCCTATGGAGGAATCCACTGGATCCTAAGTCCAGCGCGTCTACCAGTTCCGCCACTCTCGCACATAGAATGAAGTGTTTCAATTACTGTAATGCCTGTGGAATAATACCATCAATTTATAGAGATGTGAAGAGGCTGTTGGTATATCCCTTCTTTCAGCTATAATCATAATGTTCAAAGTTAAAAGCAGAAGGAAGGAGGAACTTCCATTGCGTTTTTCCTTAAAAGCATTGCTCGTAACGATTTTTATTCTTGCTATCCTCTTCTCTATCCCATGGGTATGGATCAATATAGAATCACTCGCTGTCATGACAATCGAAGGAGAAATTGCAGTAGCTCCTACTTTCTTCAAACTTATTCATATGGGATGGCTGCTTTTTCTCGACTACATTCCCTACATTTTTACACTTTATATTATTGCAGCTGCCGGCGTTATTTTTATGGAAGAAAAAAACCCAGACCGTACTATTGCCTGGCTTTTGGCTTTAATCCTTGTCCCCGTCATAGGTTTTTTGTTTTATTTTCTTTTAGGCCCGGATCCCAAACGAAGAGCGGTTTTTAAGCGTTATAAGAAAAAACGGTTTTATCGCTCTATTTTTAGGGAATGTCCTGCTCCTGCCCTTGATCTCTATAGTGAAGATATTCCATGTCGACTTGTTTCTTTACTAGAGCAAACATCTCATAGTCGCCTAACCTATCGAAATTCGGTCGATATGCTGCTTAATGGTGATGAAGTTTTTTCTGCTATAGCTGAAGCTTTACAAGAGGCAAAGCACTATATTCATTTAGAGTATTTCTCGATAGCTAATGACAAAACTGGAGAAAAACTTCTTGAAATTCTTCAACAGAAAGCTGCTGAAGGTGTTAGTGTTCGAGTTATATATGATAGTGTCGGTAGTTGGCGTTTAGGGCGTCGTTTCGTAAAAAAACTTAGGGAACAAGGTATAGATGCTCAACCGTTTTTACCCGTTTCCTTCCCGATGGTTCGTCGTGATTTGAACTTTCGTAACCACCGAAAAATTATTGTTGTTGATGGTAAGGTGGCTTTTACGGGAGGCCTTAACATAGGAGACACATATCGTGGTTTAAATCCCAAGATGGGATTTTGGAGAGACACACACATTCGCATTCATGGAGAGGCTGTTGCTTCTCTTCACGAAGTCTTTCTAAACGATTGGTTTTTCTGTACAGGACATAGCTTGCCTGAAACAGAAACGTATTTAAATGGTAGCGCACTTCCAGAAACAACAATGCCGATTCAAGTGGCAGCAAGCGGTCCTGATTCAGATTGGCGTGCAATATTGCAAGGATACTTTTATTTTATTACAGCAGCACGAAAACGCGTCTGGATTACAACACCCTACCTTGTCCCTGATGATAGCCTGAAAACAGCCCTTACGACAGCTGCTCTAAGTGGTGTAGATGTACGAATTATTATTCCTTCTCGACCTGACCATAAGGTAGTTTTTTGGGCAACTCGATCGAATATAGATGATTTACTTCGAGCGGGTGTTCGTATATTTACTTATGACAATGGTTTTATCCATTCAAAACTTATGATGGTTGATGGTAAGTGGGTTTCTGTAGGAACCACAAATCTCGATAACCGAAGCCTCGATATAAATTTTGAAGTGCAAGTTTTCATTTATAACAGGATGAAGACAAAAGAGTTTGAAAAACAATTCCTTGAAGATCTTAAGGTTTGCACTGAACTTGATTTACGTTCCCGATCTGAGCGGCCTCTTCATGAGCGAGTTCGGGAATCTCTAGGAAGGCTTTGGTCGGCGCTATTATAAAGGAGCATGACTTTGCCTAGAATTAAACGATCTGAAGGCGGTTTTATCGCTGCCTATATTGGTTTATATGCAGCCCTTTCTTTTTTTCTCTACTTTTACTTTCAATTGAAAGGGCTTCCCCCCTTTTCGTGGAAAACTCTTGCTATTGCCTGGGGCTTAGGAACAGCATTTATCGTAGTTTCAGTAATTCCAGCTCGCTGGTCTTCTCCACTGCTCTACAAGGTTCATACTGTTTTAGCTTGGATAAGCCTTACAGGGATAGCCTTTGGTTTCTATTTCATCCTTATCTCTGTTCTCTTCGATATATTACTTGTTATTTTACCGATTTCTTTCCCATTCCCTTTTTGGGAGCTTTTCCTGGCTGCTTTAATAGCATTACTCCTAACTTATTATGGTTATAAAGAGAGCATGAAAATACGAAGTATCAAAATTGAATTTCCAACCAAGAAATTACCTGAAGGTATTGAACGTTTTCGAATTCTGCAAATATCAGACTTGCATCTTGGCGTGCTTATAAACAAAAAAATGTTGCAACAGATTATGCAACAAATACAAGAAGAAAATCCAGATGTAATTGTTTCGACGGGAGATCTTCTTGATGGTGAAATTGAAGATATAGAAACAATTTCTGAAATGATGCTCCACTTTAATCCGCCTTATGGAAAATTTGCTGTTACTGGAAATCATGAGTTTTATGCAGGTATAGAACATGCTCTTGATTTTACAGGGCGCGCTGGCTTTGAAGTGTTAAGAGGGGCAATAGTTCCTGTAGGTCCCATTTCTATTGCAGGGGTAGATGATCCGGGTGGGCATTTTATTTTAGGACAAACAGAGATAGACGAAAGCGAGCTATTACAGGAAGCTGACACATCTCGTTTTACATTGTTACTTAAACATCGCCCATTAGTACATCGTGATGCTGTAGGAAAATTTGATTTACAACTTTCAGGGCACGTACACCATGGCCAACTCTTCCCTTTTATGGTATTTACTTGGCTTTTCTATAAACACACTGTTGGAATGCTGGATCTTGGAAAGGGGTCTTGGCTTTATGTAAGTCGAGGGACCGGTACATGGGGGCCTCCTGTGCGAATCTTGGCTTTTCCCGAGCTGACAATAATAGATTTGGTTTCAGACAAAAAATGGTGGACCGTACAGGAATCGAACCTGTAACCCCCTGATTAAGAGTCAGGTGCTCTGCCAATTGAGCTAACGGTAAACCGCAACACCTTGCAATTACTGATTGTAAGGGAGTTGCTGTCTTTTTTTCTCCCAAAGTTGACCACCTAACTATGATTGTACTACAACCCAAGCGGGAATTCCTAATGTCAAGGTACTACATATAGTATTCATTTCTTGTCTTTGTACACTAGTGGTAGCGTATCGGTTGATTACGCTTTTTACGGTGTTTCCCTTATTTTATAACAAAAAAGAGTAAAAGGTAAATCACGCCGCACTTGTTTACACGGGGTTTCCTATTCATCACGTGAAACAAAAGTTATTAAAATATCAGTAGCCGTCTAATCTCCTGCAAGTATTACGTTTTACGTAATAAAGCTTTGAGACAAATTTGTTCACTAAGAGTTGGCATAAACGTTGTCGTTTTGATATAATATTTTTATATTAAAAAAAACTGGAAGGAGGTGGCTTTTATGGAGACGACACTCCGAAAAATGAGAAAGCGGCATGGGCTCACGTTGCGGCAAGTTTCGATGGCGACTGGGGTTGATATTTCTTCTATTTGCCAAACTGAGTTGCGGAAAAAGGTCATTTTTCCAAGACATAAAAAAGCCTTGGCTGATTTTTTCGGTCTCGACCCGTCGGCTGTTAGCGATGAGAAAGGTTTCGCGCGAATTGAGGAATAAAAAAATGCCGGAGGCTAGCCGGCAAGGGAGGTATGCATGTGAACTACAGTTTAGATTATAATGATTGCGTAAACGTTAGTCAAGGTGACGATGTGTATTTTTGTGATTGCGTCGAGGCGATGGAAGTTGATCCCGAAATTGCGGCATTGGAAGAAAAGTTGGCAAATGCACAACAAACCTTAAAAAGAGCGTGTTCACTTCATAAAAATGTAGAGATGTTTAATCGTTCCATCGGAGATACCCTTGATGTGGCAACCCATTACACGAGCGATCATCAGCTTAAATCACTATTGAATCGGCTCGTTCGGAACGCAATCCAACGGGCGATCGTCTTAATCCGAAGTCGCCGGAAAAGCTCCTTTTTTGCTAATGCGGCGATTCCTCAGCGATCGGTAAAAAAAATCTTTTGCAGATCCGGAATCCGACACGAGCGACAACGAACCAATGACAGCGGTGGCGGTGGCGATGGTGGCGATGACGAAGGCGACCCCGACGACTCAGACCCGCCAATAAAAGCATTTTTCCTTCCCTTTTTATTGAGATGGTCGGCGACCATCTTTGTTTCCCGTATAAAAAAATACTTCAACAATCGTTTCCCGATCAAAAGTAAATTTGACGGAGCAAGACCGCTATGCCTCCCCTCGAAAATGAGGTGGGCATAATGTCAAATCTTTCAATTCGTGAAGCCTTTTTTAAAACAAAAGAATATTTTCCCGACGATGAGGAGACTCAACAAAACAGCTTGATCGCAACGGTGGGGGTGGCTTGCGACGTTATGTTTAAGCAGGGTTGCACGATTGAGCAAATAAAAGAATCTATCGCAAGTGAGCTCCTTGGAATTAATATTGACGAAAAAATGCCACTTCTTATTGAAACAGCTATTAATGAAAGCTGGAAGAGGTTTTTACGAAACACTCCTACAACCAAAAAAATTAACTCAATCAGGGCAAGCGACTTGATGAAAATGTCCATTCCCGCTCCAGAATGGGCGGTTCAAAACCTGATCCCCGCCGGCTTGAGCGTTTTAGCGTCGCCACCAAAAGTTGGGAAATCCTTCTTTTGCTTACAGCTTGCGCTAGCCGTGGCGACGGGTCAGCCGTTCCTTGACCATCGAACGGAAAAAGGAAGCGTTCTCTATATTAGTTTGGAAGATTCGGCATATAGCCTACAAAAAAGACTTTCATATTTTCTTGAAGATCACAGAAAAATTCCGAGCAATTTATACCTAACGACCGAATTTCCTCAACTTGACGCTCAAGGGTTACTCTTGCTCGACCAATGGCTAGCGACCCATAGCGACGCAAGGCTGGTAATCATCGACACTTGGGGGAAAACCAAGCCGAATGGGAACAGGCAAAAAAACGCTTACGAAAGCGACGTTGAGCTTGTGTCGCCAATAAAAAAGTTAGCTGACCGTAACAAAACATCAATAATGCTAGTCCACCATCTCAAAAAAGGCGGCGGGAAAGAGAGCGACTGGTTGGAAAGCTTGAGCGGTTCAATGGGCTTGGCGGCGACCGTCGATGGGTTACTAAGCCTTTATCGAGACCGTGGAGCCAAACAAGGAATTCTCAAACGAACTGGGCGAAACTTTGAGGAAGACGACGACATAGGTCTTGAGTGGACGGCTCCGGGATGGAGGTTTGCCGGCGACGCAAGGGAAGTTCTGTTGAGCGAGTCACGGCAAACAATATTAAACGCTATCCGGCAAATCGGAGAACCGGCAAGCGCAAAACTCATAGCAGAAGTAGCAGGAAAAAATCACAGCACAACAAGAGTCATGCTAAGAAAAATGTACTCTGATCGAATTGTCAGTATGACTTCACAGGGAAAATACTTCCCCGCTCTCGAAAGCGTAAACAGCGTAAACAGTATAAACACCGTAAACAGCGTAAACAGCGTAAACAGTGTAAACACGTTTACGGGTGTTTACGGTGATGATGAGAGCGTAAACACCGATAAAGCCAGTGATACCAATGAGTTGAAGGAATCTGTTTACGGTGTTTACGATGTTTACGATACTACACTATCCTCCACTACTTCACACTGTGAAACTGATCCGGTTGAAGGGGGTGAAGCAAAAAACACATTTCCATTATTAAAACCATCGCAGAAATGGCTCGAAACAGCCCCACCGGCGGTTAAAGAAGAATATAACGCAGTTCTTAACCGGCTCAAGGTTTTTCTTTCCGACGAGATGGCAAAGGAAAAGTCTCTTGAGCGAGCGTGGGAATTTCAGCAACGTTGAGCGGCTAGAAGAGGTCGAGGGAGCCTCTTAACCGGGGCTCCATTATAAAAAATTAGGAGGAACCATAATGTTAAATTTACATTTATTCGAGAAAAGTTTTAAAGATATTAAAAATATTGTTGACCAGTTTTCATGTGGTGCGAGCGAGATCCGGCGGGTCTATTCTCCGGAAATGCAAAAAATTAAAATTGAGAGGTTGGAGCAAGAAGCCCGTGACAGCCTTCAAATCGAATTTAATCTCGTGAACCATCTCATCAAAAAAGATCGAGAAGGCTTGCGACGACCCGAACCGACATTCGACTGGCAAAAGAGGTCTTACTATCGAGAAGCACTAAAAGATTTTTCTGGTGATCTTCGTGATATTTACAAAAAGGCAAAAGACGGAGGAAATGCCGAAAAAACCGCCGAAATCGTCTCAACTTGTTTCGAGCGAGGCGACGAATTCCAAAAAAAGCAACTCATTGAAACGATGGTCGAGGCGGTCACCGAGGAAGAAAAAGCTCAAATCAAAAATGCCGTTGAAGTCGACCAGATCGACTCGATCTTCCAAAAAGTCAATCTGGCGGCGATTGGTTCGATTGAGAATAAAATTCCGTATTCAGGGCGTTACGGTGGTTTTTACGCCGACCAAGAGCAGACAAACCCATTTTTTGGTTTCGAAGAACGGGTCGACAGTCTCTTGCCGGTGGAAATCCGCAAACACGCGCTAAAGGCGGTCGACGACTAATGAAGTCCGAGAACTTTTTTGCCGATTTGGAAACTCAACAAGAAGAAACTGAACGAATTCGAGTCGAAATCGAGCGATTGATCGGCAAGTCTCCAAGACTCCCAGAATACGAAGATGAACTCTAGTTTACTTTATCTTTAAAAACTGAATTCGCGGAGACTAGAAAAAAAGGAAATGCTATAATGAAAATACCAACTTGCACGCCACGAGAAGCCCCCCCACGACGGGGGGCTCTTCGTTTCTCGGTAACCGACCCGCCAGAATGGCTCACAGCATGCCTAACTTTTAAAAGAGGTATGAATAGTCGCTTAGCTCAAGCCTTTTCAATGTGGCGGTGGCTAGGGGGCTCATAAACGAGTTAAGCGTTTGCGGCGTGGTAGAAGGCTGGAAACGGGGCTCGCTTGGGCGTGGGCGGTCTGAATGTCGTCATCGCTTAGAGCCAAATATTTTTGGGTCATTGAAATAGTGGTATGCCCCATCTCTTTTTGGAGCGTTGCGAGATTCCCGCCGTTTCGTAAATACTCGATGGCGTGTTGATGACGTAAGTCGTAGGCAGAAAACCGTTTTAACCCCGCTTTCTTGGCATATCTCCCTAACTGGTGCGTCCATGCTCGAGTGTTCCAATGTTCCCCGTAACTGGTGCAAAAGACCGGTATCGACAAATCCCACTCTTCGGGGCGGCTCGTTATAAGTTGTCGCAACACGTTGGCGGTCTGACTGGAAAAAAAGACAACTCGACTCCGACGGGTCTTGGCGGTCGAACTGCGAATGACCGCTCTATTTAGGTCGAGATCAATATCATTGACCCTCAACTGCAAAGCCTCACTCGGTCGTATTCCGCAATCCAGACTCAAAAGGAAAAGAGTTTGGTCTCGCAGTCCAACGAAGGTCGAAATGTCCATTACTCCAAGCATGGCTTTTAAATCCTCTTGGGAGTGATCGACCATTCGGGGGTCGGCGTGTTGGAGCTTGAGACCATCAGCAGGGTTGGAAGCAAAAACCCCCTCACGAACGCAGAAGTTAAAGAAATGCTTTAATGTCTTGAGTCGAATATTGTACGTCGGTGGGGCTATCCCCTCTTGTGAAAGGTGCTCTAGCAGACAATCGCGACATGTATCGCTCCATGCCGTGGGGTATCGCTTGAAGAAAAGCTTTACATTTTCGACGTAACCGGCGATTGTGTAAGGTGCGGCTTGTTCAGCCCTTCGTAACGCTATGAAGCGTTGTAGAGCATTTTCCCATGTTTGAGGCGGAAAAGACTTAATGTTAACCACTGTTGCTCTTTTCATGTCATCAACCCCCATAAATGTAAGGTCTTGACATTGGGAATCCGCTTGTTTTTGATCACCTGACAGAGGTGTTTTTGACACATTTTTTGAGAGGTGGGTTCGGTCTACACGTAAGGGAGAAAAAGTGTGGGAATCGTTGCTATTACTAGCTTGGAATCACACAGACAAAAAAATGGTGGACCGTACAGGAATCGAACCTGTAACCCCCTGATTAAGAGTCAGGTGCTCTGCCAATTGAGCTAACGGTCCACGAAGAGCTATTCATTTATTTTATGCGAATACTAATGGCGCGCCCGGCAGGAGTCGAACCCGCGACCTACGGATCCGAAGTCCGTCGCTCTATCCAGCTGAGCTACGGGCGCGTACCGCATTTTAAAAAATGGGGTGAGCGAGGGGACTTGAACCCCCAACATCTGGAGCCACAGTCCAGTACTCTAACCAATTGAGCTACGCTCACCATATCCATATCAAGATTCAAGTGGCGCGCCCGGCAGGATTCGAACCCGCGACCCACGGCTTAGAAGGCCGTTGCTCTATCCACCTGAGCTACAGGCGCCTGCGAATGTTACGATAAAATTGGAGCGGGAAACGGGATTCGAACCCGCGACCTACGGCTTGGAAGGCCATCGCTCTAGCCAACTGAGCTATTCCCGCTCGTCGCAACGAAGTTGGCTTCGTTCAGCACGGGAAATACTACCATATGACCGAGTTTCCTGCAACCTTTTTTTGATAGAAATTTGATGTAAAAATTATTTAAACTGTTGTAACAGAAAATAAGACTGCTATGAGCATTGATAGTATCATTTTATATGGTTACACAAAGTAGCAGCTCTATTACTATAACAAGGAGGTAAGAGCAGAATGAGCTATAAAGAGATAACTATTGAAAAGTGGGAAGATCGTGTAGGGCGAATAACATTGAATCGTCCAGAAAATCTCAATACTTTTAATAGCCAGATGGCATGTGAACTTGATAAAGCTCTTCTTGAACTTGATGAAGATAAAGATATACGAGTAATTATTGTAAAGGGTGCAGGAAGAGTTTTTTGTGCCGGTATAGATCTTAAGGAATTTCCTGAACAGAACCCGTTGGAGTATCGAGAGTGGGTTGAAAGAATGGAAAAATCTTTTGTGACAATCTCTAAGATGAAAAAGCCTGTTATTGCCCAGGTTCATGGTGTCGCTGCTGCAAATGGTTTAGGACTTATCGCTGCAGCGGATCTTGCGATTGCTTCAGAAGACGCACGAATGGGATTGACAGCGATTAATGTGGGTCTTCATTGTGTTGGTCCTGTAATTGCCGTATCTAAGTCTGTAGGGCGCAAAAAGGCTTTAGAAATGGTGTTATATGGGAATCTTATTCATGCTCAAGAAGCTCTTTCTCTTGGTTTGATTAATAAGGTTGTACCTTTCGATAGACTAGAAGATGAAACGAGAAGTTGGGCTTCTGAACTGGCTCAGAAAAGTCCACTCGCAATACAAATGGCTAAGCAAGGCTTTTATACATTACAAGATATGGAATATGAAAAACAATTTGCCTACGCTAATGAGGTTTTTGCGAGACTCTGCACTACAGAAGACGCTCTAGAAGGAATTTCTGCTTTTTTTGAAAAACGTTCCCCTCACTGGAAAGAAAGATAAAAAAGTCAAAAAAAGAGGAAATTGCAAAAAGCAATTTCCTCTTTATCTAAAATGGTCGGGGCGAAAGGATTCGAACCTTCGACCCCCTGCTCCCAAAGCAGGTGCGCTAACCAGACTGCGCTACGCCCCGTGATAAGCACTGGTGGAGCTGGGGGGATTTGAACCCCCGGCCTCTTCCGTGCGAAGGAAGCGCGCTCCCCCTGCGCTACAGCCCCAAGCAATCAACGGCGAATATTGTAATAATCGAAAGGGAAGTTGTCAAGCTTATTTCTGGATATTATGAGAAGTTGTCTCTCATTGACTTCTTTCCCTTAGAGTGTTTATCTATATATTCTAATACATAAAGCGTAAGAAAGGAATTTTAAAATGATATATGGTGCAGAATTTGTCTCTAAATGGATTATAGAAATGAAAGAAATGTTTCTTGGGCAACGGCTTTTTCGTGTGGAGGGCGGAGATACATGGTTAGCACTTCGCTTCTCTTCTCAGACTCTTTCTCTTTTGATAAGTTGGCATCCTCAGCATTTCGGATGTTGTCTTATCGATGAAGAAGATCTTGATTTAATGAAGCGTTTTTCATCGGGGAAACTTCGCTTTGCAGATGCCCTTAAAAGCCATCTTGTAAAAGGCGAGCTAACTGCTGTTGAACAAATAGATTTTGACAGACTTTTAATATTAAAATTTTCTCGCAAGGTAGGAGCAGGTTTTGATGTAGAAAATTCTCTTGTTTTTGAATGCATGGAAAGGAATAGTAATCTTATTCTTCTTGACGAAAATAACACTATCATTGATTGTGTTAAACATATCCATCCAGAAATTAACAGGTACAGAACGGTTGTGCCCTCTCATCCCTACATTACTCCTCCTCCACTTCAAGGGCCATCTCCTTTTGATATTCAACCGGAAGACTCTGCTTATGAAGATATCGCTATGATGAAGGGAATTGGTAAAGGGCTTAGACAATTTATAAAAGCTCATCAATCTCTTTTTACATCAGGCGAATGGATAGGCAATATTGCAAAACTTTACAACGAAGAGACCCTCAAAAATAGCCTTATACAGACGTGGAAGAACTATGTTACGATCTTTCCCCTTTTGTTGGAAGATATGATACCTGTGAACGAAAATAAGGCCCTTATTGTGTCTAAAGACTTTGTGGTCGATCCTTTACTTTGGGATAAAAGCAACAGGCTTAAGAAAGATACGCTGAAGGTTATAAAGAAAGAGATAAAATCTCTTGAGCGACATCGTAAGGGCATAGAGAAGCAACGTTCAGAATCAGAAAAAGCACCGTGGTATAAAAATTGTGGTGAATTGCTGCTAGCCAATCTATATAAAATTCCACCTCGAACAGAAAACATTTCTCTTACAGGTTGGACAGAAGATGGGGAAATTACACTACAGATCCCTTTAGATCCCAAAAAAAACGCTTCTGATAATGCTGCTGTTTACTTTAAAAAGTACAAAAAAGCAAAGGGAGATCTTGAAAAAATCGAGCGTGAAATCTCTGAACTGACAGATAAAATATCGGAGCTTCAAGATCAGATAGATATTATTGAAGAACTTGAGGTTCCATCAATGATTGATTCCGTGTGCCGGGATATAAAAGAGTGGCTTGTTCCTAATAAAAATAAAAAGAGGAAACGTTCGAAAAAAGAGTCTTCAACTCCACCTCATCTTCGTCTCTCTTATGAGGAAGCTCTTATTCTTGTTGGTCTGAATGCTCGAGGAAACCGACATGTTACTTTTCAAGAAGCAACTGCTGGAGATATATGGCTTCATGTGCATGAAATTCCAGGTTCGCATGTCATTATTAAACATCCAGAAGCACGAAAGGAAAATCTTGAAGGGACCGATTTATTGGTACTAGCTGCTTCATTGGCCGCCTTTTTCAGTAAAGCTCGCCATTCTACCAAAGTACAAGTAGATTATACGGAACGGAAACATGTGCGACATATTCCCGGAAGCGGCATAGCTCACGTTACTTATACTCATCCGGAAACAATTCTTATCGAGCCCGATCGCTGGAAAGAATATTTTTCAGAAAAAGAGATAGCTCTTGGGGAAGTTCGGCCCTGAATTTCATTTCTCGGCCAGTTATTGGATGTGTAAACGTAAGTTTCCAGGCATGAAGAAAAATTCTGCCTGGCGTCTTTTGAAGACACTCTTTAGTTCCATAGAGTTCATCACCAACAAGTGGGCATCCAATATGTTTGAGATGTACGCGAATTTGATGGGTACGCCCCGTATGGAGGGTACATTCTATAAGGCTATAGTTTTTTTGGCTCCAAAGCACTCTATATTCCGTTAGTGACGGCCGACCTGACTCAGTAACAGCCATCATAACTCTGTTGCGATGGCTACGGCCTATAGGCGCGTCTATAAGACCTGTTTTCCTATGTGGAGTTCCGCGACATAAAGCGAGATATTTTTTCTCAACAGAGCGAGAACGAAATTGTTCCTGAAGAAGTAAAAGAACATTGCGGTTTCTGGCAACAACAAGAAGACCGGATGTTCCTCCATCAAGGCGATGAACAATACCTGGACGAACCTCTTCGTCAAATTTTCTCATATCAGGGTAGGCATAAAGTAAACCATGAACCAACGTCCCATGCCAATTTCCTGGCGCTGGATGTACTACGAGTCCAGAAGGTTTGTTTATAACGAGAAGAGACGAATCCTCATATGCGACTTCAAAAGAGACAGGTTCAGGCTCGACTTCCAATGTTTCTATGGGTGGCAAAGTTACGACAATCTGCATTTCAGGCGACACTTTCAACGCCGCCTTGAGCTTACGCTGAAGATTTAAAATCTCAACATTTCCCATATGAATAAGCTTTTGAATATAATTGCGGGTCAGCCCTAATTCATTGGCAAGAAAGAGATCAAGACGCAGATTTGCATCTTTCTCTTGAGGAGAGGTTAGAATTTTCCCTTCGTTACTATTTTCTTGAACTTCCTCGCTATTTTCATTGCCTTCCCAAAGCTCTTTATTTTCTTTTTCAGACATGGTAACCTGCCTTACTAAAAACAGAGGCGAGAAAAGGATCTCGCCTCTGTTTTGTTCTATTAGTATGAAACTAATCTTTTAACACTCGTGTGCAGCGAGGACATAATCCTCTTTCATCAACTTCTTCTGAGTATTTCCAGCATCGTGGGCATTTTTCGCCTTTGGCTTTATCGACAGCAATCGTTAATCCAGTTTCTTCATCTTGCCACATTATGGCTAAATCAGAAGGTTTTTCTACCCACTTAAAGTCTGAAACAATAGCGAACATAGACCACTCTTCATCAGTAAATTGTGAATGCTCATACTCTTTGGATATTTGAGCTTCAACACGAGCTTCCAGTGAGTGACCGATGACACCAGTTGTTCTGGCAGATTCCAATGCTCGGCTAATAGCTCCTCGCATGGTTAGAACTCGATCCCACTTTTCGTCAAGTTGAGCATTTATTTCAGAAGAATTTACTTCTGGCCAAGAGGATAAAAATACACTCTTAGGCAAGTCAGGATCCATATTTTTCATTTCCTGCCAAATTTCTTCAGCAGTAAAGCTCAGAATAGGAGCCAGTAAGCGAGTTAGAGTATCAAGTATTTGCCACATTACAGTCTGACAGCCACGTCTGGAAATCGAATCGGTTTCATCAGCGTAAAGCCGATCTTTGCTTACATCAAGGAAGAATGAGCTCAGCTCGGTTACACAGAACTGATGAATGACAAAAGTCGGTACATGGAATTCATAATCTTCAAAGCCCTGAGTTGCACGTTCGATAACCTCATTGAGCTTTGACAAGATCCACTTATCTATTTCCATAAGTTCATCGTAAGCTACAGAATCTTTATGAGGATTGAAGTCGGAAAGGTTCCCCAATAAGTATCTGGCAGTGTTTCGAATACGTCGATAAGATTCCGTTAAGCTCTTGATAATGCCATCAGAAATACGAATGTCGTTTCTATAGTCTGTAGAAGCAACCCACAATCTCAAGATATCGGCGCCATATTTATCGATGACTTCTTGCGGTCTTATAACATTACCAATAGATTTAGACATCTTTTTGCCTTCTCCGTCAACAATGAAACCGTGAGTGAGAACACTCTTATAAGGAGCTTGATGACGAGTGGCAACAGAAGTAAGCAACGAGGTTTGGAACCATCCTCTGTGCTGGTCACTACCTTCAAGATATAAATCGGCAGGCCATCTCAACTCTGGACGTGTTTCGAGAACTGAGAAATGGCTGACACCTGAGTCGAACCAAACGTCCATAATATTCGAATCTTTTACCAGATGATGGCTTCCACAGGCTGGACATACAGCTAAATCGCCAAGCAGTTCTTCCGGTGTAAGTTTCCACCAAATAGTTGAACCCTCTTTCTTGACTTTTTCCTGTACGGCTCTGATAAGCTCAGGTTTTAAAATAAGTTCACCGCAATCCTCGCAATAGAAGGCGGGAATTGGAACTCCCCAAACTCTCTGACGGCTGATACACCAATCAGAACGGTCACGAACCATGTTATAAATGCGATCTTTTCCCCAATCTGGAATCCACTGTACCCCTTTATCGATAATATCAAGGGCTTCTTTTCTAAACTGGGAAACAGCTATAAACCACTGCTCTGTCGATCTGAAAATAACAGGTTTTTTACATCTCCAGCAGTGAGGATAAGAGTGCATAATCTTACCTTCACCAAGAAGACGACCGTTATCTGTAAGTATAGAAAGAACTTTTTTGGCGCCTTCGTCAAGGGAAAGACCGCCAACGATTGGTGTTTCTTCTAAGAAGTGACCGCTACCATCGACTGGGTTGTAAATTTCTATTCCATATCGAACGCCAGTCTCATAGTCTTCAACACCATGACCTGGTGCCGTATGAACACAACCAGTACCAGTATCGAGCAAGATGTAATCAGCAAGAAGCAATGGAGTAACTCTATCGGAATAGAAAGGATGAATTGCTTTCTCTTTTTCTAGTTCCCTTCCCTTGCAACGATAAAGAATTTCACCAAACTGAAGACCTGTTTCTTTCGCAACAGAATCGAGAAGAGCTTCCGCTAAAAGATAAACCTTATCTCCACTCTCAACAAATACATAGTCATAGCCGGGCCCAAGGGCTACTGCCATACTTGCAGGGAGTGTCCACGGTGTGGTTGTCCAAACGATAACATTAACATCACGATTTTTTAACACATCGATTTTGTTGCCAATTTCAGGCATAGAGTAAGCGATAAAGACAGATGGAGACACTTCATCCCAATACTCTATCTCTGCGGCAGCTAGAGCTGTTTGGCAATCTATACACCAATAAACAGGTTTGTGACCTTTATAAACGAGGCCTTTCTCAACGAGATCTGCAAAAGTGCTCAATTGAGCGGCTTCATACTCTGGGTTAAGTGTAATATATGGATTTTCCCAATCACCTATTACACCAAGGCGTATAAAATCATTTCTCTGAATATCAAGAAATTCGTGCGCATATTTTGTACATTTTTCTCTGAGTTCAACAGGATCAATGGCGTCTTTTGTAATCCCATGGGTTTTAAGAACATGAAGTTCTATAGGAAGTCCGTGTGTATCCCACCCAGGAACGTAGGGAGCATAGTAACCTTTCATTACTTTGTATTTGGGAATAAAATCCTTGAGGATTTTGTTGAATGCTGTTCCTATATGTATATTCCCATTTGCATAGGGAGGTCCGTCATGTAGAATGAAGGACTCTTTCCCTTCCTGTTGTTTTAACATTTCGTGATAAACGTCGATATCCTTCCAGAACTTGAGATATTCAGGCTCTCGTTTGGCCAGGTTTGCTCTCATTGGGAAAGATGTCTTGGGCAACTTGAGTGTGTCCTTATAATCTGTAGCCAATGTTATTTACCTCCTTTCAAATAGGAAAAGGCCGTCTCTAAAAAACAGAGACGGCAAATTCGTAACTTGTTGATTTTAGCACAACTTGAAAACTTGTAAAATATTACGACACCATCCCGGTTTTTTTCTTGACTTCCATTTTTTGTAAAATATGGATTCCGATGAGGATTATCAATCCTATCAAGTCAGTTTGCCACCCCGGGATTAGTAACCCAAGAGCTCCACCCAACGCTATAATGCGTTTCCACCAAGCCATAGGAGCCTTGTAATATCCAATAGTGCTCATTCCAAGTAAAAATACGCCCAAAATAGCGGTTATTATGGCCATAGTAAACGGTAATGGGCTGAAATTGACAAGCACAAGCATTGGATTGAACACATAAATATAAGGAACTATAAAACCCGCTAAGGCCAGTTTTACAGCTGTAACTCCTGTACGCATTGGTTCAGCTCCTGCAATTCCAGCACCTGCATAAGCTGCGAGTGCGACAGGGGGGCTAAGATCCGCAGCAATACCAAAGTAGAGAACAAACATGTACGCTGCCATTGGAGGAACACCTAACTGGAAAAGAGCTGGAGCAGCCATTGTACTTGTAACAATGAAGTTTGCCGTTGTAGGAAGCCCTGCACCAAGCAAGATACACGCAATCATGGTTAGCAACAACGTGGGAAGAAGTTTTCCTCCGGCTATGGCTACAATTGCACTTGCTATTCGCAATCCCAAACCAGTTAACGTTGCTGTTCCTACAATAATTCCCACTGTAGCGCAAGCACATGCTACGCCCAGTGCTCCTTTTGCTCCGCTTTCAAGAGCAAGTTTGAGCTTTTGCGGCGTAAGGCGTGTCTCTTTATTTAAGAAAGAAACAGCAATACTGATTATGATTCCATAATACGCTGCCTTTAAAGGCGTGTAGCCTGACAGCAAGAAATAGACGATAGCTATAAGAGGCAATAAAAGATGTCCCTTTGCTTTTAACAATTTGAAAAGCTTAGGAAGTTTTTCTCTAGGTAATCCAGTTAAACCCAGACGTGTAGCCTCAAGGTGTACCTGTACCATAACTGCAAAGTAATATAACAGGGCTGGTACCACAGCGGCCAAAGCAACATGAACATAAGGAACTCCCATGAACTGGGCCATTATAAAGGCGGCTGCGCCCATAACAGGAGGCATAATTTGTCCTCCTGTTGATGCTACTGCTTCAACGGCACCTGCAAAATGAGGTTTATATCCTACACTTTTCATAAGAGGAATGGTAAACATCCCCGTAGTACATACATTGGCGACTGATGACCCTGATATTGAGCCCATAAAACCGGAACTCAACACAGCAACTTTAGCTGGGCCCCCTGTTGCGCCTCCAGCAAGGGCCATAGCCAAGTCAATAATAAAACGGCCCATTCCCGTTTGTTCCAGAACGGAACCAAAAAGAATAAACATGAACACAAAGGTAGCAGAAACACCAAGAGGAATGCCAAATACACCCTCTGTACCTAAATACATATGGTTAATAATTCTTTGGATGTTGAAACCTCTGTGTTGGAACATTTGAGGGAAATAGCGTCCAAAATAACAGTAGAAAAGAAAGAATATGGCTATACATGGCAAAATGGGACTCGACACTCTGCGCGTTGCTTCTAATAGCAGAATAATACCCATAAAACCAACAATAATATCCATGGTTGTTGGCAACCCTGCTCTATTTACCATTTCTTCAAATTCAACGAAGAGATAAAGAGTTGAGAAAGCTGCCATTGCTGCAAGTATGAAATCATACCATGGAATGCCATCTTTCTTGCTTGTTTCACGAGCTGGGTACAAAAGATAGACGAGAACAAGAACAAAAGCTAAGTGTAAAGAACGTTGTTTCATTGCTAAGAGGAGCCCGAAACCGGATGTGTAAAAATGGAAAAGAGACATACCTACGGCTAAAGCTGTTATTACGAGGCCCTGCCAACCGAAAAGGTCACGATAGCGAGCTTCCGTGTCAAACTGGCGTCGGAGTTCATCAAGGTTAATTTCTGAATTCTGAGCTGTTTCGGTGTTTACGTTTTGCTTGTTGTTTACTTCACCCAAATATCTCCACCTCCAGTCGTGATGAACTTAATTAAAAAGTAAAAGGCATCTTTTTAAAAAATAGAGGAACCTGTTTCATTTCAACGTAGAGAAGGCTATTAGGTATTGTTTGGAAAAGGTCAAGTTTACCAGTCATAGTAGACGAAAACCAGTTTTTCCCTATTTGGCTATCGCCTATGCGAACTCGTAATGTTTCCCACTCATAAGAACTTCCTTGGACAATCATCCAATCTTTGTGCAATAAAAATCGCCCATGTTTAGGAGGTTCGGTTGGAAGCCCTGCGTTATGAGATCGAAAACGCTCCTCCCAAAGCCAAATACGACCACCTGACACAATATAAACATCCTCAACAGGAGTTTTTTCAACGGAGTGAACGAATCCGGTTACTATTCTAGTTCCAGAAGGAACTGGTGCTGACCAAATTTTTTGATCTTGAGTTCGCAAAGATAAGAAGTGAACAGGAACGAAAAGTAGATAGAAAATAGATAGAAAAATTAAAAGAGTGAAAATTTTTAAAGCACGCCAATCAAACGTCGCTTTCCCCCCCTCCCGGATGCGCCTTTTATTAACGTGACCCCGTGAGGATTATACCCGCTTTCATCGTTATTTGACAACTCTAAAAATTGATTTTGTTTATAATGGCGAGCCTGAGGCGATTCGAACGCCTGACCTACGGCTTAGGAGGCCGTCGCTCTATCCACTGAGCTACAGGCCCGCTCAGGACGGCGATTATGTTATCACGTGCTACTTTTTAGTGCAACACATCTTTTTGAGATTCCCCCTTGTTTTTTATAGCTATTTGGATAGTATATAAAGAATATAAAGAGGGTGATTAGATGTTTTCCGGAGATAAACTTGCTGAATTAAGAGTAAAGAGAGGGTTTACTCAAATTGAACTTGCTGAAATGATACACGTTTCTTTTCATACTATTCTTCGTTGGGAAAAAGAAAGACGTTTGCCAGACGCCTCTCATTTGTCGGCACTTGCCGAGACACTAGATACAACTGTAGGTTATCTGATGGGAGAAGAAACATGTGATAACGCTGATGGTTCACTTTGGAATTTTGAAAAAGAAGCTGTCGTAGCGGTTCCTCTATTGGATTCTTCCCTTGTTGCTTGTGCGGGGTGGGGGTTTGGAGATATGGACGACGTTATTCCTGAATCCTCCACTTCTCTATTTGTTGCGAAAGATGATCTTGGACGAATAGGAGAACAACGCCCCTATGCCGTTAAAGTTGAGGGAGACAGCATGCAGGAGGCTGGAATCCCAGATGGAGCTCGTATCACCATTAACCCTGAAGAGCCTGTCTATAACGGTGATTCTATTCTAGTTAAATGGGGACGTCGTGGAGATTTGGCAGTTAAATGGTATTACGAATATAAAGATCATATCGAATTGCGTTCTTCTAATCCTGGCAAGTATCCGCCAATTATTATTTCCAAAGAAGAGATTGCAGAAGAAATGGATGCCGGGAATATGGATTTTTTTAGAATTTGTGGAAAGGTTATGTCAGTAAGCGTCATACCTAAAAGAGGAATTTAATAAACATGGAGGGAGGGATACTAACATGGGAATACAATTTACTCGAACGGATAAGAAACCACCGTCTATACATGAAGAGCTATTAAATATTCTTATTCCCACACCTCCTGCTACTTTTTTGTTTAGAGAAGACACAACAATATGTATCGTTGATCGTTCTATTCGGCCTTCTTCGGGGGATCAAGTTGTTGTCTATGATGAGAATCAGGGTTTTAAACGAATTTCTTTTAAGAATATAAAAGAAGAAGATATTTGGGGGGTTGTGACGTGGTTTTGTCATGAAGCAGGAACATATGAAGCCAATAATTCTCTGTGATTGTAATAATTTTTTTGTTTCATGTGAAAGGCTTTACAGACCAGATCTACAAAATAGACCAGTTATAGTGCTTTCTAGTAATGATGGATGTGTTGTTTCCCGTTCTAATGAAGCTAAAGCGCTGGGTATTTCTATGGGAGTTCCTTTCTTTCAAATAGAAAATGCTTGTCGTCATTATGGGATTACAGTTTTTTCAAGTAATTTCGAACTTTATCATGATATTTCTGAAAGGGTGATGGCTATCTTGGGTCAGAATACACCCTTTTTAGAGAAATACTCTATAGATGAAGCCTTTTTAACGTTAGATTTGTCGAGTCGCTCTCAGTTATCGAAAACGTTAGCTTATATACGCGATCAAGTCTACCGATGGGTCGGAATCCCTATTTCCATAGGTGCAGCTACATCGAAAACTCTTGCTAAACTCGCCGCTGAATATGCTAAAAGACATGAGGAAACGAAAGGATGGTATAACCTTTTATCTCTATCTTCTGCGGAAAAAGATATGTTTTTGGCAAATGTCTCTATAAATGATATTTGGGGAGTAGGGAAAAAGTTTGCAGAGCGATTAATAAAAAACAGAATTAGAACGGCAAAAGATATGCGGGATATACATGATGAACGCATCCTAAAAATTACAGGTGTTTCCGGTTTAAAGACAGTATGGGAACTTCGTGGGATTCCTTGTATAAAGATAAAAGAAACAGAAGTAATGCAAAAAAGCATACAAGTTTCGCGCTCTTTTGGCAGGGAGGTACGAAATTATAATGATTTAGAAACAGCCATAACCTACTTTGTCTCTTCTGCAGGAATCCGCCTTCGGCAAGAAGGAGCTTTGGCAAGTGAAATAAATATTTTTATTGCTACCAATCGTTTTCTCCCCTCTTTTTATTCTAATTCTATTGAGATTGCTGCCCCATATCCTACAAATTACACGCCCGATCTTATAAAACTTGCCCTTACAGGCTTAGCTCAAATTTACAAAGACGGACTTTGTTATGTAAAAGCTGGAGTAATTCTAGCGAAATTAATATCGCAAAATTATAGACAGGAGTATCTTTTTGAAGATCTATCGAAAGTAAGCCAGAAGAAAAAGCAAACCTTAATGAAAGTTATCGATAGAATTAATATGAATTTTAGGAAAAACATTATTACACCTGCTATTTTTTATTCGGAACCGGAGAAAAATTGGGTTCCCCGGTCCGATCGAAAGTCCCCTTCATATACTACTCGTTGGGAAGATATTCCATCTCTTAAAGCTGGCAACTGAAACGTCTGTAGAGTGGTTCGTCTTTTACTGTGTTTTTCTCAAAATATTCAGTTGAAAGTTCTGCATCACGAGCAAGCTGTTTTGATAATGCCTGACGATTTGCAAAACGTTGTTCTCCCCGTAAATATTCTTCTATGAACACCATTATTTTTTTGCCGTAGAGGTCCCCTGTAAAGCCTGGAATATGGACTTCTATCCTGAGACCTTTTACATCAGTAAAAGTAGGATTTGAACCTATATTGAGTGCTCCTGGATAAAAAGTACTGTCTAGAACAACTGTAGCTGCATAGACCCCGCTAGGGGGAATAATTTTACGGGTAGGAACGGCTAGGTTAGCTGTAGGAAAGCCTAATTCTCTTCCTCGATGATGTCCCTCTATAACTGTTTCATATATAAAAAATGGGTATCCAAGCAGGTACTTGGCCATTTGCATTCGTCCAGAAAGAACTTCACTTCGTATAACGGTACTACTTACGGCAAGACCGTCTATTTCCAAAGTAGGAACAGGAGAAAACAGAATGTTTTTTTCATGGCAATATTGGCGTAAAAAAGCAATATCACCTTTTCGACCAGCACCGAAACGGAAATTTTCACCGATTACAATACCCGATACCGATGTTAGACTTTCCAGACGCTCCAAGAAATCTTGAGGGTTTAGTGTTGCTAAATATTCATCAAAAGGTACCCAAAGGATATTTGGTATTTGAAGTGCTGATGCTATATGTCTTTTTTCTATTTCGCTAAAGAGAAGAAACAGACGCTCTGGATTAAAAATATATTGAGGATGTGGGGAAAAAGTAACAACTCCCCACGCGTCATTTATTTCTTTAGAGAGACGTTCAGCCTCTTTAAGAAGTAACTGATGTCCTTTATGAAAACCATCAAAAGCTCCTAAGACCTGAATCATTACATATACCTCTTTATGTTATTCTAAGAAGAGATTAGTTTGTGGCTTAAAAAAAGCCTTATTATTACGATATCTTAATATTCCCAGAGAAACCAAGTTTTTGCCAGCTGCACATACTGCATCTTGGGCAAAAACCATTCCTCTCGATATACACTGTAACTCTGTAAGTGGAATAATCTTTCCGTTTTTAAGTTCTACTTCCAGAGGTTCTGCAATATCGTAAAGAGTAAAATGCTTTATGAAATTTTGTATTGGTAATATCGTTTCACTAATATTTTTTTCATTGATTTTAATCATTTCATCAAAAGGAAGAGCTTGATCTAACGACATAAAACCTGTTTTTACACGGGTAAGTTTGAGGACAGACGCGCCACATCCTAACATCGTCCCTATATCTCTTACAATACTCCGAACATAGGTTCCTTTGTGGCATTTTATATAAAGGGAAACCTGACCTTCTGTATTTAAGCTTGATATGCGACAAATAGATGTAATCGTAACAGGACGAGGAAGCATTTCTGGCTCAAGGCCGCTACGTTTTAAATCAGAAGCTCTTTTCCCTTGAAGTTTGAGAGCAGAAATTACCGGTGGTTTTTGCATTCTTGTTCCAAGAAAGGCTGGTAACAATACATCTATATCCTTTTCGGAAATATGCTTGAAATAATTTCTTGCAAGCACCTCTCCCCCATAATCTAAGGTATCTGTTATTGTTCCAAGTTGGATTGTAACAGAGTATTCTTTAGGTAACATCATAACGTAATTAGATAGTCTCGTTGCGCTTCCCACTAGAAGTACAAGAAGGCCGTCTGCAGTAGAGTCAAGAGTGCCTCCATGCCCCACTTTTATCTTATTTTTCAAAATATTGCGAAGGGTGGAAACGCAATGAGTGCTTCGTATCCCTCTAGGTTTATCGATAAGGATAAGCCCACTAATCATTGCATAGCCTCTTCAACTGCTTTAGTTATGATTTGAATTGCTTGAGAAAGAGGAGCCTCTATTCGACATCCTGCTGCTTGCATATGACCACCGCCTTCGAAACGATGGGCAATATCACGGGCAGAAATAACGCCACGAGAACGTAAACTAATTCGAATCTGATCTTCTTCCTCAACGAGGAGAATTGCAAATTCTACGTCTTTAACTCTAAGAAGTTCATTAACAAGGCCTTCTGTATCGGCAGGAGAAGAATTGAGTTGTAAAAAATCTTCTAATGTAAGCCAAGAAATGGAAATTTTCGAGTGACCAGCAAGTTCCACTCTTTCAAAGGCTTTCCCCCAAAGTTTCATGCTTTCAATAGGCTGATTGTAGAAAATTTTATGGCTGATTTCTGCGGGTAAAACTCCTTTTTTGATTAATTCAGCAGCAGCTTCATGAGTACGAGGCGATGTTGAAGAAAAAGAGAATTTTCCGCTATCCGTGACAATAGCTGTATAAAGACCAATTGCAGAATTGCAACTGTATGATGCATTACAAAGATGGAACATATGCCAAAGTATTTCTCCTAGTGAAGAGGCATTTTCATCTATGTAATTATAATCACCATAAAGAGTGTTATCTCCATGATGGTCTATATTTATAATTTGAGCGTCATTATGAATTTTTTCAAGTTCGGGAATAGATCGTTCAATGTTACTCGTATCTAAAGAGATAATAAGAGTATCTTTAGAAAGGGGTAAAAGGTCTTCTGCGCGGTTAAAAACCTCATAAGTTCCACTTAATGGCAAAAAAGAATACGTTGGTGGGAGAGGATTACCCCCTCCCCAACGAATCTTTTTCCCATTTTCCATACCATATGCAGCGAGAGACGATGCTGAACCTACCGCATCTCCATCAGGTTTTTGATGGGTAAGAATGACCCATGATGGCGAAGCACATAATAAAGAAAAAACTTTTTCTAGTGTAACGTTATTCTTCGATTCCATCTCTTTCTTCATCCTCAGGCAATGAATCCTCTTTAATACTGTCTAACAGCGCATCAATATGCCGTCCATAATCTACAGAAGGATCTACTTCAAATCGTATTTCTGGTATCTGTCGAAGACGTAAACGTTTCCCTAAGAGAGAACGTATAGGACCAGCAACACTCTGTAACGCCTTGAGGACCGTTTTTCGCTGTTGTTTATCGAGGGTGATAAAGAAAACAGTTGCCATTTCAAGGTCTTTAGTACACGAAACCTCTGTAATGATAGCTTCTTTAGCTACATCGTTTTTTATTTTATACTCTAGAAGCAAACTGATTTCTCGTTGAAGTTGCTTATTCACTCTCTGCATTCGATAACTCGTCATATGCATCTACCTCTTGCCAAAAATGTATAATTGTAAACGCCGCCATATCTTCTTCTCGCTCAATAAAATTCTTTATTATCTCTATACGGTCTTTGCACATTCCGTACGAATTTCCTACAAGTGAAAATGCTATATATGCTTGATCCCATCGATTTTCTGGGCCAAGATCAAGAGCAGATACGTTCCAGCGTCGACGAATTTTATCAATAAGCGAACGAATTACTTGTCGGCGTTCTTTTACGCTTCGGCATGCAGGAATATCTATTTGAATTTGAAAAAAACCGATATAAGGTACTATTTTCTCGTTATTTTTCATTATTCAAGATGCCGTTTTTCCTCCACTATTTCAAAAGCTTCGATAATGTCCCCTTCTCTAAAGTCCTGATAATTAGTGAAGTTTACTCCACATTCATAGCCTGCATTTACTTCTTTGGCTTCATCTTTAAAGCGCTTTAAATTAGCAAGTGCTCCAGCCCAAAGAACGACTCCATCGCGGATAATCCTAACTTTGGCATTTCGTTTTATAGTACCTTCAGTTACGTAACAACCCGCAATTTTACCAGCTTTGGGGACTTTGATAACTTGTCTTATCTCAGCTTGGCCTATTACCTCTTCACGTATTGTAGGTGCGAGCATTCCTTCAAGAGCTGCTTTAATGTCATCAATTACATCATAAATTACATCGTAAAGACGAATCTGCACGCCCTCTGTTTCAGCTATTTTTTGAGCATTCTTATCTGGTCTCACGTTAAATCCGATGACAACTGCATTAGAAGCTGTAGCGAGCATAATATCAGACTCAGCAATTCGTCCAACGCCTCTATGAATAATATTAATTCCGACCTCATTAGTGCCCATTTTTTCTAAAGCAGCGCACAGAGCTTCATTTGTTCCCTGGACGTCACTTTTTACCAACAAGTTAAGTTGTGGAATTTCTCCCTCTTTCATTTGGGAATAGAGTTCTTCAAGGGTAAGACGTTTTGCGGCTGTGCCTTCGGAATCACGTTTTTCCTGCTCGCGTTTCGATATTTCATCTCGGGCTGTTTTTTCACTATCCACAAGAATGAAATGCTCACCAGGTTGCGGAACAGATGTAAGGCCCAAGACTTCTACTGGGGTGCTAGGACCAGCTTTTGCTAGCTGCCGACCACGAGCATCAAGCATAGCTCTTATTTTTCCCCATGTCGTATCAAGAAGGATGATATCTCCTTTACGAAGCGTTCCTTGCTGCACAATTACTGTTGCAACAGGTCCTTTACCTTTATCAAGATTCGCTTCTATGACAATGCCCTCAGGAGTAACTGTAGGATCAGCTTTAAGTTCGCCCATTTCTGCAACAAGAAGAACCATTTCTAAGAGTTGGGGAACACCCTCTCCTGACTTAGCCGAAACATCGACCATAATTGTATCTCCGCCCCACTCTTCCGGAACCAGCCCAACATCTGACAACTGCTGTCTTACGCGGTCTGGGCGTGCTGCGGGTTTATCAATTTTATTTACGGCGACAACAATAGGAACACCCGCTGCTTGAGCGTGGTTAATAGCCTCTCTGGTTTGTGGCATAAGACCGTCGTCAGCAGCGACTACAAGGATCGCGATATCAGTAGCCTGAGCCCCACGAGCTCTCATTGCTGTAAAAGCTTCGTGTCCAGGAGTGTCAAGAAACACTATTTTCTTATCTTCATACATAACAGTGGAAGCACCGATATGCTGAGTAATACCGCCTGCCTCACGTGCAGTAATATTCGTTTTACGTATATAGTCGAGTAACGTTGTTTTCCCATGGTCAACATGTCCCATAACAGTTACGATAGGCGGGCGAAGCTCCATGTGATCACCATGGAAAATTGGCTTACCACGAGAAACACTCTGACCTTCTTCAGCCGCTGTTTCTTTCGATGTTGAAGTGCTTTCCTCAAACTCAAAATCTACATCGTAAGCTTCGCCGAGTACAACGAGAATAGACTCGTTAACTTGAGTCCCTGCGGGAGCCATAATACCTTCATCTACTAAAGCTTTGACAGCTTCTGCTACAGGAATACCCATCTGTGTTGCTACATCTTTTACTGTTGCGGTCTCTCGAACGCTTATGATCAGTTTTTCCTTCACCTTTGTTTCCTCTTTCTCTGCTATAGGTGGTTGTTGAGTTTTTTTGTCGTGAATCGCTTCTTCAATAAGTTGAGCAACATCGTTATCAATAGAGCTCATATGTGTTTTAGCTTCAATGCCAAGATCCTCTAGCATTGTCAACAAATCTTTATTACTTATTCCTAACATCTTGGCTAATTCATATACTCTTATTTTACTCAAGCACATTTCCCCCTTCCGCTAGCAGGGCTTGTATTTTCTCCCCAAGGCCGCTATGTAGTGGCAAAGCCACAACTTGCGTACTTGTGGTTCCTATGGCCCTTGATACCTCTCCGCAAGTGAGGGGTATGTCTCTCAAATCACATTGCCCCCGCTTAGCTTTCGCTATGACGCTTCGCCTTACTGCAACGGAAGCATCTGACGCCAAAAGAACGAGTAGCCCCTCTTTATTTCCTTTTAGTTTTTTGTTAATCTCGTCTGCTCCTATTACAAGCTGCCCTGACCGACGAGCTAGGCCTAAAAAAGAAGAGATCTTCTCCTCTATCATAGTTCTTGCTCCAAAATCAACGAGAGCAGTTCATCGTAGATTTTTTCATCCACTTCACACCGTAAAGCTCTCGATAGTGCCTTCTTTTTTCGAGCTAGTTCTATACACTCTCTGTTTAAACAGAGGTAGGCCCCTCGGCCAGGTTTTTTCCCACTTTGATCGATAGTAACTATACCATCTGGAGAACGGACAACACGAACAAGAGTTCTCTTAGGACTTTCAGAGTGACATCCAATACAAGTTCTCGGTCTCTTGCGCTTCGCTTCAGTCATTAAGGGCAACACCTCTTAATCTATAATATCCTGAAAAATATCTTGAAGCGTAGGCATACGTTCCGGTTCAAGTGCCTTAATATCGATTTTCCAGCTTGTTAATCGTGCTGCTAACCGAACATTTTGGCCAGCTTTTCCAATAGCAAGAGAGAGTTGATCAGGTCGAGCATAGACTGTAACTGCCTTATCCTGCTCAAGAACAGGCTCAATCTTGACTATTTTTGCAGGTGAAAGCGAATTACGTATGAAGATTAACGGATCGCTGTTCCATATAATAACATCAATCTTTTCACCTGAAAGCTCCTGACTGATAGACTTGATTCGAGCACCATTGCTCCCGACACATGCGCCCACAGGATCAACATTGCTATCAAGCGTTTGAACTGCCACTTTAGCTCTCGTACCTGCTTCCCGTACAATACCCTTAATTTCAATAATGCCTTCCTGTATTTCAGGCACTTCAAGTTCGAGTAATGTTCTGAGCAACCCCGGGTGTGTTCGTGAAACTACTATTCTCGGTCCACGAGTTGTCTGTCTAACATCAAGCAGGTAAAATTTAAGTCGTTCGCCAGGTATATAGCGTTCGTTTATAATGCGCTCTTCGCGCGGTAAAATAGCTTCTGTGCGATCATTAAGACGAACAAGTACCTGATCATTTTCCGATTTAAAAATAATTCCGTTAACAAGATCTCCAACCTTGCCAGAAAATTCTTCGAAAATAATCTGACGTTCTGCGTCTTTTAATTTTTGTATGATTACCTGCCGTGCCGTTTGGGCAGCTATGCGGCCAAAATTCTCGGGATTTCTTTCGATTCTAATATATTCGTTAACTTCTACATCTGTATAACCAAGTTCACGAACTTTTTCAATTGATATTTCGGTGTCAGGATTAACGACATCGTCAACTATGAGCCGTACTTCACAGATGGAAACGTTTCCGCTATCAAGGTCTATATGAACCTCGACATTTTGGTCTCCGCCCTGATATTTTTTGTACGCAGAAATAAGTGCTGCTTCGAGGCTAGATGCTATTACCTCAGCAGTCAATCCCCGTTCCGCAGTTAGCTGTTTTAATGCACGGACGAAATCACGCCCAAGCTGCATATTTCTCCTCCTCCTCTAACAATTCCCCATCTGTTGTTATTTATTACTCTCCTTCGTAAACAAGGTTCCCTTTTTGAATAAGATCAAACTGTATTTCCTCTTCTTCTGTTGAATCATCAAGTTGGATCAATATACTCTGTTTCTCCTTGTTTACGGAACTTATTATTCCCTTAAAGCGCTTTCGCCCTTCTTTTATTGGAAGGCAACGAATTTTTGCTTTTTTCCCTTCAAAACGCGCGTAGTCGTCGAGTGTGAAAAGCGGCCTGTCTAAACCTGCTGAACCCACTTCTAAGAAATAACGATTAGGAAGAGCAGAATCATGTTCATCAAGAAAGTGGCTTAGACTACGAGAAACTGTTTCACAATCTTTTACCGTTATTCCACCGAGAACGTCGAGATAGACTTTGATGTAAAGATTATTTGATTCTTTTGCGAAAACAATGCCGACGCATTCATATCCTAGATTTTCTACAATATGGCGAAGAGAAATGGATAAATCTTCTTTTTTAAACGCAGGCTCTGCCATAACCTTTCCTCCTTTTAGAGCTAGAGGCCGAGAGTTACACAAAAAACAAAGAGTGGGACAAACCCACTCTTTGGTAATAACCACGCATAACTTCCCTCTCACCATGTATTCCTGCTTAGTATAACATGTTTTATGGTTTTCTTACAACTCTATAAATAATTTTCGCCTATGAATGTTCCCCACCAATCAGGGAGGGAAGCTTCATATTCTTCAATGTTGTTATCTTTTAGCAGTCTATCTGCAAGGACTTCTTCGATCAAATTTGGAAGCTCAAGAACACCTTCCCAATATGTAGTTAAAGCTTTCTTATCACGATCTAAAATCCTGCAAACATACATAATAGACACCTTCTATTCAATCCAGTAATTAGGGGCCTCCTTGGTCACGACTACATCGTGAGGGTGGCTTTCTTTTACAGCCGCTGGTGTTATTTTAACAAATCGAGCAATTTTATGTAAATCCTCTATTGTTTTTGCTCCAACATATCCCATTCCGGCACGCAATCCACCAACAAGTTGGTAAACAACGCCAGCTATAGGACCTTTATGAGGGGCAAGACCTTCAATTCCTTCTGGAACCAGCTTCTCACTTGTTGCTGATTCTTGGAAATAGCGATCTTTGCTGCATCCATTTTTCATTGCACCCAATGATCCCATTCCGCGATAGCCTTTAAATGAGCGTCCTCTATAAATTACAACCTCGCCGGGGCTTTCCTCTGTTCCTGCAAACAGAGATCCTATCATTACAGTATCTGCGCCACCAGCTAAAGCTTTTACAATGTCTCCTGAATAACGAATTCCACCATCTGCTATTACTTTTCTTCCTCGGGCGTGGGCTACCTGAGAAACGTTAAAGACAGCAGAAAGCTGTGGAACACCAATGCCAGCAATAACACGGGTGGTACATATGGAACCAGGTCCTACTCCAACCTTTACTGCATCAACTCCAGCGTCAATTAAAGCTTCTGCTGCTTCTGCAGTAGCAATGTTACCACCGATAAGAGGCAAGTCTTTATATTTTTTTCGTATATCTCTTACTGTCTGAAGAACTTTTGAAGAATGTCCGTGCGCTGTATCAACAACGATAATATCTACTCCACTTCTAACGAGAGCTTCTACCCTATCGAAAACATCTCTGCTGGAACCTACAGCTGCTCCTACACGAAGACGTCCGTGAAGATCTTTACATGCGTTTGGAAAATCCTTTACCTTTTGGATATCTTTTATTGTGATGAGTCCTTTTAATTTCTGTTCTTTATCGACGAGGGGTAATTTCTCAATTTTATGTTTCATAAGAATATCTTTAGCTTCTTCAAGAGTGGTTCCTTCGGGAGCTGTTACTAAATGCTCATGAGTCATGATAGCAGAAATATCCTGTTCATAATTTGTTACGAAACGGAGGTCTCTGTTTGTGATAATTCCTACGAGCTTTTGGTTATTGTCTACTATTGGAACTCCAGAAATGTGATAATGCTCCATCAATTCCAATGCTTCTTTGACTTTATCCTCTGGGTGAAGAAAGAAAGGATCAACAATAACTCCTGCTTCTGATCTTTTGACCATGTCTACTTCTTTTGCCTGCCTATCAAAGGGCATATTTCTATGAACAATACCTACGCCACCTTCACGTGCTATAGCTATAGCAAGCCTACCATCTGTAACTGTGTCCATAGCAGCACTACAAATAGGAGCATTAACCTGGATATCCGGCGTGATGTATGATTTTACATCTACGTTAGCAGGAACGACTTCACTATATCCAGGGACAAGCAACACATCATCAAAAGTAAAACCCTCATAGGGTACAAATTTGGTTTCAATAGACATTAAAGAACCTCCTCTTTCTATTTCTCTATGCTTTTCCTAGTCGTTGGATAGTATTCTCTTTACCCAACGCTGCCATTTCCAAGGGGATAGCTGGCCCCTTTTCTTCTCCTGAGAGAAGAAGTCTCAATGGATGGAAAAATTCTTTCCCTTTTAGCCCCTTTTCTTTTTGCCAGCTTCTAAGAGTTTTATCGAGGACACTTGGTTCCCATTCAGTTATTTCGCGAAGGACATTAATAATCTCTGGCATCCAATCAGGTGAAATACTTTTATTCTCATGAAACGAATCTGGCGAGGCAAAAAGCCATTTGGAAGATTCTAAAACGTCATGAGGCGTAAGGCAACCCCCAGAAATATCTTCAAGCAACAAAATAACGAAATTTTTATTCATTCCTTCAACAAGAGAAGGAATTGAAGGGTTTAATCTTACAAGTTCATTAAACATCCACTGTGCTCCTCTTGCACGCAAAGCTTCAGTTTGCCAATAGTTTAAATGTGTTTCATCATGAACTGGCGAAGATGATGAAACATGATCTATAGAGAATGCATCAATTATTTCTTTTTGCGATAGAAGATTTACGGAAGCATCTGCAGACCAACTCAGAGTAGAAAGATAGGCAATGAGTGCTTCTGGTAAAAAACCTTTTTCTCTAAACTCTCTAACAGATTGGGCTCCAGTTCGTTTACTTAACTTTTGTCTATCAATGCTTATTATCATCGGAACATGTCCATATAATGGAGAACCCAACCCTAAATTTTCTTGTATCAGCGTCTGAAGAACAGCATTTTTTATATGTTCGTCGCCCCGTATGACATGAGTAATATGCATAAGGGTGTCATCTAGAGCTGCTGTAAAAAGATATGTAGGCCAACCATCTGACCTTTCTACTATAAAATCACCTATTTCGGAATAGTTAAAGGAAATGTCACCATGAACTATATCTTTTAAAATAAAAGTTCCTGAATCAGGAACAGCGAAACGCCAACACGGGCGCTCTCCACTAGAAATTCTCTTGTCAATTTCTTCTGTTGTAAGAGATCTGCAACGGCCATTATATCGAGGAGGGTTTCCATTTTGCAGCTGTATCTTACGATCCTCTTCCAGTTGTTCCGGGGAGCAGAAACAGGGATATACAGCTCCAGTTTCTTTTAAGATTGCAAGATAATGTTCATAAATATCTCTTCGTTCACTTTGAATATAAGGCCCACATTCGCCGCCATTCCAGGGGCTTTCGTCAGGAACTAATCCCAACCATGACATATCTTCATAAATCATATCGGTATATTCTTGCCGAGATCGTTCTTGGTCAGTATCTTCTATTCGTAAAATAAATTCTCCTCCATTTTTTTTCGCAAACAACCAATTAAAGAGAGCTGTTCTTGCTCCCCCTATATGGAGTAATCCTGTCGGAGAAGGTGCAAATCGAGTTCGAATCATTAATGTAACCTCCCGTTACGAGAAAGAGTTGCAACTGCCGAACACATCATACATTCAGCGCGTCCAACCGGCCCAATATGTTCTCCTGATTTTATTTTGATATGTATTATATTCTTTTGTTCTTGAATTTGCGCAAAAGCACTTTCAAGTTTCTGGATAATGACGTCAATATACGGAGCTAAATGTGGAACTTGGGCTTGTAGGGTAACGTCTATCCATTCAATTTTCCAGTTTTCTTTTTGAAGAAGGGCGAGAACTTCTTGGAGCAGCTCAAACGAATAAGCATCTTTATATATAGGATCATTTGCAGGGAAGATTCTGCCTATATCAGGAAGTCCAGCTGCACCTAATAAAGCATCCATTACTGTATGAGTTAAAACATCCCCATCAGAATATCCGTCAAGCCCTAAAGGAGAATCAATAGGAACCCCTCCTAAAATCAAAATTCTTGAAGGCACGAGAGGATGGATGTCAAAACCATGACCTGTTCGGTATTCTTTTTTTCTTTCAACAAGAATTTCTGCAATTTTAAAATCATCAGGATATGTCATTTTCATATTCAATGAATCACCTTCCACTGTTTCTAACAAACACTTTGACTTTACCCACACCTCAGCTTCATCTTTATATGACACATTGTCTTTCAACATTTCCAGTAAAGTCGCTCGAGGAAAGGCTTGAGGGGTTTGTGTCCGATACATTTTATCTCTAGATACAGAAGATACCATAATATTTTTTTCAAGTCTCTCTATTTTTTTCAGAGCATCTGTTACAGGAAGAACCGGAATGACACCATGTTCTGAAGAAACAGTGTCCATTATTCTTTCGCATAATTTGACGGATAGAAAGGGTCTTGCAGCATCATGTATAAGAACAAACTCTTCATGAGCCGATTTCAAGGCTTTTTTAACAGATTCTGTTCGTGTTGTTCCTCCGGCTATTACAACATAACATAACGGGAACCGAGTAATTTTTGCTACTTCTTTTTTTACTCTTTCTACGGCAAAACCAGGAACAACAACAATAACTTCATTTATTTTTTTCTCTTCTAAAAGTTCTTCTGTAACGGAAAGGCTCCATTGCCAAAGAGGTTTTTCTCCAAGATTACGAAATTGTTTGGGAGAGCCACCCATGCGCTCTCCCAAACCTGCTGCCGCTATAATAAAAGAAAATCGTTTTATTTTTTTCTCTTTTATTGCGCTCATGCCCGAACCTCACGGCGTATTCGTCCAAAGACCATACGTCCTGCAGACGTCTGAAGCATAGAAGTAACAACAACTTCTACACGTTTACCAACATAATCTTCTCCATCTTCAACAACAAGCATTGTTCCATCGTCAAGATAGCCGACTCCTTGATGAGGCTCTTTCCCTTCTCTAATTACATCGACAATAATGGATTCGCCTGGTAAAAGCATCGGTTTTAAGGCATTCGCGAGATCATTGACGTTCAAAACGATTACTCCCTGAATCTGAGCAATCTTATTAAGGTTATAATCCGTTGTTAAGATTTCTCCGCTTATTTGCTGGGCTAACGCAACAAGGCCACTATCTACGGTATCAACCTTTAATTGTTTTAAAGTAGTTTCCATTATCTCTACTTCAAGGGTAGAAAGTTTTTGCAATTCATTTACCACATCTAGTCCTCTTCGCCCACGAGTTCTACGAGCTGGATCTGTGGAGTCTGCAACGGCTTGAAGCTCTAACAGTACAAAACGCGGTAAAACTAGGACTCCTTCCATAAATCCTGTTCTTGCAATGTCGAGAATTCGCCCATCAATAATGACACTTGTATCGAGTATTTTTCTCGGAGCGCACCATTCTTCTTCAATTTCTTCAGTTGGTAACCCTTTTTTATTACGAAATTTCTTAGTTGAAAGGCGCTCCTTAAGGGCTCCTAAATTAAAAACACCTCGGATATCTTCTTGCCTCTTCCAAAAAATTCTTGCTCCAAGATATCCAAGAACAATATTGAGTACCACAGCGATATAACTTCCTACAGGCAGATCAAAAAAAGGAACCGCTATGAGATTTGCGATCAGCAAACCGACGATAAGGCCTAAAATAGCAGAAGAAATATCTTGCCAACTCAAATTTTTAAGGTGAAATTCAAATAAGGCCCCTATAAAGCCAAGTCCTTTAAGAAGTAAAGGCGTAATAGCCCATCCTATGAGGGCAAATACTGCGACACACCCCATAACGAAAAACATCTGTTTTGCTAGCCAAACTGGTAGCCATGCACGAACAGACTCAGATAAGGGTGCTGGAATAAATGGGATAAATAACATTGCAAGTTGATATCCAGCTATCCCCAAAAACAACATTACAAGAATTCTACATGCTCTTCGTATAACACTTCCAAAACCATCAGCCATGAATCCTCTCACCTCCTCTTATTTATACTCTTCTTCACATCCACACGAGATTCAAAGGCTGCATGCAATGTAATCCTGTCGGCAAATTCTATACTGCCGCCTACGGGAAGTCCATAGGCTAAGCGACTGATTTTAATGTCAAGATTTTCAAGTTCCGAGAGAAGGGAATAGAATGTCAAATCACCTTCAACTCGAGGGTTAGTTGCTATTATGACTTCTTGAACTCGAGTACGTATAATACGCTCTCTTAAACGTTCATACTCCGAAGGGGGTAAGTCTTCTCCGTCAAGAGGAGATATCTTCCCTCTTAATACATGGTATAAACCATTGTAAATTCCAGCTTGCTCCATACTTAACAAATCTTCAGCAGATTCAACTACGCAGAGAATATTTTTTTCACGAAACGGATCTGTACAAATAGCGCACGGGTCGACGTCAGTAATATTTCCACACTGGGAACACTCATATAAGCGGTCTTTTAAACCATGGAGAGAAGCAGCCAGTTCCTCAGAGAAAGAAGCTGGCTGCTGAATAATATAAAAAGCCATCCTCCGGGCACTTTTTTCTCCAACTCCCGGCAAGCGTTTTAAAAGCGTAACAAGTTGTAACAGTGACTCTGGAAGTGCCACGTTACATTAACCCCAATGCTCCAAGTGCACCAGATACTTGCCCCATCCTTGCGTTTGCTAACTCTCTGCTATTTTTAAGAGCATCAGAAACTGCCGCAAGAACAAGATCTTCAAGCATCTCAATATCATCAGGATTGACAACTTCCTTTTCAATTTTTACAGAGACAATATCCCCTTGCCCATTGGCGACTACTGTGACCATTCCGCCCCCTGCATTACCTTCTACTCTTTCCTGGGCAAGTTCTTCTTGTATTCTCATCATTTGAGCCTGCATTTTCTGAGCTTGCTTCATAATTTTATCCATTTTCATAACACATAACTCCCCTTTATCAAAATGATTAATGATGATACGACATTCTCTCATGAATAGCGATAGCCCGATATACCTGTTCCGTAAGAAAAAGTAAACACAATTCATGAGGAAACGTCAATTGAGAAAGTGATATTTTCTCTTGGCTACGTTCTTTCACTCTCTCTGACACTCCATATGCACCGCCAATAACAAATACCAGTCTCCCCCTTACCTCCCCTACTCGTTTATAGAACCATTGAGAAAAGGTGGGACTGGTAAACTCTTGCCCTTTTTCATCTAATAAGACAAGATAGTCGCGTTCTTTTATCCGTTTTAAAAGAGCATCTGATTCCTGTTCTCTAGCTTTCTCTGCCAAAGAGACACCACGAGCCTCTGGTACATATTCTAGCTCCAGAGGAATATACGGACGACAACGCTTCATATATCCGGATATTAAATCTGCAATGTTCCGGTTTTTTGGTTGGCTCACCACTATTATAACAACTTTCATTTGAATCACTTCTGTGGAAGAGAATAAACTTTATTTTTTTTCTTTTTAGATAATTTCTTTATTGCATAACGCTCTTGGCGTTCTCTTTCTGACAAAATATCACGAATTCTGCTCTCTTCTTCTTGCAGTTCAGGAAGCAGATTGTATTGAAGAGTATTTATCTTCATCATAGTTTTAGATAGTTCTTTTTCTAAAGAAGTTAGTTTAGCCTTTAAATTAATGTATGTCCATATTTTATTTTCTACTTTTTTCATTTCGTCGAGAAGTTCGTCAAGATAGAGAGATGTCATCGCCGGATCATATGTTAAGCCTGATAAGGAAAAACGACGGTCTTCAATTCGCTTAAATTGAGCAAAACGGCATCCCATGAGAGTATGCCGCTCTGAAGTTACTCTCAAACTTCCAACATCAGGTTTCAACAGTTGCATAACAGATTGCCCCTCGTACATTCGGACTAAAGTATAAACAAAGGAAATACGCTTTATATGTTCTCTGAAAAGGGCATCAAGCTTTTTAAAATTTCGACGATCTTCTTCTAAAGCACGTAGCAATGCATCTCTTTTTTTCTCTAAAAGCTGCTTCCCATATTGAACCGTAGTCATTTGACGACGAATATCCAGCAACTGTTCTCTTGTTGGTGGTCGAATCCCCTTACTCATGGGTTCCCAGCTTTTCTGTTATATAGTGTTCTGGAAGTCGATAGAGTTCCCTTGGAGGCAGTTCAGCAAGACATTGCCAAGCTATTTCAACTGATTCTGCTATTGTCCGATGGGTCACCCTCTGATCGACAAAACTTTTCTCAAATTTTTCTCCAAATTTCAAATAGAGGTGTTCTGTTTCAGTAAGTCCGTCGTCGCCTACTATTAATCGAAGGCGCGAAAGCTCTTGTGCCTTGGCATATGAAGCGTATAACTGATCTGCAAGAGATCTATGATAATCGAATGTCTTTCCCTTACCAATCCCTTTATTCATTAATCGACTCAAACTGGGAAGAACATTGATGGGAGGATATGCACCTCTGTCATGAAGTCCTCTATCAAGAACAATCTGTCCTTCTGTTATATAGCCTGACAGGTCAACAACAGGATGGGTCATATCATCATCAGGCATCGTAATAATAGGAATTTGCGTAACACTTCCCGAACAATTTTCAACACAGCCGGCTCTTTCATAAATTTCAGCCAAATCTGAGTACATATATCCTGGGTAACCGCGTCGTCCAGGAACTTCTTCTCGCGCAGCACTTATTTCTCGAAGAGATTCGCAATAATACAGCATATCTGTCATAACAACGAGAACATCGTAGCCTTTTTCAAAAGCAAAATATTCAGCGGCTGTTAAGGCCATACGAGGCGTCAATAATCTTTCAACAGCTGAGTCACTTGCAAGGTTCATAAAGAAAATACCATTATTTATGGCGCCAGTTGCTTCAAAAGTATCTATAAAGTAACGTGCTTCTCTTCTTGTGATTCCCATTGCTGCAAAGATAACAAGAAATTCAGATTCGCGTCCGGGAACACGTGCTTGTTGCACAATTTGAGCAGCAATCTCATTGGCAGGAAGTCCCGAACCAGAGAAAATTGGCAACTTTTGTCCTCTCACTAACGTGTTCATAATATCTATTGTCGATATGCCTGTTTCAACATAAGCATTCGGACTTGTTCTGCGAACGGGATTAATAGGCATACCTGTTATGGGGAGTTCTTTGTCGACGAATGTAAGAGATGTGCCATCCATAGGACGACCTCTCCCGTTAAGGACTTGCCCGATAAGCGATAGTCCCACTGGCATTTTAACAACATCACGATCAAGCCATACTGTAGTTTGTCCTGCATTGAGTCCCATTGTCCCATCAAAAACCTGAACAACACAAATATCATCTTGTATTTGTAATATTTGGCCAGATCGAACACCTGTTGGTGTTTCTATACGAACAAGTTCAGCATAACCTGCTTCACGTATGCCAGAGACAAAAATAAGCGGTCCTGCTATTTCTGAAATGGAACGATAACCTTCTAAAAAGAGCTTCATTCAGGAACCACCACCAAACTATTGAGCTTTGCATCAAAGTTTTTCAACCATAATTCATATCGTTGTTCCATATCTTTTTCAGAAACTTCTCGCAATCGTAAAAGTTCTACTCTCAAGGGAAAATCTGCTATTTGATCATAGAGCAAACCTGATTCTATTCTCCCTTGAACCATATCATCAAGACTGTGTAATAATTTAAGGAGCATAAGCTGTTTTTTCATAGAACAGCTTGCGTCTATATCGCTAAAAGCATTTTGCTGCAAATATACAACTTTTATCGTTTCAACTTGAGCCAATAACCATTTATCTTTCTCAGAAAGGCCATCCCGACCTACAAGCTGAACAAGGTCTGTAAGAACTTTTTCTCGATCAAGCATTCCTTTTAAATAACTTTTCAGTTTTTTCCATTCGGGACCTAATTCTTTTTCAAAAACTGGAGCTAGGCTGTCGTCATAAAGAGTATAACTTTGTTGCCAATTTATCGCTGGGAAATGACGTTGTTGAGCTAAACGCTTATCAAGCCCCCAAAAGGCACCGGATAAGCGGAGACTTGCCTGAGTGACAGGTTCAGAAAAATCTCCTCCTGGAGGTGATACTGCATTAATAACAGTTACAGAACCTTCTCGTTCGGGGAATCCCAACAATGTCGCTCTACCTGCCCGTTCGTAATATTGCGCAAGGCGGGTTCCCAGGTATGCGGGATATCCCTCTTCCCCGGGCATTTCTTCAAGCCTTCCCCCTATTTCTCTGAGTGCTTCTGCCCATCGAGAGGTAGAATCTGCCATTATAGCAACGTTATACCCCATGTCTCTAAAATATTCTGCCAACGTCATACCAAGATAGATACTGGCTTCGCGCGCAGCAACAGGCATGTTAGAAGTATTTGCAATAAGTACCATTCGTTCCATAAGAGGAGCGTCATGAAATGGATCTGTAAGCTCTGGAAATTCTTCAAGAACTTCTGTCATCTCATTTCCCCGTTCTCCACAACCTATATAGACGATAATGTCAGCATTACACCATTTAGCCAATGACTGTTGAGTCACTGTTTTCCCTGTGCCAAAGCCTCCAGGAAGTACTGCGGCTCCTCCTATAGCAATAGGAAATAGCGTGTCAAGAATCCGTTGTCCAGTTAAGAGTGGTTTATCGAAAGGAAGTCTATTTAATACAGGCCGCGCATGGCGAACTTCCCATCGTTGCTTCATGGATAATTCTTCGCCAGTATCAAGATGGCATATTCTTTCTTCTACAGTATATTCCCCTTCTGAAGCAACCCAAAGAACAGTTGACGAACGAGTACCGGGAGGAGCCATAATAGTGTGGCGTAAATAAGAACCTTCTATGACATATCCAAGAAACGATCCCGATTCAACTCTATCGCCCGCTTTGACTAAAGGGATAAAGTGCCATTTTTTCTTAAAATCTATAGTTGCAAGGTGTATTCCTTTTTGAAGGTAAATATTATCTTTTCCTAATACTTTTAATGGACGACCTATTCCATCAAGTACGCTGCTAAGAATACCAGGGCCTAAATCCACGGCTAAAAGTTCACCTGTAAAAGAAACAGGTTCCCCTTTAGCAACTCCACCAGTATCTTCATAAACTTGTATATCTACATATTCTTCCTGGATTCTGATAACTTCACCGAGAAGTTTGCTTTTTCCTACGTAAGCAACTTCAAACATCTTAACTGGCGCATGAATAAAAGCACGTATAACAGGACCAGATATACCAGTTATAATTCCAGAAGAAGGTGTACTCATTATTTTCACCTCAGTCCGTTTCTATCTGTAACGATGGGAAAGGTATCCAAACAGGATTTTGCATTTTTTCAAATCGTTTTCTGTAATTATCGGGCAGATTTCTAAACCATGTCTCTTCCGCAATAATAAAAGCTATAGATTCATCAAGTAATTCTCGATAAACAACATGTATCTCCGAAGGGTTCTCACATATAATTCCTTCAAAACCTTCGAGACTCCAGAGATCTACAAATAACTGCGAACCTACGGCTATAGCTCTTTTTTCTTGCGTAACCATTTATAACCACGTCCTTCAAGTTAACTTTAAACTGGAATAAGACGAGATAAAAGTTCTTTTTCCGGTAACCCCATTGAGATTCCAACAGATAAAAGATTTAAATTCTGCCATTCAATAATGTATTTGGCTATATATCCCATTCCCACTTCGACGCCAAGAGGATTAGCTCGAAAAAGATCAGCTTGCCATTTTATAAATTGAACAAACAGTGCGCGCTGAAATTCTTGAGGAGTGCTATTCTCAATAGCTCTAATAATTGCTTGCCATGGAGTCTGATGTACAAGCTCCATCAAAACTGTAGCTTGAGATAATTTTTTAATAGTAAGCCATTGGCCATTTTGAAGATATAGTTTTAAAGCTGTCTCAGATGGAATAAAGCCCGAGCGTTGCCGAAGCCATATACCAAGATTCCACATATCTATAGATCGTCCGAGATACTCACAAAGGATAGTACTATTGCTGGAAGAATATTTATTTACATTCTCCTGAAAAAGCTTAAGCATTGATGTTAGTAATACTCTTTCTGCTTTCATGAGATCTTTTGTCCGTTCAAGTTCCACAAAAGAAGAGCTTAAAGCAAGAGCGTATGGATGGGCTTGTATCCGACATCGAGAGATAATATCCGTTGCTGTTGCTGTATTCTGCCATATATCACTGTAGAAGTTTGCTGATAAGTTCCCATAATCATGCCATTGTGGTTCTTCTCCATGTTTACTGTCAGTGTATAGAGCGCGCAAAAGAAGTCGCCCGTTCATTAGGTCAGAACGGGCTAAAATTACTCCTAAAAGGTCTTTTGCTTCCCCTTGCGCCGTATCTCCAAGAAAACGCAATTGGAGAGAAACTTCACGAGCTATCGCCGATTCTATTCGTCGCAGTGTTCCACTTCGAAGTGTTACCAACTTTTGGCGAAAACTCTCAGCATAAGGACTTTCTAGCAAAAATTGTTCAAAAGCCTTTAGGTCACCACGAGCGATAGTTTCATAATCATCTGTTTTAAAAAGGCGAGAAACTCTCCCTCGAAGGCAGGCGTTAAGATAACCGTAATTTTCGTGAGAGAAGCTCAGTTTTCCCAAGAATCTGCCCAACTTGTATCGCAAATTTCCTAATGATAGAGGGCGCAAGCTTTTCCCATCTTGTTTTGAAGGTGTTATCAACAATAAAGTCACCCTTTTCTGACATAACTATACAGCCACCCCATGATTCTAAGGCTGTATCAACTTTCACGGTGCGAACCTCTTTCTTTTGATTGAAAAAAGGTTCATCCCCGGGGTGAACGATAACATCACATGGAGCAGGACAAACAGAAAGAGCTTCATTCAACATGCTTTCCATAACCTTTTTATATTTTGCTGGTTGGCGTTTAAGCTCTTTAAGTTCAGTTTCTACCTGCATCTCTATTTCTGACGCTAAGCGATTATATTCAACAAAAAAATCCTTTCGCAATTGATTACAGATGTTCTGTTGATTCCGCTGAAATAATCTTTCTGCTTCTAAATCATGTGCAGATCGAATCTCGACAATACGCTTTTCGACACTTCTACGGCGAAGCGAGATAGCATCAGCAATATCATTTTCGACCTGTTTTTTTAAAGTTTCGATTCTTTCTTCGTGTTCTTTTCGCAGAGCATCCATAAATTGGGCCAAATTCTGGCTCGCTACTAAATCTCCCAAGAGTATCTCCCCTAGGCAAATTGTAAAATCAACATGATAGCTACAACGAAACCAAGTATAACCATAGTTTCGGGTATAGCTTCAAGAATAATCATTACACCAGCCGTTTCAGGCTTTTCAGCTATTGTTCCTGCTCCTGCACTACCTATCTTGGCCTGCGCCATAGCTGTAGCAAAAGCAGGGATTCCAACAGCCAAGGCTGCTGCAAGTGCTATTATTCCTTTTTCCATCGAAGTTCCCTCCTCCGTGAAAATGGTTTGTAGTCTTTACCGCCACCAGAGTAAAATTTCCCCATAAACTCTACATAATGTAATCGGGCTGAGTGTATACTTGCCCCACCTATAGCTAGAACAAAATTGAGTAAATGAATACATAAAGCAAGGAATAAACCTAAGATCGAAAGGCCAAAAACATCAACAAACTTTGATGCAACAAGAGCAAGTATAGCAGATGAAAGTCCTATTGCGGCGATACGCACGTAACTTAAAATGTTTCCCACAGCACCGAAAGATTCTACAAGACCACCTATTCCTCCCCCAACAACAAGAAGAACAAGACCAACGATTAAAATAGACATAGATATTGTAAAGAAACTATGGGGAAGCCATCCTTTCAAACTCACTAGGGTACTTATCAAAGCAATAAGTACCAGCAGATTTCCAGATTTTTCCATCCATATATGTTTATTTTTCGCTTTTATTCCTTCATAAAAACCTATCAGTAACCCTAATATAATATGAGCAGCACCCAATGCTATTGTAAAAGCCATGACAGGCATAACGGCGTGAGACCGTTCTACCCATAGAGGTTCAAGGTGGAAAAGACGATGGGCTACATCACCAAAAAATTCGCCGTAAGCAAGTCCCCAAATGATGCTCCAAATCGATAAAGAAATGAGTATATATCCTAGATCAGATATAATTCTTTTCTCTTTTTTTCGGTAGAGCCACCATCCTAATAACAAAATTATAGCTCCGTACCCCATATCTCCTACCATACATCCCCCAAAAAAGGGGAAAAACAAGGCAATCATAGCTGTAGGGTCAGCAGTTTTATAACGAGGTGGTTGCAGCAATTTTAAAAAAAGCTCGTAAGGCCGGAAGAAAGCTTTATTCGAAAGGGATATAGGTACCTTATTCCATTCTTCAGTGGAGGGATATCTCCACTGAACAAATACTTCATTCCCGAAAGTTCCTTTTAGATTGGTAAGTGTGGCTTCTAGCTCATCCGCAGGAAGCCATCCTTCAATAAGAAAAGCACTATCAAAAGAATGAGCTGATTTTTCAACGAGGAGCTCTTCTAAGCGCTCGTCTGCCAAAATATATAATGATGCGAAATGAGGCCCCCAAACGCGAGCCGTCTCTTTTAAGTTAGCTTGCAATTCTTCAAGGCGCAGGGGTATCCATCGTAATCCTTCTGTTATAGCTTCCGTTGAGTCAAGTAACACATCTCGCTCATATCCTGCAGGGGCTTTCCAATGTATGGCACCATATGAACGCAAAGAATTTGTCACTATTTCACGAGCTAAATCCTGAACGCTTATAGCAAGAAGTGTCTCATTTTCATTAGGAGTATACGAATGATAACGAAGGTATTCTCTATCTTTTACAGGTGTCACACGTACAATTTCGGTACGAAGAGAGGTGAGTATTTCCGATATCTCTTTTTTATCAACCCACCACAACGAAGCAACATTACCTTGATCTGCTTCTTCTTTCACAAAGGAATGAAAATGATAAAGAATGTCTTGTGATCTCTTCAATTTGAGATATAACTCACGTAAAGAATTTCTCTCTTCTGTCGTCTGAGTAAGTCGCTCAGAAAATTTATCGAGACTTTCATTTATCTCAGTCATTATTTCATTAAAGGGTAATTTGATTTTTTCGCGAGATGTAGTTATATCATTTTCTGTTAGTTCAGACCATTCTTTCCATTCTAATGATTCTAACATCCCCAAAAGCTTTCCTCTTAAAAGTCTGAGCTGATCAAGCTGAGGTGTTGTCATTTCTGTGGAACGTGGGAACTCAAGATGCAAAACGCCGAAATCATGTAATTTTTCTATGATTTCGGTTTTTCGACTTGTAACTCCCCATATGGCAAGTCTGAGCATATCACGAATCAAGAGAGCATCTTCCTTTCTCTCAGCCCACCCCCCTCCACAGTAATAATGCTATTCTGTTGTTATTTTTTATTTAGTACGAGAGCAACTGCCTCTTCTACTAAACTTTTTATTTTTATGGATTTACTTATATCGTTCATTAGGCTTGAAAGATCTTGACGAATTTCTTTTTCATAATCGATGGTTTGTTGTTTTACCCGAGCTTCTTTGTTTTGCCACTCATTTTCTATTTCCTGGATCGTCTGTTTTTCCATTTCATCAAGACGTTCGTAGGCTTTTTGTTTCTCTTCTAACAATCTCTTTTCTTCCGTTTTATATTCATTTTCGAGTTGGCAACGAAGGGCTTCAATCTGTTCTTCCACAGATTGGACCTCATTGTTACTCACTTTCCCGTTCCTCCATTACAAACTCGCAAAATGCTTCTCTGTTGATAATGCCGATGAATTTATCATTTTCAACTACAGGAAGTCTTTTAATACTCTTCCTTAACATAAGATCTGCGACTGTCATGAGACTTGCAGAAGGTTCTACATAAAATGGATCTTTTGTCATAAAATCCCTGACGAGTCTTTTGCCTAAATTTTTGAAACGATCAACGAGATGAATTTCACCATTATTCAGGAAGGAGCTTTGTGCAAGAATTTCCAGATATGTCGGAATTGCTGCTTGCAGAATATCAGATTCAGATAAATACCCGACAAGTTCCCAATCTTCCCTCACTACGGGCAACCCGGATAAGTTGTGACTATAAAGAATATGAACAGCATCTTGTATAGAATCTTCTTCCATGACTGCGGTAAGATCACGATGCATTAATTCTCTGGCGCAAGTGTTCAATGTGCTGTTACCTCCTGACTATACCTATTTTTGTCAAAAGAACTCGAACCGCAAAGGTAAAAAGTTCAAGATCCCTTTTCCACCTCCAAGGTTCTTGCACAAGACGATATAACCATTCAAGTCCTGCTTTCTGTATGAGAAGAGGTGCCCGAGTTAATTTCCCTGAAATAACATCAAAAGAGCCGCCTACACCTATGGCAACAAGATTTCCCAAATCTTCACGATGGGCATAAATCCATTTCTCTTGGCGAGGAAGCCCCATGCCAACAAAGAGAAGGCATGTTTTATTTTCTTTAATCTCTCGAATGATGCCCTCCTCCTCTGTACCAGAAGAAAAATATCCATCATGCACTCCCGATATTTTTAAATCGGAGTATTGTCCTTTCAATTTTTCTACTGCTGCATTAGCAACACCAGGTTTTCCTCCTAAAAAATAAACAGGCCAACCTTCAACACTTGCCGTACGACACAACTGAATTAGGAAATCTATGCCGGTAATTCGTTCTTGCACAGGTCTGCCAAGAAAACGCAAAGCCCACATTAACCCAGTACCATCCGCTAAAGTTAAGGCAGCTTGAGATACAATCTTTTTATATTCTCTATCTTTCAAAGCCGTTTGAACAGCTAATGAGTTTACAGTAGAGATGAGAGAGCATCCATTGTTTTGCCCCAAAAGAGATTTGACTTTAGCTATGGCATAATTCATTGAAACATTGTCTAGAGAAACTCCCCATAGCTCAGGACGCTCTCCAGAAATTTTCTTTTGACGCAGAAGTCTGGAAAATACCGGTATAAGTGTCAAACCAGCAAAAAAGACGGTAACGCTAACTAACAATATGGCTTGTTTTCCTGCGGTAAGTTGAAACATGGCTATAAGAACTCCTACTAAGGCACAAATTGATGTAATAAATTTAACTGCACTGGGATGATCGATACCTCTTGCAACAAGACTGCGGTAAATTACCATTGCACCCTTTGGATTTGCAGAAAGTATTGTGCTGGCAAAATGAAGTGATGTTTCCATTAGAGGAATAGCAAAAAGCCCTAAAGGCAACACCATCATTGTACTAAAAGTAATGCCCTTACTTACACCTAACAAAGATGTTCCAGCAACAAGAACTCCCCAAAAAGCAGACAAAGACTCCCCTAATCGACGATACATATGTCCATGCCGGCTCCAAAAAACACCCAGCATAAGTAAACCAGTCATACTTGTATAGAAAGCATCTGGCAGATATTGCCCCGAAAATGCTGTCGCTAAAAGTAAAATGGAGAATGTTACAGCTAAAAGGTGACCAGCCATACCTGGAATATTATCGAGTTCCTGAATAAGAATAGGAAAAACTGATATCCATATTCCAGTAATGGCTATGGATATAAAGTTAGATAAATAGAGGTATTCGCCTTGTGGCAAACCTAAAAACGTTATTCTAGGTCCAGAGAGAGCAAAAATAATTCCAATTATGAAATAAATCCACCTAAGCTTTTTGTGCGGATAAAAATGCTGATACATACCTACCACAGCAGCTATAACTGCTATACCAGTGATAAGCGTAACTTCGGGATCGCCTGACCAAATACCACTAAGCATCCAGGCTCCCACAAGCAAAATATCCCTAAGATAGTTATATTGGCTATTTTCTAGAGAACGCCTGCATAGTCTTTGAAACAAGAAGCAAGCAACGACGAGTACAAGCAATAGAGTATAAAGGTTTATCTCTGCAATGAGAGACATTATTTTGACTATGGCAAGCCCCACCCTTCCTTCTAAAATAAGTAAAAACAAGCTCTCCGAGCTATTCTACCAATTTTACAAAGCTTTTGCATTATTTATTTAAAAATTAAGGAAGATCATCTCATTTGAGATGATCTTCCTTATCTACATTTTACATAAAAAAACGATTTTTTTATGAAAGGAGCTTAATTTCTTTCATGCCACCCATATAAGGAACGAGGGCTTCAGGTATTTCTATCGATCCATCTTCTCTCTGGTAATTTTCAAGAACGGCAATAAGTGTTCTACCAATTGCTATGCCGGAACCGTTGAGAGTATGTACATATCGAGGTTTTCCCCCATCTGCCGGTTTATACCGTGTGCCCATCCTTCTTGCTTGGAAATCCTCACAGTTACTGCAAGAACTAATCTCGCGATACTTATCCTGAGAAGGAAGCCATACTTCAAGATCATATGTCTTGCTGGCGCCAAATCCCATGTCACCTGTACACAAACAGATAACTCTGTATGGGAGTCCAAGCTTTTGTAATACTTCTTCTGCATTAGATGTTAATTTTTCAAGTTCATTGTAGCTTTCTTCAGGTTTGCAAAGCTTTACCATTTCTACTTTGTCAAATTGATGCTGACGCATCATTCCTCTTACGTCACGTCCGTAGCTACCTGCCTCTTTTCTAAAACAAGGAGTATATGCTGTGTAGTATAAAGGCAAGTTTTCCTCAGCAAGCAGTTCACCTGCATGAAGGTTTGTAAGTGGAACTTCGGCAGTAGGAATAAGCCAGAGGTCTTCGTTCTCGCACTTATACAGATCTTCTGCAAATTTGGGGAGCTGTCCTGTACCTAACATTGTCTGGGAAGAGACCATGAAGGGAGGCTGAATTTCCTTATAACCATGCTGAGTTGTATGAAGATCAAGCATAAAGTTCATGAGAGCTCTTTCGAGTCGTGCTCCTGCTCCCTTGAGAACAGTAAACCGACTTTGAGCGAGAGCTGCACCCTTTTCAAAGTCAAGAATGCCTAAATGCTCTCCCAAATCCCAGTGTGCTTGGGGGTCAAAAGAAAATTTGTGAGGCGTTCCCCATTTTCGAATTTCTATGTTGTCATTTTCATCCTTCCCCACAGGAACAGAATCGTGAGGTCTATTAGGTACTTGTAAAAGCAGAGCCTGAAGCTCATTGTCAATTTCAGAAATTTTGTTATCAATTTCTTTAACTTTCTGACCTAAAGTTTTCATTTCCTCCATAAGCGCAGCAGCATCAGTTCCAGACGCTTTGGCCTCGGCCACTTTGCGAGAACCTTCATTTCGCTGTGCTTTTAGTGTTTCTGTTTCTGCAAGCAACGATCTTTTCTCTTCATCTAATGTGACAATTTTCTCAACATCAAAATCGTTATTTCTGTTTTTTAAAAAGGTCTTTACTTCTTCTATATTGTTACGTATCCATTTAATTTCAAGCATTATGCTTCTTGCTCCTTTCCCGTTCGAAGAACCTTTAATAGATTGGCGGTTTCGATAACAGCTAGAGCCGACTCCGCTCCTTTATTCCCAGCTTTGCTTCCAGCACGCAAAAGAGCTTGTTCCAAGGTGTCACATGTCAACACTCCAAAGGCAACGGGGATTCTTTGCGTCAGCCCTACATGAGCAAGTCCCTTTGCCATTTCTGATGATACATATTCGAAATGTGGAGTATCCCCTCGAATAACAGCACCCAAAGCGATAATTCCGTCATACTTACCTGATAAAGCTGCCTCTTGTGCTATTAAAGGAATTTCCCAAGCTCCCGGAATCCACATAATTTCAATATTTTGATGTGAAACACCATGGCGCAACAAAATGTCCTTTGCGCCGTCAATGAGTTTTGAAGTAATTAATTCATTAAAACGTGACGCTACAATACAAAACCTTAAACCAGTACCTATAAGCTTTCCCTCTGAAATCTTCATACATGTTCCCCCTTTCCTTCTCTAGCGGAGTATATCCTTAAGATGAAGCACGTGACCAAGTTTTTCTTCTTTCGTATTCAAGTAACGCTGATTAAATTTGTTAGGTTCAATTACGAGAGGAACACGTGCCGTAATTTTTAATCCATACCCTTGCAAGCCAACAACTTTTCTGGGATTATTTGTCATTAATCGAATAGAACTCAATCCAAGATCTTGTAAAATCTGAGCACCTACACCGTAATCTCGTAAATCTGCGGCGTATCCCAAGGCTTCATTAGCCTCTACAGTATCTAGCCCCTTCTCTTGTAGTTGGTAGGCCTTCAATTTATTGACAATACCTATTCCCCGTCCCTCTTGTCTCATATATAAGACAACTCCTCGTCCTTCTTCTTCGACTCTTTGCATAGCTGCATGAAGTTGAGGGCCACAATCACAGCGAAGTGATCCGAAGACATCGCCAGTTAAACATTCAGAGTGTACTCGAACAAGAACATCTTCTACATCTCGAACATCGCCTTTTACTAAGGCTATATGAACACGATCCTGATCTTCATCGAGAATGTTGTGGTAGGCATAGGCAGTAAAATCACCATAAGCCGTAGGAAGTTTAACTTCCGCCACTTTTTCTACAAGTTTTTCGCGGCAACTTCTATAACGAATCAAGTCTTCGATTGATATAATACGAATTCCATGAGCTTTTGCAAACTCTTTGAGTTCAGGTAAACGTGCCATGCTCCCATCTGGGTTCATAATCTCACAAATAACGCCAGCAGGGGTTAATCCTGCCATCCAAGCTAAATCAACAGCAGCTTCTGTATGTCCTGCACGTTTCAGAACGCCACCTTTTTTTGCAGCGAGAGGAAACATATGTCCTGGACGTAAAAAATCGTCTGGCTTGGCTTCGGGATTTGCAAGGAGCCGAGCAGTTATGGCTCTTTCCGAAGCTGAGATACCTGTCGTAGTTCCTTCTTTTGCATCTACGCTAATAAGGAAAGCTGTTCCATGACGATCAGTATTATCTTTTGACATTGGCTCCAAATGGAGACATTGTGCTCTATCAGCAGTAATAGGAACACAGACCAATCCTCTGGCCTCTTTTGTCATGAAGTTTATAATTTCTGTTGTAGCTTTTTCTGCAGCTACAACGATATCTCCCTCATTCTCTCTGTTATCGTCATCAACAACAATAACCATCTTGCCATTTTTAACATCTTCAATGGCTTCCTCTATTAAGCTAAAATCATGTTCACATCTTTTATTCATTAGAGCCTCGATCCTTTCCTCTCTCTATAATAAATTGCTACCAACCCATTTCTCTTAATTGTTCCATTGTCAAGTTTGATGATACGGGCTTATTACTTCTTTGTAGATTCATAAATTTTAAAACATATTTGCCCAAAATGTCTGTTTCTATATTTAAAATTTCTCCTTCTTGAATAGTACCCAATGTACATTCTTGTAATGTTGTAGGAATAAGACCGACAGAGAAAGAATTTGACATCGCATCTATAACCGTCAAACTGACTCCGTCAATAGCTATAGATCCTTTTTCTACAATCATTTGTGCAATAGACTCATCTGTTTCGACTCTCATAACGTGAGTTATTCCCATTGAAATAATTTCTGCAACTCTTCCGATGCCATCAATGTGCCCACTTACTATGTGACCATCAAAACGCCCTGAAGCCGTTAACGCTCGCTCGAGATTAACAAGGCTGCCTGGCTTTGAAAGACGGAATTTAGTTCGTTTCTGTGTTTCCGGCATAATGTCAGCGCTGAAAAAGCGATTATCGTGAGAAGTCACAGTCACGCAAGCACCAGAAACAGCTACCGACTGACCAAAAATAAGTTCACTAGCAATATCTGGAGCCTCAATCTTAAGATGATAAACATCTTTTGAAGGCGTTATAGAAACAAGCTTGCCTATACTCTCTACAAGTCCAGTGAACATTCAGGCACCCCCTCTATCCATATGTCCTGTCCTGCTTTAGAAACATTACGGACAGTTATACGAATGAGTTTATCTAGTGATGGTACTACAATTCTTTCAAAAAGAGAAATGCCTTGCCCCATTATGGTTGGTGCGATAAAAAGAGAAACTCCATCAACTAAATTTTCTTTAAAAAAGGCAGAGGCTATTGTAGCTCCACCTTCTACAAGAACTGAATTAATGCCTCTATTCCCCAAAACCTTTACAGCGTGTGATAAATCAACATGATTATCTCTTTCAGGAATAAAAAACAACTCAGCTCCTGCTTTTTCTAAAATATAATGTTCTTTTGTATTTCGAGCTGACTCTCCGGCTAAAATAACTGCTGCTTCATTTTTAAGTATGGAAGCGTTTTGAGGAGTTCTTAAGTGTGTATCAACAACAACACGAAGTGGCGATTTTCCGCAAGTGTGTCGAACTGTTAACGATGGATCGTCACAAAGTACGGTCTGGATGCCAACAAGAATGGCATCATGTTCTGCTCTAAGCAAATGGGCTCTGTTTCTAGCTTCATCTGACGTAATCCATTGGCTTTCACCATTGGGAAGGGCAATTTTCCCATCTATTGTAGAGGCAGTTTTAAGTGTAAACCATGGTCTATTATTTTTTATTCTTCTTATGAACCCTCTATTTAACCATTTACATTCTTCCTCTATTATTCCTGTTTTTACTTCAACATTGTGCGACTTAAGGATATCAATCCCTTTCCCATTTACTACAGCATGAGGGTCAACCATGCCTATAACAACACGTTTTACTCCTGCTTCTACAAGTTGAGGCGCGCACGGAGGAGTTTTACCATAATGAGCACATGGTTCCAAGTTTACATAAGCAGTAGCACCTTCTGCCCTATTGCCAGCTTGTCTCAACGCTTCCACTTCAGCATGGGGCATACCATAAGCATGATGATACCCTTCAGCTATTATTTGTTCATTTTTGACTATCACACATCCGACAAGAGGGTTAGGAGATGTATGCCCTGTTCCTCTTCGTGCCAAGCTCAATGCTCTTCGCATATAGTATTCGTCATCACGAGTCTGCTTCAGGCTCATTGTCTTCACCTCTAAAAAATGTAGCTATTTTTAATGCTAAAGCGGGTCCGATACCTTTAACTTTCATTAACTCATCAGGAGAGAGAACTGCTATCTTTTTTACGCTGCCAAAATTAGAAAGCAACATGGCTGCAGTGTGTTTGCCAACTCCGGGAATTTCTTCTAAAACTGATCGTGTCAGAGCGACACTTCGTCCTCGTCTGTGACTTTTCACAGCAAAACGGTGAGATTCATCACGAACTCTCTGCAGAAGTTGAAGCACAGGGTCAGTCCACTCAAGCCTAATTGGAGATTCTTTTTCGTTATGGTATATCAGTTCCTCTCTTTTCGCCAGAGAAATAACTGGGATATTGATTATATCCAAATCTTGTAGCGCCTTTTTTGCAAATTCTAACTGCACGGGACCACCATCTATAAGAATAAGCTGAGGAAGAGGTTCATTATTCTCTAATACTTTGGTATAACGACGTTTTACAACTTCTTCTATAGATCTGAAGTCGTCTATTCCTTCAACTGTCCGTATTTTAAAGCGACGATAGAGAGAAGGATTAGATACACCTTGTTCAAAAACAACAGCTACTCCATACGTTTCATGTCCAGACATGTGTGAAATATCAAAACCATCAATTCGCCATGGCAGGATATCCATATGGAGAAGATTTTGTAATTTATTCAGTGCATCCCATGTTTCAATATCTATATCTTCTTGAAGACTAGAAGCCACTCTTTGACGAGATAAACGCCAAATTGCTCGTATAGCATCGCGATGTCGGGCCGCTTTTTCAAAATCAAGATTGAGAGCCGCTTCATCCATTCTTTTACGAATACGTTCTACAAGCTCAGATGATTTGCCCGTTAATAAAAGAATAACATCATCCACTCTTTCTCTATATTCTGCTTCACTGCATAAACCTGCACATGGGGCAAGACATCTCCCTAAAGAATAATCTAGACATGGACGCCTCTTCTTATCAGGCTTCACCTCTGACTTACAACTTCGCAACGGAAAATATCGCTCTGCAACTCTTAATAGTGCTCGAACGTCCTTTGCACTAATAAAAGGGCCTAAATAAGTAGACCCATCATTATCTCGGTGTCGAGTAATGATAAGGCGAGGAAAGGTTTCGTCCGTTATCTTTATGTACGGATAACGTTCATTCATTTTTAGGTCTATATTAAAAAATGGTTTGTATTTTTTAATAAGTCTTGATTCTACAATAAGCGCTTCTGCTTCTGACTCAGTTCGTATAATAGAAATATCAGCGATAGTTTCTACAAGTTTACGCAATCGAGGAGAGGCAAAACCTTGATGTCTGAAATAGGAAGAAACCCTTTTTCGTAAAGATTTTGCCTTTCCCACATAAATTATATTACCTTCCTCATCGCGCATGATATAAACACCTGGACGAAGAGGAAGATTTTTAATCGTATTTTTCAAATTTTGTTTTATCATTAGTCCACCACTGTTTAAATTATGGTATCGTTATATAAAGTAATTCCTTTTGCGTAAATATCATATTTTTATATATGTAACACTACATTATAATGTATTCTAGCAAATGGAGGTGTATAGATTGGGTCTTGTGATTTACAATGATCTAACTCGAAAAAAAGAACCATTCGTTCCTTTAAAAGAGGGAGAGGTCGGTTTTTATAGTTGCGGCCCTACAGTGTACGATTATTTTCATATAGGGAACGCTCGTCCGTTTATCGTTTTTGATGTATTTCGTCGCTATCTGGAAGATCTTGGGTATAAGGTAACTTTCGTACAAAATTTTACAGATATTGATGACAAAATGATAAATCGCGCTAATGAAGAGGGTATAACTGTAAAAGAGCTAGCTGACAGATTTATCAAAGAATACTTTGAAGATACTGACTCTCTCGGTGTCAGACGAGCTACTATCCATCCTCGCGCTACAGAGCATATGGAAGATATTGTTCGTACAGTTGAAATTCTTGTCGAGAAGGGACATGCTTATGTTGTTAACGGGGATGTCTTTTTCAGCGTAGAAAGTTTCACTGAGTATGGCAAGCTTTCAAAACAAAGTATTGAGGATCTGCAATCAGGAGCTCGTATTGATATTAATGAGCGGAAACGTCATCCTCTTGATTTTGCTTTGTGGAAATCTCAAAAACCAGGTGAACCAGCATGGGAGAGCCCATGGGGAATGGGACGACCTGGTTGGCATATCGAGTGCAGTGTTATGTCAACTAAATATTTAGGGGATACTTTTGATATTCACTCTGGTGGATGTGACCTTATTTTTCCTCATCATGAAAACGAGGTTGCACAGGCAGAGGCGGCAACAGGTGTTCAATTTGTCCGTTATTGGCTCCACAATGGATATCTTTTGATCAACAAAGAAAAGATGTCTAAATCTCTAGGAAATTTCTTGACAGTGAGAAATGCACGTAAGAAATTTTCTCCCCTTGCGATTAGATATTTTATGCTTAGTGCGCACTATCGCTCACCCATTAACTTCTCTGAAGAAGGATTAAGCCAGGCAACTGGAGCAGTAGAGCGTTTAAGGAACTGCTGGACAGACCTCCAATATGCTCTTCAAAATCGAGAGATGACAAAAAAAGAGGGAACTCAAGTTTTTGTTGATGAAATCAAACAGGCTGAGAATAAGTTTTATGAAGAGATGAATGACGATTTCAATACAGCAGGAGCCTTAGGAGCTGTATTTGAAGTTGTTCGCTCAGTTAATACGTATCTTAAAGAAAATACAACTCTCGATGAAGAGGCATGCAAAGCGGCGGAACAATTCTTTAGAAGAATTGATAATATCATGGGGATTTTAGGTTTTGAAGCGCAAGAAGAAACATTGAATGTTTCTGAAATAGAAGCCATGATAGAAGAAAGAACAGCAGCCAGAAAATCGAAAGACTTCGCAAAATCAGATGCTATCAGAGATGAACTTGCAAAAAAAGGAATAATACTGGAAGACACCCCAGAAGGAACGAAGTGGAAAAAACAACTATAAATATAAAATTAAGAAAAGCGGGAGCGTTTAACGTTCTCGCTTTTCTTTTATAAATTTTTTCTCCAAGAAAATAATAAGTGGAATTCCCAGGAAACCACAAGCGATGATTTCTCCCAATCCTACATACATTGCAGTGTAAAGAAAAGGCATTTTTGCAAGTACTGAAAGGTATCCACCGACAATGAGCGCATTAAAAATGACCGGGGGAAGAGCCGCCAAGTAAGGATTAGGCATACGACTTGTTACCAAAGCGGCAAGCAACGTCGCTAAACTTCCAAAAACGACATCGATAAGCCCAAACCCTCCTGCAAAATTTGAAATCAGACAGCCAATGAAGAGCCCTGGAATCGCCTGAGGCCAAAGATATGGTAGCAAAGTCAAGGCCTCAGCAACTCGCACCTGTATGGGGCCATAGGAGATAGGGGCCAAAAGTATTGTTGTTGTGGCATAGATTGCAGCGATGAGAGATGCAATAACTATATTTTTCACTGTCAAAAATTCTTCTACCTTTTTATTCATTAAACTAAATCTCCTTAAAGCTATATATTTGCCTCTGATAATCTTAAGATAGCTCCTAAAGCTATGTCTATTCCCTTTTTGAGTTGTTCATAATCTGTCCATTCTTCTGGACAATGACTTCGTCCATCTTTACTTGGCACGAATATAAGTCCAACATTTGTAAGAGAAGCCATAATCATTGCATCGTGCCCTGCTCCGCTAACCATATGTCTATAACGAATATTTCTTCCAATGGCTTCCTCTTCAAAAATACCTCGTATTTCATCTGCAAGATGTACAGGAGGAATAGCAAGTTTTTGCTCCATATGGACAGAAACACCCATCTGATGAGAAACATACTCAAGAGTCTCTTTCATTTCTTTCACTACGTCTTCTATATTTCCTTGTTCTACTGAACGGATATCGACAGTAAAGAACACCTTACCAGGAACGATGTTAGCTCCACCTGGATAAACCACAAGTTTCCCGACAGTTCCAACTGTTCCTTCACCCTTTGCATAGGCTGCATCATGTATCGCTTTAGCAACCTCAAAAGAAGCAAGAAGAGCATCTTTTCTCATATGCATAGGGGTGGTTCCTGCGTGGTCTGCTCGTCCCTCAATTTCTATGTCATAACGAGTGATTCCGACGATGGTGCTAACAAACCCCACGTCCAGACTCTCCGATTCCAAAACTGGCCCTTGCTCAATGTGCAATTCTATAAACGCTTTTAAATCTTCAGGGTTTCGAATAGCATCCTTTATTTTAAGTGAATCAAGGCCAAATTTTTCCATAGCTTCTCCAAGAGAAACTCCATCAGCGTCGCGAAAAGACTCTATTTCACTATGAGGAACTTTGCCTGTCATTGCTCTGCTGCCATACAAACCTGCGCCGAAACGTGTTCCTTCTTCTTCAATCATTGCTACAAATTCTATAGGATTTGCCGTTGAAATATTGTTTTCGTACAAAATTCTGGCTATTTCAAGGGCTGTAACAATACCAGCGGGTCCATCAAAATTACCACCATTTTTAACAGAGTCAAAATGAGAGCCAATCATAACTAAAGGAGCATCTTTTTGTGTTCCCTCTCTGCGTCCAAAGATACTACCTGCCGCATCAGTATAAACATGCAACCCTGCTTTTTCCATTTCTGAACAAATAAACTCTCTCGTTTTTTTATCTTCTTCTGTAAAGGAAAGTCTTGTCATTCCTAAACCGGGAGTGGCTGTAAAACGAGCCATTGTCTCTATATCGCGCTGTATTCTTGAAACTTTACTCTCAAGCATTTATGTGTCTCCCCTTTCTTTTATTCCAGCTATTTCAATGAATTATGCCATATGTCTTTCAAGAGGGAAACCTTATATGAAAAAACCATTTAGAGAAAGGAAGAATAATTATAAAACTTATCATGACTGGACTTTTTCTCAATCGCCCTTTACAATATTCAATTGTTCTATGGAGGCGAGTGGTCTCTGGTGAGGCCCCCGGGCTTCAAACCCGGTCGAGAGGCGGCGTTGGCCGTCTTTGGTGAGTTCGATTCTCACACGCCTCCGCCATTTTTTTATGGAGCCTTGATATTACAGACTTTTCAGAAGCCGATTACTGGAATTTGCACCCTTAAAGCCTTATAAACACTTTGCTACACAGATTGCTACACACACTTACCACAGTGTAGTTAAGTTGTGATTAAAAATGAAACGTCCCGCTCTTTTCTTTTATTAAATTGTGGTACAATTGATCTTGTCCCTATGTAATATCTCCCCTTGACCAATATCTGTATATCTTTATATCTAAACTTTACCCCAAGAAATAATAAATTTTCCCTTTATGATATTATTAATAAATAGAGTTTTTACCATAATTAGACCATCGTTGGTATCTTTATATATCAAGGAGGTTTGAGGAATGGCTGTTAAAAATCCAATGACAATTGATTTCCTTCGCTCGGCATATGGTGGTGAAAGCATGGCCCATATGCGTTACTTAATATGGGGGGAAGTAGCCCGTAAAGAAGGTTTCCCAAACATTGCCAAACTTTTTGAGGCTATAGCGTATGCTGAGTTGGTTCATGCTCGAAATCATTTTACTGTTCTTGATGGGGATGTTACAGATCACCCAGTAACGGCCGGTGGTGTTTTTGGCAATAAAGAGACTGCAGAAAACCTCACTGGAGCTATTATGGGAGAAGATTTTGAAATCAATCAAATGTACCCTGTTTATCTTGAAACTGCCCGATTTCAAGGAGAAAAAGATGCAGTTCGTTCTTTTACCTACGCTTTAGAAGCTGAGAAGCTTCATTCCAAACTTTTCTCAAAAGCACAAAATGCTGCACGTAGTGGCAAAGATATGGAATTTAAAGATGTGTACGTCTGCCCTGTATGTGGGCATACTATACTTAACGATGCACCCGATAAATGTCCTGTTTGTGGATTAGCTAAAGAGAAGTATTTAAAATTTTAAAAGGGAAAAAGGGGCGTGGAATACAAAAACGCCCCTCTTTTTTACAATTTTACTTGTTTAGCTCCTTCTTCTATCAGGAGTTCTTTTATTCGTTCCCGTTGATCGCCCTGCACTACTATGATATACCCCTCTAAAGAACTACCACATCCAAGTTGTTTTCTCAAAAATTTTGCGAGTAGATTTTTTTCGTCTTGGTTTCCAAAAGATGTTTCTATAAGAGTAACAGTTTTACCCGCTCGTCCCTTCCGTTCTATTCTCAAAACTATTTTGCCCTTTAGAACTTCTTGGTATGTTGTTAGTACTTTTTTTTCTTCTTTCACTTTTTTTTCTTGCTGCGATGAATGAGCATCAGTAACCTTAAAGGTATTTTTGAAAATAGGATTATAGAGCTCTTCGTTATCTATAGGCGCAGTCTTTTTTTTCTGTCGGGTCATTTTACATTCACCTTTATAAAGCTTTCAAATAATCAATCGTTGTCTGTATTATTTCGCCTTCTTCAGAAAGCACAATTTGACCTTCAAAGGGGATTTTTTTGCCTGAAAAAACAAATGGTGCAATCTGTAAATAGAACAGGTTCACATCGTGAAGGGTAAAACTTTCATCTATGTCGAACCATTCAACTGTTCCTTCTTCTCCGCTCCTTAATTCTCCCGAATATGAACGGCAGGTAAAATAAAAAGTAAGAGTCTCATTCGAATTGTTTTCCTGAAAATTATGGACTATACCAGCTAGCTCAAGAGAACATGGAGTAAGTCCTGTTTCTTCCTGAACTTCTCTAATGCATGCCTGAGTAAGACTTTCTCTTTTTTCTTTTTTTCCGCCAGGAACAGTAAGTGTCGCTGCGTATGGTTCCTTGTTTCTTCGTATCAAGAGAATTTTATTCTTATCAACAATGAAACAAAAAACGATAATTGACGTATATGCATACTCCTCACTATTCATCCTCAACCCTCCTACCAGTTAAAAAGAACTTCTTTATTTTTCTCTAAAAACGTCTGTTCATCAAGAGAAAAGAGCGATATAGGGTCTACAAGTTGCCCTTGCAGCGCAAGACTAAAATGAAGATGTGGTCCTGTTATTCGACCAGTTACTCCTGTTTTTGCAATAATATCCCCTTTTGAGACAGAATCTCCTGTTTGCACAAGAAATTCTGAGAGATGACAATACATTGCAACAACACCATAACCTGAATTTATATAAATAGTTTTTCCACTAAAATAATGATCAGCTACAAGGGTAACCGTTCCATTTGCTACTGCACGTACTTCCGTTCCTATCGATGCTCTTAAATCGACTCCTGTATGGGGATTAGAAGGACGCCCATTAAGCACACGTTGCTTTCCATAGGTACTTGTAATGTCTCCTATTACTGGCTTTTGCAAAGGTAATTCCAAGTAGTTCTCGTTATTAATATCGAGTAAGACTTTCCGTACTTCCTGTCGTTCACGTTTTATTCTTGGAATAACCTCCGAAGGAGGCGTAACCATCTTTTGTGGCAACGATAAATGTTCTTCAGGATACGCTTTAAATAGAACTTCAATAGGAAGTGCAAAATTTTTTATACCATTCCCCATAAGGGTTTCAATACGAAGCGTTGCTCTACCTGGCACAGCAGTTTTAACACTTGTTCCCAAAAGAAGAGTTTGTGTAAAATCGTTTTTTTCTGCGAGATACAATGGGATTTTTTGATCACACCAATAAAGAGTTCCTTGAACATCTGTCGCTTCTGTTTTAAATCGGATCAAAAAAGGAACTCCTATCTTCACAGATGAAGGTGCCAGCACTTTCATTTCACCCCCATAAGCTACATTCCCGAGAAAAAATAAAGCGATAACGCAATATACGACGTTTTTAAGAAAGAAAAGATTTTTTTTCTGCATTAAGAAACTATCTCCATTATTAGATTTTGAATTGAAGGCTTTATGTCAACCAAATGTATAGAACGTTCAAAAAAGGGTTTAGCTCGTTGTAATTTTTTATTATCTGTATAGTAAACATCAAAAATTGGATTACCTTTTTCTACAAAATCACCTTGTTTTGCTCGTAAATGAACAGATACAGAGAGATCAATATGATCGCCTTGTTCTGTGCGTCCCCCACCTATTCTCTTAACTCCCTCACCTATTTTTCTGGCGTTAAGTTCAGCTAAGAAACCACTTTTTGAGGCATAAAGAGTGTATTTCTCTTTTGCTGGTCTCAGATACTTTTCTGGAGAAATACAAACTTTTTTCTCTCCTTCTTGTGCCTCTATAAGGTCTTCCATCTTTTGCAATGCTTGACCATTTACAAGATTTTCATGGGCAATTGCTACTCCTTCTTCGAGAGAAGTTGCTTTTCCACCCAGAACAATCATGGCTCCTGCGAGATGTAAAGATAATAACTCCGTATCAGATGGCCCCTCTCCTTGAAGTGTTTTGATAGCTTCATATACCTCCATACTATTTCCAATCCATTCACCCAAAGGTTGATCCATAGCACTTATAATAGCCATGCTTGGATGGTTTAACGATGCTGAAAGGGAGACCAAAGCCTGAGCTAAGGCGCGTGCTTCAGGAAAAGTCTGCATAAAAGCTCCTTGCCCACATTTCACATCAAAAACGAACTTAGATGCTCCTCCCGCCATTTTTTTGCTTACAATACTACTGCAGATAAGAGGAAGAGAAGGAACTGTAGCTGTCACATCGCGTAGAGCGTAAAATTTCCCCTCTGCTGGAGCCAACTCCATGGAATGACCAGATATTGCACATCCGATTCTTTCTACTTGTTTTAAAAAAGTTTCTGTAGAAAGGTGCACATTCATATTAGGAATAGACTCAAGTTTATCTACTGTTCCTCCCGTAAATCCCAGTCCGCGACCAGACAACTTAGCTACAGGAAGACCTGACGCAGCGACAAGAGGCACAACTATAAGTGTCGTTTTGTCTCCTACACCTCCAGTACTATGCTTATCTACAGCATTAAAACCGCGAGGAAAAGGTACAATGTCCCCAGAGTGAGCAAGAGCCAGAGTAAAACTTTTTATCTCTTGCTGACTCATTCCTTTGTGAAAAACAGATGTCAACCACGCGCTAACCTGATAATCAGGGATTTTACCTTTGTGAAATTCGTTAACAAAGAATTCTATATCCTCAGATTTATGAGAGATACCTTCTCTTTTCTCTTCAAGAAAAGAGAGAATATCAAACATTTAGATCACCAATTTTTTGCAAAAGTCCTCGCAATAATGTTGTCAGCTTTCCCGTTGCTTTGCCCATCTCTCTTATCACTTCTTCTTCAGAGAGTTTTTGAGACGTTACTCCTGCAGCATAATTAGCAACGCACGAAACAGCAAAGACTTTCATTCCCATGGCGTGAGCGACAATTGTTTCAGGAACGGTAGACATACCTACCACATCGGCTCCCATAACACGAGCCATACGAATTTCAGCAGGAGTTTCATACGAAGGGCCAGAAAAGGCTATATATACTCCTCGATGAACTAGCAAGTTGTTTTCTTTTGCAACTTCATCTGCCAATCGAAGAATGTCTCTATCGTAGGTATATGACATATCGGGAAATCTTTCTTCTTTAGCAGAAATAACAGGCCCGACAAGCGGATTAGTTCCCATAAAATTGATATGATCGTATAGCATAACCATATCACCAGGGAGATAAGAGAGATTAATTCCACCAGAAGCATTGCTTGCTAAATAATAGGGGACACCCCATTCTCCAAAAACACGCACAGGGAAGGTAACATCTTTCATGGAATAGCCTTCATAAAAATGAATGCGTCCCTGCATAACAGCTACATACGTATTATCCAAAAGTCCAAAAACTAAACGCCCTGCATGACCTGGGGCTGTAGAAAGTGGCCAATGAGGAATCTCCTTATAAGGAACTATAATAGGATCCTCAATAGAATCTGCTAAACCACCAAGTCCAGAACCTAAGACAAGAACTGCCTCTGGAAGACAAGAAACTTTTTTTTGAATGTAAGAGAGAGCTTCAAGAATATTTTCGTTATAGCTCATATGGAACACCTCCGAATTTATGCTCGTGGATGAGCCCTATCATATATGTCTCTTAGTTCCAGGTCAAAATGTACATATTTTTCCGTAGTGGCAATAGAGGCATGTCCTAATAGCTCTTGTAACGTACGAAGATCCATCCCTCGCCTTAGTAAATGAGTAGCGAAGGAATGCCTCATTATATGAGGGAACAAACGTGAAGTAGCTATTCCAGCGATCTTCCCTCTCTTTTTTATAATTCTCCATATATCTTCACGCCGTAATGGTTTTGATGTTTTAGAAAGAAACACTTCTTGGGAACGAGAATTTTGTGGTCGTGCCGTTTCGATGTAAAAACGCACGCGACGACTAACTTCACCTAAAAAGGGTATGCTTCTCTCCTTTTCGCCCTTACCCAAGATGCGTAATGTGCGACCTGAAAAATCTATATCCCTTATACATATTGCACAAAGTTCGCTGGCTCTCAAGCCACAGCTATATGCAGTTTCAAGAAGAGCCCTATCGCGGATGTCAAAAAAAGAATTCCCAGCACACGCTTCTAAAATCCGCTCTACTTCACCTTCACTTAAGATACGAGGCAAATCCGTTCCTTTATAAGGGAGTGTTGGCAAAGAAATCTCTTCATCAACAATGTTTTCCGTATCAAGATAACGTAACCATGATCGAAGGGCAGCAATGGCACGTTGCTGCGAGGACCGTTTTTTCCCTTCATTATGTAGGTAACGTTGATATCTTTCTAAAATCGTTGAATTAGGGGGGTATGCAGGTTTGTTGTTTTTGTTACAAAAATCTATCCACGCCTTAATATCCCGATTGTAAGCTTGAATAGTATTTTCACTACATCCTCTTTCTAAAAAGAGGTAATCAAGAAAATCATCAAGTAATAGTTCTTCATCTAACTTCGACATGATTATTAAAAAGGGGCTGGATTTACCAGCCCCTCCTCCCTGTGCTATTTTTTAGTTATTGTTTAGGTAGTTTAAAAGCCAGGCTAAAGCTCCAAAGGTTTTACAATCCCGAATTGATCCATCTTTTAAGAGGGCTGATATTTTTTTTACAGGAACAGCTTTCACTTCAATATCCTCATCTTCATCTTGTTCAAGAGAGGAAGGAGAAAGGTTTTGGGCTAAGAAAAGCGCTATAACTTCATCACTGAAACCTGGAGAAGTATAAAAACGCCCTACCTCTTCAAGCTTACCAGGATAATAACCTATTTCCTCTTGAAGTTCACGTATTGCCGTATCTTTAAAAGTTTCGCCCTCTTCAACAATTCCAGCCGGAATCTCAAGTATTTCTTGATCCAATGGATATCTGTACTGTTTCACCAGCAGCACTTCATTTGCCTCTGTTAAAGGAATTATGGCAACAGCTGGCTCATGTTCTACCACTTCTCTCATTGTTTTACGACCAGAAGCAAGACGTATATTATCGACTCTGAGGTCTAAAATCTTTCCTCTATATATAAGATTTCGTGATAGAACTTTTCCGATATCTTTCATTTATTTTTCAAGTACCTTTCTGGCTAATTCCTTCCCTTTTTCAAAGGCTTCAAGGTTCATAGGTAAAAACTTGGGTTTTCTTTTCCCCAGTTTTTCTTTAATTGTTTCGATACACGTATCACTCTCAACAATACCAGTAGCCTCAACAAGTGTTCCCAAAGCTACTATATTGGCAACTTTGTCACTTCCAAGTTCTACTGCAAGAGAGTTTGCAGGTACAGCTATCACATGTATATCTGTTCGTGGATTTTCATAGGTAACGAGATCACTGTTGTAAATAAGAACTCCACCCTTTTTAACTGAATTCTCAAATTTAGTCAAAGAAGGCTGGTTCATAATAACAGCAGCATCAGCTTCTGCTACAACTGGTGACGCTATTTCTTCGCTACTAAGAACTACTCCACAGTTAGCAGTACCACCGCGCATTTCAGGCCCATATGAAGGAATCCACGTTACGTGTAACCCCTGTGCTATTCCTGTATAAGCCACAAGCTGGCCCAGAACCATAACGCCCTGTCCGCCAAATCCTGCTGCAATGAGGCTTTTATTCATTTTTTCAGTCATCGTGTCTGCCTCCTACTCGTAATCTTTAAACAACCCGAGTGGATAGTAAGGCATCATTGTATTTACTGTCCATTCAAAAGCTTCCACAGGTCTCATTCCCCAGTTTGTTGGGCAGGAGGACAGAATCTCTACAAAAGAAAAGCCTTTCCCATCAAGTTGATATTGGAAAGCCTTTTTTAAAGCCTGTTTTGCTTTAATTATATATTTGGGCTGCGCTACAGAAACGCGCTCAATATATGCAGGAGCTGCCAAGGCATTAAGTAACTCACACACCCGGATTGGATATCCGTTAACCTTTGGATCTCTACCAAGAGGACATGTTGTTGCTTTTTGTCCGATAAGCGTCGTTGGAGCCATCTGACCGCCAGTCATACCATAAATTGCATTGTTGATGAACACAACCGTAATATTTTCGCTTCTATTCGCAGCATGAATTATTTCTGCTGTTCCGATGGAAGCAAGGTCTCCATCACCCTGATATGTAAATACTACTTTATCTGGGCGAACACGTTTCAAACCGGTTGCCACTGCCGGAGCGCGTCCATGGGCTGCTTCACAGAAATCTGTATCAACATAGTCATACATCATAGCAGCACATCCAACAGGAGCTACACCTATTGTATTATTCTGAATCCCCAGCTCATCTATAACTTCACAAATCAAGCGATGAGCGATACCATGTCCACATCCTGGACAATAGTGGGTATGGACTTTAGGCATCCATGTTTTGGGACGTTCATACACTTTAACTTCTTTCATTGTAATATCCCTCCCTACTCCAGGCCGAGCAATTTTCTGCACTGCATCTCTATATCTTTTACTGAGGGCGACATACCGCCAGAGCGACCATAAAAACTAATAGGAATGTTGCATCCAGTCGCGACCTTGACATCGTCCACCATTTGACCGCAGTTCATTTCAGTTACAAGAATATGTTTTACCGATCCTGGTAATTTGGCAAATTCATCGTAGGGATAAGGCCATAAAGTAATAGGGCGAATAAGTCCCACTTTATGTCCCTCTTCTCTCAAAGAGTTTATAACGGAGCGTGAAATTCGTGCGGTAGTTCCATATGAAGCTATAACCAACTCAGCATCATCAGTCATGTACGTTTCACAACGAACTTCATTCTCCTTAATTTTCGCGTATTTTGCCTGAAGATCTCTATTATGATCCTCAAGGGCTTCCGGAGAGAGGTATAAGCTCTTTAAAGAACTTCGTTTTCCTCTTCTTTCTCCCATATACCCTAAAGCCCATGTGGTATTGTCTGGAACATTCTTATCTGTATAAGTTTTTATCTCAACAGCTTCCATCATCTGCCCCATAAAGCCATCAGCAAGAATAATGACAGGGTTACGGTAACGTTGAGAAAGCTCGAAAGCCTGTTGCGTCAAATCAACTGCTTCCTGCAACGTGCTAGGAGCCAAAACTATCAAATTATAATCGCCATTTCCTCCACCCTTTGTAGCCTGAAGATAATCAGCCTGAGAAGGAAGGATACCACCAAGACCTGGGCCACCACGCATAACATTGACAATAACTACAGGAATTTCAGCACCAGCCATATAGCTGATACCTTCTGACATAAGAGAAATTCCAGGGCTGGAAGACGTTGTCATTACCTTATGCCCAGTTGCACCGCCTCCCATGATCATATAACTTGCAGCCACTTCACTTTCTGCTTGAACAAAGGTTCCCCCGACCTCTGGCAGATGGGCTGACATGTATTCAGGAATTTCATTTTGCGGCGTGATGGGATATCCAAAGAAGAACTTGCAGCCGGCCTGAATAGCGGCTTCTGCAATGGCTTCAGTTCCTTTCATAAGTACGCGTCCCATTAGATTTCCACCTCCAGAAAACGTTAGCCTTCAACGATCTTATAAACTTCGATCGCTGCATCAGGGCAACTAGTTGCACACATAGAGCAACCAATACACCCATCTTTAAACTGCTCAACCGGTCTGTGCCCTCTGCTATTGATCTTCTCTGATATCCTAAGCACCTTTACAGGGCAGGCAGCCACGCAGAGACCACAGCTCTTACAATACTCCTCAAGAACGTTAATACGTCCTTTTGCCATTACGAGACACACCCCTTCCACTTTTAATTCGATTGACGAGACCACATAAAACCTTCTTCCCAAGGAAGAAGCATAAATCTTGACAGGGGCCATATGGGAACAGGATAGCCTTCTCCCAAGATTTTACTCACATCAGAAACAAGGGATGGATTGACTCCAGCATAGAGAACTGGCAGGTCAAGAGATTGGCCTGCTTGATAAACAGTTTCAATTCCTTCTGCAGCGTCTTGGGCGGTTGTTTCGTGCATAAGATGGGAGTTACAAATGAGTGCGTTTATTTCAAGGCCACAAATACTTTCCATTTTAGTCATCATTTTTTTAATTCTGGAAACTGTTGAAGTTTGAGGGCGAAAAGCATTAACGACAAGAATAAGCCTATAACCAACTTTTTTGATAATAGGCTCGAACTGTTTAAGAGCCAAGGCTCCCTCCGCATCCCCACCAATATCCATAAGAAGGCGGGAGCTTTCATCATGAAGGGCCCAATCTACTTTGGGCGTAACAAGAGCCATATCAAGCCATTTAGCCTGTTCTGGCATGGTAATTACAGATAATCCTTGTTTTTCTAAAGTCTCACTTACTTGGCGAATGCAAAAATAGGGGTTGATAATATCAATATCAGCTATCGTTACTTTATCTCCATTAGCCTGAAGTCCTTGCGCCATATTTAAAACCCATTCTGTCTTTCCAGAACCGAGAGCACCCGTTACGGCTATTGCCTTGGGCCATTGGTAACGACGAATCAAGTTTGCAAGGTGGGAGTGAACCTTATTCACGTAGATTGTCTCCTTTCTTCAAATGAATGCCCCTGCTCCAATCTGCCCCTGATTGAACTCGCCGTCCTTCAGGTTGAACTTCAAGAAGAAGAACAGCTTGTTTCCCTAAGGCTATAAGAGGAAATCCATTTATGAAATCTAGAACTTCGCCAGGAGTTCCAGCTTCTTCATGAACAGTTGTTTTCCAAATTTTTAGTCGACGTTTTTTGTAGTGAATAAAGGCACCTGGCTGAGGATTTAAAGCTCTCACTTTATTATGAAAATACCATGCATTGGTATTCCAATCAAGCTGAGTTTCAGTTTTTTCTATTTTTAAAGCATAAGAGACAAGTTCAGAATTTTGTAGCGTAGTCTTATTAGTTCCATCATTATAAGATTTTACAACTACTTTCAGTAAATTGCTACCCTCTTTAGCTAATCTCTTAAATAAATCTCCCGATGTTTCGTTCGGATCAATCACAATTTTGGTCTGCCCCCAGATTGGACCGGCATCCATTTCCTCTACCAATCTGAACACAGTTACCCCTGTTTCCTCTTGACCATCCATCACTGCTCTCTGTATGGGAGCTGCTCCACGATACTGAGGTAATAATGAAGGATGGATATTCAAACATCCCATTTTAGGAGTACTTAAGAAGGGTTCTTTTACTTTTTGCCCAAAGTCAACGACAACAATACCATCAGGAGGAGACGTTAAGAGTGCATTTGTAATAATCTCATCCTGAGAAAGTTTGTTCGTTCTGGAAACCGTTAAATCGAGTTTCAGGGCTGTCTCCTCTACACAAGAGATCGTTTCTTTCATACCCCTGCCAGCGCGAGTAGGCATACTTGTAATAATCCGATCAAAACGCACATTTTCAGATGTAAGATTCTCAAGGCATAAAGCAGCGAATGGTCCTGCTCCAATAAACCACATTGTCATCGTTTACGTTCTTCCTTTTCGTATTGTCTCATTTTTTTACGAATGATGTTCTTTTTTAGTGGCGAAAAATGATCTATAAGTAGTTTTCCCTCTAAATGGTCCATTTCATGAAGAAACGCTCGGGCAAGAAACCCTTCGGCTTCAATCTTCCTTTTTTCTCCATGTTCGTTATATGCTTCTATAACGACATTTCGAGAACGTTTTACATTTCCAAAGATACCAGGGAAGCTTAGACAACCTTCTTCTCCAACTTGCTCTCCTTCACTGGATAGTAAAACCGGGTTGATAAGAACATAAAGAGTATCATCATAGAAAACTACGGCAAGTTTTTTTGACAAACCAACCTGTGGAGCAGCAAGCCCAACTCCATCTGACTCCAGCATAATAACTTTCATTTCCTCAATTAAATCCATAAGTTCAGAGTCAAATATCTCGACAGGTTCCGTCTCTTTTCTAAGTATAGGATCTGGGTACGTTCTTATTTGTAAGTTTTTCAAAAAACTCGCTCCTTCAAATTGTAACTTTTCAAAATTATATTCAGTAAAAGGGGCTGCTGAAACCAGCAGCCCCTTTTATATTTTAACGATTTAGAAAATCTTTTAAAACATCCCCGATGGTAACGGAAGGTTCCTCTTCGTGGAACGATGGCTGCTGTCTGTTTCTATTTTCATCAGAAGCTTTTTGAGCGAGACGTTTTTTCTTCTCTTCTTCACGATTCTTTCTTATTTCTTCTTCGTAAAGGGCGCTAATACTAAGTCTCATTCTCCGCTCTGCCGGATTAATTTCAATAACTCGAGCCAAAACTTCTTCGCCCTCAGATAAAACATCTTCAGGTTTATCAACACGTTTTGTGCTAAGTTGAGATATGTGAATGAGTCCTTCAACACCTTCCTCTATCTCTACAAAAGCACCAAAATCAGCAAGTCTTACCACTTTTACTGTAATGTCCTGTCCTTTGGAATAACGATCTTCAATTCCAGACCAGGGATCATGAAGCTGCTTATAGCCGAGGCTCATACGTTTCTTCTCAGCATCGACTTCAAGCACCATAACTTCAACTTCCTGACCCTTTCTGAGAACATCTCTTGGATGTTTTATACGAGCCCAGCTCAAATCGCCAATATGGATAAGGCCCTCAACGCCAGGTTCAACTTCAACAAACACGCCAAAATCGGTTACGTTGGTAACTATGCCTGTACCACGATCTCCGGCTTTCCAATTTTCTTCCACGATGCTCCATGGATCGGGCTGTGTCTGCTTAATACTTAGAGAAATTCTATTCTCATCTTTGTCAATGCCAATGACCTTTACTTTGACAGTTTCGCCCTTTTTAACAACTTCTTTGGGTTTCACATTGCGTTTCCAAGAAAGCTCGCTGATATGAACAAGACCATCGATAGGTCCAAGATTAATGAAGACGCCAAAAGAAGTAATGCTACTTACTTTACCTTCAAGAATGTCACCTTCGGAAACGGTTGCATAGAATTTATCTCGCAATTCTTCAACAGCCTCTTCAACAAGCAATCTTCTTGAAAGAACAAGACGTCTCTTGCGACGATCTTTTTCTAAGAGCTTAACATCAAAAACTTCTCCAACAAATTTACCCGGGTTAACTCCTCGTCCTTCCTCAGCTAAGTGAGAGATGGGAATAAACCCTTCGAGATTAAAGCAGTTCACCATCAATCCGCCTTTAACCTTACGAAGACCCCGAACAGATATAAGTTCATGAGAAGACAAATATGACTCTAACTCTGCCCATCGTCTGTCGAATTCAGAACGCCAGCGGCTCACTAAAAGTTGAGCATCTTCGCCATGTCGTACGTTGATGACCTGCACTTGGATTTCATCGTTAATTGAAGGCTCTTCGTCCTCTTCAACCAATATCTTATGAGTCCATTCTCTTCGAGGAAGAAAACCTTCACATTTATATCCTACGTCAACCAACCAACCATCATCATTAGCTCCGACGATTGTTCCTGTGACAACTTTACCTTTGTGAATTTCTTCTACCTCGTAATTTTTGAGCATTGACTCCATGCTCTCAAGGTTTTCATTTGCTTCAAGCTCATTGTTCATCTTTTCTTCTTCCATCATAACCTTCCATCCCCCTTGGCTACCTACGTGATGACCATAATTTTTTTTAGCTGATTAATCAGCCAATCCGGAGTGCTAGCTCCGGCTGTAATTCCTACTCGCGCCTTATCCAGTAACCACCTCCTGTCTAATTCTTCAGCGTGTTCTATCCACACAACATCAACTCCGGTAGAGCGAGCAATTTCGTATAACTTCCCGGTATTGGCACTGTTTCTACCACCTACTACGATAATGCCTTCTACCCGTTGAGCTAATTTGCGTGTCGCATCCTGACGTTCACGAGTTGCATTGCAGATTGTGTTGTAGACGCGCATTTCCTCTGATTTGAGCGCGAGCTCTGAAACAATTGCAGCAAAATCTCTGCTATCTTGTGTCGTTTGAGATATTACCCCTATTTTGGAGATTTTACCAACATTTATAACACACTCTTTACTATCTATGATAAAAGATTTATCTCCAGCGATTCCCTTAAGAGCCTTAACTTCCGGATGGTTACCATTTCCAACAATACAAACTTCAAAACCTTCTTGAGCTAAGACTTTGGCCCGTTCTTGTGCAATTTTTACGAAAGGACATGTTCCATCAGTTACCTGTGTGCAACGTTCATGAAGAGATTTTAACAATTCAGGTGATACCCCATGAGCTCGAACAAATGTACGTGATGCAAGAGGGATTAAGTCAGGAGAGTCTACAACAACAAGGCCCTTCTTCGTAAGTCTCTCTACTTCTTGTGGATTGTGTATCGGCATCCCAAGAGAATACACGGGGCCTTCTTCTTTTAATATTTTTTCTAGCGTTTCAATAGCCCTACGTACGCCAAAGCAAAAACCCGTAGGATCTGCAACTATTATTTCTTTCAGATTATGTTGCCCCTTTCAAGATGCTTAAAGCACACGTCTAAAACATTACGTTCTAAATCTTTTTCTTCATAAGTAGAAATATCATACCACAGAGTAGGTGAAAACTTCTTAAACCACGTCATTTGTCTTCGACAAAATTTTTTTGTAGCACTTATATCTCCCTCTAATGCTTCTTCCTTGGTCATCTTGCCTCTAAGGTAAAGAGCTATTTCTTTATACCCAAAACCCTGCATTGAAGGATATCGTTCATCAAAGCCATGATGAAGCAACCACTCCACTTCCTCTATAAAACCACCAGAAAATTGCTGGTGGACTCGCTTTGTAATTCCTTCGAAAAGGAGTGATCTCGGTCGATTTAAACCTATGTAGAGAACATCATAGCGCTTCGTTTTTCCTTCTTCGGAAGCATACCACCATGTAGCAGTATGACCAGTTAATCGATAAATTTCTAAAGCTCTACTCACGCGACGTACATCATTAATATGTAGTTGAGATGCTCTATCAGGATCAACTTCAGCCAAAAGGGTGTGCAAAGCTTCATTTCCGTTTACTAAAGCATACTCTTCTAATTCATCAGTTAAATTTCTATCCCGCGGAAGATTTTGTGTTAAAGATTCCTCAAACAAAGCATGATAATAAAATGGCGTTCCTCCAACAAAAAGAGGAATTTTACCTCGAGTAATAATTCGCTCTATAGCCGCCACACTTTTATCTACAAAATCAGCGACAGAAAAAATTTCGTCTGGATCTACCACGTCGAGCATATGGTGTAAGATTTTTTGTCGAATTTGGTGTGAGACTTTATCAGTGCCAACATCCATATAACGGTAAACCTGCCTTGAATCAACAGATATAACCTCGGCATGTAGCGCCTCGGCTACATGCAAACTCAGCTGGGTTTTTCCTACGGCTGTTGGACCTATAATGGCCAAAACTGGGATATTTTCACTCATTATTTCTCCCTCCCGAAATATTGTTCAATCTGATGGTTATCAAGAATTAGTGTGGTTGGTCGGCCATGGGGACACACTGATGGATTCTCACAATAGTGCAATGCAGATAACAAATGAAGCGCTTCAGATGCGTCGCAATGCGTTGTAAGTTTTATGGATTGTTTACAAGCTATAGTAGCCCATTTTCGCCACAAGACGTCATCAATATCTCGAGACCCCGTGCTTTTCCACGTCAGGATTGTTGTTCTAACAAGGAATAAAGGTCCTTCTCTCTCTTGAATCGGAAGGGCTGGAAATGCCGAAAGATAAAGCTGACCCTCTTCTTCTTCAAAAATAAAGCCTGCGCTAATTAAGGCATCCTTATATTCTTCTACTTCAGTAGCCAATGTTGGAGGAATAGCAAGAGGTGTTGTCATTTTTTGAGAAGCAACATCCCCGACTTTAATCCGAGATAAAATTTTTTCATAATTAATACGCTCATGGGCAGCGTGGGGATCTACTAGAATGAGATTCCCCTCTTTTTCGAAAAGAAGATATCCTGAACGCATTTGTGCTATAAAAAAGTAAGACGTTTCATTTTCATTACTATCTTCATTTTGAATAAAATTACTTTTTTCTTCAAGAATGTTTTTCATTTCTTCTACGTCATCATGAAGTGACGTTTCTTCTTGTATTAGTGGCGAAGAAACTCTCGAAAAAAGGTTTTCAGCTTCTCGTTCTTTTATCGTTTCATACTGTTGTTGTAAATGAGATGATACGGGAAAAGACGGCAATGTGAGTTTTGTAGGTCTGTTTTGTAGATCCAAGCTTGCAACTTTTACAACTTCAAAAACTTCCGAAGGATACCTAAATCGAATTTCTGCTTTAGCCGGATGTATATTGACATCTACAAGCTCTGGCGAAAGGCTAAAGAAAAACATCCAGTTTCCAGACAGATCTTTACATGCAGCTGATGCAGCTCCACGAATGAGAGGGTCCGAGACATTTCGTCCATTAACAAAAGAGGTAATAGAATTTTTTTGACGCCCTGGAGTAGGTTGCCACCAACATTCTAATTCTATGGAACCGCACGAAACAACAGTTGAGCGAATTTCTGGAGAAACACCCCAAAGCAAAGAGAGAATATAATGACGCTCTCCTCGTCCATCTGTTTCAAAATTTTTATTTCCATTATGATAAAGTGAAAAAGCTACTTCAGGATAAGCAACTGCATAATCTCTAACAACAGATGAAATTTTCCTAAGCTCAGAAAGATTGCTTCTCAAAAATTTTTTACGAGCTGGAAAATTGAAAAAAAGGTCGTCAACCTGCAAACGTGTGCCTTCCTTCCAAGGGATTTTTTCGTGGCAGGTAATCTCTCCAGCCTCCGCTTTCAGCAATCCTCCTTCTGTAGCCCCAGAGATTTTACTTCTAAGGTCAACTCTACTCACAGCTGCAATGCTTGCAATCGCTTCTCCACGATATCCTAAAGTCTTAATTTTATTTAAATCTTCAATGGTGCTGATTTTACTAGTAGCATAACGAGTAACAACAAGAGGCATTTCATCCCAAACAATACCTGAACCATTATCTTCTATGACAATAGAAGTTTTGCCCCCATCTTTTAATGTTACTTGCACTCGCTTCGAGTTTGCGTCTAATGAATTTTCAAGAGCTTCTTTAACTACAGAAACAGGTCGTTCTACAACTTCTCCTGCTGCAATTTTAAGCGCCACTTCTTGGGGAAGTTTATGAATTGCCATTATTCTGAAGCTCCTCTCTACATTTTTCTGATACTTTATACAAAAGCTCCAATGCTCTAAAAGGCGTTATTTTATTAGGCTCAAGAGACGCCAATTCTTCTATTATAGCTTGGCTGGAGACAGGGAAAAGCTGAATTTGTTGAGTTGTTTGCGAAGCAACTCGTGCTGGTTCTATTCCCTCTGTTCGCTCAAAGGTTTCAAGCAATTGAAAAGCTCTTTTTAGAACCACCGGAGGAATTCCTGCCAAACGTGCCACTTCTATTCCATACGAACGATCCGCAGGACCATCTACCACTTTATGTAAAAAAGCTATGCCATCAGTTCCTTCATGTACAGCCATACTTAAATTTTTAAGACTTGTAAGGTGCTCTTCTAATGCCACAAGTTCATGGTAATGCGTTGCGAAAAGTACCTTTGGTTTTGTTCCGCAACCACTATCCAGATATTCTAGTACTGCCCATGCAATGCTCATGCCATCATAGGTCGATGTTCCGCGTCCAACCTCGTCAAGTATAACAATACTTCTATCTGTAACATTATGCAGAATGTTAGCTGTTTCTATCATTTCTACCATAAAAGTGCTATTACCACGTGCAAGCTCGTCTCTTGCTCCAATACGAGTGAAAACACGGTCCATAATTCCCATTGAGGCCTGAGATGCAGGAATAAAAGAACCCATTTGCGCCATAATAACAAGTAATGCTGCCATCCGAAGGTAGGTAGATTTTCCGGCCATGTTAGGACCAGTTATCAGTGCTATTCTTTTATCGTCGTTATCAAGCGTAATATCATTAGGGACAAAAGGTTGGTCCAAAAAGGTAGCTTCTATAACAGGATGACGTCCACCTTCGATAAAAAGACTTAGTCCATCATTTAACTGTGGTCGAATATAGCCTCTTTCCCACGCGACCTGGGCTAATCCAGCAATGACGTCAATACAACTCAACATGATTGCGGCGTCTTGAATCCCACGAATATTTTCTAATGTTTTGCTAACGAGATCTGCATAATATTTCGATTCTAATTTTGTAATCTCCTGTTCAGAAACTGCCATTTTTTCCTCAAATTCCTTAAGCTCTGGCGTTATAAAGCGTTCTGCTGAAACCAATGTCTGTTTGCGAATATAATTTTCAGGAACTTTATCCAAATTCCCCTTGCTTATCTCTAAATAGTAACCAAAAACTTTATTACTTCCCACTTTAAGCTTAGAAATGCCGGTTTTTTCTTTTTCTTTCTCAAGATACTGATCTAACCATTGATCGCCATGTTCTTGCAAATCTCTCCAAGAATCGAGTTCTTGACTATATCCAGAACGAATAACATCACCACTATGAAGATTTCGAGGAACCTCATCGCAAAGAGCCGACGCCAAGAGTCTTGCAAAAGAGTCTAAAGTCTCTTCCTGCGAGACAAACTGGAAAAGAGGATTATCTTTACAATACACAAGTAAGTCGGGAAGCAATAATAAAGTATCGCGTATTGCAGCTAAATCCCTGGGGTTGCCCGTTCCCAGACTTAATCGTGAAGATGCTCTCTCTATATCTTTGCATTGTGCGAGCAAATTCTGTAATTTTTGTCGTATAACTGGGTCGTTGATAAGATATTCTACGGCATTTTGTCTTTTCGATATTTCCTCTACCTGGAGCAATGGACGGAGTATCCATTCTTTTAACAGACGTCTTCCCATAGGGTTTTTACACTTATTCAAAACTGAATAAAGAGTAGGCCCATCTCCATGAATAAGTTCAAGATTGTACTGTGATGCCATATCTAAGTGTAAAAAAGACTTTTCTCGCAAGGGATAAATTCGCGTAATGTGTTGAATTGCACCAAATTGAGTTTCTTCAAGATAGTGAAGAACGGCTGCAGCCACTCCGATTTCTGACGTGTTATCTTCTAAACCAAAGACAGTCATAACAGGAACGTTAAAAACTCTCGTCAACCATTCCGTTGCAGATTGAGGTTCAAACTGTTCCTTCGTTCTTTGAAGAATAAAAAAATCAAGTAGCTCAACAGGAAGATTTTCCCTTTTAAAGGTATCAGGGATTAGAACTTCTCCTGGGTTAAATCCAGTTAAAAGGGCAAGAGCTTCATCCTTATTCAACACGCCAGCTTCTAAATGACCAGTATCAACCGAAAGCAACGCCAGCGCAATGGATTCATCATCCAGAGGTTTTAGAGCAGCTAATCTCCCTTCCTCTCCAGAATCCTCAGGAACATAGGTTCCAGGGGTGACTATACGTATAACCCTACGATCAACTAGTGTTTTCCCATCGGGCTCACTCACCTGTTCGCATATAGCAACTTTATGCCCAGCCTTTACAAGTTTGCCAAGATAATTATTAACGGCATGAAATGGGACTCCCGCCATAGGGATACTTTTAGACGGGTCTCTGCTCGTAAGCGCTATATCTAGAATCTCTGACGCCTGTTGTGCATCTTCAAAAAACATTTCATAGAAATCACCCATACGAAAGAAAAGCAAACAATCAGGGTACTTCTCTTTCCATTTTACATATTGAGAGAGCATGGGTGTCATTTTCACATTGGAAGGAAGCTTCAAAAACTAAACACCTCTCGTATGATCTAAATAATTTTGAAGAATAAGTGCCGCTGCTAACTGATCTACCTTATTCTTTCTCTTTTTTCTTGATACATTTCCTTCTAAAAGCACTTGCTGAGCTATAGCTGTTGTAAATCGCTCATCCCATAATTCAAGTGAAAGATGAGGATACCTTTCTTTTAATTCTTGAGCTATACCTTTTATTTTTTCGGCTTCAGGTCCCGGCGATCCGTTCGTACGTAAGGGGTAGCCTACTAACAACATTGTAATGTTTAAAGAGGCTACATACTCATCAAGTTTATTAAACCAACTTTTATTCATTGGGATGAAACCGATCCCCTGGGCAAAACATCCCAAGGGATCGGAAACAGCTACTCCTATCCTTTTTGAACCAATATCAAGAGCAAGAATCCGAGACATGTCACTCCCCTAATTGTTGCTTAACAATTTTACGAACAGAGGTAAATGCATCCTCCATTTTTTCAGGATTCTTTCCGCCGGCTTGAGCCATGGAAGGTTTTCCGCCGCCGCCGCCGCCTAAAACAGAGGCAGCTTCACGTACTATTTTCCCTGCATGGATACCTGCTTTAACAGCGTCATCACTGGCCATAGCAATGAGTAAGACGTTACTCTCGGAAGTTTGACTAGCCAATATAATGACTGCCTTTTCATTTTTAGCTTTTATGCGATCACCAAGTTCTCTTAGCATATCTGCATTTACGCCCTTGAATTGGCCCAAGAAAAGTGCAAACCCGTCAGGCAATTCTTCTTTTGTAACAGATTCATCGAGATTAGCCGCTAAATTATTTAATTTAAGCTCTTCTATTTTTCTAGATAGCTGCCGTATCTCAGCTTGCATATCTTCTACATGAGAAATGAGTTCTTCGGAATCTGTAGCTAAAAGATTTGATAGCTCTTCCACTATTTTAAATGAACGTTGATATGATTCATATGCATTCATTCCCGTCAGAGCTGTAATCCTTCGAGTTCCAGAGCCGATGCCTTCTTCTTTGATAATTTTAAAAGCTCCGATATCTCCTGTTGCATCGACATGGAGTCCGCCGCATAGCTCAGTAGAAAAATCTTCTATACGCACAACGCGAACTATATCACCATACTTTTCATCAAAAAGAGCCTTTGCCCCCATTGCTCGCGCCTGTTCAAGGTCACTTTCGATTATTTCGAGAGGGATATTCTCAAGAATCTGTGTATTAACAATTTCTTCAACGCTATGTATTTGCTCTCGTGTAAGGGGCTCAAAATGAGTGAAATCAAATCGAAGCAGTTTCTCATTTACAAGAGACCCAGCTTGGCGAACATGATTTCCAAGAACTCTACCTAAGGCTTCATGAAGCAAATGAGTTGCTGTATGGTTCCTTCGTATGGCATTCCTCTTGTCCACATCAACGGAAGCATGAACAGAAAGTCCTTTTGATACAGTGCCTTCAAGAACGGTTACAACATGTACAATCAAATCTGCGGTTTGGGCTTTTGTATCGCATACGTGAACCTTTACTCCTGGAGCCATGAGAAAACCATGATCCCCAATTTGTCCGCCACGTTCAGCATAGAAAGGGGTTTTATTGAGTACGATTTCACCTTTTTCACCAGCAGACAAAGAGTCTATACGCTCGCCTTCTTGTATAAGTGCAACTATTTCAGTATCCAGTTCCGGCAATGCATATCCTTCGAAAGAGGTTTTCCCTACTTCTGAAGCAATATCAGAATAGACATCACCTTTCATCTCACTACTCAACTGTTTACTGGACGCCCGTGCGCGTTCTCTTTGTTTTTCCATTTCAACTTTAAAGCCAGCCTCGTCAACCTCTATATCGTTTTCTGCGCAGATTTCAGTTGTTAGCTCAAGTGGAAAGCCAAAAGTATCATATAATTCGAAGGCTACTGCGCCAGAAACTGTTTTTTCCTGACGTTTTTTCAAAGTTGCTATTTCCTGATCGATTAATTCTGTTCCCTGCTGAAGAGTTTTACCAAAACGTTTTTCTTCCATACTTACAATTTGCTCAATCATTGGTCTGTTATCGATCAATTCTCTATAAGGATCTGCCATAAGTTCAAGAACATCAGGGAAAAGTTCCAAAAGGAATGGCTGGTCAAACCCTAGAAGTTTTCCATAACGAGCAGCTCGCCTGATAAGACGACGCAAGACATATCCTCGACCGTCGTTTGCAGGTAAGATGCCGTCAGCGATCATAAACGCCACTGAACGAATATGGTCAGCAATGACACGAACCGCTAAAGTATTTGCTGCAGAAGAGCCGTACGATATTCCAGCCATCTGACAAACATGATCTATAAGTGGCCTGAAAAGATCCGTTTCAAAATCAGTGCGAACTCGCTGTGCAATGGATGTTAAGCGTTCTAATCCCATGCCTGTGTCTATATTTTTCTTCGGCAAGGGGATAAGCGATCCATCTTCCTGAAGGTCGAATTGAGTAAAAACTAAATTCCATATTTCCAAATAACGATCGCAATTACAGCCAACTCCACACGTAGGTTTTCCACAGGAAAAATCTGGTCCCTGATCGTATATAATTTCTGAACAAGGGCCACAAGGTCCCATATTTCCCATAAACCAGAAGTTTTCATCTTTATCGAAACGATAGATTTTATCGTCAGAAAGTCCTACTTGATTTTTCCATACAGAATAAGCTTCTTCGTCATCTTTATAAATCGTAGCGTATAAGCGATCAGGTTCAAGACCAATAACTTCTGTTAAAAACTCCCAACCCCATGTTATGGCCTCCTTCTTAAAATAATCTCCCCAGCTAAAATTGCCCAGCATTTCGAAGAAGGTATGATGACGTGCTGTTCGGCCAACATTTTCTATATCATTAGTTCGTACACATTTTTGTGACGTTACAGCTCTTGTAAACTCGGGCTGCTGTATGCCTAAATAATATGGTTTAAAAGGAACCATGCCTGCTATAGTAAAAAGCAAGGAAGGATCGTTAGGAATCAAAGAAAAACTAGGATAGTGTTTGCTTCCTTTCGATACCCAGAAATCAATGAAAAGAGATCGTATTTCTTTTCCTGTTCTCCATTGCATTTGTTTACCCCTTCTTTCGCAGCAATTACAAAGTCAAGGCTTTGCGCGCCAACGCTGCCTGTTCTAAAATTTCTCCCCGATCCACGCGAGGGAATTCACCGTTGAAATAAATCCATTCTCCTTTTACCATCGTGGCTTCAACATCGGCTGAAGATCCCGCATACACAATATATACGGGAAGATTTTCTACGTCAAAGCCTAAATAATGAGGTTTATCAAGATCAACTAACACAAGATCTGCATCCCATCCTTCTTTTATAAGGCCAGTTTTTTCAAAGCCCAGGCTTCGCGCTCCGTTAATTGTCGCCATAGCAAGTATCTCTTTTGCTTTTATTATTGTGGGGTCATGATGAATCCCTTTATGAAGAAGAGCGGCATGTCTCATTTCCTCCCAAATATCCAGTCGATTGTTACTTGCAGCACCATCTGTTCCAAGGGATACACATATTCCAGCTTCCATCATATCGAGAAGGCGCATGACACCACTTCCTAATTTTAAATTGCTATTAGGATTATGAACTACTGTAACAGGTTTCTCTTTTAACTGCTTTATCTCTTCAGAAGAGAACCATACACCGTGGGCAAGAATTGTCCCGAGAGTATCTAAAAGCCCTGCCTGTTCCAAATATTTCATTGGTTCTAATCCAAGCTCATCATGAAGATAATCTCGTTCCCACTTCGTTTCAAGGAAATGGGTGTGGACACGCACGCCCTTTTCGGTAGCAATTTCACAAATTTCTTTCATACTGTTCATAGGAACCGTATAGGGGGAATGAGGCCCAAGTTGAACTGTAAAGAGCCCGTCTTTTCCGTGCCAATCTTCAATTAATTTAATATTTTCATTAATTCTTTTCCTGTCATCTCCGATAAGCCCTCTGGAAAGTGCACACTTCATTCCCATTACTTGGGAAGCCTCAGCAACTTTATCCATTTCAAAATACATATCAGCAAAACAAGTTACGCCACAAGAAGCCATTTCCAAAAGTGCCAAAGCAGTTCCCCAATAGATATATTCAGGAGTCAGACGAGCTTCCACAGGCCATATCTGCTCTTTTAACCATGTCATAAGAGGGGTTTCTTCACCAAGTCCTCTTAATAAAGACATGGCTGCGTGGGTATGACTGTTAACGAAACCCGGCAAAAGAAGTTTCTTACCATCACAATCAATAAGTGAGACATTCTCTTCAGGAAGACTTTCTGGAGCTTCTATTTTTGTTATCAAACCGTCTTCAACAAGCACGTCACATAACCGGCTTCGTTCCATCTGACTGTCATAAATATATGTATTTTGAAAGAGGCAACGCATCGTATTTATTCCTCCCAACTTTTCATATAAAGCTCTTGTTCGTCGGTAAGTTTCTCTAGAGAAATACCAAGAGATTCTAATTTAACCTCCATTACTCGTCTATCTATTGCGGAAGGAACCGGGTGTACTCCTGATTGCAATTTATTATGAGCAACGTGAAGAGCTGATTCAAGCTGAAGAGCAAAACTTAAATCCATAATTTCTATAGGATGTCCATCAGCACAAGCTAAATTAACAAGGCGTCCTTCCCCTAAGAGATGAAGACGTCTTCCGTCTGTCAACGTATATGTTTCTATATTTTCCCGTGTTGACTCTACAGATGAAGCCATTTGGGAGAGATCTTTCTTACATATCTCAACATCAAAGTGTCCTGCATTAGCAAGGAGTACGCCACTTTTCATCTTTTCGAAATGTTCTTTTCTGATAACTTTTGTATTCCCTGTCAGTGTTAAGAAAATATCGCCGACAGAAGCAGCTTCTGTCATGTTCATTACTTCATGTCCATCCATCAAGGCCTCAAACGCTCTGTGAGGATCTACTTCTACAACGATAACAGATGCACCAAGGCTTTTAGCACGCATAGCTACTCCACGGCCACACCATCCGTATCCGACTACAACAACTTTCTTACCCGCTATAAGCATATTTGTCGTTCGCATAAGACCGTCCATAACTGACTGTCCGGTACCATAACGATTATCAAAAAGGTATTTACTATACGCATCGTTTACAGCAATCATAGGGAATTGTAACGTTCCATCTGCTTCCATAGCTTTGAGACGCTTAATTCCTGTTGTGGTTTCTTCAGACCCACCTCGTACATTTGGTATCAGTTGAGGAAATTCGGTATGTAAAGTAGCAATAAGATCTGCTCCATCATCAACAATGACATCGGGAGCAATGCTTAGAACAAAACGTAGATTTTCATGGTATTCTTCTGTTGTCATACCGTGATGACTGTAGACGTGAACTCCATTATCAACCAGTGCTGCACAAATATCATCTTGCGTGGAAAGAGGATTGCTTCCTGCTGCCCAAACTTCAGCTCCAAGTTTATGGAGTGTAATGAGAAGACAAGCCGTTTTTGCCTCGAGATGAAGGCATGCAGCAAGTTTTAATCCTTTCAACGGAGCTTTAGACGTATATTCCTCAGACAAACTTCGAAGAACTGGCATAAATTGCCACGCCCATGTAATTTTTTTCATTCCTTCCGAGGAAAGATGTATATCAGCAATTCGATTTTCCACGAAAATTCCTCCCTTTACATATCTAGATAGTCTTTATTTTTTTAAGAAAAGGTGGGTAAAGCACTCCCTTTTCCGTTATTATTGCCGTTATTAATGAGTGCGGAGTAACGTCAAAGGCAGGGTTCCATACCGGAAAGGATTCAGGAATCAAAGGATGACCAGTAGGTTCTCTGACCTCTTTGCCATTTCGCTGCTCTATCTCAATATAAGAACCATCTTTAGCTTCTTTATCTATCGTAGATATTGGGGCCACCACATAAAAGGGCACTAAATGAAACTTCGCTAAAACCGCAAGAGAATAGGTTCCAATCTTATTGGCAGTATCACCATTAAGAGCTATTCTATCCGCTCCGACCAAAACGGCAGAGATATGTTCTTTTTTCATGAGAGCTCCTGCCATATTGTCACATATGACAGTTACATCAAAACCATCTTCAATAAGTTCCCATGCAGTAAGACGCGCTCCTTGAAAAACAGGGCGTGTTTCATCCGCATAAATTTTAATATTTTTACCTTCTTCTCTTGCCGCACGAACAACACCGAGAGCTGTTCCATATCCTGCTGTAGCCAACGCTCCAGCATTACAATGGGTCAAAACTATAGAATTCTCAGGAAGTAAACTTTGTCCCCAATGCCCTATATGACGATTTATTTCAATATCTTCTTCAAGAATAGAATGGGCCTCTTTTATCATTTCAGAATAAAGAGATTGGCCTTCCGATAGATTTACTATATTTTCCATACGCTTAAGTGCCCAAAAAAGATTTACAGCAGTAGGCCTTGTTTGGGCCAACCGCCTAATAGCCTTATCAGCTTCTTGCTTGCCATTTTTAGACGCTAGAGCTACACCAAAAGCAGCAGCTACTCCGATAGCCGGAGCTCCACGAACAACCATACTCTCTATAGCTTTAGCAACATCCTCAAAAGTAGAACAGGAGACAAAAGTTACATCCCAAGGAAGACATCTTTGGTCTAAAATGCGAACTTTCTTTTTCTCTTCATCCCAACTTACTGGATTAGGCAACATTGATTTCACTCACTTTCCCCTGTTTTTGTAATTTTTTCAACACGTACTTTTGACTGTCCGTCTATGAAAGAGAGTGTAAGCCTTTCATTTAACTCTAGTTGGTCAACAGAAGTGACTACTTCCCCACCTTCTTTGGTACAGCTAATAAATCCTCGAGAGAGAATTGAGAGAGGGGAAAGTGCATTAAGTGCTCCTGCGACAGAGGAAAGAGCACTTTTCTTTTCTTCAAATCTTGACTTCATCAAAAGATTCATATGTCGTCTTCTTTCGGTCAGACTTTTGGCGGTTATTTCTATATTTTTAAAAGAGAACGTTTTAAGAAGTTGTTCAATTTGGATCAAATGTTCATTTTTTTTGTCTATGCTTTGAAAACAAGCTTTTATAATAGATTGCGAATAGTGGTTAACTTGCCTAGATAAATCACGATAATCAGGAAAGAGACGTTCTGCTGCAGCAGAGGGCGTTGAAGCAGAAACATCTGCTGCATAATCGCTTAGCGTAACATCAATTTCGTGACCTACACCAGTTACAACCGGGAAGGGACACATACGAATGGCTCTCACGACTCGCTCATCATCGAAAGGAGTGAGATCATCGCGACTTCCCCCTCCGCGAACAAGCATTACAGCATCAATATCACCATATGTACGGATTTGCGAAAAAGCTGCAAAAATTTCCTCCGGGGCGTCATACCCTTGCACTAAACAAGGCACAATTATAAGAGAACACTGAGGAAACCTGTTACGGGAAACCTTTACAACGTCTCTTATAGCCGCCCCTGTTGCTGACGTTATCACTGCTACTTTCTGAGGGAAAGGTGGAAGTTTTCTTTTTAACCGGGGATCAAACAGTCCTTCTTTTTCAAGTCTGATTCGTAGTTCCTCTCGTGCTCGTGCGGCTGCACCAACACCTAAAGGCGTCAACCGTCGAACATAAAGTTGATATGAACCTCGCGGAGGGTAAAGTCCAACTCGCCCTTCGGCGAGTACTTCATCTCCTTTACGAGGCCACAGAGGAACTCGCATAGCATCAGATTTGAAAAGGACACAGGCTAAACGTCCCTCATCGCCTGTTAAAGTAAAATAAACATGCCCACTTGTATGTCTCTTTATTTCGACTATCTCACCAACAACTACAAGATTTTGAAGTACCGGATCTGAAAAAAGTAATCCTTGAATACGGTTTGTAACCTCATCAACTGTGAGTCTGGGGAGAGTTGTTCCCTGCATCTTCTTCATCCTTTACCGATGGTGAAAGAGCTCGAACGATTCTACCAAGTACACCATTAACAAAACGACCTGACTCTTCCGTTCCAAAGGCTTTAGCAAGCTCAACGGCTTCCGAAATAGCAACAGGAATGGGAATCATTTGATTAATTATCCCTTCATAAATTGCAAGACGGAGAGCTGCTCTGTCTACAGCAACCATTCGTTCCGGTCTCCATCCTACAACATACTCACGAATAAGGGTGTCAATCTCAAAACGAGAGTTCCACACACCATTGACCAGAGCTGTAGCATAAGAAGCCACATCCGGATCTTCATCAACCTCCGGATAAAAATCAAGAATCTGATCTACTGTTTCGCAATTACGTATATCTAACGCGTATAAAACCTGTAAAGCGATTTCCCTCGATCTACGTCTTTTTTGAGGAAGGATGTTCTTATTCAACATTTACCTCCTGATGATTTTTCTTATGTAATCTATACAACGATCTATCAATTTTTGCCCGTGTTCTGACAGCAAAAATTGCGCAACAACAAAAGTCAAAGCGCTTACTGCAACTGTCCAGAGAATTCCTTTAATTCGCATATGAATCAAGGCGGTTATTCCTGCGGTACAAGCCACCCAAGATAAAGGATTTTGCAGTATTTCTGGAATCTTCTTCTTATCTTTTGTAATTTTCTCTTCTGTCCAAGAAATATGAACGCCTAATCCCAAATCAGCAAAGGACGATTGGAGTTTTTCCTCAACCATCTTCACTTCAAGAGCATTATGGGGTTGAGGCAGAGATAAAACAATATACAACGAATTTTCCATTCTGGAAAGGGCAACTTCTTTGCAAGAATATGAAGGCAAAAGCAATGAATCAATAAATTCTGTCAACCCTTCCCGAGATAAACGAATACTGCCAAGGGTTGTATTTTTCCAAAACAGATACATCGCAAACCACCCCCGGGATTAAGACAGGCCGGCACAAATGAGGCCGGCCTTCCCTATCACACAATATAACCAAACGCTATTTAGACTCTGCGTCGGCTTCAGTTTCAGATCCTGTTTCAGTTACACTCACAACCTGTTCTTTCACAACATTCTTATCTGTATCAGCGTTTACTGACTGCACAGAACGTTCATGAAAAAATACTCCTTGCACATTAACATTTACTGCTTTAACTGTATATCCGGTATATTGCTCAAGATTATTCTTCACAGCTTCTTGAAGATCCCAAGCTATATCTGGAATACGCAAACCATATTTCACTAAAACGAAAACATCAACAGTAATTTGAGGTGGATTAATATTTTCTTCTACAGAAACTTTAATCCCATCAATAGCCTTACGGCCTACCAACCCTAACTTAGAAACAAGTCCCGGACTTGCCGGCTGTACTCCTGGGACAAGAGTCAATGTTTTTCGGGCCAGCTCTGTGATGACATCTTCTGCTATGTGAACATTCCCCTGAACAGAACGCTCTTCTGTTACTTCCTGTTCGTCCCTCACAGGCTCCCCCATCTCAAAATCCTGATCTTGAGATTCAAGGTTCAGGTCTTCACGAACGTCATCCATCACTAGACCTCCTTTTCTAATTACTCTTCTGTAGGTTGAGCGAAGGTTTCCCCACAATCGGGACACTGAAGAGATTCGTCTTCACCGTATACTTCTGGCTGATAATAAAAAATGTGTCCGCATTTTGGGCAAGCAACTGACTCGTATGTTTCATCAAAATCAGCTTCTTCATCCTCGTCTGTTTCGTCAAAATCTTCGCCTACATATTCAGCAAAGGATCTCTCGAGAGAATCGAGATCTTCGTCTAGAAGGGAAAAATCATCAGCAAGCTCCTCATAAAGGTCCTGCTGCTCTTCTATGATATCAGCCTGTTCCTCTACTTCTTCTGCAAGAGCCTCTAAAGCTTCAGTAACAGACTTAAACGCTTTAGCTGTCGTTTCATCCTGAATGTCAAGCCCTGCCAATAAGCCTTTCAGGTATGCTATTTTTTCTTTTGCGCTCATAGTTCGACCCTCCTGGATTCCTTATTTTTTAGCCCGTTCGAGATATTCCCCCGAACGAGTATCAACTACTACAGTATCTCCTACGTTTACAAAAATAGGTACGGTAATAGTAATGCCTGTCTCTAACGTTGCTGGTTTTCCACTACTGGAAACAGTGTCCCCCTTATAACCGGGAGGGGTATCTATAACTTTTAATTCTACGCTCTTGGGAAGTTCTACCCCCATCACGCGCCCTTCATAATATTCAAGTTGAACTTCTAAATTATCGGTCAGGTAGTTAACAACATCACCTAAAACATCTTTATGAATATAGAGCTGGTCGTAGCTTTCCATATCCATAAAAACGTAACTGTCACCCTCCTGATAAAGGAACTGCGCAGCTTTATCATCGAAAATTACTCGCTCAAATTTTTCGCCAGAACGGAAAGTTGTTTCTACAATAGATCCATTCTCTATATTCTTCAGCTTCGTACGAATTACTGCGCCACCACGCCCCATTTTGTGGTGTTGGTATTCTACTACTTCCCAAATACCCTCCTGCCACTTCATTTTTATACCGGAATAAAAATCAGTGGTGTCAATAACTTGACTCATACATTTCTTACCTCCTACTAAAATTAGCGCTTCTAAAATACATGCTGTAAGAATACAGCATAATTGCTCTAGATGCAAAGAGTGAGAGGTAAAAACACCTCCATTTAACCTTTGTATTTTTTATATATATATCCGGCATGTGATGCCGTTGCGCTTTCTATTTTTATATCCTTTTTTGAAAGTTCCGCTACTGGCTTCTTATCTATATTATCCCACACCTGACGTATATAAAGAGACGGGTTTCCATTTAAATCAATTATTCCGTCTTGAATTTCTTCATTTTCAATAAGACAAATACGAGGTTGAAAAATATTATTTATTCCTGTCGAAAGAACGATTGCTTTCTTGTTATTTGAAAGCTCAACAAAGCTTCCTGGCGGGTAGAGTCCTAAAGAAGAAACAATTCCTCTTACAATGAAGGGATCATAAGAAGAACTAACATGCATCACTACCTTCGATAATCGTTGCGAGTATGTGTTGCTTTCTTCTTCCAAAGAACAAAAACTATTGGCTACAGCCACAATCCGAGCGAGCAACGGAATTTTTTCATTCTTTATTCTATCAGGATGCCCCGAACCATCCCATTTTTCATGATGGGCCCGAACTCCATAAAGAATATTCTCATTCTCCACTCCAGCTTCTCGAAGCATACTTTCTCCGAGAATAGGGTGATTCATTTTACATTCCTCAGATTCGCAATCTTTATAGAGGATCTTCCCAATATCGTGAAATAAACCTGTAATAACTGCATTTTCCGCCGTTTCTCTCCAATATGGGAAAATTTGCTTGGCAATATAACCACTTAACAATGCTACATTGAGTAAGTGAGAAAAAAGCTGTTTTTCCTCGTGATCAGTTTCTGTCAAAGATAACGTTATAGATGATGTTTCATATATTTCTTCAACAAGAGAGGCCCCCATATTAATAAATGTTGTAATTCCTTCTTTTCTAAGACGTTTATTCTTTATGTTTTGTGCAAAAGCAGCGAATTGGTAAAAGACAACTTCGGCAAAACGAGAATTGATAATACGAATTGGAGGCAAAAGTTCAGGAAGTACATGAGAAAAAGACTCCAGTGAGGGCGTAATACTCTTTACTCTGACCCATTCAATTCCATGACGTTTTAAATCTTCTTCTATTCCAGGCTTCAACTCAAAAAGACGCTTTAACTCCGTTCCTTTAGAAACAAGAACCATGTCTTTCGCCAAAACATCTTCTATAATAATTCCTTCTGTATCTTTAAGTTCTGATATGGGTACTTTTCTTATTTTCTTCATAGGCCCCCATTATCCTTTTCTCTTCTTTAATAATTATTCACTTTCTTATATATTACACTAAATCCTATCTGTTGACAGGTATTTCTAGCCATGTTAGACTGCGTTATAAATCGATAAGTTTTACACTCTAATTAGTTGAAGTTAAGAAGAAGTGAGGCATACAAATGTTAACACACATTAACCCCAAAATACGCCTTGATAAAAATGAAAATCCCTTTCAGCTTCCTCAATCTCTGAAAGAAGAAATTTTTTCTGTTCTTACAGATGTGGAGTTGAATAGATATCCAGACCCAGGGTATAGTGACATTAAAAAACAACTCAGCTACTTTACCGGTTTCCCTACAAAGAGTTACATTTTAGGTAACGGAGGAGATGAAGTTTTATGGTTGCTTTTTGCTGCATATGTTAAACCAGGGGCAAAAGTACTCACTTTCTCGCCATCTTTTTCGGAATACGCCCATTTATGCCGTGTTTATGGAGCTGAACACATTACTGTGCCCATAACATTTACTGAAAAGGATTGTTTTTTCAACACAGAACTCTTTCTAGATACTTTAAGAAGAGAAAAACCTGTTTTAGTTCTTATAGACACGCCCAACAACCCTACTGGACAGACATTGCCTTGCTTGTTCTTACAAGAGGTTATCGAACAAAACATAGGGATTACAGTTATAGATGAAGCCTATGGAGAGTTTGCTAATGAGACGTTCTTAGAATCTCTTCAAGCAAATAATATTCCTGCCCGCACAGTTATCCTCAAAACACTTTCTAAAGCGTGGGGACTAGCAGGAATTCGTTTTGGATATGGGATTTGTAACTCTGATGTAGCACATACTCTCAATACAATAAAAAGTCCCTTTAATATCAATCAGCTTACAGCAGCTATAGTTAATATAGTATTGAAATACCCAGGTTTGATTCAAGAACGTAAGAAATCAATTCAAGACAATCGTGAATCATTTATACGCCAATGTAATATGCTCCCCTCAATACATGCGTATTCAAGTGATGCAAATTTTGTATTAGTACATATTCATGAAGAGAAAAAAATTATTCAATCATTATTTGAAGAAAATGACATTGCAATCAAATTTTTTAAAATACCGGATATGGGAGGCAGTTGGATCAGAGTTTCAATTGGTCTCTCAGGTGAGATGGACAAGGTTTATAGTTGCCTTTCTCAACTATCAAAACGTTTCGAATAACGAGGAGGTATGGCGTTTATGGTAGAAAAATGGAAGGATCAATTAACTGATCAGCTTTGCAAAGCTTTATTGTCGTTGAATTCAGTGGAAGAAATGTACGGTTTTCTTGAAGACGTAGCGACTATTGGGGAAATACGAGCTCTGGCACAGCGCCTAGAAGTTGCAAGATTGCTTGATGGAGGGTACACATATCCTCAGATTGCGCAACAAACAGGTGCTAGTACTGCAACAATAAGCAGGGTTAAGAAATTCCTTGAATACGGTGCTGACGGGTATAGAATCGTTTTAGCCAACCTCAAGAAATTAGAAGACGACAAAGCACAGGAAGATTAATTTTTGCAATAAATTTTGATACTAAAAACGAAGGAGGCAGCCTTTAGAAGCTGCCTCCTTTTTCTTCATTCCATATTTTTAGCAAACATGCACAAATCACGAACAGCACAATGAGAACATTGAGGTTGTCTCGCAAGACATATATTTCGGCCATGAGTAATAATGTTGACATGCCCACCTAAAAACCGGCTTTCTGGAACTACTTTTTCAAGCATTGTCTCAATTTCTTCTGGCTTACATCGTTCATGGGCCCAGCCAATTCTTTTTGAAAAGCGCTGTATGTGCGTATCAACAGGAAAAGCGGGAAAACTCAAATCAAAGAGTAAGACACATGCAATTGTTTTAGCTCCCACTCCAGGCAGTCTAGAAAGAAAATATCTGGCCTCCTCAGAGCTTTTATCTCGTAATGCCTTTATTGAATATGAGCCAAAAGAAGCCTTTACAGCCTCAAGAATGTCTTTCATTCGTTTAGATTTGATGTCAGATAATCCCGCTACACGAATGGATTCTTTTATATCCTCTGTTGCTGCCTGAGCAACACCCTCCCATGTAGGGTAAATCCTTTTCAGATTGTTATACGCCCGATCTCTGTTCTTATCATTTGTATTCTGCGATAAAAGAGTAAGGATCAACCCGTCAAGAGGTTCCTCATGCCAAAGGTTTGGAGGGTCCTTCTCCATATTCCAACACTCTTCAAGACGATCTAGTACCTCCGCAACATGTGATGCGTTTGGAAGAGAGTCACAGATGTCTTTTCTCGACAAAGTTTCAACGTTATTCTTTTTTTGCATTTTGCTCATTTTCAGAAGACACACCATATTTTTTCTTAAGTTTTGCAGCTTTTTCCATCCAAGATTCAAGCTGTTTTTTTACAAGGAAATGAATGCTATCTTCGGGATACACACCATTTTCATCTGGAATTCCAGCTTGTTTCCCCGTTAGAATTTCAATTCCCTGATCAATGCTACTTACTGCCCAAATATGGAACTGTCCTTCTTCCACCGCATCCAGCACTTCCTGATTAAGCATGAGATGAATAATATTTTGTGCAGGGATCATAACACCTTGAGTTCCTGTCAGGCCTCGGAACTTACAATAGCGGAAAAATCCTTCAATCTTTTCGTTAGCACCGCCAATAGCCTGAACATTACCAAATTGATCTACTGACCCTGTCACAGCTATATCCTGGCGCAATGGAATGCCTGAAAGAGCAGATAGTAAACAATAAAGTTCCGTTGAAGAAGCACTGTCTCCATCAATTTCACCATACGTTTGCTCAAAAGCAATTCGTGCTGAAAGCGAAAGGGGCATATCCTGAGCATACTTTCTTCCAAGATAACTAGAAAGGATAAGAAGCCCCTTATTATGAATAGGGCCTGTCAACTTGACTTCTCGTTCTATGTTGACGACTCCTTCTTGCCCCATATAGACATTAGATGTTATACGGGAAGGGTGACCAAACATATAGTCTCGCAAATCTATGACCGAAAGAGCGTTGATCTGTCCAACCACTGCTCCTTCTGTCTGGATAGTAATGACTCCTTCTTCGTATGCTCGCTGAATGCGCTCCTGAATAAGATTAGTACGGAACCTTTTTTCTTCGATTGCTTTATAGACATGGCGAGCTTCTATAAGACTGACATTTTCCGATTTGGCCCACGCAGTGGCCTCAACAATAATTTCTATAATTTTATTAAACTCCGTAGTTATTCGATTCTGATGTTCGGCTAGACGGCTTGCCCACTCTATAACTTCAGCTACAGCCTCCACAGAAAACGGAATTTTCCCTTCTCTTCGAACAAAACCACAAATAAACTGTGCCATCTGTTGCTCCGCTTCAGGAGTACGAGGCATATCTCTGTCAAAATCAGCCTTGATTTTGAACATTTTAAGAAATTCTGGATCATAGTACTGCAACAAAGCATATAGAAGGGGTGTTCCAACCATAACAACCTTCACATTGATAGGAATAGGTTGGGGCCTGAGAGAAGAAACCGGAATAGCTCCGTACTGTTCACCTAAATTTTCTATTGTTGCCTCTCCCGTTCTTAATGCCCGTTTTAGAGCCTCCCATGACATGAAGTTTAAAAGCACTTTTTCTGCATCAAGAATGAGGTACCCCCCATTAGCTTTTTGGAAAGCACCGCTTACTATCTTATGAAAATCTGTATAAAGATATCCTTGTCTACTTTCATATTCCACTTTTCCTGTCAAATTGTAATAAGTGGGGTTTGTTTCCCAAATGACAGGAGCTCCATCTTCTGGATCGTTTGCAACAAAGACATTGATAGTATATCGATTAAAATCGATATCGGCAGAATCATCCTTAGCCGCAGCTACAAATATATTAAAGTTACTAATAATATCTTCTGCTAACGAATCTATCCATTTGCAAAGCACTTCTGTTGTTCCATATTTTTCTTTAATATCTTGAAGATATGGAGTAATAGCTGTTCGGCAAATTTCTTCTTCGAGCTTTCCTATCTCTTCCTTAAGAGCTTTTTCAAGATCTCGAATCTTTCTCAAAGTATCAAGTGTTCTCTGAGATATTTCTTCAGATTTTTCTTGCAGCGCTTTCTGCTTTTCCTCAGAAAGCGCCTCAAATTCCTCTTGCTGCAACTCTCTTTTCGTCGTTTCGCCTTCTTCGCTTGTCTCCTCAATAAGAGGAATATTAACAAAACCCTGTGGCGTTCTTTTTAATGAAAAGTCTTTCTCCGTCGCCCAGGCCCGAACATCTTCCATAAGCGTATTAACCTGCTCTTGAAAGTTTTTAACAAGTTGTGCTTTGGCATCTTCATACTGGCTTTTTTCAAAAGCCTTGCTTATGGCTACTTTGAGCTCTCCCAATAACTCGTTAAAGGCTGCGCCCATCTCTTTGCCTTTTCCTGCAGGTAAATTGATCGCAAGAGGACGACTCGGATCATCAAAGTTATAGACATAAATCCAGTCATCAGGTGCTGCTTTTTCTTTGGCAGATTCGCGAAGACGTTCAAGAGAATAGGTGGTTCTACCGCTTCCAGGATTTCCCAAAACAAATATATTGTATCCTTTGCTATCAACAGCTAAGCCAAAGGAAATTGCTCGTACTGCCCGTTCTTGTCCAATAAACTTTTCAAGACACTCTATCTCTTCCGTTGTCTTAAAGGAAAGAGCGCTAATATCAGTTCTTTTTCTCAACTTTTCTAGAGGCAATTTGTACATATTATTCACTGACATGGGGCACCTCCTCTGATGAAATAATAATTCCACCACCACATACAATATTTTTATTATACAAAACTAAAGATTGTCCTGGAGCCACAACTGGTCCTCCCTTTTCTAAAGATCGAACTTCGAAAAACTCTTCAGTCTGCCTTTCTAAAACTACAGGGAATGGATGAGTTCGATATCTGTGCTCCGCCATGTAAACTGTTTCATTATTCATTGTGCAATGGAAAACAGGATTTTGGCAACGTATTCGCAATAAAGATATATCGTTGTTACGGGAAACATGTAAAACATTTTTCTTCATATCTTTAGCTATAACAAACCAAGGTCCGTTAGGCAATCCCAACCCTTTACGTTGCCCTATAGTATAACGCCAAAGACCTTGATGTTCGCCAATTGTTCTTCCCTTTTCATCAACTATAGAACCAGATCTGCATGTTCGACGGTCTAAACGACCCATTAAAAAATCAGCCAACCCTTGGGGAGCAAAACACACGTCCTGACTTTCTTGTTTCTGAACAATCCACGAAGGAAAACTTTGTTTCGCTAATTCTCGAACATCCGTCTTTCGCAAAGACCCTAATGGGAAGATAATAAAAGGCAACCATTCTTGAGGAAGACGATATAACATATAACTTTGATCTTTTCTCTCATCAACTCCGCGCGAGATGCAATATTTATCGCCATTCTTCACTATTTGCGCATAATGACCCGTTGCTACATACGGAATCCCTCTCTCTTTTGCAACAGAGAAAAGAAGTTTGAACTTTACAGAAGGATTACATAATACGCAGGGATTGGGAGTTCGCCCTTCCTGATATTCAGAAAGGATCTCAGTTATGACATTGTTTGAAAAAAAATTCCTTCCATCAAAAATCTCAAAATCAATGTTCAGCTTCTGAGCAAGCTCTTTCGCTTGTTGTTGCGCACTAGAATCATCTGGCCCCGAAAGAGTTAAAAAGAGGCCGGTTATATCGTATCCTTCTTTTTTGAGAAGTAAGGATGTAACGGCACTATCAATACCGCCACTCATGCCTACAAGTACCTTTTTCACCATAATATCACCTAGAATTTAACGACTAACTTGCGAATTTGAGCAATCATAGTAGGGATAAGAGCTGCACAAATCACAATCCCCCACTCCTCTATATTAAGAGGAACTATACGCAGAACCTCTTGGAAAAGAGGTATATAGGTAATTACACACTGTAACGCGCCTGAAAAACAAATTCCTGCCAAAAGCCATTTATTTTGCCAAAGTTGAGACGGATACTGCACAAAACTATGTTTTCTTACACTTAAAACGAAAAACAGCTGAGCTAACACTAAAGTATGAAAACTCATCTCTGTTGCTCGCACAAAGTCTTCTTTATGATACCAAAGAGACCAGTAATACGCTGCAAAAACACCCATTGTAATAAGAAGTCCATAAAAAATTATTTCTTTTTTATGTTGTCGGGTAATAATATCCTCGCTTCTGCTTTTTGGCTTTCGATACATTATATCCGGCTCGGCACTATCAAGAGATAAAGCCAACGCTGGCACAACATCTGTTACCAAATTAATCCATAAAATCTGAAGAGGGATAAGGAGAGCTGGCAACTTCAACAAAATACCTAAAAAAACAGTTAAAACCTCACTCAAATTGCAACAAAGCAAGAAAAGGATGGCCTTCCTAATGTTATCAAAAATACGCCGGCCTTCTTTAACGGCCTCTACTATAGTATTAAATCGATCATCTTGCAAAATAATATCAGATGCTTCTTTGCTTACTTCGGTTCCCTGTATCCCCATTGCTACACCGACATCAGCTTGTTTTAAGGCCACTGCATCATTGACTCCGTCTCCCGTCATAGCAACAACTTCTCCCGCTTTTTGAAGCCCTCTGACAATTTTAAGTTTGTGTTCTGGTGCAACCCTGGCCACAACAGATATTTTTCGGGACCTAGCTGCTAGTTCTTCCTCTGATATTTGTTCAAGTTCACTTCCCACAAGAGCAGAAGATCTTTCATCTTTTGAAATTCCGATCTCACGTGCAATAGCCTGTGCAGTGGAAAGATGGTCTCCCGTAATCATAATAACGTGTATTCCCGCTTGATGGCAAAGAGCAACAGCTTCAGGAACTTCCTCCCGAGGTGGATCATCTATTCCAGCAACTCCTAAAAAGATAAGGTCATCGAGAGATTTGCCCCAAGCAAATGCAATCGTCCTCATGCCTCGAGAAGCAAGTCCGTAAATTTCTCTATTCCATTTTTCGCGCATCTCACCAGAGATAGATTGTATCCCTTTCTCTGTAAAGATTTGCTTAACATCTTCAAGGATGCGCTCCGGAGCTCCTTTAACGGCAACTCCCGTTTTGTGCCACGTAACCATTCTCATTGTCTCTGAATCGAAAGGTTCTTCTTTAATACGAGGCAAAATTTTTCGCAACGAAAGTGCCTCTTCACCTGCATAGCGCAAAAGAGCCACTTCCATGGGATCTCCTATGCCTTTATCATCAGAAAGCACTGCATCATTACAAAGAACTGCCGTCTGTAAAAAAATGGATCGGGCACTAGGATGAGACAGAGCAATTTCCCGAACAGTCATATTATTCATGGTAAGTGTTCCCGTTTTATCTGTACAAATAACAGTTGTCGATCCCAGTGTCTCGACTGAAGCCAAATTACGAACAAGTGCGTTTACTTTAGCCATTCTATGCACACCAAGGGCTAATGTCATGGTAGCAACAAAGGGCAAACCTTCAGGCACAGCGGCTACGGCCAGAGCTATGCCCGTTTCAAGCATTCTAATAAAATCTCTGCCTTGTATCATGCCTATTCCAATAACAAGAAAAGCAACACCTAAAGTCACCCAGATAAGAAATTGACTGAAAGCAGCCAAACGTTCTTCTAAAGGAGTAGATTGTACATTGACATGTTGAAGCATTTTCCCGATGCGCCCTATTTCCGTCTCCATTCCTGTATGGGCGACAACCGCCTGTGCTGTTCCTTTCACAACGCTTGTTCCAGCATAGACAGAATTTTTGCGGTCAGCAAGAAGCGTCTTTGCTGGTAAAGGGTTTGTATCTTTTTCAACAGGCAGAGACTCTCCAGTAAGGGTCGCTTCGTTCACCATAAAATTTGAAATTTTAAAAAGGCGTCCATCTGCAGGAACCACATCTCCTGCCTCAAGTAACAAAATATCTCCTGGAACTACATCCATAGAGGAAATTTGAGCAACAACTCCATTTCTCAAGACGCGACAATGAGGGGATGTCATGGATTTCAAGGCTTGCAAAGCCCTTTCTGCTCTATACTCAGTCAGAAATCCTATAATTCCATTTATTGTTATAACAGCTATAATGGCACTTCCATCTAGATTCTCTCTCATCAAGAAGCTTATAATAGCCGCTACTGACAGCAAATAAACCATAGGAGTTGTAAATTGGCGGAAGAATATTTTCCACCAAGGAATAACCTCTGTCTCTTCTAAAATATTTCTTCCATATTTTTCTAAGGCCGCAGTAGCCTCTTCCGTTGAAAATCCTTCTTGAAGACGAGCTCCAAATTCTTTTTCCATTTCCTCAATAGGTACGGCATATGGAAGAATTTTCATCAGTAATCAAAACCTTTTCGACCAAGTATTCCTTTTGTGTATGGATGACGAATTTCTTTCATCTCTGTAATCAAATCAGCATAGGGAAGCAAATCTTTAGGAGGATTTCGCCCGGTAAGAACTAATTCTACATGTGATGAACGTTTCTGTAGAAGCGAGATAACATCTTTCAATTCAATAAGCTCATAATCAAGCGCAACGTTAATTTCGTCAAGAATCACAAGATCAAAAAGTCCTTTTTCTACCCATTCTCTTGCAATTACAAGACCACGATGCGCTTCGTCAATATCGATCTGTAGAGGAGCTTTTTTATCGACAAAATCGGGACGTCCCGTCTGAATAAGCTTTATTTCAGGAAAACGGGATAAACTGGTGAGCTCTCCATATTGAGGCCACCCTTTCATGAACTGAATAATTCCGACCTTCATCTTCCACCCAACAGCTCGAATAGCCAAACCTAAAGCTGCTGTGGTTTTGCCTTTTCCGTTTCCCATATAGATATGGACCAACCGTAATTTTTCATTATTTTCATTCATGGAGTACTCGTCTCCTTTATCTCTTATAAGCTCTTGTAGTAGAGCTTACTATGTTTTAAAATGCCTTGTGAACGGAGGTTTGTCAATGCTCAATATCGCGACCTTTCTTGTAACAGGAATAGTTCAAGGAGTAGGATTCCGCCCTTTTTGTGCTCGACTTGCAGAAGAAATGGGACTAGGTGGTTCTGTTAAAAATACTTCTGACGGTGTCGTTATAAAGCTTAAGGGATCTATCGAGCAAATACAGAAGTATATCTCTCGACTACAAGAAGAGAAACCAGACGCCTCGCATATCTCATCAATAGAATATATTTCTCAAGAAACAAGCACAGCGGAAACAACGGGAAGTTTTATCATAGAGAAAAGTCTTCGGCTAGAACATCAGCGGGTGCTTATTCCGCCAGATATCGCCACATGTGACGATTGTCTTCGTGAAATGAGAGACCCTGAAAATCGAAGATATAGATATCCATTTATAAACTGTACGAACTGTGGCCCCCGATACACAATTATACAAGATTTACCTTATGACAGGCCGTTAACAACGATGAGTCACTTTACAATGTGTGATACGTGCACGGGGGAATATACAACATCTTCAAATCGCCGTTATCACGCCCAACCCAACGCATGCTTCGACTGTGGTCCATCGCTATGGCTTACAGACCATATAAACACCACTCTTGCACAAGGTGAAGAAGCTCTTTTAAAATGCTGCTCATTTTTGAAAGAAGGCAAGACAGCTGCTATCAAGGGATTAGGCGGCTTCCATCTCGCCTGCGACCCTTTCAATGATGAGGCTGTGAGGCGAATGAGAGAGCGAAAAAACAGAAAGGATAAGCCTTTTGCTCTTATGGTCGCTAATGTACGAGTAGCCAAGCAATTGGTTCATCTTACGAACACCGCTGAAAAAATTCTCACATCATCAAAAAGACCTATCGTACTTTGCCCTATAAGAAAAAACACGCGGCTCTCTCCCCTCGTCGCTCCACAACAAAACACATTGGGTATCATGCTTCCATACACACCTCTTCACCACTTGTTGTTCGAAAAATTTGATGCTCTTATTATGACAAGTGCCAATATGAGCGATGCTCCTATTATTTCAAAAAATGATGATGCACTTTCATCATTATCTGGCCTCGCAGACATATTTCTCATGCATAACAGAGATATTCATATGGCCATAGACGATTCTGTAATCGCATCGCAAGGGCGAGATTACATTCTCATACGCAGAGCGAGGGGATTTGTTCCCATTCCTCTCACTGCCCTTAATAAAGGACCTGTCATATTAGCAGCTGGAGCAGAAATGAAGTCAACCTTTACTTTGACCCAGGATCGAACTATATTTCCAGGGCAATATCTAGGTGATTTGAAACAAATAGGAACAGTCGAATATTACAAACGAGCGTTACGCCATTTCCTTAAGCTTTACAATTTACACCCGCAATATCTCGTTTATGATCTTCATCCTCAGTATCTTTCTGGTTACTTGGCCAAAGATATAGTTAAAGAAACATTTAAAGAAACTTTGGGAGTTCAACATCATTATGCCCATATGGCTGCTTGCCTTCTCGAAAATCGTTTTGAAGAACCTGCAATAGGGGCCATTTTCGATGGAACAGGCTACGGTGAAGATGGAACAATCTGGGGTGGCGAGTTTCTTATCGGTGATCTCATGCACTATCAAAGAAAAGGTTCACTCCTTCCTTGTAACCTTCCTGGAGGAGAAAAAGCCGTTTTGGAACCGTGGCGATACGGATTGGCGCTCTTGGCACATACGATAGGAAAAGAAGAGGCTCTATCGTTAGGTTCTTCTATTTGGCCAGAAATGAAGAATCGCTTGCAGAGTCAGTTAATTATTATGGACGAATCACCAGTCACAACTTCATGTGGACGGTTTTTCGATGGGATATCGGCCCTTCTCGGATTTTGCACGGAAATTACATACGACGGGCAAGCAGCTATGGAGCTTGAATCTCAATCATACGGGAGCGGGAGTGCTCCTTTTAAAATTTTCGAAAAAGAAGGATTCCTTTATCTGGATTGGCGTCCAATGGTTAAATGGATGATGAGCAATCGTTCGTTACATTCAAAAAAAGTTCTTGCCGCTGCTTTCCATGGAGGCATAGCCTATTGGACAGCTGAAATGTGCCAATTATTATCCCAAAAGACTGGAATTAAACATGTAGCTCTTTCTGGAGGAGTATGGCAAAACAAAAGGCTTCTTGCCTTAACTGTCTCATATCTTAAGCAAAGAGGTCTAAAACCACTTACCCACCATTTACTCTCTCCTAATGATGAAAATATTTCTGTCGGACAGGCAGCTTTAGGTTTGGCCCGATGGGGAGAAAAATAAGAGAGGTCGCTTTCAAAAAGCGACCTCTCTTTCTTAATTTTATGCTTCACATTCAGGAGCGTAATCGATACCACTGATCGTACATAATTTTTTAGGATGATGTACAGCCTCTATATAGCGTACCGTTCCGCTTTTCGAACGCATAACCATTGAAAAAGTACGAATACGCCGGCCTTCATAACGAACACCTTTAAGAAAATCTCCATCTGTTACGCCAGTAGCAGCGAAAAAGACATTGTCACCCTTAACAAGATCATCAAGAGTAAGTACAGCGTCGAGATCAAGTCCTAAAGCTCTGCTCTCTTCTGCTTCCTTTTCATCTCTCGTCCAAAGTTTACATTGCATATTTCCACCAAGACATTTGATGGCACAGGCAGTAATGACTGCTTCAGGAGATCCACCTATTCCCACAAGAAGATCGGCTCCACCTTGCTCCTTGCATGTAAGGAGAGCGCCTGCTACATCTCCATCAGGAATCATCTTTATGCGTGCCCCTATTTGACGAATTCGAGTTTTAACTTCATCATGTCGTGGACGGTCTAGCACAACGACAGTAACATCACCGACAGATTTGGATTTCTTTTCAGCCACTCTCTTAATATTATCTTCTATAGGTGCTTCTATATCAATAACGTCGGCTGCATCAGGCCCCGTAGCAAGCTTGTTCATATAAAAGATATTTTTGGGATTATACATTGTCCCCTTTTCAGAAAGAGCCACTACGCTGATTGCACCAGGAAGTCCCATTGCCGTTAAGCGTGTGCCGTCAATTGGATCTACAGCTATATCGACCTCAGGGGAGACCCCTGTTCCCAAACGTTCCCCATTAAAAAGCATGGGAGCCTCGTCTTTTTCTCCCTCGCCTATGACAACTACGCCATCCATAGCAATAGTGTTAAGCATATAACGCATCGCAGTAACAGCCGCTCCGTCAGCAGCGTTTTTATCGCCCCGCCCCATCCAACGGCCAGCAGCCATTGCCGCTGCCTCTGTTCCGCGAACAAGTTCAAGAGCCAGATTACGTTCTGGAACTGACATTGTTTATCCTCCTATTAATTTCTATTCTGAATCTAAAATCTAAGACATCTGATGAAATCTTAAAAAGATTTCATCCACAGCGCTAAAATAGTAATCCAAATTAAAGAGGCTGTCGAGTTCTTCCTTAGAAAGATATTTATTTACCCGCTCATCATTCCAAAGAAGTTCGGCAAAGCTTCCTTCTCCATGCCAACATTTCATAGCATTCTCCTGGACGACAGCGTAAGCATCTTCTCGGCTCAAACCAAATTTCTCTACAAGTTCAAGCAAAACTCTCTGGCTAAAAACTAGTCCTTTAGTTTTATGTAGATTGGCCAACATATTTTCAGGCTGAATGTCCAAGCCTTCTACGATCTTTGACATTTTCTGAAGCATATATGTAATAAGATGGAATGCGTCTGGCCAAATAATTCTTTCTACAGAAGAGTGACTAATATCTCGTTCATGCCATAAAGCAATGTTTTCCATAGCTGTTGAAGCATATCCTCGTAGCAAACGAGCCATTCCTGCCAAACGTTCGCAAAGAATCGGGTTTCTCTTGTGAGGCATGGCTGAAGATCCTTTTTGTTTCTTCCCAAAAGGTTCAAGGGCTTCAAGTACCTCAGTTCTCTGAAGATGACGAATTTCAACGGACATTCTCTCTATTCCCGCACCAAGAAGGGCAATGGCATTCATAACATGAGCATGGCGATCTCTCTGAAGAATCTGAGTGGAAATAGCAGCTGGTTCAAGACCAAGCAACGAACAAACCCGTTTCTCTATGCGTGTAGGACAGTGAGCGTAGGTACCTACAGCTCCAGAAATTTTGCCATAGCTTATTTGTCTCTTTGCTTCTTCAATTCTCTCCCGATCTCTAAGAAGTTCATAGTACCAATTTAAAAGTTTCAGACCAAAAGTCATTGGTTCAGCATGAATCCCATGAGTACGCCCTACGCAAGGTGTATATTTATGGGCATCCGCTTGCTTTAATATAAGAGATGAAAGTGTGTCTAGTTCTGTCAAGACAACGTCTAAAGATTCTTTTAAAAGAAGCGACGATGCGGTATCAAGAACATCACTACTTGTTAAGCCCAAATGGATGAAACGACCGCTGGGACCAACCTTTTCAGCTACAGCTGAAACAAAAGCAATCATGTCGTGATGAACTTGATTTTCTATCTCATAAATTCTTTCAATATCAAAGTCAGCTTTGGCTTCAATATCCTTTAAAGCTTCTTCTGAAATAAGCCCATCTTCGGTCCAAGCTTTACACACGGCGAGTTCGACCTTGAGCCATGTTTCATACTTGTTTTGGTCTGACCATATTTTTTTCATAGAAGGCGTTTCGTATCTCTCTATCATGAGTTCTGTCTCCTCTCAGCCATTTCTTTTCCCCATGAGTTTTTGACCGCTGATAAAAATGTATCATAACGACCACTGGCAAAATCAGGGAAAGTATAATCGAATGATACCCACTTTTTAAAGCGGTACCTCATTGTCACTTCTGCAAAAATTCCATCAGATATATAAATACGATGAGCATGATCTTTCGTTGAAGCCAAGACGAGGCGAGCTCCATTAATATATCCAGGATCAATATTTACTGAGCGAACATTTACACCGTTCTCTACCCTGTAACTTCCTTCTTCGATGTGGCAACTTTCTTTCTTCCAGCGAACCAAGTCACCCCCATCACGAAGTCCTTTAAATGAAATAAACTGCCTATACAGAGTGGGCGCAATGTCATGATAATAATTGGTTATGTCAAATAGATGAGGTTCACTTATACATTCAGGTTCTCCCCACATTTCTGAAACCTTTTCTATTACCCATAATCGCCAATACTCATCAGGATAAAGAACGCCCGTTATCAATTTGACCGGATAGGTCATTTTGAGGCCTCCTTCATTTTTTTAAAACAAAGATACCCTAAAATTTTTTCATCCCAGACACATGTCAGATAATCATCTGCACCTAAAAGATCAATAGGAGACGGTTGAATGCCATCTACCTGGTGAATTTCATAGCCATCTCTGCGCATCTTTTGTGCCCAGGCTTTTCCTACAGCAGCCCACCAAACCATATCTTCTGCTGCAGACAAATCACTGGTAACTTCATCAATTAAATATATATCAGCAAGAAGAGGTTCGAAATAAAAAACCCGCTTCTCATTTTCGTCCGCGTTAATTTCAAGAAGTCTATCCTCTCGCTGCAAGGCATCTGAGACGCGTTTCAATGAAAAATCTTCCAAGGAAAAACTTTCCTGAGCTTTAGCATTCAATATCACCTTATGATCTTTCATAGTCAAAAGAGGCAGAGGGATATTCCACCAAAGTGGGAAATCCTCGTCCTCACCACATCTGTATTTAACTTCTTCAAAGGTGGTAATATATGTTTCTTTTTCAGCTGTGATACAAAGCATTCTCTCCGAATTCTTCATTCTGGAAGGAAGGTTAGTTCTTGTATTAGCACCTTTTTCTGCAAAGAGGAAAAGTTTTGAAATAGAAGTATCTTTTTCACTTTTATGCAAAAAAGCAACAATATCTTCTTGGCGAAAAATATGATATTTCTTCTTCTTTTCCAAAACTACATATTGCAGCGAGTAAAAAAAGAGAACTCGCATTAACTCTGAAATCGGAGAAGAGAATGTCAGTTTGCCTAAGAGTTCGTCACTATCAGGCTTCATCGCCATTTTTCTCCAATAGCGCCTGTACGAATTCTCGCGGTTCAAACAACCGTAAATCGTCGACACCCTCTCCTAGACCAATATATCGAATGGGAAGTCCCAATTTATGAGCAATCGCAAGAATGACTCCACCCTTCGCTGTATTATCATATTTTGACAATACAACGCCATCTAAAGTTAATGCTTTATTAAAAGTCTCAGCCTGAGCAAAGCCATTTTGTCCCATAACTGCATCTAAAACAAGAAGGTTTTCAATAGAATCCCGACCGACTTCTCTTTCAAGAACTCGTACAACTTTAATGAGTTCTTCCATGAGATTATGTTTTGAATGAAGACGGCCCGCTGTATCAATGATTACAACATCGGCATTGGATGCCTTGGCAGATTGAAGGGCATCGTAGGCAACTGCGGCAGAGTCACTACCCTGTTGTTGTGCTACAACGCGACTTCCAGTTCTATCTCCCCACACTTTCAGCTGTTCTATAGCTCCAGCCCTAAATGTATCAGCTGCTCCCAAAACAACTTTTTTCCCTTGCCTATGAAATTGTTCTGCAAGTTTAGCTGCTGTTGTAGTCTTACCACTACCATTAACACCTACAAGAACGATAATCTTCGGTGAAGAATTTATTTCTATCTCCTTGCCCATTCCCTCAATTGCTTCAAGGCGTTCCGTTATATTAGCAATGAAATATTCTGTAAGCTGATCTGGTGTTTTTAAACCTTCGCGTTTCACTGTCTTCTGAAGATCAGCTGTTATTTCTTCTGTCAAGTCGATGCCAACATCACCAGAAATGAGAAGTTCTTCAAAACTCTCCCAAAACTCTTCGTCTATTGTCGATCCTGAAAAAAGAGAAACCAATCCTCCACTCCAACGATTTTTTACTTCTTTCAGGCTATCTTTTAACTTATTCCACAGAGACATCTAGCTACACCTCACACTTTTTCTTATTCTTCTTTGGTTTTATGAACATCGTCACGCTGTTTTTTTCGAGGATAATGCCTTCGAGGTCGTGCACGATCGTCACCAACACGTGGTTTATTCTCCGTGCTTTGTTGTTGTGGCGGTCTCTTTTTCCGTTTTTTCCGTTTTTTATTGCGCGAACTTGCTTCATTTCTTTCTTTCTTAATGTGTTCCTTTTTATCTTCATTGTTTTCTGAAATATCTGAAGACTGCTCATAGCTCTCAGAATCAGTGACAACACTTGCAAGGACACATGTTTCATCTTCAAGGATATACTCTTCTGTTCCTCCCTCATCAACTTCGTCAACTTCCTCTTCATCTAACAAAAGAGGGGGAGTTTCACAAATCGATGCATCCCATGTGTCGCCTCTTAGTACCGTTTCTTTAAAGTTTTCGAACTCCCTTACGGGAACAAGTATTTCTGCTCCCTCTGGAGTTCTTGCTCGAAAAGCTTCATGGGCAAGGTCAACACCTACAATAACAAAGGAACCGTGTGGAGCCTTTATTTTTGAACCGGGATTTGGAAGGTCTTTCCAAAGAGTTTCATACATTTTATGTTCGTAAGCCATGCAGCACATAAGTCGTCCGCAAACACCTGAAATTTTAGTAGGATTCAATGCTAAATTTTGTTCTTTCACCATTTTTATGCAAATTGGATCAAATTTATGAAGCCAATATCCACAGCAACATTCTCTTCCACAAGGGCCTAATCCTCTTACGGTCTTGGCTTCATCTCGCACTCCGATCTGGCGCAACTCAATGCGAGTTTTAAATTCACGAGCAAGATCTCTGACATACGCCCTAAAATCAACTCTTTGATCTGAAGTAAAGTAAAAGAAAAGTTTTTTACGGTCAAGCAAATACTCTACATCTACCAACTTCATGGGAAGGTCATGTTGCGTAAGTAACTCTCTAGCTTTAACAAGAACGGATTCTTCTTCATTTCGCTGGGTCTGGGCCGCTAACATATCTTCAGGTGTTGCAATTCGAATAAAAGAGATATTCTGAAGCATGGGTTCCCCACCCTTAGGTTGCCCATCTGAGAGATCTTCGCAGCATGTATTTCTATAGCGATCCTCTTGCTCTCCAGAAATAGTTCCTCCGGCGACAACGAGTTCAAGTCCTCTCATTGTCTCTGCAACAATGATTTCTCCTTTTTCAGGGTGTACAGTTTCTCCATCTATATTGACCAAACCCAGATATCGCGGTTTACCAAAGATTGTCAAATACATACTCAAAAGAAAAACCCTCCTTGAGTGCTAATAAAATTAAATCAATCATCATTCCTGCCGATAACTTTCGGCTTTCACTTATAAGACGTAATTTATCAATATGCGAGGCCAAAGTAAATTCTTTTGCTTCAAAAGCCCAGGCCTCCCAAGATAAAAGCTGCTTATCCATTTCCTCCGCAGACATAGAAGATGTCCGTTCGAACCATTTCTTCCACTCATTTTCTGAAGTTGGGATTTTTTCCTGTTTTACACTTTCTTCCTCAACAACAGAAAGATTCCAGCATCGGCTTTTTAATGTTGGCAAAAAGTTTTCGGCCTCTCGCATAAAAATGATTGCTCCGCGTTCTGGCGGCTCCTCAACGATCTTCAACAGACTATTCGCTGCAGGAAGAGAGAGCGCATGCGCTGAGTAAATAACGATAAGTCGTCGAGAAGACACAACTGGCGATAAGGAAAGTTCCATTACACCCTCTCTACATTCTTCTATACCAGGCGCTTTCTCCAGTGAGCCAAGTTGTATGAGATCAGGATGCAATTCTTCATGCCAAGATCGGCATGATAGACATTCGCCGCATGCATTCTTATTTTCGCACAAAATATAACGAGCGACTGCCAAAACAATATCATTTTGGTACTGTTTAGGCGCCATCAAAGATAAACTTTGAGGAAAGCTATCTTTTTCTAAAGCTTTTTTCAGTTCAAGCCACATCAGGCTTGATGTTATAAAAGTAGGGAGAGCAGGCATCCCTTAATTTCCTCCATTAATCGGAGAGAACGTGTTCGTTCTCCTTCCCTTAAAAAAACAACAGATAATTCTTGAAGGGCAGACTCTGTTTTTTCCATAAGTACAAATATATTTTTATCATACCGTCTCCAACGAAGATCTTTTTTTAAACGTAAACGACCAGTCGCCCTTTTAAGAAGTTCTCCAACAACATTGCGATAATCTCGCAATATGGTTTCTGAAGGGAAACGTGATAATTTATCGCCAAGAGAATCGAGACGGTTCAGAAGCTCGTGTATTTCTGCCGCTTCCAAAGAATCGTCGAACTTAGGATAATTAACGTCTTCTCTTTGAGATACTCGATGACGTGATGAAGAAAAGGTTCCAAAATCAGTACCTAATTTTCTATCAGAACTCTTTTTTACTTTCACCGAGAAAGTACACCTCCACAGCCTTCCAAATCTGGAGTGAAACGTCTTCTATCGGTTGCGCCCCATCAATACGAATTATACGTTCTGGATATCGTGCTGATAGCTCCTTATAACCAGAACAAACATTTGATAAAAATTTTTGCGTTTCTGACTCTATACGATCCAAGTGCCCTCTAGATCTTTTAATTCTATCCATTGCCAAAGATAAAGGGGTATCGATCCACAAGGTCAAATCTGGATCTGGGAAGTGACACCATGAAAAAAGATCTTCTACCTTTCTTTCTTCTAAACCTCTTCCCCATATTTGATAGGCACGTGTTGAATCAGTATATCGTTCACAGAGAACAATCTGCTTCTTTTCAAGGGCAGGAGCGACAACTTGAGAAACGTGTTCACAGCGATCAAATACAAAAAGCAGCAATTCACTTAACTCATGGTGAAGATCCTTGTCCAAAAGAAGTGTACGTACAAGATCTCCATGGCTCCAGCCTCCAGGTTCTCTGGTCCACACTACAGAAGCATGTTTCTCTTTTTGCAGTTTATCTTTTAAAAGGGCCGCTTGAGTACTTTTACCACATCCATCGATCCCTTCAAGAGTTATGAACATTATTATTCCCTTTCTTGTCTGTTATTGGTTTCTGGCACAATCTGTACAATTTTACGAAGGAGTCCTTCAACTACATAATCTGTTCTGAAAATACGCATGCTTCCTTCATTTAGTCTTCTCTCTTTAATTTGACTTAATAGTTCAAGATCTTCTTTCGTAGGGCCAGGTTGAGACGCTTCATCAGGAACTTTAGCATAATTAAGCTCAAGAATAACCTCATTATTGGTTTCCAAGGCACTAATTTCCTTGAGCATTTGATCAAAATTTTCTATAGTCTTCCATCCTTGAATAATAGCATCTTCTTCTAAAGGCATAATACCGCCACCTCTTACAGCAATTTCAACTGGACCAGCTGCATCTTGAGGAACAATAAGTTCGAATTTCTTTTTACTCTGTTCACCTCTATAAGGACGTAATGTTATTTCCACCGGAATTTTATCTCCAGGACGGAAGGTCTCCCCATCAACTTTGAGACCTTCAATGAAAATAAGATTAGGTTTTTGAGTCATTTCCACAGAAAGGTGTATTCCTAAGGGGTAAATGTCCTTATACGGATTGAGCGTTATCGCCTTTATTATTTCTTGAATCTCACGAAGAGAATCTCCTCCAATATTTGATTCAGAAAAGAACATATTGCTCCGAGTCCAGCCCTTGGGAAGCCCATAGCCTTCAATTTGAAGAGAGACTCTCGCCGTTCCCTCGCCTATTCTGCCCCATAACCGATCTATTAATCCTGTATAAAGAATAGATGTCATTTCTGAGCTCATAAAAGGATCAGGAACAACATGAAATCTTTTTAAAGCTCGTACGTTTCTATCAACATCCTTGAAACGGAGAGAGGCATCAATAGATGGAGTAAAATAACCGACCTGTCCACCTATGGCTTCGGCTCGATCTTGGGTTATTGTTCCTACAATCTGAGAGAAACTGCCTATTTTAAAAGGGCTGGCTAAGTTAGGAATAACATTGTGAATGTTAACCTTGGCAGCAGGAAAAGCCACAGCGCCCCTTTCTAAAAAAGGATGTCCAAAAGCTAAGAAACGTCCGTCCTTATCAACCGATGTTACTGTTCCAATTGCTCCTACTGTAACATCACCCCATGCAAGAAGAACACCTACCCCATCTCCCGGGGAAAATGCCGCTTTATAATCAACTATGTGTTCATCACTACTTATACCTCCAGCAAGAACAGCTTTCTCACCTAACACGTTTTCAAGTTTGTTTACTGTCCTTTGACTGACACCACTAATCTGTAACGGTAAGGCTTTCGGTGTCATTTGGTCTGAAGGAGATTCTGGAGAGGTTGTATCGTTTGTACCAATTTCTTCGTTTTCACCCTTATCTTCTTCGGGTTGAGTTTCTTCTTTATGAGATTCCTTTTCGTCTTCTTTTTCAAGAGGTAATGTAAATTTTGGCAAGGATTTTTTCACTTCCGGCCAATTCCAAACAGTAGCCATGTCCTCTATTGGAGTAACATAGCCAATATTATGTTCACTAAAATTAAAACCATAGCCTATAGCCCCAATAAGCTTCTGACCAATATAGACAGGGCTACCACTCATTCCTGCAGCTATTCCACCAGTTTTATCAATAACATCACCGCTCACGCGAATCATAATAAGATGACGGGGACGACTCTCCAATTGCGGAACAATGCTTATTATTTCCACGGGAAAGGAGACGACTTTCTGACCCTGTATAACCGTTAAAGCGTATCCTTTCATTCCTGGTTTCAAATCTTCCAGAGGAAGAACAGGAACTGTTGGTTTAAATGACGATTGAGAAGCCCAACTCACATGAGTCGTCACTAAAAGCGTAAGTATCAGACAAACAAAAAAAATATGCGAAAGCGGCCGCTTATACAAAAAAATCCTCCTCCTCTACGAAAAACTTAGTTATTGCCAGACAATTTATTCCATCGCAAATAAGCCATTATGAAATCATCAAGGTCTCCATCAAGAACCGCTTGAATGTTACCTGTTTCATACCCTGTTCTGTGATCTTTTACAAGAGTATAAGGATGGAGAACATATGAGCGAATCTGATTGCCCCAACTTATTTCCTTCTTTTCACCTTGAATGGCATCCATCTCATCCCGACGTTCCTGAAGGGCTCTTTCATAGAGCCTGCTTTTTAAAATTTGCATAGCAACCATTTTGTTCATATGCTGTGACCGTTCGTTTTGACAGCTAACGACAATCCCCGATGAATAGTGGGTAATGCGTACTGCCGAATCTGTCATATTAACATGCTGACCACCTGCACCACTGGAACGATACGTATCGATTCTAATGTCTTCCGGGCGTATTTCTATATCTTCATTCTCTGGAAGGTCAGGCGTTATATCTACAGAGGCAAAGCTTGTATGTCGTCTACCTGCCGAATCAAAAGGTGATATTCGTACAAGCCGATGAACCCCCTTCTCAGATTTTAAATATCCATAAGCATAATCCCCTTCTACAAACAAGGTCACACTACTGATTCCACCTTCGGCATCACGTAGCAGATCTAGAATTTTGAAGCGGAATTTGTTCTGTTCCAACCACCGAACGTACATCCTATAAAGCATTTCTGCCCAATCCTGAGAATCTAATCCACCTGAACCTGCATGAACAGTAACAATAGCATTCCCCTGGTCAAAATCTTCACTGAGAAGTTCTATGAGTTGCAGATGTTCTATTTCTCTTTTAAAAGCCAACGCACGCTGGTCAAATTCTCGTTGAAGATCTGTGTCGTCTTCTTCATGTAAAATTTCCACGATAGTTTCCAATTCTTGAAACTCAGATACTATTTTTCTCCAGGAATCAAGTCTATCTTGACATCGCGCCAAATCTTTCGTTACCTTTTTAGCCTCGTCACTTCCCCAAAAATCTGGAGCAAGGGTTTTACTTTCAAGTTCATTTTTATTTCCCTCCAACCTAACGAGGTCAAAGACTTTCCTGCAGTTCTTCTTTTAAGGAACGCAGTTCCTCCAATACTGTAGAGTTTGGAATCGTTGCCATTATTCCAAATCACTCCTTTTCTAAATGCTGTATAATTCTCTTCGAGCTTTTCATTATATCATTCTGACTCCTGGTATTTCCTTTCATAAAAGCAAAATATCAGCTATTTATGAATGAATCCCATGAATAAAAATCATGTCAGTTTGTTATAATTCTTATTGTTATTATAAAAGAAGGGAGGGCCTCTATCTATGCGATTAACTGAACTTTCTAAAACAAGTGGGTGAGCCGCCAAAATAGGTCCGGCGGACCTTGAAAAAATACTTCGAGACATACCTCCGGTACGAGACGACCGTATTATTTCAACATGGGCATCTGGAGAAGACGCAGCACTCTGGATTATTGATGACAGACGCCTTGGAGTTCTTACCCTTGATTTCATTACTCCCATTGTAGATGACCCAAGAAAATGGGGAGAAATAGCAGCGTGTAATTCTATTAGCGACGTCTTTGCAATGGGCGGACGCCCTATTGTTGCCCTGAATATAGTAGGATTCCCCGTAAAAAAGTTAGATATTGAGATATTACGGGAAGTGCTTGAGGGAGGCTATGCAAAAGTTAGAGAAGCAGGAGCGTTTCTAGTAGGAGGTCATAGTGTAGAAGATGACGAACCTAAATATGGACTTGCTGTATACGGAGAAGTTGCAAGATCGAATCCATGGCAAGTAGTCGGAGCAAAACCAGGCGACGCACTACTTTTAACAAAACCTATAGGAAGTGGTGTCATTGCAACAGGAATAAAAGCGGACATGATTGTGGATCCCAAAGGACCAGAAGAGGCCATGCGATGGATGTCTACTCTTAATAATATTCCACTCGTCATTCCTCAAGAATTACTTGATCATGTTCATGCCTGTACAGACGTAACCGGTTTTGGGCTTATTGGACATACTCTAGATATGCTTTCAGCAAAAACGTTGAATGTCACGCTGGGTCTCCATGACGTCCCGTTATTTCCAGGTGTCATTGAACTTGCAGAGAGCGGGTTGATTCCGGCAGGCACATATAATAATAGAATTCAATATGAAGATCACGTCACAGAAAAAGAAGAATTCCCCGCTGAACGTGTAGACATGATGTATGATGCCCAAACGTCAGGCGGCTTATTGTTAGCTCTGAATCAAGAGCATGCCCCGGCAATGCTGAACGCATTGAAAGAAGCAGGGTTTGAAAGAAGCACGTGTATTGGTTATTTTTCTGAAGGGCAAGGTAAGATTGAAATTGTTCATAATCTTTAGTACAATAAACAATAAGTTGTGATTTTTACTCCCTCATGTGAAAACATGAGGGAGTTTTTAAAGGGGCATTTTATGAATAAAACTCATTCCTCCCACGTAGACTATATTTTACTTACGCTCTCTCTGTCTTTATTCTGCGCCATGCTTGGCGTTGGTGTTATTAGTCCCATTCTTCCTGTCTATGCATCAAAGCTTGGTGCTAGTGGCATTCTTCTTGGTCTGGTTTTCGGCACCTTCTCATTCGCGCGAACAGGCGGAATGATTCTCAGTGGAGAGTTAGCTGAACGTTTTGACAGAAAACGCCTCTTAACGCTTGGTCTTTTAATTTATTCATTAGCTTCCCTCGCTTATGTACACGCTGATACTACACTTTCTCTTATTACTATACGTTTCTTCCATGGACTGGGTTCCGCCTTTGTTGTACCTATAACGATGGCAATAGGCGCTGATATAGCAAAAAAAGGCGAAGAAGGCATATTTTTCGGTACACTTCAGGGTGCTCTCTTTTTAGGCGTAGGTTTTGGACCTCTTATCAGTGGAGTTCTTACTGATCATATAGGATGGCACGTGCCTTTTTATTTTATGACGACACTCACTACTATTGCCCTTCTCATGGTTATTAAAAAGCTTCCCATCGGGATTCCAAGTCGCTCTAAGTCTAATGGGAAAATGCTTCCCGCAATTAGAGGCATGATAAAAAATGCCGCTCTTCGAACCTGTTTTTATTACCAATTTTGTTTTGCAATGTGTCGAGGAACAATGCTTATGATGATTCCTCTTCTTGCTTCTGGTTACTCTCTTTCTTTTTCACAAATAGGCATAATCCTCTCCCTTAACTCCGTTACAACGGGAGTTTTACAACGATATTTTGGGCAACTTTCTGACAAAATTTCACGTCATCACCTGATAATTGTTGGTGGTATTTTCTCAGGGTGTGTTTTTATCATCGTACCTTTCTTTGAATCTTTTACAGGTCTCGTCATAGCGAGTGTTATTTTTGGCGTGGGGCACGCACTCTCTGCTCCATCTCTCGCAGCTATAGCTGCCGAAAACAGTTTTCAATTTGGTAGCGGGCGAACAATGAGCGTATTCAATATTTTCTTTAGTCTGGGGATGATGACGGGGCCAGTTCTAGATGGTTTTATCGTTGAATCAAACTTTCCATTGAGTCCATTTCATGTGCTGAGCTTCTTTATTTTTTCAGCAACAATCCCATTTCTTTTCTTTGTAAAGAATAAAAACAACCAATCAGCTACATCGGAAAGCTAAGATTTTGTATCTCCTGGAGTAGCTATATTCCATATTGCTAAGTACTGGTCGTAGAGAGCTATGATCAGATCTTGCCCTATTGTTGGATATTTTAATTGAATAACTGCCGTAGACTTACTCTCCAATAAAACTTTTTTCACTGGAGCTGGCGTTTTATGATCATATAAAACAGGAATATTCAATTGAGAACACTCTTTGATTTTCTCTTTGAGTTGATCTAAAGACTCTCCTTTTTCCCACGCTTTTCGCAATGTTTCTTCAGGTTGAATAATGCGACATTGCGCTGCTTTCAGCAGTTCAAGGTAGTCTTCTGAAAGGCTATATACTTCTTTTCCTTGTAAAAGTTGCCTTCCTAAATAAACAGTACTTTCCAAACGTCCCTGAAATTCAGCTAACCGTCGTTGGTAAAAAGAGTAATGTTCTGAATCAAGGCTAGAAAAAACATTGAGAATTCTTTGCGCTATAAAAGGAAGAACGGAAGGGTCTGTAAAATACCTATCTATTTCTTCCCGCGGAAAGGGTAATTGAGAATATAACACATGAATGTTTTTAAAATTTGGTGAGGAAAGCCCATACTTTTGCGCATTTTTATAATCCAGTGCTAAAAAAGGACCGTCTTTGGGCAGTTTTTTGACAGATACCTTTTTTTCAATGCCATCTTCTGTCCATTGGCCTATGGGTTTTACGTTTATAAAGACCCCACCCATAAAGTGGGCTATAACTGAAAGCCATGGAGATGTGACCCATAAGTCCATTGCAAAAACTTTAATGGGGCAAATAACCAACAGTAAAATGACAAGTAAAAATCTAACTTTTTCTTTCGCAGATAACAACATTATTGGCGCCATCCAATTCCTCTACACGAACTTCCACTATTTCATCAGAAGATGTAGGTACATTTTTCCCGCAATAATCGGGTTGTATAGGCAATTCACGATGGCCTCTATCTATTAAAACTGCAAGTTGAACTACAGAGGGGCGTCCTAAATCCATAAGAGCATCAAGAGCAGCCCGTACTGTTCTGCCCGTATAAATGACGTCATCAACTAAAACGACCTTCATTCCATTTACATCAAAGGGAATAGATGTGCTATGTACCACTGGCTGTTCGTGAAGAAGAGTGAGGTCATCTCTATAAAGAGTTATATCTAATTCACCTGCAGGAATTTTGACTTTCTCTTGTTTTTTAAGTGATTGTTGAAGCCGTTTGGCCAAAAAAACGCCACGTCTTTGAATGCCAACTAAAGCAACATTCTCTGTTCCCCTGTTTCTCTCGATAATTTCATTGGCAATTCTTTTAAGAACTCGTTCTATATCCTCTTCATTCATAATCGTCGTTTTTTCTACAAGCATTCCTAAGGCCCTCCATCAATATCATTTTTACACCAGAGTTCCGTTTGAGTCAGTACCTGTTGCGCAACCTTACTTTCAGCCATTTTTATCGAATGTCCACGCCCAACAGCTTTAAAATGATCTCCTATACTCAATTGCACCGTAAAAAGGGGCATATGAGAAGGACCTTCTGATGATACAACTTTGTATTGAGGTTGCCCCAATCCTCTTTTTTGGGTTTCTTCTTGTAGAAGAGACTTTGGATCTTGTTTTTCATCATACGCATTACTTTTAGACTGAAAAAAGAGATATCTTAGTATAACCTGCGATGCGGCTTCATATCCGCCGTCAAAAAACACCGCCCCAAAAACAGCCTCAGAAGCATCTGCAATAATAGATGCATTCGCCCCCTGATGGACCAATCCCTTGCCTAAACGAACAAGGCGCGGAATCTCCATAGAAGTCCCCCACGCAGACAATGCATCCTTACAAACAAGGTTTGCACGATATCGCGTCAAGACTCCTTCATCTTCATGAGTGTATTCATTAAATAAACCAGCAGAAACGACTAGTTCCAGAACAGCATCGCCCAAGAACTCTAAGCGCTCGTTAAAAAAAGGAAGGCCCGCCTCATGAGCAAAGGAAGCATGGGTTAGGGCCTCCTCTAACGTCGCTATATTAACAAAAGAATATCCTAGTCGTTCCTGAAAGGAGGCAAGCGCAAGTCGCCACCATTGCTCCTTCTCAGATACGTTCACTTTTTATCTTACTCCTCGTATTTCTGTACTGCTATAACTGCATTATGTCCACCAAATCCGAAGCTATTAACTAAAAGACGGGACACAGATTTATGTACAGCCTCCTGGCCTACAACATTGACTCCACAATCAGGATCAGGTGTTTCGTAGTTGATCGTAGGATGAACGACACCTTCCACTATGGACTGTAACGCTGCTATTGTTTCTAATGCTCCGGCAGCTCCAAGACAATGTCCGATCATTGATTTTGTTGAATTGACAAGAACATTGGGGGTATACTCACCAAACAATGTGCGAATTGCCATGCTTTCCATTTTATCATTAAGCTCTGTAGAGGTTCCGTGAGCATTAATATAATCAACATCTTCAGGAAGCCATTTTGCCTGTCGCATGGCCTGTCGCATGGCTCTGACCGCTCCATCCCCTTGAGGATCAGGTGCAGTAATATGGCTCGCATCGCATGTAGAACCATATCCTACAATTTCTCCATATATAGTAGCACCGCGTTTTAAAGCATGCTCTAAGTCCTCAAGAACGAGAACACCTGCCCCTTCCCCCATTACAAAACCATCGCGATCCTTGTCAAAAGGACGAGATGCCCGTTGTGGTTCGTCATTTCTAGTGGAAAGAGCCTTCATAGCAGCAAAACCTGCAATACTGATAGAACGAAGAGCTGCTTCCGTTCCTCCAGCAAGAATGATATCTGCGTCATCCCTCATTATTGAGTAGTAGGCTTCACCTATACTATTTGTTCCTGTGGCACATGCTGTAACAACACACATATTAGGCCCTTTAGCTCCATAGCGAATAGCAACATATGCAGTAGACATGTTGCTGATCATCATAGGAATAAAGAAGGGGCTTACACGCCTCGGTCCTTTTTCCATCAGAGTTTTAAAATTGTTAAAAGTGGTTTCTATGCCACCCTGTCCTGTTCCAATATAAACACCAAATCTATTCGAATCCAGGCTACTAATATCAAGATGGGCATCTTCGACTGCCATATCAGCTGCTGCTACAGCAAAATGAATAACCCGATCAGATCTTTTTGCCTCTTTTTTGTCAAGCCAAAGCGTAGGGTCAAAATCTTTAATCTCAGCACCAAATGTCACAGGAAGATCACTGGCATCAAATGTTGAAAAAGGGAAGACTCCGTTTTTTCCTTCTTTAAGAGCCTGCCAAAAATTTTCCCTACCATTCGCGATTGGGCTTACTACTCCTAACCCCGTGATAACTACCCTTCTCAAAATACGTCACTCCTCACCGTTCAAGGATAGGGCATTTCTCAGTTTTGAGAAGGCCGGAGGTGTACACCTGTGTCCTCCGGCCTTGTAAATGCATTTATTTGTTGACTTACTCTTCTACTCCAAGCTTGTCGAAGGTATATTTCATTGCTTCCCCTACGGAAGTGAGCTTTTCCGCATCCTCGTCAGGAATTTCAATGTCGAACTCTTCCTCAATACCCATGATGAGCTCAACAATATCAAGAGAGTCAGCTCCAAGATCTTCAACAAAAGAAGCCTCCGGAACGATCTGGCTTTCTTCAACATCCAATCTATCGATGATAATTTCTTTCAGGCGTGCTAACACTTCTTCTTTTTTCATTCTCCTTCACCCCCTTCCTCACATCATAATATAAATTTAACACATAGTCATTCCGCCATCGACGGCAATAACCTGACCTGTTATATATGCAGAATCATCTGAAGCAAGGAAAGCTGCAACCTTTGCAATATCTTCAGGAACTCCAGCTCTACCTAAAGGAATCTGAGACAGCATAGACTGTTTAATCTCATCTTTCAAGATGGATGTCATATCAGTTTCAATGAAACCTGGAGCAATAGCATTTGAAGTAATTCCGCGGGCCCCATATTCCCTCGCAACAGCTTTGGTAAATCCGACAATTCCAGCTTTTGATGCGCAATAATTCGACTGGCCTGGATTTCCAATCAAAGCGACAACAGAAGAGATATTAATAATACGCCCCCATCGTGCTTTTACCATCTTCTTCAAGGCTCGTTTTGAACAACGATATACTGAGGTAAGGTTAGCTGCAATTACTTTATCCCAGTCATCATCTTTCATTCGCATCAGAAGATTATCCTTTGTTATTCCTGCGTTGTTTACAAGAATCTCCACAATACCCCATGAATCTTCTATTGTTGAAAAAAGAGCCTCTACTTGCTCAGCGTCGGTAACATCACATTTCACAGCTAAGCTTTTAACACCCATAGCTTCTATTTCCTTACAGACGTTCATTGCTTCGCTTTCGCTTCTGTTGTAACTTATGGCCACATTGTGTCCACGTGAAGCGAGTTCCAAAGCAATAGCTTTTCCTATCCCTCTACCTCCGCCTGTAACAAGTGCTATCTTCTCTGGCATATCTATTCCGCTCCTTCCTCCTGGAAAAGGGCAGCTATAGCCCGTAACTCTTCTTCATTCATCGCAGAATACGTCTTAAGCCCCTTCTGGCAACGCTTAATTAAACCAGCCAAGACAGTTCCTGGCCCTAATTCCAAATACGAATCTATATTCTGCGAAACCATATACATAACAGAATCTGTCCATAAAACAGGACTATATGTCTGATGGTATAGCGCACTCTGTATATCTTCTACAGTGGAAACTGGTTTTGCCGAAACATTGGCTATAACCGGTCGCGAGGGAACATGCCACTCGCATTCCTCAAAAGCCTTCTGAAGCTGATCGGCAACTGGCCTCATTAAGGAGCTATGGAATGGAGCGCTTACTTTCAGCATTATTGCCTTACGAGCTCCTCTTTTTTTAGCCTCTTCTGCTGCTTTTTCAACAAAGGAAGTCTTACCCGAGATAACAATTTGCCCAGGCGAATTAAAATTTGCAGGCTGGCATTCTTGATTCGGTGCTAACTCAGCACATATATCACAAACCACATCGGAATCAAGTCCAATAAGAGCTGCCATTGCACCGACTCCTTCAGGAACCGCCTCTTGCATAAGAGAGCCACGAAGATGAACCAAACGAACGCCATCTTCTAACGAAAGAGCACCCGTGGCAACCAAAGCAGTATATTCGCCAAGGCTATGGCCAGCGAAATAATCTGCATCTATTGAAACTCCGAAAGCTTCTGTCAATACTGAATATGCGGCGATACTCGCCGTTAAAATAGCTGGCTGCGTAAAAGCAGTAAGAGTAAGTTTCTCGTCTGGACCATTAAAAATAATGTCACTCAGTTTAAAACCTAGTGCTTTATCTGCTCTTTCAAATACATCCCTAGCTACATCAAAGGTGTCATATAAACTTTTTCCCATTCCTACTTCTTGAGCTCCCTGACCAGGAAAAACTACTGCATATTTCATTTGTGACACCTCGATTCTTTAAAATTCAAAATGTGGAAGTCTGGATATAACATCAGCAGCCTCATTAAACATAGTTTGAATTATCTCAGCCGCTGGTTTTATATCGTTTATCATTCCGGCGCTTTGGCCAGCCATAACAGAGCCCCATTCAATGTCTCCATCTACAACAGCCGCTCTCAAACGCCCTGTTCCTAATTTTTCTATGTCATCTATTGAAGCTCCCGCATTTTCAAGTTCTTCAAACCGTGCTGATAATTTATTTTTCAAACAACGTACAGGATGACCAGTTGGCCGACCTGTTACTACATTACTTCTATCTCTGGCTTTTAAAATTGCTTCTTTGTAGTTTTGATGAACGGTGCATTCTGAGCAACAAACCATTCGAGTTCCAATCTGAACTCCCTCTGCGCCAAGGCTGAAGGCTGCGGCGATTCCACGGCCATCGGCTACGCCTCCTGCAGCAATAACAGGAATATTCACAGAATCAACAATTTGTGGAACAAGAACCATCGTCGTCAAATCACCTATGTGCCCTCCCGCTTCAGTACCCTCAGCAACTACAGCATCAGCACCCTGTTTCTCTACGCGCTTAGCCTGAGCAACCGAAGCAATTACAGGAATAACGACTGTTCCCAAGGGTTTTAATCGTTCAATAACTTTTCCTGGGCTTCCAGCTCCTGTTGTCACTATAGGAACACGGTGCTTAGCTGCTAATTCCATAGCAGCATCAGCAGTTGAGGACATAAGCATAATATTCAGTCCAAAGGGTTTATCCGTCAATTCTCTGGCACGAATCAGCTCTTGCTCTAAAATCTCAGGCGGCATGTTAGCGGCTCCTATGAGGCCAATACCGCCCCCATTACTTACCGCTGCTGCTAAAGTTGCGTTAGCGACCCAAGCCATACCCCCCTGTATGAGTGGATATTGCACACCAAGGAGCTGCGTTACTCTGTTTTTCCAAACCAAAATATTCACCTCACATCTCATACAGAATTGAACCGTATGTCATCCCGGCTCCGAAACTAGAGAGGACCATCTTCTGCCCCTTTTCTAATTTTCCGCTCTCAAACAACTCTGCAAGAACAAGGAAAACAGACGCAGCAGACGTATTTCCATAACGATCAAGATTTACCCATGTCTTTTCAGGATCAGCTCCAAGACGTTTCATAACTCCGTCTATAATACGGAGATTAGCTTGATGGAATAACCACCAATCAATTTCAGAAGGATCAACGTCAGATGCCGAAACAAACTTTTTGAGAAAAGAAGGTAGAACACGATTTACAAATTTAAAAACATCATTTCCCTTCATGTGAACATAATGAAGTCCTTCTGCAATCGTTTTCTCCGAAGCGGGGTTCTCAATAAGTCCACCAGGGAGGGTTATAAAGTCAGATTTTGTGCCATCAGCACGAAGCTCCGCAGATATGAAACGTCCTGTGCCTTCAACGGAAGGGCCAAGAACAGCAGCTCCTGCACCGTCTCCAAAAAGAACACATGTATTGCGATCTTCCCAGTTAATAACGTGAGACAATACTTCAGCACCGACAACGAGCACCTTGTTCCAAAGTCCGCAGCTAACGCCTGTCATCGCAACAGTAAGAGCATAAATACATCCTGTACATCCCGACTGTACGTCGAAAGCTCCAGCATGAGAAGCCTTAAGTTTCCCTTGCAATTTAGGAGCCACTCCAGGGAAAAGGGTGTCTGGAGTATTGGTTGCAACTATAACCATGTCAAGCTCTGATGCAGAAACTCCACTCTTTTTCAATGCGGCTAAAGACGCTTTATAGGCAAGATCACTTGTCAACTCACCTTCAGCTGCAATTCGTCTTTCACGAATCCCTGTTCGTTCCCGAATCCATTCGTCATTTGTTTCAACCATTTCAGACAAATCATTATTGGTCATTATTCTTTTAGGAACATACATTCCAGTCCCAAGAATCGCAACATCACGACCATTTAACTGACCCATTACTATACCTCCTTGCCAAGCTCATCAGAAATGAGATCGACACCCTTCTGTAAAACAAAGTTTCTCGCTACTCGTATTGCACTTTCTACAGCGGGAGCTTTAGATCGTCCATGAGCTTTTATAACCACGCCATTTACACCGAGAAGAGGAGTCCCTCCATGTTTTTCGTAATTAAAACGCCCCCACAAATCTTTAAGCATTGGGGCCATAAAAAGAATTCCTATTTTAGGCAATACTCTCCGTCCAAATTCCTCTTTTGCAATTGAATAGACGGCTTGTATAACACCTTCGGCGAATTTTAAGACTACATTTCCTGAAAAACCATCGCAAACGACAACATCTGCCTTACTAAAGGGGACTTCGTCGCCTTCTACATATCCAGTAAATTTCAATGAGCTAGCTTTCAACATCTCTCGTGCACTCGCAATAACTTCATCGCCCTTTATGTCTTCCGAGCCATTAGAAAGAAGCGCTACCTCAGGGGACGGCACTCCCAAAATACACTTTGAATAAATATTTCCCATCAGTGCAAATTGATAAAGGTTTATTGGTTTGGCTCGAACTGTAGCGCCCACATCTAAAAGAAAGGTATACTTGTTCAACGTAGGAAGAGCAACTCCCAGTGCAGGACGGTCTATTCCTGATATTCTTCCAACAACCAAGACTCCACCAGCAACAATAGCACCAGTATTCCCTGCAGAGACACAACCTTGAGCTTCCCCATTTCTCGTCATTTCCATAGCAAGACGTAAGCTGGAGTGTCTCTTCTTACGAATACTTTGACTTGGATGCTCATCCATAGAAATGAACTCTTCTGTATGGACTATTGAGAGTCTCTTTCGAACATCAATCTCTGCCTGATCTATAATTGGTTCTATTTGAGAACGGTCCCCTACAAGGACGATCTCCAGATCTCTAAATTTTCTACACGCCAATATCGCACCTTTACAAGGTTCGTGGGGAGCATTATCGCCTCCCATGGCATCAACAGCCAATAACATTGTTACGTTTGCCTCCCCTCTTAATCTCTCGTCTCGAGGGAGTTTATGACCACGGCTATAAAACGGCCTACAAAAATTTCATGATCTCCAACCCGAGTTCGCACACTAACGATATATTTATTATCCTTATGCACACCAACTTTTGCACGAGCGATCAAAACATCCCCAACCTTAGCATGGCTCTTATACTCGCCTCTCATTGAATCGATTATGACCATATCGGCCTCAACTACCGCTATTGCAATTGAACTAGCCTGGGAATATATATAATGATCACACACATAATCTGTATGGCGGAATGCCATATCTTTTTTTGTTTGAAGGACTGACAGCGCCCATTTATTGGGCTCGAGTTCAAGAAGGTCTCCTACAACTTCGCTTTGTTTCAATGAACGCAGTTTGCTTGTAGCCCTTTGGGCCATATTTTTAGTACGTTCTCTTAGCTCTGGCACTCCCAGTAACGCACGATCAAGACGGACGGTACTGACGCTAACGTCTAAAGCATCAGCTAATTCTTTGTCTGTATAAAGCGGATTCTGTTCTAAAAACTTTAATAGCTTTTCCTGTCTTTGCTTTTTCCGTTTCGAACGAATCGTCACAACCTCCAGTTTTTAAGACCTGGTACTAATATCTGATCTGATGACTGGGTCAGTATAATATTTTTCAGCTTTCTGGTCAAGAAAAAAATAGCGGAGGACACATGCCCTCCGCTATTTTATGTGAGCCAAATCAATTCGATGCAGCTCACGCCTCATTTTAATCTTAAATCTTATGCTTCCTCGGCTACTACTTCTTCTCCCGTTTTTACAACTTTACGGCCTCTGTAGTATCCACACTCAGGGCAAGCACGATAATTCATAATTATCTCTCCACAGTGCGGACAAGTTGTAAGTCCAGGTGCAGTAGCAGATCCAAGCCAATTTGCTTTTCTTTTATGCGTACGTGCATGAGAAACTCTACTTTTAGGTGTTGCCATACTCGTTCCCCTCCTTTTCCTTAAGCTTCCAAATCTTCTTTCTTGATTTTTAGCAAATCTGCGAGTCTGGGGTCTCTAGTCTCACGGTTGCAGCCACAATCACCATCGTTGAGAGAAGCGCCACAAACAGGACAAAGTCCTTTGCAATCCTCTCTACAAAGAGGGTTGGTGGGAAGGCTCAATATGAGACTTTCCCATACCTGCGGAGTAATATTTAATTTATTCTCCAAAGCGTCTACCAAAACTAGATGCTCATCTGATTCTTGTTCTCGCTCAGATGTAACAGAATCCCGCAAAGAGTAAAGATACATGAAATGTGTCTGTAATGCAATATCTGTTAGTTCAAGACAACGAACACAGGGAACTGAAAGTGTAGTTTCCAGTTCAATCTGGACCATGACAGACTGATCAGCCCAACTTACATGAGCGACAACCTGCAACGGAGAAAGAAAAGAAAATTCTTCTTGGGCAAAAACAATAGATTGTTTCATCTCTATTTGCCAAGAAGCATCTACCACATCCGGCCCTTCCTCCCTGCCTGGCAAATGCACCCAAAATGACCAGTCAGACGGCAGATCAGTAATTGCCATGAGATTTCCTCCTTCTTTCTGTCTTACTTTGAGACGATATCTCTAGTATCTCGAGCAATTACAAGTTCTTCGTTTGTCGGGATTACAAGTACCGTTACTTTAGAATCGTCTGTGCTGATAACAGCTTCTTTTCCTCGGATGTTGTTTTTCTCTGCATCAAGTTTAACACCAAGGAACTCAAGACCGCTACATACTTTTTCTCTAGCTTTAGCACTATTTTCTCCGATACCAGCAGTAAAAACAAGCACGTCTATGCCACCCATAGCAGCAGCATAAGCACCAATATACTTTTTAATACCGTAATAAAGCATAGACTCTGCCAATTCTGCGCGTTTGTTACCCTTTTCTGCCTCTTCCTCTACATCGCGAAGGTCGCTGCTTACACCAGAGATACCAAGGAGTCCACTTTCTTTATTCAAAATGTGACTCATGGCTTTGGGATCAAGATCTTCTTGCTCAGCAAGGAATGTAAGAAGCTGAGGGTCAACATCACCAGCACGTGTTCCCATGATAACTCCGGGGAGGGGGCTGAATCCCATGCTAGTATCAACAGATTTTCCGCCATCAACAGCTGTTATGGAGCTTCCGTTTCCTAAATGGCATGTGACAATCTTAAGATCTTCAACTTTTTTACCAAGGAAGTCAGCTGCTCTATGAGAAACATAGAAATGGCTTGTTCCGTGGAAGCCATAACGGCGAACTCTGTACTTTTCATAATAGTGATAAGGAACACCGTACATATAAGCCTGTCCAGGCATTGTCTGGTGGAAAGCTGTGTCAAAAACTCCAACCTGAGGAACATTGGGAAGAACTTCCTGCATAGCTTCAATGCCCATAAGGTTTGCTGGGTTATGAAGAGGTGCAAGAGGCACGCACTCCTGAAGAGCTTCGATAACATCTTTATCGATCATAACTGAACGTGCAAATTTCTCTCCACCGTGAACGACTCTGTGCCCTACGGCATTGAGCTCATCAAGACTCTTAAGTACCCCATGCTGAGGATCAAGAAGGGCCTCAAGAACATATTTAATAGCCACTTTATGGTTAGAAATTTCTGTATTACGAATGACAGCATCCATTCCAACCTTCGTGTGCTTAATTCGAGAACCTTCAATACCAATACGCTCAACCAATCCCTTAGCGAGAACAGCTTCTGTCTCCATGTCGAAAAGCTGATACTTCAAAGATGAACTTCCACAGTTAATAACCAATACTTTCATTGCTTTTGGATTCCTCCCTCTCCTTGACCTGATAGAATTCTACAGGGTATCTTTAAGAGTATCTGTATTATTATATATTTATAGAAAGCGTGATTACCTATGTCAAAAAATGTTGTTGGCATCATCGCTGAGTATAACCCTTTACATAACGGGCATGTTTTTCAGTTAAATGAAGCAACACGGAAAACAGATGCTTCAGAAATCGTCGTCGTTCTTTCTTCCCATTTTACACAAAGAGGAGAACCTGCTTTTTTAGATAAATGGCAACGCACAGCTCTCGCCTTAGAAGCCGGCGCAGACGTAGTATTAGAACTACCTGTATTTTTTTCATGCCATAATGCCGGAGTTTTTGCCGCAGGAGCGGTAGATATTCTGGCAGCATGTCACAGTGTAACCCATCTTTCTTTTGGTATGGAAAACCATAATTGCGATTTATCCACAATCCTTGACATTCTAATTCACGAACCTGAACCTTTCAAGAGAGAACTCAGAAGATATCTTGAAAAAGGCTTTTCATATGTGAAAGCGCGTGCTTCGGCTCTGGAAGCATTAATTCCAGATTCAGGTTCAATACTCTCTCAACCTAATAACTCCCTTGCATTGGCGTATCTTCTTCACATCGAAAAAAACAAATACCCATTACATTGTGTTCCTATAGAGAGAAAGGGAGCTGGCTACCACGACGAAACTTTTCAAGGAACATGGGCAAGTGCCTCAGCGATACGAAAAGCATATAGAGGAGGAAAACAGGAAAACATACTTGATGCTCTTCCATCCTTTTCCCGATCTCTCATAGAAGAAGCCTGCAAGAGTGGTCGGATTGCATACTCTGCCCAAAAATTATGGCCCTTTCTCCAAACAAGTCTTTTACGAAGCACACCTCAAGAAATTGCAAAAACAGCAGAGATGAAAGAAGGTCTCGAAAACCTATTTTATAAATTGGCCGGAACCTCTCTTTCCTGGGATGATTTCGTATCACAAGCAACATCTAAGCGTTACACAAAGGGGACAATTCAACGCTTCGCCATTGATTGGCTTTTAGGCATCAAACATTGGGAAAACAGAGCCTTTCAACGGCTGGGACCTCAATATATACGTGTTCTCGGTTTTTCTTCCCGCGGGAAAAAATTGCTAAAAGAGATGCGTAGCAAAACAACGTTACCCATTATTACCAGAGGATATATTCCTTCTTTCAGAGGACCATCTCGTCGGTTACTCCAACTTGAGAATATTGCATCGACATTATGGGAATATCTCGTAGATACTCCGTACACAGAACATGAATTACGAGCAATCCCTTATCAATTGGAAAACGGCTTAGGGTAACGTTCTCGCAGCCGACGATATACCCCTGGAGGAACCATTTCCTGAACAGGGCCTCCAAAATGGAAAATCTCTTTCACTGCGTGGCTTGAAAGATACGAGTATTTAGCCTCCGTAACGATAAATAATGTTTCTATGTCCGGCGCTAATTGCCTGTTCATGAGAGCTAGTTGAAATTCGTATTCGAAATCCGATAAAGCACGGAGACCACGAATGATAATACGACTTCGCTCTTGGCGTAAAAAATCGACAAGAAGTCCGGTAAACGAATTCACCTTTACATTAGGAAGATGACTTAATGCTTCTCTAGCCATTGCTTTTCTCTCTTCTACACTAAAAGTTGCTTTTTTCTGAGGATTAAGCAACACGCTGACAACAAGTTCGTCAAACAAAGCAGCTGCCCTTTCCGCTATATAAATATGACCGTTCGTAATAGGATCGAAAGACCCCGGGTAAACAGCACGTATAGGGCGTTTCATTCAAAGACCTCCTTCTTCTTTAAAAAGGTGAGGTTCGTATCTCCATAAGTACGTGAGTCTGTCACAATAAAATCGTCACCTTGAATTATAATAGGCTCTCGTATTGAATGCTCTATTATAATTAAACCATTATCTTTCAAAATAACAGGTGCTTCTTTCAGAAGATCCAGAATTCTATTGGGCCACCCTTCTTCATAAGGGGGATCTGCAAAAATAATATCAAAAGAATGATTTTTTTTCTGTAACCACTGCAAAGCCCTTCGTATATCCATTGATAGCACAATATAAGAATCGCTATCTATCTCTTTTTTAAAATTTTTGCGAATAGCTTCAGCCCTCTTACGCACAAGCTCAACCTCTACAACTGGCCTTGCTCCCCGCTCATAAGCAAAAGCACCAACCTTTCCGGTACCAGCAAAGAGATCAAGAAAAGCCACCTCTTGAAGAGACCCCAGTATATTAAATAACGCCTGAAGAACTTTAGATGATGTAGGACGTACGTCCTTCATTTGAAAGACTCCATTACAAAGGGTTTGATATCAAGAATTGGAGTACCGTCTATGGCATCAAGACCAACAACAAAAAGAGTGTTCCCCTCTTTTTTCAAAAGTCGACAACGAGTCGTTCCCAAAAAGTTTGGACGACGGGGAGAACATGTTGAACAAACACTCTGCAACGGCCGACGCAAATCTCCCCTTGGATGAACCTGAAAAGGAAAGGCAGAAGACCTGTGAAAGCGAAAAATCACTAAAATTTCGGTGCCCTCCTTTATGTCTTCAAAAGCAGGAAGATAAAAAGGATCAAGAAGAATGCTAGAATGATGTTCCTTAAATGAATCAGGAGAAACAGGTTCGCCTATAGAAGATTTCACAATACCAATAGGTTTAACACAATACCCCTTCATGAACGATCAACTACCCTGCCCAGATAATCAGCAAGATAATAAAGTGATCTTTTTAATGCAGGTGTTCTAAAAGCTGCACAATTACTATCAAGTTTTATAAGAGTCTCATTTTCTTTCTTTACCAGCTTTAAAAAATAACGCTGCTCAAAACCACCATCGGATGCTATGGTCTGAATAAGAAAGGCACCCTCAGGCGATGTATAGTATCCTTTATATGTCCAATGGCAATCTTCTTCAGTTCCCTCATACCCATTGAGTGAATCAAGGTCTGCCAAAGTCCATGCACTAGTCTCTATTTTTGTGTTCACCGTTTCTTCCTCCTTTATGAGGCGTTCTACTGTAAATCTCTCTTTTTTCTCTATCTGAACCAGAAAAATATCCTTACCTTGTGCCAGCCATTTTCTCTCATACTTCGTCTTTACCGGACGAGATGGATTCCTCTCGAAAGTACGCAATTGAAGAGCATTGTGTGAAGATAAAACATCTCGAACCTCTTCCGCATACCATTCTTCATCTGTAACGAGTTCGAAAACTCCACCACATTTAAGAACGGCTGCCAACATATCTGCGAAACCAATATATGTAACTCTTCTTTTCTCATGGCGAGATTTTGGCCAAGGACATGGGAAATTCATATAGACCTTATCGATGCTCTCATCTTCAAAACACTCTCTAAGTAAGAAACGTGCATCCCCACACATAAGGAATAAATTCGCGATTCCCAAGCTCCGCGCTCTTTTCGCTGCCTTCAAAACACATGTTTGTGAAACTTCTATTCCCCAAAAGGTATCTTGAGAATTATTTTTTGCCATATAAACGGGGAATTCGCCGTTGCCAAAACCTATTTCTACAATATCCCTTCCCTCCTCTTTCTTATAAGGGGAAAGTTTAAAAGGAAGTTGCATAAACTCAGGTCGTATTACAACATCTTTAAGAGTTACAAAAGCCACAGGCATCAACGCCTCCTTAAGAGCAAAACTTAAAAGCAGATAGATTATAACAGCCTTTTAGTTCTCCTTGCAGAGCTTTATAAAAAATAAAGAGTCTATACCATTCGTGACTATCATAACATTGACAGTCCTTTTCATTGTGATAATATCAACGCGAATGTCAGAATGGATTTTTTTGTCTTTTTTGAAAAATGCGATTTTAGAATGTTCATATCTTGCAAATATTTCACCTTTAAATATAGCTGTTTCTTTTTTCGCACTTAATTATTATTATATTTCAGTAGGAGAGCATTGCTTTGGATTCAATCAGAGGTCATAATGCTCTCTATTGAAAAAATACAGAGGGGGTACATGAATGGCTAAGCAATGGAAAACGATGGATGGAAACACCGCAGCGGCGCATGTTTCCTACGCGTTCACAGAGGTTGCTGCTATCTATCCCATCACACCTTCGTCTCCAATGGCAGAGGTAATTGATGAGTGGGCAGCCCATGGACTGAAAAATATTTTTGGCAGAACTGTTGATGTAGTTGAACTTCAATCAGAGGCAGGTGCTTCTGGAGCCGTACACGGTTCTCTTTCTGCAGGTTCCCTGACAACAACTTTCACAGCATCCCAGGGACTCTTACTCATGCTTCCCAACATGTATAAAATTGCTGGAGAACTTCTTCCAGGAGTTTTTGATGTTTCTGCTCGTGCAGTAGCCGGTCACGCTCTCTCCATTTTTGGAGACCACAGCGACGTAACAGCATGCAGAGCTACCGGTTTTGGCTTCCTCGCTTCTGGAAGCGTACAGGAAGTTATGGATCTTACAGGTGTAGCACACCTTGCGTCTATCAAATCAAGTATTCCTTTCGTCAACTTCTTCGATGGTTTCAGAACTTCTCACGAAATTCAGAAAATCGAGTTGATGGATTATGATGATTTGGCAAAACTTGTTGATTGGGATGCAGTAAAACGATTTAAAGATCGTGGACTGAATCCTGAGCACCCCTACCAGAAAGGTACTGCTCAGAACCCTGATATATACTTCCAGGCAAAAGAAGCAGCAAACCGTTTCTACACAGATCTTCCTGATATCGTCGAAGAATATATGAATGAGATCACCAAAGTTACAGGAAGAGAGTATCATCCTTTCAACTATTATGGTGCTCCTGATGCCGAGCGTGTTGTAATTCTTATGGGGTCTGCCTGCCAGGCCGCAGAAGAAGCTGTTGACTATCTCAACGCTAAAGGCGAAAAAGTCGGAATCATTGAAGTTCACCTTTATCGCCCATTCTCTGCAAAATATTTCTTTAACGTTCTTCCGACAACAGCAAAGAAAATTGCTGTTCTTGATAGAACTAAAGAGCAGGGCGCACTTGGCGAGCCTCTTTATGAAGATGTTCGTACATTGTTCTATGATAAAGACGAAAAACCCGTTATCGTTGGTGGCCGCTATGGTCTTGGTTCAAAAGATACAACTCCTTCTCAGATTAAGGCTGTTTTTGACAATCTTAAAGCTGAAGAACCCAAGAACCACTTCACAGTTGGTATCGTAGACGATGTTACCCACACTTCACTTGAAATAAAAGAAAATATCAACGCTGCTCCTGAAGGAACAATTCGTTGCAAATTCTGGGGTCTCGGCTCTGATGGAACTGTTGGTGCCAATAAGAACTCCATTAAAATCATTGGCGATAATACTGATATGTATGCACAGGGATATTTCGCTTACGACTCTAAAAAATCAGGTGGCGTAACCATTTCTCACCTTCGTTTCGGTAAGAAGCCAATTCGCTCAACATATCTTATTGAGGCAGCTGATTTTATAGCCTGCCACAAACAGGAATATGTCCATTTGTACGATGTTCTTGCAGGGCTTAAAAAAGGCGGAAAGTTCCTTCTTAATACCCAGTGGACAACAGTAGAAGATCTTGAGAAACATCTTCCTGCCAGTATGAAACGCTATCTTGCAGAGAACGAGATTGAGTTCTACGTATTGAATGGTGTCGACCTTGGTATCGAAATCGGACTCGGAAACAGAATCAATATGATCATGCAGTCCGCTTTCTTCAAATTGGCCAATGTCATTCCAATTGAAGACGCCGTGAAGTACATGAAGGAAGCTATTAAGAAGACCTACGGCCGAAAAGGCGAAAAGATCGTCGAAATGAACTATAAAGCTGTAGATGCGGGTGTAGGCGCTCTCGTCAAGATAGACATCCCTGCAAGCTGGAAAGAAGCTAAAGACGAGTGCTGCTGTGAAAATAATGACGCAGATAGACCAGATTTCATTAAGAACGTTTGCGACGTTATCAACCGCCAGGAAGGCGATAAACTTCCCGTGAGCGCTTTTGTTGGCCGCGAAGATGGTAGCTTCCCTTCAGGAACATCCGCATATGAGAAACGCGGTGTAGCTGTAAACGTTCCAGAGTGGCTTAAGGATAAATGTATTCAGTGCAACCAGTGCGCTATGGTCTGCCCTCACGCAGCTATTCGCCCTGTGCTTCTCAATGAAGAAGACAAGAAAAACGCTCCTGAGACCTTTGCTACAGTTGATGCGAAAGGCAAGGAGTTTGCAGGGCTCGCATTCCGTATGCAGGTCGATACACTTGACTGCCTCGGCTGCGGAAACTGTGCTGATATCTGCCCTGTAAGTGCTCTTGAAATGAAACCTCTTACGTCTCAGACAGACGCAGAAGTTCCCAACTGGGATTTTGCTGTTACTGTCTCTGATAAATCTGACCTTACAAATAAGAATACAGTGAAAGGCAGTCAGTTTGCCCAGCCACTGTTCGAGTTCTCTGGCGCTTGTGCAGGATGCGGAGAGACACCATATGCCAAATTAGTTACTCAGCTTTATGGTGATCGCATGATCATCGCTAACGCAACTGGTTGTTCTTCCATTTGGGGTGGATCTGCTCCTAGCATGCCTTATACAACAAATGCCAAGGGCCAGGGTCCTGCATGGGCCAACTCCCTCTTTGAGGATAACGCTGAGTATGGCTACGGCATGTACCTCTCAGTGAAGAACTCCGTGAAGGGACTTACAGAAGCTGTACGCAAATTGCTTGATCTCGACATTTGTGCCGACGTCAAGGCTGTCTTTGAAGAGTGGCTTGAAAACAAGGATGATGGTGATAAGTCTAAAGTCGCTGCCGAAAAAATCTACGCTATTCTCGGCAAAGACCTTGGCAACGAAGATGCTAACAAACTTCTTGCTGAGATCGCAGACAAAAAAGACTACCTTGTCAAGAAATCTGTCTGGATATTCGGTGGAGACGGCTGGGCATACGACATCGGTTTCGGCGGACTTGACCATGTTCTTGCTTCTGGTGAAGATGTCAACGTATTTGTATTTGATACAGAAGTTTATTCGAATACTGGTGGTCAGTCTTCAAAATCTACTCCGACAGCAGCTGTTGCTAAGTTCGCTGCTTCCGGAAAGAGAGTTAAGAAAAAGGACCTTGGCCGTATTGCCATGACCTATGGATACGTGTACGTTGCTCAGGTAGCCATGGGCGCTGACAAAAACCAGTTGATGAAGGCTGTAACTGAAGCTGAAGCCTACAAGGGCCCATCTTTGATTATAGCCTACGCTCCTTGTATCAACCATGGTATTAAGGTCGGTATGGGCAAATCTCAAGCTCAGGAAAAGAAAGCTGTTGAAGCAGGTTACTGGCACCTGTACCGTTATAACCCATTGCTCAAAGACGAAGGAAAGAACCCCTTCGTTCTCGATTCCAAGGAGCCAAAGGCTGATTTCCAGGAATTCCTTATGAGCGAAGTACGGTACTCTTCTTTGATGAAATCCTTCCCAGAGATTGCTGATCAGCTCTTTGAGAAAGCAGCTGCTGACGCTAAAGAAAGATACGAAACATATAAGCAGCTTGCCGAGATGGGCAAAGAAGCAGTTAAAACTGAAGCATAAGATATTTTAAGATGCTAAAGAGCTGCTCCGAAAGGGGCAGCTCTTTTTTATTGAAAAGACTAAGAATGTATAATAGAAAGACCTTTATAAAGCTTGACCTAGTCTGGTATATTAGGTAAAATACCCAAGTCATCGGGACGTAGCGCAGCCTGGCTAGCGCACCTGCATGGGGTGCAGGTGGTCGGAGGTTCGAATCCTCTCGTCCCGACCATGCGTATACAAGCGGGGTATTTACCCCGCTTTTTTTATTGGCAAATTTGGGAGGCAAAATAACAAATGAAAAACTATTTTGAAAGCCCCTTCAGGGGAAAACCCATTGCCGAGCAAATAACAAATCCAAATATTACAGTTGGACGATATAGCTACTACTCCGGATACTATCATGAACACTCTTTTGAAGAGTGTGTTCGTTATTTATCGCCAGACCGAAATGATGTCGACAAATTGATTATAGGCAGTTTTTGTTCTATAGGATCAGGGGCTAGTTTTATTATGGCAGGTAACCAGGGTCATCGTTATGACTGGATAACAACTTTCCCCTTTTTCTACACGCAAGATGAATATACACATAATGAAAAGTTTGCTTTCTCTGAAGCATGTGACGGCTACGCCCCTATGGGAGATACTGTTATTGGGAGTGACGTATGGATAGGCTCTGAAGCTATGATCATGCCTGGAGTCAAAATCGGCCATGGTGCTGTCATCGGAAGTCGTGCCCTCGTTACAAAAGATGTGACCCCTTATTCTATTGTCGGAGGAAATCCAGCTCGTTTCATACGAAAAAGATTCTCCGACGAAGAAGTAACTATGCTTTTAGAAATGACGTGGTGGGAGTGGCCACTGGAACAGATAAAAGAGAACATGCATCTTCTTTGTTCTAAGAATGTTCGCGCTCTCTGTAATTTATGGCATAATACAAAATCGGTTGATAAATAAGAAAATAGACACGGAGGGGAAATGAAAGACCAAACGTTTAAACATAAATCAAGTCTAGGACAAAACTTTCTACAAGATAAAAACATCTTGGCTCAGATTGTCAAATGGGCCTCCATTGAAGAATCTGATGTCATTTTGGAAGTAGGAGCCGGACAAGGCGTCCTCACTCAGCAACTCGCTCTTTCTCCATGTAAATCTGTTTTTGCCCTAGAGATAGATAAATCATTACATCCATATCTTGATCCGTTAGAGGAACAATATAAACCTCGTCTTACTATCTTTTGGGGTGACGCCGTAACCTTTGATTATGAAGATTCTTTACCTGAAACTCCTACTAAAGTTGTGGCAAATATACCCTACAATATAACTACTCCCTTGATTTGGCGCCTCCTAGAGGTGTTTTCAGGTAGGGGATTACAATCTATGCTCTTTATGGTTCAGCGAGAAGCTGCCTTGCGCTTAATAGCCCCTCCTAAGACTAAGGACCGCTACCCTCTTGGCATTACTTTAGAACTCATGGGGAAAAGTAAAATATTGCGCAAAGTTCCCCCTCAGGCTTTTTTCCCACAGCCTAATGTAGACTCTGCTGTTATAAAGATAAATATTGATAAAAATTTTGATTTAGCCCAACATGGAAGTTGGAGAAATCTTCTTCGCGCTTCTTTTGCTCAGAGAAGAAAAACATTAATCAACTCTGCTTCACGCAACGGTATTAATAAAAACAACCTTATTGAAAGTTTCTCGATCCTTAATTTTTCTCCAACATTGAGAGCCGAAGATTTAACTGGAGAGGAATGGCTCGCTCTCTGGAAAACGTTGAATTCCCTTTAAAAAAACAAAGAGGCCCTTTAAAGGGCCTCTTCTCTACAATAAAAAACGAAAAATTCCTATTCCACTTTCTCCTTCAGTGCTTTACCCGGTCTGAAGACTGGAACTTTCTTTGCTGGAATCTTAATTACTTTTTTAGGATCCTGAGGATTTCTTCCCTCTCTGGCAGCTCTCTCGCGAACCTCAAAGGTGCCGAAACCAACAAGCTGAACTTTGTCACCTTTGGCAAGAGAATTCTCAATGGCCTCAAGCACTGCACCTACGGCAGCACCTGCTTCACGCTTGTTGAGACCTGTTGCTTTAGCTACTGCATTAACAAGATCTGTCTTTGTCACCCCTAATTACCTCCTTTTCTTTGATTTAATATAAAATCATGTAATTGACAAGCTTTGCGCTGATTTATTATTACCAGTAACTGCCACTGCGGTCAAGTAGAAATTTCACTAATATCAAATTATGACTTAACTCGCCAATATAAACGTAATGGGACCCCATCAAAAGTTTCTATTTCTCTTAACTTATTCTCTATATGTCTCGCAAAAGACGTTGTAACAATTTCCGGATCGTTTACAAAAAATACAAAGGTTGGCGGTTCCGCATCAGTCTGTGTGCAATAGTAGATTTTCAAAATTCTACCCTTACGACTTGTAGGCAACGCCTGAAAAGCCAAAATGTCGCGTATTAGACGGTTCAATATATTTGTCCCTATTCTTTTTCGGCGATTATCCCGAACTTGTATAATTGTTTCCGTAAGTTTATGTAAACCTCTTTTTGTCAAAGCTGAAACAAAAAGCAAGGGAGCATGAGAAAGGAAAGGCATCTCTTCCCTTATTTTCTTTTTCATTGCATCCCCCAACTTATCGGTAGATTGTAATGTGTCCCATTTATTAACAATGAGAATTATGCCCTTTCCCTTTTCAAGAACCTGCGCTGCCATCTTTTTATCTTGATCAGTAGCTGGTTCATTAGCATCCATAACAAGAAGGGCAATATCGCTCCGATCAACCGCCTGAAGGGTTCGTACAAAGGAGTAATACTCTATATCGCTATCAATGCGGCTCTTTTTCCGAAGTCCCGCTGTATCTATAAAACGAAATTTTCCTTCCTTTGTTTCTACTATCGTATCTGTAGCATCTCTTGTAGTTCCTGGTATATCACTCACCAATACCCTATCGTTGCCAGCAAAGGCATTGACGAGGCTTGATTTTCCGACATTCGGACGCCCCACAATCGAAACCCGCACTTCCTCTGGATCAATCTCCACCTCTTCCTCTTCAGGTAAAAGAGAAACAGCTAAATCAAGTAGATCGTCAATATATCGTTTATGGAGGGCACTAATGCCTATTACATGTTCAAAACCGAGGGTGTAAGCATCATAAACTCTATCTTCATGCACTCCATCATCAAGCTTATTGGCAACAACAATGACTGGTTTTCCCGACCGTCGAAGAATGTGTGCAACGTCTTCATCCATCCAATTAGGACCCGCAAGACCATCTATAACAAACAATATGACCTGGCTTTCCTCAATGGCTAACGTCGCCTGTTTTCTGATCCCATCAACAAGTGGATGTTCGTCACGAACAAGAAGCCCACCCGTATCTACAATATAAAAGTTTCTCCCTTTCCACTCTGTCTCTCCATAAATGCGATCACGGGTTACACCGGGCATATCATCTACAATGGCATCACGGCGACCCAAAATTCTATTGAAAAGAGAAGATTTCCCTACATTGGGTCTTCCCACTATTGCTATTATGGGCATTTTCCCTATATTCCTCCTTTAAATTTCTATTTAATCGATCCAAAGAGAGACCAACGGAAAGCCCTCTCTCGATTTTGAAATATTAAACCACGGCTCAAGAACTTTCTTTAGCTTCCCGGGGCGCTCAACAAAAATCCATAAAGTTTTCTCCTTACCCCCCGGATCCATAGCCATTATATTTTTCTCTACAAGATAGTCTAATAACTCCTCTTTCTTGTTAGGAGGCGGAGTAATCTCTGCTAAAATACTAAAGGGTGGAAAACCATATTCTTGTCGTTCTTTGAGCTCTTTATACCAAAAGGACGTCCATCCCTCAAGAATTCCTCTCTGCCAACCCTTTCCTGGCCTTCGAGATTGTATGATAACCCGTCTTTGCGCCGCTTCTCTTCCACGCCAGAAAGATTCAAGTACCATACGATATGCATCAAATTTTGACCGATAGACCACTTTACGAGCCTCAGCATCGGCGTCAATCCAACCTATCATGCCAACAAGCATAGAATCACAAAGTGAAAGAGCTGCTCGTGAGCCAACAACTATTCCTCCATGAACAAAATGCGCATTAATTTCTCTCAGTCTTTTTTTGCTTGTATTTTTTTCCGCATGCCATTCTACCACTGGATAGCCCTCTCCACATAGTGCCTGAGCTATTTTCAATACAATCTCTAGTCCAGGACGCTTGCCACTAAGTAAAAACCCTCCGCATTTTGGACATTTTTTAGGGAAAGGAGCCTTGTACCCGCATAGCGGGCAGGTGACATTTACTGCTTCTTCTTCCGCTCTCAATGCCACTCCACATGAATGACAAACAAGTGTGCCACCGCACTCCTCACATGTAATTTCTCCGGCATACCCTTTTCGATCAAGAATCCATAAAGCTGTTCTTTTCTCGCCCAAGCATTTCATCGTTTCTCGTACCAAAGACTCACTTAGTGGAAAAGAAGAGCTTATTCCCGGGAAATCAGGTTTAGGAGCAAACTTTGTATCGACAAAAAAGGCTCTTTTCTCCGGAGAAACGAGTTGTTCCTCCGGTTTTTTATGAAGGAATATTTTCGATGAAGGTAATCGACCACAAAGATATAAAGAACTTTTTGCTATACGTGCTCTCTGCACAGCCACTGAACGTATCTGCAGAAAGGGAACAGATTGCAGGCGGTATGCAGGGCTACTTTCTTCATCTACAAGTATAAGCTCCGGGTTACATAGAGGGGCAAAAACAGCACCAGGACCACCTACTATGATATTAACATCTCCGATACAAGCTTTGTTCCAGGCTTCCCATAGCTTTTTGCCACCAACAGAAGGCCATAGCAGCACTTTTTCAAACCCTTGTGTCTCTAAAAGAGAATAAAAAAGCTCGGCTAAAGCTCTTTCAGGAAAAAGCAAAATAGCCGAGCCCTGGTTATTCCGTAAGATATCTACATACCTTTTATGTCGTTGTTCATCCTCTGAAAAGTAATAGTAATTTTGCGTAAAGGATCTATTGAGCTTTTCTACTCCAGAAGGGGGGATAGGCTCTGTCGCTTCTCCCTTTAAAAGTTGAGAGGGAGACATCACCCGTAATGCCTCTCCTCGACCACACAGAAAATTAACGCCTATCCAATGACTCAACAGCCAAAGATCATTTGGAAATAGAGTTTCTTCATCTAACGGCCGAATAAGGGAACGAATACGGAATATTTCTTTGTTTTCCGATGGGCCAGATGACCTTCCAAGAGAAAAACCCACACGTTTTGAAGGCCCCATGGGAACAAGTACACGAACACCCGGCTTCACATCCCCTTCATACTCATACGATAGAGAATTCCACCACGGCCCAGGAACAACAACATCAATCAACGTCAATTGATCGCTTCCTTGTGACACAGTTCAGCAACAGTATTTAAGATTCCCCAAGCTACTTCTTCTTTGCTTCCTTCAAGCTCAAAAAAATCGCCCTTTTTCATTATAACTTTAACCCGATTCGTATCGACGGCAAAACCGGCATCACAAGCCGTAATATCGTTAGCCACGATAAGATCAAGGTTCTTTCTTTCCATCTTGCCTTTAGCATGTTCTATAAGATGACTACTTTCTGCAGCAAATCCAACAAGTACCTGTTTAGAAGTTTTCCTTTTCCCAACCTCAGCAGCAATATCCGGATTTTGAACTAGGTCAAGAGAAAGCGTATCTTTCCCTTCTCTTTTCATCTTCTCAGTTTCAATAGATGCAGTTCTATAATCACTTACTGCTGCCGCTTTTATGATAATGTCAGCACTGGACATTTCATCCATAACTGCTTTATACATATCCATACCAGACTCCACTCGCTGACAAGGTATGCCATAGGGATCAGAGAGAGAGACCGGTCCCGAAATAAGCTTGACAGTTGCACCTCTGTACCAAGCTGCACGAGCAAGAGCAAAACCCATCTTTCCACTACTTGGATTACTGATAAAACGAACGGGATCTAAAAATTCCCACGTAGGTCCCGCTGTCACAAGTATGCTTCTATTCAAGAAATCTTTCTTAGGAGAGAGACTTTTCCATACTTCTTCCATAATTACGGTAGCGTCTGGTAGTCGTCCTCTTCCCTCATATCCACAAGCTAGATTCCCAGTATCTGGCTCCACAACTACATATCCCAGCTCTTTCACTCTTTCGATATTCTTTACAGTAGCAGGATGAACAAGCATATGCTCATTCATTGCAGGAAAAAGCAACACAGGAGCCTCTGTAGCTAAAACAGTAGCATCAAGCAACCGTTCTCCATGACCTTGAGCTAAACAAGCAAGAGTTTCAGCAGTACATGGAGCAACAAGCACAATTTCAGCCCAATCTGCCAAATGTATATGCGGAATTTCCCAACCGCGATCTGCTGAAAGAAAATCTTGCTGTCTCCATACACGACGTCCAGCCAAGGTTGAAAGAACCATTGGACTTACAAAAGCTTCTGCTCCCTCTGTTAATATAACTTCGACTTCACAGTCTGCTTTTTGTAGAGTACGAAGAATCTCAGGAGCCTTATAAGCGGCAATTCCGCCAGTAACGCAAAAAACAACTCGTCGCTTATTTTTCCACGTTAGCATCGGAGTCTCCAGGGAACAATATCTTTGCCCGTGAAGAAGGGATTCTGTATTTGACTCGTCCTTTCGCGATATCCTCCATTGCTAATGAAAGATGCTCTTCTATGTCTTCTTCAAGCATGCGACTCTTTTGTTCACTTATCCGACGGCTCCAATTAGCGACAAGAACTGTTAATAAATATTTATTGTCTATTCCAGTCTTTTTTTCTAAACTATCAATATCATAAAACTTCATTTTTTAACCTCCCCACTATAAACAGCACTCTAGTTTATAACTGAGAATAATTTTTTTTATTTCAAGTGCAGCCCGTTCCACGCAATCATTTACAACAACAAAATCGTAAGCTTCTGCCTTTGCCATTTCTTTTATGGCATTGTGAAGACGAAGTTGAACAGTCTTCTCTTCTTCCGTTCCTCTTTTTCGTAGTCTCCGTTCAAGCTCTTCAGTAGAAGGAGGCATTATAAAGATAAGAACCGCGTCAGCAAAAGCGTTTTTTACCTGAAGTGCGCCTTGCACATCTATTTCAAGAACAACATCATTCCCAGCCTGCAACTCTTTCTCTACATCCGATTTTAACGTCCCATACGAATGATCATGAACATTAGCCCATTCGAGAAATTTTTCTTCTTTAACCAACCCTTGAAAAGTAGTCTCATTCAAAAACCTATAATCAACCCCATCTATTTCACCATTTCTAGGTTCTCGAGTTGTACAAGAGATAGAGTAAACTAATTCAGGCATGTGCTGAAAAAGTGTCTTTCTAACTGTTCCCTTTCCAGCACCGCTAGGTCCCGATATAACAAATAAGTTCCCTTTTTTATTTGTACTCCTCATTGTCCGCTTCTTCCTCAAATCGATTAACTATAGTTTCAGGTTGAATGGCCGAAAGAACTACATGATTGCTATCAGTAATGAGGATAGCACGAGTTTTTCTACCTTGAGTAGCATCAATTAATCGCCCTTCGTCTTTAGCTTCCTCTTTCAACCGCTTAATAGGAGCTGAACTAGGATGAATAATGGCAACAATACGCTCTGCTACAATCATATTGCCAAAGCCAATGTGAACTAATCGATACGACATCACCATCACTCCACATTCTGTACTTGTTCTCGTATCCGCTCAAGTGCCGTCTTTGCCTCTACGGCAAGCCAGCGTATTTCTGCGTGAGTCACTTTAGACCCTATCGTATTTATCTCTCGATTCATCTCCTGAATCAAAAAATCCATTTTCCGTCCTTCAGAAACTTTCCCGCTCAAAATAGTATTAAATTTGTCGATATGACTTCGTGCTCTGGTTATCTCTTCTGAAATATCCCACTTATCAGCCATAAGGGCTATTTCTTGAGCTATTCTATTTTCATCGACTATTGGCCCGTTATCTTCAAATATCTTTTTAATTCGTTCTCTTGTCTCATTCATGGCTTCCTCTTGAGCTTTTTCCCAAAGAGAGGAAATTTGATCGATCAAGGATGAAAACAAATCAAGATGTGTTCTTATATCGACTTCCAGATGATTCCCTTCTTTTTCTCGCATATTTTGCAAAGAGTCGACGGCTTTCGAAACCATTTCAGAAAGTGTTTTCTGTATTTCCTGCTCAATCGATTCTCTTCCCTCAGGAGAATCAGTAACGCCAGGTAAATGAAGTAAAGATTCTACTCGAATTGGTGCCGAGACGCTTAGTTTTTTTTGTATATCCTGTATCTGGTAATAGTAATCCTGCAAAATCTGAGCATCTATCGAAACAGCCCTAAACGATGAAGACCACGAAACATCGACATTAAGCCTAACTTTACCTCGTCTGATAGATTGCCTCAGTTGATTATTCAAGATTGGTTCGCAATAAGAAAGTTCTCTTGGTAATCGTATAGATATGTCTTGATATCGATGATTAATTGTAGACATTTCCACAACGAGTGTCCCCCATGGAAATGTTTGATTCTCCCGACTAAAACCTGTCATGCTTAAAAGCACAATAAATCCTCCCGTCTTTTATGGGCTACGTAATTGTTTTATTAAAAAGCTGAGATTCGACTTCTTGCAAGAGATCTTCAATACCTTCTCCTGTAAGAGCACTAATCACTTTCACAGGAGCTTCACTTTGAAGTTCCAAACGTGTCTGAAGAAAAGGTATGAGGGTCGAATCAAGCTTATCTATTTTATTCAATACTACAATGCGAGGAATAGTAGACGCATCTATGTCAAAAAGAGTATCCTCAACAACTTCCAATGTCTCCAAAACATCAGGCATACTTCCATCAAGAACAAGAAGAATGAGCGATGCCAAAGATATTTCTTCTAGAGTTGTTCGGAAAGCCGCAATAAGCGTTGGAGGAAGGTCTCGTATAAACCCTACTGTATCAGACACAAGCACATTATGTCCTGCAGGGAGCTTAACTTTTCGAACAAAAGTATCTAATGTAGAAAAGAGCTGATCTGCTATATAAAGATCTCGGCCTTCGCTTAACTGCTGTAAAAGAGTCGACTTTCCACTGTTCGTGTATCCGGCTAAAGCGACTGTCGGTATTCCAGCTTTTTCACGTCGATAACGTTGAAAAGTTCTCCGCTTACGTACTTGCAGAAGCTTATCATTAATATCTCGAACGCGTCTTTCTAGTTTCCGTCGATGCCGTTCAAACTCGGTTTCTCCAGGTCCGCGAGTTCCTATCCCTGCTCCTAACCGAGACATTTGTCGTCCTAACCCTTTTAAATGAGGAATTTCATATTGACACATGGCTAGTTCTACCTGTAGACGTGCTTCTGTAGTTCTAGCTCTCCGCTCAAAAATTTTCATAATAACGAAAGGCCTGTCCCAAATTTCAATGCCTAAAATTTTCTGCATATTGACACGTTGGCCTGGGGTAAGTTGCTCATTACATACAAAGATATCGGCCCGTACCTCTTTGCAAAAAAAAGCGCTTTCTGCAATTTTCCCTTTGCCTAACATATAAGCAGGATCTGGTTTATCTCGTTTTTGAATAATTTCTCCAACAACTTCAATATTGAGACTTTTCAAAAGCATTGTGAGCTCGTCTAAAAGAACTCGTGTATCATAGGCTTGTACAGGCATATCTAATGCAGCAATAACTGCACGCTGATGACGATGTTCTTTTCTAAGATCAAACACTCTTTTCAAGGTCGCTCAACGCCTCAGATATCTTATCTAAAAACTTCTTCCGACTTTCTTTTGGAGATTCGCCCTCACTTATCTCTTTGGGATATATAGTTTCGCCAAAAAGAACAGTAATCGATGTCGCTCGTATAAATTTTGCCCCCGGCGGCATTGATTCAAAACTCCCTTTAATATATGCAGGGACAACTGGCGCGCCACTTTTTAAAGCAATAAGAGCCACTCCCCCTTGCAAAGATTGAAGCTTCCCATCTAAAGAACGAGCACCTTCTGGGAAAAGAAGAACATTCTCCCCGTTCTCTAATAGCTCTAAAAACGCTTTTAAAGCCATTCCCGCGCTCTGTTGATCCTGTTTATTTACTGGAATAGCTCCTAATGTTCGAATGAGAACTCTCATTATCCACGAAGAAAAAAGCTCTGCCTTTGCAAGATATCTTAAACGCCTTGGAAAAACAGATCCTACAAGAACTGGGTCAAGGTTACTACAATGATTAGCAACAACAATAACGGGATCTTCTTTAGGCATCGGCGCAATCCATCGAACAGAAAGACGATTATAAAGTTTAAAAAAGACCAAACAAAAATTTTTCACTACTGCATAAAATAATCGTTTCATAGAGCCACCTGTTTATTATGTTCTTTTACTATTTTTATAAGATAAGCAACCACTTCATTTTCAGTCATAGAAGAAGTATCCACTACAATAGAATCTTCAGCTTTGCGAAGGGGAGCAACCTTTCGTGTTGAATCAAATTGATCACGAGTTCTGATCTGTCGCAAAACTTCTTCAAAAGAAACATGCTCTCCCCTGTCAATTAACTGCAAATGACGCCTTTTCGCTCGAACCTCATCCGTCGCCGTAAGGAAGATTTTAACTGCCGCTTCAGGAAACACAACTGTTCCCATATCTCTGCCATCAGCTACTAATCCACTTTCTTCAGCTTGTTCTCTCTGAATAGAAAGCAAACAGCGCCGCACCGTTGGAAGTGCAGCGTAAGCAGAGACAATACTATCAACCCAAGGGGAGCGTATATGTTCTGTGACATCTGCCCCATTAATATAGACACATCCATCACTGAGAGAAACTTTTATTTTAGAAAGAACCTCCATAAGAGCTGGTTCTTCCTTCGCTTCAAACCCCATTGTGTTTAAATAAAAAGCCAAAGCTCTGTAAATTGCACCTGTATCAAGATAGTCTAGCCCAAGCTGTTCAGCTACCTTTTTAGCGACAGAGCTTTTGCCTGCACCCGCAGGTCCATCAATAGCTACAACAAGATTTTTCATCGCCATTTATTATAAATCTCCCATCTCTTCCAATTCCTGTGTTGCTACTGAGACAAAATCCACTATCTCTGATAATAATAGTTCATAATCTGAAATGCCAAGGCGTTCAAACACTTCTGGATAGAGAGGGTTCTGTAGCCCCTCAGCACCTATGCCAACCCCCAGCATAAGACATAATGCATTGGCTAGATGAACCGTATCGACAAGAGGCTGAAATTTTTCCCCTTCCTCTGGAAGACGGTCTGGTGTGTGGTGAAAAGCGGCAACGTATTGATATTGTTCTGGGAGCTCCCATTTTTCCACAAGCAACGCACCAACAAGAGCATGATCAAAACCTAAAACCTGCGTTTCAGCATCAAGAAAGGGTACTTTTTCTTCTTCTACAAGTTTAATAATTATACTGTAGCCAAATCGTACATAGTCATTTAAAACAACTTTTCCGATATCATGAAGCAAACCTGCAACATATGCTTCTTCCAAAGAAACTTTCCCTGTTCGTTGCGCTATATATCGTGAAGCATAAGCAACTGTTAAAGAGTGTCTCCATAGTTCTCCCCGATCTAAAGCATATCCGCTTAAAGGTTTATCCATGAAAGAATAAACGGTTGCAGCCAAAACAATATTACTAATATTTTTATACCCTAAGAGAGCTATTGCCTCTGCAACACTGCTGATTTCACGGGATACCCCATATGCAGCAGAATTAGCAAGTCGAAGAGTTCGAATAACTAATCCTTCATCACGCGCCAGGCTTCGAGCAACGTCTTTAGCACTACTTTCAGGGTCATTCAACAACCTAAGGGTTTCGATAACAAACTGAGGGAACGATTTAATTTCCTTTACGCGATTAATAATGCGCGACTTGATCAATTCCCTGGACCGATCGTCCATCGTGTTCATGGCATGCCCCCCATATCCTTATTGAAAGAACCTACACTACTCCGCCCTGCTGTATCTTTTCTAAAAGCTCACTCCGCGAAATTTCGATAGTTTGTCCTTTTTTAAGATTTCGCAATTCCATTCTACCAATTCTTCGACGAATAAGCATCCTCACCCTGAATCCAAGTTGCTCAGCCATAAGACGAATTTCTCTTTTCAATCCTTCCGAAATAGTAACAGAGACCCATCTTCCATAAGGAGATCTTCGAAGAGGGCACACTGCTAAAGGACGAACGAGCCCTCCTTCTATTTCAACCCCCTTCAACCAGGATTCTATCTTTTCTTCTGTTATTTCTTTATTCAATAAGACTTCGTAAAGTTTCGCAATATTCGAAGAAGGATGCATAAGAAAATGTGCGAAATCACCATCATTGGTCAAGACAAGTAATCCTTCGCTCTCTTTATCGAGGCGACCGACAGGGAAAAGTCTCAGTTTCGAATACTGAGTAGGAAGGATATCGACGACTGTTGTATCAAAACGGTCTTCGACAGCGCAAACTACACCTATAGGTTTATTCATAACAACATATATTTTTTTATCCGGGGAAATAGCTTCTCCATCAAGAGTTACTGTATCTTCATCTTCTACAACTGTCGAAAAAACCCGTACAATGTTTCCATTAATAGCAACGCGGCCAGAAGAGATAAGCTCTTCCGCTTTTCTACGTGAAGCAAGGCCGCATGAGGCAAGATACTTATTCAGTCTTATTCCCATTTATTTATTTTTTACACTCCTCTGCAACAAACTCTTCAACTTCTTCGAGTGTTGGTAAATCCGATATAGATTCAAGACCAAAATGTTCAAGAAAAACAGGTGTAGTCCTGTACAAAAGAGGCGAACCCGTTCCTTTTCTACGCCCCGCAATACGAATAAGTCCGTATGAAAGAAGTGTATCAAGAACTCGCTCGCAACGTACTCCTCGTATCTCTTCTATTTCCGACCTCGTTACAGGCTGGTTATATGCTATCACTGCAAGACTTTCTACTGCAGCCCTGCTCAACCGCACCTTTTGCCTCAAAGATGTTTCCCTAAAAGCTGAAACTACATCTGAAAATTCTGGATCAGTATATATCTCCCAGCCTTCAGCAACTTTACACAAGACCAGACCATGCTCTTCTAAATAATGGTTTGCCAGTTCATTCAATGTAGAACGTATATCCTTAAGGGAGACGCCTAAATGATCAGACAACTCACTTTCTGAGACAGGGGATGTCGCTATGAAGAGAATTACTTCAATCTGCTTTGCTAGAGACGATAACATCACCAAACATCTCCTTTTGCGTAATGGATACACGTCCTATTCTGGACATTTCTAAAAGAGCCAATAGTGTTACGACGACAACTGATCGGGAAGCAGTGTTTTTGACAATATCAGAAAGCAACAAAAAAGAACGTTTTTCAAAGTACATCTCAATTTCTTTAATTTTTTTATCAATTTGGAATTCCTCTGGCACAGCAACGGGAATTCCTCGCCAATTTATATTTGATCTCTCATCTAAAGTTTTTGCTGACTCCTGAGGAGAATAAGATGCGATCATATGCCACCAAAGATGACTTAAACTATATAAATCTCCTAAATCATATGTGGGCGTTTCCTCAATCGGACTTTCTCGTTTAAAGAAATTATCGTGTTTTTCTTTTTTTTCTAAAAGCCAAAAGGCAGCCCGACGATAGGGCCTATAGCGAGAAAGATTATTCATTAATTCTTCTTCGGATATAGGCCCCTCAGACTCTATTTGATCCACTTTTACCTGTCCAGGCAAAAGTGCAAGTATCTTTTCAAGAACAAGGCCAGCAGCTAAAGAAAGAAACTCAGCTATAACATAGAGCGATGTTTTTTTAGAATTAGCTAAATAGGCCCCATAAATATGTACTAAGTCTGACACCTTTATCTGCGTCGCTTCAAATTGGCGACTTTCTACAAGATAGCAGAGTAAATCCAAAGGCCCTGAAAACCCCTCTATTTCTACACGAAGAGGAAAGGTACCCTTTTCCACGAGCTATTTCCTTTTAAGCTCTTGGCACAAAACCAATAGCCTCTACGACCTCATCTATGGTTTGTTGGGCAACTACCTTAGCACGCTCAGCACCACTCAAGAGAATATCTCTTAAATTATCTGAATGTGCCTCAAAATAACGGCGACGTTCATGTATTGGTTCCATTATGTGAGTAATATGCTCCATAAGCATCTTTTTACACTCGATACATCCGATTCCTGCCGTTTTACACCCGTGAACAATCTCTTTATGCTGTTCTTTATCTTCGTTAAATACCTTATGAATATCCCATACAGGACATTTATCCGGATCGCCTGGATCTTTTCTTCTCTGTCGAGCTGGATCCGTCATCATCGTTCTTATTTTCTCCCACATTTCCTCAAGGGTATCTGCAATATCGATACCGTTGCCATAAGACTTACTCATCTTACGTCCATCAGTGCCGGGCACTTTAGGGGTTGGTGTCAAAAGCATCTGAGGCTCTGGGAAAATTTCGCCATAGAAATTATTGAAACGGCGAGCCATCTCTCTGCTTATCTCAAGATGAGCATTTTGGTCTTCTCCAACAGGAACGAGCTCTGCCTTGTACAATAAAATATCAGCAGCCATAAGAACAGGATATCCTAAGAAAGCATAGGTACTCAAATCTTTATTTTGGATATTCAGAATCTGTTCTTTATATGTGGGGTTTCGCTGGAGCCATCCAAGAGGGGACACCATCGATAAAGCCAAGTGCAACTCTGCATGCTGAGGAACATGAGATTGCATGAAAATTGTACACTTTTCAGGATCCAAGCCAGCTGCAAGCCAGTCTAAAAGAGCCTCTCTAGAATTATTTCTAATTTTGCTGCTATCAGCATAATCAGACATTAGGGCATGCCAATCGACAATACTATAAAAACACTCGTATTCATTTTGAAGGCGAACCCAATTTGTCAACGCTCCAGCCAAATGGCCAAGATGAAGTTTTCCCGTAGGACGCATACCGCTGAAAACTCTTTTTGCCATGTTCTTCCCACCTCTATTATTTATTTAGTAAAAATTTATATATATCACTTTACCTTGATATCCTGGTTTATTTTACTCGATTTGCAGCCTATCTGGCCCATTCTCTCTTACTATTTCCACAGAAACACCTTGTTTTTCAAAAATGTCTTTAAGCGCGCGAAGAGAATATCTTTCCATTTCTCCATGATCTACGACACAAAGAGCCATTCCCAAAGCACAAATATCTAAAATCTGATGGTATTTCATATCTGCCGTAATATACACATCTACTGACTTTTCCAAAGCATTTTCCCATAAATCGCCACCAGAACCGCCGCATAATGCCGCTTTATGTATTACTCTGTCAACATCACCATATGCTGTAATCCAAGTAAGATTCCACTCTTTCTTTAAGAAAACCATTAATTCTCTTAAAGAACATGGCGTTTTTAACCATCCCCATGCCCCTACCCCAACTTTATTTTCATCGGTTATAAGAGCCGAAAAATCCTCACGCAAAAAGGTTTTGGCAAGTTGGGTATTTACACCTCTGTCAGCCTTGTCCCAATTAGTATGCATGCTGATAATGGTTAATTTATGAGCAAGGGCTTTTTCGATAATCCGCGCTATCGGCGTACTTAAATCTATTGCTTTCAGCGGAGAAAAAATCAGTGGGTGGTGTACTACAAGGCAGTCGCAATCTCTTGAAATGGCCTTCTCCACTGAATCTAAAGAAGGATCAAGGGCTAGCCCGATTTTTGAAACCATCCAATCTCTATCTCCAACCATAAGGCCACTATTATCCCAAGGCTCAGCAATTTTCATGGGGGCAAAAGTTTCAATATAACGAAGCAAATCAGCTACTTTCATTATTTCACCTCCCAAAATCTCTTACGCCATTCACACCATACAAAAAAAGCCGCTTCCTGCAGGGAAACGGCTCTTATCTTCGATGGTGGGCCTACCTGGACTCGAACCAGGAACCTTCCGGTTATGAGCCGGTGGCTCTAGCCACTTGAGCTATAGGCCCGAAAAGAACGCTGATCATTATACGCCCGACTCCCCTCTAATTGCAAGCCCTAAATCACTAAAATATCTTTTTTCACAACTAAAGGGGGATTTTTCAACCGAAGAATCTATTCCTCAACTGTAATACAGCCTACAGGACAGCTTTCAGCTGCATCGCTAACACACTCAGCACCTTCCGGCTTCATTACTTTCGCTACCCCGGCATCCTCGTCCAATGAAAATACCTCTGGGCAAATCTGAGCACATACGCCGCAACCTATGCACTCGTTTTTGTCGAGACTTACACGCATGAAGACCGGTCACCTCCTCCTGAAGCAGGATTTTATATCAGGTCAGATTCAGAGTCAAACTTTGTTCTCAATCTTATTTTGAGCTTATTTTGAAAAAGTAACTTCAGGGGTTGATTTCCCGATCCCTTTTAGATGGAATAAAGCAACATAGTCAGAAACAGCCTTTACTTCCGGTTCCGACGCAGCAAGGAAGACGCCAATGCCGCAAACATCTGCTCCAAACTCTTTCGCAACAAGCAACATTCCGGCAGCCGTACTGCCACCTCTCATGAAGTCGTCTACTATTAAGACTCTACTGCCTCGCTGAAGCTGTTTTGTTCCCATATACATAGCCTTCACTTCCCCTGTCTTTGTCGGGAAATGAACAGCAACAGCAGAACCGTCACTGGGACGATTTCTAAAGCGGCAAACCGCAAGAGGAACTCCGAGAGCATGGGCTGTAAAAAGTCCAAGAGGAATTCCCTTTACCTCAGATGTCATCACTATGTCAGGTTTAGATGCCTGAAAAAGGCTCGCCATAACAAGCCCAAGACGAGAAGTATAATATGGATTGAAGAGGATATCACTGTAATAGATTAGTCCTCCAGGTAAAATTCGATCTTCATGAGAAAGAAGAGATATTATTTCGTTAAAAAGTTCATCTTTTACTTCTTGCGACATTGCCGGAACAAAAGAAGCTCCTCCGGTTCTCCCCCTGTCGACTTGAATTCCCCCCAGACCTTCCTGGGTTAAAGCCGAATCGATCATTACCACATCATCACTAATAACGGTTTTTGAAACGCCAAAATCGTTCGAAAGTGCTGTAAGGGAAATTTGTCGAGACGGCGTTGTCAAAAAACGGCATACAGTCCTGATAAGACGTTCCGTTCTCTGTCCTTTCAACGATCATCACTCCAAAATAGAATTTGTTGAATCCACTGCATTTTTTCAAAGTCGGATAGTTTTACGCACGCATCTTCAGAGTTAAATAAAGCAAAGACACTACTTCCACTCCCCGACAGTCCATAGGCGATAGCGCCACTTTGTTTACACGCATTAAAAAATTCCTCGTATTCAGAATGCATTCCAAACAACCATGGGTAAAAATCATTGGGTAAAAGCCCTACATTTTCGCCCCGTGACAAAGCTTCATAATACTTTTCTGCTTCGTCAAGACTCTTTTCTTCGTCGAGAGGGAAATTTCCTCCCTCAGCTATTTTATAAAATTTATCTACTTCCGCATAAGCCCAAGGAGTAGACACCCTCCATTCTGGTATGGCAACAAGTATCTTAAAGGGTGGAAAGGATGCTTTATATGTATACTTCTCACCTACTCCTTGCACAAGAGCTAGAGAAGAATCACTGTAAAGAAAAGGAACATCAGCCCCAACTTTTTCTAAAATATGTGGAGAAACAGGCTTTCCCTCAAAAAAGCGAGCCCAACGAGCAAAAGAAGCTGCATTTCCACTTCCCGCCCCCAGGCCAGTTCCTGGAGGAATACGCTTTGATAGATAAATATTAAGATGAGGAAGAAGCCAACCATCATTTCTTAAAAAGCGCATTGTCTTTTCTACAGAATTTTCTCCATTGATCTTCATATTGCTTCGTAGCTCTAATTCCCTGACATTATCTTCTTTACTAGTGGAAATTGTCAATGTCTCGATTGCCGGTAACCGCCCAAAAAGAGAAACCAAGGAATGATATCCGTTCTCTAATTTTCGGGTTAGACGCAAAGTCAAATTTATTTTTCCATCAGAAGAGACAGAATATCGCATCAATGCTCCTCCCTAGACAAAAAAAATACCCCGGCGCATTACAGCGCCAGGGGCTTAAGGTTACATACAAGGCTTATTATGTATTGTCTCCAGACATCGGCTCCAATTCAACTTCTTTTGTAAGAAGTTCCACATAACTGAACGATACTTTACTATCTTGAGATTCAACATAAAGCGTAAAGAGGTTCGGATATGTTTCTAGTACGACACCCTGTTTTTCTTCAATTTTTCGGCGTCCTTTTGATGTCCGGTATTTCACGCGCAATCCCTTGTACAATGCCACTTGCTCACGAATCGAAGCAAGGTTTCCAGCCATAAAGGGTCACTCCTACTGTTAAGTTTTATGAATTATAACACAAAAATACATAAAACACAAACAATGTGGCTAAAACCTCGCGAAATTGTTACCTTATTTTTAACTTTTTGCTTCCAATTTGTGTAAGAGTAAAACTCTTTTCTCCCCGACCCTTCGGGTATATCCCCTGGCATCCATATACTCAAGAAGGGGCAAAACAAATTTTCTACTACTTCCAGTAACATCGCGAACAGTAGCAATTGTTATGTTGTCTTTAATATCTTTCAAGATAAAGAGAAGTCTTTCCTCAACTTTTTTTGACAAAATATACTTGCTGCCAACAATAAAGGATTCTCCACGTTCACGAAGATCTTTTAAGAAGAGCGAAAAATCTTTTTCACTCATAGCCATCTTTTGTTGCACTTCTTCGATAAGCGGAAGTTGAAATCCAAGTTCTTCGCAATATGCGTGGAATTCCTCAAGACGTTTAAAGAAAAGAGTATCATCCTGTGGAGTAAAATCTGATAACCGTACAAAATTACCGTCAATGACAATAAGATTTCTTTGACTTATCGTATCAAGCAATGTTCGTGCAAGTTTTCTCTCAAGCAGCTTTAAAGGACCTGTTAAGATATCATCTATAATACACCCCGCCTGATGGGGGCGTTCGCTGTGGAAGTTGGTCAAAAATTGTTCTACTGCATCGTGATATTCTTTAAAAGTTTCTGGGGACATATAATAATCAGTCGAAGCTGAGAGTATCACCATTTCCCCTTCTTCTTCCAATTTTTGGGCCATTACTATAATATCTTCTGGCAACTCCTGCAGGTCGAATATTATGTCTCCACGTGAAATGGAGCCATGAGATTTAACAAGGATATTGATTCTCTCTTGTAAATCATTGGCGCTCATCAAACTTTCAAGACGATGCTTGTAACTGTTTTTTGCACCTTTCCCCTTCGGTTTTCTTCCATAGGCAAACAATATTCTTCCCCCTCCAATTGTAACAAGGGGACTGTAAAACCGAATCACAAAACGCTGATCAATAGAAGCAACAATATCCTCTTCCAGTACAAGTTGCGCAACTGTCGATTCCCCTGGTAAAAGAGTAGTCTTATCAAACAGGGAAACTCGAGCAATAACATCTGCTGTTCCAATGTGAAGTCGAACTCGTTGCCAGTGTTTCAGGGGCTCGGGAGAAGATTGAAGAAGCCTCAACTCTACGTCACAGCATTTTGTCTTTTTGTAAATATCCTTAGCACACACGACGTCTCCTCGCGTCAGATCGTCTAAGGATACGCCAGAAAGACTCATAGCAACACGTTGACCGGCCCAGGCCACCTCAACACCATGACTATGCACCTGTACACTCCGAACGCGAACTTCCTGATCGGCGGGCAAAATAGAAAGATCCATTCCTGGTGACACCTGCCCCCTATAGGCAGTACCAGTCACTACCGTTCCAAAACCAGAAATAGGAAAAGCTCTGTCTATTGGCATAAAAAAGGGACCGCTACGAGTTCGAGGATTAACTCTATCAACCAACTTCGCTAATTCTTCCATAAGAAGAGGTATGTTTTTATTCGTTACAGAAGAGACCGGTATAATTGCCTTCCCTTCCAAAAAGGTCCCCTGAACAAAGTCAGCTACATCAGCTACTGCAAGTTCCAAAAGTTCATCATCAACCATATCTGACTTTGTAATGACAATCAGCCCATCTTTCACACCCAGAAGGTTGAGGATAGCTAGATGTTCTCGAGTCTGAGGCATAACGCCTTCATCAGCTGCAACAACCAACATTACTGCATCTACGCCTGAAGCTCCTGCAACCATTTGTCGAATAAACTTCTCATGCCCCGGAACGTCCACAATACTGACAATCCGACCATCAGACAACTTTAAAGGAGCAAACCCTAATTCTATGGTTATTCCACGTTTTTTCTCTTCGTTGAGTCTATCGCAATCAAGACCTGTCAGAGCTCGAACAAGTGTTGTTTTGCCATGGTCAATATGACCAGCCGTACCCAAAACAAGGGATATTTCCTGTTCATTCACTACTCTTTCACCTCCAACATCCATGCTAGTCCGCTGAGTATTCGCTCCATATCTCCATCTAAAAGCGTTCGAACATGGAAAAGAAGGGTATCTTCACCTGCACCTGCAACTATTGGCTCTGGTGCCTCTCTGAGAAGGGCTTGGAGGGTTCCAGCGCTTCCCCTGTTCGTGTTTCTAAGAGCTACACCGTACCCTTTTAACTCCGTTACGGGGAAGGCTCCTCCGCCTACAGCATCATTGACCTCAACAACCGAAACATCAAGATCAGGAAAAGCCCTTTTTATTTTCCGACGAAGTCGTTGTGCCTTTTTCTTTAGGTCTTTCAAAGAAGCAGTCAGCATATTAAGAGTGGGTATTTCTTGCCACCTTCCCTGCAAATACATTCTCAGAACAGATTCAAAAGCTGCCAAAGTCATCTTATCAACGCGCATTGCTCGCAGAAGAGGATACGTTCTTAATTTATCTATCAGCTCTTTTTTCCCAACCACTGCTCCAATCTGAGGGCCTCCCAGCATTTTATCTCCCGAGAAAGTAACGATATCAACGCCTGACGCAATACAATCCCTAACTGTGGGCTCACCATAAAGTCCCCACGGAGAGAGATCAATAAGCACTCCACTTCCCAAATCTTCCATGAAGATAACGTTTTTATCCTTTGCCAAACGGCTTAAATCCTCTCGGGGAACAGTAGAACTAAATCCCTCTATTTTAAAATTGGATGGATGTACTTTTAACACCATAGCCGTTTCTTCTGAAAAAGCTTGAACAAAGTCTTTGAGATGAGTTCTGTTCGTAGCTCCAACCTCCACCAGCCGCGCACCCGAAAAAGTCATAATATCAGGAATTCTAAAGGAACCACCAATCTCCACAAGCTCTCCACGGGAAACGATAACTTCTTTATCACGGGCCAAAGCGGCAAGACAGAGTAGAACCGCTCCAGCATTATTATTAACAACAATGGCGGCTTCCGCACCTGTCACTTCACAAAGAAGCCACTCCACATGAGAATTTCGTTGCCCTCTTTTTCCTTCCTCCAGGTTAAATTCGAGAGTATTATAGTGCGCTGCCACATTACATACGGCTTCCACCGCTTCCGAAGGAAGACAAGAACGTCCAAGATTCGTGTGAACAGTCACTCCTGTTGCATTAACTACAGACTGCAAGCTATGAGCAACTCGTCTTTTAAAGATTGAAAGGGCTTTCTGGTTCAGACCCTCAATAGATGTCTCTACATGTTCGTTCTGAAGAACTGCCTTTCTCGTCTCCGCCAACAAAGAGGTAAAAACCTTCTTGATCATGTCTCTTCCGAGCTCTTTTTCATAGGGGGAAACCCATTTTTGATTAAGCAAAACATCCATGGCGGGTAGATTTTTTAATATTTTGTTTTTATCAGATTCCACCACTATTCCCTACCTTCCTGATAACTTGAAGTTTATTCTATGTTCTTAGAAATAACTGGAAAAAATCAAGAGAATGAGATACATTCATAACTGTTATTCCTAAAGTTAGAGTATCATATCTTTGATGTTAAAACCATTGTACACGCTATAAAGGAGGAAACAAACAATGACAACAAAAATTGATGCCCGTGGCAAAGCATGCCCCCAACCTGTTATGATGACAAAAAAAGCTGTTGATAACGGAGCAAAAGATGTTACAGTCTTTCTTGATAACCCTGTAGCTGCGTCTAACGTACAACGTTTTCTATCAAAACAGGGATTTTCAGTATCACTTCGTGATGATAACGGCGATCTTATAGTAGAAGCACAGCTAACAGGCAACCTTTCCCAAGATTCTCAGGAAAAAGCTGCATCAGCTCAGGCAAAACCCTGCCCCGAAGAAAAAAATGCCATTTTTATTTCACATAATGTAATGGGTGGAGATGACAAAGAGCTAGGGGAAGTTTTAATTAAAGGCTTTTTAGGAACGTTGGCCCAGCTTGATGTTCCTCCGGCATATATAGCGCTTATGAACGAAGGCGTAAAACTGGCTCTTAAAGGAACCCCAACATGCGAACACCTTCAGGATATAGCGTCAAAAGGAACAACAATTCTCGTATGCGGAACATGCTCTAATCATTTCGGAATTACAGAAAAAATTGGTGTCGGAACAATTTCAAATATGTTTGAAATCACCGACACCCTATTAAAAGCCTCAAAAGTTATTTCAATGTAACTTTATTTCGTTTACAAATTACAAACGTAGCGGGAGAGAGTGAAACGTCATATCCAATAGGATAGACGCAGCCTCTTCCGCATTTTTATCAGGAGTCATATCCTCAAAGAGTTCTTCAAATTTCTCTATCTGAGGAATATATACAATGTCAAAATCCTTATCTGTATCATCCCTACAGGCAACTTCCGCTGTATCATCAAAAACAACCAGCCATCCGGGGAAGGCAATGCCCATTATTGTCCAATCAGCCTCAGGAACAGTGGAAAAACCCCCTATTGTTACAGAAGCATTCTGCATAAGCTCATCTTTTTCAATCCAAGCCCCAATATTTTCTGCATCTGAGCCCACTAAAAGAACCATCAACTCATCTTTATTATCAGCAGCATAAACTCTCACCATATGTTTCAGACAATAGGATACGGCACTTGAAACATCTGCCATGTGGTCTATAAATCTCATAAAATCTTCTTTCACCTTCAACTCGTATCCAAAAGGTGGTCTGCTTTTTTCTGCGTAAAATTTGGGGATCAAAAACAAGAGATGTTGAAAAAGATCTTCGTCAACGTCGGTAATTTTCAATAACCAATACAATATCCTCTTCCTTTCTTTATTAGATAATAAGTGACCATATGGAATTGGCCACACGCATACCTTTTCGAGAAAGGCTCAAAAAATCTCCCTTCCAACACAAACAATCTTCCGGAACATTTTCGAATTCAAAAAGAATAGAGTTAATAAGATCTTCTCCGTAACGTTCTTTAAAAGAAGGAATATGTATTCCTCGTGAAGTTCGCAATGCGAGAACAGCTGATTCTCTTCCGCTTTTTTCGAGAGCCAAGCGTTCTTTGCCCTCTACGGGAGAAATATTCATAGAGGCCCTTTTTAGGTATTCTGCTAGGGTTTTGACATTCCAAAAGCGGGTACCATCTATATATCCCCACGCAGAAGGGCCGAGAGGCAACACGTTTTTCTCAAACCAATATGCCTGATTATGTCGACATTCATATCCCGGTCGAGAGAAGCTTGCTATTTCATACTGGGAAAATCCACTTTTTTCCAAATACCATTGGGCCCATCTATAGTGAACATATCCATTCTGCACTCCAGATGGAGGATTTTTCCCCCAAACAGATCCTTCTTCTATTGAAAGTTGATATATGGAGATATGTGTTACTCCGGAATGAACCAGGTTGGAAAGAGAGGTATGCCACTTTCTTAAAGACTGGCCTGCAAGACCAAACATAAGGTCTCCACTTACGTGGAATCCGAAATGTAAAAGTCGATCAATAGCCCACAAAGCTCTTTTAGCTGTATGAGTTCGCTTCAACCACAAAAGCTCTTCATCACATAGACTTTGAACGCCTAAACTGACCCTTTTGACACCCCATCCCTTCCAAAGTTTCATATGTTCCTCTGTGAGGGAATCAGGATTAGCTTCCACAGAAATTTCTACATCGTTATTGACTCTAACATATCTCTGTAAAAGATCAATAAGCCTCTGCCATTGCTCAACAGAAAGGCAAGTAGGAGTTCCTCCACCTATATATATGGAAAGTGCCCTGGGTTTGTCGCCCAGATACACTTTCCACCATAATAATTCTTTTTCCAAAGCTGTTAGGTAGGCATCAATGTCATTTTTTGTGCCTCGCATACTATAAAAAGCACAATAGGGGCATTTTTGAAAACAAAAAGGAACATGAAGATAGATAAATAATGGTTCTATTGTTCATCATCCTCGTCAACTTTAAGAAATGCGAGGAAGGCTTCTTGTGGAATTGAAACTTTTCCCAACTGCTTCATTCTCTTTTTGCCTTCCTTCTGTTTCTCTAGCAACTTTCTCTTTCGAGAAATATCTCCACCATAACATTTTGCCAAAACATCTTTACGAAGAGCTTTTACATTCTGCCGTACAATAATACGTCGGCCCACTGAAGCCTGTATGGGAACTTCGAAAAGCTGTCTCGGGATAAGCTCCTTCAACTTTCTTACAACAGCTTGTCCTCTATGGAAAGCCGCATCTTTATGACAAATAAAGGAAAAAGCATCAGCAGCCTCACCACTAATAAGAACATCCACTCGCACAAGATCCGCTGCTTTTAATTCACGATATTCATAATCAAGAGAAGCAAAACCTCGCGTTTGAGATTTCAGTTTATCGTGGAAATCAAGAATGAATTCTGCCAGAGGCAAATCATATACAAGTCGAACACGTTCGGGGGAAAGATAATCCATCGACACAAATGTCCCGCGCTTATCCTGACAAAGCTGCATAACCTTACCTACAAATTCAGATGGAAGGAACATTGTCAAGCGAATAATAGGTTCTCTGACTTCTTCTATATCAGAAATATCAGGGAAGTCAGAAGGCCGATGAGCTTCTATAACAGTCTTCCCTTTTGTCGTTACTTCATATATTACGTTAGGCGCCGTAGCGACAAGCTCAACTCCAAATTCACGACGTAATCGTTCTTTAGCCACATCCATATGTAAAAGCCCCAAGAAACCACACCTGAAACCGAATCCGAGGGCTTCAGACGACTCTGGTTCGAAAGTTATGGATGAATCGTTCAATGTTAATTTTTCAAGAGCATCGCGAAGTTGAGGATAATCGTCTCTTTCTATTGGATAAAAACCGCAGAACACAACTGGTTTTACTTTTTTATACCCGGCCAAAGCCTTAGCAGCAGGTCTTTCATCATCAGTAATAGTATCTCCCACATGGGCTTCTGCAACTGTCTTTATATTTGCGATGACATATCCCACTTCTCCAGCCGAAAGACTCTCTACAGGTTCGAATAATGGTCTAAAAACTCCTACTTCTTCTATTTGATAGGAAGAGCCCGTTACCATAAAACGAACAGTCTGTCCCGCCTTGATTGTGCCATTGACAACTCGAACGTAGCAAATGACACCTCGATAATTATTGTAGACAGAATCAAAAATAAGAGCCTGCAATGATGCATTGGGATCGCCTTCAGGAGGTGGCACCTGCTCTATTATTCTTTCAAGAATTTCTTCAATTCCCGTACCTTCTTTAGCACTTGCCAGAATCGCATCAGTAGCATCGATTCCAACAATCTCCTCTATCTCTTTTTGCACCGCTTCAGGATGAGCCGATGGAAGATCAATCTTATTAACGACAGGAATAATCTCGAGTCCATGATCAACAGCCATGTAGGCATTTGCAACTGTTTGTGCCTCAACGCCCTGAGAAGCATCAACAACAAGTAACGCTCCTTCACATGATGCTATAGATCGAGACACTTCGTAAGTAAAGTCCACGTGTCCTGGAGTATCAATGAGATTTAAAATATAATTGTTGCCATCCTTACTTTTGTATTGCATTCGTACCGGAACAAGCTTAATGGTAATTCCTCGTTCTCGTTCTAAATCAAGAGAATCAAGAAGCTGTGCCTTCATCTTTCTTATTTCTACAGTACCCGTAGATTCAATAAGACGATCAGCCAGCGTTGATTTCCCATGATCGATATGAGCAATAATACAAAAATTGCGAATTCTTGAAAGATCCATATTTAAACTATTCCCTCCGCTTCTTCTTTTTCGAAGGCTTACTTTCTTCTCTGTCCAAGGGACAGAAGTATATCACATCACCTATATCGTACTGAGAAATTATACCTGAAAAGAAGCTTCAAACATATTCCCTTTATAAAGAGCAATAATCCATAATGTAAGGGAAAAACTTTTTATTTATTGTGTTCAAAACGACCCTATTATCATTGACATTTACAAGAGAAGGAATGATAATGTAAGCAACATAACCTTTCTGGAGGTGCCTCTTATGGAAAAAAGAGAGCTCTTGTACGAAGGCAAGGCCAAAAAAATGTACAGTACCAATGATCCAAATCTCATTCTTGTGGAATACAAAAATGACCTTACAGCATTTAATGCTCAAAAAAAAGATTCTATCGAAGGTAAAGGTTCACTCAATAACGCTATTAGCTCATCTCTTTTCACCTACATGAAAAATAACGGGATTCCTAATCATTTTGTTGAAAAAGTTGACGATACACATCAGATCGTCAAAAAAGTTAGCATCCTTCCCGTAGAAGTTGTCGTTCGAAATATAACGACTGGAACTTTATGCAAACGCCTCGGCGTTGAAGAAAACATCCACCTTCCGCATCCTCTTGTAGAGTTTTATTATAAGAACGATGAACTGGGAGACCCACTTATTCTTGAAGATCACGCAGAACTCTTCGGATGGGCTACAAGAGAACAGATTGTTTTTATGAAAGAAACAAGTTTAAAAGTAAACAAACTAATGAGCGCATATTTTGACTCTTTAAATATTATCCTCGTCGATTTCAAATTGGAATTTGGTGTTGATACAGAGGGGCAAATTATTCTTGCTGATGAGATGTCCCCTGATACATGCCGGTTCTGGGATAAGACAACTATGCAAAAGCTTGATAAAGATAGATTCCGCAAAGATCTCGGAGATGTTCTTGGCGCATACAGAGAAATCTGGCGTCGCGTATCAGAAAAGGAGGGCAAATAAATGTCATTTCTTGTAAAACTTCTCATTTATCCCAAAGAAGGCGTACTCGATACCCAGGGCAAGGCGGTAGCCAGCTCTCTTACATCTTTAGGCTATACAGCTTTAAAAAGCGTTCGTGTAGGTAGATATATTCAACTCTCTATCAATAGCGACACTGCAGAAGACGCCCGAAAGCAAGTAGAGAACATGTGCGATGATCTTCTTGTCAATTCACTTATAGAAGACTTTTCCATCATCGCAGTGGAGGCTTAGGGCCGTGAAAGCACAAGTTATTGTCTTTCCTGGAAGCAACTGCGACCAGGATGTCGTATATGCCCTCAGACATGTTGTGGGAGCCACAGTAGAAACCTTGTGGCACGGAGAGAAAGAGCTGCCTTCTGGCACTGATCTTGTCGTTTTACCTGGAGGATTCTCTTACGGTGATTATCTTCGTACTGGCGCTATAGCTTCCCTTTCTCCAATCATGGACGCCGTACACAAATATGCTGAAGAGGGAGGCCTTGTTTTAGGAATATGTAATGGTTTCCAAATTCTTACAGAAACTGGCCTCTTACCAGGTGCATTGCTCCCCAACAAAACTCTTCGCTTCATTTGTAAGCCATGCTATTTACGGGTAGAACGCAACGATTTACCCTTTACTCTCAATTATACGAAAGGTCAGATCGTTCAATTTCCCATAGCTCACCATGAAGGCCTTTTCTATCTTCCCGAAAATGAACTCAACGAATTGGAAAGAAATAATCAAGTTGTATTTCGTTACGCTTCGGTCAACGGGGAAGTTTCAGAAGAGCACACACCTAATGGAGCTCTGAACAATATTGCAGGAATTATAAATAAAAAAGGAAATATCCTCGGACTTATGCCACACCCTGAAAGAGCGAGCGAAAAACTTCTTGGCGGCGAGGATGGAGCACTCATGTGGCAATCAATCAATGCATGGATAAATAAGGCAGGTGTCTGATATGGATTATCGACTGGCTGGATTACGTGAAGACGAATATGAAGAAATGAAACGTGTTCTTGGCCGCGAACCCAACGAAAATGAACTCAGAATCATGGGGGTTATGTGGTCAGAACATTGCAGTTATAAATCGACGAAACACCTTTTGCGCAATTTCCCTACTAAAGGAGAAAAAGTAGTGTTAGGGCCTGGGGAAAATGCAGGCGTAGTTGATGTAGGTGACGGATGGGGAGCTGCTTTTAAAGCAGAAAGTCATAACCATCCATCAGCTGTTGCCCCTTACCAGGGAGCCGCTACCGGTGTTGGCGGAATTATCCGCGATATTCTCGCATTGGGTGCAAGACCGGCAGCTTCCATGGACGGACTCTTCTTTGGAGATCCTGAAAACAAGAGGACTCAAAACCTTTCTGAGGGAATCGTAGCCGGAATAGGCGGCTATGGAAACGCAGTCGGCGTTCCTACAGTAGGCGGGAAGACAGCATATGATACATGTTATACTGACAACCCTCTTGTTAACGCTTTTAATCTCGGTCTGGTTCGACTTGATCAGCTCGTTAGTTCACAGACAGCAAAGCCTGGCCTCCGCGTACTCATTCTTGGCTCAAAAACAGGACGCGACGGCATAGCCGGAGCAGCTTTTGCTTCTGCAGAGCTTTCTGATGATACGAAGTCAAGTCGCCCATCTATACAGATTGGAGACCCTTTCGCAGAAAAATTACTTATTGAAGCTTGTCTTGAGCTAAGAGATAAAAATCTAATCGTCAGTATGCAGGATATGGGTGCGGCAGGAATTACATCATCATCCAGTGAAATCGCCGCAAAAAGCGGTGTCGGCATGATTCTTCACTTCGATAAAGTTCCCCTTCGTGAAGAAGGAATGACTCCATGGGAAATAGCACTTTCCGAGTCACAAGAACGAATGTTGCTCATTATCGAGCCTGATGATTTTGACGAAGTCGCAGTAATCGCCAAAAAATGGGGACTCGATTGTACTGATATAGGAGAAACTGTTCCAGGTGATCAATATACTATTTTATGGGATTCAGAAATAGTTGCTCAAATGCCTGCTTCATTGATTGGCGATAAGTGTCCCGGCATTCACTGGCCTTCAAAACGTCCGGAAGACCTTGAAAAACGATGGGATTTTGAAATTGAGACCCTGCCATTACCAGAAGATTTCAATGAAACAGTTCTGAATCTCGTAACATCTCCATCTCTTTCTGACAAAAAATGGGTTTACGAACAATACGACCAGATGGTGCAGGTTAATACGGTTCAGGGCCCTGGCGCTCCTGTCAGCGTTATTAGAATAAAAGATTCTAAGCGCCTTGTTGCCATGGCTATGGAGTCGGATCCTTGGAAATGCTATCTTGATCCATATCGTGGCGGAGCTGAGACAGTGGCGAGATCAATCAGAGCCCTCGCCGTAGCAGGAGCTACCCCTCTCGGTTTGACTGACTGCTTGAATTTCCCCTCTCCAGAAAATCCCGAACAATATTGGGAACTGGAAGAAGTTGTTCACGGAATGTCTGACTGCTGCAAAGAGCTTGAATGTCCTGTCGTTTCAGGAAATGTAAGCCTCTATAATGAAAGTTCCACTCAGCGAATTCTCCCCACACCTGTTGTAGGGACTGTAGGGGTTATAGATACTCCAGAACATTACCTCCGAAGTGGCGCTTGGCAGGAAGGCGATCATCTTTTCCTTGTCGGTGCTATGAATGCGCCGTTGAATGGAAGCCAATATCTTCTGCGCACCACTGGAAAAAATCAGGGACGTCCATTGCCCTTTACTCCAGAAACAGAAAAAGATTTTCGTGATAGAGCTCTTAAGGTAGCCCATGAGGAATTAGCTCATAGCGGTCGTCCTTTAGCTGGTGGAGGCCTTGCCGTAGCATTGGCAAAAGAAGCAATCATGACAGGAATCGGTGCCGCCATGAAGATGTCTTTCCCCACCCGTCTCGATGTATTTTTATTTGGAGAAGGAACTCCTCGGGCTATTTATGCCGTTCCTTCAAACAAAGTTGTTCAGTTCCGTCTTATATGGAATGGTTTCCCCTTTGTTGAGCTGGGAAGGATTGGTGGAAACTACCTTACACTTGAAAATATTTTTGATCTTCCCGTTCCCGTTCTTACAGAAAAATGGGAGGGTCGTTAAATGTGCGGAATCTTCGGCGCTTACACTAAAAACGGAGGCCCCGTTCTCGAAGATGTCTATTTAGGCCTCTATGCTCTTCAGCATAGAGGGCAAGAATCTGCAGGAGTGGCCTGGGTAGACGAAAACAATGCAGTACGAACACAAAAGGGAAGCGGGCTTGTCCATTTAGCCCTTGACCAGAGTGAACTTGCAAAGATAGACACTCGATGTGCAATTGGTCATGTTCGCTACTCCACTGCCGGTGGTTCCGATCCTCGAAATATACAACCTTTAACCGCTAGTAACTCAAAAGGTTCTGTAGCTGTTTCTCATAATGGAAACATAACGAATGCTGAAGCGTTAAAACAATATTTAGAGAATAGGGGCTCTATCTTTCAGTCTCTCACAGATACAGAGGTGCTTCTGCACCTAATGGCTCATCAGCCCCATAAACCAACTATTGACGCCTTTGTCGATTCGTTACGACGACTTAGAGGGGCGTACTCTCTGGCAATGATCTTAGAGGGAAAACTTGTAGCTGCAAGAGATCCCTGGGGATTCCGTCCCCTTTCAATAGGTCAGCGTGACAATATTATTTATGTCTCTTCTGAAACTTGTGCGTTAGATCTTGTTGGGGCTCAATTAGTTCGGGAGGTTTCTCCTGGTGAAGTTGTTGTCATAGATAAAGAAGGAATCCATAGCATTAAAATTCCTGTACAGACAAAACGACATTACCAGTGTTCTTTCGAGTACGTCTATTTTGCTCGTCCTGACAGTATTATTGCAGGTCGTTCTGTTTACGCCGTCCGTAAAGCGTTGGGGCATTGCTTAGCAAAAAGAGCTCCTTGTCCGAGCGCTGATATGGTTACAGGAATGCCAGACAGCGGAACTATTGCTTCTATGGGATTCGCTGAAGGTAGTACTATTCCTTATGAAAAAGCTATTGTTCGTAACCGCTACGTTGGACGTACTTTCATTGATCCGACACAACGGGTAAGAGAACTTGGCGTACGTATAAAATTAAACCCAATCTGCAATCTTATTAAAAACCGTAAATTGGTTGTCATCGACGATTCCATCGTTAGAGGGACAACAAGTCAACGAATTATCGCCATGATTCGTGACGGAGGAGCAGATGAAGTTCACGTACGTATCTCTTCTCCACCTGTATGTTTCCCCTGTTATTACGGCATAGATACGCCCAGCAGGGTGGAGCTGGCAGCAGCTCGAATGGAAATAGAGGAACTTCGTAAAATTATTGGGGCCGATTCTCTCGAATATATTACCCAAGAAGATCTTATCAATGCGATAGGATTGCCCCGAAATGAATTATGTACTGCCTGTTTTACAGGAGAATATATGGAAGGAGACACACAGGATGAGCTTGAGTTATAAGGAAGCCGGAGTTGATATTGACGGTGGCAACAAATGGGTTAAAACCATTGGCCGTATTATGTCATCTCTGCCTAAAAATCCGAACGTAGTGGGTGGAATCGGCGGTTTCAGCGGCCTCTACAAGATAAATGATGACATTCTCCTTGCTGGATGTTGCGACGGAGTGGGAACAAAACTTGAGGTTGCCAAACTTGCATCTGATTACAGCGGACTTGGTCAAGACCTCGTTGCCATGAACGTTAACGACCTCATTACATGCGGAGCCCAGCCTCTCTTCTTTCTTGATTATATTGCGTGCGGTCGTCTCAATGAGACCGTTCTTGAACCTATTGTCAAAAGCGTTGCCGAAGCTTGCGAGGAAAGTACATGTGCCCTACTTGGAGGAGAAACGGCAGAAATGCCCGACGTATATCCCGAAACAGGCATAGACCTCGCAGGTTTTGCCGTCGGAATGGTTTCCCCTAAAGATGTAATAGATGGGCACAATGTAGAAGAAGGAGACGTGCTTGTCGGCCTTCCGAGTTCCGGCGTTCACAGCAATGGTTATACTCTTGTAAGAAAAGTCCTTTTAGAAGGCGAAAATGCCCTATCGATAGACGTTACGCTTCCAGAGCTTGGAGAGCCTCTTTCGAAAGCTCTTCTTCGCCCTACTCGCCTCTACCCTAAAATTGTTATGAAAACCGTTAAAAAGGCACCAATTCATGGTATGGCCCATATAACGGGAGGCGGACTTGAGGAAAACATACAGAGAGTTCTTCCCTCAGGTTTAACGTTACACGTCGACTTTTCATCGTGGAAACGTCCTGCTATTTTTGAGGTTATAGCCAATGCAGGTGTTGAAGAAAAAGAAATGCGTCACGTATTTAACCTTGGAATTGGATATACATTTATTCTTCCTGCCTCAGAAGCTGATGACTTTATGAAGATATTGACTGAGGAAGGAGAACATCCCGTACTATTCGGTGAGGTTTGTCGGTCATGACTCGTGTAGCCATCCTCATTTCTGGAACTGGCACGAATATGGCAACAATACTCAACAAGATTAACAAAGGCGACCTCCCATGTGATGTTGCTTTTGTTGCAAGTGATAATCCGAATGCCGGAGGACTTCACTATGCAGAGAGCATAGGCGTAAAAACAGTTGTTCTTCCTTACAAAGCGCAATCAAGAGAAGATGCGGAAGAATTTTTGCACGAACTTTGCATTTCCGAACATATTGAATGGATCGTTCTTGCTGGTTTCATGAAAATTCTCTCGTCAAAATTTGTGCGTCGTTGGGAAAATAAAATTGTTAATATACATCCGGCTTTGCTGCCTTCTTTCCCGGGAACAAATGGGATAAAAGATGCTTGGGATTATGGGGTAAAAATCACAGGTGTTACAATCCATTTAGTCGACCATGGTGTTGACTCTGGAATTATTCTGGCTCAAAAGGCAGTACCCATTGAAAATCAAGATACTCTTGAAAGTCTCACCGTGAAAATACATGAGACAGAGCATTTATTATATTGGAAAACTCTGAAAAAACTTTTTGAAGGTTCATATTCTTTTTGTGAAAGGAGATCTATCGATGGCTGCAACTAAAAGAGCCCTTATCTCTGTTTTTGACAAAGAGGGCATTGAAGAATTTGCTAAAAGCCTCGTAGAAAGAGGTTGGGAAATTGTTTCAAGTTCTGGAACCGCTAAAAAACTTCGTGAAGCTGGACTTGAGGTTATTGAAGTTTCAGATCTTACAGGTTTTCCCCATATTTTAGGTGGACGAGTAAAGACACTCCATCCCCTTATCTCTGGAGGAATTCTCGCACGTCGCCATTTAGAAAGCGACTTAAAGGATGTTGAGAACTTTAAAATTCCTCTTATCGATATGGTGGTTTGTAACCTCTATCCATTCGAAGAAGTTGCAAAAAAGGGAGCAACCATTGATGAGCTTCTTGAGAATATAGACATTGGTGGCGTTACACTCATTCGTGCCAGCGCAAAGAATTATCCTCACGTTATTATTCTTACTGATCCGTCAGACTATAAAGCGGTGCTTGATGAACTTGATGCGGAAGGTTGCGTACGCACAGCAACACGCCAAAAACTGGCTCTTAAGGCATTTGCCCATACTGCCACCTATGATGGAACAATCACAGAAGGTCTCTCTGCAGAAATTGGCGTAGAAAAAGAATTACATGAGGAACTCAACTTCTCCTTGAAGAAAAAGCAGGAGCTTCGTTACGGAGAAAATCCTCATCAGAAAGCTGCGTTATATACACCCGCACTGAAAGAATTGCCTTGGGAGCAACTTTCTGGTAAACCTCTTTCCTACAATAATATACTTGACTTGGATTGCGCCATGAGAGGTGCTTCCCTTTTACAGGATGCGCCTGGAGCTCTTGTTATAAAACACACAACTCCATGCGGAATGGCATATGGAGCTACAATAAAGGAAGCTTATGAAAAAGCCTTCAGATGCGACTCTCTCTCTGCCTTTGGAGGAGTTGTCGGCCTTTCCCGTCCTCTTGATATGGAAACGGCCCTTGTTATTTCTGAACACTTCACAGAGGTAATCCTCACTCCTGATATTGACGAAGATACTCTTAACTATTTCAAAGAGAAAAAACCTTCTTTACGTATTTTAAAGTGGCAGGGCGGCAGAGTCCTTCCATGGCAAATCACAAGTACGTGGAGCGGCTTCCTCATGCAGGAAGACATGTTACCTCCCCTTCCAAATCCTGATAAAGGCACATGGATTGGAAAACGTCGTGATGATCTGTGGAATGACATGCTTCTGGCATGGAAAGTTGCAGCTCTTTCAAAGAGCAATTCGGTTGCTATTGTTAAAGATAAAGAAGCAGTCGGCATTGGCATGGGTTTCTGCAGCCGCGTTTTCGCTGTTGATTTTGCTACACAGCAGGCACAAGAAAAAGCGCAGGGAGCAGTTATGGCCAGTGACGCATTCTTCCCCTTCGCAGATGGCGTAGAAGCAGCTGCTAAAGCTGGGATTGTAGCTATTATTCAACCAGGTGGCTCAGTACGAGACGAAGAAGTTTTCAAGAGAACCGAAGAATTAGGCTTAAGTATGTTTATCAGTGACTGGCGAACATTCCGTCATTAAGGAGTGAGCTCTATGAACTTTCTCGTTATAGGAAGTGGCGGCCGGGAACATGCTCTTGTGTGGGCTCTATCACAATCGCAACATGTAGAGACGATACACGTCGCTCCAGGAAATGCAGGGATGTCAAATCTTGCCACCTTGCATAAAGTTGACGTGTCAAATAACAATGACCTGCTCTCTTTAGCAAATTCACTTCATCCTGATGTGATCATCATTGGCCCCGAGGTTCCGTTGGTCAATGGGGCCGCAGATGTTTTAAGAGAAAATGGATTTACCGTCTTTGGTCCCGGTTCTAAAGGTGCTCAACTGGAAGGAAGCAAAATCTTTGCTAAACAGTTCATGTTGCGCAACGCTATTCCTACAGCACCTTTTGATGTTTGTACTACTGTAGAAGAAGCCCAGAAAGCCCTGGATAAACGCACTGCCCCATTTGTTGTTAAAGCAGATGGTCTGGCAGCAGGTAAGGGCGCATTTGTCTTAAAGACAAAAGAGGATGCTTTGACAACAGTCTCCAATCTCCTTGTGAAAAAAGAACTTGGAGTATCAGGAGAAAAGATCGTTGTAGAAGACTTTATGCCCGGCCTTGAATTAACGGTACTTTGTATCAGCGATGGGAAAAGTTACCGCATTCTGCCTTGCAGCCAGGACCATAAAAGAGTCTTTGATAACGATGAAGGTCCCAATACTGGCGGAATGGGTGCGTATTCTCCTGTACCATGGGTGGGGAAAGAATTGCTTCAGAAAATTGAAGAAAAGATCATTCTTCCTACCTTTAAGGGGCTTCAATCTGAAAAAATTCCGTTCTGCGGTATTCTCTATTTTGGGCTTATGATAGATAACAATGGATCTCCTCGGGTTGTAGAATACAACGTTCGTTTCGGTGATCCTGAAGCGGAAGTCATTTTACCGCTTCTTAGCGTAGATTTCGCAGAGCTTATAAATGCCTCTTGCAATGAAGAACTTGATACATTGCCTGAAATAGTTTCTGCAAAGTGGGCTGTTGATGTTGTCATGTCTTCAGGCGGCTATCCTGGTCCATACACAAAAGGCCTACCCATAACGGGGCTGGATAAGGTAGCCAAGACAGATAACGTTATGGTCTTCCATGCTGGAACAGCTCTGAACGAAAAAGGAGAAATAGTTACTGCTGGAGGAAGAGTTCTGAATGTAATAGGTATTGGTGATACTTTAGATGAGGCTTTGAAACGATCGTATGACAGTGTTGCCAAGATACATTTCGAAGGAGCCCATTATCGTAACGATATAACGGCTAAAGCCAGACGAGGAGTGATCAGCATGAATGCGCAAACACCCCGCGTTGGAATTGTGTTAGGATCGAAATCGGATCTGCCTGCAGCCCATAAAGCGGCAGACATCCTTAAACAATTTGAAATTCCCTTTGAAGTAACCATCGCTTCTGCTCACAGAACGCCTGAAGATGCTGCAAAATACGCATCTCTGGCAGAAAAAAGAGGCATTGAGGTTCTTATTGCTATGGCTGGATTATCAGCAGCGCTCCCTGGAGTACTTGCTGCTCATACGCTTCTGCCAGTTATAGGTGTTCCTATCTCAGCTGGAACCCTAGGCGGATTGGATGCCCTTCTTTCCATAGCCCAAATGCCTCCTGGTGTACCTGTAGCAGCGACCGGAATAGATGGCGCTAAAAATGCTTCTCTCATGGCTATTCGCATTTTAGCCCGTCAAGATGACCACGTAAAAAATAAGCTTTCTTTATATATGAAAGAGGAAGCACAAAAAATCCAACAGGGCAGAGAAAGTATTGTTGATTTGCCAGTTGCCCCTTCAGATGCATTCGCAGAAAATTAGTTTAGAATACATATAAAGACATATCATAACTCAGGAGTTCTTCTCCTGAGTTATGATATGATTAATGGCTATTTCTAAATCTTTTTTATAAGGTGAGAACCCCTATGAAAAGACTTAAAATGTTAATCTTGAATTGTATATGCCTTTCTATGTTTTTATGTAATCCAGCCTATGCAAATAATATTGTGTTGCCATCACCCGACTGGGGGCCTGCTGTTGAAATAGGCCTGGAACGTGTTCTTCGCGCCCCTAATGGGCTTCTCTATACGCGCAACGATAAGAAAACCTTTCTTTCAGAAACTCATTCCCTTGAAATGGAACTTGCTGCTCTGCGTGGAGACCTGAAACGATTTAAAACACAAGTTTCGCTTATGCAAAAATATTTCGTTTCTCCCAGTGGACTTCTGGCGTGGGAACTCTCATCTACAGGAAAAAAAGCGACATCAAACGCAAGTATAGATGACCTCCGAACATGTTACGCCCTGCTTCTTGCAGATGAACTATGGCCAAAAGAAAACTTTAAAAAACCTCTTATAACTTTGGCCGAAAAAATACGAATATACAACACTGAAAATGACACCTTACTCGACGGAGCTTCATGGAAACAATCCTGGTTTAAACCTCTTACAATCACTAAAAATACAAATGAATTGACTCTCTCATACGCAGATTTGCGCGCTATGAAGATGTTAGCAAAAGATGATGAAAATTGGCTTCCTATACTTGTCAAAACATCTGGTTTCGTCATAACAGGGCTTTTCCTTGAAGATAAAAATGCGTGGGGATATTCCTTTGAAAAAAAAGAATTCACTTATAATGAGGAAAACCTCATAAATACAATGCTTCACCTACACTTCTTATCGTCAATTGGAATAATTCCTACATCATATGGGAGAAAATACGCTATCGAACTTCTCTCTACTGGGAAAATTACAGATAAAAGCGGCAATGAAAATATTACTGTTTACGCCCTTGCCTCTCTTTTTTTAAAAGACTGCGGTTTTGATGAAGCTGCCGAAAAAGCATATTCTAAATTGAGCGATTTCATTATTAATGAAGGCAAATATAAAGGTCTCTTAGGATACGAACAAGAAGACAAAACGCAAACTGTCTGGGCTTTTGATAACCTTATTGCTCTCATTGCCAGGGAGTTGCTTTACAAAATAAAAATATCCATGTAAAATCTTTTAATAATATGTTAAGAATATTTTATAAAAATATAAGGGGGGATATCCCTTGACAGGGCAAACCCAGATATACAAGAAGCGTTTACTGCTCTTTGCGTTTGCGATCTTTATTGGTTTTTCTGTCGTAATGACGTGGTTTTTCATTAACTATGCCATCCCCTTTGAAGATTATGTTATGACTCTTCTTGCAGCAACTGCTCTTTTCATCGGATCGATCTGTGGCAGTACCACCTCGCTCATATTTTCTCTTGTCATCCTCTTCCTTTATGGGAGTTTTAAGGTTGGTTTTGCCTTATGGAGGCAGAATCAAATGCCTGTTGATGCTTCTCGTCTCTTTTGGCTTCTTATCGTTCCCTTTGGTGGATATGTGGGTGGTGGCTTAGAGAAAATTATTTCAGATATAACTGAACGGCTGACAATTCTCTCTACACAAATTGATTCTCTTGTGGTCATTGATGAACAAACTGGTCTTGAAACATCAAAACGTTTTGCCTTCCGTATGAATGAAGAGTTGGCCAGACAAAAAAGATATGGGGGATACTTCTCCATTCTGCTTGTTAAAGTTGCCTTTCTAAAAGAATTAACAGATGTACACGGAGAAAGAACAAAAGGACTCGTTATACGTAACGTTGCTCAAATATTGAAGTCTAGTAAAAGGACAGAAGATCTTCTTGCACGAATAGATGAAGCAGAATTCGCATTTTTGCTGCCTAATACAGAAAGGGAAGGAACTGATATTTTCGCAGAACGTATTCGGCAAAAATTGCAATATGTAGATATCGCACTGGGAGAAAATGACTTTAGGCGTATTCGATTAACACCACAAACGGGAAGTGCTGTTTGTCCGGCAGATAGTCAAGAGTATGTCTCTTTAATGACATTAGCACGTAAAGAGTACGAGTATAGTCATCATTAAAAAATGAAATTAATAAAAGTATGAAAAAATATATATTGCTTCTTTTAATGGGATGTGTGATTTTTCTATTTTTTGCTTTCCCCCTTTACGGGGCGCCTTATCAGGTTACTGTTCTTTATGACGAACCTGAAAGAGATAGTGCTATGTTTGTTGCCAACTTATTAGGCCATTTTGAATACGTAAATATAACAATGAACACGTTACAAAAAACAGCAGCAAAAACATTACACGAACCTGATGTCATCTTTTATGTATCGAGCATAGACTCAAATTCTCCATCAATCGAAATTCAAAATATTCTTCGCTCAAGAGAGAAAACAACCTGTTATGTTGGAACACATCGTTGGCTTGGAACGAGTACTACTCCAATAACAACGACACATATAACGTATAAGGATATACGTTTCAGAGAGACGTTATTTCGCATGTATCCTCTTCAATTGGGAAATGAATGGGAAGTACTTTCAACGCTTGATGACGGAGAGCAGCTTATACCCTATGTTGCACGTAAGGGGAATACATGGATTTTTCAAGGCGTAGCTACGTCCGGAATAAGCTATCTTATATTTGCTGATCTTTTACATGACGTTTTGGGGATTCCTCATGCTCACGTGAAGAAGGCAATGGTTCGTCTTGAAGATTTAAATCCATCATATTCTGGAGAAAGCTTAAAAAAATTACGACAAACTATAGACTACCTCACATCAAACTCTGTTCCTTTTGCCATGGCGGTTTATCCTGTTTTTGTAACTCCAGAATCTAAATATGCAATACGGCTTGTTGATAATAAACCGTTTTTAGAAACATTAAAGTATGCTGTTGAGCATGGCGGAACGATAATTATGCATGGGACATCACACCAATATAAGTGGATATCTGGAGAAGGCTCAGAATTTTGGGATATATCTGTAGATCGTCCTATACCCAATGAAAGAAAATACTTTCACGAACGCATGCAATACGGACTTTGGATATTTCATCAGGCAGGGTTACAGCCAAATTACTTCGAAGCACCTCACTATAACTTTCCTCTTTCATTGCAAGAAGAGTTAGTAAATTACTTTAACACTATTGCTGGAGAGCTTATGGTTAACAATAAAACATATCAAACAACACAAGCTTTTCCATATATTATAAGGAAAACAGTGTCAGGGCTTAGCGTTCTGCCAGAACAAGTTGGATATATAGCTTCAGGAACCCAGCTTCTTTCATTGAAAACTATTGAGGAAAAGGTGCGTATTATTACATCTATCGTGCGCGATCCCTTTATCTGCTTCTTTTATCATCCTTATTTAGCGGGCGATGAGTATTTAAAGGAACTCATACCTTTTATTAGAAATATGGGATACAGTTTTGTCGATACAGGAACCATGGGAGCCAAACTGTTATATACGCCTAAAGAAGTGCCAGATTTATGGCCTGTTCCTCCTTCTGATGCACGAAAAATGCTTTGGGCATGGTTCCCTCTTATAGCAGGAGGGATAACAGCTTTCATCTTACTTTTTGTGTATGTTCGCCTTACCAGACGGCGGAGAAAGGATCTTTTTAAATGACACTAATAGACGGCGTTTTTTTGTTCAGTCTTATCGTTATATGGACAATGCTTCTTTACCATGCCGTGCTGTCATTTAGCGGCTACAAATATTCGGTGCGCGCAGAACGAGAAAAATGGCACTTCGATTCGACAAAAGCAGAAAACCTACCTTATGTCTCTATACTTATTCCAGCACATAATGAAGAACTTGTTATAGAAAAAACACTTATAGCTATAGGACGACTTGAGTATCCTAAACATTTGCTCGAAATTATTTGCCTAAACGATAACTCCACAGACAGAACAGGCGAAGTAGCCAGAAAAGCCGCGCGGAGCATTGGCCCTTATGTGGAAGTCGTTGATGTTCCTGAAGACAGAGGTAAAAAAGGGAAATCGGCCGTTTTAAATTATGGATTAGAGGTCGCACAGGGAGAAGTTATCGCCGTTTACGATGCTGACAATACTCCTGAGAAAAATGCTCTTCTCTACCTTGTGCGCAATCTCATAGAAGATAGAGCACGTCTCGGTGCTGTTATCGGTAAATTTCGTACGCGGAATAAAGATCGTAATTTATTAACACGCTTTATCAATCTTGAAACCATTTTCTTTCAATGGACAACTCAAGCAGGACGTTGGAAATTATATAAACTCGCTACAATTCCAGGAACAAACTTTGTAATATGGAAAGATCTTATACAGTCTCTTGGAGGCTGGGATGAACGAGCTCTTACTGAAGATACGGAACTTTCTATACGTATCTATCTTCGTAAAAAAGCAATAAAAATGGTTCCTTACGCTATAACATGGGAAGAAGAACCATCGTTGTGGAGAGTGTGGTTTAAACAAAGAACCCGATGGGCACGAGGAAATATTTATGTTCTGAAAAAATACTTCTTTCCTCTTTTGTTTGAAGGCCAATGGAAACTTTTTTTCGATATGCTTTATCTCTTTATGATCTACTTTCTTTTCTTAACAAGTCTCACGGCTTCTTTATGCATCTTTATTTTGGGAATCTCTGGTTTGAGCCGAATTAATCTACAAGGTCCATTCAATGCACTATGGGCTCTTTCCACTCTTCTATTTGTTGTAGAGCTTTCAATAACACTTACGGCGGAACCAGGAGAAGATCGTCTCAAAAACATCTTTTTAGGATTTTTAATGTATTTTTCTTATACGCAACTTTGGCTTTTAGTAATGTTCAATGCCTTGTTCCACCCATTAATAAAAATATTTAAAAAAGAAGAAACCTTCTGGCACAAGACTGAAAGGACGGGATAAACATGAAACGAATAACAACTTTTATATGCTTCATATTGGTATTTTTATTCGTTTTAACACCACAAGCGAAAGCAGAAATAACAAACGTCCGTTGGGGAATTCATACAGGAGGTATTCGCCTCGTCATTGATATGAACAGACCAGCTTCGTATTCTTTTACACAGAATGCTAATCAGATTACTCTTACAATAGCAGATGGACTTTATCGCCCCTTCACTGGTCAGCTACCCTCCCCGGCCCGTTCCTTCTCTGTTCAAGGAACAGCTGGAGAAACCAAAGCTACGATTTTTCTTTTGGAGCGAAATCTTTCTGTAAATCACTATATCCTTAAGAATCCAGATCGCATTGTTGTAGATATTCGAAAAATAGACTATACGCCTCCCAAACAACCTATAGCAGAGGTAGAGGTAGCCGAAGCAGAAAAAAAAGCAGTTTCAATAACTGATGAAGCTGTTGATAAAGATTCAATAGTAACTAACCACGTACTCCAGCACCATACTGGAATATTACTTCCTCCTGGAGAGAGTCTTAATACTGTTTTAGCAGTAGAAGACATTCCCATGCACATAATCTTCAGCGGAACAACCCTTTACTTCAACCTCCCTGCAAACTGGAAAGCTCTGGAAGGATCATATCTGGAGCTTATTACAAGCCACTCTGAAATACTCGATACAGATATTTCCAGTCTTACTGTAACACTTAACGGACGTAGAACTACAACATTACGTATGAAAGATATTAACCAATGGAAAGGGATCTCAAAAATTCCTCTCGATCCCGATAGCATGGTAGAGGGAGTCAATTCGCTTACAATAGATGCTATGCTACATTCTAATCAAGATAGATGCTCAAATGTAAATAACCCAGGAAACTGGTTGCGAATTCATAGAGAAAGCCTGGTTCATCTTAAATATGTACCGTCTGTAGAATTAGCCCTTAATCAATTCCCGGCTCCTTTCTTTGAACCAGAAAACTATCAGATGGACAATACCCTTATTGTTCTTCCAGATGCGCCATCAAGTCTTGAAATTCAAGCAGCTGTAGACCTTATCTCAAGTTTCACTCACAATGTACCTTTTAAGGATTTTTACCCCTTAATAGTAACAATGAGTGATGTAACTCGAGATATCGCAATGAAACATCACATTTTATATTTAGGAAATGAAGACCGTTTCACACAAGAGCTGTTAAATACATTCGGTTCAACCCAAAAACTTGAAAAGGGGAATGTTTTTGCCTCTGTGTTTTTGAATAAAGAAGCCTTCGGACGTATGCTTATTACAGCTGGGAATGGAGAAGATCTTTGCTTCGCCGTACAAGCATTGTTAACACCTGAAACACGCAAACAAATGCTTGCCTCCGCATTGGTCATTCCAACGTCATTACCTCTTCCCAAGACAATAGACGTTCCTCGTGACGTTGCAGATGTCAGTCTAGTCGATATAGGACGAAGCGATGTTGTATTTCGTGGAATTTTACAACATCAAGAGACAGTAAATTATCAGATTCCACCTAACTGGAAAATTAAGGGGAACCCTATTCTAGTTCTTATGTTCCGCCACGCCCCAAATCTGGAAGGGAAAAAATCAGCTCTTGAAGTTGATGTAAACAATGTTCCAATGAAAGGAGTCGCTCTTACTCCTGAAAATGCAAATGACGGGCGTCTATCTGTTCCGATTCCGGCAGAGAGATTGAATAATGGTTTCATCTCTTTCCAGTTGAAAAGTTATCTTGATATAGACATTCCAGATTGCACAAAACGCTTTATGGAGAGTGCATGGCTAACTATCGATAGAAACTCGTATCTACATATTCCTCACGACATCGTACCTTTGACAGCACGACTTTCCAACATGCCTTACATATTAGACGGGAAAAGAGAGCTAACTATCTACACAGAAAAAGAACCCACAGGCAAAGAGCTTTCCGCGCTTTCTGTTATTCTTTCTGCATGGCAAAGAACATTGCCGTGGAAAGTAGTATTTCATATCAAATCATTTGACGAATGGACAGCAGGAAACAATGAAGAGAATCAGTTGCTGCTTGTTTCTGTAGCGACATTGCATGAAAAAGGCGTTCCTCTTCCTGTTGGGTACGATCCGGAAAAAGAAGAAATTCTCTCTGGTGAGAAAATCCCAGTGCTTCCTGCATTTGCAAACCAAAGTGCACTTCTTTCATTAACTAAACAAAATGGAGGCATTCAAATTATTTCCACATGGAATCATAGAATGCCTACAACTGTATCTTTCAGACAGGCCCTTTTAGATTGGAATATCGATGGGGACGTTGCATTTATATCCCCCATTGGTGATGCAATTCCTTTCTTCACCTCTATAACCGAGGAAAAAATAGAAGAAAAGCCTACTCTTTCTTTCTGGCAAAAGGTACTCCTTCTCTTCTCGTCTGATCGAAACTATCTTGGAATCTTTACTCTTGTAGCAGTAGCCATAATGTCAATACTCCTCATTACTCTCTTTGCGCGAATACGACGGAAATAAGAGCATGTAAAGGATATTTCTGGGGGATGTATAGGAGATAAAAATGACAATTATTTCTATGCTTTGCAACCACAAAAAGAAAATATATATAACTTTAATTGTTTTTCTTTGCTTCTGGGGGTATTCTCCCTCAGAAGCACAATCCCCTTTTACAGACTTACCAGAAGGCCATTGGGCATATGATGCCATTCATCAACTTACTTCTGCAGGAATTATAAAAGGCTATCCTGACCATTCCCTACGGGGAGACATATTGCTTAGACGTTATGAAGTTGCAGAAATGTTAGCTAAAACCATTGACCATGTCGATATCGAAAAAATCGATGTTGCCCAAGTGATCGCTTTAAAAAAGCTGTTACGCGAATTCCAATATGAGCTTACGGCTATTCCTTCTAAAACCGACCTTCTAGACAAAAGGATAACTACATTAGAAGAAAACATTGGAAATTGGAGATTTTGGGGAACCTTTCAATTTGACGGTAGACAATTTAAGGAAGACATGGGGCCAGGAATAGGAACCCATGATTTTCGTCCTGCTGATTTTTATCTCTGGTTTTCTAAAATTATCGACAGCAAAACAACATTTGTAGGACGATTAGGTCACTATGATAGTAATGACCCCAATTACAAGGAAAATTTAAAATGGGATTATTATTGGATTGATCTTACGCTTCCCCGAGATTTCTCATTAAGAACTGGACGTTGGTACTACGATTGGGAAGCCGAATCCCAAATTTATACAGATGCAGATGCTTTTATGGGAGATACTATTCATACTGGATATTACCTGACGAAAAATCTGCCATTAGGGCAATTTGTTCTCTTTGTAGCACATGATGACGAAGTAACATCTGAAGAAGAACAAAGTCTTTACGGCATTAGATGGACACATCGCTTTGATGAGCGCTTCCGCCTAGCTATTAACGGCCTCTATCACGATTATTTTAATGATTCAAGAACAAACCCCGATATTTCTGACTGGAAAGTCGCATGGCTCGATTTCGAATATGCCCTGAATTTCAACACCTTTTTTAGGGGAGCTTGGTACGTTGAGGATCTTGAAAAATGGGCCTATCCAGACGATCAATCTCCTCAGGCATGGAAGGCTATTCTTGACATAAAACAAGAACAATTGAAATTGACAAACCTCTGGATTGAATACGCACATTTCGACAAGAACTTCAAGACAGACCATCAGCCATGGAATAAATACTCTTTCGAAGTTACCCCTCACTTAGGAGAGTTTTCTACAAACGTATTTTTTATAAAGACTGTTCAAGATATTTCTGAAAAATGGACTACCTTTCAGCGATACGCCAACATACGCTATGAGAACACAGGCGGAAATGATTACGACATTACAAACTGGTCTATCGGCGTTCGTTACCATATTACCCCTTCTGCCTTCTTTGAACTACTTTATGACGATATTCATTACGGGGACGCTGAGACAGACAATCTCGACAACAACATGTGGCATTTTAGAACAGAAGTAAACTTTTAGAGGTGAATGATATGAAGAAAATGCTCTGCATGTTTCTTTTATGCCTTATATTGGCTACTCAAACGAAATTGGTCTATGCTTCCCCTTTACCCAATGAAACTCGAAATCCAGATATTTTTGTCTTAACAACAAAAGAGACCTCAGACTCTTCTCTTCTTTCTCTTTTAAACAATTATGGTTTTAAAGCGACAATGTCTTCAGACATTCACACTGCCGAACAAGCTTCATTGGTCATCGTTCCAGGAGAAAGTGCACAAGAAATGTCTCAGAAAGATATCGAAAAGTTACTAAGAACAATTAAACAATCTGCAACACTTTTAACAGACTCACCTAGCCTGCTGTCACAAACAATTGGTCTCTCTTGGTCATCAAAAAAAGGGTTGGTACCTTTCTATCTTTGGCAAGGAAAAAGAAAAAACGTTGTAGAACTTCCTTCATCATTACCTTTTGAAGTATTTAGCGCCCCGTCTCAAAGCCGCATATTGGCCAAGACAGCTCTCAATGAACCACTTTGCGTTGAATTTAAGTATAAAAATGTTCGCTGCGTTTACAGCGCACTTCCTCTCAGTGCTTCCATTGACATCGGAACCGTGTATCCCTTTTTCTTTGATCTTTTGCAATATGAATGGAATATTTTGCCCGAAAAACACGCCCTTGAAAAAAATATATCTACTCTTTCTATCATGATTGACTGGGGCTTTTTCTATGATCGAGATCCTGTCTCTTTTGCGAAGCAAATCGCTTCTGAAGGCTTTTCACGATGTATTTTAAGTGCCTGGTACACTTCGCCTGATTATGTTGACTTCACAAAAAAATTTATTGAAGAAGCTCACAAACAAAATATGACAATAGAAGCGTGGCTTGAACTTCCATTGGTTTCGGAAGAGTTTTGGAATACATACCCTGAGTGGCGGGAAAAGACAGCCTTGCTCTCCGATGCTTTCATTGAATGGCGACCTCTTATGGCTCTTGAAGACCCAAATTGCTTCAAAGAAACCATCCGTTTTTTGCAGAAACACCTCAATTCCTTTTCTTGGGATGGTATCTATATTGCAGATCTATATTTTGAACATCCCGACGAAGGAATTGGCGACCCCGCACGTTTTACGCCTATGCATCCAAGCTTCAGAGAAAGCTACGCACAAATACATAGGAAAGATCCCGCTTCTTTCTTTTTGCCTGGAAAGGATATTAGTGAAGAAGATCAAACAACATTGCTTCAGACAAGAAGAGAAACTTTGACTCAGATATATACGCAACTTTTAAAAGAGCTGATGAAAGAAGATCAGTTCCAGAATAAAGAAGTTGCCTTGATTATGCTTGATTCTCTTAGCTCTCAGCACCTTGCAGAAACAGCTGGAATTGATAGCCAGTCCCTTCTTTTCTTAGCTAAGGAGAACAAAATACCGTATATCGTCAGAGAACCCTATGCCCCTGATCTGGAACAACAAGAGAGAGTAAACTCTCTTGTTCGTGTATTGAATGAGCATTATGATGAAAACCGTACAGGTATTGTTTTAAATGCTGAAAGTCAGGGAATCCCCCTGTTGGAAGCTATTAGAAGTTCACTTTCAGTCTTTCCACAATATACTCTTTTAAATTCGTACTATTTACTTAATAAAGAAGACCTCGAAATGCTACCTTTTATTTTGTCTCGTGAGCAGAAAAATAGCCCACAGCAAGAAGAATAACGACCCAAAAATATCTAAGTTTACCTTGAAATAGAGTCCCGATACTTTCTCGACCTAGAAAAGCTGTTAAGCCAAAAATAAAAATAACTATAATTGTTAAGGCAATGAGGACCTTACCGCGAGGAGTCAATTTTTTAGGTTCTGTCATTTGTTATAGCATCCTCCTTAATGAAGTAAGAGCTACGATATCAATTTATATTGTACAACGTAATAAAGAGTCTGCCAAAACAAAAAAGCACACCAACCAATGTGGCTAATGTGCTTTTATAGTATTTTTTACTCTTACAATTTTTAGAAAACTAATTCTTTTTAGTATTCCACTTTTTATGTAGCTCGGAAATAAACCCTTCTTCTTCTAGTTCTTTTAGAACTCCATTTACAGCATCAAGAAAAGCGGGATCTTCCTTGCTTACAGCTAGTGCCTGTTTAGCTCCTTTAAGCTCTACTGTAAAGGATTTTTCAAGCTGCCCCTTAAATTCGTCACTGTTAATATATGTTTCAGCAACAGTCTCATCCATAAATGAAGCATCCGCCCTCTTCAGAGCCACTTCTCGAACAGCGTCATTCAATTTTGGAAACCGTTTCACCGTTATACCTTCAATTTCAGAAACAAACACATCTTGCGTTGTAGCAAGCTGAACAGCGATTGTCTTCCCTTTAAAATCTTCAAGACTCTTCATCTCAGCGCTACCAACAGGAAGAACAAAAGCACTCAAACTCACCATATATGGGGTAGAAAATGCTACCTTCTTGCTTCGCTCCTCAGTAATACTCAAAGCAGCAGCTATCATGTTAATTTTTCCCGTTAGCAGCGAAGGAATCACTCCATCAAAAGCCATATCCACCCATTCAACTTTCTTCCCAAGGCGTTTCCCAACTTCATTAGCAAGGTCAATATCAAAACCTACAAGAGCTCCTGTTTTATCATGAAACTCAAAAGGAGGATATGAACCAGATGTTCCTACAATTATGGTGTCCTTGTCCATAATTGAAGCAGCATAAGCCGGCACTCCTATCATTCCTACAATAAGCGCTAAAACCACCAACCCTAAAACTACCTTTTTCATTATCATCTCTCCCCTCAACACTTTTGTAATGTATAGTTAACAAAAAATCTCAACTGGCACTTTATCCTTATGTACCTGTTTCCAAGTCTTTAAAGGAAGCCCCCAGATTTTGATGAACCCAACTGCGGCCTGGTGATCGAAGGCGTCTCCCTCTGAGTATGTCGCTAAATTCTGTTGATATATAGAACTCTCAGATTTCATGCCTCGAACAACGGCTTGTCCTTTATAGAAGCGAACTTTAACAACGCCATTTACATATTCTTGTGTCGTATCAACAAAACTATCTATAGCTTCCTTCAAAGGCGAATACCAATATCCCTCATATGTGAGTTCTGCATATGTAGCTTCCAGTTCTTTCTTTGCTGCCAACACTTTTTTATCAAGAGTTAGTGTTTCCAATGCTTTATGAGCCGCAATAAGTGTAATAGCTGCTGGACATTCATACACTTCCCTACTCTTAAAGCCTACAAGACGATCTTCTACCATATCTATTCGACCCACGCCGTGTTTTCCAGCAATTGCATTTAGAGCAAGAATGAGTGAGGGACCATCCATTTTTTCTCCGTTTAGCGCCACCGGTATTCCTTTTTCAAAAGTTATTTCAACAAATTCCTGATGGTCAGGAGCGTTCCAAGGATCTACAGTCAATGTATATGCATCAGAAGGTGGCTCATTCCATGGATCTTCTAAAATTCCACATTCGATGGATCGTCCCCAAAGATTTTCATCAATACTGTATGGAGATGCCGTAGTTGCCTTAACAGGAATTCCGTGTTGCTGAGCATATTCCATTTCAGCCTCTCGGCTAAAGTGCCAATCCCGAACTGGAGCAAGTACGTCAAGTTCTGGGTTCAAGGCGTTAGTGCATACTTCTATACGCACCTGATCTTGTCCTTTCCCTGTACATCCATGAGCTACTGCTCCGGCATTCTCCTTTTTAGCCACCATGGCCATAGCCTTGGCAATCAAAGGACGTGAAAGTGCAGAGTTAAGGGGATACGTTCCTTGGTACGTAGCATTTGCCTTCAAAGCTGGCCAAACAAACTCTTTAACAAATTCATCTTTTAAATCCATAACATACGCTTTAGATGCACCACTTTTAAGTGCTTTCTGTTTTGCTTCTTCCAAATCCACAGTCTGTCCAACATCAGCAGTCATAGTAATGACTTCATATCCTTTTTCTTTGAGCCACATAGTTGCTACAGACGTATCAAGACCGCCACTATAAGCAAGTACCACCTTTTTCTTATCAAGCATTTCAAAAGCTCCCCTTTCACTCATCCTTAAAAAAACAAGCCCGTCCCCAGTATTACCAGGGACGGGCTTGATACCCGCGGTGCCACCCATATTAGCGAAAGACCAAAAAAAATTTTGTTTCTTTCACTCACTTCATTACCTCTACTTGACTATTCGTCTTTCTTCGAGGTTAGCTCAAGGGCTCTATTCTTCCCCCGTTTAACTAAAAAGGCTCTCAACCGGTGACCTTTTCTCTCTGTCGAAAAGAGGAGGGAATACTTTTCCCTTTCATTGCCGCACTATGCTTTTTTTATTTATTGAAAGCATTATACACGACAATGAACCTTTGTCAACTATTTTTTTTAAAGTGACTAAAAGTTTATTTTTTCAAGTCCATTATTCGAATAACGTTCAACCGACGGATAATGAGTCATATCCATATGTACAGGCGTAATCGACACATAACCGTTCGCCAAAGCCCAAACATCACAACCTTCAATAAGCTGATCTTCGGGACGACCTGATACCCAAAAATAAACTCGGCCATGGGGATCTCTCAGTTGTGTAACTTTTCCTTCATAAAGGCGCACGCCTTTGCGTGTAACACGTACTCCTTTTAAAAGAGGGATAGGAAGATTAGGCACATTTACATTAAGCAAGACACCTTCATCTAGCGGTTCCTTCTCTAGAACTTCTAGAATTTTTCCTATAACGATAGCTGCCGTATCATAATGGCATACTTCGTCACGACTGCTGCAATTCAGTGAGACAGCAATTGAGGGGCGCCCCATAATAACGCCTTCCATAGCTGCCGAAACAGTCCCTGAATAGGTGAGATCATCTCCTACATTAGGCCCATTGTTTATTCCCGATATAACCATGTTGACCTCAGGAGATACTTCCTCGACTCCTAAAACAACACAATCAGACGGAGTACCATCACAAGCATAAACCCTCTGACCTGAGGGATAGACCCCCTGGCTAATTTCTGATAAACGAAGAGGGCGAGTCAAAGTAATGGCATGTCCAACACTGCTTCTCTCTCTATCAGGAGCAACAACCGTCCATGTATATCCTTTACTGGAAAGATAGGAAGCTAACGTTACAAGACCCGGCGCAAATACACCATCGTCATTTGTCAAAAGTATCTTCAATATCACTCATCCTCTCTCGACTCTGCATATCACTACAATATCAAGCGAATCAGGAAAAATACAATGGGGTTCATTACGGCTTGGATTACACCGAGAGCCAGCAAAAGCATAAGGATGATGAACCCGTAACGTTCCAGCCAGAAGTACTTTTCCAGCCATTGAGGAGGCATAATAGAGTAAAGAACTTTTGAACCATCAAGTGGCGGAATTGGGATTAAGTTAAAGACAGCTAATCCCACGTTGATTACAACCATGAGAAACATAAAAAGCCGAAGAGCCGGATTACCCAAAAAGAAAGAAGGGAAGATACGAACAAGTATTCCTACCAAAGCCGCTGTAAGCAAGTTGCCCACCACTCCAGCAATAGACACAAGAAAGAGATCTCGTCTCGGTTTTTTGAAATAACGAGAATCTATGGGAACTGGTTTGGCCCAGCCAAAACGGAAAATCAGAAGCATTATTGCTCCAACGGGATCTAAGTGCGCTAAGGGGTTAAGTGTCAATCGTCCTGCTCTTTCAGCTGTAGGATCACCTAATATGTAAGCCATATAGCCATGGCAAAACTCGTGAAATGTTATCGCCCACAATACGGCAGGAAGACTCAATAATAATTCAGGTAGAGACGGAAAATGCATTGTTACTCTCACACTCCTTTAATGGGGAAGTTGCGTTGCACCCAAGCGAGCTCCTCTTCTTGAGACGTTAGCTCTTCATCAAGACAACGATCTCTCAACTGAGATAAAATTTGTCCAAGTTGCGGCCCTCCGCGATATCCCATTTGAATTAAGTCACGGCCAGTCAAGTAGCTCTTTGTTTTATGGAGCTTCGTTAAGAAAGAAAGTATTCGCCGTCGTACTCTCCATCGCTCCGTTGCAGCGCTCCAGAACAACGCTGTTACTGGAGATACTTCATAAAAATAGTGGTAAATCTCTGAATTCTTTTTCGGAATTCGACCGCCGAGATCTTGCTCAGCTGCACCAAGTCCGTCGAGGGATTGTACCATGATTTCCCGTTCTCTTGGAGCAAGACTTAAACGATCTAATACCGATGATTGTATAGTTTCGTCAGATTCCATTGCTAGTGCTGCAAGAAAAGCAAGCCACTCGTCCCCTTTAAAATCAGGAAAATCTCTTGAGATTCTAGCCAGAAACGCTGAAAGACGACGAATGGTTCTCATTGTCGTTTTACCAATTCGTATTCCTGGGAAAAGAATATCCCATACCGATAATTCCGACATTCTTTTTAATGCAGGATAGGGATTTTTTTCCTGCATTGTCAACTCTAGTTCACTACGAAGGCGATACCCAGATAATCGAGATAACAAACCACCACGCAAACAACTCGTTAAAAGCCTTAACGTATTATCTTCTATATGGAAATTTAAGCGTTGTTCAAGGCGAATACCACGTATAACTCGCGTAGAATCTTCTACAAAACTTAAATTGTGTAAAACCTTGAGCGTCTTCTTCTTCAAATCCCGCCGACCGCCAAAATAATCGACAAGAGTTCCCCATGTTGAAGGAGTGATAGAAATTGCCATAGCATTAATAGTAAAGTCTCGTCGATAAAGATCATGTTTTAATGAGTCGCTTGATACTTTTGGCGGAGCAAGTGGATATTCATAAAATTCACGTCTAGCTGTAGCAACATCTACTTTTACACCATCTCCAAAAACAAGAGTCCCAGTCTTATAACGTTCATGAACTGATATGTGACAATCTTCCTGTTTTAGACTTTTTAAAAAATCGACAGCATTACCCTCAACAACAACATCTAAATCAAGGCTTTCTCTACCGAGCATGAGGTCTCTCACTATGCCTCCAACGATATATGCTTTCATGCCAAGAGCTTCCGCTCTTTCTCCAAGATAGGTAAGCACTTCTAATTGCCTTAGTTTCAAATTCTTTTGCAAAAGAAGTTCTAAATTGTCAGACCATGGAAGCTCCGGCGCGATTTTTCTCTCTTCAGGAGGGAGCGATTCTGGATACAGCGCTCTTACCAGATCTGTACGTGTAATGATACCTACTAACTCTTTCCCATCAAGCACTGGAAGTCTTCCTATGTTATGAAAGACAAGAATTCGATGAGCCTCTGAAATGGAGGCTTCTTTTGCTACGGAAATAACACTCTCTGTCATAAATTCTTTGACAAGGGCTAATCCGAAACCATGAAGCTGAGCTTTATCAAGGTCTTTCCGAGTAATAATACCTCGGACCCTCCCTGCAAAAACAACGGGGAGTGCTGAATGTCCATAACGAATCATTGTTCGGTAAGCATCATTTACAGAAGAATCAGGTTCAACAGCCATAACAGGACTCGTCATAATATCTTCAACTTTGAGCCGTGGTTGGATTGATTCTTCCAATTTCTTTTCCAACGTTTCAAGAATGGAAAGAGGGCGAACATTATGTAGAGTAACAGAGGAAGCTTGAGGATGACCTCCTCCGCCAAGATGGGCTAAAAACTTTGATACATCGAGTATGTTTTCATGGCTTCGCGCGACAACATACGTTCTCTTCTCCATCCGAACAGCAGCTAATGCAATATCTGCCGTGAAATAGTCACGCAAGCGGTGAACGAAAAGAGAAAGGCCATCAACATATACAGAAGACGCGGTATAAGAAAGAACTACCCGCGCTCCATTAATATAACGAACCCATGCATTTTCTATAAGTAAATCCAATATTCTCCGTTCAGAGGCTGAGAAACTCATTTCAATATGAGCTGGGATAATCGTTAAATCAGCGCCCAGTTCTTTCAAATTCGATATAGCTGTAAAATCTCTAACAGTTGTACCACCGAAAGTTAAACCACCCGTATCTTCGTAGATTCCCATGGCAAATAGTGTCGCTTCATGGGGAGTTATATGAATATGACGCTGTAAAAGAATTTCTACAAGAAGAGTGGTCGTAGCACCTACAGGATCAATAACCATTAATTCTCCATCAATATCATCTGATGAAGGAGGATGGTGATCATATACATGAACTGAAACGTCATGTCTACCCAAAAGTGTGGCAAAGGGACCAATTCTTGATCGGGAACGTGTATCGACAACAATAAGCTGCGTTACCTCATCTTTTCTTACTTTACGGGGAGTCACGATGGGCCAACGTTGAGGGAATTTCCTTAAAAAGTCGCGCACAGTTCTACTGGTTGATCCGGATAAAGAAAGAACAGCATCAGGATACAACTTAGACGCAGCAACCATACTCGCTATAGAATCAAAATCATTGCCCATATGACTCGTTATTATTTTCACCCGACAATTTCCTCCACCAGATTATTTCTAAGAGGTCGAGATAACCGACGAAGAGCGTAACATTCAGCGTCTTCAATACTTTCTTCATATAACATTTTTTCGAGAGAAGGCCAATGAAATTCACATGAATAGCCACGCATCATATACCGCTTGCCCATGGAAAGAGTTCCGCCTTGCACAAGAGCATTCGTCAAAGGCTCGATTTCAATTCTTGACACGAGACCTGATGCTCCTAGCCGTATGGCCGCTTTACGAAGAACAAGTTCATGGGAAGAATACGCTCTGACTTCACAAAAAGCTGCCATCTTTTTAAACATAGCAGCATATCGGCCTAGACTTTGCTCAAGATCATGAATAGAAACATCGTTTCTCACAACTAAATCGGCTTCTTCCGCTTTCTCATCAGCATTGCGAAGAAACCGCTCTCGACGTTCTATCTCCTCTTTCGTCCAACCTCGAACTTCATTTCTTGCAAGGCGCAGCTCAAGGGGAGCAGTAACATAGACGGTAAAGTCAACCCACCATGGAACGCCGTTTTCAAAAAGCAGCGGTATTTCGGCAACAACCCATCCATTTAAAGACGTTACTTGTCGCTCCATTTCCATGCGAATTGTAGGGTGAAGCATAGAACATACCCATTCATATTCAGAGGAGTCAGAAAAAACAATTGATGCAACAGCAGAGGGGTTAATCTGTCCGTTAGAAAGAAGAACCTGGCTTCCCCATCTCTCACTTGCTCGTCTTAAAACAGTGGAATCCTTCCACGCTTCATGCGCCAAGACGTCTGCATCAATAATACTTGCACCAAGGCTTTTCCAGATTCGACTTACAGTAGACTTACCAGCCCCAACGTCTCCTGTCACGCCCAAAACTAGCATAGGACATCTCCTCCTCGCCCCGATCATCAACATTTTTGGTCCCGTCTGGAATCTCCCATAAAAAACGGGAAAGGCCATTACGGAAAACGGTTCCAAAAAGGCGCCGACTTCGCGCTCCAGTCATATATAATTTCTCTTCTGCCCGTGTCATACCAACATAACACAAGCGTCGTTCTTCTTCGAGACTATCTTGATCTTCCAAACATTTAAAATGAGGGAAAATAGCTTCTTCGAGTCCGACAAGAAAAACTACGGGAAACTCCAATCCCTTCGCGGCATGTAACGTAAGGAAATTAACAGCTCCCATATCGTCCATATCAGTTGTTTCAAAATCTGTAAAAAGAGCTACTTCAGCCAAGACTTCAGCTAAATCTCCTCCAGTAGAAATTAACGAGCCTAATTCCCTGATATTCTCAACTCGCTCTTCCCAACCATCTGGGTCATCTTTCTTTAATTGGTCTTCATACCCTATGCTATCAAGAATATAAAGAAGAACATCGCGGAAACAACCGGATTTTCTTAAGATGTTTTCCATATGTGTAGCTAACTCCATAGCGCCTGTTTTAGCTTTACCTGTCAAATCTAAATCTTTCCCCGAAGAAAGAACAGACCATACTTGCTCTGCTTCCATCGCTGGGAAGGAGGCCAATATAGAAGAAAGCTTTTCTAAACTTTTCTTCCCCAGGCCACGTGTAGGAACGTTTGCTATTCTCGAAAGTGATGCTCCATCAAGAGGATTGACAGCCAACCGCATAAAGGATATTACATCTTTAATTTCTTTACGATCATAGAAAGCTGTTCCTCGTACTACTCTATAAGGAACTCCTTTTTCAATACATTTTTGCTCATAAATACGGCTCATTGCATTTATTCGATATAAAACAGCCATGTCTCCATATTTATAACCTCGGAAATCATGTAATTTTTTAATTTCTGATACGATGAAATCCGCTTCTTTATACTCGTTAGGAGAGAGAAGCACATAAATTTTTTCTCCCATATCTCTGGCAGTCCAAAGATTCTTCTGTTTTCTTCGGACATTGCTGAGAATGACCGAATTTGCCGCTTTTAATATATTACCTGTAGACCTATAGTTCTGGTCAAGAACAACAACTTTTGCAGCGGGGAAGTCTTTCTCAAAATTTAGAATCATTGTCATATCGGCTCCACGCCAACCGTATATGGATTGGTCAGGATCACCCACAACCATAATATGGCCTGACGTTCCGATTAAACGGCGTAAGAGCAGATATTGGGGTTTATTAACATCCTGGTATTCATCAACAAGAACCCATTCCAAACGGGCCTGTTCCTTTTTGCACAAATCCTGATCCACTGTTAGAAGATGAAGAGGCAAAATAAGAAGGTCGTCAAAATCTACCGCATTCTGTTGACGAAGTTCATCATTATATTTTCTATATACTTCATGTTCTATTCCTTCAAGCCCAACAGGCTCAAGGGTTTTCGGGTCACCATCAGTCTTTGCCTTCGAAATACGATCAAGAACATGCGTTGGGTCAATTTGTTTAGGATCCAGTTTCAGATCTTCCATCACTTTCTTGACAAGAGCTCGGCTATCGTTGCGATCAAAAATAGCAAAACCCCTTTTCAAACCAATAAATTCCAACTGGTCACTATTGCGAAAAAGGAAGTGCAAGCCAAAAGAGTGAAAGGTGCTAACCTGCATTGCCGAGGCCTTCTCTCCAGAAATGGCTTCGACTCTCTCTTTCATCTCTCTAGCTGCTTTATTCGTAAACGTTACAGCTAAAATCCCAGATGGAGACGCATATCCCTTTTCAATCAAATAAGCAATTTTATGGGTTAAGACTCTTGTCTTACCGCTTCCTGCACCTGCTAAGACTAAGAGGGGACCATCACAGTAACGTACAGCCTCCTGTTGTCTAGGATTTAATTTATCTAATATAGAATCAGCTACAGTCATACAGAACGTTTCTCCTTTATCCATGATTCAATTAAACGTACCCACTCATCAATCCCTTTACCCTGCAAAGCTTCCACCTCAATATAATTCACATTAGGATTGAGATGCTTTAAATCATTTTTATATAAGTCCATATCAAAAGGAATGTAGGGTACCAAATCCATCTTCGTCAGAAGCACCGCCTTTGCTTCAGAAAAAAGATGAGGATATTTAAGGGGTTTGTCAGCACCCTCAGGAAGACTGCTCACCGCCACTTTCATGTCTTCTCCTATATCAAACTCTGCCGGACAAACAAGGTTTCCCACATTCTCTATAAAAATAACGTCAAGATCATCAAGAGGAAGCTCTTTAAATGCTTCACTAACCAAATTCGCTTCAAGATGACACCCGCCGTGGGTATTGATCTGAATAGCTGGCACTTCTAATTTTGCCAAGCGTTCGGCATCTCTCGACGTAGCAATGTCACCTTCAATAACAGCGAATCTAAAAGAAGCCTCCTTTTTGGTAGCTTCAAGGAGAGTGGTTTTACCTGCTCCAGGTGAACCTATAATATTGATAACGAGAATCCCTCGACGAAGAGTTTCCTCACGCATGCGACGAGCATATTCTTCATCAGCAGCCATTACCGATTGCTTAATTTTATACACTTTCGCCATGACACTCCTGCACCTCCACTGACTCAATATCCAACTCCATGCCAGATAAAACATCTACGTCAAAACCACCACAAAAGGGACAGACAAAGTCCATTTGATCTTCTCCCCATTCTTTAAGACATTTTTTACATCGGAAATGCATTGGTACTTCGATTATTTCCATATTGGAACCTTCTAGGGGAGTATGTTCTGTCGCTATCTGGTAGGCAAAAATCATGACATCAGGAATAACCTGACGCATCGCACCGACATGGAGGGTTACTTTTTCTACGCATTCCCAACCATATTGTTCTTTGAGCTGAAGTAGAGATTCTATCACCGACTCGACAAGAGACATTTCGTGCATAGTAACCCCTCCAAACACATGTAACAGAAAAAAAGGCCCCCAAAATGGGGGGCCTTCTGCACTTTTTACAGAAAACCTATTACGACACTAGTCGATAGGTTCGAGAAGTCCGAACCCTCCGTTTTTACGTCTATACACTACATTAACGGTTCCAGTTTCTACGTTTTTAAAGAGGAAAAACTCATGTCCAAGAAGATCCATCTGCATCGTAGCTTCCTTAGCGGTCATGGGACGAAGAGGAAAACGCTTCACTTTTACTATTTCTTCCTCTACAGACACCGATGGTTCACTTTCAGAAAAGCCTTCGAGATTAAAAGAAACATCATGGGTACGTAACTGTGCTCTGTCTTTGAGATAGGCGTTATGACGTTTAATCTGACGTTCGATATTCTTTAGTGCCTTATCGAAGGCCTTCCGCATATCCGGCGCACTTTCCTCACTTCGCATTATTACACCATTAGCGTTGGAGGTTATTTCAACGTTGTGCATCCCCCGACCAAAGCTCACCAACACCTGATTATCAAGGATCCGGTTAAAGAACTTATCTAGTTTCGAAACCTTTCCTCTCATATAATCTCGGAGCTCGTCGTCAATAATAGCATTTCGTGCTACAAAGCGTACGTCCATATACATCCCTCCAATCTTGCTCTAATCATCTTTATTCTAACATCGCCCCATGATATGAGCAATAAACAAGCACTAGCTGTCTTAAGATAAGACCGTTATAATACCTTATACAGAGTATATCTCTACTATAAAAATCAGGAGTTGATATGTGATGCATATTTCTCAACGGGCACGCAGGATGGAACCCTCAGCTACCCTCGCCGTCGTCGCTAAAGCCAAAGCACTAAAACGTGAAGGAAAACCTGTGATTTCTTTCGGAGCAGGAGAGCCTGATTTTCCCTCCCCGTCATCAGCGCTGCGATACGCTGAGGAAGCCATGCAGAAGGGACAAACCCATTACACCCCGGCTTCTGGTATCCCCGAACTTAAAGACGCTGCATGTGAATACTACAAGAATCATTTCGGGCTTACATACGAAAGCAATCAGGTTTTGGTAGGTGCTGGAGCAAAACCCCTTCTTTATGAAGCTCTCGGTTGTCTTATTGATCCAGGTGACGAAGTATTAGTCTTTACCCCTGCATGGGTGAGCTATGTTGAACAAATTCGCCTCTTTGAAGGAAAAGAAGTTCTTATTGACACGTCTAACACTGGCTATGTACCAGACCTTGATGTGGTTCGCAAAGCTATTACTCCACGAACACGCTGCATGATGATAAATACTCCCAACAACCCAACTGGCGCTATTTATGATGAAAAGACACTTAAAGGACTTGCAGAAATTGCCGTAGAGAATAATATAGCGATCATTTATGACGAAATTTATGAAAGACTTGTATATGGAGAAGCTAAACATCATCAAATTCTCAATGTCTGCCCAGAAGCTAAAGATATCACCATCATTATCAATGGCGTAAGTAAAGCCTTTGCCATGACAGGATGGCGCATTGGTTATGCCTTAGGCCCAACTGATGTGATTGCTAAAATGGGTTCCTTCCAGGGACATTTGACATCAAATGCTTGCTCAGTAGCTCAGTGGGCAGCCCTCGGAGCACTCCGAGAGGCAGAAAATGATGTCTTAGCAATGCACGATGAATTCAGCAAACGTAGAGATATCATCATCAATCTTCTTAAAGAAATGCCCCATATCCAGTTCCAAGAACCAGAAGGTGCTTTTTACGTGTGGATTAACGTAGAGAAGACTTTCGGCAAAAAGCATGGAGATACAATCATTACAGATGATAGTTCTTTCTGCACTGCCCTTCTAGAGAGTAAATATGTTGCGGGCGTACCAGGAAGAGCCTTTATGGTTCCTGGGAATATGCGCGTTTCTTACTCAAACTCGGCAGAAGAAATTCGCGAAGGAATGCGAAGACTCAAAGAATTTCTTGAAGAACTTCAATAAAAAGTACCACTATCATTTATAAAATATTTAAGGAAGGGGTCTCTTTTGAGATCCCTTCCTTTTTAATTAGCTTCTATAATTATATTAGTTAATCTCTATCTAAAAGAGAAGAATTCACAACATGGGCTGGATAGCGACCTTCGAGTGCATCAAGCAGGTTTTGAGCTGCAAGACGACTCATTCCCCCTCTACTATCATATGTCGCGCTGCCCATATGGGGCATCACAGTTACATTTGGAAGTGTGAGCAATGGCTCGTTTAAAGGAACGGGTTCCTTCTCAAATACATCAAGCCCTGCCCCCCATATCCATTTCTCCGATAATGCTTTATATAAGGCTTGCTGATCTATAACAGGACCACGAGACGTGTTAATAAGAATGGCTGTAGACTTCATCATTTTCAATTCTTTTTCGCCTATTAATTTTCGCGTATTATCATTCAATGGGCAATGAATTGATACGTAATCAGAAGTGCGAAGCAACTCTTCAAGGGAAACACGCTTAGCGTTCAATTTCCTCTCGGCTTGCGGTTTAGCAGAAGGGTTGTAGTAAGAAATAGACATTCCAAACCCCTTAGCACGTCGAGCCATTGCCTGACCAATCTGGCCAAAACCAATAATACCCAACTTCTTACCTGCGGTATCCATTCCCAACCACATATCTGGATACCACGTAGTCCACTGACCGTTGCGCAAATAGCCTCCGCATTCAACAAGTCTACGAGCTACTGCCAAAAGTAACGTAAACGCCAAATCAGCCGTTGCATCAGTCAAAACATTCGGAGTATTACAGATCAAAACACCATGACGAGTTGCGGCATCTACATCAATATTGTCGTATCCCACTGCATGTTGACTGACAACTTTAAGACGTGGCGCCTTCCTAAACAACGTTTCATCAATAGTATCAGCAAGCATCGATAAAAGACCATCTACGTTTTCTACCTCTCGTAACAAGGTTTCACGGTCGGGAGCGCCATCCCCCTCCCACATTCTATAATCAACCCTGCCATCAAGTAACTGGCGGCCTTCTTCAAGAATGCGCTGCGTTATATAGACTTTCGGTAAAACCAAAAAAGTCACCCCCAATAAACATAGAAACTTATGTTAATATTTTAGCAGGTATGGTCAAACTTACAGCTTAACTTTAACGTGTTGAATTTTATAAAAGTTTGGATTATACTTCCCTCTGTTCTCAATTATTTTAATCAATTTAAATCTAAATGGGAGGATGTAAAAATGGCTTCGTGGCTCGAAAGATATTTTAAAGTACGGGAGGCTGGTAGTGACGTCCGTACAGAAATTTTAGCTGGAATAACGACTTTCATGACGATGGCATACATTATTTTTGTTAATCCAAGCATTATGGAAAAGGCTGGAATGCCTTTCGGAGCAGTTATGACAGCGACATGTGTAGCAAGTGCTTTTGCTACTCTTCTTATGGCTTTTTTAGCGAACTATCCAATCGCTTTATCGGTAGGAATGGGACTTAACGCATTTTTCGCTTTTGGTGTTGTTCTCGGAATGGGAATCAGTTGGCAAACAGCATTAGCCGCTATTTTTACTGAAGGCGTTATTTTTATACTTCTCACATTGACTCGCATACGAGAAGGCGTTGTTAACGCTATCCCCACCTCTCTTAAAATTGGTATTTCTACTGGAATCGGCCTCTTTATCACATTTATTGGTCTTCAAAGTGCTGGAATCATTGTCAATAATGACGCAGTTCTTGTTGGAATGGGAAATCTAAAAAGTGCTACCTCTCTTTTAGCTATTTTAGGATTTTTCATTATGGTTATTTTGGAAGCTCGACGTATTCGAGGAGCTATCCTCTGGGGAATACTCATCATTACAGCTATCAGTATCCCTTTAGGTGTTACAGCCATGCCCAAGGGGCTTATCTCTATGCCCCCCTCTCTTGCTCCTATCTTTGCTCAACTTGATTTTTCTTCATTCATGAACCCTAACTTCTGGATTGTCGTCTTCACTTTCTTCTTTGTTGACTTTTTCGATACTGTCGGAACACTCGTAGGAGTTACAAATCGCGCAGGAATGCTTGATTCTGAAGGCAAGCTTCCCCGAGCAAAAGAGGCGCTTCTCGCTGATGCTATTGGAACATCTGCGGGAGCAATCTTGGGAACATCTACAGTAACTTCTTACGTTGAAAGTGCCAGCGGCGTAGAACAAGGTGGACGAACAGGCCTCACTGCATTAACAACTGCCGTACTTTTCCTTCTTGCCCTTTTCTTCAGTCCGCTCGTTGCAGTTGTTCCAGCGTGTGCTACTGCTCCAGCTCTGGTTATGGTTGGAATTTTTATGACAATGAGTTTAAAACAATTAGATTTTTCAGAATGGACAGATCTCGTTCCAGCTTGCATAGCTATTTTTACCATGCCCTTTAGCTACAGCATCGCTGCAGGAATTGAGTTTGGAGTCATCAGTTTTGTAATCATTAAGTACATGACAGGCAAAAAGCATCAAGTCAGCCCGATGATGATTTTCCTTTTTGTCGTCTTTTTGTTGAAGGAAATTTTCTTCTAAGAAAACGCTACTTAACTACATAAAAAACAAGCCCCCGCTTTAAAAGTGGGGGCTTATATTTTTTCTAGTCGCCTTCGATTATTTCTTTTTCTTTGGACTTAAGTATCTCGTCTATTTTTTTTATGTAGTCGTCAGTAATATCCTGAACTTCCTTTGTATATTTTCTCAAGTCGTCTTCGCTAATGGTAGAATCTTTTTCCATTTTTTTAAGGACATCATTACTGTCTCTGCGAAGGTTTCGAACAGCTATTCTTGCCTCTTCAGCATATTTAGCCACAACTTTAGATAACTCTACACGCCGCTCTTTTGTAAGCTCTGGCAATGTAAGGCGAACATTTTCTCCATCATTTTGAGGGTTAATACCCAAAGATGAAGCCTGTATTGCTTTTTCAATTCCTTTAAGTACGGATTTATCAAAAGGAGCAATAACAATCTGTCGGGCTTCTGGAACAGAAATAGTGGCCAATTGTTTAATAGGTGTCTGACTTCCGTAGTAGTCAATTTTAATGTCACTTACCAAACCTGGATGAGCCCGTCCTGTACGAATACCGATGTACTCTTCCTTCAAATGATCAATAACCTTGTCCATCTTGTCTTTCATAGTCTTAATCTCTTGTTTAGGCACTGTAAAACTCCTCCTCCCCCGTAGATACTATCGTTCCTATTTTCTTCCCGTGAATTAAAAATTCACCCAAATTGCCCTTTTTCAAAACATTAAGAACCACTATAGGGATATGGTTCTCCATACAAAGCGAAAAAGCCGCGGCGTCCATGATCTCAAGTTGTTTTTGAAGAGCTTCCATATATGTAATTTTATGTAAAAGGACCGCATCAGGGTTTTTAACTGGATCTGCACTATATATACCATCTACCTTTGTAGCTTTCAACACGCAATCTGCGCCAACTTCGGCTGCACGAAGAGCTGCTGCTGTATCTGTAGAAAAATAAGGGGAACCAGTTCCCCCCGCAAAAATCACAATTCTTCCCTTTTCAAGATGGCGTATAGCCCGTCTTCTGATATAGGGTTCTGCAAGTTGACGCATTTCTATAGCCGTCTGAACTCTTGTAGGAACCCCGAGCTTCTCAAGCACATCCTGTAATGCCAGCGCGTTAATAATAGTTGCCAGCATTCCCATAGAATCGGCTTGAGCTCTTTCTATACCCATTGTTTGAACATCTCTTCCTCGAAGCATATTGCCACCACCAACGACCATGGCAATTTCTACCCCAGCCCTGGCAACATCTGCAATTTCTTCACATATAGAACGTATTGCCTCTAAATCCAATCCAAAACTTTTTGAACCGGCAAGTACTTCACCTGAAAGTTTCAGTAATATTCTTTTTACCATGGTTATACGCCTCCGAAAGAAATTTAAGGCAAAAAAAAGGACGAGGTCTTTATTTTGGCCTCGCCCCTTTTACTTTTATTATTCGCCAATAGCAAAGCGGGCGATTCGTCCAACTTTTATATTTTCGCCCAATTTGGCAATATGTTCAATAATGAGATCGTTTATCTTCTTATCTCCATCTCTAATGTAGGCCTGATCGAGAAGGCAAGTTGTTTCAAAATATTTATGAACTTTACCCTCGGCAATTTTGTCAACTATATTTGCAGGTTTCCCCTCTTCCATTGCCTGCTGACGATAAATTTCTTTTTCTCTTTCAATAACATCAGCTGGAACTTCTTCAGAAGAAACATACAGCGGAGCAGAAGCAGCAATCTGCATTGCCAACTCGTGTCCAAGCTCCTGAAATTCATCGGTCTTTGCGACAAAATCAGTTTCGCAGTTAAGTTCTACCATAGAAGCTATCTTTGCATTTGTATGAAGATAGCAGAAGACTCTTCCGTCTTTAGCACTACGTGTAGCCTTTTTAGCAGCTTTGGCTATTCCCTTTTCACGAAGGTAGTCAATAGCTTTTTCCATATCACCCTGCGTCTCAGTCAGAGCATGTTTACAATCCATCATACCTGCACCGGTACGCTCTCTAAGTTCCTTTACCGCAGATGCACTAATCTCTGCCATGCTCAATACGTCCTCCCTTAATTATTCTTCCACTTCATCTGTATCGTCGTACACTTCATGAAGTCGTTCGCGAACAGATATAATATCTTCCTCAGAAACTTCTACCCCTTCTTCAACTGCGCCAGTAGCAAGAGCATCTTCACCCTGGTGCCCTTCTATCATAGCATCAGCCATTAATCCAGAAATCAATTTGATGGCACGAATAGCATCATCATTGCCAGGGATAGGGAAATCCACCACTTCAGGATCGCAGTTTGTATCAACAATAGCGATAACAGGAATTCCCAGTTTCTTTGCTTCGAGAATTGCTATTTCTTCTCGGCGAGGATCAATAAGGAAAAGGGCATCTGGAAGCGCTTTCATCCCAGCAATACCACTTAAGTACTTCTCAAGTTTTGCTAATTCTTTTTTCTGAAGTGCGATTTCTTTCTTGGAAAGATTGCTCCATGATTCTTCGCTTGCCATCTTACGAAGTTCGATCATACGATTAACGCGTTTGCGAATCGTAGCGAAGTTCGTCATTAAACCACCAAGCCAGCGCTGGTTGATGTAATACTGTCCACTACGCTCGGCTTCTTCACGAATAGTATCCTGAGCCTGACGTTTTGTTCCAACAAAGAGGATAGAGCCATTATTCTGCGCGATTTCCCGCACAAAGCTATATGCTTTTTCAAGGCCTCTCACTGTTTTCTGCAAATCGATAATATAGACGCCGTTTCTCTCTGTGAAGATATATGGCTTCATCTTCGGGTTCCAACGTCTGGTCTGATGTCCAAAGTGAACACCGCACTCAAGAAGCTGCTTCATACTTACTACTGACACAGTAAACCCCTCCTAATAAAATGGTTTTTTCCCTCCACAAACATCCCCTGGAAGCAGAACCTTCGCAGCTTCAAAGGCACCCCTACTCCCATCAGTTTATGTGTGTGATATGGGCCACCGGAGAGTATATCACATTTCGCAATACTCCTTCAACATTTTGCAGGTTTTGCAATTACTATGTTGCGGATTTTGCATATACCCTGTATTGTTGAATAGATAAATTATATAAACAAATGTTTACTGAGGAGGATTATAAATGACACAAAATTCCCTTATCAAAAAGCTGGACGATATGTCTCCAGCTGGGAAAGCCATGCTCAACAGATTACGCCGCGTAGAAGGACAATTGCGAGGCATCCAGAGAATGATCATAGAAGAAAAGCCTTGTTATGAAGTTCTTCTGCAACTTTCTGCCGCAAGAAAAGCCATGCAAAAAGCTTGTATCGAAATTTTAAAGAACTACATCAATCGTTGTGTTCATGAAGCTAAAGACCCTGATCTCGATAATCTTGAAAAATTGATAGAAGCATTAATAGATATTGCTCCTGCAGGGATGGTCTTCAAAGAAGACGTAGAGCCGGAAGAAGACCACGAAGAGGTGTAAGCTTTCTTTCAGATAATATATATAACGGCGGTCCTCTCTAGGAGACCCAGCTTCCTGTGGCACCCAAAACGCTCCGCTTACTGCTGCTCCCTTCCGGGCCTGACAGGATTCGCGGTGTTTTGCCGCACAGGGCTGAATCTCCTGGAGAAGACCGCCAAAGGGTATTTTATCAGCCTTTTCCAATGCTGGCAACCTGACTCCTCTATTTCCCAAAACGTCCCATGTATTCTGCCTGAGAAAGAACGTGTCCTTTCATAGCTTCAGTCAGTACATGAAGGGGAACCTCACCTTTGAAATCAAAAGATGTATTTAACGCATAAAGGGTAAAAAAGTAACGATGGATTCCAGACCCAGATGGAGGTTGTGGCCCGTCATATCCAACCTCGCCCCAGCTATTCAGCCCCTGACAAACTCCATTAGCAGCTTCGACGGCCCGTCCTAAATCATTGGGAAGACTTCGTAAATCAGAAGGGATATTATAAACAACCCAATGAATCCACGTCCCCGAAAGAGCGTCAGGGTCATGACATACAAGTGCAAAACTTTTTGTGTTCTCAGGAACATGTTCCCATGAAAAAGACGGAACCTTATTATCGAAAGAACGCCCATGCTGTTGGGGCATCATTTCCTCATGTTCGAAATCAGAGCAGTGCAATTCCATTTTTTCCACCCCTTTCTTTTCTTTATTATCATTGATACTGGCACCAAAGACAATACAAACAAAACTGAAAAGTTAGGAGGAACCAATCGACCATGATAAAATAATAAGCTCTATTAGGTAACCTTTTCTCTATCATGCAAAAATGAGGAGGTTTTTGTATGCTTGAATATATCCAACAGTTGGAAAAACGCTTTAGGGAAACATATCTTAGTTACTGGAAAGAGATTCACGCCCATCCTGAATTAAGCAACCAGGAATTCAAGACAGCTCAAAAGGTCGCTTCCATTCTAAAATCTCTCAATCTTGATGTACAAACAGAAATCGGAACAACTGGTGTAGTCGGGATACTGCATGGCAATGAAAGTGGCCCTGTTATAGCCCTTCGGGCTGACATGGACGCTCTTTCCATAGAGGAAAAAACAGATGTTCCTTTTGCATCACAGAACATGGGGGTAATGCATGCATGTGGTCACGACTCACATACAGCTATGTTGCTTGGTGCAGCACACGTTCTTTCAGAGTTACGAAAAGATATTAAAGGAACGATAAAATTTGTTTTCCAACCAGCCGAAGAAAATAGCCCAACCGGGGGCGCTCCGGGAATGATTCGCGACGGAGTACTTGAAAATCCTAAAGTTGATTATATGCTTGGCGTACACGTATGGCCGACACTGACTACAGGACAAGTAGGCATAAGGAATGGAGCCATGTCAGCAGCTTCTGACAGACTGAATATCAACCTCAAGGGTAAATCTGCGCATGCCTCTACTCCCCAGTTCGGAGTCGATGCCATAGTTGCATCAGCTCAGGTTATCAACGCCTTACAAGCCATTATTTCCAGAAATGTTAGTCCTCTTGATCAAGCTGTCATCACTATAGGCACAATACACGGCGGAACTCGATATAACATTATTCCTGAGGATGTTAAACTGGATGGGACAGTGCGCACATTCAACCCTGAGACACGAAAGCAAATGCCAGCTTGGATTGAACGTGCCGTTAGTGGAGCAGCTCAAGGAATCGGTGCCGAAGCTACTGTCGACTACAAATTTGGTTACCCTTCACTTCAAAACAATACTTTCGTTGCAGATATTGCTCGCCAAGCTATTCTCGAACTTGTAGGAGAAGAGAATCTTATAGAAATAGCGATGCCTGACTTAGGGGGAGAAGATTTTGCTTTCTTCAGCGAAAAGGTTCCTTCAGCCTTTGCCTGGATTGGTTGCCGTCCTACTGATGTCCCTCTGGAGGAAATGCCTAAGCTTCATAACAACCAGTTTTTACCCGATGAAGCAGCATTGCCCTATGGCGTCAGATATCTTGTTCTCGCCGCTTTCAAACTTATGGAGGTTCAAAAATGATTTCTCAAACACTTACTGAGAAAATTATTGCGTATCGCCGTGATTTTCATAAATATGCTGAAACGGCCTGGACGGAGTTCAGAACGGCCTCTCTCGTAGCAGAATACCTCGACAAACTAGGCTATAAAGATCTTTTATTTGGATCATCAATATTCGAATTTGCATCTGTAATGGGTCGACCAGAAGAAAAAGAAATAGACAAACACATCGAACGTGCTATAGAACAAGGTGCGATAAAAAAGTGGATCGAAAAAATGGATCGTCATCCCGGGGTAGTCGCTATTCTCGATACGAAACGTTCAGGTCCAACAACATCACTCCGCTTCGATTTTGATGCAGTAGACGTTTCTGAAACAAAAGATCCTAAACACCGCCCTGTAAAAGAAGGCTTCGCATCTGTTAATCCTGGAGCAATGCACTCCTGTGGGCATGATGGTCATACCGCCATGGGACTCGGACTTGCAGAGCTTCTTATGGAACACAAAGAAACCCTTACTGGCAAAATAAAGCTTATTTTTCAGCCAGCAGAAGAGGGAGTCAGAGGTGCTAAAGCCATTACTGATAAGGGGATTCTTGATGACAGCGACTACTTTATAGCTGTTCATCTTGGGATGCCCAATCCTACGGGGAAAATAACTGCCGGTGCCTATGGTTTTCTCTGCACAACGAAATTTGACGTTCAATTCACCGGAGTTTCGTCCCATGCCGGAGCCGCTCCGCAAAATGGTAAAAATGCACTTCTAGCCGCCTGTTCCGCAGCGCTAAATCTTCATGCAATTGCTCCTCATTCAAAAGGCATGACACGTGTTAATGTTGGTGTTCTCCAGGCAGGAGAAGGAAGAAATGTTATTCCTCCCAAAGCTATCATGAAGGTAGAAACTCGCGGAGAAACAGAAGAGATAGCATCATATGTTTATAAAAGAGCCTGTGAGATCATCGATGGAGCTGCTACAATGTACGGCATTACGAGTAGTATTAAGGAAACCGGCGCAGCTACAACCACTCGCAGCAGTGATGATCTTGTAGATCTTATAGTCTCTGAAGCTTCTAAGATAAAAGGAATCAAAGAAATAGAGAGAAATACTCCTTCTGGTGGAAGTGACGATGCTACGTGGATGATGAAAAGAGTTCAAGATCATGGCGGAGAAGCTACCTATATTATTGTAGGCTCTACACTAACGGCAGGACATCACAATGAATACTTTGATATTGATGAAGCCTCTTTACCTATTGGAGTAACTCTTCTCTTCAATACGATACAGGCTCTTTCACAAAAGGAAGGAATACGACAATGAAAAAACCCGTTATAGGAATAATAGGTAATATCCTTTTTGATAAGAACGACAGCATGTATGGATTAGAACGAAGCTATGTCAATACAGATTATATTCGTGCTGTAGAAAAAGCAGGCGGCATTCCTCTTATTTTGCCTGTGGTAGACAATCTCGAATTGGCGAAGGAACTTCCACTTACTGTAGATGGGGTGCTTGCCTCGGGCGGATATGATATTGATCCACTTCTTTATGGTGAGGAACCACATAATAAACTTGAATTTATCTGCACGTCTATTGATCGCTCCCAGTTGGCCTCTGTGAAAGCCGCCGTAGATGCAGGTAAACCTTTCTTGGGAATATGCAAGGGGGCACAACTTCTCAACGTGGCTTTTGGAGGGAATTTATATCAGGACATAGCTTCTGACCCGAATTTTTTTGTCAAACACTCTCAAAAAGCACTCAGAGGAAATGCTACACATACAATCAATATTGAATCTGAGTCTATACTTTCATCTCTGTTTTCACAAAAAATTCCTGTTAACAGCTACCATCATCAAAGTATAAAACAATGCGCAAAAGGATTTAAAGTCACAGCCTGTGCAGCTGATGGAATTGTTGAAGCTATAGAAAAAGAAAACAACCCATTCGTTGTTGGAGTGCAGTGGCATCCGGAAATGATGCTTTCTTCTTCAGATACCATGCTTCCTTTATTCCAAAAACTTATTGTCGAATCTTCACGTATTTGAGTATCAACAATTGTAATAAAAAGGGAAGCTTTTTTGTAAGTAAAAGCTTCCCTTTTGTTGTTTTGTTGTTTTGTTGTTTTGTTATTGTATATTACACTCTTTCGTTGCCCAACTACTCCGCGTAAAGTTTTAGAATATTAACAATCACTTCGACTCCCTTTTCAAGGGCAAAAACAGGAACATATTCAAAACGTCCGTGATAATTATGACCGCCAGTAAAAAGGTTCGGAGTCAAGAGACCACGGTGAGAAAGGCTTGAGCCATCAGTGCCACCACGTACAGGAACAATAATCGGCTCTATACCAACATTTTTCATCGCTTGCTGAGCAGTTTCAACAATATGCATGGCTTCTTTAATATTATCAGCCATGTTGTAATATTGATCTGAAAGAACACACTCTAAAACGTGAGAACCATATTTCTCCTGTAGTTTCTGTGCAGCTTTTTCGACAAAAGCTTTACGATTTTGGAACTTATCCCAATCATGATCTCTAATAATGTACTGTAATTCGGCCTTTTCGACATCACCGCTGAAGGAAATAAGATGATAAAAGCCTTCATATCCCTCTGTCTTCTCAGGAGTTTCTTCTGTGGGAAGCATAGCAGCAAATTCAGTCCCGATGAGAGCAGCGTTAACCATTTTGTTTTTAGCCGTTCCTGGGTGGACATTACGTCCATGAATCGTTATAACAGCCTTCGCGGCATTGAATGTCTCGAAGTTAAGCTCCCCGACAGGTCCCCCATCGACTGTATAAGCGAAATCTGCGCCAAAAGCGTTAAGGTCAAGTAACACAGCCTGATGACCAATCTCTTCGTCTGGAGTAAAACAAACTTTAATCGGACCATGCTCAATTTCTGGATGAGTTGTAAAATACTCTACTGCTGCCATAATCTGAGCCATGCCCCCCTTGTCATCTACACCAAGAAGAGTGGTTCCATCGGTAACAATAAGATCTTCTCCCTTGTAATTTTTCAATTCAGGGAAATCTTTCGTAGAAAGAACAACATTAAGTTCTTCATTAAGGACAATATCTTCCCCATCATAATTTTTTACTATTCTGGGCTTAACATTTGCACCTGTTACTTCTGTAGAGGTATCAAGGTGAGCAATAAACCCAACAGAAGGAACGTTTGCCTTCTTTGTATTTGCAGGGAGAGTTCCCATAACGTAAGCATGTTCATCAACAGAGATATCAACCATGCCAAGTGCTTTCATTTCTTCTGCAACGGCATTGGCGAGATCAAACTGCCCCTCAGAACTGGGAACGTTACCTGATTCTTCTATCGCCCGGGTATCGAAGGATACGTAATGTAAAAAACGCTCAACAACTGAAGACATATTTTCAATCCTCCATTAATATCCAATATCGTTTTTTGGTAATTAATCGCTTATGTAAGCAGTAAGAAGTTTGGCAGTCTCTTCTATCGCCTTTACGTGAGTACGTTCATAATGATGTGTTGCATCAACACCAGGGCCGAAACAAGCAAAGTTAACGTCGAATCCGGCTATGGCTGCAATACTCGCGTCACTTCCATAACGATAGTGAACATCCACTCTATAGTCGATTCCATATTTTTCAGCTAAAGCGACAAGGCGCTTTCTGAACGACAGATCATAGGGAGTGCGGCTATCTTTGGCCAAAATAGTTACAGCTGTCTCTTCTGAAGCAGATGCTTCTGTAACTATTCCTATATCCAGAGCTGCGAATTCTGTAACTTTCTCAGGAATACGCGAAATTCCATGTCCCATCTCTTCGTAATTGGTAACGTAAAAATGAGTGGTGCGAGATGGCATTTTTCCCTCATCGCAAAGGGATTTGATAGCTCCGAACATGAGGGCAACACACGCTTTATCGTCTAAATGGCGAGATTTTACAAAACCAGAAGGGGTAATAACCGCTCGTGGCTGGAAGAAGATAAGGTCACCAACATGAATTCCTAAATTCAAAACGTCTTCTTTTGTCTTCACAAGCTCATCAAGACGAAGTTCCATCGAGTCGTCATCACGTTTCATATCACGTACTTCGTCTGAAAAACCGTGTATTGAAGCTTTATAAGGAAGAATGGAACCAGAATATTCTGTTCCATCCATTGTTCTGACAAGAACATTTTCGCCTTCCACTGAATTCCAGGCAAAGCCACCTATCTGAAGCATTTTAAGGCGTCCGTTACTTTTTATTTCACGCACAATAGCTCCAAGGGTATCTACATGAGACGCAATAAGAACATGGTGATCGTCATCTGTTCCTTTCATTGTTCCTATGAGTGCGCCTTTATTTGTACGGCTTACAGAAATATTAAAACGATTGAATTCCTCTTCCACTCTTGCCATTGCCTCTTCACAATCTCCACCTACAGAAGGAATGGACAAAAGCTCAAGCATAAGTGAATTTACATACTCCATATCAATACGCAACATGAAACACCTCCGTATAAACTACATCGAAAGGTTTCGGGCAAAATGGCAAGCTATAAAATGTCCTTTTTCTATTTCCCGAAGCTCCGGTGTTTTTTGAGAACAAATATCTTTCCTATAACGGCAACGACCAGCAAAACGGCATCCTTCAGGCGGCTCGATAGGACTTGGAACATCTCCTTCGAGAATAATTCGATCTCTCTGTTGATCCACCTTCGGAATAGGTATAGCGGAAAGAAGAGCTTGCGTATAAGGATGAAGAGGATCAGCAAATACAGTGCGATAATCTGAAAGCTCTACGATCTTTCCTAAATACATAACAGCTATACGGTCAGAAACGTGCTTTACAACGCTGAGGTTGTGAGCAATGAAAATATAGGTAAATCCTTTTTCCTTTTTAAGGGTATTCAACAGATTCAAAATCTGAGCCTGAATACATACATCAAGGGCCGAAACAGGTTCATCGAGAACTATGAAATCTGGATCCAACGCCAAAGAACGTGCTATACCAATTCGCTGACGTCTACCACCATCAAGCTCATGAGGGTAGGCATGAACAAGGCGTTGTGCCAGACCTACCGTATCCATGAGAGTGCGAATACGAGCATCACGCTCTGCCTTTGATCCGTTATACACGTTATTAACGATCAACGGTTCAGCAATGAGTTCTGATACAGAAAGACGAGGGTTAAGAGATGAATATGGATCTTGGAAAACAATCTGAACATCTTTTCGCAGATCTTTCATCTGTCTCTTGTTGTACTTTAAAATATTTTCCCCTCTATAGATAACTTCTCCATCAGTAGCGTCAAGAAGGCGGATCATAACGCGTCCCAATGTTGATTTACCGCATCCAGATTCCCCAACTAATCCAAGAGTCTCCCCCTCGTAAACAAAAAACGACACATCGTCTACTGCGTGAAGCATCCCTTTCTTTGTTGGGAAATACTTTTTCAAGTGATTGACTTCAATTAATTTTTCTCTGCTTCCATTCATCTTGTTTCCTCCTACCCCTTCTTCACAAAAGCGTTGCAACAAACGGGGCACGCTACAAAATGTCCAGGCTCAATCTCGATCATTTCTGGCTTCTTTTGTGAACACTCAGGTTGAGCCAGAGGGCATCGAGGATGGAATGTACACCCAGAAGGCAAGTTCGTTGGGTCTGGCATTAGTCCCTGAATAACCTTCAATTCTTCCTCATCTTCATCAAGATCAGGAATAGAGTTAAAAAGGCCATTGGTATATGGGTGCAGCGGATTCGTATAAAGAACACGCGTATCAGCATACTCCACGACACTTCCTGCATACATAATGGCTACTTTATCGCAAATCTCAGCCACAACTCCTAAATCATGGGTAATCATGATCATGGAAGTGTTGAATTCTTTCTTAAGCTCCTTCATTAGTTCCAAAACCTGAGCCTGTATAGTAACATCTAGAGCTGTTGTCGGTTCATCAGCTATAAGAAGGGTGGGATCACATGCTAGAGCAATAGCGATAACCACTCTCTGACGCATTCCTCCACTGAATTGGTGGGGAAAATCTTTCGCACGTTCCGGCCTGATTCCCACAAGTTCTAACATTTGAACTGCTTTTTTAAAAGCTTCATCTTTTGTTACGTTCTGGTGCAATTCAATCATTTCAGCAATCTGTTCTCCAACAGGGATGACAGGGTTAAGAGATGTCATGGGATCCTGGAAAATCATTGCTATTTTGCCACCTCGAATGTGGCGTTTCTCTTCTTCATTCAATGTATTTAAATTCTGGCCATCAAAAATGATGTTGCCATTAAGAATTTTTCCGGGGGGATTTGGAATAAGCTGCATAATCGCTAAAGCGGTTGTAGTTTTTCCTGCTCCTGTTTCGCCGACAAAACCCAATGACTCACCATGTCCAAGCTGAAGATTCAATCCTTCAACTGCATGAACGACACCGCTATCAGTTTCATAATGAACTGTAAGATTCTGTATATCCAGTAAAAAATCTTTTTTTTCTGTCATAAAACGTCCCTCTCTTACTCTAACGCTTTAATTTCGGATCTAAGGCATCGCGAAGACCGTCACCAAGGAAATTCAAAGCAAGAATGGTAATCATAATCGCCAAACCAGGGAAAAGGGTCATATATGGATAATCACGAATATAACCTCGTCCTCCCGAAAGCATGGCTCCCCACTCTGGCATGGGAGGCTGAATTCCTAACCCGATGAAGCTTAAACCAGCTGCCGTTAAAATGGCAAAGGCTACTCCTAAAGTTGCCTGAACAATAATGGGTGCCATACTATTGGGCAGGATATGCTTCATAATAATTCTAAAATCACTTGATCCCATCGCTTTAGCTGCTTCAACAAACTCCTGGTTGCGAATTGACAAAACAGCGCTGCGCACAATTCGAGCATAGCTCGGAATCGAGGAAATACCTACGGCAATCATAAGGTTGAAAAGTCCAGGCCCTAAAGATGCCGCTATAGCAATGGCCAATAGAATTTGAGGAATGGAAAGCAATATATCCATTGCCCGCATAATAAGGTTATCAATTTTTCCACCATAAAAGCCGGATACTGCTCCCAAGAAGCCACCAACGACAACAGCCAATCCAACTGCTATAAATCCTACCTGTAAGGAAATTCGAGATCCATAGACAATGCGGCTGAAAATATCACGACCAAACTCATCTGTTCCTAAAATATATTTACTGTTGGGAGCTTGGAAGGCATCGCTTAAATGCTGCTTTGCATAGCTGTATGGAGCAATAAAATCAGCAAAGAGCGCCGTAATAAAGAGAAGAACAACTATTGTTAAACCAAACATGGCAAGACGGTTCTTCTTTAAACGACGCATAATTTCTCCGAAGTTCCCCATTTTTCTCTTTTTCATCTGACTCATCGTGTACCCTCCGATTATCTGTACTGAGCTTTTATGCGCGGGTCGATCCATGCATAAATCAAATCCACAAGGAGGTTGACCAAACTAAAAGCTACGGCAATGTACAAAACTCCACCTTGCACAACTGGGAAGTCTCTCATTTTAATAGCTTCTACCATCAAACGCCCAACTCCAGGAATAGAGAATATTGATTCTGTCAAAACAGCTCCGCCTAAAAGCTGACCAAACTGAATACCAGCGATTGTGATAACAGGAATCAAGGCATTCGGCAAAGCATGACGCCAAATGACCAGTGATTCTTTTTGGCCCTTTGCTCGTACGGTACGAATATAATCCTGTCGTATAACCTCTAGCATCGTCGAACGTGTCATACGAGTAACAATTGCTACTCCTTGTGCAGCCAATGAAATAGAAGGCAGGATCATGGCACTAAAAGTTCCAAATCCTGACGATGGCAACCAATTAAGCCGAACTGAGAAGAAAAGTATAAGCAAAACACCTAACCAGAAGACAGGCATGGATATTCCAATCATGGCAAATATCATAGTTATCGAATCAAACCACGAGTATTGTTTTATAGCAGAAATTATTCCGAAGGGAATGCCAAAAATAACTGCAAGAAACATAGAAAAGGCAGCAAGTTTCAATGTAGCTGGGAAAACTGTCATTATTTCGTTTGTTACAGGTCTTTTGGTCACATATGAACGGCCAATATCTGCTTGAGTAGTCGCTTTATACAGATATCTGCCAAATTGAACAATAAAGGGGTCATTTAGCCCTTCTGTCTCTCTAAACGCCTGAAGAGCTTCTTCTGTAGCCATATCACCAAGAACCATTCTGGCCGGATCACCAGGCGTGAAATAAAGCAGAGAGAAGACGATGAAAGCGACTCCTATAAGAACAGGGATAAGAGATATAATTCGCTTAAAAATATACTTGAGCATCCGTTTTCCTCCTGAAACACGATGGTTGCAGGAACATTTCAGCTCCTGCAACCATTAATTTAAACTCAAAAACTTAAGAAATAACAATAACGAGGCACTACCACCATGAACTTTTAGTCTTCAAAATAGACGTTGTAAAGCTCGTGATATCCTCTGGGACTGGGTCTGAATCCTTTTACATTTTTCTGCATTCCACAGATCTGCTCATCATTGAGAAGGTAAACCCAGGGGCGTTTTTCATTAAGCTCTTTCTGCAATTCAACATACACAGCTTCACGATCTGCACCATCAGGAAGAGTTTTACCTTTTTCAATAAGTTCGTCAACTTTAGGATCTCCAAAGAAAGAGAAGTTCATTTTACCTTTCATGGAAGAGTGGAAAACGCCACCAACGGCAAATTCAGGATCTGGAACTGTAGAAACCCAGCCAACGATGAACATATCATGCTGTTTGGCCTTCAAACCATCGAGATAAGCTCCCCACTCAAGAACTTTAATCTCAACATCAATGCCAATCTCAGAAAGCTGACTCTGAATGATGGTAGCCATGTCAACTCTTTCTTTCTTGTCATTTGTCCAGATCTGAGCTTTGAATCCATCTTTGTAGCCAGCTTCTTCAAGAAGCTTTTTAGCTGTCTCCATATCCTGCTCATGTACAGGCTGTGATTTATCAAAGTATTTTACATTGGGAGCAATTGGTCCAGTTGGAGCCTGTCCTATTCCACGATAGACAGCTTTGTTAATACCCACTGTATCAATAGCAAGGTTGATAGCCTGGCGAACTTTCACGTTATCGAAAGGAGCTTTTTCACAGTTAAAGCCAAGATATGATGTGGAGTTATCCATAACTCTCATCAATTTGAGGTTAGGGTTCTCTTCAACTCTCTTAATATCATTAGTTGTGATCTGATAAGCGATATCTACAGCTCCGCTCTCAAGCTCGATTGTACGGCTTGTGGGCTCTGTAATAGAACGCATAACAAGGGTTTTATAGGCAGGTTTCTTACCATGGAAGTCTTCAAAACGCTCAAGGGTCAAACGGTCACCTTTTGCCCAGCTTAAAAACTTAAAGGGGCCGGTTCCGATTGGATGCATACCATAGTTATCTCCAGCCTCTTCAACTGCTTTAGCATTCATAATGCTGCCCCATGTGTGGCTCAGAGAGGCAAGGAAGGGGGTGGACGGTTTCTTGGTCTTGATAATCAATGTATAATCATCAAGAACTTCAACCTTCTCGACTTCTCCAGAATAGTTCTGAATAGCGGCACCCTTGGGAGACATGGCACGGTCGATAGTGTATTTCACATCGCTAGCCTTAAGTTCTTCACCATTATGGAATTTAACACCCTTCAGGAGATAAAACTTGTATGTAAGGTCATCAAGTTTCTCCCACTTTTCAGCAAGCTGAGGAACAACGTTGTTATCATCATCAAGCGCAACAAGTGTTTCATAAATCTGCATCATAGCTCCAGAAGATGCAACGTCATTGGTAGCTTGAGGATCAAGAGTTTTTGCATCATAAATATTAGCTACCACCAAGGTGTCTTTTTTCTCTGCTGCCAAGCCAACAGAAGCAACACAGAATAATGCGACTAAAATCGCGACTACAGTAAGACTAAAAAACTTTCCCTTTTTCATCCTTTCATCTCCTTCATATTATTTTGCTTCTCTAAAAATTCATATTCTTATTCAATATTGGAAATACTACACTTTTTGGGTGTTGGCAGGCTTTTTTGCAATAAACAATTATGCTAGTGCAACTAATGTAAGTCAATAGCAAATTGAAAATAAGAGCGCTATTCGACTTAATGGGTAAAATTTAAATATTCTGTAAAATGACAACAAAAAGAGGCTCTCACATACAGAGCCTCTAAAATACCACGACCAAAAGGAATCCAAAAGGGGGGAGATCGTTTTGGCCTAATATAATTTTTTCGAATATGCCTTATTCTAACATAAAATAGGTTTTCTGTATGCCTTTTTATTAAAATTTATTCATAGCCCTAAGATCATTCGTGTAATATTAAAATAGATCAACAGACCAGTTATATCCACTATTGTTGTTAATGCTGGGCTCGCAACAATAGCGGGATCAAATCCCAGAAAAACTGCCCCCATGGGCAAGAGAGCACCTATCAATGTAGAGGTTACAACTTGTATCATCAGTGCCATAGCGATAGCCGTAGCTATCATAGGAAGAGTCATTCCTACAGGTAGTATCAAATCTTTAGATAAGAAAAGAACTTTTCCATAAGAAAGTCCTCCCAAAATAACACCGAGCATAACTGATACTTTTAACTCTTTTAGCAAAACTTTAAAAATATCCTTTATTTTAATTTCGCGAAGTGCCAACGCCCGTATTATTACAGTTGCAGCCTGGCTACCAGTATTTCCACCGCTATCTGTAAGCATTGGCAAATACAACGCTAAAATCATAAAATGAGCCAAGGTCGCCTCAAAACGGTGAATAACCATACCAGAAAGAAGTCCTACCGCAGCTAGCCCAACAACCCAAAAAACTCTATTTTTGAAGTGTTCAAAAGCAGATGTCTTTAAATATGTACCTACGTCATGTCGCCCACCAATGGCCATAAGTTTTTCCATATCTTCAGTGTGTTCTTGAGTAATAATATCAATGGCATCGTCATGTGTAATAATTCCAACTAAGGAACCTGCTTCGTCAACAACAGGCAAAGCAAGAAGATCATATTTAGCGATTTTTCTGGCTGCTTCTTCTTGGTCATCATTTGCTTTTACAAAGATAAGGTCACGATGCATAATATCAGCAACGTTGAGAGCAGAGTAAGAAACAATAAGGTCTTTTAACGACACAAAACCCAATAACTTACGCTGCTCCCCTAAAACATAAATATAATAAATAGTTTCTCTATCTGGAGCTTCTCTGCGTAGTTCTTCAATAGCTTGAGCTACTGTTATATTCTCAGGTAGTGTTGCGTAGTCGGAAGTCATAACAGAACCACATGTGCCTTCTGCATAAGAAACAAGACGTCTAATATCGTCTCGCTCTGCCTGGGCAAGGGCTGGTAAGAGTATCTTTTGCGTTGCTTCTGGTAAGCGCCTAAACAAATCAGCTCTATCATCAGAAGACATATCTGTAACTAAAGCTGCTAGATCATGTCTCGCCAACTGACTGGCTAAAGCAATTTGCCTATCTTCATCTATTTGGCAAAAGACTTCTGCCCTCTTCTGAGGATTGAGAATGGAAAGAATTGACCATATCTCTTGAGGCTTCAGTGGGGATAAGAAGTCGGCAACAACTGCAGGATGGTTTGAGATACAAAAATCCTTAATCAAAGAGAAATCTTTGCTCAGCAGAAAAGTTTGCAGAGCTTGGCCTAATGACATATTCATCGGATATCACTCCTTTTCAGTGTCTAAACAGACCTCGGACCTCTGAAAAAAAGTGACGTGTAGAGGTCTGTTTGAATAACGCAGCAGATTTTAAACATGTACTGCTACTAGGAACGTCGTCCATTCAAACCTACCTCCTTTTTTTTATTAAAGTCGACGTTAACTTATCTATTTTAACAAAAAAGGCGGGAAACTGAATTCCCGCCTTCTGAAACAAAAGAATATAGTTAAATATGGATTTTCCCTTCAGAAAGAATACATTTTCCATCAATGTAAAGTTCAGGGTTGGTAATTACTCCATCTACATGGATTCCTGCCGCAACTGTTCCTCCAAAGGTATCGTTACTGCCAAGGGCAATATGTACAGTTCCATATATTTTTTCATCTTCGAGAATAACCCCTGTGACTCGAGCTTTATTATTAGTTCCTATTCCAAGTTCAGCTACATTTCTTGCCAAAGGATTATCTCCCAGAAGGTCAAAGAGTTTTTGACGCTCAGGACCCTTCGCATCGACAAGCTGCCCTTTCTCAAAAAAAAGTTTCAAAGGAGCACTTAAGACTCCAATTCCAGCAAATGAACCGTCGATAACAACTTCTCCTGAAGCGCTACCCTCAACGGGAGCAATAAAAGCTTCACCAGATGGTAAGTTGCCAGCTTGCCCTTTTTCCCGATATACACCTGTACTCGGAATACCTTTTCTCCCATCAAGAGACAACGTAAGGGAACAGCCGTCTTTTCGTATCTCAGCCTCTTTAGCCTTGTCAAGAAGAGATGTGAGTTTTTTTGTTAAAATTTCAACTTCTTTATAATCTGCAGTAATAGGCCCATTAAAATACATATCCTCAGTAATTCCAGGCATGGTAGCAACACGAGCTCCAGCAGAACATGCATCTTTTTTGGCGTGGGTATGAGTCATAGACTTACTTGTAGGAATAATGACAACATCTGAAGCTAACATCAATTCACGCACACGTGCAGATGGTTCCTCTCCATTTTTTTTCATAGGCGAAATTTGAACCAGAAGAGATTCGCTTCCTAGTAATTGCCCCGCCTCAAAAAGACTTTTAGCAATATTTACAGTCTCGCTATCGCATATTATCAATAATTTTTCTTCTCGACGAAGTCCCATATTATCTGTGAGAAGACACTTCGACACATTAATCATTTTCTCAAAATTCATTTACCCTTGCCCCCTATCCAAACATATCTTTAATCACTCTGGCCACAACACTTCGGGCTAGAAATACAGGTTTTCCAAGGCTGTCTCTTACTTTCTGCTGCATTTTTATTGTATAGCCCATGCAATCCATAATAGCTATATCTGGATTATATTCTTGTAGCTTCTCTATAGCATTATCAAGTTGCAAAGAGTCTGCATATGGAGAAGCAGCAACAACTGATACTCTTCCTGACACAGTTTCCCACCTTTTTTTAGATTGTGCTATCTGATCTTCAGAAGGAGTAATGACACCTAATTTTCTATTTTCAGCCACTGCCTGTACTACATTGTAAAGAATACGTTGAGGCCGAATCAAAAGTCGCTCTTCACCAAAAGAAGGGAATTCACCGGTACAAAGGAGAAGAACAACAGGAATATTATGTTGGAAGTGGTCTCGAATTTTCTCTTCAACTCTAGGTGTGATATAACGCTCTGCAACTGTAACCGAAGTTCCATCTTTCATTCTCGTTACAAGAACGTAATCTCCCTTTTGAGGTGCCATTTTTGCAATATCTTCTTTCGTCAAACCATCTAAAGCACCAGATTCAACAACATTTAGATTCTCCCCTAGAATAGGCAAGATATCTGGAATTATATCTACTCGCGGAGCTTGGCCTATAGTTACGGTTCCCAAAATTCGTTTCATGTGTATCACCTCTTCAATATACGATCACGGTGCCAACATCCCAGATGACTTTTACACCCCGGGCCCCCATGTAAACATTCATCGAGGGAACCATCACTCCCACTTTCAGGAACTTCTGGCAAAACAGAAATGATATTAATAATTTTTTTGACCTCGTCTTTTTCCCCACTTATGACAAACGTTGTAGCCCCTTCTGCTCCACTAATTCCCCCCCTGCCAATAATGTATGCTTTCACAGATGCAAGGATTGAAAAAGCTTCAATTTCACTTACGACACAACCTGGAACAGGGATAAGACCTACCGACATGCCCATAGATGTATTGATTTTTTTCCGTCCGCTTTCAAGTATGGCTTCATCAAGAAAACAGGGAGCAAACTTCTCAAGCCCAGCCGCAATATAAGTAATAACTCCTTCAGATCGCAAAGTGGAAATCACCTGCCCGGGGACACCTCCCAGAGGTGCTCCTGCCATCATGGCTGCCTGTTTGTGCACATCAACAAGATTAGCCCCGCATATAGCTATATCGGAAGCGTTCATTTCAGCGACAACTTGTGATAGACATTGGTCAACGTTCTGAATTTGTCCGTTATAAATAAGAATACTATGAGGAAAAGATGGGAGAGATTTATTGCACGATACCGTTCCGCGAGGTGTAATTCTTCCGCTAATCCGCAAGGGAGAACCAACAAGCTCTTCAGCAACTGCAGAAACTGTCGTTCCCCCTTTTAAAAGAATCCGACCTTCTTTAAACGCTCTTTGTACATCAGGAAGAACGGCGATTGCTTTCGCAATCAGCCGCTTTCCCATTGGAACAGTCAATGTTATTTGAGCTTTATACATTATCTATTTTTTACCAGCAGTCTGAAAATGATTCATAGGACCGTATAAATCAATAAGCAATTCGAATTCTTTTGTGTTATAAAAAGAGCAGCTCTTTCTAGTAAAATTCTTGGCTACCTCAATATTAAAACGAACGACCTGTTCTATATCTGTTGCATGACTTGCACCTGTAGCGCACCCTGGAACAGCAGAATGAGACGTAATAGCAATTCCAATACATGGGGCCTTAGCCGCAGTTGAAGGTTGCAATATGCTATTCAAGTGGTAGAGGCCATTGCCATAAGGTGTAATATCCTGGATAGTAAGAGGAAAGACAACTGGAAGCTCTCCTGTAACGATTTCCATAATAGAAAGAATATCTTCACTTACTCGCAAGATATATCCCTCTTTAACGGTGGGAGAGATAGCAAACCCTTTATGATTTATGACTCTGTTGCCACGAGTAGTATCCACAATTAAAATGGCATCCATTTCAGGATCAACTTCTTGCTGATTCATTGTAGTCATATCAACAGGGGATCCCATAAAAGGCACAGGTTCATGAGGCTGAGTGGGAGCATCGGGACAAATATGGGTAGAAATTATGACATCTCCAGGAAGTACATCGCCGACAGAAAGCATCTTTGCCATTTTTAAAACCGTTGCAACAGCAGCCACTGCTCCATCTCCATCAGAAACAAGTCCAATACGCTCCGGACGGGCACCTATTCCGCCTAGTCGACCAATGATACCTAATGTGGGAGCCGTTCCATTCATGCGCTTTCCGTGACTCCCAGGAATAACCGCTTTTATAAAATCTGTATGTCCCTTGGGACCTTCAATTTTTTTTACTTCTACTTCCTTAATTCCAGCTTTAAGAAAAACATCTTTTACCATTTCACCGCTCACATCTGAGCGATCAAGAAGGTCTAAAGCCTCAAGAGTTCTAGTAAATGACATACTCACCACTCCTTTTATTGATACGACGATATATCTTTATGGATAATGCGTTCTGCATCGCGTAAAAGATCTATGCAGCGCATTCCTTCACCTAAACATAAATTTGTTTTGGGAACCGTAATAACATAAATAGATTGACCTTTTTCTATTTCTGCACTGGTTACTGGCATGCCTGAATGCCCATCCATTGTCATAATAAGATCTGGGAACGTACCCAGACGTTCTCCATTTGTTCTTTCGAGGGTCATATACTCATTCCAGAAAGTAAGAGCAATGTCGTCTATATCCACACGCCCCACATCAAAACCTCCTGCTGTCTCAAGCTCCAGATTTTGAACAATCCCGCGCGTAATAATCTCTCCCCCTAAAAACTCTACAACGGAAGAAACAAGCTTCTCCGCTCCCTTATCTTTTACATTCAACATAGCCCGCCCTAACTTTATAGACATTGCTACGCCTCCTGGAGCTCCATTCATTTTGGCAAAAGAAGCTTTTACAGGGTTACGAGCTACACCAACAAGACCTCGGGCCTGAACGGCTGCCTGGCGAACTAGAGCAGATGTCTCGGCAAGTCCTCCAGAAACACATCCCTCTACATATGTATTGTTATCTGGATTCCCTCCAGCAAAAGCCTGAATTGACACGTAATTTTTATCTTTTTGTAACCCCATTGATCCCATTACTCCTGTAGGATGAGCTCGACCGTTACAGGGAATATCAACTATGGGTAAATCTAAAAGAGCGGCTTGAAGCCAACCATTTACTACTGCATTTCCGCCACACTCATTAGTAATAAGACCGCCTATTTGCTCTTTATTGTGTGTCTGAAGCAAATCGATTGTTCTCCAATAGGCTCGTGGAGAAACAAAAGCCTCCTTTGCTGCCGGCGCACCTACACCCGAGCAGGTAACGAGAATGTTTTCATCACAACAATCCTCAGCATCAATAAGAATGGGACGTCCCATTTGAACAGCTAAATACCCTAAATCTAGACCTCGTTTCATAGCTCCGCCGCCACCGCCACCAAGAACGGCACCACCTAATACAGCAGCTTCTACATGTTCCTTCTTCAAAACTGTTTGAGACATTTCATCAACTCCATTTGTTTAAAACCCCAACGTAGCCCACATTAATGCTCCCTCAGCACTTACAGGATCTATAACAGGAATATCGACCTCTTTTTTTATTTCCGATGCTAAAGAAACCGTAGACATACCCGTGCAAGCCAATGCGATGACATCGGCGCCTTCCTTTTTTAAATTCATTGCTTCTTTCAAAACAGCGGCTCTTCCTTCAGGAGTCATTAGATCAAGAGTAGAATGAACTTCTTTTGGGCGTATTTCTTTTATTAAAAAATCTTTCAAAATATCTTTCATTCCTGCTGGAGTTTCATCTGTTATGCCAATAACACCAACACGTCTTCCAACTCCAAGAGCAAGAAGAGCTGTGGAACGCCCCGCCCCTATTACAGGAATAGAAAGTTGCCGTCGCAAACTTTCTACTGCTGGATCGTCTGCACAACTTACGATAATTCCATCAAAATTTTCAGGCAAAAGAGAAAAAGCCAGTCGCTCAATTTTAGGGAGAGCTCTCTTTTTAGTTTCTTCATCATGTATGCCTTCCGGTTGATCTGGAATGCAGTAAGAGCACACATCCCATTCAGGGAAAAGAGCCATCAAAATTTTCCCATGTGATTCCAACACCTGCGGATCCCTTGAAGTCAAGACCCGAATAAGGGCTATTCGACGACGTGAATGCTCCATCTAAACATCTCCTTTTACATAAAGCTTCTTACAACTGCAGAAATAAATCCGTAAATGCCGTCTCCTGCGATAAGACCTGCTTCTCGCATTTCCATCCATTTGGTACCCCAAATAAGACGGCAAATGACAGCAGCTAGCACTCCAATTCCATATAAGGGACTCTTGATAAGAAGACCCGTAGCAAAAAGAATTCCTATAGCACGCTTAGCCCCACCTATAGCCTGAATGATCGCTCCAACAACGCTCCACATGAGTAATTGACGAAGGATATCTGGATTAGCTCCTGCCTGTACTGTCGCTGCAAAAACTCTGCTTACTGGAGGTAACATATCCAATCTGAAATGCATCTTCATAAGGAAAAAGACTGTTACAACAGAGACAAAACCACCTACAATTTCTGCTATCGCCTGTTGACGCCGTCCATCTAATTCATACTCCAAATCTTTTCCCTCTCCACGAATAATCCAACCAGTCTTGAGGTCGTAACCCATATCAGCAAAACAAGGACCCGTACTTGCAACATATCCAGCTAAAAGGGCAAGGGGAGCTCCAGGGAAGCCCATGAAGAGTCCGAGGCTCAAGAAAATAACACTGATGGCAAACCCCGGGAACCATCCTGAGTGCATAGCGCTTAAGCCAACAAGAATAGGTGCAACAATGGCAGAGAAGGTTGTCCAGACAATCCATAAAATCAATTTTCCAACACTCATTTCAGCCCAAATACCGCTTAGAAGAGCCAAAACGACAGCTCCCAAACCGAAAAGGAAGGTATGGAAGAAAATTGTTTGTTTTACTTTTTCATGAGAAACAGTGGGAAGAGGTCCGTCACTATTATTACGAGACGAAGAACCCCGGCGGAAAATAATAGCAAGAGCCTGAACAAGAGAAACTATACCCGCCCCAATCATGACTCCATGAGGAATATACGTTTTACCTAGATCGAAACCAAATAATGTTCCGGAGTATCCACGGATCACAAGTCCGACACCAAGAGCAGACATGGCAAAAATGTTAGCAATAAAGACTATTCCAATGCCAGCCATAGGAAGCCCAAAATGGCGTCCCACAACACCAGCAAGAACTCCTTCTAAAAGACGGCGTGCTTTTTTCCCGCCTTCATCTCCAGCGATAAGGGCTTGAGCTGTTGCAACGCCAGGAGGCCATGCTCCTGCCGCAGGATAAAGGTCAGAGTCGTAGACTTTATAAACAAAGTGCATTCCTATTAGGGTAGCGAGACCAGACCCAATCAACATTGGAAGTATTAATTTGGGAGTGCCAAATACATACATAATCCCAACTGAAAGCAACCCACAATTTGCCGCAGCAAAACCTGCGCCAGAAGTCATGGTTTGAACTAAATTTTGCCGATCAAGAGAACGAAAATCTTTTAAAAATGATAAAGGAATCCGTGCAAGAGTCATTGCAACAATGGCCCCTATAATTGAGGTATTTGGTGTAATACCTATTCTTGAGATGATTTGCATACAGATAATAGCGGAAAGAACCGAAACAATTAAACTTAAAATAAGAGTGCGTGGTTCCAAAGCTTTGACGTGTTTCTTGCGTTCATTCATACTTTTCCCTCCTTTAATTTTATGTGCTTAAATTTAAAGTCAAAAACACAATTGTCCGCGTATTTTTTTAAATCCGCAGTTATATATTCAGGAAACGTACCGAGAACATATTCAATTTAAAAAACACTATTCTGGAAATTTACACATACATTTATACCGTTCAAAAGAAAAGGAAACAATGGAATTGATACACAAAGAAAGGGTAAACACTTTATGCTCAATGCACAAAGTGTTTATATAAGAACTTCATCATCAAGAAGTGTATACGTGATAAGTGCAAAAAAGAGTTTTTGAAGCTTAAAACCAGAAAATATATCAGATCCGAAAATTTCTTCTATTTGATTTAAGCGATAACGCAATGAATTTCTGTGTAGATGCAAAGCTTCGGCTGTTCTTTTCTGATTACGATCCATTAGTAAAAAGACTTTAAGTGTTTGTAACAAAGAACCATTATTGTTTTTATCGTAAGTTAAAATAGGGTCAAGTATCAATCGACTTGTTAGAACAAGTTCCTTTCTATCGGGGTGGGTATACCAAAAAGAAAGATGACGCAGACTATCAAAATCAACAAAACCTGACTCTTGGTTCATAAGCTTCTTCACAACTTTAAGAGTAAAAAAAGCCTCTCTATAGGCTTTCTTTATCCCCTTTTCAAGAGTATGCAGCCCACTTATGCTCACACAACGTAACTCTGGTTCAGATTGGAAAGACAAAGCTACATTCTGAGCCAACTCTTTAACAGCAGAGAACCTTGTCTCATCTTGCACCACAAAGAGAAGACCAAGCATGTTTTCAAATTGAACAAGAAAGAAATCCTGCCACTTTACCTTTATCTTTTCTACAAGTTCCCAAATAACAACGTTATGAACTCCACCATTATTAGGAATTTCTAAAAGCATGAAACAACACAAATCCAAAGGAGATAAATTAAGTTGTTTCAGTAAATCTATATTTTCCTCTAGAGAAATGTTGTCTTCGATCATATGTCTTAGTACATCTTGCTTATTTAAAGCCCCCTTAAGGAGACGCTCTCTTTCAAAAATAAGAAACATGACCTTTTTAATCACAGGAACATAGGGAAGTTTAGGGGGTAATAAAATAATGGGAAACCCCATTTTTTCAGCTGTTTTTAAAACTTCCTGGGGCACTTCCTGAATAAAGCGTCCCAACTTTATTCCCATGCCGGAAGCGCCACCTTCAGCTTGAAGACGCACCAGTCGTTCTAAACGGGAAACATCTTCTTTATAGGCGTATGCTGTTGTTAGAAGAAAGGTGCCAGGCGTCACCCATTGGTCCGCATCTGGCACCTCTAATACATCTATACAGAGAACAGGATTGTTTAATCCCCGTTCCCCCGCTATAACAATAGATTCCTCCATGCAAGGAATTTCGAGTATTTCCTTGACACGTAACACGCCATTTCACTCCTCTTAAAGCAATATAAACAACTTTATACTACAACTATACCACCTTAAGAGTCATAACCAGAATCTTCGAAGCCTTCATACCCCTCCCATGGATCAATATCTACATCCATGTCGTCGTTACCCATGTCATCTATGTCGGCTCCCAGGTCGTTCCAAGAGCGCTCTTCAGGGCTTACCGTATCATTATCGTCACCTTGAGGATTTTTCTCTCCTCCTCTGTTCTTTTCTGCCAAATCCTTCAGGCTTGGCCTTTCTCGACCAGGAAGATTCAAATAAACCTCAAGACGACAACCTCTTTTACGAGGCATTCCTTCTCTTGGGATGCTCGTTATTATAGCTTCAACTGGTAACTCTTTTTCCATAGCAGGCAGAACAAGAGCGGTTACTTCTTCTGGTAAAAAGCCAATAATTTCATCTTGCTCGGTTTTTACGAATATCATTTTTTCTTCAGCCACAAAATGCACAAGATCTCCAGCTCGGCATTCTTTTAAAATATCCTGCCGAGACCTCCCAGCGTCGTTATTTTCTGTTGTATCAAGTACCCGGGTGTGAATTGACCGCTCTTCGAGAGGAGATCGTTTTTCTGTTTCATTACATGTTTTTTCTGGACAAATTTTGGAGTAAAGTTCAGGAGCGATATGAAGACGTGAAAAGAAAGCTTCTACTACATTTTTTGTGGGGAATTTTTTAAGGAGAGCTGCGCCGCTAGAGTGATCTTTAAATTCAATGTGGAGATATGCTATTCCCTTATCGGATATTTCCCCTTTTACTATTTCACCTTCTCCGTAAATATTATGAACTATGGTTGCTCCCTCAAGTAATGCGATGTTTTCGAAGTTGTTATCTTCCATATACTTCCGCACAATGTCCAGAGAAAGCTCTTTCAGTGTTTCTCTCGTTCCGGTCGTCATGCGACTCACCATCCTCTGGTATAACGTTCTGTGCGGACATTATAAACTACTTTTCCTATTTGAAAAGGGGGGTTAAACAAAATCTTTAAAAATGATTCGACTCCCTATATTAATTTCATTTAATGGAATATTCCCTGCGGGGCATTCCAAGACACTTCGTGCCTTTTTATTCCTGCATAACGACCATGGAGTTACATCGCGCCGTATTTCTAAAACCTGATTGTCGTCATCAAGAAAAAAAACATCGAGATTAAAACGCATTCCTATGGTATGTATAGCATTGCACGGCTTCAAAATGATTCCCCACGGGAGATTGGGTAGGGGAACAAACATGAGTCCCATAAATCGAGAGGAAAAAGAATCAGCAAAATAGAGAGGAGAGAATATAACATCTCCTCTTGAATTCAAGATTTTATATGGGCGTTTATTTCTAAACCTTCTAATATCCATTGTCCATTATTTTGCAAAGGCTTCCATAATCGATATGAAAGCTGGGCCCAGGATAACGACAAAAAGTGATGGGAAGATAAAAAGAATCATGGGAAAAAGTATCTTAATAGGAGCCTTACGAGCATGCTCTTCAGCTTTAAGACGGCGGAAACGTTTTAAAGCTCCTGCTTGACTGCGCAATACATCACTGACTGAGACACCGAGTTCTTCTGCCTGAATAAGACTTGTAACAAAATGACGCACTTCTTCGATAGGCAATCTTTCCGTAATGCCATGAAGTGCCTTTTGACGATTTTCTCCCAAACTAATCTCATGAAGAGCACGTGCAAAATTCTCACCCATTGGGCCACGCAGACGATCTGCCACACGAGACATAGCCGCATCAAGGCCTAAACCAGCCTCTACACTTACTACCATAAGATCCATAACATCGGGAAGCTGATTTCGAGCCTGTGTCTGCCGCTCCTTACCTTTGCCGCTAATCCATATTCCTGGAATAAGATAGGCCAAGGCACCAAGGATAAGCGCCCCGGTAATACGTAATGGTGCAGGAAGAAGAAAAGCAGCTATCATAGCAAAAATCAAAGCAAATGATACCTTAAGACCGGCAAGAACCTCCCCCCGTATTCCCATAGGGCGGCCGGCGAAAAGACAATATCGGTCCATACGGGCAATCGCCTCATTTGGAAAGAAGAAACGACCAACACGGCTTATTTTGACGCGAAAAGGATCGACAACTCGCTCTTTGAACGTAGCAATTTCTTCTTCCTCTTCCCCCGTAAAACGCGCTGCTCTGTCAAAAGAATCCGCTTTTTGAGGAGAAATTGTATTGAGAACCAGAAAAATTCCTAGCGTAACTATGAGCATTAAAAATACAATAACAAGAAATTCCACGTCTCCACCTCCTTAATAACGAGGTTTAACAATACGTTGTATAATCAGGATTCCAACAAAAGCAAAGAAAACAGCTACTCCCAACATTTTCTGTCCTGTAGGCGTGGTGAAAAGAGGAGTTAAATAACCCGGGTTCATAAGATTAATAATAACGGCCATAGCTACAGGTAGTATAGAGATAATGAGTCCCTCAAGGCGCCCTTGCGACGTCAATGCTCTCATTTGAGCGGCCACATCCTGCCGATCACGCATAACACGTGCTATATTCTCTAAAATTTTAGCCAAATTTCCACCAATCTCTTTTTGAATAAGAATGGATGTTACTACTAACTCAAGATCCATACTTCCAACACGATCAACCCAACGGTTAAGAACGTCTTCAAGATCTAAACCCAAAGAAATTTCTGCAACAACCTGTTGTAACGTGTCCCCTAGAGGCGCTTCCATTTGTGACGCCGTATTCTGTAAAGACTGTAAAAAGCTAAAACCAGCCCGCAATCCAGAAGAAATCATATCAAGCATTGGAGGTATTTGGCGCTCAAATTTATGAAGTCTTCTTTGTTTACGAACTCTAGCAACAAAAATAGGGGTTACAATAGCCCCAACCAACCCGACAGCCAACCCAAAGGGGCCTCGTACTATAAAGAAAAGAAAAGGGATAACGATAAGAATGCCAAGCCATATGAGTAAAGCTTCCTGTGGTTTAAGAGGCATATCTGCTTTTATAAGGTCTGCCTCCATTTTTTTAAGAAAAGCATCGGATGTAAGATGTTTTGCAAAAACTTTTTTATCGTCAACTTTTTTCTGTTCTCGCCCTCGCGTAAACCATGATTCCGTACGTGAAACCTGATCTGTCTCTTCTCCAATCCAGATCATAGAAAGCCCTACCGCCATTAAGAAGAGAAGCACACCTATTACCAAAGCAAAGAGTATCCCTCCCATGCTTAACTCCCCCTTTTGGCCCGTAAAATATCTTTTGGCAATGTTACCCCAGCCATATCAAATTTATAGCTACGATGGGGTTGAATACCCGTTGGATCAAGATTTCCTCGAACTCGCCCCGCATCGTCAAAACCTTGATGGTTAAAAGTAAAGAGATCTTGCATCTGAATCGTGTCACCTTCCATACCTGTTATCTCTGAAATTGTAAGAACACGACGAGAACCATCTTTCAGTCGTTCCTGATGAACGATAAGATCTATACCTGACGATATCTGCTCACGAATAGCCCGTATAGGCAATTCCATCCCCGCCATAAGAACCATGCTTTCAAGACGAGAGAGAACATCTCTCGGTGAGTTAGCATGAAGAGTGGTTAAAGAGCCATCATGACCAGTATTCATAGCCTGAAGCATATCGAAAGCTTCTTCTCCGCGACACTCACCTACGATAATTCGATCGGGACGCATACGGAGCGAGTTCCTCACAAGCATTCGTATAGTTACAGCTCCCGTTCCTTCTATATTTACAGGACGAGATTCCATACGAACAACATGGTCTTGTTGCATACTTAACTCTGCCGCATCTTCTATAGTGACTATACGCTCTCGATTCGGTATAAAACTTGAAAGTACATTTAACGTTGTCGTTTTACCCGAACCAGTTCCACCTGTAACAAGAATGTTGTACCGAGCTTCTGTGGCTACACGTAAAAAACTCACGGATTCATCTGAAAGCGTACCTAAAGCAATAAGATCCTGGGCAGAAAAAGGTTCCCGTCTGAACTTTCGAACTGTCAACGTCGGCCCGTCAATGGAAATAGGCGGAATAACAGCATTGACACGTGAACCGTCAGGCAAACGGGCATCGACCATAGGTGACGCCTCATCTATACGACGGCCTAATGGGGCAACAATTTTATCAATAATTCGGCGTATGTGATTGTCGTCATTAAAGAAAACATCCGCAGGTTCTATTTTGCCCCACCGTTCTACATACACCATATCGCAACCGTTTACCATTACTTCTGTCACTGTATCATCGTCTAATAAGGGTTGAATCGGTCCATACCCAAAAACCTCATTTAAAAGGTCGTCTTCAAGACGGCTTAATTCAGCCGCATTAAGGCCTTTAACTTCCTCAAGCATAGATTGAATTTCAAGGGTGATCTGTTCTTTAACCAAGGATGATTTACCCCAATCAGGCTGAGCCGCTATTTCTTCCATATCAACTTCATCAGCCAACCGAGATAAGATACGACGATGAGTTTCACGATATAACTCGGAAACAGATCCTCGACCTCGCCGCTGACCTGCTGTATCACCAGCCAAACGTCGTAAAAGGCTCATTAGCTTGTCACCTTCTCTCGCACCTCAAGAGCAGAAGCTATCTCTCGTATTATCTTCGAGTAGGCTGCCCGAGGCTGGTCGATAATAAGCGGTTCCCCCCTTAGCCACCCGTTTTCAAGCTTTGATTCGAAGGGAAGAATACCTTTTACTGTATATTCCTTATCAATTTTTTCTACTATAGAACGATGCTCTCGTTCAACTCGGTTTAAAATGACAGCTCTTTCAATCCAGGGAATACGTAACTGATCGAGAAGACCCGAAACCAAATGTAAATTTTTTACGCCAGTACAGCTACAATCTGATACAAGCCATAAGCGTTGGCATGCTTCAGCAAGTTCGACGCTTATGTCATCAAGATTACGGTGCAAGTCAACAAATATATAGTCAAAACGATCAGAAAGAGATTGAATCAAGCGATCTGCCATTCCCGCTTTGATAAGTTCGGCCTGTACAGGATTTTTAGCTGTTGGCATAATCATGAGGTTGTTAGGCCCCAGAGCAAGATAACGTTCGCCATCGGCTACTCCGCTAAGACATTCATTTGCCCAGTTTGTCCAACTTAACTCATAGGGCGTATTCAAAAGAAAGGCCACGTCACCCATATAGAGATCACCATCTATGAGAGCCGTACGTTTGCCCATCATGGCAAGCTGAGATGCTAAAGATATAGAAAAAGAGGAACCTCCGGCACCACCTCGGCAACTCCAAACAGCAATTCTCTCAGCCTGACGTGTGCCACCTTTTGAAAGAGTTTCTGTATTGACTCGTCTAATGGCATCTACAAGTTCAGCGCTCGTAAAAGGCTTCAACAAATAGTCACGTGCGCCAGCCTGCATGGCTTTTCGCAAAAACGCAACGTCTTTTTGCACAGAGATCATAATGATCCCTGGGTGGACAGGCATTTCCGCCAATTTTTCAGCTAATTCCGGCCCATCTCCATCAGGAAGCTGAACGTCAAGAAGAAGAACAGACGGCCTCAATCGAGTGACAGTCTCTATCACACCTTCAAGTCGATCGCTCTCCCCTATAATTTCCACATCCGGCTCCATCTGCAACATACCGCGAATAACATCTCTTGTTACAGAATCATCATCTACTATGAATACTCGAATCATAGGCCCACCACCTCCGGTGTCACTGTGATCACGAGTTCTGTCTCATCGTTCGTGAACTCTTTGCTTCTAAACAGTTGCCCAATAATAGGAATATCGCCAAGCAACGGAATCTTCTTTACGTATTTTGATTGCTTATTGTCAAGTAAACCACCAACAACAAGAGACTCATTATGAGCCAAACGTACCTTATTCGCTATTTTTCGACTTCGAATAGCTGGGATCTTTATGCCTTCAGTTTCAACGGCATTCTCCCAATCAATTTCACTAACTTCTGCTTCAAATGTCAGCCAAATTTCACCAAGTCCATCAAGTTCTGGCGTGAATTTCATAATCACTCCGTATGGTTTCCACTCAACTTTAATCTCGTTGTTATCCACTCCCACTGGAACGGGAATCTCTCCTCCTACATTGAGAAAAGCTTCTTCTCCACTTAACGTAGATAGGTAGGGTTTACTTAGAATTTTAGCTTGCTTATTCTCTATAAGAGCGTTGATTACTGCATTGATGCTTGTTGGCAAATCATTGTTCTGTGTGTAATCGATAACGTGAGCATTATCTGGATTGAAATCAAAAATGCCCCAAAAATGATTATCGTTATACTCTAAACTTTTCAAGCCAAGTTTATCCCCATCTTGCTTTTTAAGCTCCATAACAATGGCACGAAGCTTTATCTGAGGAGCGTCTTCAACTTCTAACAAATTTATTATTTTTTCACCAAAAGCACCTGCTATAGCAACAGCTCGTATGCGATCTCTTGGAGTTTTCACTTTACCTTCAAGAACAACAGCACCTCCGCGAACGGTAACATCAACATTTTCTGCTTTCAGCAATTCCTTTAGCTCCCACGAAGGGGCATCTGTTGAAGGATGAACGAGTATCTTTTCCATATGCATTCCTTTGCCATCCCACACTATAAGAGCCGCTCCGCCTTCGACTTTCCCCGTAAGCAGAATCTGGTTATTATCTAGAGGCACAGCATCAAGAACATCTGGATTTCCTACCGACATTCTCTTTACATTCTGATATTTAAGAACAGCACTGTCTCCCACATCAAGATGATAAGTTGCAGCTACCGCTGGAATAACGCCCCAAAGAGCTACTACTAACGCTATAACAAAAAAAGTGCTTATCTTTCTAACGAGACGAGTCATCAACGAGACCTCCCATCAGGAGAAACTGTTACTGTTGTTATATTTCCAGGCTGAATCATTTCTATTTTCCAGCCCTTAGGTATGGCAGGTACACTTCTTTTAACAACAGACTTCATTGGCGCTGCCTCGGCCACACCTTTCGGTGAATTGGAGTTTCCGGGCCCTTTATACACAACTAGGGGGGTCTGTGTCTCTTCATGAGCCGGACGTAAGGCCAACCATAAATTGCCGAGACTCTGCGCCCAGGCTGCCACTGCCGCTTCTTCTGGAGAAACTTCTACTACCGCTGTTTGTGCCACCATTTGTTTTTCTTTATTTGTTTCTTTCTCTTCTTTACGTCCCATAACTCCACCAATAGCGAGAACCTTTACCCTAGAAAGAAGAAGACGAGATGTAGGACTAACCTCATCTTTCTCTCTGTAAACGTGGAAAACATCAACGTAATCACCTGGGCGAAGAAGACCTCCAGTAGCCCGTACCTCATCAATAGGTAAAGCTATGGCTACGCGACCATTTGGAAGCTGAAATGCTACTCCAAGCTTCTCAGGATCTAGCGACAATTTCCCTTTTAATACAGGATCGCCAGTTGAGAGCTCCATCATAGAAGCTTTTCCGACAACTTCGTCTAAAGATAACACTTCATCTGCAGGAATGCTGCTTCTTGGCATTCTAACAGTCTTTACATCTTCGGATGTAATAATAGAAAAAGCATCTTTGGGACGTGTTGCCACCACAACAGAAATAAGCTCTCTTTCTGCCCGGGCAATCTTTAGTTTGTAACTACGGATCTGCTGATATACTAAAAAAGCTGCCATAATTCCTAATAACAAAGAAACTACTAAGAAAATTCCTCTCTTTTTCACGTCCTCACCTCACCTTCATTGAATTAAACTAACCGAGTAAGCGCCAAAAGAGCCACTTCCACCACCAGAACTGCCTGGAATAACTCTTTCCACAAAACGGCCAATAACTCGTGAATCTTTACCGGTACCCTCTACCCCTTCAAGAAAGAAACTGGCAAACCCCACAACTTCCACTTCTTTGCGTCCGTATACCTCCCAACCTGCAACGACAGGTAAAGTAATCAATCGTGGGCTTTCGTATAAATCATCAAGATGGGTTGAATACCAATCCCATGAAATACGTCCGTCTTCATCAAGAATATAATCTACACCTTCTTTGATGATTTCAAGAGCGATAATATAATCGATACCATCTTCTGTTGGACCAGACATATTTCCAGGTTCTGTTGTTATCATCATGCCCTCTTTTACAATGGCATCGTAACCAAATTTAAGTTTTTCTCGAAAATTATTTGCGCCCTTTCCACCAAAAGCTAGAGCATGAAAATTCCCGTGATGCTGATACCCTGGGTCTTCGGGATCAGAAGGATCATGAGGACCAATTTTTAAAAGATACTGTTCTCCAAAAACAAATCCTGTTTCAGGCTCTTCTATGCCTAACGGACGTAATCCTATAGAAGAAGAGGCCGATGAAATTTGCGCTGCGGCACGGGCAGAAACAGCACTAGACGTTATGCCCAAGATGCGGGCAAAAGTCATGCCAACTATCTCTTGCGCCGTTACACGACATGTAAGCGTATCTGGAAAAGTTACAGAGTAACTTCCTTCTGATTTGTTATCAGCAGCGACTTCAGCAGCAACTTGCGTAGCACTTGCTTCTCGAAGAGTCTGACTTGCCATTGCATTTCCAAGTTCCCACGCCCCAGCAAGACTTGCTGCATCAGCAGCTGTCTGAAGACGCCAGCGAGTCATAACAAGACGACCGTAATCTAAAGTAAGAGCACCTGCACCAAATAACACCACCATGCTGGCAGCTACCCACACAAGAACAGCTCCCCGACTTCGTTTAAAATTTTCCTTTCGGTTCTTTTCTCTCATTTCTCTCACTCCGATCTAAAAGCGGCCACGGCTTGCGCTTGCCAATTAGGCACAAGCCCCTCCACAAAAGACCCAAGAGGTGTTATAAACGCAACAGGAGCATTTACTGTTACAACAGATTCTTCATAGGTTCCCTTATTGGTCTTTGCCACATTTACGGTAACCTCATCACTTGCCCAACGTGAAGCTAAAATTTCTTCAACTCTGCTGATAACATCGGTGTCATTACCACCAACAGAAGCCATGCGAGCCCCTTCTCGAACGCTATGTTGCAAGGTTAAGTATTGTTGCATAATCAAACCGAAATCTATAATTCCCATCACGAGAAGAAGCAAAAGGGGCAACACTAGCGCAAATTCAACAAGTGCCTGCCCTTTACTTCGTTTTTTCAATATTTTTCTCATTTCATCACCCCCGCTCATAGCAGGAGATACAGAGCATACCCAATAGCGATAGAAAGTGCGTAAGGAACTTTTTCTTTTCTATGCTCTCGCCCTGATATCCATATACTCTTGAAAAACTTACCCGCGCCACCTGCTAACGCTAACCAAACACTTTTATAATCAACATCTTTAAAAGCCAAAACGAGAACTAAAAGACCACCAACAATAGATGAATATAAAACAACATACAAAGCCCCAGGCCAAGCTACTGCCGCCCCAGTTGCAGCTAAAAGCTTAACGTCTCCAGCCCCCATTCCTCCCAGCATATACGGAATAAGGAACCATCCTAATCCCAACAAACCACCTAAAAGAGAGGACATAAACGCACCCTGGAAACCATGAAAGAGCAACGCTGCAAAGAGCACCCCATATGTGAGCCAATTAGGAACCTTTTTATATTTGAGATCATAAAAACCTGCCCAACATAAAATTACTAAAGTTGCCCATTCCATAGAAGCTCCTCCCGTTTTAGAAACAAAGGGCAGGTTAACCTGCCCTTTGACTAAAATTTTTCAGCTTAAACATTTGTAATTTTAACGAAAGACCCAATTATTTTAAAAAACCCTGTATCAGTTTCCAGCTTCATTTAAAGCAGTTGTTGTTTTAGTGAAAATTCCTCCTATAGCATCCGCCAAGCCAAATTGAGTTCCTACTAAGACAGCTAATGCAATTAAAGCTATTATTAACGAATATTCAACCAGCCCCTGGCCTTCCTCATCCCACACGAGGTTACGAAGTTTTTCTATCATTTATATTCCCTCCCCTTCTCTTCTAACGTAGAATATTTTGCTACTGTTTTACAATAATAATAAATGCTTAATCCCCGCTTGTTTATATCTTAAGCTCCACGAAAAAAAAGTGAAATTCATCAAAATGAAGGGAAAGTTAATCTATGCCGTTGGGAAAAAGTCCCAATGGATAAGGGGAAGAAGTATGTATTTTCTTACTTATTCGCCAGCAGAATCCATAATTTCTGATGGTGCATGCTCAGGCAATCCCCATTTCCATGCGAGGGCAACAGCCTGGCCTTTTTCTTGTACTTCAAGTTTCTTCAATATTTGGCTCATATGATTTTGTACTGTTTTATTTGAAAGGATCATTCGTTTTGCTACTTCTCGGGAAGAGAGTCCATGGGAGATCCAATAAAGGATTTGTTTCTCTTTGAGCGTCAAAGTTTCAATTTTCTCTTTAAATTCGGCATGGGGAGAAAAAGAAGAGAGGAGTTTTGAGGCTATTTGAGGATCTACATAACGACCACCAGAAGCAACAATTCGTAGCGCAGTAAGAAGCTCTGCCAATCCCGATGACTTTAAGACATACCCTTGAATACCTGCTCTTGATACACGTGTTATCTGATTTTCACCATCAAGTGCCGTGATAATGACAAAAGCACAATTAACTCCCTTTTCACGTAATTTCTTGACTACTTCTATGCCATCAAGTTTGGGCATACGTATGTCAAGCATAACAATTTGTGGAGACATACGCTCAACAACTTCTATAGTCTCTTGCCCATCTCGTGCTTCTCCTATAACCTCAATATCAGATTCCATATCAAGAACTTTTCTAACGCTTTCTCGAAAAAGGTTATGATCATCTGCTATGACTACAGTAATTTTTCCCATTAATAATCATCCTCCGGAATTGGCACTCTCATTGAGACGGTGGTCCCCCTGCCAGGGGAGCTATCGATAGAGATATTTCCTCCAAAAAGACGCGTTCTTTCTTCCATGTTCATTAAACCGTAAGATCCTCGTTCTCTGGCATCAGCTTTTGCTTCTTCAACGTCAAAGCCTTTGCCATCGTCACTGATTTTGGCACTAAAAGCATCTGTCCCAGCGCTGAGAGCAATCTTGACGTTCTTTGCGTCTCCTTTTTGTATAGCATTGTCCATAGCTTGGTGAATGACTCTAAAGAGATTGCTGCGCAGAGCCATTGGAATACTCACAATATCTCCGGAAGCCTGAAAAGATATTTCTACCCCATAACGATCACTTGCCTGTTTCGCATATCTTTGAAGGGCTACATCAAGCCCCTCTTCAAGACCTTGAGGATAAATCTGGAAAAGGAAGGTACGAATATCCGCCATTGCCTCTTGCATCTGTTTCTTTACTTTGCGAAGCTCTTCTATTGCTTCATGATTTTTCCCAGTTTCAATATATCGTTCTGCTAAATCATAAAGCATAATTGCTCCTGAAAGCTTCTGTGCGGGGCCATCGTGAAGATCTCTGGCCAACGCCCTACTATCCCTTTCAGCTAAGCTGAAAGCTGCCGCAAGAATTTTAAAGCTTTTCTCGCTATCTGCACCTAACATAGCATTTACAGCTTGGTCTTCCAAAAGTTCAAGGGCCAAACGAAACTTATTGGCCATTTCGTCACTGCGTGCAAGGGATTGTATGATTTCCCGTTCTTCTTTCATTAAGTATTCACGCTGTTGACGTAAGCTACGCTCACGTTCTTCTAAGGTGGCCTGCATTTTCATAAGCTGCTCGGCACGATCATAAGCTTGTTGCTGAGACTTCTCATCTTCATCACGTGTAGCATCAACTAAACGTTGACGAGCACTTTTATAAGCCTGCTCCGTTTTGTCAGAAGCTTCAATAGTTTCATAAATATTTTTCTGAATGTATTCGAGTTTTTCCCGCACTTCTTTAAGCCTCTGGGTTTCTTCATGTCGAATACCAGAAACGCTTGATAGGTTGGATGCGATATACCCCTGTACTTTGTTATGAATGCTTTTTAACTTGGTATAAATCGTGTCATCCTTCATATGAGCCTCCACCTTCAAACGGAAGAATTTATTTTATTTTATTTTAATAAAAACAGACATTTTGCGCAACTATTTCATCTAAAACTCATGAACAATTTTACCTAGCATTAATAAGGAATTTAATTTTTAATATTCGGGATAATATGGTTATTGTCATTATATCAGGTGAGTGGTACAACAAAAAAAGACTTCCGCCTCAATTTGAAAACAGAAGTCTTTTTATTTTTATAACTAGCTAATTTTTGTAAAGTATTTTAAAGTCGTTGCACGACCATCGCTACTGCCTGCCCACCACCGATACACGCACTGGCAATGCCAAGTTCTTTGTCTGCTGTCTTGAGTGCATAAAGTAATGTAGTAAGAATTCTAGCCCCGGTAGCTCCTATGGGATGTCCTAATGCTATGGCTCCACCATGAACATTAAGTTTTTCCATATTTAAGGGAAGAACTCTATGGCAAGCTATAACCTGCGCAGCAAATGCTTCATTGATCTCAATAAGATCCATATCTTCAAGGGCTAGATTCGCCATTTCAAGAGCTTTAGGCATGGCAATAGTTGGCGCTATTCCAAACAAGCCAGCGTCAAGAGCCGCATTTGCATACCCTAAAATTCGCGCTATTGGCTTATGACCTTGTTGCTTGGCCCATTCTTCATTCGCTACGACAACAGCACTGCCAGCGTCGCATAAAGCTGAGCTGCTTCCTGCGGTAATTGTTCCATTTTCTTTAAAGATAGCAGGGAGACGGCCAAGAGCTTCAAGAGAGGTATCTTTTCTTGGAATTTCTTCACGGTCTACAACGATTTCACCTTTTTTACGATCACGATAGGTTAAAGACACAGTTTCTTCTGCGAACAAGCCCTCTTCCATAGCTCGAACTGCCTTTTGATGACTTTGCAAAGCATATTCATCTTGTTCTTGTCTCGATATATTATATTCCGTAACCAGGCGTTCTGTTAGTGTCCCCATGAGGGCTCCTGCCACGGGACACACAAAACCATCCTGATGTAACACATCTAAAGCCTTCTTTTCTCCCATTCTATGGCCCCAGCGTGCATCGGGAAGGAGATAGGGAGTATTCGTTGCGCTTTCCATTCCCCCTGCCACTCCAGCATTAATATCTCCAAGACGGACACGGTCAGCTATAAGCATGATAGTCCGCAAACCCGAGCCACATCGTTTATTCACGGTAAATGACGGAATATCTTGCGGTAATTTTCCCTTGACCATAGCGATACGAGCGGGATTGGCTCCTACACCTGCCTGCCAGCCATTTCCCATAATTACTTCTGAAATATCATCAGTTTTAACACCAGATCGTTTTACGGCTTCAGCTATAGCTACGCCTCCAAGATCAGGAGCTTCAAAAGATTTTAAAGATCCTCCATATTTTCCGCCAGGAGTTCGGCAGGCACTCAGAATAACAGCCTTTGTCATTTCGATGCCTCCTCGCAACAACATTCTTCTTCAATGCCTTTCATTAAGCAAAGATCACTGCTCACCTCAAAACTCATAGCTGTTTTTTCCAGCAATTCATTAACATCCACGTTGGGAGCTATCTCTGTTAACACCATGTGCCCGTCGCGCTTTCTTACAACACAATACTCAGTCACAATTGTAGAAACTACGCCTGCACCTGTAAGAGGAAGAGCACATTTCTTTACAAGTTTTGACCGTCCTTTCTTATCAAAATGCGTTGTGGCGACATAGACGGCTCTTGCTCCGGATACGAGATCCATGGCTCCACCCATCCCTGGTATGAGTTTTCCCGGAATCCACCAGTTTGCCAAATTGCCTTCTTCATCAACTTCTAATGCACCCAAAACAGTGGCGTCGAGATGACCACCTCGAATGAGACCAAAACTCATATCGCTCGAAACTATTGATGATCCTGGAATAAGGCTTAACCCTCGTCCTCCCGCTCCTATAAAGCGAAGATCGTGTTCCTCTGGCGCTGGGCCTGCACCAACAACTCCATTTTCTGTCTGCATGATTACCCTGACACTACGAGGGATGAAATCTGAAACAAGCGTAGGAATACCTATGCCCAGATTGACAACGGCGCCATTATCAAAATCAAGGGCTATTCGTTTTGCAATTCGTTCTCGCACTACCTTTTCATCAAGTTCTGGAAGCATAGTATCCATCTCCTTTCAGCACGAGAATATCTACCAGAATTCCAGGTGTAACAACATCGTTAGGGTCAATTTCACCTTCACGAACAATGGAATCGACTTCTGCTATGACAATATTCGCTGCCGTTGCCATAACAGGGTTAAAATTCCGGTTCGTTCCAAAATACGTTAAATTTCCCCAACGATCAGCACGATACGCCCGAATAAAAGCAACATCAGCCCGTAAGGGGAGTTCAAGAATGTATCGTTTACCATTCACTTCTATTACTTGTTTATCTTCTTCATAACACGTTCCTACTCCGGTAGGCGTCAATACGCCTCCTAATCCAAAACCTCCCGCTCTGATACGTTCAACAAAGCTCCCTTGAGGAACAAGTTCAAGTTCTAACTTATTCTCATTAAAAAGACGTTGCGTCTCTTTATTTAAACCGATATGAGAAGCTGTAACTTTACGAACCTGACCATTAACAACGAGCTGGCCTTGTCCAATACCTTCTGGATATTTATCATTGGCATATAAAGTATCATTGGAAATCAAGTGTAAATCATTTGTTTTCGAAGCAGCCAATGCATCCACTAAGGTGTAAGGAACTCCTCCGTAATTAAACCCTCCGACCATCAGCGAAGCTCCCGGCTTTACATAGCGAATTGCCTCTTCTGCTGACATAACAGGTTTAATGGTTTTTTTGGGCATATGCCGAACCTCCCTTTTATTGTTGTTCCGTGTTCTCTAAAATAGGTGAGACAACACGAGATGCTCTGCGTTTCTGAGTAATAAACATAAACGCAACGATAGCAACAGCAACGACATTGGCTATTAGGGTTGGATGAATTAACAAGAAAGGAACCGCAAGCAACGCAGCTCTTCCCCAAATTGGAAGATGAGTAACAAAGAACCCCTGAACACCTGCTGCCAACCCTATTATTCCCAGGAAAGCAGTTGCACAGCCAATAATAATTTTTATAAGGCTGCCCTGGAAAAGAAGATAGCTGTTATACACAAACATATATGGGACAATAAATCCTGCCACAGCAACGACAAGGGCCGTAAATCCTGTTTTCATAGCGTTGGAACGTGCTATACCAGCAGCAGCATATGTAGCCAAAGCTACTGGAGGTGTTACATCTGCCAAGACTCCAAAATAAAGGCAGAATAAATGAGCAGACATCATGGGAACCCCCATTTGAGCCAACGCTGGAGCGGCGAGTGTTGATGTAATGATGTATTGTGCTGTGGTAGGAACTCCCATACCGAGAATAATTGATCCGATCATTGTCAATAGAAGTGCCAAGGGAAGTATTCCGTGAGAAAGGCTCATAACAAAAGAAGAGAATGCAAGCCCAACTCCGGTTATACCAATAACTCCAATGACAATGCCAGAACACGCACAAGCTGCAGCGACATCGACTGCGCCAATAGCTCCGTCAATAAGAGCATTAAGTATTCGTTGCGGTGTCATACGATATTTCTTTTCTCCTAACCATGAGGCTCCAATCAGACAGACAATCGACCAGAAAACGGCCTTTACAGCAGAATATCCTGTTGCCAAAAAACCTATGAGAGTAATGATAGGTATTAATAGATGCCAGCCTTCTCTTAAGACAGGCCATATAGGAGGAACCTCTTCATTGGTCATCGCCCTTATACCCTTTTTCCCTGCTCTGAAATGCACCATGGCCCAAATTGAGAAGAAATAAAGTGCCGCTGGTATAGCCGCTGCAACCACTATTTCCCAATACGAAATACCAAGAAATTGAGCCATAATAAAGGCGGCTGCCCCCATGACAGGCGGCATAACTTGACCTCCTGTTGAAGAAGCGGCAACAACTGCACCTGCAAATTCTGAGCTATATCCTGCCGTTTTCATGAGAGGGATAGTAAAAGCTCCTGTCGTCACCGTGTTGGCAACAGAACTTCCCGAGACAGTTCCCATGAGAGCGCTGGCAACCACTGCCGCTTTTGCTGGACCTCCGCGGCTTTTACCAGTCAGTGCAATCGAAAGATCTATAAAAAACTGTCCAGCTCCCGACACTTTAAGAACAGCTCCAAACAAAACGAAAAGAAATATAAATGATGCTGAAACACCTAAGGGAACGCCAAATATACCATCGGTTCGTAAATACTGGAACGGCGCGATTTCATCGAGGGCAAAGCCTCCATGAGCTAAAATCCCCGGGAAATAGGGGCCTAAAAAGGCATAAATCATCGCAATTGTCGCCATAATTGGCAAGGGTAGTCCCATTGACCGTCTCGTTCCATCAAGAACGAGGAGGATCATCATCGATCCTAAGTAAATATCTGAAGTAATAGGTGCACCTTCACGCATAGTAATGGTTTCCCAATTCAAAATAATGTTGAGACAACCAACGATGAGCAGTGCTGCAAAAATCCAGTCCCACCAATCAATACGATTTTTTGGCCTTTTTTTCGATATGGGATATAAAAGGAACATTAACGCTCCCATAAAAAGCCAGTGGATACTTCTCTGGTACATAGCTGAACGTAACCCAAAAACAGCCGTATAGAGGTGAAAAACAGATGCCGACAGGGCTAGAGCAGCTACAATCCAATATTGCCAGCCGTGAAGTTCTCGTTTTTTTACATCTACATCTACTGGCTGAATGTTCTGCGGCGGTATTGAAGGATTTGTCATCATGTTTCCCTCCCCAGTCTCATCTCAAAATGGCGGGAGAGAGAGACTCTCCCCCGCAGTAAAAGAGACCTATTTCACCTCTATGCCTTTTTCCTTGAAATATTTCACTGAACCAGATGTAAATGGAATAATTCCAACGCTCGCTTCTTCTGGTACAAAGTGAGATGCCTGCTGAGTAATATCCATGAAAGCTTTGGCATTTCCTATAATTGTGCTAACCAAGTTATACCCCAATTCTTCGGGCATATTCTCATGAACAACAAGGAAGTTACCATCTGCTACAGTCATTATGTCTTTGTCTATGCCGGGGTATGTTCCTTTGATTATGGTATATGGGAAAAGGAATGGATGGGTTTCAACTACCTTTTTAACGAGCTCTTCAGGAAGAGGAATGAGTACGATATCGCGAACAGCAGCAACCTCTAATACAGCAGAGCCTGGAGCTGCAAAATTCCAAAAGACAGCATCAACATTTCCATCTTTCAGTGCCATAACACCTTCAGGCTGAGTCAACTGTTGTTTTTGTAAATCTTTGTCCGGATCTATTCCAGCAGTTTCAAGAATAATTCGGCTTAAAATCTGGTCTCCACCACCAGGAGCTCCAAGAGAAACTTTTTTCCCTTTAATGTCTTCAAAAGATTTTATCCCTGTTTTAGTTGTTGTTACAAGATGCTGAGGGGCAGGATACATATGCATAAGAATCCTTAAAGGAAGTTTTCCATCTTGCCCGAATGCTTCGGTTCCCGTATAGGCCTGATATAAAGTCGATCCCATAGACATTCCTATCTGGGCTTTATCAGAAGCAACAAGGCGGCAGTTCTCTTTGGAAGCCGCAGTTGAACGGGATGTAGCTTTGACACCAATGTTGGCTTTCGTCAATATTTCAGCCATGGCCCCACCTAGGGGATAATACGTTCCTCCAACTCCACCTGAACCGATAGTAATAAATGTCACAGCTGTTGCTGCACTTCCAAATACTACAAGAGCTAAAACAGCTATCAGGGCTATCCATTTCTTATTCATACACATACCCTCCTTTAACTTTAGGCCCTCGACTCTTACCCTACAAACCAGACAACAATTTTTCGCTTGCTGCCCTCAATCCTTTCTCCAAACGCACAACAATTTCATCTATTTCGTTCTCTGTCACTATGAGAGGAGGCGCAACTAAAAATTGGTCTCCCTCTACTCCATCTATTTGTCCCCGCCCTGGATAAACAACAAGTCCCTGTTTCAGACACTCTCCGGTCGCAACACCAGCCGCGTTTACTGAAGATGGGAAGGCCTCGCGTGTCTTCTGATCTGCAACAATTTCAACGCCTCTCATGAGCCCCATTCCTCTTACTTCTCCAACGATAGGGATGTTATACAGAGACTCTAGTTTCTTTGAGAATCGATCTCCCTGAATGCGTGCATTTTCTACCAACTTCTCTCGCTGTATCAAACGGAGAGTTGCAGTAACAGCAGCAGCTGTGGCTGGATTGGCGTTATAGGTATGACCATGTTGAAAAGCACCGCTTCCCTGTTTCAATATCTCAACAATTTCGTCTTTGGCTATAAGAGCTCCTACTGGTGAGTACCCTCCTGACAAGGCTTTTGCAGAACAAATCATGTCGGGAATAACGTTCCAATGATTCAGGCAGAAATTAGCACCTGTACGACCAATTCCAGTCATAATTTCATCGGCAATAAGCAAAACATCGTATTTAGAACAGATTTCGCGAATAATGGGCCAATATTCCTTAGGAGGGTGAAGTCCACCAACAGTGGAACCTACAATAGGTTCTGCCACAAAAGCGGCAACATATTGAGCTCCTATTCTTCTGATTTCATGTTCTAGTGAGTGAGCGCAACGAATATCACAAGAAGGATATGACAATCCATAAGGACAACGGTAACAATAATGTGAAGATATTTTGGGATAATCCTGATACAAGGGATAAAAAGTTCTACGACGAGCCATGCTACCCGCTAACCCCATAGTTCCTATGGTACTTCCATGGTAGGAGTTCCAACGAGCAATCATGACATATTTTGAAGAACTCTCTCCATCACGTTCGACGAAATATTGTCTTGCCAATTTAAGCGCCGATTCGATAGCTTCGCTGCCACCACTGACAAGCCAAACATAATTAAGCCCTTCTGGCGCAAACGAAGCAACTTCTTTAGCCGCTTCCATAGTGGCCTCGTTATACCACCGTGAAGGATGGGCAAACTCAAGAGAAGTAAGCTGTTTGTATATAGCATCAGCTATCTCTTTGTTTCCATGGCCTACACTGGAAAGCAATGCTCCACTACACCCATCAATGTAGGCTTTTCCATCCTCATCAAAAAGGTATATTCCTTCACCTCTAACAGCTTTTTTAAGGGCAGTTTTGTAGCTACGAGGAATCATCGCCCCATATTCTGGCACGCAAACCATCCCCTCTCTGTGTTTTAATACACATTCCAACTACCTCTGTTCTCGTCCGGCCGGAACTCACAGAGAAAATCCCTTAACTAAATAATTAGGATAAAACGATACGAAACATTACGTAGAAAATTAAGCAGGAATAAAATATAGATAAAGAAGGTTAACATGAGAAGTAATGACTACTAATTTTTTTATTTATGAAGGTTTTCCTTCGTTAATAATAGATTCTTCTAGATGGTTTGTCAATTTAAAATAAAAGAGAAAAAACAAAAGAGACCGTTTTTCAACGGCCTCTCGTAAAAAAAGGTTAAAATCAATTTTTATTCTCAGCAATTACTCCCTTAGGAGTAAAAACATACTTATCATCCATAAAAACTATCTCTTTTAAACGATATGTGCCCAAAACTTCGGAATAAAAAGGAACGAAAGCCTCAATTAATGTTTTTGCAGACCGCCCCACGTCTTTTTTCTCTAACTCATAATTCAACGTCATATCTATCAATGGGTGTTTTATATTCACTGAAATATTCTTCTCAGGTTTCCTCGCTATTGTATGATCTGCTTCGGGAAATTTAATCGCCACACGTTTTTTCTTTGTGCTTATGATAAGCTCCGGATCATCAAGAGATTCATAATGATGGGATTTATCCATATTTTCGTTAAAGATCCTCACATCAAAAGGAGCGTCTTCAATAAGCCACTTGTTAGGTATCGTTAAAAGATATGTAGGACTCATAAGCTCCGTAACGGCAGCCTCGTTCATAGCAATAAGCCGGATTTCTGAAATTTCATTCTTAAATCTATTTAGATAGGTTGCGTTACGGCATCGACCAATAAGATAGAGCTTGTCGCTATTCACAACTCGAGTGTCGTTGAGCATTTTATTGAGAGTTGTATTGAACTCCTTTATATCTCCGCCATCCAGCAAGAGCTCTGCAAGCAGTCGACCATTCAGAGACACCTCATATCCGTTGTCAATATTACGTTGCAAGTTTTCGCGGGCTTCTTCCAACATACCAATTTGGGCATATGTTAACCCGACAAAAAGGAAATTCTGCCAATCTGAATTGTTTGACTGGTTTATTATTTGCTCTAAATCTTCCCTTACACTTTGAATATCGTCACTGTTTTTGGAATCCGCTTTTTTCTGCAAACGTAGACGTTCCATCAAGACGCTCGCCCAAAGAGGATCCTTTCTGAAGATAGGTCGGTGTGTTTGTAAAAACTTATCCGTGCAATCAAGGAAAAACGTCTCGTTCTCCTTGTTGGAAAGAGCATAATAATACCAAAAGGGAGGGAAGTACTGAAAAGCAACATTATCACGAAGAAGTCGCGCCAATTTTCGATGCTGAACTTCTTCTCCCCCTGATTTCACACTTTCTACAAACTCATTGATCTGTTTTTCTGTCAATCTGTACTGATCATCAATATTATATTTTTTTACTATATTCCACGATGCCGTTAACAAATCTTTTCGTATCGCATTAATCGAGTTGAGCTTTTCATCGTCGAGAGCTTCGATCATTTCTTCATTTTCGCTCAAGTACTCCTCTATCTGTCGTTGATAGTTCACATACATAGAGCCCATTGAGGAAACCGCACTTACGGCAGCAGACACTACACTTTGCGGGGAAAGCTTTACCCCTGCAAGAAGGTTATATAATGTACGTTCCAATTTTCTCTGATAGCTCTTCTCTATACGCTCACGTTTACGTTCAGAAATAATTTCATCTTTAAGCGTATCCATAAGTTTGGCCAGAAGTTTAACAATATCTTCGTCAGGAATAGCATTTAAGTTCAAGTTATTTATGATATTGTCATACTCAAACGAGAGGACAACACGATCATTGTATGAAACAATTTTGCTCAGTGAATAGGTGCAATAATTGAGCGCTTGCAAAACTTCTATGGGATCATACTTTTTTTCTTCCTTTAAAGTAACAGCCCCTTCTGCAGCAGGCGACACACACAAAAGAATCCCCCAGACAAACAGTAACAAAAACGAAGAAAACCGTTTCATTATTCGCAATAAACCTCCAGAAAAGATGATACCCAATACTACAACAAAGCTCTCTGGGAAGCTACGAAAATCTACCCAGAGAGCTTTGTTATTTTGCTATTAAGAGTCTATATAAAATTAAGAAGAATTATTCCCTTACTGAAAACTCTACCTTATCGCCGTCTTTAAGAAGCTTGCCACCAGCAACTACAACATAATCTCCTTCAGACAAACCTTCCGTAACTTGAACGGTAGAGTCAGTTCGTATTCCCAACTTTACAGGAATTATTCGCAACTGCTCGTCTTTAACAAGTCGTAACGCTACTCCCTCTTCACCTTCTATCAGAGCATCAGAAGGAACAACTAAAGCATCTTTTGCCTCTTGTCGTATTAAGAAAACTCGAGCAAACATTCCAGGTCGAAGAGATACCCCATTTTGATTATTATCTATAAACACTTCAACCTGTACTGTTCTCGTGTCCTCTTTTACATAGGGGCTTACCCGAGCTATTGTTCCCTCAAAAACTTTGTTGCCAAGGCCATCGCTGCGAACAAGCCCCTTCATTCCTGAAGAGAGACCAAAAGCTCGTGACTCCGGTACTCTGACAACGGCCTTAAGTGTGCCCATATCTGCTATTTCGACAACAGCAACAGAAGGGCTCATCATTGTTCCAATAGTATGGGAGTAATCATTTAATACTGTTCCTGATATTGGAGCCTTTATATAATACTCAGAAAGTTTAACCTCAAGATTTTTTAGCTCTGAACGCGCTTGGAGAACAGTCGCCTCTGCCAACTTATATCTGGCCTCTGTCTGGAGATAGGCTGTCTCTTTAGCATCAAGCTGCTGTTGAGTCGAGAAGCCTTCCTTTAAAAGTCGCTGATAACGTTCTCTCTCTATTTTGGCATTATCAAGCCCCGCCCGTGCTTCAGCAACCTGAGCTTCTGCCACAATAATACTTGCTTTTACCGAAGAAATTTGGGCATCAATGTCTCTATGGTCAAGAACAGCTATCGTTTGGCCTGCTTGCACCAAATCACCCTGGCTTACCTTGAGAGATTCAAGGCGTCCTGTAACTTTTGGATAGACAACGACCCTTTCAATAGCCTCTATTGTACTGTTCTCTTCAAAACCATCACGAAGGACAGGTGTTTTTTTCGCAGACATCACAGATACTTTTGCCGCTGTTGAAAGTGCGGAGGAAGTGTCTTGAGAAGCTTCTGGTCTATTTCTCAACGGGCCAAAAACAAAGAAGCCGGCACCGAGAAGGATAACGATAACGCCAATTAGTATTTTTTTTGTAGACCGCACTATTGAATCACTCCTTAGTCTTTTTAAGGAAGAACTGGTTCTTCAGTTAAAATGCCCTCAGCCTTGCGTAAACGTACTATAGCGTAGGCATAATCTTTTACAGCAGAAGAGTACTCTCGACGAGCATTCGTTAAAGAAGCCCGTGCATCCAATACATCCAATTGAATGCCTACCCCTTCTCTATATCCCACCTCAGACAAGCGCAATGTCTCTTTTGCGAGTTCCAAGTTGATCTGAGCCTCTTCCACAACCTGCGATGCCGTTTCTAAATCAAGATAAACACTATTTACTTCTGTAAGAATACTCTCTTCCTTTTTGTTTACAGCATGAACAGCTTGTTCTCGCACAGCCTTCTGTTGCACAACTCTACCATGCGTAAGGCCACTATCCATAACAGGAATATCAACATTGATACTTGCCTGCCATGTATCTTTACTATTGTAAAGAGTTTGTTCAGGGTCATCATACCGATATGTACCTTTTATTGATACAGATGGCCTCATGCCACTTTTCGCTATTTCAATCTGCTGATCGGCAACATTAACCTGTAGTTCTGCTCGTTGATAATCGGCACGAGACGAAAGAGCTTTCGTTAAAGAGGATTCCATATCCCCTTCAATAGGGTTGTATGAAAGCGCCCCTTCTATTTCATATGATGTTTCCGGTCGTATATTCAGCAATTCAAGCAAATTTATTTTAGCTATTTCCAAATTATTATTTGCACGGATCAAGCCCGTTCTATTTTCAGCCAGCTGTTTCTCCGCACGTGTAATCTCTAATCCTGTCGCTAAGCCCAAGGCTCTCTTCTTTTTGACTTCCTCTAAATATTTCTCCGCAAAAAGGAGTGCATCCTCAGCTGTCTTAACATTTTCCTTCTCAAGCAATACGGAATAGAAACGATTGTAGACATTCAAAGCAACCTGTTCAAATACTTCTTTGTAATAAAACTCAGCTTGCCGTTGTTCTATGGATGCCTGACGCTTTGCTGCCGTGATCCGTCCGCCCTGATATATAGGTTGAGTTAGTGTTAAAGAAGCAGTATTTACATTTTCTTCATCCGAACCAGCATCAGGTTTTTCTCTACGTGTATAGGTAGCCCCAGCATCTAATGAAGGAAGTCCTCCGGCTTTTGCCTCTACCTGTTTTCCTCCAGCACGAATAAGTTCCTGGCGAGCTGAGAGGATATCCAAGTTTTGCTCTTCCGCTATAGAAAGTGCTTTTTCTAATGTCAAGACCATACTATTCTCAGAGGCTGCCCATCCAATCTGCACCATTAACAATAGCAGCATAAAAACTAAAGCTGTTCTTTTTGCATATCTCATTTTTCCCCTCCACTCATACTCGTCACCGTAGACTTTTTTGTCAAACGTACAATAATCTGCGCTATTTTCTCTTTGGCATCACCTAAAATAACGTAGACTGCCGGAATTACAAACAGTGTCAGGAATGTCGATGTAAGCATTCCTCCTATAACAGCTGTAGACATGGGCTGTCGTATCTCTCCGCCTTCACTGAGCCCCAAGGCGATGGGAATAGCCGCTATAGATGTAGAGAGCGCTGTCATAAGTATTGGCCTCAGGCGTAAAGGTCCAGCCTCTTGCATAGCTTCCAATCGACCATAACCAGCAGCTCGGCGTTGGTTAGCAAAATCGACCAATATAATGGCGTTGTTTACGACAATACCGACGAGCAAAATAATTCCCATGAAACTCATCATATCTAAGTCCATGCCTGTAACTAAGAGGATTCCAAAAACACCTGTCGTTGCAAGGGGTAATGAAAACATAACCATTAAAGGATAGATGAAAGATTCAAACTGTACTGCCATAACCATATAAACCAAAATAATGGCAATAGCAAGAGCTTTGAAAAGTTCTTGAAAATTTTCTTTCATATGCTTCGAAACGCCAGTTGGAATAACACGAACACTGCCATCAGAAGGTGCATATTTTTTAAAGGAATCCATTACGAGAGTTACACCTTCACCTGAAGAAATTCCCGTTGCATTCGCAGTAATTGTTAAAGAACGTTGCCTGTTATAACGTTTTACAAGAGTAGGACCTTGCCCCTCTTTAACTTTAACAAGACCTGGCGCTTTTATGAGATTTCCATTTCCATCTTTAAAAGCTATATTCTGAATATCCTGGATGTTACGCCTATATTCTTCCTCTGCTCTCAGACGGATATCATAGCGATACCCACCATCTTTCATAACACCAGATTTGACTCCGCCGAAATAAGCCTGTATCTCCTGAGAAAGATCTCGAACATTTACATCCAATTCATCTGCCAGCCCTCTGTTTATTTCTACATTAATTCTGGGGCTATCAAGTCGAACGTCAGTAGAAACGTCTGTTAAGCGACCGTCTTTTTCAATATCTTTCTTCATCTTTTGAGCTACAGCATCTAATTGTTCGGTATCTTGACCTACAAGTGTAATACTAATATCAGATCCCCACGTACCAAATGTAAGTTCCACGTCTTTATAAGTAGAAAACTGTTTTCTCATCTTTCCCATGACTTCCGTAGACGAAGCGCGTTTATTTCTCGGAACCAATGTAACATTAAGTTTTCCTTTGTTTACCTCTTGTCCCATTCCTGAACCTATGGTTCCATAGGTATATGCAACTTCAGGATAGAGACGAACAGATTCTCCAAGCTCATCTAAAAATCTTTTGCCCTCATCAAGAGATGCTCCGGCTGGAAGCTCAAACCTGATTGCGAAATCGCCTCTATCTTCATTTGGGAAAAACCCTGTGCCCAGAAAGCCTGCCATAAAGATACCCAAAACAAAGATCCCTACTGCACCAGCCAAAACAATAAATCGATGTCTCAGACAACGTCCCAGCCACTTCCGATAGGTATTTTCCAGCCATTCCAGAAAAGCTTCAATTTTAAGAGCTACTTTTCCAGGACGATCTTTACGGAGTATTCTTGAACATAAAAAGGGAGTCAATGTCAAAGATAGAACAAGTGAAATAGCAATAGTTAAAACAACTGTGATTCCAAAGGCATAAAAGAAACGACCAATAACGCCACCCATTGATGCGACAGGGGCAAAAACGCATATTGTCGTCGCAGCTCCTGCCAAAACGGCAAAACCTACTTCGCTCGTTCCTTGTGATGCCGCTTCCATGGGTAATTTGCCATTTTCAAGGTGCCTATGAATATTTTCAAGAACAACTGTAGTTGCATCAACGACCATACCTACAGCTAAAGAGAGTCCCATCATGCTCAAGTTATTAATCGTAACGCCAAGCCCCTTAAGAATAATAAGGCTACCGAGCAAACAGACTGGAATTGTTACAATTGTTACAAAGGTTGCCCGCATCGTTCGCAAAAAGAAAAGCATTATAAGAGAACAAAGACCAATACCTATAAGAGTATCACTTCCGACTCCGGCCATAGATTTACGAACGAATGAAGAAGTATCAGACAAGACTTCAATATTGACATCTGATGGAGCTAGTTTTTTGAGGGAATCAAGTTCCTTATACACACCATCTGCCAAAGCAACTTCATTTGCTCCTCGCTGCTTAAGGATTTCAAGAAGTATAACCGGTTTCCCGTTATACGTCGCTATAGAGCGCACATCTTCGTATCCATCTTCGACTCTGGCCACATCTCGTAAACGTATAACAGCCCCGTGTCGTGAAACTATAGGAAGCTGCTCAAGCTCTTCAACAGACCCATATTCACCCTCAAGGCGTATGCTCAATTCTCTACGGTCAGATTCGAGACGCCCAGCAGGAAGTTCAACGTGCTTATCTTTTATGGCATCTTTTACGTCTTTAACTGTTAAATTACGTGATTCCAAAAGAGCAGGATCAAGCCAAACTCGTATTTCACGTTCGCGAAGTCCTATAGTATCGACACTACCAACACCATCAATAGTCTGCAAACGCTCTTTCACTACTTTGTCTGCAAAATGCGACTGCTCTTTATACGAAGCTACCCCTGTAATACCTAACGTAATAATCGGACTGTCACCAGCATTGAATTTTTGGACAATGGGTGTTTCTGCTTCTTCCGGCAAATCGGAAACAGCCAGATTAACCTTGTCTCGAACATCTGCCGCCGCCGCATCTATATCTCGCCCCAACTCAAACTCGACTAAAATGATAGAGCGACCTTCATATGTATTTGACCTGATATTCTCTATTCCTGAAATAGTATTTAACTGTTCTTCCAAAACGTCTGTTACGTCATTATCCATAACAGTCGGGCTTGCTCCCTGCATTGTCGTCGAAACGGCAACAAGGGGGAAGTCAACGTCAGGAACTCGCTCCATTCCCATGTTTTTCATCGCCAATAAACCGAAAAAGATAAGAGCAAATGTTCCTATTAATACAGTAACAGGTCTGCGTAAAGAGAAGTCTGTTATCTTCATAGTGTTCCTCCTTCAGGCGAAGCTAATAAACCACGTAGCACAAATGATGTAACATCCTGTGCTATTTTTTCTTCTGTAACATCGATCAAGCCTAAAGCGATTTGACGCGAAAGACCTGTAAAAAGGGCATGTATCATTGCCCCAGCTAACATAGCATCCATAGTGGAACGAAACTCTCCATTTTGAATGCCTTTTTCAATAATTTTTACTATAGCCAATTGCGTTTGCTCTAAAGGATGAATCTTAGGATCAAAATCACGGCGTAGATCTACATCTTCATGGAAAGCAAGTATCATTGATGAAATTATTCTTTTGTTTCTCACCATCCCTACTGTTACTGTTTCTATTATGAGAGCTAATGTTTTAGCCATAGAAGATATTTTTTGATTTACAATAAATTCAATCTCTTTGTTAAGAGGTTCAACATGCTTCTCCATAACAAAACGCATTAATTCTCTTTTATTTTTGAAATAGTTATAAACCGTGCCCTTTGCAATTCCTGCCTCAAGTGCAACTCTTTCCATAGTTGTACCCTTCCAACCATATTCCTCTATAACGGTGCGAGCTGACTTATATAGCGTCTCACGCATAAGGTCATTTAACATCTGTTTCTTTTTTTTCTGAAGCTGAGACATCCACATCCTCCTGTCGTTTTGACTATAAGGCCAAAAATATGACTTAATAGTCATATTCAACGGTAGGTATTATAAAGTTTTATATATACTCGTCAAGGTGGAATCTACTGACTTGAAGGAAATTGTTACATTTAGGGAAAAATCATTAAATTCTTAAATAGGCGTTTATAATTAACAATCTTTTGTGTAAAATGGAATTAGCAGAGTTAGAATGTCTTTTTAATGGAGATTACTTAATGAAAAATCTGCGGCAAAATTCAACAAATGATTATCGTGAGGAACTACGCTTTTTTCTTTGGCAACAAAACATACACCACATTCTTATATTCAGCCTTTTAGGACTGCTTATTGAAAGCATGGCATTTGGCTATGTCTATAAGGCTGGTCTCTCTTGTTATATCCCTTTGTATGTGACTCTTTTTCTTATCTATATTGTTTTTCTACCCGTAATAATCTATTTCAATAATAAAAAAAATGAAAAATTACCTCGATATTCTTCCTGGTTCTTATTTTTTTATTTCTTAGGACTTCTTACCTTTGCAGTAATGCTAAGTTTTGCCAATCAAATTTATACTGGAACCATTACAGTATATGTAATTGTTCTTTTCTGCATTGCGTCCTTTTTTTATATCCCATTTCCTCATATGATTGCTATCTTTAGTGCAGCTCAATGGATTTTCGTCACTTTTCTTCCTAAATTTCAGCATAACCCCGTTATTGCGCGAAATCATATTTTTAATTCTTTCGCTGCGTTGGTTTTGGCTCTTGTCATTTCCAGGTTGACCTATCAAATGAAAACCAAAACCTTTATGAATAAGAAAATTATCGACAAACAAATTCAGACACTCAAAAATCTGTCTATTAAAGATGGAATGACAGATCTTTTTAACCATAAACATATTTGTAGGAGGTTGGAAGAAGAAATACGACGAGCTAATCGCTATAAAACACCTTTATCTGTGGGAATATTTGACATGGATGGCTTCAAAAATATAAACGACACATTCGGACACCAGGAAGGAGACCGAATAATCATAAAAGCGACGGAAACAATGAAACAAACATTCAGGGAAACTGACCTCTTGGGAAGATATGGAGGCGATGAATTTTTAGTTATTTTTCCGGAAACACCGTTAGGCAACGCCGTAAAGGCAGCAGAGCGATTTAGAGAAAAAATATTACAGAATATAGCTGAAAAAGATAAAACCATCTCCATTAGTGGAGGAATAACATTCCTCCAAAAAGAAGATACGTTACAATCTCTTATTCACAGAGCAGACATGCTGCTTTACGACGCTAAAAATGCAGGGAAAAATAAAATAGCATGGTAAAACTAGAGAAAATTAATTATATTCATTTTTATTAGCTCTATTTTTTCTGCCAACTCTTTTGGCTATATATTCAGGCACCTTCTCTTTTGGAATATCAAGAGCTATTGCTAGTTCTCCAAAAAGCAGCTCTTCTGCACGTTTCATAAATTTATCGTCAATAGCCCCAAATTTATGTTTCTTTTGGTCAGCAAGCTGCTTCTTCGTATAAATAGACATCGTCAATTCTATTAAGTCAGCACAATCGTGTGTTTTAATTAAAGACTCATAACATTCTGTAAGTTGACTTGAAGTATAGTCTTCATATGTTTCTACCTGAAGAGTAGGAATCGTATCAATAAGCTGTTTAGCTTCGTCTTTAGAAATAACAGGACGCATAAATACTTCAGTTGTATTAACAGGAATAAATATTTTACAGTTCTGATACACGGGTTCTAAGACATAATAGAGTTCTTTATCGTTTGCTTTTCCTGCATCTCGTGTTGTAATACCCTTAACTTCACATACTCCTGTGTTGCCATAAAAAATTAAATCTCCTACCTGATACATTTCACATTACCTCCCAAAGTCCGTTCATTATCCATAGATGGGTACGTTCGTTAAAATTAAGCAACTCTAGTATATTTTAGTACATTTTTGGAAGTAAATGTAGGCAGAAAATTATTCTATTTATCTGAATACATACAAAGGGGCAACCTTACTATTGGCATCGTCAGTGTCAAAGTCATCGTCAACACATAAACTACACCCCAAAAGTAAAAGGGCACAAAAAAAGCTGCCCCAAAGGGCAGCTTAAATATTCATGGCGGAGAAGGTGAGATTCGAACTCACGGAACCTCGCGGTTCAGACGCTCTCCAAGCGCCCGCCTTCGACCACTCGGCCACTTCTCCTTACCTGCAACGCTCGGTATTATAACAACTTCTTCTATTTTTGGCTAGTCCTTTTTCATAAAAAAAGGGCAGTTCGGCCCTGCCGCCGACTGCCCAAGCTGAATGGAGGGGGTGCTCACTTCATACACTTCGAAGAAATAGCTATATAAACCAACGGGTAATTCCCTATATTTTCAAGGGAATGTTTTAAGCCTTTTTCCGTTAGGATTACATCCCCAGCGCCAACGCGCTCTTTTTGTTTGTCTTCCGAATATATTCCTATGCCATAGACTATTATTTTTATTTCTTCGCATCCCTCATGCTCATGTTCTGGAATGAGAGACCGCGGTTCCATTTCAACCCAGTTAATTTCGTGAAAAGCACTCTCTTCATAAAAATCATCTGGGTTAATAGAGCGACTCGATACCCCGTCAAGAACCCCAAAAAGGGGGTGGCTTTCAAGATCTTCTATCTGGCTCGATCGAATAATCATGTTTGTGCAGCTTCCTCCGTTTCTCTCGGCAGATGCACGAGAACTGTGCATGGGGCATGGCGAACAACTTTAGCCGCAACGCTACCGATAAAGAAACGTTCAAGATTACTAAGTCCACGATGTCCAATAAGAATTAGCTCATATCTGTTTTTCTCGGCCATCTTGATGATTTCTTCATAAGGTGTCCCCGTCGATAATACGAACTCAAAGGGCGTAGCTGTAACTCCAGACTCTCTCATCCCTTTCTCAATCATATTGAGGAATGACTGACGAATAGATTCCTCATTATAGTGGGGCGGATAGTCTACATAACCTGGAATAGAAAGATCGATCCGAGTTACAACATGAATAAAATCCAAGCGCTCTATACTATTTTTCTCTGCAAAACGAAAGGCGTAACTAATAAGAAACTGACTATTTTGACTCTGGTCAATCGCTACCAAAGCTTTTTTCATACATCACTCCTCCTTTCGTTGTACAGATACATTATAGACCAAATATACAGAAAATTGCAATGATGTATACTTATTAAATTTGTCCTATCACCTTTAAAATAATATGAGCGATCATGGCTGAGCCAAAGTATGTTCCCATAAACACAAAAACACTGACGACAACTAATCTCCAACCAGTCTTCTTAAAGGAATCCAGATCTTTGCCAACAGCGAGTCCCATAAAAGCAAGAATTGGCGTTGTCATCGAAAGAAAGTTAACATGTTTGGTGAAGTTGAAGATAAAATCAGCGGTAGGAACTCCAGGAATCGTCAAGATGCAACCAATGAGCACCATGAAGGCTACACTAGGAATTTTCCCGGGAATAAGGCGAGCAACGATAATACCTGCCATAGCAATAAAGACAAAAATCAACATTCCAGGGAATGCCGTGATAATTGAATGAGAAAAACCTACTCTATTTCCTATAAGAGCCATACACCCCATAATGAGCAAACCAGGGAATGCAACTGCGAGTTCTTTGCCTAATCCTTTCAGTCCTTTTTTAGAAGATGCCCCGTTTTCACTATCGTTAGTAGACGTCAATATGTGCTTTTTTTCGAGCAACACCCCGTAACGAACGTAGTACATCTTTCTATAGAGCCACTCTGCAAAGGGCAATGCAACGAAGAGTGAAATATACATTCCATCAAGGCTTGTCAACATATTGCTGGTAGCGCCAAGAGCGAGAAGTTCGTCTCCCATGTTAGGGAATATCGCTTTGAGCGTTCCAGACGCAGCGGCCATCATACTGCTGCTACCTACTCCAGAAGCCATAGCTAAAGCTTTGGGATGAAGAGGAAGAAAGGCAATAGAAAGAGAGGCCATGAGACTGAATATTATGGTTCCAAGTAATGTTCCTGTAAGATATACGCCCATGACACCCCTACCTTCAGGACCATCCATGCCATAAACATCAGCGATAAGGGCAAGGTTTCCTTCTCTCGCTATAGAGTGCGAAGCGCCTATTGTTTCTCTTTTCAAACCTAAGAGCACTGCAATGGGAACAGCAAATAACACTGTTCCTAAATTACCTAACTCCTGTAAAAGCAGAGCGGGACCAGCCTGAATAATTTTAGGAATGCTTGGCCCCACAAAAGTACCATACTCAGCCATGAGAATCATAAGCCCCCAGCTAATAAAAGGCGTTGCATCGTTCATATCTTTGTTGTTAAGAGTTTTAAAAAACTTAGGCCCAAGGAGCCCACCTAAAACAAGTGCATATAACATTGGGAGAAGAACTACTTTCCCTGGGCCAAACTGTAATACTTTTATGCCCATACGTTCAGCAATGACAATGAGGATTATTGCGATAATGTAATTTTTGACGTTTCTCATGGTGACGTTTTCTCCTTAAAAAGTAAAATTAATTCTTTATTGACAATTCCAATAGGATTCTTGTTGTTTTATATACTCTTCAATAGTAAAAGAAGGCTTGAAACGTTCTATTATGCCCTCCGCTTTTTCCGCCCCATTTGTCATTAAATCGATGATCGTCATGGCAACGGCTTTGGCAGGAAGTATTACGGCAGCGTTATAATCGGCAACTCTGTAGTCTGGCGTATGGAGAGTGCCGTCTACTCCTCCCATAAAGGCATGTATGGAAGGTATAAGTTGAGAAATATCTCCCATATCAGTAGATGCTGCAAAGTCTCCTATATTAGAAACCTTGTCTGACGAGATCAGCTGCCTCGAATTATCTAAAAAGATATCGTTCATTTCGGAAGAACAGGATAGTGGAAGATATCCCGGGATGGTCTGAATTTCTGTTTTTGCGCCAACGGCGTCACCTCCAGCTCGAAGGGCTCTGTCTACTTTTTTGTGAGCGTCTTCAATACTCTCAGGAGTTCTTCCTCGAACATAAGCTTCAAGACGAACATCTGCAGGAACATTGTTTACAGTATCGCCACCTTTGGTAATGATGGGATGTACTCTGATATGATCCTCGTCACGGAATGTTTCACGTAGAGCATGTACCCCCATTAATCCCAACATGGCTGCATTAAGAGCGTTGATTCCTTCATGGGGAGTTGCCGCAGCATGTGCCGCTTTCCCTATATAGTGAATCGTTTTTCCTACAAAACCGTTCGATCCGTTACATACGCCTAACGCTGCTTCTGGCATATTTCCAAGAGCATGAGTGATAATTGCCATTTGGACGTCATCAAAAATTCCTTGATAGACCATTTCTTGCTTTCCACCAAGGAAATGGAGTTTTCCCTCTTTCACCTGAGAGAGACGCCAATCAAGCTCCACATACTCCTCTGCAGGAACCCCCATAAACGTAAGCGTTCCTGCTATAGAATTTTGGATATTAGCATCGACAAAGGCAGCTGCAACAGCAAGCATAATGGCTACCTGCAAGTGATGTCCGCAGGTATGAGCAGCGCCCGCATCAGGGTTGGCGTAAGGACTTCCATATGTAGAGACAGCATCGAGCTCTCCCATAAGAGCTACATTCGGTCCCTTTTCCTTTCCTTCTAATGACGCAATAACTCCCGTCTGAGCGACATTACTTTTGACCGGAAGTTTCAGCGAATTAAAAAAGTGAGTTACAATAGAGGCCGTATGCTTCTCTTTAAAACCCAACTCAGGATTATTGAGAATTTCTTGAGCTATGCGAACAACTTCTTCTGACCTTTTATCGATAGCTTTACATACTTCTTTCTTCAGCTGCTCTTGATTCATAAGATATTACCTCCTCCTCTTTTGGGAATAGAATTAAATTAAAAGGATACCACGGTATGAAGATAAATAAAATTGCTTCATTTTCTGATTGCCGAAAAAAACAAAGAATGGTAGTCTTTCTCATGATCAATTTTTACACCAATTTTGACTGCATTTAGAAAGGGACGGAGATAACAGGAATGAAAATTCAGGTCAACTCAGAAATTGGTAAGCTACGCGCAGTTATTATGCAACCCCCCGGGAAAGGCATTGAAAGATGCACTCCTCTTAACATTGGTTCCCTTGCATGGGACTCTGTACCAAGCCCGCACAAAGCGGCAGAAGAACACAAGAAATGGGTAGCTGCTGTAGAAAGCTTTGGAGCAAAGGTATACCTTTTTGAAGATCTTTTACGCAAAGTACTCTCTATATCAACAGTAAAAAAAGACCTTGTATCTCAAATAGTACAAACGGAACACCAGTTTATTACGACACAAACAATGGAGGTACTCGAAGAATACCTTCTAGATCTCTCTGCTTCCAAACTTGTAGACCAACTTTTTTTTGGGATGACAAAGGAAGAGCTCAACAAAGCCACAGGAGAAGTTTCTCTTGTTGACCTGGTAGATAATAAAAATGAGTGGTGTCTTTTCCCGATGTCAAACGTGCTCTATTCCCGAGATCCTGCTGCCATATTAGGAAATGGAATAGTGTATGGGAATATGTTTAACCGAGACCGTATCAAAGAACCATATTGTATTCAGGCTATCTTCAAAAATCACTCTGATTTTAAAAATTTGAGTTTTAAGACATGGTATGGAGAAAGCCCCGACGATACAACACCTGTAGAAGGAGGAAACGTGCACTGTTACAGCCGTAATGTCTTTATTATCGGCATTAACGAAAGAACACATCCTGCTTCTATAGAAAAAATTGCCCAGCGGACAATGGCTGATGGAGAAATAACAGATGTGCTTGCTCTCATGTTTGAAAATCCGAGATTAAGCTCCACCGATTCTATCGGTCTTTCTGTTCATGTTGATATGTTCTTAAATATGATAGATCATGACGCGTTTCTTTTCTTCCCATATATAGAAAAGAAAATTACAGTGCTTCACATAACTCGAGGAAAGCAGGGACATCTTCGAGTCAAACGTGAAAGTTCACTTTTCGGAGCTATTAAAAAAGTGTTGAATCTTGATGGAATACGCATTATTAAAGTAGGCGGAGATGAAAGTGAAGCCGTTGCTTTTGCAGAACAACGCGCCGGCTCAGGCGGAAATACTTTCAATCTTGAACCCGGAAAGGTCTGTATCTGGGATCGCAATATCGCCACTATAAAGGCATTGGAAAAAGGCGGCATTGATGTAGTCGCAGTAGAAGCTGACGAGCTTGTGAAAGGCGGCGGCGGACCTCGATGTTCTACTATGCCTCTATGGAGAGATGATATATAAAAGGAGGGCTTTTGCCCTCCTTTTTGATTCATTATTTGAAGTTGCATCCTTTATATTAGTAACTTCCCCGAACAACTTCCCGACGTTGGCGGTTATAAAAGAATGAACAGTAAGAATCTATTTTTTGGATTTTAAAAACTGATTCCCAAATACCAATTGTTGCATTGGGGTAAATTACATTTCTAACTTTGATACGCGGATTATGTTGCCTTTCGCTATCCAGGACCTTACTTATTTCTGCTACTGAAACTTTTAATTGTTCTGCTGTTTCCTCTAGTCTTTTCATCTGCCGTATGAGCATGAAAAGCTTTTGACGTTCTTTTTCAGACAAATTTTCTATATCAAATGAGGTATCATTCGACGTAAAAGATAAAATTGCCTGTTCAATTCTATTTCTAAACCATAAAAGCTCCTCTATCTTTTTATCTTTCCGTTCTCGTTCTTCTACCAGAATAGGATCTACTCCCACCTGAAGATAGGTATATGGCTCCATAACAGACCCCACGGAAATTGTATCTATGCCACTCCCTGCGTGGGCAGTACCTCCTATTATTCCACGATAACGTTTACCCTTTACTATGATTTTATTCTTTGCTTTAAGAGTCGAAAAAAGAGAATAACCTGCAATTTCTATATCTTCCGCAGAAATAACAGTCGCATACTCAACATAGCCAGCCTGAACTATACCTTAAGCACGAACGACGCAATTCTCACCTACAATTCCATTCCTGACAATACACTGTCCAAGTGAATTAATACGTCCGTTATAAATTCCGTTACAGATCACAAGATCCCCTGAACAACGGACACTAAATCCCTCATTAATGATTCCCTGTATTACAATTGACCCTTTAAAATCAATATCGCCAGTCTGCAAATCCACATTCCCAGGTATATTCAAAATAGGTAGAACATCAAAATTAACACCATCAAAGAATGGTTGCCCACTTCGAGTAGCGAAAACATGAATTATACCGCTATCATCAATCTCTCCCCTCACTCCATCAAGAAGGGAATATCGAAGCACTTCTACTGGTTCTGGTGGAATTTCTCTTCCATATATATCAATACCGTGAGTTCCGCTATGTGGAGGAGAAATTAGTGCAAATTCCTCACCTTCATCAACAGTTGGGAGCTCCCAGAGCTTTTTCCAATCTATCGCAGCAGGATCATCTTCATCGTAGCGTCGTACTCTTTCTATAGGTTTAAGGAATTCTATCTTACCTGGAGTTGGTGGTGTTGAAGGGGTTCCTTCCGCAATGAGAAGGTCGTTTTCATAACATATATCAGATTCGTTGCATTTTTTTATACGCTCATAAATCATATCGTATGAATTAATCGGGATCCCTTCTTGCTGTAATGCATTAACAACATCCTCGGGATTCAGAGGTAAACCACTCCCTAAAGGGGGATATAAATCGAGGTAGACTTTCAACATATCTGGAGTTATACGAATACAATAACTCGCATCTTGAGCCTCAACAACTTCAAAGGGTTGATCTTCAAGATTTGAGAGATAGTTTTTTATTTGTTCAACGAGAGAATCCAGATTCACGGATCTCAAGTCCATTTATAAGACCTCCCTGCTACTTCCCTTGTATTTTTATTATACACTAAAGATTAAACTTTCCTTCATGCATACAATAAGAGGAGGCTTTATGAGAACAGTAGCCTCCTCTTATGTTCTTATTTTTTTAGTTTTGGCAGGGTATTTGCTCCGTGAGGCATAAACCATGTCTTAAGTTGATTACCATGCTTATCATAAACCTGGTTAAGAGCTTCATCAAGGCTTTTAACCACAGTAATACCTGTACCTTCAAATTCTGTAGGCGACATTTCTGAAACCAAATAGAAATCCCAATTTTCAGCAACATAACCAATGGTGTAGCCAACATATTTGGCAATAGTAAATTCTCGACGAACTTCCTTTTCTCGTTCCGCTGTATTTGGAAACTTCTGGAGCATGAATTGGACTTCATCGTTACCATATCCTTCATTGCACGCACTTAATACGATAATAGATCCCCCTTGAGGAACCGCTTCCATGGCATTAAAAATAGTTTTCGATGTCTGGTAAAAGTTGATATCTTTGGGATATCCACCAGCTGTCGCTATAACAAGGTCTCCCAATTCTGAAATAACGACGCCATCTTTCTTATCTACAATCTTAGCCCCTTCGTAGAAAGCTTTTTCCCAATCTCCGGCCACGGCGAAACCTATCTTTCCATCGTTACCAGGAATAACGTTAAACATAAACGTTGGCTTGACCATTGCCGCTGCTTCCATCATATCAAGATGCATAAGGTTGTTTTCAAAATTCCCTGGTCTGCTGTTCATATTTCGGCCATTACCAGGAACAGGATCTAACGCCAAAGCGTGATTGGCCATAACGGTTTCATAAGAAGAAATTCCGGGTAAAATTCCTTTTCGACCGCCTCCCCATCCAGCCATAAAGTGATAAATAATGGCACCAGTAACAATGATATGATCGCATTCTAGAGCCCTTTTATTCACCTTTACAGGAGTCCCGTAGGAAGTCGTTCCAATATGAACCATATCGTCATGATCTAGACATTTATGATCGACAACCTCGAACGTTTTCGAAAGTTCCTCGCCAAGTAAAAGAGCGTGTTCCTCCTGAGTTTGTTCCCGATGAGTTCCCGTAGAGCTCAAAAAAAGTATGTCTTCGTCGCGAATGCCTGCATTACGAAGTTCTTTGACTATAAAGGGCAAATATACCCACATTCGCTGCCAAGCCCGTGTAATGTCAGAAACAATAATACATACTGTCTCTCCAGGTTTTACGAGTTCGCCAAGTTTTGGAGATCCAATAGGATTTTCAAGAGCCTGAACGATGATTTCCTCTTCAGAACCGATACTTTCGATTGGTTCGCTATCGATAATCCCCAGAAGATTTTTCTGCGGGATAGAAAAATCGATGTTCCCCTTTCCGTATTTCATGGTATACGAATACATTGATACTCCTCCTCATGCAGGAAAAATTACGTAGGTGTACACCATGGCTAAGAAACCAAAGAAAAAGAGAAAGCAGATAGATGGAAGAAGTGTTTTTCGCATAACTTCTCCTTCCCTTCCCAATATAGCCACACATGCACACACTGCCACCACGTTATTTGGGCATATCATGTTTCCAATAGCTCCACCTGTGTTTTGAGCTGCTACAACAGGCAACACATTTATGGAAAGATTTTTTGCAGCTTCCACATGCAACGGATTAAACATAAGATTTGACCCGAGGTTTGTTCCTGTAACAAAACTTCCTATTTGACCGATAAGTACGGCAACTGCAGGGTAGAACAAACTGCCAATCGTAGCAAAAGTCACAGCAAGAGTGCTGATTTGCCCAGAAAGTTTCATGCAATTGACCATGGCCAAAAGCAAGCCCATTGAAATGAGAGCAGGGATTACCCGCTTAAAAGCTTTAAGAGCAGATGCCAAGAAAAACTTACTGTATCCCAATAGTATAGATGCTAAGAAAGCGCTTGTTAAAACAACACAGCCCACCCAAACTGTGTACCCGCCTCCGAAGGATACGAGAGTTTTTAATGAGAAAGAAAGCCGTACAACTACAAGCAAAATACTTAAGATAAAGTATGGCAACAAAGACCGAAGAAAACTAAAACGAGGATTTTGTAACGTTTCATCGTTGTCTGGAGAAGAGAACGCATATTCTTGTGGAACTGAAGCATTTTTTCGAAGCCAAAGATACGCTCCAAAGACAAAAGTTCCTGCCATTCCACCGATTAGGCTTGTGAGTTCTGTAACGGGAATAAAGACGTTGCTCATCGTAAAGTTTATGCTCCCCATAACAAATCCCATAACAAGTACGTCTTTCCATATGCCTCTAAAAGCCTTTTTCCCAAAAACAAAACCAATGATCAGGATTGGGAGCAATATATATCCCAACGACATCATTTTACCAGTCATAACGGAAACTGGCACGAAATCAAGGCCGGCCGCACCAGATCCGACAACGGTGGTTACACCAGCTCCACCCCAGCTTACAGGACATGAATTCCCGATAAGACAGGCTGCCGCAGCAATGACAGGGTTCATACCAAGTCCAACGAGAAAAGGAGCCGCCAACGCAGCTGGAGCCCCTGCTCCTGCCGCTCCTTCAAGAAAGGTTCCGAAGGGAATAGCTAAAAATAAGACCATAAGTCTTTTATCTCTTGTAACCTTTGAAAGACCACGTTTTATGGAATCCATAGCCGTTGAATCCACCATAACGATGAGAAGAGTAAAGGCGGCAAATATAAGCCATACAATACGAACTCCGTCTAAAAAACCATTCCAACTCGTCTGCGCCAAATTCATAAGAGGCGTTTTAAAAACAACATTTCCGAAAAAGAGAGCTACAATCCAGCTTATCGGCGCAACAACCTTTGATGGGTAATTAAATCCTGCCATTCCGACAACAATTATTGCAATGGGCAACAACGCAAGCAAAAAGTTCATCGAATGCTTCCTCCAGACATGTTTTGATATGTGTGATCTGAGCTACGGAGTACTCCTTATATCTTCCCGGGATATATGGATATAAAAAAAGAGGTCGGAACCTTAAGGTCCCGACCTCTGTACAGCCCATACGTTACAGAACTGTCGCCCGAGGATAGGACCGACATCTAATAATGAGCGCAAGTATAAGAATAAGAGCAACTATAGCCTCTACGTTACACACCGTCTGTCCCTCCTCAAGTTCTATAAACTTTTTTCTACTGTTGGCTCGGAATGTTATCAAACCTTTAAAATTTTGTAAAGTGTAAAATAAAAAGAATTTGTAGATGGGCCAGAGTTTCGTTCCGTTTACTTAGGTAAAGTGAAAGAGATAATGAAAAAGGCGGGCACCTCTCCTTTATACTGGTGTTGCTCAAACAACCAAAATAAAGGATATAGGAGGTAAACCCGCCATGACATCATTATACCAACGTTTACAGCAATCTGGGAACCCTATAGCAGCACTGGAAGTCGTAACAGATCTCATGGAACAAGGAAAGACAATCAGGGAGATTGCTCGCATCATGGGGATTTCTGAACGATGGGCCAGAACACTGGCAAAAAGAAAAAAAGATGGCCTCCCTGTGGAAAAGTTACTAGAAAAAAGGGGCCCCCGTTCCCCCCATCCTAAAAGGACGAAACCCCATATAGAAGCTATCGTTCTTGAAACCCAGAAGAAAACGAACATGGGAGCTCGGCGACTTGCCAGGGAATTGGCTCGCATCTTTAGTCTAACCCTCTCTCCTTACACGATCAGAAACATCTTGCGAAGAAACAACAGGAAGAGCAAAAAAGTACGTTCTAAAAACGGGAACAGGCGGTATTATGCCAATCTTAAGCATTGGGAAGCTCTGCAATACATTCAGATTGATGCCAAACATATCGCGGACGCCAAAGCCCTCCCTGAAAAAGCGTACGCCGCGGTCTTCAAGTACAAGCTTCCCAAGTATCAGTTTACGGCTATCGATATACGGACAAGAACACGGTTCCTAAGCTTTGCCGATGAACTTTCCTTTGCCAACGGATTCTCTTTCATGATATATGTGGGGTTCATGCTTCGCGCTTTGGGCATTCGGCACAAAATCTTTTTCCAGACGGACAATGGAACTGAGTTTGGAGGCGGAGGGGGAAGCAGGAAGAGGGCCATCATGGAAGAAAACTTCATGGCCCCTCTCGACATAACGCTTCTCTCCATCCCTAAGGGGCAGAAAGAAGCCCAGGGCTTTGTGGAACGGAGCCATCGTACTGACGATGAGGAATTCTATATCCCTACGCTTCCATATATTACATCTCGTAAAACCTTTATGATTTCTGCTACAAACTGGGTAAAATATTACAATCAGAAGCGGTCACACGGAGGAAGAGAAATGGACGGAAAAACACCAAAAGAAAAAATATACGAGCTCTCTTTAGCCAGTTCAAAAGCCGCAACTTCCATTCCGCCACTACTATTGGACAGAGTGAGCCCATTTATCTTTGAATTGGCGGGAGCCAATCATACGGACTGGGATTCCCGCCATTCACTTTATCACGTTATCAGGAAGCAAACTATGGCCCCTTACAAAAATAAAAAGAATTTCGACATTAGACAAAAGTTAATCTTAAGGAGTTGCGCTTTATCCCACTACCGATCCAGGCAAGCAAAGAAATCTGACGCTTTTTTCGGAGTTGCAATTCTGACATAATTTTTCCCTAAATGAGGGTAATCTTTGCCAGAACGCACCTCTATCCCCTTCTCTGCCAAAAGGTGGGCCAAATCCACATCTCGATCTTCTACAGAGACAAGAGATATGGGACAACATGTATAGGTGGAAGCCACGGAAAACCCTCTCTTTTCAAGCTCAGGGATAAGACTTTCCTTCTCTTTCTTTATCATCTGGCGAACAGTGTCTAAAACAGAGCCCCCGCGAAGAGCCTCACGTGCCAAAAGAGCGCTTACCGACGGAACCGCAAAGGGGAGGTTTCCTTTATCATAAAATTCTCCAAGCCTTCCGCTGAAAATGCCATACCCAATTCTGGTTGCTGCAAAATGGAATCCCTTTGTCAACGTTCGCGTAACAATAATATTTTCATAGCGAGGTAGAAGCTGTACCGCCGAAGCTTCTTTAGGAGCATAATCGCCATAGGCCTCATCTACGATAACTACAACACCTAATTCGTGAGCTCTGGAAACAAGCGCCTCAATTTCATCAAGAGGAATAAGCTGGCCCGTTGGATTGTTGGGATTATCTATATATAGCAACGTATGACGCTCGTTCAGAGCATCAAGAAGGGAATCGGCATGGAACGTAAAGTTATCTTCAGGGCTCATGGCAATGCCTTCAAAACGTGCTCCGGAAACTCTGACTTCGGTAATATATTCCACGAACTGTGGCACATAGCCCAAGACCGTTGCATGCTCATCAAGAAAGACTTTATTAATCCGCTCAAGAACCTGCATTGAACCGTAGCCTATTTTTATCTGTTCTTCACTAATGTCTGCGAAGTCTTTCCAGTAATTACAGATTTCTTCAGTCAAAGCTTTATATGAGGTATCTCCCGTTTTCCACATATTTGAAACCCAATCATAATTTTTTATAAAAGCCTCAACTTCAGGAGCATGGGGCAACGTCGATTCAAGTCCGTTGCAGTTCAAAACTATGGGACAGTGTGATTCGTGAATATAACTCTCTCTGTCAAAGTCTTGAAGATGAGCACGTACTTTAGGGTTCCACATGGATCTTCGCCTCCTCTATATTTTCAGAAACAGATGGCAACTCTTTTCCACGCAAACGTATAAGTCCAACTGTGGCCAAGGGCAAAACCATAACCACGAGGAAATACCATGCCATAATGGAATAGCCGCGAGCGATAAGTGCAACGAGCCCTGCTTTTGCACAAATGAAACAAACAATCAATATAACGAACCCGACTACGCCTCTCATACGATGAGACATCTCTCGTCCTTTTTCCTGGTAGACAGAATTGATTCGTTCATTAAGTCCATGGACAAAACCTGTTATGGTTTCAATACTTGTTCCGAAAAGCATCAATACATAAGCAGAAAGTAATACCCCTCCGCCAAGATCATTTTTAAGGATGCCGAAAACGGGAACCGATTCCTGCAAAACGGATGGATAGGTAGGAGCCATAGCCAAGTACTCTACAACAGCGGGGATCATCATGAGTATAGAGGCGACAATGCCATTAATTACTGCGTCTCGTCTTGTTTTAATTGTATCTTTTAATGCATAAAGAACAAGAACAAATGACACCATATTGTAAAGGGTATACTTTATTCCTCCCATAATCCAATTCGAGTTTGCAGCTACTCCGTGATCTCTCGTTAAGCTGCCGAACACTCCGTCCATACCAAAATGACGAACAGTAGAATAGAGGAAAATGAACATAACAGCGTAAAGGAAGAAAGACCAGTATGAAAGAATGGTGGAAATAACTTTTCCTCCGGCAAAAAGCAGAAGGGAGGTTCCTACAAGAAGAACGGAGACTCCAACCCAGTAAGAAACACCAAACCATTGCTGAAGAATGGTACCAGCTGCAGAAGAAAGAATTCCTCCAACCAGAACAACAAGAAAGATATAGCCTACCTCAAAAACAAGCCAGGTCGCACCCGGGAAGAGGCTCTGAAAGAAGCTTCGGTAATTGTAAAGTCTGAACTTTCGTGCATAATCAAAGGTCAGGATACCTACGAGGGCAAAACAAACTGTGGAAACAGCCATTCCATATAGTCCCTGCTTAAGGCCATTCATCATAAAGAATTCAACCAGTTCTCGTCCTGTGGCATAACCGCCACCAATAAGAACAGACTGACAAATAAAACCGATCATGAGCCAACGACTAAACCATTTAACCTGCGTAATATCTAAAAGTTGAGAGATGATAGAACCCCCTTGGGCATCCTTTTTCATCCTTTTCACCGTCCTCATCAAGTAAATTAGTTAACGTATTGCTGTGAGCTCAATACCTACCCTCTTTTCTCGCTCTAAAAGTATAAAAAAACAGGGCCCCTCTCTTTGTAAGAAAGGGGCCCTGCCCTAAAAGATCAACGCAATTAAGCGTCGACCCCCGGAGAGGGACCCACGCTAAACCAATAATAAAAGAAACAGCTTGTAAGCATTTCTTGAATTTTCTTTGTTTTCTTCATGATAGGGAAGATTACCACTTTTCCACATATCCGTCAAGTTAAAAAAAAGAGAACCCCGTCTAAACAGGAGTTCTCTTATAATTTTCTGGCGGAGAGGGTGGGGATAGAACAAATCTCACAAAGCCTTATCAATACTACATTATTAAGCTATAACTTTTATTTTGTGTCCGGTTTAGTGTACGGTTTGAAGCGTCCTCTTTTTAAGAGCTTGTTCAAAGAATAATACTCATCTAGGAGCAAAATGACAAGGCCCATCCCCTTTAATTTGCAGGATAGGCCTCAAATCTGGCTCTGGTTTAACGAACTTACTATAGGTGTTTAAATCGCATTTTGAGCGGTCATTTTTTCTCCCATGGCCAACGTTTTTTCTCTTTCCAGAAAATAACGCATCCTACGGCCGCTAAAACGAGAATTCCTAGAATGTAATTCATTTTCTCTTCTCCTTTCTACCAAATATGAGCATGTTCATGCCCTAAAACTTCCAAACGAGCCCTATCCCAATTGCAAGATCGGCTCTTCCGTGAGGGTTAACCCCGCCACCGGCAAAAACGCCCCATCCAGGAGCTTTCGCTCTTCTCAAGGATTTTTTCCACGCCTCTCGCTCCTCATTAAGCACTTGTTCCAGAAGCGCTATTCTCTCGTTAATCTGTCCTTGAAATTTCTTGTTTTCTGCAGCCTGGGTTTCGAAAGCAGCTTCCCAAGCCTTTGACTGTTCCTTGTATGTTTGAATTGCCACAAGGGTATCACGCCCGTCTTGCTCGCTTCCAAAATACCCCGCTTCAGGAGTCGTCCATCCTGATGGAACGTACTCCCATGCCCCGAAACTTTGCGAGCTCATCATTAAGCTCGTTAGCAATAGAACTGCCAGGAAGAGAACGAACTTCTTGCGCAGTTTTTTCACGGATCACCCTCACCTCTTTTCGAGTGGCTGTTTCCAATTCGTTTATTTTTTCCCCCAAAGCTTCGATTTCTTTTTGTAATTGATCAGCCTTTAAATCTGTATTTATTAGAGTCTTAGGCAACTTGGGAGTTTTAAAGAGCGGTGTAATTATCCAAACTGCCAAGAGAATGCCAACTAAAATTATTCCCCAAAAAACAAAGTTTATTTTCCGCTCGAACATTCTCTCTCAACCCTTCCTGCCAAAGATTTCAAAACCCGCTTCTTGAGAACTTGCAAAACTTCGTGAGAGGAATATCCAGAAATAGCAATTGAGGCGCTTTTGAATCCTTGAGGAATCGAGACTCCATCAAGCACGTAAAACACACAGATGCCCACAAAAGCTGAGGTGATAATTCCTGTAAAAAAGAACCACCACGAAAATTCTTCTTGCTTGCAATTAAGCCCGTGAGCTATCCCTCCAAAAACAGCGAGTGCTACCGGCGTTAAGAGCCGTGTTATTTGCTCTGCAAGTTTTTCTTCACCTAACAAATTTTCTCACCCTCTCCACTGCCGCAGGTGCCCATCTTTAGATTTGTGCGTATCTACGTGAATACGACCGCTATAAAGCCCAAGTCCTCCCAATTCTGGAAGGTTCCCCTCTTCATATGCCTGAAGAACCTTTGAATGAAAAACATCGTTAGAATATTTTGTTTGGCGAATATCTGCGGCTATGCCTTGCGTATGCCAGCTATTTGGAACCCCGCCCACTTTTTTATTATGTGCAGGGCAACGATAGCCCGAATTAACAATGATTGGTGTTTCCATCAAGGAGCGGATTTTTTCTAAAAGGCTCAAGAGTTTTGGTTTGATATCGCACCTATCACACCCACGGCATGCAAGTTCAGATCTGCTAAAGTGCTCTGAGAGCATGTGTCTCCCTCCTTTCCATAAAAAAGAGGCTGCCGTGTGGGCAACCTCTTGAGTATCATTTTCCTATTTACATTGGGACTGTATCCCAAGTAATATTTTGAATCGCTGTTTCATCCTCACTTGTAAGCACCATATCCCTGAGCAACGAGAAGTGGGTCCACCACATTTCAGAGAAACGTTTTTGCGCCTCATGCATTGCGATATATGCCGCACTTTCTACGTTCTTCCATACACAACCGGAGAAATCAACAACTATACCGACGTATGCCTTTGTTTCTGCCTCTTTTCGGCCTTGCTCCCACATCTGGAGATCAAGTGGTTCGCATTTTATACGAGTAATACCTGATGTGTTGCCTTCGACTGTTGATACATCAACTCCTGAAAGAAAGCTTTGTTCAAGATTTGCGTATAGAGAAGCAACTTTTGTTTGTTTTAGGCGATCTATGTTCAACACCCATTCTTGCCCATTCCATCCATGGAATGGAGATGGTGCAATATGCTCAATGATAGTTTGAGTGCCTACATCAACTTTTCGCTGCCCTTGATGTGCTATGCAATCTTTCCATTGATCTTCTGTGATTTCTATGTGAGGTTCTGGGATATTTTCCCCGTGAATTTCTGTGCTATAAAATCCCAGAATGTCGCCTGTGGAAGCATCGTAATGAGCGTACATTTGCCCACCTCCTTAATAGCCTATTGCAAATATTCTCACTGGCCCTGATATTCCATATCCCCATGCTGACCTAACAGTACAGGACGATTGTGTAAATGATTCTATTTCTGCTCCTTCTGACACTTGTGCACCGGCTGTAACGCCAGCAGTTGATGACAAAATTACAGAAAAAGCTAAATTAGGGAAACTAATTGGAAATAACATATCAAAACGTGCGTCATTCGCAACTATACCTGGATTATAGGCCATCCACTGAAGTATTAGCCCACTTGGAAGTTTTTGATATCCAGTTGTTTCAAAAAGAAAAGGGGCATCTGCTACTTGCCAAAAATCTGAGGGGAGCTTGCCTCCAAGAGTACCAGCGTTTATCTCTCTCCATTCCAACCAATCAGTATTTTGCGTATTGCTAGATGATCGTATGTAAATTCCCTTATAAAAACCATAGAAAACTAATTGTGTAACTCCAGCATTTGTATTTCTAGGAATAATCAAACATACACCTCCATTAATTCCTGGAGGCCCATTAACAGCAGTAGATCCAAAATCATATAACCCGCCTAATGTTGCAGCATTAAAATCTTGAATAGAAGCATTTAGTCTTTCTCCTATCCCATACCCGCTCGGAGCAAAATCTGCGGCCTGAGACGTTTTTAGATAAGGCAAATTCCCATGCGCCAAGGGGTCTGTGTTATGCTCTGCAATGCTATCATCCACATATCCCCGTGTTGATAGCACTATTGCCGGATCTATTTTGAGCATAATAGTTGAAGCGTTCGACACCTCTAAAATCATCCTGATATAAAGATCTTTTCCAGAGCCTTCAGCTAAAGCTGGCTTGTATGTAGCTGGATATTTACCTAGAGCTATCAGGTCGCCTTCAGAATCTATTATCCCGGCTTCTCTTACTGTAAATCCTCCTGTTGTAGTTGGGATTACAACCTCTATGATGATCCAGTTTGGATTTTCATCATCTGTTTTTATCTGGTTAATTCCACCTCTCCAGACTTCGTTTTTAAGGGTTAACTGCGATTCCACTGGATCATAATAACTACCATCTCCATCTCCAACAGCTATGGAAGAAAACTGCACTGTTGTTCCCAACGCTTGGGCGTTAGCCAGTTTAGCTTTTCCCGTATTTGTTAAAATCGTATAAAAGTTTTCAGCCATATCACCACCTCCTAAAGCGGATAAACCGTAACAGTTTCAACAACTTGGGCTCCAATGCCCCATCGCCAAAATGCTGCACTCTCAACTTCCGTCACGTTGTACGGATAAACTGTAATTTCTTCACCAAAGAGGCTTGCCATTGCAACTTTAGGAACCACACCCCGTACAGTAAGATATACATTCAACTCGTCGAGCCACGAACGAACGTTCTTGTACTCATCTATTAGTCGCTCTAAAAGCACATAGGTCTGCTCATCAAGTCCACGCTCGCTAAGCTCAAGAATCTCTACCTTGAATTTGTACGGCTCCCCACCGTATTCATACCATTCTGAAATAACTCCACGCATGGAGAGCATTTCGAAAATGCGAAGCAGCGCCGCTTTCGTTCCTTTCAGACGATGTATCTCAACAGCCCCTTTAACAAGATCTCTTTTCTCTTCAACCGAAACGGCCAACCCCGCACCCTCATCAAGGGTGATATGAAACTCCCACAGTAATAAATCTAGAACCATTTCGGACAGCTCATCGATACGCGGCAATATGATAGTTTGAATCAAATGGGTATTAATATCAGCCAGTTGGTCATCTAACGCTAAAGTTGCGGCTTCCACCTGAGGATCTTCAGCAATGCTTCCAGGGATAAGCTGCCTCAGCCCGCTAGCCATCTTCAAGTCCTCCATAATTTACCGTCACACTATCTTCCTGAGCGATTTGCCATGACTCTAATGCCGTATAAACTGGAGATGTTACAGAAACTCTCTTCGCCCCAGCATCCATCACACGCTTGATAAGCGCCGAGGGGTTAATATCTCGGCCCAGCTTCGCCTTCTGCCACGCAATATATTCCCCCACCGCAGTTTCCACCTGAGCCTGTATCGCAGAAATAGAGATAGCTTCTACGCGATCTATGAAATATGTAATATCAATAGAATAGGCAACCCGTTCCGGGGCTAAAACCGATACCCGATCTGTCAGTGGGCGCACGTCATCAGCTGAACAAATCTTTAAAACGGCATCAAGAATTTCGGAACTGGGGAGTTCCCCTCCCTCCATCAACGGCCTTATTTCAACTTCTCCCGCAGCAGGAGATCTTACCGACACGTCAATTATTCCCTGGTGTGCAGTACGTGCCCAGAAATCATAGGCAAGTCGAGGCCCTGCAACAGAGTACCTTTCCATAGCTTGCCTTATACGCAATCTAAAATTATCATCTGATTCTTCATCAACACCACCCGTGGAAGCAGTTATATTTTCCACTTTTGAGATATACGGAAGAGGATCCACCAGTTTACTGATCTGCCCTATTGCAAAACCATTCCCGATTGAACCGCTCTGAGTACAGGTAACGACAGCGTCAACATACGTTGCTCCTGGGGTTATCTCGAGGGCTTCCTGCGTAGCAAAAAAGAGCCCATCTCCAGGAGTAACGCGAGTTCCCTGAGGTATAGAAACGGCGAATGTTTGAGCTATGGGCAGTGAAAAGCGAACAGTGGCCATTGCCGACTGCTCAGGAAGCCTCACAACCCCCTGCCTGTCACCTAGATGATCCAGGTAATCACCAGTTGCATAGGCAAGCAGGTTTTGCTTCGCTGAAAAATCAATAATTACACGCTGTTGCGCTATAACAGCCGCTACAGCCTCCAAGAAAAGTCTGACCGGATCCCCCTTTGCGAGAATCCGGCCTGCTGTTTGTTCATATTTCGCTATGATCTCGGCCTCAACATCTGCCGCAGATTTTTCCGTAAAATCTATATTAGGTAATGTCAGCACGAATTCTCACCTTCACTTTCGGAATTAAACGTCCATCACTATCTCCTGAAAAAGAAACAGCTGTTATTTCTGCTCTCGGTTCATCCCGTGCCACGGCTTCCACAATCTCTGCCATGCTTCTCGCTTGAGCCGCAGGAGTAGGTGCATCAATCAAATCAGCACTAATACCAAACTCTCTATCAAGTGGAACGGATCCTCGTACGGTAGAAAGGATAGTCTTCACATTTTGCAATATCTCCTCGACTTCACCTTTGGGGAAGAAATCTACCCCATTGAGGCTCGCTGTTAGATCAAATTCTGCCATCTTCAACATACTCCTTCATAGAAACAGAAACGGTGGCCACCGTTAAAATTCCAGCAGGATTTATGGTTTTCCACGACTCCGTTATTCCGGTTATTGCAAATAGCCCGAGAGGGATACCGCCAATAATCAGCCGTTGCGCTTCACCCTTATCGCGAATAGTACGTAAAGTTTCGATTTCATTCTTAGGATTTATACCTAATGAGGCATCAAATCTCATTGAAAAACTGACACTATCGAGCCCCGGACCTAAAAATTCTAAAAGGGGCTTACTCTGCATAACTGTATGCTCTGAGAAACGTGCTTCACATCCTCGCTCGAAATCAGCTATTGTTTTTACTTTAGCTGAGGAAACCTCAAAAACAACAGGACCAAAGCTCCCTATCATATTTATCCCCCCGCAAAAACATTGGAAGAGCCCGTAGCTACGCTGGAACCACACGCAACAGGATCTCCGACACGGCCAATCTGCTTTCCATTAACATAAACTGTCGATGATCCGGAAGCCAATACAGACGCATGGGTTTCAGGAATGTCAGGACACGTATGCGCAGCCCAGCCGTCACCTTGACGATGAACGGCAATTCCATTTACAAAAACATCAGACGAGCCCCCCACTGAGGACCGAGAAGGCCATCAGCCGTGACCCGTACACATATCGCCTAATCTTGTTACAGCCGGCATTCCTAGACCTCCTATGGATTCAGATCCAACCGTGACGCTTTAATAACCCCATGCTTCTCGCTTTCAATTACAAAATCACCTGTTATATGAACTATGTAAGCTCCAGTGCTTCTGTCAAATTCAAGCCAGGACCCATCTCCGAAATCAATTCTGCGCTTTTCGCTATTAACCACGGAAGAAACTCTATCTTCCTTGCTGTAAAAAGCCCCCAACACAAAACCTTGCTCGGAACCGTTGTCAAGAAAGACACATACTACATGCTCTCCAATATCAGGCATGTAAAAATCTTTATTTATCTTCGTCTGTCGAACTAAAACAGGCAGGTCATAACTAACGAGATTTCTATCTTCGAAGATTACCCTTACCGTACAGTGTTCTGGGTCAATGGAACAAACCTTTCCCACACAGATCATTAATATCCCTCCAAAACACGATGCAAAGAAAGTCTGGTTACATACCCACTCCCTTGTGAATACGTGTGAGAAGCCGTATCTATTGCATACTTTGCGTCAAACGCACCGAAGCCTGATACTTGCACGTTAAGCCCTGCAGAAAGATTAACGTTCCCTAGAACCGATATCTCTCCTGTCACTTCTTTTTTGTTCTGCACTCGCAATTTTTTCTTTGCGAGAGATTCGGCCTCTGCTATATTTTCAACTCTCTCGTTAACCACGAGAGTATGTCCAACTTTAGGGGCCTTCGGAGGTTCGTAAGTATAATCAATTCCTGTTTTAGTTACGGGATCATGCCATTTGACTCTGCATGCCTTGTATATAGAACCGGCCTGAGAAGTAAAAGACCACGAAAGAACTTCCGAATTGGGCGTTATAGAGCAAACTGCTGCTCTCGACTCATAATCACCTTCATCGAAGATAACGATCTTCTCATCGGCTATTTTCAAAGATACCCCGGCGTCTTCACATATTCGTCTCAAGAACTCCATATCTGACTCATCGTTCTGATCACGTCTACCGTAAAAAGGATCTGCTCCAACTTCCCAAAATAACTTCATACCCCCGCGCATAGCAATATCCCTTGCAATAGCAGATAAGCTAATATTTTCCCAAGCATGCGTTTTCTTTTCACGCCTTATAGATGAGGAAATAAGTGCGGAAACTCCTTTGATCTGACATGTGCCTGGAGGTCCGCTTACATCAACTTCGTCGATAGAGAATGTTCCGCAAGGCAACGTCACAATCTGTTCGTTCCTGTTGAAGTTTTTCGTCATTATTGCAGCCTTGATTTTTGCACCTTTTGAAGGAAACCACGCTCCACGCCATAGACCTTCTCTATCTTCAAGAGTTATCTGCAAATCATCCGACTTACCGTGAGCATTATCAGTGAAGGAAAAATCCAACAAAAAGGAGTGGATATCCCGAGAGATATTCACTCCTTCATAAACAAGTGATATATAGGCTCTTCTTGCTTCCACGATATCACCTCTTCCATGGTGGCAAAATGGCCACTTGCGTTACATCCACATCTGGTACACGAATTGTTATATTTGCTGGGAAAAAGACTCTGTCATGATGTTTGGGGTTCGCCTCAATCAAATGATGCATGAAACGCTCGTTCCCATATACTTTTTTTGAAATCCAATCCCATGTGTCACCCTGAATAGTTGTATATGTCGTCATGAGAAGTTCAACCTCCGTTCATCACGACGCATACTTTCAAGTCGTCGCATAAGATCATCACAAGCTTTTTTCATTGCCTTCTCAATATCAGCACCAACATTTCCGTCTCCGGAAATAGTTATATTCGGTGCGAAATTCACGTAAACAGATTCACCAGAACTGTTTACGCCAAGAATATCTCCTGTCTTTTCCCACAAATCTATGGCTCTTTTTCTTCTGTGGGGAGCATGAGGAATAATAGACTCACCGCCCTCTTCTCCAACCATTGCCAAATGTGGAAGTCTTGTTATGGCTCCTGCAGCATGTCCAGGCACGGAAGAATAAACATCCCAGGCTAAGTTTGCCTCTTGCTTCTGCCCTTCAGCATTGCTTCCTAACCTTAAAACTTTCTTTAAACCATTCCATTTTTCTTTGAACCATTCCAGCTTCCCTGAAATCCATCCAAAAACCAACTTGAATGGGGCAAGCATCGGTTCTGCCAATAACTTAAAGCCTGATTTTAAGAAGGTCCAAAAACCAGAAAACCATTTAGAAACTTTATCCCAATTTTTATAGAGGACTATTCCTGCAGCTATAAGCCCTGACACTGCTATAACAGCAATAGCAATAGGGTTTGCCGATAATGCCGCGTTAAAAAAACGCTGTGCTGCCGCCACTGCCTTCTGAGCCAGCGCAAGGCCCTTAGCAACTGCAGTTCCTTTCAGCTGAGAAGCCATAAGCGCCTTTTGTCCGCCAGTTAAAAGCAAAACAGCCGCACGAACATTATTAAAAATACCGGCAGCGTTGAGAGCGCCACCTTTTATAAATGTCCATGCGTATCCTCCCGCTATTGCCGCCACCTTTAGCCCTATAAGCGCAGCTGTTGTTGTTAGGATAACTTTAGTAACAAATGGAAATTTTTCCGCCAGGTTGGTAATCAACATTGCCCCTTTTGTTATAGGGGATAAAACATTGTTCAGGCTAGGCAACAACACATTGCCTAAGGAAACAGCTAAAACTGTCATAGTCCCCTTAAATTTGTTAAAGTGCCCAATAGCACTATCTAAAAATTTTAAAACTTCCTGATCGACTATTCCTTTAGACCCTTCCGAAACGTCTTTGAGGTTCTCTGGCAATTCTGCCAACTTGTTTAGCAAGGGAACTAGCCCCTTGGCGCCTTCATCACCCATAACATCCTGAATAGCTTGTGCCCTTTCATCTGTATCAAGTCCATCAAGAGCTCGATCTATTTCTTCAAGAGTAGCGATCATATCAAGTTCGCCACTTTCAGTTCGCTTGATATCTATACCCCACTCTTTTTGAGCCTTGCCAAGTTGCCGAAGAACAGCGTTAAAAGATGTACCAGCTCTACCGCCTTGAAGACCCGCGCTATTCAATTGTCCCAACAGCATAACGCCTTGCTCTACGTTAACGTTGTAATTCGCCATACCCGATGCAGCTTCTGTAAGTGAATCTCCAAGCTGCCCGAAATCACGAATTTGATACTTGAACTGAACTTTTGTAAGAAGATCGCCTATTCGGCTCATTTTTTCTTCGGTGGTCCCAGACAGCTGTTGTCCAAGGTTGTTATATGTTGTTGCAATAACCTCGCCAACCTGTTCTGGTGCTCCAGACGTCACTTTGGCTACTTTGGCTACAACAAGACTTGCTACTCTTGCCGCTTCTGCTTCCAGTCCGGCACTATTCAGTGCATACTGAATATCGTAGCCTTCCTGAAGCCCTGTTAAGCCTGATTTTGCCAATCGTCTAGCTACAGAAGCTGCTTCTTTCATCGCTGATTCTTTGTCTTTTGCATTGATAACTGTAGAAAGTCGCACTTCTGCTTCTTGAGCCTTAGCAGCAGCATAAATTGGAGCTGCGATAGAGGAGGCAAGAGCCATTGTATCTACCATCTGCCCTCTTAGTTGCGCTCGATGCTGAAGATTGGCCTGTTTCATGCCTTGTATTGCTTGAAGGTTCTTTTGAACTTTGGTAGTTTTCTCTATCTGTTTTGCAAGTTTTTCTTGTTCGCTACGAAAGCCTTTGGTTGAAAGGCCGGCAGCACTGAGAGTTCCACGAAGTTGTGTCAGCTCTTGCCGTTGCCCCTTGAGCTTTCCTCGCAAGGTTTCCGCTTTTCTCTGTGCAGCATTGAACCTGTTTTGAAGTGCTCTTGTAGGCTTCTCAGCTCTTTGCATCTCTTGAGATAAACGAGTTACATCAGATTGGGCCTGAACAAACGACAAACGAGTATCGTGAATATCTCTCCTTAGATTTCTAAAAGCATCTATCTTGCCTTGTCTATCTTTTAAGTTCTTTAGATTTTTATCAAGCCTATCAATATTTGCGGCGGCAGACATGAAAGGCTTGCCAAAACCGCTAGATAACTTTGATCCCAACTGTATCGCAAACTCATAAACCCTCCCCATGCCTGCCACCACCTTTCTTTATTACATCAGCTATATCTTCTATCCATTGCATCAACTCTGCGAGAGGCATTCGTAGCCAGAAATCAACACCCGTTCGGGTATATTGAGCTACTCGCAATATTAAGCGTCTAATAGTTCTTCCCGAGGGCCTCCCGTATCCAGCAAAAAATTTTGCACCACGAGAGTGACGTAGGAAAAATCCCTTACTGGAAGCTGCCTAATCAAATCTGAGTCAACATGTGCGGCTCTGGCCGCGAGATTGCTGAGATATGATTTAGAAAACTCAACAACTGGTGAAACTACCTGCTGAAGAGCCAGACATTCCTGCTCTGCCGCAATCATGTCAGCACCACTCAACCCTTCAAGGTCAAGTTCTAATTCTTTATATTCTTTCCCCGCATAAGATATAGGTTTCGTCAGTTTTATTGTCTCCATGTTTCACACTCCCTACACAAGCCCAAGGTCTGCTTTTACCTTACCGAGCACATCCTCACCGTTGATTTTGCACACGCCATTGAGCTTATCTATATGGATAAGCTCTTTTCCCTCAAGCCACACCCTGATATGTAAAACTTCGAACTCATTGGCCACATCTCCTGAAGCGCCTACATCCAGTTTGCCTAGCCCTGTCTTTTTAGGAACAGCGCCACAAACAACCTTTAACGCTTCAGAAGTATATTTTCCTGTAGCAGCATCATGAATTTGTATGGCTCCTCGCATATCGAGCTGATGAGCCTGAGGAACAGATAATGCAGCGGAATTACTGGTAACAGTTCTCCAGTTAATTGTAAGAGTCATGCTTCCATAATGGCCAAGTGTGGGGGAATCTATCTCTCCAAGAATTCCTGCCCCTTTAACTGTCTCAGTCATTGGCTCAAGAGAAGGCAAATCGACATCAGCTACGCCAATCAAATCGTTGCTCTCATTGAAAACTCTAAAGTTAATCAGCTTTTCTGGAACTATATTCATTCGACATCCCTCCTAATCAAAAAGAGAACTGAGGTTGCTTACGTCATACTCGATAAGCCACTCAATATCTCGTGCAGGAATAGGCGGAGTCATAAACAAGTGGAAACGAACGATTCCATCGATCAAATCGGTCAACGGATTTTCATCTGATCTGAACTCCACTCTGTTCTGGTTGCCTACCAGAATTCCTCGTGCCGCGAGTCCGTTCAAATTGATATTCTCACTATCGACGATAGTCTCGATCAATCGTCGATTTGTAGGGGCATCAACTTTCTGCCAATATGTCATGATCAGCTGATTGGCCTTCCAGTAGAACATGCGTTTTACAGGAATGAAAGAATCTTTTGCATCGGTAACGCCTGGATATGTCGCAGTGCGGTTTCCCCAACATTTCCACCCACCTATAAAATTCAAGGCAGTAACGATACCCTGACTGTTTAAATAGTTTGCCTGGTCAAGGGTTAGGCTTATCTCATTGCTCTCGCTAGTATCACCAATCGTTGATCCATCCATCTGCAGAAGATGATTGGAAGGGCTCACGTATGGAATTCCCTCGTTTTCAGCATCGATCTGCATCATCAAAGCAGCCACCTGAGTACTCAGATGATAGACAGCGTTACCCAGCTTGATCTTCGGCCAACATGTGATCATATTTTCGTGAACAAAGTTATTTATTGTTTTCCAACCAGGAACATCAGAGTATTTTGTATTTGCATCTACGGGGATATCAACAAGAGCAATCGACTTAAAAACGCTATTGATATTCTTTGTCTTAGCCGCCATAACCGATGCTACGGAAGTATCATCGCTCCAACCAGGAGCCAATAGCATGCCTGGGACAAGCCTAAACTTCGGGAATACCTGTTCCACGAGTTCGAGACCTGTATACTTGCCCGTTGCTACGTCGTAACCGCCTACAATATCTGTATTTTTAACAGCTGTGGGATCAAGTTTATCGTAAGAAACTGTCAGTGTTGCCTCAGCCTCTATCGTTCCAGTAGCAACGCGAGTAATTACCAGCTTCTCATCGTCATCAAAAGAAAGGATGTAGTCTTTGTTAAGCTCATATGTCGTATCTCCAGCCTGACTCTTTACCACAACAGATCCTGGCAAAGCACCGAACTCTTTCAATACTGCTTTATCATCTGCTCCAATGCCAACAGACTCGCTGGCTACAGGTGTTTTATGCGTCGTAGGGTCAAGAACGTTTACAAAAACGACTGGTGCTACACCGAAAAGAGCGAAGAACGTGTACATGGCTTCGCACAAAGAATAATTCCCCCAATCGGCAGAATAGCCGAAAGCCTCAACAGCTTCTTTATATGAGTAACAAAGAATTGGGACATTCGTCTTCCCAACTCCATCAAGACTCATATGCACAGGTGCAGTTCCTATGACTACAGCGGGGCTATCGAGTCTCACGGGCGGGATAATCGCTGTAGGAATTTCAGAGGCTCTTACTCCATGGAAATAGCTCATGCCTTCTCACCTCGTTTTATAGATATATTCCTGGCACGCCCTGCAAGGGAGTGAAGAACGGTTCCATGCGTAGAAATAGCAACTAAAGCTATTCCAACGTCTTGTGGCTCCACAAAGAGAGGCTTAATGAATGGGTTATCATCTGCCAGAGTTTTTATTTGTTCCGGCAAGCCCCCAACAAACGTAGAGCCATGCAAAAGCCCCAGCGTGGGAATGCTGGGGCCGCAATATGTTACTCTATCTATTTCTTCTACTTTGGGTATTGTCTTTGGCTTTTTAGTATCCTTGGCCATAAATTCTAGCCTCCTCTTCTGTAGAAAGTATTTCCTGTGGAAGTGGCACAACCCACGTTGTTGTAATTTCACCAGCCCATTCAGGATATGGCTGGTCATCAAACAACCGCCACGAAAAAGGGTATTCCATCCTATATTTTTTCTCTAAAACACGCTGCTCTCCAAATGCAATGCGAATTCGTTCCATGATGTTCAGAACATCCCGGAATCCGTTCGGATCTTCCGCATATGTGCCAACCAGTATTTTTACCGTAACAGTGGCCATTTCTTCAGAGTCTTTGCCTTCTGAAGCTCGTACAATGACATAAGGGAAGTCGGGGATGTCGCTCGATCTTTTGGGAGGAAGCCACCCAGCGACAACCTGCGGAGACTTTGTAGCTTTTTGGTTTGTTTCAAGCGAATAATTTGCAACGACAGTACCCAGAAACGCACAAATTGAATCGACAAGGTCATTCACATTTAGCGGCCTCCTTCCATTAAGTAGATGATTTGATGGTCAAGCTCTTTCTCAAAACGTCGCAAGGCATTTTCTTCTATAGCTATGCGAACTGTTTCTGAGCCGATCATTGTCGGAGCAGCCGGGCCTGTCAGTTTTTTTATTGGAAGTCTTCTTTTGCCAACACGTTCAAAAACTCCTGTTTGACTACCGTTCATTGTTCTCACAAAGGCATGAGCTAATGGTTTCATGGCTCCCCCAGTATTCTTTACCTGCACCCTAACCGGCCGTTTCTGTTTTACGTTTTGTTTACTAACCTTAAAGTTATAAAGAGATATCCTCTTTCCTCTTGATACTGCACTTGCTCTTAATGCATTGGGCTTCGAGCGTGAAATACGAATCGTACTCCGTATGTCTTTTGCCTTAGCAACATATTCTTCTCGCGCCGATCGAACAGCATCTGTTCTGATTCCTTTTACTGCCTTATTCAAGGAACGGGAAAGGGCCTTTTCGGCCCCTCCCTTAATTCCCGCTAATGCTTTCTGAGTATGTTCTATATTTTCTGTGTTTAAATCGATCATGATTCATTCGCCACCAGTTCAATTTCTGTTACCCCATTTGAATTGAAGACGCCATTAACAAAAAACTTTTTCCCATCAAGAATCACCATCTGACCATGCACAGGAATCTCTGGTAAATCGATTGAGCGCACAAAGAGGCTTATTTCTTTAGCAAATAAACCCTCTACATATTCTGTAGCTCTTTTTCTGTTCTGACGCTCATTAATAATATCTTCGTCAATAATCATGGCAATCTTGTGATCATCAAGAATATGCTCTTCTCCAAATTCTTTAATATTTAAAAACACAGTAATATCTTTTTCCAGACATTCCTTAAAAGACATTATTCAGCCCTTCTTTCCTCCAGTTTGGCTTGTAATTTCTCTATTGGCCATTCTGGCTGCGGACGACCTCCTAACGCTCTGTATTCTTCTTCCATTGCTATTCTCTTTTCCATTTCATCGTCTGGATCTAAATTATCTAATGTTTCTTCAGGCTTTGGAGCTCTATCTTCTTCAATTTGTTCTTCTTGGTTATTCTCATCTTCAAGAATATTAGTAGGAATAACAGCGGCTCGTAAAGCAACAAGACGCATTACTTCTGAGGGAGTAACCTCTAATTGTTCTCCAGGCAAATACATTTTCCCATCATGCTTGATTGGTATTATGGCTTTTAAAAACATAACTACAGAACCGTTGCGCGCAAGAAAGCTGCCGCCTGAATAGGCACAGGTAGGGGACGAGCTGAGACACGAACCCACCGAGCACTTCCATCATTTTCTACCCAACTAAAAGGAACTCGCGGTTCGGCAATAGAACCTTGCTTAAGGTTATAAACCGTACCATAAAGCATTTCTGTTCTAGCTGATGGGTTTCCTAAAATGATACGCCCACTAGGAACTATCGGGACATCTTTAGAGGTCTCCTCGTCATATACCCATTCGTTGTAACCATAAAGATCAAGAGAAACCTCTGGCAATAAAATATGGCCTATATAACTAGCTCCATTTGGCAATGCCTGTGGATTGATCTGGCCTAGGTCTACTCTTCGTGTATCAAGAGCTTTCAAAACACTTTCATTTTTTAAAAATGCGTCTATGGCATCAGATGCCAATATGGCCATATTCGGAACAACACCAGAATCTTTACCAACTTGGCGACACCAATTTTTTAAGTCAGCAAGAGGATTGCTCCCAGCGTCACTCCAAAGAGATGTCCCGGATAACGCTATATGAGTAATTGGATACTCTATCACTTCGTCAATGCCCTCTTCTTGATCAAGCATATGGATCTGCCCCTCAAAAAGTGCCTGGGCACACATCCACTCTTCGCGACGCGTGACCATTTCATCAAGCTCTGCAAGGTCTCTTCCGAGTTGTTCAGCTGCTCTCTCATCGGAAGTTTTTGTTGCAAAAGGAGTCTCACTTATCCCCCTTTTCTGAATATCTTCTGCAGTTGTAGGAGCCTGTGGTGCCACAAGCGGAGGAGTATATTGTCTTATCTCTCTTCCCTCTCGCTCTATGGTTTTGCCTCCTTTTCGAGGTCTAACAAAAGGGGCCATACGACGAGCTCCTCTATAAAGATCAATTACTACGTGTTCCGTATCGAACGTCTTGTATGAACTAAAAAAGGTAGATCTTATGAATGTCTTCGGATCAAAATTTTCAATCAAAGGCATCAACATTGTATGCGTAGAAAAAAGATCAAATGGCATTATTTATCCCTCCTTATTGAGTAGCTTTTACGCTATCTCTGAAAAATATGCATAATTTCCTAGCATTATCTTTATGAGTAGCTGCCGTATCAGATCCTCCAAAAAACAATGCATTTATGTTGAATTCTCCTGTTAGATATACTTCTGCATACAAGGCACTGGCATCAGTCGTAATGTCTTCAGCCAAAACAGCAAAAATATCTTTTGAACCATCAACAGCGGCTGAATTTACAGCGACACAATAACCATTCTCTGTTATTCGTCCTAAAACTGTGCCTCTCTTTAATACTTGACTTGGCGCAATTTGTGCCGCTTCTAATACTTGCGGGAATTGACCGGCTATTAATCGATCAGGACTAGTGCTCCCTAGTGTCTCTACATAGCCCATTATTTCTTCCTCCCTTCAAAACCACTTTTTAGAGAAGCTTCCATTGCTGCTTTATCCACACCTTCACCTTCTAAAGCATCTACTTTAATGCCCTTTAAGACACTTGCATCATCCTTTAAATTTTCTAGACGTTCTTTTTTCTTTTCAGATTGGGCCTTTAAAATTTTCATCGCTACTTCTGCAGCAGGTTCTCCTGTATCAAATTTTGCTTTTTCGATAACATCGCTACAATCAGCAACACCAAGATTTTCAATTTCTCTTATGCGCTCTCGCTCTTTCTTGATGCCTTCGTCTTTTATCTGTTCGTATATTTCAGGGTAATCCGAAACGATCATGCTTTTTGTAATTTCCATAGGCGATTTATCCTCCTTTTTATTGTTTTTTTGTGCTAACAGTTCATTTGGAATCTTCTTAAAGTGTTTTTTAGAGCTAGCTGTAATAGCTGAAGCGCATGCTGCCACTTCAATAACGCCTTCTATTTCATCTGCGAATCCTTTTTCTAATGCGTCTGTAGCTGTCATCCAAGTTTCAGCATCTAATAGCTTTATGATCTCTTCAGCCTCGAGACCTGTTTTTTCCACATAAACAGCTAACATTGACTCCCTGACCTTGTCTAGATCGTCAGCTAGCTTCCTGAAATCTTTTGACTCCCCTACGCTCCATGTCCATGGATTGTGGATCATCATCATGGAATTAGATGGCATTACGACACGGTTACCAACCATAGCAATGATTGAAGCAGAAGAAGCAGCCAAGCCATCTACATAAACAGTTTTTATGGAAGAGTGGCTCTTTAGTATTGAAAAAATAGCTTGTGCAGCAAAAACATCTCCACCAGGTGAATTGATACGTATTGAAAGATTCTTAATGTTTCCAAGATCTCTCAGTTCTTTGGCAAAACCCTTCGCCGTCACATCGTCCCAGCCTTCTTCCGTTCCTATCTCTCCATATATCAACACCTCCGCTTCACCACTAGACCGAGCTTTTATCGTCCAAAACTTGCTCATTCTGTCACCCCTCCTAACTCTTCGCGCATTTGTTCTTCTCTAATGCGTTGTCTGTGATTTTGCTCCCAATCTCCACCCGTAAGTTCTGCTGTTTCTTGTGCTCGGGTGCTAAAACCCTCTTCAACTCGTTTTGCAGCTGCTGTAACTTCTTGTACAGGATTCAGTTGCCCTTGAGCTGGCCCATTCCATACGGTTCCACAATATGCTTTACGAATTAATGGGTCATCAAAAAAGCCTGGGGCGCTAATTCTCCCCAGGCTTACGGCTTCTTCAAGCCATGACTCATATATAGGTTGGCAAAATGACCGCACAAGCCATTTTCGCCATGTTTTATAAAACATCCATGCCTCATTAAGCGCAGCCCTGCTTGCTGAATAACTCGATGTAAAGTGTTTGATCAGCACTTCGTATGGCAACCCTAAAGCTACGCCTATCTGCCGGCAAATAGACGTGACAAAACCATCAAAAGCTACGTTCGGCCTTTTAGCATCTGCTACTTTTATGTCTTCCCCCATAGCCAATTCGACAAGCGTTCCTGAACCGAGCTCTATAGATTGCTCGTCTTGGGTATCGACTCGTTCTTCCATAGGGAGACTTTCACCTAATGGTTGCCCTTCTTGGCTTCCACTCGTAATAAACACTGTAAAAAAGCTACTTACCACAGCAGCCATTAATTCTGCATCTGTATAACGACCTAGCTGTTTTAACGATTCGATCACTGGTGCCAAAAGCGGAACGCCCCTTCGCTGTTCGGGTCTTTCTGGATCTATGAGCCTGAGAACATTACATCGACCTGTTTTCTTACCAAACGCCTGGACACGTGTCCATTCTCGTTTTTTTCTCTTTTTATAGTTTTTTATTGATGAATCCGCCGGATGAACTTGACATACCCAATAGGCTACCGGAGCCCCATCATCGTCTACCTCAACGCCTCCACGTATATCCTTCCCTGGCGGAAGTGGTATGGGATCACACACGCGATCTCCTTCCAAAAGCCTAATAGCAAGGCTATATGGCCTGCCTTCGCGCTCAATCATAGGTAGCAATACAAACGCATCACCATTTATCAAAAATGATATAAACGCCAATGCCTGCAGCCCATAAAAATTACAAGTTCTAGAAGCGTCGCAATCTATGGGATCTGCCCACAATGCAAACTCAAGTTCTGTTCTGCGCTCCCATGCTTGTGTCTCTTCGTGACTCATACCTAAAACATCTGATTCAACCTGAGAATTAAGAGTGAGCCCGGGGCCAACAACATTCATGCGTATAGTTTTTGTGGCTCCAGCAGCGAGAGGGTTTCCCATAAACAAGTCTCTTGAACGGCTTCTCAACACTTCGATGTTATCTGTAATATCTTCATCAGGACTTCCGCTTCTAGAAAGCCAGCCTATGAGACTTTTTTTTGTTCTACTTGCCCCATGTCTAGAATATCCTGACGCTAATATTTCAAGTTGTTTTCGGGCAAGAGTCCTTTTAAGAGCTTTTTGCGGATTTACTACAGCGACAAGTTTATCTATACTTTTCCCGATCATAGGTCTCGCGGCACCACTCGAAACGTACGAGTACCGCTTCCACCTCTTTCTAGTCTATTCACCTCATGGCGCCAATAATCTATTCGTTTTGCTACGACCTCTAAATCCGCACGTGTTAAAGAACGAGATCCAATTTTATAACTTTGGTTAGATGCTATAGCTGCTTCGGCTTCTAACCACATACCTAAGTGTTTTTTTGCTTCCTCTAAAGAAACAGCAGGCATTATAAACTCACTCCTTTGCTCAAGACTTTACGTACTTTATAAACGCGTCTATTCCCTGTTTCCCCATGAGCAAGGGCTTCTAAATCGGGATTCAGAATTTCAAGAGCGGCTCTTGCGTAAACACGACAATCTAAAGGTTCGTTACGGATGCCAGAAGTTCTTTTTTCCCATCGCACTCTAGGTACACCACGGGAATAACGGGTAACACGTTTTTCGCTGGTTAACCCTCTAAAAAATTCCTTTGTATAACCTCTCTTGATCTCTCGCGGAAAATGACAGTAACTTGCTCCCTCTTCTTCAACTTTTAACGAAGCAAGAATGAGTCCTTTTATTGCATCTACGCCAAGGGTAAACAACGCAGCTCTTTCTCTATTGTTGCGGCTATATTTCCCTATTATGGGAATGCCAGCTCCACCTCGTCCTTTAATTGAAAAAACACGACGTTGCTCTCTGGGCCTAGTAAATTTATATACTTGAGTAGTGCAGTGGCCTCCAGAATCTATGCACGTACACGAAACACCAATTTTTCTACCATCGTTATATTCATAGCTTTGTAGAAGCCAAGAGTCCAACTGATCCCATACATTGGCATCTGTAGCTGGGTTTCCAAAGAAACGAACAAACCCTATGCCCCAACTTTCTTTGCCTACTCCCCACCCCACAAGTTCTGCTTCTATTCTGTCGTCTTGAACATCAACTCCAGCTGTTAAAACACAAACTCCCTCTGGAATTTCTGCATCGTAATATTCGCGTCTTTGTTCCATAATTTCTTCTTCAACAGAGTCACCTTGGTCCTCCCATGTTTCACCAAGCCTAGTATTCACAAATACTTTTAATTCTTCAATGCCGGAGCGCTTGGCTCGCAAGAATTCATCAATCAAATCATCCCAGTTTACCCAATTACTGGGGCTTACTAGCGCATTTAAATGGAAGCTGCGGTGCCCCTTATATTTAGCATTTGCAGTCCATTTCCCTGGCTGTTTTTTCCAGACCATTTCTTCAAATTCATTTTGGCAATGCGGACATTTTAAAACTGGTGTAGTTTTATCTTGCCAAATCAAGTCTTTCCACCTTGGCACAACCCATTTTTCACAATTTGGGCACTTCCATGTCCATGTCTCTTGGGTACCATTCTCATATTCTTTTTCTATCGGGCTCATACCTTTAATTGTAGGAGTTGAACTTTCAACAATAAGGCGATTCCAGAAAGTTGACGTTCGTTTTTCGGCCAAGGCTCTTGGATCTCCCTCTGTTCCTGATGACAATGGATACCTATCTATTTCATCCATAAGCAATAATCGCACTGGCCTTGATGCAAGTCCGGAAGGGCTATTTGCACCTATTAACGCAAGATGCCCCCCTGGGAAGCTTTTGGAAAGAATAGTATTATCGCTATCCCTTGTCTTTACCTTGCTAATACGCTCTTTTAAGACAAAACTATCTCGAAACATGGGGGCAAGGCGTTCTTTTGAATATGCGCTCGCTAATCCCTCTGTTGGTTGAATAAAAAGAATCGGACACGGATCAAGATGCACGAAATACCCCATGATGTTATTGAGGATTTCAGATTTGCCCGTTTGAGAGGCACTCATAATTGTGATGCGTTTTATCCCTGGTTGGGTAGCACAATCCATTATTTCTTTTTGATACGGAGCTATATCTGTTCGCCATCGTCCTGGCTCTGATGAAGATTCACTCGAGAGAAATCTATATGTATCAGCCCACACTGAAACCTTTAAATTAGGTGGCGGTGCTGCCATCTGCAGAATACTTTTGCAGAGCGTTACGCACGATTTTTCTAGCGTCATAATCAGCTATCTCCTGTAAGGTTTCATGAATTCCTCTTGTCAAAATTGCTTTCACTGAATCAAGATTAGATTCTCCCGAAATTTGTGGGGCAAGCTTTACTGGTAAAGACAAAGCGGTCGTTTTGAACGCCGTTACCATCTCTGCCCAAAAAGCCTTCACGACTTCATTAGGGATAAGAGATCCCTTCATAACGGCGGCTTCCATTTCGGCGCGATCCGCATTAGCTTTTGTAAGCCGTACCTTTTGTCTTTTGAGATCATGAGGCGAAACATCATAACCTCCTATTTTTATAAATTCAATATACCCTTGAATAGATTGCGTTAAGAGGTATCTGCCTCTTTCATTTTTTTTTACAATGTTATCTTTTGCCAGTTGCTGAATTCTTCTTGTAGAGAGCCCCAGCATAGATGCTAGGGCATCGCAGGTAACAGTTTGATCTTGAACCTTTTCCTTTTTTACCCTGCCCATACTGGATTCACTCCTTGTAAACTTTTGTTCAATACCCTATTTCTGAAAGCGAAACGAAATGGGTTAGAAAAGTCTTCCCGCTAGAGAAAGCCCGAGCCTTCCTACGGACCCGCAGAATTTTTACACCAGAAGGACCCGTGAAGCTTAAAAGGCCAGTGACCATGCTTCTTTGCGCATTTTTTGTCCAAACCCATAAACGCTATCTGAGTGCTACATATGTATATTCTGTTGCACTCAGAGCAAACGGGCGCAAAGGCCGACGAGAGCAATGTTTGCAGCTTTTATTTATAGCGGTATCTTCTAAAAATAGATGCCGATCTCGTAGAATTAAAAATAGAGGCTAAAAAGGCGGTTTTATTTAATATTAGAGGTTCAAATTTCGGTATAAAGTCGCTAGTTTGTCGTCAGTTATTCCCAAATATCTAATGGTCACAGCAGGATGACTATGATTCAACATCATCTGGATTTCAGGAATATCAACACCTGATTTTCTCAACTGATATCCAAATGTTTTGCGCAAAGTATGAGTTCCTATTCGATACGATTCTGGTATTCCTGCAGCTCTCGCCGCATGATTCATAGCTCGCCATACTTGGAATCTGCTTATGGCTGCTTTGTTTCCTTCATCGTCTTTTTGCCTTGACAAGAACAACGGCTCGTCAAGGTGTTCAGGCCGTCGCTCTACAAGATATTCTCGTAATGCCTCTCTTGCTTTATCGTTTATCGGGAAGCGTTTTACCTTTCTGGTCTTGTGTTCTTTTATCTCCAGTTCCTTAGAGATTCTTATTCTCTTTCCCCTTCCGGCAAGCACGTCTTTAACTGTTAATGACAGGAGGTCTGATATGCGTAAGCCACAGTTTATTCCTAATGAAAACAAGGCATAATCTCTAAGATTTCTACTTTTCAGAGCCTCTTTCATTTTTCTAATCGTGCTCTGTTTGCGAATAGGCTGAACGAACTGCAACTTGTCACCTCCAGTCTTTTGGTTTAATTACACGCCGCCTTCATCTTTTGTATGGACCAGCCCCTCTTTGCCCTTCGTTCACACCAGCGGCGCATTAATTTCACGTCGCAAGGCTCCACAAGAGCAATAATTTCAGCGCCAAATGGGAGAGGTGAAAAACGCGCATTTGAAATGCCTATCCTTATGCGCTTCCTTTCAGGTATTCCCCATATGGCGTACATTCTTTTCCCTCCTCTGTATGGTCCAAAAAGCAAGAGGTGAACGGATATTCTCGCTCACCTCCTGCAATAAAAAGGCCCCGACAGAAGAATCTGCCAGGGCCTTTCGTATTTATTTCCACACTACCATTTTAACAGTTTTAAAAAGATTATCAGCGGAACATCAAACATATTATTAACGGAGTATTAGAGACTTTGATTTTTATTCTCCAAACAACGCGAGCTGAAAGCCTCCTATCGCCTCACGAGCTATTGCCAATGGTACCGTCTTACGTCTTCTTGTCACTGTTTTAGGATCAACGGAATATTTTGTTGCAACACGTGCTAACATACTTTCTTTATAAAGCCTTGAAGAGAAAGGATTATCCACGTATCTGACATGATCTATAAACATATTCCAGTCAGCAGGAAATACTTTTCTGAATGATCTTGCCGCCTCGACTACCGTTTCCCATGTACCTAATGTCTCAAGGAATTGAACAATGGCATCTCCAGCTGCTATTTGGCCGAAAAAAGCGTCAGTATTCACACTTGAATCTACCCGCTCAATATCATCTTCGCTTTTAATAGACTGCGCTAGCTCAAACCACTCGACATCAGAAAGAGGAGGACGCTCTCCCAATAAGACCATTACGCCTGATGGGTGGTAGGTCACAAGTAAATCTATAATTGCTGATAAGCGCTCTATCTCATTCATTGTCATCCTCCTCTACTTCCTTACCCTTGCTGTTGCTTAAACCATTTACTTGATATACGGAGTTTCGTATATATTGCCGATGACTTTGAGGACATTCCCATACTTTTTTGTATCGGGGCAATACGCGAAACATCCCATTTGAAAATCACACGCCTCTTCTTTTAAACAATTTATACATAATGATGGAATTGTTCTAAATGTAAAATGCCCAGGTTGGCGTATTACTTCTGCAACCCTCCAATATTCCCCATGAGTTGCATCGTCCCATTTTACAATGTCTCCCGTATAAATTTTTTTATTGTCGCCATCATAAATTCCTGTAAATTCTCCTACGGTTTTTAAATCAACAGGAACCCAGAATGACGGGATAATAAAATCATCTCCTGCCTCTTCTATCCCACCCGTTATATAAGGATTAGCAGTAGGGGAGTCTCCTGGCACTAACGCCCCATAGACCCAATCTCCTTTATCACAAATACCATCAACTGAACAAACTGCTTTACCTCTATAGTATTTATACATCATTACCTTTTCAGCTTCGGTTTTCATTTTTTACCACCGATAATTTTATCTGCCTTTCCTGTACGCCAGTGATTTCATCAAATGTTCTTGACATAGCGTCTACCTCCATTTTTGCCATGCGCTCATGAATACAAGCTAACATCCATTTTTTTATCGCATTATTTAAACGGTTAGATACCTTCTGTTTTTGAGTCATTTTTAACCTCCTCATACTCCTCATCCAAAACTATTGGGTGTTGAAGTGTAAGCTCCCCCCTAATATCTTTAATAATAAAATAACCTATGGGGACAATTTCTATCCATTGTGGGGCGAAAACCTTTAGTCCATGCCTTTTAACTATCCTTTCATAGTTTTTCCATGGTATGTCTTTCACAGATTCATGAAGTCCTATGAAATCAATAACTTTTTTTAGGTTTTTACCAGTCCACTGAATAGCTGCAATTTCAATGGGTTCAATAGGTTTCCTTCTATATATTTTTACCCCTACATTTTCTGAATTAGGCATTTCTACACCTCCTGCGTTACCTTCCTATAGGCAGTTTCTTCTGCACATTCTTGCGTGTTCTAAAATCCCGCGCCTTGATAAACAAGGGGTGCGACATCTCTGTCAACCGAGAAACTATTCTCGTACCGTGCTCACCCAACATTTCTTTAAGCTGTGACATAGAGCACGCATTTGTTGTTATCACTGTCTGTTTCCCCGACCTGTACCGTGCGTCTATGAGAGAAAAAAGTTGCTCATCGACCCAACTTTTATCCTTTCTCTGTGCCCCTAAATCATCAATGGCTATACAATCGGCATCTTTTACGGCCTGTTGGATTTTATTTGCTGTTCCATCCTCAAAGCCCGAACGGATTTCATCAAGCAAATCAACCACCGGCACGAATACTGCGCTTTTCCCACGTGAAGCAAGAGACTGAACTATAGCAATGGCCAGATGGGTTTTTCCCACACCCGTACCACCACCTAAAACGAGAGAGAAACCATCTTCCACACTCGCCATGGCCAAACCCTTTGCAGTTCTGATGATAGGATCATCCATGGTCTTAAATGTATCGAAAGTACAGCGTTTCATGGCTTCTGGAATTTTGCTCGTTTTTACCAACTGTTCAGTTTTCTTTTGCTTCTCGTATTTTTTGCGATCTAGGCAGTCACCTACTTTTATTGATAAAACTTGCCGACCAAATAAATCTTCAAAACGCATTACATACCTCATTCCGCGGTATTTACACCCGCCATATCCAGGGCAATGAGTGCAATAACGATCTTGTTCTTGTACGTAAAGAATGTCTGAAGCAGAATTATCTAAGGCTTCTATCGTGAGCGACGGATCTTTAAAATATCGCTGTAAATATTCAAGCGCTTTTTTCTCATCTTTAGCTTTTCTACGAGGGTACTGAGCCAACAAAGCTTCTAGGCTTGTCATCGAGATCACCTCCGTATTTTTCAAGCAAAGCCTGCTGTTGACTTGATTCCCATTCTTTCAAGTCAGACGCTCGCTGTTTTTCGTATGGGTCGTCAGGTGTCAAAGCCCTTTGCGTTTTAGATTTGACATTCCGCCCCGAAGTCTGGTATTTCAAGCTTTCATAAATGTATTCGAGAGTGAGAGTGTGCAGCGGACGTTTCTTTTTCTCGTATCGCGATACAGCCTTCCCAATCTCTTGGTTCACCCGTGCGGGAACATGAATCTTTTCGAGGGTTTTGACTGCGGAAAGTTCTCCTGGCGTAATTCCCTTTCTACCCGTTTTGAGCAAGAAATATTCCACAGTTGGGCGCATCACCTGAGGAACCTCATCAATATCAACGAATTCTGCATTTTCCTGTGAAGGAAGGGCCTCGTCAGAGGGGGGTTCTTCCTTCTCTGAAAGAGAAGTAGTATCTAGTTCACTAAATATAGTTCTGGGTGACTCACTGTCAGAGGGGGTATGACTACCAGTCATGGGGGGCTGACTCTCTGTCATCCCCTGAGCCCCCAAAATATCGTAAATATTCGATGATTGCCCCTTCTCTGTCATTCTTTCATGAATACGTATAAGTCCTCTTTTTTCAAGTCCCTCAAGGCATCTTCTAACTTGCCGTGCAGAACAAGAAGCCGCCTTTGCAAGGGTTTTTACAGAAGGGAAGCACGAATTAGCTCTTGACGCAAACGTACAAAGAGCTACATACACCATTTTTTCATATGTTGACAGATCTGAATCTATAATCACAGGAATATCAACCCTCGCAAAAGGAAATGCCCTGCAATCTACAACTTTAATGTCATTCGCAGACATGCTATTTCACCCCTGTACTGCCAAAACCGCCCTCTCCACGCTCGGTTTCATCCAGTACATCTACAACTACAAAGCCTGGTAATTCCACTTTGAGAATCACCATCTGGGCTAGTCTGTCTCCACGCTGAATGGTAAAGGGCTTTGTACCATCATTTCGAAGAGGAAGCATTACTTCGCCTCGATACTGATGATCAATTACGCCTACCCCGTTACAGAGGTGAATTCCATGCTTATAGGCCAATCCGCTTCTTGGAAAAATAAAGCCGCCATATTGATATGGAATAGCTACCTTAAAACCAGCTGGAATGTTGCAAGCTTCACCTGGATAAATAACAACATCTATAGCACTTCTAATGTCTGCTCCGGCATCGCCAATATTTTTTCTTTTAGGTATAAAAAGATCGTCTTCGACAACAATTCGTAAATTATCCATGACTAAACCTCCTTAGGCTTTACACATCTCAAAAAAAGTTTGTCGTTACCATGTTTGCGCTCGCATGCTGCAAAATTGAAAAACGGATCTAGCCGAATATATCTATTCCCATCCGAATGTAAGAATATTTCCCCTACACGCTGTTGCTTTGTTCTTTCACGACCGCTTTTATCTACATACTTTCCTACAGCGACAAAAATCTCATACTCTACGCTAGGCATTCGTCTAGTTCCTTGATTTTGTTGTGGTGAAAGACCACAGGGATGTTCAGCTTATTGGCATACTCTATTTCCATCTTGCAACCTTCAGAGCTCGCCCAATCGCCGAATACCCAAACCTCATCGGCAAGAGATAGCATGTTTCGGCATTGTTCAAAAACATCTTTTTGGTCGCCAAAAACAGGCATAAAACTAAATGCATGAATGGGAGAAAGAAGTAGTGTGTCTTTGGCTCCCACTATGGCTGATACGTTGCGGCATATAGTATCTATAGCTACACTATTTTTCCAAATTTCATCGATATCGGCTGTTTCTCCTCGCAGTGGATGTGCTATATAAATTTTTTTCATCTGATTACCTGCCATTCCGACCTACAGGTAGCGCCGCTACCCCGGTCTCTTGCTCATATTGATGGTCAAGAGTGCGAAAAACGTAGGAAATACCACTCCCGGTAAGTTTTATATTCATCGTTGAGGTTATTGCATCTGCTATTTTTTGCCAGCTATATCCCGCTATGCGGGCATCTCTAATTTCACAATAAAGCTCCGTTACTATTTTTCGAGTAATGCCACTTGATTTGTTCGGTTGGGGCACTTTCGCCATGGAAGTGAGCTTTGCTCTAGCCGTACACATTCCAGCGATATCAAAGTCAGTCATTACGCCGCATCCTCCTCAATATGCTAAAATGAGGCTAGGAGTTGCAGCTCCTAGCCTATAAGTTTTTAAACGGTCTCTGATTCGAAAATCAGAGACTCTCTTTTTATCTCTTTACAAGCCGCCACTATTGCTTTTCTTGCATGGGCATTCTTTTCAGTTCGTCGAAAGACAACGCCTCGCAATTTTTGCCCTCTATAGTTCAACAAACTAACAACTGCATTTTGGACAGATCTTTTCATGCCAGACACATTCTTTCTCTTTGTTTTTGGAGATTTGCCAGCTGCGCAATCTCATCTCTAATCTTTTTTCTGCTTAGACTATCGTTATATTTTTGATGTAACACCTCTGCATGTGCAGTCCTAACACGTTGCAGTTCAATAGCGTCATCAAATTCTTTTAAAGCTTGAGCCTTTGAAAGCCATACAACGCAATGCATTGTTAACCCTCTTCTACGAAAGCTGAAAGCTTTTGAACGTCTCTGATTGATATATCTTTATATCTTGCGCTAAGCCTTTTCCGTTCATCCGCTCCGCAAATGGCACTGAGAAGACTGGAAGCCTCTCTTTTTGCAAACCATATTCCCTTGAAATAGTATGGGCCGCTTATCACGCCGTTTTTAGCCAACATCTTTAAAAGACTTTTCCCTATTTTTTCAAGCATTCGCTTCGGCCTCCTCTTCAATTTTCTGAACAAGATTTTTTATGTCAGATACTTTCCAACCAACTATATTTCCAGTGATTTTTATTCCTTTGGGGAATCGTCCGGCACGAATCCCGTTGTACCAAGTGGATGGCGAGACCGGAATGATTTTAAGTACGTCTGGCAACCGCAAGAATCCGAACTCGGGCATAGTTACATCTCCTTCCACGTTGTTAGCCTCCTTTCTTTGCGCCTCGCTGTTACATCAGTGCTTCTGTTGCAGCTCTAGCAATCTCTGAAAAGAAATTTCTGAGATCTGGATCATCTGCCCTGCCGTTGTCGCCAATGTCTCTCATGATTTCTTTCACGCCCTCTGGGTCGTATCTTTTTGCAGCTTCTTTTAGTATTTCTACGACCCTGCTGGCTTCTCCTAGATAGTCTCCGTTTCCCCGGCCTGAGTCTCCTCTCGCCGGGGCTGAGTAGGGTTTTCTTGAAAAAAGATAGAAACTTCTACTCCTAAAGCTTTTGCAATGCTTTCAAGATCATCTACTCGAGGAGCCCTTTTGCCCGTTTCAAAGTTTACAATTGAGCTCCTTGAAAGTTTTGCCATTTCTGCTAGTTTTTCTTGAGTTAATTCCCTTAAAACGCGAATAGAACGGATGTTTTCCCCTATACTCACCACTTCACCCCCACTCTTGCTATGTAGTCAATCGTACTCTTTAAAAGAACTATATATCTAAATGTTACATATGTCAACACGAAAAGATTACTTTCTTACTCTTGATTTATGACCACATTCGTAGACAATTAAATAGAGGTGATGAGATGTCTGTTGAGGAAAAGCTCAAAGAATGTAGAGAGCGAAAGGGGATGACTCAGCAAGAAGTTGCGGAGAAATCCGGATATTCAAGAAGCTCTATTATTAATTGGGAAAAAGGGCTTAGAACTCCCGACGCTAATGTTTTGAAAACGTTGGCTCAAGTTTTTGGCACCACTGTCGCCTACCTTATGGGGGAAACAGATGGATCTACCCCACTTGACATCACCTCTAATGTACGAAAAGAATCAGCCCAATACTTTGACAAATGGATAGAAGTCCCTGTTCTTGATCCAACAGCTATTGCATGTGCCGGACGAGGTAATGGGGGCATGATTGAGATTTATGCTAGCGCTGAAAAAACGATACTTCTACCCATTGATGTCGTAGGAAATATCTCTATAGATGCTGATAAAAAGCCGTTTGCAGTTTTGGTTGAAGGAGATAGTATGGAAGGCGCTGGAATCCCTGACAGAAGCACAGTCGTTGTGAATCCCGCAGAAGAAGTATATGACGGTGATGTTGCCTTAGTTTGTTTTGGCTTGCAAAAAGAATGGGCAATAAAATGGGTATATTTCGACACAAAAGATGGTTCTGTTGAAATCCGTTCTGCTGCCCCCCAATACAAGCCCAGAAGCTTTACTAAAGAAGAAATAAACATGGGACTTTTTTATATCGTCGGGAAAGTGACACTTCTAACGGCGGTTCCAAGGAAAGGAATTTGATCTTTATCTAAAATACACGTTTTACTACTTAAGGAGTGACCAGCATGAAATGCGAAAGGTGCGGTGCTGAATATAGTGGGGATATTTGTCTCCATTGTCTTTGGCGAATGCACTGGGGAGATAAAATACATGACGAGCCACCCCAACAAAGGCGTATGGAGCGAGCTCAACTTATCGCTAAGGTAGATAATCTAGATGCGGTAAAAGGTTCTTGCACAATTAAAGGAAGTAGCTCTACTCCATATATCACTACTCTTACATCCTGCACTTGCACAGACTTTAAACGAGCCTTCAAACGTAAACACACTATCCCTTGTAAACATATTTATCGTCTTGCCCATGAGCTCGGAATTATAGATCTCGGTAAAATTTCCAACGTTGTTATAACTTTCAATGAAGATAAAAAGCACAAAATTGACTCCCTTCAAGAAGATTCCCAAAAAGAACTTTACGCACTTTTGACGCGTTGGATATATGGTCTAGACACTGGCTCATGGATTTATTGCCGTGATGAATCTAGTCATAGAGAGTTGCTTTCTAAAGAAATCTTACAAGAAGTGGATTCACCAGAAAGACTTCTTGTCTTAGTCCACATCAGAGATTTACGCCAAGTCTTAAAAGAAAATAATTTAAAATGTCCACGAACAAAGAAAGAAACAATCAAACTTGTCTATTCACTTTGTCCAGAATCTGTTGATGAACTTAAAAAAGACTACTGCATAGTGAAATTCAAAGAAGAGGCTCGTGGCATCCGAGGTAAAGTACGAACCCATTTGAAAAAGAATTTGTTTCAAGATGATTTCGACTGTACATCAGATGATGCGCTCTATTGGGGAAGTTATATTTACGAACTTTCAGACTAGGTAGGTGGGAATATTCAAAATGAACATAGACACTCTTTCACCCGATGCAAGAACGATGCTTGCTTTTATTTTGCACATCGACATTATCGGACATCAACATGCAGAAGAGATAAACAAAAAACTGCAAAAAGAAGACCCTTCGAAATACAAAAAGCTCATGGAAAAACTCGACTGGCAAACATGGGAGTTGCCAAATAAAGGTATTGAAGAACTACTTGATAAGAATTTTATTTCTTTTGATAAAAAATATAACAGGGGGACAAAAATAAAGTTCCGCTTGAGCAATAGTCTACAAAGAGCAAAAAACGAGCTCTACACCACTTTAAAAAGCGAATTAAAACATGGCATTAACATGTGCCAAGAAACGACGCTGGGTTCCTTGTCAACACTTAAGACATTGCTTAAGGCGTCAAGCACAAATGATAACGATATTCGCTCAGGAAGGATCTTGCAAACTATCAGATGCAAATTTTGTTCAGACTGGTATATGCATGTTCCCGACTGTTTTAATGCCGCTTTAGATATACAGCTGATGGAGCGCAACAAAAACACCGTCTCCTTTCTTGCCTGGACCCAAGGCTCTAACTTTGGCTTTGCCAAGGGAGACATTATTTATAAAAACTCTTATGCGGGCTCAAGTGTCTCTCCTTTGATTCAAATCGATGCTGCGTCCCCTGCAAGTATTCAAGATGGGAAACGTTTCCCAGGACATGTAAAGTTTTCATGGCATTTTACAGAAAACAACACATCTCACAGCATGACTCAAGACGAGTTCGTCCACTTCTTGATCAATGGCCCCCAAAAGAAGTTACAAAAACCACTGAAATCCAGGAGAGATTTCAGTGGTAAGTTGTTACGTAAAGAATGTCAGCTAACGCTTTTTTCTTAAAACTTATATTTGGAAATATGCAGGGAGGAGGTTATTTAAATACTCAACTTTGTAGCTATAGATTTTGAAACAGCGAATGAGAAAAGATGCAGCCCATGTGCTCTTGGAATAGCTATTGTTGAAAATGGCGAAATTACAGAAACAAAATCGTGGCTCATAAAGCCACCTAAAGATTACTATTACTTCAATCCTTTCAACGTTAGAATTCATGGTATTCAAAAACGCAATGTAAAAAACAAGCCTGAATTCAACCAAATATGGGAAGAAGTTAAGCCTCTACTTACAAACGCTACCGTCGTTGCGCATAACGCCTCTTTCGACATTAGCGTTATTCGAAACACCCTTCCCCTTTACAGTTTAGATATTCCAGATTGTGACATTGTTTGCTCTGTCGCTGTTTCCAAAGGAGCATGGCCTTTTTTGTCTTCATTCTCCCTGCCTGTAGTAGCAGGTCATCTAGGATTGCCTCTTATACATCACGACGCGGAAGAAGATGCAAGGTGTTCAGCTGAAATCATTTTGGCAGCGTGCAGGGAGCATAATGTTAACGATTTAAAAAAACTAAAAAAAGAGCTGAGATTCCGCATCGGAGGAATCTGTAACGGGGAGTACACACCTTCAGGAATTCATTTTCCTGCAAGAGCAAAACCGCGACATCCTTCTCCCGAAGAATGTGGCAAAGATCCTTTTCACCCTTTTTACGAGAAAAAGATTACTTTTACAGGAACATTGGTATCTATGACTAGAGAGGAAGCTTTTTGCCTGGTTGAAAAAGCCGGTGGGACCCCTCAACAAGGCGTTACGATGCAAACGAATTATCTTGTGATGGGCATTCAGGATTATTCCCTATTCACTGATGGGGAAAGAAGTGCCAAGACGAAGAAAGCAGAAGACCTGAGAGCGAAAGGTTTTCCAATAGAGATAATGTCTGAGGCTGATTTTTTGAAAATAATTTAGGGGATTTAAGCAATAGAGCCATTTGGCGAATGAAAAAGATGGGGGGCAATAATATGATTTGGTGGGAAAAAACGGTTGAATATAAATTTTTTTACATATGTTGGAACGCGGGCTTATAAGCATATTCCCTCTTGATGGCAATCCAGAAGAAGCTGGAGATGCCATCCTCAATTTTGAAGGGAATTTTTTACTTATAGAATTTAAAAGGACTAAAAAAGACATCGATTCTGAGAACAAAAAATTTAAGGGAGAAGACGTTTATTTTGAAAATGGAGAGTTACTTCCTCAATTAGGAAATAAAGGGGAAAGCTTTTTTTCAAAGCATAGTGAAGAAGCAAAAGCACATTTTTTTATTTATGGGGAATTTTGTCATGATGGAGCTATCATATGTGCTCAAAATTACTGGTATCCGAAAATTGAGCCAGACGCTCCTAAAGAAAGTACTTTGCAAGAAAAAATATCTCAAATAGCAATTGATGCAATTCCTCTTAAAGACGCTTTTGATATTTTACGAACTAGAAGACAAACAGCTATAGAGGAAATAAGTGCACTCAAAGAAGAAGCAATATCTTATAACTCTTTTCAATCTGTCATTCGATATGAATCACTTAAAAACGGAGGCAAATCACTACCTCCTGAATCTATTCTTCAAAAAGGAATAGATAGGGAGGCTTTTAAAAAGTATGTTGAGGATTTTATAAACCTTAAGGGCAATAATGCATCTCAAAGTGGTAGATTTGATTCCATGTTTACCAATGTTATGGGCGTAAGTAATGATGGGAAAATCCCCTTTATCTTGAGTCTCGATAAATATATTGAAGTAACAAGAGAGGTTGATCACCAAAGAGAGGTTGATAACCAAATTTATGACGGAATATGAGAAGAATATCGGCAGTAGAGGAAATTGAGGAATACCTTTTACTCCTAAAATTTACTATGCTTCCAATGATAAAAAAACCCCCTTTACGCAATAAAACAACTGCGGTAACGGTTGGTATTTGTATTTTGTTTGTCTTGGTTTTCGCAACGAAGTGGGAAACGAGTTCTCAAGAAATCAATAATCACAAGGAGGAGATTGCCGTTTTAAGCCAAGAGCATACCGCCCAGACTACGAGTTCCTCCACTACATCGGACACTTAAGAGATGATTTATCTATATGAGAAGCACGAGTTATAACTATACAGAAAAGGATTAAAGGAGGATAAACTTATGCAAATATCAAACGCTATTGTACATCAAATTATAAAGGGACAATACACTAGCACAGCCGAAATAAATTATAGGGAAAAAGAGAACGAGATTGAAGAAAATTTAGAACAACTAGTAGAGGATTTAAGACAAATATACAACACCAAATCAAATAAAGGGTATGGCATTTTTGAAAATGATCAAAATAGTGGAACTCCTAATCTTGTTGAAGATTATTTTAGTCAGCTTTCTACCGGGGACATTCCCTTTGTCCAATTTTCAAAAAATATAACTCATGAAATAAAAACATTTATGGAACAAGCCCCAGCATCAACAGGAGGTTATGCTTTATTTATAAAATATCAAAATAGCGATCGTGATTATATTATGATTGCTATGTTAAAGGACAAAGCAAGTGTAGGAATAAATGATGATCTTGAATTAAATCAGCATATCACATTAGATTTAGAGCATTTAAATGAAGTTGCCAGGATCGACTTGGTTAAATGGCAAGAACATAGTGAAAACTCATACCTTTCTTTTGTTAAATACAGAAATAACGATGATGCTACGAATTATTTCCGTAGCGCATTAAGGTGTTCTGCTTATACAAGCTCTAAACGCTGTACCGAAAACTTATTAAAAGCTGTAACAGATTTTAGCCAAGAAAGGAATATGACAGAAGAAGAAAAAACCGGTTTAAGAGATGACCTTTATCGGTATCTTTTTGAAAAAGATAGAAATAAGCAACCAGTAATTTTACAAGATTTATCAAACCGTATTTTTGGAGAAGATAGCGGGGAGTTTATTTCATATATAAATAACAACGAAACATATAATATAACAGATGAATTTAAACCCCATAAGATAACATTCGAAACCCTCAAACGTTTAAAAGTAACTATGACAGGGGTAAAATTACAATTTGAGCAAAGTGCTATTAATGATACAATAATTTATGATGAAATTGCACATTCTATTACCATAGAAAATATTCCCCAAACAGAAATAGAGAAAATAGAAAGATTTATACGAGGAAATTAAACTTATAAGGAGGATCGCTCAATGGACGTAAATCATGCTAAAAAGCTGCAAACAGCTGTCAAAGCTTTCCGTGCGCTTTCCTCTCATGAGTTTGTATCAGAAAGACGTGTGAAAGGTACTATCTCTGACCCATCCCAATGTGAGGGTATATCTAAGGAGCTAGAAGGAGTTGGCCTTTTAGATATTGCGGAAACTTCACAAAATAATGTTTGTTTTTATCTTCCTGCATCTCCTCTAGCCTACTTTGCCACTGAACTTAAGGACTTAACAGAAAATGCTTGCACTAAAATACATATTCCTGACATTTTTTACATCGCTGATTTAGACTATCTATATGATTGCGATAATGGCAAAACATCTCCACCAGAAAATGTCCAAAAATATTTCGATGTAGTAAATTTCATATCTTTTCTTTGCAACATAGCAGATCATGAAATAGGGAATCCATTAAAGAAGATCATTTTTTTTAAAAATGGGAAAGTTGAAATCCCTTTGACATATAGTATTGATGATCTTAAGAGATGTCGCTCTTTAAATCGTTTAAAAGAATTCTTTGATGACAGCACGCATAAAGAACAAAAAAGGGCAATAATTCGAAACAACATATTCCACCTAGTTGAACTAAAAGAAGAGGCGGTTCGTCTTAAATTTTTGTTAGAAAACTGTGATAATTTATACCATAAAGTAAATGGTGATTACGAAACGTTTATGAGTAGTTTTTCTATCGAAAAAACCCTAGATGACATCGAAGGACAAAAAAGAGATTATTTCTTAAAAATTAATGACCTCATTGCCCAAATATCAGGTCGAATTCTTGCCTTGCCATTAGCTTCTGCACTGGCTGCTTTAAAATTTGAACGAGTAAAAGGATGGAGCTTAACTAATTTTTTGTTGCTTCTAAGTATAGTTATTTTTTCCCTTTCTATGTTTTTTGTTTTGAGGAACCAAAGGGATAGTTTGAATGCAATAAAAAGTGAGATCAGCTACCAGAAAAAAGCAAAAGGAAAATTCCCAGATATAATCAAGAAAGATTACTATAAGATGTATGAAAAATTAAATAAAAGATGCGAGCGCATAGACCTTCTGTTAAACATTTTCTTTGTCACACTATTTTTTTTAACTACTATGGTAATAGTTATCTTTTTCTATTATTTAAAGGGGCTTTCACTTGAGACTCTCTTAATTAAAATGAAATCGTTTATAGAAAAATAGCTCGCAAAAGTTAATACAGCAGTCTTGTTCTAATGTTTATTTGTTCCCTTTACCTCTTCCAACCAATTCCCCCACCACTGCATCATTTCTCGTCTCTGATCCAAATATTCCGCATGATTATAGGCTGCTCTAACTGCATTCCGTTCGATATGAGCTAACTGTCTTTCTATAACATCAGATGGCCAACCGTGCTCGTTGAGAATCGTGGAAGCCATACTGCGGAATCCATGCCCTGTGAATTTCTCTTTTTCGTATCCAAGTCGTCGCAAGGCAGCGTTTGCAGTTGCATCGCTCATAGGCCGGTTAGGATCTCTCACAGTGGGGAAAACGTACTTCGAACGCAAACCTGTAACCGGATAAATTTCTTTTAAGACGCTAACAGCCTGAGATGACAATGGAATGATGTGTAGCCTCTTCATCTTCATTTTTTCTGCGGGAATTCGCCACTCCTGCCCTTTCAGGTCAAATTCCGCCCATTCAGCCTTTCTCAGCTCCCCTGGCCTCACAAACGTGTACGCTTGTAACAGTAAAGCACAACGCACTACAAGAGTGTCAAGGCTCCCTATAGCTCGCATAAGGGCACCTATTTCAACAGGATCGGTAATTGTAGGGTATCTATTGGAATTTACAGGGATGAGAGCTCCTTTGAGATCTGCGGTAATATCGCGCTCTGCTACGCCAGTGGCAATGCCATAACGAAAAACCTGGCCAATGATTTGTCTTACCCTATGCGCGCTTTCATAAATCTCTCTATCTTCCATTTCTCTCAGGAGCGCGAGTACATCAGGAGAAGTTATGTCACCGATAGGTTTTTGCCCGATATGAGGAAAAACGAACCTTCGCAACCTCGAAGTAACGGTTTCAATATGTCGTGGCGTTCTGATGGGTAATACCTTTTTCTCAAGCCATTCGTTGGCAACAGCTTCAAAGGTATTCGTAGCAACAACAGGCTGGCCAGTGCGTACGATGGATCTTTTTATTTGATCTCGAAGATCTCGGGCCTCTTTCAGCGAGATCTCAGGGTACGGTCCCAGGGATTTTTTATATTCTTTTTTATTAAGCCAATATCGAAGTCTCCAATATTTTTTCCCAGAAGGCATGACCTCGATATAAAGTCCATTGCCATCTGAAATCATATATCTCTTCTCTTTTGCCCTAGCCCTCCGAATCCCAGTATCTGTAAGCATCGCCAGCCACTCCTTTGTGTACGGTCGCTTTTTATGCCTGTGTACTGTTATGTGCACGGTTAGTACTTAGCTTCCCTTAATTGTAGATGTATTGGGCTGGACTGTCAAAAGAAGAAAAACCCGCTTCGTGAGCGGGTTTTTAGACTCCTTTGTAACCGGCTAGACTATCAAATGGCGGAGAGGGTGGGATTTGAACCCACGAGGCAGGTATTAGCCGCCTAATCGATTTCGAGTCGATCGCCTTCGACCACTCGGCCACCCCTCCAGATACGTAACGTGAGCATTATAGCGATTTTAGATGTAGATGTCTAGGGAATGAAAGGATTCATAAGTAGATGAGCCAGAGTTTTGTTCCGTTTACTCAGGTAAAGTGAAAGAGATAACGCGCATCATGTTGGACCGTACATGAAAAAGAAAGAGGCTCTTTTTTCAAGAGCCTCTTCTCTATTTTTTCTAATAATTTTCAGCTTTTATTTCAAAATAAGCCTGGGGATGGTCACAAACGGGGCAAACTTCTGGCGCTTTTTCTCCATAATAGATATGGCCACAATTAGCACATTTCCATGCCTTTTTATCTTCTCTTACAAAAACTTTCCCCTCTTCAAGGTTTTTAAGTAAATGCAAGTAGCGCTCTTCGTGCTCTTTCTCTATCTGAGCAACAGCTTTGAAAAGATATGCAATTTTTGTAAAGCCCTCTTCTTCTGCATCTTTAGCAAAGCTCTCATACATTTCGGTCCATTCGTAATTTTCTCCGGCAGCAGCATCTTTTAAATTCTCATCTGTCGTGGGGATTCCGTCGTGCAACAATTTGAACCAAATTTTGGCGTGTTCTTTTTCATTGTTAGCCGTCTCTTCAAAAAGGGCTGCTATTTGGTTGAGTCCCTCTTTTTTGGCTTTAGAGGCATAGTAGGTGTACTTGTTTCTAGCCTGTGACTCTCCTGCAAATGCTTCTCTCAAGTTAGCTTCGGTTTTAGAACCTTTCAAGTCCATAGTAAGTCCTCCTTCTATGTAACATTAAAATTAATCAAGCACATATATTATACAATATGCTTATAGTTAATTCAAACTCTAATACTGCGAATATATCATAGTACAATGGCAGGTATGGTATGCAGGCAAGGAAGATTATGAGTTTACTTTATTAGAATTATTTCTCCTCTTCTTGAAATACTCCCAAAGGAGTTCAGAACTTTCTTCAGCAAGTACTCCCTTTCTTATGTCACATCTATGATTGAGCCGAGAATCCTGAACGATATTGTATAGCGTTCCACACGCTCCAGCACGGGGATCGGAGGCACCATAAACCAAACGTTGAATACGCGCTAATACAATGGCTCCGGCACACATGGGGCACGGTTCCAAGGTTACATAGAGAGTACAGCCGTTCAAATTCCACCGTTTCAAATGTTGAGAGGCTTCACGCATAGCAAGTATCTCCGCATGTGCCGTAGGATCTATATGTTTGTAATTTTTTCCTATACCTATAATGCGGCCTTCATAAACTACAAGAGCTGCTACTGGAACTTCTCCATTTTCAGCGCCCTTTCTGGCTTCCTCGAGAGCTTGCTTCATAAAATAAATGTCAGGATCATCGAAGTGCAATCTATAAATCTTCCTTTCGGTGCGTATTTTTCAATTCTTTATATACGTAAGGTATTCTTCCTCTTACAACATCTGTGCCCGGCACTACCGTTTTGCTGTATGCCTCTGCCAAAAGGCAATATGTTGAGACTGCCTGTTCTACTTTTGGAACAGTAGCGGCACTAATCGCTCCTGTCGGCAATACAATAAAAGAGTTATCTTCATCTTCTCCTGTTCCTGAACGCATGAGGAAAACCCTATTCTCGGCAGCACGACAACGTGCCACTTTTTCAGTCATGGCATAACGTCTTGAATCGCACCAGAGAAGCATCTGGGCCCCATCCAACATCATGCACCTTGCAACTTCAGGAAGAAACATTTCATCTCCAATAAGGAGGCCTAAACGTCCCACTTCTGTAGAAAAAATATCAGGGCGGCATGAATTATCCAAGAAAACCGGACCATACGTGTTGTTTTGCGAAAAAGCTACAGCTGCCTTTTTTTTGTGGCCGTCTGCATCTAAAGAGCCACTTACACATACAACCACATCTGGATTCAGCAAAGGTCGAATTTGGCGAGTTATATTATCTACATCTTCATTTTTTCCACAACATGGCAGCAAAATAAGAGATGAACCCTGATCTTGTAAAATGCGAATCATTCGTGAAGCTGTGGCAATATAGTGTTCCATATTTTCTGCTGAAAAATACGCCACAGAAGAAAGGATGCCAGAATCAGGCAAACATACAGGTTCTTTCATATATGCAGTAACTGGCAAATCTTCCGTTGGGTCTATTAATCTTGAAAAACACCTGTTTCCTTTCTCTGGAAGAGGAAATGACGCCATTTCCGTATCTATTACGGCAATAAGAGCTTCACTCGTGTCTGATGGAGATTCTCCGACAATGTGCCCCAACGGATTGATAACGCAACTTCTGCCCGTATTCATGGCTGTGTAAGATTCAAGGCCTACTTTATCGCATAGAATAATCCAAACTCCATTTTCAAACGCTCGTGTCGGAAGCATATACTCGATTTGAGGATTATTCAAAAGGGCCGGGTCGGAGGCTGAAGACATGAGATTTGCCATATCGATGATGACGTTCGCACCTTTTTCAGTCAATATACGCGCTATTTCAGGAGCTCTTCCATCGGCACATATCATCATTCCCAAATTTCCTAAGGGAGTTTTCATGACAGGGAAAGTTGTTCCTGCTTTGACATATTTCTCGTCGAAGTGCCAAAGATTTGATTTATAAACCCGTCCTAGCTCTTCACCTTCCGGCCCCCAAAGAATTCCAGCATTTCGCAAAGTTCCCTCTTCTTCCACGTAGAGTCCCATGGCTATGTGGACGCCATAATGAACTGCTCGTTTCGCCACTTCTTCTATCACTGCATGAGTATGCTTTAAGGCCAATGCAGCGGCTTCCTCGTTTTCGCCAAGATAATAGGCGGGCCAAGTACATTCAGGAAAGACGATAAGATCAACATCCTCTTCACTACACAGACTATCGATCCATTGTAGTATTTCTCGTTCTGTCTGCTCGTATTGGCTCACATTTCGAGCGTCCATCTGCACGCAGGCAACACGAAACATAGTCTTCCCTCCTTTGTCTTTACTCCTCTTCTTTTACCCCATCTCGACTTTTACAACTATTTTCCTAATGCGACTCGGGGTTTTGAGAGCAACACATCCTTTGTGTACGTCATGGGGGAAAAAGAGTGAAAACCAACCGGGGTGAGTCTGAAAATAGGCCCCTTCCCCATCAAACAAGGCAAAATCCCGCACGTCATCATAAGGGAGAGCTAATTTCATTGTCTCTATTGGAGCATAGCCTAACCATTCCGAACCGGAAAGAAGGCATTGAATGTCTGCATATTTTTTATGGGCTTCCCATACTTGAGCTTCTTTAGGCTTTGTCGTGGAAAACTGAATAATAGCAAATATAGACGTTCCCTCAATTTCATACTTCCCATCTTCAAGAGCAACGACCTTTAAATCTTCGAGGAAATCAAAAGCTTTTTTGAAACGTTCTCCCAAACAAAAATATGTCGACGCATTACTTAAGGTATCAAATATCATCTCTACCACTCCCCATCTGTCCCTTATTCTTTTAAAAATGTTACAATATCCCCCGAAAAAAGAAGAAAGGAGCGTTGCTTATGCTATCTAAACTGCTTCGTATCTTTGGAATTCAAAAGAAATCTACTGTTCCCCTCTCAGCAAGTGACATTGTCAGAAGAGCACGTGATGCACATAAAGTCACCGAGTGGAGCCGCGCTAAGAGGCTCACTGTTTTTAATCCTCCCTTTTGGGGAATTCACCATATTTTTATAGATTCAAATCTAAAACATTCTCTTATCGCTCTAAAAGAAGATGGAAGCGCCTTTATTTTTCTCGGAAATACCTATGGGCCAGAGCGTTGGGAAAAATATGATGAAAATCTCAATAAGGTCGATGGCGGAATTATTGAGAATCAATCTTTAACATGGCTTATCTATCAGGATTATGTCATCTATAACGGATCCATGCTTCCCGCTACAGATGCACCTTACCATTGGGGACGAGTAATTGAAGTCGATTCGTTTGATAAACATATCGACGATCAATGGATATCTAAAATCATCCCCGAATTAAAAGAACTGGCTTTATCTTACATCAAATCATAGCAATTTCTATTATATTTCATCGAGCTTGAGAATAAACGGACCTATCTGATTAAGCTGTTCAAGACCTTGAATATCCGAATCAAGCATAGGTACGTGGGTTACCCCCAAAGATCCAAATAATTCATCTATTTGGAGAAGATACTGTTCCTGAGCAATGCGGCGTTTTTCAAAAAAAGGCCCCGCTTCTTCCGGTATAACCTTGTTAACGACAACGCCGCCAATACCAATATTGTGCTTTTGCAATATTTCTATGGCCCTCTTCGTCTCTATAATCGGAAGTTTTTCTGCATTGAGCACAAAGTAAAAAGCCGTATTTTCACGATCAGTCAAGATTTTTCGAGCTAAGGTAAATTTATCCCGTCGCTTTTGCAGGGTTTCTATTATGGGATCTTCTTTTATTTTTTCTTGCAATTCTTTGTCGTATTTAGCAGCGACCTTCATGAGTTCCATGGCATTGGCCCGTTTTTCTATAAGATGCTCGATCCAGACTCCTAATATTTCGGGCAACGTAAGGAGCCGCAAGGTATGCCCTGTAGGAGCCGTATCAAAAACAATTGCATCGTAAGGTTTCCCGATGGATTCCATAAGCTCTATAAACTTGTCAAATATGGCAGCTTCTTCTGCCCCTGGGGACATATAGGCTATTTCTATCTGACGCTTTATTTCGTCGACAATAACAGCACTGACAATATGAAGCATTTTATCTTGAATCGCTTTCATATATTTTTTGGCTTCTTCTTCCGCATCTATTTCAATACCCCAAAGATTTTCTTCGATACGAACAACATCCAGACCTATGGGGTGATCGAAGGCATCAGCAAGAGAATGAGCAGGATCAGTAGAAACAACCAGGGTTTTTACCCCCTGTTGAGAAAGGGCGTAAGCGTATGCCGCCGCACATGTGGTTTTCCCTGTTCCACCTTTTCCGCCAAAAAATATAAACTGTCGCTTTACACGATAGACCATTGAAAGAGAAGCCTCCCTTAGTCGAAGTCATATTGCGATGCTTTTTCAGCAATAATAAACTTACGATTTTGCATTCTACGTTCCCATGCAACGAGGTCTTCAGCAAAGTAAGGAAGTATTTCGAGCATATAGTATGAAATGGGATTGGGAATTCCCAAAAAATCGCCAAACAAGAGCAACATCAAATTGTCATTGACGTCAAAAGCCTCTTTTCTGACAACAGCCATTCTTTTATCAACAAATGTTCCGTGAGTAAAAGCTTTTGACCAAAAAAGGACTTTCGAAAGAAAAGTTTCTTGTTTTCTTTCGTCTTCTTCGCTAAACATTATAGACACCTCTATTTTAATTAAAGATTACTTATCTCTATCTGAGGCCAATACTCCTGCTACAGCAAAGTCAGATTTTTTCATGTCTGTTATTATGATACGAACCTTTTCAGCCGGCACATCAAGACACGAACATATCGTCTGAGTCATTTCATTTACAAGTCGTCGCTTTTGCTCTACTGTTCGTCCTTCAAGAATATGAACGTTCACTATTGGCATGATAAATCCCCCTTACTTTATGTAAAAGTCTAACTATTATGTATTATACTCTTTTTTAATGAGTCATCGCTTCCTGAGCAGTAAAGAGCAGCATAAGGTAAGGATCTTCAACTGTATTATGATAAGGAGAATGGACGAAATAGTGAGAAAATAAATCAGTAATAGTTTCCCTTCGGGTAATAATATCGATAAAACGTTCCGTTAAAAAGAGAGGGGATTCCCCGTCAATGACAATCTGGAAACCAATAATCTGTCCTTTTTTCAGTCCTTTTTCGTCAGATGCGGAAACGACAACTTTCCAGAGTCCTTCTTTCCCGTTGGGCATAGCTTTTTCTCGTGTGCGATATGGCAAAGTGAGAGAAAATACCGGAATATCCGACGCGTTAGCCAATTCCTCAGTCCACCCCACACTTCCCCAATGAAGATCGAAAATGGCACTTAGCCCCCAGACTGTTGCAGGTGGCAAAGACATGTTTTTCCCCATAATATTAGCAGAGGCAACAAGCCCCTGACGCATAGCAAGAGTTCCAATAAGAGGCAATATAGGACGTTCTGTAACAGCATCGCTGATTTGAGCGGCGTCACCAACAACATATATATTGGGATGGGACGACTGCATATTTTCGTTGACTACGATACCCCGCTCAATAGATAATCCTGCACTTTGAGCCAACTTAATGTTAGGACGAACACCTGTTGCAAAAATAACGCCATCAGTCTCTATCTCCGTGCCATCAGAGAGTACAACCCTGTCTGATTTGACTTCTGTCAGCTGCATATTTCTATAAACAGAAACACCTGATTCAGAAAGGCGATTACTGACTTTTTCGGCCATATCTTTATCCATGGCCGCGATAAGGTGCGGCAAAGCTTCAACCAATGTAACAGTTAGTCCTCTATCGTGAAGAGCCTCCACAACTTCTAATCCTATAGCTCCACTGCCAACAACGACTGCTTTGTCGCTTTTTTCTGCAAAGACATCAAGTGCACGGGCATCGTCTGCTCCACGCATAACAAAGATATTTTCTGCCAATCTTTCTTTAGAAACATATTCACGTCCAACCATAATTTCCGTCAGGTCTCGTTTCTGCCCTTCTCTATCTGAATCTAATAAAAGGCCCTTTACTGAAGGAAGCCAGGGAACTGCACCGGGTGCAAGCAATACTTTCTCAAAATGGATTTCAAAGGGACCACCTGTACTCGTTCCCCTTGCGATATGATTCTCTGCATCAAGTTCGGTGACAACGCCGCGAATAGCATCTTCAACAATCTCAGGCGGCAAACGATCAGAGTTCGCCAAATCAACCACTTCTTCTTCGGGGCCACCTGGAACAAGCTTTCTCCCAACACCATAAGGAAGTGAACAAATTACAGTAGGATCCTCGTTCATCACAATGGAAAGGTTCTTTTCACCCATACGTCGAAGTGCTATATATGAAAACCTTCCACCCGGGCCCCCTCCGATAATCAGTACTCTTTTCTTTAATGTAAGCATCATTTCACCTCCGCAATGATCAGACAACTTAATATATTAATTCTAGCATACCCATAGAGAGTATATCAAGAGGTTACAAAAAAAGCCCGGCTTTCACCGGGCATGTTATTATTTCGATTGTAAAAAAGCTCTATATCCCTTCCAGGCCATGTAAAGGTCGACCTTGCTTATGAGTTCCCACGGAGCGTGCATAGATAGAACGGGAACGCCGCAGTCGATAACATCTGCTCCTCTGTTTGCAAGAATGTAGGCAATTGTGCCACCGCCACCCTCATCAACCTTTCCCAGTTCCCCTGTCTGCCAGACCACATTATTTTCATCGTATAACGCCCGAATAGAGGCTACGAATTCTGCACTGGCATCGTTAGATCCATATTTGCCCCGACTTCCTGTGTATTTCTGCACAACGACTCCATTTCCCATAAAAGAAGCGTTGCGCTTGTCGAAGGGTTCCGGATAGGTGGGGTCAAAAGCTCCATCTACATCGGCAGAGAGAACTCTGCTGTGGCTGAAGGCACGGCGAAGATTGATCTCTGAATACCCTTCTCCTTCCAAAGCCAGAAGTTCTGCCACTGTGTTTTCATAAAAGACAGATTCCATACCAGTGCTTCCCATACTGCCAATTTCCTCTTTATCTACAAAAAGAGCCGATGCCGTATATACAGGATGTTCAACATCGAGGATAGCTCGTAAAGAAGCAAAGGCACATGACCTGTCGTCGTGACCATAGGCTAAGATCAAGCCACGATCAAGCCCTGCATCACGAGATCTGCCAGCCGGAACTATTTCTATTTCGGCAGAGGTAAAATCGGCTTCATCCACTCCGTATTTTGCCGTCAATATCTGGAGTACTCCGAGTTTTACCTTTTCTTTAATATCATCGTCTTTTACAGGAATATGACCAAGAATTACATTCAAATTTTCACCGGAAATGCCTTCGCTCATTGTTTTGGAGGCCTGAGCTTTGCCCAGATGAGGAAGTATATCGCTAATAACAAACAAGGGATCGTCTTCCCTCTCTCCAATATTGAGATGAACGATGCTTCCATCTTTTTTGGCAAAGACGCCATGAATTGCCAAAGGAAGTGTTGCCCATTGGTACTTCTTGATTCCACCATAGTAATGGGTTTTCAGTAAAGCTAGTCCTGAATCTTCATAAAGAGGCTGAGGTTTCAGGTCAAGGCGAGGCGAATCTATGTGACTGCCCACAATGTAGAGCCCTTCTGAAAGCGACTTTTTACCTATGACAAAGAGCGCCACGGCCTTGTTGCGATTTACCGCCATTACTTTTATGCCCGGCTCCAGACGTCTACCAGCCTGAATCATTTCTTCAAGGTCGACAAATCCAGCCACCCGGGCCATAGAAACAATCTGTTCTACACATTCCCGTTCGATTTTTCCATTGTCAAGGAAGAGCTTATAGTCTTCGGCTAAAGCGAAAACCTGTTTTCTCTCTTCTTCCTGAATCTTTTCCCAGGCACTGGAGAAAGAATAAAAACCCTTTTCCCGATATTTAGCTTCTACATCTCGGTTTTTCACACGTAATGCCTCCCGCTTTAGACAAAATAATACCGTTTATTATACATCTTTCACTAAAAGGACTGTAAGATCGTTCACATTTGTGCCTGTAGGCCCTGTCTTTATGAGCGAGTTACACATTTCTAAAGCATTATAAGCATCATTGTTTTCAAGAAGAGCGTAAGGATTCCCTCCGCTTTCACGTATTTTTTGAACAGTTTGGCCATCAACAATGCCTCCTGCCGCATCTGTAGGGCCATCTGTGCCATCAGACCCAACAGAAGCAAACACAATATTCGGCATACCCTGGATGTTTAAAGCGGCAGCAAGAGCCATCTCCTGATTTCGTCCACCTTTTCCCTTTCCCTTTAGATGTACAACTGTTTCTCCTCCCAGAATAATGGCACATGGAAGCTTTACAGGGCGGCAGAATTCACTTTCTTCCACGGCTATTGATGCCAAAAAACTACCTGCCTCTTTGGCCTCGCACTGGAGGGTTGTGGTAAGTATATACGACTGATAGCCCAACTCTGTAGCTTTTTCAGCTGCCTTGTCGCAAAGGGTTCTGACACTTCCCGTAATAAATGTCTCTACGTTATCTATAGCTTTCGGCGTTTCTTCTTTCAGTATTTCGATTAATTCAGGTTTTACATCAATTTTGTAGCGAGAGATAATATCTAGCGCCTGTGCTGACGTTGTGGAATCGGGATAGGCTGGTCCGGATGCTATGCTATCGAGCCGATCGCCCAAAACGTCTGAAAGAACAATAGAATAAATTGTAGCTGGAGCCACCCATTTGGCAAACTGACCACCCTTTACGGCGGAAAGTCGTTTGCGGATCATATTGATCTCAACGATGTTAGCTCCACAACGAAGCATTTGATCTGTAATATCAACGAAATCTCCGAGACATACGCCCTCTTTAGGCTTTTCGAAAAGTGCCGAACCTCCACCTGAGACTAAAAAAAGAACCTCATCATTGGCAGTAAGATTCTGTGTCATCTGAAGGGCTTCCGATGTAGCTTTCAATGAATTTTCATCAAGCAGGGGGTGTCCTGCTTCTCGTACAACAAGATGGGGAATGGGGCCTTGACTGTGATTGTATTTGGTGATGACTATACCCTGCACCACCTGATCGCCCAATATATCTACTGCGGCCTTCGCCATTCTCCACGCCGCTTTTCCTATGGAGACAAGAATTACCCTGCCTTTACACGGCTTCTTTCGAAGCTGCTCCTGAACGGCATATTCAGGTAATACTGCATCTATAGCATATTTAATAATTTCATGAGCATCATCGCGAAGTGTCATAGTTAACCCCCTGTTGTAAATAGGTGATGCTTCTCTTTATTGATTTTTTGCCATCGAGTTTTTAGTTTTAAAATGTTGAAGTAAGCTTATATATTCCAAATTCCATATGTTGTAAAGCCTCTGCTTTCGTACGTTTTCCGTCACATACCTGAACTATTTCCTTCCAGACCCTTTCTCCAACATCAGAAATGCTTTCATTACCAGTAATAATTGTTCCTGCATTAATATCGATGTTTTCTTCCATCATGAGATAGGTATGAGGATTCCCTGTAATTTTGATAACAGGAGCAAGGGGGAATCCAGTGGGGGTACCCCGTCCGGTAGAAAAGATAACAATATGAGCTCCACCTGCCACCATGCCAGTAATAGACTCAACATCCTGACCGGGAGTATCCATTACGTAAAGTCCTCGGCCTGTAGGGCTTTCCGCATATTCAAGAACACCTTGTAAGGGGCTTGTTCCACCTTTATAGATGCAGCCAAGAGATTTCTCTTCAATAGTAGTCAGACCACCCTCAATATTTCCGGGAGTCGGCTGGCTTCCCCGTAGATCAACGCCCATAGTTTTAGCTCTTGCTTCACATCGGGCCACAATATGAAGAAGCTTTTTTGCTACTTCTGGAGAAACTGCTCTCTTGACCAGAATGTGTTCGGCACCAATAAGTTCTGTTGTTTCAGAAAGAATTGATGTTCCTCCCATAGAGATAAGTCTGTCGGAGACATAGCCATGAACAGGGTTGGCAGCCAGCCCCGAAGTAGCGTCTGATCCTCCGCATTCCAAGCCTAAAATAAGCGAACTCACAGGAATGTCTTCTTTTTTATAGAGAGAAACTTCTTGTGATATAGCTCTTGCTATACGCAATCCCTGTTCCTGAGCTTTAAGGGTTCCACCACATTTTTGTATAATTAGAGACTCAACAGGTTTGCCTGTCTTAGCTATTTCCTCGGCTAACCAGTCGGCCTGAAGGCCTTCGCACCCTAACCCCACAACTAAAACCGCAGCAACATTTCCGTTTTTTCCAAGCCCCGCAAGAGTTCTAGCCGTTATTTCAAGGTCCGGTTTAATCTGAGCGCAGCCATGTTGGTTCGGCAAGGCAATGGCTCCCTCAACCTGACTCGCTATTCGTTGAGCTACAGTGCTGGCACAAACAGATGCAGGGATAACCGCTATATGGTTACGGATTCCTACGTCTCCATTTTTACGTCTATACCCTTGAATGTTCATGCTTGCACCTCCCAATCGCCACGGCCTCTGAGGCTTTCCAGGTTGTGTATGTGAACATGCTCCCCCGCTTCAATTCTCTGAGTAGCTCTGCCAATAACTTCGCTATACTTCACAACTCCTTCTCCCTCTTCAATTTGCCGTATAGCAAATTTATGCCCGAAAGAAATATTTTGTTTCAAGCGCAGGGTTCGAAGAACGCCATCCACTTCATAACAGGCAGTGTCGCCCTCGCTCAGGTTTTGTAAAGCTGTAGCTACATTATCAAATTCTTTGATAACCAAAGCGTTTTTCACGTGATCTTTCACAACCATCACTCCTTCACTATGACCCGCGCACAGGATACCGGAATGTTTACTAATGCAATGCTTTATAGAGTGGCTTATATGCGTCTAATTCAAGTTTTTTAAATTCTGTTTGGGCTTCCTCAACGAGTGAGCCGCCATCTGACATAAGGTCGAAAGCAGCACCTGCCAATACTTTTGCGGCAAGAAGCATTCCTTTCATTCCCAAAGAAGAACCGGATGCTGAGGCAGCCTGCCAAGAATGAGCCGGAGTGGCAAGAGGCCAAGTTGCTGCAGAAAGCATAGATGTGGGGGCAATATAACTTACATCACCGACATCGGTAGACCCCATAATCTGTCTGCCTTCATCGAAACATTCAACAGCTTCTTCACAAAGGAATTTATTATCGCGAAGAGTTTGAGGACACTGTCTCAAGCTTGTTTCTCTTTGGCCCTCGGGAATTGAGTAAAACAAGGTTTTGGCCAATTCCTTCTCCTCCGCATCGAAATCGATACCACCGATCGTCATGAGATTTTTCTCTAAAAGCTGATTAAGGGGCTTGTTGGGGACTGTATCATAACAGCCAGCTTCCACGACGTATGAAATTTCTGTTTCCGTCATAAGAGCTGCACCTTTACCTATATTGAGAAGACGTTTCCAGATATGTTCAACATCACTTTTTCGAGGCCCTCGAAGGTAATACCAGACCGAGGCTCTGTCAGGAACGATATTCGGCATTTTCCCGCCATCAGTTATTACATAATGCAACCGCGTTCCATCAATTAAGTGCTCTCGAAGATAATTGGCCCCTACATTCATGAGTTCTACAGCATCAAGAGCACTTCGCCCAGCTTCAGGGGCTCCGGCAGCATGGGCAGAGACGCCTTTAAAAGAGAAGCGTACAGAGGCCATCGCTGACAAGGTGGAACCTATAACAGTATTTATCGAACCTGGATGCCATGCAAGACACACATCAAGATCGTCAAAGACTCCGCGTTCAGCCATAAAGACCTTGCCAGAAAGCAGCTCTTCAGCAGGACATCCATAGTAACGTATCGTTCCTTTTACTTCTCCATTTTCCATAGCTTTTTTGATAGAACAGGCTGCAGCAAGGGAAGCCACTCCCAGAAGGTTATGTCCGCATCCGTGCCCAGGAGCGCCTTCTTGCACAGGTTCCCTTTGTGTACCGATTTTTTGAGACAAGCCATCTAAGGCATCAAATTCGCCAAGCAGTCCAACTATAGGCGAACCACTGCCCCATTCTGCAATAAAAGCGGTTGGCATGTCTTCAACGGGGCGGATAGTAAATGCCTCTTTTGAAAGGAACTTCTTTTGGAGTTCTGACGCAAAGGTTTCTTTGTACCCTAATTCCGGGTTCTCCCAAATGGAACGAGCCATATCAACGAAATTATCCTGATTTGAGTCAATCCAGCTCCATACTTCATTTTTATTCATGTACGACGACTCCTTTCATCGTTAAAGATCTAAAGATCAGGCAGTAAGAGGACCAGATATTTTAGCGAAACGATCAGCAACAGAACTGGCTCCACATGCATCAGGTTTGGTGCAACATAGGAAACCACATCCTTTAACCATACCTGTCACGGCATTTATAAGGTCACGAGTAGCTCCATGCTCCCCTACATCAACGTGAATTTCAAGGTCATCCATAGCATTGTATAACGCGCAATGGTGTTCCTTAATTGCATTTAAAAAACGGGTTGCCAGATCAAGGCTTAAAAAAACCTCTGTAAACATCCTCTCGCGTAGAGAATATTTCTTGATTTTTACTTTTTTCTCATAAAAACAAATAGCTCCGAACCCTATACGATGAACGATTATGGTAGAGACAAAGACCACTCTCTGTTTTTTATACACCTGGGAATCCGTACCTATTATAAATCGATACTGAGAATGATTGTCTGCACTTACGAATTTCATAATCTTGGCAATACTTTCATCTAATGATAAACGACCCCATGTTGGACTCCTCAATATACGCCCCTCCTTACTGAGATTTTCATAAAACCAGGCAATTATCCTGATTAAAAAGGCACCTTGTACCCCGTATACATAATTCTGAATACTCATGGATATTTAGCTATTTTGCCTTATAAATGAATCTACATCTCTTTTAATAAAAACCTTAACAATAATCGAGATTTATTAATTATTATTAATGTTAATTTAAAACAAAAAGACCAATATTATAAAATAGTTAAGGGGGATTACACTTTGAAACTTAAGCTCCAAGGGAAAATACTTTTACTCACACTAGGTACCGTCACGCTCATTTTTGCTTCTCTGATTTCTTTCATTGCCTTTAAGGTTCATCAAGCAACACTTGATGGAACAAAAGCTCTTGTGGAAGAAACGGCACAATCTGCGGCTTATGCCATTTCTGCTGAAATTGATGAAGGCCTTATTACAACAGAGGCGCTTGCAAAGATCATTTCCGGAATGGATCGTCAATCACCGAATGCCCGTCAAAACCTGCTGAAAATGATTGAATGCGTTCTTGAGGAAACCCCCTTGGCGTTTACTACATGGGTTGCCTTCGAACCTAACGCTTTTGATGGAATGGACGCCATGTATATAGAAAGAGATGGATTCCGTGAAACAGGTCGTTTTATGGCTACTCTTGTAAAAAGAGGGAATCAGGTGCAACGATCATACGATATGACAGAAAGCATGTTAAGCAGTGAAGGCGATGGTGATTTCTATCTGCTCCCGAAACGATCTGGGAAATCTGAAATTATGAACCCTTACTATTATAACTATACTGGGCAGAAAAACGACGAAGAGTTCATAACCAGCCTAGCAACTCCTATTTTTATAGATGGCAGGGTGGCAGGCGTCGTCGGTATGGATATCAATCTGGCGGCTGTTCAAGACATCGTCAAGAACTTAAAAATCGTTGGGAATGGCGTGGCTTCCTTATACGCTAATGATGGAACTACCGTATATCATAAAGATGCAAACCTCATTGGTAAAAATATGACAATGCGTAATGACCTTGAAAATATGGGATCTATAGCAGAGAGTATAAAAAAGGGACAATTCATGGCGACAGTTGGGCACTCCGCGGCACTTGGAGAAGAAGCCTATAAGATTTACTCTCCCATCAAGTTTGGTGCTTCCACTACAGCTTGGAGCCTCAATATTCTCGTTCCCATGTCTCACGTACAAAAAGCAGCTATCGTTATGGTTCGCAATATGATTATTGCAGCTGCAATCGGAATGCTCTTATTGGCCGTTATCATTCTATGGATTACCCGTTCCATCGCCAGGCCAATCAACGGCGTATCTAAAATGCTACAACAGTTCGGTAACCTTGACTTTACGAGAGACACATCCCTTATATGGTTGGAAGGCTACATGACGAAATCCAAAGACGAGATCGCCGAAATGCTCCACTCCATGGCAAGCCTTCAAAGCAATTTAACGGCCATGGTTGAAAATCTTCAAGAAGAAGCGGAAAACTTTGGATCAAGCGCAGAAGCTCTTGCCGCTCTTTCAGAAGAGTCTGTGGCATCCATGGAAGAAGTCAAGGCTTCTGTCGATCAGGTTGCTACCCTATCAGAGACAACCAGTGCAGCTGTAGAAGAAACAAATGCAGGTGTTGAGGAAGTCAGCTCCAGCGCTTCCAGTGCGGCTAAATCTGCGACAGAAGGTGCCGAAGCCACTGCTCGGACAACACAGAGAAGTGAACAAGCAACGCAGGAAGTCAATATAGCCGTTGAAGAGATACGCAATATCGGACTTCAATCAAAGGAAACCGCTGCAAGTATGAACGCCGTCTCAGAAGCGGTTGAAACAATTACTCGATTTGTCACTACTATCCAAACAATCGCTGATCAGACGAACCTGCTTGCCCTCAATGCTGCCATTGAAGCAGCCAGAGCTGGAGATGCCGGTCGCGGATTTGCCGTGGTCGCTGAAGAGGTTCGAAAACTGGCTGAAGAATCTAGTAAAGCGGCAGGAGAAGTTGAAACACTTATCAGCAACTTGCAATCTCAAACAAAGAATGCTCTCACTTCCATGGGAAAAGTCGATGGCGTTGTGGAACAGACCATTACACGATCTGAAAAGGCAAAAGCCCAGCTTCAGGAAGCCATGAGGGAAATCGCTCAGGTCAATGATATTATGCAAAGCATTGCGGCAACAGCCCAGGAACAAGCGGCATCTTCTGAAGAAATGGCTGCGGGGATCGACCAGGTTACGCAATCCACTGTTCAGATTGTGCAGTCGGTAGAAGCGATTCGCCAGTCATCTGAAGAGACTGCCAAGGCTGGAGAACAAGTAGCTACAGAATCTCAAGGCCTTTCAGAAGGGGCTGAGCGTTTGAGGGCCACTATGGCAAAATTCAAGGTCGATAAAAGAAACACAACAAAAGCACTGAGCAAGGTAGCTGAATAGCTAAGAAGGACAAAGAGAGACGTATTAAAAACAGATACGTCTCTCTTTGTTCATCATCGTTAAACGTTAAGGCTTAAGCCTTAAAAGGGAACATCTTCTTTATCGTTGCCTCTGATGGCGGTGTTGTCATAAGAGAAACTACGATGAAAAGAACTATAGAAACAATCATTCCTGGTATATATGGATGGAAATATTCGAGTTTCAAAAGATACCAAAGAGTTGTAACTATTGTTCCGCCAAGGATTGAAGCTAGGCACCCTTCTTTTGTTGCCCTTTTCCAATATATTCCTATAAGCAACGGAGCTGTGAAGGCAGCAGCCATACTCCCTGCTCCAGCTACAGATAGCTGCCAGACAAAAGACCATGGACGGATGGATAAAAGAAGAGTGATAATAATAATCGCTCCTACAGAAAGTCTGTGCACTTTTACCGAATTAATCTTACGAGAAGATGCATTCTTTTGTCTGCGAAGCCAACCATCTTCATAAAAATCTCTGGAAATTGCCGTAGCAGAAGTTAAAACAAGAGCTGCTAACGACGTTAGCCCTGCTGCTACAACTCCACAACTGAAGAGCATTACGATAAATTTGGGCCCCAACTTAGCAACGGAAGGGCTGACCAAGTCAGGATTATTAATAAATTGATCTCCAAATATTAAACGGCCTCCAAACCCTATTACCGTAGCTGCAATCAAAAAGAGCGACATCCATACTGTACTAATAAAAATCGTCATACCTACAGATTTTGCATCTTTCAGGGCAATAAATTTCGTTACTAACTGGGGTTGTCCAAAAGCAACAAGCCCCCATACAAAAGAGTAACTGAAAAGAAGTCCCCACGGTAAAGGTCCGGGTATACCCAATAAGTCAGGATCAATCGTTTTGGCTACTTCTAAAGCCTGACCGACGCCACCTAAGCTTTTAAAAACAAGTGGAATTGTGCAAAGCAAAGCAGCCATTATAACGCTTCCTTGGATGAGGTCTGTCCAAACAACCCCCCAATATCCACTTGTCACCATATAAATCGAAGCAGTTATACATATAACTACAACTGTCAAAAGATAAGGAACACCTGCAAGAATTTGTAGAGCATCTCCTATTCCTTTCAAAACAGCTACTCCATATGGAATTACAAAAATGGCGATAATACACGCACTCACTAAACGCAATGTCTCAGATTCAAAACGAACAGCCAGAAACCCAGGGAGAGACACTACGTTGGCCCTTTCGGAAACAACTCTCATCCGGAGTCCTAAAACAACAAATAACAAGATTCCAACAATCCATGTATTTGCTAAAAGTTCAAGCGAGGCGTACCCCATTCCGTAAAGATAGTACATTGCAGGGCATCCAATAACGGCAACGGTGCTATAGTAGGCAACACAAAAAGAGACTGCTGTAAATACAGGACCTACGCTTCTTCCTCCAACAAGATAGTCTTCATCTGTCGTTACTTTCTTTTTTACAAAAACACCTACTCCTGCGAGTAACACAAGGAAGCAAGCAATAGCGGCTACAATAGGCCATTGAATTGCCATTTCTTGTCACCTCCTTCAGAAAGTTAATCTTTCATGTCAATCGTATAATACTTATTTACAAGCTTTTTCCACCATGTCGAGTTAATAAGTACTAAAGAGAAAAGAATCGCGCCAGGCCCTCCTAAAAGCATTATCCAAAAGATACTGCTTGGTATTCCACATACCGTCGACATTTTGAAGCCTCCTATTTTTCGAGTAGCTCTAAAGATGCGTCTAAAATCTTCTTTCTCTGTACAAGTTCTTCTTCGCGTGCAAGACGTGCATCTCCTGTCGGGTTATTTATGGCAACACCCTTTACAACTCTATGACAGCCTATTCTTTCTGCGATCCCAGGCATGGCTGTTATCATAACTGTAGGAATTCCTACGCGCTCAATTTCTTTTGCAAGCGTTGATCCACAACGCGTACCAGTTCCTCAGGTTCCAGTTACAATAGCTGCATCTACACCCTCAGATCTCAAAAATTCTGCCATCTCGCGGCCCATTCTTTTAGCGGAACTCGTAGCCGTTTCCATACCTGTTGTAGTGAGATAAATGTCAAATAATTTGCCAATGCGGCCTTCCTTCTCTGCTATACGGGCCACGTCAAGGGGAAGTAATCTGTCTGGATCATCGTCAATATTGGCATTTTCAAAACCGGCATGTATAGTCTCGTATTTTCCTTTCTCGAAATCATCCAAGCCTTCAATGGAATATTTGTACCAGTGTTCTCCCCACCAGGATTCGAGTTTATCAGGGTTACCGAAAGGAACCAGACTTCCTTCTGTTACCAGAGCCAAAGTTGCTTTCTTCATGTTGGTCACTGGCTTAGGAGCTTCAACTGCGTCATGTTTGGGAAGGGCAACCTCAGTTACATAAGCTTCTCCCTTAATCTTAGAAAGCAAAAGGGGAAGAACCCTCTCTGCGGCAGTAGACTCATCAACTTCATTCTTTCTTACGCCACGGGGAATGTAATTTTCACGTGCAGCGCTCCCTCTCACTTCACCGTCTTTCACCTTTAAAGCAAAATTCCACATATCCTCCAAAACGTTAATCATCTTTTCTGCTCTATTCGATGTGGGCAAAGCATAGGCAGGATATACAAGCTCCGAACCAGGGTTATCGGGATACATAGCCGTTACGGCAGGAATTCCCAATTCTTGAGTGACAGCACTACAAATTGACGCAGTAGCAACACCATTCCTGCCAGAACCAAAGGCAGGGCTAGCCAAGAAAATATCAGGAGAAGCCGCTTTTATCATGCCAAGAAGCTCTTTTTTTGCCTGCTCCTCATTCTCACCAAAAAAGCTATCTCCGCATACGACTGTCTTGACTACCTCAGCATTACTCTCTTTTATAACTTGCGATAAAGCTAACGCAGGTCCTTTCAATTCTTCAAGTTCGATAGGAATCTGGTCAGCCTTCTCTTCTCCGCCAATTCCAGCAAAAAACTGGTTCATATAGAAAACAACTTTTATCTGATCAGCCATATTTTACAGCTCCTTATTGTTAATATTTGTTTTTAAACTAATAGTCGTAGGCCTTGAGTTTGGCATGTCCCAACATGGAGTTAGCGCTTGCTACAGTGTCGTAAATACTACGTTTAATTGCTTTATTACTGGGGACATCAGTAGCTATCCATGTTTTTCCGCCATATGCAACTTCCATTTCGGGGAATTCCATAAGCTCTTCCGTGTTTCCCGTGCTTACGATCAAATCAGCTTCGGGAACCGAGTCTACGAAGGGAGAACCAGTTCCTTGATGGCCACAGAACTCTGACATAACAATAGCTGTTTTAATGCCTCTCTCCTCACACTCACGACATGCAAGCATGGTTTCCAACAATATATTGCCACCACCTTCACTGGTAATAATGACTCCATCGGCTTCAAGGTGGCGTATAAGGTTTGCTGCATGGGAACTTAAGCGAACTTTATCGTCGTATTCATAGGCATAGCCTCGCTCAACAACAACACCTACGAAGTTGTGTTTAACTCCGTTATCTTTGAAGAGTTCGTTAATAAGAGCATTATCCTGATAATCGTATGTAAAGTTTTTAATTGAAGCGACAAGGGCAGTACTTGCAACAAGAGACCCCTGCAAAATTTCATTGGGATGAATAAGGGTGGGCATTGTTCCAACACAGCTGAATCCGTTGATATACGTATCAAGGGCAGCAGTCGAACCTGAAACGACAAGTAACAGCGCCACATTAGGAAGGTTAGGATCTTTTTTACCGAGGGCATACGTTTCGGTTTTTGAAGGAACCTGGCCAATTGTGACATCTGCAAGATATTTGGCAATCTTTAAACCTGCCTTGGTAACCATTTTGTTGTGTTCAGGGATTGACATCTTATCGCGAGGTAATATTTCCATAACTAAATTATTAGTCTGAGAATATGGGCAAATTTCTGCGGCAGGACCACTCATATCGATGATACTTTCACACTGAACTGTATAAGCATCACTATCAGGGGAATACTCTGTGCATGTAACGACTGCAGCGCCAGGCATCCTGTTCATTGTTCCTTCGGCATAACTAATGGGGGCATCGAGCCAACCAGGAAATATCGCACCCGGGCCATCTACTTTTGTTCTAGGTTCAATAACGTCCCAAACATGAACTATTCGTGCAGAATCTCCGGGTTTGGTCAAAGAATGAGTAACTTCTCCCACATTTTCGTCTTCTCGAATGAGAGCTTCGACTTCTGCACGGTTAATTGACAATACCCCTTCTTTATAAAAGGTACTATCTCCAAAAGCAATACTGCGTACTTCATAGATATTACTGACTAATTCCAGCATTAGAGTACGTCCCTCCTATTCTGTTTCCAAAACTTGCTTATAAGAATAGGAGGTTTGTTATCGTATTAACATCGCAGTAACAACGTTTTATAGATAGCAAAAAATGCGATTTATGGAGTAGCAGAAAATGCTAGATGAAAAATCGGATAGTTTTTACTTGTCGAATTCGAAAAAGCCCTTGCGTATTGAGTATCGAATGAGATCAACTATCGTTTCACAATTCAACTTCACCATAATATTGGTACGATGAGAGTTAACTGTATTTTTACTTATGTGTAAAATTTGACTGATTTCGTTCACACTCTTTCCATCAACAAGCAACTTTAAAACATCTAACTCTCTCTCTGTCAAAGTTACCTCTGAAGAAGTAGGCCCCTGCTGCATAATCTGTGTGTAATCCTTAGAAATTATCTTACTGACTTCCTCGCAGAAAAACATTCCACCAGAAGAAATTGCACGAATAGCCAAAAGAAGATCTTTTGAAGTGCAATCTTTTAAAACATATCCCTTTACCCCTACACTAATCATTTCAGAAATAATGTAATTATTGGCATACATTGAAAGAGCCATTACTTTTGTAGCCGGACGTTCTTTTAGGATAATTCGAGCTAAATCCACACCTTTCATACCAGGCATGGCAATATCGAGAACAATAACATCCGGCGCCTCCATATTTTTTAACATTTCAAGAGCTTGCGGCCCTGAATAAGCCACTCCTAAAACGTGCATATCCGGTTCATTGGAAATAAGAACCTGGAGGCCATCAAGAAAAATTTTATGATCATCGACAAGAAAAACATTTATCATTTTATACGTCCCACATCGACTGTGTGTTTTCGGGAAGAGAAATAGGGGCTGTCATATATATGGTGCTCCCTTTATCTGGTTCCGAATAAATTTCTATGCTCCCACCAATATATTTCAACCTCTCTCGAATGCTGAAAAGACCAAAATGATGGGGGTCGTTTCTATGCTTGCTAAATGGGTGAGAAAACCCAATGCCGTCATCTTCTACGATCACACGCACCATTTCGCGTCCTCTACGAAGTAATACACTTACATTCTGAGCCTTTGCATGCTTTATAACATTGACGAAAAGTTCTTTAACCATCTGGTAAAGAAGAACACATACATTATCATCGATACCCTGATCAGAAAGCTTTCCATCGTAGGAAAAGTGGATATTGTGATTTTCAAAAATAGACTCTCCTAATGCTTTCAAAGCTGCTCCTAATCCTACTTCATAAAGTACTGGCGAGCTTATCTGGAAGGTAAGATTTCTCATTTCGTGAAGAACATTTTCAACAAGGACAGTGGCTGCATTCAACTCATCTTCTGCTTCTTTTGAAGAAAGCAACGGCTTCATCTTCTCAAAATGCTGAATGAGATTTACAAAGGAATAGCCCATTTTATCGTGAATTTCAGAAGCTATTTTTCTTCTGGTTAACGCCTCTGAAAGAGAAAGCTGTATTACAAGCTGTCTTAGTTCTTCACGATATTGATGAAGTCGATCTTTACTAAAAGCAAGAGCTTTTTCCGACTTTTTCAGATCAGAGAGATCCCAAAAAAGAACGGCCACCTTATCGGGCAAAACGGGAAAGGCAATACCCCTCATATGGCTGGAGCACTCCTCGCTGAATCCCTCACAGCAACATGTTTCCTTCGATACAGCTGCATCAAGAATGTTTTTTAGCCAATCTCCAGAGGCGCTCCATATCTCTTTAAACGTTTTGCCAATAAGATATTCTCTCGGGAAACGAAAATACTCTTCATATACTGGATTAACATGCAAGAATTTAGCATCTATAGGAATCCCCTCATCGTCATAAACAATCTGATAAAGAGCAAAGGGTTCAAATAGATTCTCTAAAACTCTATGATATTGATTTTCTATATGTTTATAGAGATGAGCACAGGTAGGACACGTATTTTGACACTGTTCCCATGCCTCTTGTAGTGTTCGACCTTTCAAGAAACTTCCTCCTTAGTCTTTAAAAAACCAATTGTAGTGTAAATGTACTGAGAGCGAAACGAGGTGAAACGTCCCGCTTTTATTTGTTATTGCGAATCTCCCGTAGATAGCCATAAACGGTAAAACGGCTCTTCCCAAGTTCTTTGCAGAGCGTTTCCACAGCACCCTTAAGACTAAAGAATCCTTTTTCTTCGAGAGACTGTAAAATTTCAAGTTTTTCCTGCTTCGTCGTATATCGTAACGGTCTTCCTCCACGTTGAGCCCGAGTTTCTTCTAACATTTCTTTAAGCAGAGACTCAGAAGAAGGCACAAAGGTTTCAGACTGAATGCTTGGCGACGACAAGGCCGTTGTACACGTGAGTTCTTCAAAAAGGCTTTTGAGCATTCTTGCCCGCGTCATATCGTAGTTTATGCATAAAAAGCCTATTATTTTAGCGTTATCATCCCGAATAATACTTACACTCGAACGCATAGCACATCCATCAGGGGCATGAGAGGGGTAATTCGAAATAAAATCAACGTTATTATAGTCGCTGCTTTCAAGCAGATACTCACCAAAGTCAGTAAGAGGAGAATCCACTGTTCGTCCTGTCAGTTCCCCGTGGGCTATGGCAATTATTTTGTGTTCACCCTCTGATACATCATGGAGAACCACTTCATAGTCAGAACCTAAAGTCTGTTCTAACATTTTTACTAGCGGAATGAATGGAACTAAAAGGGGATGACATTTTTTATTCATTACACACCGATCCTCTCTACTAAACAAAAAAAGAGCGGATTTCTCCGCTCTTTCATTTTATCACGATACGTTTCTTATCATAGTCTGCTTCTTTTTTACAGACGTATTTCTTGACCAACTCCGGCTTCTTTTGCTCTTTGATAAATTGTATAGGCAGCTACAACATCAAGTGTTGCAAAACCAACAGTCTTAAAGAGCGTGATTTCGCTATTGCTTTCTCGCCCTTTCACGTCATTTTCTATAAGGGCACCAAGTTCTCCGTGAATTCTGTCTTCTGAAAATTTACCTTCCCTCGTTGGGATGATAAAATCTCCAGCTTCTGCCAAAACAGCCTCTTTATTATCAACAAAAATTTTATCGGCTCTCTCGATAAGAGCAGAATCAAGTTCTTGCATTTCTGGCGTATATGCACCTACACCGTTGACATGGGCACCTTGCTTTATCTTTTTACCGTCAAAAACAGGGCGTCTAGATGTTGTAACAGCTGTAATAACATCAGCATCTTCAACAGCTTCGTCGGGAGATTTAGCAACTCTGATCTTCGCATTGAATTTTTCGGATAAAGCCTTCTGAGCATCAACAAAAGCCTGCGAGCGGTCTATATCAATATCGAATACCCTCACTTCTTTTAAAGGACGAACTGTTAACAGAGCTTCCAATTGAGAAGCGGCCTGTCCGCCTGTTCCAAACAAGGCACCTACAGTAGAATCTTCTCTCGAAAGGAGTTCTGTAGCAGCACCGGCAATAGCGCCTGTTCTCATCTGGGTAAGAGTGGTTCCTTCAATAATAGCTGAAACAAGACCTGTCTCTCCATCAAGCAATACCATAGTTGCAGGAACTGCCGGTAAACCTTTTTTACTATTTTCAGGATAGACAGAGACAATCTTAACCCCACAGGCATTAATATCCTTAGCATAAGCAGACATGAAAAGACTCTGACCATCTTTCAACGAAAAATTTGTTCGCAGAGGCACATCACTCATGCCTTTATAGTGAGTTACGAAAGCCTGTTTATCTGCCTCGATGGCATCACGCATTGTAAATACTTTTAAAATATCCTCGCGAGAAATCAATAACATACGAAACCCCTCCCCTATGCTTCGCTTTCACACAGTTTCTTAGCTTTAAATAATTCTTCGTACAACATACTTCCGCCAGAATAAAGAACTACTGCTGCAACAACCCACTGGATCATGGAAAGATTGAGACTTTTTACAATAAAGACTGCTGCCAAGACTCCTATGATTCCGAAAACGCTGGAGAAAAACGTAATTTTACGTCCGTACTGTCCAAGGCGAACAAACTCCATAGCACCCATAGGAACTGAGAATGTGCATGCTCCCATCATAATGGGGAAAGCTACTGCAGGATTGACTCCAAGTGCGTAAATAGTAGCCATTGTAGGAGCATAAGAACCAATACCTACATTATTTAAAGCCCCGTAAATGAAGAGAAGGACAACGGCGATTATCAACTTGGAACCAGTAAGTCCAACGGCATCGCCACCAGAAGGAACAAGATTAAATTTACCGGCAAGAATAAACATAGCTGCTACAACAAGACCAGCTCCCATAAACTTTCTGATTGTGCCGGCGGGAAGTTTGACAACAAATCGTGGCCCCACATAGGCGCCAATCATTTGAGCGACAATACACGATACGAGAGTTATTGTGTCAACGCGAATTGTCGAAATATATGCAAGAGCCATAACAGCTACAGGTATAGCGCACTGAGTATTAAGGGTTCCCGGCAACTTCGTATCACTAACGAATTTTTTTGCACGATACAAAATTGTCGAAAGAGCAAAATCGGAAATGCCAAAAGTAGAAAGAAAGAACACCACTGCCCCCCAGACAGCTAGAAAGAGATTGTTTCCAGGCTCTGCCCATGCTTCTTTTCTATGCTTCAAAAAGTCTGAAGCAAATCGAAAAGCATAAAGACCATTCACAAGTGCGATTAATACGAGTAATACCTTAACCACTACGTTCACTCCCTTTCGATTGGTTCGACAGATAGTTATATCTATCACGTTCACAAGACACTGTATCCGAATTCAACATTATTGTCAATATCACAATTTTATGTTGATATTTTCTAAAAAGGACGCTTTTTCTGATACACTACTAAAGTAATAAGATTCCCTTGACAAATAATGTTTGATGGAATAAACTTTTTTAGAAATAACAGGGAGGGCGATCAAAATAGTCTCCGCTCGAATAGAAGATTATCTTGAAGTAATTTTTTCTCTTGAAATTCATGGGCATGAAGCCACAGTGACAGAGCTTGCCGAACGATTGAAGGTAACGAAAGGCACTGTTGTTTCTGCTGTGAAAAAGCTTGTCGAAGCAGACATGCTCGACCATGAGCCTTATGGCGCCGTAGCTCTTACTGAAACAGGAAGAGAGCGTGCTTTAAGCGTGTATAGGCGTCATACCCATCTCTATTTTCTATTTACCGAGCTGCTCGGTTTTGGAAAAGATAAAGCATGGGATCTGGCATGCATTATGGAACATGAAATGGACGACGAAACCGACGGCCGTTTGCTGGCCTTAACAGATTTCTTCTGCCGGGCGCAGCGTGAAGGTGCTACATGGCTCAAAGAGCTGCAAAGTGAAATGGATGACCCTTCCCGTCTTCCGTGTCCCCTTGTCACGCTCAAGCCCGGCATGAAGGGTATTATCAACAGAGTTACATCTGAAGGATCTCTCCGTAAGCGATTGCTTGAAATGGGGCTAGTTCCTGGATCAGAAATAGAAATGGTAAAGTCTTCTCCCCTGGGAGACCCTATAGAGTTTGAAACGCGAGGCATGAATATTGCTCTACGTCGCAGCGAAGCTGCTACCGTGTGGGTACGACGCAAGAAGGAGGATGAATGAGATGATGCCACTTAATTTCGTTCATGAAGGCGCGGTGGTGCGTATTGAAAACATGGCAGGTGGAATGTCTTTCAGAAAAAGAATGGCCGAATTGGGATTACTGCCTGGCGCTACATTTACGGTTCTCCGTACGGGAGGCGGTCCCTTCTTATTGAAGGTGGGAGAAACTCGTCTCGCCCTTGGACAAGGTGTTGGAAACCGCATTTTCGTCAGAGAAGTGTAAGTAAAGGGCAACAGGCATTAGGTATTTATTTCTAAGCTAGGAGCAATGCTCCTTTTTTTTGCTCCTTTTTAAGTTTTATTAATCAAACAAAGAGGTGGGAAATTTGAGTAAACCAGAAATACTTCCCTTAAGTGAATTGCCAGCTGGCAGTCTTGCTGTTGTTTCTAAGGTGGAAGGAAGTGCCGAACTGAAACGGAAGGTGCTCGAAATGGGGTTAGTTCCGGGAACCCCCTTGATGATTCGAAGAAAAGCGCCTCTGAACGATCCTATATCCATTTCATTTCGAGGCTATGAGCTGAGTCTGCGTGTTTACGAAGCTGAAACAATTTTAGTGAAAAAAGCCGGTTGCGGTGAATGTGGCGGGAATTGTGGATCTTGCTGGGGGTGCCATTAGACGATGGGAAACACGACGCTTGCACTTGCGGGGAATCCCAATACGGGGAAAACAAGTCTTTTTAACTTAATAACTGGATCAAAGCAGCATGTAGGGAATTGGCCAGGAGTCACTGTAGAACGCAAGGAAGGGTTCTTCAGCTACGATGGGATGGATTTCACACTCGTCGACCTGCCTGGCATTTACAGTCTGGGAGCCGCTTCCATCGATGAACAGGTAGCCTCTGAATTCCTTATGACGGCAAAACCCAAGCTGACTATCACCGTTGTTGACGCTTCAAATCTGGAAAGAAGCTTATATCTTGTTTTGCAGATGCTCGAAGCCGGGCAATCTCTCGTCGTGGCCTTAAATATGTCGGATATCGCAATAAACAAAGGTATTCGCATCGATCATAAGAAACTTGAAGAAGCTCTCGGCGTACCTGTAGTTTCAACTGTGGCGAGAGAGAAAAAGGGAATTAACGACCTGATAAAGACTGTAAAGAAACGTGTTGACGCCAAGGAACCTGAAGTCCCCTTGATGATACCCTACGGAAAAACTGTTAACCAATCACTTGAAAAACTAGCGAAGGCAATAAGCTCTGTAGCGTTGAGAGAGATGGGAATGAGCCGGCAACTGGCCGCCCTTCGACTAGCTGAAGGAGATGCTGTTATTCTTTCTGTACTTGAGAAATGCGGTGAGGCCGAACATATTCGAACTCTTCTCGATGAAGAAAACGAACGACTTGAACAGGAGCTTGGCTACGATCTTTTAACAGCAGTGATAGAACGACGCTGGAACTTTATTTCCACACTCACTCAGAAAATAGTAGAGCGAGACATTTCCCTTAAAAATGAGCTCACTCTCTCGGACAAAATAGATCGAATAGTAACTCACAAAATATGGGGACTGCCGATATTTCTTCTTATAACTTGGTTTATGTTCCGCTTTACCTATGCTATTGGCGATCCCATTGCAGATTATCTTGGCGGAGCTATTGCCATGTTTGGAGAAAAGGTAACTTTCCTTATGCAAAATGCCGGATTACCATCTCTTGCAGGAAGTTTCGTGGCAGACGGCGTTATTGGAGGCGTAGGGTCAGTCGTCGTGTTTTTTCCTCACATCCTGATCCTCTTTGCCTTTATCGCTATTCTCGAAGATTCTGGCTATATGGCTCGTGGAGCTTTCGTTATGGACAGAATCATGAGAGCTATAGGGTTACACGGAAAGAGTTTTATACCGATGTTAATGGGTTTTGGCTGTAATGTCCCCTCCATTATGGCAACCCGAGTTCTGGAACGTCCTCGAGACCGCATGATTACTCTTTTAGTATTACCCTTTATGAGCTGCTCTGCCCGACTTCCTGTCTACTTACTTATAGCAGGGGCATTCTTTGGTTCCCACGCAGGAACAGTCGTATTTTCGCTCTACGTGTTGGGAATCGTTATTGCAATCATTTCTGCGAAGATACTGGGAAGCACCCTCTTTAAAGGTGAATCTTCTCAATTTGTTATGGAATTGCCGCCCTATCACCTGCCCCAAGTTAGAGCTGTTGCAATAAGCGCATGGGAACGGGCCGGTCTCTTCTTAAAAAAGGCAGGAACCATTATCTTCGGAGCCGTTGTTCTTGTCTGGCTGCTTGGAAGTCTACCCTTTGGAGTGGAATACGGATCTCATGAAAGCATCATTGGCCAAATAGGAGACGTCATTGCTCCAATTCTGGCTCCTGCAGGCTTTGGTTTCTGGCAAGCTGGCGTAGCGCTCTTCTTTGGATTTTTAGCAAAAGAAATTGTTGTAGGAACACTGGGCACTCTCTTAGCTGGCGGCGAAGAAGGATTAGCTGCTGTTTTGCCTACTCTTTTCACTCCACTAAGTGCCTATGCTTTTCTTGTAATGACATTGCTTTACGTACCATGTGTAGCAGCTGTTGCCGCTTTCAAAAGGGAAACTAATAGTTGGAAATGGACCTTTTTCATGGTCGGGTACACTACTCTCATCGCCTATGGCGCATCTGTTCTCGTTTATCAGGTCGGACGACTATTAGGCTTTTAATAAATTCGGGAATAAAATCTGTCCCCAAGAGTGGCGCTCAAAGCCATCTTTCCCTTAAAACCAGCAACATAGAAACAAGCAGAAAAGACCTCCATAGCGAGGTCTTTTCTGCTATCTTGCGATTTTATGACTCCACTACTTCGTAACTTGTAGTGAGAAAAGCTCCCTTATTTTCAAGCTCTTCAAGGGCATGTCGACTGTCATCTGGCTGTACGTTAACGCCTCTCATGCCATCTGTAATAACAAAGACCTCAAAACCTTCGTTCAAAGCGTCAAGAGCCGTACTCTTTACACAATAGTCTGTAGCCAGGCCACATATAAATACTCTCAATATAGACTGCTCTCGAAGCTTATGAAGCAGATCGGTTCCTTCAAAGGCTGAATAGGCATCTTTATCTGGTGCGGTTCCTTTACTTACAATGACCGCTCTTTCAGGAATATATAAATCAGGATGGAAGGCTGCTCCCCTCTCGTTCTGAACGCAATGGGGAGGCCACAGGCCACCCTGCGCCTTAAAACTCACATGATCTGACGGGTGCCAATCTCTGGAAAAGTACACAGGAATATGCCGATTTTCGCAGTAACGAGAGAGGGCATTTATAACAGGAACAACATCGTCGCCACCAGAAACGGCCAATGCTCCTCCTTCACAAAAATCATTTTGCACATCAACAATTATAAGTGCGTCTCCTGTAGTTAAAGACATATAACCACCACCTTTAGTGGCTATTATAAAACCCTTCTACTTTTGAAGCACGAGGAAAAGGCTAGATTCATCGACTTCTTCAATTTTGTATCTGCAACCGCTCTCTTCGGCAAAACGCTGAAAACCTTCGAACGTATATGTGTTGGCTACGAATCCATCTTTACATTCAATATGGCCGTTTTTCGTCTTTTCCATATCAAGCTCACCAAGCAATCCCTTATCGGCCTGCTCTTGGAACCAAGCCACCCTATGATTCCAGAACTTCGCACTGTATGTGCTAAAATACGCCTTTCCTCCTGGGACGAGAACTTTAAGACTCTGATCTATAAGATTTTTTTCCTTTCCCTTTAAGGCGGAAATGCCATTCTGGAGGCAAAGGACAATATCGAAAGGCTCGTCGAACTGAAGATTGTGAGCATCCATCACCTTTATTTCGCAATTGAGGCAATCTTTCAGGTACTCTTCTCCTAATCTGACGGAATCTGGGGAAATGTCGATACCGACGAGGGTTCCTACATTCGGAGCAAGCTCTTTCATGATTCTTCCGTAACCGCACCCTAATTCCAGAACTCGTTCATAACCATGTAAATCACGGCGAACAAAGTTCAACTCTTCTCGAAAATACTGTTTTACCCTGTCGATCTTGGTATCGTAAACTTGGAACAATTTCATAGAATTGAGCTTTTCTGCATAATAGTTACTCATTCCATCGCCTCCATGGCATAGTCAAGTTGGTGAATCAACATGCGTACAGACGCTAGAAAAGTACGGAATGAACGTCGTGAAGGTGGAAATTTAATGAACGCAAACATTATAGAGGGATGAGAAGAAGGCTGTCAAACGTGTGTTTGTAGAATTAATGTGGCTGTTTTAAGGAACAAAAAAACCGCTCTTCGCATGAAGAGCGGTAATACACAAATGGCGTGCCAGACAGGAGTCGAACCCGTGACCTTCGGTTCCGTAGACCGACGCTCTATCCATCTGAGCTACTGGCACGTTTATCTCGAACGCAGGAAATATTACCACGGAACGGGCATTCATGCAACCTTTAAAAGGTCTCTTTTATATTTTTTGTTCTTTCCTATGACTATTTTATTACATTTTACTGTAACTATTATTTACATCTCCATTAGGGAATATATAGTCATCGCTATGTTAATAAAACAAGTTACTGCATTTATATAAACTTGATCTAGCTCACTGCTTTTTCCTAGGTAAAAAACGGTCCCTATATGTCACTAAAATAAATACTAAACCCCTTATACAGATGCGTATGCCTAATCTTTATTAGAAATAGCATTATTTCATCATTTTATCGTAATGATTTTTATAACCGTTTTGCTCAAATACTAATCTAAAAGCTTCTTTAAAATCATTGTAATCAAATTCCTTCAAGTCGAAAATATTTTGTCCTTCAGAATGTGATTCTCTGTTAATGAAACGACTAAATGCTTGATATTTTATCCCATCCAAAGGTTTTTTTTGAAAAAGATCATTTAATGCGATGTTTTCCGTAAAGTTAAAAAAATACTCTATAATATTACGCATGCAATTCGCGATTAACGCGGGCGGTTGTTTCGCGTCTTTTATAACAGACCAATAGGATTGATAGTCATTTTGAATTTCCTCATATTTCATATCTTCAACTTGACTTCCTTTAGAATCTTTTGTTATTCTAAACAACTTTTGATTTTTCCTTCTTCTCTCTTTTTTTCTATCAGCTAGTTCATAAAAAAAATAAAGGCTATGTGTTAAAACGAAAAATTGCTCATATTTGTTATTTTTAAAGAAATATTTATATATCATCCTCCCAACACTAAACACATAAATATGTGATAAACTTGAAATAGGATCATCAATAACAATAATCTTTTTATCAGTACTGCTAGAATCTCTCTCATTGCCCTCGCAGAACTCTTTAAAATAAAGGAAACTTATGATCATTTTTTCACCCTCACTAAGGGAGCGAAAAATGTCCTCTGACTCTCCAGCATTTCTCACCAATCTATATTTAGTTTTGTCACATTTTTCAATTTTAAAACCGTCTATTCCGAGTTCAAGAAGATTTTGATTAATATGAGCAATGGCTTCTTCAATATTGCGCGTTTTCTTACGTTCTTCCTCGCGCTCGTTTTCCTTTCCTTTTATTTCTTGATCTATGCTTTTTATGTTATTATCTAAATCTTCTATTTTTCTGTTTATATACTCAGATTTTTGTTGATACTTTGATAATAAAAAATCGTAATCCCATCGCATTATTTCCCAAAACTGTTTTTTCACATTATCTAGATAAACATCCCTATCAACTACCTTTAGATTATGCTTATTGATTTTTACATTAATCTCTTTTACAAACTGATTAAAAGAATCAAGATGTTTTCGAGAATCTATGAGTTCTATAACCTGACTAGGTGATTGCAACTTTTCTTGAATTTTATTTTTGTTATTATCAAGACAGTTTTTTAAGCTGTTATATAAATTGAGTAATTTGTTAAGGTTGCCATCTTCTTCAGCTAGAAAACCATTTTTTTCATATATGTCTTTATTGGGCAAAGAATCAATGCCCCTTTCATAGTCACTTAATAAGTGTTTCAAAAAATCAATATTTTTCTCATACTCTTCATTAAAATAACTTCGTATTTCATTAGCCAATGCCCGCGTAATAGTTTTTTGTTGACAAAAAGGACAAATCTCAGCTTCATTTGAAAATTCTTGTGGAATATACTCTATCCCTTGTTTTACCCAATCTGAATTATTCAGTTTCTTAATTAATCCAGCAATAGCACTATCTTCATTACCAACAATTTTTTTTTGAAAAATCGAATCTTTCTCAATGATTCCATTTGAGAAGTTTGTTTTTGGCAATAAGTCATATTCCTGTGCCACATTATCTTTAAAGGGTTTAACTTCTTTTTCTAGTTCTTTAATAGTTTTTTCCGGCCTCCGTTCCGGTTTAGAAGTCTCTAATAAGCGAGTCAATAAGTTGTCTTTATTACTTTTTACTCCTTTAAAACAATAATCTAAAACACGATCTCCACCTGTATAGTCCTCTTTAATTTTCCACGTTTCATCTTTAGTGTCATTCTTTATTTCCGTTAGTTTCTTCGTATGTTCGTCTCTTGATTTTTCTTTATCTTCTTTATCTAACCTAAGTTTTTTTATATTTTCATCTAATTTTTTTATTTTTTCCAAAGCCTCTTTATTCTCTTTAGATAGGGTAAAAATGCCTTGCAAATCATCTTCGTAAAAGGTATCTTCTATAAACTGACGATTATAAACGCATATTTTTTCATCATTAAGACCTTCTATTAGACAATTTTCGAATCGTGAGTCTTCCCGATTATATAAAAAATCAGATATAGTGCTTTTACCAGAACCATTTAATCCATAAATAAGATTTATCTTTTTATCTGTTTCAATTACTGTATCCTCTCTATAGCTTGCTACTTCTTTCATCAAGATTTTATTAATCATAGCTCCTCCTTGCCTAAAAATTTAAACAATATTTTTATTAAATTTTACCATTATTTTTTCTTTATGTTATACACATTTGAAATGTTTATCATTAATATAAAAATCTATATGACTTCATCAATAATTCGTTTCTTCTTTAAATGTAAGAACGAACTTGTAACTCTTTGTTTCGATAAAAGAGAGCAATATTTTGGGGGATATTTGGGGATTTATTGAGACAGAAAGGAATAAATAGTAAACGGCATTAGAGTCACTCCCAAGTCGTTTTACTTATAGCAAGTACATCAAAGCATAAAAAAAGAGCCCAGATAAATTATCTGGGCTCTACATTATCTAATGGCGGAGAGAGAGGGATTCGAACCCTCGGGGGCGGTAAAGCCCCACTCACTTAGCAGGCGAGCGCCTTCGACCACTCGGCCATCTCTCCAAGACTGCGGGGTCTATTCTATTAAGGGAACCAGGTTCTGTCAAGCTTTTTAAACCTCATTTATTTCAGCTTTTCGCCTTAGTTCTTTTTATCTGCCTCTGTTTCGGTCTGAGACTCGGTTTTGCTTGCATTTTCATCGCCAGAAGCAGGCTTTGTTACTTCTTCAGCCGCCTTTTCCTCTACTGGTTGTGGGAATATAGACGGATCAAGTATTTTGATGGTAGCCCCTTCTTTAAGGCTGTTGATATATTTCATCTGTCCTTCTTCTTTTTTCTGATTCGTAAGCAAGGCTTTAATATCTTTGCTCACTTCGTCGAAGGAAAGGGTGCTCTTTTCCATGCTCTCTTTGTTGAGAACGACCATAACGTCGTTGCTGGTTATCTCTATTGGAGCAGCTACTCCACCGACAGGGAGGTCTTTAATCCCCTCCATTTTATCTCTCAGATTTGATTCGGCGAGGAAGATAGGAGCATCATAAGGAACGCTCTCTTTAACATCTTCTGAGGCTACGTCTTTAAGAAGAGCATCCCACTTGCTGCTGTCGCTCTTCAGTCCTTCGTACACCTTTTCAGCCGATTCTTTGTTGGCGAAACGGGCAAAGACAACTTTTTTGCCTGCAGGACGTGTAAAGAAAACGGTTTTGCCCTTGTCATAAAAATCTTTAACCTCTTCAGGAGTTACAACTATGGAACCAGCAGACTGCTCAATAAGTTTCTGCTGAGAAAGCTGCGTCTGAATACTGGCCTTCAAGGCATCAAGTTTTATGCCATTATCATCAAGATGTTTCTGGAACGCCTCTTTTGTGGGAAACTGCGTGCTTATCTGCTTAACAACGTCTTCAACTTCCTGATCGGAAGCTTTTACGCCGCTCTTCTCCACAGCTTTGGCAAGTTCTGTCTGAATGGCCATGTTGTCTACAACAGCCTGACGAATAGCCATAAGATCGTTAGACGAAATTTCTTTTATATTATTTCTTTCTACATAATCCCGCACGTTTGCTTCTAGTGCGGAACGCATTACTTTTTTACCGCTAATCTCTGCCACCGCATAGTCGCGTATTCCTTCTTCTTTCGAAGACTCACGACGACCGCCGAAACCGTACATTCCAAAAATCGACAGCACAAAAACAACCACAAAACCCATCAGGATCCAACGCATATTTTCTCGTAATGAACGCATTATCAAAGCGAATCTGCCTCCCTTGACATATACCGATGCTAAATGCTAACGGCGTATTCTATCATAAAATCAAGCCCGTAGGCTACGTAAAAACCTAGACATTAGCGAGGGATTTTCCCCACTTGGTCTCTACCTTCAATGGCACAGAAAGTTTAGCTGCAGATTCCATTACATTTGCAAGCTCTTTTTCTATGCCTTCACGTTCCTCTGCAGCGCATTCGCACACAAGAGAGTCATGAATCTGCAATACGAGATGAACGTTTTTGCGTCCCTCGAAATGATGGAAAAACTTGATCATAGCCATTCGGGCAATATCAGCCGCTGTTCCCTGTATGGGAGTGTTTACGGCTATGCGCTTCAAGGCTCCCCGGTCTCTCGGATTGACAGAGACTTCGTTGAGTGGACGTATTCTGCCGAAACTGGTCATGGCATATCCACGTTGTCTGGCTTCTTTATAGCTTTCTTCAACGTAGTCTTTTACTTTAGGAAGGGCCTTGAAGTATTTATTGATAATATCTCCCGCCTCCTGCTGCCCTATTCCCAAACGAGCCGCCAAACCGTAGGAACTCATACCGTAAAGAATACCAAAATTTATAACTTTGGCAAAACGGCGAAGTTCGGGAGTAACAAGTTCCGGCTCGACGTTAAAGACCCACGATGCCGTTTCTGTATGAACATCCCGATGATCCTCAAAGGCCGCTTTCAATCGCTTCTCATCGCAAAGATGGGCCAATACGCGTAGTTCAACCTGTGAATAGTCTGCTGCAACATAGACATTCCCTTCATGCCGAGGAACCAGGCCTTCCTTGAGTCGAGTTGACCATTGCCCAAAAGCAGGGAGGTTCTGAAGGTTGGGGTCTCTGCTGCTCAGCCGCCCTGTTCCCGTCGATGTGGATTCAAAGGTGCCGTGAATCAATCCTGTCTTTTCATTTACGGCACTCATGAGGGGATGGACAAAACCTGAGCGCATTTTAGAGAGTTCGCGATGTTCCAGAATAAGTTCTGGCACGATTTTCTCGGGAAGATCCATCTTTACAAGCTCTTCAAGAACCGTAACATCTGTGGAATAGCCTGTTTTTGTCTCTTTGATAGGCGGCATCTGCAATTTCTCGAAGAGAAGCCACGCTACCTGTTTGGGCGAGTTGAGATTGATACGCTCTCCGCCCTTTTCAGCGATGGTATTTTCAATGTCTGCAATTCGTTCTTCTAAATCTGTATCCAGACCTTCAAAGGTTTTTTCCTCAAGGCCAATGCCCCACGTCTCCATTTTCCACAATACGGGGACGATAGGCAGCTCAACCTGACGCATAAGGTCTTCCAGGCCACTGTAGTGAGAAATAGCGTTTCCCAGCTCATTTTGAACCCTCCAGAGCTGCCCCGCAACGTCAACTGGGTCAGAAACAGCCTCTGACGCCCACTGCTCAGGTCCGTGGCTTTTGGCGTCAGGATGAAGAAGGTAGTGAGCAACCTGGGCGTCCCAGACATGGTCGTGTGATGGGGCCTCTTCTTTGAAGAATGCCTGTGTCGTTTTATAGTCTGAGGTAATGACATTGCCTGTTTTCAACCATTTCGAGAGGGAATCAGGAATATGCTGAGCCTCGACTACTCCTCGCCAGAAGTGTCCATTCTGGGCCCGCAAGACAATGAGAGCCCTGTTAAGATCCACGGGATAGGATCCTTCTGCCACACAGTAGAGAGCGAGTTCTTTTTCCTGAAGAACCTTTTCGAGATCGCCTTCCACAGCCTCTCCTATTTCAAGTTGCGGCTGCTCTTCTGATTCGTGGTGCGTTGAATTCCTTACTCGCTCCAATATTTTGTTCAGGCCCAACTGACGGCACATGTTTTCAAAGGTTTCGAAATCTACATCGGTCTGAACAAACTCTTCAACTGTCAAAGGCAAATCGCATTTGAGGCGTATGAGTTCGCGGCTTTTGAAGGCCAACTCTTTCGACGTAGAGAATTTCTTCTGCAAGCCTGGTTTGAGCTCTTCTATATGATCGTAAATATCTTCAAGGGATTTATATTGAGAGAGAAGCTTTTTAGCCGTTTTTTCTCCCACTCCGGGAACCCCTGGAATGTTATCGACACTGTCTCCAAGCAGTGCCAGATAGTCGGGCATTGCCGTCGGCGCGAACCCCCACTCCTCTTCAAAGGTTATTTCGTTATATTCGGTGAAGATGGTAATTCCTTTTTTAGGCCGGATGACGCGAACGCCAGGCTGAAGCACCTGGAGTATGTCTTTATCCGATGTCAGTGCAACGACATTAACGCCCAGGCGCGTAGCGCCACAGGCAGCGGAAGCAATAACGTCATCAGCCTCCACCCCATCTTTGACAACAACTTTTATACCCATAGCTCGGAGTAATTCCAGCAGAATGGGAACCTGTATCTTATACTCTTCAGGCGTAGGGCGACGTCCCATTTTGTATTCCGGATAGACATCGTGTCGAAAGGTTTTGCCAGGAGCGTCAAAGATAACCGCTGTCATGTCGGGATGGCATTCATCAATGGTTTTGAACATCATATTGACAAAGCCCAAAATGGCGTTTGTAGGCGTTCCGTCTGGTGCCGTAAGTTCTGGAAGGGCGTAAAAGGCTCTGAAAGCCAGAGCGTGCCCATCAACAAGTAAAATCGTTTTATTTTTCAGGGTATTCAACTCCTTTTAATTGACTCTATCAACTGGGGTATCACTTGCTTTTTCCTCGAAATCACATGGGGGAGATAGAAGCTTTCTCCATGTATTTCTATATCAAAAGCTCGGGAGATGAGTTCTTCGCGGTTTCCTACAAAGAGAAACTCGGATCCCTCATTAATAATATCCGTTAACATAAGTAAAAGCATATCATAGCCACCACGCGTTTTATATTCCTGCATAAAATCAAGAAGGCTTTTTTTATCGAAGTCCCGCTGTGTATTGTAAAAGAAAACCTGGCTAACGCCTATTTTAAAGTCCGCCACGTTGAAACTCTTATAGTCGGTGAAGAATATCTCTTCCGCCGTCTTTCCGCGCAGAGAGGTTCCAGCTTCGAACATGGAGCGGGAAAATGAGTCTATGTCTATGTTAGCCAGATCTGCCAATTCCTCCGCTGCCTCCATGTCTTCACTACTGCATGTGGGAGATTTGAACACGAGTGTGTCTGAGAGAATGGCAGCGCACATGAGTCCGGCAATAGATGAAGGAAGCTCGACACCAGAGTCTTTATAAAGGCTATATATAATGGTAGCCGTACACCCTACAGGACGATTGATGAAGACAATGGGCTGAAAGGTTTCAATGCTGCCGATACGGTGATGATCTATTATTTCAAGTATCTGCGCCTGTTCGAGCCCTTCTATGGATTGTGTTTTTTCGTTATGATCCACCAAAATGACATTTTTACCCGTGGCCGTAAGAAGATGGCGACGGGAGAGCATTCCCACAGGAACTTTGTTATGCAGTATGGGGAAATGGCGATATTTATGTTTCAGCAACGAATCTTTTATATCGTCGAGTTCCTCATGGAGCGCAAAGGTAACCACCTTGTCAGTTCTGGCAATATACTCCACCGGAACGCTTCGCGCAATGCGTTTTACTGTCGAATAGAGATCGTAGGGAACCGTTATGAGATTGACTTTTTTCTCTCGGGCCAGCAATGAAATTTCGTCTGAAACAGCAGCTCCATCGGCAATGACAAGGGTGTGAATTTTGCTTTGCAGAGCCTGGATTTGAATTTCTTTTCTGTCACCGACAATGACGAGAGTCTTTCTGTCAAGATGCCTTTTGAGCGTTTCAGACTCCATTCCGGCTACAACAACCCTGCCATTGAAACTCATGTTGCAAGCAAAAAGTAATTCTCCATTCAACGTCTTTACTATATTTTTTAAAGGAATTTGAACATCTGAGAAGGTATCGCCCATCTCAAGGCTTGCCTTCGCTATGTCACCTAAGGTGACAAGTCCCAAAAAGAGGTTTTTTTCATCCACCACATTAACTGTCTTTATACTACTCTTTGACATAAGATTCCACACGTCAGAGAGAGGAGTTTTCATTTTTACATTTACTGGCTCATCGAAAGGTATGTCTGAAAGCTGTGTGTAAATGTTTTCGAGCATGATTGGCGTGGGTTCCTTGAAATAATCGAGAACGAATTTGGTTTCATTATTAGGCACACCAAGGCGGACAGGAATATAGCGGTTATTTTTAGAGACGGCACTTTTATAATGACTGTAAGCAATGGCCGAGCAGATAGAATCGGTATCGGGATTGACGTGCCCCAATATGTAGACTGTTTTCATTCGAAACCTCCTTCTGCGAAAGGGGAGATTACACCCTTTACATTATTTATATTATATTATTAGGAAGAAGTTTGAGAGAAATATTTAGAGAGCATGTATAATATCAAGGTTGGCTGATATTTGATACGAGGAGGCATTTTCAATGGACAAAGAAGTACGTGTCCGTTTTGCACCAAGTCCTACAGGTGCTTTGCACATAGGAGGCGGACATACGGCGTTGTTTAACTGGCTTTGGGCCAGACATACAGGCGGAAAGTTTATTCTCCGAATTGAAGACACAGACAGAGAACGTTCCACGAAAGAATACGAAGAGACAATTATGTCTGGAATGACGTGGCTAGGTCTTGATTGGGACGAGGGGCCGGATATTGGTGGCCCTGTAGGCCCCTATCGTCAGTCTGAACGCCTTGACATCTATCGCAAGTATGCTGAACAGCTTCTTGAAGAAGGAAAGGCCTATATGGACGGTCCTGCCATTATTTACAAGGTTCCTGAAGGAATCACTCTTGCTTTTGATGATATCGTATATGGTCATATTGAGGTCAAGAGCGAAACCCTTAAAGATATCGTTATGATCAAGAGTGACGGTATGCCAGCTTACAACTATGCGGTAGTTATCGACGACTACACCATGGGCATTAATTACGTTATTCGGGGAGAGGATCATATTTCCAATACTCCCAAGCAGTTGCTTCTCTACAAGGCTCTCGGATGGGAGCCCCCTCAGTTTGCCCACCTTCCCATGATTCTCGGCAAAGACAAGAAGAAACTTTCGAAACGTCATGGTGCTACAAGCGTTTACGAATATAGAGATATGGGATATATGCCCGACTCCGTCTTTAACTTCCTGGCCATTTTAGGTTGGTCAATTGGAGACGATCGCGAGGTTTTCTCCCGCGAGGAAGCCACGAAATGTTTTGATTTGAAGCGGGTTAACAGACGTGCAGCCGTCTTTGATATGGACAAGCTCAACTATATTAACCAGGAACATCTTAAAGAGCTTGATCCCATGGTTCGCCTCGATATGGTCGAGCCTTTCTGGAAGGAAGCTCAGCTTCCTGTCGAGGAACATACGCGAGAATTTCTTGCTGGAGCCCTGGAGCTTATGGGCGGACGAGGTCGTACAGCGAAGGAACTCGCTGAGTATTCCGATTACTTCGTTTCTTTCGAGCCTGTAAAGGCGCGCTACGACGGTAGCGATGTTCCCGAGGAAGACAAGGATATGCTTCGTTCTTTCTTCGGAGAACTCTTGAAGATAGATCCATGGGAAGCCGAGCCTATGGAGGAATTAGCACGCAATTGGGCTGCTGAAAAAGACGTGAAAATGAAGAAGCTGGCTATGCCTCTGCGTTGGGCACTGACTGGCGTGAAGGTAAGCCCGGGGATCTTTGAGGTAGCTGAATATCTCGGACGCGACGAAGTGCGTCAGCGTCTGGCTCACTACGGTCTTGTAGAAGCGTAAGAGCTACAACAACTTCGTGGCGTTAAAAATAAGAGCATAAAAAAGATGGGGTTTCTTCTAGAAACCCCATCTTTTTATTTGTTCTGTTATGGCAACGAGCTGCGCAACTACACAGCTTTATTTTCACTGTGCCTCGTTATTTTTTCTTGCCGTTTTTCTTGTTGTTTCCGTTACCGTTCTTTTTCTTGTTACCATTTTTGTTGCCGTTCTTGCCGCCGTTTTTCTTGCTGCCCTTTTTGCTTTCGGCAGCTTCTTTCTGAGGGGCAGCTTCCTGTTTTTCGGCAGGCTTCTCGGCGATTTTTTCAGCAGGTTTCTCTGTAGGTTTCTCCTCTACCTTTTTCTCCTCTTTCGGAGTAACCGGCGCAGAAGATGCCTCAGCCTGATGAATCGCCTGCTTCGGGCAGAGTTCAGCACACTTGCCACAGCCTACACATTTATCCTTGTCGATAACATGAGGTTTCTTCAACTCGCCAGAGATAGCGTTGACGGGGCAATTGCGAGCACACTTTGTGCAGCCAATGCACTTTTCCTCGTCGACCTCATATTTCACAGGAGTTTCTTCCACTTCGTCTTCTTTCTTCTTCGTACCAGAATCGACAACGACCTGGGCCTTTCTATCGTAAGAAGAGAGCAGGAATGCGTCAGATTCAGTAAGACACTTCACAGGGCAGATTTCCGTACACTGAGCACAGAAACAGCAACGATCGACATGAATCTGTATCTTCTTTTCATCCTCAAGGTAAGTTATGGCATTCGCAGGGCACACTCGTACACAAAGTTTGCAGCCAATACAACGCTCTTTGTCATAATCGATTCGGCCCCTGAAATAGCCCTTCGGCTCCACTGGAGGATGAAGTTGTATTTTTCCCTCTTCTGCCGCTTTGAGGGCATCAGTCAGAGAGTCTGGCATAGATGGCACAGGAAAGGGATTGGTAAAGACCTTAGTAACCCATTGACGCAAAAGCTGCAAAGACATTCGGTTAAGCATCGTCCTCCCCCTTCCTAAAGCAATACATCTATAGACATGAGAATCATGCCTGCCAAAGAAAGTCCGGCAATTTTAATCCAGTAGAACTGAGACGCCTGCCAGATCTTCAATCGTCCAAAAGCTGTTCGTATAAAGGTAACGCCGAAGACCTGCATGACGAAGACCTTTACCCAGAACCAGAGGAAATCCACGACAAAGAGCATGGTTCCGTTCAGATTCAAGAGTTTGCCAAGAGAGAAAGGAACAAATAGCGCCACAATAATGGCAGACATGGCCAAAGCTCTCAGAGCAAAGGTGATCTTGAACATGGCCAAGTTTGTTCCCGAATACTCGATGATAATACCTTCGAGTATCTCCGTTTTGGCCTCTGGAATATCCATAAATCCTTTTCCCGTCTCACCTGGAACGACCATGAGCAACGCCGCAAAGAGGCAGAGAAGACCGAGAATACCCATCTTGCCTACAACGTTCCACATGGGCATCCCGATGAAAGTCTCAAGGCTAAAGGGTTGTCCCGGTACGCCATGTTTATAGGCCACCCAGGCCATTGTGGAAATAACAACGGCAAGGGGCAGCTCGTAGCTCATCATGAGGATCATCTCACGCTGAGCGCCGACGTTTGCAATTGGGTTTCCGCTGGAGAAACCGCCTACGGCCATAGCCACGCCTGAAAGGCTGAGAAGGTAAATGATGAGAATCATATCGCCTTCAGTGCCAAGAATGGGCGGCAAAGATCCGATAGGAATATAAAGGAAGAGCAACAGCATGGTCGCCATGGCAACCCATGGAGCTCCGTTGAAAGCCCACTTTACAGCTCGTCGGGGAACGATGTTCTCTTTCCCCAGAAGCTTCAGAATATCGTAGAAAGGCTGAAAGAGCGGAGGTCCCCACCGTCGCTGCATTTTGGCATGAATAACACGGTCAGCTCCGTCGAAGAGAACGGCTACTACCGATACAAGCAACATAAGGGCTATGCCTGCCACCAGTTTCATTACCATATTGATAATCATGCCTTTCTCAGCCTCCTCGTCTTCTCTCTGCTCATTTCCAACAGTTGATTTTTCGAGTAGACTTCTCCAGCCTTATCGCTATTGCCTGTAATCAGGGTTCTTTCCATACATGATATACAGGGGTCAACGCTGTTAATAATCAGAGGGGCATCTGCCAACTCATTATTTCTAAACATCAACGGCCATGAGACAGCATTAGAATAGGTCGGGGCTCGCACTTTCCACCAGTAGACGTGCTCGTCTCCGCCTTTGAGACGAATGACGTGAGTATCGTCACCGCGAGGAGCCTCAATGCATCCCCAGCCTTCTCCATCTGCCGCCTTTAAGACGTTCAGCACTTTGACCAGATTCTTTTCGAAGACAATGTCTCCTTCAGGCAATCCTTCGATGATTTTTTCAATAATATCGAGTGATTGATAGAGTTCAAGAACTCGTACCAGGAAACGATCGAATACGTCGCCATATGCCTTTCCAAAGTAATCCTGAGGAACGATGGGTTTTACGTCGAGATCTGCATAGGCTTCGTAAGGTGCTGACCAGCGAAGGTCGCAACGTACGCCGCTGGCACGGGCTGTAGGACCGAGGGCACAGTAGCGCATGGCCTCGTCGTATGTCAGAACGCCAACGTGTCGCATTCTGGCCTTTGCAACTGGATCCTCTGTTACTACGTCGTAGAATGCGCCAAGTTCGTTTCTGTAATATTGGATCATGTCTTTAATGACGTTGATTGTTTCGGGAGTGAGGTCCCAGCGAACGCCACCGACTGTTCCAACACCGTAATTGACGCGGTTTCCTGTATAGGATTCAAGTACATCCATAACTTTTTCGCGCAACAGCATTCCAAGATGGAAGGCCGAGTCGAAACCTATGGAATAACATGCCACTCCGGCCCACAGGGCGTGAGAGTGAATTCTTTCGAGTTCAAGCACGAGAGATCGGATGTACTGGGCACGCGGTGGCACCTCTATCTGAGCCGCATCTTCAACAGCTCTCAAGAAAGCTGTGATGTGGCTGAAGGAGCATATTCCGCATATACGCTCTGAAAGATAGATGACCTGAATAGGGTTGCGATCCCGTGCCATATATTCGATTCCGCGGTGAATTGCACCGGGACGGACCCGTGCATCAACTATTTTTTCGCCGTCAAGGTCGAGCCATGCCGTAATGGGTTCTTTCAAACCGACATGGACAGGGCCTATAGGAACTTTATATGTATGAGTTTTTTCGCTCGCCATTGTTGTCTCCTCCTAAGAGAGCATCCTAACGTCATCAACATCAGGACCTGTCTCATCTCTGCGCCACGGCTTGATAGACTCATCCCAATCTTCCGGAAGAAATACAAGGGCTTTATTTTGAAGTCCATCAAAATCGACTCCAAGCATTTCGCGCATTTCCCGCTCGCTGTACTCCACTCCTGGAATAGTATCGAAAAGGGACGGCATAACCAGGTCTTCTTTAGGAACCGGAACACTGACAGTTACGCCCAACCTCTTTCCGCGACCAGCCACTCGGAAGAGAGTGAAATGATAGTTCAGCGTGATTACATCTCCATCGTCATTTCCAGAAAGAACGTGGAAGTGAAGGAAATCGTAACCAAAAAGGAACTCTACAAGAGAAAGGAATTTCTCTCTCGGAACAGTGAGCCACAGCTGATGGAAAGATACAGCCTGTTCTTTGCCTGCACGATGTTCTCGTACGTCTTTAACGACATCTTCACCAAAAGACTCTCGAAGAGATGAGAGAATTTCTTCTAAAGAATAGGAATCCTGCGTATAGTTCTTCGGAGTTCTCATTATTTCTCAACACCTGCCTTAAGCAGCTCTTCCCTTTTCGCTTCAAGCTTCAGAACTGCTTTCGCAACTCCCTCTATTATGGCCTCTGGACGAGGGGGGCATCCATGTACATAGACGTCTACCGGGATAATATTATCGACGGGACCTTCAAGGTTGTACGATTTGTAGAAGACATCTCCCGATGCTCCGCAGTTTCCAACGACAACTACAACCTTGGGATCCGGTATCTGATGATAGATCCGCAGCAGTCTGTCTTTCATATACTTCGTAACAGGCCCGGTAACTACGAGAACGTCGGCATGGCGCGGTGTTCCTACAAGTTTCATTCCAAAGCGTTCTATGTCGTAGCGCGGGCTGATTGTCGCCACTATTTCAATATCGCAGCCATTACATGATCCTGAGTTACAGGTCATAACCCAAAGTGATTTGGGAAGTATTTCAAGATATTTTTCCAGCCTCATCTTCCAGCCTCCTATACAACGAGGATCAACGCGGCTATAAGTGCAGCAGTGACAACGTAATATCCGACATAGTCGCGGATATGACCACTGTGCATGGCAACAAGAACTTTGTAATAAGGTTCAAGCGCCTTCCTAAAGCCCCAATAAGAAGAACTGGCCGGCACTGAAATTTCTGCCCCATCTTCGGGAACAGGGTTTCCAGACCAATAGATTTCATCTTGCTCAGTTCCTTCTTTATAGTCACGCCGTCCAATAGATCGAAGCCAAAGGGCAAAGAACGAGGCTATGAAAAAGAAGATCAGCCAGGATATAACATCCCAGTAGCCAAATCCTGTGAAGACCTTATTCCACATTACAGCCCACCTCCCATAATAGCTCCAATATATCCACCCTGATCGACCAAGGCTTTAGCCGCCGGCTCTACGAGGTTAGAGAGAACCCACGTGGGGAATAGTGTGAGAAGCACGATAGCCAGCGTTAAAATGGCCATTCCCATAATCATGCTGGTGGGAACTTCTTTTACAGTTGCGAAGCATGCTTTTTCCGGACCAAGGAATGCAGTCTGGAAAACTTTTACGAAGGAAGCCAGCGTAAGTATCGATGTCACGAGAGCAGCCACGGTGAAGAATGGATGGACTGCGAATACTGACTCGTAAATAAGCAATTTCGATACAAAGCCATTAAAGGGAGGAAGCCCCGAAATGGCAGCTGCCGCTATGGCAAACATAAAGGTCGTGTATGGCATCTTTCTGGCCAGACCGCCGAGTTTGTCGAGGTCGCGGGTTCCTGTAGCGTAGTAGAGAGCACCGGCAGTAAGGAACAAAAGAGCCTTGTACATGGTGTAGTTGAAGATGTGGTATACGCCGCCCTTAATAGCCGTAAAGCCGTAATCGGCCATGGCCTGAGGGTTGCCCAGTGCTAAAAGTCCGACGCCAAGGCCAAGAAGCATATATCCAACCTGAGAGATGGAGTGATATCCCATGAGTCGCTTGACTTCATGCTGAACAACGGCCATGGATACACCGAAGAACATGGAAGCAGTTCCGAAGATGACAATAACCCAGGGAATAAAGGTGCTTCCGATGGTTGCTCCATACAAACTGAAGCAGACTCTCATCAAACCATACAAAGATGCCTGGCTGACAGCAACAAGAAGACAGGTTACCCCAGCAGGAGCCTCTGCATAAGCGTCAGGCATCCACATGTGCATGGGGAACGTTCCACACTTCGTAGCCAAGGCCACAACCAGAAAGGCCAGCACAAACTTTTCGGCAAAACCGAGGTGAAGCATACTCGCCACTCCAGCCATATTTAAGACATTGTAACGTCCGTAGAGGGTTCCTATGGCAATAAGAACCATCATGGCCGAAAGCTGCGAGATCAACATATATTTGAAACTGGCTTCTATTGCTTCCGGTTTATCTCTCCAGAAGGCGATCAAACCGAAGGAAGCCACCGATGCAATCTCGAGAAAGACAAAGAAGTTGAAGAGGTCACCGGTGATCATGAGCCCCAACATACCTGCCGTCAGAAGGAAATAGAGTGACGTAAAGCGGTTCATTCCCGTGAAACGATCCATAAACTGAACCGAATAGACTGCACCTGCAAAAGAAACGATGGAACCGGCAAGGGCCATGAACGCACTCATTCCGTCTATCTCAAGAATGATTCTTACGGGATACGTCATGCCTGACGGAAGAGCCAGGGTTGCTTTTTCAGCTCCCATAACGTAAACCATTACGCCGTTGGCTCCAACATACTTCCAAATAAAGAAGGCCAGAACCAACGTTAAAAATGAAATGCTGACCATCCAGACATTTCGCAGCGTCTTTCCACCTAAAGAGAATAGGGGCGTTGCGAAGGCGCCTAAGAGAGGAATGGCCAGAATTAGTGCTGGTAGATGTTCTTGCCAGTTCATCCTCGCAACCTCCGTATCTCGTCAATATTCAACGTTCCATAATGGCGATAAAGAAGCATAATCAGCGATAGCATAAGAGCTGTTGTCGCCATAGCAATAACAATGGCCGTCAGAGTCAGAGCCTGAGGAGTGGGCAATACCATGAGTTTCTCGCCTCCAGCAAGGAACCGCACAGGAATGGCGCCTCCCGACCTATATCCCAACGCGATAAGGAACATATTCGTTGCGGACTCTATAATGCTGACTCCGATAGCGATCTTAACGAGGTTCTTCTCAGTAAGCACTGCGATAAGCCCCATCAGAAAAAGAACACCCACAATGAGAAAAGGAGCATTACCGATCATGACCGCTCTCCCCTCCTATCTCATAGTTATCGAAAAGGTGTATTCCTTTAAACATATAAATCAAAAGAAGGGATAAACCTCCTGTAACTTCTATTCCTACTGCAATATCCATTAAAGCAATGGTTCCTGAAGGAGGAATAATACCATGACCGGTCTTAGCCACTTCTGCGGCGGGAATGGCAACAAAGTTATAGAAGAAGGATGTAGGCATTCCCATAAAACCTAAAATAATGAAACAGAGAAGCCCAAAAATGAGCATTCCGTTATATATGCTCTCGTTAAGCCAGAGAGAGAGTCTGTTCCATCCATAGGCAACAAGTAAAAGAGCCAGGAAGGTTGCGACAACGGCACCACCCTGAAAACCTCCGCCGGGAGTAACGTCGCCGTGTATGATTACGTAGGCTCCGAAGATGATCAAGAACCAGGCAAAAATATCACAGCCTGTTCGGACTACAACAGATAGAGGCTTCATTTCTTTTTGCCTCCTTCCCTGAAAAGAGCTGTAACGGAACAAACTGCTGTGAAAAGAACGGCAGCTTCTCCTATAGTATCGAATCCACGAAAGTCGAAAACGATCGATGTAACAGCGTTTTCCGATGAACGATCTTTTATTGCGTGTTCAAGGAAATAGTCGTCCATAGCAACCTGTCCAGGATCTCCAAAGGGATGGATTGCATCGAGACCACCCCAAACCAAACCGCCAAGAACTAAAGCTGCAACGATAAAGATTGTCTTTTTCACCGGATATCACCTCCGGTTTTACTCCGGGCCTTACCGCATCCTCTCAAGGCCACAATGTATATGGCAGTGTTCAGACCAGCGCCAATTGCCGCTTCTGCGATTGCTACGTCGGGAGCGTGCAAGAGATAAAACTCCACTGAAAGCACAAGGCTAAACACTCCTAAAGCTATCACCGACGACAAAAGGTCTCTGAACCAAATAGCAAAAAAAGCCGATATAACGAGCAACGTGAGGATGGCAATATGAAAAACTTCACTCACTGACAACACCACCTTTACGCTCCTCTTCTTCTGCAAGGCGATCAACCACAGCCATTTTAGGAACAACTCCGCTTCTGTGGGCGGCACGGGCAATAGCATGAGCCCCAGTCGCATTCGTAACAAGAAGAACCATAACGGGCACAAGAGCGTGAATAATTAATACGGCAAACCGACTCTCCCCACCCTGATGCAAACGAAAAGCTGCATATACTACAACAGCCAACGACGTAAAAATACTTCCAAAGGTAGTACACTTCGTAGCTCCGTGAAGCCTCGTGTACACGTCTGGAAATCTATACAGTGATATGGCCCCTAATGTGTTGAAAATGAGACCGATTATAATCAAAATTCCGATAGCATATTGTTCTGCCATTTCTACATTCCCCCTTCGATAAAACGGGCGATAAACATTGTTCCCACAAAAGAAAGGGCAGCATACACAATAGCCACGTCGACCATAACCACTGAATCAAAGACAGCTGACAACAAAATCATCATCGCAACAACCAGGGTATTAACCGTATCGAGGGCAACAGCTCTATCCGGTATTGTTGGTCCAGCTATAAGGCGGCCCAAAATAACGATAGCAACTATACCCAACACTACGGCTCCCCACATTAATAGCTGAATACTCAATCCGCTAACCTCCTTGCCCAATGTGCAAAAGACCCATACACCTGCTTTTCGTCTGGAGACACGTCCAGAACATTGATCCAATGGATATAGAAAGCACCATCATCGTCCACATCCACTGTCAGTGTGCCTGGAGTCAACGTAATCGAATCAGCAAGTATAGTCTTTGCTAAATCACTTTTCAGGCCAGGTTCAAGCTTAACTATTCCAGGATTGATGTGACCGGTAATAACTCTCATCGCCACATCGAAATTCGCCTTGATGAGCCCTATTGCAAAAGGAACGCAAACGTAATAAACAAAAGTGATCCAGCGCAAAGGATTCAACGCCCTGAAACTGAAAGGTTTTGAGGGGTTCCATGTATGGGAAGCAAAAGCAAGTATAGTAGCAAGAATTAAAGCAATACCTATCTCTACTACATTGATCGTGCCTCCAGACCATACAAGCAACAGATACATTAGAAAGGATGTGACAAAAACAAACAAGCATTACACCCCCTTGCATTGAGAATGTGAAACGCGCATACATTATACTCTGTCCAACTTTCTTTTGTAAATAAAAGTTTCATTTAATACAAGGTGCACAAAACTCCTTATCATCACATTCAAGACGATGTTATCTTCCTGTAGTTGTTTTGTTAAATTTATAACTATTGCAACTCTTAACTATAGTTTATAATTCGTATGCCAATGAAATTAAGCGGTGTGTGTTAAAATCTCAGTGTCAAGAACGTATAAAATGAATTGGAGTGACAAAATAATGTCTTGGATGACTCGACATAAAGTTTTACTTGCCGACAGCGCCCTCGTTCTTATTGCATTATTCTGGGGCTTTGGTTTTGTTGCGATGAAAGATGCTCTGAATAGTTTTACCCCCTATTGGTTACTTGCCATCCGCTTTACTGCGTCTTTCGTTCTTATGTCTCTTATTTTCAGAAAGCGTTTGCAAAAGTTGAAAGCCAACGATATAAAAGCCGGCCTTCTCGTAGGGCTTTTTCTCTTTCTCGGGTTCGCTACCCAGACAATCGGCCTGAATTACACAACGGCTGGGAAACAGGCATTTATAACGGCAACATATGTTGTCATTGTTCCGTTCCTTTCGTGGGCTCTTAAAAAGATATTTCCGGGGTATATTTCAATTATTGCGTCTCTCATATGTCTGGGAGGAATGGGACTCCTTACCCTTCAAGGGAACGGAGACGCCTTCTCCAATCTGAACTATGGAGACTTTCTCACACTATTCTGCGCACTCTTTTTCGCATGCCATATACTTGCCATTGAACGCTTTGCCCCGAAAATGGATCCTCTCGCCCTGGCCACTCTTCAAATTGGAACTACCGCGCTGCTTAGTTTCATAAGCGCCATACTTCTCGAAGAATGGCCTGGTGCAGCAATAGCTCCAAGCGCATGGTGGAGTATTGCCTTTACCGTGCTTCTTTGTACTGTCTTTGCTCTTTCTGTACAAAATGCAGCTCAGAAATTCACGCCGTCCACCCACGCGTCCATTTTGCTGAGTCTGGAATCTGTATTCGGAGCCCTGTCTGGAATTCTATTTCTTGGCGAAATCTTTACTCCTCAGATGGTGCTTGGGTGCTCTCTCATCTTTTTCGCCGTCTTGCTCACCGAAACAGGCCCTATTTTGTTTCAACATGCAGCAACTTTTGTTGCAAAGATAAAAGCGATGAATAATTAAGACTATTTTCTATCTTTAGAAGATATATCGCAAGAGATAATGTCATCAGAAACTACTTCTTCTGATGACTTTTTTGTTTTTTCAGGGTCGGGCGGTAATTTGCCAAGGAGCTTTATTCGATCTGCTGGTATAGTGAAATTAAGACTCACCTTACTTCCAGATACACCAAGATCGGCATCTGCTATTTCAGCATCCACGCCAGGTAAGACATCAATAGCGTCTTGCATGGCGTCTTTAGCCTCATCTTCTATTGACTGTTTGATCTTTTTCCCTTTCTCTATGAGATCGTCAGCTACAGGAATAGAAACCACTTCATCTTTAGGCGTTTCTTTCGGTTGTATCTGAGCTTTTAGATCGCGAAGTTCCTCTTCCCTTGTTTTTTGTTTGGGAAGAACCTCCTGTGGAGGGTGTTTTATTTCCACCTTAGGAATTGGCTTCTGCTCAGTTTGAGGAGCGGCTATTATGTTTTTTCCAGGTTTCGTTGGCTGAGAAGAAGACGGAAGATTGACCGTATCTTTCGGAGGCTTGCTTTCAACTGAAGAAGCATTGAGCTGAGGCCGCGGCTGAGCCTGCTCCTGAATGCCTCTCTCTTCACGCGTATTCAAATACCATAGACTGCCTGCCATAGCAGCAAAGAAAGCAAATACACAAGCTAAAAGAAAAGAATACTTTCTCATCTCTCTAGCGCCCCCTTTTGGGCTTGCTCCTTCTGAAGTTTTGTCTGGAACTCCGTCTCACCTTCTGTTTACCACCACTTTGTTTTACGCCACCTTGTTTTTCCTCCCCCTTTTCTGGAGGAACAAGACATTTTTCATCACAACCAATGAGATCTTCACGACCTGCAATTCGTAAGGCTTCTCGTACCAATTTGTGATTCGAAGGGTTGCGATATTGCAAGAGAGCACGTTGCATTTTTCTTTCTTGGTTGCTTTTGGGCACATAGACCGGTTCCCCAGTTAGAGGGTTCAGCTCTGTGTAATACATGCACGTCGAAAGGCTTCCCGGCGTCGGAATAAAATCCTGCACCTGCTCGGGCATAAAGTTCAGATCACGAACAAATTCCGCAAGCTCTATCGCCTCTTTCAGACCAGCTCCCGGATGGCTCGATATAAAATACGGCACGAGATATTGTTTCTTTCCAATTTTCTTATTCATCTCTTCGTACTCTCTCATGAAGCACTCGTAAACGCGCCGTCCCGATTTGCCCATCAACTCGAGCACCGTATTTGAAACGTGTTCCGGAGCAACTTTAAGCTGACCGCTGATATGATATCGGCATAATTCTTCAAGGAAACCGCTTTTTTTGTCTGCCAAGAGGTAGTCGAATCGAATGCCCGACCGTATAAAGACCTTCTTGATGCCTGGAATGGCCCGTATCTTACGCAACAAGTCAATGTAAGATTCATGGTCGACATGTAAGTTCTTACACGGCACAGGAGCCAGACATTGCTTGTTTTTACACGTTCCTCGTCTCAACTGATCATCACACGATGGTCTATTGAAATTGGCTGTCGGACCTCCCACGTCATGAATGTACCCTTTAAAACCGGGACGCTTCGTGAGAAGTTTCGCCTCTTTCAGCACTGATTCTTCAGAGCGACTCTGTATCATTCGTCCCTGATGAGAGGCTATGGCACAAAAAGCACAACTGCCAAAGCACCCTCGATGGGTAGTAATGCTGAATTCCACTTCTTTAATGGCTGGAACCCCACCGTATTTTTCATACATGGGATGCCACGTTCGCATGTACGGAAGTTCGTAAACAGCATCGAGCTCCGCCGCCGTCATGGGCATTGTCGGGGGATTCTGCACAACGTAAAAGTGTTCATGTTGCTGTATAACTGTCTTTCCCCGTATGGGGTCTTGCTCCAGATATTGAAGGCGAAATGCCTCTGCAAAGGCCTTCTTATCCTTGTTTACCTTTTCAAAGGAAGGACATTCCACATAATCCCAGAGCCTCTCAAGACTTTCTGTTTTATAGCATGTCCCCTGAATATCTCTGATTTCTGAAACTGGAATTCCGTCTCGCAAAAGCTCTGCTATATGTACTATCTGTTTTTCTCCCATCCCATAGACAAGTAGGTCGGCCTGGCTGTCTATGAGAATGGAACGTCGTACTGCATCTGACCAATAATCGTAGTGGGCAAAACGGCGCAAACTTGCTTCGATGCCGCCAATGACTATGGGAATATCTTTCCAAAGTTCACGAATACGGTTGCAATAGACAATAGTCGCCCGATCTGGACGCCTGCCGGCCTTTCCCCCTGGAGAGTAGCTGTCAGTGCTTCTGCTCTTCTTGGAAGCCGTCAGTTTATTCAACATTGAATCGAGGTTTCCAGCGGCAACAAGAACGCCCAACTTAGGACGTCCCAACCGCGCAAAATCCTTTGTATCGTGCCAGTCGGGCTGAGCGATAATTCCTACTTTGAAACCAGCACTTTCTAAAACACGACTGATTATGGCGTGTCCAAAGCTGGGGTGGTCTACATAAGCGTCACCGCTGATGAAAAGGAAATCAAAATCCTTCCACCCTCTGTCTTTCATATCTTTTCGAGAAACAGGTAGAAACGTATGCGTCAAAAAACTCTCCTCAATTCTAAAGTTCCTTTAGTAGTAGAAGTATTCTACCACAGGCTTCAATACTAAGTAGGGTATATTAATCGTCGTCTCTCTGAGGTATTTTCTCGAGTATGGCCTCTTCTATATCCTGTATCTCCGCACATTCTCTCTCATCGAGAGCAGCCATGACTTCTTTACGGAATGCCATAGACAAAGTTGTGCGAGGCCGTTCACGCTCACTTCGAGGAACAATCTCTCCGCCAGGCACATCGCCCCACGATATTTTTTTCCTGTTGTGGTAAAGATCCAGGTCGACAAAACGCTGACCATCTTCCGTGTATTCAAGTCCCATAAGAGCTCTTTTGACCATAAAGGGTTCAAGGAAAGTCAAAATACGAATACAGTAAACGGGTACAGGCATAAGAATATGGGCATAGTCCTTACCCCACCCTTCGCCGATAACCATACAGACTTCAAGTCCCTCAAGGGCAAGACGCAAACGGCGGGTGTGAAGCCAGTACTGTTTATCCGCGTCGTACAGGCGTACTTCCATAACGTTCCAGTCACGGTTATTCAGTCCCGCGTTGAAATAATGAAGAGCTCTGCTATTGAGACGTTTAAAAAGCTCTTCAAAGGGCATATCTATAAACAGCCCTTCTTCTAAGAGATCGCCTCGTTGAAAGGCAAGGCCTTTTTTCAACGATTTTTCAGTGAAGCAGACAGGAACACCAGGGTTTTCAGAGGCAAAGACAAGATTGGAACCAATTTTATCCAGCCGCCCCCCGAAATCGTTCTGTATCTCTTTCAATACAGTACGATAATCGCCGAAAACCCTGAAGAAGATAACTCTCGGCAGACGTTCTGCGTACTCAATCATGGTCGTAGCTTTTTCGTTGATAATACGTTCGAGTATTTTATCGGGGTGACTTGTTGTTACAAGAACAACAGGCGGTATTTCATCGCTTTCGTTCATGTTTTTTACGATGAGACCGGCCTGCCCCTGTTCCACTGATCCGAGGGTTTCTTCGAAAGATTTGCCTTCAAGGGAGATGATTTCTGCTTCAAAATTGTTTTGAAGCCACTCTACAATAGCCTCCTTAGCCCCTTTCAGTATTAACAAAGGAGCTCCCTTTCTGATGACATTGATCATTTAAAAGCCCCCTTCTCCGTAGAGAATATGGTGTATTTCCTTTAATACATCGACAAGATTTTCATGAATGACAAAAGATGCTACTGAATCAAATTGCGTGGTCTCTTTATTGATAATCACAAGTTGAGCACCGTTACGGTAGGCATCAACAGGAAAGAGGTTGGCAGGAGAAACGTTAAGAGACGACCCAAGCACTATAAAGAGATCGCAGGTCGTCGAAAGTTTCCTTGCTTCCTCCATGGGGCCTTCTGGTAAAAGTTCTCCGAAAAGAACAACGCCGGGGCGTAAATCGCCATCGCACATGGGGCACCTTTCCTGTTCCAGCAAGAGGTCTGAGGAAAAGACCTGCATGCAGCGTCTGCACTGCACGTTGCGAAGAGAACCGTGAAGTTCTATGACGTTCCCGCTTCCCGCTTCCTGGTGAAAGCCGTCAACATTCTGAGTAATAACACCTTTTACAAGATTATGTTTCTCCCACTCTGCCAAAATGTGATGAGCAGCATTGGGAGCTGCCCGTTTAACGGATTTTATTCTATACCGGTAAAATTCCAAAAACGCCTGTCTGTTCGTATTCATGGCCTCTACAGAAGCAAGAGCCATTGGGTCATAATGAGTCCACAACCCTTGGGATGATCTGAAATCGGGAAGTCCAGATCTAGTGCTCGTTCCAGCTCCCGAAAAGACGACTGCTTTCCGAGCAGTTGTTAAACACTCGGCAAGTTTTTCATATTGGATCATCACAATCCCTCCTGAGGACTAACGCTTCACTTTTATAAAGACACGCTACTGTACGTGTCACGTCGATTTGACTCGCAAACAGAATATCTGACTCCATATTCAGTTCATAAAGACTTTTGGCGTGTTCAGCTTTGTTCAGGGCGTTCAGAAGATCTCTTTCTGCATAATTCCACATAGCAAGAGCTGTTGAAGCTCCGTCTCGGAGAACAAGGGATGAATCTTTTTTTTGCAGCATATGAACCAACATTCCGGCACATGCTCCGTCATCGAAGGCAAGTCGGCCATATCGGCCAGCACAAAGTATGGCCAATTCAGTTCCGCTTTTCCACAGTTTCTCTATGGCTGCCGTTGCATTTCTGCCACAAGCTACCCATACTGGAACTCCCGTCTCTGCCGCCTTCTGCAAGGCTAAAGTACCATTCGTGGTTGTCATAACACCTGACGGACGACATGCCAGAAGTTCTTTAGACAAATCGAGTGGCGAGTTTCCAAGATCGAAACCTTCTGGAGAAAGAGCGTTTCTTTCTCCCATGAGAAGAGTTGCCTCGCCTCGCTCTTTTTTTAAACGAAAGGCTTCCTCCAATGTAGCTACCGGAAAAAGCTCGGTTCCGCCGTTGTCAAAAAAAGTAGTAATCGTTGTCGATGCCCGAAGTATATCGATAACGAGCCATCCATCGGCCTCTGGCAGTTCTTCTGCTGGAGAAAGCACCACATCGATTCTTTTCATGGGCTATAACCACTTCTTTCTCTTAAACCAGTACATCATGACCAAAGCAATACATGCCATGAGAATCCAGACAAAGGGATATCCCCAATGCCATTCAAGCTCTGGCATATATTTGAAATTCATTCCGTACACACCAACGATGAATGTTAATGGAATAAAAAGGGTTGCTATAACTGTAAGAACTCTCATGACTTCGTTCATGCGGTTGCTTATGGAAGAGAGATACAAGTCAAGCATTCCAGAGACAGTTTCCCTGAAATTTTCAACAGTATCAATGTTTTGTATAACATGATCGTAGAGGTCGCTGAAATAGGTTTGTGTCTGCGACTGGACAAGAATATGTTCGGTTTTTCGTATAGAGCTCACTGCTTCGCGCAGAGGCCAAACGGCATGTCTTAACGTAAGAAGTTCTCTCTTCATTCTGTAAATAGAGCGCACTGTTTCCTGGTCGGGATGAGTGAGCAACAGTTCTTCTGTCTCCTCGACCTGCTCTCCGATCTTTTCTAAAATGACGAAATAATTGTCCACAACAGAATCCATGAGAGCATAGAGAAGGTAATCAGCGCCAAGTTTTCTAAAGCGCCCTGCCGTATTGCGTATGCGTTCTCGAACTGAATCGAAAACATCTCCCTTACGCTCCTGAAAAGAGATGACGAGATTCTCTTTCAGAATAAAACTGACCTGTTCAATAGTGAGAGCTCCCGTCTCTTCATCTAGATCAAGCATCTTAAGAACGATGTAGAGGAAATCATCGTATTCATCAATTTTAGGACGCTGCTCCGTGTTAAGAATATCTTCAAGAGCAAGGGGATGAATAGAAAACTTTTTTCCTATCTGCTCTATCAATGCCGTGTCGTGAAGTCCCACAACATCAAGCCACTCTATGCCTTCTGTCTTTATCTCTTTGTTTTCGTACTCCGTGAAATTCGATAAAGACTTTTCTTCAAGAACGTCTGTTCCATAGTGAATCAGATGTAACCCCACTTCTCCCTCTCTTTTCTCACCTACATGAATAAGAGTACCGGGAGGGAGTCCCGCTTTTTCAGATCGGCGACGATGCTTTTGTTTGAAAACCATATGCATCTCTCCTTCAAAAGAGATTCTTTATCTAGGAGCCAAACACATGCGAATAATAAAGCTTGCCACTTATAGTAGAGTTTACTACTTACTGAAAAAGAAAAAGGCCCACAACTCCAAAAAGAACAAAGAGCAGAGGTGGATTATTTTTAAAGATGCGAAGCTGGAAAAAAGCTACTCCCAGAGCAAAGAGAAGTGCAGCCTGCCACTGAGAAAGAGCTGTCTTTAAAAGGGGGACAACAGCAAGAGTCAGAAGGGCCCCTACCGCTGGACGCAAAGACTTTTTAAAACGTTCAACTTTTTCATCCGAACTTTTCTTCATAACTAGAAGAACACACAGCAATACAAGAAGAGGAGCCGAAACTACTGATGCAGTGGCAATAAAAGACCCCAAGATACCGCCTTGATGAAAGCCAACGAAAGTTGCTGCATTGACAGCTATAGGACCAGGCGTAACTTGCGCCAAAGCCAAGACCTGGTTAAATTCTTGTGGCGTCAGCCACCCATAGTTTATAACAAGTTCGTGCTCTATTAAAGGAATGGTGGAAATTCCGCCACCAAAAGCTCCTACACCTATCCGAGCGAAGGCCAAAGCAAGCAAGAGAAGTTTCATTATTTTTTCTCCTTTCTGAACCACTGAATAGCAACACCTACGGCTATGGCAAAAAGAGGATGAATATTCAAGAAAAGCATGAGTGCAATAACTACGGCATATGGAATGAGATTCAGCAAATCAGAAAAAAGAATGGTTTTCAGCTGACGAGCAACGACATTGACCAGCAAAGCAGCCACGGCACAGATCACGCCGAGGAAAAAGGCCTTTAACGCCGGGGAATTCTGATAACGCAAGACAAGATTCGAAAGCAACAAAATAATGGTGAAAGGAGGAACTAAAACGCCGAGAACGGCCATAACAGCTCCGGGAATGCCGCTATAATGTTTCCCTATAAGGAAAGATGAAGAGACTGCAAGAGGCCCTGGCATGGCTGCCGACAAGCTGACAATATCGAGCAGATCCTGCTCTGCCATATCTCCCCTTTTACGAACTTCCGTTTCGGCCATACCCAGAATAACGACTCCGCCACCAAAGGTTACGGAACTAATTTTAAAAAACATTTTAAAAAGCTGCCATGGCGTCATAGTATAGTTTCAACCCTTTCTTGAGCAAACTTACAAAACTGTCTTTAGAAAAGTTTCAATATCTACATCATAATCGTCAAACAAAAGATTTTCATAGTCCAATTCGTGAACTCGTACATTCAATTTTTTTTCAAGCCATACAGCCACAATACGGCGATGGCAGAAATCCCCAGGCTTCTCCCAACATAAAAGGATAGCATTCTCTCCAAGATCTTTATAGACTTGCGATGGGTTTAAAAGGGAAAGGACCTCTTTATAATATTCCAAGGCGCAGACATGGGGAGGGATTTTACTCCTTTTTCCCTGCTGAAGCAGTTCCCACGAAGGGGCTAGCGGAGAGTAGATTCTCCCCTTGAACCACGAAGGCACTCCCCTGCAAATAGCTACAGAATCAGGGTTTGATATTGCTTCTTTATGTGCAAAATATGATGTTTTCACTTCTTAACACCTCGCATACCTCTACGAGGCATTGTACATAATTTTAACGACTTTTGCAGCTTAAAAAAGGTACAGGAATTTCTATAAAGGGAAAAGCGGGTAAGACATTGATTCCATTTTGACTAGCTATCGCCTGTTTTTGTATTTGTTGCCAAAGAAGGGATTGAAGGCTTCCGTCCTGATTTTCAACAACGGCTGAACAACTCTCTAACCAATCTCCAGTATTACAGTAAAGAATATTTCCTATTTTTTTCATGACAGGATGATGAATGTGACCACAGACAAGACCTTGTACATCATGTTTTTGGGCGATTTCAGTAACCCTTTTCTCGTAGCCACTAATACATTTTACAAATTCCTTAACCACTCGTTTCGCCGATTTAGAAAAAGACCACTGGTTTTCGCTGGAGAAGAAGCGGTTTATTCCATTATTCAAAGCCAGAGACGTTTCATAGGCAACATCGCCAATGCGGGCAAGCCATTCAGAATGTTTGGAAATGATGTCGAGTTCATCGCCATGGGTAACAAGATACCGCCGTCCGTCACGTGCAGTATGAATGCTCTTCTCTAAAATGTGGATACCGCCGAGACACTTTCCTCTGAACTCGTCGAGGAAATCATCGTGGTTTCCAGGGATATAGAAGACCTCTGTTTTTTCAGAAAGCTTGAGCAAAAGCTGAAGCAGGTAGTGTGAAGAACGTGTTTTTAAAGCTTCACGGCGAAATTTCCAGCCATCGATAATATCGCCTACGAGATAAAGACGATCGCAAAGAGACGAAGAAAGAAAGGCTGCTAATTGATCGACCTTGCTCCATCTCGACCCAAGATGAACATCTGAAACAAATATTGAACGGTAATGCATACTTTGGCCCCTTTCTTCATCACTTAACTTGTATATATCTAGCTTCGTATGCCTATTTTCGCCCACTATGATGGGCCACTATGAAAATTCCGAGCAAGATGAGAATTCCCCCAGCTAATGTCAAGAGGGTAATTTTTTCTTTCCATAAAAGAAAAGCAAGAATGGAACTTCCCACAGGTTCTCCTAACAAAGCTACGGAAACGGCACTTGGGTTAACGTAACGCAAGGCCCAATTATAACTACTATGTCCGAGTATTTGCGGGATGAGGCCCATTCCCAAGAATGCTCCCCACGTTGGAAGAGAAAAACCTGCAACTGGAAGTTTTTTGAAGAGGATAACTCCCCACAAACAGACGGCCGCTACACTATAACAGAGAGAAGCATATGTCAACAACGATACTCGCCGACGAGCAATGCGTCCGCAAAGGAAATAAAGGGTTGCCGCCCAAGCTCCGATCAAGGCTAGAGAATCGCCCCACAAAGCTGTTTTTCCTACAGAGAAATCACCCAGACTGATCACAATTCCTCCCATGAACGCTACGCCTATTCCCAAACATGCTTTACGACTAACCTTATCATGAGTAATTATTGGAGCCAAAAAAGCGGTCCAAATAGGGATCGTATCGGCAATAACAACAGAACTTGCAACTGATGTATAAAAAAGAGATGATATCCAAAAGGCGAAGTGAATAGCGAGAAAAATTCCCGACAGGATAAGAGCCCGCCACTCTCCCTTGCTAAGAATGGCAATCTCTTCACGACAACGCCAGAGAGCGAGAGGCAACAAGACGACGGCAGCAATACCTACTCGATATGCAGATATCACAAGAGGATGAGCATGGTGTGCCATTCGTGCAAATATTGCTCCTGTAGATATGGCAAGAACTCCTAAAAAAAGAACTAGAAAAGGTGAGATAAGTGGCTTATCGTCTGCTGTCTTATTCATATGTATAGACTATCACAAAAAGGGTAAGAAAAGAATATATGAAATACGTATTATGGCCCTTCTCTTTCTGTAGGAAATATGGCATAGTATAAATACATTACAGCATTCTGTAATGGAGGTGAGCGTAAGAGTGCTTTATTCCAAATACCCTCCGGACTTGGTAAAGAAAGCTCTTGATTTACAGTCAAACTTAGATTTTTTGTTACGTCAAGATATTTTAGATTCTGCGGTTCACGATGCAACTGTGTGGTTACCGTCTTTAGGCCAGGAAATAGGCCTCCCTTCCCTCGTTTCACAAGGACCAACAATCGAATGGAAACAATTCTTAAGTATACTGTATCATTGTTCCCTGATGGCTGCCCCAGAAACAGATGACATCTATCAGGATAAGGCCCATCGCTGGCATTCTATGCTTTCTGCCATGGCGGAAACGGCCTTTCCTTTTTTATACGACACCCTTCCTGAACGGCAGTTCATGAAACTAGCACAACAGGAGATCGTTACTCCGGCTATTAAGGAATTCTCCTCATATCTGCCCTGGCGCGAGGTCCCTTCGTGGCGATGGGGACACTATGCCAGTATGTTTCTCAACATCCCTGAAAGCCATGGGGAATTTTGGAGCATCAGCGAAAAAACTACTCGATGGACGACAGCCCATATGGCGTCTCTATGTGGGCGAACATTTCGTACCCCCCACTACATCTATCAACGGTGTGTCTCACTGCCCAGAGGGATTATTCTCGAATCGAGCCCACGTCGTAAGTGGAAATACTCTTCGAAACGTCTTTCTGTAGCATCTGTCTACTACCTGTCGGGCTACGTTTTCCCCAAGATAGATGCCTATATGAAAGCTCCCTTCGATAGCACAAAAACAACAGTTATCGAAGCTATTTTAAGTAAAGGAACAAAACATCAAGATCCATCGTGGCTTGCTGCGGCTCTTAAAAATCTCTACGTTCTTTATGGCAAGCTCCCTCTTGAAAAGATCGGCCGTCTTGCTGTGCTTTTGTACAGAAGACTTCAATCCCTATTCTATTCGGAACAGCTTTTACGAAACGCTCTCTTCGAAATGAGAAAGTTATTCTCAAACCATGCGGGAGGAAAAGCCTCAGATACTGTCTTTCATGTTTTCACAGACATGGTTCCAGAATATTCTTATTGGTTTGTAGCAACATAAATGGTGTTGCTTTTCTATAAAGCTTTGCTAGTATAGGCCGAAGATTCTCGACCATATGTTGGAAGTAGGGATTGAGTTATGCATATCGTTATTGTTGGTGCTGGAGAAGTAGGGTATCACGTAGCAAGAAGTCTTTCCGCCGAAGGACACGACATTACAGTTATTGAGGAAGACAAGGAACGAGCATTGAAGGTCGATAACGAGCTTGATGTTATTACGATCCGGGGAAACGGATCTCGTCCCTCCGTTCTTGAAGAAGCCGGAGTTAAGAGCGGCTGTTCCATAGACATTTTGGTCGCCTGTACCAATCGCGACGAAGTCAATATTATGGCGTGCTGGATAGCGAAAAGGGCCGGAGTTAAACGTGTCATTTCAAGGGCTCGCGGGCTGGAATATACAGATAGCCCCACATGGGCCAGAGATCTTGGCATAGATGTTATGAACTCTCCCGAACGGTCTGTCGCTCGTCAGATTATAGAGTTGCTTTCCGTCAGTTCCGCTCTGGAGACAGCAGAGTTGCTCGAAGGAATAGCTGGTATTTATGCTTTTCCCATCGCCCATAAATCCCCCCTTGCGGGACTCAGCCTTAAACAGCTTCGTATTCAATATCCTCATGTTACCGCCATTATTGTCTATGTAAAAAGAAACGGGGAAGGATTTGTTCCCTATGGAGACAATATTCTGGAAGAGGGGGATATTTGCTTTACCGTCACGAGAAAAGACCAGGTGTGGCAGTTGGAAGAAGTTTTCAGCGGAGAGAAAAGCACTCCCCTTAAAAAGGTCTTTATTATCGGAGGCGGAAAACTGGGCTATCAGGTTGCCCATCGCCTCGAAAAACACTATAAGAGCGTAGATATTCGTCTTATTGACCGCAACAAGGAAAAGTGCGAACGAATCGCCAGTGAGTTGCAGCGAACTCTCGTCTTATGCGGAGATGGCGCCGATGAGACATTGCTCAGACATGAAGGCGTGGAAGATGCCGACGGTTTTGTCTGTACCACTGAAAGCGATGAAGCCAATATCCTTTTCGGCGTCGTTGGCAAAGCTCTAGGAGCCAGAAAGGCCATTGCCGTTGTGCGACGTCAGATGTACATGCACCTCGATAACTACATCTCCGTCGATGCCATGGTCAACCCTAACCAGGCCCTTGCCTCTGTTATTATGAGCAATGTGCGCTACCCATCTGGAGCCGGAACACTCTCGCTTCTCGATAAGATAGATGCAGAGATGCTTGAAGCCCATATTTCGGAAACAAGCGCCATTTCTGGCCTCACCATGGCAGAGATGGACCTTCCAAAAGGAATACTGATCGCCCTCGTTCGAAGAGACAATGAAGTCTTTGTTCCTATGGGAGATACGATTATTCATGCAGGAGACCTCGTAACCATATTTGCCTCTTCTGAATTGATGCCTATTGCCGTTGAAAAACTTGGAGTGAAATAAGTCATGAAATTTCGTCTAGTAGCGCGAGTTCTCGCCCTTCTGTCTTCCATGATCTCTATCTTCATGCTCTGGCCCCTCTCATGGGCCATTATGGACGGAAGCACTGATGCAAAAGCCTTTGTAATGTCTATTGCTGTCGGTTTCATGGTTGCCCTGCTTCTCTACGGTTGGGGAAAACGTGGAAATTTTCAAGATCTCGGCATACGTGAAGCCTTCGCTGTCGTCACCCTATCGTGGGTAACCGCTTCTATCATAGGGGCACTGCCCTACTTTTTTCATGGAACAGCACCCACATTTACCGATGCATTTTTTGAGGCCATGTCTGGCTTTACAACAACTGGAGCCTCCATACTAACGAACATAGAAGCCCAACCTCGCGGAATCCTCTTCTGGCGAGACCTGACACACTGGCTTGGAGGCATGGGAATTATTGTTCTCAGCCTGGCTATTCTACCCTTCGTCGGTGTTGGAGGAATGGAACTCTACAAAGCGGAGGTCCCCGGGCCCATTCCAGAAAAAATGACACCTCGAATTCAACAGACTGCTCTGCTCCTGTGGGGAGTATACGTTTTCCTCTCGGCGTTGCAGACTGTTCTGCTTCTATTCGGAGGAATGGATCTTTTCGATTCTCTGACCCATACTTTCGGGACAATGGCTACTGGTGGATTTTCACCAAAGAACACGAGTGTTGCCCATTACAATAGCGCCTATATCGACTGGGTTATTACAATCTTCATGTTTCTCGCCGGATGCAACTTCGCCCTGCACTACCATTTTTTAAAGGGAAAGTGGAACGCCTGGTGGAAAGATGGAGAATTTCGTGTCTACTTCTTTATCAGCCTCGGCTGTACAGTAGCTATTACGGCGTTACTTTTGATAAAAGATATTTACAGCAACGTCTTCGACGCATTGCGTTATGCAGCCTTTCAGGTTGTAAGTATTATCACCACTACAGGTTTTGTCACCGCGGATTATGAGCTGTGGCCAGTATTTACTCAGCTTCTGCTTCTCATCCTCATGTTTATCGGCGGCTGTGCTGGCTCTACAGGCGGCGGCATTAAAAATCTTCGCATTATGGTTCTGGTACGTCACGCCTATGCAGAACTTTTCCGTCTGCTTCACCCAAAAGCCATAGTTCATACTAAAGTGGCAGGAAGAACGATTTCCAAAGAGATCGTCGGCTCGATAACCGCTTTTTTCCTTCTCTATATAGGGATCTTCACTCTGGCAAGTCTTGTTATGACCGCATTGGGGCTTGACATTGTTTCTGCCATCTCAAGTGTGGCAGCGACTCTAGGTAATATCGGCCCCGGTCTTGCGCTGGTTGGTCCTACAAAAAATTACGCTCTTATCCCAAATATTGGGAAATGGGTTCTTTCTTTCTGCATGCTTCTTGGGCGACTTGAACTCTACACAGTTCTGATCCTTTTTGTTCCTGCAACGTGGAAACGATAAGGTGGAAGAGCCGGCGCTATTCCGCTGGCTCTTCTTTTCTATTTATAATATCTCTCACTTTTTGCAACGCATCTGGTTCGCCCAACACAAGAAGGGTATCGTACGGTTCGAGGGTCAACTGTCCACGTGGAACAAGAAAGTTTTTCTCTCGCCTCACCAACAATATAAGGGCATCAGACGGAAGAGAAAGCTGACCGATCGTTTTTCCCACTGAAAAGGTCCCCGGTAAAATATCTAATTCCCGCGTTTCATTTCGCACATCGTTCTCTGTCTTATCGAACTCAAGAGGATATCTCGGACGAGATAGAAGGGGCTTATCCACCTTCAGGAACCGCGCCAACGGCATGAGGGTCTTCCCCTGAAAAAGTACTGACGTGAGCACAATAAAGAAAACGACGTTGAAAATTTCATTGGAACGTGGGTGCCCCATAAGCAGAGGGAATGTAGCCAAAACAATGGGAACGGCCCCACGCAACCCCGCCCATGACGCGAGGAGCCTCTCTCTTAAAGAAAAGGAACTTCCTATTAAAGTCAGCAGAATAGCCACCGGACGGGCAATGAACATAAGGAACCCCGCGCATAGAAGGCCTTCCCAGACAACGCCCACAAGATGGGAAGGAAAGACAAGGAGCCCCAGAACCAAAAACATGATGATCTGCATGAGCCAGCCTATACTATCGTGAAAACGAAGAAGGCTGCGTTTGTAGATAAAATCGCTGTTCCCCAAAACGAGTCCACAAACATAGACGGCTAAAAAACCGTTTCCGCCAATCTTCTCTACAAGCCCGTAGGTTAAAAGAACAATACTTGTTCCAAGCACAGGATACAAACCGGCATAATCAAGCCTTATTCTGTTTATGAGCCTCGCAGATACCTTACCGAGAAACCAGCCTCCAGCAGCTCCCATGGATATCTGGATAATAAATAAGGGAACAAGTTTACCCCATCCTACAGATCCCTGCTGAATAACCTGAAGAACAGCCAATGTCAAGAAGATCGCCATGGGGTCGTTACTCCCAGATTCAAGCTCAAGGAGTGTGCGCAAATTGCCTTTAAGGCTTACTCTGCGCGATCTGAGAACGGCAAAGACGGCAGCAGCGTCAGTAGACGATACGATAGATCCCAGAAGAAAGCCATCTTGCAGCGAAAATCCGAGAACGTAGTGAACAAAAAGTCCCATGAAAAGAGCGGACAAGGCAACCCCTAGTGTAGCCATCGTTATTCCACGACCTAAAACCGGTCGGATATTATCTACTTGAGTATCGAGACCTCCGGCAAAAAGGATGAAAGCCAAGGCAACCGTACCAACCATATTGGCAGTAGCGGCATTATCAAAATGGATTCCTCCAGGGCCGTCAGATCCCGCCAACATACCTATAACGAGGAACATAAGAAGAGCGGGAAAACCAAATTTTTCCGCCAATTTGCTGGAAAAAATGCTCAATAGAAGAAGAACGGAAGTAACGAGAAAGACAAGCGGTAGTTCAGTCATAGCAATCCCCCCTGAAAGATTATTATCCAGTTGACCTCTGCGAGATTAACAGGTATTATATACGTGTTACTTTTTAAGAGTTTCGTAACACGTATATCTAAAATGCAATTTTGTGGTTCACCGATTCTCCTCATGCAAAACGGAAAGGCCGCCCACCCGGCCTTTCCGCTCTTTTTTAAACTCCTTCTGGAAAATACACAAAAATACTGATGATGAATAGCGTAATGAAATTTATAGTATATGACTATAATTTACCATAAATTTGAAGTAAAAACACATTAATTGGGGGTTCCCATGATGAACAAAATAAAAAGAACTGTAATTGTATTAACTTGCATTATCCTTACATTGATTATTTCCAGCGGCGCCTATGTAACCGCTTCAATAAAAGCCGCTACAACAAATGCCTCTGATAACCTAGAAGCTCCGGCGGAAAAAACATCAGACGCCTATTTCAAGGCCGAAGCTCAAAAACTTTTGCATCTCCCAGGCCAGTATGATGGGGTTCTTCCTGCGGCAGACTGCCCCGGCATTCGGTATGCTCTTTTTCTTCGCCCCGATAACATCTACCAACTAGAGATGACATATCTAGAAGCCGAAGAGGGCAAAGACAAGACTTTTGCCTCTTTAGGGCGATGGGAGCTCGTTCCTTCTAAGAAGATGATTATTTTACACGAGTCCCCAAAAGACAAAATGTATTTTGCTATAGATAGCAATGACAAAATTACACTCGTTGATCGTGAAGGGAAACGTGCAGAATCTGACCTTAACTTCTCTCTTTCACATACAAAAGAACCATATGTGCTGAAAACCCCCCTTCAAATGGAGGGTACTTTCTCATATATGGCTGACGCGGCCCTCTTTACCCACACCTTTACCGGAGCAACCTTTCCTGTCGCCATGGAAAAGGACTATGTCACTCTGGAAGAGCAATATCTCTCTCTTGAGCCTCAAGCGGGAGAACCTCTCCCTGTCGTTATAGAGGGACATATAGAAAAAAGAGCAGCCATGGAGGGAGATTCTACAGAAGATGCTCTTATAGTAGACCGCTTCGTTGGCATGGGAAGTGATGAAACAGAGGAAGCTGAAGAGAGTGAAAAGCAAGAAGAAACAACCTCTGGAAAAGACGTATCAGTACAAGAAAAAGTCACTCTTGAAGATAAGGATTGGATGCTTGTGAGGTTGGGCGACAAACAAATAGAACGAGCCGAAAACAACGATGGAATATCCTTGCATTTTAATAGTGCGGAAAAGAGAGTTCACGGGTACGGAGGATGTAACAATTATTTCGGTGCCTACCGTCTTGATGAGTCTGGGTCGCGTCTTCTCTTCGAGCAGCTTGCGTCGACAAAAAAATATTGCCCTGATACCATCGATCTAGAAGAACAGTACTTCAAAATGCTCTCTCATGTAACAGCATTTGAAATTGTGGGCAACACTCTCTATTTATATGACTACAAAGAGGAAATTATCGCCATTTTCGAGAGAAAGGCACAGCAGTAAAGAGATAGTGCCACGTGCTACAGCATTAAGACGTTATCTGTCTCTCCATTTTCGTCGAAGACATAGTCGGGGTCGCGAATAATTCGCACCTTCTGTATTCGCTGCCCCGTTATTTTGACAACTTCGAAGCGCAAGGGCCCCCACTCAAGAGAGGCGCCAACGGCAGGCAACGTTTTAAACTGCTCGAAAAGCCAGCCGCTCAACGTGCTCGACTCACTTCCCGGCGTATAGGGCATTCTTAAAAATTTTTCAAAGAGTTCTTCCAGATAGGCGTCTCCGCTCGCAAGGTACGTGTTTTCCTCAACCTGAGTACAGTACTCTTTAAAGTCATCGTGCTCATCGTATATTTCCCCTACCAGCTCTTCAAGAATATCTTCGAGAGTAATGATTCCCGACGTTCCGCCATACTCGTCAAGAACAACGGCAAGGTGGGCCTTATTCTTTTGCAGCATTTTCAGGCCATCCATCAGGGTGGCACTTCCAGCTATCAAAAGTGGCGGCGTCATAATCGAGCGAATTTCCACGTTGTCATCATGTATAAAATGGTTCAGAAAATCTTTCTCGTTGAGGATTCCTACAATATTATCGAAGGTTCCCTCATAAATAGGCACACGGGAATAATGGTTCTTTAAGAGCAGATTCTTTACGTTTTCAATAGGTTCGTTCACGTTCAGGGCAAATAAATCCACTCTGGGCGTCTGAATTTCGCACACTTCTATTTCGGAAAAATTCACGGCATTCCCTATAAGCTCCTTCTCAGTCTCAGGAAGCACGCCCTCTTCCCCCATAGTCTCAACTATGCTCAAAAGCTCATCGTGTGTAACACTGGGCAAAACATCCGTTCGATCTTTTCCACGAAGGATCTGGGATAGATTTGTAGTAAGCCATGTAACGGGAGAAAGCAGGGAGACAAAAAAGTGAACAAGCCCAGAAGCGCCAAGGGCAAAGTTTTCGGCCTTATCCTTCACAAAAGCTTTAGGGAGTATCTCTCCAAACAATATGATCAAAACAGTCATTAGAAGGGTTGCGTACACGGCTCCCATGGGGCCAAAGAGAACAGAGAGCGTTCCTGCGGCGGCGGAGGTCATGACAATATCAACGATATTCCCACCTATTAATATAGCGGAAATCGTCTTATTGAAATCCTTTGCCAGATCGAGTGCCTTATTAGACCCTTTGCGTCCTTCTTCGGCAAAACGTTTCAGGCGTATTTTGTTAACACTGGAATAAGCCGTTTCGCTTGCGGAGAAGAAAGCTGAAAGTATAAACATAAAGATGAAGAACAAGGCAAACAGTATAATTGAACTATCAGCCACTACAAAAAACCCCCAATTCAGGCTATAACTTTACCATGAGTATAATAACAGAACATTAAGAGGTGGTGATACTCTTGAATAAAATTATTCAAGCAATAAAAGAACGACGCAGCATTCGAAAATATAAAAAAGAGCAGATAGATGATAATGAACTTCTTGCCATACTCGAAGCGGCGACATTCGCCCCCAGCGGACACAACGACCAGCCGTGGCACTTCTTGGTTATTCAGAATAGACGTATTATAGATGATTTAAGTCGGCGCACACGTACAATTATGAGCAGAAAGGATGATGAACGAATAGCCGAAATAGGAAGGAATCCTGATTATCATCTTTTTTTTCATGCTCCCACTGTAATTATTGTTTCCGGCAAAGAAGATGGAATGGTTTCCGACTCTCATCTCGTGCCTTTTGCCGACTGTTGCGCAGCTATAGAGAACATGCTTCTGGCAGCCCACAGTCTGAACGTGGCCTCTTGCTGGATCGGTTTTATACGCTACCTTTTTCAAAAGGAAGATATATGCGGGGAACTTCCCATTCCCTCTGGATATAAACCCTACTATGCTGTCGCCCTCGGCTACTCAGACATGACTTCAGCTCCCAAACCAACTCCACGAAAGCCTCAGGTTGTTGCACGTGTCTATTGACGAGAGGTCGAGTGATTGACAAAGAGTGTATAAATGATTAAAGTGAGAACGCCTATTCTCAGGGCGGGGTGCAAGTCCCCACCGGCGGTGAACCAGTCTATATCTGGAAGCCCGCGCACGCTTTTTTGCGACAAAACGCAGGAAGCGTTGATCTGGTGAAAAGCCAGAGCCGACGGTGATAGTCCGGAATGAAGAGATAGGGCGACCTCTGCTCTCAGGCAGAATGCCGCTTTTTTATTTTTTCCCGCCCTGCACTATAAATTTCATATGTGATACTGGAGGAATGATGGTATGAATAATGCATTGCTCAATGCCTTTGGTTCGCCTTTGACGCGGGTTGAAAAGGGGCTTGAATCTCTTCGGGCTGGAAGTGGCATTCTCGTAACCGACAACGAAGAGAGGGAGAATGAGGGGGATCTTATCTTTGCCGCTCAGACTCTTACCGTTCCGCAGATGGCCATGCTCATACGAGAATGCAGCGGGATAGTCTGTCTTTGCCTGACACCAGAAAAAATAGAATCACTGGAGCTTGCGCCTATGGTAGAACACAACTCAAGTCGTTTCAAAACGGCTTTTACAGTCTCTATTGAAGCTGCGGAAGGCGTTACAACAGGCGTGTCTGCCGCAGACCGTGTAAAAACTATACAGACAGCTATAGCTCGTGACGCGAAACCCCATCATCTTAATAAGCCTGGACATGTCTTCCCCTTGCAGGCCAGAAAAGGCGGCGTACTAGAGCGAGACGGCCATACAGAAGCTTCTGTAGATATGACTCGACTCGCAGGGGTAGACCCTTACGGAGTTCTTTGTGAACTTACAAATCCAGACGGGACAATGGCCCGTCTGCCCGAAATTGTTGATTTTGCTAAAAAACACGCATTCCCAGTCGTTACGGTAGCTGATATCATCACGTATCGACAACACTATAATCTCTAAATATCATCTCAAAAAAAGAGGGGGATTATTTTCCCCCCTCTTTACTCGTCTATTCGTCTCTGTTGACCCATCTATTGAGAGTCGGTAAAAACTCGGCCAACATTTTTCGCGCTTTTTCTTCGTCAAATCCCTGCTCTACCATATAGGGAACACATACTTCTATCATTTCTTCCATAGTTATATCTGGCTCTTCAAAGGCACCTTCTTTATAACAATAGATACAATAGTCGTGAGTAGGGCTTCCGTCTTTTTCAGTACCGAGAAGGGAAGAGTCGTCAAGGGGCATTCCGCAACTTTGACAAAACTTTTTCATGGCGCAACCTCCTTTAATAACGATTTTTATGTTTTAATAATAGTAGCATAATTGTTGAAAGGTGGTTGATTATGCATTTCAAAGAATATGTACGATTTTTAGCACTTCGCAATTTATATTTTACCGCTTTTTGTCTCATTATTTCTGCTGGAGTTTTGCTCCCTTATATGGTGCTGTCCTCTCCTGCCTTTTGCGCAGTCGAACCTACTGTTACGCCTCTTCCCATGGTGCACGTTGAAGAGGGGCTTCTTGCCGGCTTTGAAGAGGATGACGTTATAAAATTTTTAGGCGTTCCCTATGCTCAGCCTCCGGTAGATGATCTGCGCTGGAAACCGCCCCAGCCTCTTCTCACCTGGGATGGTCTTAAGTATGCTCAAAAGTTTGCTCCAAGCTGCCCTCAACCCCTTCTATACAATGAACCGACAAGTGAAGATTGCCTCTACTTAAATATATGGACTCCTTCCCTTGACGGGTCGTTGCCTGTTATGGTCTGGATTCATGGTGGTTTTTTCTCGCGCGGTTCTGGCTCACTCTTCAGTTTTGATGGAACGACCTTTGCCCAAACGAAAAGAGTTCTCCTCATTACAATCAACTATAGATTGGGAGCTTTCGGTTTTCTTGCTCATCCGGCACTTTCCAGCGAAAGCGCTCTTCACACCAGCGGGAATTACGGACTTCTCGACCAAGTAGCAGCACTACAGTGGATTCAGAAGAACATTCGCCAATTCGGAGGGGATCCTCATAATATAACTATCTTCGGACAATCGGCTGGCAGTATGAGCGTCTCGGCGCTCTGCCTCTCCCCTCTCGCCAAAGGTCTTTTCCATAAAGCCATTGGTCAGAGCGGAACAATTCTCGGCAACTACGCTCTCTTTCCCCGGGCTGGCGGTTCCTTGACAGAAGCGGAAGCGACTGGGCTTCGTTTTGAAGAGGAGCTGCTAGGAATCAACAAAATCAACCCCCTTGAAGAACTGCGGAACATTCCGGCAAAGAGAATTGTAGAAAAGACAGGATATCCTCAGGTGGGAAGCAACGACGACTATCAATTCGCCCCTATCTTCGATAACTATATGCTGCCCTCAGAACCACGCCTTGCTCTGGAAAAGGGCGCCTTCAATAAAGTCGCCATACTTTTCGGCACAAATAATGACGAGGGAACAGCCTTCTACTCCCCCATGACAGCAGATGAATATTCTGAATGGATATACACTCACCTTCACCGCGCCGCTCCAACAGCCTTTCTTTTCTTTCCGACACCTCGCGATGAAGAGACTTTCCTCTTCTGGCCCTCCCTAGCCGGCTTCACCTTCTTCGGCGAGCCGACTCAAACCTTCGTCTACGAATATGGAAAAAGGAATCTGCCTGCCTATCTCTACCTTTTCGATCACACCCCTTCTCCCTTTCTGAACACCAAGAAAGAACATTACGGGGCAATGCATGGAGCAGAAATTCCCTACGTGTTCGGACACATTTCAAAGGAAGAAGGCTACAAGGATATTGATATAAAGATGTCGCAAAAAATGATGGAATACTGGATTCGTTTCGCAGAAAACGGAGATCCCAACAGAATGGGAACCCTCTTCTGGCCGAAAGTGGACGCCAATATGACAAGAAAAGACCTTCCATATATGGTTATTTCTTCATCCCCACACATTACGAGAGGGATTCTTGCTCAACTTGCCGAAGCACTGCACAACGAGAGATAATTTCAACCATTCTTATGAAATGGCGGCAAAGCAATTTCTGGTCTGGCGTACGAAGTGGCAGAGTAAACTATTGTTATATCTTTCTCCCAATATAAAATACATATCCATAATACTGTTTGTATTTTGAATACAAATCTGCCTCACGCCTCATAAATGCAATCATGTCCTCAACGGTTTTATTTCCCGCATGTTTTTTCAAAAATTCCTCTTGCCTTGCTTTTTGCGGAATAAAATAATTGTCTATCCAACAACTTTCAGGCAGTGTAAATGCGGCAACAGGAATATAACCTGTTTTTTGAATGATGGAAATATTATGTCCTATTGTTGCAATTTCAGGAACTGCGTCCACCCACCAGTTCTCAATTTCAGCGGGGCGCTCATCAGTAAACCAAGACTCATATGTTACGGCAACATAACCATCTTTTTTGAGGAACTTCTTCCAGTGATTTAGGCCTTTTTCAAAACCGATATTAGCAATAGCCCCTTCGGACCATATAAGGTCAAATTCGCCATTCTGGAACGGCAAATTATCCATTGAACCAACAATACCTTTTACCTTGTTCTGCAAACCTAGTTTTCCAACTGTTGCATTAAGTTTATCAATCGAACCAGCATAAAGGTCGAGGGCTGTAATGGTTGCCTCTGTATTTTGTGCCAGAACCATTGTTTGAGCGCCTGTACCACAGCCTAAATCAGCAATTTTTGTTTTGTTTGAAAGGTTGCCAATAAAACTTAATGCTCTAATAGTTTCTTCGGGACTACCTGGCCCCTGTCGTTCGAGCTCTGTAAAATATTCATTGATGAGGGCAAATTCAAATTCGTGGATTGTTATATCTTCCATTGTTCGCACTCCTTATCTTCTAATTATTTATACCTTTGGCTTTATTCCTTTTATTTCCGTCGAGGCGTTCTTTTCTATAAAGCGTTCAATGTGCGCCGCTAATTGCTTAGCGGCCTCTTTCTTATCAGGCATTGTATCTGAAATACTTACTAGCAAATAAAACGGCGCATAAAATTCAAGTGCAAGCTGTTTCGGGTTGTTTTTTATCCAAATACCTTCTTCCATCATTTCACGGAATAAATCTTCCATATAGCTGACCGGTCCGCTTACAAGGCACTTTTGATATAGTTCCATTATTTCAGTGTTTCTATATTGCTCCAAAGTCAACATTTTTCGAAAATTACTGGCAAATTCGTCCTCCGTCCAAAAACGAAACTGCGCTTCAGTGAAAGTCTTGATTTTATCCACAGCAGTCTTGCGGTAGGCCGACGGTGATTTATCAAATGTTTTTTCAGGCACTTCATATTTTCTTGCTCTTTCAGCATCTATCTGATAAAGACGCTTCACAATGCTATCGAATATGTTCCGCTTATTCTTATAGTGCTTATATAAAGCCCCTTTTGTCATGCCAAGCTCCCCGGCAATATCGCTGACCGAAGCGGCCTCATATCCATTCCGTGCAAACAAACGAAGGGCAGTATTCAAAATGTTTTCTTTTGTATCGGCCATCTAAAAATCCTCCCCTTGCAGTAAACGATCGTTCACCATTATTATAGTGAACGGTCGTTTACTTGTCAATTGATATAAAGATGTCGCAAAAAATGATGGAATACTGGATTCGTTTCGCAGAAAACGGAGATCCCAATGAGAGATAATTCCAACCAATTTGCACTATTCTGCAAGTTGAATTTTTATGTATACCATCTATAATTATTCCTAAGGGTTATTTCTTCTCTTAATTAATTCCCTGAAAGGATGTAGAAATTTAATGAGGTACTCTTTCGACTCACTTCGAGGAAATGTTTTCTCGGTGTTCCTGTACTATTCCTCGTTGACAGTTATAGGAATGATCGCCGTTTCGTCTGCCAGCGCCATTGATGCGGCCTTCTTGGGTAACACCAACGGAGAAGCGGCTTTAGCGACAGTTACACTGGCTCTCCCCTTCATTATTTTTGTGGGAGGAATCGCTTTTATGATGGGAATTGGCGGATCTGTAACGTGTGGAAAATATCTTGGAGCCGGCGATGTCTATACCGCATCAGCCGTCTTCACGAAAACGCTGCTTGCCACACTGATCTTCTCTCTTGGCGTCAGTCTCCTAGCACTTATAAAGATAGATTCTCTGGTGGCTCTTCTTGGAGCAAGTCAGGATGTGGCTCCGCCTGTACGCACCTATCTTTCTACTCTTATTTTCTTTATTCCCTTCTCTCTGATGGGAATTTGCCTCTCTTATTTCGTTCGGGTAGATGGTCGCCCATTCCTATCAGCTATGGCTATGACTCTTGGGGCTCTAATCAATGTTTCACTCGACTGGACTTTTGTCGTCAGACTCGATTGGGGTGTTCGGGGAGCCGCTCTAGCCACAGGAATATCGCAGATATTCCTCATGAGCATACTTCTTCCCCATTTCTTATGTAAGAAGGGGAAATTGCGTTTCAATACCCATGGGGGTTCGTGGAAAGAAATACTTTACTCTGCCTACAACGGTTTTTCAGAGTTCGCCAATGAAATATCGGCAGGTATTCTCACCTTCCTTTTCAACTGGATTATGATTCGGAAACTCGGCGTTGACGGTGTAGCTGCCTATACGATAGTAAACTATATTCTCTATCTCGGCTCTATGGCGTGTTATGGAATTGGTGATGCTATTCAGCCTATTATCAGTAAAAATTTTGGTGCGGGAAAGGCATCGAGAATTCAGAGCTTCTTATGGGTAGCAGGCGGTACAGTGCTGCTTTTCGGAGTAGTGATCAGCGGCCTCCTCCTTCTTGCTCCTCAAACCATCATTGAGCTCTTTACAAATAATGACGCTGAAAAAACAATCTTTATCGCTCGGAATTTTATTGCCCATTTCTGGCCGGCTTTTCTGCTGCTCGGAATCAACATTGTCTTTTCTTCGTACTTTACGGCAATGCAGAAGCCCATACATTCAGCAGCTGTCGCCATATCGAGAAGCCTGGTTCTGCCAGCACTTTTTCTCTTTGTACTTCCTCTCTTCTTTGGCGAAAAGGGTATATTCATGGCTATTCCCCTCGCGGAACTCGCCACTTTTATTCTGGCGCTGATTCTCTTTATGCCCAACACACCCTTCAAGATCGTGCGGACAGATCAAATTTACAAAAAACTTGGAGAGAGAAGAGAGCTATTTCCAGAAAAAGGTGTATCCCCTTCAGAGTTGCACTAGTAAAATTAGAGTTAATTGAGGTATACGTTATACGAGAGGAGATTTTGAAATGGCGAATGCTGAATATAGTATTTCCCTTGGTGTTCAAGACGCTGTCAACGCCCTTATGAATGACGAAGGTGTTATGAAGGGGTTACGTTTCTTAGAGGCAGATCATGAAAGGACTGTGGGCGATCAGATTGCAATCTGCGAAATTCCCGCCCCGAGCTACAAAGAAGAAGAACGGACAAAGTATCTATGTGCAGCTTTCAAGAAACTGGGGCTGAAAAATGTAACTGTCGATAGTGTCGGCAATGTTTTAGGAATACGCCCAGGAATTGAAAATGGTCCCAAACTCGTTGTAGCTGCCCATATAGACACAGTATTTCCAAACGAAACTGATATTAAGGTAAAAGAAAATGATGGGAAGCTCTACGGCCCCAGCATTGCTGACGACAGTCGTGGTGTGGCTGAACTGCTGAGCCTCATCAGAGCTTTCAATGAGACATGTATAGAAACTCTTGGTGATGTCGTTTTCTGCGGCGATGTCTGCGAAGAAGGGCTCGGTAATCTGAAAGGGTCCAAACAGTTATTTGCAGATCACGCGGATATAGATGGTTTTATCTCCCTCGATGGAACTGGCGTAGCATCTATAGTCTACGCTGCCACCGGCAGTTACCGGTATAAAATCGTATATAGAGGGCCAGGCGGGCACAGCTATACAGACTTCGGAGCCTCTCCCAGCGCCGTTCACGCATTGGGACGGGCAATTGCTGCCCTTGCCGATCTAGAGGTTCCTACAGAACCGAAGACAACTTATTCTGTAGGCGTTATCAACGGCGGAACGTCCATAAATGTCATTGCCGAAGAAGCGAGCATGCTCGTAGATCTTCGCTCTAACACCCAAGAAGAGCTAAATAAAACTGAATCGAAGTTTAAGGAAATCGTTCAGAAGGCCTGCGATGCCGAGAATTCCCGTTGCAAAAGCACCGGTCTCTCTGTGGAGATCACCTTATTGGGAAGCCGACCTGCAGGAAGCCAGTCAACAGACGAAATCATTGTACAAGCAGCCTGTGCCGGGCTGAAGGCCATCGGCATTGAACCGAACTTGAGACTTCCATCGAGCACAGACGCCAATGTCCCCATCAGTCTGGGAATCCCCGCCTTGGCTGTGGGAAGAGGCGGAGAATCTGGACAGAGCCACTCGGTTCATGAATGGTTCGACCCTAAAGATGCCTTTAAAGGGCCACAAAAAGATTTTATAACCATATTGAGTCTTGTAGGCGCTAAGAATATTTGCGAACCATTGCTGCTCAAGAAGCAGCCCAGGCAATAGTCCGAGAAGAAACAGATTCCTTAGAAGAAGGAAAGCAAACGAAGAAGAAGGGGCACAATAAGCACGGTAATAACACCGCAAAGTCCCGTAGCGAGACTGCTGAATGCTCCCTCGACTTCACCCATTTCGAAAGCCCGACTCGTTCCTATGGCGTGTGAACTTGATCCAATGGCAAGTCCACGAGCTACAGGATGATGAATACCTGCGATTTTGCAGATGAACGGGGAGATAAGAGCCCCGGTTATTCCTGTAACAATAATAGAGAGAACCGTTATAGGAACGAGTCCTTCAATAATAAGGGCAACTTCAATTCCTATTGGAGCCGTTACGGATTTAGGCACCAGAGAGAGAAAAAACTCACGTTCAAAATCAAAAACATAGCAAAAAGCCCATATGCTCACGAAAGCGGAAAGTGCTCCCACGACAATAGAAAGGACGATGGGCACGAGATTTTCCTTCAAACGGGGAAGCTCTTTGTAGATTGGCACGGCAAGAAGCACCGTTACAGGTCCAAGCAACATTGAAATCATATCTCCCCCACGACTATATTCTTCGTAGGTATAATCCGTCACGAGAAAGAGAAGCCCGATGGTCACCGCCGAAAAAACGACGGGAATCAAGGCAACACACTTCGTTTTTTTGCGTACCCATCCACCCAAGATATAGGTTCCAATAGTAAGCATTACGGCGAAAAGGGGCATAGTATAGAGTTCTTTAAAGACGTTCATTAGACTTTGCCTCTCTTCTTCGAAGTAAAAATTGCGCAGCCAGTCCCGTTGCAACCATAACAAAAGCGGTTGAGAGCACCACCGTCGCAAGGAACTGGGGCGCAATGTGAAGTATCTTATCTTTCGCCGTCACAACACTCACAATAATGGGCACGAAGAAAAAGGCAAGGTTGCTCAAACAGAAATCAGAGAGCTCTTTCAGCGAATCTATAGAAATAACATGAAAGGATAGAAGAAGAAATAACAATATCATTCCTATTACGCTTCCCGGAATGGGAATGTGCGTCGTAAGCTGAATCGCCTGCCCCACGTAAAAAATGACCAAAATTATAAGTATCTGACGTAAAAGTTTCAAATCAAAACCCCCTAAACAACCGCTATACGAGTTCCTCTCTACCACAAAAGGCACAGAAAGGCTTCCTTTCTATTTCTACTTGGGGAAGTCCCAAAACGACACGAGCCCGATTTAAAGCCTCATCTATATTTTCACAGAAATTCTCTTTTCCCATCTCTTCTATAAGGCCGGAACGCTGGAAAGCCTTCAAAGGCTGAGGCTGAACTCCAGAGATAACAAGTTGTGTTCCCTCTTTCTGGCAGCGCTGATGGAGTTCCCGCAAAACATGTATGCCCGTCGCATCAACAGCCAGAACGTTTCTCGTACGGATAATGAGAACTGAAACAGGCTTTTCTACATTTCGAAGGGCATTTTTGAAAGTATTAATCATACCAAAAAAGAAAGGTCCGTTCACTTCATAGACCTCTACTCTCTTTGGAACCTCGCGCAGGGCTATTGAATTGGGGTCTTCGCTGGCGTCGTCTTCACCTCGAACTTCGTCAGTGATCATGCTGACATTCGTAATCTCGGACATTCTCCAGATAAAGAGGAGAGACGCCAGAACAACACCGACCTGAACAGCTGCCGTCAAGTCAACGAGAACGGTAAGCAGGAAGGTCAAAACCAAGACAAAAGCATCGCTTCTGGGACCTTTAAAAATGGCAACGAAGTGATGAAGTTCACTCATGTTGTAACTCACAACAACAAGAATACCTGCCAAGGCCGAGAGAGGAATAAGCTTGGCAACAGGCGCACATATGAGAAGCAGAAGGGCCAGCACAATGGCGTGAATGATTCCGGCAACAGGGGTTTTGGCACCACTTTTAACGTTGGTTGCCGTTCTGGCTATGGCTCCCGTAGCAGGAATACCCCCAAAAACAATGCTTCCAATATTGGCAACACCCTGGGCTATAAGTTCAGCGTTGGGACGATGCCGTCCGCCAATCATTCCATCAGCCACTGTAGCAGAAAGAAGAGACTCAATGGCCGCCAGCATGGCGATTGTGAAAGCAGGCTTGATCAATGGGGCTATCTGTTCAAAGTGAAAATCAGGAAAAGAAGGAGCCGGCAACATTCGAGGCAGCTCACCGAAGCGGCTTCCTATAGTGGCTACATCCAAATGCAGAACCTGAGCGCAGAGAGTGGCAACGATCATGCCGATGAGCATAGCCGGAAGCTTTGGCCAGAAATGGCGCACAACAAGAATAACAAGAATCGTGCCTATGCCAACAGCCAGTGTGGAAGGCTCGAAAGAACCCATATTTTGAAGGTAGACATGCCACTTCTGTAAAAATTCTGCCGGAACTGTATCTATATGAAGTCCGAATAAATCTTTGATCTGAGTAGAAAAAATAACGACAGCGATTCCCGTAGTAAAACCTGTTGTTACAGGAAAAGGGATGAATTTGATAAGGCCGCCCATACGGAATATACCGAAAAGAATAAGAAAGATACCGGCAAGCAACGTACAGAGAGCTAATCCAGAATAGCCGTATTGTCCGGCAATAGCTGAAACGAGCACGACAAAGGCACCGGTAGGACCTCCTATTTGCACCTTACTTCCTCCCAAAAGCGAGATAAGAAAACCAGCAATAATAGCCGTGAAAAGACCTCTCTCAGGAGGCAGACCGCTTGCAATGGCAAAAGCCATGGCTAAAGGGAGAGCAACAATACCGACAGTGATTCCAGCGAAAAGGTCAGAGAAGGCTTTTTCGCGAGAATAGTCTCTTAGTTCAGTGAATAGCTTTGGTGTATACACATCAATCTTCCTTTTCTATATTTTATTTATGCTCTTTCTTTGTCTGTTTCCAATAGGAGTTAATCGGAAGGGTTGCCGTTGCCAGAAAGCAACTGTATGAGTCTATCATTATTAACGCTAAAATCAAGGTTCCATCTAAAAAGTCTAAAAAAAAAAGACCTCTATAAAAAGAGCCTTATCCACTTATTTTTCATTTCTTAGTTTAATTGATTTATAATAGAGAAAATTTCATCTTGTCTTTCAGTAAAAACGCCTTCAAAAATTTTTTGAAAGGGAATGAGGCAAATGTTAAAAAAGAGGACTATAGCAACAATGATTGTAATAGTAGTAAACATGTTGTTTCTCTCCTGTCCCGCAATGGGGCATCCCCTTGATATAACACGTATCGTTACTGAAATGGCAGAAACAAAATCACAAAATCGGTTGCAAATCCTTACGTGGCGCATGGAAATCATCAAGAATGAATTCTCTTTAACGAGAGATCAAGCTATTGAAGAGTTACGAAAAGCTCTCCCCAACAAAGATGAAAAAGCCCTGATCGCCTTACTAGATGATAGTGCTGTTGTGTTCATTGAACTTGATGGTGAAAAACGATATTTTGAATCTGTTGCAAGAAATATTTTGTTTCGTAACACGACACTTATGCGTGAAAAGCTCCAAAAAGACGCTCCTTTCGTGGATGCATTGGAACCATTAGTATTTGCCTCTTCCGAAAAAACACCAAAAAAATTTATTGACACCCCCTACACTGAACCACTTCAATACAAAGGCAATCTAACCATAGATATAGAGAAAACGCACTTGCCTCAATTGGGAATAGTCGACATCTGGGTTCCTGTTCCAATTCTTACAGATTCACAAAAAATAGCCGAAATCACATCTGTTTATCCTGAAAAATTTTCTAGTGAAATAAATACTGAAAAGGATATAGGATTCATCCATTTCGCTATTCCCATGGAAGAAATACAAGAAGTGCTAAAAATATCTGTGGATTTCAATTTTACTCATTACCAACAACACTTTGATGTGAATGCTGAAAAAATCCTTCCATACAACAAAGAAACAAATTTATACAAACAGTACACTCGTTCTCTAAGGAATACCTTTATTTCTGACTCCATAGCCCAAAAAGCCAGAGAGATCGTTGGCAGTGAAAAAAATCCTTACCTTCAGGCCCAAAAGATTTACAACTACATTATAGAAAACATTCCCTACAGTTTCGTTCCTCATGGTACTCTTCAAATATTAGGTATTCCTGAATCAAAATATATTCATGAACAGCGTCATGGAGACTGTGGAACTCAAAGCATTTATTTTAGTGCGTTATGCCGTTCTCTTGGCATACCTGCAAGAACAACTGGAGGATATCAAGCTATTCCAGGTCACGAAGGCACCCATTTTTGGGCAGAATTTTATATTGAAGGATACGGATGGATTCCTGTGGACACCACTGTCGCCGATACTGCAGACTGGACTGGAATACTTTCAGAAGAGAAACGCCAGCACTTTAAAAAATTCTTCTTTGGAAATCTTGATGCCTATCGCTTCGTTATTCAAAAAGACGTAGATCTACCTGTTTATCCAGAACCTAAAGAACGTATTTTTAGCGATACATTCCCTCTTCTTGTTCTTCAAACGCCGCTCATTGCAGGTCAAGGAATGAAGGAAAATCCAATAAGACTTGCTGAAGAATCTTTTTCGATAAAATATTATCCGGTAAAAAAGTAATTTTAAAGATAAAAAAAGTCTGGGAAGCTATTTTCCACAAGCTTCCCAGACTGTAACGACATCAAAATATTTTTAAAAAAGTCCCTAAAAAAGAACTCTATTTTTTAAAAAATTAAGAAGAAGGAGCTTTAGCTTCTGAGAAGCTGAAGCCCGTGGGATGTACGAAGCATAATATGCTCAACAACCCGTCCGTTACGAAGTTCTGCAACCTCAAGACGTCCGTCGGCGGTCATCCAGAAGGGAACCTCATCAACGTAAACTAATTTTTTGTTCATTGTGTTACCTTGCCTTTCTTACAAAATTCCGAAGTATGCGACACATGAGATATGACGTTTCGGTACCATCGTAACTGCATGGCGGGACGTGCCGCTAAAAAAAGCCATTCCGCTTTTCCAAAAAAGCTATTTTAACTATCTGAAGCAGAACTTTGTAATTATATCATATAAATATATTATTACAATATAAAATGCAAAAAATGTTGTAGATGGGCCCTATTATTCAATAATGAGCCTACATTACATGGAAAACTTCGTATATCCGGAAGGAAGCTTAAAGAGCGCCGGATCAACGTTGTTTTCTTCTATGTTGGTATAAAGTATTGTCACTGTATCCTGAGGACTTTCCATGTAAACCTTCAAAGGATAGTTCAGATCCTTAGAAATCCAAACTGTGGATTCCCCATAAGACGAGTCATTATACACGATATGATAGACATCGCACGTATACCCTTCTATATCTTCTGTTCCTTTTTTGGTTACTGTGCCTTCTTCAGCCAACTTAGCTTCAATATTCTCGTCTTCATCAAGGGTAATCTGATTGTTCTGTATTTCCATATACATCTTTTGTCCTGGAAGAATGACGTACATAACCTTGGCGTTCTGCTCAATAATGGTAACCTGCGGTCCTGCGGGGGTGTCTAATTCCTGGCGCAAAGCGTTCCCCTTCACAAAAACTCTTCCTGTCATCTCTCCTGCCGTGTCGCTCCCCATTGTCATATCTGCCTTAAACTCGGCAGCGTTGGCACCACACGCCATGACACTGATCATTACAACAATAAAAGCAGTTAAAAAACCTCTCTTCACTCCTGAAAGCATGTGTTTCCCTCCCCTTTTAAACTCAACATGCTTATTTTAATCATAAAAGAGGAGATTTTTCCACAAAAACATTAAAAAAATTTTACCAACCGTGGCAAGTTTCTGATAAGCGCGGAAGACAAAAGAACGTATCGAAGGGCTTGAGTAAAACGTCAGGAATATGTCTTAAACGTTTTGGAGGAACATCGAAGACAAAAGAGCAGGAGGAATGTTCCCCCCTGCTCTTTAAGGCATCCATTCTATGATTCCGTTATTGGGATTCGCTTTTCTCCATTGCATGAAATCAGCGTAATTTCTGACCCCGTCTCTTATAACTGCCTGATAAATCTCTATTCCCATTACACTCTTTTCATCAGGAATGTCGTTCTTGATTTTTAAAATGGCGTACTTCTTTTCATCGTCCAATAATGCCAGAATTCTGTCTGCCACACTTTCAAAATATCCGGCATATGGAGAACCTTTCGGCATGTGTATCATATCGATTTGCCATTCATTTTCGTCGCTATCGAGATACCATGCATGCCATTCAAGGCACTCTTCTCCTGTGTCGAGAAGATTTCCGTACATTATTTTTTTGATGCGACTATTCTTACCGAGCCTCGATATGGCAGAAAAACTATCTTCAATTTTTAAGGGATCGGAGTAAATATGGAAGTCGATATCTCTCTTTTTCATGAGCAAACCGGTTTTCAAGGAACCTACGAGATTAATCTCCGCACCGATAGAATGCCAAATATCAACAATCCCCGTCTCTTCAATAATCTGCCTCGCCCGTTTTTGGTTCAATTCTGAAAGGGCAATAACGTCATCCATGCAATCCGTCTCCTTTTTTAGGTTTTTAATGAAGCGGATTTGCAATATTAAAGGTTTGTGCGAAATCTTGCAATAGCATACATGTCGCAGGGTCGAGAGAAATGCCTTCTTTCATTGCTCTCTCTCTGTTTTCCCACTCTTTTTCACCATGGATATAAATTCTATCGTATCCGTCAGCCTTCTCGCTGTTCTGAATATCAGTAAGAATGGAATCGATATGCTTCTTTATATCGTTGGCGTTGCCAAAGAGGTCGAGTCTGAATGCCGCAAAGAAATGGGTGGTTCCAGACCCTTCGCCTTCGAATGTATGTTTGCTCCAACGACCGAGGGAAAGACCGGCACAGAGAAGTTCCACGAGAAGGCCCAGGCCATAGCCTTTATGACCTCCGAGCATCTCTCCTTCCCCACCGAGATAGAGGTGTCCGCCATAACCGCCCTGACGGTCTTTGAAAAGTCCCTCTATATGATGGGCATCAGTCGTATCTTTACCCTTTTCATCAACAGCCCAGCCAAGGGGCATTTCTTTGTTCCGCCTGTCGTAGACCTCAATCTTTCCATGGGCAACAGTTGTAGTCGCCATATCGAGAAGGAAAGGTTCTCCCCCATCTCTTGGAATGGCCACCGCTATGGGGTTGGTGCCAAGAAGTCTTTCCCGCCCACCCGTGACAATGCCACACCGTCTTGTATTGGTGAAGGCCATGCCAATCATGTCTTTACGAGCAGCCAGCTCAGCCCAGAAACCAGCAATTCCGAAGTGGTTTGAATTTCGTACAGATCCGAAACAGACTCCGCTCTGCTGAGCCTTTTCAAGGCACTTTTCCACAGTCACTTTTGAAATATAAGGCCCTATTCCGCTTTTACCATCGACAACGACAGAGACAGGTGTTTCGTGAACGATTTCCGGCTCCGCCTCTGGAACAGTGAAATTTCCATCAATATTCTTTTTATAGAAAGCGAGACGGGCAACGCCATGTGACGGAATTCCTCTGGCATCGGCCTCAACCAAAACTTTCGATGCTATCTCTGCTTGTGACTGGGGATATCCCAGTCCTTTCATAATTTCACACGTAAAATTCAAAAGCTTCTGATACTCGATTTTCTTGAAATCCATGAATTAAACCTCCTCGATCAAAGCTTCCCCCTTATTCAGCTCAATATGAGGAAGCTCCTCTTTTCTCTTCGACTCAAGTATATCGTGAGCCGGTTCCTTGCCTAAAATAGATGTGAGTAGAAAGACTCCCAAACACACGGGCCATTCAAGGTATATTACGTGGGGAACAATCCGCACCTGTGGAATAAATGTCCATGCCACCCAGATAAGAAGGGAGGTCAGTATCGTCCAAAAACCCGAAATCCTTTTACAGAGACGGGGGGCAATGAGATTGACCAGGATGAGTATGGTGAAAGAAACCATGACCGCCAAGGCTGACGTTATCGTTTTCAGAATGCTCACCGACGTTATGGCCAAGATGAAAGTAAAGGCGCTAACGAAAAGAATGATGATTCGCGAAACAAGAATTTCCTGTTTTTCTGAAAGTGTGCGATGGCTTATTCTCTTCCAAATATCTTCAAGTACGAGGGTGACGCTGCCTAGAAGAAGGGCAACGGCCGTCGATATATCAGCCGCCCAAAGTGCCGCAAGAAAGATTCCGCCTATGAGAGGGCTTATTGATGTCATAAGGGTTGGTAGAGCCATGGCTGAGTTTTGAAGTCCGGGAAATTTGTAAGCAGCGATAATTCCGAACATGGCGCAAAGGAACCCCACAGGTATTATTATCATACCACCAAGGATGAATCCCTTCTGCGCCGCTTTTTCGTCACGAGCAGCGAAAGCTATCTGAGATATGGCCTGTACAGAGAAAGCCTGAGTAACCATAACAACCATCCACGCCGCGACGACAGCTATTCCAACGCCGGAAACCCAGTCGAACCAGGGAGCTCCAACAGGCATAGAGATAACCAGATTTTCCATACCACCTACAGAATTCAGGCTGGAGATAAGGGCAGCGCATATTCCTCCATAAATAACGATAACATTGATAATACTTGCGAGACCGCCAGCAAGGTAGCCTCCTGCCACGGCAATGCCAACGAAAAGAGTTGCCGTAGCGACCATTCCGCTATGGAAGGTGAATATATCGGGAAGAAGGGCGGCAAGTACGGCCCCTCCCGCAACGTACTGAAGAGAGGTAATAACCATCATAATAAGAAGCTGGGCGATGGCCCCGAGGATTCTGGCGCCAGGTCCAAACATTTTGCCCATCATTTCAGGAATGGTAACAACTTCGATTCGGCGAAGGTATTTGGCTGCAAAGATACCTACTACGATACCGGCAACACCCCACGCCGCATTGTACCAACCGGCAGAGAGTCCCTGTGTGTAGGCGTTCTGAGCGACTCCAACTGTGGAAGCCCCGCCAATGGCAAGTCCTGCAAGCATTGTGGCAATCATGAGGGCTGGAAGTTTTCTTCCGGCAAGAAGATATTCTGCAGCACCACTGCCATGTTTGCTCTGAATACGATTTGCTATCACTGATACGACGACAAGTAGCGAGATGTAGATGACTAAGATAACCAACTGAATGTTCACATTACCCCTCCTCATAAAAAAAGGCCGGGTACCCTTAAAATGAAAGGGCACCCGGCCTGAGATTTCTGGTCAGACAGTACTAGAGGCTGACCACCTCAGGTGAGTCCCCGTCTGTAAACCAAAAATAGAAATAAAAGCTATTGGAAAGAACCATATTCTTTTGCATTAAGACCCACCTCTCCTTCGTACAGTCGTTCAGATTTTTCAAAATAGTGATGTGTACTTTATACGGGATGTACTTTTTTGTCAACTCAAAAACGCAACAATATTCATTTTTTTATTCTCAATGACGCAGACCTTTGTAGCCACATTTTCAACTAAACGACGGTCGTGAGAGACGAAAATGACGGTTCCTTCATACTCTTTCAAGAGAGATTCCAAGGCATCTGTCGCATGGATATCGAGATAGTTCGTAGGCTCATCTAATATCAATGTATTGATATCGCTCAAAAGCACTTTAGCCAGAGCCACTTTTACACGTTCACCACCGCTTAAGACGTGAGCTTGTTTATAGACATCGTCTCTGAAAAAATGCAGCCGCGCTAACACCGTTCGGATAATTGTCTCGTTTTGCCTGGAAGAGGAACGTACGTTTTCAAGAATCGTCTTTTTGAGGTCAATTACACTCAGATTTTGACTAAAGTACCCGATCTTTACTGAAGGAGCAACGGTAATTCCTTTATCTCGATTGATAATCTTTTTTATAAAAGTGGTTTTTCCGCTTCCATTGGAGCCGATTATAGCCACTTTTTCTCCGCCATAAATATGGAAACTCGCCTTGTTCCAAAGAATTCGCCCTTCGATAACGCCCGAAACATCCTCGATTCGAAGAATGACCCGTCCTTTAAATGTCTCTGCGTTCGGTAAATTCATTTTAAGCGGAGGAACGTCGCGTATTTTTTCAACTTTTTCGAGCTTTTCCAACCTTGTTTCAATGGATGCCGCCGTTTTTTGCAGCTTCTTCTGCTTCTTGGCAAAATATGTTTTGGCACCTGGTAGTTTAGCTTCTGATCTACTCACCTTTTGGGGAGTTTTAGTTGCTCTTTCCGCCTTTTCCTTTCTCTGCCTCAATGCTCTTTCCAACTGCTTTTTCTTTGTTTCATACTTGTCATAAGCCACTTTCTGCTGGCGATATTTAAAATCTTTCTGCTGGTCGTAGTCACTGTAATTTCCCTTATATTCTTTTAATTCCCCATTATCGAGTTCCCAAATCGTGGTACAAAGCGTATCTAAAAAGGTTCTGTCATGAGAGACGAGAACAAAGGCCCCTTTCCACTGGGCCAGCGTATCTTCAAGCCATTCAATATGTTCTGTATCGAGATTCGTTGTCGGTTCGTCGGCAAATAAGATTTTGGGCGCCTTTTCAATGGTCTCTCTAATGTAGCCTTGTGTTATTTCGCCACCGCTTTTTGTTGTGTCAGTACTCTTCAACTGAGGTAAAAGCATCGTCTGAGCGTGGCAAATAACTCTTCCATTTTCCGGATTCAACGTACCGGCCAATATATTCAGCAACGTTGTTTTACCGCAGCCATTACGGCCGACTAATCCTATTCTGTCATGTGTATGAATCTGTAATCGTTTTATATGGAAGAGCAAATTTCCTTTGATGTAATGTTCAATATTGAGAGCTTCTAATAAAATCATGAAATCATCCCCGTTTCGTACCTTCAGGGACAAAAAATGCCCCCTATCTACAATCAGAATAGGAGGCATATGCATTTACACAAATAAAAAAGATGCCGAAATAGAATGCCGGAAAGGAAGCAAGAAAGAACGCAAGAAGAGATGTAAAAAAGAAACCAGAAAGACGCCGGAAATCTAATCCTATTCTGAAAACATAACTGAAAGCATCAAAAGAGCGGCAGACACGCCTATCTGCCCTTAACACCTTCAATTCAACGGTTTTCGTAAATAGGATTAGTTGTTCATCTAGTCAATTCCCTCTTTCATATTTTTCTTGCTCGAAATATACGACATTTTCAAAGATGCAAGTAACGTATAAGGAATTATCAGTTATTTTAATCAAAAAAGCAACTCAATAAAAACCTGATGAAACCTATTTGCGCAAAGAAGCCTTGGAGAAGATGTAGTCGGGTATTTCAACATCAAATTCGATAGTATCTATAATATATTCCGTTCCCTCACCAGAGGCCAGAACATCTTTAACGGTCACCCTCTTGGGATACCATCGTTCTTGAACCTGAAATATTTCGTTAATGACGAAAGTTTTCAGAAGCTTGCCACTTTTAGCGAAACGGTCTTCTCGTAAGGGGAGAAAGTTCTCTTTATCCACCCACATTTTTCGCGAATAGTAGGATACTCCTTCTTCTTTGGCGATGAGTTCGAGCAGGTAGCAATTTCGATCGACGAGTTTTTCTTCACCGACGAGTTCTACGCTGTACATATTGCTGAGTTTGGGGTCTTCCATGTAGTCTTCGTAAGAGATGTCTGAGCCCATCATGGAACGCCGAAGCATGTGCCCCGCTATTTTTATTGTGCGATCGGTTGATGGAGTATAAATCCAGAGTTCGTTTTCAAGTTTGAGCATTTTCGTGCCCTTTTCCCGTGGCGGCGAAAGGAATTCACTAAAGGCCTTTTCAGTGCCCTGAACCCATGAAAGCACTTGTAATGTGCGGGAACCGCGCCGCCCCTTCACAATCATGGTGCTCGTGACTTTTCTGTTGTCGGCAACATAATTTTCGTCAACTTTTTCAAGAATCTGCTCGCCTGTGAGGAGTGTGTGATCAGAGGAAGATATCTGTGCAGCACTAGTTTCAACATTGGCGATGGCGGTTTCAGCGGCCTCGACAATGCCGCCGAGTAGCGAAACTGTCAATATCGCCGCAATGATGAAAGCTCTAATGAGCGTTGACGCGAGGGCACCGGTTGGTGGCGATGTTAGTGCCACGGTTGATACCGACGTAAGGGCTGCAGCTGGTGTCACTACATTTGCCTCCCTTTTAAGACCCCTTCTCCTCTTCATACTTCCAACTCCTTAATCAGTTGGGCTGTCTGCCTCTTATAGATGCCTATTCCTGCAAACATAGCTCCTGTTACTGAGGCGAACACTCCCGGAAAAAAGCCGATAAAATAACTTGCCGGCGTAACCTGTGCCCGTATGACGTTTGATATGAGCATGCTTGATTTCGGCATCATATCCCCAAAATCTATGCCCGTGTATTGCATATAGTACGAAACGGCGAGCCCTAAAGCGGTTCCCAAGATGGAACCGGCAATTCCTATAAAGCACGATTCAAAGATCATGGAACGATAGAGTTGCCCCTTGGATTCCCCCATGGCAAGACGAACGCCTATCTCTCCGTACCGTCGCAATCCGTTCATCAAGCCCGAGTTCCAGAGGACAATCGACATGGCCAAGACAAAAATACCTACGATAACGGCCCCCATGGCTTCGGCGTAATTCAGATATTCCTCGAAATTACTCTGCTGGCCGAGAGGCACCATTACAGGAGAGAATTCGTCACCGGACTTAGTAAATACTTCATTGAATCGCCGCGCGACGTTACCCATTCTCGTATCGGAATAGAGCATGTCGCTCGTATACCCCACAATTTCACCAGCGCTGTCAACCATATCGAGGGCATTTTGCACGTCTCTGATATCTGCAATTATTGTGCCCCTATCCATGGGAATCATGCCAAAATAGACGGTTCCTGCAACCTTAAAATTGTACGTCGCCATGGAGCCATACATAGTCGAACTAATGAGCGTTACTGTGCTTCCGATGTGAAGATTCATTTTTTGAGCAAATTCGTCGCTTAACAATATTTCGTTTGGCTGTTTGGGGTAGGAACCGCGTACCATGGCTCTTTCAATGTTAAAGAGGTCTTTTTCTGGCGTGTCTTCGCTGAAGAGATCGATTCCAAGCCCCATGACGGGAGCCTGAACAAGAGTCTCTCCCCTTTCATCAGGAACATCAAGGAGCCCGCCAAAACGTATCCGCTGAGTCCAGATCATCTCTTTTTCATTCTCTTTGAGCCACACAAGAAGTTCGTTGGCTTCCATAATCGCCAAATCGTTTGGAACCTGGTCGGAAAGCTCTCTATACGCCTGGGTCATGACTTTGACATGGCCCGTATCGAATTTTGCCGTCGAACTGATGAGGTCGCCCATGGCTCCTTCCATGAAGCAGTAGAGAAAAACCGTAAGGAAGACACCGGCACTCACCATGAGCACGGGAAAGAGGCTGCGTGAACGGTCTCGAATCAATCCTTTCAGAATGAACGTAATCATGATATTTTTCCTTTCAGCGCCTCTGTGGGCTGGAGTCTCGCTATTTTGCTCGAAGGAAGAAAGCTGATTGTGGTGACAACAACCATAATGAAGGCCATCGTCGTGAGAACAAGCTCTACGGAGTAGACAGGAAAAAGCTTATCGGAGAGAGCGAAACCGTATCCCTCCACCATCTGAGGAATGGCAATTCCCTTTTCTGATATATAGGTCAAAAGGGGCATGCCAAAGATGAGGGCGACAACGATGGCGAGGGCTCCCTGAATAATGCCTTCCATCGTAAAGACAAAAACAACCTGCATTCTCGTCATGCCGAGGGCGATTAGTGTGCCAATCTCCTTTCTTCGTCTGAAAAGAGAGAGGACCTGTGTGTCGAAGATGGCGAGCATGCCCAGAAAGAGCAGAATAAAATAGATAATGACGCTCGAAATTCTCTTTGTTTTTATCATTTCCGTGAGGTCTCTCATCAAGAAGGCCTGAGTTTTAAAAGGCCACTCTTGAGAGGTGATGTAGTGTTTGGCCTCGGGGCTCACAACTAAGAGGGTCGCTTCGTTTTTCAAGAGTGTCATGTGCTGCAAGGCCTCAATGGGAACCCAGATAATTCCGTTATCGATAGACGAAACCTGAGTATCCATGATGTGTACAATCCGTCCTTCGGTGGCGTCAAAGGTTCCGTAGGAATCCCTCCAGCGTATGGTGAGATAGTCACCTATAGCGAGATTTTTGCTCTTCGCCATTCTCTTTCCGATAAGTATGGGCAGTTCGTAAATTGCGGCGGCGTTGGTGCCGGCCGGGGCGCTGGTACCGCGATTGGCGCCAGAGGGAAGAGCGACGGCGATACTGGTCGAGGCGACGGCACTACTGGGGATCGCGGCCTTGGTCGCACTATTGGCACCGTTTGTGCCGAAAGCAGCTGCCGTATCTCCGAAACTTTCGGAAACACTGGCATTACCAACCTCGTCTGAAACGAGAAGAGAGCGCGTAGGAATATTGAGAATGGCCTGGGCGGGATCAATTCCCCGAAGCTGAGCGGACTGCGCTCGTCCGGCAGGATAGATTGTGGCCTGGCGAATGAGGATTGGGGTCGCTTTTTTCTCTTCAATTAAAGAAACGAGACTTGAGGGAATAACGCCATGACCGTCATCAATAGAGAGGGCATCGTATGGATCGTAATCTTTGTGCCAATATTGGCCACCTGCAATTTCGTCTTCAATCATTGCTCTCGATGTTTGGGCGAGCACACCCGTATATAGCCCCTGGAATCCGACGATCACGACGAAGGTCAGCGCAAGCACGGCAACATTGAGCCATGTGCGGAGCCCTGCTTCTTTTATATTGCGATAGGCTAACTTGGCAGCGACGCCGAGCATGTCAATCCGCTCCTTTAGATGGAATTTCGTCTTTCGCCACGTGCCCATCGAAGAGGTGGATTTTACGCCTCAGGTATTTCATGACCTTCTCGTCATGGGTCGCAAATATAAAGGTGGTTTCGAGCTCTTTATTGAGCCGCACCATCATCTCCAAAATGTTGTAGGAATTCTCGCTGTCAAGATTGGCCGTAGGCTCGTCTGCCAAAATCAAGGCAGGCCGCTTCACTACAGCCCTGGCCACTGCCACCCTTTGACACTCCCCTCCCGAAAGCTGAGCTGGCTTGGAATCCACCTTGTCTGTTAATCCCAGCCATTCCAAAGCATCGAAAACTTTCTGCCGTCTCTCCTTAAGGGGCATCTTCAAAAGCAGCAATGGAAACTCTATGTTTTCATAGACGCTATAGACGGGAAACAGGTTGTACGTCTGAAAAATAAAACCAATGTGGTGGTTGCGCAGCGCCGCGGATTCCTTCTGAGAAAGGCTCTCTACGTTTTTATCAATAACCACGACACTTCCTTCAGATGGAGCGTCGAGGGCTCCGATAATGTTCAAGAGGGTTGTCTTTCCTGATCCGCTGGGACCAATCAATCCGCAGAATTCTCCCTTTTCGAATTCAAGGGTCACGCTATTCAGGGCAGTAAAGAAATGGTTGCCCATGGGGTATCTTTTTGTCAGATTTTTTATGGTTACTATAGACATGAACAGGCCCCCTTCGCTAATAGTTGTACACGAGGGTGAGGACGAGCCCGGTTCCGGAATAAACGCTATGGCCATCGTCACCGTTGTGAAAAGCCGTTACGTTAATGAGCCAATCATCGTATGTACGCTGCCAGCTTACGTTGGGATAGAGATCCTTTTCTTGCCAGTCGTAGTAGGTCAGGATAGTTACAGTGTCGAGAATGCCGGTGCTGAAGTCGATGGAAAGGGCGGATATTTCAGAGTCGGTGTCATGGCTCCATACATCGCTGCCAGATGCTTCAATAAAATGCTCTGCCAGAACGTGGACGCCGGAGGCAATATCGAAGGTGTAGTCGGCTCCCAGGGTGAGATATGAGGTGTAGAGAGAGTTGTTGGAGTCTCTTTTAAGGTGGCTCATAACGAATTCGAACCAGAGCCCGATTCCCACGTCGAAACTTCCATCGAGGGCGTAACGCTGTTCCAAACCGTCGAGTAAGGTTCCTTCGTTGTGAAAAGCCGGAACCTTTGAACTTCGAAAGTTCCACCACTCCCGATCAACACGCCTGTTGTGATATGTGAAGGCTATCTCTCCATTAGCCACTGGGATTTGATATCGCAAGCCAAACTCCGGTCTGTCTCCATCTGTTTTAAAGATTTCCATTCCCTTGAGATCGTCGTTTCCATACAAGCCCCACACCCATATATTAGAATTATTGGGGAAATAATAGCGTCCGAGAAGGGCGTAGACTCCATCGGTCAAGCTCAAAGGGTCGCGGGGGTCTATCTGGTCGAACCATTTTAAGGAACGAAGAATCCGCGCCGGTCCAAAATTGATTCGCTGAAGGCCGAGGCGAACTTCATACCTCTCGCCGGAAAGTCGCACCCAGGAACGATACAAATCGGTATGAAAGTTGTCTTCGAACTCTTTGAAGGTATCGAAGGTTGTAAAGGTGCGGATGTTGAAAGAGACAAGAGCGTCAAGGGATAGGGCTGTTTGCGCATCTGTGGCAACGCTTGTGGCGGCGTCTTTTTCGGTGCCAAAATCTATTGTTATTTCGGGAATGTATCGGATTCCCAACGAACCGTCTTCGTCGTCGTTGTATGCCCCCCAGAGTGAAACCTGCCCCGAGTGTGTGAATGTGGCGGCATGGCTTACAGCAGGCCCCCATATGCAAAGGCCCAATAATACAAAGAGAGTTCCCAAAATCATAAATCCGGGCACACACATTCCGGCCTTACATGTTTTCTGACGACACACCGTTATATTCATGCCTATGGTTAACCTCCTGCATCTTTAGAAGCAAAACATCTTGCAAGGTTAACTTTGGACGAGATGAAATGACGAATTGTTTATATAAGAATACCATCTAGGAATTCTATTAGGCAAATGTTCTTTGCTTTAAATGAGGTGACGGTTCCTTCATACGGAGCAAAATTTTATCGTTTTCCAAGCTCCAACTTTAGGTTGTTCGTTTCGCGGTTCCTTCGTACGGTGCAAAAAATTTTATCGCCATATAGTAATTTTTTTATGCAGGCTTTAATATAAAATGTAAAGGGAGGCGAGAATAAATGCCAGACTTCGAAGATTACGCCGGCTTCAAAAAAACCCAAGGCTCCGAAAAATTCGAACGCTATAAACTTAAGACCAATCGCCTGGTACTCATAGCCGCAACGTGTGACCACATCAATGATGAGGAATCAGGGTATAACCGTTTCGAAATTCTACGCCCGTAATTGGCCGGTTCTACCATGCCGGAAACATGCAAAAAATAAGTCGAGGTGTTGGAAATTATGATGTACAAAGAAATGTATAAAGGCGGCTGCTTATCATGAATACCAACAGGTTGAAAGGTGTATCCCTTTACGAAATTTCTCTCGGCGTACTGGCCATTCTCTCTGTCGCTTTGCTTATTATTCAGGAACGTGCGGAAATTTCTCTCGACCAAGAGCAAGTGCTCGACGGCATTGATTTTCTGATCTGGGGAATTTTTGCCAGCGACTATTTTTATCATCTCGTTTTCTCGCGCGACAGAAAAGTCTACGTCAAAAACCACATTATAGAGCTTGTAGCGATCCTTCCCTTCAACGCCCTCTTTAAAGGAATTCGAGCCTTTCGCCTCTTCAGGTTTGTGCGGATTTCCTTATCGCCTCATTCGGTGCGATTTGTAAGGCTCATTGCCTACTTTGGAAGAACACATAACTATCTTTCCCGCTTTCTCAAATATCATCACTTCCAGTACGTTCTTTTTATTACGGCCTCTGTGGTCATATTGGGGGCCGTCGCTATTCGCAACTTTGAAAACATGGATTTTTACGATGCTCTCTGGTGGTCGTTCGTTACGGCAACAACAGTCGGATATGGAGACATCGCCCCGACAACAATGGGAGGACGTATTATCGCAACGATTCTCATGTTGGTGGGCATAGGCTTTATCAGCATTCTTACAGGAACCATCGCCTCTTACTTTATCTCACCCGAACAGGAAGAAGAGCGAAATTCCAAGCAGGAATTTGTCACACTCGCCCTATCACGGCTTGAAAAATTCGACAACCTCACGCTGCCAGAGGTGCAAGATATTTGCCGTGTTCTTGTCAGTTTGAAATCTGAGGAAAGCGCGGGCGGTGAAAAATAAACGGCTTAGCGACACTATGAATACGGTGGCGTGCTGTGAAGCTGGAAAGCAGCATAGCGGCATGGTAGCGAAGTAAATCAGCGACGCCACGCGGCACGTTTTATTTTAACAGTACAGTCGAGAATGCTAGCAGCAAGGAGGAATGATGATGGAAAACTTCGAACTCATGGGGAAGTTTTACCTGGGTAAAGAGATAGATCCCGCGACAGGGAAAAAGAGTGACACGCTTGTACTCTACGATTCCAAAGACCTCACAACCCACGGAATGATCATCGGTATGACGGGAAGCGGCAAAACGGGGCTGGGCATGGCTCTTCTTGAAGAAGCCCTCATGGATAACATTCCAATTCTCGCCATCGACCCCAAAGGAGACATCACCAACCTCCTTCTCTCTTTCCCAGAGCAAAAGGGCGAAGATTTTCTTCCATGGATCAACAGAGAAGACGCCACAGCCGAGGGACTTTCTGTCTCGGACTATGCGTTAAAAGAGGCTGAAAAATGGACGAAGGGACTCGCAAGCTGGGGAATTAACGGAGCAAGAATCAGAAAGATGCGTGAATCCATCGATTTCACCATCTACACTCCAGGAAGCAATGCAGGAGTGAAAGTGAACGTGCTCGGTTCCTTCAGATGCCCTTCTGAAAAAGTGAGAAACGACCGCGACCTCTTTCTGGAGAAGGTTCAAAGCACCACAACAACGCTCCTCTCTCTTCTGAACATTGAATCTGACCCCATTTCCGGAAGGGAACACCTGCTGATTTCGAAGATATTCGAAGAAAGTTGGCAAAAAGGGCATGATATCGACCTTCCATCCATTATAAACGGCGTACAGACTCCTCCTTTCGACCATATTGGCATTATGCCTACAGACACCTTTTACCCGCCAAACGAACGTTTCAAGCTCGCCCTGGCCCTCAACCAGATTCTTGCGTCTCCCGCTTTCAATCAGTGGATGACAGGAGACCCCCTAGACATAGGTCGCTTTCTTCATACTGCGACAGGAAAACCGCGAGCATCTATTTTCACGATCTCACACCTTTCAGAGAACGAAAGGATGTTTTTTGTCTCTATGCTGCTCAACGAAATCGTAGGCTGGATGAGGAGTCAGACGGGAACGCCCAGCCTTCGGGCCATCCTCTATATAGATGAGGTGTTCGGCTATATGCCTCCAGTGAAAGAACCCGCTTCGAAGAAACCACTTTTGACGTTGTTGAAACAGGCGAGAGCCTTCGGAATTGGAGTCGTTTTAGCTACACAAAACCCCGTGGATCTGGACTACAAGGGACTTTCAAATATTGGAACGTGGTTTATCGGCCGACTTCAAACACAACGGGACAAAGACCGCGTTCTCGAAGGAATGGAACGACTCGAAAGTATATCGGGGTTCGATCGGGAATTCCTCGACAAGGCCATAACAGGGCTGAAAAAAAGAGAGTTCCTTCTCAATAACATTCATGAAAACAGCCCGTCGATCTTTACGAGCCGCTGGGCCATGTCGTATCTGCGAGGGCCCCTGTCACGGGAGCAGATTAAAACACTGATGGGAGAATGGGTACCGAGGCCGGCGGCACTGACAGAGCCAGGGCTGGAAACGTTAACGGCGGCTGAAGAAGCGCTGGTGAGACCTGCCGCGACACCGACAGAGCCAGCAGCGCCGGCAATATCACTAGCGTCAGTCAAACCAGCCATATCGCCCGATATTCCAGAATTCTTCGTTGATACTGCGACGGGGCTCGGTTCCTGGGCATATAAACCCTTTATTCTAGGAATCGGCGACATCTACTACTCCAGCACCAGCCTCGAAATCGACACTCACATAACTTACACACTGGGGGCGGAAGCACCTGGCACCTTCGACCCTGATTGGGAAAGGGGTTTCGACCTCGACATCGCTCCAGAAGAGCTACGGACAACGGCCGCTGATGGCATACCTTTTCTCGAACTCCCCAAAGCTCTGGCTGAGCCACACAATTACACTACATGGGGAAAAGCCTTTCAACGATGGATCAGACAGAACAAACCTCTCATCATCTATAAGAATCAACCTTTGAAAATAGCCAGCCTGCCTGAAGAAAGTGAAGCCGACTTTGCCATACGAATTGACGAAGCATTGCGAGAAAAAAGGGATATTGAAATCGAAAAACTACGGAAAAAATACGACAGCAAAATGGCAACTCTACAAAAGCAACTCATCGCGGCGGAACAGGCCATCGAACGAGAAAGCGAACAGGCAAAACACCGAAATATGGAGACAGTCATATCTTTCGGATCGGCTATAGCAAGCGCATTGTTCGGCAGAAAAAGCCTCACGGCGACATCCACCTATCGAATGGGATCTGCCCTTTCCAAAGCGGGACGACTCAAAAAAGAAAAGATGGATGTAGCAAGGGCTGAAGAGAGGTTCTACTTTTTACAAAATCAAATGACAGACCTTGAAGCACAACTGAACGAAGAGATGGATATTCTCACGAGAGGTATCGAGAAATATAAAGAGGCGACGCGGGAATCTCTGGTGCGCCCTAAGAATACGGACATTAACATCAAAGCCTTTGGCCTTGCGTGGATTCCGGTGAGAATTGGAGAGTGACGAAAAACGAAACGTATAGAGGCTGTGCAGGTCGGGTTCGCCCACCTGCCATTACTGCCGGCGGCTTAGAGTTCTTGCCAACGAGGAGGGAAAAGATGCCTATATTTGGGGCGACGTCAATTCTGCTCGATCAGATCGTATAACTTCACATTTCTCATTGTATTTTGCTTGCAAATTGAGCCATAAACCGGCACTAGTTCCCAACACAGTTGCTAGTTTCATTGCTACGTCTTCATGCACAGACGCTTTACCCGACAAAATCTCACTTAAATGTTTTGAAGAGATGTCCAGACGTTTCGCAAATTCATCCTGTGTAATTTCCATATCTTCAATGAGTTCTTTGAGATAAAAACCTGGGTGGAAAGCCAATATATTGTCGTATTCTATTTTGCACATATTTTTTTCTTTTCTATTACTCATAGTGAGGGATCACCTTTTTTCTAATGCTTATGTATATATATGATAACGTACAATATCTTTCATATATTTCTATCAGAACTGAAGAAGTGTAAGAGCCAACACCTCTCTAGGTTCATCAACCGCAAAATTCAGAGAAAGACACGAGGGGCGAAAGTTTCTCGGGCAAGAATTCAGATATCATGTTAGTGATGGCAAGACTCCGCCACATAGCATCGATAAAATGGGTAAAAAAGGAAGTCGTAGACATGAAGTAACTCTCTATCGCATATTAGAAAATTTAACTATATATAACTTTATTCTTTTCAGTCACAAGAAACGCTAATTGATTTTAATTCTTCAATATATTCAGGATCTATACCCCAAAATTCAGCAGCTGAAATAATTTGATTCAAGTACTTTCTACTTGGTGGAATATGAGAAGAGGAAGGTTCCTGAACCTGATAGGCATAAGCCATTATTTGTTTTCTTTCATATCCATCCATACAAACTGTTAATTCTTTTCTGATGTAACAATTCTTTTCCATATTCTTTTTCCTATTTGGATCATACCCTTCACGTTTATCAAGTGACTCTAATTCTCTTTCATCTAACTGGTATACTACGCCCCAAACTCTTGACCCCACCGATTCAACTATATCTGCAACTCCACCACCCCGTTTAGTAGATTTCCGCGTAAATGCTAGTTTGTAGTTTTCTAAAAGAGCTTTGCATAAAAAGCAAGAAGAAGGGCAACGATTTTGCATTTGTTCTTTATCCAAATTGGAGCCATACGCAAAGTAAACAATCATTTATTTACCCTCACAATTCTTTATTATTACCTCCATTTTTTTAAGGAAATTATGCCAAAGTCCTCTCTTTTCATTCCACTCAGATCTCTTTAGATCTTCGCAGTAATTTTCCAAGACTTTCCTCATCTCCCATAAAAATTTTGTTGCGTTAATTTTTTTTCCCTCAACGGATATTAATTCGCCGTCACGACAAATCTTCCATCCGTCCGTTGTTTCTGCTTGGTGTAAAATGCCACATCGCACTCCTTCATAAAAACTTTCACGAAGACAATCATTGTTAAGCTGAAAGTCTTTGTTTTCTTTAAAGAAATCTAGAAAGACATCTCTAGTCTGCCCCCTAGTATCTGGCAATCCTTTTCGAAAACTTTGAAGGGCTTCGATCATCAAACAACAAATTGCCATAGTACAAAAACCATGTTTTAGAGGACGATATTTATTTAATAAGAAGTCGCTTTTGCAATCGCTTTTGCAATCGTTTTTGAAGTCTTCGTTCATTTCCATATCCATTGGAATAATAAACCGTTCCATAAAACGATTCCTAATAAAACTAACAAGTTTATCTTTATTTCGCTCATTATAGTGATCTATAAACTCTTTAATTGTACAATTTTTAGCTAAACTTATTGGATACAAGTCTTTCGAAACATTGTCAAAAAGCCTTTTTTCTACCACAACCTCACTAATTGAATCTTTGCTCATTTCATGTTCCCCCTTTCAACTATGGCTATTTCTTCAGAAGTAAGATCGTAGAGCTGATAAACAAGCTGATCAATTTGTTTTTCCAAAAGACTTACATCTGAATTGGAGTCCCGTTCTTTGTGTGTCAATATTTGAATAAATAAAACTTCAATTTCATCAATGACTTGAATATTTTTAGCTGTTCGTGGGGGAACTGGTAGAAGATCAAGAGCCTGTACGCTAACAATAACATCCCCTGTTCCTGTTTTAGGAGCTTTATTAAACAATAACTGGTTTCCAAGTGTACTATTAATATAAGCGCAGAGAAATTTTAAATTAGAACCAGTCATAATACATGCACTATCTTGTGCATATATGTTGTTAACATCATAACCAAACCGCAACACGGAACCAATCCTTTTCCACACAATCTTTTCTTTTTCAAATTCTGGATAGTAAGCACAAGCGCGCAAATTCCACCAATTTTTACCTTGATCATCACGTTTACGAGCTTTTTCTTCAAATCCTAAAAGGTGATTGAAAATTGCAGGATATAAGTTAGGTACATCTATATCAAAGTCTGTAGCTATTAGCCATTTCCCGGCCCATTCATAACTATACCGTTTAATATCTCTTCCCCTTAATATCGGCTTTAGTATTTCTGCACTCTTGGAATCTTCTGCAACAAGCCGATCACGGGTAGCCGTATCGATAATAAAAGCTTCGTTAAGACCAGTTTTTATGCCATAGTTAATTTTTACATCCCATTCCTTTAAAGGTGTACCTAATCTTTCAATTTTTTCTCTTAGCTTTAGCTCTGCGTTACTACCTATAAACCATGTATCCTCGCTAAGGTTCTTTAACGTCACACCATTTCTTTGTAAAGCTGACAAAATATTAAGATGTGAGTTATCTTTACAGGAAAGAGTTACTGCTTGCAAACAATTTTTATTTTCACCTTTTTGAATCACCAAAATATTTGTATCTACTGTTGCCGATTTAAAAATATCCGGACCCAAATCTATTAATTGCAACGGGTTGTATTCTCCCAAAAATCGTCGGATTTTTTCCCCATAGGCAGCACGCATCCATTTGTTGGAAGTGATAAAAACCAGGTGTCCCCTTTTTTTAAGTATATCCATACCTTTTTCATAGAAAAGACAGTATATGTCACCATTGGAATCATGAACTTCAAAGTTTTGATTTTTATAGGCTTTTTGTAACGAGTTACCTCGTAATTTTTGGAGTTGAATATAAGGAGGGTTGGCAATTACAACATCAAATCCTCCGTTTCGACTAAAGATTTCAGAGAAATTAATTTTATAATCCATTGTAACTAGATAGCCAAGGCTTCGAGGAGTATTTTTAAAGAGCCCCAAGATACCTTCATCTATTTGATTGCGTAATTCCTGTTTTTTCCTCGGGTCAACTTCACCAAAAAATTGTTCTTTTAGCTTTTCTACTTTTTCAAGTCCTATTGGTGTGTATGGATAGGCTAATAAAGAATCCCCACAAACAATCTTATAGTCAAGGTTAGGAAGAGGTTTGATATCATCCATATTATCCTCATCCACAATGAGAGAGAGCCAGAGACGCAATTTAGCTATCTCAACGGCGCCTGGATCAATGTCTACGCCATAGAGAGAATGTTCAATACAGCGGCGCTTGAAGTTGTATTTTGTGCGAGAGCCTTCTTGAATGAACGTAGAGAGTACATTTCGTGTTCTAACAATCTCATTCATCATTCCAACAGGAAAAGCTCCTGAACCCACCGCTGGATCACACACTGTAATATCCGCAAGTTTTTGATCGATCAGGTCAGCGTTATCACGAATAATTTGGGGAATTTTATATGAGTAAGTGCGCGTTTCTCTACCTTCATTCACAACACGAGCTTCATTTTCCGTAACCTGTTCACCAATATAAATAAGGGTTTCAATCTCCTCTTTGTTTATTTGAGGCATTACGACTCCATCAACATTTAAATCCAATTGCTGGTTTCCCAAAGCATTCATCTGGGTTCCGCGTATTTCTTGACTAGAAGAATTATTTTCGTTCAATTCTGTATAAAGATAATTAATGAGACTTTGTTGGCACATGTAATGGACAATTTCACGAGGTGTATAATAGACACCAAACTTTTTATTAAACTTAGATTCTTCACCCTTTTTGCCGTTATCCAATGTTTTTCTGAACTCATCAAAGTTATCTGGCCGAATAGCATTAAATTTTTCATAAGTCTTACCCAATAATTCCGGATCAATAGCTACTTCTTTTTCTAATGGCTCATCTTCTCTAACTGTAAAGTTAAAGCGATCGAAGATATCTAAAATGCCATTACCAATGTCTCCTTCCCTCGTTACATTGTCGTTTGAAAAAAGTGCATTTGAGAGTTTTATATCAACATGTATCCAGTCATAACCACCTATAGGGTCAAATAAACCGCCATTAAGAAAGGGAATTTTACAATTAAAATTGCTATAATAATCATCAGAGTGTCCTCGATCGATACGCAATGCTTCATAGAAAAGAGGTTCTAATATTTCATTAAAAAAGTTTTCATAGTTCCCATGTTTTTTATTAAATAATTCGCGCAGAAAGTGTTTCGAACCAGTTCCCCAGTTTTCATCCCGAGGAACTCCGAACCATCCTTTTTTTTGCAAGAAATATAAAAAAGTAATTTGGCCTAGCAATTTTTTTGCAAAATTTACTGTATCAATGCCATGAGCTTCAAAATTTGATTCAACTTGCTCTTCTTCTCTTACAACTCGATCAAGTTCTTCTTTCGTTCGAATAAAAAGATCACGATATTTAATAAAAAATTCTTCTGTTACTGTCTCTATATCAAAAGCGTTTTCCAACTCTTGAAGAGTGGCATTATGTTCATCATCATCTAATATATCTATAAGTCTGCTCTGTATTGTATGACTTTTTTCATTAGCACCTACAAGGAATGACCAACGTTTGGCTGGAGTAATTTCCTCTTTTATCCTTATGCTTCCAGAAAGTGTTTGTTCAAATTTATAATCCATCTTTACCAAAGAAAAGCGCCAATCTTCTTCGTCTGGAGAAACGTAGGCAACTAAGGCTGCATCTTTTAGGCTGTCACCTCTGCTTCCGTTCAGATACCACGCAATAAAATTACGTTGCATTGTCCTAGCGCGTTCTAAGGAAGTATCTTTCTTTAAAGTAACAACAAGAATGTCGATACTATGTTTTCCATCACTATATTTGCCTATTCGTTCAAATTTTTTGATGTATTGTTTATAGGCGTCAGGAATATAATTACCTTGATAAGTAAAAGGAGCTTCCTCTATTCTATTTAGAAGATTTTTGATAAAAACTATAAAATTATCTTTGTTAAACGCATTTTCAAACGTTGTTTTTAGAATTTCTCGAGCTTGTTCGTTATTCACGTTTATTCACCTGCCAAGTATAAAGACAATATTACTTCCCGTTTCCCCAGAACAGTAGATTTATCTTCTGCATAATGACTCTCAAGCAATCGTTCAGAAATATTAGACTGAAGTACCGCCAAAACTTTAAATGGATTTAGGCTTTCGTTTTTCAGATTCTGTAATGCCTTCCATGTATTTTTTATAGTTTGTTTAGGTAAGCCACCTTCTGCTAATTGTGTAATTATTCTTGCAATGTAAGCTTCTTGATCTTCAGTAAATCTTTGAGTACTATGCAACGTCGCTTTTAATACTTGAATAATTTTAGTTGAATTATCTCTTCCCCTGCTCTGTGGCTTAATAACCTCATCTGTTGTAGCTGCAACAAAAGCAGTTTTGTTTTTATCTAGCAAATCATAAATATCACGTGGAATATCCTTCTTTTTTTCATCTGGAGTGCTTTCTAACAATTTAGCTGCTGCCATAAAATCTAATTCCCTAGCTTCTTCTTTATCTCGAGAAACAAAAAATTTCTGCAATTTTCCTCGACAAAAATAAGTTATAAGAGATCTATCAAATTCGGCATTTCGCTTTGCAGTGCGAGCTTTTTTAGGCAGGTGCTTTATCTTTTCAAAAAGGTCAGGGGATCCTTCTCTGATTTCGCGAATAACTTGCAGATATTTAAGTTCACTTTCTTCATTTTCCTCTTCGCCCTCCAAAGTTTTCGACGAGGTTAAGCGGTCAAACAACTCATGGGATCCTACAGGCTCACCTTCAGTTAAAAGTTCTGCATCACCGCCAAGGAGTGTCAAGAAAGCATTAATTTTGCCTTCCGCAGCTTCTTTGAGCTTGATTTGGTCGTTAGATTGCGTTGTAGGGAAAAAATTAAAAGTGTAGATAGAGTTAAAGGGGGTATCAACCCTATTAATTCGGCCAACTCTCTGCATCATTCGCGTTGGATTCCAAGGAATATCATAATTAATAACAACGTTCGACCTATGTAAATTGACACCCTCAGAGAGGACCTCTGTCGATATCAATATACGATAATCATCTTTTCTAACACGGGCACGAGCGTCAAAATTCGCTATTACTTTATCTCGAACGTTTTCCCCAGAATCACCGGTAAATAAAAGAATTTCTCCAGAATATTCTTCATTAAGATTTTCATACAGATAGTTAGCTGTTTCTTTAGATTCTGTGAAAATGATAAGATGGTTTTTTTGCAAAACTTTATTTGTTGATAATTCTTCTTTAAATTTCAAAAGCTTCGGATCTCTATCTATCTGTTCCCACAATTTTTTAATTCTTATAAGAATATCGCGATCATGCTCTAAATCTACTGTAAGTTGCTCGCTAAACATTTTACTGTCGTATTCATCTGCCTTGCCTTCATCGATCAATTTCTGGATAGCTATATCATCGTCTTTTTCTAATAGCTCAAAAATCTTGTTTATATGTTTTTTGCTAACAAATACATGACCATTGTTTAACTCTCTCAAGAACATCTCATAAGAATCAAGAAACCGCTGTCCAGTATTTCGAAAAGCAAAAAAGCTACTTTCCAAACGTTTAACTAGAAGAATTTTCATAAAACGTCCCATATTACGCTGAGATTGCTTCTCTAGATGACTAAGTTTACCTTTGTAATAAAGTAAGGGCATATATCGAGCGTATCTAAATTGATTGGCAATCAGATTTATAGTTTCATTAAAGACTTTGTCTTCTTTCTCGTCAAGTTCATAAAAGAGAGGCTCCGGCTTGGACACTTTAGGGAATTTCAGCCCTTGTTGTTCTATATCCCGAGGGAAGTAATTTACTATTTCTGTTCGTGTACGACGAACCATGAGATACTTCAAAACTTTGTCTCGTATTTCCCGAGCATTCTCTTTTACTGTTTCTATATATTCGTCATAATCTTCTTTTCGATCCAATTTTTTCAATTTCTTATCAAGATTATTAAAGAATGCTTCCAAATCAGGTACGTTTGGAATCGTACTTTTCTTTGTTTTCTGAAATAGCTTTAGTAAGCTGAGTATGTCTTTAGGAGAATTATTGTAAGGGGTTGCTGTAACTAAAATAACTCTTTTTCCTCGGCAAATTTCGGCAAGTTTTTCATATGTCGGAGTTGCCTCAGTTCTAAAACGATGAGCCTCATCTATAATAATATTTGTATATTTATCTGTACCTCTCTTAAGCAAATCGTCTAGTTTCCCTATCGATTCGTAATCGGCAGATACCTTAAAATCAGAAAAGACATTGGGCCACGACCCAGGGTTGGATTTTTCTATAAGTACAGGAGGGGCAATAACAAGAGTTCTGCCATCTAATTGCCCTGCAAGCATGGCAGAAATATATGTTTTACCAAGACCTACTACATCGGAGATAAAAACGCCTCCATATTGCAACAAAATTTTTTTGGCATTCAAAACAGCTTGCTCTTGGTATTCGAGTCTTTTAAATCCTTCTGGTATATACTTCACAAAGACTTCGTCAGTTTGATTGAGTTCATCTTTAAAATATTCGTAAAGAAACTTTAGATACAATTGATAAGGTGTAATGTTTTTAGTCAACCACGTTTTATTTTGAACAGTTTGAACATATTTTTCGCTGACATCAACAGAATCAGCCCATAATTGATCAAACTTGTTTTTCGCAAAATCGTAATCGCTTCTGTTTTTGAGTTCTATGTTAAATTCTAAATTATCGACTAATCCTGCTTGTGTGAAGTTACTCGAACCTGTAATTACACGTCCCGTATCCCTATCGTCTTCTTTGAATGTCATTATATAGAGTTTTGCATGGATATTTTGTGATGGGTATGCTCTAATCTCAAGTTGCCCTGTCTTAATCCACTCTATAAATTTATATACTCCCTCTTCTACATTTCTATTATCTTGACATTCGTTCATTTCTTTTTGTACGAGATTTTCAAATTTTTGTTTTGTTTCAGCGTGTGAGAAATTTAATAATCGTTGTGTTGATTTATTCGCTTCTTCCATCATGTCAAAAGCTTGCCTATTTGTATTGATACCGATCAGAATTCTTATTTTCTGCGTACTTTCCAAAGAAGGATAAATTGCATAAAAACCACTTGAATAAAAGTAGCCAACTAAGCAATCGAAGAAATCTGTACTTTTAATCAACGTTTTAAATCGCTCTTTTAAGCTTTGATCCTTTTCATTTGTTATAAAAGAAAGGTCAGAATCCATTCCTACTCCCCTCTGTTTTCGTAAATATATAAAATAAAAAAAAGAAAGTATGTTGTTCAGATTAAGGAAAAACATACTTAGAAATAAATTTTCTCAAACTTAGAAGTGATGTTAATAACTACATAAATTTATTACACTATTAAAACAGATAAAATTGTATCACCTTTTTGCATATAGAACTGGTCCTGAATATAAAATCCCTAAAAACATCAGGCCCTTTAATCTTATATTGCTTTATTAAATATAATTTAATTTTTCGGTATCGTTTATACAACATCATTGTGGCACAAAACCATGCAATATTAATGAAAGTTGCTATACAAAATAGATCTTTACACCAAACTCGCATCCGATTAAAAAACAGCAAAAAACGTTAGATTTTCAAATTATCTAGAGTTTCCTTGCTTATTTGTTTAAATTAACTTAATATTTTAAGTGAAAGATACATTTTCCTAATGCAGTTTATTTTAAGGAAGGCGATTCATATGGGGAGATCGTATTGGTTAGATTCATTTACTGGAAAAACTTGGGAAGAGTTTCTTAAGGCCGGGGCTAACGTCTCTGGTTTCAGAGAAACACGTAAAACAACATGCAAAAGGGTCAAAGCTGGAGATTACTTTATCTGCTATATAACTGGCGTCCAAAGATTTATTGGAGTTTTGGAAGTAATGTCAGAGGTTTTTATTGACAATAAACCTATATGGGAAAATCAACTATTCCCCGTTCGATTCAATGTCAAAGTAGTTCATAAACTTACTCCCGAAGCGGCTGTTCCACGTAACTTAATAGAGCATCTCAATTACGAAAAGCTGACGTCATCAAGTGCCTGGGGTGGATTCCTTAGAGGTTCACCACAAAAATTTCATCCGCACGATGGCGAATTAATAATCAAAGAAATCATTAAAGCAAAGGATAATCCTGTATCTAGGGATTTTGATAAAAAGAAATATTTTAGAACACCTAAAACATATGAAACAAAGAACGGTATTGTAACTATTCCAGAAACAGAAAACAATGAAGAGACTCATTCGCCCGAGTTGAAGAATATTCAAAAACCTGAGGGAAACACCGTTACCCACGAACAAATTCAATGGTTGCTTCTTGAGATTGGTTCTAGGCTTGGTTTAGATGTGTGGGTAGCACGAAATGATAAAAACAAAGAGTTCAACGGAAAACTCTTTAAGGATATAAAAGGTATGCGAACCGAGTTGCCTAATCAGTTTGATGATGCCACCAATAGAACAATTCAGCTAATTGATGTTCTATGGCTTCAAGGAGATTCTATTGAGGCTGCTTTTGAAGTGGAACATACAACGTCCATTTATTCAGGCTTGCTGAGAATGTCAGATCTTATATGCATGCAACCTAATATCAATATAAAGCTTTTTTTGGTCGCGCCAGATGAAAGGCAAGATAAGGTTTTCGAGGAAATCATGAGGCCTACTTTTGCAAAATTGAAGAAACCGCTCCCGAAAATATGCAAATTTATTCCTTATTCCACATTGAAAGAAACATTTGATAAGCATAAAAGCATGCTTGACGTTATGAAACCAAATTTTATACAAAAAATTGCTATAAGCTGTGAAGGAGACGAAATTTAGTTAAAAATAAGGGAAGGAATCATTATAGTTACTTCCATTTTTAAAATTTCGAGTTATAAATATAGTAAAATTTTGGCTTTAACTTAAATTAGCTTCCTCTCATGTCAGAACCACAGCTTCTCTATTAATGGCAAGAATACAGTAAGTTATGTCTCATTTTAGTGCGTATTAGAACGTACTAAAATAGATTGCAACCTATCGACACGTACTGATATACATGTCAACTTTGATTGCCCCTTCGAAGGAGCCATTGACCCTGAAGCCGTAATAAAGATTTTAGATACCGTTTTTGAAATAGGAGTGGACGGCGTTACACTTGCCGACACTATCGGAACCGCAGATCCATCAAAAATCAACAACACACTTTCAAGGGAAGCCCCTACTAGCTTTTTAATACGTATTGACAATACGTATTAAAAAGCTACAATAGAAACATCAAAAAGGGGGCTGTGGATTGGGTCGTACGATATCGTCAAGAGAAATCATTGCCATGCTGAAAGCAAAAGGATGGGAGAAAGTTGCTTCCATTGGAGATCACGTCCAATTTAAACACCCTCATAAAAAAGGAAAAGTTACGGTAAAACATCCAGAAAAAGATATTTCAGGAGCCTTACTAAAAAGCATTGAGAAACAAGCAGGGATACGACTCAAGTAACGATTCCTGCCCCAGAGGAGGAATATGACAATGGCAGACCGCTATATTTACCCAGCACTTTTTCACTATGAAGAAAACCAAGTGGGAGTAACATTTCCCGATTTGCCTGGCTGTGTTACGGTAGGCAAAGATGAAACAAATGCTATCAAATGCGCAAAAGAAGCGTTGGGACTACATCTCTACGGCATGGAAGTTGATGGCGAATCAATTCCCGCTCCGTCATCTATTAAAAGTTTGCCACAGAAAAAAGGAACAATCTGCGTACTTGTTGATGTTTGGATGCCACTCATTCGCGCATCTGTAAAAGAATACAGCGTAAAAAAGACGCTTACAATACCTGCATGGATGGATCGTGCCGCCAAAGAAGCGGGAATAAAAAATTATAGTTTGATGCTTCAAGTTGCAATCGCACAAGAACTCGGTATAGATATTAAAGCTGAAACCCCATCTTCACATCCTGATCCCACTGCTGCATGATTAAAACAAATGCACGCCGCCGCTACTTCCCAACAGGAAGGCGCTGCTGCACATTTTTGCGTGTTCTGAAATCCCGGGCCTTAATAAACAGGGGCTGCGCCATTTCCGTCAATCGCGAAACGATCCGCGCGCCCCTTTCTCCCAACATCTTTTCAAGCTGCGACATAGAGCACGCATTTGTTGTTATGACTGTCTGCTTCCCCGACCTGTATCGCGCGTCAATAACAGAAAAAAGCCGCTCACTCACCCAACTCGTCGATCTCTGCGCCCCCAAATCGTCGAGAGCCACGCAATCCGCCTCCTTCACTGCCTCTTGAATCGCGTCTGCGGTTCCTTCATCGTAGCCTGACCGAATTTCGTCGAGCAAATCCACCACCGGCACGAATAAGGCATCTCTGCCCCGACTCACAGCTTCTTGCACCATGGCGATGGCAAGATGGGTCTTCCCCACACCTGTTCCTCCACCCAGAATTATGGAGGCGCCGTCTTCCACACTCGCCATTGCCAGCCCTTTCGCCGTTCTGATCATGGGGTCTCCGGTCGTTATGAAGGTGTCGAAAGTACAACGTTTCATGGCTTTTGGAATCTTGCTCGCCCGAATAAGCCGTTCCATTTTCCGCTGCCGACTCTTTCTCTCGCGGTTCACACACTTTCCCAACTCGGCCACAATTATTTTCCGTCCGAAGATTTTTTTCGCTGAAACTAACCATCGGAGCCCTTTGTATTTGCACAGTGCGATTCCCGGACACGTGGCACAGAATCGTTGCTGCTCTTCAGCCTGTATGAAATCTCCCATGGAACCGTATAAATCCGATTCCGTTATTGATGGATTTTTGAAAAGTCGCCGCACGTACGAGAGAACCCCGTTTGTCATGACAACTCACCTCCGTATTTTTCAAGCAGAGCCTTCTGCTGACTGGCCTCCCACTCTTTTAAATCAGACGTTCGCTGTTTTTCGTATGGGTCGTCAGATCTCAAAGCCCTTTGCGTTTCAGATCGGCCCCTCCGCCCCGAAGTCTGATATTTCAAGCTTTCGTAAATGTATTCGAGTGTGAGCATGTGCAGCGGACGTTTCCTTTTTTCGTATCGCGACACAGCCTTTGCGATCTCATGGTTCACCCGTGCAGGGACATGAATTTTTTCGAGGGCTCTGATTGCGGAAAGTTCCCGTAGAGTGATTTTCTTTCTTCCAGTCTTAAGCAAGAAATACTCTACCGTCGCGCGCATTGCTTGAGGAACCGCTTTTAAGGCCGTTTCTAAGTCCGCTTCCAAGTCTGCTCCCACGTCTGTTTGTTTCAAGCGTGCTTTCGCGGGTTCCTCCCGCTTCTCTGAAAGAGAAGTATCTAGTTCAAGTGATTCTAGTTCCGCTACTTCGTTTGCTGCATCCCCCTGGTGCACGTCGTGCATCCTTGCAGACGATGCGCCCCCAGCTCGGTGGCCGATAAGGATATATTCCGAAGAAAGCTGGCGCTTATTTTTGTACCGAGGATTCCGCCTCAGGTGTTTTTTAGATTGCAACCGTTTCAGGCTCTCTTGAGTGGAGCGAACAGAGCACCCCGCATATGCGGCAATTTTTGCCACTTTGGGAAAACATTTTCTCTCGCCTACGGATGCGAAACTGCAAAGAACGGCGTAGACGGTTTTGTCGATAGGAGAAAGATCTTTGTCACGAATGACGCAGAGGTCTACGCATGTCCACCAAAAATCACGAGTGTCGTTTAGAAGTGTTTGGTCTGTCATGTAACTTCCCCTCTTTCTGATATAAAAAATAGACTCCCTCTACCTATATAAGTGTGCTCGTGACGCTGAAAAAACAAAAAGTGAAAAATTTTTGAAGTTTTTGGGGTGAAAAAAATCTAACCGTGAAAGGGGTGACTCTATTTGGAGTTTTCGGGATGAGCGCTTAACTGGCACTCCATTCTTGAAAGTAGTATCATGATATTAGAATGTTTTGCGAACCTCTCTTCTCGGGAATTCTCATGTTTCACCGCTGCCAACGCATGAAAATGGGCACCCCTTCGCGAAAAAACACATTTGACATAGGAGAATAGACACATGGGTAAATACAACTTTGATCACGTAATAGAACGTAGAGGTACAGCTTGTCAAAAATGGGATAATCTCGGCAAGGTTTTCGGTGATCCTGATATTCTAGCTCTTTGGAAAGCCGACATGGATTTTAAAGCCCCACCTGAAGTGATTGAACGCCTGAAAAAAAGACTCGATCACGGAATTTTCGGATACCCTAACAGACCTGATGATTTTTATGATGCCATTATTTCTTGGATGTCTCGCCGCCATGGTTGGGATATCAAAAAGGAATGGATTTGCCACTCTCCAGGCGTTACTCCCTCTCTTGTCTTTTCTATGCTTGCCATGACAAGACCAGGCGATCGGGTTGTTATCCAATCACCAATCTACGCCCCTTTCTATCACATCATCGAAGAAAATGGCCGAAGGATAACAGATAATCCTCTCGTTCTCGACAACGGGCGCTTTTTCATGAATCTCGATGATCTGAAAGCTAAGCTGAATTCCAGGGTAAAAATGCTTTTTCTCTGCAACCCTCACAATCCTTCAGGGCGAGTATGGCAAAAGAGAGAGCTCGAGGAAATAGCTGAAATATGCCTTAAAAATAACATCACTATAGTATCTGACGATGTTCATTCAGACATTGTATACGAAGGCAATAAGCATATTCCAATAGCAAGCATCTCACGAGATATAGAAGAAAGAACCATAACAAGTTTTTCACCCAGTAAGACGTTTAACCTTGCCGGCTTCCGTTCTGCTGTGGTCGTAATTCCCAATAAAGATCTTAGAGATAGATACAACGACCTTATCTCTGGAATGCACCTTGCCGGGGTTACAGTCTTTGGAGCAGAAGCCATTGCCGCCGCCTATTCAACTGGGGAAGAATGGCTAGAAGAACTAATTGAGTATCTCAGCGGAAATTTACGTTTCGTCGGAGAGTTTCTTAGAGAAAATATTCCCGCTATTAAACTAATCAAACCGGAAGGGACATATGTTCCCCTTATCGATTTCAGGGAACTGGGATTATCTTCAGAGGAACTTCAGAAATTTCTTGTTCATAAAGCTGGCGTTGGAATGAACAACGGAGCAGAATTCGGCAAAGTAACAGAGGGGTTTGCCAGAATGACCATAGCGGCTCCCAGATCCACAATCACCGAAGGACTCAACAGAATTAAAACAGCCATTGAAAATAGATAGAGGAGATTATATTGATAAAACATCTTAAGATGACAGCTAACAAAAAGCTTTCGCTCATTTATTTACAACATTTTTTTAACGATCTGCACACCTCTTTTTTGCAGACTTTTCTGCCCTTTTTGATAGAAAGGCTGGGACTTTCTGTAACTCAAGCAGGGATACTGACTTCTTTGCCTGGACTATTTAACATGTTTCTCCAGCCGTTCTTGGGTTTTGTTTCAGACATAACATCCCGTCCAGTCATGATCGTCTGGGGGCCAATTTTAACAGCACTTGGAGCCTCGCTCATTCCTTCGGCTCCTTCTTACGGAGTTACTTTGATTCTTGTGTCGATATGGGGGTTGGGCAGTGCCGTCTACCACCCTCAGGGGCACGGCTCCATAGGATATATTGGAAGTTTGGAAAAATTGCCTCTTCAGCTCGCTTTTTTTAGTACTGTGGGAATTCTAGCAAGTTCTGCTAGTCCACTTTATGCAACATTTCTTTTTAAATACTGCCATGATTGGCCACTTAACATGATTCCTGTCGTTCCAGTAACCATTACAGGAATATTATTCTGGATACTGGTTCCATCGGTACATAAAATAAAAGAAAAGATTAAAAAACAACAGTCAGGTCATTTTCTTAAGACCACGAAACATATTTTTAGTGATATTTGGCCGATCTGGACTGTTACTTTCTTTAGAGATATGACCAACCATGGAATAAAGTTTTTATTTCCCCTTCTTATCGCTCTTCGGGGGGGAGGCATTGAAAAGGTAGGATTTTCTCTTTTCCTTCTCCAGTTAGCTAAAGTTGTATCTCCCCTTCTGGCCGGAAAGGCTGCTTTAAAATACGGGAACAAGAAGGTTTTACTTTTTGCCCAAGGAGCCTGCCCTTTACTTATTTTTCCTGAATTATTCTTTGAAGGCTGGCAGGCCTTCGTTCTTTTTCTTGTAGGGAACGCCTTACTAATATCTTCGTCTCCAATTCTCGTTGCCCAGGCTCAGGAATTGGCTCCGGAATCAAAAAGTACGGCCACATCTCTTCTGATGGGAGTTGCGTATGGCCTCAGCGGCCTTACGATGGCCATTGTTGGAAAGATAGCTGACCTGCAAGGTATTGTGTTTGCATTCTCACTTATACTTCTATTCCCCCTGCTTAATATCTTTATTATTCTGTGTAAATGGGGGAAAGGGCAAAAAGCATAGATACATAGCAAAAGACAAAAACTAGATGAAACACATAGTCATACTACGAAGGACAGAGGATAGTATTTCCTCTGTCCTTTGTTTAACTTTACTCGTTTACTATTGCGAAAGCACGCACTGGAAACCCTGGAGCTTCTTTAGCTTTCGGCACTATACAAAAAATTATAGCTCCCTTTGGCGGAACCTGGTCAAGGTTAGTCATTACTTCTATTTGAAAGGTATCTTGATGAAGAATATAATTTTCTCCCTGGAATCCATATTTTACCTGGGTCACCGACGCATCCGTATCGAATGGTTCATGTCCATTGGCACTTATTTTTCTTTCTTCGTACAAAAATTTCAAAGCTTCAAGAGACCACCCTGGAGAATGGGCATTTCCTTCGCTGTCTTTACCTAAGTACTTATTTTGATCGGGCCAATTTTTACTCCAATCTGTCCTCATCGCAACAAATGAACCTTCGGGAATTTTTCCGTATTTCGATTCCCACTCCCCAATATCTTCAATCGTCATTTCATAGTCAATGTTTTTTCGTACCTTTTCGGAGCAATCTATTACGACCATTGGCAAAACCATTTCTTTAAGCTCGATGCTATCTACAAGTCTTCCTCCCTTAGCAAAATGGCCAGGGGCATCCATATGGGTACCATACTGCCCAGGAAAAGCAAATTTATTAACAAAAATACCGTGTTCTTCTATATTGAAAAGTGTCTCGATCTTTTCAGGTTCAAAACCTGGCCACCTAGGAGTATCTCCTCCAAATTCGTGAGTCAGATCAACCCATTTACACTTTTTGAGATTGGAAAGAACCTCCCACAAATTCACACCAGTAAACATGACAACATCCCCCTTAATCTTTTTAAAAGTTGTTGCTTACATCAACAGTCTTCGACTCCGAAAAAGTATTAAGTTAAGAAATTATCAGTTTTTTTCTACAATTAAACATTAGGGGAAGTTAACAAAAAAGTCAACGAACTAATGAAGTTCATTTGTTACTCGTATACGAGCAGCAAAATTTGAAAAGAGAAAAAGGAACAATCTCTTATCGAGATCTGCCCCTCTTTCGTCTTTTAACTTTAGGCAAACCGGTAACGCCTGCTCTATTCAAGTTATCACGAATTTGCCTTTTCGCTATTGGAGAGTAACCCTGTGAATCACATATTTTCGTATAGATTTCCCTAAGCTTTGTATGTGGAAGGTTTCCTTTTATTTCTATTTGACCATCTTTTTCTGCCTTCATAAGAATATGTTCAGCTACTATATTTTCTATAGCAAGATCAAGAACACATTCTGCAGAGAAGCCAAAATTTTCTTCTGGTTTAAAACGTACATGAGGGTGCGTTGATCAAGATGATCCTATTTCGTAATAATGTGTTTGTGTAGTTGTTGTTGGAGCTATTATCATAACAGGGTAATCAGAATTTAAAGGATCTGGAGTATATCTATATGCCCCTAAATAAATAAACCAACGTCGTTTTTGCTTTCCTTCGTAATTGTATGGGTATTGTTCCCAAACAAAAACATCTCCTATAACCATAACTTTATATACTGGCTAAAAAGCCGCTTCGGCCTCTTCCATAGCCGCTATATCTCTATAACATAAGAAACGCTCTTCCTCAGGAGTTAGGTCCTCCTCTGCTTTCTGAAATAGGTCATCAAATTCATCTTCATACTCCATAGGTATTTTCCCTCGTCCAACCTTTTCTGCAATCGCCCAGGCTTTTTTCCAAGCTTTTATTTCTTTATGGGCATCCTTTATCAATGTTTCAAGGTCGACATCATCTTGAGTATATGCGTCTAATATCCCATCCATTACATCAAGTTCATTGTCAGAAAAGTAATCCAGGTCAGGCTCATCAAGGGGCTCAACTTTGCTTCCGCCATCACTCGTTGTAACAAATCGATATTTATCAGTTTTTAGTTCATTTCGTGCATCATATAATAAGGGAGGAACTGGGCCATATTTCATTGCATTATATTCTAGGCCAATACACGGAACTCCTGTTTTCTTCAGCATTCTAAAATCAAGAAGGGTAAGAAATTTATATATCCAAGTCTGTCGCGGAAAGTATTTTTTTCGAGAATAAAATTCTGAAGAAAAATAGGCAATCGCATTTTTAAGCTTTTCTTCCCTATAAGGAATCACTTCTTTAACCTCCTTTCACAATAAAAAGAGCCAAATAAACTCAAGGCACAAATCTACTTATAAAGTATCAAAATACACTTTATAATTTTCAAATGTATCTTTGTATCTAATTATGTACAAACCAACAAGAGAAGTCAAACCAGAGCGGCTGTAACAAGCCTTAATAAGCTACAATAGCAAATAACGTCTCTTACTTTATGCGTGTGTTCAAACAAACCCTATCCTTTCTGTTCCTTTTCTTTCGTCTTTTAACTTCAAGCAGATCAGTAACGCCTGCGTTATCTACTAAAAAGCCGCTCGCTCCGGTTCCGGCCGCTTTGCTTTAGCCACTTCGGCCTCTTCCATAGCCTTTATAGCAACCCTACGCGCCCTCACAACACCCCGGGCCCGTCAGTCTGCTCTTCCCACCCGACACCGGCTCCACCTCAATCTGCGTGCTGATCCTCTCTCGCAGCGCGGATACGTGCGAAATCACACCAATGAGTTTCTCCTCCTGCTGTAAGCCAGCTAAGGTTTCGAGAGCGGTTTCCAAGGCGTCTTCATCTAGCGTTCCAAACCCTTCGTCCAAAAAGAGCGAATCGACCCTCACATTCTGACTCGCCATCTTCGAGAGTCCGAGAGCCAAGTTAAGGCTCACAATAAAGGTTTCTCCACCAGAGAGGTTTTTCGTCGATCTGACCTCCCCCGCCTGGTAGTTGTCGATAACATCAAGCTCCAGCGGCTGTTCCTCATTTTGTATCAGAAGGTAGCGATCTGTCATTTTCGCAAGCTGTCGATTGGCATGAGACACCATCAATTTGAAGGTCTGCCCCTGCGCAAAATTCCGGTACTTTTTACCATCTGCCGACCCTATGAGACTATGCAGTTTAGCCCATCGATTGCACTCTTTTTTCTGCTCCTCAATGGCCCCTTGCTTCTCTTTCATGCGCTCTTTATTCTGGCTGTTCGAGACAAGTTGCTGTTTCAACCCCGCAATAACGTCACGAAGAAGCTTCAGATTTTCTTCGCACTCCCTGAATTGGGGTTCAAGCTTTTCACGCCCCTCATCCGTCACCTTTTTGGCAATTTCAGCCACCAAACGCTCTTTGCGGTCTTCCTCTTTGGCCTTGAGTTCCGTCTGCCGGTTGTCGAGGCTCTTTGCCCTGTTTGCCAGTGCCATCCGTTCCGAAGATGTAAGGCGAGCCTGAAGGAACCGCGCCTCGTCGCCGAACCCGCCCGCATGCAAAGAGATATGAAACGCCGACTCGAGCTCGTCAAGCAGCGACGCTCTCTCCCCAATCTTCTTACTGAGCGACTCTATGCTTGCCTTCGTTGCGGTCAGCTTCTGTTGCGCTAGGTTAAGCTGATTTCGTGCCTCTCTCTCTACCTCATCAGCCTTGGCAATCTGTTGGTTCATGCGCTCTTCCTCTTTGTCGGGGTCTTTATCTCCGTAGAGCTTCTGGCGCTCAGCCATTGCGCTCGTATATCCATCTTGAGCCGACTGTAAGGCCTGTTTTTTCTCTGCCAAATCCTTCTTCAGCGTCTCAATTTCACCATCGAGCTTCCCCAACGTTTTTTCAAACTGAAAACGCTCTCTTTCTATTTTTTCTTTTTCATCGACATGGGCCTGCCATGCTTCGAGCCGTTCATGCAACACCCCACGCAACGGAGAAACGTCTGTCTCTGATGTGAGGTCGACGCCGAGGGGGTGAAGTTTCTCTGATACAGTTACCTTTAAGCGATCATAGTCGTCTCTCATCTTTTGTAGCGTCTCATTCAAGTCTGAGAGATCTTTTTCCGCCCTTTCCTTCTCTTGTGTAACGAGCCGAGCATCGCTTTCCAACTCTTTTAGTTTGCTCGTAGCCTCCCGCTCAGCTGCTTCACGCTCTTTTACGTTTTCGCCCAAAGCTTCTGCCGCTTCTATGAGCCCCGTCAGCTCATCGATCTTCTTCTGCGTTCCATCAGGGAGGGGAACATTCCCCTCCGCATAGGGATGGACCGTAGCTCCACAGAGTGGGCACGGTTTGCCGTCTTCGAGTTCTGCTCTGTAATCTTCAAGTTGCGCTATCTTTTTAAGGAGAATCATCTCTCGCAATAATGCCTCTTTTTCGGCGCGATATTCACGAAGCAATCGCCCTGCCAAGTGAGTTTCAAGCTCTTTTTGTGCCTCTTCGTGAGCCTTGACAGCTTCTTCAACCTGCTTCTTGAAAACGTCGTTCTTTCTGCCGCACTCTCTCAGCCTTTTACAACAATCGGCAAGCTGTGCCTGAGCCTGTTGCGCCTTCGTCTCTTGTTGAATAATGGCCTTCTGCTCGCTACCAAGATGGGCCAGCTGCTGTTCTATTCCCGTAAAGCCGCTCACCAGCCCCTTATCTTCGCAGTGAGCCTCAAGGTATTCTTGAACAGCTTTCAACTTTTCGTCAGCTCTGTTGTGCTCCTCTTGTGTTACGTTCCTCTCCTTCTCCTTTGCCTCAATCGCCTCGGCATCCCCTGTACACTTCTTGGCGCACGATTCGACGTCTTCCCCTTTCAGGGCGAGATTTTGGTCGAGCAAACGCACATTTTTAATGAGAGGAACCTCTTGGTTCAGCTCGTCTTTGGCTTTTTGGGTCTGCTGCTCTGCTTTTTTCAAGCTCTCTTCACACTCTTTAAAGGCCCCCTCAAGCCCGGGAAGCTCCCCTTCCAGCTTTTCCAACGAAGCGCTATCATCGCTCTGAACCTTCCGAACCTCTGCCAGCCTGGCATATTCGCCGTCAAGTTCGGCCGCTTTCTGGGCATGGTCAAGGCGTTCACGCTCCGGTTTGAACTCTTCAATTTCGGATGTGAGCTTCGCGGATTCCTCAGAGAGGGAAGCAATCTCTTCATGAAGTGCTTCTATATCTTTCAGCCATGAAAGGGCGCGCTCCATTTTCTCCCGCTGATCGGCGAGTGCTACCTCTTCTTTGCGTTTTTCGGCTATCTCATGCCCAATCTCGCATTCCCGCTCGGGAGTGAGAAGTTCAATGCCAGAAGCCTCGGCTTCCAGCAGGCCTAACGCATCTTTTTCTCTACTATGACGCTTCTGGACACGCCGTGAAATTTCAGAATAAATCTCGGTGCCGGTTATCTGTTCGAGTATTTCAGATTTTTGCTCCGGATTGGCCTTCAGGAAGGTATCGAAGCTGCCCTGCGCAAGGAGAATTGATCTTGTAAATCGGTCGAAATCCATTCCAATTTTATCTACGATAACGCCCGGAACCAGGCTCTTTTTCGACTCTATAACTTTGCCTGGCCCATCGTCTTTCACTTCGCTGATCTCATGATGTGCATCGACAAGGTTTCCATCAGTTTTGCCGTGGGCGCGATGCTGTTCCCAGAAACAACGGAAACGCCCTGCCTGAGATTCGAAAACAACCTCTGCAAAGCACTCCGCCGTCTGACGAGACATGATTTCGTTGCCACTCTTCGTGATCCGCCCGAGTCGAGGAGTCGCCCCGTACAAAGCCAGGCAGATTGCGTCAAGTATGGTGGATTTGCCGGCGCCTGTAGGCCCCGTGATTGCAAAGAGGCCGTTCGCCATATATGCTGGATCTGTAAAATCGATACGCCACTCTCCGTAAAGGGAGTTCAGATTTTTAAATCGGAGTTCAAGAATTTTCATGTTCAGCCTCCCTATTCTGCGTTAACGTCATCTTCATAAAGAGACCTGACTATCTCGTTATATGCCGTGATAAGCTCTTCCCGCTCTTCCTGAGGAACGCCGTAGTCGTCAAGGCAGCGTTCAAAAATGTCGTTTACTGTCATATCGTCGAGGGTTTCGCTTTCCTCAAGAGTAAGGGTGGCATTTTCAATAATCTGTCTGTTTTTTATTCGCCTAATTTCCATGGAACTGCCCGAGATTGCCTCTTCCAGAACCTCTCGCAGGTTTCCAACAACGCTTGTGCCCGTATACTCGATCTCAAGCCACGCGGAGCTGCCCTGCCCCTTGAATTCCTCAATTTTCGACTCTATTTCATCAAGGGAACCCACGATGCGTTCCAAAGGCTGAAAGCACGGAATCTGAATGTCGCGAACGTCTGGCGTCGTGCTGTTGAATTCAACAATAATCACCTTTTTATTCTGACGGGCCTCGCCGTAGCCCATAGGGATGGGAGCGCCACAGTAACGGATGTGATCAGTATTTCCCACACACTGAGGAACGTGGAGGTGTCCCAACGCCAGGTAGTCGATAGACGAAGGGAAGCGGTCGGCCGCCACGTGAGCCAGTGAGCCGACGTACAACTCTCTGACGCCGTCCCCGTCCACCGTTTTGCCTCCCACCGTGAAAAGGTGCCCCATTGCGATAATTGGAATATCTACTCCGCTATCTTTCTTAAACTCGGCGCGCTTCTTCTCGGCAATGTCACAGACGGTTCCATAGTGATTTGTAAGGCCTTCGATGAGCTTCTCATTCTTATCTTTAATCGTTTCGCCGGCCTCGACAACGCGAATATCTTTATCCCGAAGATATGGAACCGCGCAGACTATGGCTTCCGGCTTTTGGCTTCTATCTCTCAGCACGATAATTTCGTCTTCCGGGTTATCTGTTATGGAACCCACAACGTGGACGTTCAGAGCTTTGAGAATCTCTTTCGGAGCGTTCAGGAATGAGGGGGAATCGTGGTTTCCTGCAATAATGACAACGTGCCGGCAACAGGAACGAGAGACTGTGCAGAGAAAGTTGTAGTAAAGCTCCTGAGCGCGGTTGCTGGGAGTGCTCGTGTCAAAAACATCTCCGGCGACGAGCAGTGCGTCGACATTTTCGGCTTCGATAGTTGTGCCGAGCCAGCCTAGAAATTGGGAAAACTCGTCGTAGCGTTTGCGCCCGTAAAGGGAGCGTCCCAGGTGCCAGTCTGATGTATGAAGAATCTTCATTGGGCTTCCTCCTGTGAAGTAATTGAAATAGTCTCTTCTGCTGATGCCGTTGAAGCTGGTGACAAGGCCGCATCGAATGAAGCGACCAGGTTAGCCGATAAAGCCATCGTGGCCACAGTGATCAAAGCTCTCAGTTTGGCTGATAAAGCCATCGCAGCCGAAGTGATCAAAGCTCTCAGTTTGGCTGATAAATCCATCTCAGCCGCAGTGTCCGAGCCAATCGAATATGCCGCTACAAATGATACCAAAGAAACAACCAGCATCGCCCAGACGGAACTAACTTCAGCTTCTCTTTGAATTATAGCTGAGGATTTACATTCTCCGCTTCTTCTCTGCACATATCGTTGCCAGGCTACCAAAGACGTAAACACGCAACAAAAACGCAAATTAATATATATTGTACCTCAATTGATCATCGACTGGCTTTTATTACGATTTTATTACGCGTTCCTCTCTCTCTTGCAAAACAAAAATAGCGCTATACTATACTCATATATTTAATAATCATGCCTCAACTCTTTCGTACTCCACTCACTTGAAGGAGGACATCATGAGAATCGACACAATCAGTTTACAGATAAAAAATGGGGAATATTTCACATTCCTCTCGCCGACTGAAGAACACGCACACGATGTTTTGAACCACATGAAGCAGACAAGCTCCGAAACCGAATATTTGCTGAGATACGAAGATGAGATCAGAATGACTGTCGAGGAAGAGCAAGATTTTTTGTCAAAGCAGGCAGAGAGCCCAAAGGCCATAATGATTTCCGCATACTTTGATGAAAAGCTCGTGGCGCTCACTGGAATATCCCCTGTAGTGGAATGCGATAAATGCAGTCACAGAGCAGTGTTGGGAATGTGCGTTCTAAAAGATTTCTGGGGGAAAGGTATCGGTTTTACCATAATGGGAATGATTATCGACGAAGCCAGAAAGATGGGCTATGAACAGGTGGAGTTAGAGGTCGTCGCAGACAACATCCGTGCATTTTCCCTCTACAAAAAGTTTGGATTCGAAATTTATGGAGTCCGCAAAAACTCCTTCAAATATCGCGATGGAAGATACAGCTCGGAATATTTGATGGCATTACCGTTATAATAAAATTTCCGCACACCAAATCACAAACAGCAGCGAGGGGAAAAAGATGTCGAACGAATTTACCGTAAGAAAGGCTGCACCCAGCGACGCCCAGGAAATGAGCTACGTCCATGCCCAAGCTTGGAGAGAGGCCTATCGCGAATTGATTCCCGCAGATTACCTTCAAAACCTCAGAGACGACCATTGGGGCGAACTCTTCTCTACTATTCTGTCTGACGGAAGTACAACCACCGCATGGGTAGTTTTGCAAGAAAACAAAGTAATAGCCTGCGCAAGCGTTTGCCCGTCCCGCTACAAAGGGTATGAAGGAAACCTCGAATTGGTATCAATATACTGTCTGCCCGAGTTTTGGGGGAAGAGCTGCGGACACGCCCTCATGAAGGAAGTAAAAAAATACGCCTCCGAAAATAGTTTTCTCCGCATTGCACTGTGGGTGTTAGACGGCAACGAATCCGCCATAAAGTTCTACGAGCACCAGGGATTCTGGGCAAACGGAGGCTTGCTGCATGTTGAAATAGGGGGCGCCGATATGGTGGAGAGGAGATTCGTTTGCAAGGTGTAGGAAGCGTGAAGGGAAAGACAAACAACTACCTGAATGTTAAGAGCGATCGGTATCGCCACACGCAGTCCTCCCTTAATTTTCAACAACAATTGTAACAGCTTTCGACTTAGCTTTCGACTTAGCAAAATTACGATCGAAGCTCTAATCACCCAAACAAGCCAACCCTTTCAACTCCCGCCAAACATTCCCCGCCCAAACAGGAAAAACATCTGTGAGAATTCACTCATAATCCCCTCTATGTCTTTTTATTTTTCCTCACAAAAAATAATTAAAGTCCCAATATTTTTTTCTTTACACCTATTTAAAATGGGTAGACAAAACTACTTATTACTGATACAGTTTAATTATATTAAATAACACTATTAACTCATATATTGTAGTCCATTCTTCCTATTTTGTTAAGTCTATTTTAACCCACATATTATTTGAAGCACTTGAATAGTTCGATCGTATAAAGGAATATCGATTGCGACACTTCTAGTAACGCTTGAACCAATTTTCGTAATAATGGCGACGGCCTGTCTATGAAAATTATCCCTTCCTAAGGAAATCTCTCTTTTTTCCCATTGCAACGTAAGCGCTTATTCTCATGATCTGCACTCGATACGGTTCCTACAAAATTTAGCATCGCTTTTTCATCTACAAAACGCTAATCAAAAAGCCTTTCACAGCCGCGCAATAAGCCATGCAACAAGAAGTAGGCAATACATGCAACTAGCAAAATGGTAACTAATCCTACGGAGAAAGAAAAAGGAGGAAATGTGATGAAGGCACGAAAGGCGTTGGTACTCTTTTTAGCAATAGCGCTTGTAGTTTTTGGATTGGCTGCTATGGCACAGGCAAGTAATACTGCCACTCAAACAGTAACATTTCAGGTGCAGGCAATAAATGAAATCAGCTTAGGTGCAGATCCTGACCCCCTCATTATCAGCACAGCAACCGCTGGAAGTGAGCCAGATTATGCTCAAGGCACATCGACATACGCTATCACAACAAACGATGAAGGCAAAAAAATTACAGCTAAAATTGACACCGCTATGCCCATGGGAACTGATCTTTACGTAGAGCTGGAAGCACCCACCGGAGGAACTTCGTCAGGTCAAGTAGAGTTAGCGACAACTGATAATGACGTAGTAACTAGTATTGAACATGTAGCGGAAAGTGGCAAAATAATAACCTATATCTTTTCTGCAGATTCAACTGCAGATGTTATGGAAAGCACAGCAACGAAAACAGTTACGTTCACTCTCACGGATGTCGTAATCTAAATCCTCATTTTTTCTAAGTTGTTCTAAGGCAGGGGGGAGGTTCCTCTCCCCCTCCCCCCCTGTCTCTTTGGAGTGAAACGAGGTGTCTTGCTGTGATAAAAAGATGCATTTTAATTGTCTTATTATGCATAGTTTCTTTACAATCGCCCCTCTATGCCATTGAAATCGATATTTATGCAACTGGTGGTTGGACAAATTTAGTTATTAATTCTTCCCATCTCAGAGGTGGTGCCGGAAGCAATCTAGCCGATAGTTTCGAAAGCACTGTAGATGCAACAATAATAAGCATTGCAGGCACCGAATGCCCTTGTGGCGCATGGGATGTTTTAATACGAAAGAGCGCTTCATCGTGGGCAAGTGGTGCTACTCTTTACGTTAAGCGAACAGGAAATGGAAGCGGAGCCGGATCAATCCGTGGGGGAACTTTATACATAGCTGTCGGGGAATCTGATGTTCTTTTCTTTAGTGGAAACGGCGACAGAACAAATATTTCTATACAATACAAAATATCTGGACTGTCTATATCGGCGCCCCAAGGAACGTACAGCGCCCCTATAACTTTTACGGTGGTGGATCAATCATGAAAAAAATATTATTCGTGTCTTTCTGTTTGTTTTTATTATTGTGCCTATATTTTTCTGATAAGGGATACGCCATACAACTACCAGATGGAATGACTGTCAATAAAACCCTTCCGCTAGGTGGACAAACATCTGGGAATATTGTCATTGCAAATAATGGCAAAGAAGCAGAAACAGTTCGTATCTATCAAACAGATTACATGTTTTCTGCAGACGGCAAGAACAATTTCGGATCTCCGGGAAGCATGCCGCGATCTAACGCAAAATGGATCAAATTTACGCCTAACCAAGTAACCGTAGCTCCTGGCGAAGAAACCTCAATTTTTTACGAGATAGCGGTTCCAGAGACATCTGACCTTCGTGGAACATACTGGAGCGTCATTATGGTGGAACCCATTCCTCAAGATGCTTTGAAACCTCCGAATCCTAAAAAGGACAAAGCGACTATCGGAGTTCAGGCTGTGTTTAGGCATGCCGTTCAGATGATCACACATATAGAAAATACAGGAACCCGTGCTCTCCAGTTCTCAAACAAAGCCCTCAAAGATCAAGCCCACAAGACCTTCCTGACCATAGATGTAGAAAATGTAGGCGAACGGTGGCTGGTTCCTCAGCTTTATGTTGATGTAGCCGATTCAGGTGGGAAGGCAATGAAACGATACGAAGGGAAAAAGTTCCGCATATACCCGGGCTGCTCCGCCCGCTATGTTATAGATCTTGGAAAATTGAATTCGGGAAAATACAACGCTCTCGTTATAGCAGATAGCGGAGAAAATGAAAAAGTTTTCGGTGCCAGATACATATTAGATGTTAAGTGATCCTGAGCGCTAACCTGAGTCTTGGTGCGAAAAGCCATGGTGAAGGGGAGGCTGAAGAAGAGAAATGATGAGAAAAAAGAGACGGTACAGATCAATATTCTTTCTTTTCATTTTATTGATTCTTCTTCTCTGGGCAAAAAGCGCGTACGCTCAGGGTAAGGGATATGGTGTACATATCCGCCTCATGGTTCCCCCACAACTTGATGCTAACCCCGGAGAAATAGTTAGCGCCAGTTTTATAGTTGAAAATACAACCGATAGTGAAGAAACCTTCGAAGAAGCCCTCTCCTTGCCGGAAGGCTGGCTTGAAATCACTCCCCCGGACGTTTTTATTCTGGGCGCTAAACAGCAAACGGTGAGAATGCTGGCTTTCCAAATTCCGACCACATCGAGCGCCAAGGATTATACCGTAACGTACTCGGTGCGGTCCCAACGAGACTACGCCATCTCAGACGCCGTTTCCATAAGCATATCTGTTCTTTCAGTAGATGGAATACACATTTTTTCTGAAAGTGCGCCAGACATGATTGTGGGCGGCGAATCCTACGAAATAACAGCAAGAATCGCCAATAAGGGAAACACTGCTCTCACAATGCTGATCTCTGCCAGAAGTTCGAATGACTACCCCTTAACTCTCTCTACACACGAAATTGTTCTTGAACCTGGAGGAAATACCGTCATCGCCATTTCAGTGAAAACCCCCTCCCAAATACCCAAAAGTCTGAACCACACCGTCTTCATTGAAGCAGTGAGCAAAGAGGATTCCTCTATCAGATCGGTTCTTTCCGTAACGACAGGAATCGTATCTCAGCACGCGAAAATCGACCTCTACCACCGCATTCCGGCTAGTTTAACCCTGAAATCTATGGGGAGAAGAGATACAAAAGACTCCGATGGTTTCGACATCGAACTGGAAGGTAGGGGAACCCTTGAAGAGGGAGGCAGACGCTGGATTGACTTTTCACTACGCGGCCCTGACACGCATGAGAAGGGACTTTACGGAGAGAGAGACGAATATTACATAAACTACTTTGACCCCGACCTCGATTTCAGACTGGGCGACCAAAGCTACGGACTCTCGCACCTCACGTCTTACTCGCGATACGGAAGGGGAATAGAAGCCTTCTATCATCCCGAAAACAGCTTTTACGGTCTTGGAACCTACTATGTGAAAAACCGTTTCACCACTCCTGACTGGGAAGAAAGCGGAGTGTACATAAAGGGAGCCTTTTCCCCCCAGGCCCAATGGAAGCTCAACTACTTGCAGAAAGAGTGGGATAGGCATGAAAAGAGGGGTTCCAAAACAACAGATGATATTTATAGCATTGAAGGAACCTTCGTGCCTACCAAGAATACGAGGCTCAGCCTTGAATATGCGAGAGGAGAAAGAAGTGAAGAAAATGGTGCGGGAAAAGTCGAGGATGACGCTTATAGGGTGAATCTTTCAGGCCTTGCGGGAACAGCGCGCTACTCCTTTGTCAAAACTCACGCTGAGCCTGATTTCTACGGATATTACAATGATAGCGATTATCTGGCCACGTCGGTGAGCTTTCCTCTATTCGGCCAAAGATCAAGCCTCGTAGCAAACCGTACGCGGGGCTTCCTTGCATACAGCACCTATGAAACCAATCTCGACAAACGACTCGATAAGGGAGACATTTCGGCAAAAGAAACGCTCTTTCAGGCAGGAATCAATCACAGTCTCTCTAATGGCTGGTATGCTCAACTTGCTTACGATAACTTCAGCAGAAAAGACCGACTCTTCCCCTCGGAATATGACACAAAAGAAAAGGCCTACCGCTTCAGTCTCGGAAGAAGCACCGAAAAATTCAACTACCGAGTCGAGGCGCGCTACGCTGACCAACACGATCTACTCACCGATGAAAGCAGTTCGCCATGGAACTACAGTTTCTACATATCGTACATACCCTCAAGCAAGCTCTTGTTCACCCTTTACGGAGGGTTCGGCGATAATAGCGCGATCAGCGGAAGCAGGCTTCTTTCAGATCAAGACAACTGGGGACTTTCTTTCCGGTGGCAGGCAACAGAGCAACTTATACTCAGCGGATGGTACACGAAATATAATTTCAACTCGAAAGATCCCGAAAGCAACAACTATCAGTTCGAAGTATCCCTCGCCATGCCAGACGAAAGCCGTTGGGCCTTCAAAATCCGCCGCTACGACTGGGAGTATGGCAACGAGACTGAAACTGACTACTCCCTTTCATACACCGTTCCTATTGGCATCTCTGTGAGCAAGAAAAAATCTCTAGGAATCCTCTCTGGATCAGTATGGGAACGTGTCGGGGATGTTTCCGCATTGGCGGCAGCTCAAACATCTGCGGCGCCAACATCTGCCGCACCTAACAAAGCACCAGTTCAAACATCTGCGGCATCGGCACAACTAGACACTTATTCCGCTCCCGACGAAACTAAAAAAGCTCTTCCCAACGCCATTATTACTCTAAACGGCAGCAAAGTTGCCACAGACGCTTCTGGAAAGTTTACGTTTTCGGCACCTCCTGGCACGTACTTTCTCGACATAGACCGCTCCACCATCGGACTCGAAAAAACCGCGTTGGAAAAACTCCCAATGAAAGTACACGTACAAGCAGGCCAAACAACCTCCGTTGAGCTCACAATTGTCAACGCTGCTACACTCAGCGGAGAGATCGTTCTTCTTAAAGAGGAGACACCACCGTCACATACAATCAGGGATGAAGCCGTAACGGTAGGAAACCCTGACAACGGCGCGGCGCGGGTTCCAGCAAAATTGGAAGGAATTTTGGTTGAGCTTTCAAAAAACGATGAAACCATCAGAATGATGACAGACAGCGAAGGAAAATTCTCTTTCTTGAACATACGTCCCGGAGCATGGAACTTCAAAGTCTACGACTACGACGTACCTGCTTACCACTACATTCAAAATCCCGAAGAACATATAACACTAGCGCCCGGCGAGAAAAGAAACATCACAATAAAAGTCGTACCTAAAAAGAGACAGATCGAAATATTGGAAGAAGGGATTATACGAAACCAGTCATAAATTCCCTTGCGGATTAATCGTTTTGTGCAAGACTGATATAGACAAAACGTATAGACATAATCGAAAAAGCCGCGAGGAGTTTGACCATGATTCGAAATCGAAAACGTTCTATTTTTGCCAGCCTTCTGACCGCCATTTTCTTAACCATCGCCAGCCAGGCATTAGCACTCTCCATTGGAACCATGAATATCGAGTATTTCGACGTCTCGGGGAAAAAGGCCTACTCCCCCTCTGATTGCGCCAACCTAGCCAAAACCATCACCTTTTCTGGCGCTGATATTTTAGCCCTCCAGGAAATCAAGGGAAACGCCGCAATGAGATATTTCGTTACTAAATTCTTGCCGAAATGGAAATATGCAGGAAACGACACAGGCGGAAGACAAGATCTTTACTTTCTCTGGAATAGCGAAAACTTAAAACTTCTAGACGGCCCCTTCGCTTATGGAGCCAATGCCTCTTTCCGATTTGAGGGGAAAAGCTACAAACTAAATGACCGCCCCAATCTCGTGGCTACCTTCCTAGACAAAGAGAAAAACCGCCAATTTACCCTGGTCAACGTGCACCTCAAAAGCCAGAGTACCAGAGGGAAAAAAGACCAAAATCAGGCCAAACGATATAACGAGGCTAAACGCAATGCCCAAATCGATGGGATCAACAAACTTGTATCGACACTGAAAGGTCCCGTTTTCATACTCGGAGACTACAACACTGACACGCCTACTGGGTGTTCCTTCCCCTTATTAGCCCTCGGCAAAGGACGATACAGCTACGACAACAGCAAAAGCAACCTTGATTACATCGGATTTGCGAATGTAAAAAGAGCACCCTCGTGGGTATTATACGAAGTCGAAAGTGCTATAGCAGCTCGATCAACAAAACGCACTCAGCACCCAGACCACGACATGGTTGTGCTTTCTATAGATGGAGAAAAACCGTCACAAACTGTTGTTGGATTAGAAGGAATCCCCGCTCCACGATTAATAGCGCCACAAAAGGGAGCAATTACGGCTGCAACCATCGTATCAAAGGCTGATACTCACCCTACGACTGTTTATATTACTAAGACAGGGGAAAAATATCATGGTGTCGGATGTTCATACCTCGGCAAAGATAAAATTCCTATCTCACTTTCGGAAGCAAAAGCGAAGGGCTATACGCCGTGCTCGAAATGCCACCCCACTGACTGACGAATAAACAACAGCGGATCAGACCTGATCTGCTGGCTTACTTGAGTGAAATATTCTTCTGTCATGTACTCTTCCAAACCATATTTTTTATAGACAAAGTCTGCATAGTGATAGTTCATGCGATCTACCAAGATGTAGTCAACAGCCCCTTCCAGCAGATTAATCAATTTTTCCGCACCTGGAAGAATCGGAGCAATCATCGCATAGGTCCGAATTCCCTGCCGATGTAATTCTGCAAGAGCGTTTATTCGCTCAGGTATAGACGGCGCAGCTGGTTCAAACAATCTTCTTATGCTGTCATCTGCGGTCGTTATGGAGAACCCTACTTCTATATTTTTTGCTCCTCTGAGGATGTCTATATCTCTGAGAACCAAGGGAGAGCGGGTCTGAATCACCACAGGCCAATCTTCGCTAATTAATATCTGCAAACATTGCCTAGTGAGTTCATGTCTTCTCTCTAAGGGCTGATACGGATCACAGACACCGCTAATCCAAACTGTCGCCTTCTTTTTCTTACATATTTCTTTCCGCAGCAACTCTGCCGCATTGATCTTCACATCAACGAACGTACCCCATAGCAGTACGTGCAGGCATGCTGACAACCGACATATGGGTTGATGACATAGGGGAAAATTTTTGAGGCTGTAAGAATACTTTTGGCGTGTATCTCCCGAATATTCATGAAAGCCTTCTTATTTGTACGTAGCATGCGCTACTGGTAGGGAATCTGCCGTCGAAATTGATTATGTAGCTGAGAAAGATTCATATCTGTTTCTCCTTTGAATATTGCCATAAAGCTTGATCGAGAGTTCTCATATCGACACCAACTCTTGAAGCCACGCTCCTACAATAAACGGTACAATCCCACCCAAACCGAAAGTTTCGCTTGGGGAAGCAAAAGCGAAAGACTATACTCCGTGCTCAAAATGCTATCCCGCTGACTGAAAGAAATGAAGACGAGCTGAAGACTAAAAGTGCAGAGCGGGTTGTAAAGAAGACCACCCTTTAGCATTAATAGTTTAAAAAACGGTTGACAAATTACTTCTTATGATAAAAGATAGTAATTGATTACTTTCTTTGTGGAGGTTTATATGAGTTCATCAAACAAATATCTTTCTAAAGAGAAACGAAGAGCGATGACGGTAGAAGCAGTAGTCGAGTTGGCTGGGGAACAGAATCCGAGCGAAATTACCACAGCTGCCATAGCCAACCGCATGGGATTGACTCAGGGTGCTCTTTTTCGCCATTTTCCAAACAAGGATGCTATCTTGCAAGCAGTTATGGAATGGGTAGCCGAACGGTTAATGTCTCGCATCGAAAAGGCGGTACACGCAAAATCCTCTCCTCTTGGCGCACTTGAAAGCATGTTTATGGCGCATGTAGATTTTATAACAGAGCATCCCGGTATTCCACGTATGTTATTTAGTGAATTGCAACGTTCTGAAGAAACTGCCCCTAAGCAGATGGCACAAACACTCACTCTGCGTTATAAAGAGCGCCTCAATCATTTGTTTGAACAAGGAAAAAACTGTGGCGAGCTTGACGAAAAGCTTGATAGCGAAGCGGCGGCTACTCTCTTCATAGGCTCTATTCAAGGATTGGTCATGCAATCGTTGATAGCTGGAGATGTGAGCCATATGCGCCGCAATGCTCCGAAAGTTTTTGCCATCTACCAGCGGGGCATAAGGAGTGCACTATGAAAAGATTGCCTATCAAAATACGTACACTGGCACTGATATCTATACTTGTGCCTCTGTTTGCGCTTTTTGTCTATGTTGCCTTTCGCTCGGGGCCACTTGCTCCTGTATCTATTGTGTTGACCACAGTCGAGAATAAGAGCCTTTCACCAGCACTATTCGGCATCGGAACTATTGAAGCTCGTTACACTTACAAGATTGGCCCAACGTTTGCGGGCCGGGTCAAAAGTTTGGATATACACGTAGGTGAGCATGTGAAGGCGGGGCAAGTGCTTGGCGAAATGGATCCGGTAGATCTTGATGGACGTATCAAGGCTCAAGATGCCACTCTGAAGCGAGCGAATGCTCAAATAAGTGAGGCGCAGGTGCGTAAGAATTATGCGAAGACACAGGCTTTACGTTACGAGCAGTTACTTAAAGCGGGTTACACCAGTGAAGAGGTGGCAGACGCTAAACGACAAGAACTGTTGGTTGCGGAAGCAGCGCTGACTGGGGCACGTGAGGAGCTATCTCGTGTACGTTCCGAGCGAGAGGCATTAGAGGCGCAGCGCAGCAATTTGTCTCTGATTGCACCAGTTGACGGATTGATCGTATCACGTGATGCCGATCCTGGAACCACCGTAGTTGCTGGCCAGGCTGTCGTAGAACTGATCGACCCGTACTCACTGTGGGTCAATGTCCGCTTCGATCAAATTCGAGCGCGTGGCCTCGCCGCCGGTTTATCAGCCCAGATCAGGTTACGTTCCCAGGCGGGAGAAATGCAGACAGGGCGTGTTCTGCGAGTCGAACCATTGGCAGACGTAGTTACTGAGGAAGTATTGGCCAAAGTTGTATTCGATCAAATTCCTGATCCGATGCCACCAATCGGTGAACTGGCCGAGGTCACGATTACCCTGCCAACGCTTGCGGCAGCGCCAGTTATCTCTAATGCCGCTATCCATCACATTGATGGCAGATTGGGCGTGTGGCAGGTTATAGATGGTGATCTTCGCTTTACACCAGTTTCACTAGGGATCGCTGATTTGGAGGGCCGCGTACAGGTACGAGAAGGACTCAAAATTGGCGACCAGGTAGTGATCTACAGCGAAAACCCATTGAATGAACACAGCCGAATTCACATTGTTGACCATATTCCAGGGGTGACACAATGATCAATTTGGCAGGTCGCGACATTATGCACTCCTGGGGAAAGTTCGTCTTTACCGCCATGGGGCTTGGCCTGCTGATCGGCGTTACTCTATCCATGGCTGGCATCTATCGCGGCATGGTGGATGACGCTAAGGTACTACTCGACAACAGCGGTGCTGATCTCTGGGTGGTACAAAAGGACACGCTTGGTCCTTACGCTGAATCATCAAGCATCTACGATGACACCTGGCGCGGGATACGAGGCATGCAGGGCGTGGATCAGACAGCGAACATCACCTACCTCACCATGCAAGTACGCAAAGAAGCAAGAGATGTACGCGTCATGGTTACCGGCATCGCACCCGGAGAACCAGGAACACCAGGCTGGCCGCCTTATCTCGTAGCAGGACGTCAGATCACCCGGAGCCATTACGAGGCCGTTGCCGATATCGCCTCGGGATTTAAACTTGGTGAACACATCCAGATTCGACGTAACCAATACACCGTGGTTGGCCTGACTAGAAGGATGGTTTCTTCCAATGGTGATCCCATGGTGTTTATTCCACTTAAAGATGCTCAGGAAGCCCAGTTTCTAAAGGATAATGATGCCATACGAGAACAGCGCCGACGAACAGCTGAAAACCCGGCTTTCAACCAGCCTGGAGTGCCTGCTTTGCTTGATGCGGTTATTGCCTCGCAAAGCACCAACCCTTACGTCAACGCTATTTTGGTGCGGGTTGAAACAGGTCATGACCCAGAAGAAGTCGCTGAATCGATCCGCCGCTGGAAGCGCTTGACGGTCTACACTCGCAGTCAGATGGAGGAAATTCTTGTCGGCAAGCTGATCGCCACCTCATCAAAGCAAATCGCGATGTTTCTTGTGATCCTTTCGATTGTGAGTTCGGTTATTGTCGCCTTCATCATCTACACGCTGACACTTGGCAAAATAAGGGAAATCGCCGTGTTAAAACTGATCGGCACAAAAAATCGCACCATTGTCGGTTTGATTGTACAACAGTCTATTGCTTTGGGCTTGATCGGTTTCGTGGTTGGGAAGATCTCGGCGACTCTGTTGATGGCACCTATTTTTCCCAAATATGTGCTGCTGGAGCCTCTCGACTCAGTTCTTGGTTTTATCGCCGTGATTATGATCTGCGTCATGTCGAGCATTATAGCCATTCGTGTCGCTCTTAAGGTCGATCCGGCCGAAGCCATAGGAGGTTAATATGACTGGTAAAGGCATTCGCATCTCAGGGTTGAGAAAACGCTATGGAAGCGGCGATACTGCTGTTGACGCTTTGAAGATGGTAAACATGCACGTTGCGCCGGGGGAAGTCGTTGGGCTGATTGGACCTTCAGGTTCTGGCAAGAGTACGTTGCTTAAATGCTTAGGTGCTGTGATAGAGCCGACTGCTGGGCAAATGATGCTCGGAGATGACATTATTTATCACGATGGCTGGAAGGTCAAAGATCTTCGCGCGCTACGTCGTGACCATATCGGCTTTGTATTTCAAGCGCCGTATCTGATCCCTTTCCTAGATGTTACCGACAACGTCGCTCTGCTGCCTATGCTGGCGGGGAAACCTAACGCCGAAGCGCGTCAACAAGCAATAGAATTGTTAAAAGCGCTTGATGTGGAGCACCGCGCCAAGGCTATGCCATCTCAACTCTCTGGTGGCGAACAACAACGAGTGGCCATTGCACGCGGTTTGGTCAATCGTCCTCCGGTAATATTGGCCGATGAACCGACTGCCCCCCTTGATAGTGAGCGTGCGCTGGCGGTCATCAGAATCTTGAACGATATGGCCCAAAGGTTCGAGACTGCTGTTATTGTCGTTACCCACGATGAAAAAATAATCCCCACCTTTAAACGTATTTATCATATCCGTGACGGAGTAACCTATGAAGAGGAAGGTCAAGGGCGCAGCTTTGAGTGAAAGCTTCCCAAGGAAGCCATTTAACTACCAGGCGGTGCAGAGAGAAGAAAGAGAAAACCCGCCACCCTGGGAATACCCCAAAGAGACGGGTTTGTCTTTTATAATTGGTGGAGGCGGGGGGAATTGAACCCCCGTCCGACAAGGGCCAGCCGTGGAAGCTCTACGAGTGTAGTTCCTGATTTAATCTCGGATGCAGACTCCCAGGAACAGGATTCTGCGCTCCCAAGCCCCCTTATCTTTCTCGCAGAACCAGAGGCACTCTCTACGAGGCATTCACCTTATTATGACGTCATTCAGCAGACCGGTGACTGATCTACTGAAGACGTGGCTGAACTAAGCAGCCAATGCGTAATTATTATTATTGACGTTTATTGTTGTTCCGCCGTTTAGCGAGGTTGCGGAGTCCTCGACCCGCTCTTCCAGACCCTCCATCTTGCCGTCGAAACCTGTCGCCCCCTTAATCTCTATCGTCACGTCGTAAGGCTCTGGCCATAGATCTTTTCGCATCTCGTTCAGCTATAGCATCTCGCTTATCATGTTCGGCCTTACCTTTAGCCAACGCTAACTCAATTTTTGCATGTTTGCCGTTTTTAATGTAGATAGAAAGGGGCACAAGTGTTAAGCCTTTTTCTCGAATCTTACTATTTAAACGCAACAACTCAATTTTATGAATTAACAGTTTTCTGTCTCGTTCGGGTTCATGATTATAATAGCTACCTTTTTCATAGGGGGAAATGTGCATACCTATCAACCAAAGTTCTCTATCACGGATAAGTGCAAAGCTATCTTTCAAGTTAACTCTGCCGTCACGTACAGACTTTATTTCGGTTCCACTGAGAACAATGCCGCACTCAAAAGTCTCAAGAATAAAGTAATCGTGTTTTGCTTTTCTATTTACCGCAACTCGATCTATGGCCACTCTACTTCCCTCCACTGCTGATTCTAGCAAAATAGTCAGCAATAGTCAATAATAGTCAATTTGAAATTTTACCTCTCCATACAAAAAAATCCCGGCTATAAAAGCCAGGATTATTCTTCTATATGGTCGGGGCGAGAGGATTCGAACCTCCGACCTCCTGGTCCCGAACCAGGCGCGCTTACCAGACTGCGCTACGCCCCGAACGGCGAGATTGTATCACGCCCGTAAAAGGTCGTCAAACCCCTAATGAGCTCTGTCGTCATCTCCCGAAGAACTATTTCCGTTCGACGTTTCCTGAGACCCTTTACGCAAATTCCGCCAATTCAGTCGTCCACCGGGACGCGTCGCATCTCCTACAGGAATCTCTGTCCAGCCCCAAGGAGTTATCATTATGAACCGGAAAACAATTCCCTGATTAAAGAGTGTTCGAATATGAGCCGAATACCGCAAAAGATCCGAAATTATGTAACTGTCGCTCATGAGCCAGACCCGCTGACATACGTCTCTTCCGAAGAGAGAGGCGTAATCTATAGCCATACGAACGCCATCCTCAAACTGCGCTGGGCCAAGAGCCAAAACAATGGCATCATCATGACCCGTCGGTTTGTGAAGCGAAGGAATTACATCCGCACACTGCTCCGCCCACTCGATTCGCGAAAACAAATTATCCATATCCACTTCAAAGGGTTCTTCCAGATATGGCATGAGTATATCTTTTTCGTTTTCTGTCATTTCTTCCCCAGATAGAATATCTTCCATCCAGGTCTGCACATCGGTAATAAATTTTAATATATAGTTCGGATACCCCTTGCCCGACATTGCAACAAGAACATCTCGCACAGTCCATTGATTAAGATTTTTTTCATCTTCGCCGTTAGGCATAGTCATTCATGTACCTCCAAAAGTGCTCTTTGCATGTTATTGAGGAACAGCATAACATAAAGTGTGTTAGATTACACGAGTTATATTACAATAAACTTTGACAATCAAAAGAATCTTTTTTTCAAGGAGGAAAAATATGAGTTCTTTAAAATTATCCTGTGAGAATACGCAGTTTCTCATGATCGATATTCAGGAACGCCTTCTCCCGGCAATAGATCACTCCGAAAATGTGAAAGCAAACGCCTTTAGACTTCTGGAAGGAGCGCGCACTCTCCATATTCCTGTAACATATACTGAACAATATCCCAAGGGCTTGGGCCCCACTGACTCTCTCTTATTAGAAAAACTTGAAGGAATAGACTCTTTTCAGAAAACAACTTTCTCATGTTGTGACGAAGAAGGGTTCATCAACGTTCTGAAAGATAAAAAACGAAGTAATATAGTTGTGTGGGGAATTGAATCTCATATCTGTGTACTTGCCACAATTATGGATATACTCAGCCACGACTTCACCGTCTGGCTTGCCGCCGACGCCAGTGGAAGCCGCAATACTCGAAATCATGATCTCGCACTACAGGCCATGTCACAGATGGGCGTCATCGTGGTTCCCACAGAAACAATTCTGTACCAGCTTATGAAGAGAGCGGGAACGCCTGAATTCAAAACGTTGCTACCTCTTTTTAAATAAAAATCGAAAAGGGTTCTTTTCAAGGGGGGATTCTTGTGACTATTGATCGACAAAAAGCTTTAGAGCTCCACCGCAGAGCTCGCGGAAAAGTAAAAATGTATCCTACAATCAATATACGAAACGAAGAAGATCTGGCCATGGCTTACGTTCAGGGAAGCGCCTTCGCCGCCGAAGAGATTCAAGAAGATCCAGACAGAAGTTATGAGTACACCGGACGAGCAAATCGTCTGGCCGTTATCAGTGACGGAACAGCCGTTCTCGGCATGGGAAATATAGGACCCCGCGCAGCCCTTCCCGTTATGGAGGGGAAATGCCTTCTCTTCAAAAATTTCGGCGATGTAAGCGCCATTCCAGTATGCCTGGAAGCTCAAAACGCTCAGGAAATCATTGAGACAGCGAAACACCTGGCCCCCTCATTCGGAGCTATCAATATTGAAGACATATCGAGTCCCAACACCTTCGACATTGTCAAAGCATTACAAGCCATAGAGGTTCCCGTTTTTTCAGATGACCAGCAAGGAAGCGCTGCCGTTGTTCTCGCCGCTCTCAAAAATGCCCTTACCGTCGTAGACAAGAAACTGACCGAGACAAAGATTGTTATTCATGGCGCAGGAGCCGCAGGAATCGCCGTTGCCGACCTTTTCCTCTACTTAGGTGTAAAGAATATCGTCCTGCTCAATAGCAAGGGCATTCTCGGCCCAGACAACCCTTCTATGAACCACGTGCAGCAAAGCATGTCTGAACGGGTGAATCCAGAAAACCTCAAAGGGAACCTGAAAGAAGCCATCGACGGGGCAGACGTCTATATCGGCCTTTCGTCGAGAGGAACCCTGCCTTCGGAATACATAAAGAGAATGAATGACTCTCCCATCATTTTCGCACTTTCAATGCCCACACCAGAAATTTCAGCCGAGGAAGCTCAGGCCGCAGGCGCACGAATTGTAGCCATGGGCCTTAGCACCGGGAAAAACCCCATCCCCAACCTTCACATATATCCGGGACTTGTACGAGGACTTCTCGATGTACGAGCCACAGGTCTGAACAAAAACGTTATTATTGCAGCCGCCAATGCCGTAGCGGGAGTGGTCGATAAGCGGAGAATGAATGAGCACCACATTATGCCCGACCTTTTCTCTGACGAAACGGCACCATCTGTAGCAGAAGCCGTAGCTCAGGCCGCCATCGTTGAAGGTCTGGCAAGACGCTCAGTACCGCCGAAGAAGATTTACGACGATACGTGGCAGCGACTCTTCGGAGGATATTTGCTCCGCACCTAGTGAGCATAGTGAACACAAAAAGGGCCTTTCCCGGATGCATTTTCTGAAAGCAGTCGCGAGAAAGGCCCTTCTTCATGAAGCGTTGCATATAGATGTTACATAACAATAAGATAGATATTGTGCTATTCGAGAATCACTACAGGTTTAATCAAATCTCTTGGCTTATCTTTCATAAGCAATAAGGCTTCTTCCATCTTGTCAAAGGTCTTAAATTCATGAGTAACCAATTTTGACGGATCCAGGCGACCATACTTCACAAGGCTCGCTAAACGCTCCATACGTACTCTACCGCCAGGGCAAAGTCCGCCGCGAATAGTCTTGTGAGCCATGCCGCACCCCCATTCAAGACGGGGAATTAGCAAATCTTCACCTTCGCCATAATAGTTGACATTAGAGATAACCGACCCGGGTTTGGCCATCTTCACACCCTTTTTGATCATATCAATGCCAGGTGCAGCGATAATAACTCTGTCTACACCCTCACCGCCGGTAAGTTCCATAACCTGATCTACAATTTCTCCATCTTTGTAATTAATAATGTCAGTAGCACCGTAAGCTTTGGCAACTTCAACGCACTTGGGGCGGCTTCCAACAGCAAAGAGACGCCCAGCGCCAGCCAAAGCAGAACCAGCCACAGCCATGAGTCCCACAGGTCCAATACCAATAACGGCCACACTCATACCGAAACCAACTTCAGCCAACTCTACGCCGTGAAACCCTGTAGTAACCATATCGGTGAGCATGACTGCTGATTTCGTCGACACTCCATCTGGTATAAGAGCCAAATTCATATCAGCATCGTTAACGTGAAAATACTCAGCGAAAACTCCATCTTTAAAGTTTGAAAACTTCCATCCGGCTAAAAGACCATTGGAATGCTGAGGAAAACCGCGCTGCACAGCAAGTGACGCCCAGTCGGGGGTAATAGCGGGAACAATAACTCTGTCTCCAGGTTTAAAATCTTTAACTTCTGACCCTACTTCTTCAACTACTCCGACAGCTTCATGACCAAGGATCATATCTTTTCTGTCGCCGATGGCTCCCTCAAATACTGTATGGATATCTGAAGTACAAGGTGAAACAGCCAGTGGAGAAACTATTGCATCGCAAGGTCCTGCCACAGGTTTTGCCTTCTCGATCCAACCTGTTTTCCCGATTCCTAACATTGCAAATCCCTTCATGATACACTCCTCCTCTACAGATAAGGTCTGTCGTAAAAGAAACACTAATCCGCTTTTTGCTTTGTGATTTTTTTAGCTTTATTGCCTTATAGTTATTATATAATAAAAATGTATAAAATTTGATAAAAAAACATATTCTACTATACGCAATATTCCGAATCAATATGGCCAGACTATCTGCTTTTTGGGAAAACGGCTGTTTTTCTCTCTTTTCCTGAAAAATATAATCTTAGTTTTTTGTTTTGTTTTTTCCTGCTATTTACAGTCGAAACTGTGTTATACTTTTGTGAATAAATTATCAAAATCACAGAAAGGGAGAGATTTTTGTGAAGCGCCTTCTCGAAGGAAAACACGCCATTGTCACCGGAGCTAGCAAAGGAATTGGAAAAGGGATCGCAAAAACTTTCTTAGATCATGGAGCAACTGTCGTTATAACAGGTCGAACAGAAAAAGACCTCAAGGCCGCTGTGGAAGAACTCTCTGCCCACGGACCTATCTCTTATATTGTCGCTGACGTCAGTAAGGCTGACGAAATCAAGACCATGATCAGCACTTTCATTGAAAGACACGGACGATTAGACGTGCTTTGCAGCAACGCCGGCATTTTCCCCATGTCTCTCATCGAAAATATGTCAGAAGAAGAGTGGGACTATATCAATACGGTTAACGTAAAAGGTATGTTCTTAGCCGTAAAAGAATGTATTCCTCTCATGAAAAAACAGGGAGGCGGCAATATTGTCATTACCTCCTCCATTACTGGTCCCATTACAGGTTTCACCGGCTGGAGCCACTATGGAGCCACGAAGGCGGCACAGCTGGGTTTCATGAGATCTGCTGCCATTGAATTAGCTCGCTACGGTATCAGAATTAACGCCGTTCAGCCAGGCAATATTGCAACTGAAGGGCTTCTCAGCATGGGGGAAGACTACGCCAACACAATGAAGAAGTCTATTCCTCTCGGCACGTTGGGAGAACCTGAAGATATAGGAAACGCTATGGCATTCTTAGCTTCAGATCTTGCTAAATTTATTACAGGTCAGACAATCGTAGTGGATGGTGGTCAGATTCTTCCTGAATCATCTGACGCCATGGAAGTACCAATTGAAGGATAACACGACAAAGACACATCCCTAAAAAATTACTATCCGTAAGGCAAGAAGCCCCCTGAATTTGATTTCAGGGGGCTTCAAATATATGGTTATCACGTAAAAACTTTTTATGCAGCGTACATTAATTACCGCACTACTACCATTTAAAGCGAGAGAGAAGTAGTGCTGTTCCTGCAAGAGTCACCCACAACGAATGCCTCTCGCTCTTCCAGACTATAGACCATTCGTAATGACCGTTAATGCGCTTTCCAGGCCATGAGAGAGGAATAAAACGTCCCGTCGTTTTCTTATAATCTGTGTATGCCGCACCAAATTTTTCTTCCAGAAAAGATTCCTCATAGGGAACGATCCATATGCCGTAAATGAGGAAAAAGGAGAAAAGAAAGAGGGCGACAACCCAGGGGCCTGCCAATATAGACCATCCCAAACCGATAAGTCCATTTCCAACGTAGAGAGGATTCCGTACAAAGGAATAGGGTCCCCATGTAACCAGCTGCTCTGCTCCAACCTTTTCGCCTCTGTATTTCACTATGCAGCCCGAGGCCCAGAAACGTATGAACTGGCCCAAAGCCACAATGAGCAAAGAGGGAACAACCCGACTCAATTCAGGTCTGGCCAAAAAGAGGATAAGGAGGTAAAGAGCTGTCCACAGCCCTCCACGCAATTTAAATACCTTGGCTTGAAATGTGTCATGCGTCATGGTCTAATTTCTCTCTTTCATTCATAAAAATTTCTTCGCTGGTTCCCCATCCCAAGAGTCGGATGGCTACAGCTGCACCCATTCCTATAGCTAAGTATTCCGTAAAGAAACGCCATAGAATGGCCATTACTCCTGCAACATGCCAGGGAACGAGAAGTCCGAAAAGGGCGGCTCCTCCCCCTTCTGCAACGCCACTTGCGCCAGGAGTGGGAACAAAATAGAGCACAAACATGAATACAGCTTGTGCCATAAAAGCCTGAAGGTAGTGAACAGGAAGGCCAACTGCCCAGATAAGGCAGGGAAGAACCGAGAAAAGACAGAGCAAATGAAGGCCAGAAAGAATTATGGCGCCTACAAAGTGAGGAAATCCAGACGTGAAGAAGAGTCTGAAATTCTCGCTATAATTGTCTATTTCCCTATTGACCCTGCGTATTACAGAGAGCACCTTTATATGCTTTACAATCCCGAAACGTTTCAGCATAAGGGTCAATATCTGGCCCCATCTTTTCATCAGCTGAGGTTTCGTGAGACTCAAAACGACAAGAACCCATGAAATACCCACAAAAATTGCAACATATGTAAATACGCTTTTTACAAAGAGGCTTGTTCCCAAAAGCTCTGGTTCAAAAAGAATAGCCATAGGAACCACAACGCCCAGCAGCAAAAGGGTGAGAAGGGTGCGCGTTAAGGTAATTGCCACACCTTTCCCTATAGGCATATCGTGTTTATATAAGACAAAGACCTGAAAGGGTCCACCGCCACTTTGCATAGGAGTTACAGCGCATCCAAAGTAATGGAGCCACGTTAAAACCAATCCAAGGCGGAAAGTTACGCGCTCTGAAGCTGCTCTGGCTATGGCACAAAAACGCATGGCGTCACAGCACCACGCCCCAAAAACAAGCAGTAAAGCAACTACTAATGCAGATTTCCTTGCGGTAAAAAGCATTTCAACAGTACTCTCGTCCACACTTGAAATAAGAACCAGAGCACTTACTCCGAATGTCAAAGTTAAGAATACAACGAGTCCTTTTCGTAATGACAAGGGTAATGCACCCCTTACTTTCTCCTATGGGTTTCTTCTATAAGACATGCTGCCTCGTACAACCCATCGACGACATGTAGCGACAACATGCTTTTCTTCTCTTCCAACTCTGCCCCATATCCGCTTCGAACAAGAATGAATGGACAATTCACATTCTCGGCCAGAAGCAGATCTGGTTCATTGTCTCCTACGACCCAGCTTCTCCGTATATCTATTGAAAGATCTTTAACCGCTCCCAATACCATTCCAGGAGCAGGTTTCCGACACGTACATTCTTGTTTGTATTGCTCTATCACAGCCTCAGGATGATGAGGACAGTAATAGAAAGCATCAATACCGATTCCTTCCCTTTCCAATTCTTTCTGTATAAAGCGATGGCTCTTTTGAACAAAGGCTTCATCAAAATACCCACGAGCAACGCCGCTTTGGTTGGAAACCACCACGAGAAGATATCCCAGGCTTTTTAACTTTTTGAGAGCTTGCGCGGCAAAAGGCACAAGTCTGATCTTGCAGATATCGTCTAAATAAGGAACGTGTTCTATTAATGTTCCATCTCTATCGAGAAAAACCGCAGGAACCATTTACTGAATATAACCACTCGCAACTGAACTAAGTTCTTCAATATAAGGGTACAATCCTTCGAGAAGAGGTACGATGTCATCTCGGATACTGGCAGCCATCTCCTCGGTCTGATTGTTCTCCATATATTCCGATGTCTTCTCAAGAGCTTTTGTCAAAGCGTTGCGATGAGATTCAATCTTTCCGTCTCCCACGTCGCCATCCTGCACTGAGAGGAGAAATTGAGAGTGCAACATGACCTGCAACAGCCAGCTAATACCTTCCACTCCATCTTTGAGAGTCGCCATAGCTTCGTCCATCTGGTGATTCTCCAAAAAGGTGGCAACGCGCTTCATACCGTTGATCAGCGTAGGCAAATAGGTTTCCGAGCTTTCCAAAGACTCCATAACAAGTTCTCTAATGGACGTGCTCTGAAAATCAACGGCACCGACACTTTGAAGCTTTTCAAAGGCTTCTTCATCTAACGCAGCTCCATCTACTTCTACTGCCCTCAGCACTCGCCCCTTTTGGGAAAGTATCTGTTTCACCTCTTGAAGCAGAATTTTCTTATCTTCCGTTTCTGCCGAATTCAACTCAACTTTTTTCCCATCAATAGATATGATCAAATTTGATTTCCTCCTTCTTTCTCTGATTTTTTCAATTCCTCTCTCCACCACTCTACCATATCATTTACAGTGTCACTCAAAACATGGCAAGGTTTCCAGCCGGTATCCTTCTCGATCTTTGATAAGTCATTCCAGTAGATCAATTCATCAACAGCACGCACAAGAGCCGGATCCCGCACTACGTTTACATCTTTTTCGCAACCTTCAAGAACAATGTCGAGAAGCTGCTGCATCGAAACGACATCTGATCCAGAAATATTATAAGCTTCTCCGCCACGTCCCTTCTCCTGAAGAGCCCAAAAGCCCTCTACAGCGTCTCGCACATCAAGGAAGGCCCGCTTCGTGTGCAAATTTCCCACATGAAATTCCGGCGGAATAATATCTAAATCTATCTGAGCGCGACGTCGGGTAAAGTCGGAAACAACTTCCCCCCTGCGGCGACGTCCTACGCAATTGCCTATTCGCAGGCGAATAATATCAAGTGAGTGAGCGTTGCCATACGTCACGGCAAGCAAATCCTGAGCCGCTTTCGACATACCGTAGACGTGAGCTGGCCGAAATGGCTGATCTTCTGTTACAGGAGCCTCGGAGGGATCTATAAATCCGTAGGCAGCTGTAGATGATGCCAGCAAGACTCTCGTATCTTTCAATCCCAGATGAAGCATTGATTCAAAGACGTTGAGCGTTCCCATAACGTTCGATTCTACTGTGAATTCAGGTTCTTTATACGAAACCATAGGGTAGCTCTGAGCCGCCAAGTGGTAAATAACGTGAGGACGAACTTGTTGAAGAGCTTCTTCAAGATGTGATCTCTGACGAACGTCAATATTAAAAAGACCTTTGGCATATCGTGTCGGAACACTCATATCGTTTGTCGGACGGAAATACGACCCCCACACTTCGCATCCCTTGCGGGCCAGAAACTCTGAGAGGTGACTTCCTATAAATCCGCCAATTCCCGTAATAAAAACTTTCAATGACATTCTACAAACACCTTCTTTATTGATCAAGGGAAACTATAAATTCAGGAATATTTTTTTGGCTTTTTTGATAATCGTCTGGAACGCCAATGTCAACAAAAAAACCTTCCGCTTCGTGAGCATACACGGGGGCATTTCTTTCAAGCAATGCGGGCAATACATCTTTTTCCCAGGAAAGCCGCCCTTCTGGTAAATCCTCAACCACTTTTCGTTTAACAACATAGAGTCCTCCATTGATAAGCCACTGGCCATCGTCCCCAGCTGCTATGGAGGAATCCCCAAATCGCAAGACTCTTTTATCTTCGTCTATCTCAACAGGATCTGTTCTTTCTATTGAAGGCCATTTGCGAAGTGCAATGACCACGTCGGCATCGAGATGCCGGCTCTCTTTAAACATGCTCTCTATATCCACATCGAGAAGGGTGTCGCCGTTAAGAAACAAAAAATCGTCTTCCTGAATGGAAGGCAGGGCATAACGCAGAGCTCCCGCCTTATCGAGAGGCTCAGGTTCCACACTATATTCTATCGATAATCCCCATGGCTCTCCGCTCTGGCAATATTCCCGGATCTGGTCGGCCTTATAGCCAAGAAGCAGAAGACATTTCCCTATGCCTCTTTGACGAAGGAAGAGGAAAAGCCAATGTAAGAAAGGCTTGCCACCTATAAGCGCAAGCGCTTTTGGACGGTCGGAGACAACCGACCGCAGGCGGGTTCCAAGGCCTCCCGCAAGAATAACGGCAAGTTCATTCTTCATGGGAACAGAGAGCCTCCTCTACGAGACCACATATTATATGTCCCCATGTAATATGCAATTCCTGTATTCGCGGAGTGTGAAGGGAAGGAGCCGCAAGAAGAACAGAGACAATGTCAGCTAATTTTCCGCCACCCTGGCCCGTCATGCCGATTGTCTTAAGTCCATTTTCTCTGGCCCATTCCAGCGCCTTCACCACGTTGGCACTTGTTCCACTCGTAGATATTCCTACAACTGTATCTTTTGAATCGGCCAATCCCTGCAACTGTCTGATAAAAATATTCTCATACCCGAAATCGTTGGCAAGGGCCGTTATCGTACTCGAGTTCGTCGTCAAAGCCATTGCAGGCAGCGCCTTTCTGTTCCGTTCAAAACGACCGAGAAGCTCTGCCGCCATATGTTGCGCATCGGCAGCAGACCCGCCGTTCCCACAAAAAAACACCGTTCCACCTTGAGATATGGTTTGAATTATATACTGGGAGGCTAACGCCACTTTTTCAGCTAAAGGCAAGGCTGCCCTCTTGACGTCTATAGATTCTCTGAGTTCGTCTTGTATTTTACCAATCATGAAACCAATCCCTTCACGATCTTCTCAACAAGATATTCTACCACGTAGAGAAACAAAAAACTTTTCCTCCTATAAAGATATACATATATTAAGAAATATAGCGCGCTACCCGATACATATTATGAAACCAATATATTCAAGGAGGAATAGCCATGGCAGATTCTAGTGAGCCTCTCTTTACTATGCCTGGTGTTGCTAGTGGTATGGATTGGGGAAGTATGCTCGATAAAGTGATGGAAAAGGCACGGAAGCCTGAAGAAGTCTGGCTTGAGCAGAAAGATACCCTTGAGTTGAAAATAGATCTCTATAAAGAACTTTCCGCTTCTATTAAACAAGCTCGAACGGCTTTGACTCCTCTAAAACTCGAGTCTACTTATCTTAATAAACAGGCAGAAATGGTCGTTCTCAGCGGGGGATCGTCAAGCGATGCCATTGTAAAAGCTACAGTGAAATCAACAGCAGCCATTTGTCGTCATGAAATAGAGGTTATTCAGAAGGCCACGAAAGAAACTCGCTTCGGTGCTCGTATCGAAGACAAGATGGAAGACCTTGGTCTTACGGAAAACCGCATTTTCTACATTTCAGCAGGTGGAAAACGGGCAAAGATAGAGATTACCCCAAGCGACACGCTTCAGAAAGTTGTAGATAAAATCAACGGAGCCACAGATATAACCCTTAATGCAGACGGTGAAGCAAAGGGAGAGCCACTGCCCATCGTCGCAAAAATTCTTGACAACAGGCTTGTTCTCGAAAGCACCGAAACAGGACTTGGAGAAAAAACTTTCGAATCAACTATTACACGGGGCGCCGACGGCGAGCCAGATCTATTAGACTTTTCCATAGACAAGCAGGCTCCTGCCAATGGAGCGTTGACTGTCACCCAGGCTGGCATAACCTATATTGAAGGTGTTGACTTCGAAGTTTCTCAGGGCGGCAATGAGATTACATGGCTCGCTGGCGGAAACAAACCGGCAGAGGGCATAAAATATAACGTTTCCTATAAAGTAAACGCCAATGTTTACACCTTTGATACTGAAGGAGAGGCAGACGGAAGCATTATCAACATTCTCGGACTGGATAGCGCTGATGCCAGAAATTACATCCCCGCTCAAGATGCAGAGCTTGTCATCGATGGAATGAGCATAACCCGATCGAGCAACACCATAGAGGGCCTCATTGACGGTGTAACCCTTGATGTGGCGGGACCAGGCACAGTCATGATGGATGTAACCCTTGACGCCGAGAAAGCTGTTACATCTACAGAGGAGTTTATAACGGCCTACAATGACATTATGGACTGGATCAATATCCGTCTTTCCGAGGAACTGGTTGAAGACCCAGCTTCTGACTTCGAACGAAAATGGGGCAAGCTTCATGGAGATTCGACACTTTGGCAAATCAAAAGCCAGCTGCGTCAACTATTGGGAAGTTCCGCTCCTATCCCGTTCAACCAGAGAACCGGTACAGAAGCTATTCTCGGAACAATGGCCGACGAAGGTCTTACAAACGATACGGCCTTCTCTATTACCATAGATAACAAGAGCACTTCCATAGTCGTGAAACCTGGCGACACCGTACAAAATATAGCCGATCGTATTAATAGCTCCAGTGAGCTTCGCTACGATTCGAATGGAGAGCTTCTCTCCCCGCCTCTTGCCACAGCAAGAGTTACAGAAGGCCGCCTTGTTATTACTGCTGCAAGTAATAAACAAGCGACAGTTTCCGACTCAAGCGGAGTATTGGGACTTTTAGGTCTCAACGATCCCTACACACAGCTTTCTCAGCTCGGCATTACTACTGAAAAGGCCGACTTCGGAAAGAGCGGAAAACTGGAATTCGATACAGATAAGTTCATGACTGGCATGAAAAAGGATCCTAAGGCTGTGGAACAGTTCATGACGAATGTTATGAAAAAACTCGACGAAGCCATGGACGGACTTACCAGTTCTTCCACTATCGCCACTGGCGGAACATCTCAACCTAAGGGACGTATTTCCAGTCAGATATATTCATGGGAAACAGAAGTAAAATCGATAGATAAGCGAATCAGCAAATTCGAAGACCAGCTTTCTGAAAAACAGAAACGAATTTATAAGCAATATACGGCAGCAGAGCAGCAACTAGCAAAACTACAACAGCAGATAAGCTGGCTTTCCAGCGTATCAACGCAACTTGCGTCACAAAGCCAGTAATTCAACAGGAGTTATGCGTCGCATAAAACGGACAATATAACAAACACAGAGAAGAGGGCTTGTTGTTCAGCCCTCTTCTCTGTGTTTACACCTTTCATTTACGCATTCCAATCATTCAGTTTACTGATTCAGACAGAATCTTACTTCGATGATAAAGAACCGCTAATAACCTGCCGTAAAGAATCTGGTTGCAATTGTGCAAAACCAATGCGCCACGCCAAAATCGCTGCCTGAGTTCTATCGCGCAAGTCAAGCTTCTTTAAAACGTGACTTACATGATTCTTAACTGTTTTCTCAGAGAGAACCATCTTGGCTGCCACTTCGGAATTGCTCAGCCCCTGTGCAAGCCAGTATAATATTTCCTTTTCCCGGGGCGTCAATTCATAAAGCTGATCATTTTCCTCTTTGCGTCTTGAGAATGAAGTCAATAGTTTTCCCGCAACTCGCGGGTCTACGTACGGTTGATTACGATTGGCAGAACGAATTGCCGATAACAATTCCACTCTGCCCGAAGCTTTAAGCACAAATCCTAAAACACCCGCTGAAGAAAGAGCTGAAAGACTATCCTCATCATCGTAAGCACTCACGGCAACATATTTAATGGCATGAGTATAACTGTTCAATTCCCGTACAAGCTGAATTCCGTCTATTTTAGGCATATTGATATCAAAAAGAAGAACATCCGGCTCTTTCTCTCGCACGACTTTTAAAGCTTCTTCACCATCTCCAGCTTCACCAATTACATCAATATCAGACTCAAGTTCCAGAAGTTTCTTTACGCCATCTCGAAAAAGCCTATGATCGTCAGCTATAACAAGGCGTATGGAATCCATGGCTCCACCCCCATAAAATACTCTGTGAGTCTTTACATATCCATGACAAATGTCTCTATGATATATAGACCTATGATATAGTTTAGGTACTTTTACAAAAAAGGAACCGTACTTACATCTTCGGGTTGATTAGGTCTATAGACCTAATTATATACCATAATGATCAAAGGAGCACTTAAAGAAAGAACATGACGGATAATTCAAAAGAAATAGTCAACCTTCAGCTTCAACCAATGCTCCGTAAACGCTTTGGAAAAGCTCTCGGCAATTTTTCTATGATTAAAGATGGAGACAAGATCCTCATCGGACTCTCAGGGGGCAAAGACAGCCTTGTTCTTTTAACAGCCCTGTCCGCTTTCCGCAAAAGATCTCCCCGCCACTTCGAACTTGGAGCCTGTACCGTCGATATTTCAGGGGGAGAGATGGATACACAACCTCTTTCCGATCTTTGCGATAAACTTCATGTCGAACATTTCGTGACGATTTACCCTATTTCGGAGATAATAAAGAGACGAAATGAGAAATCGCCCTGCAGTTTTTGTTCCAATCTCAGACGAGGCATTCTGAGTTCCGTAGCTGTGGAACACGGATATAATGTACTTGCCTTGGGACACAATCTCGACGATGTATCGGAAACAGTTCTTATGAACCTCTTTCAGACAGGTCGCTTTAAAAGTTTCAGACCCAAGTTTTGGCAAAGTCGCACAGGGTTGTGGGTTATCAGGCCACTCATATATATTGGGGAAAAGGAACTTAAAAAAGAAGCGTTGCGTTTGAAATTACCTATCACACCTGAAATTTGTCCCTTTTCGCTCCATACGCAACGAAGTAAGACACGTTTGCTTATAGAACAGTTAGAGCAAGAGAATCCGAGCATAAAAATGAATATTATTCACGCTCTTTCGTCAGTGCGGTCATCGGATGTATGGGGCATAGAGCAAGAAGATTGCGAGAAGGAGAGACGATAAAGCCGTGAACGATAAGACAGCAAACGAAAAGACAATTAGTGAGTATTTTGCGTGGGATCCACAAAACGACCCCGACTTTTCTTCTCTTATTGTAGGGGAAGGAAGTATCGGAGGAAAAGGTCGTTCCCTCCTCTTTGGCTTTCGCAAGATTCGAGACAGCGTTGATCCCGATCTACAAGAACATGTAACTATTCCTGTCTCACTCTTTATAGCTGTAAGCTCTTTTCGTGATGTTATTCGCCAGATTCCCAACCTTGAAGAACTTCAAAATGGGGATCCTGCCCAATTGGAAGAAGCCTTTTTGCGCACCACGCTGCCTGAAGAGGTACGAGGCCATCTGGCTGCTTTCCTGAGCAAAATGACAGACCCCATTATTGTCAGAAGCAGCAGCATACTCGAGGATTCCCTCAAATATTCCTTTGCGGGAAAATACCTCTCTCTCTTTGAAATAAATGGGGATGCCCCGTTGGAAGAACGTCTTGCCCGTGTCGAAGAGGATATTAAGAAAATTTACGCACGAACCTTTTTCCCCATCGCCACAGCGTACAGAAACAAGCATAAACTCGGAAATGATGAAATGGGAATCATTATAATGCGCGTTGCCGGAAAGTGGCGCGGAAACTACTACTATCCCACCATGGCCGGCGTCGGATTCTCTCGGTACTACAGACGGTGGACAACCCGTATTAAGTCGGAAGATGGCATTATTCGCCTCGTCTTCGGTATGGGAACAACAAGCACTAAGCGAGGGTACGCCAGAACCTTTTCACTGACAATGCCCTGTCTCCGCCCGGAGGGACAAAATCCATTTAACGTTATGCGGCACTCACAGGAGCATTTTCAGGTCGTAGATAAAGAGAAAGGAGAGCTTGTCACCGTTGATATAAAGCAGATATGGAAAGACATAGCTCCCTATCACGAGTGTTTCCCCGACTATGCGCAGATATACCGTTCCGACGACGAGGGAGGCTACTTCTCCCCTATGGCATCACGAATAGGATCCATCGTAGAAAAAGGAGACAAGATCTGCTTCACTTTTGAAGAGTTTGCATGTCGCTCAAAGCACTTTTTTGAAAGGATGAAGAAGATTCTTCAACTTCTCGATCATGCCATGGGCGTTCCGGCAGATGTGGAATTTGCCTACCACCCAAGAGAAGATATTGTAGAGATAGTCCAGGCCAGGCCACTGTGGCTAAGCGATACCTTTGAGAAGAGGATTCCCGATCTTTCAGACAAGAAGGTTATTCTGCAAGCTGACCGGATGGTAACAAATGGCGCTCGGGAAAACATACCTCATATTGTGCTTATAGACCATCACCTCTACTCCAGGGAACGTCGTTTCTCAGATATTGCCAGAGGCATTGGAGAGGTTAATCAGAGCATGGGGGATAAGAACTTCATTCTCGTAGCTCCAGGACGTGTGGGATCGAGCAACCCCCTTCTAGGTGTGCCTGTACAGTACGATGAAATAACGAAGTGTTGCTGCATTGTGGAAGTCGGTATTCCCAAAGAAGGCTATATGCCCGAACTCTCTTTCGGAACCCACTTCTTTACTGACCTTGAAATTGATGGCATTCTCTACATGCCAGTCTATAAAGGAGACAGAAATAATATTTACGATGAGGAATTCTTTGAGACAGCTCCATATGCATTGGGGCCTCACCCTGCCATCCGCATCTATACGGGATCTTTCTCCGTCTATACAGATGGAGACCACAACAGAGGAATTGTCATCGTCAATTCTGTAACGAAGCCAGTATAAGAAGAAGCCTTTCCCGTCGAGGAAAGGCTTCTTAATTTTAGTTTCAATATGTTCCCGTTCTCTGCCGGCAAAAAGCTATTTCAAAAGGCCCGAAACAATCATGTCTATAGCTTCGTCGGAAGTAAGTCCCTTCGCCATGAGCCCGGCAATTTTATCATCAGCAATACGGCCAATAGCCGCTTCGTGAGTCACTTCCGCTTCCGGATGAGATGCCCTCACCACAGGCGAGGCATCGGCTATGGCATGTCCCTGAACAACTTCAGTACAATCGACGTGCCCCTTCGCACCAGGAGCAGCTCCGTCGATCATGCCCATGAAACTGCCTACGCTATGATCTTTCAATACGGTTCTCGTCTTTATGAGAGCGGAGCTATTCTTCCCTGAAAGCTTCACGACATCCTGAATTTTTACAGAATCATCGGCCTTGCCGTAGACCTTCGATGTCAGCTCGACGCGGCTTCCTTCACCGACAGCATCTATATCTATATCTATGTCGAGAGAGCCGACCTTGCCTTCGACAAGAGTAAAATCATTAACGTAACGGCCTCCCTTATTAACCTTTACCTTCGTTACAGGACGAACTTCCATCTGACTTTCAGGACCATGATAGTGAAGTTCTTTGTAAGAGACATTCGCACCCTCGCCCACTTCTACCGTTCCTTCCATGGCGTGGAGAAATTTCTCCGCATGAGGGAAGACACAATGAGCGAGAAAATCAACTTTCGCTCCCCGTCCCACAGTAATGTGGCTCTCGATAACCTGACGGCCGTTCTTGCGAACATCTCCGAAACAAAGATGGACAGGCTCTACGAGCTGCACACCTTCCTCAATATCGATGAGAGCCTTTACGCCATCGTCTGTCTCGTAGGCTTCAATATGAACTCCCTCAATTTCATGATAATCTACAACTTTATTGGCGTTGATAAGGGCGTAGGCACCTTTTTTATGGTCAAAATGGTCGTATCCTGGCGTGCTGGCAGCAATTTTCAATATTTCCTGAAACTCTTCACTGATCTTAGCCACGGCGCATCACCTCTCCCACTTCACAACCATCACAGGGACGGCATTGAGACATAAAGTATCTCTTTACCGCTCCGGCACTCCCCTCAAGAATAATGCGGCCATCGCACATAAGATACGAACGATCACATCCAGCCGCCACATCTTCGCGGTGAGTAATAACCATGACGCCGCTCCCCTGATCGGCAAGCAGACGCAACAGCCCCAGAACCTCACGAAGGGCCAGGAGGTCAACTCCGGAATCAGGCTCGTCAAGAATGGCAAGGCGAGGCTTCATGAGATAGATAGAGGCCAACTCTATTCTTTTACGCTCACCACCAGAGAGGCTTTTGTCGATTGCCCGGTCAAGGAATGTCGTATTCATCTGAATAAAGTCCATGGATTCTTCTAAATCTCGTTCAGAGCACCCTTTTGTTCCTGTCCGCAGATAGTCTCTGATGCTAATACCCTCATACCGTGCCGGAAGCTGCCACGCAAGTGTTAATCCGGCCTTCGCACGATCGGTAATCGACCATCTTGTAATATCTTTTCCAAGAAAGGTGATAGAACCTTTTACGGGAATATAATCGGGCAATCCCATAAGGGCATAGGCAAGACTCGACTTTCCCGCTCCGTTCCGTCCGAGAACGCCGGTTACTTCCCCGCTTTCAACTTTTAAGCTCATATCTTTCAATATAGTCGTGTTTTCTCTACGAACTGTTATAGAGTCAACACTGAGAAGAGTCGTCCCCACGCTTTCCCCAACTCCTTCTTTTTCAAATTCACGTGTATTGTATCACTTTTCGCAAAATGGCACGGTAATGATTCGGGAAGAAAGAACTTTTGAAAAGGAGTTCACTTCCTGTTTCTCTTCGTCGAATCCCTCTCTTCCCATTAGTCCATAGGTATATCGCTTTCCCTGCTCCACTCCCGGCTGATTGAAGGGATTGATCTCCATAATCAAACCGGTAAGGGCCGTCACATATTCCAAAAGGAAAAGAACTGCTCCAAGATAGAATGGGTCAAGAGTAGGAATCTGCAACCAGAGAACTGGACGACCTGCCTTGACCAGAGCCGACGCCGTAGAAAGCTCTTCTGCTGAGCGAAGCTTATGCATGGATTGACCAAAAAGGTATGAGAGGGGAAGAAGACTTTTTTCATCCCCCTGAGGAATCTCAAAATCATCTTTCACATCTTGAACGTTCAGAAACATAAATAATTTATCATCAGGACCCTCTGTATAAAGTTGCAGTTGAGAATGCTGGTCTATGGTTCCCAAAGCTTTTATGGGAGTGGAACCGCGCCCTTCCTTGCCGAGACTCTCACCCCACAGCTGGGCAAACCATTCGCTCAACATGGAGAGACGGTCGATATAGGGCATGAAGACGAGCATATTTCGCCCACGTTTCGCGTGAAGCCATGCCAGAGCAGATATAATCCACGCAGGATTTTCTTCAATATTTTGGGTAGCAGCCAAAAAGTCAGACATCTCGCGCGCCCCCGCAAGAAGACTCTTGATATCAATACCAAGAGACGCAGCAGAAAGAAGGCCCACAGAAGACAAGACAGAATAACGACCGCCTACTCCCTTGGGAATGGGGAGAACAAAGCATCCTGTCTCCTGGGCAAAGGCCCGTAAAACACCCTTTTCGGGATCTGTAATGACTACTGTTCGTTTTGCAGCCTCTTCCGCCCCTAGTCTTTCTTTTAACTTGTTCCAGAAGAAAAGAAAGTTGGCCATGGTCTCTGCCGTAGTTCCTGATTTGCTTACAACAATCAGAGCTGTATTCTGAGGGTCTACGTTATCCCATATAGACTTGTTCTCTTCAGGATCTACGTTATCTGCCATATAAAAACGAGGTCTGGATAGATTATGAGCAGAATCGTTCCAATAGGGGGGCAAAAGCGCATTATGAAGCATGAGGTTTCCTAAAGCGGATCCTCCAATGCCAATTTGAATAACGTCACTCATAGAAGCTAAATGAGAGGCAATTTCCAAAATCCGAGAAGGGGATTCATAAGGAAGAAGGAGCCACCCTGCACCTTCCATGCCATTTTCCTGGTGGCTCCTCAACAAAGAATCCGCCTTCTGTAAATGAGGCAGTAAATTTCTTACATTTTTAAATGTCACAGCTTCCGGGGCCGAAGGCTCTCCCAGCGCTGCACCATAATGGAATTCAAGACAACCTTTCATACAATGACCTCCCTACATGGAAGCTAAGGTTAGGCCACTATTATATTACGTTCCCCTTATTCCTGGTTACTTCCCTATTTTTTCAAGTTCAGCATCTATGGCAGGTCGGTCAAATCCTACTATATATACATCATCGAACTGAACAACAGGAACGCCCATCTGTTTCGTCTTTTTAACCATATCCATAGCTGCTTCTCTATCTTGGGAAACATCAACGACTTCAAATTCCACGCCTTTTGAAGTAAGATATTCTTTGGCTTTGGTGCACCAGGGGCAAGTGGGTGTTGAATAAACTTTTATCATTATTTATCCCTCCGTTTGAATAGGACTATTTATACCCTCTATGGGTATATTACATAGTTCCCCTTCATTCGTCAACCCTGAGAATAAATCATATTTTTCGTGGTTAAAAATAGTAAAAAAGATGAGGTACTGAATGTAAATATATGGCATAATTTGTATTGACAAAATAAATATAACATATAAGGTATCAAGTTGAGAGTAGATAACACGACCCCTAATAACATAACCCCCAGTATATCTTCGATAAACGAGGAGGAAACAAAGTGTACAAAATTATTTCCAAAAAGCTTGTCGTCCCCAAGGAATTCGACATTTGGGTAGAAGCTCCTAGAGTGGCACGACATGTTCAGCCGGGGCAGTTCGTCATCATCCGTACGAACCCCCAAGGAGAGCGTATTCCTCTCACTGTGGCCGACTTTGACCGTGAAAAAGGTCTTATCCGCATGATTTTCCAGATCGTTGGAAAGACAACTGCCGAGTTTGCCGACATGAAAGAGGGAGACTGTTTAACCGATATTCTTGGTCCCCTGGGAATGCCCAGCGAGATCAAAAATTACGGAACAGTATTAATGATCGGTGGTGGCGTTGGTATAGCCGCCCTTTTCCCAATTATCAGAGCTTTGAAAGAGGCCGGGAACAAAGTTTACACCATTCTTGGCGGACGAACAAAGGATCTTGTCATTATGAAGGAAGAGTGCGAGAAGTACTCTGATGAGCTTCTCATCACCACTGATGACGGATCTGCCGGCATGAAGGGCGTTGTTACCGATGCTATGGTGGAGCTTCATAATCGCGGAATCAAATTCGATCAGTCATGGGCCATCGGTCCTTCCATTATGATGAAATTCTCCTCTTTGAAAGCCAAAGAGTTGAATATTCCCATTTTTGTTTCCTTAAACCCAATTATGATCGATGGAACAGGAATGTGCGGCGGCTGCCGAGTAACCATTCATGACCAGATCAGATTCGCGTGTGTTGACGGACCAGAGTTTGACGGATGGGGCGTAAACTGGAATGAGTTTATGAACCGTATGCGTCAGTACAAAGACGAAGAAAAAATGTCTCTGGAAAAATATAAAGCTGAAATGGGTGAAGAGTAATGGCTTTAGACATAACCCCGAAAAGACTTCCCGTTCCTGAGCAGAGTGCCGAGGAACGTGTTCATAATTTTAATGACGTCGTTATAGGCTATAACATTGAAGAGGCTGTAGCTGAGAGTTCCCGCTGCCTTCAGTGCAAAAACCCTCCATGCGTGAAGGGCTGCCCTGTAGGTATCAATATTCCTGAATTTTTGAAAGCTATCAAAGAGAGAGATCTTGAAGGATCTTGGGAAGCTCTTACAAAATACACCAACCTTCCAGCCGTATGTGGACGTGTTTGCCCTCAGGAGAAACAGTGTGAAGGCGTCTGCACCGTAGGAAGAATCAAAGGCTATGAGCCTGTTTCCATCGGTAAGATGGAGCGTTTCATCGCCGACTGGAAGGGTGAGCACGGCAGCAAAGTTGCCCCTAAGGTTCCTGAACAGAACAAGGGTAAAGTTGCTGTTGTCGGTTCTGGCCCTTCAAGCCTTACAGTTGCTGGTGATCTTGCCAAAATGGGCTACAAGGTCACAGTCTATGAAGCTCTCCACGCCGCTGGCGGAGTTCTTATGTATGGAATTCCCGAGTTCCGTCTTCCCAAAGCCATTGTTCGTAGAGAGATCGAGAACATCAAGGCTCTTGGCGTCGAATTTCAGACCAACGTTGCTGTAGGACGCAGCGTAACTATTGAAGAGCTTAAAGATAACTATGATGCCGTCTATATTGCAACTGGTGCCGGTACCCCTCACTTCATGGGCGTTCCCGGAACAAGCTTGAACGGCGTATATTCTGCAAGTGAATATCTCACACGTATCAACCTTATGCACGGCTACGAGTTCCCCAAATACGATACTCCTACAAAACAGTCTGAGAAGGTTGTCGTTGTTGGCGGCGGAAACGTTGCCATGGACGCGGCACGCTCCGCTCTTCGACTTGGAGCCAAGAGTGTTCAGGTTGTCTATCGTCGTTCTCTTGAAGAACTTCCTGCCCGTATTGAAGAGTACCATCACGCAGTTGAAGAGGGAGTTGTCTTCAACTGGCTCACCAACCCTGTTGAGTATGTTGCTGGCGAGAGTGGTAATCTTGTAGGCGTAAAATGTGTACGTATGGAGCTCGGTGAGCCTGACGCATCTGGCCGCCGCCGCCCCGTTGAAATAGAAGGCAGTGAATTCACAATCGAAGCAGACACCGTTATCGAGGCCATCGGACAGGGCCCCAACAAGGTGTTGCTAAGCGCCTTCCCCGAACTTAAGCTGAACAAACGTGGCTACATCGAAGCTGATCCTGAAACTGGTCAGGCTGATCCTGACTGGGTCTTCGCTGGTGGAGACATCGTCACCGGAGCAGCAACAGTCATCCTTGCCATGGGTGCAGGCAAAAAGGCTGCCGTCGCTATCGACAAGTACATCACTGAGAAAAAAGCTGCCGGCAAGTAAGGGAAACGTGCTTCTAAATTAAAACATAAGGAGGAATGCTGAGATGTCTATTGATGAGAAAAAAGCTGCCCGTTGGGAAGAATTCAGAGAGCAAACGTTAGAAATAGCAGCTCGGCGCAACAGTCCGGAGTTTGACGCGTATATTGGTTCTTTAACTGAACGAGCATGGAAACATGTCATTTCTGAGGGGAAACTTGATACTCAAAATGCAGAAGCTACCATGTGGAAATTCTTTTGTGAAGACCAAAAAAATCGCTAACTCAACGTTTTAGCAAACCTCCACACACCTTACGTTTCAAAGAAAAGCAAGAGAGGGACTGATTTTTCAGTCCCTCTCTTTTTTTATACATAGTGAACAGCATTTCAGACGCTATTCGCTATTCCTCTTCCTCTTCTTTCTTGTGCTCGGCTATAACCTTCTTGGCCACGTCTCCAGGCACGTCCTCATAGTGGTCGAATTCCATAGAGAACGTTCCACGTCCTGATGTCATAGAACGAAGCACGATAGCGTATTTAAACATCTCTGCCAAAGGAACCTGAGCACGTACAACCTGTAAACGGCCGCGGCTGTCAATTCCAAGAATGCGTCCACGTCGGCTGTTCAAGTCGCCCATTACATCGCCCAGATAATCTTCTGGAACAATAACCTCAATCTGCATAATAGGCTCAAGCAACACTGGGTTGGCGTCAAGAATACCTTTCTTAAACGACATGGATGCTGCGATTTTAAAGGCCATTTCAGAGCTATCTACATCATGATATGACCCGAAGAAAAGTTCGGATTTAAAATCAACTGTGGGAAATCCTGCCAAAGGCCCTTTAGTCAATGCTTCACGTAAACCTTTTTCAACGGCGGGAATGAAGCCCTTGGGAATGGCTCCTCCCACGATCTTATCTTCAAAGACAAATCCTGACCCGCGGTCGAGAGGAATAAACCGAATGTGAACGTCTCCGTACTGTCCGCGTCCACCAGTCTGTTTCTTATATTTTCCCTGGGCTTCGGCGGTTTTACGAATTGTTTCCCGATAGGGAACCTGAGGTGTCTTTGTTTCAAGCTCTACTCCATATCGCTCACGGATACGAGAGAGAAGAATCTCTATATGCATATCGCCCATTCCGGAAAGAACATTGTCGCCTGTCTCGGGATTCTTTGCAAAGGTGAGAACAGGGTCCTCTTCCAGAATCTTATGAAGAGCATTGGAGAGCTTATCTTCGTCTGCCCGGCTCTTCGCCATAACAGCTACGCTGTAAACAGGTTTGGGGAATTTAATCGGCGGGAAGATGTATTCGGTGTTCTTCGTTCCCAATGTGTCTCCCACTTGAGTGCTGTGAAGTTTCGGAATGGCAATAATATCTCCAAGAATAATTTCCTTTTCGTCAGCGCCGTCTTTTCCTTTCATAATTTTGAAGGAACTTATGCGTTCTTCCTCTTGTTGGCTGACATTGTAAATAGTGTTCTCACTGGACAGATGTCCTGAGTTCACACGAATATATGAAAGTTTTCCTACATAGGGGTCAACCATAATCTTAAAGCAGAGTGCCGAAAATGGAGCTTCAGGATCTGGTTCGATAGTTAAGGTTTCTTCGCCCTTTTTAGCCTGGCGTGAATGTGATTCCAGAGGAGAAGGAAGCATCGTTCCAATAAAATCAAGAAGATGCTGCGTTCCTACATTAGATGTTCCCGAAACGGGGAGTACCGGATAAATCTGACGTTCCCGAATTGCTTTTCTCGCAACAGAAAGAATCTGTTCTGGAGAAAGCTCTTCGCCGTCAAGATACATCATCATTACTTCATCGTCAGCTTCAACAATCGTCTCAACCAAAGACTCTCGTGCAGCTGCTACGTCGTCTGCCATATCAGCAGGAATATCGCATTCTTTGAAAGAACCTGTCGCGTCTCCTTCATACATATAGGCTTTCTGATTCAAAATGTCGATAACTCCCTTGAAGGAAGCCTCTTTGCCTATGGGAAGGAAAAATGGAACAGCCTTTTCTGTAAGCTGTTTCTGAATATCTTCTACTGTTCTGGCAAAATCCGAATGTTCGCGATCAAGCTTACTGATTGCAAATGCTACAGGAATACCAAAATCTTCTGCAAATTCAAATGCTTTGCCTGTTTGAACCTCAACACCATGAAGACCGCTTACTACTGCTAATGCCGAGTCTGAAACTCTCATTGCTGAACGCATATCACCTATGAAGTCAGCAAACCCCGGCGTGTCAAGAAGATAGAATCTTTTCCCGCTACGCTCAAGTGTAACAAGTGCAGTATTGATGGAAATCTGTCGCTTCTGTTCTTCGGCTCCGAAGTCTGCAACGGTGTTGCCATCTACGACATTCCCCATACGACTAATGTCACCATTAGCAAAGAGCATCGCTTCAACAAGGGATGTCTTTCCGGCCCCACCGTGAGCCACAATGGCAACACTTCTAATGTCTTCAGGTTTGCGCGTTCCCATACCCTACTACCTCCTCTAAGACGTCCGACTGCCTCCCTCTCTATTCTCTTCCGGTCAGCAAGCCGGCAGATTTATATCTTCTTTACATTGCTTTATCTTACGCATTGCTATTACGATAGTCAATAAAGAAGAGGGCAGGGAATACATTCCCTGCCCTCAATCATTATTCTTCCAAAAGTTGAGCCAACACAGATGCCGCCTCTTTGGGGTCAGCTTGTCCCCGTGCTTCCTTCATAATCAAGCCTTGGAGGAACTTTTGCTTTTTCCCCTTCTTATCTTGTCCCGTCTTGATGATTTCAACGACATCGGCATTATTTTTCAAAATATCGCGAACCATATTTTCAAGGTTCGATCCGGAAATGCCGCCTTCCTCCACTCCACACTCCGACATAGCTTCTTCAAGAGAAATTCGACGAGCTGCCATCATGTCGAAAACCTCTCGCGCCGCTGTTGTCGATATCTTATTATCGTCAACTTTAGAAACGAGCTGGGCCAAAACCGCAGGCTTGATGGGGAAGTCCTCAATTTCGATCTTCTGTTCGTTCATGATGCGAAGAACCTCTGTCCGCACCCAGTTTGAAGCTCTCTGAGGGCTTGCTCCCGCCTTGACACACGCTTCATAGAAGTCGGCAAGAGGAATATGCTCTGTCAGAATCATAGCGTCAGTTTCGTTCAATTTATAGGATTTTTCGAAACGATCCACTTTCTGCCAAGGCAGTTCAGGCATAGTCTCTTTTATTTTGTCTACATACCCGTCAGGAAGAAGCAGCGGAGGCAAATCCGGCTCCGGGAAGTATCTGTAATCGTGAGCCTCTTCCTTGCTTCGCGTAGCCATAGTCACACCCTCTACGTCATTCCAGTGCCGTGTCTCCTGAGTGACAGTTTTACCCTCGGCCAAAAGCTGGCTCTGACGTTTGAATTCGTATTCAAGTGCTCGCTCAAGAGCGCGTAGCGAGTTCAGGTTCTTTACCTCGGCACGGTCTCCCCATCGTCCGTCAGAACATTTCACCGAAATGTTGGCATCGACACGAAGAGAACCTTTTTCCATATCTCCGTCAGAAACACCAAGATAACGAACAAGCTGGCGAAGACGGGCCACATACTCTTTCGCCTCTGCAGCAGAGCGGATATCCGGCTCTGAAACAATCTCTGCCAGAGGAACACCGCCTCTGTTGTAATCGACAAAAGACTGGTCCGCACCTACAAGACGGCCGTCACTTGCTTCATGAACAAGTTTACCTGCATCTTCTTCAAGGTGAAGTCGTGTAATACGAACGTGATATCGTCCGCCATCCTCTGTTGGAATCTCCACATAGCCCTTTTCAGCTAAAGGAAGATCGTACTGGCTGATCTGATACGCCTTGGGCAGATCTGCATAGAAGTAATTTTTTCGGTGAAATCTCGTCGCTGTATTTACTGTGCAGTTCAGGGCCAATGCTGCCTTAACGCCATATTCAACAACTTTGGCATTGAGTACGGGAAGGCTTCCCGGCAACCCCAGACAGACAGGGCAAACATTCGTGTTCGGCACGGCACCGATGTAGTCAGTGGAGCACGAACAGAAAATCTTACTCTTCGTTGCCAACTGCACGTGAATTTCAAGACCGATAACAGGTGTAAAGGTCAATTCAGACATTAGCAAACACCCCCTTGGGCAATAGGAGCGGTTCCATAGGCTTTTTCGTGAAGGGCCGCTATGGAAAGCAAATCCTCCTCACCCCACCATGATCCGATAAACTGAACACCAAGAGGCCGGCCATCTTTTGAGAAGCCAGCGTTGAGAGAGAGACCGGGAAGCCCCGCCAGGTTTACAGGCAACGTAAAGACATCCGCCATGTACATCTGAATAGGATCGTTCACTAGTTCTCCCTTACGGAAAGCCGGTGTGGGCGCTGTGGGAAGAAGTATTGTATCTACAGACTTAAAGGCGTTTACAAACTCTCGTTTAATAAGCTGCCGCACTTTCTGAGCAACAAGATAATAGGCATCATAATAGCCGGAACTCAACACATAGGTTCCAACCATAATACGACGTTTGACTTCCACTCCGAAGCCCTCGGCACGTGTCTTCATATAGAGATCGATCAAAGACGCCGCATCTTCACTTAAGCCGTAGCGAACGCCGTCAAAACGGGCCAAATTGGAGCTAGCTTCCGCTGGAGCAAGAATGTAATAGCAAGGAAGTCCGTACTCGATCATTGTGGGAAGAGAAATCTCGACAATTTCAGCCCCCTGCTCCTTACAAAACTTCACTGTTTTGTCGAAAGCTTCTTTGATTTCCGGATCCAATTTGTATCCCAGAGTCTCTTTAATAAGACCAATCTTCCGTCCCTTCAAGGAATCCGCGCGCAGAGCCTTTTTGTAATCGGGACGGGAACGACGGCTACATGTGGAATCATGATCATCTTTCTGTGAAATAACATCAAGCACGAGTGCCATATCTTCGGCAGTTCGTGTAAAAGGTCCGATCTGATCAAGAGATGAAGCGAAGGCGACAAGACCACGACGGCTTACAAGGCCGTAGGTCGGTTTCAGACCGTATATACCGCAGAAAGCGGCTGGCTGACGAATAGAGCCGCCTGTATCGCTGCCAAGGCTGAAAGGAACATATCCGGCAGCAACAGAGGCCGCACTTCCGCCAGAACTACCGCCTGGAACGCAATCCAGTTTCCAGGGGTTCGAGGTTACGCCGTAGGCCGAATGCTCAGTTGAGCCGCCCATGGCAAACTCGTCAAGATTCGCCTTCCCCATGAGGATGGCACCCGCTTCATCGAGAAAATCGACTACGGCAGCATTATAGGGAGGCTTCCACTGTGCAAGAATTTTGCTCGCACACGTAGTTGGAATGCCTTTGGTGCACATATTGTCTTTCACAATAAAGGGAACCCCGGCAAGAGGACCAAGTTTTTCTCCTGACGCCAAAGCCTTATCCACTGCTTCCGCCTGAGCCATTCCGCTCTCTTCAGTAAATGAAAGTAACGCGGATATGCGAGGTTCCAGCATCTTAGCCCTATTCAGGCATGCTTTAAAAACTTCACTTGCCGAAAAGGTGCGGTTCTGAAGGCCTTCTATGATTTGCGCTACTGAAAGCTCAAAAAGTTCCATGCTAATCCTCCTCCACTATACGAGGCACTCTGAAGAAATCTCCATGCCGATAAGGAGCTTCATCTAAAGCATCTTCCCGCACAGAACTCTGCACCGCTTTATCCTCTCTCCAGGGGATTTCTTCGTCAACTTTCAATGCAAACGCATCTATCCCTTCGAGATCAAGTTCGTTCAGCCTGTTAAAATATCCTAATATTTCTTCGAAATGCTGGTGCATAGCCTGAACCTCATCGTCTGTGATCTCAAGACGAGCCAAGGCTGCAACATGTCTAATATCATCTGCTGAGACTGCCATGATCACTCCTCCTTCGCTGAAATATGTTTATCTTCGAATGATTCTTCTATATAGGGACGAATCATCGTTAAAAACTCTTCTTCATCTATAACTTTTACGCCAAGCTCCCTGGCCTTTTGAAGTTTGCTTCCGGCACCAGGCCCCGCAACGACTATAGATGTCTTTTTGCTCACGCTGGAGGAACTCGCCCCTCCCAGATCTTTCACGAGAGCTTCGGCATCGGCCCTGGCCATGGATTGGAGTTCACCGGTAAAAACAAAACGCTGGTTTTCAAAGGGCGTATCCTCCCTTGACGCTTCTTGCTTCTCTTCCATCTGAACACCGGCTTCCTTGAGGCGGCGAATCATTTCCCTGTTAGACTCGTCGTCAAAAAAGGCCCTGATGGACGCCGCGATCTTAGGTCCTACGCCTTCAAGAGACGAAAGATCCTCTTCCTTCGCTGAGGCAAGGGCATCTAAGCGACCGAAATGGTCTGCCAGTATTTCCGCAACCTTCTTTCCTACAAGAGGAATGCCCAGAGCGGTAATCAGATTGGAAAGTGATCTCTGTTTTGACGTATCGAAAGCCTTTAAAAGTTTATCTGCCGATTTTTCGCCCATACGTTCGAGAGAAAGAAGCTCCTCTCGACTGAGAGCGTAGAGATCGGCCATATTCTTAACCATATTCTTTTCGACAAGCTGCTCTATGAGCTTATCGCCAAGGCCACGAATATCCATGGCGGCACGAGAGGCAAAATGGGCCAATCCTTCTCGAAGCTGGGCAGGACACGATGCCTTGTTGGGACACCGCAACGCCACTTCGCCAGGTATGCGAATAACGTGAGAACCGCACACCGGACAGGTGTCAGGCATGAGGAATTCCTTCTCATCTCCAGTACGCTTCTCAACAAGCACCCGCACAACTTCGGGAATAATCTCCCCGGCCTTTCGAACAGCCACTCTATCTTTAACGCGAATATCCTTGCGCCGTATCTCATCTTCGTTATGCAGGCTTGCCCGCTTAACGATGGTTCCGGCAAGATGAATCGGCTCCAGATTGGCCACAGGGGTAAGAACGCCTGTGCGGCCTACTGAAATTTCGATGTCAAGAATCTGGCTTTCCTTCTCTTCCGGCGGATATTTAAAGGCAATGGCCCAGCGAGGCGATTTAGCCGTATATCCCAGGTCTCCCCACAAATCCACAGTATTGACCTTCAAAACCACGCCATCAGTGCTGTAAGGCAAGGAAAAACGCCCTTCCCGCCACTTTTCTATAAAGGCATCAATCTCATTCCGAGTGGAACAGAGTTTCCAGGCCTTCTGAACGGGAAAACCAAGATGCTGAAGCCACTCCAGTATCTCCTTTTGAGCCGATAGACCGTACTCCTGAGGCTGAGACACATAATAAAGGAAAATCGAGAGCTTCCGTGACGCCGTAATCGTCGAGTCGAGCTGCCGCAAACTTCCGGCAGCAGCGTTCCGGGGATTGGCAAAAAGCGGTTCCTCAGCCTCTTCACGAGCCTGATTCAGCGCTGCGAACTGCTCTCTCATCATGAGCACTTCTCCACGGACTTCCAGCCGTCCCGGAACTTTTTCGCGAAGACGAAGGGGTAGCGAACGGATGGTACGCAGATTTTCCGTTACATCCTCGCCAATTTGACCATCCCCACGGGTTGCACCTCGCACAAAGACCCCGTCTTCATAGACCAGTGAGACGGCCAGACCATCTATTTTCAATTCGCAAAGATAATCTATATCGTTCAACCCTAAGGCTGATGAAACTCGATCTGCAAACGACCACATTTCATTCTTCGATAAGGCATTATCGAGGCTGAGCAGCGGCGTCTCGTGAATTACCTTTTCAAAATGATCTAAAGGAATGCCTCCTACCCTGTGGGTGGGAGAATCAGGATCGTCAAATTCAGGGAAGAGCTTCTCTAAAGAAAGAAGCTCTCTCAAAAGGGCATCATAGACATCATCCTCTATTTCAGGAGAGTCCAGAACATAGTACAGATAAGCGTGATGGTTGAGTTCTTCCCTTAAAGCTTCAATACGCTTTTGAGCCTCGTTACGATCCACAAAAACAGCCTCCTCTTACGCTTTTGGACGCATTGTCGGGAACAAAATAACGTCCCGTATGGAGCGAGAGTCAGTAAGGAACATAACTAAACGATCTATTCCAATGCCAAGACCGCCAGTTGGAGGCAGTCCGCACTCGATAGCATTAATAAAGTCTTCGTCAAAGGCATGAGCCTCTTCGTCTCCCTCTTCTTTCTTGCGAAGCTGATCGAGGAACCGCTCTCTCTGATCGAGAGGATCGTTCAATTCACTAAAGGCATTAGCCACCTCGGAGCCATAGATAAAGAGCTCGAAACGGTGGGTGTAATCAGGATTCTCGGGATCTCTCTTCGCAAGAGGAGAAATCTCCGTCGGATGTCCCAAAACAAAGGTAGGCTGCACAAGCTTCTCTTCGACAAAGGCCTCAAAGACCTCGTTAAGAACGCCAAAACGGCTCTCTGTACCCTTAAGCTCAACGCCCTTTTCTCTGGCAATCTTGCGTGCATCTTCGTCTGTCTTTATGGTGTTGAAATCAATGTCTGCATATTCTTTCACGAGATCCAGCATGGATACTCTGCGGAAAGGCTTGCTGAAGTCAAGTTCAACGCCCTGGTATGTAACAGTCTGCTCGCCTACGACCTTTGCCGCGTTGCGTATAATCTCTTCGGTAAGATCCATCATATCGTTATAGTCAGCATAGGCCCAATACACTTCCATGGTTGTAAATTCAGGGTTGTGTATTGTATCTATGCCTTCATTTCTAAAGTTCTTACCAATTTCAAATACCCGCCCGAACATTCCTACGACAAGGCGTTTGAGGTAGAGCTCCGTAGCAATACGAAGATACATATTGGAATCAAGGGCATTATGATAGGTAACGAAGGGGCGCGCATTAGCTCCTCCTGCAAGAAGAGAAAGAATGGGCGTCTCCACTTCGAGAGTTCCATGATCTACAAGAGTCTTTCGTATAGATGCGATGATGGCAGATCTCTTTCTAAAGGTATCTTTCACATCGGGATTTACCATCAGGTCAAGATAACGCTGACGATAACGAATTTCAGTATCCTTCAATCCATGCCACTTCTCAGGGAGGGGACGGAGAGCCTTCGAAAGAAGGGTGCACTCCTTCACCAACAGGGTAAGTTCTCCCCGTCTCGTTCTGAAGGGAATACCGACGATACCCACAAAATCTCCACCATCTATCCATTTTTTGGCGAAATTATAGGCTTCTTCTCCCATGGCGTTAAGCTGGAAGTAAAGCTGCATAGTATCAGTTTCGTCTTGAAGATTTGCAAACATGGCCTTACCATGCTTACGAAGGGTCATCATACGACCGGCAATAGTAAGGTTTGCGTTCTCATCAGCTTCGTCAACACCGAGATGATCGAAACGTTCCCTAATATCTTTAAGGAAATCAGCGCGTTCCCAGCGCTCTATGAGGTACGGATTGTACCCCTCTTCCTCTACTAATCTTTGAAGCTTATCTTTTCTCTGGCGGAATATTTCTTCCTCTGGCAGAGCAATCTCATCTGTCTTGTTTTCTACATTGGCCGACACAACACGTCTCTCCTTTCAAAATAGTGCTCGCAGCCGCTCATGAGTCTTCGAAGTTCGTCCCAGCCATGGAAGCTGGCGCAATCCCTTCGAAGTTCTGCTATTCCTGGAATGCCTTTAAACATACCGGAGAGAAGCCGCTTTATCAATATTTCAGCCAGTCTGGAACTGGCCATTTCTGCAATGTGGTCCCCCAATTCAATAAGCAAGGATATTTGCAACTCTATGGAAGGACATAACAATCTATTATCCACCGAAAAGCCTAAAGTCGCCAGTGTTTGGGGAAAAATAAAAGGATCTTTCAACGCCCCCCGGGCCATAAACACTGAAACACACCCCGCATTCAGATATTGGAGGGCATCTTCAGGTTCAAAAACGTCGCCACTGGCGCTTATTTTTCCGGGAAAAAGTTGGGCTAGTTTCATAACAGACTCTTTATCGGCCGTTCCTGAATATCGCTGGGCCGGAGTTCTGCCGTGCACACAAATATTATCTGCACCAGCCTCTAATAGTTTCTCACAAAACATTTCTGTTGAGAGCGGGGCACGATCTGAGCAAATTCGTACTTTGCCCCAGACGGGGAGATTGAATTCCTTCAATGCCCTCACCATGGAAACCGCTCTATCGGGATATTGAAGTAAACGAGACCCGGCTCCCTTTTTAAGAACTTTAGGCATGGGACAAGCCATATTGATTCCAACGGCAGCAAATCGCCCATGCGCCTCCTGCTCAGCCTTACAGGCCGCTGCATAGAGAGTGTCTGTATCGCCGGCAAAAAATTGCAAAATCACCGGATCCTCTTTCTCACAGACGGCAAGCATGTTCTTCGTCTTCACACTACTGCGGATCAAACCGGCACCACTGATCATCTCCGTATGAACGGCAGCGGCTCCAAGTTTGCGGAAAAAGGCTCTCATCGGAGGAATGGTTATACCGGCCATGGGAGCTAAGATAAGAGGTGATTCGAGGGGAACTCCTCCAACAACCTTAGGAAACGTTTCTTTCATATATTATCCGCAGTCCTTCCAAGGTAAGCCATTGATCTACAGTTTCAATGGTCTCAGATATTTTAGCGATAGCCTCTGCATGACCGCCTGTAGCGATAACACCACAACGGCATCCCAGAGTCTCCCTTGTTTTTCGAACAAGAAAATCCACCAAACCGGCATTTCCAAACATAAGCCCAGCCTGAATGGATTCCATGGTATTGCTTCCTATAACACTCATCGGAGCCTCCAAAGAGACTTGAGGCAGCTTCGCCGTGCGGCCAAAGAGAGCTTCCATTCCTGAAACAAGGCCTGGTGAAATGGTGCCACCCAGATAGGCCCCTTCCTTCGAAATAATATCGAGAGTAATGGCCGTTCCGAAATCGATGACGATCAGCGGAGCGCCATAACGTTCACGCCCTGCCACAGCATTGACCAGACGATCCGCCCCAACTTCGTGCGGAGCACCATAAAGGATGTCCATGCCTAAATCCAATTTATACGAAACGCGCAAACAGTGAACGTCGTTAAAGTAACGGGATACGCCTTCCTGAATTACACTGTCTAAAGAAGGAACGACACTCGATAGAATAGCTCCGTGTATCTCTCTATATGGTATAGACGCAAACTGCAATAAGTTGCGTAAGTAGATTCCAAGTTCATCAGATGTATGTCGTTCAGAAACAAGCCGCCAGTGAGCTACAAGACTATCATTATCGTAGACACCCACAACTGTCGTCGTGTTTCCTACATCTAAAACAAGTAACATGCCTCTCAACCTCCATAACTCTCAGTCTCAACTCTTAATCTTAAATACTACATCAAAATCAATATCACAACACATTGTAACAGTAATGCCGTCGATAGAGAACGCTTCCACGAAAGCCGAATGGATCGAGCAAGAAACAAGGGTAAAATTCCAGCGGCAAAAGCTCCCCAGAAGGGGCTCCACGAGACGTGGCAGGGAACAAAACGAACAATCGTATCAGCACAAAGTTCCCAAAGATAAAAGAGCCCTTCAGCGGAGCGGGAAAGCCAATATCCGCCAGGGATAGCCAGTAACGACGGCAAGACCAAAAGAGAGCTCAGAGGATATAAAACGCCAAAAATAGCACCGGCAAAAGTGTTCATAACAACTCCCGCCAAGGGGACACTCCCCCAGACCGCGGAAACCAGCGGAAGAGTAGACACCCAAATTGCAGGACTCACACTACACCACCACAGAGGAGAAAGTCTTCTCTCAAGGGCTGCGGCAATAATCAAAGCCGCTATTATAGAAAGACGCCATCCCAAATCCCAAAACCAGAAGGGACGCCATAAAAGAAGCAAGAGTCCCGCCAGTGAAACGGAATTAACAGGTGACGGAGGTCGGCCAAATAAGCGCCCTAAAAGAGCTATCTGCATCATAATTGCAGCTCGTATCGCACTTGGAGCCGCTCCAGTCAGGAAAATATAGCCCCACAAAGCACCAGAAACCACGAGCTCCCTTTTCTTTCCTGCGGGAATAAGAAGCCACAGGCCTGAAACAAAAAGAGCAACGTGAAAACCGGAAACAGCCAATAGGTGGCTCGTCCCCCATTGCTGATGCTTAAAGCTCAACACTGGAGATTTCAGACCGGTCCAACAGGCCAGTATGTACCCTCGCGTACGGGGAGGCAATGTCAAAAGAATACGCTGTACGAGGGCATTTCTCCACCCAATGGGCGACATCCAGCGAGATGAGCCAAGCAACGAAACATCTTCTGGAATAATCTCGCCAACGGCTCCGCGGGCTTTCCAATATAGGTCCTCTCGAAAGGAATTATCCTTATCTGACGGAAGTTCGAGCAGTATCCCCGATAATTTTATTTTATCTCCAGGAAGAAGTTCATACTGGGGCCCTACTTTTACCATAACCCGACCTACTGAGGTTCGAAGCAAAAGAGCCCTTCTTCCTCCCCAGGAACGCTCGTAAAGAACAACGCCCTGCCCTTTGTATCTCTCTCCGGCATGGTCAAAAGGCTCAGACACTCTCAGGCAAACTCCCATGCTGCCAATTCCCGCAATAAGAAGAAGTCCTGTAGCGGCCTTCCAATAATCGGGAGCATCTCTGTCAGTAAAAAGGAAAAGCAACGCCAGAGTGCCAAGCATGGCCAGTAAAGAATCCCATATCAATGACACGCCACGTTGCTGAACAAGAAGGGCCAGACATATGCCGGCAAAGGGAAAGAGGGCCGGCATTCTGCCGAGAGCTGTCATGAACCTATCGTAACCAGTTGACGTATCTTCTCGAATTTTGCAGGGCCAATACCTCTCACCCTCAACAGATCCTCAACGACCTCAAAGTCCCCTTGAGACTCTCTGTAACTCACTATAGACGCTGCTGTCTTGGGACCAACTCCTGGTAATGCCTGTAATTGTTCCTCTGAAGCACTGTTAATATCAATCTTCCTATTTATATCCCTTTCTTCTGCACGAGACGCGACAGCCCCATTCAAAGAAACGGAAGACGTCCCCTTCGTCTGAACATCCTCTTTGGGAACCTCGCCACGAGCCGGCACGTGAATGTGCATCCCATCCTGTAACGGCGTCGCAAGATTGATAGCTTCGTGATCGGCCAGTGAAGAGAGCCCGCCAGCCATATCGACAACCTGATAGACTCTCGAATCAGCTGGAACGTGGTAGACACCAGGCTTTTGAACACACCCCGTTATATATACGACCCACTCGTCTTTTTCCTCCACAGGTTGCTGTTCCATCGGCTGCGGTTCCTTCTCCACTCTGGCAACAGGCAGGGGCCCTGCAACAACAGTGGGACGGCCTGCCTCCCATCGTCCTGAAAAAGTGGTAATCAGCAGACCTGCGAAGACGAGACAAAGAATTCCGGCGGCGAAGAAAAAGAGCGCCTTCGTTTTTTCTTTAGTCAACGATATCAATCACCTCTCCGTAAAGGCACCAATTATCAGCAGAAGTAATTTTTATAGTAGCAAAATGACCGATAAGGTCTTTTCCACCCTTGATAATAACAACTTTATCAGTAGGAGTACGACCCTGAACCAATCCTTCTCCCTTCGGAGCAACATCGTCAATAAGAATCGAATACGTTCTATTTACAAGGCTCTGGTTGATTTCCGAAGCTATGCGAGACTGTATTTCGTTAACGATATTGAGACGTTTCATCTTTATCTCCTGAGGAATCTGATCTGGCATTGTAGCAGCCACTGTTCCTTCACGGGGAGAATATGCAGCTGTATGAACAAGATCGTAACGGAACTCGTGAAGTGCCGCTACAGAATCCTGAAAGTCTTCCTCTGTTTCCCCTGGGAATCCTACGATAAGGTCGCTGGTCAATCCCACTTCTGGCAGAGCGTTGCGAATGATAGAAACAGTCTCTCTATACTTTTCAAGAGTGTATTTCCTGTTCATTTTCTGTAATATGCGCTCGCTCCCCGACTGTATGGGAAGATTTATCGACGGACAAATCTTCGGGTAACGAGACATAACCTTGACAATATCCGGCGTAAAATCTTTCGGATGAGAGGTTACAAAACGAATAAGAGGCAGATTCTCAATATTAGCTACATCGCGAAGAAGGGATGAAAATGCGTAGCCATTATCAAAATCAAGACCATAACTGTCGACATTCTGACCCAAAAGAGTTACCTCTTTTATGCCATCGGCAACAAGTTTCTCAACCTCTCTGATAATTGACTCTGGAGATCTGGAAACAAAACGCCCTCGCACATAGGGGACGATACAATATGTACAGTAGTTATCACACCCATGAGCTATAGTCACATAAGCCTTCCATGGATTCACTCTTTTAATAGGAGGAACCTCAAGGTCAATAAAGGCTCTGGGGTCCTCATCAAGAAGAGAGATACACTCCCCTGCCATTACTCGTTCGCATGCCTCAGGCAGATTTCCTATATGACGGGGACCTCCCACAAGGCGCACCCATGGAAAACGAGTCATCATGGCCTCTCCCAAACGCTGGGCTATACAGCCGGTTACAGCAACATAAGGTTTGCTTTTCTCATTCCAGCTATCACCGTAACGACCGAGTTCGCTCCACACTTTATGTTCAGCTTTGGCCCTGATACTACAGCCATTGAAGATAACCAGATCGGCCTCTTCTTCCTCTACCTCTTTCCACCCTTTTTGAATAAGGGCTGTACGAAGTTTATCGCCATCATAAACGTTCATCTGGCAGCCATATACCTTTAATGCAAAACGATACACACGTATTCCTCCTGGCCATAGAAATTCTAATATTCTAACATAACAAACAGTCTAACTGAAAAATCTTAACATGATTTGGGGAAGACGTCTAAAAAGAAAAGTGGCGATGTACCCGCTCAAGGGAGAAAGTGACAAAAACAAATTAAGTTGTACAATATAAAAGAATTGTCAGAAAGTCGGCATAAAGGGGGGACTTTCATTGACAGACCATAATATTACTATGTCTTCTGACAACCGCCAGAAACAAAAAGAAGCCTTGCTGAACATTCTCTCTTCATACTCCAAGGAATCACGCTTTCTTCTTCCCATTCTTCAGGATATTCAACGAACCTTCCGTTATCTTCCCGTCGAAGCGATGAAAGAAGTCGCTACCTATCTTGATGTTCCGGAAAGTCGCGTTTACAGTGTCGCCACTTTTTACAAAGCCTTTACGCTCTCACCAAGAGGACGTAAGACCATTCGTGTTTGCGGGGGAACAGCCTGCCACCTCAGAGGAGGGGCATTCATCCTCAACACGCTGCAAAAGGAACTCTCTATCTCATCAGGAGAGACAACTCCAGATGGTCAGTTTACTCTGGAAACGGTAAACTGTCTTGGTGCGTGCGCTCTGGCTCCTGTAGTCATGGTCAATGAAAAAGTCTACGGACAAATGACGCCCAATCTCATTCCATCTATGATTGAGGAGGAACAAAACAATGACGTTTAACACCCCTTCAGACCTTCGTGAATACCGGAGGAAACTACAAGAAGAAAAAACAGCGGCTACCATTCCCTCCGTCCGCATATGTTTTGGTACGGGATGTATCGCAAGTGGGAGTCGCGACGTATACCGCGCCTTCGAAAAGGAACTCAAAGAGAGGAAGTTAAACGTTAATCTTCAGATTTCCCTGGATTCAACAGGATGCCACGGTTTTTGCGAACATGGCCCACTGGTAACTATTAACCCAGGTAACATTTTCTACCAGAAAGTCAAGCCATCAGACGTTCAGTCAATCATCGACGAAACCATTTTAGGGCAAAAAACAATTAGTCATCTTCTCTATCGGGATCCCAACACGAAGAAATCGACTACCGAAGCCCAACAGATTCCCTTCTATTCTCATCAGACACGAATCGCCCTCCGCAATTCAGGAGAGCTCAACCCTGAAAAAATAGACGACTATATTCTGGCCGACGGCTACGAAGCCCTTCTTCGGGCCTTCGAAACAGGGCCAGAACATGTTTTACAAGAAATTATCGATTCCGGTCTGAGAGGCCGGGGCGGCGGCGGATTCTCTACCGGCAAGAAATGGCAATCCGCTCGAAAGATAGAATCAGACATTCGCTACGTTGTCGCCAACGGGGACGAGGGGGATCCAGGGGCATTTATGGACCGAAGTCTTATGGAAGGCGACCCCCACAGCGTTATTGAGGGAATGGCTATCGGTGCTTATGTCATAGGCGCTAATAAGGGCTTTATATATGTGCGAGACGAATATCCGTTAGCCGTCAAGCACCTCTCCATGGCGATAAAGGAAGCCCGTAAGGTGGGGCTTCTCGGCAATAATATTCTCGGATCCGGTTTTTCCTTCGATATTGAAGTCTATCGTGGAGGCGGAGCCTTCATTTGCGGCGAATCGACAGCGCTAATGGCCTCCATAGAGGGCCGGGTCGGCGTTCCGAGGGTCAAATATATCCGTTCTACAGAGAAAGGACTCTGGGAGAAACCTACAGTTCTTAATAATGTAGAAACATGGGCTAATATTCCTCCCATTATTTCGAAGGGAGCCAGCTGGTTTCGAAGTCTGGGAACAGAGACGAGCCCAGGCACAAAAATATTCTCTCTCGTAGGCAAAGTCAAAAACAGCGGCCTCGTCGAAGTTCCCATGGGAACAACTCTCCGTACAATTATCTTTGATATTGGAGGGGGAACCCTGAAAAACAGGCCTTTCAAGGCCGTACAGACAGGTGGACCATCGGGAGGATGCATTCCCGAATCCTTCCTCGACCTTCCTGTGGATTTCGACCATTTGGCTGACGTAGGGTCTATGATGGGCTCCGGTGGCATGATCGTCATGGATGAACGAAGCTGCATGGTCGACGTAGCCCGATATTTTGTTGATTTTCTCGTAACGGAATCGTGCGGTAAATGCACTCCCTGCCGTGAAGGCCTTATGGAAATGCAGCGGATTCTTCATAAATTGACAAGGGGGAAAGGTGAAGCTGGAGACACTGAAAGGTTGCGCGCTATTGCAGAGAATATGCCTGAAACAGCTCTCTGCGGACTTGGGAAAACAGCGGCCAATCCCGTTCTCTCCACCCTTCGCTATTTTTCAGAAGAATACGAAGAACACGAAAAGGAACATTTCTGCCGAGCCGGCGTTTGCCAAGGAATGTACGAGCCTTTTATTCTCCGTAACAAGTGTATAGGCTGCGGTGCCTGTCAGGCCAACTGTTCAACTGGCGCCATCTCGGGAAATGACAGGGATATTCGAAAGATCGACCACGATAAATGTATTACCTGCGGAATGTGCCTGGAGGTATGTCGTTTCGAAGCTATCGAACCCAGGCCAAAGGAGGCGACATCATGATCTCTATCACTATAAACGGAAATCCTTTGAACATCGAAGCAGGAACAACCATTTTAGAAGCAGCCGGTCTTCTTGGCATCCATATCCCCACTCTCTGCTACCACCCTGGATTACCGGCTGATGGAAATTGCCGAATGTGCTCCGTAGAGATAGAAGAAGGCAAGAAGCGCAAAGTCGTTATGGCGTGCTCTTATCCCATTACAAAAGACGGACTCATCATAGAAACGGATACGCCAAAAATATACTCGCTTCGGAAATTCGTACTGACACTTATTGCCAAAGAGGCAAAAGAAGCGTGTAACACACCAGTTCTTCGCCATCTCTTTGAAAAATACAACGTTTCTGTTCCCACCCGATTCAATACTTCGCCAGATCCCCTTCCCCACACTCCACTTGATACTCATCTCGCTCCCCCACTCGATCTATCTCCCAATCCATCTCTCAATACTCCGATTGATACGTCTCAGAATGCCACCCACGATTCTGCATCGAAATGTATTCTCTGCGGCCTTTGCGTTCGTGCCTGCGAAGCTGAAGGTATTGGATGTCTTGATTTCTGCCGGCGAGGTCATCTACGTGAAGTCACATCGCCCTTCAAGGAACCGCCAACGTCGTGTATCGGATGCGGCGCATGCGCAGAAGTATGCCCAACCGGCGCTATAGAAAAGCTGGAAAAGGATGGCGTACGAATACTCTGGGGAAGAGAGTTCCAACTTGTACAGTGCACTCGATGTGGACGCTTTTTCGCAACAAAAGAGCAGCTAGAACGGGCAGCTCTCAACTACGACGACGATAACGATCTTAGCTCTTATGAAGAGATATGCCCGCAATGTCGTCGTAAAGAGGAAGCGTACGCACTTGTTTTTTCAAAAGTAAAAGCAACACGGGGGTAGGCTAATTCAACTATATTGCAAAATGTGAAAGGGGAGAAAAGTTCATGGAAAAAGTATTACTCATTTCGCCAGATCGCTGCATTGGGTGTGGCAGTTGTGAGGTAGCTTGTTCTTTGGCTCAGGAAGGGGAATGTCGTCCTTCCCTGGCTCGAATCAAAGTGTTCAGATTCGAACTGGGAATACATGTTCCCATGACATGTTTGCAATGTGAAAACGCTCCATGCGCATCAGTATGCAAGACTGGCGCACTGGAACAGGATCAGGAAACGGGCATTATTAATATTCATTCAGAAAAATGCATTGGATGCCGTATGTGCGTAGTTGCCTGTCCTTTCGGGAACATTTCCTATAACAGAGAGGGCAAAAGCGCCTTTAAGTGCACGCAATGCGATGGTGATCCTCAATGCGCTCTTTTCTGCCCTACCGAAGCTCTTCAATATGTTCCTGCCGAAAAGGATAACCTCGAAAAGAAAAGAGCCTATGCCGCTAAATTTGCAGCGATAGTTGAGGAGGTTGAGGCATAATGTTTGGATGGACAGGTCGGGTTTTACGTGTAAATCTCGGCGAAAAAACGTGGAAAATAGAGCCTATTCGAAGCGAAGACGCCCGTCTCTTTATAGGAGCACGCGGCCTTGGCACAAAATACTATATAGATGAAGTTGACCCAACAGTCGACCCGCTCAGCCCTGAAAACAAACTCATCTTTGCCACGGGACCTCTTACCGGCACCCTCACCACATCATCAGGACGATACGATGTTATAACCAAGGGGCCTCTGACGGGAACCATTGCGGCTTCCAACTCGGGGGGGTTCTGGGGACCGGAACTTAAATATGCCGGTTTTGACATGGTCATTCTTGAAGGAAAAGCCAAAGCTCCAGTCTATATCTACATATACAATGACATGATAGAAATTCGTGACGCACGTCATCTCTGGGGAAAGGATGTTCACTCCGTAACAGACTCCCTGCTCACAGAGACAGACTCTGAAGCAAAAGTAGCCTGTATCGGGCCGGCAGGAGAAAACCTCGTTAAATTCGCCTGCATTATGAACGAAAAAGACAGAGCCGCCGGCCGTTCCGGCGTAGGAGCCGTTATGGGCTCTAAAAATCTTAAAGCCATCGTCGTTCGAGGAACGAAGGGCGTCAAAGTTGCCGATCGGGATGCCGTTTTCCAGAGCGTAGCCGCTGCACGAAAGAAACTCAAAGAACATCCAGTAACATCAGGAGGACTGCCAACCTTCGGAACAAACGTACTTGTCGGCATCATCAACTCAGCGGGAGCTCTTCCCACAAGAAACTTCAGAGAAGCTATTTTCGAAGGTGCAGATAAAGTCAGTGCCGAAACATACAATGAGAAAAACCTCATAAAAAATAAGGGCTGTATGGGATGCCCAATCGGATGTGGACGAGTTGCCAAGAGCAACGGTATCTATGTGGGGCAGGGTGAAGGGCCAGAATATGAAAGCACGTGGTCATTCGGCCCAGATTGCGGCATTGACGATATTGATGCTATTGTCAAAGCCAATTTTATCTGCAACGAACTGGGAATGGACACAATAACACTCGGTTCCACTATAGCCTGCGCCATGGAACTTTACGAAATGGGCGTTCTTACCGAAAATGAAACTAAATATGACTTGCATTTTGGCAATGTTAACGCTATGGTAAAGTTAACAGAAGATACAGCCTATAGACGTGGGTTTGGCGATGAACTTGCTGAAGGATCGTGGAGATTGGCTGAAAAATGGGGCCATCCTGAACTTTCCATGACCGTTAAAAAGCAGGAAATGCCAGCCTACGACCCACGAGCCTTGCAAGGTATGGGTCTTGAATACGCAACTTCCAACCGAGGCGGGTGCCATGTAAGAGGTTATTTGACTTCACCTGAAGTATTGGGCGCTCCCGAAAAAATAGATCCTGAAGATAACGAAACTAAACCCGTCTGGCTCAAGGCTTTTCAAGATCTCACCGCTGCCCTTGACTCTGCGGGAATGTGCCTTTTCACAACATTCGCCCTTGGAGCCGCAGATATTGCTCCTCAACTTGCGGCAGTAACGGGAGTCGATTATACAGAAGGAAGCTTCATGCAGGCTGGAGATAGAATCTGGAACCTCGAACGTCTTTTCAATATGAAGGCAGGTCTCTCAAAAAGTGACGACACGTTGCCTCCACGTTTGTTGAAAGATCCAATTCCCAATGGACCTATGAAGGGACGAGTCAATCGTCTTGATTCCATGCTCCCTCAATACTACTCGTTGCGAGGATGGAATGAAGAAGGAATACCAACAGAAGAAAAACTTATAGAACTCGGGCTTGCAAGCTATCTGTAGTTCTATTTGAGGGGAAGGGGCCTTCGGGCCCCTTTTTTGATGCTAAAATATCACCTAAAGAGTTGTCTGCGAAAGAAGGGATAGAGATGAAACTTTTTCATAAAATAGTATTTTTCTCGTTGATGCTTCTGCTCTTCTCTGCAAAAGTATCTTCAGCCGCAATAGATACGTTGCCTGATCTTGAAGGATGGACAGGAGAAGACCTTTTTTCACAACAACTAGAGGCTCCTTCTGGCAATTATGGCATATGGCGTAAACGACGTTATATTGCCCCAGGCGGGCGTAATTTCAGTCTTACGGTGCTCTCTGGCTCTGGAAGCGGCGATCTTTACATTCCTGAAAAGGAAGTTAACACAGATGACCGCCCCATGGGGTTTGGAGCTACCTACCGCACTCTCTCCCTGGGAAAATACAGAGCGCTACTCGAAAGCTACCCGCAAGTTGGAAAAGCTTTATCTATCCGTCTTCCAGAACACACCACATTGATTGTAGAAAGCAAGAGTCTTGAGGAAGAAGAGCTTTTTAGGGTAACACAAGAGATTCTCTTCCAGCTGGAAAATAAAGAGAACTAAGAAGCGTTTAATGCCGCGTTACATAAAAAAGAAGCGAGGAGAAACTACCTTACACGGTAATTTCTCCTCGCTTTATCTCGTATAGTTAAGCAACGTAGCGAAACTTCTAGCTCTTGCTTTTAAATACTATTTCTCTCCCATCCACTTCTTTTCAAGCTCATCAAGTGCCCCAGATTCTTTAAGCTCGCGAAGAGCATTATCGACAGCCTCTACGAACTGAGGATCATCTTTACTCATGGCCAGGGCCATTCCCTTATCGATATAAAGGTTGAAAGCTTTCTTAAGCGTATCTGTAAAATCTTTGTTATTTTCAAGGTTTTCCTGAGTTACAGTTCCATCTACTACTGCAAAATCGGCTCGTCCAAGAAGAACCTCTCTGAAAGCGTCATCCGTCTTCGAGAAACGTTTGACTTCTTTCAAACCAAGCTTAGAGACGTACGCATCCTGAATTGTACCCATCTGAACGGTAGCCACTTTATCACCTTTTAAATCCTCTTCCTTTGTTATTCCCGACTCTTCTGCCTTAACAACGACTGCGGAAGGGGTAAGATAATACGTATCTGAGAAGGCAACGCGTTTTGCTCGCTCTTCAGTTGCACTCATTCCTGCTGCTATAATATCAATCTTCTTTGTCAGCAAAGAAGGGATAAGAGAGTCAAAAGATGAGTCTACGATTTCAACTTTTTTACCAAGTTTTTCTGCTATCATGTTAATGAGGTCAATATCAAATCCTACAACTTCATTATCAACGTTTCTAAATTCAAAGGGGCGAAACGTCGATTCGGTTCCTACTCGAATAACATCTTTCTCAAGAGCTGACTGGGCAGCCATCGCACCAATAGCACTCGTAAAAACAAAAATAACAGCAAGCAACACGACTAACTTCTTCATACCTATTCCTCCCTATTTAAACACTAGTTACATATAGTCAAATTTTAGAACTATAGTTTAAGATTGGTCTATTATAATTCAGGCAAGGAAGAAGTCAAGAAAAAAGAGGGGAAAAATCCCCTCTTCCTTCTACTAAATTAAAAAGACTTATACAACAAGCCACAAGAAAGACTACTCTTCTGGCTCGAACATATCCTTTCCAACGGCACAAACTGGGCAAACCCAATCTTCCGGAAGGTCTTCAAAAGATGTTCCAGCGGCAATACCATTATCAGGATCCCCTTCTGCAGGATCATAAACATATCCACACACTGTGCAAACATACTTTGTCATAACTTCCCCTCCTTCATTTTTTAAACTTCACATGTAGAGACATTATATCCGTCTCTCTGTTAAAAAAGCAACCGTTAATGTATTAAAGAATAAGTAGCCCCTGATCTAAATCTCCGGAAATACGCTCCGCTCCATTTTCCGTAATGAGATAATCATCTTCGATACGCATTCCTCCGAAACCAGGAATGTAAATGCCAGGTTCTATAGTGACTACATCCCCAACTTGAAGAATATCTTTACTTAATGGAGATAATCTCGGATTTTCATGAATCTCCAATCCCAAAGCGTGTCCCAGACCGTGGTTGAAATATTCCCCATACCCTGAATCAAAAATGATTTTACGGGCAATGGCATCTATGTCCTTTCCGGCAACACCTGGTTTAAGGGCTGCTGCTGCTTCCTTATGGGCACGCAGCAAGATTGCTTCGATCTCTCGCACTTTCGAATCAGGTTCGCCAAGGCAGAAATTACGCGTGAGGTCAGAGATATATCCTCCAACCATAGCACCAAAATCGACTGTCACCCAATCTCCTTTTTTGAAAGGCTGGTCAGTGGGTGCCGCGTGAGGCAAAGCGCTCCGAGCTCCAGAGGCAACTATAAAATTATGATTTCCCCAACCTGCCTCAGCACCAAGCTTCTTCACCATATATTCCAATAGAGCTTCAAACTCTTTTTCAGACATCCCTTCTTGTACTCGGGCTGTAACTTCTCTATAAGCATTGCACGCAATCATTCCGGCCTCTTTGATCAGCTCAATCTCAGAAGTATCCTTCGTCCTCCGCATTATAGGCAGAAGACTGGAAATATCACACCATTCTTTTCCTTCCAGTGAATGTTGAATCTGCTCAAATGTCTTGGCCGATATCTTTTCTTTCTCCACTCCGATTCGAGAACAGCCATGTTTCTCCATAAGATTACACATTGTTTCAAGAAGAGAACGTTGTCCCTGTGGAACCAGCGTAAAGGGCGACTGCTCCGATGCCTGCGTTAAATAGCGCCCATCTGTTACAAGAAATGTTTCTTTTTCTGTGATAAGAACTCCAGAGCTACTTCCACGGAAACCGGAAATGTAATACACACTTTCCCAATTAGAACGTTCGAAAACAAAAAGCGCAACAGCGTCTATTCCAAGGGCGGGAAAAGACTGACGTAACTTCTCTGTACGGTGAAAAATATTCTGCATAAGCACTTTTTCCTCCTTATTGGGACTTCTTACAGATCAAGAAGTCTCCATAGTTCTTCTTTTGTGTTCAGTTCATCATTGTCCTGGCCTTCTGCAGCTATGGTTCCTATCAACGTTGCAGAAATATCTTTCTCTTCGAAACGTGCCAATGCTTCGTCAATATGTTCTTTAGGAACAACAACAACAAGAACTCCTGAAGAGATAAGATGAAAAACGTCAAAATCTAAGTCGTCCTGTACTTTTTTCGTTAAGGGGTGAACTGGAATGGCCTCTTTATTGAGTTGAAGGCCAAGTCCGCTTAAGCGACATATCTCTGCAAGTCCACCAAAAAGTCCACCTTCAGTAGGATCGTGCATAAATCTGGCTATATCTCGAACAGTTTTGGCATCTTCCAATACGGATATTGAAGAAATCCATGACGAAACCTCTTGAATTTCTTCGCTGGTCAGACTTCTTTCGAGAAGATCGCATCTATCATGAGCCAGTATGGACATGCCTTCAAGCCCCACATGTTTGGTCATAATAACACCATCGCCAACACAAATGTCAGTTGCTCTGTAAAGATACGATGTTTGGCCCATCATCGTTCCCACTATGACAGGTTTTTTATATCTATCTGTAAATTCCGTATGACCACCTATAACGGCAACACCCATTTTTTTACAGGCGTGGTGGATTTCTTCCATGATCATCGACGCAAAGGGAAGCCCCTGATCTACAGGGATAATGAGCGTAATAATGAGATATGCGGGATCTCCACCCTTACATGCGATATCGTTGGCGTTAATATGAACAAGAAAGGTTCCAGCACCCTCCGAAGCGCCTACAATAGGATCAGAAGAGACAGCTAATAGTTTTCCCTCGGGGAACCGGATAAGCGAAGCATCTTCCCCAATGCCAGGTCCAACGAGAACATCAGGCCGTCTAGCTCCACTAAACTGCAATATGTGCTTCTCTAGAATATCTGGGGGAAGTTTTCCGACAGGCAATACGCTACGTTCATCCTCCATGGGGGTCATCTCCTCTTATCAATACTTTCGGCATGTATGCTATAGCAACAACCGCAATAGTTCTGACGATATAGATTCATCTCACGGCTTTTTCGTACCGATTCTACGAAACCGTTATTTTTTCTCCATATCTTGTTCAGCCATATAATTCCATATCGAGCTGAAATTTCTTCTCCCAATCTATTAATTCTATCAGGATCTTTATGAGGACTAATAGTCAGGGTCGTACATAAATAAGAAAAAGAAAGCTCCCGGGCTCTCTGAGCAGCGGCTTCCAACTGTAAGGCAAAACAAAGGGAACACCGACGCCCGCCTTCGGGCTCTTCAGATAAAGCCTTTGCCTTTTCAAGCCATTCATTGGGATTATATTCTTCTATATATACAGATTGAGACAGGAGAGAGGCAAGTGTCTCTACTGCCTCTCTCCGCCGATTATACTCTTCTTGCGGGTGAATATTGTGCCCGTAGAAATATCCCGTTACACAATACCCTTCCTCAATAAGTGCTGGCCATGGGATTGTTGCATCTGGAGCACAACAAATATGTAGCAAGAGATTGTGCATGTTTTTTTACTTACGCCCTTCCTTTACAACATTCTTCGGCCTGCGAAGCTATTGACGCTGCATCAAGCTTCATCTGCTTCATTACTTCTTCAGACTTGCCAGAAGCACCGTATGAATGTACGCCAAGAGGCATAAAGGCAGCACTAAGCCTTTCCTCAGCCATTGCTAAGGCTATGCTAACACCTAAACCATTGTGATAATGATGATCTTCAACAGAAATAACAACGCCTGTGTCGCAAGCTTCCCTTAAAGCTGCCGTGTCGATGGCTAATGGAGTAGCTACGGAAAAGAGCTTGAAGTTCAATCCTTTTTCACGAAGTATTTCCCAGGCTTCAAGAGCTTTTCCTGTCATGGCCCCAAGTGCAAAGATGGCACCATCTTTACCATCACGTACCTTCACTGCCTGACCATATTCAAACGTATAATCTTCGCCAAAGATTGGTTTGCCTTCCTCGTCTGTAAGGACTGGCAACTTGCTTCGTCCCATGGCAAGGCAGACATTCCCCGCTTCTTTAATGGCCCATCGTGTCGCTCTGTCTGTCTGATTGGGGTCTGCCGGAACAATAAGTTTCCAACCAAATGTATTTCTTAAAAGGCCAACGTAGTCAATGGACTGATGGGTCATGCCATCTTCTCCCACGTCAAGACCCACGTGAGTAAGCACCAGTTTAAGGTTTGTCTTGTTTATGTCATTCAGCCGCTGCTGATTATAGGCTTCGCTCAATCCGAACACTCCGAAATCAGCCCAAACGCTTACAGCGCCAGCCACAGAAGCAGCTCCGGCAACTGTCGCAGTAGCATGCTCCTGTATGCCTGTCTGAATAAACCATTCAGGGCACTTTTTAGCGAAATCGGCTGTTTTTACAGAACCTGCCAAGTCACAGTCAAAAACAAGAAGAGGTGTCTTGTCTTCTTTCTTATAGTTAAGGGCTCCCACATCGGCAAGAGCATTGCCAAAGGCCGATCTGTTGTCTGTCTTCGTTTCACTGTCATACTGGCGAGGTTCCCCATAGACAAGATTATTTGAATTGGGAACAATTTTTCTCCCTACAGGCATCGGATTGCCCCGTAAAGATTTGGCCTTTTCGAGATATTCCAAGTCACCGCCAAGCTCTTTCATGGCTTCTGCATACTGATCTTTACTCGGTGCTTTTCCGTGATAATCAGGAATACCTTCCATAAAGGAGATGCCTTTTCCCATTTGGGTATGACAGATAATTACTGTCGGAACATCGTCATTTACAGCATCGCGCAAAGCCGCATAGATCTCGGCAAAGGAGTGTCCATCGCATTCGAGAACTCCCCAACCATCGGCTTCCCATAATGAACGCACATCAACAGGCATAACATCTTCTGTACGTCCGGAAATTTGTATGTGGTTATAATCGATAAGGGCTGTAATATTTGAAAGTCCCTCTTTTACCGCAATTCGCCGTGCTTCGGCAACCTGCCCCTTAGTCTGTTCTCCGTCACCCATAACGACAAAGACACGCCCGCCGTTATTCCGGGCTTTTTGCGCAAGAGCAAAACCTACACCAGCAGCCAACCCTTGCCCGAGGTTTCCACTTCCCCAGTCTATTCCGGGAACATTTCTCTCAACATGTCCCTGGAAAGGACTGGAGCATAATCTGAAATTGGCAACAGCATCGAGAGGTTCGAAAAAGCCCCATGTAGCTAAAGTCGCGTATGCGCCAGGAGAGGTATGTCCGTGGCTGACGACTATATAGTCACGGTCTGTATCGTTGCAATTTTCAGGGGTGAGATTGGCCACACCGTATGTAGCCAAGTACATTTCCATACTTGAAAGGGATCCGGCAGGATGTCCACTCCCTGCGAGAGAAACCATAGTCACAGCATCAATACGTGCCTTGCGAGCTGCATTATCAAGAAGCTTTACGTCTTCGTCGGTTAACGCCTCTACGGGAAAATTCCGAAGTGAAGGCAAATTGTTTTCCATCAGTCTTACGTCCTCCTTATATTCAAACTCCAGGTCTGATTATATCCATTTTTTCCTTTTGAGGCATAATTTTTATGTAAAAAAAGAACATCCCTCAAAAAATGCCCCTTTATCCTATCCTATGTATTCTAACCTCTACAGCATAATTATATGAAGCATAAGGGCATAAAATAGAAAAATATTTTTATTCCCCCATAACAAATTTATTTTGACTTCCAATAATAAGAGAAACTACAATGACACGGTATATTTTCTATACAAAGGAGCATCTCAAAATGACAATACAAGAAATATGGGAGCGCGCAAAAGAAAAGATGTCCCCAAGATGCAGAGTCTGTAAAGTATGTAACGGCATCTCCTGCCGTGGAGAAGTCCCTGGAGTGGGGGCTGTAGGCAACGGTTCTTCTTGGACTGTTTGCACTGAATTTTTGGATAGTGTCAAACTCAATATGGATACGTGCTATGAAAACTGCGGACAAGATACAACTTTGGCTATGTTCGGTCAGAACTTTAGCTATCCGATCTTTATTGCCCCCATAGGTGGTATGAAAAAAAACTATAACGGTATTATGACTGACATCGAATATATGGAATTAACCATTGAAGGAGCCAACAAGGCAGGTATCCTAGCTTTTACGGGAGATGGACCTGCTCCTGGGATGTTCGAAAGCAGCATAGATATTATTAAAAGGCATAAGAATCGCGGTGTCCCCGTATGCAAACCGTGGAGCAATGAAAAATTACAAGAGAGACTCGATTCAATTAATACAACAAAACCCACAGCTTTTGGAATGGATATTGATATGGCAGGGTTGAAAAACATGGGAAGTAAAGTCAATACTCTCTCGCCTAAGAGCGTGGAAGACCTTCGCCTTCTTACTAATGCGACAAAAGTTCCTTTCATTCTTAAAGGTGTTATGACCGCTAAGGGCGCACTTAAAGCCTTAGAGGCAGGGGCCCACGCTATTGTCGTATCTTCTCACGGTGGCCGCGTTATGCCCTCAGCTCCCGCCACGTGTGAGGTCTTACCGGAAATTCGGGCAGCAGTACAAGATCGCCTCAAAATAATAGTAGACGGAGGAATCCGTACGGGAGCCGATATTTTCAAGGCCTTGGCACTAGGAGCCGACGCAGTTATGATCGGTCGACCATATGTTATAGCAGCATGCGGAGGCCAATCTGAAGGTGTTGCTCTTTATACAGAATTTTTAGGCGAACAGCTTCGTAACATTATGCTTATGTGTGGCGCTGCAAACCTCAAAGAAATCACCATGGAAAAAATACGTATGCCCCTTCGGTAAAGAGGGTCATAAAAAAATAGGGAGGCTGTCTCCATTGACAGCCTCCCTTTATTCTTTCCTGTTGATCTAACGAATATAAACTCTGGGAACTCGCGGCAAAAACATAATTGGAATTTCGTAATTAATAGTATTCCGAATTGCCGCCACTTCCTCTGGCGTAATAAACTCTTCACCCTGACACCCTATAATAACAACTTCATCTCCCACTTTTACGTCATCTATATCCGTAACATCGATCATCGTCTGATCCATGCATATATTTCCAACAATAGGAACTCTTTTACCGCGCACAAGAACTGGTATTTTCATTGACAGTGAGCGAGAGTACCCGTCTCCATAACCTAACGGAATAATGGCAATTTTTTCTATGCCTCGTGTCATATAGCGAAGACCGTATCCGATGCCACTATTGCATGGCAACTCTTTTATAGAAGCAATAGCTGTTTTTACTTCAAATGTGGGCTTTAATTCTATAGGGCGAACGCACTCATCGGAAGGCCACATACCATAAAGGATGACACCTGGTCGAACAGCATCCAGATACATCTCGGGAGAATGAAGCACTGCTGCGCTATTGCAAACATGGCGCAATGGAATTCGGAGCCCCTTGCTCTCAAGAAAATGATACACATCCATATATCGCGTAAATTGAAGCTCTGTATAATCCAAGCGTTTTTCATCTGCAACAGCAAAGTGAGTAAAGAGTCCTTCTACTCTTATTCCTGGTAATTTCAAAATTTCATCTATAACTTGAGGTATTTCTTGTGGGAGAAAACCTATTCTCCCCATTCCAGTATCAATTTTTAGATGAAGCAAAGCTGTCTTTCCCTGATTAACAGCTTCACGGCTCATCGCCTGTGCAAACTTAATATCTGTAAGGGCAGCCGCTATATCATATTTGACATATTCTGAAGCAACATCGTAAGGAGAGGGGCCAAGAACCAATAGTGGGTCGTTTATTGCTGCTTCTCGTATCTGTACCGCCTCATCTGGAGTGGCTACGGCAAAACGCTGACATCCTACATCAAGAAGAGCTTTGGTTACTTCTAAAGCACCGTGCCCATAAGCATCAGCTTTCACTACAGCCATGACCTGGGAACCAGTTCCTACGTGTTTCTGAATTGCTTTGAAGTTAGATTGAATATTCTTCAAATTAACTTCCATTCTGGTAGGACGAAGTAACACACCTATTCCCCCTGTTCTTTATATAAATTTCGTTGCACAGAAGACAGGGGCGGAAATCCGCCCCTGCCGCCATGTTACAATAGTTAGTATATTTGTCAAATTGTGATAATTTACTCAAGTTCTCCTGATTTTCTCTTGGCATCAAAATCTTTGACAAGACGACGAAGCTCGTTAGAAAGTAAAAGAAGGGCAACAAGGTTAGGGGCAGCCATTAGTCCATTCAATGTATCTGAAAGGTCCCAAAGGTTTGTTAAGAAGGAACTGGCATCCCCGAGGAGGGTTCCACCAGCAGCACCAAGGAATATGAAGATAATCCAGAGCACTTTCATGACAGGAATGACTTTTGGTCCAAAAATGTATGTAGCAGCTGTTTCACCGTACCAATACCAACCAAGAATTGTTGAGAAAGCAAACAATCCCAGTCCTATGGATAAGATCATTGTACCGGTTCCGCCAAGAACAACCTGGAATGCAGAAAGAGAAAGCTGAGCTCCAGAAAGCTCTGGTTTTCCCGTAAGAACGCCGCTGGTAATGATGGCTAAAGATGTAAGAGAACAAATAACGACTGTATCTGTAAAAACTTCGAACAAACCGTACATTCCCTGACGAACTGGGTGATCAACTATAGCGGTAGCGTGAACCATAGGGGCAGAGCCCAAACCGGCTTCGTTTGAAAAGACTCCTCGCGCAATACCCTTTGTAAGGGCCATCTTTATCGTCCAACCCGCTAAAGCTCCAGGCATTGCCATGGGATCACTGAAGGCATACTTAACAGCACTGGCCAATGCTGCCGGAACTTCGCTCGCGTGAGCAAAAACGACAATGATGCCGCCGATAATATAAAAAACAGCCATGAAAGGAACAAGATATGTCGTAACGTCAGAAATACGTTTCAAACCACCAACGATAACAAGAGCCGTCAATACGGCAACTGCAATACCTGTCCAAATCTGAGGGATACCAAAGCCAAGGAAGAATCCTTCAGCTGTGGAGTTTGACTGAACAGCACATCCGATTCCGAAAGAGGCAAGGAATGCAAAAAGAGCGAAAAGCCAAGCAAGCCATTTATATCCGGTACCTTTTTCTAATACATACATGGTACCACCGCGCCAGTTCCCCAAAACATCCTTTTCACGGAAACGGACAGCCAGCGTAACTTCACACATTTTTGTCGTCATACCGAAAACGGCTGAAATGAGCATCCAGAAAAGTGCTCCTGGGCCGCCTAGGTGAAGGGCCGTCGCAACACCGGCGATATTACCGGTTCCAACGGTTGAGGCAAGAGCTGTAGACAGAGCTGCGAAGGAAGAAATCGTACCTTCTCCTTCTTTCTTTTTACCTAAATTACCGAAAACTTCCTTAAACATAAGAACAAAATACCGAATCTGAGGAAAGCCGAGAATCAGGGTCAGGTAAACACCTGTGCCAACTAAAAGAGCCAACATCCACGGCCCCCACACAATACCATTAATTACACCGTTCAGCTTCATAATAGCGTCCATTGATGCAATTCCCCCTTTCACTATGAGAGAGAACATGACTTTTCTCTATTCTTGTCATTCTCTACTCTCTTCACAACACACTCTTTCTCGTGGTGCAAACTTCAAGGAGCGAAAAGCACGTGCTAAACTGAACTTTCTACCACCTCCTACTTTTTGTTAGATTTTAAACAATCTAAAAACTACGAAAATTATATCACTTTTATTTCATAAAAAAAGCGGGAAAACATTAAACTGTTTTCCCGCTTACTCTTTTATTTCAATTTTGAGTCTTCAGTATTACTTGATTCTAGAGATATCCGTTGGCCTTTAATATTTCTTTGGCCTTTTCTGTATACTTTGCCGGTAACTTCACCACTGGGCCTGTACAGCCCATGGCAGACTCGGCGTAGATCTTTTCTTTCCAAAGCACCTTTACGGCATCTTCAATGGAAAGTACGTCTATCCCATGAATTTCATCATCTGTCGGCTCTGCAGGAGGAGGTGTTATCTCCTCTTCTGCAGCCGCAGGTTTGGGCTGCAGGGCCGCAATGATATCGTCAAGTCCAGCACTTTTTGCTTTCGCAATTTCCTCAGCAACAACTGCAGGAAGATTTCCACGAACCGCAGCTGCATTATAAGCTAAGGCATTAGCAATTACAGGAGCACCGGAAGCTCTTGAAATAATGGAAATAACGTGAGGCCAGCCTTCACCAGCTGATGGGCCGTAACCCCAACCGAGAGCCTCATAGGAACCACCTGTGTTAAATGAAGAGAATACCTTCATCAACACGTTACCTGTCAATGTGTCGCTAACACACACATCAACGGCACCAGCAAGGATATCGTTCCCACGAAGGACAGAACCGCCATCCTTACGAATGCTTGTTCCAAAGGTAATATCGTAGCCTTTCTCTTTCAACTGGCTTAAAGCTCTGAAAACAAGCTGAGCTCCTTCTACGTTTAATATACCTACCGTCGGATTCTCTTTACCAATAGACTTGGCAACGGCAATACCGTAAATCGCATTCTTAACCATGGCTTCAACTCTCTGAATAGCAGAAGTACCTGTGGAAGAAGCGATAATCATATCTTTTCCTTTAGCAGGAGTTACAACACGTCCAATAGTTGTTACTCCCATGGGGAAAGGATAGTGCATCGCGACAGCACCCTGTATAACTCCCTCTTTTATGGCTTTCTCCATTGCGGAAGAAACATCTGCCTCACAATTAGGAGTTTCAATCCATTCAAGCTCATCATATCCATCCACTTTGGGACCGATCATAACGACCTTGACGTTGGGATACTGTGCCTGAGCCAGAACACCAGCTTTCGCCAGCTCTTCTCCTCCATGTTCACTTCCAGTAGCCATAAGTCCTACGCTGATGCGAGGACCGCCACTTTTAGCTGTTTCAACTATTTCGGAGAGAGCCTCCCCGACTAGACGCCTGATTTCACTCATACTGCTCACCTCGCTCCTACTACTGGAGCTTTTCCGTGATCTCAGAAAGAACCTCGAGAATCAGCGCTTTAACATCTTCCTTGCTCACGGCAGCTCCAGCACCACCGCTGCTCGGCTCGATAAGGAAGGAAGCTCCGTCAGCCAGGTTGGTCAAACGTGCAAGGAACAAACTTCCCTTACCGATGATCATTACCCGGTTCATAGAACCCTCTTTAATGGCTTCGCAAGCTGGGCCAACGAAAGGAACTCCAGAAGGGATATGTCCCTGTGTATGGGCATATCCAACGAGACCTTTCTCTTTTACGAAGTTCATCATGTCGGCTTTCTCAATAACTTTCTTCATAACAGCTAACGCAGCAATCATTTTTGTGCTTGCAAGAGGCACGTCGCCGGCGCCGGCAGGAAGTGTTATTTCAGGTGTGTGAAGTTCAGCTGCAAACTTATCTACATCTGTAAATGTCAAACCAATTTTCTGCAAAGGCTCGAAAACGAGGGCAGAGGTAACAGCCTGGGGGGAAGCTCCGGAACCTACAGAGTGCTTACCCACAGCATCAAGGCGAATTACTGGATTTGTACCATCATCGGGCACAAGCATAATTGCAAAGTTTCCAAGGCAATCTTCCAGTGCAGGCATTCCCTTTTTAACATGGTCGCGGCTGTTCATGTAAAGCTTAGGAATAGCTCCACCAGCGAGCACGACACAGTTTTTACGAAGACCGGAAGCAACCTGTGATGCCGCTGCAAGCATAGCATTAACAGGGCCAGCACAGAATCCACGAACGTCACATCCACTTGCATTTACACAGCCTGCGATTTCAGCAACAGATTTTGCAAAGTTGCCGCCGCCACGCTGGTTCATATCTCCGGCAGCCTCTTCAGAACACTCGATAACAAAATCGATTTCCTCAGGAGCAACGCCTGTATTTTCCAACATGTGAAGAAGGGCCAATACTCCGCCAGCCTTACAAGCTAAATTTTCAAGTAATACGTAGGCGAAAAGGCACTCGTCAACCTCGTGACCGTTACGTGCGCATCCTACAACTTTATTGTCAAAATAGAGAGGCAAAGCTAAATGATCTTTCACTTCTGTCTCTATTTCGGAAAGGTCGTGTCCTGCCTCAAGACGGGCAAGAACATGATCATTAATTATTGGATCCTGGGCGAGCTTCTCTTTTACGCTGGCTGCAAAACCTTTCTCAAGCCAAATAATATCGAAGACGTCGCATATATCCATGAGTCCAAGGAATTCATCCTCGGGCATGATTTCACCAAACTTGCCATAACGGCTTGAACCTGTTAAACGATTTTCATACCAGGGCTGTTTCTTGGCTTCATACTCGGAAAGAGGGAAACCGCCAATATAAGCCTGGTTGGGAGCATAATCTCTTGCATCCTCAAAGGACTGCATATGTTCCGGTAAATTTTTTAAATACTCACTCTCTCCTTTATGATGGTGCCTCTCAACGTAAGGGGTGTTCCCATAATGGAGACCCAGTTCGGGGACGTGGTTCAGGCAGTAAGCGTAACCTTTAATACCAACACTGGACATGGCTGCAAAAACCTCCTCAATTAACAATCTTTCTTTATTATTCTACAATAAGAGATAGGCCCAGGGATTACCCTGGGCCCTGATTACAGACGTTACTAGTCTGTGAAAACTGTCTGATCGTCGACTTCTGTCTGAAGGGCTTTCAGAGCTTTCTCTACGAGATGCCGACGAATTGCTTTTTCTTCCTCGAAAGGCTTTGTTGGGTCACCCAGGGGGTGAGGAATGGCAACAGCTGGAACGATTCTGTTAGCACCAACAGTCAAGGAAATAGGAACGATTGTACAAACGTGAACGACTGGAAGACCAGCGCGCTCAATTTCTTTTACCATCGTTGCACCGCAACGAGTACAAGTTCCTCAGGTGGATGTTAATATTACCGCATCGACGCCGTCTTTCTTTAATTTTTCAGCAATTTCGGCACCGAAACGTTTTGCGCTGGCTACGGCAGTACCGTTACCAACTGTTGTATAGAATTTATTGTGAAGCTTTTTAAATACTCCGGCTTTTTCCATCTCTCTCAGTACGTCAACAGGAAGAACTCTGTCGGCATCCTGGTCAGCATAGGTAGCGTCATAGCCACCGTGGGCTGTGCAGTAAGCTTCAGCTGTAAGGTCATCTACGCCGGTAATATCATATTCGCCATATTTGCTGGCACTGGAAGCCTCGATATGATCAGGGTTTCCTTTGGGGCAAATACCACCAGATGTAACAATAGCAACAGTGGCATTTTTAAGGTCTTTAATGGCAGGGTTTGGAGCTACTCTGTCAAAGACAGGCATTGCATATTCAGTTGTGAAAGGTTTGCCCTGCATTTTTGCTACAAACATGTCAACAGCGCGCTCGGCAGCAAGTTTCTCATAGAACTTGTTGATTCGAACACCGCGCTCAATGTAGCCTTCCTCTGTGGGCAGACCAATTTTCTCTCCCTTAAGCTGTTTGAGAAGAAGAGCAGCCATTGCAGGCACTGCTTTACCCATTCCGCGAGCACTGTCAGCAGCCTCTACGATGAAAAGGTTCTTTCTATACATCTCAACGCCGGGGTTTTCAGGATACATGGCGGAAACGACAGGAACGCCAAGCTCTTTGGAAACTGCGGAACAAATAGCGCCGCAAGCTGTGCCATAACGTCCAGCGTTAAAAGCAGGGCCAGCTATAAAAGCATCGGCATTGCTCTTTTTCACCATATCAAGAATCGTCTTTGTTGCTTCTTCCATATTGGAAGCAAAGTATGTATCTCCACAGACAACGGTGGCGACTATTTCGGCTTCTCCTTTAAATGCTGCATTAAGGGCCATACCAGGGCCTACTACACCTTCACGAAGCTCTGGTAAATAATCAGCCTTCTCCTCACCGCCAATACCTGCAAAGAACTGATTTATATAATGAACGACACGGTAAGTCATATGTACCCCTCCTTTCTATAAGGATTTATAATGTATGCTTACTAAATTCTTCGCGCATAGATTTTACAGCAGCAGAAAGTGCCTCGGGGTCGAGAACCATTTCCATCATGCTGATCTGATCTTCCCAAGCCGCTTCATCGGCTTCATCGCGAATTTCCTGTTCAAATACGTGGTATACTGCGAGTCCCAACGGAACTCCAGCCAAAGGACCAGCGAAAGTAGGATCACCGTTTGTTACTGTTTCAGCGTAAATCTCAGCGCCTTCTGCATCAGAAGAACCAAGAATTACTACTACGTTTTCGGCTCCATACTTTTCAGCAGCATCTTTAACACGCTGCTGGTTCTGCAAGTCCATGGCTCCTGCAGCCGTTCAGACGAAACACTCGGTCACTGAGAAGACAACCTCAGCGCCGCTATCTTTGAAGCATGCTTCCATGGCAGGTCCTGGAACGCCATCGCGCTCGCCAAGAAGAAGAACTTTTTTTCCAGCCAATTTGCCCATGCTTCGCACCTCCTTTTTAGTCTTTTTTATAAGGAACTTCCTACACTACTGAAAACTAGATTGTGTAGGCTCCAAGTTTCGTGTAACCAAGCTCACTTGTAGCGCCGAGGATAGCCTGCAACTCAACGGTAATTGTGCCGTCTTCAGCAAGGGAACCCTGCCAGCCGCCAGCGATAGTGTTGGCTTCTTCAGGAATGCCGATAACTCTCTCCATTGGAGGAAGTACGATAACTTCGTTAGCGTTACCAGCTGTTACACAGGCATCGCCCTCTTTGCAGGAGTCTGCAAGAGACTGGCTTGCGCCGTCCTGACCAGCATATTCGTCAGTAAGAAGAGTGGTCTTGATTCCGGCGCGCTCGGCTTTCCAGCAATTCATGATAAGGTCGGCATCGGGGTTACCAAAGCCTTCCTCAGAGATAAGAACGCCGTCTACGCCAAGTGTCTTCGCAAGTTTGACAGCATAGGAAGAGCTTCTCTTCTTATCGGCCAAGGTTACGTTCTCATTGGTGATGATGCAGCCGATGAAGTTGAAATCTTTTCCGTGGCGATCAAACATGGATTTGATGACAGGGTTGTTGAGGTGAACATAGGAGTTGTTCTTATCGCAAGCGGAAACGCAGTTTCCGGAAACGATAGCGCCATCAAAAACTTCTGTCGGGTTGATGAATGTGGGAAGAATTTTCTTGGCGTCTACACCGTAAACATAGGTATCGTGAAGAAGTCCCTGAGACTGAAGCATATAGAGGTATGCTACTTTAGGAAGCTCAGGATAGGCATGCATAGCTTCGTTGAAGGAAGGAAGCTCGTAAGTCTCGACCTCGTCAGCTTTTGCTTCCTTGCAGCTCTGGGCAAGGTAAGCAGCGGTCTTAAGGCCAGCCATACGGCATGCTGCTTCATGATCGTGTTTCTCAAGATCATCAACGGGAGTAAGAACAAGTACGACGTTGTTGGTCTGAGAATAAGGAGTATACTCCGCACCAGGACCCATCATATCAATGATGCCTTCCTGGAAACGAACTATTTTTCCCGTTGTTACAACGGCAGCACCTTTTAACACGAGAGTCTTGCCCTCGCCGACGGTGTCTACATCGCCGATGAAACCGGGGAATACTTCGTTAGAGCCTTCGAGTTTGCAACGAGGCTCAACAACATCCTTCACTGGAAGGATACGTACGCTCTCGCCGGGCATAGCAAGATCAACATCAATTTTAGCAAGACGCTCGTCATCGGAAAGCTTTGCAATAAGCTCTTCTTTGTTGACATAGAGAACGCCGTCTTTTACTGTTGTCTTGTCTCCCCATGCAAGTTTACTAACTTTTACGTTATGGAGTTCTAATTTCAAATGACTCCCCCCCTTTTTCGCGGATTCGCTTACAGTAATTTCTCTACATTTTCCTTGATTTTCTCAAGGGTAACCTCAGCACCGCTAATACGTGCAACCTCTTTGCCATCTTTCCAGAAAAGGAATGTGGGTAATCCCATCACCCTATTGTTGATAGCTACACGACGGTTCTGAGAAACATCAACAGAAGTGAACTTGACTTTTCCTTCAAACTCCTCGGCCATTTTATGTACGTTGGGAAGAAGGGCCATACAAGGACCACACTTAGGGCCCCAAAAGTCGACGAGTACAGGGAGACTGCTCTCCTTTACCTCTGCATCGAAATTCTCTTTCGTCAATTCGACCATTGCCATTCAACTTCACCTCCTTTCAGAAAAAGTTAAAAATCTCACTAACACGACAACACTAACCCCTATTTATCTCTGCTCATCCCCAGCAGAGAAAAACATTGAATACTTATTCAGACTTTCTTTAATAAGTTCCTTATCAAGAAATGAGAAATCATCTATCATTTCCTCTGATAGAGACGAGACTTTTAGTATCCTCTCTCCACAAGAACGATAAATCGAAAGAGCGTTTTCTATAAGCTCAAGGGAATATGTATCTACTTGACGTACAGAATTTTCACTTGGAGCTTCTAAAAGAAGGGAACGGAAAGGATGCTGATAGGGGCGCAAATTACCATAAAGCGGATGTGACAAAAGAACCCATCCTTGATGGATATAATCACGAGCTACAACCAAAACGTCGAATGACGATCCTTCTACACATTCGACATTTTTCACTCTCTTACAAAGAGTTTTATTATTTGTTACGAGGAGCTTGCGACCCATATACACTGCCTCCTATATCGATTCTATAGGTAAGACAATCTCTGTCGCATAGCCCAATCTGGCTCTATGAAAAGAGCGGCTAACTCTTCCAGAGACCCGTCCAGTCGCAATCCTTGTGCCTGAGAGTTTCCATTTTAAGGTTCCTACACCTAAAAACATTGCCCCTTCGGCGCCCCTCTACCATAGTAAAAAGGACTCTCTTGCGACCTTCCTCCGGCAATCTGTTATGATTCTACACTATAAGTGATGATAGTCAAGGCCCTTGTGAAAAATGAAACTTTCATCCTATTCACATAAATATACAAAATACAGGGGGAATTATTCTCCCCCCTGTTATCTTTACTTTAAGCAGCTATTGTCAAAACCCGCTGCTGATTTCACTTTTATTACCTTACTACTCTTTTACCATTTCAACCCCTGCCAGAAAATGATAGCAATGGCTATTGGGGCAACAGTTCTACATATCCAAATCCATACATCCATCAGACCAAATTGATATGTGCCATCGTTGCTAACCTCTTTACGCGCAGTCTCTGTCCAGACCCAGCCAACAAAAAGGGCAATGAAGAGTCCACCTAAAGGTAACAACACGTTAGAAGCCAAAAAGTCCGCCGCATCAAGGAAATCTTTTCCCGCAACTTTCAAATTGCCTGCAAGAGAAATTGCAGAAGGAATACCCAACAGGAAAATTGTCAGTCCCATAAGCAACGCAGCCTTGGGTCGTCCCCATCCCATTTCATCGATAAAGTAAGCAGAAACCACTTCAAGCAAAGAAATAGCAGACGTTAGCGCCGCTATGAAGAGAAGCAAAAAGAATAGTGATGACCAAATGGGACCACCAGGCATCTGAGAAAAGACAGATGGCAACGTAACAAATGTAAGCCCCGGGCCAGCTCCGGCTTCGACACCAAATGCAAAAACTGCCGGGAAAATAACGAGACCAGCAAGTAAGGCTACCATTGTGTCGATAAAGCATATCTGACCAACAGCACTTGGTATTGTCGTATTTCTCGTCAAATAGCTGCCATACGTAATCATACATCCCATGCCAAGAGAAAGAGAGAAGAAAGCCTGACCTAACGCTGCCAAGAAAGTATCTCCGGTAATTTTCGACATGTCGGGTTTAAGATAGAATTCAAGCCCTTTTCCTGCGCCTTCAAGAGTCACAGAACGAACAATAAGAATCAAAAGAATTACAAAAAGCGCTGGCATCAACACTTTACAATACTTTTCAATTCCTTCGCCTATACCACGATAGACAACCCAAATAGTTACTATCATAAAAAGCGCTTGGAACATAATAACTTGTGGCGTATTTGTTACGAAACCGCCAAATACATCTCCAGCCTTGCCAGCAGCTCCTGCTTCCATGAGCCCTGTCCATGAGCTAATAAAGTATTTAATAGTCCAACCGCCAATAACTCCGTAATAAGACAAAATAATAAACCCTGCAGCGACACCCATCCAGCCAACGATCGGCCAAGCTCCACCTTTTAATTTTTTAAATGACCCTACAGCATTCAACTGAGCGCGACGTCCAATGGCTACCTCTGCAAGCATAACGGAGAAGCCGATAACAAAAACAAGTGCAACATAAATAAGAACAAAAGCTCCTCCACCATTTTGGCCGGTGATATAAGGGAAACGCCAAATGTTTCCCAAACCAACGGCTGAACCAGCGGCCGCAAGAATAAAACCTATTCTACTTCCCCACTGTTCTCTCTCTCCATTGTTACTCATCTTCCATATAACCCCCCTTTTCATCTGACTACTAAAAACTTTTGTAACATTCGACTCTCACTCTATTTTTTCCTCTTCCACCTCCCCACACTCAACAACTAAATTTGAAAATACTCAAGATTGGCATTATTCAAGATATACGATAATGTACTTCAATTATACATCAAGAGGTTAATAATTGTAGCCCTTAAATGAAAATAAAATGATCAAAAATTCTTTTATTTTTTCTGTCCATTGCATAAGAAATGATATAGAGTAGAATTATATGTCGGAAGGAGTGATAGACGAGATGTGTCTTGCTGTTCCTCACACAATAGAAAAATTCTTAGGTGAAAACAAAGCGTTAGCCAACACAGGTTCCGTTCAGGTTGAAGTTCGTACAGACTTGTTAGACTCTGTTGAAATAGGAGATACCGTTCTGGTACATGCGGGTTTTGCTATTGAAAAACTAGAAAAAGACGATTCAATAGAGTTGCGGGCCCTTTGGGATGAAATTTATCAATATGCCGAACAGAGCCATGCAAAAGTCCGATAAAAAATCCAACCCCTTCAAGGCCTCTTTTACAGCTCAACATGTAATAGAAGCCATCGGCCAGAGAATTTCAAAACCATTAACTTTTATGGAAGTATGCGGAACACATACAGTCTCTATATTCCGTTCAGGAATCCGCTCTCTTCTTCCTGAAGAGTTATCTCTTGTATCTGGACCGGGATGTCCCGTCTGTGTGACAGATCAAGGAGAGATCGATTGCGCCATAGACATTCTTGACATGCCACAAATCACAGTAGCAACCTACGGAGATATGCTTCGTGTTCCTGGAACCAAGAGCTCTCTCTCCGAGAGAAAAAGCGAGGGGAAGGATGTTCGACTGGTAACAAGCGCAGCTCAGGCTTTATCCATTGCAGAAAATAACCCCGAACGAGAAGTTGTTTTTTTGGCTGTGGGTTTTGAAACAACTGCTCCAGCAACCGCAGCTACCGTTCTCGAAGCGCGCGAAAAGAACATTTCAAATTTCTCTATTCTGAGTTATCACAAACAAACACCTCCCGTTTTGGAGCAATTAGTTCAAGATCCAGACCTGAAAATAGATGGTTTTATTCTTCCTGGTCACGTCAGTGTTATTCTCGGACACAACGCCTATCGGTTCATTGCCCAAAAATATAAAATTCCTTGTGCTATTGCCGGATTCGAACCAATGGATATTCTTTTGGCCATTGCTGACCTTGTCTTTCAACATGCAAATGGTCAGGCTGTTTTACACTCTCTCTATCCACGAGCTGTCCGACCAGAAGGCAATCAAAAAGCTCTTTCAATGATAGACCGGGTATTTACACCCTGCTCTGCTCGATGGAGAGGCTTGGGAGAAATTCCTCTCTCCGGATATATGCTTAAGGAAGAGTTTTCATCGTTTGATACCCTTCTTCGGTTTCAAATAACACTTACATCACCGCCTCCTCCTGCAGGATGCCGTTGTGGTGATGTTTTAGCAGGGCATATACGTCCATTGGAATGCCCTCTTTTCGCTAAACGATGCACACCTATGACTCCCGTTGGACCATGTATGGTCTCAAGTGAAGGGTCTTGCTCTGCATACTACAAATATAATAGAGGAGGTGAATCTCCCTGGAAAAAGTCACACTTGGCCACGGAAGTGGCGGACGATTAACTCAAGATCTTATACAGGTCATTCTTTCCGTCTTTCCTAAAAAAAATCTTACGTCAGATCTTGAAGATTGTGCTCTTATCTGGGAGAAGATTGGTGTAACCATTGATAGCTTTACTGTTTCGCCTCGAGATTTTCCAGGTGGGGATATTGGAGAGCTTGCAATCTGCGGAAGTGCAAATGACTTAGCCGTTCGTGGGGTTAAACCTCAATTTATAACGATGAGTGTTGTTGCAGAAGAAGGTCTTCATATAGATGAACTCACACGATATATGAAAAGTGCCTCTTCGATATGCCAAAAACTCGGCATTCAGCTTGTAGCAGGGGACACTAAAGTAGTTCCCAAGGGACACGTTGAAGGTCTTTTCATAACAACATGCGCTGTTGGAGAAAGAGTTACACCTGCTCCGTTGGGGATGAATCTTCTCCAGCCAGGCGATACGATTATCGTTAGCACATCTATAGGACGACACGGTGCAGCAATAGGAGCAAGCCGTTTTGATCTTAATCCGGAAGACCTGAAAAGTGATTGTGCTCCTCTTTGGCCAGCATTGGAACCACTGCTCAAAATTGATGGGTTACGCTGTATGCGTGACTGCACCCGAGGGGGGCTGGGTACGGTTATGTGCGAATGGGCCGAAGGACGACAATTAGGAGTAACACTCTCAGAAGAGGGCATTCCTATTCGTTCATCAGTGCAGTCTGTCTGTGATATTTTAGGTTTTGATCCGCTTTATTTGGCGTGTGAAGGATGTGCAGCCATAGGAGTTGACCCGAAAGACACAGATAAGGTATTGAATATTTTACGGGAAAACCCTCTTTGCCAAGAAGCCTCAATAATAGGCAGTGTCACTGAAGAACATAAGGGAATGGTTGCTCTTCAGACAAAAATTGGTGGTATGCGAGTAGTGGATATGCCAGTAGGCGAAATGTTGCCCCGTATCTGCTAAGACAACAAATTATTAAATTTACATGATTACAAAAGGGAGGAGCTTTTGAAAGCTCCTCCCTTTTGTTTTATTAATCAATTTTTTTATTATCTTATTAGTTTTCTTCGTCTAATACTCGTACTATTCTTTCTATGTGTGTAGCTTTTTTAGTCTCTGTGTCGATATCAATAAGCACAGCATTAAGACGCAAATCGTCGCTGGCCACTTGAAATCGAGAGGGGAGACCTGTAAGGAATTTTGGCAAAACACTTTCTAACGTCATACCAATAGCGCTGTGATGCGCACCTGTCATTCCTACATCAGAAATATATGCTGTTCCTTTTGGTAGAATTTCTTCGTCAGCTGTCTGTACGTGAGTATGGGTTCCAAGAAAAGCTGAAACTCTGCCATCAAGATAAAAACCTAAAACCCTCTTTTCAGATGTTGCCTCTGCGTGAAAATCAATTAGGGTGGGAACATCGGCAAAATCTTCTAAAATTTCATCAGCCTTACGAAAAGGACAATCAGTATCAGGCATAAAAACCCGACCCTGCAAATTTATAAGGCCAAGCTTCAATCCTCGTTTCGAAAGAACAGTCACTCCTATTCCAGGACACCCTGGCGGATAGTTAGCAGGCCGCACTATTCGAGTTTCTTCGTCTAAAACTGTGTAAAAATCAGACCTATCCCAAATATGATTTCCTGATGTAATACCATCTACTCCTGCATCAAAGAACTCGTCTTTGATTTTCTCCGTCAAGCCCTTTCCAGCAGCAGCATTTTCACCATTAACAATGACAAAATCAATCTTCGAAAATTCTTTCTTAAGAAGAGGCAACTGGGTCAAAAAAGTTTTTCGACCCGGTCGCCCCACTATATCTCCAACGAAAAGTATTCTCATCATCGCAAATGCCTACTTCGCATATTCTGTTGCCCGAACCTCACGTGTTACCGTGACTTTGATCTGGCCTGGATATTTCATCTCTTCTTCGATCTTACGGGCGATATCATAGGCTATTTTATAAACAACGCCTTCATCCGTCACATTGGGAGAGACCACAACGCGAACTTCACGTCCAGCCTGTATAGCGAATGCTTTACTTACTCCCTTGAAAGATTTCGCTACTTCCTCCAGCTTTTCGAGTCTGCGTATATATGCGTCAAGGCTTTCTCTTCTAGCTCCCGGACGAGATGCGCTCACAGCATCTGCAGCAGCAACAATAACGTCAAACACCGACTGCTGCTCTACATCTTCATGATGTGCCGCGATAGCATTTATGATTTCTGGAGATTCGCCATACCGTTTCGCCAAGTCTGCTCCGATAAGGGCGTGAGGCCCCTCTATCTGATGGTCCACAGCCTTCCCTATATCATGCAACAAACCGGCTCGTCTGGCCAACTCCTCATCAACACCCAATTCAGCAGCGATAATACCCGATAAGTGTGATACTTCAAGGCTATGCTGTAAGGCATTTTGTCCGTAGCTATATCGATATCGCAATTGACCTATAAGGCGAATAAGCTCATCGTGCATATTTTTAACGCCTGTTTCCAAAAGGGCGGTTTCTCCAGCTTCAAGTATCTGCTCATCAACATCTTTTGTTGCCTTTTCCACCAGTTCTTCGATCCGGGCAGGATGAATCCTTCCATCGGCAACAAGTCTTTCGAGAGAAAGACGTGCAACCTCTCTTCGTACAGGATCAAAACTGCTCAAAGTCACAGCTTCTGGCGTGTCATCAACAATAAGATCTACGCCTGTCAAGGTTTCAAAGGAACGAATATTTCGTCCTTCACGGCCAATAATACGTCCCTTCATTTCATCAGAAGGCAGAGGCACGACACTCACGGCGACTTCCGATGTCTGTTCAACAGCACAACGTTGGATAGCCGTCGCAAGAACTTCTTTCCCCTTTTTCTCCGCTTCTCGCCGCGTTCGTTCCTCTAAATCTTTCATAAGCATGCCCAAATCATGCTGCATATCGTCTTCTGTCTCTTTAAGAAGAATCTGACGGGCCTCTTCTCTCGACATTTGAGCAATCTCTTCAAGGCGTTTAACCTGTTCCTGTCGAACAAGCTCTACCTCGGCAGACTGTTTCTCTATATCGTCTTTACGTTGACGAAGTTCTTCCTCTTTGTGACCAATCCGGTCCATCTTTTTATCAAGATTTTCTTCTTTTTGCTCAAGGCGTCGTTCTGCTCTTTGAAGTTCCAAGCGACGCTCCTTACTTTCCCGTTCAACTTCCTGACGAAGTTTATACGCTTCTTCGCGAGCCTCCGCCAACTTCTCCCGTTTACGCTGTTCCCCCTCTTGAAGAGCCTCTTTAAGAATTGTTTCTGCTCGTAATTTGGCATTTTCAAGATGTTTGGCTCCAATAGTCTTTGAAAGCATGAACCCTGCTGCAACTCCAGCAGCAAGGCCAGCAGCTATTCCTATAATAGCAGTCATCATTTGCATAATTGGCCTATCACTCCTCATTTTATTATCAAGGTGCTGATCAGTAACATTTTAAGACCGCACACGTAGTGCTGAGGATTCTATTTTACAGATCAACGGAAAGGCTCACAAGTCCTTTCCAAAGCAATCTTGCAGGAACTGGCAGAAAATCCACGACGTATCAATCGTCCCCATATTTTTCGAGAATCAACATCATGCCGCTTCCACTCCTGTGCCAAGACACACGCACGATGTACTTCGTCTGTTTCCGCTTCCTCGAGCACCTTTTGAATTATCGTAGGACTCACTTTTCGTCGTCTCAGCTCGTCCCGTAACTTTCGGTCACCCCACCCCACATGAGATGCTACATAAAGAATACTATAGGCTTCATCATCTAGAAAGCCCAATTCTGTATATTTTTCTACCAATGTATGTGCTACTTCTTCAGCTGCACCCTTCTTTATGAGTTTATCCTGAATTTGCCAACACGTATAGGCTCCACGGGTCAACAAACGCTGAAGATAGTTTTCAAAATATTCTTCATTCATGCAATTCCCACCAAATCCAGGTTTCGTCCAACTGTTCTTAACACGTAGTTCAAAAGTTCCGGTTCTTTTTCAAGTCGTGAATCCTTTTCGATCAGATCAGACGCATCTTTTCGGGCCAATTCCAAGAGAGAACGATCTTTCAATAAATCAGCCACACGAAAATCTGTAATTCCATGCTGTCTGATGCCACAAACTTCTCCTGGACCGCGAAGTTTCAAATCTGCTTCCGCTATTTTAAATCCGTCAGTTGTCGCACACATAACTTTTAGCCGTTCCACAGCTTCCTTTGTTGATGGATTACTTAAAAGAACGCAATACCCCTGTTTTTTTCCTCTTCCCACTCGACCACGAAGTTGATGAAGTTGCGAAAGACCAAAACGATCCGCATCTTCGATAATCATGACCGTCGCCTCAGGAACATCAACTCCAACTTCTATAACAGTAGTCGATACGAGTATATCAAGTTTCCCCGCGGCGAAATGATTCATCACGTTTTCTTTTTCCTTCGCTGGAAGTTGTCCATGTAATAATCCCACTCTCAGTTCAGAAAATAGTTCCTGCAAATATTCATATCTTTCCGTAACTGATGTTACTGAAAGGGCTTCACTCTCTTCAATAAGAGGACACACCCAATATACTCTCTCTTTCTCCGAGCATCGCTCCCGAATGAAAGTCCACAATCGCCTCTCTTCTTTTTTCTTGAGCCAGCGAGTATGAATCTCAGTTCTCCCAGGAGGCATCTCATCTATTGTAGAGACAGAAAGATCTCCGTAAACAGAGAGCGTAAGTGTTCTGGGAATGGGCGTTGCCGTCATCACCAACACGTGAGGAACCATGCCCTCATTGCTTCCCTTGGAACGCAGTGCATTTTTTTGAAGCACTCCAAATCGATGCTGTTCATCTATAACCGCCAAACCCAGTTTCAAGAAAAGAACAGGATCTGAGAATAATGCGTGGGTCCCGACAACCACCTGTGCTTCGCCGCTTTCTATTTTGTGCAGTGTATCATCCCTCACGCTGTTTTTTAAAGAACCAACGAGCAAAACTACAGAAATTCCCAAATGTTTAAATAAGGATTTCAATCGATAGTAATGTTGTTGGGCTAAAATTTCTGTAGGAGCCATAAATGCTCCTTGAAACCCAGCTTCCACAGCTTGAATGAGGGCTAAAACAGCAATAGCCGTCTTTCCCGAGCCCACATCCCCCTGAAGCAGACGGTGCATGGGAATGCTCTGTTCCAAATCTGAACTTATTTCGAAAGAGACTCGCTTTTGCGCTTCAGTCAAGGCGTAAGGGAAGACCTCATCTAAAAACTTTTTCCGCAACGGGCCATCTACAGGTAATATTGGCGCTTTTTCTGCAAAATGCGAACGCTTACCCCGTCGGAGAGCCATTCCTGTCTGCAGAACGAATAGCTCTTGAAAAGCAAGACGATCCCGCGCTTTCTTCCAGCTCTTTCTGCCTTGTGGATAGTGCATTTCACGAACAGCTTCGAAGAACGTCGGAAATTCATATTTCAAGCAAATAGATGTTGGAAGAGGGTCCGACGTTATTTTATAATTTTCAAGACAAAAACGAACTACATTGCGAAACCAGCGTTGTTGCAATCCGGCAGTAAGTGGATAAACCGGCACAATATGTCCAATGGAATCCGGATGTTCCCCTTCCTCTATGATTTCAAATTCAGGACTCGTAATTTGCAGTTGCCCGTATCGCCATTCAACTGCACCATATAATGCAACTTCCTTCCCTGGAGTGAGAAGGCGTTCAAGTCCCTTCCGATTGAACCAGACAGCCCGTATGAAATCGTGTCCATCAGTAAGAAGAGCTTGGATAATCATGAAGCCTTTTCTTGAGGTCTGGCGTTTTTCCAAAGCAACAACACGAACGAGAAGAGAAACTGTTGTATCCGGCTTTACATCGGCAAGGGGGGTTAATCCCCTCCGATCTTCGTAACGACGGGGGAAAAAAAGAAGAAGATCTTCCACCGTCTCTATCTCTAGACGATTCAACAGTTTTTCTCGAACTGCCCCTACCCCTTTTATGTAGCGAATCGGTTGCTGATGTACTTCAAGTTCGGTCACTCCGCCTGATGCTCCTCAACTACAGTAATTTCCTGAGTAACGTCAACATCGTCTTCAATAGAATCGATTAAGGAAGAGAACTTGGTCAACAAAGCTGCCATATCACTCTTAAAGACGCGTTTCATGTCAGAAAACCTGGCCGCATCACGTCGATGACGGTCTCGCTCGTTCATCGCCTCAAAAACAATTCTCTCTCCCTTGGCCCGGGCCTCAGAAATAATAGCATCAGCTTCCTGCTTTGCCGCATCATTTTTCGCTTCTGCACTTTTTTGAGCCATGAGAAGTGTTTCCTGCAATGTATCCTTAAGATTGTTATATTCCTTCAATTGCTCTTCCAAACGCATTTTTTCCCGTTCCAGGTCTGAGAACTGCTGCCCCATAAGACGTAACGTCTCTGCTAAATGATCAAGGAATTCGTCAACCTGATCGGGGTCATACCCTCTGATAGCCCTGGAAAAGGTTTTACTTTCAATATCAAGCGCCGTGATAAGATCAGGCACGATGTTCCTCCTTCCATTCTTCCACTATACCCTTGCGATGAGATGCCATGAATACTCCTGGAGAGACACGAACTACATCTCCTCGCATAGCGAAAGCAACTCCACACAAAAAATCAAGTACACTTTGCCCTACGTCACGATCCATATTCCGCAAATCAACAATAACATTAAGACCCTTATGCAGGGCTTCCCCAAGTTCTTCTCTACGATCAAGACAAAGTTCTCCACGACAAATAATAATCTGAGCCTGTGTCGGTGGAGATTTTAAGATACGTTTCTGGCGTTCTTCAACATCTTCTTCGCCGTAAGTTGTTTCTAATTCCGTTTCATCTTCACCATTAACGTCATCGTAGTTATATTCGGCAAGCCCCAACATCGCCATAAGGCGCTCGAACATTGAACCACCTCCTATAATATAAGAGCGGTTAATACGATCGAGGACCAAATATCGCCGTCCCGATCCGGACCATGGTACTTCCCTCTTCGATAGCCCACTGAAAATCGCCGCTCATCCCCATAGAAAGTTCTGGAAGCGAAACGTCCCTTGATGAGCTTAAATTTTCTTTCAAGCTTCTGAGTAGAGCGAAAGCCTCTCTAACTTCGCTTTCTTCTTCCGTGAGAGGACCTACAGTCATAAGACCTTGAACTGTTAGAGATGGACACTCTCCCATAACATAATCGAAAAGAGAATAGACATCATCGGGAGCAACTCCATGTTTGGCACTTTCTCCCGAGGTATTGACCTCAAGCAAAACACGAACTGTACGCTTCATTTCCACACAAATACGTTCAAGTCGTTCTGCAAGAGCAATAGAATCTAAAGATTGAATAACATTAAAAATTTCAAGAGCTTTTCTTGCTTTGTTTCTCTGCAAGTGTCCTATAAGATGCCATTCAGCATTTACATTTTCCGGCCAGCTTGCCCGCTTGGTCTGGGCTTCCTGCACTCGGTTTTCACCAATGTTCGTAACGCCCGCTTCCTGTATGGCCTTAACCATTTCTTCTACTTTGTGATTTTTAGTCACAGCAATAAGTTGAATCTCTTCTTTTTTGCGCCCGCTCTTCTTTGCACTTTCTGCAATCAAGCCACGAATTCTTTCTACATTTTCACAAATATTAACGTTTACCATAGCTCAACTCGACCCTCCCTGGCATGATCTGCTTTGAGTATAACAATATTTCCTGGTTGCAGTCCGCTTGTCACGAAAAAAAGATGATCAGACAGGGGAATACCATTGATTTCTTTAAAACAGGCATAGTTTCCTTCTACAAGGAAAACCCCAAGTTTCCCGCCTCGCAAGATAACCGCCGATTGAGGAACTGAAACGCCTACACGTTCTTCCGTAGAAATAAGATACGATACAGAACGATTTTTCACAATATTAACAGGAAAAAAGGGCAATGAGAGATACAATTTTGTTCTATACCCCATTTTACGAACTACGCGTATTCCCGCTTCGTACAATGATTCTTTGGGCCCTCTGCGCACCAAAAGTACTCCTCGTGCCAGTTGTTTTTCAAGGGCCGGAGTTAAATCGGCATAACCTACAATACGCAGCTGTTGAGGCATCGGAATAATTTTACCGATAGCGTCTCCCTTGTTGACTTTATGATTTCCAGGAAAATACCTCAGCGATGGAAGGTCAGGAAATTTTTCCTCTCCCCCCCAAAGGGAAGAGTAGCTCAACCCACCTTCCACACCATCAAGGCCCGGAATAAAATAACCTGTCTGAGGGGCCCGTAATTGTTGGCGTGCGGAGGCTGTTACAGTCGCAATGACATCCCCTTTGCTGACTCTCCCTCCATGCCCTGAAACAGCATATGAAAGTGTTCCCTTGAGGGGAGAAGTCACTACAACTTCGTCCCATAAAAGAACACCATACAGAGGAACCTGCTCCTCATACGAATGAGGAATAGCCTGTGCAATACGAGGATGAGTCACTTCGTAATAACGCCACCAAAGACCATAAATCCAAATAGCTGCCGTTATAAAACATAAAACAATAACTCCATAAAGAAGTTTTTTCCTTTTTTCTTTAAAGTCCATCGATTAGAGTGTCTTCTTTCTTTGAAGATCCCTGCTATTCAAGCAAGAATAGGGCTCTTCTCCAAGGGCCACCCTCTGAACATTTTTTACAATAAAGTCAATAGCACCATTCAAAGAAGCATCAGTGACCCCTCCAATATGAGGGGTTGTCGTTACAAGAGGGTGATTCAATATAGGGTCAGTAATTTCAGGCGGCTCTTTCCAAAAAACGTCGAAACCTGCGCCTGCAATCCATTTGTTTTGAAGAGCTTTATCAAAGGCTTCACGCACAACAATATCCCCGCGAGCCACATTAATAAAGAAAGCGTCCCTATCCATCGACTGAAAGAAAGGTTCTGCTATTGAATGATATGTCTCTGGAGTCAAAGCCAACGCCAAAATTACAAAGCGGCAACCTGCCAATGCTTTTTCCATTTCAGCCAGGGAATAAAAGGTATCAACTCCCCATTGGGAAAATTCTTCCCGGTACGTTCTATTAACCCCAGTAACGCTCATTCCAAGGCCTTTTAACCGCTCAACAACACAGTGCCCCAAGTTTCCAAGTCCGATGACACAAGCTCGTTTTCCCCAAAGAGTGACTCCCGGAGGTGTGAACACCTTGCCTTCCTGAAGTTTTTCTTTCGCCCTGTGATATCGTCTTGCCAGCAGCATCATATGAAGAATGGCTATCTCTGCAACACCTTCTGCATTACCTGTTCCCCGCGAAGGAATATTACATGCATAAACGCCTGCTTCAGTACAATCTTCAACGTTTAACCCCTCTACACCAACACCCCACTGCTGAACCAATTTAAGTTTTGCTCCATACTTGAGAATATCCTTATCTATAGTCATGGGGCGTATAACAAAAATATCTGCCCATGGGAGTTTGGAAGGTATCTCTTCGTCTTCGGCAACATCTAAAGAATGCTCTTGGAAAGCCGGAGAAAGCACATCCCATAAACGTAAAAAAGCCTTGCCACCAAAGAGTATGTTCATACTATCCCCCCTAAGAAGATACGTGCCGCTCTAATTCCGCGAAAGCATCGTGATTATGTATACTTTCTGAGCTTACAACTCGCACTCTGTACCATGAAATGCGTTCTTCCGTGTCGAGTTCCAACGCTGTATCACGTAAAACATCCTCCACAAATTTAGCGTTATTATACGCTTGTTCAGTAACATATTTTTCATCTTCCCGTTTCAATAATGTGTAAAGAGGTGCAGAACCACATCGCTCAGCTATTTCTACAAGTTCCTCTATCCATACGAAATTTTTCATACGGACAGAAATATCTATCCGAGCTCTTTGATTATGAGCTCCAACATCCGAAATTTCCTTTGAACATGGACATAACGTTTGAACTGGCACCGAAACAGTAGTTATCAGGTCGAAGTTTTCCTCTTTTTGAGTCCAAAAAGTAACATCATATCGGGAATAGCTCGGAATTTTTGTTACAGGAGCATAACGGCGGATAAAATAGGGAAATTGAAAGGTTATCTCCGCCCGATCGGCTTCCAGAACCTGGCGAAGGTGTTCTGTAATTTGCTCCATTCGGGATAAGGTAATTTTGCCTTGTATCTCTTCAAGCACTTCGATAAAACGACTCATGTGTGTTCCCCTGTAGTGATGAGGCAGGGAGACCGCCATCGAAATCTGAGCTACAGTCTGCTGTTCGTTCTGTTCTCTGTCAAGAACAACTATAGGATAAGAAACATTTCGTACCCCTACGAGGTCAATGGCAACCTTTCTTGAATCTCTCTCGTTTTGAACATCACGCATAGATGTCTTCCTTTCTGACAATAACTCCGCTGGTTGCGGTTTCCCAAATTTCTACAGCGTAGAGATGACAATGTGGACGTTTGAAAAACTGTTCTATCTCTTTCCAGACCCAGACAGCAATATTTTCCGCTGAAGGCTGAGGAATAATATCGTTAATATAAGCATGGTCAAGACGAGAAACAACTTTTTCCTTTACTATTGAAGAGACTTCGCAAAAATCAACGACCATTCCCTCATGATCTGGAGTTCCTTCTATAACAATAACCATGCGGTAGGTATGCCCATGAAGGTTTTCGCATTTCCCCTTATAGTGCACAAGATTATGAGCCGCATCGAAAATAAACTCTTTCTTAAGAAGCATTGAGCCATTCGCTCCTCTCTCTATAAAAGTGACGTTATTTTGATTTTACACTATATTTACAAGACTTCGCATTTGTTGCATCTCACAAGAAAAGAGACGAAATACCCAGTTTTGATATATTTTGTCATCCCCAAATACATATACATGCAAAACTGCATAAAAAATGCTTCGCTTTAGAATTGAATGTGCATAAAACAACTTTTTAAATGCAATTTGCACATTAAACCCATACTTATAACATTAAATTTGCAAAAAGCTATTGACTCTTTATTTTTTAAGTGCTATAAAACAGCATCGTTTTTTATTCTATATCCACATTAGAAAGGGAGAGGAGATTAAGATGGCGTACGATAAACCACGTGATATTTTCGGCATGTATGTTTTCGATCGACGAGCTATGCGAGAACGACTACCGAGAGATGTATACGATGCTCTCATTGCTTCTATTGAAGGCGGTCAGAAACTTGACGCAAGTATTGCCGATATGGTAGCAGCCGCAATGAAAGAATGGGCTCTTTCAAAAGGGGCTACTCATTACACACATTGGTTTCATCCTCGAACAGAACTTACGGCAGAAAAGCATATGGCGTTCCTCACTGCCGACGAAAACGGACTGCCCATGGAGTCTTTTAAAGGAAAAGAACTGGTACAAAGTGAGCCAGACGCCTCTTCTTTCCCATCAGGTGGCATTCGCTCTACTTTTGAAGCACGCGGATATAGTGCATGGGACCCAACAAGTCCTGCTTTTATTGTTACGAGCCGAAAGGGAGGTACTCTCTGTATTCCATCTGTCTTCATCTCCTACGACGGAACTCCATTAGACCTCAAAACACCTCTGATGAAATCGCTCGATGCCGTGGAAAGCCGAGCCCTTCGTCTTTTAAAACTCTTTGGAAACCGCGGTGTCCGTTGGGCTAAGGTAACAGTAGGAGCTGAGCAGGAATTTTTCCTTGTCGACGGAGCTGGTGCACGTAAACGTCCCGATCTTCAATTCTGCGGACGTACTATTATTGGTTGTCAGCCTCCTAAAGGACAACAGATGGAAGATCACTATTTTGGCGCCATTCCTCCACGAGTTCTTGCATATATGGAAGATGTCGAACGAGATCTGTATCGGCTGGGTGTTGTCATTACAACTCGACATAATGAGGTTGCCCCCTGCCAGTTCGAATTTGCACCACAGTTCGCTGAAGCCAACCTGGCATGCGATCAGAACCAGCTTATTATGGAAACTATGCGCAAAATGGCTCGTCGCCACGATCTCATGCTTTTGCTTCACGAAAAGCCTTTTGCCAGTCTCAACGGAAGTGGAAAACACATTAACTTCTCAATACAGGATAGTGAAGGTAAGAATGTATTGAAACCTTCATCAAACCAGAGAAAGAACATTCAGTTTTTGACGTTCCTATCAGCGCTGCTCCTTGGGCTTTCAAAGTATAGCCCCCTTCTTCGCGCCTCCATTGCATCTCCAGGGAATATGCACCGACTTGGAGGAAATGAAGCTCCTCCTGCAATTATGAGTGTCTATCTGGGAGATACGCTATCTGCTATTCTTGAGAGAATCGAGCAAGGACTTCCCGAATCTTTCCCCGGGAAGAGTCTCATCGATCTCGGCCTAACACGTCTACCAGAAGTCAGCGTAGATAATACAGATAGAAACAGAACTGCTCCATTAGCCTTCACAGGTAACAAGTTTGAATTCCGTGCACCTGGTGCATCTCAATCCATAGCCGGACCTCTTACCATGATCTTGAGTATCTGGGCGTGGGGATTAGATCAGATATGCTCAATGATAGAGTCCCGACTTGGCGGTGGGGACGTTGTAGATGCAGCCCTTGAAGCTATTCGTTACGCAGCTCAGGAAAGTAAAAATGTTCGCTTCGAAGGAAACGCATATAGTCAGGAATGGCACGATGAAGCAAAAAGACGGGGCTTGACTATTGCAAACAGTACCCCGGAAGCTCTTGCCCTCTATCTTGTTCCTGAGCATCGCCAGCTTTTGTCTGATTTACATGTTATGACAGATAGAGAGACATCTGCATATTATGAAATACGACTTGAGCAATACGTAAAAACTGTTGAAATCGAGATGGGCATTCTTCACTCCATGGTCTGGGAAGGTATTTTACCAGCTTTGACGAAACAAATTGTTCTAGAAGGACAATCCCTCTCTTCTTTTGAAGGAAAGGGAGCTATCGATACACAGCCATGGTTTAAATTCGTAGAACGCCTAGGATCACTTAAGAGCGGGCTTCTAACATCTATCGAACGTCTGGACAATTTGCGTCAGTCTATTCAAGAAATGCCGCTTGAGAAACAGGCTCAGGTTCTCACAGAAGAAGGATTGCCTCTCTATGAAGCTATTCGAGGCATGTGTGACGCAGCTGAATCCATTACGGCAGCTAGCGTATGGCCCTATCCTACATATAGGGATTTACTGTACATTCCATAAAACGATTAATAATACTATGGGGCAGAGAAAATATTTTCTCTGCCCCATAGTGTTTACTGAATAAAAGATGACATTTCCTGAATTAGAGTTTTGTTTTCTAGCTTTTTCCCCCAATCGAGAAGAACTGAAAGCTCCCTACTGTGAGGTTGTTGCTTAAAAACGTTGTAAAGGCGATTGAGACCAATAGCAACTAATTCGGGATTTTCATGATTCTCACCTAAGTTCAAATAATAGTAAGCTAATTTTTTTTCTGCTATATCTTGCACCATAAGGGATGTTGCGGCTTTTTCCAGATAATTTTTTTTGTTTTCAGCACTCTCGCTATCAAGAGAAAGACTGACGAGACGATCGCCATAAAGGCCATGTCCGAAAAAGAGGAGCGCCGACAATACACACATTCCCGCGAAGGTAAATAAAATTTTTTGTCCCTTTTCAGAGAAGGAAAGAAGAGGCTGAAAAAGGAAAATTTCCCTATTGGCAACTCCGAAAGCAACAGATATCCACACTGCATCCTCGATACGATGGAAAGGCCGCGTCCACAGAGCTGTTCCTAATATAAGCGCCAAAATAGATATTCCCCAGAACGCCTCATAAGAGAGGGATCGTTTTCTCAATAAAAGTCTTGTGAAATTCCATAACCACCAACTTGCTAAAAGAAGAAGCCAGCCTCCCCCAATAACGCCTGTTTCGCATATCCATTGCAGATATTCATTGTGCGCCCAGTACGTAAATTGCCATGTTTTTTCCGGACGCAAATGCCTCATTTCTCTTTGGGCTTCAAGATAGTGCCATTTGTATTGGCCAAGGCCTACTCCTGAAACGGGGGTTGAGCGAAACATGGTCCATGACGTGAGCCAAATGCTATCTCGCTTGGCTACAGACGTAGGATGGTCAAGGATATCTTTAAATTTATCCTTCAGCGTTCCTATGCGCCCCTTGTTAATTTCCACAATTCCAGCCATGACGAGGAGGAAAATAAAAACTACAGCAAAAGTCCTTTTGAGTGTCTCTTTCGTCTGCGTCCGAAGAGCCATAATCAACATGAAAAAAATCCCCGCTGCCATTCCGAAAATAGCAGAACGACTCGTTGTATTCCAAAGACCCCATTCGATAATTGCTAACAAGAAAAGGGCAATGATTCCTGAGTTAAAAGATTTTTTCTTTATGTAAAGAAACATGGTATTGAGAGCACATAGAGCAAGCCATATGCCGAACATATTCTGCTGCCCAGTATTGGCAATATAGTGTCCAGGAGTGTTGAGAATAAAGGGGAAAACCCCATTTATTCCAAGCAACTGCAACTCAGCAAAAAAGACACTGAGAACGCCAGCGATACTACTCCCCCATAATATAAAAGAGAGCATCGTTTCCTTAAAAAAGTTTAGAGTTAAGCAATAAAGAGCAAAGAGGCTAGCAAAAAAAACATAGCCCCTTATAAAAGAAGGGATGGAAGATATTTCAATGAAGACTGTTTGCATCGCCATATAGAGTAGAAAAATAAACCATAATATCGAAAAAAAATCTATTGTAAAAGAAATATGACTCCGAAATGAATAGATCCATAAAACCATAACCATCATAGCTATGGGGACAAAAGCAAAAAACCATTTCATCAAATGTAACGTCTGATACCAATAATCACCTGAAAAGATCATATTGGGAAAGATTAGAACCATTCCAAAACAACAAAATAAAAAGCCCTCCATTAAAAATGAGGGGCTTTGAGATGCAAAAAACGATTCAATATTGTTACTTGCTTTCATGGGACAAAGCCTTTTCTTCATCATTCACAATTTGTTCTTTCAAATCTACAGCTATTTCAACAATAAGCTGCCGCTGAGCGAGCTCCTTAACTTTCCAGACAACAGGAATTCCTCGCCGGCGGCTTTGCTCCACCAATAAAGCCAAATCTTTAAGAAGCTCTCCTGTCGGCCCTTCTGGTCCGGCAAAACTTAATCCCTTCTGTTTCTTTCCCTGAGTTGTTCTATTACTTTTAAGCATATCTGTTTTAGACGATTCCTGACGAACAAGCTTTTCTACATCTTTTGCAGGAATTTTTTCATCGACGATACGCTGTGCCCATTCTTTTTGAACGTCTCCTTCAAGAGCAACGAGAGCTCTCGCTTGACGTTCCCCCAACTCTCCCTCAAGAACCATAGTCTGCACATCATCTTCTAATTTAAGAAGACGAAGTTTATTTGCAATAGCAGACTGAGAACGTCCAAGGCGCTGTGCAAGATACGATTGGTTCCAGCCTGTACGTTGCAAGATATCCTGTAGACATCGAGCTTCTTCTATTGAAGAAAGATTACTTCTATGAATATTTTCTACGAGAGCAATAACCTGTTGGTCTGTCGGCGTTACTTCCGTTATGATTGCCGGGATTACAGAAAGTCCGGCTCGTTTAGCGGCTCGAAGACGTCGCTCCCCCACTATGAGTTCATAACCATTCTCTACCTGGCAAACGACCACAGGCTGTATTACTCCGAGTTCTGCAATAGACGTAGCTAGTTCTTGCAGATCATCTTCATCGAAATATTGCCGCGGCTGAAGGGGATTCGGTCGTATCTGATCTATAGGCAAATCACATAATCGCCGCTTTTGATCGTTAGCCGTCTCATTTTTCATCCCGTGCAGCAATGATTCATTTCGAAGAAAATTCATCATGCCTGCCATATCGTTCCTCCATATATAGTCAATCTCCCTGAAAGAAGGACCTTACATATATCCTCTTTCAGCATTTACAAACCTCGTATATTCCCTCAAGAAGACAAGATCGACATCTCCTGTAGGTCCATTACGATGCTTCGCTATACGAATAACAGCCCTATTATCTTCTTCTTCTGGAGCAGCTGCCGTATCATAATAACCGGGACGATATAAAAGCATAACCAAGTCTGCATCCTGTTCTATTGCTCCACTATCTCGAAGATCTGACAATTGAGGCATTTTATCGTTTCGTTGCTCAACAGCTCGTGAAAGCTGAGAAAGGGCAACAACTGGGACATCAAGCTCTCGTGCCACTCCTTTTAAAGCTCGTGATATTTCAGCAACTTCCTGCTGTTTACTATCAATTCGCCTTGCGAAACTCATAAGCTGCAAGTAGTCGACAACGATAAGTCCCAAATTTTCAAAACGGGATTTAAAACGTCGCGCTCTGGCTCTAAATTCAAGAGTAGAGAGCATTGAACTATCGTCAATAAAGATGGGAGCTTGAGATAGCCGTCCAGCAGCATCTGCCAGTTTATCCCAATCATTTTCTGCAAACGACCCGTTACGTATATCGTGAATATTGACCTTGGCTTCAGAACCAAGCATTCTCTGAACAAGCTGTTCAGCACTCATTTCAAGGCTGAAGATCAATACAGGATCGTGACGATCGACACCGCCATACTGCGCCATGTTCAAAGCCAAGGCTGTCTTACCCATAGACGGACGAGCCGCAATAATATTCAAACTTCCCGGCTGGAATCCTCCCGTTATTCTGTCAAACTGATAAAAACCAGTGCAGAAACCTGTTACGTCCTGATCTGACTTACGATATTGCTCTTCAATAATCTGGAATGTCTTGCCTAAAACATCAGATATTGGTCTGAAATTCGTTCTATTCCTCTTTTGAGCAATTTCAAAAACTGCTTTTTCAGATTCTTCAAGGATCTCGTCTACTTCCAATTCCTCAGAATAACCAAGACGCACGATCTTATTACCCGCAGAAATAAGACGCCGATGTATTGCCTTATCTTTAACAATAAGAGCATAATATTCCGCATTAGCCGTCGTCGTAACCCCATTGACAAGTCCTGCTATAAAGGGCTGCCCACCAATTTTTTTATCAAGTTCACGACGATTAATTTCTTCAAGGAATGTCAAAGCGTCGACAGGCTTATTTCGCTGCGCCATGTCACAAACCACATCGTAAGCTTCACGATGAGTCAAATCATAAAAATCTTCTGGAGTTAAAATCTCTATTACCGTATTGAGGGCTTCTCTGTCAACGAGACAAGCCCCCAACACAGCACGCTCAGCCTCCGGACTCGCTGGAGGCACTCTGTCATAAATGGTCTCAGTCACAACTATTCAGCCTCGACTTTAACTGTCATACGAGCTTCTACTCCTGAATAGAGCTTTACAGTAAAGGAATACTCTCCTGTATTTCGGATGTTCTCATCCAATTTGATATCTTTCTTGTCAATAGACACATCCAGTTGTTTCTTTAATGCCTCTTCTACATGAGCATTAGTAACACTGCCAAAAAGTTTTCCGCTATCGCCGGCACTCGCCTTTACAACGATTCTTTTCCCCTGCAACCAACGGCATTTCTCTTCGGCTTCAGCCAAAAGTTTTTCTTCCTTTTTCTCTTGAGTCTTCTTTTCTTTCTGCCACTCTTTTATTTTAGCAGGAGTAGCTTCATCTGCTAAACCTCGAGGGATAAGATAGTTACGAACATATCCATCGGAGGCCTCAACAAGGTCTCCCTTACGACCAAGTTTCGAAACATCTTCTTTCAAGATCACCTTCATTGCTATTACCTCCTGATTCGTGACCTGAAATCAAACCACATATCAGATACACCAAGAATCAATGCAATTGTTGAAAGGAAGGGAACAAAGAGAACTAAAATAACAGCAACCCATCTCACAAAAGATCCCAAACCCTTCAATGAAAAATAATACCAGATGACGGACAGTCCCTGGAGTAAAAAAAGAATATTGATCAAAAGTTTTAGATTCATTCCCATACGAAACATAAGACTTGCTTCCCCTTGTTGCATTCCTAACATGGAAAACAGTATGGAGACAAGAAGAGCCCAGAAAATGCTTTTGGGGAATCTCCAGTTTGAAAAAGAAGGCAACGGAGGAAGAGTGCCACTCCCGATACGTCGGATTACTGCCCCGCTAATAACATAACTCAAATAGCAATCCACTGATGCAGCAAGAGTCAGCAAAGCCGGGAAAACGAGAGGGATAATTTTCAAGGTCATCATCATCTGCTGCTTCATCGATTCGATAGTTTCTTGCGATAACCCTTTTCCCGCATAAAAAGCAAATACTTTATTCAACATACTCTCAATCTCTACAGGATCAACAGAAAAAGGATTTACTCCCATAACTTTACTCGCTATCACCATAAGAAGCAATTTACTTCCCAGAGAAAGGAGTATGCCATAGAGAAGGATTTCCACTCCTCGATGAAGGCGCTTTGCCAATTGGCCAAGACCTACTCCCAATACGCCAAAACCAAGGAGGAAAAAGAGTGCTCCCAGAGGTCCCATGAAGATCATGACAAGCCCTGTCGCTACAGCAACACCCAGCAGAGCTTTCTTAAAATCATGTCTTAGACCCATTACCACCAGAGGAGCCGGACAAAGAAAGGAAAAACCAATCCCCACAACCGGTAGAAACTGTGCGGCCAAAAAAAGGACCACAGCCAACCCTACAAGAAGGGATGATTCTACGAGGCTTCTCGTCGGTGTCACACACAAACATCCTTTCATGCACTAGTTGTGCCGAAAAAACAAGGGGAGAAGCCGCAGCTACCCCCCTTGGAAAAGTCTCTATTTTGCCGTTTAATCTAAGGCGTAGGGCAGAAGTGCCATAAAACGAGCTCTTTTAATCGCTATTGTCAGCTGACGCTGATGCTTTGCGCAATTTCCGGTAACACGTCTTGGCATAATCTTGCCCCGTTCACTTACGTACTTCCGCAGGCGTTCTACATCTTTATAGTCAACGTGATCAATTTTGTCGACACAGTAAAAACAAACCTTTGGCCGTCTCTTGCCGCCTCTTCTCGGACCTCTGTTTCCGCCCTTTGAAGCGCCACCACTTACAGCCATTGATGTTCCTCCTCCCTAAAACGGAATATCTGCTTCATCATCTCCGGAATCAGTCTCTCCCATTTCGGAGATATCCAGAGGGAACTCTTCTCCATCGAAACCTCTGTCACGGATGCTACCAAAGTCATCGCTTCCGCTACTAGAGTGGTTTCCTTTGTTATCGTCATCTCGAGGGGCACTACCTAAGAAGACAACCGAAGAAGCAACTACTTCCGTCACCCAACGGCGTTCGCCAGACTTGTCTTCGTAGCTCCGTACCTGGAGACGTCCCTCAACAAGAACAGGACGACCCTTTCTAAGATACCGCTCGCAGTTTTCAGCCTGGCTTCCCCATACAACGATAGGAATAAAGTCGACCTGGTTTTGAATCTCACCATTTCGCCCCTTCCACTGGCGATCAACGGCTACATTCAACCGCGCTACTGCTTGCTTGGAAGCTGTGTATCGTATTTCTGGGTCTCGGGACAAGTTCCCCATGAGTATGACTTTATTGAATCCCCTGGCCAAAAGATCTCCTCCTTATTCTTCGTCAAGACGGACGATCATATGCCGGTATACATTCTGTCGAAGACTCAGTAAACGTTCAAGCTCAGTTACTTCGTCTGAAACGAGCTTGAAGGTCAAAACGGCATAAAAACCATCGGTGTGTTCGTTAACTGGATATGCTAGCTTTCTTTTTCCCCATATGTCAGTTTTCGAAAGCTCTCCACCGAGGTTTCGCACGACCTCTTCTACCTTTGCAATCTCCTCTTTGGGATCTTCAAGGTCGGCATTAACAAGAACCATCAATTCGTACGGTCGCACGCAACTCACCTCCTCCCTTTGGTCTAATTGGTCCCTTTTATTAATAAAGGGACAGGGACACATGCCCGTGTATTATACGCTACTGTTTCTTCTCGGGCAATATATCATCCGACGTTACTACAATTTTATAAATTTTCTCACCGGGGAAAACCAGATTATATTGGTCTCTCGCTAAATGCGCCATTCCCTCCGGCGTTTTATAAAATTCAATTTTTTCTTTGTATTCCTGAATGATCTGGCTCTTCTGCATTAAAAGAGCCATTCGCTTATCTACCAATGCAGACAAGCGATGAACCTCTCGTAATTCCACGATATAGGCAGTTCCCATGATAGCCGCAATGAGAGATAAAACAATAGCCAGAAGAACCCACCGTAACCGCGGCAAATGTCTACATCCTTTCTGGAGCGTTTAAGCCAAGCAGGCTCAGAGAACGAGAAAGAACGTATTTTGATGCTAAGACAAGTAAAAGCCGAACATTCATAACATCTGGGCGCTCCCCAAGAATACGATTGGCGTTATAGAAGGAATGGAAGTCAGACGCCAAATCATAGGCATAATTTACAATAACATGAGGAGCACGATCTATAGCTGCTCTCCGAACCTCCTGAGGGAAGAGGGATAAACGGTTCACCAGCTTCTTCTCTTCATCGGAAGTCAAAAGTTCTGTGTTTAAAGCTTCAAGTCCGTACAGCTTTATTTGACGGTTTTCAGCTTCTTTTAAAACACTGCAAATTCGAGCGTGAGCATATTGAACATAATAAACGGGATTTTCATTGGAAGATTGCTTCGCCAGCTCAAGATCAAAATCAAGGTGACTGTCACTTCGGCGCATAACGAAGAAGTAGCGGGTTGCATCAACTCCTACTTCATTGATAACGTCTCTTAACGTTACGAATTGCCCAGAACGAGTTGACATTGCAACCTGTTCGCCACCTCGCAAAAGGTTGACGAACTGAATCAGAACGACCTCTAAACTCTCCCTATCCTTCCCTAAGGCTTCTACTCCCGCTTTCATACGGGGAACATACCCATGATGATCCGCTCCCCATATATCGATAACTCGTTCAAAACCTCTGCCAAACTTCTCCATATGGTACGTAATATCTGATGCAAAATATGTTGGCACGCCATTATTGCGAATGAGAACCCTATCTTTTTCATCCCCAAAGGCTGTCGCTTTGAACCAGAGCGCTCCGTCCTGCTCGTAAGCATAGCCATGTTTCCTTAGAGTATCCATGGCTTCCGGCACCAAATTTCGTTCATAAAGGCTCTTTTCGGAGAACCATACGTCAAAATGAACGCCGAAATCTGCAAGATCTTTTTTTATACCCTCTAAAATATGTCCTGCAGCATAAGTTTGGAAAAACTCCATGCTCTCTTCTAAAGGCAAGGAAAGAAAACGATCGCCTTCCTTATCAATAATTTCTTGGGCTAAATCGTAAATGTATTCACCTTTATACGCATCTTCCGGGAATGGGGCGCGATCTTTATGACCAAGAAGTTCAAAGTAACGTGATTGAGTAGATGTGCCCAATATTTTCATCTGCAAGCCGGCATCATTGATGTAGTACTCTTTCTGAACATTCCACCCTGCAAAATCCATTATCTTAGCGATAATGTCACCAACAGCGGCACCCCGTCCATGTCCCACATGAAGAGGTCCTGTAGGATTTGCACTTACAAACTCAACCTGAACTTTTTCGCCCTGCCCCACATTCTGACGACCGTATTGATCTTTAAGCGTAAGTATTTCTTCTAAGACCTCGCCCATCCATTTCTGAGACAACCTGAAGTTAATAAACCCCGGTCCGGCAATTTCAACAGAAGTAAAATAATCGCAATCAGCAAGACGATCTACTATTTGTTCTGCCAATTTTCTCGGGCTATTGTGAAATATGCGAGCCAATTGCATAGCTGCGTTTGTTGCCCAGTCACCATGATCTTCATTTTTTGGCTTCTCTATTACAAAGTCAGGAAGATTTTCAAGTTGAATGTTTTGCTCCTCCGCCATTGATCGTATGGAATCATTAAGAAGTTGGCGAAGAGTTACGAGTACATCAGCCATTCTTACACCTCCGGAAATCTCTAAAAATCTTATTTGGCGCGCAGGGCCAATGTCTTGGCATTAAAATCAGCAAAACGACGAAGAGACTCGTTCAGTGCTGAAGCTAACGCCCCGTCTATACGATCAGAAGAGACAACAACTCTGGCGCTACCACGAATAACATGTTTTTTCTTTCTATATGTCATATCTTCATAATACTTTACTTTACCCATATCTCTATCAGACGTACTTGGAAGTGTGAGTACATTCATTGATGATGGCAAACTCAGCTCATATTCAGCCTCGACAGCAAAAGGAAAACGTAGTGAATACGGCGGACGTACCGAAGAAAGTTCTCGCAAACATGCCGGGACAAAAACAGGAAGTTTTACGAGCATCTGGTGACCTTCAGAACCCGTAATGGCTCCAAGCATTCGTACGGGGAACCGTATCTCAAAACCATATTTAAGCTGCTTGATTTCTCCTTTACTACTATCAAGTTGTAACCCAGTGCAGCTAGATAGAACAGAAGCCGCTTCTTCAAGGGTAGGCGTTTTCCCTGAGAAAAAGAGCCCTGTCCACCCATTTCTTACAAAAAAGGAAAGTTTTCCCACCAAAAAACCTGACTCCTCCAAATCAAGGTCCCATCTAAGAGAAAGTCGGTGGTCTGCTGCACCTCCACCTTGAATAACGTCAGATACAATTTCTTTATTCACAAGTCCGTAAACTCTATTTCCCCAAAGTGATGGAGGTGTTTCGCCTAAAGAGAGACCTTGTTCTACATCAAAGTAGACACGGCCACTCCCAGGGATATTTGCCTCAACAACCGGCTTGAGAAGAAGTCCCCTTGTAATGGGAGTCTCTTCAGTAATTTCCGTAGGGGTAATCCACTTTAGATTAACTTGCCAACCTGCCAAAGGCAACCACTTACAAAGAATTAGCGCTTTTTCCCATTCAGACCACGGCCCGTCACTTGGAATTTTCGATCGGACTACATTATGAGCAGCTTTATCTTGGAAAGATGGGTGATTTTTGACAAACTGAATAATATCTTCTCCTGCTTTTACACGATTAGCTCCACGTCCCATTGAAATGACACTATCTGGTGCCTCTGGAACAACAACGTCTTCTGTAGACTGCAAGAGTTTATAAAAAGGAATTTTCCCCTGCTGAAGGCTAAAAGCTATAAAAGGTTCGAAAGAACTCAAAAGAGAAGTATCTCTCCATACGGGGCGATTGACAATATGCCATTCGTATCTGTCGCGACCCATTTTTTTCTCGAGACTTGGTGCTTCATTCTCACTTGAAAGCCATGTAAAAGAAGAACCTGAAGGAACATCTACAGTAATCTTCTGCTCCCATTGAGGCAAAGATATTCCTGTTTTTACGTATCCGTCCACACCTAATTTTCGAGGGGAAGTAATCCTGTACGAAAGAACCCAAAGAACTTCATCCCGTGCCGGAAATTTAACACGGTAGAAAGTCCGTCCCTCAGATTCTGTAGTTGTTATGTCAGCTTTAGTTAATAACATAGCTGAGGCGGGATCGTATACTTCGGCTTTTTCGATGGAAATGTTCCCTCCTTCGGGAACAATAAGAGACCAATTCTGCCATGACTCATCAATGGTTTCCTTTACAAGGATAGCCCATGTGACGTCTGTCTGCATGCTTCCATCGGCAAGCAGTGTATAATGATACTCTTTCAGCCATACTATTCCCTGTGCGTTTCCGTAGAGAGAAAAATCGGGGGCTTCCTGAACAAGTCTCCGAATATTGATTTCAGTGGAGGCCGTTGCCGGAGACTGTAATAGGAACATTCCCGCTATACATGCACAAAACACAGCAAACACCAGGGCTGCTTTAGTAAAAGTTCGGCCCATACTTATTTTCCTCCTCATTTTAGGCGTTTTTGCCACAGCAGTGTTTATACTTTTTTCCGCTGCCACATGGACACGGATCATTGCGCCCTACTTTGGGACCCTTTCGTATTGGTTGAGGTTTTTCGGCACCAACCTGAGCTCCCGGAACCTCTTCTGAAGGGAAAGGAAGAGTGAAATCTCTACTTTCCCTAAGATTCCTCCGATCAGGAGTCCTCCGCGTTTCCTCTGAAACTACTGTTACTCTGAAAGCAAGTTCAGCAATAGATTCTCTTACCCTTTCCATCATTGCCTGGAAAAGATTATACGATTCGAACTGATATTCAAGCAGAGGATCTTTTTGACCAATTGCACGAAGGCCTATTCCTCTCCGTAATTCATCCATTGCAAGTAAGTGGTCTTTCCAACTGCTATCTAGCGTGTGAAGAACAATAAAACGCATCAGTTCGTCAGAAATTGCCGATCCCAGATTCTTTATCTTTATCCTGAAACGATTTTCGACTTCCTGTTTTATCTGTTCAGAGGCCTCTGGCAAAAGACGGCGGCTATCTACATCTTTCAAAAAGGAGTCAAGCCCTGGACCAAAGATACTTTTTAACTTTGAAGCAGCTCTCTCTGGCTCCGCCTCCCCATCTTCGGGGAAGTAGTGGTCTAACACATCACCTATAACGCCCTGAATAACTTCCCATGTATGCTCAATAATATCTTTATCCGTAAGAATCTGGCGTCGCTCACCATAAACAGCTTCACGCTGTTGATTCATAACGTTGTCGTATGCCAAGAGCTGACGACGAATGTCAAAGTGCATCTGCTCTACTTTTTTCTGTGCCGACTCAATAGCTTTCGTCAAAAGGTTATGCTCAATAGCTTCTCCCTCTTCCATGCCAAGCTTTTCCATAAGTCCATGAATACGATCAGACCCGAAAAGTCTTAAGAGGTCATCTTCCAAAGAGAGATAGAAGCGGCTGGAACCAGGATCGCCCTGACGACCTGCTCGTCCCCTCAGCTGATTATCGATTCTTCGCGATTCGTGACGCTCCGTTCCAATAATTTTAAGGCCGCCACTTTTGAGAACCTGATCGCGCTCTTCTGCACAAATGTTTCGATATTCTTCGAGTAGTTCTTCATAATGCTTAGTGTTCTGAGCATTTTCATCGCCCTCTTTTCGAAGGGTCTCTTTGGCCAAAAATTCTGGATTTCCTCCTAAAACAATATCTGTTCCACGTCCTGCCATATTTGTAGCTACGGTAATAGCCCCAGCTCGTCCAGCCTGGGCCACAATCTGGGCTTCCCTTTCGTGGTACTTGGCATTCAAGACCTGATGAGGAATTTTACGTGCTTTAAGAAGTTTGCTAATATGTTCAGAATTTTCTATTGACGTCGTGCCTACAAGTACAGGTTGCTTCTGCTCATAAGTCTCTGCAACTTCCTCTGCAACAGCATGAAATTTTTCTAAAGACGTACGATAGATGACATCTGGAAGATCTTTACGAACCATAGGCTTATTCGTAGGAACCAAAATAACCTCAAGTCCGTAAATCTCTTTGAATTCTTCTGCTTCGGTTATAGCCGTACCTGTCATTCCCGCCAGTTTCTGGTACATACGGAAGTAGTTCTGAAGAGTTATGGTAGCAAGGGTTTGACTCTCTCTTCCGACTTTAACTTTTTCCTTCGCCTCAATGGCCTGATGCAATCCATCTGAGTAGCGACGTCCAAACATAAGACGGCCTGTAAATTCATCGACTATTACAATCTCACCATCTTTGATGACATAGTGTACATCTTTCTGAAAAAGCACATGAGCCTTAATTGCCTGCACGATTCTGTGAGCCAGATCAGAATGAGCCGCGTCAGAAAAAAGCCCTGGCATCTTCAGCAGTTTCTCACACTTCGCTATTCCTTCTTCTGTAATGGAGACATTCCGTTCTTTTTCATCTTTCTCAAAATCCGGACCTTCTTTAAGCTGTCTCGCTATCTGGTCTGCTGTGTTGTACATCTCTACGTTGTCTTCAGAAGGACCTGAGATAATAAGAGGCGTTCGCGCTTCATCGATCAAAATAGAGTCGACTTCGTCAACAATACAGAAATGGTGAGGTCGTTGAACAAGCTGTTCCTGGGAAACAGCCATATTGTCTCGCAGATAATCGAAACCGAACTCACTGTTTGTACCGTATGTCACATCAGAAAGATAGGCTTTTTTACGCTCTTCCTGATCCATATAGGCGTATATAACACCAACAGACAGGCCTAAAAAATGATATATGGGCCCCATCCATTCAGCGTCACGTCTCGCCAAATAGTCGTTTACTGTAATGACATGAACACCTTGCCCAGAAAGTGCATTGAGGACAACGGCCAAAGTAGCAACAAGAGTTTTTCCTTCTCCTGTTTTCATTTCAGTTATTTTTCCTTCGTGAAGGGCAATGCCTCCCATAAGCTGCACATCGAAATGGCGAAGACCAAGGGTTCGACGTGAAACTTCCCTCACCAAGGCAAAAACTTCTTTTAATAGATCATCTGGACTTTCACCATTATTGAGACGCTCTTTATAATCTGTAACCAAGGAACGAAGCTCGTCATCGCTTCTCGCCGTCATTTCCGCTTCGAGCTCATTGATATCATCAACAATCTGGCGATATCTCTTGAGCGCCCGTTCATTAGGGTCCAACCCCAGAACGCGCTTTAAGCCATTAAACATTCACTTCACCTCTACAAATATTTGCAATAATCATTCCACAAAAAAACATTATATGCTGTAACAAAGGAGTGGGTCAAAAGTATTTTCACTTAAAATAAAATATGGGCGGAGGCTCTTATTCCTCCGCCCTTGTTTTTATTCTACACCAGCCATTAAGAGGGCAAAAACCTTGGTTTCGTTTATCAGATGTTCAATTTCACAATATTCGTTAGGCATATGAGCTACATCTGCCTCCTGAGCCCAAACAACAGCTGGAATATTCTCTTTTCTAAAATATGCAGCACACGTTCCTCCTCCAACGCCACCCACCTCGGGATCAAAACTGTAAACGGCTTTAATCGCCTTGGTAAGCAGGTGAACGATTGGAGCATCCAGCGGAGTTGGGGGGGTAGAATCCGTTCTCTGAAGAACAGTCAATTTTATCTTTCCTCCATACTCTTTCTCTATTGGGCTAATTACTTGGGAAACTACATTTAAAACATCATCTACATTCACAGAGGGTAAAATGCGACAGTCGAAACAAAATGTTTCTTTACCTGGAATCGTATTGACGTTTCCTACATTAGGTAAACGTCGTGTAGGTTCGAATGTGGAAAAAGGTGGTGTAAAAAGATTGTCCTCTTCAGGAAAAGCGTCATGAAAAGCCTTGTCAAGTTCCGTAGCAAAGGCATTCGCGATGCGACACGCATTTAATCCTAAATCAGGCCTACTCGCATGAACTTGCTGTCCTCCTACTGTAAACTGAAGCCATAGGATACTCTTTTCGGCAACTTCTACAAAATCTCCCCGATCGTTCCCACCATCAGGAACGATAATCAGATCATCCTCTTTAAAAAGATTCTGCTCTATAAGATATTGAATTCCAAACTCACTGCCCAGTTCTTCATCTGCAACAAAACAAAGATATGTCTCATATTCAGGCAGAATATTGCATTCCTTCATGGCTGCGGCAGCGTACAGACTAGCAATGAGCTCTTGACCATTATCATTACTACCACGGCCATAGATACGATTTTCCTTGATTACAGCTTTAAAAGGATCCGTCTGCCATAAACTGCGGTCACCTTCAGGAACCACATCCATATGAGTAATGATCCAAAGCCTCTTATCAGTTTTCCCCGGAACGCGTATAACCAGATTAGGCCTGAATCCTTCTGGCGCTAGTTCATCTGGAGCGTTATGCCATTGGATATGAGAGAGACCTAATTCTTGAGCAAGTTTTTCCAGAAAACGGGCTTTTCTATTCTCACCTTCTCCTCCTTCATGGGGGGAAACAGCAGGGTATTCTACAAGTTCAGCCAAACTCTTCACGATTCGATCTTGAATCGTATCAACATATTGAATGACATGAGAAGTCATTGTTAAACCCCTTCTTTCTCCATGATTATGAAGCATCGAAAAGCATATTACGCCCTTTAATAAGATATTCCATACCAGACCAGACGGTAAGGATCATTGCAATCCACATTGCAGGAAGGCCGCCAGGCAAGTTAAAAATAAGCAATGATATAGCAATAATCTGACCTACTGTTTTCAACTTTCCCATAGAAGATGCCGCAATAACAACTCCTTCAGCAGCAGCAACAAGCCGAACTCCGGTAACGATAAAATCTCTTGCGATAATCACAACAACAATCCAAGCCGGCAAACGCTGCAATTCAACGAGCGATATTAATGCCGCAATAACCAGTATCTTATCTGCTAAGGGATCAATAAATTTGCCCAAATTCGTAACTATACCTTTTTTACGAGCAATGTATCCATCGGCAGTATCTGTAAGAGCCGCTATGATGAAAACGAAACCTGCAATAAGATCTCCGTAGCTAATGCTTGCTCCCAATTTTTCAAAGATAGGGACAGGCGTACTTATTTTTAAAGTCAAAAATATAACAACTAATGGAGAAAGAAAAACTCGTAGCAAACTTAACATATTTGGGACATTCAGGGCAGACATTTAAACGGGTGCCTCCTCAACTAATTTTCTCTGTTGCTAAGCATCTCAATATTATGACACAAAGAAGGGGACGGCAAGTCATCCGTCCCCTTGCTTTTCATAACAATTTATTATACTACTATTTTTAGCCGCCCAGATAGGCTTCTTTTACTCGCGGATTTTTCAACAACTCTTCGCCCGTACCTGAAAGGACAATGCTTCCCACTTCCAGAATATAGGCATAGTTGGCGATTTTAAGGGCTGCAAAGGCATTCTGCTCTACAAGAAGAACGGTCTTCCCCTGTGCGTTGATTTCCTGAATAATATCGAAAACTTCTTTAACAAGCATGGGAGCCAACCCCAAGGAAGGTTCATCCATCATAACAAGTTCAGGTCTGCTCATTAGAGCACGTCCTACGGCAAGCATTTGCTGCTCTCCTCCAGAAAGAGTTCCACCTTTTTGCCAGGCGCGCTCTTTAAGTCGAGGGAAGAGGGAATAAACGTGATCGATATCTTTTTGAATGCCTTCTTTATCGTCACGTATATAAGCACCCAAAAATAGATTTTCTTCAACAGTGAGATGGGGAAGGATCCTCCGTCCCTCAGGGCTCATGGCAATTCCTTTTTTAACAATATTTTCTGGAGCTTTGCCCAATATATTCTCTTCTATGCCGTTGCCGTTCGTATATAAGATTTTACCTTTAGCTGTTTTAACAAGGCCGGCAATACTTCTGATCGTACTGCTTTTACCTGCACCATTGGCCCCTATTAACGTTACAATCTGCCCTCGTGGAATATCGAGACTAATGCCCTTGACAGCATGAATACCGCCATAGTAAACGTGAAGATCTTCAACCTTAAGCATTTTTCGCGTACTCCTCTCCTAGGTAAGCTTCGATAACTCGAGGGTTAGACTGTATTGCTTCCGGATCTCCCTCGGCAATAAGCTTCCCATAATCAAGAACCCATATATATTCACAGATTCCCATGACTACTTTCATATCATGTTCTATAAGAAGTATTGTCAAGTTGAATTCATCTCTGATTCTGCGAATAAAAGCCATGAGTTCTACAGTTTCGAGGGGATTCATTCCTGCAGCTGGCTCGTCTAAAAGCAAAAAGCTTGGTTCAGTGGCCAGTGCACGAGCAATTTCAAGACGCCGTTGCGCTCCATAGGGTAAAGAACTTGAAAGCTCATCCGCATGTTGAGCCAACGCAACTGACTCCAGCAATTTCATTGATTTTTCTCGAATTTCCTTCTCTTCCCTGATCATTGACGGGATAAGAAAAGGAGCCATCCACCATTTACTTTTCTGTCGTACGTGACAACCTATCATTACATTCTGCAAGACAGTTTCATTCGTAAAAAGTCGTATGTTCTGAAACGTTCTGGCAATGCCCGTTTCGCACACTTTATATGGGGGAAGTCCTGTAATTTCATTGCCGTTAAAGAAAACTCTTCCCTCTGTCGGAGTATAAAAACCGGTAATCATATTGAATACTGTCGTTTTTCCTGCTCCGTTGGGACCAATGAGTCCGACAATGCTTCCCTGGGGAACTGCCATATTTAAGGAGTTAACAGCTGTCAATCCTCCGAAACGCATAGTAATTTCTTTGGTTTCAAGCACTGTTTTGACCTGATTCATTCTGTCTTTCCCCCTTTAGAGAAACGAGCGAATAAACCATCCCAGGTCAATTCTCTCATTCCCATAATGCCCTCTCTTCTGAAGAGAATAATGAAAATAAGGGCTAGAGAGAAAATAACCATTCGCATTCCGGGAATTCCGGGAATTTCAAAAGAACCGATGGTGAGGGGGTTTTCCACAAAACGAAGCCATTCAAGCAATATGGTGATAATGATGCTGCCTAAAACACTTCCAGTAATGGATCCCAAACCTCCGGCTACGGTAATCATGAGAATATTGAAAGTCAGAAGGAAGATAAACATCTTAGGGTCGATAGTTGTAATAAGGCTCCCCATGAGAGCTCCGCCGATACCAGCAAAAAATGATCCTATGGTAAAAGAAATGACACGATATTTGAAGGTATTGATCCCCATATTTTTGGCCGCTATTTCGTCGTCTCGGATAGCCTTGAGGACATTACCAAAATTGCTATTGATAAATTTCACCATAACGTAAAGGGTAAACAGAAGCCAACCATAATTCCACCACAAATTAGAATAGGAGGGAATTCCTTTAATACCGAGAGCTCCATTTGTTATTGGTGTTATGTTCGTCAGAACTACACGAATAATTTCGGCAAAACCAAGGGTAGCGATACCGAGGTAATCGCCTCCAAGACGCAACACCGGAAGAGCAATCAGTAAACCAAAAAAGCCAGCAACGAGACCTCCTGCTAAGACTGCTACAAGGAAAGGAGCGCTCATAACAGAAAAGGGCCATACAATTGGTTCCAAAATCCATAAGGCCTGTTTCTGAGCCGGACTCAAGATTAATATGGCACAAACATAGGCACCAATAGCCATAAATCCTGCATGTCCCAAAGAAAACATTCCGGTGAAACCATAAATCAGGTTGAGGCTGAGTGCAAGAATAGCATTGACAGCCACGAGATTGATTACCTGAATTTTATACCCATCAAGGTTTCCCTGTGCCCAGTACATAAAAAGTGCCAAAAGGCCAATTCCGCATAAATTAAGTATGAAATTTCTCTTCTTTTTATCCATCAGATCTTGTCCTCCAACTTCTCCCCCATTAAGCCGGTAGGCTTTATGAGGAGGATAACGATCAGAAGAATAAATGCAAATGCATCGCGATATCCAGAAAGAGCGGGGAAGAAGGCCACAACCATTATCTCAATAATGCCAAGAATCATTCCCCCAGTAACCGCTCCCTGAATAGAGCCGATACCGCCAAAAACAGCTGCTATAAAAGCCTTAAATCCAGGAATAACCCCCATGAAGGGGTTAATTTGAGGATATCGCAGTGCCCACATGATACCCGATGCTGCCGCTAGGGCCGAACCGAGAGCAAAAGTTATGGCTATAACTTTATCAACGGAAACGCCCATAAGACGTGTCGTTTCAATATCCTTGGAAATTGCCCGCATAGCCAAACCTGGTTTAGTTTTATACACGACCCACAGTAACCCGATAACAAGAAGAAATGTTACAAGAGGAACGACTATTGCTAAGGGTAAAATTCTAACTCCTCCAACTTTGATGACACGTACAAGCCAATCGGGACGAGCCACTGGTCTAGGAAGACCAGTAAAAATGACGAGACCAAGGTTTTCTATAAAGAAAGAAACGCCAATAGCACTAATAAGAGCAGAGATACGGGGCGCGTTCCGAAGAGGACGATATGCAACACGATCTACCAAAATTCCACAAAAAGTCGAAAGTATTACAGCAACAATAACAGCTATTCCCCACGGCAATTTAGTAAGAGTGACAGAGAAAAAGACAAAATAAGCACCAAGCATAAAAATATCGCCATGAGCAAAATTGATAAGACGTAAAATTCCATAAACCATAGTGTAGCCAATGGCAATAAGGCCGTATAGAGAGCCAAGGGTAATAGCATTAAATAAATGCTGAATAAACATATTTAGGCTCACAGCAACTTCCCCCTTGTGAAAAGGCAGGAAGGAAATTATCCTTCCTGCCTCTATAGAAATTAAAATTTACTGAAAAGAGACATGAAAGGCCATTTTACATTTCAGGCTTCACTGTACCTATAAATGTCTTTTTACCTTCCTTGATCATAACAATTCCTACTTCTTTTTCAGCATCGTGAGTCTCATTAATCGTGGTGTTACCTGTTACTCCGGGGAAGTCTTTCGTTTCGGTCAGAGCCTTGGTAATCGCTTCTGGCTCAGCGTTTCCAGCCCGTTTAATGGCATCGATAACGAGAAGATACGAATCATAGCCAAGCGCTGCATTGACGTTAGGATCTTTATCGGGGTGAGCCTTTTTCCAATTCTCAGTAAACTGTTTGGCAAGAGGACTCATATCTTTCATAGATGGGTCATATGGGAAAGTTGTATGCATAAAGCCTTCGACCGCTTCTCCACCAATAGTAACTATCTCTGGATTATCCATGGCATCTCCGCCCATTATCTTAAACTCTGCTCCGAGTTCAGCAGCCTGTTTCATGATAATGGCACCTTCTGCAAAGTAAGAAGGAATAAACATAATGCCAGGTTTCTTACTGATAATTTCAGTAAGCTGGGCCGTGAAATCCTGATCTCCAGTGTTATATTTAAGTTCAGAGACTATCTCTCCGCCCAGTTTTGCAAAAGACTGTTTGAAGAAGCCTGCCAAACCAACGCTATAGTCGTTAGAAACATCAACAAGAACAGCGGCTTTCTTTATACCAAGTTCGCGAATTGCGTATGTTGCAGCAGCTGCGCCCTGATAAGGATCTATAAAGCACGCACGGAAATAATACTTTTTCCCTTGGGTTACGAGAGGATTTGTGCATGATGTACCCATAACAGGAATTCCCGCTTTTTCTGCTACTTCTCCACCAGCCATAGCCAAAGAAGATCCATAGGTTCCTATAATAGCTATAACTTTTTCCTTTTCGATCAGTCGTTTAACAGCATTTGCTGACTCAACTTTGTCTGACTTATTATCAACAACGATAAGTTCAATTTTCTTTCCCATCACTTCTGGTATTTCTTCATGAGCCATTTTCACGCCGTCCAACTCCAACTGACCACCGAAAGCATTCTGCCCTGTCAGGGGAAGATAGACACCGATACGAATCGTATCCTGGGCAAAAGCCCCCCCTGTAAGAAGCAGAACCATTGCCAGAGCCAATGCTACTCTTCTCAGCTTCATAAACCAAACCCCTCCTTTTTCATATTAATAAAAAGATATATGAGTATAAGATACAGAAAGATAATGTAATTATACACGAATATCCAATCAAACAATGGTATAAATTTTAACTAGAGAGACGATTATATAGAAAAAGACTATTCTCTTTCGTCAGAAAGACGTGAAATTTCACGCTGGAAACTTGAGAGGTCAGTAAATTCACGATATACAGAGGCAAAACGGACGTATGCTACTTTATTCAGTAACTTGAGTTCTTCCATAACTTTTTCTCCAATGAGAGAGACTGGAATTTCCCCATAACCACTTGAACGGAAACTTTCTTCTATACGAGAAGCTACTTCCTCAATCTGCTCTAAGGAGACTGGAAGTTTCTCGCATGCTTTGCTAATCCCCCTTGTAATTTTTTCCTTATCAAAAAATTCTCTGCTTCCGTCTTTTTTGATAACACGCAGGGTCTTTTTTTCTTCAACTTTTTCATACGTTGTAAAACGCGCCAGACACTCGGGACATTCGCGACGACGGCGTACGACACGTCCTTCATCTGCAGTACGTGTCTCTATCACCCTTGTTTCCATTGCTCCACACTTAGGACATCTCATATAGGGTCCCCCTCTAAAGTGACATTAAAAATAAAAGCCGGGTATAATACCCGGCTTTTATTTTTATACAAAAGTTAATCAACGAGAGACTGCAAATACGATTGAACCCGGGTTTTAACTCTTTTCCCATCAGCCCGGCCTCGAATCTCCCCCATCAAACGCCCCATTACTCGCCCCATATCTTTGGGCCCCGTAGCTTTTGAGGCAGCAGCAGCTTTCTCTATCATTTCATCAAGCTCTACATCAGAAAGCTGTTCAGGAAGATAAACTTCAAGGAACGTAGCTTCTTTCAATTCTTCTGCAGCCCTATCGGCGGCTCCACCGGCAGAATATTGTTCTGCAGATTCATGTCTCTGTTTTATGAGACGTTGGATAAGAATCACAATATCTTCGTCTGTAAGTTCCGTCGTGCGCCCTTTTTCTGTTTGGGCTTTCTGTATTTCTGATTTCAACATTCGCAACGTTGAAAGTTCCATATCTTGTCTCGCTTTCATCGCTGCCACAAGATCTTTTTGAATACGTTCCGACAGATTGCTCACCTTAAATTACCCCCTGGATTTGCCCCGTCGTTTTCTGGCCGCTTCGGCCCTTTTCGCTTTCTTCACTTCGCTTGGTTTCTCGTAATGTTCGCGTTTACGTGCCTCGCGAAGGGTTCCAACTTTCGAAACCTCACGTTTAAAACGTCTAAGCGCATCTTCTAGGGACTCGTTATCTTTCCGAATGATCGTAGTCATACTGGATCCCCCCTTTCTGTGCCACCCACATTGACTAACCTGGTGGCCAGCGGAACGACCGTCCCGCCAACAGGTGAACATGAAGGTGGGGGATTGTTTGTCCAGCTTGAGCACCACAGTTAATAACTAACCTGTAACCGGATTTATTCAAGCCAAGCTCTTTGGCAACATACGTTACTGATGCCATAAGATCGGCCCAAAGACTATTTTCGCTAACTTCGGCTGATGAACCAACGTGCTCTTTGGGAATAATAAGCACATGAACAGGAGCCTGAGGATTAACATCCCTAAATGCTACGACCTTAGAATCTTCATAAACGATATCAGCATTTAGCTCTTTTTTAATAATTTTACAAAAAAGACAACTTTCGCTCACCAAAACCCACCTCTCAGCTTCACGTTATTCTATACCAGATTTTTATTCCGGACAATAGACCCCGCCCAAACTCGTACACTTGCTGCACTATGAGATTGAGCAAGCAATTTTATTTTCGTCATGGTCCAAGAGGGTACATTTTCTTCTCTTCTCAATATTTGCAAAAGGGGAACGAGAATTTCTTCTTTATCTTTCTTTAGAAGACGAATTAAACTTAAATCGTCGGGAAGCCCTTTCCCATGAGGCCATCGTGTCAAAGCTTTCGCTACAACATCTTCCGATGGATGGGAAAGAAAACGTTCGAGATATATTTTACGTTTATCGAAGCGTGCAATCCAGCGCAAAAAAGAAAGAGCTACTTTCTCTGTAAGCTGAGAAGCTTTTGCAGCTACCGCTTCTGCAATTGGAATAAATCTGTTCTGAAAATATATTCCATCAAAAATGTACTGTAACACGTATTCGTCTTCAGGATACGCTTGAATCATTTCTGCAAAAGAATCAACGACACCTTTTTCATCTAAATGATTGAAAAGGAGAGATGCCGCCAGAGATCGAACTTCAGGATGGGAACTTAAAAGCCTCTTTTGTGACCTATAAAAATCTGATTCCCCCTGTTTTTCTGCAACTTTCTCCATAAGTCTAGCCATTTTTATTTCTGCTTCAACTATTATTTTTTCTGTAAGAAGATGCCTTATTTTTTCAGGATTCGCTTTTTTTTCTGTACGTTGCGATTGAGCTTTTCTAAAACCCTCTCTTTTTGGCTTCGTACGAGTATAACGATCTTTAGTTGTCTTTGTTTCTTTGCGAGTAAGACTGGTTCCCTTCTTTTTCAAAAAAAGATATGCCGCCGTAATCTTTTCAAACTCTGCTGCCGTCTGAGGTCCTGCTATATCAGGATGGCATGTGCGTGCCAAGCGTCTAAAAGCAGAGCGAATTTCTTTCATTGAAGCGCCAGAAGCAACGCCAAGGATTGCCAGACTTTCTTCGATCTGAAGTGATATATCTGTCATAGGGAAACCCTCTCCATTTCACGAACCATCTCTTCAAGAATAGCTACAGCATCCCCATAAATAGATTTATCGGAAAGTGTTCTGGCGGAACTAAAAAGAGACAAAAGCCTGCCTTGTTGCTCTGAAGGTAGAGCAATAGAAACACGGGCTAAACGTTTTTCCAAATCTTTTATTTCCGGCGGTACAGGGTTTTCCTTTAACGTACATTCTTCTACCGTAATATCAGGAATTGCTATTCTCTCTCCATTTTTTCTTTGAAGCTCTATAGCAAGAAGTCCGTTAGAATCTACGGAGAAAAAGAGTTCAACTTCTTCTTTTTCTGAAAGAAAGTCGATCGTTACCTGATTTAATGTTGAAAACTGCCCCTCAGATGTTCCTTGCATTATATGCAAATCCAAACTGCCGTTAGCAATGCTTATAAATCTTTTCGAAGCCTTACAAGGAAGAGGTGAGCCTTTTTGAAGAACAGAAACAAAATCGCCAGTTGCAGAGCGGATACCAAGATCTTGAGAAAGAACATCTATCAAAAAACGTTTTTCTGAACTTGCTCCAAAAAGAGCTGCGCCAATAGCAACAGCCTCATCAGGACATTGATTCAAGTGATCAGGTCGGGCAACTCGTTCTTCAAGCATTGAGTGCAATAAAGGTATGCGACTGCTCCCGCCTACAAGCAAAAGACGTTGAGGAGAGTACTTTTTCCAAAGTTCACTTACTATATTAACCACTTTATGAAGCATGGGGCGCATAAGACGCTCCAATTCCTCTCTTCTTATCAATATCGGTTTGCTTGACTGACAAATTCCAAAGGAAGGCAACCACGTAAAGGAAGAACACGTCGAGAGAGCTACTTTTATATTCTCCGCCTCACCAAGGAGGTACCGCCAGAGCGCTTCACTATCTGCTGACGTTTTAGAGATCAATGAAAGTCGTTTCTGAAGCATGCGAGCGAGAAGAAAATCAATTTCTCTTCCCCCTATACACGAATCACCGACACTCTCTAAAACCTGCCATATACCCTGTTCAGCTTCAACTACAGAGACATCGACAGTTCCCGCTCCAAAATCTAAAATTAGAGAGAGCCCTTCTTTTCCATAGGCAAACGCTGCAGCTGTAGGCTCGTTAATTATTTTTATTTCTTCAAAACCAGCTTTATCCGCAGCTCGCGCAACAGCTTGTCGCTGGGAAAAATTAAAAGAAGCAGGAACAGTGAGGACACACGACGTTATAAAACGAGTTAGTGTTGCTTCCGCATCCTCTCTGACCAACGAAAGAAGGGGGACTAACAGTTCTTCTGGAGAGAAGGTACGCCGACCACATCGAATAGGTCCGGTACAAGCTATATGCCTCTTCATATCCCAATATGTGTACTCTGGAAACGCCACTTCACGACGAGCAGCCTCCTCGCCAGCAAGCCACCCCTCGGATGCCCACGAAACAACGGAGGGAGTTTTTTTCAATCCCCACCGATTCGAAAGCACTTCAACTTTGTCATTAATTTTGCAGGCCGCCAGGGCATATCGAGTTCCAAGATCTATCCCAAGCATAGAGTCCATACAAACAGACCGCCTTCCACTTATAGCATTGAGACTCCGCTTAATCTATATTCATTATACCAGTGTAAGAATTCATTTTCAGGAATCGGCCTTATGCATAGAATTGCTCTGATGCATATTTACGTGGAGAAACCTCAATTATTTGGCCGACAGACATCTTTCGGGGAACAACAGCTTTTACAAAAAAGGGAGCTAATCCCGAAGATTCGTTTTCTCCTGCCTCCTCTATTAGGATAGGGAAGGTCTTACCTATCCACTGAGAACAATACTCATTCAGAAGTTTTTCGCCAGTTTCTAAAACCCGATGCACTCTCTCCTGAATTATTTCATGCTGTATCTGTCCTCCCAAAGAGGCAGCTTTTGTTCCCTTTCTTCGTGAATAAGGGAAAACATGTACTTTACCAAATTTTACATTTTCCATTAGGGCGAGAGTATTGGCAAAAGCCTTTTCGTCTTCACCTGGAAATCCTACGAGAATATCCGTACTTATATGCACATTATCGCCAAGAAAACGACGAACCTTTTTTACTGAAGTCATATAGTCATTTACACTATATCCACGAGCCATCTTTTCTAGCACTCCGTCATCTCCGCTCTGGAGAGGGAGGTGAAGATGAGGACAAAATTGAGGTGTTTCTGCCAAAGAGCTAAGCAGTTCATCATCTATCCCAAATGGTTCAAGGGAACCAAAGCGGATTCGTTTCACTCCAGAAATTGCTCCTATTTGCCGTACAACTTCTCCAAGTGAAACCTCTCCATACTTACCATAAAGACCAAGATGAACTCCTGTGAGCACTATTTCAGAACATCCTGAATCCACTATTGAACAGACCTCTTTGAGGAGGTCATTAAGAGGACGACTTACCGGATTCCCCCGAACAAAGGGGATAATACAATATGTGCAGAAATGATTACATCCGTCCTGTATTTTTACAAAGGCTCGGCTATGAAGAAGAGGGTGATATTGAAACAAATGATCCCATTGGGCATCACGAAGGACATCGCTTCTCATATCAGTAAAAGCCACGGGCTGATTCGACGAAAAGGCCATACTGAAAAGAGAGGGTATTTGCCACTTTTGCCGGTTTCCTACAAGAAAGTCAACTCCTAAAACTTGCGCGAGGTGAGATTCAGCTTGTTGAGCCCAACAACCTGTAGCAACGATAACGGCTTGTGGTGCCTGCCTTCGTAAGCGTCTTAAAAGCTGTCGACTTTTTTTATCAGCCACAGCTGTTACAGTACATGTCACCAGAACAGCACCGTCAAAAGGTGGCTCGCTTACAATATCTGCCCCAGCAGCCTGCAACATAGAAGCAAGGGAGTCTGCCTCAGACTGATTGGACCGACACCCCATAGCAATAATACAAATTTTCTTCCCTTTGAGCTGACTTATCATTTCTTAGTTACTGCCACTCCCCACCAATCGTTTCTTTCAAGCTCATCAATAATTTTTAGACCTGCCTTATTAAGCGTCTCGATAAATGTATCTTTTTCCTTCGTCAGGAGGCCAGAGAAAATCGCAATTCCTCCATCGCATAAAGCATGGGGAACATCAGGAATCATAGACATAAGAGGTTCTATTATAATATTTGCCATTAATAAATTTACGGTATGATCGAAACCTTGAAGAAGATTTCCTTCTTTAAGATCCACCTCTTCTTTATAAATGCCATTGAGTTCCATATTATTCAACACTTCATTGAGTACTGCAGGATCAAGATCTCTTGCATACACTTTACCAGCGCCAAGTCGAATAGCACCAATAAAAAGAATGCCTGACCCTGTTCCAATGTCAGCTATATTCCAGTGAGGTTTCATGTGACGTTCCAAAAGTGTCAAAGCAATCTGGGTGCTTTCATGATATCCAGTGCCAAAGGCCGAACCAGGATAAATATAAAGGGGAATGCGATCGTTAGGTTCCGATCCACGATGCCAAGGAGCCAATACAACAAACTTCTCTCCTACGGGAAGGGGAGGAAAGGCTTCTTTCCATTCTGTATGCCATTGGCGATTTTCAATTTTTCCCATGTCCACTACACTTATTCCAGGGAAGGATTCTAAAACATGATTAAGCAATTCGAGCCAATATCCGAGATCGTGAGACGTTCGGTAATAAATTCGAAGACGAATTTTCCCAGAGCCTTCATGTTCCTCTGACCCTATCCCTCCAGAAAGATCTGCTAAAGAAGAAAGTGCTTCTTCTTGCTCAGATCCTCCTTCAAGTGTTATATACCACCAGAAACTATCTGCCCCGGTCATTATTCGTCCTCCTCTAAATCATTTCATTATGAAAATATAGGGAAAAAACGGGGAGCCGCAAAGACAGCCCCCCCGATTCGTTAAGAGCCAAAAATATTTTTAAATTTCGCAAAAAGTCCTTCGTCTTTAACTTCAAGCTCCATCTCTTTTGCTAGACCTTCAATCAGAGCCCTTTGCTTTTCAGTAAGCCGAGTAGGAACCTCTATCGTTACATGTACGAACAAATCGCCACGACCTCGGCCACCTCTCAGCTTAGGCATTCCTTTTCCTCGCACGCGGAAGACCTTTCCTGGTTGCGTACCTGCAGGAACATCAAGCTCTTCTTTACCGTCGATAAGCGTTTCCAAATGGATCACTCCGCCTAAAGCCGCAGTGGGAAATGCTATAGTTTCCTTTTTATGTAGATCAGCTCCGTCTCTTTTAAAGACCGGATGCTCATCTACATTGATAACGAAGTATAAATCTCCAGACGGACCTCCGTTTAAACCGGCTTCTCCCTCTCCTTGAATACGAAGACGCGTTCCAGTATCCACTCCAGCCGGGACCTTTACTTTCACCCGGTGAGTTTTTCTGACACGTCCTTCTCCGTGACATTCTGAGCATTTATTTCGAATGATCTGCCCCGTACCTCCACATTCAGGACATGGGGTCACTGAAACAAATTGACCAAAAGGCGTCTGTTGACGCACTTCAACCTGACCAGTTCCTCCACATCTTGAACACGTTTCAGGAGATGTTCCAGGTTCTGCTCCACTACCGTTACACTTTGAGCACGTTTCCCACCTTGGTATATCTACTTCATGATCAATTCCCAAGGCAGCATCCTGAAGCGTAATTGTAAGGCGCATTTCAAGGTCGGATCCTCGCCGGGGAGCTCTAGGATCTGAACGGCGTCGACCCATTCCGCCACCAAAAATATTATCAAAGATATCTCCAAAGACATCTCCCATTCCGCCAAACCCATCAAAGGGACTACCTCCTGGCGGCATATCGCCTACAGTTCCGAACTGATCGTATTGAGCCCGCTTTTCTGAATCACTCAGAACTTCGTAGGCTGCATTTATTTTTTTAAACTTTTCTTCGGCTTCAGCGTTCCCTGGATTCGCATCGGGATGATACTTCCGAACAAGCCGCCGATAGGCTTTCTTGATATCAGCAGCCGAGGCATCCCGGGGAACGCCAAGTATTTCATAAAAGTCTTCCTGCGCACCGGGAGCTGGCACCTCAGATCACCCCTTACGCCTGACTCTGATCACTAAATTCAGCGTCTACTGTTTCTCCAGCCTGCTCAGAGTCTGCACTCTGCTGTGATTCTTCGGCGCCTGGATTGGAATCAGCTCCAGCCTGACTATACAAGCGAGTGGAAAACTCTTGAATTTGTTTAATAAGAGCCTCTTTGGCCTCTTTCATCTTCTCTAAGTCAGAACCTTCAAGGGATTTCTTTACATTTTCTATAGCCGTATTAATTTTTCCTTTTTCCTCAGCAGATATTTTATCGCCGTGATCTCTCATTAATTTTTCGGCCTGATATACAACGCCATCGGCCTCATTCTTAATTTCTGCCGCTTCTTTACGTTTCTGGTCTTCTGCTTCGTTTTCCTCTGCCTGCTTCGTCATCTTATCGATTTCGTCATCGGAAAGCCTTGAAGACTGAATTGTAATTTTCTGCTCCTTACCTGTTCCTTTATCCTTCGCAGATACGTTCAAAATTCCATTGACGTCTATATTAAATGTGACCTCAATCTGGGGTATTCCCCGTGGTGCTGCAGGAATCCCGTCAAGAACGAAACTTCCCAGCTTTACGTTATCAGCAGCCATAGGACGCTCTCCCTGCAAAACCATTATTTCAACCTGGTTCTGGTTGTCTGCAGCTGTCGTAAAGACTTGGCTACGAGAAACAGGAATAGCTGTATTTCGTTCAATTATCTTTGTGAAGACGCCACCAAGAGTCTCAATTCCCAAAGAAAGAGGAGTGACATCAACTAGAACTATATCTTTATGGTCTCCAGATAAAATCGCTCCCTGAATAGCAGCTCCTGCAGCTACGCATTCATCAGGGTTAATGCCTTTGGTCGGTTCCTTTCCAAGCAGATCTTTAATCTTCTTCTGAACCATAGGCATACGAGAGGAACCACCAACAAGCAATACTTTATCGATCTCGTTAGCTGTTAAGCCTGAATCCTTTAACGCACGCTTTACAGGCCCTTCTACTCTTGCCATAAGGTTATATGTAAGCTCCTCAAATTTAGCGCGGGAAAGAGACATTTCAAGATGTTTGGGACCAGTCTCATTCGCCGTAATGAAAGGCAAGGAGATGGTTGTTTCAGGCATAGAAGAAAGCTCTACCTTAGCTTTCTCAGCAGCTTCACGCAAACGCTGCAAAGCCATACGGTCATTATTTAAATCAATACCTTCGGCCTTCTTAAACTCACTTACCATCCACTCGACAATGCAGTTATCCCAATCATCTCCGCCGAGTCTGTTATCTCCAGATGTTGCAAGTACTTCGTATACTCCTTCTCCTACATCAAGGATGGAAACATCGAAGGTTCCGCCGCCAAGGTCAAAAACAAGCAACTTACTCTCGCCCTGTTTAGAATCTCCATAGGCAAGGCAGGCAGCTGTAGGCTCGTTGATAATACGTAATACTTCAAGCCCCGCAATTGTTCCTGCGTCCTTCGTTGCCTGACGCTGAGCGTCTGTAAAATATGCAGGAACCGTTATGACAGCCTTCGTAACAGACTCGCCAAGATAGTCCTCTGCATCACGCTTCATTTTTTGTAAAACCATGGCTGAAATCTCTTGCGGCGTATACGGCTTATCGTCAACTTTCACGGTCTTTTCAGTACCCATGTCTCGTTTAATCGACATAATAGTACGATCGGCATTGACAATAGCCTGACGTTTGGCTAACTGGCCCACAAGTCTTTCATTATCTTTCGTGAACGCTACAACAGATGGAGTGGTTCTGGCTCCTTCAGCATTAGGGATAATAGTAACGCTGTCGCCTTCTTTAACGGCAATACAGCTATTCGTTGTCCCAAGGTCTATTCCTACTACTTTTGACATGAATATCACCTCTATAAAAAAGAGTTAGTTTTTTGTATGTATTTTTAAATATTAACGCGCTATGCGTCTTTTTCCTTATCTTTATCGCTATTTATACTCGCATCAGAATCTTTTTTACCTACATATTTGCCTACTTTTACTCTAGATGCTCGAACAACCTTATCCCCGATCTTATACCCCGTTTGAAGTTCTGTTACGATAACTCCATCTTTTTGAGGATCATCAACGGCTTCTATTCCTACCGCTTCGTGGCAAAGGGGTGAAAAACTCTCTCCCACAGTAGGAATCTCAGAGACACCGGCACTCTCCAAAACTCCGAAAAACTGCCTACGAATCATCAAGACACCCTTTCGTATATCATCTTCTGCAAAATCACCCGATTGATTCAACGCTCTATCGAAGTTATCGAGAACTGGCAATAACTGCAAAATCAAATCCTCATTAGCTAAACGGATATACCTCTCTTTATCTCGCTCTACCCTGTTTTTAAAATTAAAAAAATCAGCCCTGGCCGAAGCTGCAGCTGTTTTAAGGGCACTATTCTCCGTTTTAAGCTCTTCTATAACTTTTTCCATCTCTTCTTTTTCTTTAACTAAGATTTCCATCTCATCCTCATTCTCAATAAGATGTGCAGACTCTTCTAACACATCGGTCTGGTTTTCCTGAACGACCTGATCGTCTTGTCTTTCACATTTATCTTTATCTACAGGGGCCATAAAGGTGAAACCTCCTTAAATATTATTAATCGATATTTTCTTTCTCAATGTCAGCCATCATGGCTTCGAGGACTGTAATAGTTTTTTCATAATCCATTCGTATGGGACCAATAATCCCCAATACAGTTTTGCGCCCTCTTTTACGGGAAGGAACCATAAGCACTGAGCAATCTTGCATTCCTTCTTCAGGATTTTCATCACCAATGGTCACGTTAACTCCAAGATCGATAGAACACCGGTCTACCATATCTACCATAGCCGATTCTTCTTCAAGAAGTGAAATTATAGCCTGCAACTTACTAATGTCCTGAAAATCAGGCAAACTGAGAATATGCTGGGCGCCTCCGACAAAAAGCTTATAGTTATATTTCTGCAACATGTCGTCCATTTGAAGGATAGCAACATGGCACGCCTCTGACAATCTTTCCAGTCCCTCAAGAACATAAGAAGAAAGAACCTGGCGAACTTCAGCCCACGGATGTCCGACAACAATCATATTTATACGACGAGCCAACTCGTCAAGAGTTTCTTGGGAAAGCTCACACGGCAGGGTAACATTATTATGGTGAACAAGGCCACCTTGAAGAACGAGTATTACGAGAACGGCATTTCCCCCAAGACGGACAAAATCTACCCTCTGTATTTCCACTTCGTGAAGAGAGGATATGGCAGCCACACCGACATAATTTGTAACCCGGCCCAAGAGTTGAGAGGCATACGAAAGAATGGATTCAATACCTTGCTTTTGGTCTTTGATACCATTTCTCCAACTTTTAAACCCCACAGGTGCAATTCTTCTTCGATGCAATATAGAGTCGACATAAAGACGATATGCTCTAGACGTAGGAAGTCGCCCGGCTGACGTATGAGGCTGGTAAAAATACCCCATCTGCTCAAGATCGTACATCTCATTCCTTACCGTGGCAGCACTGCAACCTTTTAAGTATTTACGAGCAATTGTTCTGGAACCGGCAGGTTCCCCAGTCTGTATATACTCATAAACAACGGCAAGAACGATCTCTAGTTGTCGCTCGGTAAGCACAAAGCTCCCTCCTCTTGAGGACGTATTAGCACTCTATGCCAATGAGTGCTAGCCCTCATGTTTACAAAAGGTAGATTATCAACCCTGGGGTGTATTGTCAAGACTGGTCAGCCTTTTTGTTATACTTTTTTTTGTTATACTTTCTTTTGATATAAAGATAAAAATACCTTTTAAAGTGTGAGGAGGCTTTTATATGGCATCTCAATATAAACACACCACTATTATTCTCGCTCGTCACGGTGAGTGCCAAGGGAACAAGGAAGAACGATTCCGAGGACGAGTCGACTATCCACTTAACGAAAGAGGGCTAGAGCAAGCTTCTGATCTGGGGAAAGCCCTTATTGCTCTCTCTCCTCAATATGCATATACAAGTCCCTTGCTCAGAGCTCGCCAGACAGCGTCAGCAATAGCTACATCATGCTCAATAGAAAAAGTTGAGATTCTAGAAGGGATAAATAATATTAACTTCAGTTCCTGGGAAGGCCGGCTCAAAACGGATATAGCACTTGAATATCCTTCGGAATGGCAGATGTGGCTTACCTATCCGGAAAAATTGTCTCTCCCTGGCGCTGAAACTCTTGCCGATGTTCAAAAGCGTTCCATACAAACTCTCAATGAGCTCGTGAAAAGACATAAAGGCGAAACTTTTGTTGTGGTCTCCCATCGTACAGTTCTTAAACCTCTCATTGCAGCTTGTATTCATATACCTGAACCATATTTCTGGAAAACTCACATGGATACAGCTTCGTATAGCGTTCTTACTCATGATGAAAAACGAGGGTATAGCCTTTTCTCATTAAATCAGACATTTCATCTGAAAAAAGTACAAACCGAGTGGATTTAGTCTTTTTCTTGACCTCCTTTATGAGAGGACTTATTATCTTTGTGTTTCATGCTTATTAATCACTAAAGGAAGGGAATAGTTCATTGGCTATATACCCAGTAAAAATCAAGAGTAATAAAGACCTCGTATCTTTGATAGCAAAAGTAGGAGCTGATCCCCGATCAGTGGCATATTTTGTTCCTAAACGAGAAGTCTTCGCTTTTTGGATTCCAGATGTTGATTTTCGTGCCGCCGCCTATCTCAAGCAAGAGATGCTTGCCAGAGGTGGAGATGCTGTTGTTCATCGCAATGTTATAGATGCACAGAGCAAATATAGTAATGTTCTTCTTATAGGAACAGAAGGACAATACAAAGCACTTTTTCCTAAACTGGAAGCCATGTCATGTTGGGGCATTGAAAAAATACGAAAAGAGTTAGCAGTTTCTTTTAAAAAATATTTTGCTTCATCATGGAAATTACCACTTCCGAGAGGTCGTTTTCTAAATTTAAAGCAGGGAGAAACAAAAATTATGGGCATCCTTAACGCCACCCCCGATTCCTTTTACGCTGGAAGCCGCTTAGAATCCATTGCTGACCTACTGAAGCAGGCAGAACACATGCTTGAAACAGGAGCTGACATTCTTGATCTAGGGGCTGAATCGACTCGTCCAGGTGCTGATCCTATTAGCGAAGAGGAAGAAAAAGAACGCTTACTCCCCTCTCTTCAGTCATTAAGAAAAGAGTTTCCTGAAGCGATTATTTCAGTAGACACCTATAAAGGGGAAATTGCAACAATTGCAGCAGAAAACGGTGCAGATATTATTAATGATATCTCCGGTTTCTCCCTTGATGATAAAATGCTTGAGGCAGTAGCTCAGACTACGTTACCCTATGTTCTTTCCCATATTCAGGGGGCCCCTAAGAATATGCAAACAAACCCGTATTATAATGATGTTATTGGGGAAAGCCTCGACTATTTCAAAGAAAAGCTACAAAGGCTTCAAGATGCGGGTGTCTCAGCAGAGCGTATTATTATTGACCCAGGCATAGGTTTTGGAAAACGGTTAGAAGATAATCTCCGTATTTTGAAGTCAATACAATCGTTTAGAAGTTTAGGCCATCCTCTTCTCATTGGACACTCGCGAAAAGGTTTTATAAAAACTATTCTCGCCAAAGAGGACCTTCAGTCTCGCCTTTATGGAACCCTTGCAGTTTCTGCTCATTGCGCACAAGAAGGAGTAGAACTCGTTAGAGTTCACGACGTAGAGGCTACACATGATGTTATAAAAATGGTAGAAGCGGTAAGGGAGGCAGAAATGTGATGCGCGTTGCATTAGGAATAGGCAGCAACATTGGTGATCGAATGGGAAATCTGCGAAAGGCAGTGCAGCTGTTGAAAGAAAAAAAGATCGCCATTATTGCAAAAAGTGATATTTTTGAAACCGCTCCAGTAGGCGTGACACAACAGCCTCGTTTTTTAAATGCGTGTGTAATTATAGAAACTGAAGCAAAACCTGAAGAGTTGCTTTCTACTATAAAGACCATAGAGCAAGAAATAGGTCGTGTACAAAGAGTTCACTGGGGACCGAGAGAAATAGACATTGATATTTTACTTTTAGAAAATGGACAAACCTATACAAGCTCCACCTTATGCATTCCTCATCCTGAAATGTATAAAAGAGCTTTCGTTCTTGTCCCATTGGCACAAATAGCACCAGATTGGGTTCATCCTCTTTCAAAGACAACTATTGATGCGCTTGCGCAAAAACTCAATCTACAAGATGAAACTTTAATTAAAATTTCAAGTTTGTAAAACAGGAGGTGTTTAGCATTTATGTCTTTTAAAAAGATCAGAATTTCTTTCATCTTTTATATGGTCTGTCTTCTTTTAACAGCACCTCTTTCCTTGGAAGCAGCAACTACAACTAGAATATACTCTGTGCCAGGACATCCTCTGGCCTTGACGATACAAAGTGATAGAGGCGTTATCAAAGAAGCTTGGCTTCGTTCCCCAGCGGGACTTCATCCACTCAATGTGCTTCAAGGGAAAAAGATCACCGGTAGTGCGTGGCGCCAACCTCTGGCAGACAGTGATCTTTGCCCTGACCTTATATGGCGACTCTCATTTGTTGATAGCAACACTTCCAAAGTTTACTTTCTTTGGATCACCTCTCTCACAGAAACGCCTCGAGCATGGCTAGCCATTACACCAGCAGGGGGTTCATGTTGGGACTCTTTACCTTTGCAATTATCCATGCCTGATGATGTTTTTCTCTATGTATCTCCAACACTTCCGTCATATTCTGAGTTAGAAAATATAGAAAGAGAAAGTTCTTCCCTTCTCACATTTGTCTACACAGTCGGACTTACACGTGATGGTCCTAACTTTGTGCTTGTCCCTGAAGTTTACAAGCAGCTTCTACCTATTACGGAACTCGTGCGTCAAGCAGAAACGGACCCAGTAATAAAAAACGCCTATAACAACCTTTACGACGATTTTGAAAAAATGGGAAAAGGGCAAACTCCATCGCGAGAAGCTATTATTAATTTCTCTTGGAAGAAAATACTCAGCCTCAACTGGCAAAATTAACCCCCCGAGAACTGGGGGGTTTTCTCATCTAGTTTGTTGCATCGATACCTTTGGCTCTGCTATCTTTGATACAGACAGTTCTACCCAGAGCATCTTTCATGCATCTTTGTATTTCAATTTCAATATTAGGGATTTCAGTTCGAGTGTAATCTTTAAGTACGAAGATTATTTCTCGAAGATCAGGTGTTTCTTCCAGTCCGTATATTTTAGTAAAAATGACTTCATGTTTCTCATTGAGAAGTATATTCGCACGAGAAGAAATTCCATCTTGTTCTCTAAAGACGCCATATTGTCTCGCTATAGAACCATGAGGCCAAAAATCAGAAAGGAATTGTAGCTTTTTTATTCCAAGGGCGTCACTCCATGCCTTTTTGCTGGCATATGAGTCTACACTGAGAGCAAAAGGTATAGTATTTAATTTATCAAAAAGTCTCATATGAGTATCTATTGTATTGACTTGCGCTTGACAAACACTTGTCCAAGCTAAAGGATGAAAAGAAAGCAAGATATTTTTCCCTATCAAAGTGGAAAGAATTACGTTTTTACCGTTTTGGTCTCTTGACGAAAAATCAGGAGCTTCATATCCTAACGGAATTAACCCTTCCATTTATTCTTCCCTCCCTTTCAAGAAACATCCTTTTCGTTCTCACATCATACCTGTAATACAAGTTTCAATTTCTCTGATTTTAGCACTTCTTTGAAAAAGAGGCGTTCTTTTTTCTTTATACAGAGAAAAATTCTCCTCAAATGTTTTTCTTCCTTCCTGCTTATACAAAACACCTAAAGGGAATTTATCTTTCTTTAGCGCTAAAGAAAGCGCAGAGATCTGGTTTTCAGGATCATGAGTATCATCAATATAATATGTATTCTCTTCGTACCATTTATATGTATTTATCTTATTAAAGGAAACACACGGTTGAAATATATCGATTAGCGCATAGCCACGATGTTCAATAGCCTGTTTTATTAGGTAGGTTGTTTGTTCCACATCTCCTGCAAAAGCTCGTGCAACAAAAGTAGCCCCCAAAACAATGGCAACAGCTAAAGGGTTAAAAGGAGTGGCAAATACGCCATCTACTTGAACAGGTGTTTTAAAACCAGTAAAACTTGTAGGAGAGGCTTGTCCCTTCGTTAAACCATAAACCATATTGTTATAGACCAAATTTGTAATGTCAGGATTCCGACGAATAGTATGGATAAAATGATTTCCGCCCTCCCCATACATATCTCCATCTCCACCTATAGCTATAACATTCAGTTTTGGATTAGCTATTTTAATTCCTGTCGCGTTGGAAAGAGCTCTACCGTGTAAACCATTAAAAAAATGACATTTTATAAAATGGGGTGTCTTCGCAGCCTGACCTATACCAGATACAACAACTACATCATTAGGTTGCCAGTTTAATTGTGAAAAAGCAGATTTGAGAGCTTCAAGTATTTTAAAATCGCCACATCCCGGACACCACGCTATATCAGCTTCTGGAAGGTCGAAAATTTTCGGCGTAGTCATCTACAGCACCTCCCCGTTTAAACAAGAATCAAGGTCTCGCGTCAGTTGCTCTACTGAGAATTGCAACCCAGAATAATAAGGAAGAACATAATCAATCATCCTCCCTGTATGTTGTGTCAATAATCTTGCAAATTGACCCGTTTTATTTCCTTCTATAACGATAATCTTTTGTGCTTGTTCCAACTTCATTCCTATGTTTTGAGGAAGTGGATAGATCTGTTGAAAATGCATTAAAGCTGTATCAGAACGTCCTATAAACTCCAACGTCTCTTCAATAATATGGAAGCTTGACCCCCATCCAATAATAAGCGTTCTAAAATCTTCTGGACCAATTAGTAACGGCTCTTCGATATCCTTCTGCATGCTCTCAATCTTTCGCAAGCGCTTTTGAACCATACGTTCACGAAGATCAAAGTCTTCGTACACATGTCCAATCTCATCATGTTCATGACTATCTGCTCCAACCAACCCATTTCCATATCCTGGAACAGCTCGCGGTGAAATTCCATCATGAGTTATCTCGTACCGTCTGTAATTGTCATTCGCTTCAACAATTGCAGGGGGGACCAACGTACCCTTCACATCAGGCATAGCCATATCATAATATGTGTTGAGAAAGTATTGATCTGTCATGAGAATAACGGGAATCTGATATGTATCAGCCAAATAAAAGGCTTTTGATGACAGTCTGAAGGCTTCCTCAAGAGAAGCCGGCGCTAATACAGCTCGTGGAAACTCGCCATGTCCACCATATAAAGCGACATTAAGATCTCCTTGCTCTGTACGTGTAGCCATACCAGTAGCTGGCCCTGGACGCTGAGCAAGATGGATAACTACAGGTGTCTCCATTACTCCAGCCAGACTGACGCCTTCACACATAAGATCAAAACCTCCTCCCGACGTCGTAACCATAGATCTGGCTCCTGAATATGAGGCCCCTATCGCCATATTTATTGCAGCAATTTCATCTTCAGCCTGTTCAACAATAATTTCCATCTCTTTAGCCTTTTGAGCCATAAATGTTAAAACTCCCGTTGCAGGAGACATGGGATATGCCGTAACAAAAGAACATCCAGCAGAAAGAGCCCCTAAGGAGACTGCTTCTGTTCCACTCATTACAACTCTTTGAGCAGATCTAATAGCCTGATCAGGTGGAAGAAGAATAGAATCATCTCCAATATATGATCTTCCTATAACATAGCCTCTCTCTAAGGCCACCTTATTCTGTTCTGCAAGTTTCTCTTTTTTACCACTGAACTTTTCATCACAAAATGCTTTTGCCGACTCCATTCCTCCACCGATAAGACCTAATATAACGCCTGCAGCAATAAAATTAGAAAAGACCTTCCCTCCAATTTCTCTTGCGACTTCATTAATATTCACATTTAATATAGAGCCCCTAAACTTCTCTATTTCACTGCCTAAATCCTCTTGATCGCAGATCACAATCGTTTCCTTCGAAATACGTCGCAAAATATTATCTCTGACTCCCAAACTTAAAGGCACCGCTATATCGATACGATCTACAAAGGCCCGTATTGGCCAAGGAGATATTCGTATCTCTGTAGAATTATTTCCTCCTCTTACGCGAGACATATATTCACGACTGGCAAAAACGCTGTAGCCAATATGACGTATAGCCCGTATAAGTAACTCTTCAACTGTCTGTACTCCTTGTCCAGCAGCTCCACAAAGAACCAAAGATATCTCTTTTCTTGATTTCCCGATTGGAATAGTCATTAAAAACCTCCTCTCTCAAAACATGTTAATATTACAATACAAATTTGTATTATTATAACTAAATATCTTCATTAAAAGCACAAATCAATTATAATAAATAGGCCGTCGTGAGATATCTATATGGAGGTGTTTATATATGGCTAAGTTCCAATGTCTGGAATGCAAAAAAGAGTTCGAATTAGAATCGACAGCTCCGATAATGAGATGTTCTTATTGCGGAAGCAGATTTCTTTCAAAGATTGAAGGAGAACCGTTAAAACGAGGAAAATCTTGGAATAGTAAGTCTTTTAGCGTCGGCAGACCAGAAAAATAATAAAAGAGGTCGGAGAATAGCTCTCCGACCTCTTTTTTCATTTACGCTTCCGTAGTATCTTTTGTTTTTAGAGCATTGAAAGCCTCTCTCACCATCAAGACAGCTAAGACCAACAATATGACAGAAATTGAAACGAGTAAATAATTAGGAACGCCAGTAAGCTTCTCTTTTATCATTATGAGCAAAGCAGCTACTGTTGTCGCCAACATAAACCACATTGGAACCATAAGGAAAGAGTTGTTTTTCTTTAACCCCTTGGCAATCCAAACTCCGACAGCAAGAAGAGCTAGAGCAGCAACTAGCTGGTTTGCTGCACCAAACATCGGCCAAATAGCCGCCCATGCCGGAATAGGCTTTCCATCAGGTCCCACTGTTTTAACAAGGAGCAAGGCCATTGCAGCAGCAACCGCTACAATTGTTGCTGTGTATTTATCGACCTTCATATTAGTAAGTTCCTGAATTTGATAACGGGTCAGACGTGTTGCTGTATCAAGAGAGGTAAGCAAGAAAGAATTTATCGCCAATCCGCCCAATGAAGCACCAATTTTAGGATCTATTCCGACAAGGCCTGCAAATTTACCAAAACCTTGAGCATACGTAACAACTGGACCACCTTCAAGAATTTTACCGCTAATCATGATAGTACCGATAGCGATAACAGCAACAACTCCTTCAAGAAGCATAGAACCATAACCGACAAGAGTGCTATCTGTTTCACGACGAAGCTGTTTCGATGTTGTTCCGCTTCCTACAAGGGAGTGGAAACCAGAAATGGCTCCACAGGCAACGATTACAAAAAGCATAGGCCACATATATTGTGTTCCTGCAACAAACCCCTTAAAAGCGGGGAGCTGAACTTCAAATTTTCCACCAAAAATCATTCCAATGGCACCGATAATAACAGCAAAATAAAGGAAGAAAGAAGCAAGATAGTCGCGAGGCTGTAACAAAAGCCACACTGGAAGAACAGAGGCTAGAAGAATATAAACAGCTAGAACCCAACGCCAGGCGGGCATAGAATAAGTAAAGCTGCCTGCTACCCAATCAGCGTAATTTCCATACCAACAAGCTCCGATTACTATAGGAACCATTACAAGGGTCATAAGCCAAAGTGGCGTATTATACTTATAAACAAGGACACCAAAGATAACAGCCATAAAGATGTAAAGAGTACTTGAAAAAGCAACTGCTGGGTCTGCAGCAAAGGTATTTGCAGAAAGCTGAAGGAAAACAGCAACAACGAGGACAAGGCTTAAAATTGTAAAAGTCAGGAAAAAGAATTTTCCACGCCGTCCGATCCAGTGGTCAACAACTTCGCCAACAGATTTTCCGTTATGCCGCATTGAAGAAACAAGAGCACCCATATCGTGCGGACCACCAAGGAAAGCAGAACCGATAAGACACCACAAATATGCAGGAAGCCATCCAAACATACTAGCAGCAGCAATAGGTCCTACAATCGGGCCAGCTCCAGCGATGGAAGCAAAGTGGTGTCCAAGCAAAACAGCTGGATGCGCGGGACAATAGTCTATGCCATCGTACATAGTCTCAGCCGGAGTAGGATTATCATTATTAAGTTCATAAATACGTGCCATATACCGCCCATGAACGCGGTATGCGATTGCAAAAAATACTATTGCTACAATGAATAGCATTGCTAACATCTGTTTCACCTCCAAAAAATTATGTATTTCCATAAATTAAAAGGACTACTCTTTTCTTCGTTATGGCAAGATCACCCCCCTAAATATCAGAAATGGCTATTTCCCGAGCTTTATTAACTAATGGAGCCAAATCTTTAATTTTAGGATTCCATTTAGTTCCCGGAACGTAAGAATAAACTTCAATAAATCCTTTTAAGCCAAAGAAAAACATCTTAACTTTTTTGGGGAAACTGGAAATTTCTTCTATGAAAAGGAAGCGCTGAGTCATTACTTCAGGAATTGGTTTCCATGTGGAGAGGATATATTCGGCGTCATGTCGCCCTTGATGTGACCAAACTATATAATCATATGCATAATACTTTCCGACTTCCCCTAAAAGGGAATCTTTTACGAAGGTTACCTTTCGATAAACCCCCCTCATCAAATTATGAGACCATGGTTCAAAACCCCAATACGTCCAAAAATCCATACTTTTGCCATATAGAAAAGACATATCAACCATACGCATCACCCTTGAATCAAGAATATGCTTTATATGTACAAAATTTATCTCATTGGCTTGAAATAATGAGATAAGACAGCTATAATACCTGCTATTGTGGGTGACTAGCTCAGTGGAAGAGCGCTTCCTTCACACGGAAGAGGTCACAGGTTCGAACCCTGTGTCGCCCACCATTTTTTATGCCTACTCGTCTGGTATACAATTTTAAATACATAATTTTAGACTTAAAGGTGCATCTTAGCTGCAATGAAAGGGAAGTTTTGTCTCCATAAGTAAAGCCGTAGCAAAATCTTCGTAGTAATGTTCTTCTTTTTTAATTACGCGAAATCCGAAATTTAAATATAATTTTCTTGCTGTTTCGTTATCTTCACGAACATGAAGTTTCAATTTATTATACCCCTCATTAAGGCAAAATTCACCTGCTGCGAGAAGTAATTGGCTAGCGATCTTTCTTTTCCTATGGCTCTTGCTAACAAATAAATCACTAATCATAATTGCATTTTTCTTCTTTTCTAACACGATAAGCCCAACTATACGAGAATGCCAACGGGCTGTCATATACACTGACAGCCCGTTTTTAATATCTTCCACTATAAATTCGCGGGGCCAAGCGGCTCCACCTTTTTCCACTTCAAGAGAACAAAGAGAGTCAATATCGCTAAGGGAAGCAAAATCTATTTCTACAAATAAAAAAGACAGTATTAAAGCCCCCTGATAATAGTCTGATCTCTCCCCGGACCAACTCCTATAAGTTGCACAGGTACACCTGTCTCTTTCTCTATGTACTCCACGTACTTTCTCGCTGTCTCAGGCAAGTCATCAAAGTTTCGGCAGGCTGAGAGGTCTTCTTTCCAACCATCCAATGTAGTATAAACTGGCGTAGCCTTTTCAAGAAGGGATGTATTCGTCAAATAATTCTCGTATTTTTTACCATTTGCTTCATAGTGGGTACAAACTTTAATTTTGTCAAACCCAGTAAGAACATCAAGTTTGGTGAGAGCTATGGAAGTCATACCATTAACGCGTACAGCATATTTAAGCGCTACGAGGTCAAGCCAACCGCAGCGCCGAGGACGGCCAGTTGTAGCTCCATACTCTCCCCCCTTGTCTCGTAATGTCTGTCCATCGTTTCCAAGATCTTCTGTAGGGAAAGGACCTTCGCCGACACGGGTACAATAGGCCTTTACAACACCAATAACACGATCAACATCGGAAGGACCTACCCCTAATCCAACACAGCCACCAGCTGCTATAGGTGAGGAACTCGTTACAAAGGGATACGTTCCGTGATCAACATCAAGAAGGGTACCCTGAGCCCCTTCGAAAAGAACGCCCTTACCTTCTAACATGGCTTCTTGCAACGCTAAAGAGACATCGGCAACATAGGGAGCTAATGTCTCTCCCCAGGAAAGTGCCTGGGCATACACATCATCGAAAGCAACAGGTTCTGCATTATAAACCTTCGTTAAAATAAGGTTTTTCAGATCAAGATTGAAGGAAAGTTTCTCGCGCAGTATTTCCGGATCAAGAAGATCTTCAATACGAATGCCACAACGGTTAAATTTATCAACATAACACGGACCGATTCCACGTCCTGTAGTTCCTATCTTTTTATCTTTACTTCTAAACTGTTCGTCGGCCTTATCAAGGATTTTATGATAAGGCATAACGACATGGGCTGATCCGCTAATGATAAGACGGGCTCGATCTTTTCCCTGCTCCTGTAATGTTTTAAGCTCATTAATTAGCTGCTCAGGATCGACAACAACTCCGTTCCCTATAGCACACAATTTACAGGGATAAAGCATTCCTGATGGTAAAAGATGAAATACATATTTTTCCCCTTCTACAATCACTGTATGTCCAGCATTGGCGCCTCCCTGATAACGAGCAAACACTTCCACTCGATTGCCAAGGGCATCTACAACACGCCCCTTGCCTTCATCACCCCACTGGGCTCCAATAATAATCTCTACTCGTCCTTTCACTTTCAAGGCCTCCTCATTGTGCCTTTTGAATTCTAAGAAGTTCAGGCACAGTTACAAATTTTACGTCATTTATATTAGAATCGCAAAGCTCTTGTAAAAAAGGAATTGTATCCGGTCTATTATGACAAATGGCTACAACCCATCCTCTTTTTTTTGCAATAGTAACAGCCTTTTGAAACTGCTTTCTCATAAATTCGATATTTGTCTCATGGTCAAGAAAAATTGAATTATAAGCACTTGGAACCCCGAAGCGCTGAGCAGTTTTATAAGCGACAGATTTAGACGATGTTCGGCTATCTATAAAAATTTTATTCATAGGAGCCAAAGTCTCCATCAGCACACTCATAATCTGGTCGTTACTTGTTGCTTTTGAACCTCTGTGATTGTTCATTCCTATCGCGTTTGGCATGATTGCAAAAACATCTTTTACAGCCTTTGCAACAGCTGGAGCAGACATGCTTACTCCAATAAGAGAGTCCCCCTGCGCTTTATCGGCTAATGCTTCCATAGGCATATGAACCAAGTATGGAATTTTTTTTGATTCCGCCAATAGAACTGTTTTTTCTGTGAAACGTTGATGCGGAATAATTGCCCACGTAAAAGGAAGATCTATAGCTGCTATCTCTTCTGCCATGGAATATGAGAATCCGAAATCATCTATAACAAGAGCCACAAGAGCACCATGTTGCTCTTCTATCTTGTCTTCAGATACAACGTCTTCTATAGACGTTTCAGGTCTCTCTTGAACATTTACTACATATACTTCTTTATTGTCTGCTGAGACATTATTTTCTGACCTTTCTTCCGTTATATCTCTCACAGTATCATGAGATTTTATGAGCGGAACAAATACCAGTAAAATCAATATCCCGAACAGGATAAAGAGGAGGCCTCTAGACCTCCCCCTCTTTCTCGTCTTTTTTCTCGGCATAATTTTCCTCTAATTAATTTTTCAGCAGTTTAGATGTTCCTTTTTCAAGCTTTAGCAGCTCGTCCATAGCCCGCTTCAACTGAATGTCTTTTTTACGATCTGGATTATATTCTCCTTCGACTGTCACATGAGGTGTTAATCCTATATGATCAATAATTGTTCCAGAAGGAGTATGATACCGAGCTATCGTAACATATAACCCCGATCCATCCGAAAGATTAAACAGAGTCTGTACAGATCCTTTTCCGAAGCTCTTTTTTCCTACAAGCACAGCCCTTTGGCGATCCTTGAGAGCACCAGCCACTATTTCCGAAGCACTGGCACTTCCTTCGTTAATTAATACGACAAGAGGAAGCTTCGTCAAAACTCCGGCCTGCGCATATAACTTATCATTTGCCCGTTCTACGCGCCCTTTCATTCCAACAACCAAACCGCCATCCAAGAAGAGGTCGCTAATATCAACAGCCGCATTTAATAAACCACCACCGTTATTGCGTAGGTCTAAAATTAACCCCTTAGCACCTTTTTTCTCTAAATCGATGATGGCATCCCGGGCCTCTTCGGCAGTTTTTTGTTTAAACTGAGAGAGCCTGACATATCCCGTATTTTTTTCAAGCATTTCTGATCGTACTGATATCAGTTTTATATTTTCTCTCATCAAATCAAATTGAAGCAACTTATCTTCTCCTTCGCGACGAACCCATATAGTAACAGAGGTTCCTGCCGCACCGCGAAGTCGTTTGACAACCTGCTGAGATTCCCAACCAATAATAATATCGTCACCTATTTTGACTATTTCGTCTCCAGGCTTTAAACCAGCCCGATCTGCAGGGGTCCCTTCTATAGGGCTTATTACAAGAGTTTTTCCGTCTCTATGCCCAAGGTAAATACCAAGTCCACCATATTCCCCTTCCATTTCTATTTCTTCTTCTTTTAGTTCTTCAGGATCAACAAAGCGAGTATAAGGATCTCCATAAGCCTGCACAAAGCCTTTCATGGCACCATAGACAAGATCTTTCTCTTCTTTTTTATCCTTATCGCTGTCAACCTGATACGTCTCTATAATTGCTCGTGCCTGCTTCATAAGCCAAAGATTTTCCAGCTTAAAAGGAACAAAACGAGCGAAATCTTCCAAATCAGAAGCATGAGCTCCCAAAAGGGCTCCTGTGAGAACTACCCCTAATACCAGTCCAAAAATGACGCCTCTTAGTCGTTTCAGCATGCTCTGTTTTTTACTCCTTTTCTCATCTCAAGAATATTTATCGCAAATATTTCATTGGATCTCGCGCATCACCATTTTTGCGCACTTCAAAATGAAGATGAGGACCCGTACTGACACCTGTACTTCCAACTTGCCCTATAATTTGTCCCTTTGATATCCCTTGCCCCTCATCTACAGATGTGCTTGAAAGGTGAGCATAAACAGTACTCAAGTCATTTCCATGATCAATTATTATAATTTGTCCATATCCACGCAACCATCCAACATAGAGAACTTCGCCGGGTCCTGCTGCATGAACTGACGTTCCTCGAGGCGCTCGGATATCTATTCCCGTATGCATTGAAGTTGTTTTAAAAACAGGATGAACCCGTTTTCCAAATCTTTCAGATATCTCTCCCCTCACAGGCCAAGCCAGCTGGCCACCTGAGGGTAAATATGTAATATTCGTAGACGGACGCTTTTTATTTTTTTCTTTTTCTCTGGCAAGAAGCTCTTGCTTCTGACGCATAAGGCGCCGAATCGTATCTCCCACTTCTTCTTGCGCTTTTTGCAACTCTTTTGCCGTTTGTTCATGAAGCGATTTTTCTTTTCTCAACTTCGACAAGAGTTGATTTCTCTTCTGTATTTCAGCTTTATAAGCTTGACGTTCTGCCTGAAGTTTTTTCTCCTGAGATGCATAAAGTGCTCTTTGTTCTTCCAATTCCTTTTTCGATGCATCAAGCTTCTCACGGCTAATACCTAATTCTTCTATCATATCTTCATCTTCTCTGGCTATTTTACTAAGGAGGATAGATGTGGCCATTGCCTCGTGGGCCGTCGAAGCTGTTAAGAGAAGATCTAATTCAGCCATTCCTCCGTATTTATATATAGCTACAAAGCGTTCTTTCAAATACCCCTTTATCTCTACAATACGTGCATCTGTCTTTTTTATATCATTATTCAATTCTTTTATTCTTCGTTCAGCCTTGTTCTGCTTTAATTCAAGAACCTTGATCTGTTGTTCTGCCTTCCCTTTACGTTGATCGTATTGAGTAATCTGGTCAAGAATTCCCTTTTCTTTCTCTCCGGCTTTCTTTATAAGTTGTTCATAATAAGCCGTCCGTCTTTCCATTATCGTCATGCGACGCTCTTCTGCCGCTATTTGTTCGTCAAGTTCTCGTGACGTTAATCCAAAAGCAGGCAAAACGACAAAAAAAGTAGAAAAAACCGTTAGAAGAATACCGAATAATTGTCTTTTTGTGAAGTTCTTCAAGAGACTCTTATTCCTCCCCTCTTTCATATCAAAGGGGCTTTTGTGCCACACGAACAAAACGATTCACCGCAAACCAGCTGCATATCCACCCTAAAGTTGTTCCAATTCCTAAGAGTAATACATAAAACTTCAACAAAAATTGCGAATCGCCGATAAGCTCCACAAAAGGCAGAGTTGTTCGTATAGCCTCCTGCGCCGAAGTATAGGAACCCACGACAGCGAGAACGGCAAATAAAGCTCCCAAGGAACCTAAAATCATCCCCTGTAAAACAAAGGGAAGCGAAATATATGTTTTCGTCGCCCCAACTAAGACCATAACCTGTATCTCTTCTTTACGAGAATAAAGAGAGATTCGAATAGTGTTATACACAACAAGAGCACTAATTATAAGGGCTAATCCAAGAACTACAACGGAAACTCTTGAGACCATAAAAGAGATTTTTGATAGTTTTTCCGCAAGTTTTCCGGCATAAACAAGTTCTTCTATTGCCGGCATTGTCGTAAGGTTTCGCACAAGCGGAGCAACTTCTCCAGCTCGCTTTACTTTAACCTCAATACTCCATGGAAGTGGATTTTCCCCAAGAAGGGTCACTGCTTTTGCTTTAGTTCCCAGTTTGGCACGCAGTCGTTCAAGAGCTTCTTCTGGTGATACGGCCTTTACCTGCGTTACATATGGAATAGTTTTAATTTCCTTTACCGTTTGCTGAATCTTACTGTCATCTTTGAGATAGGCTTGAACAACGAGTTCACTCTCGACCTTCGACACCATAGACCGAACATTCAAAGAAAAAAGAGCTGACATACCAAGAAGGTATATAACAGCACCTGCAGTAAGAAGTGTGAGGACACTCAATCCCCAGTGTCGAAAAACCAACCTGAAGGTATCTCGCAGTGCATATCTAAAGCTCGCCATCAATAAGATACCTCCCCTTTTCTTCATCCCGAACAATACGTCCCTCATGAAGCTCTACAACTCTTTGTCTGTAAGCGTCTACGAGGTATTGATCATGCGTCGCCATAAGAACTGTTGCCCCTGCAGTATTGAGCGATATCAAAAGACGCATAATATCTTCTGCAGTATGAACGTCCAAGTTACCGGTGGGCTCATCAGCAATAAAAATGGATGGGGAATTAGCCATAGCGCGAGCAATAGCTACTCGCTGTTGTTCTCCTCCTGAAAGTTGCGGGGGATACAAAAAACGTCGACGCCACAAACCGACCTGGTCTATTACATCATTGGTACGCTTCTCTACCATTCGAGGCGGCATCGCCATGGACTCAAGAACGAAAGCAACGTTTTCCCACGCAGTTAGATTGGGAAGAAGCTTAAAATCCTGAAAGACAACTCCTATATCTCTACGATAATACGGTAATTCTGAAGGTCTGATTTTCCTTAAGTTACGTCCTCCTACAGTAACTTGACCTCGTGTTTGAACGAGTTCTCGTGTAATAAGCCTCATGAGAGTTGTTTTGCCCGATCCAGTCGTTCCTACGAGATAAAGAAACTCTCCTTGCTTAATATCAAGGTAGACGTCTTCTAAAGCTGTAATGTCTGGTTGAAAAATTTTAGTGACTCCTGCCAGGCGTATATCCATTTTTACCTCCTGCGCATCGTCCAAACCTGTACTGCAGCACTCACAATCTGGCTCGATGTGAGCCCGTAATATTCTTGTAATTCTTCTGCCGTTCCACTCTGACCGAATTTATTATCTACAGCCACAAATTTAACTGGTACAGGATAACTGCGACAAACAAGACTTGCAATAGCTTCTCCTAATCCACCATGAAGCAAATGTTCTTCGGCAACAACGCAGCAACCCGTACGATGAATAGATTCAAGAATTTGCTGAGCTGGTAATGGACTGACACTATAACAATCAATAACTTCTGCGCATAAGTCTTGCTGCGCAAGTATTTTTGATGCCTTTAATGCTTCATGAACCATAATACCACACGCACATATGGTCACTTCTGTTCCTTCTTTTAAAACTCTGCCGCCACCAAGCGTAAAATCAGTATCATTATTTTCATAAAGAAGTGGCTGTTCCGGCCGTCCTAAACGCACATAAACAGGCTTGGTACATTCAGCCGCTATTTTGATCAACGTAAGAGCAGAATTGTAATCTGAAGGAACAAGAACTCCCATTCCAGGTAAAGCTCTCATCAATGCTATGTCCTCAAGCATTTGGTGAGTTGCTCCGTCTTCTCCGACAGTTACTCCTCCATGGGTAGCAATAAGTTTTACAGGCAAGCCTGGAATAGCAATGGTTTCACGAATTTCATCATAAGCACGCCCCACAAGGAAAGATGCTAAGGAAGAGACAAAAACACGAAAATTGGCGAGACTTAATCCGGCAGATGTGAGAATCATGTCCTGTTCAGCTATTCCCAGATCAAAATATCGGTCAGGGTGCAAATTACGGAAGGCGACACTTCGAGTTGAAGATCCGACATCCCCATCTATTACAACTATGTCGTCATATAAAGTAGCCAATTCTGTAAGTGCAGCTCCATAGGCATCACGAGTACTCTTTTTCGTCTCATCAGTTGTCATAATAATAATCCCCCTGAATCAAGTTCTCTAAGAGCTTTGTCTACAAGATCACGGGTAAGGACAACAGATGGCTCATGTTGTCGTCCCTCTAAAAAGGAAACGCCTTTTCCGATAATTGTTTTAGCAATAATGGCCAATGGTTTACCAGAGACCCTCAAGGATAGGGCGTTATCCAAACTAGGAAAATCATGCCCATCAGCCATGCAAACTTCCCATCCAAAGGATTGCAGTTTTGCTTCTAATGGTTCAATCGACATAACTTTTTCAACTGAGCCTTCCATTTGCATATCGTTTCGATCAATAATCATTACAACGTTGTCAAGCTTATAGTGGGAAGATGTCATGGCAGATTCCCAGATTGCCCCTTCCTGAAGTTCACCATCTCCAGTAATGCAATAGACTCTACCCTGAAATCCCTTAAGTCGCATCCCAAGGGCAAGGCCGTTAGATATTCCCAACCCCATCCCTAAAGAGCCACTGGAAGCATCTATTCCAGGTGTACGGCTCACCAAAGGATGTCCCTGCAGCATAGCTCCAAGACGCCTATAATTCCATAGTTCATCTCGTGTAAAAAAACCTCTGTTCGCAAGAGCGGAATAAAGGGCCGGGCATCCATGTCCCTTGCTTAAGACAACTCTGTCTCTTTCCTCCCAATTAGGATCTTCTGGACGTATATTAAGGACTTTCCAATAGAGCCAAGCCATGATTTCTACTATCGAAAGAGAAGAGGCAAGATGGCCAGAACGCGCCACTCCAATCATGCGAACAACATCCTTTCGAATTGAAGCAGCAGCCTCTTCGAGAACTTTTACTTCATTCTCAGGAATTCTATTCATGAGAGTTCAACTCCTTCCAGGCTCTTCTTACGGATTCATCACATTTTTTGCGCGCACGTTTTAATTTTTTGCCACAAGGATACGGCCACGGCAAAGGAGGTAAATCGCCTTGTGGGAAAAGAGGGATTTCCCATTCTTGCGCGAATGCTTCCACTTTGGGATCGTATGGAACGGCAACGAGAGGACATCCTGAGAGCAGTGAAATCATACAAAAATGCAGCCGCATACCCATAGCTAATCCACCTAACTGCCAAACGTCTTCAATATCACGTAAATTTCGAACAAGCCGAACTTCCTGACAGGGCAAAAGTTCTGTTGCAGAAAAAGAGCGTAAAAGCTTTTCATCTTCTGGAGCCATGCCTACACCTATGATCGGAAGAGAATGCTCTCTAGCATACTTTGCCGCTGCCTTGGCCGTTTTAACAGCCAAATCCCCTTCCCATGGTCGAATATTAACAAGCAACACTTTAGGCTTATCATAATTCTCGCGAATAGGGAGTCCCATAACAAGATCAAAAACAAGATCGCCTTCAAGTTTCCATTTATGAAGCAAATTTAGCGATCTCTGGTCACGAACCGTTCTGATTTCACAAAGAGATAAGCCATTACGAGCTAAAATTTCCCCTGTTCGGGAACGAAAGGGACCAATTGATTGGGCTAATGCTGCAGAACGACATCCGGCTATTTTCGCCATACGAAGTAGCCCCCAATAGTATAAACATGAACGGAGGCTTGTCGTGTCTTGAAAAAGCCCACCCCCACCGAAAATCAAGGTTTCCGAACGGGATAAAGTCTGCATAACGTCGCGTAAATTCCATCTATTAACAGCATGAGTTCCAAATGACATTCTGCTTTCTTCAGGAGAATTAGACAATACAACCATTTCACTTTTTGCCACTCCGGATTTTTCAAGTGACGCAATAAGAGACGCTGCTAAAAGTTCATCGCCTAAGTTTTTAAATCCATAATAGCCAGCAATGGCTACCTTAAAGGGGCGATATCGACTCAATCCCAAATCACTCCTCGCCAACGATTCCACAGAGGCCGAAGAACGTAATGAAACACCACAAGGAAGAATACACCAAGCAAAATACCAGACCACCAGCCATTAAATTCTCTCCAGAGAATGAAATACAAAGGCGTATGGAAATGGCAGAAGCTATTAACAAGGGAAGAGAAAGCTAACGTCGATGCCAATCTAAAAATTTCACGGTATCGTCCCCAAAGCTGACTTCTTCTAAAATAAAACCAAAGCAAAAGTGCAGGATACCCTGCGAAAAGCTCTTTATTACGCGGACGAGCAACAAGAATTCTCTCAAGAGTATCGCGAACGGCAACTTCCCATCCTGGCACAAATTGAGCATTACCACTTCGTAATAGAACAATAGCAGCAGCAGCAAGCAGTCCTCCAATAAGAGCGAGTTCTCCCCAAAGAGGAGGTCTTGCAAGAACCTGACCTAGAGATTCTGGATGCACCCGCCGTCGCAAGTCATGAATAAGCACAATTATCAAGGGTAAAAAGAGTGTTAATTTTACTCCGGAAAAGGTTCTAAGCCGCAACATATAAATGGGATAACTAAATAGAGCTGCTATGGCAAGCCCACCAATGAGGGCGACAAGGAAACTGAAGATCAGCCCCCGTAAAGGCTTTCTCCACTGCTCCAACGCCATAAGGCACGCTTCAGAAGCAAGAAGGCCAGCAGTAAAAGCTGCAACAATACGGGCTATAAATAAAACTTTCCAGACACCTATAGCAAGAAAAACGCTAATAACTATAAAGGCAATCGTCTGAGAAAGATTTACTGATGTCAAATTAAGAAGTTCAAAACGATCAGCTAGTAGAGCAATGGTCAAAAGGAAAATGAAAGAACATGCCACTGCCCCGAAGAAAGACATTTTCCATTCTGAAAGAGGTTCAGGCCATTGAAGAGTGATCCCCTGATCTGATAAACCTTGTGATAAGCGCTGAATCTCTTTTTCGAAGACTAAAAGAGGGTCTTCTGCCGCTTCAATCACAGAAGGACGCATAAGCAATAAGCGCACGCTTCGCTCTTTTGCCGCTCGAAGCATTCGCTCATAAAGTGTGTGTCGAGATATATTACGACTTATGATCTCTTCGGTTGTAACACTATGAAGTGAAAGCAAATTCGGGTACATCAACCAATTTAACTGAGGTGCTCCGAATTGTCTTGAAAATTCAACCATCGCTACAGGAATTCCCGCCTCTTTTAAAACATGAGATAGAGGTTTTAAGTTGGGATATCCAGCTGCAAAAAGTCCGGAAGGAGAGATAACACGTATAACAGAAGAGAAATCGTCAAGCAACGCTTCAAGTAACGTCATCTCGCTTTGTGTATCGGAAGGAGTAACTGGAGCAACTCGGTACATTACCGGCGTTCCCGTAGATAATGCAAAGAGAAGTCCGGAAAAATCAGGCAAAACCCCTGTCTCTAATAGTTCATCCAAGGTATGAGGAAGCACATAAACTACTCCCTCTTCTTTTACATATCTATGGCTATTCGGGAAACGAGTCTGCAAGGCTGTATCATACCATTCCGATTCCATAAGGTTTGAAGGAATCCACAATGCAGCAGAACCGTAAGGCTCATTAATTCCTTTTCCTAGATCATCTGGAAGATCCGCTACTGTGCCATAATAAATGGGAAGCAACCCTGAAGAAAGGTCTTTACCAATAGTTTCAGAGACAATAAGGCCTGAAACCCCCGCTTGGCGGAGTCTGTCAAAAACAATATCTGCCTTCTCGTTACTCTTCTTTGCCAAAGAAAGTACATCTCTATACTCAATGATAATAGCAGTATTCCTATGCTCTTTTTCCGCATTCCAGCGAGGAACAAGGGCCAAGCCAGCACTGATTAGTGTTAGCGTTAAGATAAACAGAGTAAAATACCCTTTCTTAAATTTCATTAACTCCTCATCCTCCATTGATCAGCCAGGGAAATTCCGGCTTTTTCAAAAAGACAACTTAAAGAATATAACGGTAAACCTACAACATTAAAATAACAACCACGAATAGACTCAACAAGAAGAGAACCAAGACCTTGTATAGCATATGATCCTGCTTTATCAAGTCCCTCTCCGCTTTCAACGTAAGCAAAGAGAGCTTCTTCATTTAAGTACCGAAAGGTTACTTCAGTACAGTCAAAATCTGAGAAAACATTATCGCCAAAGCAAAGAGCAACTCCCGAATAAACGTAATGTGTTCTTCCGTTGAGTAATTTCAACATCTCTATCGATTCTTTCTTATTTTCTGGCTTGCCTAATACCTTCTTTTCTATAACAACGCTGGTATCTGAACCAATAACATAGGCATCTGGAAAATTTACGGCAACGGCCCTAGCCTTTTCTATAGCCAAACGTTTAACCATATCGGGAGGAGCCTCTCCAGCCAATAATTCTTCATCAATATTTGAAACAATAACATCAAAAGACCACCCTAAAGATTCTAAAAGTTCTTTTCGTCTAGGGCTTCCCGAAGCCAAAATAATCTTTTTATTTACCGTGCAAGCCACAATCCTACAATGCCTCCGATCAGTGTTCCCAAATTTACATGAAGATAAAATTTCAAGCCAAAATCAACTACGAGCAAATTAAAATCCTGGAAGTTGAACCCTACAGACACAATGTTGCGAAAATACGGAGCCGTAGGGACAAAACGCTGCAAATAAAAACCGATAAGGGTTCCAATAACAATAGCAACGACAAGCATCCACCAACGAACAGAAAAAGTTTTTCCCACGGCCACCTCTATCTACCTCCAAAAATGAAATGTTATACTCACACCAGCAGGAATTAAACAGTATAGTGCAAATATCCGCCAGCGTCCCAATGTCACCATCCTCCGCAACCAAACAAGGGCCATATAACCAGTTATAAAGGCCGTAACTACCCCACCATACCAAAAATCAGGCAACGTATTTGCAGGGGAAAATCCACTCTCCGATACATCAAGAAGCTGTAAAATAGTCGCTCCTAAAATTGCTGGTAAAGAGAGAAGAAAAGAAAAACGAAAAGCTTCTTCAGGAGACAATCCTCGTTTTAGTCCAGTAACAATAGTTGATCCGGAACGGGAAATCCCGGGAATGACGGCAAATCCTTGCGCAATTCCTATAATAAGACCAGAACGTAGTGATAATTCCGATGAAGAACGTGGCAACCTCGAAGCATAAAAGAGGAGAAAAGAAGTCATAAGCAAAGACACTCCAATAAGAAGAGGTTCGCCCATCCATCGCTCCACAACAGGCTTTAGTGGGAAGCCGATGAAAGCAGTAGCTATCGTTCCCACGATTACAGCCCAACCGAACCGCCACCCTTGAGTCTGTCGACCAGCATCAGAGAGAAAACCGCTTATCCATTCACATGCGAGAGAAAATATATCCCTCCAAAAGAAACACAATGTAGCTATCATCGTACTAAAGTGAAGTAACAGATCAAATGTAAGGTTGTTATCTGTTATTCCCCAAATATTTTGCAATAGAGCAAGATGACCGGAACTACTTACAGGAAGAAATTCAGTCAATCCCTGCACAATGCCTAAAACAAGCGGTTCAATGCTCATTATGAAGTGTCTCCTCTACTATGGTTATGATTGGAAGAATCATCGGTCGAGAATGTTCGTAACGACGACGAATAGTTTCGCGGACCCGGCTTTTCACTCGTAATGCGATTGTATCTTGATCTATAACTTTATTCTTTTTAGCAAAATGCTCAAAAACTTTCTTAACAGATGAAAGTAAATCTTTATGCAAACTAGATGCATCTTCCATGTGAAGGAATCCCCTGCTCTCAATGCAAGGCTCAGATAGAAGATTATAATTCACATCTGCAACAACGGAAACGACAATCAGACCATCTTCTGCTAATTCCCGACGCTCTTTCATAATGCTACCTTCCAATTCCCCCATAGCCACACCGTCGACCATGATTCGACCAACTGTCACATGATCACGGACTTGAGCTTTGTGCTCAGAGACAGTAAGTACATCTCCGTTCTGCATAACAAAGGTATGCTTTGACGGAATTCCCATTTCCTCTGCAAGTTGAGCATGACGAACGAGATGACGATATTCTCCATGAATAGGAATAAAATACTTCGGCTTTACAAGATTGATCATTAACCTCAATTCATCGCGTGCAGCGTGCCCAGAGACGTGAATTTCTTTGTCTCCTTCATAAATAACTTCGCAACCACAGGCGAAAAGACGATTTATGGTGCTACTTACAAGTTTTTCATTGCCTGGAATAGGTGTGGCAAATATGGCAACTACATCTTTTGCCCCCAACTGTATCTGTTTATGTTCTCCCTTACTCATCAAGACAAGGCCAGAAAAAGGCTCACCCTGACTTCCAGTAGTCATAACAACAACTTGATTAGGAGCATACTGATAGACATCAGATGCGGGAATTATCAGCTTATCATCAATGGATAGATAACCTAGCTCCCTTGCCAAATCGACGTAATTGATCATACTTCGGCCTATAAAAGCTATTTTTCTATTAAATCTACTCGCTACATCAGCTACCTGCTGAACTCGATGAAGGTTGCTTGCAAATGCAGCTATAATAATGCGCTTATTTCGATGTAATCGAAAAACCTTATCGAGAGTTCCTCCTATTAAAAATTCTGAAGATGTAAAACCTTTTTTTTCGGCATTCGTCGAATCTGAAAGCATAAGAAGAACACCTTTTTCACCTGCATCGGCAAACGCAGCATAGTCGGTAAGACGTCCGTCTATTGGAGTGGGATCTAATTTAAAATCTCCTGTATGCACAATAGTCCCTAGGGGAGTTTGTATTACCAGTCCGACGCCATCGGGAATAGAGTGACAAACTGAAACAAATTGCACGGTAAAGGCGCCAAGAGTAACTTGGGCTCCAGTCTCTACCTCTACAAATTTTTCTGCATATCCCGAAGCTGTTTCTCTCAATTTATGCCTAACCATACCGAGAGTCAGCCGAGTTCCATAAACAGGAACGTCAAGACGAGGTAAAATAAAGGGCAGTGCGCCAATGTGATCTTCATGCCCATGAGTAATAATAATACCTTTTATATTTTCGCGATGTTCTTCTAGGTACGATGTATCAGGGATGACGAAGTCTATGCCAAGCATTTCCTCATCTGGAAACATCAATCCTGCATCGACAACGATAATGTCATCTTTATATTGAAATACGTACATATTTTTCCCAATTTCGCCGAGTCCCCCAAGGGCAAAAACCTTAAGATTGTTACTTTTTCTTTGCCGTCTAGGGCGACGTCGAGTTTTTTTATTGTCTGGCATTCATGCACCTCCTAAAATAACATTGCCAGAATAGCACTTTTTTGATAACATACTACGTTACCGTAGATTTTTCCCTCTGAAGGAGGTTGAACTTTTTGAGTCGAAGTGATTTTGATTCTGCACCTGTAATGACACGAAGCGGTTACGATAAGCTTACTGCCGAGCTCATTGATTTGAGAAGTAACGGACGGGCCGAAATATCGCGCCAACTTGAAGAAGCCAGATCCTTTGGTGACTTAAGTGAAAACGCAGAATACTCTGCCGCAAAAGATGAACAATCTAAGTTGGAAGCCCGAATCTCATGGTTGGAATATCAGCTAAGTAAAGCTAAAGTCATAGATGCTTCCGACGTAGACACCAGCCGCGTTACCCTCGGTACAACAGTTACGATAGAAGATACTACCCATCAGAAAGTTTTTACGTACACACTTGTCGGATCAGAAGAAGCAGACCCCAAAACAAACCGCATTTCATCTTCAAGTCCAGTAGGAAAAGCCCTTTTTGGCAAAACAGTCGGAGAAGAAATTCTAGTCAAGGTTCCTAGAGGAATCAGAAGCTTACGTATTGTAAGTATTGCAGTAATGTAATGTGCTTCATCGATGCGTCTGCCGTTTAACGGCAGACGCCTTTTTTATCAAAGGATAAGCTGACGATTTTCGACAAAAACGTAGAAAAATCGTAACCTGCAGCTGCTGCAGCCTTAGGGACCAAACTTGTTCCCGTCATTCCCGGTGCCGTATTGACTTCAAGAACCCAAGGTGTACCGTCTTCTTCAACTCTGAAGTCTATTCGCGCGTATCCATCACAACTCATGGTTTCAAAGGTTCTGCAAGCCATTGTGGCAATTGTCGTATTGACTGTCGGCATAAAAGGAGCAGGTACAATATATCTCGTCATCCCCGGAGTGTACTTCGAGTCATAATCATAAAAGCCTTTTTCCGGGCAAATCATCACAGATGGTAACGCTTCAAGAGAGCCGTTATTATTCCATACTGTCACAGCAACATCTACACCCTCTATGTATTTTTCAAGAATACATCTCGTATCATATTTCCACGCTTCGCAAAGAGCTTGAGAAAGACTCTGCCCTTCTGAAACAATTGTGACTCCTAAAGTACTACCACCATTGCAAGGTTTGACTACAATGGTACCGTGTTTTTGCACAAAGGAGTTAGCTTTTTCCAGCGAATAATCGGAATCTTTTAAAACAAGCACACCTTCAGGAGTTGATATCCCAAAAAGATTCAAAAGTCCTTTACTTGCAGCCTTATCCATTGATAAGCAACAAGCCAACGGTCCCGAACCTGTATAAGGAAGTTTCATGGTTTCTAAGACTGATTGAACGCGCCCGTCTTCACCCCAACTGCCGTGAAGGGCTATAAAAACACTGTCAAACTTCGAACTTTTCAAATCCATTAATTGCTCTATGCTTTTCACATCAAAAGGTTCGACCTTATAGGCAGCATCCCGCAAAGCCTGAATCACAGCTTGACCACTTTTAAGAGAAACCTGACGTTCCGGTCCGTCTCCTCCATATAAAACAGCAATATTCAAAGCTTTTTTCACAGCTATATCCTCATTTCGTTGAAAGATGTAATGTAGTATATCCACTGCCTAAAAAGGGAATGGGCTCGATAATTTTTTATCTCCAAAGGCCAAAGGTTTGTCGGGGAACGCATTAATAACAAGCTTCATACTTATCCAATCGTCGTTCTCGCGACTTAAATCATCTCGGTAGACAAGCTGCCATTTCAAGCAATCGCTTGTATCGTAAGACAAAATATATGCCCGTTCAAACCAGTCTGAAGTGCGTATATTGTAGGCACCGCGAACAGCCAGAGACACATCTTTCCCCACGGGGAAAGCAAACTGCTGGTAGAGTTCTTCCAAATTGCCATATCTATCCCATAGCATGGGCGAATGCCCCGAAACCCAACGTCGGCGATACGCAGTCCTTGCATCAAGAGGTCCCACTTTATATCCCGCGCCTGCCGATAGCCACAAAATTTTCTGTTCATCATCTCCGCCATCATATCGATAATGCCAATAACTGGAACTCCAGAATGGACGAATAGGCGCAGGATCGGCAACACCAGATACCATCAGCCCCAAACCCAAACGATCTGTCGTATAGGTAGTTTTAGCTCGTCGTTCTTCATATTTCCCAGCAGTACCGGCAATACGCCATTTCGTGTTCATCCAAGACATAAGAGGCCAATAGGGACTATAAAAATGGAATTCAGGTTCTCGGTATAAAAGATTCTTATAAATCTCTCCGCCGCCCTTTTCTATGTTCAAACTTTCTCTCTGAGACCACCATAACTTGGCTGTCCATCCATTCCAGCTTCCTTTTACTCCCCATAAAGGACGATATGCCTGCTGATCTGTCGTTTCCTCCCAAGAATACTCCACATTAGCAAAGAGAGAAACTCCAGATAGCCCTAAATTCTGCAAACTCTGAGAGAGAGCAAGAGTCCATTCCATATTTTTTTTAGTCCAAGCTGTAAGACCTATTCGAGCTTCTCCATCATCCCAAACTATAGGCCCACTATACCCAAATCCCACACCTTTATCAGAATCATGAACAATAGCTGGCATCAATTCTGAGTCAAGGAAAGATTTCTTTTTATTTAAACGAACAACGTAATCAAAAGGATATGTAAAAAGGTATGACCCACCTATATATACTTTGGGTTTTTTTGCGACAATACTTTTCCCTGGGATAATGGTTAATTTATTCGTGACCACTCTGTAATGAGGATTCTCCTGAGGACACGTCGTTAAAGAAGTTTCGCTCCATTTCCCTATGGTAACCTTCTCTTTAAAACGTGCTGCGGTCTTCTTGCTGATCCAGCCTTTTTTAGCAGCACTCTCTGCAGGAGCAAAATCAAGTTTTTTCCCCTTTATATAAAGCTGCCCTATTCCTGCTGGTGCTTGTCCGCTTGCGCCATCAAGAACGCCTTCTTCCGTAGGAAGGTGATATAAAAGTCGTTCCCCATAAAGCTTGTTTCCGCCAGAAAGAATAGTAACGTTTTTTTCAGGCAATGCCGTAGCGTACGCTTCCTGAGATTCTACATCAAAGTGAATATAATCGGCATAAATCCGAATGGTACCGTATCGAAGGTTTGCGCTTCCTTCTGCTGTAGCAATAGTCCCCTTTTCATTGTATGTAACAAGATCTGCTTCCAGAAAGACCTCAGAAGGCTGAGAAGCCCAACTAGGTGTATGGCTAGATACTATTATGGTTAACATGCATACCAGAGCGGTGAAACAGTTACGGCCTATTCTTTCCACGTCAGACTAGCCCCTTTCTCGACATAAAATGTACCATCTTCAGTAACACGGGCATATGACCCTGTTAAAGTACCACGGGTATGTTCCGCCCATATCCCCTTAGGAAAAATCCACTCTGCACTTGTACTCTTCCATAAGACCTCTGGAGCATTCCACGTCACAGTAAAATCTTTCCCTGTCGTAGTACCACTTGGTTTATACAATATGCCATCAGATGTTTTTTCATCAAAATTTCCAGAAGGAGCCGTTACGTTCCATTTGTTACCATCAGCCGTGTTTCCCTGCATCGTCAAAGATTCTGCAGAAATATTACCTGATTTCCGAACAGTTCTTTCGGCATGAATATGCCATACCCCCCCAGATATCTCTTTCTCCATAGAAAGGCTTTCCACAACTACAGTTGGCCCCTCTTTAACGACTTTTTTTATAGAATTAGGATCAAGATGAAGATCCTTCCAAGCAGACCATAGATAGAAGGCAATACTGCCACATATAATCAAAATGAATACTAAAAATCTCTTTTTACCACTGAACTCGCCAACCATCTTTTTCTCCTACCATTGAAATTGTCATTTTTCGTAAAGTCCGAACAAAAAGCAACTTTTGAACAGAAGTTATACGTGCCTGTTCTCCATTCCATTCGACACTGTACCCACCACTAAGAGGCACGCGCATATTTTTACTCTCTACGTCTTTTTTAAAAGATCCAATATTCCACATTTTTTTTGCATCAGTTGATAATAAATCATACATCTCTTCAACATTGCCCTTTTGCCAATGTGCCAAAAATTCTTCAAGTACCTTCTCTTTATCCGCACCTAATTCACTGCTCTTCTTTAATGCAGATTCCTTCAAACTCTTAGTATCGACACTTGGAGTATAAATTTTCTCCTCTTCTTCTTTTGTTAATGGTTCATATCCTGAAAGATCTATTTTTACCGGAGGAACAACAGGGACAAAAGGCTCCTCAATTTTTTCAATTTCAGCCTTTACAACCTTTTCAGTTTTTTGCTCTTCTTTTTCTTTCTTTTCTTCTTTTGATCCTTCCTTTAGAGGTGGAAGTTCAATAACAACCCGCTCTTTCTTCTTACTCTGTTCTGCAACAGCAACAGTTTCAGTATTTCTATCATTCTCTTTCGCAGCTGCAAATTCAAATATAGACTCGTCAGAAATGCCCATTCCTTTCATTGCTATTGAAAAAACCGGTACGTTTTGACGAGGGAAAAAAACAAGTCCCTGCACAACCCCGTTTATCGGTTCATCAAATTTTAGTTCATAGGAAAGGGGCTGAATTCGCGTTCCATCTGGCAAAAGCATGGAAATTGCTTCTGAGAAGGGATGAAGCAAAAGAGGTTTAACGCCAAAAGAATAGATAGTTACAAGAAAAGATTCCGTTTCTTCAATACGAAGCTGATCAACGAAAGCTTTCTTATAGGCTTCCTTTTCTTGGGAAGACATAGCAGCCCGGGTCGATTCCGCATCGACCCAGGGCTCTATTAATTCTTCAGGATAATGTACCAACCAGACGAGGCAATCTCGCCCCCAATGAAAGGAAGTCCATTTTTCTAAAATATCTGTCGCTCGCGCCAACGCTTCCATGCCCCACAATGGCGAGGCAACAAAAGTCCCTAAGATGAGGATCAGAATAAGCACAACATGTCTCTGTTTCATAGGGCTGTCGCGAGCCTCCTTTATTACAGTTTAAAGTCAATTATGGCAGAAACTCCCACACCTTGAACTCGCCTAAACTGTTTTATTGGATTTTCCGAGTCAACTGGTATCAAAATCTTGACACGCAGACGATCTCTGAACGTAACTTCAAGCTGCGCTACTGCCTTTGTTTTTTCTATAGCTTCACCACGTGGCCCTGCAACCTGAGCAGCACCTATACGCGTTCCGGAACCTAAAGAAACAATAGGAACAACTTTCGTATGCCCCTCAACCTTGGCACCTTTATTAAAGGTAATTTTGTTAATAAAATCATTAAGAGGGCCCGCTATCTGAGAGACCAAAAAACCGCCGCCTACAACACCAATAAGGTCTCCAAGATTTACTGCATAGGCTACGCCTGACAAAGATAAAACTAAAACGAGAACTACAGCTGCTATTTTTTTCTTAACGAATTTCATAAAATTCTTCACTCCTTCACTACTCAAAAACACTCTTACACACGGGTTAATCTATAGGAGTTAATGTGTTATCTGTTTCGTTACTTGTAGCTTCTGTCGTGTTAGGCTCATCGACAGGAGCTACACCACCAGATTCAGGTTCGCCAGATATTTCATTTGAACGAACCATCCCCTGCAATCCTGCCGGCACTGGATACGCTGAGATACGAACAGCCTGTGCTGTTTCTATGAAAAGTTCAGTTCCTGCCGGTATCTCTTTCGCATCTCCCCTCACCAAAAAGCCACCAGCCAGACCTACCGGGCCGAAAAGGATAGCCCCAATAAAGCTTGTACCAGCAGCTGCAATTTGAGAAGACTCAGCCTTTGAAGCTTTTTTAGCTTGTTCTCCTATAGTTACCGGAATAACTTCAGGCCCCAAAGGCAACAATTGGTCAACTCCTACATTAACTTCTGCGGGACGACCAAAACTACGCGGTTTCGTCACACTATCGATATGAGCCACAACTCGACAACCAGCGGGTGCCAAAAGAGTATTTCCTGAAACTAAATCTTCCGAAAGTTCAAGATCCACACTATCACCCTTTTTAGCGGTTGAAGGGGAAAGAGTATTTTTAAATTTCACCTTAAAGACCTGCCCTGCCGGAATCTCCGAATCTTGCCACTGGACCGCATCTGAAAGAATTAGTCCTAATATACGTTCTAATCTCATGGCTATAGGTTTGTCAGGTTTTGCTGTCCCCTCAAGGACCGTTTCCAGCGCATCAACACGTCGGTTAACAGGGTTATACGCATCTACCCGTTGATTAATCGCCCATTCAGCAACTCCTAATTTAAAAAGCATGGAAGGTTGCCCAGATGTTCCCTTTTCCAAAAAGTCTAGAATAGCCGTCTGTCGTTCAGCAATACTTCCAGGAAGTTCCCGGCCAAAAAGATCTTTCTCAATATTACTTAGCCGCTCTATTAAACCACCAGTCTTAATTCTACCGTATAGTATATCCTCTACATGGTTCAATGTTTGAAAAGTCGACGTTCCTTCGTCACTCTGAGCAAACAAAGCAGTATTTGAAACACCTAAACACAGGGCTGTTAAAATCATTACTGTCACGAACAATTTCAGCATTTTCTTCATTCTATGGGTCCCTCCTTTAACTATCAGTAGCCGTTTTTCTACTCTTCAGAAAGATCCACCGCCGCACGTATAAACCCTACAAAGAGAGGATGGGGTTTAACAGGTCGCGAACGGAACTCAGGGTGGAACTGAACCCCTACAAACCACGGATGCTCTGGAATTTCTACAATTTCAACAAGATTTTTCTCTTTATAAATACCTGCAATTTTAAGGCCCGCATTTTCCATAGTTTCGCGATATGCGTTATTAAATTCGTAACGATGACGATGCCGTTCATTAACAACTTGATCACCATAAGCAGCGGAAGAATGCGTTCCTTCCATGAGAGTGCACGGATAAGCGCCAAGGCGCATTGTTCCGCCTAAATCGTCAATATCGCGTTGCTCATCCATAAGATGTATCACCGGATGTTCTGCTGCTTCATCTATTTCAGCACTATTAGCGCCCTTAAGATCACATACGTGCCGAGCAAAATCAATAACTGCAACCTGCATACCGAGACAAAGGCCTAAATAAGGAATCCTTTTTTCACGGGCATAACGCGCTGCCTCTATTTTACCCTCTATACCCCTTGCTCCAAATCCACCAGGTACAAGAACACCATGAACTCCTGATAAAACTTTTTCTGCACCGTGCTCCTCAATCTCTTCCGCTTCAACAGATCGAATTCTCACTCGAACGTCATTTTGAACACCTGCATGGTTTAGCGCTTCAACAACGCTAAGATATGCATCTTTGTGATTAATATACTTACCAACCATGGCGACTTCAACTTCACCATCAGGATGACAGAAACTTTTTACTACATGTTCCCAATCGTCCAGTTCAGGCTCTAACGGGCTTGTGACGGAAAGCAGTTTCATAACCAACCTATCAAATTTTTGCGCATGAAGACTTAATGGCACTTTATAGATCGTTGGTTCATCAAGAGCCTCAATAACTGCCTCTTCAGGTACATTGCAGAAGAGCGCGATCTTTTCTTTCATCTCGTCACATATAGGATAATGTGAACGGCATACAATTATATCGGGAAGAATACCGATTCGCCTCAACTCCTGAACGCTATGCTGGGTTGGCTTTGTTTTGAGTTCCCGCGCAGCTTCCAAGTATGGGACAAGAGTGACATGACAGTAAAGCACATTTTCACGCCCTACTCGAGTCGCCATCTGGCGAATAGCTTCAAGGAAGGGCTGCCCCTCTATATCCCCAACTGTTCCACCTATCTCTGCGATAACAATATCATTATCATCTGCAGCCCTGAGGATGCACTCCTGAATCTCATTGGTAATATGGGGGATAACTTGCACAGTCCCGCCAAGGTAACAACCATGTCGTTCTTTAGATATGACTGCAGAGTAAATTTTTCCTGTCGTTACATTGTTGTTCGCTGAAAGAGATTCATCAATGAAACGCTCGTAATGTCCAAGATCAAGATCCGTTTCCGCTCCATCGTCTGTTACAAAAACCTCTCCATGTTGAAAAGGATTCATTGTGCCAGCATCGACATTCAAGTATGGGTCAAGTTTAATAATAGAGACTCTAAATCCCCGTTTCTTCAACAACACACCTAAGGATGCGGCAGTGATACCCTTTCCAAGAGAAGAAACCACGCCGCCTGTTACAAAAATAAACTTTGTCATGGATTAATCCTCCACCTAGGAAATAAAATATCAAAAAAGATGGACCAGGGCCGCTACAAATCCCTGGTCCAGTTTAACCAATCGAAGTTCCCTTGTCATGGGGCCCGAAGCCTATCGAAGCACCTTTAAGGGATTAATAGGACTGTTATTTTTACGCACTTCAAAATGAAGATGAGGTCCAGTTGCACGACCGGTAGCACCAACATAAGCAATAACTTGTCCCTGATTAACTCGCTGTCCTTTTCTTACAGCCAACTTGGAACAGTGAGCATATAAAGTAGAATAACTTCCTCCATGGCTTAAAACAACAACTCGCCCGTATCCACCCATCCAACCAGAATACACGACTCTGCCATCTTTTGCAGCGCGAATACGATAACCACGAGAAGCCTTTATATCAATACCCGTATGGAAACTTTTACGTCGAGTAATTGGATGACGACGCCAGCCAAAAGGACTGTTAATACGCCCTACAACAGGCCACCTAAAAGACCTCGAATACGAAGAACTTCCAGATGAAGAGCCCCTACCAGAAGCATTCAATACTGAAACCTCTGGGCGAGCTTCAGGAAGGAATAGTTCTTCTCCTACTTTTAAAACACTTAGATCTACTCGAGATTCATTTATTTCTTTGGTCTTTTCCATGGAGATTTGGAATTTTTTAACGATAGTAGCCAATGTATCTCCCTTTTTTACCGTGTAGAAAATTCCATCTTGGTTAGGAATTCGCAACTCTTTTCCCGGTTTCAAAACATTGGGGTCTCTTAAATCATTACTTCCAAAAAGTGTGTCTATTTCAAGGTTAAATGTGTTAGAAATAGACCACAAACTATCGCCGTTAACAACAGTATATTTTTTTATTTCAAGAGGCTTTACTCTATTTCTTTTTTCTGCTAGCTTTGCCTTTCGTGCTTTTACTTCCTCCAAAACCACCTCTACTTTATCTACAGAATGAGGAATGAGGAGTTTTTGGTTTTCCATTAAACGATTAGGGTTTTTTAATTCGTTAGCACGAGCAATATCCTCTGCAGTTACGTTATAACGAGAGGCAATGTCAATAAGTGTTTCCCCTGTTTTTACAGTATATTCTTCCCACTCCGTCTTCACTTCGGAAAGAACGACATCACCGCCACTACTTTCTGCATTTTCAGCAGCTTTCGCAGATACATAATCTACATTGGGATCAACGTCATCAGTAGCATCGGAACTCTCTCCTTCTGCCATAAGGACAGAATCCTCTGCGCTAGAAAGAGCTTCTCCCTCAGGAAGGGGACCTATTCCTAAAGTTTCGCTATTTACATCCGTTTCATTTGCAACTGCTCCAGACATATCAATAACAACAAAACCAGCTGGAACTCGCCCTTCTTCTGAATCATCACTACCTTGAAGATTTCCCCAGGCCACTCCTGCGGAACGATTACTTGCACAAACAGTAAGAAAGATAGCCGTACTGAACATAAGAAGCATTACTATCATAAAGCCCATACGGCCTGATTTAGAATGGGTACCTTGGGCTGGAGAATCCTTCATACTCGTCCCTCCTTAAACACTCCCACTACTCTATACTACGCCATCTTAATGGTCAACAGGAAATCTTTATTCGTTGGCGATTTCTTCAATTTATCTATAATTAAAGATAGAGCTCCAGCTTCATCAACATTAACCATTCTTCGTCGTAATAACCAGATACGGCTCAAGTCTTCCTCAGGCATAAGCAATTCTTCTCTTCGTGTTCCAGACTTTGTAATATCCACAGCTGGGAATATACGCTGTTCGGAAAGTTTTCTTGAAAGATGAAGTTCCATATTTCCTGTTCCTTTAAACTCTTCATATATTACGTCATCCATACGACTGCCTGTATCAACTAAGGCCGTACCAATAATAGTGAGACTTCCGCCTTCTTCTATATTACGCGCAGCTCCGAAAAATCGCTTAGGGAAATAAAGTGCTGCTGGATCCATACCGCCTGACAAGGTACGACCAGATGGCGGAACAACAAGGTTGGAAGCACGTGCGAGTCTAGTAATGGAATCGAGAAGCAATACGACATCTTTCCCCGTTTCAACGAGTCTCTTCGCCTTTTCTAAAGTAAGATTTGCTACTCGTAAATGTTCTTCGGCAGGACGATCAAATGTAGACGCTATGATTTCACCATCTACTGAACGAGCCATATCTGTAACCTCTTCTGGGCGTTCGTCTATCAGCAAAACCATAAGTATTATGTCAGGGTGATTAACTGTTACGGCATTCGCAATTTTCTTTAATACCGTTGTTTTGCCTGCTTTCGGGGGAGAAACTAAAAGAGCACGTTGCCCTTTTCCCACAGGGGCAAAAAGATCTATCAATCGAGTTGATATTTCTTTGGGGTCTGTTTCTAACGTTAATCTTGAATCGGGGAATATTGGTGTCAATGCGCCAAAATGAGGACGTCTGCGTGCTGCTTCAGGGTCTGCAAAATTTACCATTTCCACCCGTAAGAGGGCCTCATAATGCTCCTGTTCCTTGGGAGGTCTTACCATTCCCCAAACAACATCTCCATTACGCAAACCGAAACGACGAATCTGAGAAGCTGAAACATAGATGTCATGATCGCTTGGCAAGAGTCCTTTAGGCCTTAAAAAACCATACCCTTCATTCAATATTTCAAGGGTTCCTCCACCAAAACGGTAATTAAGTTGCTCAGCTTGCGTAGTAAGAATAGCAATGATGAGGTCATCTTTACGGAGAGAGGAAAATCCGGTTACACCAATATCTTTTGCAATTTTTCTAAGTTCTGTTATGAGCTGAGATGAGAGTTTCGCGTAATTATATCGTGGTCTAGGTACAGATTTCACCTCAGCCACCTCAACCTCTGCCTCTTCTTCGGTCTCATTGACCTCGGGTACTTCATTTTCTGTATTAATGGGTTTATCTATCATGTTATTTTCCGAATTCTGATTATCTGTCATGGCTTTTACGATACCCCTCCCAATCTGAAATAAATTGCTGCAGGCCTTTTTCAGTCAAGGGATGATAAAACATCTGTTTCATCACTTTAAAAGGCACCGTTGCAATATGTGCACCAGCCATCGCTACCTCAGAAACATGGGCAGGATGACGGACGCTGGCCGCTATTATCTTTGTTTCTATACAATGAATATGGAATAAATCAGCTATATCTTGCACAAGACCGCTACCATCTTCGCCAATATCATCAAGACGGCCCACAAAAGGACTCACGTAACTCGCTCCGGCGGCAGCAGCTAAAAGCGCTTGTTGAGGAGAGAAGACAAGAGTTACATTTGTAGGAATATTATCATGGGAAAGAACTCTTACCGCCCCCATCCCCTCTTGTGTCATAGGGATTTTTACTACTATATTCGGGGAAATAGAGGCGAGCTGACGACCTTCATTAATCATTCCATCTGTATCAATCGCAATAACCTCGGCACTCACTGGACCATTTATAATACCTGTAATGGTTTTAATTAACTCTTGAAACTCTACGTTCCCCTCTCTCGCTATAAGAGAAGGATTTGTTGTCACTCCTGAAATAACTCCCCACGCTGCAGCCTGTCTTAACTCATCAAGGTTGGCTGTATCAAGGAAAAACTGCACATACATCCCTTCTTTACTTTTTAAATTAGAGCTATTCACCTTTTATTGAATTGGAAATTTCGAAATTCAGGTTGGAATACACGGTTCCTTCATAACAAACTTGCACATCATACATGCCTATGGGTAACGGAGAACCATCTTCCCGTAAAAGGCAAAACACTTTCGATCCCTTACCTGGAGAAAGCAGAAGAACTTCAGAATAGATCAAATGATCTCCATAATACCACTTAATTCGAATATCGCTTCTTTTGCTATCAAGGCTATAGTCAAAACATAAACACAACTGGCGAACCCCCGCCATAAACTGAGTCCCTGTATGAAGAGGTCGCAGTTTTTCGTCTACTTCGTCGCAAAGCACTATGTTTTCAAGCTGGAAGGAAGAATCTGTTGCCCGTCGATTGTGTTTTACTGCCCAACAGGAAAAACCAAGAAGAAGCACAATACATGAAACCACTAAAAGGAGGAATACTCTCCCGTTCCTAGACATTATACCCATCGCCCCTCGAATATGACAAGCTTTTAAAATAAAAAAGATTTATTCAGGTCCAGAAATGCTGCAATCATTGTCAAACTGGCTCTAAAACCAGACTTAGAATCATAGTACTATATCTATACATTCCCACTAGGACGGAGCTGATCGTATGATGAAAAAAAACACTCAGGCATTTCGCGTCGCTCTCGGAGCTGTTATGGCCTCAATAGTTACAGTTGCTACTCTTATAAGTATTCCCATGCCTGGATTTCGCCTCTATTTTAACATGGGAGAAGGAGTGATCTACACTATTGCTCTTATTTTCGGGCCACGATATGGTGCCTTATGCGGAGGTATCGGAGCATCTCTCGCTGATCTCATTCTAGGTTACCCTTTATGGGCCCCCTTCACTCTCATAATTAAAGGCACTGAAGGTTTTATAACTGGTAAATTACGCGAAAAAAACAAAATACTAGCCATAACAGTAGGAGCTATTGTTATGATTATCGGCTATACGAGTATGGCTACATTACTCTATGGAGTTCAGGCAGCACCGGTAGAATTTGCAACTGACATTACACAAACAGGAATAGGGGCACTTCTTGCATTACTTCTTGCTCCTCTTATTGAAAAACGCCTGAAGCCCTTTCTTCTTTCAAATTCATAGACTTTCTCCACCAGTTATACAATGACTCAACAATCCGAATATGCACATCAAGAGGGAAGCTATCTATGGAAAGCTCCCTCTTTTTTGTTACACCGTCAACAGCCCCCGCCTCATAAAGTGCGGCTAGAAGCTTTTCTTCTTCTTCGGAAGTTTGACCTAGCCATTGAGATTCATAAAGAGAAAGTAATGCTGCCAGGGCGTATCCTCCCCAACTCGACACATCAACTGGCAATGTTACATCTGCTGAAACAATTGATAGGGAATCTTTAAATTCAGGCAACAATCGTGAAAGTTCAGGGAAGAAAGCTCCCATTCCGGCCTCGTTACCTCCATCTCCCACTGCAAGTACTGATACTTTATTTTTTAAAGCATGCGTAACAGCATCATCTAAAGGTGCAGTCCACTGTGAAATATCCTTGCCCCGCATATTATGATAACAACCTGAAGAATTTTTACCTAATCGTTCAATATACACGAAAGCATCAAAGAAATCTGATGTCAATATTTCTTCAGATGTCGACACTGCTACTATGTCTGGCCCATTGATAGCCTGACTCGCAGCCTTCACCACAGAGTAACATAACGGATCAGTAAAAAGAGTGACATTACGTTTAGAACGTGCAAGAGCGCGTCCTAAAACGACAGCCCCTGAAGGACCATCTGTCTCAGGGGCGTCAGCTGAGGGAACATAGAAGCCCGTAACAATAGCAAGGGAAGAAGAAGCCACTAAAAGATCAAGAGCCCGACTCCAAAGTTCTGGCGCACAAAGGAGGGAGACTCGTCTTGCTGCCCTGTCTGAGGCAACAAGAGAACAAAGTTCTTTAATTTCGATCATCGTTATATACTCAACTTTTCAACAAGTTCCAATTTCTCTGGACTCAGTATTTTTCTAGTTTGCCATGAAGCGGATAGAGGCGACAGAGTCATTTGATGAGCCACCGTACCTATCATCATTCCTTTATGCCCTTCAAGTAAAGATTCAACTGCAAAGGAGCCCATACGAGAAGCAAGAATCGCATCAAAGGAAGTTGGACTCCCACCCCGCTGAATATATCCCAAAACAGTTATTCGCGCATCATACCCAGCCGTATCCTGAAGTTTATTTTTAAGATCCGCCGCAGACATAGCCCCTTCTGCAACAATAATAAGGGAATGCGTTTTACCGCGAGACCGCGTATCGTGAAGTTTATCGCAAAGGCGACCAAGGCTAAATGTAAGTTCTGGCACAACGACATATTCGGCACCGCTAGCAACAGCAACTTCAAGAGCGATAAAGCCCGCTTCACGCCCCATAACTTCCACAATAAAGAGCCGATCGTGACTACTCGCTGTATCACGAAGCTTCTTCACAGCTTCAAGGGCCGTATTGACAGCTGTATCGAAACCTATTGTTTCATCCGTTCCAGCAACATCATTATCAATGGTTCCCGGTACACCTATTACGGGAAAACCTTTCAAATGAAGATTTTGTGCGCCGCGAAAAGATCCATCGCCTCCGATAACAACAAGACCATTAATTCCCGAATTCTTAAGTTGGTAGAGCGCCCTATTGAGGCCATCCTCCGTTTTAAAACGTTCACTACGAGCCGTTTTAAGAATAGTTCCACCTCTATGGATAATTCCTCCCACAGAAGACCTGTTCAGAGGAGCAAATTCGCCATCAATGAGCCCCTCAAAACCTCGCATTACACCAATAGCCTCAAGACGATGATAAATGGCTGTTCGCACCACTGCCCGAATAGCCGCGTTCATTCCAGGAGCGTCTCCTCCGCTGGTAAGCACTGCAACCCTTTTCACGTCTTCTCTTCCTCCTCTAAAAAATACGCAAAAAATAAAAAAAGGACGGCAAAGCCGTCCTTGTATTGTCACATAAAAACTACTGTCGTTGCAACTCTTCCACTCGCTTTTGTACCTGTTGCAACTCACTTTCTACTTCAGCTAATTTTCCCTCAAGCTCTTTCTTCTGATCATTCAGCTTCTCAAGTCGCTTAATAAGCCGATCAAGCTCTAATCGAGCAGCTGCCTTACCTGTGTAGAGTTTTTCAGGATTATCATCAACTACATCCCAAATATAATCTATAGTTTTCCCCATAGTTATAGGACTGACATTTCCATTAATAGCAAGGCGTATCGACTTAACACCCTGGAGTACAGGCTTTCCCTTTTCATCATATCTCGGGAAATAAATAAATCCATCGCGCTTACCCTGAAGCTTGAAGTTGAATCTTTTATCATAATCAACTGGCTGTAATTTTTTCTTGCCCACCCACAATGTTATATGGTCACTAAAAGGAGCCATATGCATCGCCGGTCCTCTGTTATCAATGGCAACGAAAATAGGGATATATGCATTTAAATTTAAAGTCTTCAACAACTGATACTTATATTGCTCTGTTTCATCAGCTGTCCATAAATTTTTTTCGGCTTCGCTCTGAACCAAAGCATCTACGTATTCTGAAGCATAATACGTAGCTGTTACCCACATCTCACTCCCGATATCATTTTCATAATGATTCGTTTTTGCCCAACGACTCAGAATTTTTTCATTGGCAAAGCCAGGGGAAGTTATCCCAAGGATAAATATCGAACATAAAACTGTTAAAAGGAATTGTCTCAATTTCACGGATAGTCCCTCCTCAAGTTATGTAGCAAACTGAGGGTTATTATACACTGCAATAAGATATGAAAAAAGGGGAACCCAAATTGGGTTCCCCTTTTTACTAATCAATACCTGTTTTAACTAGACTTAGAATACCACGTGAGTACGAAGTCTGATTACGTTATCGTCAACACCAGCGTCTGTCATGCTATTTTCAATTTTATCATAGAGAAGCTCGAAAGAAAGAGCTGGTGTGTAGTAATACTTCACACCGAATGTCCAGTTGGTGGTGTCATCAACGGCAACACCGGTGTCACGAGCGTCACCGCTCAAATAGCGCTGGAATGTGCTCCACTTATCGTTCCACTTCTGGTTCAACTTAACGAAAAGGATATTGTTGTAAGCGCCAAGATTTGTATCAGTTACGGTGCCATAATTATCCCAAGGACCAGCGGTGAAAGCTTCGAAATTATCGTCAAAGTCTGTATACTCAACCCAAACAGAAGTAAAGCCAAGAGCTTCCTGCTTTACGTCAACGATAGCCTGCCATGCTGCGGGTTTTTCTTCACCAACAACATTTTTGCCAAGGTCTTCTTTATAGTAAGCACCTCGAACTGCCCAGTTATCGTTGAAGTTTACGCCAAGAGCTGCCCACCATACAGAAGCATCATCTCCATCGGTTACAGCAGCGTCGCCTTCTTCAAGTTTAGCGAGAATATAGTTTCCAGACATCCAGAAGTTCTCGTTAAAGTTGAATTTTACACGAGCACCATACTCAGCAAGCTCATCTGTGTTGTAGAATACGCTGGGAACGACAGAAGAATCGTCTTCCTCTTTTACACTGTCCATACGGGAAGCATAAACCGCAAACTCACCCATGCTGAAAGGTTTAGCAAAATAGAAACCTTTATGAGCTCTATCAGTGAACCATGCATCATTATCGGTGTAAAGGCCATCATCATCCTGCCAATCCATGCTCCAAAGACCGGCTTTCATGGCAATATCCCATGGGAAGGCAACATCAATCCAGTAATACTCCCAACGCATATCTGAACGCTGGTTAGCCCAATCAACGCTCTTGCCAAGACGAGCAGTGAATTTCACTTTATCGTCAACTTTTTTGCTCATCCAGATACGGTAACGATTCAAATTAAAATCGGTATCTCCATTATTCGTGTAAAGGCCGCCTTTTTTGTCGGCAAACTTCGCATCAAAACGGAACTCGCCCCAGAATTTCCAGCCGCCAAGGTTCTCTTCAAGAACAGCTACTCTGCTGTCAAGTTTGTCAACCTTTACGCCAAGAGCGTCAAGTTCGTCTTTAAACTCAACAACGAGTTTCTTAAGCATCTCAACATCCTGTTTGCTGGCTTTGTTCATATCAACAACAGCCAGTGCACGGGCTACGAGAGAAGCCATTTCATAACGGGTCATGGGCTGGTTTCCTTTGTAGGAACCATCAGGATAACCGGAAACTACGCCACGAGCGGCAAGCTGACCTACTGCATCATAGGCCCAGTGATTCATAGGTACATCCATGAAAGGATTAGCGGCAAATGCCGGTGCGGCAAATGCAACCAATGCTACTACTGCTACAAGTGCAAGCATTTTTTTCATATTAGTGCAACCCCCTTGGTTGTCTTTTTGTATTTTTGCGGGATTACACACTTTCGAGAAAGACATTGATAGAAGTTTCCTCGTTTCCTTCTTTTGTCTTTTATCTAAAATGTGTTTTCTCCGCCTTCAACATCCGCTCCCTCTTTATGGCCGGGGGTCGTCGGCACCTCCTTTCCTGCCTTCTGAGATACTCACGGATGAACGAAGCACTGTGATGAACCAAGTCAAATTGTCAAAGGACTCAGTAATTTCGCTGACTATGCTATCGTGAAATTCATTTTATGGGAATAGGGCTTAAGCCCTAAATATACGATCCCTGCGTTGCAAGCCAAAGCCAAGCACAGACCAAAATAAAACAGCTGCCTTATATCTGAAAGAAAAGACATCACCTGCAATACTGTATATAAGGATTAATATTATGGTAACCCAACAGACAAGAAAAAGCCAACGCCACTTATCGCCAGACTGTCTAAACCTATAAAACATATTTTTTAAGGCCGTTAGAAATAAAAACAGTACTCCTAAAAGTGTTGGAATTCCACCATATATGGCAAGATTGAAGTACATATTATGTGCATCAGCAATTTTTATTCGATTTTGGGGAACACATTTTCTTCGTATCGCATCAAATTCTTCATGAAATTTTCCCCACCCCCAACCAGAAAGGGGTTTTTCTTTTATCATATAGTAGGAAACTTTCCAAATATCCGACCTTTTTGTTGTTAACATACTCATATCATTAAAACTTGTTATTTGCTTAATTTCCCGAAGAAAACGATTTGAGACTTGATGAAAAGTTGAATTTCCTGAAATATAGCCAACGGAAGCAATAAGTATAAACATTAAGAAGAAAAGCCCCGTTACTTTCCTGACACGCCGATCAAAATAGAGGAGTAATAATAAGGCAATACTGCATGATCCCCATGCTGCGGTGGTAAAACTCATAACTAAGCTTAAAAACACTAAAAGGGCAACGAGAACATAACCAACTCGTTTTATTGGCATCATTTTTGCGAAATTATTACTTCCGGGATATAAAAGTGCAAAGGGGAAAATGATGCAAATATAAATTCCAAGAGAATTAATATTTGAGAAAAGACCTTCGCCTAACGGGGATTGGAGTATTTCATAAAAAGAATAAGCTAGAGTAAGAATAATCGTTGCGTACCAAATGCGTACCCAACGTGTTATGTTTTTTTCTTTTTTCAAAACATAAGCAGCGAGCCAACAAGCGAAAAGAAACTCCACAAGCATAGAGAATCCTCGCCCCCATGCGTTAAGGTCATGTTTCGCAATCCACGTTCCAACCCCTCCCCATAACAATAATCCTATACATACATAAGATACTGTTTTTTCAAACACAGGAGGAATCGGCTCTTTTCGCACAATTTTTATTGCAAAGCCAACCAATGCAACTAACCAGCCAAAATATCGCGGAACAGGCCCCCATGGAGACCAAAATAAAGACCATAAAAAGCCATACTCAATCATGCGATCTGCAACCATGACAACGCTCCTTTGTTTTAAGCTCTTTTGTGAATAATCTCGCGCGCAACATCAAAAATCTCTAGGGGGTTTAATGTTTTCATACAAGGAGATGTGCAATCCCAATTCTGGCATCCCAGATGAGGACAATTAACTGTAATAAAGACTATATCTTTATATCCCGCATCCCAAGGATCAGTGGGACCGAAGAGACCTATAGTAGAAGTTCCTATAGCTTCTGCTAAATGCAAAGGACCAGTATCTCCACCTAAAGCGACAGCAGCAACAGAGCACGCAGCGCCCATTTCTAAAAATGATAATTTTCCTATTAAATTTTTAACACGTTTGTTTGTTGTGGATGAACATATTGTCTGTCCCCAGTCTTCTTCTAATTCTCCATGGCCTATAAGAAAGGGAATAACATTTAAGTCAGTAAGTAGATTCAAAAATTCAATCCAGTTCGCCACTGGCCAGCATTTTTCAGGTTTACTTGCCCCAATAATACACAAGATTAAGGGGAGATCAGGAGAACTCAAAAGCAATTTAACCCGTTTTTTTGCTTCTTCTGGCACAAAGATTCTTGGTTTTTCAAGAACGTTTGTATCTATCCCCAAAAAGGCAAGGGCATCTTGAACAAAAAAATTATGAACATATGGGAACCAGGCGTGCCAACCTATCCTTTGAGAAGCTCTTGAGAAAAGGGTCATGACCAAAGCTCTGTCAGAACGCTGTAAATCCAAAACAATATCGAACTTACATCTCCTTATCTCTAGTAACAACTTAGCAAAGCCAATATTTCCTTGGGAACGATCCCAAACAATAATTTCGTCTACGAAAGGTTGAGATGCTACTAGCTCCCTGTAGGGGGAACAAACAAGCCATGTAATATAGAGATGCGGATTTTTCCTTTTTAACTCTCTGACTGCACCAAATTTAGAGATAACATCACCAAAAGAGCTATAAGCTATAACAAGCATTCGCCCCGCTAAGTTTAATTCTCTCATTTTTCTGAATCCCGCTGGCTCTCTGACAAGACATCATCGCATGCGTTCATTACAGTATCAACAGGTAATCTAGAAAGGCAACTTCCTACGCCTTGCTTACATTTTTTCCCTTGGATACAAGGAGCACATGAAACAGGCGGAATAACAACTCGATGGATTGTCCCCCACGGACCATTTATCTGTGGTAGAGATGGCCCATAGATGCCAACCACAGGAACTGAAAGAGCAGCAGCCATATGGAGCGGTCCTGTATCATTTGAAACAACCAAATTAGCACATGAAAGCCACGCCCCCAAAGTGCTTAATGCCAGCTTTTTTGATAAATCTATCCCCTTTTCGCCAACAGCGTCAAGCACAGAAGCAGCTATTTTTTGTTCTTGATCGCTATAACCTATTACACCAATATAGGCATTGTAACGTTCGACAAGTTTTTCCCCCAGATTAGCATAATGTCCCCATGGCCATCTTTTAGCGGAATCGGCCCCTGGATTAAGGACAAAAAAAGGATTCCCTTTCAATTTTTCTTTCAAAAATGTCGTAACATTATTTTTTTGAAAAGAAGAGATATGGAGTCGCATATTACGATATAACAACGGAACACCCAAAGATGAAAAAAAATAAAGCCATTTCTCCACCTCATGAATTTTCTTGGGGAAGAAAAATTCGTTTACTGCAAACAGAGGAGAGTACAGAGCTCCGCTAACTAAAGGCATGAGCGTTGCTCTCAAATCGACAACAAGGTCAAATTTACCGCCTCTCATTTTTTGTACGGCCTTTAAACGACCATTGAAACCAGAAAAATCTTTTCTACGATCATACAATTCTACACTATTCCACATAGGATCTTCTTCAAACATTCCTATAATACGAGGTGGGGCCCATAAAGTGAAACTGGCATCAGGTAAAAAATGACGCAAGTTTCTAAGAGCCGCCGTAGCAAAGAGCATGTCCCCTATGCAGGAAAGTCCAATAACTAATACTCGTGAAACACGAGATACCTCAATGCGCATATTTCTCTCCCATTAATAAAGACTGATAATAATCAATACACAACAAAGAAATTTGTTCCACATCAAAAGTAGCCGCTTTTTGAATAGCACGCTTTTCTACCTCTTTTTTTCGAACTTCAGAAGAAAGCAAAACTTGATTCAAGGTGTTGGCAAGATTTTCACAATCATCGGGAGGGACAAGCCAACCATCATAATCATGATTGATAATATCATTCGGTCCCCCGTTACTTGTAGCAACACATAACAACCCTGATGCCATAGCTTCTAACAAAGAGAGACCAAAGGGTTCCGGTAGTCGCGAGGGCAAAACATAAAGGTTGGAAGCCCACAAAAAGGGACGAATATTATTAACAAAACCTAAAAAAATAATACGTGGATGGTTATTGGCCAATAATTTTAATTTATCTTCTTCCTCACCACAACCAGCCAATAATAACCATACATTTCTACTATCTTCACTGCTAATTTTCTTAAAGGCTTCAATGAGAACATCAAAACCCTTCCAACCAACAAAACGCCCTGCAGCAATGATAATAGCGTCTTCTTTTCTTATTCCATAACGATCTCTAACTATTCCAGAGTCAAAAGTAGCTGGTTTTTCATAATACTTCACCTCTACTGCATTAGGAATAACATCAATGTGTTCTTTCTGCATCCCGCTTGCTATCGCTTGTTGTTTAATATAAGAAGAGACCGCAATAGTTTTATCTATATAACGAAAATACTTCTTTTTAGGCCTTGAATCTATTGTGGCAACAACAGGAATATTATATTTTTTCCCCCAATATCCTCCTATAACTGCTGCAGAAAAAAGTCGTGTATGAATAATATCTGGCTGTATCTTTTTTAGACATTCTTCAAAACCTTTGCAGAGAAAGGGAGCCCAAGAGATACGGGGTTTGTATGTAAAAACAGTAATCCCTGCTTCAGTAAATAAGGATGACAATTGTCCTTCCAAAGGACAAGCAACAACATTATCTACATTTTTATTTTGTAGACTCTGGATTAATTGAATCCAAGGGCGGCTCCACGACAACGTCCCTTCATTTACGTAGTGCAACACCCTCATAAATATCCCTCCTGGAGAAATTAAGTAAGAATTTCTTCATAAAAATTCGCTGTATCTCGCGCCATATCTTTATGAAATGGCAATTCATGCATGAAAAACTGCTTTGTTTCTCTGGTCAAAATTATTTCTTCTAAAGCATCTTTCCACTCACTTACACTTCCCGGAGTAATCAAACATTCGGAAGAGAAAGAGAGTTCTTTCACGGGAGGTAAATCGGAGGCCAAAACCGGAACTTTCATTTGAATAGCCCTCATCAACGTAAGGCCCATCCCTTCAGACAATGAAGGGAACAGAAAACATGAACATTCTGACATCCATTGGTCTGGATTATCCTGAAAACCGTGGAAAAAGACTTTGTCCGAAAGATTATAATCAGCACACTTAATCTCAAGTTCTTGCTTAAAGGGTCCATCTCCCACAATATCTAGACGCCAGTTATTTTTCTCTCTAAAAGAACAGTCTTTCAAGGCTTCCAAGACAATATGCAGTCCTTTAAGTTTGGTTAACCGACCTACAAATAAAAAGATGAAAGGACAAGATGAAAGTTCACCCTTCCATGAGATTTTCAAGGGAGGCAGCCCATTTAAGATAACAACTCGCTTAGCAGGTAAATACTCGTCAAGATATTCATATACCCAACGACTTATACATATGGCTCCTGCTGCTTTCTTAAAAACTGCTATTCCCATATTTTTAGAATACGTAGAATGGGCAGTAACAACAAAAGGGACCCCGGAGAAACAACTTGCCCACCACGCTATCCACGCTGGAACTCTAGAATGTGCGTGAATAACATCCCACTTTTCTTGTTTCGCCCTGTTCGCGATCTTTATTGCCGCATATAGACCCGTTGCCGGATTTTTTTGATAGACAGGAAGAGCCCAATGTTCAACATTTTTTAGATTTTTCTGGAGCTTACCTCCTCCAGAAACAACCAGCACCGTATGCCCCATTTTAGATAATTCATTTGAAAGCGCAAGAACATGACGTTCAACTCCCCCCTCAGAAAATTCAGGAAGAAGCTGAATGATTTTCATTCTTTCCACCTCTTGATTATCCACAACGCTGCACGCCGTGCTTCATTAAATTCTGTCGTTCCTTTATAGTCGTTTTGTTCTTCTAAAACTTGCTGCGAATATTCCACAAGACAGCTTTTCTCTTTGAAAGCATCAAAAAGTGTGTTAAAACGTGGAATTCCCCACAAATAAAAGGGCTTGCTCATGTGTTGCAACATTCCCCTTATTCCCTTTCTATGCTCAACCCGCATTAATATAACACGATGTCCTGCTGTTACAGCCTCTGAAGCCATAGAGACAGAGTCTTCTGTACAAAAGACACGATTACAAAGCTTCATCATTCCAGGAACAGGGTTCATGGAATCTTTTGATGCCAACAACAGCATTCTAACATGAGCTTCATTACTTGTAATACGGAGTAGCTCTTCTTCCGCTTCAGAGTTCGTTCGTCTGGAAGTTGTTATATAAAGGTCAGCACATGCTCCATGTGCCGCATGAATGATAGGAACAACGTTTTCACGTATCCATTGGCTGCTAATAGAATAATTTGCGTCATCTCCACCAATAAGAAGCGCCCATCTATTCTCAGATTGAAAGGGATAAAGCAAGGCCAGTTCTTCGGCAGCTTGCTGTAACTTCTCAGGGAAAATGGAATTAGGCGCGCCTAAAGTTGGCAAAACATTATTGGCCTTCTTCGGATGATCATGCAGTGGAACAACTCCAAAATCAAAAGGTTCCGAACCTATAAAAGAAGGAGTCATTAAGGTACAACTTTTTGCACCCAAATATTTCGATAATGCGAGATTAAATGCCGCAGTCCCGCTTCCAGCTGAAATAAAAAGGGTATCGCAAGGTTTTACATTATATTGATCGAAAAGAGACTGGCACTGTTGCAATAAAGAAACAGCTCCAGCCTCTTCAAGCCAATTTCTAATTTTTTCTTTGCTCATCGACGGTAGGGCACGTCCTCCTATTTTGAGAAAACGAAACTTACGTACCCCTAAAACTTTAGGTACTTCATATTCTGTAATGACCGCGCCTATTTCTTTATGGAGCCAGCCAGCTATTCCTCTACTCTGAAAAAGATGACCTCGTATTCCATCACTCAAAATAATAACAAGGGCAGGTTGTCGATGCATGTTTGTTCTCCTTAATGATTCCGATCAGCCTAAAATACGACGCACGGCATTAAGATCTTCAAGAGTATCTACACTTGGTCCGCGATGGGATACAGCAGTCTCAACCACTTTCATCGAATACCCGTGCTCAAGTATTTTCAACTGCTCTAAAGATTCTGCCGTAGAGAGAGGCGTAGCTTCTAATTTCACATACTTCATCAAAAAGTCTTTACGGTATCCGTATATCCCTATATGTTCGTATACGGGAAGAGATGTCTTCACCCTAAAATAAGGGATTGGTGAACGGCTGAAATAAAGCGCAAAACCACGACAATCCCTTACGACTTTAACAACGTTAGGGTTACTTAAATCAGCCTCATCACAAAGAGGCGCACAAAGAGTCGCTGAAACTATATCTTCGTTTTCAGTAAGGGCTAGGGCCACTTCATCGATCATACGAGGATCGAGAAGAGGCTCATCACCCTGAATGTTAATGACGTAATCCACATTCATGTTTTCAGCAACTTCCGCCACTCTGCATGTACCATTGGGATGCTCTTTTGACGTAAGAACTGCGTTTCCGTTAAAGGCTTGCACTGCTTCTATAATCCTTTCATCGTCTGTTGCCACAATAACAGCTCCTAAAAAGGAAGAGCACTGTGCTTTTTCATAGACATGCTGTATAAGTGGTTTGCCGCAAATATCAGCAAGAGGTTTCCCCGGAAGTCGAGTTGATCCATAACGTGCAGGAATTACGCCAAGTATATTCATAGCTAAATACGATACTCCTTCGCTTTTTGAAGTAATTTTTCTCGGTCAAGGAATTTTATTTCCTTGACAATCCATTCTCTCATTGCCTTACCATCTTCTGTTTCTTGGGAATAACTCATAAAATCAAGATTTATATTGAGTTCATTCGCAACTCGCCAAGCCATAAGAGGCCAGACCTGACCAATATCTCCAATTATAGGAATACTTCCTTCATGTCTGGCAAAGGCAGACATCTCCATGCGGAAAGGTATTTTAGAAATTTTGGTCTTCGGCAATCCTTTATCGATGGCTTCCTGAATCATGGCGCTCTGCTTTTGCAGATCCTGAGCTTTTCTGAGGTTTTCATCAAGATCTATGCGAATAAGCTTCTTATCGCGCAAACTGTATGTGTGAAGACCTTTCCACCACGACCAAATGCCGTGACCTGTATAGCATTCAAAAGGACCGTCGTGAATTTCCTGAGTCAATGCTACTGCCGATTCTATAATAATATCAGCGCTTTCAAGCATACTAGCTATCCGTTTAGATCTTTCAAAAATAGAAATGCTATCTCCGATAGACATTCCGATATGGCCACTTCCTATCATCTGAGGAATGCTTACAAGTACAGGCAATCCTTTTTCGGCACCGATACCAATCATTGTCCGGCGATCAGCACCCCATCCTGCAACAAGTTCGAAGGGAAGGCCGTATGCCTTGCACACCGTCAAAATTTCAGCTGCCAAAGACTCGTTTCTTAATCCCATAGGGTAAGCCATATTACCAGCCGCTTTTAAAACAATATGACCATCAACCTCTTCGCCACGTCTCAGAAGAAGCTCATCAAGAACCATTTCCTGGCGAAGAACGTCTATTTCATAAGGGGTAAGCTGGGTAAACTCAAAAACATTCCCTCGGGGCATATATTTCTCGTCGAACCCTAACTCCGATGCATTACACATTTTCACTTTATCAAGAGCGCCAGCCATTTCGTGACCAATAACAGCAGAGCTTGTTGTAACTCCATCAATAATTCCTTTATCCATTAATTCAGCGATGAGAGTCGTAACTCCTTCATGTATATTGGGGCCACTTCCGGTAGCAACGACTATTTTGCCGCCTTTTTTCTTCACTCCCACCATAGTCTCAACGGCTTCATCTAAAGCCGTTTTCGATCTTTCATCTAACTTCTCATAAAATTGATTCAGCAGCTTTTCATTAACTTCCATTATCTCATCACCTCGCGTATTTCTCTCCATGATATTTGTGCAGCTCCCCCCACTCCCTCAAAATACTGTCTAGCTCCTCGCCGTACATCGTCTCGAAGGGAAGGGGAAAGACTTTTTATCCACCACTCCGCTATCTCTTTTGCATTATGTACTGTAATTGCGACCTTCTTCTCACCAAGAGCCCCAGCAGCTTCCGGGAAATCTTCCATATCTGGACCATGACAAATAGGGACACCGAATATCGCAGCTTCCATAAGATTCTGCCCGCCCTTCGGAACGAGACTGCCCCCTATAAAAGCACTATCGCAAATTCCATAAAGGTCAAAAAGGACTCCTATTTTATCAACAATTAAGATACTCCACTCTTTTTCTAAAGAAGACAAGCGCTCTACAGACGCAACATTTTGGGCTAACTGACTTATTGCTTCTGCCCGTTCAGGGTGGCGTGGCACAATAATAAGTCGTGCTTCAGGAACACGGGCCTTCACCAAAGAAAAAGCTTCAAGTATTATTTCGTCTTCGCCCGTATGAGTACTGCCCGCTAAAAATATGGGCTTTTTTTCTCCTATAATTTTTCTAGCCCACGAGAGATCGATGGCTTTTTGACGCAAAGCCAATGCATCAACTTTGCAATCTCCCGTAACAATAATTTTCTTTATATCTATTCCTAATGAAAGCAAATAATCGGCATCACTTTGAGCACGAACCATTAGTCGGGTAAAACAAGAAAAAATGTCCCTCCAAAATGCAGACTGCTTTTTCCCCTTTGATGATGTTGTCTCAGAAAAACGTCCGTTAACAAGAAAGGCTGGGATCTTACGCTTCGCAAGCTCTTTGAGCAAATTCGGCCAGATTTCTGTCTCTATTACGGCATAGGCACGCGGTTGCATAATATCAAGGGCACGAGAAACAATCCATGGAATATCCCAAGGATAGTAGATATGTGTTTCAAAGAGCCCGGGAGCTAGCTTAAAAGCCATTTCCCTCCCCGTAGATGTTGTAGTTGATAAGACAACGGGAATATCTTTCGAATCATTTTTCACAGCACCAAGAAGAGGCCAAGCTGACTGCACTTCGCCTACCGATACAGCATGAACCCAAAGGGGATTATGACTTAAAATTTCTTTTTTCTCGTCACTATAGAAAGCTTTACGTTCATCAAGCCCCATTTTATATTTATGAGCCAGCCATGGATAGGCCAGCATATAAGCAGCCGAAACGAGATGCCGGTATGTTGCGTATTTCAGATCAGGCCACCCCCGCTTTTAGTAGTTCATGAAGATGAATTATTCCCAGCGGTTTTTTATCCCGAACAATAACAATTACTGAAATCTCCCGCTCTTCCATAATGCGAACAGCTTCAGCTGCAAGACGCCCTGGTTCTATGGTTACTGGATTTTGAGTCATAGCGCTTGAAACATCTGATTCTAAACATTCAACACCACAACGTTCTATAAGACGACGGAGATCTCCATCCGTAAATATGCCAACTAGATGTTCCTGAGCATCGACTATTACCGTTGCCCCGTACCCCTTGCTTGTCATTTCGAATAAGGCATCGCTTACCGTAACATTTTGTTTTACTATAGGTAATTTTTGTCCCGATCCCATAACGTCTTCCACTTTGGTCAAAAGTCTCCGCCCCAAAGATCCACCTGGATGGAAAAGGGCAAAATCTTCTTCCACTAAACCACGTAATTCAGTTACCATTCCCGCTATCGCATCACCGATAGCAAGTTGAACAGTAGTACTACTTGTAGGAGCAAGATTCAACGGATCAGCTTCTCGACTTACAGCAGAGTTCAATACAATGTCGGAGTTTTTAGCAAGAGGAGATGATGTTCCTCCCGTTATCGATATCACTGGGGCCCCCAAACGTCTGAAAAAGGGCAACAGAGAGACCACCTCTTTAGTCTTACCACTATTACTTATAAAGAGGCCTACATCTTCTCTACAAACCATTCCAAGATCTCCGTGGGAAGCCTCTGCTGCGTGAAGGAAAAAAGACGGGGTTCCCAACGAAGCCAAAGTTGCCGCAATTTTCCTGCCAATAAGCCCCGACTTTCCCATACCTATAACGACAAGACGCCCTTTGCTGCAATGAATGGTTCGTGCCGCTTTCACTAACTCGATTCCCAATTCATTCGCTTTGCGTGACAGTTCTAGCGCCTCTTGCTCTAAGACATTACGGCCTATGGAAAGAAGCCGCTCATCATCAAGTTCAATTCCAGCTCGTTCTCTGGGAAGACAGACCATGCTTACGCCTCCTCTGCCCAATCTATATCTGTTTTTCCGATGGCGTTCTCTACAAGATTCCACACATCGCCAATCTGAGAAAGGAAATATTCTAACTTCTTCAAAGGAACCATATTAGGCCCATCACTTTTTGCTGAAGATGGGTCTGGATGGGTCTCTATAAATAAACCATCAATTCCGATTGCTGCCGCAGCCCTGGCCAGAGGCAAAGCAAATCGTCTGTCTCCACCACTTGATGTACCCTTTCCACCAGGCATCTGCACGCTATGAGTTGCATCGAAAATGACAGGACACCCCATATTTCTCATAAGCACAAGAGAGCGCATATCAACAACAAGCTGGTTGTACCCCATTGTTGTTCCACGCTCACAAAGAATGACTTTATCGTTTCCGGCCTCTTTGCATTTTTCCACAACCTGCTTCATATCGTGAGGGGCTAAAAATTGAGCTTTTTTAACATGAAGAGGTCGATGCGTCTGAGCTGCAGCTACTAATAAATCGGTCTGTCGACAAAGAAAGGCAGGAATCTGTAAAATATCTGCCACTTCAGCTACGGGCTCAGCTTGCCACGACTCATGGATGTCAGTCAAGACCGGCACTGAAAGTTTTTCTTTTATTTCAGCCAGTTCCGAAAGCCCTTTTTCAAGGCCAGGACCTCGATAGCTATGAATAGACGTTCTGTTTGCCTTATCGTAGGAAGCCTTAAAAATATAATTCATTCCCAAACGATGACATATTTCTTTTGCCTTTTCTCCTATTTCCAAGCCAAGCTCCAGACTCTCTAAAGAGCATGGGCCAGCAATAATTGTCAGTTTTTTCTCTCCTATACAAAAATCATGAACTGGTATCGGTTGAACCATACACGTCATCCCCCTGCTTTATATTTCGGGATATTTTTTTATACACATGGCATCGAAGATCCCAACCATACTCCCGTGCCACATATTCCACTACATTATCCAGAGCGCCAGGTCCGCCTAAACGTTTTTTCCCCTCTTCTGACATGGCCGCACGTCGCTCCGGGTTTGAAAGAATGTCAAAAGCTGTATCGGCCAACACCCGAGGATCTGGTGACACAAGGATTTCTGATTCTCCGAGAAGTTTTTTCTGTACAAGTTTCCCCTTCTCATAAATAGAAACAACGGGAACTCCTAAACCAGCACATACCTGATTCGCCGTTCCTCCCAATCCCAAAAGAATATGTGCACGAGCAGCCGCAGATACTAACGTTCCAAAATGGAAAAAAACGCGCAATCCATTCTTCTCTATTCCGCTTTCGTTTTCCATGAGACTCCATCCTGGAGCTGCAGCAACAAGTTGCTTTATGTCGAGGGACGGAGCTATAACCGCTACAAAAACACATGGAACCTTATCGTAAAGAATCAAGGCCGCATCAAGCAGCAACTTCATATCGTGATACGCCCTTTTTCTACTTCCTGGCAAAAGCAATACCCGAACTTCTTTTTCACCAGGCCATTCAAAGGTCCCATTAGTATTATCACATGTTAGGTCCATTATTGGATTCCCTGCAAAAATTGCATCTGCATGAGAGCGAACAAGCTCTGATGCAGTTTCTGCATCTCGAGTCCAGACACGGCGACAACGATGTTTTAATAAAAAACGTTCAAGGCGCCAATGTCCACTTAAGTATACCGTTTTAGCCGTGGCTACAAGCACTGGCAATTGCCCTTGCCCCCATAATGTGTGGAGCAAAAGATATACATCCCCCACACAGAGCGGGGTTCGTATTTGTCCTCGCAACTTATGCCATGCTTTTAATTGAGAAAAAATATGTCGAACGAGACCCGATTTCAAGTCTCGTATTAAATCTGAAATATGATACTTAATAACTCCTCCAGAAGGAGAATCGGAGGTAACAGAGTCAACAGTAATACCTGCGTTTAAATACTGTTCCCCCTTTCCGACAATGGGAAAAGAAGTAACACGAGCAAGTGGGAAACGCTTTCTTACCTTTTGCGCAAGCAATGCTCCCATTGCATCTTCTCCATATCCGTTAGAAGCTACAACAAGTTGGGGACGAAGCCTTTCACTTAAAAGATGCCAAAAACGCTCTTCCTCGTCTATAACTGTAGAAATAATGGGCACAAGCAAGGGCTCCTCAAGAGAACTTTCCGGCAAGTTATACACATCTTTTTCAGTACAAACAAGGTGTGACGCTCCTAATTCTTTTTTAAGTGCTATGAGGCGTTCCATATCGCGGTAATCAAAACGATGGTGGTCTTTAAAGCGCATCTCTTTCAGAACGTTAAGCCCCTGTTGTTCAAGAGTTCTCCGAAAACTTCCAGGACTTCCTATTGCAGAAAAGGCTACAACGGGGAGTCTATTCACATTAAAGTCAATCTCATCTTGCCAGGAACCGTTCCAGAATGACCAGCATCGTAATTCTAACCTTGATGTAAATAACCTCTCTTCGGGAACGTAGCGCAAAAGTTTTTGACGAACCTCTCTAAGTTGTTTTTCTGATACTTGATCTGCTTTTGTAATAACAACAATATGTGCTCTTTTCAGCGCACTTGGAGGTTCTCTTAAAATGCCTGCGGGAACAAGACGCCCATTTCCAAAAGGGCAACAGGCATCAACAAGCACAATATCCACATCTCGCCCTAGCCGCCGGTGTTGAAATGCATCGTCAGCAACAATAAGCTCTACATTATATTTTTGCAGAGCCTCAACATCTTTTAAACGATCTCTCGAAACAGCAACTGGTACATAAGGCAGACGAGACGCTAAAAGGAGGGGTTCATCTCCCACTATATTTCTATCGAAAGATGTTCCCTGAATAACCACAGGTTCGTTCGTCTGTCCCCCATAGCCCCGGCTTACAATACCAACATTAATTCCCGTATCGTAAAAATGACGAGAAAGCATTTCCACGAATGGCGTTTTATTTGTTCCACCAAGTGTAATATTTCCAACACTAATAACTGGAATAGAGGGTTCGTAACTCGCCATAAGACCGTGATCGAAAGAAAAATTCCGAGAACGTATAAAACTGTGAGATACGCACGTTAAAGGGACGAGCAAAGACCATGGACTTACTTTGCGCTCTCCTCTCGCCCATTCGAGATAACTACGAACAACTTTCATGGTTGATTTCTCCACCAAATTGCAACTCATAAAGGTGGCGGTATATTCCTCCCTTTTTAATGAGTTCTTCGTGTGAACCGCTTTCTGCAATGCAACCTTTATCTAAAACAAGAATTCTGTCAGCACTCCGAATAGTGGAAAGTCTATGAGCAATAACAAAAGAAGTCCGGCCTTCCATTGCCTTTTCCATAGCTTCCTGAATCTGACTCTCTACTGCAACATCTAGAGATGAAGTTGCCTCATCCAAAATGAGGATTCTGGGGTTACGAATGATCGCTCTGGCTATAGCTACTCGCTGTCGCTGACCTCCGCTCAACGTTATTCCTCGTTCCCCTATCTCTGTTTCATATCCTTTAGGAAGAGACGAAATAAACGTATGAATTCCGGCTATCTGAGCTGCTCTTACAATATCTTCCTGCGTAGCCGATGGACATCCATAGGATATATTAAAAGCCAGGCTTCCTTTCATCAAAACAGGATCCTGCGGAACAATGCCTATCTGTTTTCGAAGCTCCGTCAAATCAAGAGTTTTTACGTCATGTCCATCTATACGTACTGTTCCCCTGGAAGGATCATAAAAACGAGGGATAAGGTCCATCAATGTAGATTTTCCTCCGCCGGTAGAACCAACAATGGCAACTCTTTCTCCAGGTTTTGCTTCCATAAAGATACCTTTCAGAACCCACTGTTCATCTGTATAAGCAAACCAGACATCGTCCATCTGTATAGAACCCTGAATAACACCAAGTGGAATAGGGTTTTCTGGTGAGTGAATTTCACACGGCGTATCGAGTATGGAAAAGATTCGCTCTCCAGCAGCCAATCCAAGCTGCATACTGCTTATTACACGGGTAAAGACACGTATAGGTTGCACGAGAAATCCAAGATATCCTAAAAAGGCAATAAGTTCTCCGGGCGTCAAGACTCCATGTATGACATCTCTTCCTCCAACCCAGAGGATAAATGCCAACGCAGCAATAAGAATAACCTCTATAATGCCTGAAAGAGCAGATTGTACCTGTACTCCATGCATTAATGCTTTGAAGTTAGACATATTTTGTCCCTTAAAGCGTTCATTCTCCATATCCTCTGTCACAAATGAGCGAACGATGCGAATAGCTGACAACGCCTCTTGGACAATGGCAGATAACCTTGCAAGCTCTTCTTGGATGGTGTGCCCTACGATACGAAGTTTTTTCGATGCATGATCAAGAATCAAAAATGTTAAAGGTAGAATGGCAAAGGTCATAAGCGTGAGACGCCAATTTATATATATAAGGAATCCGAGCATTCCCAAAAATGTTATTCCCTGAACAACAAGATCCACAACAACAGATGTCACCATATTCTGTAAAACAGTCACATCGTTCGTAATACGCGACATAAGTTCTCCCACGCGTTTCCCATAAATATAACGGAGAGACATTCGTTGCATATGATCATAAAGACGAACACGAAGATCCATTACGACGTGCTGTCCTACCCAGTTCATAAGATATTGATGCCCATAGGAAGCAGCACCCTTTCCAACAAAGATGGCAACAAGGCCTATTGCGAGGACATTAAGGACATCCATCTTTTTGGCGATCAGCACATCATCAACAACATTCTTTAAAAGCCACGGCGGAATTACGGTAAAGGCAGACGCCAATACCATACAGCCGAGAGCTGCAAAGAGCCGAGGCAAGTAGGGACGTGTATATTGTAAAAGTCGAAGGTAGATATGTTTTTTATTCATGCACACACAGCCTTTCAATCATGGCGCTTATACTTTTCGAAGGCATGTCTCGAGATTGTTGCGATAACTTTAAAAGTTGTGTCTTTTGAACTTCGAAAGCCTCTCTATTCTGCCATAAATCATATAGTTCGTTGGCAACATCCGAAGGATGTAATTCTCCTACACTTTCTCTCATTATCTGTTTTTTTACCAAACGGTTTGGCCACGCCAAATATGTCGTTCTGTGAGCAGCTTTACTTCGTAGTATCTTTTCCTTTATTGCAGGGCCTATCGTTGGTAACGACGTGATAAAACTTTTTATTCCACTTAATGGAATTTCCCTTAAAAAGGCAAAAGGAACTGCCACAAGAGTTGGAACAGACATATGCATTAGTTCTAAAGTATTAGTTCCAGGCTGCGTTAAAGCAATATCCGCCTCTTTCAAAACTATTCCTGTTCCCGTAATAGAAGGATTCATCCCTTCATCTTCCCACATTTTTTGTTCTTCTATCTTTGAGAATGGGGATAACAACGTTGTTACTTGCAATGTTTCTATTTTTTCTCTCAACAAATACGTTACTTCTGACAAAAAAGGCAACGCTTTATTCCGTATTGCCGGACGACTTCCAGGGAAAAAAACTAATTTTACACCATCTTCATCTTGCCATGGGGAGGGCCCTTCGTCCATAAAAACCCCTTCCTTCACAAGATCGCCAACAATAATAGTTTCTGATGATATCTGTCGTGCCATAGCTTCATAGGCTGTAAAAACTGCGTTACAGTGATGCAACCCCTTTTTCTGTCCGTATGTATAACAAAAAAGAGGGACATCTCGCTTTCGAGCAATGTGATGACCAAAGAGAAGATCCCCTCCCATTTGAAGAACAACATCAGTTTGATGATTCTTCAAAGCTCTCAATGTTTCAGTCGCTGAATAGGGACCTTTGACTTCATCTGCACCGATAGTCACAGCAGCCTCTGCTTCCCGCCCACTTGCGAATTGGCAAGGAAGAAGCCAAATTGTCACATGTTTTTTCTGACGTTTCAATTCTTGAGCTAACGGTCTGCACCAACCCCAAAGCTCTCCTGGCCCATTAACCAACAAGGTGACGGATATCACTGCCGTTCCCCCTCTAAAATAACCTTTTGCCAAAGAGCAAGAGCTCCTGGTTTTCCCATATCGTCTCTGGCTCTTTTTAGAGCTTCATGTTTTTCTTGTTGCACTTTTCTGTCCTGTAAATAATTTGTAGCTTCTTTCATTATATTCTTACAAGAAGCATCTTCCTGTAAAAGTTCAGGATATATCTTTTCTTGAGCCATAATATTGGGTAAAGAGACCCAAGGGGTCTTAACAAAATTTTTATAAATACGCCATGATAGCCAAGACCCTTTATATATGACAATCATAAAACGATTTACCATCATGGCCTCCAATGCAACAGTGCCGCTTGCTCCTATTACAATGCAGCTCTGCTTCATTAACTCTTTGCCATTACCCTCGAAAAATTGCCACTCATGTAACTCCTCTTTCATCTTCTTCTTAATCTTAGAAGAAAGACCTGGAGCGATGGAAAAAACTGGCTGATAGCCCATTTCATGAAATTGGGAAGCGCATTCTTTGAGCACCGGCAATAATCGTTCTACTTCGCTCTTTCGACTGCCAGGCAAAAGGGCAATTATATTGCTAGAAGGATCTGTAAAAGAAAAATTTTTCAAATCAAGAAAAGGGTGTCCCACCCAAACAGAGGGAACATTGTGGTCACGTAAATACCTGTGCTCAAAACCTAATAGTGGTAACATAAATGTACAATATCGGCGTAACGCTTTAACCCGCTTCTTTCTCCACGCCCACACTGTGGGAGGAGCAACATAAATAACGGGATTTCTAAAACCTTTTTTCCGAAGGGTACGAACAAGAGGAAGGTGAAAATCAGGACTGTCGATGACAATAACTCTTCGAGGTTGTTCTCTAACAATATAACTCGCTATAGTGTTTTTTAAACGCCATAAACGAGGAATAGCAGCAACAATATCAGAACTTCCCATAAGACTTAATTGATCAATAGACCACAGAGCAGTTCCTGTCGCTTTTATTCCTTCTTTGCCTAGCATACCTACAATAGGCTCTTCTGTAGATTCTCGAAGAGCCTTTATAATCAATCCAGCGTAATAGTCTCCAGAAGGTTCGCCACAACTTATGAAGATAGACACGAGTCTACCCCTACAACGGCAATATCCAAGTTGGCGGCAAGATCAAGAAAATGCTCCTTTTCAAGCAGAAGAGTACGTTCTACTTCAAGAGCTAAACTTGTCTGTCCTGCCTTTGCCATCACTTGAAGGGTATGGGGTCCAACAACAGGGATGTCAAATCGCTCATCCTGATCGATTCGCATCATTTTTATAACCGATCCACCATGAACGAGATCGCCAGCCCGCTGAATCATGGCATCCGTTCCCTCCATAGCTTCTACCGCAACTACGGCACCATCTTGAACAACAATGCTTTGCCCAAAAGAGAGAGGAAGAATCTGAGAAAGGATTGAACAGCCATATGCTATATCTTTCGACTCATCCTCTGTCAGTCCTCGCTGAGAAATCTGCCCTCTTGGGGTAAGAAGATCAAAAAGAATATCTCTGTAACCAACTACATGTATTCCCATTTTTTCTATGGTTTCAACTATCCGTCCGAGAAGAGCGTGATCATTGTTATCTTCAGCATCAAGTGTCTGCTTAAGTAACTGATCAAGATTCTCTCTTTGATACATAAGTTTTTTAGAAACTTGTCCCGCCAAAATAAGTGTATCTATTTGATATGCAAGCATACGATGTAAAAGACCTTTGAGATCGAGGTCAAAAACTGGCCATATTTCCTGAGCGAAAGGACGCAATGCCTCTCTTGTTCCTCCAATGGCAAAGATGTAAGGAGAAGTTTGCTGTTCCGCAAGTCTTCGACTTATAATTTCGGGGAGAACACCTTCTCCTGCAATGATAGCTATTTTACCCATTTTAATCATTCGCCTTTCGTGCAAAGTATCCGCCTACAAGTAAAAACACTACATTTGGAATCCAGGCAGCCAAAAAAGGCGGCATGTGCTCTGTTTCTCCAAAAGCTTTACAGAGAGACATCACGACGTAATAAACAAAAACAATCATTACACTGAGACCAAAACCGACTCCTGAACCCGTTCTATGCGAACGAACGCCAAGACTTGCGCCCAAGATAGCAAGGACAACACTCGCCCACGGCACTGCCAAACGCAAATGAAAAAGAACCCATAAGGGAGCCTTGTTTCCACCTTGCGCCTGAAGTAACCGTATTTGAGTCAACAATTCAATAGCGCTCATTTCGCTGGGTTTACGGGATGCCTGTTCAACTTGCTGTGGAGAGAGGTTTAAATCAAATTGCTGACGATCAAAGCGAAAAAGGAGTTCCACTTTTCCATTCTCTGCTACCTGAAAAACCTCTCCGTCATTGATCCACCATTTTCCATCTTTCCATAAACCAGTTTTACCTACAGTAATACGTTTTATCTTTCCGCCCTCGAATTCCTGCAGTAACACATTGTTCATAGTACCTTTTCGAGGTTGTAATTTTTCTATATAAATAACTCTGTTGAGCTGCCCGTTGCTCTCATCACGAAGAAAAACCTGCTCTTTGAGAATAGATGGCTTTTCCCGCATTACTTCGTACCGCATAAGATTTTCGGCAGCACGATTAGAAAAAGGGACTACTGTTTCATTTAATATAAGAGCCACTATGCCAACGAAAATGGCCCCAATAATTACAGGACGTAAGATTCGCTGAAAAGAAATGCCTGACGATTTTAACGCAACAATTTCACTGTTGGCTGAAAGTTTTCCAAAGGTAAGAAGTGCAGAAAGCAAACAAGCCATAGGCAAAGTCAATATGACAACTTCAGGTAAACGATAAACAAAAAGCCGTAGCACAACACCAAGAGAGATCCCTTTTTCTATAATCAGACTGGCTATCTGAAACAGGAGATCCCCCGCGACAAAAACCATGGTGAAGGCCATTACACCAAAAAAGAAAGACCCGGCCATTTCCCGTAAAATAAATCGGTCAAGTATTCCTCTATTTTTCACTGCATCCACGTCCCGTTACACATTCTCTATTATGCGCAAGTATATATTCAGCCACCTCTCTGATGGCTCCATGTCCTCCGCACGCAGATGTTACATTTTTTGCCGCTATTTTTGCTTCATTCACAGCATTAGCTACGGCAAAACTAAATGTCACCCACTGCAAGCATTCTACGTCATTAATATCGTCACCAGCATAAGCTATTTCCGAAGGCAAGATAGAAAGATCAGAAGCCAACTTCTGTAAGGCTTCGTATTTATTTTTTACTCCGTTATGAAGCAATGAAATTCCCAACTCTTTAGCTCGCCCCTCAGTGGCAGCAGAATAACGCCCACTAATAATCGCGACATCAACCCCACTTTTACGAAGACGGGCGATTCCCATGCCATCATGAATATCAAAACGCTTAAATTCATTTCCACGACCATCTAGATATACGCCGCCATCAGTGAGCGTTCCATCTACGTCGAGAACAAGAAGTTTAATCATCTGCATCTCCCTTAATTACATGCGGCCATGGCGTTACTCCTCGCTTGGACTGAGCCACAAAAGCAGAAATTTCTGCAGCGGCGAGGCTTCCTTCTACAGGCATACTTTGAGCTGCCGTTCTGAAAGGGAGTCCAGCATGGTAAAGATGTCGATAGAGCTCCTTTATTTCCTGTCTCTCTCCAGAAGAAAAGCCTGCCCGTTTTAATCCGACTCGATTTATACCATGCACACGCGCTGGATGACCATCTACAAGCAAGAAAGGAGGAACATCTTTAACTATCTTTGATAAACCACCAATCATACAGAAACGTCCAATACGAACAAATTGATGGAAACCTGCGAGACCGCCGACAACAGTACCATCACCCACCGTAACATATCCGGCAAAACCTGCTTTATTAGCTATTGTTACTCGGTTGCCAATATGCACGTTGTGCCCAAGATGGACTCCTTCCATGATGAAGCAATCATTTCCTACTTCTGTTGTCGTTCCTTCACCACTTGAGCGATGAATAGTTACGTTCTCTCTAATAACAACATTATTGCCAATGCGAACCCAGCTCTCTTCACCACCAAAATCTCTGTCTTGAGGTTCTCTGCCAAGAACTGTATTTTCATAGATATGACATGTGCTGCCGAGTTCTGTAAAATCAAGAAGATGAATAAACGCTTCCAACACAGTTCCCTCACCGATATGGACTTTGTCTTCCACAATACAGTAGGGACCTATGACAACATTATCTTCAATTTCGGCTTTCGGTGATACTATTGCGGTAGGGTGAATGGTCGCGCCCATGATTAGTCGTTTACCTCCGTCTTTTCTTTTGGGAGTTGTTCTGCCAAAATGAAACTGTACTCGGCTTCCGCAGCAATTTCTCCATCAACTTCGCTCTTAGCTTTTACTTTGCCTACATGGCCTCGTATTTTCGTTATCTCAGCTGTAGTAATCAACTGATCTCCCGGTCGAACGGGGCGACGGAAGCGGGCCTTGTCAACTCCTGTCAAATATGTAATCTTATTTTCCATATTGGGACGACAAACAATCATCATTGCTGCTACTTGTCCCATGGCTTCCAGAATCAGCACTCCAGGCATAACTGGTTCTCCTGGGAAATGTCCCTGAAAAAAAGGTTCGTTGATTGTAACATTTTTCAAACCAACAACTCGATTTTCTTCTACAGATACGATGCGATCAACCAATAGAAAGGGATAACGGTGAGGAAGAGCCTTCATTATTCTATCAATGTCAATCATTATATATCCTCCTTCATTCATTCCGGTTTAACATTCTTTTTAACCGCCGTACAAGACGAAGGTGCATGTCATGACCAGTACGGATGGCTACTATATGGGCATGGAGAGGTCGACCTAACAAGGCCAAATCTCCGATAATATCCAATATTTTATGTCGAACAAATTCATTTGAAAAATATAATCCCTTTTGATTTAAAGCTTCATGAGGTGTTACTAAAATAGCGTTTTCAAGATTTCCGCCCCTGGCAAGCCCTCTTTCACGCAGGGCATCCATTTCTTCTTCCAAGGCAAAGGTTCTACAAGGAGCAATCTCTTCCAAAAAGCCTTCAGAAGTGACTCTAAAGTCATAGATTTCTGTTCCTATAACGGGATTTTCATACTCAATGGCATACGTTATAGAAAGTGAGTCACTTGGAAAAGCGCAAAGAATTTTTTTCTTGCTATTGTCTGTCTCAACTATAGGTACCCAAGGACAAAAGGGCACTGTTTCGCAATCTGTCTCTACAACTCCTACTTCTTTCAATTTCTTAGAAAAAGCAAGAGAACTACCATCTAAAACTGGCATTTCAGGACCGCTGATTCTTATTACTGCTTGCCCTATGTTGCGAGTATAAAGAGCAGCCATAAGATGTTCAACTGTTCTTACTATGGCTCCATCTGAAAAAACAAGCTCCGTGCCGCGCCCGCTACCTCGAAGCTCCGCTTCGTCAAGACTATAAGAACGATTTTCTATTTCAAAAACAATACCTCTCGACACATATAAGGGGTTGATTTCAACACTACATGGCTTCCCTGAATGGAGACCAACACCTTCAAAACGTACAGGATTTTTTACCGTACATAAAAAACTCATTTCTCTTCCCCGCTACCTGACAATTTTTTCTCCAGAGCCTTAAGGCGCGCAAAGAGCTCTGGTAAACGAAGGTAGAGAGCTTGTGCTCTAAAATGCTCTTTGTGATCCCGCGCAGGAAAACCTGAGACTATTATTCCTGACGGAACGTCTTTTATTGCCCCGCCAAAAGCCGCTATTTGTGCTCTTGAGCCAACTTTTACGTGATCCTTCACTCCACTTCGGGCAGCCATTATAACGCCTTCCCCTATTTCTGCACTTCCTGCAATACCAGACATGGCGACTATAATACAATTTTCTCCTATCTGAGCATTGTGAGCTATATGAACATGATCATCTATCTTTGTGCCCGATCCAATAACGGTATCGTTGAGAGTCCCTCGATCTATAGTGGTGCAGGCTCCAATTTCGACATCATCTTTAATGGAAACGCCACCAATCTGTGGTATTTTCTGAGGACGCGCTTCCGGATGAAATGATGGGATAATACCAAAACCATCGCAACCAATTACAGCTCCGCTATGAATCAATACATTTTTCCCCACCTTCACATCTGAATACAAAACTACCTGGGGTTCAATATGTGTTCCTGCTTCTACAACGCTGCGCTCTCCTATAAAAATCTGCCCTTCAAGAATAACATTTTCTCCTATTACAACATCATCACCTATAACACAAAGAGGACCGACATACGCAGCGGCAGAGATACATGCCGTTTCAGATACAACAGCTGCAGGATGAATACCGTATGAGAAACTGGTTTTTTTATCAAATAAATGTAAAAGATTAGCAAAGGCTTCTCTCGGTTTTTCAACAATAATACCTTGGCGAGATTCGTTAAAAAAAGATTGCGCTGCAACAAGCAAAGCATCAGAAGAAAGTAACTCCAGTTCTTTTTCATCCCAGATTACTGAGAGAGTACCCTTTTCACTCTTTTCTGGAGAGACAAGTTTATGTACAACCATTTCTTTGTCCCCTACGATCTTCCCTCCTATATATTTGGCAATCTGACCTAAGGTCATATTTACGTCAGATTTATTTTTCATATCAACTGCCCCCCTACAAATTTCCGACCGCGCGGATACTCCATTGATCATCATCGCGCTCATCATAATGCAATTCAATGGATAAGAACTCATTTATACGATAGCCTATACCCATGTTGCTTTTACTATTTTCACTATACCGCCACCATACATAGGGCTGTTTAACGTGACCAGTAAACCAAAATCGCCACCATAGTTCTTCTCCTGGATAAGCAATTTCGGCTCCTAGCAATATGCGGGAATGAATCTTCCATCGGGCTCCCCAACGACTTTCAAGATCAAAATCGTTAGTTGAAAGTATCCATTCACCGTAAAGTTCCACATTCCATCCGCTCATAGGTAAAGCTTTACGTCCGACATGAAGCCCCAATTCCGGATACCTATCGTCCGTTCCTCCGTAAGCAGCAGCCCATGCCTGAATCGTATATCGAGAGCTTTCTACTCGCGCATCAGCACGAGAAATTTGAGACGGTCGAAACGAAACGTCCACTTTTGCTTTAGAATTTTCGATGATATTTCTATCAGCAAGAGATTGCTCTGCCAATATCTCAATATCTCTCTTGTGGTAATCAACCCAATTTACAGGTAATCCAATAACAGGAAAAAGTCCCGACTGCAAATTATCTTTCAAATCTGTTTGAAAAGCAACAGGCAACGACCCTGACTGAACTGAAGGAGTAACGGCCAGAACTAAAGGTTGTTCAGGAACAAAGGAAATTCTTAAAACTGGAGAGTTCGCACCTTCTGCCAATTCGACAAGAATTGAAATATCCCAGCCAGGAACATGTTCTTTCGTTATCGCCTCTATTTCCCGCCTCAAAGCCATATCTGCCCACGCTAATGCACTAACAGGTACATTCTCCAAACATATATGAACAAGATCAGGGAACTGTCTCGTATCATCTTTAAACCACGTATTGGCTGGAAAAGGAAGAGAGGGATTGTTCAATTCGATACGCCACTGGGGAAAATCCTCCGCCAGAGCCCTAACAATTACATCACCATCAGAATAGTGAGGCGTTTCAATAGTATATCCTGAAAGCAACCTATTCCCAACAAGAACCAACATAGAAAAACGCTCAGCAAGCGGTATGGTTCTATCCATTTCATTCCAAACCGCATTGAGGCTTTTTTCAGCACTTTCAGCCATCCATTTCGGCATTCCCTCAATACGAACAGCCCCGTACAAGGGGAAAGAAATAAAAAGCAGGGTTGCAGCCAAAAAGAGAGCGGCTACAACCCTTTTTTCTTTAGAAAAGTTCACCGAACCCAAAGTGAGTCTTATTTTCCTCGTCTCCCTTAGCATAATCAAGTCGCAGATTACCTATAGGGGTTTTTACTCTTACACCGACCCCCCAGGAATCGTGAAGATCAGAAAGACTGAAGTTTTTATCATCTCTCCAAGCGTTTCCTGCATCGTAAAAGAGGACAAAGCCAAAAGCATTTTCTATGGGAAGTCGTGCCTCCACATTTGCTAAAAACATTTCGTCTCCTTCAAACTCTCCACCATCATATCCACGCAAAGAGTTAGATCCTCCAATGGAGAAACGTTCAGCAGATGGGAGGGTTCCAGAGGAAAAACCAGCTTTTATACGAGCTGCCAAAATTGGAGGATTATCTTCTTTCCCCAAATTCATATCCAAGAAATCGTTAAGTCCTAAAAGAGGAACATAATATCGTCCTTGCAACCAGTATTTAGTATAGGTCCAGTCAGCTCCCAAGAAATCCAAGGCGTGTTCAACGTTTAAGTCTATAACATCACCTTTGGGATAGCTCAAGTATTCATCAAGGGTGCTTCTTGTCAATGTTCCAATAGCGGCAAAGGTTGTACCCTTTGTCAAATCATCAATATCTTCCTGTGTACCTAAAGAAGTTTTTTTAATGTTATAAACATCTACATCATGCCAATCAAGAGTTAGGAACCAACTCAAACGAGGATCGTGGGTAAATTTTTTACCGGCACCGAAATAAAATCCCACTCGCTCCTCATCGTATTCAAGACGTTTATCTCCACTGCGATAGTAACCGCGCTCTTCCCAAACTCGCTTATAAGCGCCAACTTTCCACGAATAGTGCGTTTCATCCATATACGGCTCTATGTATGTCAACCAATACTGTTCGTTGTCACCAGTTTCAAAACCAATCTCGGCCTTATGCCCTCTACCCTTCCAGTTTATATCTCCGTAAGAGAGTCCCCCGGACCATCCACTTTCTGTACCATGACTAATGGAAAGCCCTACTGAAGCCGTCTTTTTTTCTTCAACCGTCACAACTATATTAGTAGCGAGAGGTGTGTCTCCCGGTTCAAATCCGACATTTACATCTTCAAAATATCCAAGTTGCTGTAACTTATTAATTGAATGGCGAAGTACTGTAGCGTTAAAAAGATCTCCCTTTTTAACCTTTATTTGGCGTTCAATTACATAACGTTTCGTCTTCGTATTTCCCTGAATAATAATATCCCCAACGATAGGTTCCATAATCTGAACGTTTATAATACCATTTTCTACCTGGACATCAGCAACTCTCATCATTACGTAGCCATCTTTTTGATACTTTTCCTGAATTCTTTCTAGATCATGCCTAAAAAAGACACGATTGAAGACAGTTCCCGGGGTTGTAAAAACCAGTTTCATCAAATCTTCATCGCTATAGATGGTATTTCCAGAAATCTCAATCTTTTCTATAACTGGATTTTCTTTCACTACATATGTAACAGCAACACCACCTGCTTCAGGTGTAAGTTCAACATCCACAAAAGAAAAGAATCCTAATTCATAAATGGCTTCCACATCTTTTTGAAGTTGCTCTCGATTCAAAGTCTCTCCAATCTTGGTTCCTACGGTCGAAAGAATATGTTCTGATACTACATGTTCATTTCCTTTAACATTTCTAGAAACTACCTGGAGATCTTGTGCCCAACCTCCCTGAATCATAAAAAACATAAAAAGGAAACATATTATTGAAATAAGTACTGGCCGTTTCACACGTAATCTCTCCTTCCAGGAAGGTGAAGTTTTTTACTGCCGATTTATAATTATAGCAGGTCCTTGTTCACGTAATGCACTTTGCCCTATTTGGAGCAACGTTAAAAGTCGTTCTAGAGTTTCGTTTGCATTACCAACTTGTTGATCTTCTTTTGCCACACTCTTTTTGTTCTGGAGTTCTTTTTTTTCTATTGGCATTTCCTTAGCTTGTTTTACGTCTGTCGTCATCGCAACTGAAGATATAGGTAGAGAATCTCGTTCATTTTTATATCCTTCCTCTCTGTTACGTAACGCTTCAATATTACTTTCGCTCAGGCTTTTACGTAAACCAGCTAATACCGCCCGTTCATCTGAAGTAACCCATTCTAAGGAAAACTTTTTTTTTGCTACATACTTTTGGGAATCATTACTTTGAGAAACAGACAAAGGAACAGACAAAACACAGAGGAAAAGAACAGTAAGAGTGGCAACACGACTTAACACCACTATCCCCTTATTCTTTTGCTCTTGACCTTGTGTTTCAGCTAGTTGCCAAAGCTCTTTCCTAGCTTCTTCCAACTCAGCTCTGGCGCATTCCATTTCCGTCAAGGCATTATGCCACGATTTGCTTTTTGTGGCATACATACATCTCTCAAGCCATCGCATAACTCGGCTAATACGCTTTTCCACAACAGATCACTCCTGGAAGGGTACCTTTTCTTTCTACATACCTTCTCTAATAATTATCACCTATTACGCTTTTTTAGTGGTATGATCAGGAAAAATCCAACTCTTAAGACGAGCTATAGCGCTGCGTTTAAGCCTATATACATGACTTACATCAATCCCTTGATCTTTTGCTACTTCTTTTGCCTCATGCCCCTTGAAAAACATCTCCGAAACCACTTCTGCTTCCCGATTAGGAAGCTTTTCTATTTCTTGAGACAACGTAAGAAATAAATCGTATGAATCACAAGAGAAATCGTCTGATATACACATTTCCTCATCGTCGACAGGAAGGGGAGCCTTAGCCTCGCTACGTTGTAAATAATTAACCATTTGCCCCTTAATACGGTAAAAAGCATATGTCGTAAATTTAAGTTGACGCTCAGGTTCGAATTTATCAACTGCCTTAATAAGGGCAACCATACCCTCCTGGACTAAATCTGGATAGATAGACGGAGAAACATGAAATTTTTGAGCAAGCCAAAAAACGAGGGGTCTATAAGATACTATCAATTCTTCACGGGCACAATCGTCTGTGCGGCAGGAAGCCCAGAGTTCTTTTTCCCTTTCTGGAGAAAGTCGTACTTCGTCCTGCTTCTTTTCATAATCTACATTCAACCCTATCCCCCCTTATAGCGCAAACAAAACTATGAAAATTCTATCAGTTTGGCTTACGATTGTCTAAGAAGAAAGAGGTATATAACGAATAAATTCTTTAGGTACGTAAAGATGAGTCGCATCATTTAAAAATGCCAGCATTATCGTACTTTGAAAAACATGCACCGAAGAGATCGAACAATTATCAAGGCGCATGTGCCATACTAATGAGGAATTCACTTTTAACAAATCAACAAGAGCCGTGCGAATTGCTCCCCCATGGGCAACAACCATTATTTGTTCTTCATCTCTTTGTAAGATTTCTTCAAGGACACTCGCTACCCTTAAACGAACGGCCTCAAAAGATTCACCATCCCCAGGAATCACTGTAGAAGGATCTTTTCTCCATTGATCATGTTCATCGGGAAAACGTTTTTTTACCTCGGAGACAGTAAGACCTTCCCATTTCCCAAAACCAATTTCCTTTAAATCCTCACGTACAAGAATTTGGTCTTTTTTCTGCCGCATCGCAATAATTTCCGCTGTTCTATGAGCACGACACAGAGGGCTTGTTACTATAAGGTCAGCTTGAAAACACGAGCATAAACGAAGAGAGAGACGATCGGCTTGTTCCAATCCTTCTGCGTTAAGAGGGACATCACTTTGCCCTTGATACCGCATTTCATTATTCCAATCAGTTTGTCCGTGGCGAATAAATAATATCTGTTTCAAAACCATTCACAATCTCCTTTACTAGCGCATTCTCTGCAATTATATCGTGCCTTCGCATATTATGCAGAATTCATCATTTTTCAAACGGAATAATAAAAGAGGCCTTGCGCTTTTCCTTTCAGAAAGAAAAACACAAAGCCTCTCGCTTTTCATTTATTAAGCTGGAGCCGGCGGGCGGACTCGAACCGCCGACCTGCGCATTACGAGTGCGCTGCTCTACCAACTGAGCTACACCGGCAGAGTAAACTAAAATGGCGGTCCCAACGGGATTTGAACCCGTGTCGCAGCCTTGAAAGGGCTGTGTCCTAGACCTCTGGACGATGGGACCGCGATGGTGAGCCGTGTGGGAGTCGAACCCACGACGCCCGGATTAAAAGTCCGGTGCTCTACCAACTGAGCTAACGGCTCTTGCCCCGGCTAGTTACCGCCGTTACGCAAGGGTTTATTCTACAGAAAAAACGCAGCAAGTCAAGCCCCTTTTTAAATATTTCAGGATTCTGGACTGTACTTACTTTTTTCTGAGGAAAGCCAATGGTATCCATTGTCAATTTGCTTCTCGACACTATCAAAGGATGTGCCACCGTATGTCTTGCGTCTACTCACACTTGCTTTCAATGAAAGAAGAGGCATAATATCTTCTTCCACCTCCGGTATGATAGCTTGCCATTCTGACAAAGATAGATCAAAAAGTGATCGTTCATTATCCACACAATAACGAACAAGCTGTCCCGCTTTCCAATGGGCATCTCTAAAAGGAATACCTTTCCTAACAAGATATTCCGCAACATCCGTAGCAAGAACCATCCCATTTTCCATTTTCGAAGTAGCTTTTCGTTCATCTACATCTACATGAGATAAAAAATCAGGTAATATACCCACCATAGAAAGGATAACTGAAAGCGAAGCTAAAAGTCCTCGTTTATCTTCTTGCAAATCGCGATTATATGTTAAAGGTAAGCCCTTAAGCATAATGAGCATATCAACTAAATGCCCAACTACTTGCCCAACCCGACCTCGTGTAAGCTCAAGCACATCGGGATTTTTCTTTTGTGGCATCATGCTTGACCCTGTACAATATGCGTCTGGAAGTTTAAGCCACCCAAATTCCTGGCTGTTATAAATTATAAAATCTTCTGCGAGTCTGCTGCAATGTACGGCAAAAACTGCCGCAAAATAATGGTAATCTAGCAAGTAGTCTCTATGGGCGACAGAATCCAGACTATTTTCTGTCGGCCTTTTAAAACCGAGGGCCGACGCTGTATTAAAACGATCCAGAGCAAGCGTAGATCCGGCTAAAGCTCCTGCACCCAGAGGGCAATCATCAAGAGCATCCAAAGCTGCTTGTAGATGGATCATATCACGTCGAAAGGCTTGAAAGTGAGACATCCAATATTGTCCCATACTTATTGGCTGGGCCTGCTGCAAATGAGTATATCCTGGGATGATAATATCACGGTGAGCGTAGGCTTTTTTAAGAATAGTTTCAAGAAGAATGCACATTCCCTTATGTATTAATTTCAATCTGTTGCGTAAATAAAGACGTAAAGTAGTAGCAATCTGATCGTTTCGACTTCGCCCAGTATGAAGTTTCGCTCCCAGTGGGCCTAATATTTCTATGAGTCGATGTTCAATATTCATATGTACATCTTCCAACTCAATAGAAGGAGTAAAGCATCCATCTTCTATCTCTTTCAAAATCAAGGAAAACCCTTCTTCTATCTTTTGACCTTCCTCTGAAGAAAGGATTCCAACAGATACTAGCATCTTGGCGTGAGCAAGACTTCCCTTAATATCAAAAGGAGCCAGGCACCAATCAAGGTCAAGAGATTGTGTGTAATTTAATACGATTTCTGCCGTCTGTTCACTAAAACGTCCCTTCCACATCAAGTACCCCTCCCCTGGCAATACATGAATAATCGTTAGGTGTTTTACAGTCTGTCATTTCTATATGTTGGCGAAACCATTCCTCTGCTGGATGCGTTCCGAGAGCCAACCAAGAAGCAACGTGAAGATGAAGGCATTTCACTGTAAAAGAGTTCTTATTTTGAATTCCCCCGACCCCACCTTGAGTAATGGCCCTCCATAATTCAGGACGTCTTTTTTGGAAATAACGCTTCTCAGACGAAGAAAGCAAGGCTAAACGTAAATTAATGTGCTGGATATGATATGAAATCCAACGGTGAAGAGAAACGTTCTTTTGAAGGTACTCTTCTACACTACTTACTCCGTGTTGGGACTCCAGCTCTCCACACTTGGCGACCAAATAAGGACAGGTGAGCCAAAAAGAAGTTGGAAAGGGCGTTTTTTTATAAAAAGGCCGACAATATAAAACTTGAGGGGCTCCCCAACAACAGCGACACACAACAGATGCAACAATTTTCTGTTGAAACTTACGAGAAACCATTTGACGCTTTACTACATCCATATCCTTTTTTGCAAAAAACCAATACAGGCCAGGGGAGCTTAAGCTCCCCTGGCCTGTTATCATATCGATCATTTACTTTTTTTACTCCGTTTTTTATTGGCTTTTGCGTTGTTTAGTTTGCTATTCAAATCGGCTATTTTTTGATCGCTGACTTTTAGAAAGTTAGATAACTTTTTTTCAAAGCTATCTTCTGTTTCCTTGGGAGCGGAAGACGCAACAGAAGGTGGCTCTTCCATCTTCTTAAGAGAAAGGTCAATTCGATTTTTTTCATCAATCTTGATTACTTTCGCCTTAATCTTTTGCTTGAGCTCAAGAACATCTTCCACTTTCTTAACATAACTATAAGAGAGCTCCGAAATGTGAATCATCGCTCTCTGTCCTGTCGAAAGACGTACAAAAGCGCCATAAGGCATGATCTGCTCCACTTCACATTCGACCGTATCCCCTACATGTACAGGAGCTTGGTCACTCCTCTTTTCTTCTACCATCAGTTTTTCTACCCTCCAGAAGGCTAATATGAAAGGCCTTTTTAAAAAGTCTGCCTCTATCTCTAAATGGCAATGATAATTCTAACAAATGTTCAATGTCTAGGTCTATTTTTTAAAATTAGACATTTCGTGAGGAAGATCATGCCACTCCCAGACGAGGCCTCCATTCTTTCCCAGACGGCTAAATAACACCAAACTCTGAGAGAAAAAAGACCTGCTCTGGGAATTATACCAAATTAGCAGTGTTCCAGTCTCTTTATTCAAAACACTTTTCACTAAAGCTTTTTCTATTATAGGAGAAAACAACGCCAAAAAAGCATGTCCATCTTTTCGTGGTTTTAACAAATGTGAGGAGGAGCGGTTTTCTCGAGTCTGTGGTAATGCACGCATGATCTGAATTCCACTTTTTATAGTAACCTTATTCATTCTAGTTTTAAAAGAATGAACTCTTGTTAAGAAAGAAGAAAGCACCACACTATGCACCTGCACGTCATTTTTTAAAAGAGATAACGTACTCACATACGGTTCATGTTGAGTTCCATTTTCCAATAAAGAAAGGGTTGAAACATGCACCTCAGAAAGAATTTTATGAATAGGAAGACTTCTATAAAGGCTAAAAACTTGGAACATTTTAGAGTTTGATTGTAAATGCCGAACTTTTACTCGACCAAGGAAGAGCCGTAATAAAACCTCCTTGAAGTTGTAAAAACGTTGCTCATCAATTTGTTTGTTCATCATCAATAACTTTCAACGCCTTCTCTATTCTCGAAAAAGGTTCGGAAAGTTCCATTGTTTTTGCCACTTCTACAAGGAAAGAAGCTACACTATCAATTTCTGAGGAATACTCTTCTGAAAGACGCAAACGGAGAGGTGATCCCATGGCATCAGCTTGAAGTATAAAAACACCATTTTCTGGCTGGGGCTCAACGTCACCTGTTTGTTCAAGAAAGGGGCGAGAGGTGACAGACAAAGTAAGTGTCGGAATTTTACTTAACTTTCTTAAAGGAACAAGCAAAGAATCATTGCGACAAATCCACACACCTGGTTTTACCTCTATAGAATCAAGTAAGTTGCTTAAAATCAATTCCTCTTTAAGATACACATCTAAAGCCCCTCCATATAGAATCTGTTCTATGCGGGTCGGCTTTATTGGATCAGTATAACGGAAATCAAGGGGAATGCCTCGAAAATCAGTAACTAAGGCCACTCCACGATAAATGCCGTTGTTTTCTTCAATAAGAATATAACCTATTTGATTATTTGTTATCATAACAGCCATCCTTCCGTGAGAAAAAATCACGCATAAAGATCAAAGTTTTTATTCTGGGACGTTTGGCTTTCAGACTTTTTCTTATGATTCGAACCAGATTGACGCTCTTTTTTAGATCTTTCTTCCTTTTCCTTTTTGCGCCCTGTTTTTTCTCCTTCTGACGCATTATCTCCTGCTTGAACAACTTGCTCCTTTTGTATAGCAGCCGAAACTATCTCTCCTTGCTGACCAGCAAGGGCTGCAGGGCTATTGTTTCCTCTGATAGATTGGGTGTTTTGTTCAACGTTCCAATGGGCCAACTGTAAATGCACTGGATTTACAACCATCCTGGCATTCCCCCCAGACCTTTTTTAATAGTCGTAAGGTTTTATTCGAACTTCACCAGCTTCGTAGACAAAAGCAACAAACCGCTGTTCTTCACGCACTATATGTCGAACACCTCGTATAGTGACAGAAACCCCAGGGTAACAAATTCCCTTCACTCGAACAGCTCCATGAGCTCGACTTGCTTCAATGCTAGACTCGACACTTTCTAGCTCTTGGATGCACTTTGAAAGTTGAGACTGCACTTGAAACTTCGCTTTTGTAAGAGATATGAGCAACTCTCGTTTAGGTCGATCAAGTTCTCCTGCCGACTCTATTTTTTTAAGAAAATTCAAATTTGTCTCTACCTTGGTGGCTTTTTCTTGAAGCTCACCTTTAAGAGCCTGAAGTTCTCGCCTTTTTTCATTATATTCAGGCAAGACACCAACAACGACTTCTGTTTTGGTTCCCATCTCACTTCCAAGATGCAAACAAACTACTTCTATTCCGGCCTGAACTTTTCCACCTGCTATCTGAGCTTTGGATCCTTCTTGCACTATAACGGAATTATTCGCTGAAACATCACTATGCAAAATTGCATTTTTTATTCTTACCGTGCCCTTAGATATGACTGTACATTGATCGATAAAATTAGCAGCTATATCCCCATCAGCTTCTATTTTTGCCTTTCCCATGCCCCGAACTCCGCCAGAAAGTGAAATATTACCACCACTAGAAAGATACGCTCCTTCAACAACTCCTTGTACGTCTACATCACCTGAAGAAACGATCTCAAACCCTTCTCTCACCGCTCCTTTAACTGAAACTGCTCCAATAAAATTGATATTACCTACACTATAATCAACGTCACCTTCGACGTTAAACACCGGAACAACGTTCAGTTTGCCATTAGCTAAAACGAGATGACCATCTATTGCAGAATAAAGAGAGAGCGCGTCTTCCGAAACAACAGTTCCCTTGCCAGAAGGTAAAGAACGATCTCTCCCTGCTTTTGCTACAAGGGGTATGCCTCGAACAGTCATTCCATTCTTTCCCTCTGTCGGAGAAGTCTTTGTTGCGAGAAGTTGATTTTTTAGAACAATAGTTATAGAATTCACGTTTTTATAATCAATGCGATCTTTTTCATCTGCAATCACGGGTTTAGCTTGTCCAAACTGAATGGCAAAATCTATCTCTGCATCTTTCCCATTAATTGCCGGTTCCCCTTTGGCAACGACAATCCAATCCTCAACTCTTTTGGAATCTATGACTTGTCGCAATGCAGAATCTTTAATTCCAAACGTAACGCCTTTATCTTCAAGTATTTTTTTCAGATCTTCCACTGTAGGCCAGGGCTTTTCCCCAGAAGGTGGGAAAATTCTTATCTCGGCTGTTAAAGAATCAGAACTGATTTGTACTTCCACAACGGCATCGCGTTCTTCTTCCGCCTCGCGTTCTGCAACTTTAAAGGGTTCTAACGATTTTTCTTTAAGGAAAGTGTTAATTTTATCTCCATCGTAATTATTCACGCCGTTTTTTTTGAGTATATCAACAACATCTTTAAGTGATGGTTCACTTTCGGATACCATCGATATATATACTCCATCTTCACGAAATTCCAGATGTAAAGGTACCTCTTCCATAATTAGAGCCCCCCTCACTTAGCCTGAAGCATCCCCCGTAATGCTACCAAAGCCTTTCCGTGTAACTGGGATACTCTTGATTCAGTAACTCCTAAGACACTTCCAATTTCTTTCAGCGTCAATCCTTCATAATAATAAAAAGCTATAACTTGTTGCTCCCGCTCAGGCAACTTTTGTAGAGCGTGTGCAACTTTATCTACTTCCTCAGAATCTTCAAGCAACGCGAGCGCCGATGGCGACTCGTCAGCAAGAAGCCCCTCACGGGTTACATCTCCATCATCCAAAGCCATAACTTCATCAAGAGATACAATATAACTTCGACTTGCGAGTTCAAGTGTTTCCCTATATGTTTTTTCGTCCATTTCAAGCTCATTCATGAGCACACTATCTTTAATGGTTCCTTGTTCTTGCAAAATTTTATCCATAGCACGGTTCAATTTTTGCAACTTCTCTCTTCCCGTTCTAGAAATCCAATCGTACTTGCGGAGTTCGTCTAAAATAGCTCCGCGGATTCTCGGAACAGCAAATGTTTCAAAAACAACGCCTTTTTCAAGATCAAAGCGATCAATTGCATCAAGGAGACCGAAAACTCCAAAACTCAACAAATCTTCATAATCAAGGCCGGGAGGAGGAGACACAGCCATTCTACCTGCCACATACTTAACGAGAGGAAGATAACGTTTAACAACTTCCTCCCTGATAGCTTCGGTATGATTGTTTACATAACGGTTCCAAAGTTCCTTGTCCCTTGATTTCATCCCCAAATGCAACAACCTTTCATCGCAAGAAAATATAGACAAGCCATAACAATAAAAGAGAGCCACCTATCCAAACTAAAAGCCTTAACGGGAAAGGTGAAATCTTTTCCATCGAATGTTCAGATTCTACTCGTACTTTTATATCTCCAGACACACGTACAAGTCCTTGTACTCCTTCAGAAATTGCAATTTTTGCCAAAACAAGGCCTGTGGGAAGTTTTTCTACTGACCGAACGGGAAAAACAGGCTTCTCGCTTGTTTGCTCTAAGGTTCTTTTGATAAATCCAGAAAGGCCGGTATCTTCGAAAGAAACCCAAATACAATCATTCTCCACAAGTTCTGAAGCAGCTTTCCCCCGAACTGGATCAACAAAAGGATTACAAGAAATCTGGATTCCACCTTCACCGATAACATTCGTAGTTGTTTTTTCTTCTTTTTCTTCTTTCTTTTCTTCTTGGCCCAAACCGGACAATTCCAAGCGAGCTTTATTAAACCGCTCTACCGATATTTGCATTTCAATTTCTGTTCTGAAAGCTTCTTTGAGCTGTTCATGCAATACGTCTTCTATCTGTTTTTCGCCTTTATCTTGTGAAAAGATAAGATTCAGTTGTGTGGGTGTCATGAGATCGCGTACTATACTGCGAAGCTTGTTCCAAAGAACTTTTTCAAAGTGGGCACGCAGATCGGGACCTCTTAAGTCTATTAACGCTTTCCGTACAGATTCCCAACTGGCATTTACACTAAACCTTTCTGGAAATCCTTTACTGGAAACCCAATAACTTTCATCAAAGATATCACCAGATGTTCCTTCACATAAGAGGCAAAAAGCACCGCCAACATCTCCCCTTTTGCGAGAATCAAAACGAACTTTCACAGCAAGAAACTTAGGGGAAAGCGATTTAAGAAGGGTTAAAAGCTCTTTAGGATTTTCATTAACTGTAGACATAATAGCAGACAAAGATTTAGAAGTGCAATGAAAGAGAGAACATAGCTCTTCTTCTATTTCAAGGGGAAGTTTAGGCTCGTCTATTCCAATTTCTCCTGTTTTCTCCAATTCGTTTGTTTCTTCCATTTTTCTTGATTCATCCACTTCCATTATTTCTCCCGTCTTATCCAATGCTTCCACCTCTCTCCCCCCTTTATATTTCTTTTTTCCCTTGCCCTAGGGTTTTAACACTAAGCATCCATGTTTCCGTAGAAAACTCCACGCTTCTACCTTTATTTCCTCCAGTATCAGAATCCATTATCTTAATGCCATACTTATTTAGCCACGCCGTTGTTTGCTGAATATTTCGACTTCCAACAGCGAGAAAATCAGACTGAGAGCCCGGTATAGCAAACATCTGAGCCCCTCCTGCAAATTTTGCTTTAAGCCTAGACTTTAAAGCTCCTTTTTTACATACAGCATCAATGAGCGTAGGAACCGCCGTATTGGCGAATTTCCCTGGCTTATCTACAGGAGCACCTTCCCTACTTTCAGGAAGCATTATATGAGCCATTCCAGCTACCTTTGCGACAGAATCAAAAATCACGAGACCTATACAAGACCCTAATCCTAAGGTTACAAGTGTATCCGGCGCTGTTATGACAATGAGATCAGCCATGCCAACATGAAAAGTATTCGCCATTGTTTACATAACCCCCAGTTTCTCCAGCAGTCCCTCTAGAGAACCGGGGTCAGGAATCATTATCACATTTCCTTGCACATCAAGATCTGATTCTCCAACACTGAGGGTCGTATTAACTACAAGGGCTACATCTCCTGTTTGTCCGAAAATAGAAATGACGACATCCAAAACCGCAGCCAACATGTCATGAGCTACTCCGGGAACCGATATGTTGTATGTACTGCCTACGAACATGTTTATTGCATTCAAGAAAGAACTCAAAATAATATTGCCAACCTCTGATAGTGCACTGTCTCTCATTTCCTCAGGAAGAGAGGATACATCCATTCCTCCACCAAATTGTTTTGTAATAAGCAAATCCACAAGGGACTGAGCGTTCTCTTCCTCTTGTATAAAAATAAGACTGCATGGGAAATCTCCATGAGATCTGACAAAAACAGCGGCGACAAGACTCATTGCCGGCCCATAATGTTCCCCCAACTCATAAATTGAAATAAGCTCTGCTTTAGGGACATCCATTTCCACAGGTTTTTCCAGAAGTTTCGATAAGGCCGTCGCGGCATTACCAGCTCCGATATTTCCAACTTCCCGGATAGCGTCAAGTTGCAAGTGACTGAAACTGTCTAAATTCATCGCCCTTTAATCCCCCTAGCTCTACCTCGCGCAGAGAGAGGCTACGTCAAGTATTAAAGCAACATTTCCGTCTCCCAATATTGTCGCTCCAGCTATTCCTTTTGTTTTAGATAGGAATTTTCCTAAAGATTTAATGACAATCTCTTGTTGTCCTATTAATTCGCTAACGATCATACCGACCTTGTTTCTCCCCGCTTTAACAACAACTACGGGATACTCTTCCTGACCATCGTCCTCAACGGAAGTCCCCAAAATTGAGGCCAGATCAGACAGTGGAAGAACATCCCCTCGCAAAAGAGTAGCAGGTATTCCGTGCATAGTTTTGATATCATTTTTATGTACAAGAATTGTCTCTTCTACATTTTCAAGGGAGATAGCATAAATCTCATTTTCCACTTTAACAAGCAAAGCAAGAACAATGGCAAGAGTTAACGGTAATCGTACAAGAACACGTGTTCCCTTCCCATGCTCACTTGCCACCTCAAATTGACCGCCAAGAGATTCAACCTTTGTTTTTACTGCGTCCATACCTACACCACGACCAGAGATGTCGGTAACTGCATCGGAAGTGCTGAAACCAGGCAAAAAGACAAGTTGCACAAGCTCTTCTTCTGTCATTTCAGAACTTTGTTCCGGCGTAATTAGAGCTTTTTCAAGGGCCTTCTTACGTACCTTATCAGTATCGATACCATGTCCATCGTCATCGACCTCGATAATAACACCGCTACCTTCCTGATAGGCAGAAATACAGATTGTTCCAGTTGCCTCTTTACCGTTTTTAAGTCGCTCTTCAGGCAACTCGATACCATGATCTATGGAATTACGAATAAGATGAACAAGTGGGTCGCCAATTTCATCTATTACTGTACGATCAAGTTCTGTATCTTGACCTTCTATTCGGAGATCTATCTTCTTTTTCATTGTTTTGGATAAATCCCTTACTAATCTTGGGAAACGATCAAAAATGAAGGAAACAGGCACCATCCGAAGCTTGGTAACCATCTCTTGAATATCGCTAGAAATACGACCAAGCTGAGATAGAGGTTCATCAAACTCTCTCAAACGTGCCTCTTGAACAAGACGCTCTATACGAGCCCGGCCAATAACCAATTCTCCGACAAGATTCATTAGTTTATCGAGACGTCCGATATCTACGCGAACCGTTTGACTGCTTTTTTTATGATTAGCCGACTTCGAAACATTATTTCCATTCTTTTCAGAATGAAGAGCTTTATTTTCAGAAGAAACTTCGTTCTGTGAGGCATGATCTTGATCCACAGAGTTTTCGTTTTTTTCTCTTTCCACTTGAGGAGCGCCAACATGCTCTATTTCTATTTTTTCTATCTCACTAATGCGAGAAACAGCTTCTTCTATCTTATCCTGAGAGCTATGTGTAGCAATGTACACTTCAAAAGATCTATCAAATTTTTCATTTTCAAGATCGTCTACAGGAGGTGTTGTTTTAATAATGTCTCCCATTTCTTCTAAACGATTTACAACCATATATGCTCGAGCCGCCTTCAGGAGGCATTCTTGCGTCAGAAAAACCTTGACTTTAAAAACATCCATACCAAGGCTACTTGCTTCATGTATCCATTCTTCTTCATGAGATTCTAAACCAGCTGGTTTGCTATCACTGCCAAGAAAAGTATCTTTTTGTGGTTCATCAGAAATAGCTTCTCGTAAAGCCTGAACAAGTTCATCTATAGAAATAGACGTATCATTTCCATCATTCCGAATAGCGTCTACCATAGATTGAAGAGTATCAAGAGATTTAAAAAGTAAGTCGATATCGTTACTTTTTAACGTATTTTCACCCTTACGAACCTTATCTAAACGATCTTCAAGAGCATGGGTCAGAGACGACATTCTTTCAAATCCCATCGTTGCAGACATTCCTTTTAACGTATGAGCAGATCGAAAGATTTCGTTTATAACTTCCATGTCTTCCTGATTTTTCTCTACAGCAAGTAGAAGATCATCAAGATGCAAAAGATTATCAGAAGCCTCATCAAGGAAAGCGCCTAAATATTGACTCAGATCCATTCCAGCCATGATACATCATCTCCAACCTCAAAATTCACTCTAATTAAACTTTATCCTAATTATTCACATACCTTAAAATAGCTGTTGATATCGAAGTTAAAGGTACCGTTTCATCTACTATTCCAGCCTCTACAGCCGCTCTGGGCATCCCATAAACGACGCAAGATTCTTGTGCTTCAGCAATAACATAAGCACCCTTTTTCTTTAGCATTGTTGCGCCATCTGTTCCATCTCGCCCCATTCCAGTTAATATAACAGAGAGCACCTTCCCTCCCACTTCATCAGCTAAGCTCATAAACAAAACATTCGCAGACGGCTTTACAGATAAAACAGGAGGCATATCGGAAAGCCCACAAAATAATCTTTTATCTTTGTCTCTTTTGACAATTAAATGGGCCCCTCCTGGAGCAATAGCAGCCATACCAGCATGAAGAGGAGCTTTGTCATATGCCTCTATGACTGTAAGCTGCGACACAGAATCAAGACGTTTGGCAAAAGAAGGCGTAAAATCCTTAGGCATATGCTGAACAACCACTATAGGTAATGGGAAATCGCCAGGCAATTGAGATAACACATATTGCAACGCCCTCGGACCGCCGGTAGATGCGGCTATAGCTACAATAACAGGCGGCTCACTTTTTATAATTTTCGCTGGTCGTATTTGTTGCTCTATCTGTTGCGTTATATATGCTGTTGGTTCTTTTAAAACCGATGGGGTTACAGAGCCTGCAGCTACCACTTTTGCAATAAGCTCTTCACCAACGACATTCATATCAAGAGAAATATGGCCTGAAGGTTTCGTAACATAATCAAAAGCACCTAAAGATAAGGCCTGCAATGTTGCTTGTGCTCCTTCTTGAGTTAAACTACTTACCATAATAACAGGTCTTGGGAACTGTTTCATTATTATTTTTAATGTTTGTAATCCATCTAGTTTCGGCATTTCAATATCGAGAGTAACTACGTCTGGATTCAATTCTTTAATTTTTTCCAGAGCATCCTCCCCGTCTCTCGCAACGCCTACAACCTCTATCTGAGGATGGGAAGTCAATATATCCCTTATTATCTTTCTCATAAAAGAAGAATCATCTACGACTAAGACTTTTATCATAATATGCTCACCTAACGATTAATAAGTTCTTGTTGACGAATAAAATTTCCTAAACTTTTTTCTGCCGAAATAGGCAAAATATCAAAAGAGACCCCAACCTCACATCGACCGTCGCGTTCTTGATTCCTCATTATAGAAACAGGGACTAAAAACTCTGTTTCGGGAAGAAAGAGACGGCAAAGATATCGTCTTTTATTTTCAAAAAGATGTTTCTTAGAAATATCCAACAAAAAACCGCAGCCCCCCAAACTTATATCTTTCGCGGTAACAGCGATTTTTTCCTCTCTTGCTGTTTTAAATTGTTCTGCTTCCTGGAGCAAAAACATCTCCATTTTCATAATACAAGGAACACGAACAAAACGTCTTCTTTGTAGTTTGATTACCTCGCCATGCGGCTCTACCCAAAGTAACGGTATTTGTTCTGCAATGGAGCTTCGAACAATAAAAGCTGCAACTTCATATAGTGAGCCCTCTATCTCTATCTGTAAAACTATTTCGAGACTTCTATGGATTGGTAACAAGGCCCCCTTTAGCATGGGATGAGCCACAGCTATCTGATTCTTACGAATATCTTCAAGTCTGGAAGGATAACGTCCCTTATACAATCCAGCCCTAATATCTACAAAAACTTTCTTCCCTATTTCTTTATCAAGAAGAGAAAGAAAATGAGTTAAATCCATCAAGGCTCCATCTCCATTGTGCGTAATCCTCGAGCAAGTCTCAAGAAAAATGCTTTTAATCCTCTCCCCGCTGTCTCCTGTTTTGCCCCCGTTAACCGCGAGGCTATTTCGCGGAAAGAATAAGATGCCACCGAATTCGGGAATTCTCTCAACAATGGCCTTTGAGAACATATCGCTTTCTTTAAATGACGATCTATTGGAACAAATCCATCATAATCAACGTTTAAACTTAAAAAACGCGAAGAGACTTTTTGCATTCTTTCTGCTGTTTCTCCCGCTTCTACTGCATTATCTGCCATATTTACAACAAGATGCATATCAGCCTTGCTCTTTGACTCTATAGCTAAAATCTTCATTATTCCATAAGCATCACGAACCGACGTAGGTTCTGGCGTTGTAACCACCACAACAGAATCAGCGGCAAGAGCGAAAGAAAGTACATCTTTATGTATTCCTGCTCCCGTATCAATAATGAGATAGTCAGCCATAAGATCAAGAGTAGTAAGTTGCTCTAAAATTTTCAAAAAAATGTCTTCATTTGCCTCTGCCATTTCACGGACTCCACTACCGCCTGGAATAACCCATACCCTATCATCAAGCTCGATCAATATTTCTCTTATTTCCCTCGACCCACGTATAACGTGAGCAAGAGAATAACGAGGAACTAACCCTAGCATAAGGTCAACGTTGGCCATCCCCATGTCCGCATCCAATAAAACCACTGAAAAGCCCAGATCGGCTATTGCAAGAGCAAGATTAACAGAGAGGCTGCTCTTACCTACCCCTCCTTTACCGCTGACAATAGCCATAGAACGAGTATTTCTAAATACTTTCTTCTCAAAACTCCTATTTTTTTCTACTAAACTTCTAAGCGTCTTTGCCTGATCGGCAACTGGGAGCCCCTCTCCATTACGCACGAGAATAGTCCTCTTCCGTCAAAAAAAGGTCTACAATCTTCTGAGCATCTGCAACCTCAATATCATTAGGAACATTTTGTCCTGTAGTAAGAAAGGATGCTGGAAGCTTTTTCGAAAGCAGCACGTTAAGTAAACCACCATAGGAACTTGTCTCATCGATTTTTGTAAAAAGCATATGGGTTAAAGGTAAACTTCCCATTCTTCCTACTACGTCAAGCATATCCTTATCTTTCATATTTGAAGCGAGTACGAGGTGAAGAGCATCAGGTTTAAAGGCTTCGTAAAGTCTTTTAGCCTCTTCGAGTCGTTCAGAATCTTTTTGATTTCTCCCTGCCGTATCAAGTAATATAAGGTCAGCCTTGCTATGTTTTTTCAATACAGTATCAATTTCTTCTATCTCAAAAATAACCTCAATGGGAACCCCAAGGATTTTCGCATATGTTCGTAACTGTTCTACCGCAGCTATACGATAGGTATCTGATGTTAGTAACAATACATTTTTTCGCTCCCAAAGAGCATGTATGGCAGCTATTTTGGCAATTGTCGTCGTTTTGCCCACGCCTGTAGGGCCTACAAACATTACTTTTTTCCCGCCAATTGCTTTCGTCGGAACTTTTGCTGCAACTGGAACCTGATCTTTAAGCCAAAGACAAAACTGATCCTGAGGAAGTTTTTCTTCCAAAAACTTTTCTTGAAGTTTTTGAGCTATATCTGGTAATAAGCCTTTTTCTATAAGAGAACCTGTTAGATCAGAAGAAACAGAAACAGCAATGTTTGTTTTTTTGTTTTTCTCGACACCACTCTCCGCCACAACTGATTTGGGATGAGACTCAATAACTGCATGTTGAGGCTTCTCATCCAGACGTTCCAAAACTTTATCCAGTTTTTCATATATGCGCGCTACTTCTTGTTCTAAATCTTTAGTTTTTCCCTTCTCCTCCTGAGGCTTTGCTAAAGCCAAACTTTGAGATGAAAAAGAAACTTCATCTTTTACATCCTCAGTAATCCGCTCTGAAATTGTCGGAGACGCCGATGTTTTTTTAGAATCAAGAAGACGCTGAAATGCTACTAGTCGATCTCGCGATGCTTCTCGCTGATCTGCTTCATCTTCTTCAAGAAGACCAGCAGTAACAACAAGAATATCTTTTCTGAAAAGCCCTAAAAAACCTCCGGCTTTGGCAGGACGAGTGGAAAGAATTACCGCATCCCGCCCTAAGCGTTCACTGGCAATTCGTATTGCTTCTGCATCATTCTTAGCTTCAAAAGATATCTGCTGAACTACGCGCATTTATCACTCCACCATCCCCACAGATTTTAATTGCATTCTCTGGGATATTTCATTATAGGATACAACATAAAGTCCAGGCAATGATCCCTCGAGAATTCTTCTTACTATAAGACGCACATCTGGATGTACCAATAAAACAGGAAGATGCCCCTCCATGGCCATTTTTTCAACCATTTTTGCTACGGCCGCGGTAAGCCCCTGAATATCTTGAGGACTCATATTGAGTTGCCACCCCTGCAGCAGGTCTCCTTCCAGGCCATCTTTGATTTTCTGCTCCCATACAGGGGAAAGTGTAGACACTGTAGCAACACCTTCCTCTCCCTGTATTTTCAAAGATATAATGCGAGAAAGAGACTCTCTTACACGTTCGGTTAAATAATCTACACTTCTCGTTATTCGACCATTATCTGCCAAGGCCTCAAAAATTGTTACCAAATCTCTAATTGGAATCTGTTCACGAACAAGATTTTGCAACACTTTCTGAACTTCACCTAATGAAAGGACTCCCATCATTTCTTCTACTACAGCAGGAGAATTTTCTTTTACAAGATCCGTAAGTTTCTGAACCTCTTGTCGCGTAATAAGTTCGCTGCCATAACGTTTAATAATTTCAGACAGATGTGTGGCAAGAACCGATGGCGCATCGACAACAGTATATCCCATGGATTCAGCCTTATCTCTCAGTTCAGGAGAAATCCATGTAGCTTGTAAACCGAAGGCAGGTTCAACTGTTGGAACCCCCACAATTTCTTCCTCTGCGTTCCCTGTATTCATGGCTAAGTACTGATCCGGCAAAAGTTCTCCCTTACCTGTTTCAGCGCCTCTGACACGTATGACATACTCGGAAGGTTTAAGTTGAATATTATCTCTTATACGAATGGGTGGAACAACAAGACCAAATTCCAAAGCCATCTGTTTGCGAATAGTGCCAATTCTATCAAGCATATCTCCTCCTTGTGAAGGATCGACAAGGGGGATTATTGCATACCCTATCTCTATTTCCATGGGGTCAACAGTCAAAAGTTGCATTACATCTTCTGGAGAAGCAGGCGCTACAGGTTGAGCAGATGTTCCGCTACCTGCACTCTTCGTTGCTCCCTCTCGTGAACCAGATGGAGTGTGAGCCGCAGAAGAACCAGCTCCCTCTGATGATTCTATTTCCTGAACTTTTCCTTCTCTGTAAACCCAATACCCCATCAAAGCAAGAAATATTCCGAGGACAAGAAAGGGTATTGTGGGTAATCCCGGAATGAACGCTAAAGCAAAAAGCAAACCAGAGCCAATGAAAAGCGGGCGTGAATATTTAGTAAGAGATATAAATATATCTCGCCCCAAATTTGTTTCGCCAGCAGCTCTGGTTACAATAACTCCAGTTGCTGTTGAGAACAGAAGGGCTGGTATTTGGGAAACAAGACCATCACCAACAGTGAGGAGGCTATAAATAGCACCAGCTTCCCCTAAGGTAAGTCCTCGTTGAAGAACTCCTATGGCGAGGCCACCAATAATATTGATTATCGTAATAATAAGCCCCGCTATTGCATCACCTTTTACGAATTTTGAAGCTCCATCCATAGCTCCATAGAAGTCTGCTTCCCGCTGAATATCTTTACGTCGCGTACGAGCAACATTCTCATCTATAAGGCCAGCATTTAAATCTGCATCAATTGCCATCTGCTTTCCTGGCATAGCATCAAGAGTAAATCGAGCAGCAACCTCCGCAACACGTTCAGAACCTTTCGTAATAACTATAAACTGGATGATAACCAAAATAAGGAAAACAACTCCACCAACAACATAGTTACCACCTACAACAAAATTTCCGAAAGCACTGATAACTTTTCCCGCATCTGCCCGCAAAAGAATGAGTCGAGTAGTGGAAACATTGAGGGCTAATCTGAACAAGGTAACGATAAGAAGCATCGTAGGAAATGCTGCTAAATCGAGAGCTCTATTGACATAAAAGGTGGAAAGCAACATAACGACTCCCAACGTTATATTAGAAGCGAGAAGGATATCGAGAAGCCATGTTGGGACAGGAATAATCATCATGGCCACTATCATAATGACCATAATAGCCAACCCTAAGTCGGAATAAAGAAGGAGTCGTTTCAAAAAAGATCGTTGTAAGGTCGTTTCTGCCACTTAGGCTCATCCTCTCAAATAATTTCTGTTTTTTTCCTTTTTTGTAGATTTACCTCTCTTGAGTTTGTAAACAAAAGCAAGAACTTCTGCCACAGCTTTGTACAATTTTTCGGGAACCTCTTCTCCAATATCTATAGCATCATAGAGAGCCCACGCCAACGGTTTATTTTCTACAATGGGAACTTCGTTTTCTTCTGCTAGCTCCCTTATCTTTTGTGCTATAAACCCCTTCCCCTTTGCAACAACAACAGGTGCTTCCATCACTGATTTATCATACTCTAGAGCTATAGCTAACGTTGTTGGGTTTGTAATAACCACATCGGCTTTTGGAACAGATGACATCATTCTGCTCCTTGCCAACTCTCTCTGTTTCTGACGAATTTTTCCCCTTAACTGGGGATCCCCTTCTGTTTGTTTGTACTCTTCCTTTATTTCCTGACGACTCATACGAATAGAACGTTCGTGCTCCCATCTCTGATAAAGATAGTCAAAAATAGCGATTGCAAACAATAAAAAGGCTAATTTTAAGCATAAACGCCATATCTTATAAAAAACCAAAGCAAGTCCCTGATCTATTGGGAACTGCAAAACTCCTGCAATCTCTCGAATATCCTTCTTCAAGGCAGTGTAAATAACAATGCCAAAAAGGGTTGCTTTGAAAAGTCCCTTCACAAGCTCCACCAAAGACCTCAACGAAACGATCTTCTTTAATCCTGAAACAGGATTAAAGCGATCCGGCTTAGGTATAAGAGGCTTCGGAGTCAAAACCAAACCAACCTGTGCAACAGTAACGATAAAGGCTGCCAAAGCAGCAACTCCTCCCAAGGGAAGAACAACTATTGCAAGTGTCTTTAAAGCGCGTATCCACAAAATGTGCTGCCAACCTTGTGCTTTCATGGATGGGCTTGCCATAAAAGCTACAGTATCTCGAATATAAAATAAAAGAATGTCCCAAAAAAAAGTACCGAAAAGAAAAAGAGCAATAAGACCAACAAGAATAACGACAGATGCTCCAAGATCCTGACTTTTAGCGACACGCCCTTCTTCCCTTTCTCGTCTTCGTTTACGAGGGCTCGCAGGTTCAGTTCGCTCTTCTGCAAAAAACTGTAAATCGTAAAAGCTACTCTTTTCTATTTCCATACCATGACACTCTTCATTGCCAATTCTATATATTTTGTCAAATTCGCTGATACTAGATCAACTGTTAAAGGCAAAACTATCATTAAAAGGAAGAGGCCCAAACCTATTTTCAAAGGAAGTCCTAATATAAAGATATTCATCTGAGGAACAGTGCGAGCTAAGAAGCCTAACCCGATATCGGCGAGAAGGAGAGCTCCGTAAAAGGGCAAAACCATTCTGACAGCGATAACAAAAAGCTGTTGAATCCAAACCGCTATTCCCATATCGGCTGGAATAAACAAAAAGAGTTTTCCTACTGGAATTAATTTTAAACTTTCTACAATGGATTGTACCAGAAGTAGATGGCCATTCCAGTAAAAAAAGAACCATAAACCGACCAAAAATTTTAATTGGCCAAGAATAGAACTTTGTTCCTCACTTAAAGGATCAAGAAGACTTACCATCGCTAGGCCCATTACATTACCAACCAATTCACCCGCTACTTGCAATGCATAAAGAGGCAATGCCGACAAAAATCCCAGAGCAACGCCTATTAAAAATTCACGTGCACCAGCTAAAACAATTGGCATCCACCCTGAAAAAAGAGTGGCAGGAACAGATAAATCAGCACTTCCTACAGCCGCTATCGATATTAAAATTGCTGCCCAGAAACGAACAGGCAACGGCATGGAGGAAGCCAAGAAAACAGGGGATGAAAATATCATTCCCACAAACCGAAGTCCAACCACCATATAAACTATAAGGACTTGAGAAATAACAAAATTATCAGCCGTCATTGCACAAATTTCTCTAGTTGCCCCAACAGAAATTGTGTCAATTCACCTATACGACCAAACATCCAGGGGCCAAACAACACAAGAGCTACAAGAACAGCTACGATCTTCGGAATGAAAATAAGTGTCTGTTCCTGAATAGATGTTGCCGTTTGCAAAATACCTATAATAAGCCCCACAATCATGGCAACGAGAAGAACAGGCAGAGAGGTAAGGAGAGTTACCCAAACACAATGACTCAATACGTCGTACATACTAAATGTGTTCATGTATGCGCACCTTCCTCCTTACGAAAAACTCTTAAATATACTCATAACAACCAAATCCCAACCATCAGCCATAACAAAAAGGAGTATCTTAAAGGGTAGGGAGATCATCATAGGAGGCAACATAATCATGCCCATACTCATAAGGACACTTGCTACGATCATATCGACAACTATGAATGGAATAAATATTACGACTCCCATCTGAAAAGCTGTTTTAAGCTCGCTGAGCATAAAGGCGGGTAACAAAAGACGAGTCGGTACATCGTCTGCATTTTGAGGACGTTCCATTTTAGCCATCCGAACCATGAGCGAAAGCTCTTCTTCTCGTGTATATTTCAACATAAATTGACGAACCGGAGCCACTGTATTCTGCCAAGCTTGTGCAGATTGTATTTCTCCTGCCATGTATGGAGCCAAAGCCGTGTCGTAAATTTGGCTCCATGTAGGAGTCATAATGAAAAGGGTCATAAAAAGAGCTAATGTAACAAGCACCTGATTCGGAGGAGTCTGTTGCAGTCCAAGGGCGCGGCGTACGAACCCCAAAACAACAAGAATACGAGTAAAACTTGTAAGCATGAGCATAATTGCCGGAGCTAGGCTCAATACAGTCAAAAGAGCTAAAATCTGCAATGTGAGGGCCACATCTTGAGGTGATTCAGCAGCTCGAACACCCAACTGTAAAGCTGGAAGAGGAATAGACGGAGCTTCTGCACACAATGCAGCTGAAGGAACTACGAATGCTGCAAAAAGAAATATAGCGACTATAAGTATCAATAAATCAGTTACATTTTTTTTCACCATTCACGTCTCCCTGAAGCCAATCTTCTTTCCGCCATTTTCCTACAACCTTAGAATTATTCCCCCCAGATAACAATGCTATAACATCTGGACCACACTGAATAATGTAAAGCATTTCGCGACCAAGTCGCAACGCAGCTATAACTTTCACATTGTGGCTTTCTCTTACCGCAATGGATGGACGAATATACCGAATTAAAATATACGAGATACCGACCAAAAGGCAAAGAGCCAACATAACCCGTATAAAGTAAGTCGTAAGTCCTGACGTAGAGGTTGCAGCCTCCGACGGTGTCTGAATGACAAAAACGAAAAACCCAGCCAGTAACGCTGAAAAGCGACTGCCTGGGATAATTTTTAAAAAATTAACCATTACTCTGACCTTGAAATTTAGGCTAGGGCCTTGCTTAAAGCCTCCACCACTCTATCTGGTTGAAAAGGCTTCACTATAAAGTCAACAGCGCCGGCCTGTATTGCCTCTATAACCATAGGCTGCTGCCCCATAGCACTAACCATTATAATTTTAGCCTGAGAATCAAGAGCTTTAATAGCTTTTACAGCATCAATGCCGTTCATTTCGGGCATTGTTATATCCATTGTTACAATGTCAGGATGAAGCTTCTGATAAGCCGCCACGGCAACTTTACCATTTTCTGCTTCTCCAACAACCTCAAAGCTGTTTTTTGAAAGAATATCTTTTAACATCATCCTCATAAAGGCGGCATCATCAACTATTAACACACTTTTTCCCATTCCTGCACCCCTCACTTGTCAAACTCGAAATGACTATGTTATGAACGAAATTTTGCTGAGGAATTTACGATCTCTGTAATTCTCACGCCGAAGTTCTCATCGATAACAACAACTTCTCCGCGTGCTACAAGTTTACTATTTACTAATATATCTACTGGCTCCCCAGCCATTTTATCTAATTCTATCACGGAACCCGGTGTCATGTTTAAGATTTCAGAAATACTTTTTCGTGTACGCCCCAACTCTACAGTAACACGCACAGGGATATCTGCTATAAGATCAATATTACCAGACCCCTGCGATCCACCAGATTGACTTAAGGGCATAAACTGTGCAGGTCGGACATCTACTTGTGAAACTGGCTGCGTAGCAGCACTTCGTTGTTTGTTAGCATTGTTCTCCATCGGCTGAACAGGAATTTCAACTTGGCCTTTATTTTGAGTTCTAGATGCAGAAGGAGCCGGTGAGGAATCTTTCTTTTCAGGCTCTGGAGCAGATTTGGCTTTCATAATCTCCAAGGCTTCATCTGCTATTTTATTGACAACGTCCAAAGGAAAGACAACCCAGAGTGGAAAGACTGCGACATCATCAATTTTTATAGACATCTCAACAGACCATATTTTTTCGTCTGGCCCCATCTCCGCAAATGGCAACCACTCTCCGCTTTCTAAAGCAGATTGAACATTATCTGGTAATAGGCGACGACCTCCTAAAATGCCACTCATATTGGTTAGAGATGCCCCTACCATCTGGCTAAGTCCCTCTTGAGCCGCATTGAGGTAGAGCTCACTCGCTTCTTCTGGTAAGTCCTTACCTTCTCCCCCCATCATAAGATCGGCTAAGATCAAAGCCCCTTGTTGGGTCGTTATGAATGTCAACGGCGCATCGCTCATGCCCTGACACGTTATATGAAAAGAAAAGGCAGATTCTCCTGGTTTTAAAACAATATCTTTCTGAGGAATCGTTTCCTGCTTTTTATCAGGAACATTTACATCTCTGCCTGCAAGCATGCCAAAGACATTTGTAATAGCAGTAGCAAAAATGTTTGTTATATCATTAAATATCTGTTGTTGTTCAGAAGATACGCCAGAAAGAGATGATTCTTCCTCTTTCAAAGAATGCCCCTGAAGCAAAGCATTAATTTCATCCTGACTCAACAATTCGTCAATCATCTTTGACTCCTCCCTCATTTTCGGGAATCATCTCGTCGTCATAGAGAACATCTGCTATCTCCGCAGCATAATTGCCTTCAACGGTTCCGGGACGCCCCAGGAATTTAATCATATTCCCTACTCGAATATCTATTCTATCTTCTACAGTCTCATCTAGTTTAATAACATCCCCAGAACGAAGCTGCAATACATCTTCTACACTGAGAATGGTATGTCCAAGTTCTATTGAAAGAGGAATTTTAACGTGCCCAAGATGACGAACAATGGCATCACGAGCTCCTTCTTCTTTTTTACGTCCAGTCGATGCAAACCACTGTTGGGAGCTAAGCTTATCCATAATTGGTTCCATCAGAAAATAAGGGATACAAATACTGACCATTCCTTCTACATCGGCCACTTTCAATTTCAAAATTACAAGCAACACCATATCAGTACCAGGACATATTTGGACAAAAAATGGGTTACTTTCCATATTTTCAAAACGGAACCGGACATCCACAACAGTACTCCAACTCTCTTCAAGAAGCTCAAGCATTCTCATAATAACCCGCTCTATAACCATCCGTTCAATATCTGTAAGGTCTCGAGCTTTTCCTGAAAATTCACCCTTCCCGCCAAGCATACGATCGATTATGGCAAAAACAAGGTTAGGATTAATTTCAATAAGAGCATTCCCACTGAAAGGATACATCTCTAAGATACCTATAACGGTAGGTTGCACGAGAGAACGAACAAACTCATCATAAGCTAACTGGTCAACAGAAGCCACTTCCGCAGAAACCATGGAACGAACCATCGTCGAAAGTGTTGTTGTTAATTGCCTGGCAAAAGATTCATGGATCATTTGTATAGCTCGAAGCTGGTCTTTGCTGAACTTATCGGGCCTTCTAAAATCGTAAATTTTTATTTTCTTCTCTTCGGACTCCGCATCCATCGAATCGATGTCGAAGCTTCCACTAGAAAGAGCGTCAAGAAGAGAGTCTATTTCATTCTGCGAAAGTACATCTGGGCACATTTTCTGCCACCCCCTAGCCCACTAATTCAACTATTGAAGTACAAAACTTTGGAAAAGAACTCTTTTTACTGGCACCTGCTCTTTAGAAGCGGGAACCATGCTATTTATCGATTGTTTAATTTCCTCTGCCAACTCAAGCACGCCTTCTGCATTTCTAAGTTCTCCAGCTGTTTTCCCTTTTGTTACAAGCAAAATTTCGTTGGTTATACGCATTTTCCAATTCTCTTGCTGTAAAATTTCGAGAGCTTTCGCTCCTGAAGTTTCCAAAGCAACGGAAAAACTTACTATACCGCCATCAAGACCTGAGAGATTTGTAGTAAAATCCCCCATACTACAGATAGGTCCAGGTGTATCTATGGCTTCACCGGAAGCAGATGCTACTGTCGACGAGCGATTCCACATCCGCCCAGCCAACAAACCGCCACCAAAACCAACAGAAAAAGCCATAACCCCTACTATTATAAAGATAAGAACTCTTCTGAACATATGATTTCCTCCCAAAGGTTGTTCTCACAGTCTATTTGGGATACTGTGAAAGAATAACTAGATCAACCCTTCGATTAAGTGCCCGGTGTTCTGGCGTATCATTAGGAACAATAGGGCGAAAAGCACCGTAAGAAACAGCCTGGATTTTTCTGGGGTCTATTCCACCACTTTCTTGTAAATACGAAGCTACCGTTGAAGCTCTAAGAGCGGCAAGTCCCCAATTATTTTTTAAGGGACCACCGCGAAGAGGGACACTATCTGTATGCCCCTCGACAGATAAAGCCGGAACGACATCCTTCAATTGCTGGGCCAACTTGAAAAGAACCCTTTTCCCTTCCGGTTTCATGTCTGTTCGTCCTGTCTCAAAAAGAAGCTGATCAGAAATAGAGACTGTTATACCTCTCTGATCGACTCTGACAACTGTCTGACGCTCTAGACCTTCCTGCTTTAAATAAAGCTTTAAACTTTGGGCAACTTCTTGAATATTAATCGTTGTTCTTTTCGATTCTCCCGCATCCTGATGTTCCATGCCTCCAAAAACGCCACCATTTTCCTGTACTGTTTTGCCGCCTGGTAAAACACCTAAAGCTCCTTGGAAAGAAAGAAGCATCTTTTGAAACTTTTGAACATCTATAGAGGAGAATGAAAAAAGGAAAACAAAGAAAGTCAAGAGCAGAGTAACCATGTCACCATAAGTTGTAAGCCAGTTTCCGCCTCCACTTTCTTCCTGCAATTTCCTTCTACGAGCCATTTACGCTCCACCTTCCCTAGCTTGCTTTTCCTCTTCTTCCAATTTCTCTCGCTGTAAGGGAGGTAAAAAGACTTTCAGCTTTTCCTCAACAATACGAGGATTTTCTCCTGCTTGTATTGCAAGAACGCCCTCTACCATAAGTTCTCTCGCCATCACTTCTTCTGATGACCTTGTCGATAACTTACGAGAAACTGGAATAGCAAAAACATTAGCAATAAAGGAACCATAGAATGTGGTTATAAGAGCTACTGCCATTCCAGGGCCAAGAGCATCGGGGTCGTCAAGGTTACGCAACATAGCGATAAGCCCTATTAACGTCCCCAACATTCCAAAAGCAGGAGCAAGTTCAGCCATTGTGTCGAACATACTCTTATTCGCGACGTGTCGCTCCTCAAGAACTCCTATTTCAGTATCAAGTATAGCCTTAACAAGTTCTGGGTCCGTACCATCGACAACAAGCTGAATTGATTTTTTAAGAAATTCATTGTCAAGCTCTGCTGCATCGCTTTCCAAAGCAAGTAACCCTTCTCTTCTCGCTTTTTCTGCAAAACTTACAATAGTTTGTACGAGAGAAACAAGATCGGGACTTTGAGAAAAAAAGGCACGCCCCAAAATTTTACCTATATTTTTTATCCGTTCTACGGGGTTTGCCATTATTGTGGCGCCTAAGGTGCCGCCAAGAGTTATCAGAAGGGACGGGAAGTTAACAAAAGACATAGGTTCACCGCCTGCAACAATACCCCCAATAACCAAAATAAGTGCTACTGAAAGACCTATTACTGTTGCCAGATCCACAAAAACTCCCCTCCCTAAAACAGCCTAACTACACCAAAGAACTTATTTGTCGTTCTGCTGTTGTGTGATGATAGCGCTCTCAGATTGACAGGAAGAGCGCCAAATACGATTCCTATACTGAACAACTAACTCCACAATCTCTTCCATGTTTTCTCGAACTACATAACGATGGCCATTAAAAAGTTTTATTACTGTGTCTGGTGTCGTTTCCACCGTTTCAATCAAATCCGCATTTAACGTAAAGTGCTCTCCGTTAATTCGTGTGAGAGTGATCATAAGCTGTTTCCTAACGTTTCATATTCACAAGTTCTTCAAGAACTTGATCACTCGTCGTAACGACACGAGCATTCGCCTGGAATCCCCTTTGGGCAATGATAAGACGCACAAATTCTTCGGAAAGGTCTACATTCCCCATTTCAAGAGAACCACCGGATATCTTGCCAGCTCCTCCTTCAAGAGGAGATACCACCTGACCTATACCAGAGTTGGCACTTTCAGCAAATGCAGTATTACCTACTTTTTCAAGACCGCTCGGATTCGCAAAAAGAGCGAGTCCAAGTCGGTAAAGAGAGCGACTTTCGCCATTACTGTAAACACCTACAACAGTTCCATCAGTTCCTACTGCAAAATCGTTTAAAACGCCCATCTCATAGCCATCTCTATAGTAGGCTTTTGTAGTAAAGGCCGATCCGTACTGTGTTACACCTTCAATAGGCTCTTTATCAAACGACTGACCACTGAAATCAAGTTTTATAGAAGAATCTTCTGCTCCCAAAGAACCAAACCCTAAAGACATTGTGGCGTTACTTGACGATCCATCAATTTTACCGTTACTCTGGAAAGAAATAATTCCAGTATTGTTGGTTAATGTAATTCCAGGCTCTGTAGGAAGCCACGCTCTCCAACGCCATTGATTATTCTCTATTTTTTCCCAACTTACCTCTAATGTATGGCTATTCCCCAAACTATCAAAAACATCAAGCTTCGTAGTATGAACACTTGGAATTCGCTGATTAACAGTTGATAATACATCCCCAGAAACAGAATCGCTTCGAATCTCAATACCTTGTCCATTTTCTGAAGGAACAGCAAAAAGAGTCTTTCCTTCAGGGAAGGTTGTTCCCAAAGAATAACCGTTACCAGCCGGGTCAATAAAGATGCCATCATGAGATGTTGTAATTTCTGAAGAGAAACGTGTTACAGCAGAGGGAGTTGCGTTATTATCTCCCCAAAGAACCATTTCTCTGTTTCCACCCTGGCTTCCGAGATCGTTATATTCCACGAGATAATGATGTTCTGTTCCGTTACTTTCAGCAATGCTCACTATATCGTAATCCATCATGGCGCCAAGCTCATATTCCCATGAATCTGTCGCATCTGCCTGATTCGTCATTTTCAATACACCAGAGGCGCTATCAAACGTAACATCGTATGTCTGTCCATCAAGAGTCAACGTTGTGTCTGCCAATTTAGGACGTTTTACGTCTTGATCTACACCATCTATTGCCATCTGTACAGTTTGGTCTCCGACTTTAACTGTGACAAAAGAATTCACATCAGTACCAGAACCAAAGGTGATAGAACGCTCAGCTCCTCCTAAAAGTCCCGTTGCTTTTACTCCATTAGTCAGGAACCCCATGGGCAGGTATGCATCAACTCTGCTATCGAGATTACAGCGGAATCCTGTAAGAGTCGTCGCTTGAGCTGGCAATTTTTGCCCTACAGGAATATTCATATCTACTAGCTGCGTACCTTTAATATACCGAGTAGGATCGTTAGGATCAGTCTCTAATGTATAACCTTTCAACATATACCCAGTTCCAGACTGAACAATGTTCCCATTAGCATCAAGAATAAAATTACCTGCTCTGGAATAAAGAGTTCTGCTTCCATCACCCATGACATAATATCCGTCACCTTGTATAGCCATATCAGTTCTATTGCCCGTATACTGCAACTGTCCTTGGCTATGAATTGTTTCAATAGCCCCAATATTAACGCCAAGACCCACCTGCATAGGATTTATTCCGCCCCTATCGCCCTGTGGAGAAGAAGCTCCACGAGACGTCTGATAGAGCAAATCCTGAAAAGTCACCGTCGATTTTTTAAATCCGGCTGTATTCACATTGGCAATATTGTTACCTACAACATCGAGCAGAGTTTGATGTCCCCGAACTCCACTTACTCCCGTCATAAGGGATCTTAGCATTTCTATTAACCTCCCAACACAGAGAAATGCGCACTCCCTTGCACATGTCAAACCCAACCGTCCCTAGTGGGCTTTTTTCTCTCATAGTTACTATTTCGGAGAATACTTACAAGAACTCAAATTTTTTATGAAACAGAAAGAACTCCTGCCAATTTGATTTGCCCCTCGGGAACCTGAAGAATAACACCCTCTTTATCGTCAAACCAAACAGCCTGAACTTTAGATGTCATAACTTCTCCGTTCTCATCATAGAAACTTACGTTTTTACCAAGATAAGAAACTGCATTCCCTCGATTTACAGTAGCCATTTCGTCTACAACCTTGCCCATATTCGTCAATTTTTCTACTGTAGTAAATTGAGCCATCTGAGCAATGAATTCTCTATCTTGTAAAGGATTCATGGGGTCTTGGTGGGTCAACTGAGTGATCAAGATTTTGAAGAAAGCGTCTTGATCCAATCCTCCATTCGAATCGGTTTTACTTTTCTGTTCTGTCGCGCTTGTGGCAGAAGCTGTTGTAGCAGAGCCTGTTACTGAATAATCGGTACTTTGTACAAACATTTTCTCCCTCCTATCCTATGCCATCCAAACGAGTAAGCCTTGCTCTAGGTCAAGACGAAAAGCAAGAGGTTCTTCAGTTTCGTCTAAAGCATCCATCGCTACTTTTATTCCTCGCCGTTTATTCTGTTGGTTTTGTCCACTATGTTCATTCTCTTTTCGAACATCCACAGAGCAATCGGCTAAAACAAGTCCTTGCTGCGAAAAGGCACTTCGAAGCGCTGGTAACTGTTCTTGCACAATATGCCTTAAAGATTCGGAACTCACACGAAGAAACGCCTCAACCCCTCGTTGAGAAGAGAGCAGTTCCACGTCTACCCTGCCAAGAGCTGGTGGCTCAATAACGACCTTGGCTTTTGTTTCTCCTCTCGTATGAAGGAACCTTAATACATGCGTCATTCCTGTCTGTATTTGTTCCCCTTGATTTGTGCCAACATATACACCTCTTTGAAATGCTTGAGGAACTGTATTCATACGATTTAAATCCGATTTTTCTTTAACTATATTTTGAGCCATCACTTCATGAAAAGGATGCTGCGACACTGAAGTATTTGTCTTATCCTTTTCTATTCCCCATTTATGTGGAACATCTACATCTTGTGATTCTTTATGTAAATCTAAGGAATCACTCTGCGTATTTCCCATGTCAGTTTGTTGAGAAACGCTTTTATCTGAAGTTATTATTTCCTGCGGAGGCAACACATTATCTTCAATCTCTCGTTTTACATGAGAAAACGATTTTTCAATATTTGGGATAGAATCACCAACAACAGAAATTTTATCTAAAGGAAACTTCTCCTCTTTCGGACCTTGCACTTCTCCTTTATCGTGGTTACGTACAAAACCTTTTATAAGCGGCTTTTCCTCTTCTTTTTCACTCGATACTTTTTTATCCTTATTATTAACGTTAATGCTGCCTTTTAAAACCTCAATCTCTGCAGCTTTTTCCTCATCAATTGTTATTTCTTCAAGCAACCCTGAACCTTTTTCTTCCAATTGATCCATTTCTTTCTGTGGCAAAAGTTCTGAAGGATTTTGCTGCAAATTCTCCTCTTTTTTTGTCTTTTCAGTTGTCACGCTATCAACAAAAGTTGCTGTTTCACTTTCCGCCTCGGTTTTCGTTAATAAAATATTCACTAAAGGCGGACACGTTGCATATAAAGAAGATAAAGATAACGATTGTTCCCTCTCCTTTTTATCTGATTTGTCTGATTTATCTGAGGCTATCAAATTAAGGTTAGAAAGAGAATCTTTTTCTGTCTCTCCTGATACGTTTTCTGACAGAGCTGCAACAAGAGTTGCAAAATCCAACTCAGTAGTTACTTTCATATCAGGTTGAAGGGTATTATTCGGCTCGGTAAGAAGCTCCCCCATTGAAATAACTGAAAAAAAATCACCTTGCATCCCCATCTCACCTATCTTTCTGAAGTGCAAGCTGTTCCGTCAGCAAGGCTGCCCGTCCTGGGTCCATACGTCCTAATATAGATGCAACACTATCTTCAGGCATTTTCAAAAGTAGTTTCACTGCCAATTTCTGATCTAACTGCTCAATGATAGATGCAGCCCGACGCGACGACATTTCCTGAAAAGTCTGAACTAACGCTTGTAAAGACTCTTCGTTTTGAACTTTGCTATCATTAGAATCCTTTTCCAAGGCCTGGATTTCAGTTTCCTTCACAAGAAGAGCATCTTTTCTAGAGACAAGGTCTTGAGAAAGAACTTCAAGATTATGCTCTTTTTCATTAAGTTCATTTTCTTTTTTACTCAAGCGGCTTGCCCACTCTTCTAACTCTTGTTGTCGGCGATCGGCTGGAGAGAGAGTCTCGCTTTTAATTATGCCTAATTTTTCCGCAAAGGGGCGAATATCCCAAACCCCACCTAAATGGAGTCCTAAAACTACGCCAGCCCCTATAATGAGCAAAACAAAAAAAAGGCCCAATCTACGCCTCAGTCTACTCCCCTTTTTACGTGGAGAGACGGGCCGGGATGAGCCCTGATTTTCCTGTAACTCCCGTTCTGTATCCTCTGCCCATAAATTATCGTCAGGCATTGTTCTATTCGCTCCCTATATTTCGCTTATATTCTGCTAAAACGTTTTGAACATATTGCTGCGTTTCAGGGAAGGGCGGAATACCTCCGTAGGAATCAACCCGAGAAGGCCCCGCATTATATGCTGCAAGAGCCTGCTCTAAATCCCCCTTATATTTATCGGACAAAAAGGCCAGATATTTTACACCGCCCTCTATATTTTCGTCGGGATTATAAGGATTATTAACCCCCAACATACGCGCCGTTCCCGGCATCAATTGCATAAGCCCCATAGCCCCCTTAGGAGAAACAGCATCTGTTTTCCCCCCAGATTCCATCTTTATTACGGCACGAATAAGGTTTTCATCCACATTGTAATTTTTAGCATGGCGCTTTATGATCGAATTTAAAGAAACATTTTCTGAGGTAGGAATTTTGCTGTTTTCTTTTTCTGGCAAAACGTTCACATCAAGGCTAGATTCTCTTTCTACACGCGACAAGACATCAACAAATCGTTCTCTCTTTTTTTCTTGTTTAGGCGCTTCATTCGGGCAGAAGCGCTCCTGAATCTCATTTATACGTTTTATAACTCGTTCCAATCCTACTCTTTTTGCCTGCAAAAGATTTCACTCCCCAGACTTATTCTCGAATCGTATCGTAGCTATATCGTCAAGTTCTTCTTGCTCCATTCGTGACACGACTTGGTTATACTCATCTTTCATCTTACCAAGATATGTCTCCATAACCTTTACGTCTTTATGTTTCTGAAGAAGACGTTCTTCTGATTGACGAATAGCATACTGTATCTGTAACAATGCCTCGTGCGCTTCGTCTAATTTTCTTTCGATACAATCAATGGATTTTCGTCTATACCACATATCCTGAGGGGAAAAAAGACAGTTATCCTGCGTACTGAAAACATGTAATGCTTGTTGTTTTTCTTCTTGCAATCCATTCATTAAGGAAACAATATTTTGCTCATAATTACGCTTTTCACTTAAAAGTAAGCGTTCTTCATCTCTTACCTTTTCTCGTGTCGACAAAATCTTTTGGAAGCGTTTTATACGTTCAATCATGAATTACCCCTCTGCCTCCTTTTAACCTACCTTTATATATCTTCGGCAAATGGAGCCAATGTCATAAGACTTGATTCTGTCTCTTCAAAAGTATATTTTTCGTCAGTCGACTGGCAAAGAAAAGCATGTATATCTTCTATATGACTTAAGGCCCAATCAATCTTACGGTTAGAGCCCTCTTTATATGCCCCAATATTGACCAAATCTTCCGCTTCTCGATGAACAGCTATAGCTTCTCGTATTCTGGAAACAGCCTTTAAATGTTCTTTGGAAACAACAGAAGGCATAACTCGACTCACACTGTTCAGAATATCAATAGCAGGGTAAAAATTTTTCGAAGCTATCTTTCGAGAAAGCACAACGTGTCCATCAAGAATACCCCGTACGGTATCAGCGACAGGCTCATTCATATCGTCACCTTCAACAAGAACGGTATAAATACCGGTAATGCTTCCACGCTCTCCGGCGCCAGCTCTTTCCAATAACCGAGGAAGAGCCTCAAAAACAGAAGGAGTATATCCTCGGGTTGTAGGCGGCTCTCCTATAGCTAAACCTACTTCTCGCTGAGCTCTGGCTACTCGAGTTACAGAATCCATCATCAAAAGCACATTTTTACCTTGATCTCGAAAATATTCCGCTATTGCTGTAGCTGTCAAGGCCGCTTTTAAGCGTATGAGAGGAGGTTGATCTGACGTTGCAACAACAAGCACTGAACGTTCCATACCTTGCGCGCCAAGATCATGATCTATAAACTCTCTAACTTCTCGTCCTCGTTCTCCAACAAGAGCAATAACATTTATGTCTGCTTCCGTATTTCTGGCCATCATTCCCAGAAGAGTACTTTTTCCCACGCCGGAACCGGCAAAAATTCCGATTCGCTGCCCAGTACCCAATGTTAAAATACCATCTATTGCCTTTACTCCTACAGAAAGATGGGAGGAAATCATCTGTCTTCGTAACGGATGAGGCGGATCTGCATAAAGAGGGTAAAAATCTGAAGCAATAATAGGTCCCTTATCATCCATAGGCTGCCCTAAGCCATCAAGAACCCTACCAAGGAGGTTACGACCTACATGCACTCCCAGAGGACGTTCCATAGAAACAACGTCACATCCAGGCCCAACATCTTTTAAGCTCCCTAAAGGCATTAAAAGAACTCTATCTTCTCTGAAGCCGACAACTTCCGCCTTTAACGGAGGAGAGTCGCCGCGAAAGCGTATCTGGCATAAATCTCCAACTCGAACATCAGGACCTTGAGATTCCACAACGAGCCCCACAACTTGTACCACTCGACCGTTAATTTTTATTAATTGATTTTTAGAAAGTCGGGCCTCTAAAACATCCCATAGAAGCTCCCTACTCTTTTCGGAGTTCAAGAGCAGAAGCCTCCTCTAAGAAAAGCTGGTCTATTTCCTTTTCGATCTGTTCAAACTGAGTTTTCCAACGAGCATCGTAAACCCCAAGATTTGTTTCTACAATGCAACTTCCCTTACCCACATGATCATCAACATGTATATCTAAAACCTTTACACCTCGTAAAAGATCGGCATAGGTGCTTTTTTGATTTTTCACACGTTCAACATCTTCAGGGTTAAGATATATAACAATTTTTTCTTTATCACTAACTCTTGTTAAAATACTTTCTAAAATACGTATTACGGTATTCTGATCAATGGAAACTTCTTTTTTAAGCAATCTCTCCAAAAGGCATTTCCACAAACGCATCATATAAGGCAAATTAAGTTCAGCGAGAGAAGATTTTTCTTTCACAACAGTAGCATGAATATTGTCAAACGTAGCCAAAAGCCCGGAGAAGCGCTCTGAATATTCCTGCTCCACCTCGTCTCGGGCCGATTTTAAACCTTCGGAATGCCCTTCTATTTGGCCGGCATCATATCCTTCTTTTTTAGCTTGTAAAAAAAGAGAGTCTTTTTCTTTGTTCAAATTACAGACAGCCCGCTGATATTCTTCATCTACCTGTTTTTTATGGGCTAAAAAATCGTTTTCGAGAACGCGATTACGCTGAAGGGCTTCTTTCAATTCTTCTTCTAGTTGGGAAGCATAATTCTGAAGGTTTGCTAATTCTTTTTGGAGAAGTTCAGACTGATCTTTGTCTAAAGAGCACACAGCAGCTGTTTCGTCCTGAGCCAAAGCTTCTCGGGAAACTTTCCCGTCATTAGCTGAAGCTCCTATACGTACAGCTTCAGGAAGAACACGAACTGCTCTAATAATATTGTGACGCACAAACTTAGACAACCAGCTCTTCCTCTCCTCCGCGTGATATGACTATTTCTCCTACATCCTCAAGGGCTCGAATAACGTTAACAATCTTCTGTTGCGATTCTTCAACATCACGTACACGTACAGGCCCCATAAATTCCATATCTTCATTCAACATCTCAGCAGCACGCTTTGACATATTTTTAAAGAACTTAGACCGAAGATCCTCTGTAGCCCCCTTCAGAGCCAGAGCAAGCTCTTTCATCTCAACTTCACGCAAGACACGCTGTAAAGAACGATCGTCCATTTTGAGTATATCTTCGAATACAAAGAGTCTCCTCTTGATTTCCTCGGCTAATTCCGGATCATTTTCTTCTAAGTGTTCCATAATATTTCTCTCAGTTCCACGATCAGCATTATTAATAATGTTCACTATGGCATCGATGCCACCAGCCAAGGTAAAGTCTTGCCCCATGACAGTGCTTAACTTCCTTTCTAGAACTCTTTCTACCTCACGTAATACCTCAGGTGTAATACGATCCATTTTGGCAATACGTTTCGCCACTTCAGCCTGCATAATTGCCGGAAGGCCACCGATAACCTGAGCCGATTGCTCTGGTTCAAGATACGAAAGAATCAACGCTATCGTCTGAGGATGTTCGCCCTGAATAAAACTTAATAACTGCTGAGGATCTGAATGTCTCATAAAATCGAAGGGACGAACCTGCAAACTCGCCGTTATACGAGCAAGAAGGTTTTGAGCACGCTCAGGTCCCAAAGCTCGCTCCAGTATATCCCGAGCGTAATCAACTCCACCACGAGCCATATACTCGCGAGCAAGAAGCATCTCTTGCGCATCCTTCAATACTTCTAATTTTTGTTCAGGAGATATTTTCTGAAGATTGGCTATCTCAAGCGTTATTATTTCGATGGTCGCCTCATCAAAATGTTTGTAAAGTTCAGCTGCGACTTCATTCCCCAAAGCAACAAGCAAAATCGCCGCTTTTTCTTTTCCCTGCAATCCACGAGAGCCAGAACTACGCGCCATATTTTATCTCCTGTCTTTTACATATCTTCTGAAATCCATTCCTGAAGAAGATTTGCAACTTCTTCAGGCTTACTTTTCGCATAAGCCCGTAATTGTTCTTCCAATATAGCCAATTCTCCCTGAGATTCAAGAAGTTCAGGGGAGCTAAGAATATCCTGTATAGACGGTATCGCCTTTCCTGCTTCAGCACCAGCCGCAATTTTCTTTTCCTTTCCTTCTTTTCTGCGACGAACCCACCATAGAGCTCCGAGAGAAAGCAGAAGCAAAAGTGCCGCTAAACCAATAAGAAGGAAAATAAGCTGTGTACGACGTTCTCGCTGAAGTTGTTCCTTAAGAGAATCTGCAAGTGTCGTTGAGAATTTCATTCCCTGTATTGCCAATTCGTCACCACGCTCAGCCCTAAAACCTAAAGCCGGCGCTACAATGGCATTCAATTCTTTTAATCTTGTCTCATCCAGGTCAGCATCAACTAAAACAGAAGCTGTCAGTCGTCTGATGCCACCTGGTGTATCTATTTTTTCTCCTTCTCGTGTTGTTATCTCGTAGTTACTAACAACGTCACTCTTATTATATTCATTCATACCAGTGTTAGGAGCACCTATTGCATACCCTGGAATATTCGTCGTCGTCCCGGGAGCGCCCCCTACTGGAGTACCACTACCAGTAAAGCTCTCTTCCATATTTTGCTGACTTCTTAAAACACCTTTTCCAGACGCAAAAGGAACATATTCTTTATAACGACTTTGTTTCTTGTCAAAATCAAGCTCTACTTTCACACGAACCACGACATGGCCTGGGCCATAAACTCGTTCGAGCATTTGCCTGACCTTACTCTCTAGTTCTCGTTCCTGCTGCCTTTCCAGTTCTCGCTGTACAGAAGAAACAGTCTGTCCATCTCCATGGCTATATACCAAGAGCTCCTGATCAAGCATATCAGAAAGAACCTTACCACTCGTATCAACAACGGTTACATAATCAGGGGCAAGACCTTCTACACTATGAGAAACAAGATGAATAATGGCTTTTATCTGAGAGGGACCTATCTCCTGCCCTGCCTTCAAACGAATAAGTACAGAAGCTGTAGAAGGTTGCTGCTGTTCTAAAAAAAGGTGTTTTTCGGGAAGAACGATATTTACCTTGGCATAATCTATAGCTTCAATCTGACTTATTGTTCTTGCAAGTTCTCCCTCCAAGGCTCTTAAAAAAGTCACCTTTTGTTGAAACTCGTTCATCCCCATTTTAGTATCGTCGAAAAGTTCTAAACCTACATTGCCACCTTTGGGAAGTCCTTCCTGCGCTAAAGTAAGACGAACCTCATAGACTTGATCTCGAGGAATCAAAACAGCGTGAGCAGCAGGATCGATCCGATAGGGAATTTTATTCTCCTTCAGATAAGAAACGATGGCGGCTTCATCAGAAACCTCCAACTGTGCAAAAAGAGGCTCATAGGAGGGCTTTCCTCCCCATAAGACAAGCAAAACAAGAGCTGCTGCAACCAAAACAGCGGCCCCGACAAGTGACCATCGTTGCCATTGACGCAACGATAACCAAAACGCACTAATTTTTTCTTTTAACTGAGTTAATCCATTCATATTAAATTAAGAAAAGGATAAAAAAATCAAACAGGCATACGCGCAAGTTGCTGATATGCATCCACAAGCTTATTACGCACTTCTGTAATCATTCGAAGTGCAAGCTCAGCTCTTTGAACCGACAAAACCACAGTCGATATATCATCTACTTCTCCGACCGCCAATTTCTGAACCATCATATCAGATTCTTGTTGTAAATTATTAACATTAACAAAAGATTGGGAGAGAATCGACTCGAAAGAAGGACTATGGTGTATAAGATCTGTTTTCTCCTGCATCGTCTGTTTCATTTTATTCTTCGGAGTAAGCTGACTGAGATCAAGTTTTACAGGATCCATATTATCTCTCCTTCAGTAATAAAAGCAAATATCAAATTTGTTATCAATAAGTTTAATTTTAACACATCTGTGTAACAACAATGATAAAAAAGGGGACACTTTACAGTGTCCCCTGAAGGAAGTCATATAGGTAAAAAGGCTCATATTTCAATGTATGCCATATTACCCTCGTAAGATCTCAAGAGCTCCATTCCACATACCTCTTGCTGCATCTGCAATAGCGAGGTTTGCTTCATAAGCACGGCTAGCCGTCATCATGTCAGCCATCTCGCGAACAACATTAACATTAGGGAAAGAAACATACCCCTGGGCATCTGCATCGGGATGATCGGGTTGATAGACCCGACGGGAAGGCTGAGAGTCTTCAGCAATATCAACAACTCTAACCCCACCTCCACACTGGCGCCCTTCTTCAGTTGCTAAAATTTCTGAAAAGACAGGAGTTTTTCGAACGTAAGGACCACCTGTATCAGTTCTTGTAGTATTTACATTCGCTAAATTAGATGCAACAGTATCCATCCATAGCCTGTGTGCGGTAAGGGAACTCCCCGCTATATCAATTGTACGAAAAACTCGCATTAGCGTCCTCCTATGACAAGACGGTACATGGAACTTTTCTTGCCTATCAATCGTGTCATTGACTGATAAGCTAAACGAGTCTCCATCATCTTAGCCATCTCTATCTCTAAATCTACGTTATTTCCGTCAAACCGCACTTTCTCGTCATAAATTCTTTTTTCCGATGGAACAACTTTATCTACCGTAGCCGGAACAGAGACAATATGAGAAGGTTGCGTAACCTTTAAAGGTAATTTATCGGGTCCTAGAACAACGCTTCTTAGCTCTTCTTCAAAAGAGACCTCTTTTCTCCCATATCCTGGAGTGTTAGCATTAGCAAGATTTGACCCCACCGCTTGAAAACGCTGAGATAGACCTTCCAAATCTTTTTCTGCGACTTTCCACGCTCGATCAACAATCATTGCTTTCACCCCTTCGTGTTACATATCGGTAGAAGTAATTCTTTTCTTAAATAGAATATATAAAAAAGTGAAGCTGTCCTTCATGGCAGCTTCACTTTTACTCAGCAATATTAATGTTTTAAAGTTACATGCTCTGAGGAAGAACCATTCCTAACTCCTCAATAAAGAGGGGGCTTAAAATCTTTATAAAGGTTCCTTTCATGCCAAGGCTTCTACTTTCTATAATACCTGCGCTCTCTAGTTTTCTAAGAGCATTGACAATAACACTCCGTGTTACGCCTACTCGATCTGCAACCTTACTGGCAATAACTACGCCCTCATAAGCGCCTAATTCAGCTATGATATGTTTTACTGACTCTACTTCAGAGTAGGAAAGTGCACGCATGGCCATTTGAACAACAAGACGCTCTCTGGCACGCTCTTCTATACTGCGGGTTCTGTCATGTAAAATTTCAATTCCAACGAGAGTTGCAAGATACTCAGCTAAAATAAGATCTTTCATATAAAAAGGATCAAAGAATCTCACAAGAAGTAACGTTCCTAAACGCTCAGCAGCGCTATATATAGGAACGTATAGCATGTGTTTCTCTGGAGAGCCTTCAACGTTTTCTTCATCATCAAAGAGATAACCGTCTGTTTCGCTCAAAATGGACTCTCTGTGCTGATTCATTTTTTCAACAAAATTCTCGGGCATATACCCTCTCTCCAAGAAATTAGCTACTGCTTCCGAGTGGTATTCACTAATCCATGAATAGCCAAGAATTTTGCCCTCTCTGTTGATAATATAGACATTCGCTGTGGAAAATTCACAAAGAAGTTTAGCAAGCTTGTTATAATCAGGTTTAGTTCCTTCTCTGCGGTTCTGAAGCGCTCTGCCTACTTGACGAGTTTTATCGAGTAAATCTTTCATTGCTGGATCTTCCACTATAACAGGATTACTATCTGTTATTTTCTTTTCTCCTTTAGTCATTTCGAATCCCTCCTGAATAATTAAAGCAAATACTTTCGCAAGTCAGTATCTTCCATGAGAGGGGAAAGCCTCTCTTCAACAAATAAAGTATCTATCTCTATTACATCACCTTGCCGCTCTGGTGCCGTAAAACTAATATCTTCAAGAAGCTGTTCTATCATCGTATGAAGACGACGAGCTCCTATGTTTTCCATTTCGGTGTTCATTTTCTCAGCTAATGCCGCTATTTTGTAAATAGCCTCTTGAGAAAATCGTATTTCCACATTTTCAGTGCTCAACAGAGCCTGATACTGTTTTATGAGACTATTTTCCGGTTCGACAAGAATGCGAGCCAGCTCATCTTTTCCTAATGGCTGCAACTCCACACGAATGGGGAATCGTCCCTGAAGTTCTGGAACAAGATCAGAAGGTTTAACGCTTGAAAAAGCTCCCGCAGCAATAAAAAGAATGTGATCTGTTTTTACCGTTCCATACTTTGTTTGAACCGATGCCCCTTCAACAATAGGGAGAAGATCCCTCTGAACACCTTCCCTGCTCACATCGGGACCATTAGAAGATCCGCGGGCAACAACCTTATCAAGTTCGTCAATGAAGACAATGCCTTCTTCTTGCGCCTTCTCCAAAGCCTCTTTGCCTACCGACTCCATATCGATAAGTTTTTCAGCTTCTTCGGCCTGCAAGAGCCTTTTGGCATCCACAACCTTCATTCGACGTTTTTTAGTTTTTTTAGGAAGAAAGCCGCTGAGCATTTCATTAATATTCATACCCATCGAATCCATTCCTGCGCCACCAAGAAGAGGTATACCGACAGCAGAATTTTCAGTTACCTCAATCTCTACTTCTCTTCCATCCAGTTTGCCTGTCTTAAGAAGTTCTAAAACTTTATTTCTCGTAGATTCTCTAATAGAGTCATCTTCCTGAGACGGCGCCACTTCCTCCTCTTTTCCCGAAAACATTTTCATAAAGTCGGGCATTGACGATTTTCTCTCCGGTCGTGGAAGCAAAGCATCCACAAGCCGCAACGAAGCTCTCTCTTCTGCAGGACCTTGAACCTCTTCTATCTTTACTTTTTTTACCATGGACACAGCCATTTCGACGAGATCTCGAACCATTGACTCCACATCTCGTCCAACGTAGCCCACTTCAGTAAATTTCGTCGCTTCTACTTTCACAAATGGGGCTTGAACAAGATCAGCCAAACGACGGGCTATCTCCGTCTTTCCTACACCTGTCGGGCCAACCATCAGTATATTTTTAGGAGCTATTTCGTTGGCGAGATCGTGAGACAAATTGCGACGTCGAATTCTATTACGAAGAGCAATGGCTACCGCTCTTTTAGCCTTCTCCTGCCCTATGATGTACCTGTCAAGACACTCAACTACAAGGCGAGGTGTTAAATCCAGCTTCTCTTCTGCTACAATACTCATTCGCCAATCACCTCTACCGTTATCTCTTTATCCGTATAGATACAAATATCCGCAGCTATTTCTATAGATCTGTGGGCGATTTCAGAAACAGACCCTTTACCAGACTCCATAAAAGCCCGTGCAGCCGCCAGGGCGAAACCAGCACCAGATCCGATAGCAGCAACATTGTTCTCCGGTTCAAGCACATCTCCTGCACCTGAAAGTAACAATGTATGGTTTTCATCTGCAACAAGCATAAGGGCCTCAAGTTTTCTCAAAGCGCGATCCAATCTCCACTCTTTAACGAGAGAAACAGCTGCCCTCATAAGGTCTCCGCTATTTTCCTCTAAACGCGCTTCAAAACGCTCAAGAAGTGTCATTGCATCTGCGGTACTCCCTGCAAATCCTGCAAGGACTTTTCCCTTATATAAGCGACGCACCTTCCGTGCCCCTGCCTTTATAATTTGATCTCCTAAGGTTACCTGACCGTCTCCAGCCATCGCCACTGTATCTCCGCGGCGTACACACAATATAGTTGTTCCCTTAAACAGTTCAATCATCTCCTCTAGTTCTCGGAAAAGCATCTATGTAGCTTTGTTTAAGATGTTCTGCCGTCACTGTCAGATACCGTTGTGTCGTCAATAAACTTTCATGTCCCAAAAGCTCTTGCATCACTCGTATAGAAGCTCCACCTTCAAGCATATGGGTTGCAAAGCTATGACGTAACATATGGGGAGTTACCCCAAATAATCCAACTCTCTGCGCGGCTCTCTCCACTATACGCCCAACAGTACGCACAGTAAGATGATCGCCATTTTCCCCCGGGAAGATAAAATTATTTGGTTCTGAAAAAGTATCTTGCCACACCTGAACAGCCTCTTTAGCCATTCTGCCTACGGGAACCATTCGCTCTTTGTCTCCCTTGCCTCGAACCCGCAGCCATCTTTCGACAAGATCTATATCCTCCCAGTGAAGAATTGCAAGCTCTCCAATACGAAGTCCACATCCATAAAGTAACTCTAAAACAGCCCTGTCTCTAAGAGGCGTTGTGCTTTCCGCACTTCCTTTTTCAATTAGCCTCGTAACTTCCTCTACACTTAAAGCACGTGGCAAGCGCGCAGGTAAACGTGGACCCTTAACATTTTTAGCTGGATCTTTCTCCACTAATTTTTTATCAACTAAAAAAAGAAACCAATTTTTTATAGCGGAAAGTTTTCTGGAGACAGATGACTTAGCGTATCCAAAAGAAGCCAAGACCCTCAAATACTCACGAATCAAACGTGTATCTACTTCCGAAAGAAGGGTAACGTTTTGCTCAAGCAAATAGTTAACAAATTGATTGAGATCTACAGCATAATTCTCAATAGTATACAATGACATATTTTTGGCAAAACGCATCTGTTCCAAGTAATAATCCAACGCAGAAGATAACTTTTCAGCCATAATCATATTTTATCATTCTTTTCCAGATACTTGATACTTTTCTAAACAATCAGAATGCCATAAAATTGCAATTTTTGCAACAAGATTTGCCTGAAAAAAGGCAAAAATATAACGACACAAAAAATTTTAAAATCATTGGAATTTATTATTATACATTATACAACAGAGGTCTATTATAAAAAATAGGGGGGGAGTCCTATTTTAGGTAACTTTTGTAAAATTCTTCTAAGAACAACATCGCTCTTTCGCCAACTTTTTGACATCGTTCTATTTTTTTACGTATTTTTACATCAAGACGGGGGAATATGCCCAAGTTTACGTTCATAGGGTGAAAAACCTTCGTGTCAGTTTCTGATAAATAACGGAGCAAAGAACCTATCGCTGTCTCTTTAGGCCAAATGGGCATTTCTGTTTGTCTCAAAGAAAACGCCATATAAATAGCAGCAACAAGTCCCATAGCGGTACTCTCAAGATATCCTTCTACTCCCGTTATTTGCCCCGCTAAAAAAAGATTTTTACGATCCCGTAAACGAAGAAAACCATCAAGTACAGTAGGTGCATTGACGTATATATTCCTATGCATAACACCATAACGGGCAAACTCAGCATCTTGAAGCCCTGGGATAAGTTTAAAAACTCGAGCTTGCTCTCCCCATTTCAGGCTTGTCTGAAAACCAACTAAATTAAAAAGAGTGCCATCTTTATTATCTTGTCGAAGCTGAACAACAGCATAGGGTTCTTCTCCTGTAAGGGGATTGGGCAAACCAACTGGTCTTAAAGGACCAAAACGGAGAGTATCGATACCTCTGGAGGCAATAACTTCTATTGGTAAACATCCCTCAAAATAACGAATGTCCTTTTCAAATTCATGACGTGTGGCTCGCTCTGCAGAGACAAGAGCATTCCAAAAACGAATATACTCTTCTTCGTTCATGGGACAATTTATATAATCTGCTTCTTGACCGTAGCGTCCTGCTTTGTACGCTTTCGTCATATCGATGGAATCGTAAAAAACTACCGGAGCTATAGCATCAAAAAAAGAAAAATATTCTTCTCCTGTTATTTTCTTCAATTCTTCTGCAAGAGAAGGGCTTGTTAAGGGACCTGTAGCAATAATAGCAGGTTCCTCCGGCAACGATGTCATCTCTCGTCTTTCAATTCTTATACAAGGATGTTCTGAAAGTTTTTTCGTTATGTAACCAGCAAAAGCGTCACGATCAACGGCAAGTGCTTTGCCTGCAGGAACGCTCGTATGATCTGCAGCTTCCATTATGAGACTACCAAGATAACGAAGCTCAGCCTTTAATATTCCAGCTGGGCTTGTCATATTATCAGCACCAAGAGAATTACTGCATACAAGTTCCCCCATCATATCGGTCTGATGTGCTGGGGTTGTTATTTTCGGTCTCATCTCTACTAAACAAACAGGATATCCTCTTTGTGCCAACTGCCAAGCTGCTTCGCTCCCGGCCAATCCGCCACCAAGAACCAGAATTTCGTTTGATCTGTCCATAATTACTTTTTCTCCTTTTTCCAACCACATTCGGGGCATTCTGGAAGACTTTTTTTGTTTTTGCGAACAAGTGGAGTTCCACACTCTGGACACTTTTCTCCTGTAGGTTCGTTCCATGAGACATATTTACATTCAGGATATCGTGAACATCCATAGAAAAACTTTCCTTTTTTACTTCTTCTTCGAACAACTTCTCCATTTTCAGTTTCCCCACATAGGGGACACTTCACACCAATAGTTTTCAGAATTGGGCGAGTATATCGACATTCAGGATATCCCGAACAGGCTATAAAATCACCGAAACGTCCTCGTTTTTTAACTAAAGGCTTCCCACATTCCGGACAATCCTCACCAATTGGCTCAGGTTCAGGCAAATCAACAGCCGATGCTTTTTTGGCTTCTTCTAGAGTTTCTGCAAAACCACCCCAGAAAGAACGGACTACATCAACCCATTCAAGCTTATTTTCTTCAATAAGATCCAATTGTCCTTCCATTTGAGCCGTAAAATTCGTATCGACGATGGGAGAAGGGCTTTTAGAGTCAAAATATTGAAGCAAGAAATCGTCTACTGTCATTCCCAAAGAAGTAGGTTCCAACCGTTTTTCTTCGTTCTTTTCAACATATCCTCTGTCGTAAAGTGTTTCAACAATAGTGGCATAGGTTGAAGGTCGTCCAACTCCTTTTTCTTCTAAAGTTTTTATAAGAGTCGCTTCTGAGTAGCGCGCAGCAGGTTTTGTAAAACGCTGTTCTTTAGAAATATCATGGCATATTAGCTCTTCTTCTGAAACTGCTGGAGCTAATTCGCTCCCTTTTAACTCTAATGGCCATAATTTTCCCCATCCATCAAAAATTAAAGTCTCTCCTGTTTGCCTTAAGCCATAAGAACCCGCTTCCACATCAAGAATAGCATTGGCAACAACGGCGGGAGCCATTTGCGAAGCAACGAAACGGTTCCAAATAAGAGAATACAGCTTGTATTGTTCAGGTGTTAATACACTTTTTAAGCTTTCTGGTGTCAACGTCACATCTGTCGGTCGAATTGCTTCATGAGCATCCTGACTTCTGGCTTTAGATGTAAACAGGTTGGCAGTTTTAGGAAGATATTCTGATGAATAACTTTGGGTAATATAATTTCTGGTCGCATCTAATGCTTCCGGTGCTATCCGGAGACTATCTGTTCGCATGTATGTAATAAGGCCGGCAGGACCTCGCCCTGGAATATTAATGCCTTCAAAAAGCGCCTGTGCAACAGCCATTGTTCTACGAGGAGAGAAACTTAAACGACGCGCACCTTCCTGTTGTAATGTACTTGTTTTAAAAGGAGGTAAAGGTTTTCTTTTACCTTCTTTTACTTTATATTCTTTTACAACTAAGGCAGCTGATTGAATATCGCTGGCGATCTTTTCTGCTTGTTCTGAGCTCGATATAAGAAGGGGCTTCCCTTCCTTCCAAAAAGATTTATTTTCAAAGCTCATAACCTTTAAATCATATTTCCTTTTATTATCGTTTGATAAGGCTTCCACATTGACATGCCAATATTCCGAAGGAACAAAATTTTTTATTTCTCGTTCCCTATCGCATATCAGATTGAGAGCTACAGATTGCACTCGCCCAGCAGAAAGGCCATAGCGTATCTTTTTCCACAATAGCGGACTTAAAGAATAGCCGACAAGACGGTCAAGAACACGACGTGCTTGTTGCGCATCTACTCTATTCATATCTACGGACTCAGGCTTTTTAATTGCCGCTTTGACAGCCTTTGGCGTAACTTCGTAAAAACGGACCCGGCATTGCGATTCTGGATCAAGTTTCAAAATATCGCAAAGATGCCAAGCAATAGCCTCCCCTTCCCTATCAGGGTCAGATGCCAGTAGTATTTTCTGACTCCCTTGAGCAAGTTTAACTAATTCATTTTTTATTTTGGCTTTTCCTTTAACTAGAATATATTCTGGTTGAAAGTTGTTTTCGATATCAATAGCGATCCGGCTTTTAGGAAGGTCTTTGATGTGGCCAATGCTCGCTTTTACTGTATATTTTGATCCTAATATTTTAGAAAGAGTTTTCGCTTTTGTGGGAGATTCGACTACAACAAGAGTTTTCCCCGTTTCTTTCTTCGTCATAAGATCCTCCTTGTTTAATGTTTAATGGACAAAATACTGACCCTTTACTGAATCATAAAGCGAACCAGTCGAGTCAAAATGAGAAATTGTTGAATCTGCTGTTCTCTGTATGATGCTCATAAAAGTTATGGCATCAATATGCCCTCCACGAACCTGCCCGATCATCATGGCATCTTCTATAGCTATTTCTATAACGTTTCTAGCGTATTCTTCAGTGAGAAAAAGCTGGTAAATAAGTTCGAGAGCATCTTCTGTAAGAAACATTCTTTCAAGATCATGAACTAATCGCGTCAATATGATACGCTCCTTTACTTTGATTCAATAGAGGCCCGAAATCGGCCAGGCCCTGATGAATATATAAGATCTAACGCAGACAGATGACTCACGCAAGAGATAACATCAGCGGCAGTCATTTTACCTTGAGCAGTTAAGTTGTCAACTGTTTGGTCTCCATGATTTTGAATAAGATTGAGAATTTTTTGCTCTTTTTCACTTATATTCGGACATAACGATTTACTCTTTTCTTTTTTTGAGTTCAATAAATGAAGTTGTGTAATCGGTGACAGCGTTTCAGCAAAATCCGCTAGATCGACAAGAGGATGGGCACCGTCATAAAGAAGTTTATTGGAACCACTACATATTTTTTCATCTATCCGACCAGGCACAACCCATATTTCACGTCCTATATCCAAGGCAATCTGGGCTGTAACGATAGCTCCACTTCGCTTTGGAGCTTCAACTATGACGATTTTATCAGCTAAACCAGCTATTATCCGATTTCGTTTAGGAAAATGCCAAGGTTTTGCACTTATGCCTAAACCGTACTCTGTAACAAGAGCCCCAGAAGAGAGAATATTTCTAAATAATTCTTCATGCTGTTTAGGGTAAACATGGTCCAATCCATGGGCAAGCACAACTGCTGTCTCTCCTCCAGCATCTAAGCTTCCACTATGTGCTGCCCCATCAATACCAAGAGCTCCTCCGCTTAACAAGGTCCAGTTTTTATCTGCTGCCACACGCCCTAATGCTCTAGCCACCTGTTGCCCATAATATGTACTCCTTCGTGTTCCAACAACCGAAAGTATAGGTTTCTTAAAAGAATAATTTCCACGAACGTAGAGAACCAACGGTGCATTTTCCATCTTCTCTAGTTTTTTGGGATAGCCTGATTCTCCCATAAAAAGCAATTGCACTCCAACAGACTCACAACGATATCTTTCTTTCTCTGCCCATTGGGAGTGAACCAGATAGACAAGACGTTTATACGTTCGAGATGTAAGACTTTTCTTTTGTTCATCCGTTAAAAATCCGTTTCGGATCGTTTCAATTTTCTCTTCACTATCAGCAATTTTATCCCATAAACGGCGATCTGCTTCTATGGCATTTATAAGTAAAAGAGCCTCCTGACGAGGAGTCATAAAGAGACACTCCCCTTTCTATAAGCAAGAGCTTCGGCTACATGCGAGACTTCTACTTCAGAAGAACCGGCAAGATCCGCTATTGTACGCGAAACTTTTAACACTCTGCTTATTCCCCTTCCAGAAAGACGAAGTCGATCTGACATTTGGATCAAGAAAGAACGGACATCTCGGCTCAATTGCAAAGAACGTTTTATAAAACGCTCAGGAAGTTCAGCATTACAATGAAAACCATACTTTCCCCATCGTTTTCGTTGTCGCTCCCTGGCCATACAGACACGTTTACGAACAACTTTACTGCTCTCAACCCTTTGATTTTCGAAAGAAATTAATTCTTTCGGGAGAAGACGTGGAACAGACACGTGTAAATCAATGCGATCTAAAATAGGTCCGGAAATGCGTTTTCTATATCTCTCTTTCTCATATGCCGAACAAATACATTGTTCCACCATGTCTCCATCCCAACCGCAAGGACAAGGGTTACAGGCAGCTATAAGCAAAACACGACATGGGAAAACAACACGCCCAGCTGCTCGGCTTACTACTATTTTTCCATCCTCCAACGGTTGACGGAGAGCTTCTAAAAGATCCCGCCTAAACTCCGTAAATTCATCAAGAAAGAGAACACCACGGTGAGCAAGGCTTATCTCTCCTGGACGAAGAGCTGACCCTCCCCCGCAAATCGCAACAATACTTGCTGTAGGATGGACTGTATAAAAAGGTGGCTGGAGGGTCGCTTGGAAGTCAAGCTTGGCAGTACTGTGAACTTGAAGGCTTTCCAATAATTCTTCTTGAGAAAGTGGTGGTAAAATTCCTCGTATTGCTCTGGCAAGCATTGTTTTTCCACTTCCAGGGGAACCAACAAGAATCAAATTATGATGGCCTGCTGCTGCTATTTCCAGAGCTCTTTTAGCTCCACTCTGTCCTTTAATATCAGCCAAATCAGGATCGGCGACAATGTTCTCAGATGGAAGTATTTCTTTTCTAAGGGGAGAAAGTAATGTTCTTCCTTTTATATGATCGAATAATTGTTGCAGACTTGAAACAGCATATGCCTCTACATCAGGAACTAATGAAACCTCAAAGGCATTTTCTTGCGGAACAAAGAGGGGAATTTTAAGCTTCCGAGCCAAGAAGGCAGCTGGAACCACTCCCCTTGTTTTTCGTAATCGACCATCAAGAGCCAGCTCTCCCACAAAAAGAGCCGGTTTATTTAAAGAAATAACACCTAATTTCTGTGCAGTACCTAAAGCTATAGGGAGATCAAGAAGGGCTCCTTCTTTAGGGCTGTCAGCAGGTGCAAGATTTACAGTAACACGTCCGCGAACTGGAATAAGAAGGCTGCGCAAAGCCGCACGGACCCTCTCCCGAGATTCTCGTACAGCAGCGTCAGGAAGGCCTACAACTGCGATAAAAAAAAGACCACCTGTTATTTCAACTTCAACTTCTACTTTCAGAGCTTGCACGCCTTGAAGCGTAATACCATAAATAGGGATCACAAAAAAGACATCCCGTTCGTAATATCTTTGAAATGTTCTATGGAATAACTATCATCTTTATGACACGTAATTCCCAAGAGATCAATTCTCCAAAAACCATTCCAATCTACTTTTTCCACATAGCAAGACCCTGCATATACCAATCTTCGCGTTTTCACAGGTCCCACCGATTCTTCAGGAGACATAAGATATCCTAATGATCGAGTTCGAACCTCTACTACAACAAGTTCATCCTTATCCATGGCTACTATGTCGAGCTCTCCCCGAGGAAAATAAACATTGCGATCCAGAATATTCCATCCCTTTTTATGGAGATAAGAACATGCTGTTTCTTCCCCCCAACGGCCAAGTGCAACATGATCCACGGTTTTATTCATCTCCTTTGTCAAGTTTATATAAGAAAGCAAGGATACGCGCTACAGCTTCGTAAAGATCTACAGGGATTTCTTCTCCTAGCTCAAGGGTTAAAAGAGCTGAAACCAATGCAGCATCTTCTACGATAGGAATATTTGCTTCCTTCGCAACTTCAATGATTCGCCTGGCGAGAAAATCTTCACCAAAAGCATCTACTCTAGGAGCATTATCTTTTTCGGGATTATATGAAAGGGCTGCCGCTTTTTTTCTTTTATCAAAAGCGTTCATATTTCTACATCAAACCTCCTATACACAATATCTCTCTCTATATCCTTCAAAGCAACGGAAATATATTGTGTATGGAGAGGGAGCCCATCTAGCAAATCGTAAAGCTCCGTTTTTCTTCTGCGGAGAATTCTTTGCACAGTCGGATTTTCCACCTTCAGTGTAACTCCCAGCGAATGACCTTCTGTTGCAACTTCTCCTGACACAGTTTTTAGATTGTAGCAATCCAGATCAAATGCAACTCTCCAAAAAGAATTTTTCAAATTTTCCAAACTTCTTTTTTCTACTCTTACTTTGGCGGCAAGTGTTTCTGTTTCTTCTCCTACAGGCCACCATGCTGAAAAAAAGGGCACGACTTCGCTATGATTCTGTCGCGCCGATTTCATAAGCAAACTATGGGCTTGCAAAAAACAACCTACATCGTCTGTATCTGACAATAAACGTCTTAACACCGCGTGAGGATTTTCCCCTTTTTCAAGTCCCTCATGAAACTTCTGGCGAATCTTTTTCCACACATCAAGAAGTTCTTCTTTGGAAAGACCTATATACCATACCAGAAGATTAATGTTTTGGGAGGATAAAGGCAAATTTCGAGCCCAGAGCTCCACAAGGGGGGCAAGCATGTTTTGCTTCCCTCCTGCGCGAATCCATGCTACTTGAAGACTTTTTAATACTTCCGTCGAGATAGGGAGTCCTCGAAGCAAAAGAGCTTCAGCTATAGGACGATCAGTTTCGGACAAGCTTCCCAGGAGAGCTACATCAACGTCACGAAGGCGAAGAACAGGAATGTCTCCTGACGTATCCCAAATGGCCTGAAATCGCTGACCTACAACGAGAGGAATATTAGCCATAGCTTTAAGATTCTGCGATCCTATTCGGACAAGATATCCCCCCTGCCATGTATCTATAACGCGCCCTTCAACAAGACTCCCATTGGCAATGGCCTTAGTGGATGAAGCTTTCGTAGACGAGACATTACTTTCAGACAGAGTCTGATGTAAACTTTCCGATACATTTTTTCCGCCAACCGGACCAGAAAGGCCATTGAGAGACGTCATGGCGTCGGGACCTTCCATGTAAAGCTTTTACGATGAATGGGCGATAGTCCAAAATGAGCAATAAGAGTTCGATGTTTCACGGTAGGATACCCTTTATGCTTGGCAAATTCATATTGGGGATACACCCTGTCTAAAGCTATCATAGCCCTGTCTCGTAAAACTTTTGCTATAACAGAGGCAGCTGCCACTTCTGGGATAAGGCTATCTGCCTTCGGCATGGCCTGTTGAGAAACACCCTCAAGATACGGAATTCGAATATTTCCATCGACAATAATTTCATCAAAGACAGGGGGCAGCTTTTTAACAGATCTATACATGGCCCAAAGAGTAGCCTGAAGAATGTTCATGCTATCAATACGCCGTGGAGAAGCAGCCTGGGCCTTCCAAACCACACCAAGACTAAGCATTACTTTAAAAATTTTCTCACGCTTTACAGGGGTAAGCTTTTTCGAATCATTGAGACCTAAAGCCAACAAACTTTCCTTTTGAGATGGCGTTAAAATGGCTGCAGCTGCAACAACTGGTCCTGCTAAAGGGCCACGACCTGCTTCATCAACGCCAATAATTAATCGATCTCCCATGGATACCGCTCCCCTGGCCATTCTAAAGTTATACGTCCAAGCTTTCCAGTCGAAAAAGTATCAAGAAAGCGCTGTCCTGCTAAAGAGAAATCAACACGTCCACCACTAACCAGACACCCCAAGCGACGCCCGATTTTTTCAAGAGTAATCAGTGATTCCTCAGCTTCATTCTCTATATTCCACTTCTCTTCTATCAAATGCCAATATCCACGTTCTTTTAAAAACTCAATAAGAGAAAGAGCAACAACATCGGTCCCACCTATAACCTGAGCCTTTGAGCTTCCAAGCCAGGCCAAACGGCGATGGACTTCATTATGTGAATGGGGATCAAGTATTCCAGGAGAATCTACAGCAAGAATATCTTGTCCCTTATACCATGAAACACCTTTAGTAACTCCGGGAATACCTCCAACCTGAGCTCGTTTTTTACCCACGAGAAGATTCAAAAACAATGATTTCCCCACATTGGGGATTCCAACAACAGCAAGGCGAAGTTCTCTATGGGAAGGCTTCATCTTGGTTAAATCACGACGCAACGATTGTATTTTCCCCTCTAAGAGATTGAATGCCCAAGCTTTACTTTTCTGAGAAGCAAAGAAACTTAACCAAGCTTTTGTTGCCCCTTCTTCAGCGAGATCAGCTCGAGTAAGAACGATATATACAGGGCATATCTTGGAAAGCTGAACAGCCATCGGCGAAGACGTAAGCTGCGGAGCTCTTGCATCGCGAAGTTCGAAAATAATATCTAGTTTTTTGGCTAATTCCTCCAGTTTGCGCTTACCTTTAGCCATATGTCCTGGGAACCAAACTGTACGTGGCACGTTAACGAACAACTCCTATTCTATTGAGAGGCCAATATCGAAAAAGGACAGGGCCTCGAATATTTTTTTGGGGGACAAATCCCCAATAGCGGCTATCCTGAGAGTGAGAACGATTATCTCCCATGGCAAAATACATTTTTGCAGGTATATGTACGGGAACATTCGGGAAAATCAAATTTGGCAAAAGTGTATAATCATCAGCTTGTTTAACATAGCCTTCATGAAGAGGATTATTATTTATATAGACAACTCCATCTTTAATATGAAGAGTATCCCCAGGAAGACCTATGATTCTTTTAACAAAATCTCTTTTAGGGTCTAAGGGGAATTTAAAGACAAAAATATCTCCCCGCTTAGGTTCTCGAAAAGTATATAGAAATTTTGCTACCAAAACTCTGTCCCCTGGTTCTAATGTAGGAAGCATAGAGCCACTTGGGATCCAAAATGCCTGCACAATAAAAGTTCTTAAAATGAGTGCAAGCACAAGAGCCCATAATATTGTTTCAACAAATTCTCTCCACCATGGCCTCACTTCCGCCATTAAACGAACCCCCACTTCTACTACATTATCGGAATTGTCTTTTTATACCCCAGTACTTTTGAGATTTCAATAGAGATGTATTCAGTTTACCTTTTTTCTTCGATGCTGACAAAACAATGTGGTGAAACAATGACTTTACAAACTTTTTCCCCTTGCTGAGGTCTTGTTGAAACATCAAGAACAAACGCAGGAGAAATCGTATGCCAATAAGGACTATATAGCGGAGCTCTATTGAATCCTCCCATCTGAAACCATGCACGACCATGAGCATCATAAATCTCTCGTTCTCCAGTATCCCACGTAATCCTTATTTGATCGACAGGACGATCTCCTGGCAAGAGACGAATAATACACGAAGTTCTTTCTAGTCTGCCCTTTGTTAATTGCGATTCAAACCACAGAGCAAAACGTTCCGCTTCTTGTCTGGCTTTATAACAAGAAGAATTAACTCGAAAAAGAGGCCGAAAGCCAGCACAAAAAACTCCCAACATTATTATCGTTATAGCACATACAACAAGGAGCTCAAAGGACGAAAAACCTTCACTAATAAAAAGAGGGAGCCCTTTTGAGCTCCCTCCACATAACCTCTTTTTAATATTACGAAAGGGCATCGTACCCGAGGTTGAGAACTTTCAAGTTTGCATCTGCAAACTTTTCTGGAGATAACTGATTTATAGCTTCCCGAACTTCGTCAATTTTAACATTGCTGACATTAGATGCACAAAGAGCTCCTAAAATGAGAACATTTAAGAAGAGAAAATTACCCCCCATATGCTCTTTTAAAAGGTCATACCCTTTGATCTTAAAAAGTTTTATGTCCTTTTTTCTCAAGTAATTGTCAAGATGGCTATTACCAAAAGCTTTTTCGTCAAATATATTGACAATCAAATTTCCTCCGTCACGAAGAAAGTGTAGATTTCTTATAGCTTCATTTTGATCAAAAGCCAAAAGGATATCAGCTTCTCCAGCCTTTACCAACGGACTTTTATACTCCCCTATTTTGAAATGGCTGATAACAGAGCCTCCGCGTTGCGCCATACCATGAACTTCGCTACCCATTACATTCTCTTTCCGAGACATGGCTATATGGCCCAATACCTTTGTTGAAAATAAAATTCCCTGTCCACCAATTCCAACTATGACATACTGCATGGGTCTACGCCTCCTCCACAGGAATTATAGCCCCGTGCGGACATACTTGAGTGCAAACGCCGCAAGATACACAGAATCGTTCATCGATGTAAGCTTTCTTCTTAGCTTCGTCAAAAACAAGCCCAGGGCAATTAAAGAAATTGATGCAGAATTTACAACCAATACATTTCTCCGAATCCACTTTTACCTGAATCTTATCTTGTTTCTCTCGAAGAAGCATGCATGGGTGCTTAAATATAAGCACAGCTGGTTCCTGATGTTCTTTTGCGTATTCCCAGGCTTCTTTTACCAACCTTTTGCCTTCTTCCACATCATAGGCTTCAAGAGTTTGCACATAGTGAACGCCACAACCCCGAACAACCTGCTCGATTTCTACTATTCGCCCCTCATCCCCTTTGCGCAACTTATCTCCTACAGAAGGATTCGACTGGGCACCTGTCATCGCCGTTGTTCTGTTATCAAGAATGCTTAAAACAAAAGCGTGCTTGTTATATACTGCGCTAACAAGCCCGGGGATTCCCATGTGGAAAAAAGTAGAGTCGCCTATTGTGGAAACAATGGGTTGATCCTTTCCCATTACTTTATGAGCTAAATAAAGGCCAGAAGCCATAGTTACAGACGCACCCATATCCATAACGGCATCTGCTCCCTTCTGATTAACAGAAAGGGTATAACAACCAATATCAGATGGGTTAATGGCATTCGGAATAGCCTGACGAATTGCAAAAACGCTTGCTCGGTGAGGACAACCGGGGCATAACATAGGCTTTCTCGGAGTTATCTTTAACTCTTCAAGAGCTGCCTTCAGGTCGCTATCAGCACCAACAGCTTTCTCTTCGTCAAGAGCCTTAAGAATGATAGATTCAATAACTTCAGGTAAAAGCTCACCTGCTCTTGGAACAAATCCATTCCAGCGCCCCTTGACCTTTGTTCGGTCTAAGAGCTGCATTTCAACAACAGGATAGGTTTCTTCAAGAACAAGAACATTTTCATGGCGATTGATAAAATCTGTCACCATTTTTATTGGTAATGGCACTGGAGTTCCGATTTTCAATATGGAGATATCTTCACGTCCCCAAGCCTTCAAAATATCATAAACAATAGAAAAAGAGACGCCAGAGGCAATAATGCCAAGCTTGGCTTTGCCTTTTGCAGGAATTTCATAGTTATATTTGCTATATTCTGTTTCGAAATCTTCTCTGATTTGATCGTTTTTCTTATTGAGTTTAGGATGGTTGATTCTGACAGTAGCAGGAAGACAAACCCATCGTGCCGGATCTTTTTCAAAACGTATCTCTCTGTCTATAGTAAGAACATCTTTTATATCTACGTCCTGACGACAGTGATCTACGCGTACACTCGGTCGAAGCATTGTAATGATGTTGTATTTCTCCGAAAGATCATATGCATCGAAAACCATATCTTTCGCTTCCGCCGCAGTCGAAGGATCAAAGCATGGCACTTTAGCAAAATATGCAAAAAAGCGGCTATCCTGTTCTGTTTGAGAACTATGGGGACCTGGATCATCAGCTACAACTAATAGCATTCCACCCTTCATATCGAAATGAGCAGCACTCATAAATGGATCGGCAGCAACATTCAAACCAACTTGCTTCATAACGACGCAAGATCGAACTCCTGTAAAAGCTGCTGACGTTGCCATTTCAAAAGCTACTTTTTCATTTGCTCCCCACTCAACGGCTGTAGAAGTTCCGAGCGCATCTGCAAACTTAGCCACTGCTGGCAAAATCTCCGAAGAAGGAGTTCCTGGATATGCAGTAGCCACAGCACAGCCGGCTTCCACAATACCACGAGCGATGGCTTCATTGCCCAAGAGTATCGCCTTTGTGCTCACCGTACACGCCACCTCCATTATTTTTCTTCAATAAGTTTTTGAATCCAGAGATAAAAAGGATGTTTTCTTCGAAGCAACTTTCCCTCTTTATCAACAAAGGCATGACGAGTTGTGCCCTCTGCCAATGTTTTTTTATCTTCTTCTCTCTCAATACGATATCCAAATCGCATACTCGACACTTTTATTTCTTCAACCCACGTTGTAACAGTCAGGTTATCATCGTAACGTGCTGGGGATAGATATCGACAAGATGCCTCCACTACCGGTAAAAGCACCCCTTCTTCTTCCCATTTAGTGTAGGGTATACCTAAAGCACGACAATATTCAGTACGTCCAATCTCAAACCACGTTAAATAATTGGCGTAATAAACAATTCCCATTTGATCTGTTTCGCTATAACGAACTCGCAAAGAAATGGCAATTTCATGATACAAAGGGGAAAACCTCCCTTAAAACAAAGAATAAAAAGTAGCTCTATGAAGGATTTTAGGCAAGAAAAAGGAATCGTTCTTTATAGAATTATATACCATAGATACCAAAAGTGTGACAATTTATGGCTATCGTTAAAATTGTATAACGTATTTTGCCTATAATAAATTAAAAACACCACTTACGATGGGCTACCATCATGCATTCATAACTAACGACAAAAAAGCCTCTTTCCTCAAGCCATAATTCCACTGTTGGATTCTCCGCTCCCGGCTGAAACCAAACTACCGGATGATTTTTTTTATTCTTCACTAATTCTTCTGCTACAGGTTGTTGCAAGGAAGGTGAGAGAAAAAAAGCAACAACATCAATAGAATCTGGTATTTCGCTCAAAGAATCAAAACAGGGAATGCCGAGAATTTCCTTTCCTTTATATGCTGGGTTTACAGGATAAAGTGTGTGACCAATCTTTTGAAGATAATTCATCACACCATAAACAGGTCTGTTTTCTTTCGGGGAAGCTCCTATTATGGCGATAGAAGAAGGGGTACAAATGTATTTTTTGATCACTTCCATTCTCTCCATCGCTAGTCCTCCTCTTTAAGAAATAAAAATCTCTAAAATTATAGCCCATCTTTTCTATGAAAAGGGTTGTCTGCTTCCAGACCAATGTGTATAATACATGCCCGGACACATGTCCCTTTAGTATAAGCGGAGGACTGGCCGAGTGGTCGATGGCGGCTGACTTGAAATCAGTTGAGGCGTGAGCCTCCAGGGGTTCGAATCCTCTGTCCTCCGCCATTTTCATGCCTTTATTTAGGAATACCTACCCTCGGTAGAGGCCAGAAACGGAAAAATGCAGGGCCACGCAAAGCTTCCTTAGAAACAAACTGATGTTCCCAGTAACGTCCATCCCATGAATTAGGCCTGTTGTCTCCCAACATAAAGTAGTGATCTTGCGGCACTGTTATAGAATTCATTGAAACTGAATCATGATTTTGTATATAGGGTTCCTGAAGAGGCTCACCATTTACATAGACAACGCCATCCCGAATTTCTATCGTCTCTCCTGGTAGCCCGATGATACGTTTTACAAAATCCTTTTTTGTATCGTCAGGAAATTTGAAAACCACAATTTGTCCCCGCTTAGGTTCGGAGAAGTAATACCAAAATTTAGCAGCCATAACGCGGTCTCGAATTTGCAAAGTCGGTATCATCGATCCGCTTGGAATCCAATAAGATTGAACTACAAAGGTACGGAGAACAAGCGCAAGCGCCACTGCCCAAAGAACAGTTTCAAGGGTCTCGCGCCACCAGGGTTTAACAGACATAAAATAACCTCCATCACAAGCTTTAATTTTTAACACTCTTCTATGAGAGAATCCTAAAAAAATATACCACAAAAGGAAAAATAGAGACGCAAAAATAAAAATAACGGCCGACTTAGTTTAAGTCGACCGTTATTTTACAGATTCTCTAGTTTTTAGAACAAGCCGGTAATATTTCCGTTATCGTCAACGTCAATTCTCATAGCGGCTGGAACTTTCGGAAGGCCAGGCATGGTCATTATCGATCCCGTTATGGGAATAATGAAACCTGCTCCCGCCGACAGGCGAACTTCTCTCACCGTCAGCTCAAAGCCTTCTGGACGACCTATCAACGTCGGGTTATCAGAGATGGAAGCCTGCGTCTTCGCCATGCATATCACCAAATCATCCTTACCCAAACGATGAATCTCTTCAAGGTCTTTCTCGGCCTGGGCCGTATAGGTCACACTCTTCGCTCCGTAGATCTCCTTCGCTATCTTCTCGATCTTTTCCTTCGGGCTCAATGTCGTCTCGTACAGCTGATGGAAGGTGTTCTTCGCTTCTACTGCCTTCAATACCTCTTCCGCCAACTCTATGCCGCCTTCGCCGCCCTTCGCCCAGATCTCCGACAGCGCTACCGATACACCGAGGGCTCCACATCGCTCGCGCACAAGCTCAAGTTCTCTCTCCGTGTCTGTCGGGAAACGGTTGATTGCCACTACAACTGGAAGACCGAAGCTCTGCATGTTCTCTATATGCTTCTCAAGGTTCGGAATCCCCTTCGATAACGCCTCTATATTCTCATTCGTCAGGTCGCTCTTCGCCACTCCGCCATGCATCTTCAAGGCTCGGACTGTCGCCACGATCACTACCGCCGATGGGTTCAATCCACCCATACGACACTTGATGTCGAAGAACTTCTCTGCTCCAAGATCCGCTCCGAATCCGGCCTCGGTAATGAAGTAATCGGAAAGCTTCAGACCATATTTCGTCGCCTGCAGGCTGTTGCAGCCGTGGGCTATATTCGCAAAGGGACCTCCGTGAACAAAGGCCGGGACATGCTCAAGAGTCTGCACAAGATTCGGCTTCAACGCATCTTTCAACAAGACCGCCATTGAGCCCTGGGCGTTCAGATCCCCTGCCGTTACGGCCTTACCTTCGTACGTATAGGCAACTACAATTTGGGAAAGACGCTCCTTCAACTCATGAATGCTGCCTGAAAGACACAGAATGGCCATCACTTCGGAGGCTACCGTAATATCAAATCCTGACTCGCGAGGCACACCGTTCGCCTTCCCTCCAAGACCGACGATCACGTTCCGAAGGGCTCGTTCGTTCAGATCCATGACTCGACGGAAAACAACTCGGCGCGAATCTATGTTCAATACGTTGCCCTGCTGCAGATGGTTGTCGAGCAAGGCTGCCAACAAGTTATGGGCTGCCGTTATTGCATGAAGGTCTCCGGTAAAGTGGAGGTTGATATCCTCCATGGGAACAACCTGGGAGTAACCGCCTCCTGCCGCACCGCCCTTGACTCCGAAGCTCGGCCCCAAAGACGGCTCGCGAAGACCTATGCTCACCTTCTTGCCAAGCTTCGCCAGGCCCTGGGCGAGACCTACTGTCGTCGTTGTCTTTCCCTCTCCTGCCGGAGTCGGGGTTATGGCTGTCACCAATACAAGCTTTCCGTCCTCTCGATCCTTGATCCGATCCCAGAGTCCGTACGTTACCTTCGCCTTGTACTTTCCGTAAAGCTCCAATTCCTCTTCGTCGATACCTAACTGAGAAGCTATCTCCACAATAGGCTTCATTTGGGCCTGCTGTGCTATTTCAATATCGCTTAGCATCATTCGTTGCCTTACCTCCTCTGCTCATTTCTCGTGCGAAAGATATTTTAAGGGCAAAAAGGGGCAGAAAAGTATTCTGCCCCTCTATGGACATTACCACTATAAGATATAAGGATTTTTAAAGTTTTGAATCTACTTTTTCCTGAATCGCCTGGCGAAGAGAGATGCCTTCTTCAAGCATTTTCTCAACAGCAGTTTTTTTCTCCGCTACATACGCTTCATCTTTTATAGAAGGAAGGTTAATACGCACATTCATAATGGCACCTTCCAGACCGGCTAAAGCCTGTGCAGCAGCGACACCCATATCACTCATAGCATTTGTATTTCCCTTATCGACAATACTATCGGTTAAATGAATAACGGCGAGGCATTCTTCAGCTATGGCAAAAGGCGAGTCGCATGCCCCTTTAAAGGCTTCCTGGATTGCAGCTTTACGTAGCGCTTTCTCTTCTTCAGTTTCTTTTTTCATTTTAAAAGCGGCCATAACCTTATTAAAGGCATCTGTATCCTTGTCAATTCTTTCAAGCAAACTTGTGTACAGATTATCCGCTTGTGCACGAGCATCTGTCATTATTGCCTCATAGGCCTCATATCCTTTTTTTCCTATGGTCAAGTTGCAAACCATAGAGACAAGGCCAGCTCCCAAAGCTCCAGAAAGAGCAGCTACACTACCGCCACCTGGAGCCGGTGATTCTGAAGCAAGTTCTTTTACAAAAGCTCGTAAATCCATTTCCGCTAACATACGCATCTACTCCTCATCATCAAGTGCTAGAATATTATTCTCCAGAATCTGATTGCGGTCAAAATCAACGATGCGAAGGAAATATTCAGCGCAGTTCAGTAAAGCATCCTGCGGAAGAGTACCACAAATCTGCGTTCCAATTATAGTAAGTCCAAAACGGCGAGCTTCATTTTCTACAACCTGAAAAGCTCTGTAAATTGGCGTATTGACCGTATCAAACATATTCATGGAGACAGCTACATTATCGTAACCATCCGGCTTAAATGCAACTGAACGAATTGTGCTGAAACCGCCACTGGGACCTCTCATCATTTTGGCTATTTTCTTTCCAATTTCAAGGTCTGTCGTGTTCAAAATCATATTAACAGCTACCAGATTATGAGTTGCGGCACTGACTATTGTAGCACCTGCTGTGGGATGAAGCTTTGCAGGGCCAAGATCAGGACAACGCTCAGGTGTATGAGCTACTTCTTTCAAGCCTTCATACTGACCTTTGCGGATATATGCCAATTCTTTGCGCTCAGGCGTTCTGGCATTCTCGCCACTGAAGTAAACAGGAACCTGATAACGCTCCCAAATTTCTTTACCGATTTCTTCGGCAAGCTGGGTGCACTCTTCAAGAGAAATATTTCGCAGCGGGAAAACTGGAATTGTATCCTGTGCTCCGATACGAGGATGTTTTCCTTCCTGCTTTTCCATATCAATCAATTCGTAGGCTTTGCCTGCCATCTTGAGGAGAGCTTCTTTAAGAGGCTTGGGCTCTCCTAAACATTCGATAACAGTTCTATTAAAGTCTGCATCGGGGAAATATCCGATGAGTTTTACTCCTTTGGCATTGCGGATTTCATCAACGATAGCTTCAATAACATCCTTGTCTCTTCCATTGCTAAAGTTAGGTACTGCTTGTACATACTGTCTTTTAGACAATTGTGGTTCCTCCAATCAATTGGTAGAATGTAAAATAGTTGTATTTTTATTTAGGGGCAGTTTCTCCCTGCACGGAGAGCTGCCTTTTTACTTTGTTGCCAATTCTTTCTCCGCTGCAGCCATTTCTGCTCTGAAATCTTCAAGAAGTTTTTTTGCAAATTCTGGGTTTCCAGAAAGCTCAAAATACTTTTCATCAGCTTTTTTGGCGATTTCACGGAAACTCATTCTCTGATCGTGTTCAAGCTCTAAAAGTTTCTGATCAGGTTTGAAAGCTTTGACCATCATGTCGAGACGTTTGTCATTAAGGTCTTGCTGTACTTTGTAAACGAAAGGCCGAAGCTCAGCGATGCATTCTTCAACAATTTGTTTTATATCTTCAGGCAAGCTCTTGTAAAAATCAGCGTTGGCAAGGGTGTGCATAACATAGATGTTATGTTTTGAAGCAATGAGATACTTTTGAACTTCCATAAATTTCATTTCCTGGATAATGTAAGGAGCATTTTCCTGTCCTTCAACCATATTAAGCTGCAGAGCACTATACAATTCTGTGAAGGAAAGAGGTGTAGGATTGGCACCGTAGGCTTTATACGTTTCTACAAGCATTTCAGAAGGCATGACTCGTATTTTGAAGCCACTGAAATCTTCGGGTTTAAGAAGAGGTTTGTTGCCTGTCCAATACATGGCACCCTCGCTAAAATAAGAAAGGACTTTTAAACCCTTCGTTTCATAAACACTAGCGAGATCTTCGTTTAAAGCTTTGCTTGTGGCAAGAACTTTTTCGTTGAGCATATCATCGTCAGAGAAAAGGAATTGAAGAGAAAATATCTGGTTTTCAGGAACAATAGCACCACACTGGCCAGGACCTACAAGTGCAAATTCGATAGCGCCATTAAGGCAAAGCTCGAACATTTCTGTGGGTGTTCCCAAGGTTCCTTGTGGATACACATCAAGCTGAATTCTGCCATTAGACTTTTCTGCAAGAAGGCGAGCAAATTCGTTTGCATAAAGGTCACAAACACTACCAGCTATTTCTTCTTCAGCCAGACGCCAATTATACTCGGCAGCAGTTGCAATACCAGAAAACGCAAGAACAAAAGCAAGAACCAGAGCTAACACATGCAGCTTTTTCATAGATATAACCCTCCTGTTTTACTAAATTAAGGCAATATTTTTATCGCCTTATCCTAAACTAATAACTTCTATTCCTTGGGCTATTTACTGAGCAACAGCCAAATCTCTTAAGAACAACGCAATTTGTGGGAAGAATACCAACAAAATTGAAACAAGAACCAAGATAAGTACAAAGGGAGGAACACCTCGCACTACATCCATATATTTCTGTTTAAAGATAGCTATAGCAGTAAAGATATTGCAGCCGAAAGGAGGCGTGGTAGATCCGATAGCAGCTTGAAGCGTAACGATCGTTCCAACTAAAACGTTATCCAGCCCTGAAGCAGCAATTGCAGGCTTAAAAATGGGCGTAAGTATCATGATAACAACAATGGGATCGACAAACATGCATCCTAAGAAGTACGCAATAGAAAGAACAGCTAGAATACGAATGACAGAGGGATCTGTTCCCAGCAAAGGTGGCAAAATCAAATTCGGGATTCTGGCAAAGGAGACTGTCCAAGAAAAGGCCTGCCCAACTGCGATAAGAATGAAAACGATAGCAGTAACTATTCCAGTACGTAATGCTAATCTAGGAATATCAGACAGTTTTATTGACTTATAGATGAAAAACTCAAGAACAAAAGCGTAAAGAACGGAAACAGCCGCAGCTTCTGTAGGACTAAATACTCCTGAATAAATACCACCAAAAATAATGATCGGGAATGTAAAACCAAGAATAGCTTCTTTGAAAGCCACCCAACGTTCGCTCCAACTTGCTTTGGTCATACCATTCTCTTTGCGTGAAATAAACCAACAATAAATGGAGAAAAGTAACAGGATTAAAAGACCAGGGCCAACCCCTGCAATAAAAAGCTCCCCAACAGAAGCGCCGCCAACAACACCATAAACAATCATGTAAATACTTGGTGGGATGAGCAGAGCAATAATGGCAGCATTAATAATCAGAGCAGTAGAAAAGGAAGCAGAATAGCCAGCATTCAGAAGCATGGGACGAAGAGGTCCTCCTATGGCAACTACTGTAGCTTGTGTCGAACCGGAAACTGCTCCAAAGAGGGTACATGCAGTAGCTGTTGCTATAGGAAGACCGCCTCTTTTGTGTCCCACCATTTTTACGACGAAATTCAGTAGTCTATCTGCAATTTGTCCAGAGGTCATAATATCTGCTGCAAAGATAAACATTGGAACGGCTGTTAAAGAGATCGGTTGAATTCCGCCAATAACTTGCTGTATCAACATTGATGGATTAACTCCTGGGAAGTTCAATATAAGAGTTAAAAAAGCTCCAGCTGCCAGGGGAACCATCATTGGGAACCCCAAAATCAGCAATATGATCATTGTGCCCATAAGTGTCAGTAACATTACGTCCCCTCCTAAAAGTCGAAAGATTCTTCGTCTTCAGTGTGCCCTTCTATAACAGTTCTCGAAACGTAGACATCACTGGATGTCAGGTTCTTAATGAGAGCCAGCACATACTGAATACCTGTCATAACGAAACCGACAGGAACCCAAAGCATGATTAAATAGAGGGGAATATGCAACCCTAGTGTCTGTTTATTTATTTGAGCAAGCTTAGCAACATATACATATGCAAACCAGCTAAGATAAAACATTAGAGCCGCCGTTCCAGCACAAACAATAATCATCAAAATTTTACGAGCTTTAGGCCCCAAGAAATCAAAAAGGGCAGACATTCGGATATGGGCACCAATTCTTGCAGCGTAACTGGTTCCTACAAAGGTAACCCATACTATGGTAAACTGGGTCACTTCTTCCGCCCAAGTAAGGCTATGGTGGAAAAGATTGCGCCCAATAACATTAACTATGGCAACAAGAGCCATAATAATAATGCTCCACGAAACAACAAATTTTTCAAAACGTTCACACAAATTGTCTATTATATAGAGAAGCTTCATTTATGATCCCCCGTTTTACTTCCTACTTTTCACATATTGTGTAAGAACTTCACCTACGCGAATAACAGAATCGATTCGCACATACTCGTCGGGCTGATGAAAGAAAAGGTCATCACCTGGCCCCAAAATTACAAAAGGAACACCTAAAGAGGGAATAAGGATTGATGCATCTGTAAAATAATTTAATCCTGTTTTTTCCCAGGGAATATCAAGGTCTGAATAAATTCCCTTTAAAGATTGCACAAGAGGTGCTTCTTCATCCATGCCAACAGGTGGTCTGTTGTTAACAACTTCAACTGAAACATGGATTCCTTCATTCAATTTTTCCACGTTTTCTACGCAGGTATAAATTTCTTGAAGAAGCCAATCATGGTCAACGCTAGGAAGGGTTCTGATATCTAGTGTTCCTATCGCACAATGAGGAACGACATTAAATAAATCACTTTCAGCTTGAAGAGAAGTTACAACACAGGTTGAATGGCCAAGGAGATCGTGTTTTTTCTCCCCGTTGAAAAGCTCTGTAATTTTCTCTGCTATGCTATTAAAAACACTCAGAGCATTGACATTTGCACCAGTCATAGCAGCATGAGAAGATTTCCCTAAAGATTTTACACGAAGCCACACTGCCCCTCGTTCCGCCAATCCAATTTTTTCATTGGTTGGCTTAACAAGAATGACTTCTTCCACACTGTTCAGGAATCCTCCCCCTATGAGGGCACTCGCTCCTATGCCTCCAACTTCTTCATCCGCTGTAAAACAAAATCTAATATCTATAGCAGGTTTAAATTCAGCCTTGAGGATAGATAAAGCAGTAAAAATAATAGATGTTACTCCACCCTTCATATCAGCTGCGCCACGACCATAAACGACATCGTCAACTATCTCTGCTCCAAAGGGAGAATGTGTCCATTCCCTAACATCTCCGACAGGAATAGTGTCCAAATGGCCAGAAATAGCTATTCCTCGACTTCTATCCTCTCCTGGAATCGTGATAATCAAGGATGCCCTATTATTGCCGTGATTTATTATTCTTTTCTCAACACGATCGTCCGGGAATAAGGAGGAAATATATGTTACAGCATCTCTTTCATCGCCTGAGGGCTGAGAGGTACGTATACGAATAAGCTGCTGAAGAATTGTAATTGCTTTTTCTCTTGAGATATAGACTTCTCCCGTCATGAATCTCCCCCCTTTCAATAGTAGCTTAGCGGAGGAGAACCATTAGGGCATTAGCTTGAGTGGATAACTTTTATGGGGTTGTCTTGTCAAGTTTTGACAATTAGCTAGAAAGAGCCAAGATCATATAGTTTAAGAGCAAGAGCTATATCAAAACGTTGATCACTATCATCTGGGTCAAAATCAAGGAGTTCGCATATTTTTTTATTCCTATATTTAATGGTGTTATAGTGAAAATTCATCTCATCAGAAACATGTTTTATATTCCAATTGCACTTGTTCAAGACGCGAAGAGTCTGAAGTAATTCACCGTTTGTCGTGGAATCAAATTCTATAAGTTTTTCGAGTACTTTATGGCAAAAGAGAGATGCTTCATGGCTTTGAGAAACTATCGAAAGCAACTTCATAGCTCCTAATGCATCCCAAAATACGATTTTTTGACGCTGCGGTGAAAGATGGGCAACACGAAGAGCTCTACTGGCTTCTCTATAACTTTCATGGGTATTCAATGGGTCAGATTTATATCCTCCTACTGATACGACAAGTTGACAATGAATCTCTCGCTCCACTTCCTCGTTTAAATGTTCCGCAACTTTCAATAGGTTCGTTTCAAGACTTTTAATTCCATTATCCGGTTCAGGAGGAGAAACAAGAAAAACTATAGATTTTGTCAACAACGTATAAATAGACTTTGGGAAAAAAGCCAAAAACTTAGACCTTATTGTGGAAAAGAAGACCTGAAGCTCACGCTCTCCAGACTCTCCACTCTTTGTTTCTACCTCAATAGAGACAACGACAACGCCATTTGTCGGATTCCAACCAAAGGTCCTTGCGCGACTATCTAGTTCTTCTCTTCTCTGCATTTTGTTATAAATAAGGTCACGTACAAATTCATCAATATAGTTACGTTCAACTTGTTGCGTTGACAATTTTTTTTCTATTGAAAGTTTGACAGCTATGACCGCATTTTCCATAGCCGTCATTTCGTAAAAGGAAAACTTTCTGTCAGAACGACTTGATCTATTAAGAATGAGGTAGCCACTTAAAACTCCACCTACTCGAACTTCCATATGTTGATGAAGCCTAATAACTTCTTTCAGGGGATAAATTTTTACATGTTCTTTAAAATCATCAGAATGAGACGCAACAAATAATTTCTTATGTATTAAATCCCTATAGGCTATGCCACAATGTATTTCTCCACGCAAAGCCCATAGTATATGTTCAATGTCTCCGTCGCTAAGTAATATATCTGCAAAAGGGGAAAAAGATGAATAAAGCCCACTTTCATTTGCCTTTATTTCGCTATTTAAAGCGAAAAGGATGTCAAGTAAAATCTGATCTGAAGAAATGTGGAAAAGAGGCACGTTATACTCGTCAGCCAAACGAACAAGCTCCAGAGGAAGATCTCCTTGCAAGGCAACCCCAGCTACTCCCGCTGAGAAGGCTTTACGCAAAAGATTCAGATCCTGACTGTAATTATTGTCGCTACTTTCAGGAATCCAACCTCCTACAATGAAAAAACCATGCTCACAGGTACGTCCTGCTCTCATGTCATCTAAAAGAACTATCTTCTCAATGACATTATCCAATCCTTTTTCTCCTGCGAGTAATGAAGTGTTAACAAGGGTTTTGCATGTTCGTACAATAGACAAGAAAGTCGTTCTCTCCTCATAAAAAGATTTTCGTATTGTATCACAAGAGAAAAATAAAAAAGAGGCCCTCTGCTAAGAGGACCTCTTTTCAATCTTCTTTACGTCTACTTTTTTTGTCCAGCTTCCAGCGTATTTTGAAGCAACATAGCAATAGTTAGCGGCCCTACTCCTCCTGGAACAGGAGTAATCCAAGAGGCTACTTCAGCTACAGCCTCAAAATCAACATCTCCTACGAGACCTTCTTCAAGTCTGTTCATGCCAACATCAACAATAACTGCCCCCTCTTTTACCATCGAAGCAGTAATCAGATGAGGCTTGCCAACAGCTGCTACAACAATATCAGCCTGCCGCACGATTGAAGCAAGATCTCTCGTTCTGCTGTGACAGATAGTAACTGTAGCATTACGATCAAGAAGAAGATGGGCAATAGGTTTTCCTACAATATTGCTTCGTCCAACTACAACAGCATGTTTTCCTTCAATATCTATGTTATAAGCATCAAGCATGTACATTATTCCCTTAGGAGTACAAGGATGCACCGCTGGTAAACCTGTTACAAGATTCCCCATATTTACAGGGTGGAAACCATCAACATCTTTTAGCGGATCAATAGCTTTCAATATTTTATTTGTACCAATTTGCGGAGGAAGAGGAAGCTGCACAAGTATTCCATCTACAGCTTTGTCGTTATTAAGGGTTTCTATAAGTTTTAAAAGCTCTTCTTCTGTCGTCGTTGCTGGCAGCTTATGTAAAAAAGAATTAAACCCTACTTCCTTACATTTTTTTTCTTTCTGACCTACATATACTTTTGAAGCAGGATTTTCCCCGACAAGAACAACTGCAAGTCCTGGAATGTGCTTCCCTTCCGCTTTTAAAGAATCAACTTCTTTTTTTATAGATGCTCTTACGTCTGCTGCTACCTTTTTTCCGTCAAGTATTTGAGCTTTCATTTTTAATGGCCTCCCACTTTTAGAACAAGCCGGTAATATTTCCGTTATCGTCAACGTCAATTCTCATAGCGGCTGGAACTTTCGGAAGGCCAGGCATGGTCATTATCGATCCCGTTATGGGAATAATGAAACCTGCTCCCGCCGACAGGCGAACCTCTCTCACCGTCAGCTCAAAGCCTTCTGGACGACCTATCAACGTCGGGTTATCAGAGATGGAAGCCTGCGTCTTCGCCATGCATATCACCAAATCATCCTTACCCAAACGATGAATCTCTTCAAGGTCTTTCTCGGCCTGGGCCGTATAGGTCACACTCTTCGCTCCGTAGATCTCCTTCGCTATCTTCTCGATCTTTTCCTTCGGGCTCAATGTCGTCTCGTACAGCTGATGGAAGCTGTTCTTCGCTTCTACTGCCTTCAATACCTCTTCCGCCAACTCTATGCCGCCTTCGCCGCCCTTCGCCCAGATCTCCGACAGCGCTACCGATACACCGAGGGCTCCACATCGCTCGCGCACAAGCTCAAGTTCTCTCTCCGTGTCTGTCGGGAAACGGTTGATTGCCACTACAACTGGAAGACCGAAGCTCTGCATGTTCTCTATATGCTTCTCAAGGTTCGGAATCCCCTTCGATAACGCCTCTATATTCTCATTCGTCAGGTCGCTCTTCGCCACTCCGCCATGCATCTTCAAGGCTCGGACTGTCGCCACGATCACTACCGCCGATGGCTTCAATCCACCCATACGACACTTGATGTCGAAGAACTTCTCCGCTCCAAGATCCGCTCCGAATCCGGCCTCGGTAATGAAGTAATCGGAAAGCTTCAGACCATATTTCGTCGCCTGCAGGCTGTTACAGCCGTGGGCTATATTCGCAAAGGGACCTCCGTGAACAAAGGCCGGGACATGCTCAAGAGTCTGCACAAGATTCGGCTTCAACGCATCTTTCAACAAGACCGCCATTGAGCCCTGGGCGTTCAGATCCCCTGCCGTTACGGCCTTACCTTCGTACGTATAGGCAACTACAATTTGGGAAAGACGCTCCTTCAACTCATGAATGCTGCCTGAAAGACACAGAATGGCCATCACTTCGGAGGCTACCGTAATATCAAATCCTGACTCGCGAGGCACACCGTTCGCCTTCCCTCCAAGACCGACGATCACGTTCCGAAGGGCTCGTTCGTTCAGATCCATGACTCGACGGAAAACAACTCGGCGCGAATCTATGTTCAATACGTTGCCCTGCTGCAGATGGTTGTCGAGCAAGGCTGCCAGCAAGTTATGGGCTGCCGTTATTGCATGAAGGTCTCCGGTAAAGTGGAGGTTGATATCCTCCATGGGAACAACCTGGGAGTAACCGCCTCCTGCCGCACCGCCCTTGACTCCGAAGCTCGGCCCCAAAGACGGCTCGCGAAGACCTATGCTCACCTTCTTGCCAAGCTTCGCCAGGCCCTGGGCGAGACCCACTGTCGTCGTTGTCTTTCCCTCTCCTGCCGGAGTCGGGGTTATGGCTGTCACCAATACAAGCTTTCCGTCCTCTCGATCCTTGATCCGATCCCAGAGTCCGTACGTTACCTTCGCCTTGTACTTTCCGTAAAGCTCCAATTCCTCTTCGTCGATACCTAACTGAGAAGCTATCTCCACAATAGGCTTCATTTGGGCCTGCTGTGCTATTTCAATATCGCTTAGCATCATTCGTTGCCTTACCTCCTCTACTCATCGTGTACAAGATCATTATCATGCCGTTGAATATTGCCAGAACGGAGAGCATCCTGAATATAATAATGCATTTTTATAGAACTATCCATAATTGTACGCTGAAATATTCTTGCATTTTTTAAAAAGATATAATATATTAACCTTTTATTACAGCTATAGGTCGAAGACGAGCCACCTTTAAACTGAGTTGGGCTTTATGTACAACCTCTACAACAGCGGAAATATCCTTATATGCTTCGGGCATTTCCTCCCCTAATGTTCGTGGGCTATCTGCCATTACCGTCACACCTCGCCGAGCCATCTCTTCAAACAAATTCATACCTTTTGTCCGGCGCATCGACTCGCTCCGGCTTAAGACACGACCAGCTCCATGACATGTAGAAGCAAAAGTTTCTTCCTCTGCTTTTTGAGTTCCTACCAAAACATAACTGGCAGTTCCCATGCTCCCGGGAATAAGTACAGGTTGCCCTTCATAGGATCGGGTAGCCCCTTTACGATGGACACATACTTCTACTTTCCGTTTCTCCCATACATGTTTTTCTATATGAGCCATATTATGGCTAACGTCATAGACAGTAAAAAGAGGTCTTCCTGGGAAAAAGTGAGCAAAAACATCTCGCACCGCTGATCCTATAATCTGCCTGTTAGCCAAAGCAAAGTTCGCAGCAGCTCTCATAGCTCCAATATAGCTTTGCCCCTCTTCAGAGAGTATAGGAGCACAGCACAGTTGTCGATCAGGAACATTAATTTTATATTTAGACATAGCTCTACGCATGACTTTCAGGTAATCATCGCAAACTTGATGACCAAGTCCTCGACTTCCACAATGAATCATGACGGTTATACATCCTTCCTCAAGATTCATGCGCGATGCTGCGTTTTTATCGTAGATTTCATCTACAACCTGAATTTCAAGAAAATGGTTACCAGATCCCAGTGTTCCAAGCTGATTTTTACCTCGCTCTTTCGCTCTGGAAGAAACAGCCTCACAAAGAGCGCCTTCAATACAACCATTTTGCTCTGTATGTTCCAAGTCGCTATGTATACCATATCCCTCTTTGACCGCCCAATGAGCCCCCTTACAAAGAACGGCATCTAAATCTCTTGATGATAATTTCACTGTACTTGTTGCTCCAACACCGCTTGGTACTGCTGAAAAAAGGGAAGAAGATACTGAATCTAGAGTAGGTAAAATATCTGATAGTTTAATATAAGAGGAAAGGAGGCGAACTCCACAGGATATGTCATATCCAACTCCTCCAGGTGAGATTATGCCTTTATCTACTTCAAAAGCAGCAACTCCGCCTATAGGAAATCCATATCCCCAATGAATGTCTGGCATAGCGAAACTGTAACCTAAAATCCCAGGCAAACATGCTACATTTGCTACCTGTTGCAATGCACTGTCTTGTTCCAATGTTTTTTCTATATAGTGATCAGCAAAGATCAATCCCGGCACCATCATTCCTGATAATGCTTCTTTCTCTAAAATCAAACGAACACTATCCACTCTCTTTAACATATTTTTCATACTCTCACCTCTCTCTACACATCAAGAAAAATTCTGAGAAAAGGTTTGGGTTCCTCGTAAATAACAAGTCCTCCATATGTTGCAGCTTTGGCTGACATCCGCACTGAATGACTCTTTACAAGAACGCCATCTGCTTCAAGATGCCATGTATTTTTTCTTACTACGAGAGTTAAAGGAATAAAGAGCATTCTATGTTTTTCATAAATATAAATAAGCTCGTTAAGCCATGAAACAACCAGTTCTTCGAGATCTATTCCATCAAGTAAAATTGTGTAACGGCTTCCATCATGAATATTTTCATCAGATAAAGTATTCCCGTAACAAACACCATAGAGAGCAAAAGCTGCTTCCTTGAATAATTCATCAAGAGAAAGAGCGTCTACCTCAAACCCTACATCTGCAGTATGTTCTATCTCTTTCCAGACCATCAGAAGCCCTCCGTCAAGGTAATAAAAAAGGCGACTCTGTAGAGTCGCCTAAGATTTATCGAGAAATAAAGTTCGCTACATCGATCATTCGCCTTGAGTATCCATACTCATTGTCGTACCACACTAATATTTTAGCGACTCTATTCTGAAGAACTCGCGTAGAGGGGCCGTCTACAACCCCCGAGTGCGGATTCCCCAAAATATCGGCAGAAACGATTTCCTCATCATTATACTCAATAATATTCCGAAGTTCCTCTTCTGAAGCCCTTTTAAGAATATTGTTTATTTCCGCAACAGATACATCTGATTCAAAGTGCACAACCATATCGGTGAGGGCACCATCTGGTATGGGAACTCGAACTGCTATGGCATCAAGCTTGCCCTTCAGCTCAGGCAAGACAAGAGCTGTTGCTTTTGCAGCCCCTGTAGATGTGGGAATAAGAGAAAAAGCTCCCGCTCGTCCTCGTCTTCGCTTAGATAAGGGAGAATCAACGAGCGTCTGAGAAGACGTATACGCATGTACAGTCGTCGCCATAACATAGACGATACCCAAAGACTCGTTAAGTACTTTTAAAACAGGAGCCATAGAATTCGTAGTACATGAAGCGTTGGAAATAATCGAATGTTTTAAGGGATCATACTCCTTTTCGTTAACCCCCATGACTATACTTATATCTGCACTTTCAGAAGGAGCACTTATAATAACTTTTGCAGCCCCACCTTCAAGATGTCCTTTGGCTTTCTCCCTCTTCGTAAATCGGCCGGTACACTCCAACACGACCTCAACGTCCCTCTCACTCCAAGGAATTTTCGAAGGGTCTGGAATTGAAGTCACATATATCCGTTTCTCGTCTAAATCAAGGTAATCAGGCCCTGCCTCAATATGGAAAGGGGCCTTGCCGTGAATAGAATCATATTTAAGTAAGTAAGCTAATTCATCTACAGGGATAAGATCGTTAATAGCAACAATATCTATATTCTCGGGAGGATCAATTACATACTGTCGCAACGCCAAACGGCCAATACGCCCGAGGCCATTAATCCCTACTTTTTTCATCTCTCTTCAGCTCCTTTACCTAAAACTATTCACATTGTGACGCTAGCAAAGTTTCACGTCAAGAAATACTTACCCTAAAAGAGCGAGGAGAATTCCTCCAGCTAAAACAGAACCTATTTGTCCCGAGACATTTGCGGCAACTGCCGGCATAAGAATAAAAGCATTTTTATCTTCTTTATATGCCATTTTTTGTACAACCCGCGCTGCCATAGGAAAAGCAGAAATTCCTGCAGCTCCTATCATCGGATTTATTTTTTTAGTTAGGAAACAATTCATGAAACGAGCCGAAAGAACACCAACGGCAGTATCAAGAATAAAGGCAACAAGTCCCATTCCTAAAATGGCAAGGGTTGACGGTTGCAAGAAACGATCTGCGGTAAGAGTAGCTGAGATTCCAAGTCCGAGAAGAATGGTTACAATATTTGCCAGTTCGTTTTGGGCTCCTTTGGCAAGACGGTCTACAACGCCGCTCTCTCGAAGAAGGTTTCCAAACATAAGAAAGCCAATAAGAGAAACAGAGGCCGGAGCTAATATTCCAGCAATCAAAGTAACGCAAATAGGGAAGAGGACCTTTAATCTCTTGGAAACAGGTTTTTCTGCGTAGGTCATTGCAATTTTACGTTCATCCTTCGTTGTCAATAATCGTATTACAGGTGGCTGAATAAGAGGAACGAGTGCCATATATGAGTAAGCAGCTACAGAAATAGGCCCCAAGAGATGAGGTGCAAAACGAGAAGAAACATATATGGAGGTAGGCCCATCTGCCGCTCCGATAATGCCTATGGAAGCCGCTTCATTAATATCAAACCCCAGCAAGAGCGCCAGCCCCATTGTCAGGAAGATGCCAGCTTGAGCTGTAAAACCAAAAAGAGCTGTCATTGGAGACTGAAAAAGAGGTGTAAAATCAATCATAGCTCCAACAGCTATAAAAATAAGAAGAGGAAAAAGTTCTGTAGAAATACCTATATCAAAGAGCAATGAAAGAGCTCCAGGATGAGAGGTCCCCGCTACAATTTGAGTTAAAGCCGATGTCAACGGAATGTTGACTAATATGGCACCGAACCCCATGGGAAGAAGTAATGCTGGCTCATACTCTTTAACAATAGCTAAATAAATAAGAAGTAAACCCACACCTATCATAATGCCTTGCTGTATTGTTATGGAAGCAATGCCTTCAAAGATAGTTTCCAACTATGTTCACACTCCTGTCTTCATACATTAAGATAGAATTTTATTCATAAAAAAAGACCCTTAGCATGACTTTCGCCACACTAAAGGTCTCGCTTATTGGCAATTACCAACGACAGAGCCAGACCTAAAGGTCATGATGTTGACCCTGCCTTTTCAAGCTACTCCCCTTCAGGAGGTTGTTAACTTATAGAAGTTATTCTAACTTAGCCTTATACTTTGTCAATGGATAATTGTTCAAAGGGGGATAAAAATGATTTCTATGATGCTCATGAAACAAGAAAGCTACGAAAAGAATTCCCTGAAACAAAAAATAAATCGTATATTTAATCACTTTATAGATGAAAGGCAAATTATTTTAGAGAACGCCACTGTTTTATTGAAACCCAATTTGCTCTCGGCATCTCTTCCGGAAAAAAGAATAACAACTGACCCAGCAGTCGTGGAAAGTATCGCCGAAGCAGTGCTAGATAGAGGTGGTTATCCAATAATAGCTGATAGTCCAGGTCTAGATCGCTTCTCTTCTGTTGCTGAAAAGACCGGGATGAACACTATAGCCCAAAAGCTTCATATTCCGGTTGTTGAATTGACAAACCCTACACCTATTCCTGTCTCTCGCCAGGCTCGTTTCCATCGTATTGAATTGTCACAAACAGCTCTTGATGCAGATTTTATTATTAATATCCCCAAGCTTAAGACTCATGCACAAATGCTTTTTACTCTTGGGGTTAAAAATCTCTTTGGAACTGTTGTTGGTCAGCAAAAGGCTTCCTGGCATTACAATGTTGGTTTGAATCGTGATATTTTTGCTGAGCTTCACCTCGATATATATGAAGCGCTTTCTCCCACATTAACAATTATTGATGGCATTTGGGGTATGGACGGTCATGGCCCTGGAAATGGGAATCCACACTTTTTTGGTTTACTGGCTGCTTCAGATGATGCTATAAATCTTGACGTTACAATTTGCCGCATGCTTCATGTAAAGCTTAAGGATTTTCCTCTATATCGAGCCGCACAAAAAAGAGACTTGATTCTAGATGAATCCTGCATCTTTTTTAATTGTGAAGAACCAGACTCCTTCGATTTTCAACATGTTAATATGCCCAACCTTGACTCACTACATCTTCTTCCTCCTTTTTTGGATGTTATTTCGAAACGATACCTCGTTTCACGTCCCGTGCATAAACCAGAAAAATGCATTCGATGCAGAAAATGCGAAGAAATATGTGCAGCCCAAGCTGTAACTTTGGACTCATACGGGAAACTTAATTTCGATTACAATAAATGTATTCGGTGCTTCTGTTGCCAAGAAGTATGTCCTAATGATGCTATTGAATTTCGAAAAGGTTTGGTGCTCAAACTACTCGATCTTATAAAGAGCAGGTGTTGACACGGTGAGTTTTCCCTTCGCACGTTGGAAAGATAATCCAGAAATTACACAGCAATATAAGGCTTTCGAAACACTTTTAAATGCATATAAGAAATATAGCATTTCTGACGATGTCCAGGAAAAGATCGAATCGCGAAAAATCTGGCAAAAGCTGGGAGAATGCTATTGGCAATGCGTATGGCTTTTACTTGAAGCTCAAATAACACAGAATCCCGATCAGCTTTTTTTCGACGAAAAAGAAGATCTCTTTATTAATTACGGTCTTGTACCTACTGAAGAATATTGTGACACCTTTGAAATAGATACCTCAGCAGCTTTACCTGCCGGATTATTTCAATATGTTACTTTAACTGACTATTTTAATGAATTATATTGTTTCGTCTTCCAACATCCTTATGAAAAACCTCTTAAGGGGCTATCTTTGTCTGAACGGAAAAATCAACTAAAGCGACGTCTTGAATCGAATAAAAAAAGGCTTCATCTCCTTTTGCAAGTCATTATGGGAAAAGAAAACACTTCTATCGAAGATAATAATCTCACAATGATTTCCAATCTTGAAAAAAATCTTCCGAATTTCACAGAAGTAGAATTCAGAACTCGCAAGTATCGGGAAAGCAATGAAGAGACTCACCAATCCATGGCTTCTTCACACTACACGTACAAAGAAGCTGAACGAGCAATGATGACACTTCTTAAAGAAAGGTGCTCTTTAGAAGAAGGGGGCATTACGGAAGAAGAATACAAACGTATTCTGGCGATGCATTATCAAGCTCAATACTGTTCCATGGCTCTTTCCTTTCTTGAAATAGAGGAAGAAAAATGGCGCCAGAAACAAGAGCGTTTTGGAGAGAAGTATAAAGAAGAAAGTGTTGCTTTTCAGAAACGTGAATTTCGATCAATGTTTGACGCTAAAAGAGAATATATTTCTTTGACAGCTAAAAGTGCCAGAACAGACCTTTCTCCCCTTTATATTCCAGGCAAGAATGCAAAGGTACTTCCCTTAGAGCAAGGAGCTTCTCTAATGGAAGAAATGATCAGTCGCGATACAGACATGCTACGTGTAGCCCGCGTTCGAATGTACGGTTTACCTACAGTTATTTTAGTTCCCGGGCATGGCTATGGAACATACGATTGGAGCGATAATACTCTGCTAATCCCCTTTGTTTCTGCTCATAGCCACGAAAAAAGCGTAGCTTACGCTCTCGCCACATTTCGTTGGGATAGTGACGAAGATAGGGCTATTAAAAATAGTTATGAGCTTATTAAAGAAAACCGTAAAAAATCTATAATCACCCTTGCACAATCATTTTACAAAGACTACTTTCTCTGGCTCACCAAAGAATGTAAAGGATATCGTATTTTACCCAGAGAAACACATAAAGTCTTTAAACAACTTTTTCCCATATTAGATCTGTAAATAAAATAAGAAGGAAAGGAAACTCCGAGAAAAATCTCAAAGTTTTCTTCCCTTCTTATTTTTCTAATTTATGCTTTTCCTATCTGCAACTCTTAATGATGGTGATGATGGGAATGCTCATGCTCAGCCTCTGAAAATAAGCTTTCTTCTAGTTTTTCCAGTGCTTCCCATAAATTTTTCAAGTTTGCTTTTTTAGATTCGATGGCGTGAAGAAAGGCATGTTTAGCCTCATGACCTTCCACAGCATGCCATCTGGCAACAAGACTTGTCATTCCTTCCAATTCTTCAGCAATTGTTTCACGAAGCAATTCAGCTTCTTCTAACGGACCATGAACATGAAGATGTCCTTCTGTTGATTCTGGAGTTATAACCTTACACATAATTAAAATTAAACCTCCTCTCGTTTTTTCCACCACTTATGAAAAGCTTCTTCTGCTTTATGAGCATCTGATAGGCACTGTTCAGTAAGTGTCTCTGTAAAATTAAAGGAATATCCTGAAACAGAAAGCAACCAAGTTTCTGGCTGCTTCATGTCAAGACGATCCATTAAAGAAAGCAACCATGCAGGCCCCATTGAATGTATGTTCAATCCTTCAAGAGATGAATCTGACATAACCTGCTCAAGTATACACCCTTCAGGTAACGGTCTTACATCAGCATCTATAAATAAAACCAAATCAACATTTTCAAGATCATATGCCAATTCTGGCAAAAGTTGTTGCCCAGTCCACAACTCAACGTCAACTCCGCAACCTTCAAGCCAACTGGCAATTCGAGGGGCAAGAAATAAGCCAACACTATCATCTTCGCGAAAAGGATTTCCAAATCCTGCAACGAATACTCTCATGTATAACTCCTTTAATAAAAGGCAGGGCCAGGGAGCTCCCCCCTAACCCTGCCGTGATCCGTTATGGATTACGAGAAAGAACGATTTCCTCTAATGTTTCTCAATTGTGCGAATTTCTTTCCCCATCGCATCAAGTATGGAAAGTTTCAAAGGCATTCTACCCACAGCATGCGTAGAGCAGGAAAGACACGGATCATAACAGCGAATAACGTGTTCCATTCTGTTAAGAACACCCTCTTCTACTGTTTCTCCATGTATATACTTTTTAGCGACAAGTTCTACGCCCTTATTCATAGCATAGTTATTATGTCCGGTAGCAACTATAAGGTTTACTTTAGTAATGGCACCTTTTTCATTCACTTGATAGTGATGAATCAGCGTCCCACGAGGAGCTTCGATAACACCAATACCCTCTGGCTGAAGGTCATTTGACGTAATCCTTAGTTCCCTGCCGGTAATATCCTCATCGTGCAGTAGTTCTTCCATACGTTCCACTGCATACATAATTTCGATCAACCGAGCATAGTGATAATACATTGTGTAGTGAACAATGCCATCTTCTGTCAACTTTCTGAAAGCAGCCAATTCTGACGCAGCTTCAGGAGTTGAAATAGTATCGCAAGCATTAACACGTCCCAAAGGTCCAACTCTATAGCTACCATGAGGGAATCCCAATGGCTTATAGAAGGGGAACTTCAGATAGCTCCATGGCTCTACGTGTTCACCTATGAAAGTCGCATATTCAGTTGAATCAAACTCGTCTGTTATACGACCTCTCGGGCTACGTAAACGAATCCGTCCATCATAAAGTTCAAGATTTCCTTCTCGTACAAGCCCAAGATAAGAAGTCTCTAAAGTTGCAAATTCTTTAGCTTCGTTACCATGCTCAGCCAAATAATTTTTGATTAGATCTAAAGCCTTGCGAAGATCTTCTTTTACCTTTGGAATGCCAGCCAGAATCTCATCTCGCTCGTCTTCCCTCAAACTTCTGTTTACTCCACCAGGAATGCTGTGCCATGGGTGTACTTTCTTACCGCCAAGAGTCTTAATAACTTCCTGACCAAATTTTCTCATTGTTACACCCATAACAGCCAAATCTGGGAACTTATTGACCAGACCAGCTACATTACGAACGGCAGGATCAGCATCAAATCCAAACAAAAGATCAGGACTTGAAAGGTGGAAGAAAGAAAGAGCATGAGACTGAATAAACTGCCCCATATGCATAAGCTCACGAAGTTTATGCGCCGTGGGAGTCAACGTTACACCAAGAATAGCATCGCATGCTTTCGCAGATGCCAAATGGTGACTGACAGGGCAAATTCCACAAATTCGAGGTGTAATTACGGGCATTTCACGGAAATCACGTCCCTGTGTAAACGCCTCAAATCCTCTAAACTGCGTGACATGAAAACGGGCCCCGGTAACTTCTCCCTTTTGATCGAGCATTACTGTAATTTTTCCATGTCCCTCAATACGGGAGACAGGATTAACAACAATGGTCTTTGCTTTTTCTGCACACATTTTCGATCTCCTCCCTGCTCCCTAATCGTATCTCATCATATCTACAGGCACTTTAGGAATACGTCCCTGCAAAATTTCTTGGAAAACATAGTAAATAGTGTCTGCATCCGGAGGACATCCGGGAACATACACGTCAACTTTTACTTCATAATCTACAGGCACGGCATGGGGTAGCAATTTAGGAATATCTTCTCCAGGGATAATGCCCTGAGGATTTACTGTAGAGACAGTATTGATATATCCTTCTTTCAGTACGTCTTCTGCTTTCATGAAGTTTCTCATACAGTTAATTCCGCCAAAAACAGCGCAATCTCCCCATGCAATAAGGATCTTGCATTTCTTCCGCATTTCCTTGGCGAGATGTACTTCCTCTTCATTTCCCAAGGCTCCAGAGATAACGCCAACTTCGACTTCTGGAAATTCTTTTATGTCTGTCACAGGCGTAGCCGTCAGATCTACCTTCTCAAGGAGGTCTATAATCCGTTCATCAATATCAAGAAATGACATATGACATCCGGCGCATGCCTCAAGCCAGACAGTAGCTACTTTTGGTTTAGACATATTCTACACCTCCTCAGAGGAGACCACTTGGGCCTTATCTGGAGAAATTTTCGATTTAAACGCATTTTCACAAGGTGACGCCGAAGATGTAGAGAGAGAAACACCCATTTTAGACGCCAAATCCTGGAAAACTTTTGACAAACCACGAAGCCCCTCTTTAGGAGGAACAACCATATTCATGCGGCGACGCTCCCCTTCCAGAGTGCAGAAGTGGCCGCTTCGCTCATACCATGCAGGCATCGGAAGTAAAACATCTGCCATGTTAACCAAGGGACTGACCATATATGGAGTGTGGACAACAACAAATCTTGCTTTGTTCATAGCTTCTAAAGACTTGGGATCTTCGGCAACCATACCTGTCGAGTTAACATACAGGAAGTCAAGATCTGCTGTTTCAAGCCAAGGAGTCTTGCCTAAAACAGTATTCCAGGCACCAAGACTATTCCCGCTAAGAATCATAGGAACAAGTCCAAGCCCATCATCAAAAACGCCTTTGGCTGTAATAGCCATATTTACAGCTTCCATAACAATCTGCGGATGTTTGGCCAATCTTGACCCCAATACAACAATTGGTTTTTTTGCATCGGCCAAATATTTCGCCGCTATTGCTATTTCTTCTGGTTCCATATTCGCAAGATCAGCTACTGAAGAAATACGGTTCTCGGCATCTTCTCTTCCTGCAACAGCTTCGGTAAAGGAAACGAGAGCACCGTGAAGAACTTCTGCCGATATACGGATATCAGCATCTGTAATATCCTCGAAAGGATTATCCTTGGCCGAGAAGTTAATAAGTTTTGCACCATTCTTCACTGTAGCTACTCTGATATAGCTGGCAACTACAGGAGCTTCATTCTGAGGATCTCCGCCAATAACAATAATGGCATCACTGTCAAGTATGTTATGAGCTGCTGTAAAGGGGCGCACTCCCTGACTTAAGAACGGCTTGAAACCTTCTTCAAAACCACGAAGGGTATCCCCATTAAAGCAATCGATTTTGTCTATTTTCAGAGAATCACGGAAAAAGTCTGAAATAACAGAGAGTTCTTCGTCTGTAGAAAGCCCTGATACAAGGGCGCCAGCCTTCTTTTCAATCTTGGCCGTTCTCAGTTTATCAGCAACGAGTCCGAGAGCTTCATCCCAAGATGCTTCCCGGAATGTTGAGCCAGTACGGATCATAGGAACAGAAAGACGTTCTCTTTCTGTGGATTCAGGCAGCCACCAACGGCCTTTATGACAAAGCTGCCCTCCATCGGGACTTGTTACTGAAGCACCTTCAACTCTTGTTATGCTGCCCGTTCTGACATATGCCTTTATTTTGCATCCTACTGGGCAAAGAGGGCAAATACTCTCAACGACCTCGTCACAATCGTTACGACGCCCACGATAGACAAAATCGCGGATGGTAATAGTTCCAGTGGGGCAAACCTGAGCACAAGCTCCGCAAGAAACGCATGTGTCACTTTCACCAAGAACTTTACCAAGATCGGAGACTACGCTGGCGTTCCAACCCCGTTTTTCAAGATCTAAAGTATGTGCTCCAACTTTCTCATCACAAATCCTGATGCAGCGCAAACAAAGTATGCATCTGTTATGGTCTACCTGCAAATCTTCATCTGACGCATCATTATGAAAATCTGCATAGAGATAAGGATAGCGAACCTTATCCATTCCATGTTCAATAGCAAGACGTTGCAGTTCGCAATCTCCACTCTGTGAACAGAACATACAGAAGTGGTTTCTTCCAGCAAAAAGAAGTTCAAGAATCTGACGTCTATATTCTTTTAACTTTTCTGTTTGTGTGTGAACAACCATGCCATCTGTAGCTGGTGTTGTACATGAAGTCAGAAGTTTATTGCTTCCTTCCACTTCCACGACACACATACGACATGAACCTATAGCAGAAATACCCTCAAGGTAGCAAAGGGTCGGAATGTAGACATCGTTTTTACGGGCTACTCCAAGGATAGTATCCCCTGCAGTTCCCTTACAAACTTTTCCATCAATGTTCAGAGTAATTTCGCTCATATTCGCATCCTCCCTGCCACACTAACCTTTGATAATGGCTCCGAAGGGGCACTTATCATAGCAGGTGCCGCAACGGATACATCTCTCTGTGTCGATGGTGTACCCCGACGCTCTATCCCCAGGGATACATTGTACCGGGCAGTTTCGAGCACAAAGGCCACAACGCTTACAAAGGTCCTGGTCGATGGAGAATTCAATAAGTGCAGGGCAGACACCTGCCGGACATTTTTTGTCTCGTACGTGAGCAATATACTCATCTTTAAAGTAACGAAGAGTCGTAAGTATGGGGTTAGGAGCAGTCTGTCCCAATCCACACAGAGACATTTCCTTGACCATAAGGGCAAGGTTTTTCAGGTTTTCGAGATCTTCCATCGTGCCCTTACCTTCAGTAATTTTGTTAAGAAGCAACAACATTTGCTTTGTTCCCTCTCGGCAAGGAGTACACTTTCCGCATGATTCCCGCTGTGTAAACTCAAGGAAGAATTTAGCAACGTCGACCATACAGTTATCTTCGTCCATAACGACCATTCCGCCGGATCCCATAATGGCTCCAACTTCTGCAAGAGACTCGTAGCTTACGGGAATATCAAGATGTTCTTCCGTAAGGCATCCTCCACTGGGGCCTCCAATCTGAACAGCCTTAAATTTCTTATCGTTAAGGATGCCGCCACCTATATCGAAAATAATTTCTCTCAAGGTGATACCCATGGGAACTTCTACAAGACCAGTATGTTTAACTTTTCCTGTAAGGGCAAAAACTTTCGTTCCCTTAGATTTTTCTGTTCCCATCGAAGCGTAATGAGCACCACCATGACGAATGATATAAGCGACATTTGCCCATGTCTCAACGTTGTTAATATTTGAAGGCTTTCCCCACAACCCCTTATTGGCAGGGAATGGAGGACGTGGACGGGGCATACCCCGCTGTCCCTCAATAGAAGCCATTAGAGCTGTTTCTTCACCACAAACAAAGGCTCCTGCTCCCTCTTTGATATGCAAATTAAAGGAGAAATCAGTACCCATAATATGTTCTCCAAGGAGGCCATATTCTTCAGCCTTTGCTATAGCTGTCTTTAAACGCAGAATTGCCAAGGGATACTCGGCACGACAATAAATATATCCTTCATTGGCCCCTATGGCATACGCTCCAATCATCATTCCTTCGATTATGGCGTGGGGATCTCCTTCAAGAATTGACCTGTCCATAAATGCGCCTGGGTCCCCTTCGTCAGCGTTACAAATAACATATTTTTTGTCTCCTTGAGCCCTGGCACAAAAAGTCCACTTTAAGCCTGTAGGGAATCCGCCGCCCCCACGGCCACGCAAGCCAGAAGTTTTTATTTCTTCAATAACCTGCTCGCGAGTCATTTCCGTCAAAGCTTTACCTAAAGCTTCATAGCCATGCCGAACAATATATTCCTCTATATTATCCGGGTTGATATAGCCGCAGTTTTCGAGAGCTATACGATGCTGTTTTCCATAGAAAGGAATTTCTTTATAGTGAGGAACTTTAGGAGCTTCTTCTGAAACAGTATAAAGAAGCCGGGGAACAATTCGTCCTTTTAAAAGATGTTCGGAGACTATTTCCTTAACATCATCTGCAGCAACCCTGCAATAGAAAGTTCCCTCTGGATAAACAACAACGATAGGCCCCATTTCACACATACCGTGACAACCTGTAGGAACGACGAGGACTTCCCTGTCGAGTTTTTGTTTACGAAGTTCTTCTCGGAATGCGTCCATCACATCATGGGATCCACTAGAGGTACATCCAGTTCCTCCGCAGATAAGAACGTGAGAACGATAGATCGGCATTCTGACTCCCCCCCTTAGTCGGCTCTGCCAATGGCCAGTTTTTCAACGACATGACCATTAACAACGTGTTCAGTAATAATGACGGGGATATCAGAAGGTTTCACATTACCATATGTAATACGCATCCCGTCACGAATAACATCTACTAAAGGCTCATTCTGGCACATACCGATACAACCGGTTGTCTGCACATTGACATCAGTCAACTTTCTCTTCTCAACTTCATCCATAATAGCAGTCATTACTTCGCGGGCTCCTGCAGCAATTCCACAAGTTCCCATACCAACAATAATAACGACTTTTCCTTCGGAACGGGCTGAAGTTAAATCTTTAGATTTCTCGCGAATTTTTTTAAGCTCTTCCAAATTATTAATTTTAGCCATTGCCGTCCTCCTCGTTATTCGAACTTAGCAAGTATTCCGGCCACCATGTCAGGGGCAAGACGTCCAAAAGTCTGGTTATCTACCATCATGACAGGGGCTAGTCCACATGCACCAAGGCAGGCGACCGGCTCTATCGTATATCGTAAATCATCAGTTGTTTCGTTTTCGCTAACGCCTGTAAGCTCTTTGACCTTGTCAAGGATTTTCAAACTGCCACGAACGTGGCAAGCCGTTCCTCGACAAACTCGAACAACATGTCTGCCCCGTGGTTTCAAATGAAACTGTGCATAAAATGTCGCTACTCCATAAATTTCAGCTTTTGCAATCTTAAGCTCTTTGGAGATTGTTTCCATGACTTCGGGGGGCAGGTACCCGAATTCGTGCTGAGCTTCCTGGAGAATAGGAATGAGACCACCTTTCTTTCCCTTCCAAGGAGCCACAATTTCCCGCGTTTTCTGGATTCGTTCCAACTCCACCTGTGACATGATTCCCCTCCTTGTTGTGAACTCCCGAAATGACTTCGGGAACTTTTTCTCAAAGCAAATGCTCTTTATGAAGAACAAGAGATAGCAACATTAATTGCTATCTCTTTCACAATCTTAGAAAAAAACCATATTACGTATTTTCCATACAAAAGACACAGAAAAATCATCAATATAGATAAAAGCCGCTCCCCCTCGGAAAGCGGCCGGCAGTTTTCTTTTCGAGAGGGGTTCCATTATTGTCATCTCTTGGCCCCTCAAACTTTTCCATAGAGGTGATGAACTGAAGAAAAGGAATTTTCAAATTCCACGTTCATGCTATCACATGAATAAAAACTGTACAACCCAACTGAAAAGTGTATATTGCGTCCATTATTCAAAAAAACTAATATTGGGAAGTATGAAATGATGTCGCTTTAAAAAAAGCCCAAACATACATTCCAGGAACAATATTGAGTTCCTGGGCCGCTTCAGGAGTTATTCGAACAACCAGGGTGAGGCCCCTCACAGAAAGTGTAACAAGAACACAATTGTTGCCATTTTCATATGTAAGACTGTCAACAAGCATATACAGAGAATTCCGAGCCGAAATTCCGTCTACCTTTTTTACCGAGAGAACAATAGCGGAAGGATTAATATAAAGATTTTCTCCCTTTTCAGGAAAAACAGAAGAGGTGATCACCTGTCCATCTTGCAAGTAAAGTTTTGCCATGTCTCCCTTTTTTTCCCAAATCCCTTTTATGAGATTATCACGTGCGGAAAAAGAGAGTTTCCCTTCCGATAAGCTCATAATTTGGTCCGCGAGACTTTTAATCCAAATATCGTCATGGCTAACAAGAAAGATAGTTGTCCCCCATTTCTCTCGCCAAACTTTGATAGATTGCTTCATTAAATCGACACTATTTTGGTCGACACTAGCTGTGGGTTCATCTAAAAGTAAAACCTGAGGTCTTAATATAAGGCGACTTGCAAGAGCAACACGTTGAGCTTCTCCTCCAGAGAGTTCAAACCACTTTCTTTTCGCAAAATTTTCAGGTTCAAGACCAACAAAAAGAAGAGCCTGCTCCACCCTTTTAAACAATTCCTTACCACTGATTCCACGTATTTTTAAACCAAAAGCAACGTTTTCCCATACCGTTCTTTTCAAAAGATATGACTCTTGCAACAAGAGCGTTACTGATCTTCGATCTTCCACCGAGAAAGTTTCTATTTTTCTGTTTTTAAAATAGAGTTCACCTTCTGTCGGCCTTTCAAGAAAAGCAAGAATGCGAAGAAGGGTACTTTTTCCGCTACCATTAGCACCGAGAAGTCCTATTATTTCACCTTGCTCTATATCTAAATCTGGGATGTCGAGCACACAACGTCCGCTATAAAAATGTCTGACTTTTTTAAGAGAATATATAGAGCTCATGCCGCACTCCTCCGCTTAAACTCAGCAAGCATCAAATTGACCACTAAAACAAGTGATAAGAGAACCAAACCCAAAGCGATGCCCATAGCAAACTCGCCCTTGCCTGTTTCAAGCGCAATAGCTGTTGTTATAGTACGAGTATGCCATTTTATATTGCCACCAAGCATCATTGACACTCCCACCTCTGAAATAATACGACTGTATGCTGTTATTGCGGCAACTATAACAGCATAACGAGCTTCCCATAGAGTACTTAATGTAAGCTGTCTCTTTGTTGTTCCAAGAGTCAGAAGTGTCTGGCGGAGTTGCACTTCAAGTCCTTCGATAGCAGAAGCGGTAAGAGCTACGACTATAGGTAATCCCAATACAATTTGTCCCAGAGCAATGCCTTCAGTTGTAAAAAGCAATCCCCATGATCCCAATGGACCCCGTCTGGAGATAAAAGAATAAACAAGCAATCCTACAACCACTGTGGGAAGAGCCAAGAGCGTGTCAACACAGGTTCGAATAATATTCCTCCCCGGAAAAGGAACGCTCCCGAGAAAAAAACCTGCCGGAATACCAATAAGAAGAGTGAGGAAAATAGAAAGAGATGACACCTTTAATGTAGTTACAATAGCAGACCATGTCTGTGCATCACCAGATAAAAGAAGACTGAAGGCTTTTAAAATTCCTTGAGAAATATAATCCATAAAGATATTCCTCCAGTTAAAGAAAGCGCCACCCTGTTAAGGCAGCGCTTTCTCTATAAAATATGCTTTTTACTGCGCATCAGCATTCGGGAAAAAGAGAGTCTTTCCAAGCAATTCAAACTTTCCTATTTTTTCCTGAACTTGAGGAGAGACGATCCAATCTATAAATTTAAGAGCCAGATCATACTTGACATTGTCACAGCGGGCAGGGTTAACAGCAATGACACTATATTGGTTTCTTAGAACGGGATCTCCCTCTACTACTATTGCAAAAGGTGAATTCCCTTTGCTTACATCCTCATATTTGATAAAAGTTCCACGATCAGTCATTGTATATGCAGAGCGCTCTGCTGCTATATTGATCGTATTAATCATTCCTTGACCAGTCTGTATATACCATGCCTCTTTATCAGGCGCTAAACCAGCTTCTTTCCAAAGGTTCATTTCCATAATGTGCGTACCTGATTTATCTCCTCGACTTGCAAAAGAAGCATTGGAAGACGCTATTTTACTCAAAGCTTCAACAACAGTCAGCTCTTTAATTCTCGCGGGATCATCTTTAGGACCGATGATAATAAAATCATTGTACATTGTTTGTCGTCTATTTACCCCATATCCATCTTCCACATACTTCTTTTCTGTATCAGGAGCGTGAACAAGCAATATATCTACATCACAATTTTTACCTAATTCCAGGGCCTTTCCAGTTCCAACGGCAACCCACTGTAATTCAATACCTGTATCGGCTTTGAAAAGAGGAGCAAGGTAGTCAAGCAATCCGGTATTGTCTGTACTCGTTGTAGTCGCCATACGTAATACTGGTGTTTCAGCCCAGGCACAAGAAGCAAAAACAAAGAGCGCTACGAAAAGAAAAGCTACAATCTTTTTTTGCATTTTACACATTCTGACTATTCCTCCTTTACATAAAATAAAACCCTCACAAGCTTTAAGCCTATGAGGGCAACATATCATAACGAATATTTAAATTCAATATTAAATACTTATACTATTACTATAACGTAATAAGAAAATATTTACGAGGCTCTTCCTAACGACAAAGACATTTTAGACGTTGCACGAATGAGGGAGAAATCCGCTTTTGCACAATACCAATTGCCATAAGAATCCTTCTGCCAATATCCCTGGCACTCGTTCATCTTTTTGCTCGAAACTGCATGCTCACTATTATACCAATTTCCGTTCATGTCTTTCATCCACATAGACATCGCCTCCCTCATAGGAAGCATTATACGTCAACACTCAATATAATGCAACCGGTTGCATTATATTTTTTCGTTATCCTTTTCTTCGACTCTAAAGCGCTCAAAATCCCGAAATTGGCGCCGTAGTAAAAAGGCACCGAATAAGCCTCCTCCCACATCAGAGAATGGAAATGCCAACCAAACTCCATCAGTTCCAAGAAGAGGAGGGAGGATTAAAAGCGGCGGAATGAAAAAAATAACCTGCCTCATAATATTGAGTATTAAGCTCTGACGGCCCAAACCTAAAGCCTGAAACGTATATGATGCAATGATTGTAATCCCAGCAAAAACTACGCAGCTGTAAGAAATAACAAGTCCTCTTGCTGCTAGATTAATAAGTTCGGGGCTCGTCGTATTAAAAATCATAACGAGAGGTCGGGCCAAAAAGTAAACGATAATAAAGCTCAAACCGAAAAACGATAATGCTCCGGCAAGTGCCCACTTCACCGTCGATTTAACCCTGTCGATATGTTTAGCACCGAAGTTATACCCTATGATAGGTTGAGCTCCTTCACCGATCCCCAAAACAGGAAGGAAAAGCATAGAATCAAGACTAAAAAATATTCCCAGAGCTGATATAGCTATTTCTCCACCATAAACCTTCAAAACTTGATTCAGTAGCCCTAAAATAAAAGTAAAGGTCGCCTCAAGTAAAAAAGGAGCCATTCCTATGGAAACAATCCTTTTAACTATTCTTTTGCGCAATCGTAAATTTATCAATCGAATACGTAAACGTCCTTTATTCCTCGCGTAAAAGGATGTTGCCCATAAAGCAGCTATAAGCTGGGCAGTAATGGTAGCAAAAGCAGCTCCTTCAAGCCCCATATTAAGCCCCATTATCATAACTGCATCAAGAACGATGTTTGCCCCGGCCCCTAGAAGGAGGGTCATCATTGCAAAACGGGGAGATCCTTCAGCTCGAATAAAGTAGTTAAAACCAAAACTAAAAAGAGAAAAGGGAACCCCCATAAGAATAATTCGCAAATATTTCCTGGCTTCTGGCAATAATAAATCAGTTGCTCCCCCCAAACGCAAAATATCGTCTAGGAAAAGCCACCCCAAAATCACGCCTAAAACACTTGCTATGGCAAGAAGAGCAACTGCATTCCCCATAATAACTTCTGCTTGTCGTCTCTTTTTCTCTCCAAGAGAAATTGAAATAAGAGCAGAAGAGCCGACTCCCACAAGCAGGCCCACTGCAATACCTGCAATCATAAAGGGAAAAGCAACAGCAATAGAAGCTATTCCCATAGGTCCAACTGCATGACCTACGAAAATTCTATCAACAATATTGTATAAAGCATTAGCAAGCAATCCCACTATAGCAGGAGCTGAAAAATGAAAAAGAAGACGGGGGATTGACTCTTCCCCCATCCTTCTTGTAGTCTCCACATCTATTCACCTACCAAATAAAATTCTTTCGATACTATTGTTAATTTTCTCCGGGATATCCTAACTCCCTTGTTAAACTTTGAAGAGTTTCAAGAGCTTCTCTGGGAAGCTTATCTACTCCTCCCCGTTCCGATTCTCTTGATTTAACAAAAGCAATTCGATCTTTAATGCGAGCAAAAATCTCTTTTTTATAGTTCACATCGTTGAGTGAAACAGAGAAATCATCGATATGCATTATTTCAATTGTACGCAGCGGGCCAAAAGGTTTAAAGGAGGCATGCCCTTCAATGATTGATTCGAGTATTGAAAGAGTATGGCAAGGCTGCACTTTTTTGCCCATAAAATCTCCCGTATTTAGAATATAACAGTTTACACCACTATCAAAAAGGGCTTTAAAGCGATTGTAATCTATGCTTAACGGATACGTTCTGAAGGGGTTAGCATAGGGTTCAAAAACAAGAGCATTCGGGTCAACTCCAGGAGCAAGACGTTCTGCCGTCGTTCTTCGCGTAGCTAATGTTGCCCCCATAGTTGCTCCCAAAACCGGATCTGTAAGTTTGAGAACTGGAGGAATAGTTGGATCTTTCATTAGCCAGAAGATAGCATTTATAGGTTCATCTATTCGATCGACACGAGTTGGAGACCAAAGTTTAGACTTTATAGCTCTTCCATTTCCATTACGGAGATCCTCTGTAACGGCACAAACAAGGCCATTCTCATTACGCACCGCTCCGCAATTCTGAAGCGTAACAATAAATTTATTATCATCACACCCCATAGGATAATCCTGAACTTTATCAAAATACGAAGGTTCCAAAGCTATGGAATACCTATCTTTAAGATTAATAACGAAAGCATCGTCATGAAGTACGGTAATATCATATCTATTTTGGTGCCGAGCATGAGTGATAGTAGATTTTCCCGACCCGGAAAGGCCGAAAACAGCGGCAACAAAGGAACGCCCTCCAGAAAGATTATATCTTTTTAATCCTCCATGACACGAAGCAAAACCATTGCGTACGGCAGTTCCCCACGCCAATGTCAGTGTTCCCTTCTTTAGCTCACCGAAATAACGCATTCCTAAAACAGCAGCACAATTATGCTCTGGATCAAAAAGTGACAAGCCTAAAGGATGATCTGGATGTTTCCAGTCTGGATCTGCCAATATATAGATATCACCCTCAACATATTTTTTAGACTCTTTGTACATTTCATTGTAAATTTTATTTATATACTGGAAATTTAGAACCCAATTATAGAGCATATTTTCATGCCCTTTAGGAATGAGAAGGTGGGCTCTAACCATGAAGTCTTTCTCAAGACCAATAACAGCTTCCGTAGCATATAAATCTTTATAGCGCATATTGTAGACTGCTTCCCGCAACTTTGTCGCGTATTCATCAAGAGACACGTTAGGCTCACCAATAATACGTCTCGCTGCTGCGCACCGTCCTACGACAGCTCCATCATTAAAAAGAAGGACATTGCATCCCGTTGGAAGTCCCTGCCATTCCGGTTCATATACTGGCATTCCCGTCAGTTCCACTGTTCCAGGGCTTCTTTTTGCGAGTTCATATGCTTCACGCGGTGTTGTTATATGGAAAACGTTATTACCCCAAAAAGCAGTTTCGATGGTGGTTCTGATTCGTGAGGTAATTTTTTTGAAAGATTCGTCATCTTTGTAATTTCCGAAAGTCGCCATGTGAACACTCCTTTTCTCCACTGGCTCATAAAATGTTAAAAATATCAGAAGACAAGATGTCATTCATCTTACAATATGCACACGATTCCGACTAGAAGCAAAAAGAGAAAAAAAGAGAAGTACGAAGAAAATCCATACATATAGCGTTTTAATATTATAAATGACGCTATATAGACTCATATAAACATTTGGTCTTTTCTATAAAGCACTGTATAATCGGACCTCGTGCATTTGAAATTACTCCCATAATTAAGGAGGCCTCTACTGTGATACATCGAATACGGAAAAGAGATGGCCATGAAGTACCCTTCGATGAAAAGAAAATTACAACGGCTGTAATGAAAGCGGCTAAAGCTGTTAATCATGCAAACCCCGCAGAAGTCGGCCAAGAAATTACTCGGCAAATCGTTTCTCTTCTTGAAATTTTCTATAAGGAGGAAGGAATTCCTACCGTAGAACAAGTACAGGATCTTGTGGAAAAATTCCTGATAGAGAAGGGATATGCCTCTATAGCAAAAGCATATATTCTGTATCGAGAGCAGCACGCCAAAATGAGAGATACGCAAAAACTTCTCGGCAGTGCAGCAGACATGATCAACAAGTATCTTAAAAAGCTAGACTGGAAAGTCAATGAGAACAGTAATATGAGTTACTCCCTTCAAGGGCTTAATAACTATATTGCATCTGAACTAACTGCTCAATACTGGCTTCAAGAGATATATTCACCTCGAGTACGGGAACGCCATATTGCAGGTGATTTGCATATTCATGATTTGAGTAACCTCTCAGTATATTGTTGTGGCTGGGACCTTTATGATCTTCTTGTAAGCGGGTTTACTGGAGTACAGACGAAAATGAGCAGTAAGCCAGCGAAACATTTTAGAAGTTTGCTTGGACAAATTGTTAATTTTTTCTATACGATGCAAGGAGAATCTGCTGGAGCTCAGGCATTTTCTAATTTTGATACATATCTGGCTCCTTTTATCTATTACGATAATCTTACATATCGTGAGGTAAAGCAGGCTCTACAAGAATTTATTTTTAATCTGAATGTTCCTACCCGTGTAGGATTCCAGACACCTTTTACGAATATTACGATGGACCTTATCCCCCCTGCTGTTCTTGGTGGCCTTCCAGCGATAGTAGGTGGTCAACCTATGGATAAAACATATAAGGACTTCCAGAAAGAAATGGATATGCTCAATTGCGCTTTTGCGGAAGTCATGCTAGAGGGAGACGCTACAGGCAAAGTCTTCCCCTTCCCTATTCCCACATACAACATAACGCAGGATTTTGATTGGAATAATGACGTGCTCAACTCGGTATGGGACATGACCGCTCGTTATGGAATCCCATATTTTTCGAACTTCATTAACTCCGATATGAGTCCAGACGATGCTCGTTCTATGTGTTGCCGTCTACGTTTGGACAATAGAGAGCTCCGAAAAAGAGGCGGTGGCCTTTTTGGTTCGAATCCCATGACCGGATCAATAGGTGTCGTGACTTTAAATATGCCTCGTATCGGCTATCTCGCCAAGGATGAAGAGAACTTTTTACAGCGCACATTTGAACTTATGGATATAGCAAAAGAAAGTCTCGAGATAAAACGAAAAATTCTTGAACGATTAACAGACGCAAACCTTTATCCTTACTCTAAATTCTATCTTCGCTCTATAAGAGAAGAAACTGGAATGTATTGGAATAACCACTTTAATACGATTGGCATTAACGGAATGAATGAAGCATTGATGAACTTTATGGGTAAAACCATTGCAGACCCCGAAGGGATGGCATTTGCAACTCGAGTGATGACAGCTATGAGGCAACGTCTCTCAGATTTTCAGGAAGAGACTGGCAATCTTTACAATCTTGAAGCAACTCCAGCTGAAGGAACAAGCTATCGCTTTGCACGCCTCGATAAAGACCGTTACGGCAATAGCATTATTGCTGCCAACGAGGATAAAGTGAGACGTTGGGGAGCAGAACCTTACTATACAAACTCAACTCAGCTACCAGTAGGATATACCGATGATATTTTTGAAGCTTTGGAACTTCAGGACAACCTCCAGACACTCTACACAGGAGGAACCGTTTTCCATGGTTTCCTAGGAGAAAGTATGCCTAGCGGTGAAAGCACGAAGCGTTTGGTTCGAAAAATTGCAGAGAACTTCCATCTTCCTTATTTTACGATTACGCCTACTTTTAGTATTTGTCCCATTCATGGCTATATTCCAGGAGCTCACGAATATTGCCCTTACTGCGATGCAGAAAATGGATATGAGGAAGAAGTGAAAACGAAGTGATTTTAGCTGGTATTGTTCCGTCAAGTCTCATCGATTATCCAGAGAAAGTTTCAGCCGTTATTTTTACAAAAGGATGTAACTTTCGGTGTCCTTACTGTCATAATCCGGAACTGGTAGTGGGAAAAGAAACATCACATATTTCAGAAATTGATTTTTTTGATTTGCTTAAAAAACGAACCGGCCTTCTTGACGGCGTCGTTATCAGCGGAGGAGAACCCACGTTACACTCTGATCTTTTACATTTTGTAGAAAAAATAAAAGGAATGGGTTTTCTTATAAAAATCGATACGAATGGTAGCAAACCTGAAATCATACAGACTTTATTGGAAAAAGAGCTTGTAGATTATATTGCAATGGACGTCAAAGCATCTCCAGATCAATATGTTTCGACAGCAGGATACAACGGTTCTATAGAACCCATATTTCAAACCATTAAGCTATTGGAAAAATCCTCTGTCTTTCACGAGTTTAGAACTACCGTTGTACCTGGATTTACTGATGAAGAAGAGATTGAAAAAATAGGTAAAATGATAGAAGGCTCAAAGAAATATTTTATTCAAAATTTCAGACCTTCTAATACTCTTTTAAATGAACTATCTAAGCAACGTGGTTTTTCAATAGCTGAATTAGAGCATTTCAAAGAGATCGCTTTAAAATATGTTTTAAATGTGGAAATACGTAACTAGAGAATTAAAGACGAAACTGAGTTTAAGGAGAAAGTTAAGGAGGAGAAAAAATGAATAGCGCAAAACGGACTAAGTGTGAAGTTTATTCACGTGTCGTAGGTTTTTTAACTCCCGTCTCCCAATGGAATAAAGGGAAAAAAGAAGAATTCAAAGATAGAAAAACATTCGATAACGTTTTAAGAAAAGAAGAAAAATAGGAAGAACTTAAAAATATAAAAATAAACAATCTATTAGACTCTTCATAAAGGGATCCTGAATTTCAGGGTCCCTTTATGTTTTTACACTCCAGTTTTTTTAAAATCGTGCTACAATAAAAACATTGTAAAAAAGGCTTCCCACCGGAATTGGAGGGAGATATGATGTCATCTCTGTTTATTTCCGCACTTACTAAAAACTTCGGGAAACTTAAAGCCGTCGATAATTTTTCTCTAGAAATAGCCAGTGGTACTGTTCATTCTTTAGTTGGTGAAAATGGAGCAGGAAAATCTACAGTTGTAAAATGTGTTTATGGTTTATATTCACCCACATCAGGCTCTTTCGAGCTTAACAAACAGAAAATTTCAATAAAAACCCCTCGGGATGCAATGAAATACGGAATTGGAATGGTTCATCAACATTTTATGCTTGTCCCCTCGCTGCCTGTGTATAAAAACGTAGTTCTTGGCGACGAACCTTTTCATGGTTTGGTTTTTGATGATAAGCAGGCAATAGAAAGCGTTGCGTCACTCTCTTCACAGTATGGACTCGAAATTGACCCTTTAGCTCCTGTTCACTCTTTACCGGTAGGTATTCAGCAGCGAGTGGAAATACTCAAACTTCTTTATAGAAAAGCCGAAATTCTTATTTTCGACGAACCAACAGCAGTTTTGTCTCCTAAAGAAATAGATGGCCTTTTTTCGATTATTAAAGAATTTCGTAAAGCTGGTAAAACCATTATTTTTATTGCCCATAATCTCAATGAAGTTCTCGCAATTTCTGACGTTATAACAGTCATGCGCAAAGGCAAACATATTGCCACGTTACCCCGTGCAGAGGCAAATGCAGAAAATCTGGCTTCTCTTATGGTTGGACACAGCGTACATATTCCTGTTTTAGAAGAAACTTCATCTCATGAATTAAAATCCTGTATTGAAATAAAAAATCTCACCGTTCTCGGGGACAGGCACCAAGAGGCTATAAAAGATTTTTCGCTGGAAGTTCATAAAGGAGAAATAGTAGGAATAGCAGGTATTACCGGTAACGGACAGAGCGAACTTGAAGAAGCTATTTCAGGTCTTCGTACCGTTAAAGAAGGGCAAATCTTTATGGGGGGAAAAGATATTACCTACCTATCTCCTCTGAAGCGAAGACGTGAAGGTTTTTCATATATCCCCGAAGATCGAATAAAAACAGGTTTAGCTCCCCTGGCCTCATTAAAAGACAACGCTCTTTTAGGCTATCAATATAAATCCTCCTTCTTAAAAAGAAACTTTTTCCAAAATTTCCCCGCCATCAAAAAATTCACTCAAAATCTTATGAAACAATATAACGTCATGGCTGCCAATGAAAATATTCAAGCAGGAACTCTTTCAGGAGGAAACATGCAGCGTCTTGTTATGGCGCGTGAATTAGAACAGGCTCCTGAATTTCTTCTTGTCTCTCAACCTACACGAGGTGTCGATATTGGTGGAATATCCTTTATACATGATCGTCTCCTTAGCTTACGAAAAGACGGAAAAGCTATTTTACTCATATCTGCAGACCTTGACGAAGTCTTATCTTTAAGCGATAGAGTTGCCGTTATCAACAGAGGAACATTAGTTGCCATTCTTCCTCGAAAAGAGGCAAATCGAACCCTTATCGGACGTTTAATGTTAGAGGGGGTATAAAAACGTGAATTATTCATTAAAAGACTGGTTTTCCCGCTATCGCGATCAATGCATCATTCTTATTTCTTTCGGCCTGAGTCTTCTTATTGGCTCTATTCTTATCCTTTTTTACGGAGCTAACCCAATTGAAGCCTATGCTGAAATGATTATAGGTGCTCTGGGAGACACCGATGCTTTTCTAGCTACTTTAGCACGAGCTGTTCCTCTTGTACTTTCAACAATGAGTATAGCTGTCGCTTTTTATGCCGGAATGTGGAATATTGGTGCTGAAGGGCAACTCTATCTCGGCGCCTTTGCAGCCGCTTTTATTGGAATAGAGTTTGCGGGGATGCCTGGTTTTATACTCATACCCCTTGGACTCGCCGCCGGAATAAGCGCAGCCGCTTTTTGGGCCTGGATTCCAGGCAAACTACATCTTGATCGTGGTCTCAATATTGTTGTTCTTACAATAATGCTTAATTCCATTGCCATCCTTTTTACGACCTTCCTTGCTACCGGACCATACGCAGGAGAAAGAACAAGTGCAGGAAGCACCGAAAAAATTGCTGAAGCCATGCGCCTTTCCCACTTCCAGATTTTTGGAACTCTTAACACTGGCATTTACATAGCTATAGTAGCAGTAGTTGCTGTTACGATTCTCATGACCCTCTCTGTATGGGGATATGATTGGCGCTCTTCCCGCATGAATATTCGCTTCGCACAATATGGAGGTATTGATGTACGAAACAGACAAATGACAGCCATGCTTTTAAGTGGAGCCCTTGCAGGTCTTGCCGGTTCCCTTTTGGTCATGGGAGACCACTATCGTTTTCTCATTAATATCTCACCTGGGTACACATGGACAGGAATGATACTGGCCATGATGGTTACTTATTCTCCTCTTGGAGGAATTATCGCCGCTCTTGTCTATTCCGTTATGAGCTCTGGAGCCCTTCAAATGGAGCTTATGACCGACATCCCTCAAGAGTTAGTGTCAGTCATTGTCTGCTGCGCCGTTCTTTTTGTAACTGCTGGAATATCTATCGCAAACCGTTTGGCAAATCGTATCAGGGAGGATTAAACCATGCTTGACTTTGTCAGAGCAACAATACGAATGTCTACCCCCTTATTGCTCACTGCTCTTGGCGGAACATGGACACAACAAACCGGTGTTCTCAATATCAGTCAAGAAGGAGCTATGCTCATTTCGTCTTTTTTTGCCGTCTGCGGCAATTATTTTTTTGAAAGTTGGGTTATCGGAATTCTTTTCGGCATGGCTGCGGGATTGCTTTTTAACATGTTATTCGCGCTCCTCTGCGTTTTTTTAAGAGCTAACATATGGGTAGTCGGAATGACCCTCAATATTCTTGCCGATAGTCTATCTATTCTTCTTATGAAAAGTATTTTCCATGTAAAGGGAGGATTCAGGGATCCACGTATGGTTCGCATTCCAGACGTACACATACCATGGCTTGGTGACCTTTCTTTAATCATAATAGTAGCCTTCGTTCTTTTCTTTATTTTTTGGTTCTTTGATTCCAAAAGTGTTTTTGGAATGCGTTTAAAAGCTGTAGGAGAAAATGAAGAAGCTCTTTCTGCCGCGGGAATTTCTCCGATACGTCTTCGTTTTAAGGCCCTCGCAATAAATGGACTCATGGTCGGAATGGCCGGAGCATTTCTTTCTACTTCATATCTAGTTGCTTTTGTCAGCGGAATGAGTGCAGAGCGAGGTTGGCTTGCCGTAGCTGCTGTCATTTTTGGGGGAGGAAATCTCCTCTGGACTGTTGTGGGCGTTTTTCTCTTCGGTGCTGCGCAAACAGTAGGGATAGAGCTTCAATCCTTTGGATTTTCAAGCCATTTAGCTCTGATGCTTCCTTATATTTTAGTTATTTTTGCATTGATTTTCAAAAACTGGAAACGAATGAAGCGGGCACAACAGGCCTGATTCAAAATACTCTCAGATGAGGTGATAAGGTATGAGTAAAAAAATATGGTGCCTTTTTTTAGCTGGCTTACTTCTCTTCGGAGTCATTGTCGCACCAGTTTTCGCCGCAGACAAAACAAAAGTAGCCCTTGTTATTGCCAATAAACTGGGCGATGCCTCTTTTTATGACTCTGCAAATGCGGGTCTTGAACGGGCTAAGAAAGAGCTGGGTATTGTCGGGAAGGTTGTAGAATGCAACTTCGACCCTGCAAACTATGTTCCTTATTTAGCAACTGCTGCTAAAAATTTCGATCTTGTATTTGTAGTAGGCTTCGAATTTATCGACGCTATAGAGCAAGTTGCACCCGAGTTTCCAAACACTGATTTCGCCTATTTTGACGTTTCTGGAGAAACAGCCCATGTAACATATGTCGACTTTAAAGAAAATGAAGGAAGTTTTTTGGCAGGAGCTCTCGCCGCGATGATGACAACACGAGAAAACGATCCACATGTTAATAAAGATGCCATTATAGGAGCAGTCGGTGGAGAAGATATCCCCGTTATTCACAATTTCTTTGTGGGATATGAACAAGGAGCCAAGTACGTTAACCCTAACTGTAAAATTCTTACCGGTTTTGTCGGAAGCTGGTCAGACCCCGCTAAAGGAAAAGAGATGGCCTTAAATCAGTATCATAACGGTGCTGACGTTATCTTCCAGGTTGCCGGCGGTACTGGAGAGGGTGTAATTGCTGCTGCAAAAGAGGCAAACTTCTATGCTATTGGCGTCGACTCGCCACAAGAATATCTTGCTCCTGAAGTCGTTCTCACTTCTATGCTGAAACGCCTCGACAACGCTGCATTCGACCTTATAAAAGCAAAACAGGAAGGGACATATCCAAGAGGACAAGTCGTATCTTATGACCTGAAAAATAACGGCGTCGGACTTTCATGGACTGACAGTGCTCTCAAACTTGTTCCCGAAGACGTAAGAGTTAAACTTGAAGAAATTACTAAAGATGTCGTGGAAGGCAAAATTGTTGTTGAAGAATATAAATAAGAGGAGATGAGGTTATGGGAAGGAAATTAACGAGAGGACTTTTGGCCTTTTGTCTTGTCCTCCTCCTTGCCGTAAGCGCCTTTGCTGCAGATGGGACAGTTACATTCATCACTATGAATGATATTCATGGACACATTTATCCATACTCAATTAGTCAAGAAAAAAATGGGGAGAAGGTCAAAGTTGAAGTTGGAGGTATGGCCCGTGCTTCTACAGTTATAAGAACGGAAAAAGCTAAAAATCCAGGGAATGTTTTTGCTCTGGAGATGGGAGATATTAATGAAGGGCCACTTTTCTTTTTCTATAAAGGTCTTCCCGAAGTCAGATCTCTCAATTTAGCTGGAATTGACGTTGGAACGTTGGGGAATCATGAATTTGACCTGGGAGCTGCTGTTCTCGAAGATGTTATGCGTTATGCCAAGTTCCCTTTTACTATCGCCAATCTGTATACGGATCTCCCAGCTTTTAAAAATCTCTATCACCCTTACGTTATAAAGTATGCAGCCAATGGATTAAAAATAGGCTTCTTTGGTCTCATCGCTCCTGAACTCGCTACAGTAACGACTGGAAGTCGCCAATTCAGAGTAGGACAAAATCTTATTGAAGAAGCACAACGTATGGTGAACATACTACAAAAGGAAGAGTGCGATGTTATTGTCGCTATGACTCACATCGGAGTGTACGCAGATCGAGCCATTGCAGAATCTGTAGAAGGTATTCATATTATTACAGGCGGGCACACCCATACATTAATCGAAACGCCAGAAATTATAACCGGTCCTAACGGGTGGAAAACGATGGTTACTCAGTCCGGTTCAATGGGGAGATATACAGGCATTGCCCGAGTTGCCATAAAAAATGGCAAGCTTGATGAAGAGCACTCGACGTGGGTAGCCAGAGAGCTCACGACTGCTATCCCAATGGATAAAAGAGTATCATGGCTCATTGACCCCTTCCAGCAAAAGCTTGATGAACAACTAGGTGAACCTATAGGCATCATGGATCAGGACGCAGATGCCAGAAAAATCATGGTAAGAGGACAAGAAGCTCCTATAGGAAACTTTATTGCTGACGCCCTTCGCTGGAATGGACAAACACAAATAGGTCTCATGAACGGAGGAAGCATCAGAGGAGACAAAGTCTATCCCGCAGGGGAAGTTTCATATAAGACTCTCTATGAAATGCTTCCTTACGGTAATACTCTTGTACGTTTTGAACTTACGGGAGAACAAATTCGAAACATTCTTGAAGTTTCTGCCTCTGCCCTTATTCGTGAAGGTGATGGGTACGATGGCAATCTGAGAACTCCAACTGGCGGATTCATTCAGGTAGCTGGACTTAAAGTGACTTATGACTTAAGTCGCCAACCTGCAATTATCAACAACGAAGGGGAACTTGTTAAGACTGGAAACCGCGTTGTCGACGTATTAGTAGAACACGAAGATGGAACATGGACACCTTTAAATCCCCAGGCTGTCTATACAGTTACAACTAACGATTGGTTGGGCACAGGTGGAGACAAACATTACATATTTAAAATGGCAGGACCTACCGCCTATAGTCTACAGTTAGGAGATGTTGAAAGTCTTGCACAATATGTTCGCCATGTGGGGCACATAACGCTTCAAGAAGAAGGAAGAATAACGATTCGTTAGAACAGATTCGTTCCTATGATAGTTCACCCCCCCAACTTAGCTACAAAAGCGAAGTTAGGGGGGTCTTCTTATTTTCTGTCTATATATTGGGCACTCCATTCTCCGCCATAAAAATTATAATCAAATTCGTTTTGTCCAAACCACGTTCCAGAAAGACTCCCCTTTGAATAGGTCCCTTTCAAATCACAGAAAAATCCATTATCGGAACGATATCTACTATCGTGATAGTCTATTACAGTCATTTTTCCCGAAATCGACGCTTTAATGGTGGCATTCTCAGGGTTATAGGTTCCCTTAAAAGGCGAGTTTATATCCATCTTATATTTGGAATCTTTATATGATCCAGCAAAAACACCACGTACAGAGGTACCAGAAATAGTCAATTGGAGAGATCCAGAAAACCCCTTGCCGCTAAAAACACCTTTATAATCTCCATCAACTCTCATCTTACCAGCCACAGTCTTCACTGTTTCCTCTTTATTTTCAGATTTCTTATGAATGGATTTCGCCACCAAAGCTTTCGTGAAGCCACTTCCACTCCTTACCACTATCTGAATCCCCTGGGCATCTCCCATAGCCATGGCCGGAACAGAAGTCGACTGCCCCGGAGACAACGAGATAGTGTTGCTGCTTCCCTGCCCCCAACCTACTCCTCCCGACTTAATCTCGTTGATAGCCGCTAATGTCATCGATACGTTATCCACAACATGATCGGAAACATTCGTCACCACAATATCGAAATAAGTCGTATCTCCTTCTCCCTTACGAGCTGATACGCTACAGACAAGGGGCTCAGCTGGCGAAACCTTCTTTTCAACCTTCGGCTCTGGTAAAACTTCTACCTCATCGGGCTTCTCTGCTACAACTGCTTGAGCCTCTTCTGGCATATCCGGATCGGGAAGAGCTTCATCCAACCCTATCTCCGATTCTTGGTCCGATACAAGTTCTGACTTTTCTTCCTCTTTCTCTGCTGGCTGATCTTCTTCCTCTTTTTCTTCCTTCAACTTCTCTTCCGCAACGTGCTTACGCTCAGCAATTCGCTTCTCCTCATTTTCCTTCGCGATCTCCGCTGATATATCTGCTTCTATCTCTATTTCCTGCTGTAAATTTTCAGGGGTTCTATCTTTTCCTTCCAATCCATACTTATCGCAGAGCACATCAAAAGTATTCTTTGCTATGAGCATTTCTATCGCCGCTCTCTCAAGCTCTTCTTCCGTCTTCAAATCACTATGCTTCTTTATATATGTGAAGAGAATTGCTCGCGTCGATCCTGAAAAGATCGTATAAAGCTCATCATTTCTCTTGAACTCTTCATACGTCCCGGGAAATTGATAGACCGTCGTAAGTCCTTCATCTCCACGCAACAGCTTGTAACTCTTCTCAAGCTCCGATGTGGCCAGCCAATGAAAGGTCTTCTCTCCCGCATATTTCCCCACATTCCCAACTGCCACCATATAACCTACAACGGGAATTGACGAAACAGCTTTACCTGCAGCAAAGTCACCTACCTGTTGCATCGCCTTTTTGTAGTTGCCTTCGAGAACACTCTGCCCAATGGATGCCAGCGCCGACGTATCGGAAGCTATTCCCAAAACCTGCGGGGAAGAACCTAAAAACGTCGTCACAAAATCATTGGCGGTTGCTATCGGATCTGGCTGAAACTCTTCTATCTGCGAAGAATGTGACGACGGTGTCTCTCCACATACCACTGACGAACTCGCTATAAAACATATACACACAATAAGAAGAACGATGCCCTTTCTTGAAATCATCCTCTTCCTCCTACTGATTTAAAAAATATAACTCTTACTACAGAAAAGTAGCAATTTCTCGTAAATCAAATAATGTGAGATCAATAGGACGTCCCTTTTCTCTCGATCTATTTCTTAACAAGTAGCTCGGGTGAAAAATAGGACGAATCTGCATTTCTTTTTTTTCTAAAGTCCATGTATAAAATTGACCTCGTAGTGCTGTAACTCCCTTCCGTGTATTTAAAAACCATTGTGTCGGAGTATTTCCAGCTGTAACAACTAAGGCTGGAGAAAGTTCGTCTATCTGTTCTTTTAAAAAAGGCCAACATGCCTCAATCTCTTCTTTAGTTGGTTTTCTGTTCTCAGGCGGACGACATTTCACCATATTGGTAATGAAAAAATTTTCACGTGTCAAACCTACCTCTTCCATCAGTTGTCTCAACAAGTTACCTGATCTTCCGACAAAAGGGCGCCCTAATTCATCTTCCGTCGCTCCTGGAGCTTCTCCTATAAGCATAATCTTGTTTCGTATGTCTCCTTCTCCCATAACCGGCTGCCGGCGCTGAGCACATAATTGACATTTTTGACATGAATTGATCCTCTGTTGTATTGAAAAGATATTCATAGACGATTTATTCCTCCTATTGAGCACTCCATTGTCCACTTGAGGAGATATAACTACTTCCACCAGACCAATTCCCCGCAAGTTTCTTTTTTGAATATACCCCACTAAACGAACCTGAAATAGGTTCGTTTACGTTATATTTTTCTCCGTCAACTTTCATTGTTCCTGTAGCCATTCCAGACCAACTTGCCGAAATAGCACCAGTCTCCGGATCAAATGACCCTGTAATAGCTGCTTTATTTACGATCTTCTGATTAGGGTCGGTATATGACCCAGTCAAAACACCACGTACAGAGGTACCAGAAATAGTCAATTGGAGAGATCCGGAAATTCCTTGTCCTTTAAAAGCACCTCTATAACAACCATCAGCCACTATCTTTTTCTTATGAACAGATTTCGCCACCAAAGCTTTCGTGAAGCCACTTCCACTCCTTATCACAACCTGAATCCCCTGGGCATCTCCCATAGCCATGGCCGGAACAGAAGTCGACTGCCCCGGAGACAACGAGATAGTGTTGCTGCTTCCCTGCCCCCAACCTACTCCTCCCGACTTAATCTCGTTGATAGCCGCTAATGTCATCGATACGTTATCCACAACATGATCGGAAACATTCGTCACCACAATATCGAAATAAGTCGTATCTCCTTCTCCCTTACGAGCTGATACGCTACAGACAAGGGGCTCAGCTGGCGAAACCTTCTTTTCAACCTTCGGCTCTGGTAAAACTTCTACCTCATCGGGCTTCTCTGCTACAACTGCTTGAGCCTCTTCTGGCATATCCGGATCGGGAAGAGCTTCATCCAACCCTATCTCCGATTCTTGGTCCGATACAAGTTCTGACTTTTCTTCCTCTTTCTCTGCTGGCTGATCTTCTTCCTCTTTTTCTTCCTTCAACTTCTCTTCCGCAACGTGCTTACGCTCAGCAATTCGCTTCTCCTCATTTTCCTTCGCGATCTCCGCTGATATATCTGCTTCTATCTCTATTTCCTGCTGTAAATTTTCAGGGGTTCTATCTTTTCCTTCCAATCCATACTTATCGCAGAGCACATCAAAAGTATTCTTTGCTATGAGCATTTCTATCGCCGCTCTCTCAAGCTCTTCTTCCGTCTTCAAATCACTATGCTTCTTTATATATGTGAAGAGAATTGCTCGCGTCGATCCTGAAAAGATCGTATAAAGCTCATCATTTCTCTTGAACTCTTTATACGTCCCTGGGAATTGATAGACCGTCGTAAGTCCTTCATCTCCACGCAACAGCTTGTAACTCTTCTCAAGCTCCGATGTGGCCAGCCAATGGAAGGTCTTCTCTCCCGCATATTTCCCCACATTCCCAACTGCCACCATATAACCTACAACGGGAATTGACGAAACAGCTTTACCTGCAGCAAAGTCACCTACCTGTTGCATCGCCTTTTTGTAGTTGCCTTCGAGAACACTCTGCCCAATGGATGCCAGCGCCGACGTATCGGAAGCTATTCCCAAAACCTGCGGGGAGGAACCTAAAAACGTCGTCACAAAATCATTGGCGGTTGCTATCGGATCTGGCTGAAACTCTTCTATCTGCGAAGAATGTGACGACGGTGTCTCTCCACATACCACTGACGAACTCGCTATAAAACATATACACACAATAAGAAGAACGATGCCCTTTCTTGAAATCATCCTCTTCCTCCTACTGATTTAAAAGAGCCTTTAACTGATCGGCAAGTGAAGAGTTAAGGGATCTAAGATTTTCAACTTCATTCACTGCCTTCTCCTTTTCTCCCTTTAAAGCCCAAACCAAGCCTAAACCAAAGTGAGGTTCTGCATATTGAGGCGCCAATGATATGGCTTCTTCAAAAGCCTTCACCGCCTCCGAATACTTTTTTAAACCAATGCGAGCCAACCCCAGATTATTTAAAGCCATAGGGAATTGTTTTTTTAATGAAAGAGCTTCTTGGGCAGCTTCTTCTGCAAGAGAATACTGCTTCGTACGAACATAAAGAGAACTCAAGTTGTTCCATGAATAAGAATAACGTGGCTCAATCTCTATAGCTTTTTTAAAGGCATCAATGGCTTCTTCCGTTTTTCCAAGCTGAGCTCGTGCAGTTCCAAGATTATAATATGCTAGATAGAATTGAGGATTAAGTTCTATCGCCTTCTGATAGTAGGCTATTTCTTTTCCACGATCCCCTTTTCGTCCCCATAAAGCCCCCAGATTAAAATGAGCTTCAGCATGAGAAGGGGCAAGTTCTACAGCTTTTTCATATGCTTTAAATGCCGCATCATACTTTTTTTGTCTGCCAGAAGTAACTCCGAGCATAAAAAACCCCTCTCCCCATTTGGGGGCAAGTTCCGTTGTCTTTTTAAACCACTGTTCTGCTTCTTTCATATTTTTTTCCTGAAAAAGAGCGCGCCCTTTACCATAGGTCAAAGCAAAAGAATCAGGAGCAATTTTTAAGCCCTGAGAATATAAGTCTGTAGCTTTATCATTTTCTTTTCTCAAAAGATATATATTCCCTAAATTTATATAAGCACCAGAATAAGATGGTTTTAGCTTTATTGTCTCCTGATAGGCTACTATTGCCTCATCTGTTCTATCAAGCTTTTCTAAAGCTACAGCCATATTATAATAAGCTTCAGGATAATCTTGACGGGCTTCAATAGCTCTCTGAAAAGTAAAAACTGCCTTTTGATATTGCCCAGCCTCAGCAAAACGCATCGCTGTCGCAAAATATTTGCTTGCTTGATCAGATGCAAAAATCGCAAAGGGGAAAACGGATAAAAACAAAAGAGATAAAAAAAATCGGGGGACCCTTCTTTTCATATACATGGGGTGTTCCTCCTCTTCGAAAAGTTAAATATTTTTATTTATTCTACTATTTCTTTTTTATATGCAAAAGAGGAACTGACATCAAAAAAGAATACGTGCTAAAATCAGTTTCCACATTGGAGAAAGGAGAATCGATAAATGAACTTTGCAGTATTCGACCTTGAGACAAACGGGTTAAAGGGTAGTTCTGTTGTTTCAGCCTCTTCCATAGTTTTTGATGATAGAGGGTATATTCGAGATATTTTCAACCGATTCTACTTTCCTACCGAAACTCCTGACATGGCTACAGAAAAAATTCATGGATTAACTGTGGAAAGAATTCATTGGTTTAGGCAGGCAGAATCCTATCCTCTTTATTTTCTTGAAGACATTAACGCCCTTCTCTCCTTTTGGAAAAGATGGCATGTATCTGGAATTATTGTTCATAACTTGGCCTTCGATACTTCTTTTCTCCCTAAAGAAGCAGTAAAGATGTGGAAATGGTGGTGTTCTATGTTGGGACTTACAACTTGGTGCGCCATTCCTAATCCGCGCAACGCAAAACTTTACAAATGGCCACGTTTAAACGAAGCGAAGATGAAAACTATTTCTCGACTTAAAACGCCAATTATCGTCAGAGAAATAGAAGAAAGTATACCGGCAGAGATGGGACATTACTCCCTTAGTGACTGTCTCGAACTGTATGGAATTTTCATGCGCGTGTGGAGTTCAGAACCAGAACTCGTTTCATTTAAAGCTTACAAGAATCAATACTTTAAGCCACAAGAAGAGCACTACACCATGCCTTTTCCAACTCAACCTGACTGTTTTGTTATACAGGGCCTTAAGTTTGCAGAAGCAATCGCGCGTATTGCCAACCTCACAGAATATTCATTTCAATTACAGACTCTTATCAACCGCTATGCGTCACTTCATGCCCCACTCGAATAAAGTCAATAAAGGTCAGGCTTTATAAGCACTTTATTAGTCTATGGAGGTATAGGAATGTATTATATTGAGAATAATAGTGTCAACCCCCGTTACAATTTAGCATTTGAAGAATACGTATATTCTCTACTATCTACATGTCAAGAAAAATTTATTCTTCTTTGGCGTAATGAGCCATCTATCATTGTAGGACGATTCCAAAACACGGCAGGAGAAATAAACGCTCCTTTTGTAAAAGAGAATAATGTTAACATTGTTCGACGTATTACAGGAGGTGGAGCTGTGTATCATGATCTTGGTAACCTCAATTATACTTTTGCCGTTCCTAACGATTCCGAGAATCCCTTTGATTTTCAAAAACATACGCAACCAATTATTGATGTATTGCAAAGCCTTGGCGTAAAAGCTGAGTTCAATAGCCGAAATGATCTCTCAATCGACGGGAAAAAATTCTCAGGGAATGCACAACATATGGATAAAAAAAGACTACTCCATCATGGAACACTTCTTTTCAACTCAGATCTTGATGTTCTCTCTCAAGCGCTGAATGTTTCAGAAGACAAATTTATTTCTAAGGCTGCAAAATCTGTTCGAAGCCGTGTGACAAATATCCTTCCGTGGCTTCCCCGTAAAATAACCATAGAAACATTTCGAAACGCAATTCTAGATCAAATGGATAAAAAAGAAGGTGTGAAAACATATCCTCTCACCCAAGATGATCATAAGAAAATAAAGAAACTTATGGAAGACAAATACAACACATGGGAATGGAATTGGGGGAAATCCCCCGAATATACAGAAAAAAAGAGCCATCGCTTTGATGCAGGGAAGGTTGAAGCCTACTTCAACATCAAAGAAGGGACAATCATTGGCTGCCAATTTTTCGGAGATTTCTTTGGTGACGAAAACATTGACGTTTTGGAAAATCATCTTTTAAACTGTCCCTATGAAGGAAGCGCTCTGAAGGAGAGGCTATCTTCCGTTCTTGTCGAAAAGTATTTTGCAGCTATACCAAAAGAGGAAATTGTCTCGTTTATCTGCTGTTAGAAAGGTCAGGAGTTTCACATAAGATGTGAATAGCTTCTTCTTTACACCGAATAAACACGGTTTCGCCTATTTCAAAAAGATCTGGAGTCATGGGGTTCACAGTATGAACAATGAGATTTTCACTGAAATATTCGTTGTGAACCTCTATTTCATATTCGATGATTGTACCTAAAAACGTTCTGCGGATAATTCTACCCCTATCGTAAATGTTACTCTCCTCAGTGATATGGCCTATTATGAGAGACTCGGGGCGTAATGCTGCAATGAGAGTATCATCAACACTACATCCAGATGGCATTTCCGTTACCTGTAAGGTCGCTCCTCCTATCTGTACACACCCCTTGTCTTTGATACGAACCGGCATAAAATTGACCTTACCAATAAAAGCAGCGACAAAAGAGTTTGCCGGCCTCGCATATAGATCAAAAGGTGTTCCAATCTGCACTATTCGCCCTTTGTTCATAACGACAATACGGTCTGAAATGCTCATGGCTTCTGCTTGATCGTGTGTAACATACACACTTGTAATTCCCAGTCTTTTTTGCAAATTCCGTATTTCTATGCGCATTTGTTCTCTCAATTTTGCATCAAGGTTAGAAAGAGGTTCATCAAAAAGAAGAAGGGCGGGTTCCATAACTATGGCTCGTGCTAAAGCGACCCGTTGCTGCTGACCTCCTGAAAGTTGGCTCGGTTGCCGAGATTCCAATCCTGTTAACCCCACTAAATCAATAACTTGTTCCATCTTCTCTTCTATCTCTTTTTCTTTTATCTTTTTAAGGCGAAGACCAAAAGCAATATTCTCATAGACGTTAAGGTGGGGGAAAATAGCATAGGATTGAAAGACCATAGTAGCATTCCTTTGATTGGGGGCCACATTGTTCACTCTCTCTTCACCAAAGAAGACGTCGCCAGAAGTAGGATCCTCAAAACCAGCAATCATTCGAAGTAACGTTGTTTTACCACAACCGCTAGGTCCTAATAGAGTTACTAGCTCTCCCTCCCCAACAGAAAGATTGACGTGATCGACAGCAACTACTCTATTTGATGGATCATCGAAACTGCCAAATTCTTTAACTAGATTATTTATATTAAGTTCCATGAACTTACAGCTCCTTTGAAATCTCTATGGCTTTCATCCCACCCGCTCTGCCTGAAACAAGACGGCTTATAATAACAATTGCGCAAAGAACAATTACGACAAGAATCACACTAAAAGCGGCCGCTACACCTAAACGCCCCGACCCAACCTCGTTAAGAATCTGAACTGTAAGCAAGTTCCATCGTGCAGAAACAAGGAAGATTGCAGAACTAATAGCTGTCATGGCACGAACAAAAGCAAAAACAAGCGCGGAAAAAAAGGCTGGCGCAATAAGAGGCAAAGTTATCTTCCTAAAGGTAGTTACTCCATCTGCCCCCAGATTCTGAGCAGCCTCCTCTATGGCTGGATCAATCTGTCGCAATACAGCTATTCCTGATTGAATACCCACAGGGATATAACGGAAAATAAAGTTAAGCACGAGAATGGCCAATGTTCCGATAAGAAGAAGAGGCGGTTTGTTGAAGGCCAAAATATACCCAATACCCACAACTGTTCCCGGCACAGCAAAATTTAAAATAGAAACAAATTCAATCGTACCCTTTCCAGGGAAACGCTGTCGAACAACAAGGAAGGCAATAAGCATACCGAGAAGTCCTGAAATAGGTGTAGATAAGAGGGCAACAATCAACGTATCTTTTATCGTTTCGAATCCAACACTCAAAGCATAGAGAAAATGTTTAGCAGTCAAAGAAAAGTCATATCCCCACACATTTATCATTGCGCCAACAAAGATTGTGCCATAAAAAAGGAGTACGAAGAGGGCAAATGCAACAACAAAGGATTGCAAAACTTTTCGAGCACCTCGGCTAACAAGCTTTGACGATGAAGCTACAGGTTTACCTGTTATTGTCGTATATTGTCGTTTTTCAAGGTAATAGCGCTGTATTGCAAAAGCTGTAATAGACGGAAGAAGCAAGACTACCGCCAACGCCGCTCCCAAAGGAAGGTTAAATGACCCCGTAATTTCCAGATATGCCTGTGTAGAAAGCATGGGGAAACGGCTCCCTGCCAAAACGAGAGGATTTCCAAAATCAGCGAGAGATTCAATAAAAACAACAAGAAAGGCACTGGCTATTCCAGGAAGACTCAGAGGTAACGTTACCTTCCAAAATGTTTGCATACGAGATGCTCCAACATTCATAGCTGCATCCTCCAACGTTGGATTCAACGACTCCAATACCCCCCTTAACGTTAGATACGCAACTGGAGCGAATGTAAAAATCTGCGAAAGAAGTACACCTTTAAAACCATATATGCTGAAATTTTTTAAACCTAAAACACCCTTGGTGATAAGACCGTTTGCTCCGAAGAGCATCAAGATAGCAAGGGAACTTGTAAAAGGAGGCGAAATTATAGGCAAAATGAAGAGCACGTGTAAAAATTTCTTCGCTGGAATTGTCGTTCTGGTAACAGTAAAAGCAGCTATATAACCTATAAAAACACCAACACATCCTGTTGCGGTCCCCACAAGAAGACTATTTTTTAATGCATTTCGCAAATAGCGAAAAGTAAAGAAACGATGGTAGTTTTGTAAAGAATAAAGTCCTTCCTGAGATTGAAAACTTTTGATCAACACTGAAATAAGGGGATAAAGAACAAAAAGAATAAGTGATAAGGCAACCCCTCCAACTAACAGGGCAAGAAGGGGATCACGCCATAGGAGTCGCAGTTCTCTCTTTGCTCTACGTACATACGACATACAATCCTCCTAAACAAAAGGGGGCTGAGGAGAACCAGCCCCTTTTGTTTACTGTCCTAAAACCTCTGTAACCCAACGATCAATAAGACGTCCCTTCTCCTGGGCTGCTTTTTCTCTGTCATAATCAATAAGTTTTATTTCAGAAAGAGAGGGAAGCCCTTCTCCCGCAGTAACATCACTTCGTACAGGGAAAAAGTATGTTTTATTTTCGCTGAGAGATTGTTGTCCTTTTCTAGATAATATCCAGTCAATGAGTTTATGTGCGCCTTCTTTATTTTTAGCTCCTTTGATAATTGATAAGGCTGCAGCTTCATACCCTACTCCCTCTTTGGGGAAAATAACCTTTGCTGGGAAACCTTCATCAACAAGCTTGAGAAATGCAGGAGTAAACTGAATGGCCACTTTTGCTTCTTTAATGGCTAAATTTTTACTCGGGCCCGTTCCGCTCTGTGTATATGTCTGGATATTGGGATTAAGAGCTTTCATATAGGCAAAAGCCTCATCTTCTCCATAAATACTTATTAAGGTCATCATAATAGCAAAAGCTGTTCCTGAAGATTGAGGTGATGGCATTTGAATCGTCCCCTTGAACCCTTCGTGTTTTAAGTCTTCCCAGGATTCTGGCATTGGGAGATTTTCAGATTTCAAGGCATCTGGAAGAACACCTATACCAATAGGATTCATATAGAAAGCATGCCAAAAACCTTCTGTATCCTTAAAATTATCAGCAAGGTCAGTAGCTTGGGGAGAAAGATAGGGTTCTGTAAGACCTCTTTCCTTAGCTACAATATGATTTTCACTCGGCGCACCAAACCATACGTCAGCTTGTGGATTTGCCTTTTCCGCTTCAAGACGGCTTAATGCCGGGCCTGAAGATAAGAATACCATCTGTGTCTTTATGCCTGTGTCTTTTGTAAAAGTCTCTAAAATATGGCGGGCATTCTCTTCGTCAACACTTGAATAAATAATAAGATCTGCGGCAAAAGCATGAAGAGGCGATAGGCATAATGCAATAATCGCAATACCAAGAAATGTAAAACTTAAAAATTTACGTTTCATGAAACTCCCTCCTTTAGCCGGTATCTAAAATACTTCTACAGTTTTGTAATTCAATATAGCACAGAACGATCTCTTTTCTTTTTTCTGAATTTTTCTACTAGAAATTGTACCATTGACTTTGCAACAATATTCGATAGACTGTAGGGTACAAAATGAATATAAGCGAGTTGAGTCTATTTCTATATGCACAAAAGACTCAATGAGGCGCCGAAGGGACATTATACAAGTCATCTGGACAACGGCCAGGCTTCAAGATGATTATTATGAATTGTCTCTAGAGGGGATCGGAGCCTGCAATGGACATATTTATGTCTATTGTAGGCTTTTTGTTTCGGGAGGTGCCACCATGCTCAAAGTTAAGACATTTTTCGCAGAATCTCCTTTTTTCGATCCATGGATCAACTTGGCTTTCGAGGAACATCTTCTCTCGTTGCTCTCTCGTCATGATGTAATTTTATACCTCTGGCAAAATGAACACACTGTCGTTATTGGCCGAAATCAAAATGCATGGAAGGAATGCCGTACTAGCCTTCTGGAAAAAGAAAAAGGGACTTTAGCTCGTCGATTATCTGGTGGCGGAGCGGTTTACCACGACTTAGGAAATTTAAACTTTACATTTCTTGCTTCTCATCTCAGTTACGATTTCATTCGACATATCAAAGTTCTTGTTGACGCCTTCAGATCTATTGGAATCCCCGCCTCTTTCAGTGGTAGAAACGACATTCTAGTACATGGCAGAAAAATTTCAGGGAATGCTTTCTATCAAGGTAAACTCGGTCGATATCATCACGGCACAATCTTAGTTGACGTTGACTTAGAAAAAATGGTTCGATATTTACAGCCACCTGCTGCTAAACTGAAGGCTAAAGGAATAGACTCCGTAAAATCTCGTGTTGCGAACCTCAAAGAATTTAATGAATCTCTTTCCATTGATGTAATAAAAAAAGCAATTTTTACCTCATTTCTAAAAGAATACGGAGGAGAAGGATCTCCTATTTCTCTGAAAGATCTTGCTCTGAAAGATAACGTTCAAAAACTTTATAAAAAATATAGCAGTCAACAATGGATTTATGGGAATTCTCCTGATTTTGACGTGCAATTGGAACATCATTTTGATTGGGGACACGTAGATTTCGGTTTCCACGTTAAAGAAGGAATGATCTCTCACTGTCAACTCTATTCTGATGCTATGGACGGTGACCTTATTGCAAGCATAGCGCCCCTTCTGCACGAGGTCCCCCTAAATGGACAGGCTCTTGCAGAAAGATTACGAAATAGCTTCCCTCATTCTATCCCCCAGGAAGCTCACGATATAGCATTCTGGTTTGAACATAACTGGACAAACATGTTTTAAGCATAAAACGGAGGTGAGATTGTGAGGAAAACAGCATTTTATGAGAAACATATTGCGCATAGCGGAAAAATGGTCGATTTTGGCGGCTGGGAGTTACCTGTGCATTATGAAGCAGGTATTGTCGAAGAACATAAGAGGGTCAGATCTGCAGCCGGCCTTTTTGACGTCTCTCACATGGGCGAGGTACGAGTTACTGGACCTAAGGCAGAAGCCTGGCTTCAAAACATGATGAGCAACGATATCACAATCATGGAGGAAGGACAGGTCATTTATACATTCATGTGCTACCCCAATGGAGGAGTAGTTGACGACCTTCTCGTCTACAAAGTTTCTACAGAAAATTATTTTCTTGTGATCAACGCATCCAATACTGAAAAAGATGTTCTTTGGCTTCATGATCACGTCTCGGAAGGGGTGCATGTTGAAAACTTATCTCCCCAATACAGTGAATTGGCTCTGCAGGGACCTAAAGCAGAAGAAATCCTGACGAAAATTACAAACTTTGATGTTGCAAGCCTGGGTTTCTTTAGATTTGTAGAGAATGTCAATGTAGCTGGTGTAAATGCACTTGTTTCACGAACTGGATACACAGGAGAAGATGGATTCGAAATCTATATTCCTTGGGATGAAGGCGCGAAGGTTTGGGATGCCATTATGGAAGCAGGCCAAGATTTTGGAATTTTACCTGCTGGTTTGGGATGCAGAGACAGTCTTAGATTCGAAGCGGGGCTTCCCCTCTACGGTCATGAATTAGCCGCCCATATTACCCCACTTGAAGCGGGGCTGGGATTCTTTGTAAAGCTGGATAAACAATTTATCGGTCGAAATGCTCTTGCCGCTCTTAAGGAAAATGGCGTACCTCGAAAAATTATTGGCCTTGAAATGATTGATAAAGGAATCCCGAGAGAGCAATACGAAGTGAAAGCTCAGGGTAGAACTGTGGGAAGAGTAACAACTGGAGGCTTCTCTCCAAGTCTTGATAAGAGCATTGCATCCGCTCTTGTAGAGGCTCCATTCGTCAACGAAGAGGAAATGATTATTGTTATTCACGGGAAAGAAAAGAAAGCTAAAAAAGTAAAAAGACCCTTCTATCAAAAACATTACAAACGTTAAAAAGAGAAAAGGAGGTAATTAATTATGGCAAAGGTATTGAAAGATATTAAGTACACAGAAAGTCACGAATGGGTGAAAGTAGAAAACGGAAAAGCTCGTATTGGTATAACCGACTATGCCCAGCATGCTATGGGCGATATTGTTTACGTTGAGCTTCCAGAAGAAGGCTCTGATTATTCTGCAGGTAGCGATCTTTGCGTTGTCGAGTCAGTAAAAGGAGCCAATGATGTCTACGCTCCCATAAGTGGTACTGTAACCGAAAACAATACAGAGCTGGAAGATTCTCCTGAACTCCTTAATGAAGATGCATACACCAACTGGATTACCATTATTGAAATGTCCGATACATCAGAACTTGATAATTTACTTGACTGGGAGGCTTATGAGAAGCTGTGTGACAGCCTCGAAACAAAAGAGGGGGCATAAACTCATGGCACGTTATATTCCGAACACTGAGAAACAGCAAAAGGAAATGCTCCAGACTATCGGTCTATCTTCAATTAAAGATCTTTTTGCCGATATTCCGGAGTCTATACTGTTGTCACGAGATTTGCACATTCCTGCTGCTCTTTCCGAGATGGAACTAAGCAAAGAAATTTCTTCCATGGCTGCCAGAAATGCCAGTGCTGATAAATATACCTTCTTCTTAGGGGCAGGCATATACGACCATTTTATTCCTACTGTCGTTAATCATCTTGCAAGCCGGCAGGAATTTGTAACAAGTTACACACCCTACCAGCCTGAAGTAAGCCAGGGAACCCTTCAGACTATTTTCGAATACCAGACAATGATATGTGAACTAACTGGTATGGACGTATCGAATGCTTCTATGTACGATGGGGCATCTGCTATGGCAGAAGCTGCATTCATGGCTGGCACTGCCACCAAAAGAAATGAAATTCTCGTTGCCCGTTCTGTTCACCCTGAAAGCAGAATCGTTCTCGAAAGCTATGCACCCTATCAACATTTAACTGTTAAAGAAATAGGTTTTAAAGACGGACGCCTCGACATAGACGAATTGAAACAAGAACTCTCATCAGAAACAGCGGCTGTCATCGTTCAAAATCCAAACTTCTTTGGAACACTAGAAGATCTTGAAACAATAGGAGAAATTACAAAAAATGCCGGAGCTCTTTTTGTTGTTGCTACAGACCTCATGGCTCTGGCCATTTTGGAACCTCCAGTAAAATATGGTGCAGATATAGTTATTGGTGACGGGCAACCTATGGGTAATACTATGAATTTTGGCGGCCCTGGATTTGGATTCTTCGCCGTAACCAAAAAATACATGCGAAAAATGCCGGGAAGAATTGTGGGACAAACTGTAGACAGAAATGGCAATACTGGTTACGTCCTCACACTTCAGGCACGAGAACAACATATTCGACGTGAGAAAGCAACATCAAATATCTGTTCTAACCAAAACCTTAATCTTGTTATGGCGACAATTTATATGACTCTCATGGGAAAAGAAGGATTGCGAGAGGTTGCCGAAACATCTCTTCAGAAAGCGTTCTACACGAAAAAACTTCTTACTGAGACGAGTAAATTCAAAGCTACCTTTGATACCCCCTTCTTCAGAGAATTTGTTGTCACATCAGAAGAAGACCCCACGTTATTAAATAAACGACTTTTCAAAGAGGGGATCATCGGCGGTTTCGATCTCTCCTGTCACTATCCAGATCTGAAAAATGGCTGGCTCGTTGCTGTTACAGAGAAACGTACGCAGGAAGAGATTCAACGTTTTGTCAAAATAGCAAGGGGGGATCAGGCATGATTCGACTTGTGCCTCCTATTTTTGAAACAAGCGTACCAGGAAGAAAAGGATACTCTCTTCCTGAAATAGATGTGCCTTGCGAGAAGCTGGAGAGTCTGATTCCTGAAGGCATGCTCAGAAAAGATAAAGCTGAATTGCCAGAAGTAAGTGAAGTAGATGTTGTTCGTCACTTTACTCGTCTCTCTCAACTGAACTTCGCTGTAGATGAAGGCCTCTATCCTCTCGGTTCATGCACGATGAAATATAACCCGAAATTAAACGAGGATATGGCAAAGCTGGCTGGATTTACAGGAATCCATCCATTGCAAGATCCGACAACAGTTCAAGGAGCTTTGGCTCTCATGTATGAACTCTCTGAAATGCTGGCGGAAATAACCGGAATGAAAGCAGTATCGCTTCAACCGGCAGCAGGAGCTCATGGAGAGCTCACCGGAATAATGATCATTAAGGCATATCATGAGAACAGAAGCGATACGAAACGAACTAAAATGATCGTGCCTGACACAGCCCACGGTACAAACCCAGCATCTTCATCTGTTGCTGGCTTTGAAGTTGTAGAAGTAAAATCCAATGAACGAGGCAATGTGGATCTTGAAGCTTTGAAGGCTCTCATGTCAGACGAAATTGCTGGCATTATGCTCACAAATCCAAACACCCTTGGCCTATTTGAGGAAGAGATTCTTGAAATAGCCAATGTCATTCATAACGCCGGCGGACTTTTGTACTACGATGGGGCTAACGCTAATGCCATTCTCGGAAAAACACGTCCCGGTGATATGGGATTTGATGTAATTCACCTTAATCTGCATAAATCCTTCAGTACTCCCCATGGAGGTGGCGGCCCTGGTGCAGGCCCTGTAGGAGTGTGCGAAAAACTCGTCCCCTTCCTGCCCGCTCCACTTATTATCAAGAAAGATGATACATACGAATTCGATTATGATCGTCCGCTATCTATCGGTAAAGTACGCTCTTTCTACGGAAACTTTGGCGTTCTCGTACGGGCATATACGTACATTCGCACCATGGGACCGGAAGGTCTTCGATCTGCGGCAGAAAATGCAGTTCTTAACGCAAACTATGTGCAGGCCCTGTTGAAAAAGCACTACATACTTGATTTTGATCGTATTTGCAAACACGAATTCGTACTCTCAGGCAAAAAACAGCATAACCAATACGGAGTCTCTACTTTAGATATAGCTAAACGTCTTATCGACTACGGATTCCATCCACCCACAGTCTACTTCCCTCTCATTGTCGAAGAAGCTCTTATGATAGAGCCTCCAGAGAGTGAAAGCAAAGAGGAGCTAGACGCTTTTACACAGGCTATGATTTCCGTAGCAAATGAAGCTGAAGAACATCCGGAAACCTTTAAAGATGCTCCTTATAAAACGGTGGTTTCTCGACTTGACGAAACACTAGCTGCTCGAAAACCCGTCTTACGTTGGACTCCAGAAGAGGAGTAACATTGGAGGTGGATGCATGTACGATGTTATCGTTTTAGGTGGAGGGCCCGGAGGAAACAAAGCCGCAGAATTAGCTGCTAAAAGTGGTCTGAAAGTTGTAATGATTGAAAAAAGCCGTCTTGGCGGTACCTGTCTGAATCGTGGTTGTATTCCTACGAAAGCCTACTTTGCCAGAATAGTGGGCGGTCATGGTTCCATTGAAGAGATGTGGGATTACAAGGAACGTATTGTAGAAAAATTACACGATGGCATATCGACTCTCATGAAAATGTCAGGAGTCGAAATTATACGCGGAACAGGTGAAATCACCAGCACTGGCGAAACTAAAATTATTTCTATAGAAACTAAGGATGGCCTGCGGCAAATCGAAGGGAAAAATCTTATTATAGCAACAGGAGCACGTTCCCTTTCTATGGACTTTGAAGGATCGGCGCTTCCCGGCATCATTACCGGAGATTACGCTGTTACTTATCCCGAGCTGTGGAAATATCCCGAATGCAATGAAGTAGAATCCGTAGCCGTTGTAGGAGCCGGCGTCATAGCTGTTGAGCTTGCAGTTCTTCTGAAACGTATGGGGAAAAACGTTACGATTCTCAAACATTCCGACCAGGTTCTTCGTCGATCTGATAAGGACATAAAAAAGAAACTTATCCAATCTCTTAAAAAAATGAAGATTACGATGATCGACTATTTTACGCCGGAAAAGGCAACTCAGGAAGAAACATCCATTAAGCTTCATGGCTCTACACCTAAAGGTCCTGTTGATATCCAGTGTGATCGTCTTATTCTGGCGTCAAGCATGATTCCTATTCTCGATGGTTTCGGGCTAGAAAAAACCGCTATAGAATACTCTAGGAAAGGCATCAGGGTAGATAAAAATATGCAAACTAATATTCCTGGAATATACGCCATAGGAGATGTCACTGGTGGAATGATGCTTGCTCATCTTGCTGAATACCACGCGTTGAGCGCAGTGGAACATATTCTGGGTCGAGAGTATGTTATCAACCCCGATCATATTCCATGGTGTGTTTTTTGCGATCCCGAAATTGCTGTGGCCGGCATAACCGAAGATGAGGCTGAAGCTCGAAATATTCCCATAAAAGTCGCCAGAGCCTATTTCTTGGGTAACGGTATGGCACAAGCTCTGAATCATACTGACGGTTTTGTCAAGGTAATAGCATCTAAAGATGATGATCGCTTACTTGGAGTTCATATTATGGGCCCAGAAGCATCTTCTCTCATAGGTGAAGCAGCCCTTGCTGTAGCTCAAGGGATGAAGGCGAAAGAAGTCGCTAGAACAATTCACCCCCATCCCACTTTAACAGAATGCTTTAAAGATGCTCTCTTCCGCCTGGAAGAAGAATAAAAATTAGAGCAAAACACAATAAAAAGAGCCGGAGAATGTATCTTTACCTCCGGCTCTTTTCTTTCTTTTCTGCTATTTTGTAGCAGGAAGATGAAGAGCCCTGTTAAGAGCTGCTAAAGCTCCTTCTCCCAAAGCTTCTCCTACTGTGGGATGAGCATGAATCGTTGAAATAATTTCTTCTGCTGTTGCTTCCAGTCGAAGAGCTAATGCGCCTTCCACAATAAGATCCGTCGCTCTCGGACCTATAATATGAACCCCGAGTATTTCATTGTATTTTTCATCTATAACATACTTCACCAAGCCATCGATATCATTCATTATGACGCACTTTCCATTATTCACCAATGGGAAACGTCCTACTTTTATCTTGTACCCTTTCTCGATAGCTTGTTTTTCTGTAAGCCCAACAGATGCAATCTCAGGAGATGTGTAAATAGCACTTGGAACTGTTTTGTAGTTCATGATAACTGTTTCGCCCATTATATTTTCGGCGGCGACTAGACCTTCATGAGTTGCAACATGAGCAAGCATAATCGGAGAAGCACAATCTCCGATTGCATAAATGTGACTTACACTTGTGCAAAGGTGGCTATCTACTGAAATTCTACCTCGCTCAGTCTTTACCCCCGCTTTTTCAAGCTCAAGACTTCCCGTTACGGGGCGGCGACCCACAGAAACGAGGACTTTGGCTGCTTCAATCGTTAACGAGCCATCAATATTTTCTACACTAACAGAAAGGCTATCACTGCTTGACCATACTTTCGTTACCTTGGAAGATGTATAGAATTCCACACCTAAACGCCCTAAAACCCCTTTTATTATCGGAGCCAGCTCTTCATCAATATTTGGAAGAACGTCAGGTAACATTTCCACAACAGTCACTTTTGTACCTAAAGAGGCAAAAATAGAAGCGAATTCCATGCCAATAACTCCGCCCCCCACAATGACCATAGATGTTGGAATCTCATCGAGACTCAGCGCTTCATTGCTTGTAATAACACCAGGAAGATCAAAACCTGGTATTGGCGGAATAACAGGTTCGGAACCAGTCGCCACTATAAAATTATCACCCTCCACAACCATTTCCCCACCTGCATTTAACTGTACACGGACTGCACTTGGAGAAACAAAAGCAGCCTCGCCTTCCACTACATCTACTCCATTGGATTTCAGAAGTATGCCAACTCCGCCTGTCAATTGCTTCACTACATCTTCTTTTCGTTTCATCAAAGTATTCCAATCAACAGATACATTGTCAGCTATGAGTCCCAACGAAGCTCCTGCCTTAATGGCCGTATATAGCTCAACGGTGTGCAACAAAACTTTGGTGGGAATACACCCAATATTTAGGCATACTCCGCCAAGGCGTTTTTTTTCAATAACAGTAACATGAGCTCCCAATTGCGCAGCTCGTATAGCGGCTACATAGCCCCCCGGGCCACCCCCTATAACAACTATACGTTTTTTCCCGTCAGAAATTGTTCCTTCATTCATCGTTAAGCCCAGTTTCGGCATTGTTATTGTATGTGCCATAATCTGCTGCAAACCTCCTCTTGGTACCTACAAAAGCAGCAGGTAGGGATTTTCTATAAGTTCTTTAACTCTGACCAAAAATTTAGCTGCATCTGCACCATCTACGAGACGATGATCAGCTGTAAGACATAACATAGAAATAGGACGAACCTGAATTTCTCCGTCTATCACCATTGGTCGATCAACAATAGCATTCACAGCCAAAATGCATGCCTCTGGAGGATTTACAATTGGCGTAAAGCTATGCATTCCGAACATTCCCAAATTCGAAATAGTAAAGGTTCCACCTTGCATCTCTTCAAGTTCCAGCTGATTTTCTCGAGTTCGAGCTACCATATCATCTGTTTCGGAAGCAATTTGCAACAGAGACTTTGCCTGAACAGCCTTCACGTTGGGAACGACAAGACCGCCCTCTACAGCAACTGCCAAACCTATATTGACATTGCCATGTAGAATAATTTCCTGGCCATCAAGACTCGCATTCGCCATAGGATATTCGGTGAGGACCTGGGCACATATTTTCATTAAAATATGATTGTAGGAAATTTTTACATCTTGTTTTAAAGCTGCTTCTTTTATATTCTTTCTTAAAGAAATAAGAGCAGAAAAATCCACTTCCATGTTGTAGGTCACTGTAGGTATGGTTGTAGTAGAAAGAAGCATTCTCTCTCCAATAACCTTCCTCATATTTGTTAAAGGAATACGGCGATCTTCAGCGGGAAAAACATAGCGAGCAGGAGTAGAAGCTGCGGTTTTGCCTTGAGAAGCAAAAATAACATCTTCTTTCATAATACGTCCCTGCTTCTCTATGTCGATAAGGTTGACTCCCAAATCGGCAGCCATACGCTCTGCAACAGGAGATGCCTTTACTTTTGAAGAAACAGACACACTTTGAACAAAGGCAATAACGTCTTTTTTAACGATACGACCTTCCGGACCGGTTCCTTCTACAAGAGAAATATCCACTCCAAAATCTTTTGCCGTTTTTTTCGCCAGAGGAGATGCTTTGATAAAACCTTTTGTCTCGCTCTTTTTTTCCTGCTCAGCATGTACATCAAAAGAGGAAGAATTTTCTTGCCGAGTCTCCTGAGGCTTTTGTGACTCTACTTCACCGAGAAGAGACATATAATCTTCTCCCTCTTCGCCAATCACAGCCAAGGGCGCTCCCACTTTTACATCTTCATTTAGTGCCACAAGAGTTGCCAATAAAACGCCTTCTTCTGGAGCTTCTACATCAAATGTCAGTTTATCTGTTGCTGCTACAAACAGAATCTCACCTTTACCAACAGCGTCTCCTTCCTTCTTCTTCCATTCTGATACAGAGCCACTGTTCATAGTGAGTCCCAATTTAGGCATTGTAACCAATGTAGCCATAATAAACCTCCTTCCAACTTATTTAATAAAGATTAAAAGCCTTAGGTAAGAACGTAGAAAGTGACGGGAAAAGCATAATGACGATAAGGGCCAATATAGAGGCGAAGACAAGGGGCATAGCCGGCTTGCTTATTTCTTCTATAGTGAGATTACTTATATTAGCTCCCACGTACAGGTTAACGGCAACAGGAGGAGTAACCTGTCCAATAGCCAGATTGACAGTCATAACAACACCAAACCATATAGGGTCCCAGCCGAAGTGGCTCATAATAGGAATAAGTATGGGCAAAAAAACGTAGTAAATAGAAATAGCGTCAAGTACCATTCCGGCTAAAAGCAAAATAACGTTGATGAGAAGTAATATAACCAGTGGATTATCAGAAAGGGTCAAGAGAAAATTGGCAGCTTTATCTATAAGACCAACAGTGGCGCCAACCCATGAAAATAACCCTGCACATGTTACAACAATCATAACAACAGCTGTTGAAATTACACTTGAGACAAGAATATCGTACATAACCCGACGAGTTATGGTTTTATAAATGAACACTCCCACAAAAAAACCGTAAAAGACAGCCACTGCAGCAGCTTCTGTAGGAGTAAAGATACCCCCATAAATACCGCCGAGAATAATTACAGGAGTCAACAATCCCCATAGTGATTCTTTAAATGCTCTCACAAGAGCTTTTCTGCCTCCTCTTGCCTCACCACGATAGCCATGTTTTTTACTGATTAAGTAGACAAAAAGCATCATAAACAGAGCAACGACAATTCCCGGGAAAACTCCTGCGGCAAAAAGAGCACTTACAGATGTCTCTGTAACAACGCCATATACAATAAATGCTATGCTCGGTGGAATAACTATAGCTAAACCAGAAGAAACTGACACAACAGCAGCTGAAAATGCTTTATCATATCCGGCTGCAGCCATACCTGGGATAAGAATCAGACCAAGAGCTGCCACTGTTGCCGGACCAGAACCGCTTACCGCCCCCCAGAAAGTAGCAACGCCAACCGTTGCAATGGCGAGTCCGCCTGTAACAGAACCGACCAATTCCTTAATGAGATTAATTATTCGTCCGGCAATCCCTGCTTTCTCCATAATGACGCCTGCCAATATAAAGAAGGGAATAGCCAAAAGAGGGAACTTTGCAATACCTGCATAAAAATTGTAGGAAATCATTTGATGCCCTAATCCCCAGAACCATGAAACGAAGAGAGCTGCCCCTCCAAGAGCAACAGCTATAGGGAATCTCAATAAAAGAGGTATTATAAAAATGATAAGTGCCCATAATGCGGGGTCTTTAAATATTTCAGACATGATAAGCCCCCCTTAAACCTGATGATTTCTGAATGTTTGAATGGAATGCTGTAAAAGACGTACAATAATAAGCACAGAAAAAATTGGTGTAGCTATGGTATATATCCAGACTGGTATATCCAGTGATTCTGTGGTTACGTCCAGTGCAATCTCATCCAAAACTTCAATATATCCGTAATAAGCCAGAACTGCGAAAAACATAATGGTTGCTGCTGTGGAGCATATAAAACAAACTTTTCGCGCTTTTGGAGCCAACCTTTCGTATATGAAGGTCATGCTTAAATTGGCTCCTTGTTTAAAGGCCATAGACGTTCCCAACATAACAAGCCATACAAAGAGGTTGACTTCAATTTCCTCAGTAAAAGAGAGGGGGTATTTTATAAAATAGCGAGTGACAACATTGATAAAAGCTATGCTGACCATAATCATCAACATTGCCGCTCCAACGAGCTCTTCAAAGTGATTCCATACTTTTTTCAGCATAAGGCCAACAATCCCTTCCTTTTTCGAAAAAGAGGAGGAAAAGGGTCTTCCTCCTCCGCCATTTTCACTCTGAAACCGTAGCAGTTACTTTACAGTTGCCATATCCTGTTCAGCGGCTTCTACCAAATCTTTACCAATCTTATCTTTCCATGTATCGAAAACAGATTTTGTCTTCTCAACAAAGACATTAACCTGATCGGCACTTAACTTCGTTATGGTCATACCTTGCTCTTCAAGGTATTTATATGGTTCGGTAACCTCTGGAAGTTCACCCGTTTCTTTGAGATAAGCTATTGAAGAGCCATCGTCAAGACCAACCCGAGCAAGGGCCTTTTGATATTTGGAAGCCTCTTCAACACACTCCATAAGCATTTTCTGATCTTCGGGGCTAAAAGATGACCATATCTTATTGTTTACAGCGTACATAAGTGGGTCGACAACATAGTGCCAATCTGTAAGGTATTTATGAAATTCAAATACTTTATAAGGAAGGATAACTGAGTTAACGGGGTTCTCCTGACCATCGACAACGCCCTGCTGGAATGCTGTTACTGCTTCTCCCCAGTTCATATTGATGGGGTTAGCACCCAGAGCCTTGAAAATATCGAGATAGAGAGGGCTTCCTACTACGCGTATTTTCATTCCAGCCATATCATCAGGGGTTACGATAGGTTTAATGCCATTTGTAAGCTCCCGGAAACCATTTTCTCCCCATCCAAGAACAGTAACTCCTTTTTTCTGAAGAGCATCAGAAATTATCTTACCTGCTTTTCCCGCCTCTATTGCATCAAGAGCTTTATAGGGATCGGGCTGACTTGAAATAAAGAAAGGAAGAGCAAACAAGTTTAACTCTGTTGCCTGAGGCGACCAGTTAATTGTAGAAGAGAGAGCAAAATCAGCTGCTCCATTTCGAACAATCATAAACTCAGAAGTCTGTTTCCCAGCCATAAGCTGTGCAGAATAGTAAACCTTAACATTGATCTTTCCACCTGATTTCTCAGCAACGAGATCGGCAAATTTTCCTGCGCCCTTTCCCCAGGCACTCTGTGCTGCTACGTTAACACTCATTTTGTATTCGTCTTTATAAGCTGCAAGAGCAGGAATGGAAAGCCCACAAATCAAAACCACCAAGGTTACAACAGCAATCAGTTTACGCATTCTTTTCCCTCCTGTTAGAGATGTAATGGGTATTCCTCAATTCTGTAACCTGTACCGCTACCACATTTTTCCCCTTTTTCGGTTATTTCACCCCCTGCTAATATCTAGTTAGCCTTATTGTTTCTAGTACAACAATCACTTATTGTTCTTTGAAGTAACTTTAAAAAGAGTAAATCTCGTTTCCTCATCGAAAGAACGCAACATCTGTACATCGGAAAAAACATTGATCACAACTTCAACTGTAGCTAAAACCTTATTATGTCCAGAATCAACAATATGCCCCGCCAGGGGGTGCATATCTTCACCCGCCACTACTCCATGTAGATGAATAGACAATTCTCCCTCTTCGTTTTTCCCAATAATTCCCTGTGCACCTACAAATTCAAGAGGACCAATAATTTCTACCGGATCAAGGTAATGAGCCTGTCCCCCTGGGGAATCTTCTGTTACACAAACTAATGTGGCACTCTCAAGACTGCCAATCATGGTGCAAATACTTCCTGATTCGATATTCTTTTCACGGCAAAGGGCTTCCAAAGATTCAAAGATATCTTCCTCCGGACCAAAACGAGCCACTATCATTTGAGATAAACCTGTAGAAAGAGCTTGCACAATACTTCTCCTTACATCATTCTCTTAACAGCTTCGCATATTTTGTCTGCTGTAATTCGGTAAGCCTGTTCCAATGGACGAGCAAAAGCAATTGGCGTAAAGGGAGCACCAATACGAACTATTGGAGCATCAAGATAATCAATACCTTCCTCCGCGACAATAGCTGCAATTTCTCCCCCTACTCCTCCCTGCTTTACAGCCTCATGAGCTATGGCAAGACGACTGGTTTTTGCTACTGAATTCAAAATGGTATCTTTATCTATAGGTGAAATAGTTCTAAGATCAATCAACTCTACGCTTATTCCTTCCTTCTCAAGTTTCGAAGCCGCTTGAATAGCCAGATTCATTGTTAAGGAATATGAAACGAGAGTCACATCGGTCCCCTCTTTTACAACTTTAGCTTTCCCGATAGGAGTAAAATATTCCTCTTCAGGAACGTCTCCTTTCATACTGAAAAGAGCCTTATGCTCGAAATAAATAACAGGATTATCATCACGTATGGCAGACTTCAAAAGTCCCTTGGCGTCAGCTGGATTAGATGGAATAACAACCTTTAGTCCGGGAATATGCTGAAACCACGCCTCAACACTCTGCGAATGCTGAGCTGCCGCCTGGTTTATTAAGCCGTCTGGTGCACGAAGAACCATTGGAAGGGTCTTTTGGCCGCCAAACATATAGTGAACCTTGGCCATCTGATTAAAGACCTCATCCATACACACGCCAATAAAGTCTGCAAAGTGCATGTCTGCTATCGGTCTCATGCCGGCAAGAGCGGCTCCTACAGCAGCACCAACAATGGCTGTTTCGGTTATGGGAGTATCTCTTACACGATCCGCACCGAACTTGGCAGGGAGTCCTTTAAACTGACCAAAAATACCCCCTTGTCTGACAATATCTTCGCCCATGACAAAGACGGTTTCATCGCGGGTCATTTCCTCATCCATAGCTTCCAAAGTTGCTTGAGAAAAACTAATGTTTTTCATTGTCATCCACCGCCTTATACATATAGATCTTCGAAAAGTTCAGAAGCATCTGGCTCTGGGGATTTTCGAGCAAAATCAACTGCTTCCTCGATTGCCTGTTTAACAGCTTCTTCAAGAGAAATAAAATCTTCTTCGGACATGACTCCAGCTTTAATTGCTTTTCCCTTAAAACAAGGGATGGGATCTGTTTCATCAAAAACTTTCTGAACCTCTTCTTTGGTTCTATACTTTTCAGGATCCCCAACAAAGTGACCTTTGATGCGATAAGTTTTTGCTTCAAGCAAGGCAGGCCCCTCTCCTTTGCGGGCTCTTTCTATAAGTTCTTTAGCTGCTTCATATACAGCAAAGACATCGTTGCCATCAACAATAATTCCAGGCATATCGTATCCTTGTGCACGATCAGCAATATCTTCAACTGAAGTAGTTGTTCTATAAGGTGTTGTCGAGGCCCATTGGTTATTTTCACAGACAAAAAGAACCGGGAGCTTCCAGACTGCCGCCATATTGGCTGCTTCGTGGAATGTCCCCCGGTTCGATGCTCCATCTCCAAAAAAGACAACTGAAACACCATCTGTTTTTTGCATTTTTTGAGCTAAAGCTGCACCTGTCGCAAGAGTAAAACCGCCACCTACAATGCCATTTGCGCCAAGCATACCCACACTGAAATCTGCAATATGCATAGAACCGCCCTTACCTTTGCAATAACCTGTTTTTTTACCAAAAATCTCAGCCATCATTCGATTCAGGTCGGCACCTTTGGCTATTGTATGTCCATGGCCTCTATGGGTGCTTTGAATGTAATCCGTTTTTCTAAGATTAGCCATAACCCCAGTAGCAACGGCCTCTTCTCCGATATACAAATGTACAAAACCTGGTATCTCTCCTGCAAAAAAGAACTCTTCAACTTTTTCCTCAAAGTGACGGATTTTTACCATCGTTTCGAAGAAAAAATGAAGGGTCTCTTTGTCAAAGTCACCGATGGGAATAGTAGGTTCTCTCCGAACCGCTTTTGCACACATACGGAACCCTCCTCTTAACTTTTACAAATTAAACTGATTATATTAATTTAGTTAAAACATACTGTCTTTTGTTTTTTATGTACATATCTTGAAATGTATACCTTATATTTGTACAAAGAGAGTGTGAGCTTCAGTAAAAAATAAAGGAACTAAAGATAAGGAGGTTATGACATCAAATTTTTTTTACCTGTAAGCATATGTAAATGCATTGCTTCTGCCGCCATTACCGGATCATTTTTGCGAAGGGCATCTACAATATCGCAATGTTGGCGAAATGAGCGTTCAACTGTTCCTGGACCTTTTAAAACATTTACACCTACAGAAAAAAACCGATCTTGCACTCGTTTTGAGGTAGAAATAATAAGTGAGTTGGAATAAACATGTAAGAAGTAATCATGGAAATCACGATCATAGTTAAGATATTCTGCCACGTCGTCTTTTTCCATTGCCAGTTTCTGATATGACAAATTTCGATCAATTTCCTTGAAATGTTCATCTGTTAAAAGAGGAAAAACATTTTTTATGACAAATTCTTCTATGGCCATACGCAAATCAAATATTTCGTTAGCTTCAAGAAGAGTCACATCTCGCAATACAATGCCCCTGTTAGGGAAAATTTCTATGAAACCTTCCATCTGAAGGCGTTGTAACGCTTCTCTGATAGGAGTACGACTCATGTTCAATTTTTCAGCAAGGGAGTTTTCAGAAATATCATAGGACTTCATATACTCTTTATCGAGAATCAACTTTTTTATTTCTTCATACGCTATATCCTTTTTTTTCATCCTTACCATGAGATTTCCCCCTCAATGGTTTTAAAAAGCTTGCATACAAGTTATATACAACCTGTACACCTAAAAGGATATAGAGAAGCTAATTTCGTGTCAAGACAAAACTTAGAAATATACAATATACTTAAAATTGGAATGCATTAAACTATTTTTTATAAATCATTTCATTCAATTTCAACCCTATTTCTAAAAACTCAAGTTCTGCCTTTTTAAAAACTTCAATATCTTCCTTGTAATCTTTCTGGGTGTAATCCTTATGACCAGTACTTCTTTGATAAAGCTTTTCAGCAATCTCTTTGACACAGACAACAGCTTTAAGCATTCCTGTTATATATGCTCTTTGAAGAATAAGAAAATTTCCATCTTCAGTTTTATTGTCTGGAGAAATATCCCGTATAGATGTTTTAATACACTCAAGTTCAGATATGATTTCTTCAAGTTTTTGACAGTTGCCGGAATAATCAATGGGTTTATAAATTCCTGGAAGGCGGATCATTTTCCGAAGGGAAGGTTTAAAGAGCTCATTTTGAATAGCCATATATTGTTTCAAAACTGCATTTGTCCTTTGAGCAATTTCAAGTATTTTTTGCTCCAAATCCAATACCTCCTTTTCAAAAGTCAACGAACAAGCGGTTCCAGTTCTGTTTCAAGAGCACCTACCTTTTCCTCTAATTTTTGAAGTATTTCATTGTTGGAATCTGGAGATATTTTTATGCGCACATCTAAAAGCTCCTGACGTTTTTTTTGCACTTCCTTAATTATTGATTGTACATCTTGGCGAGCTTCATCATCAAGAGAACTCAAGTTAGATTCCCCCGCTGATATGACTATATCCGCTAAGGTTAGAGCTTTATCTACACGAGACATCAGTATCTCAGATCCAGCAGGGCCGGAAGACAAAGAAAGAGTTTCTTCCTTCTTCTCTACAAAGTACATGAACGACAAAAAAATGCCTACAAAACAAACCAAAATAATGAGTACCTTTTTTTTCATTACTGACATCTTCCTTTGACTCAATATTTTTTTATTGTAACGAGTATCAAAAAAAAGAAAAAGCCCCTTTTATAGGGGCTGAACAAACAAACTGGTATCTTTCTATTTCCGACTCCCAGGTTTCTTAAAAGGAATCTCTTTAGCACACATAGGACATTCGTCTGGTCTATATACAGGAAAAGAAACATTCCAAAGAGAGAGAGGTTCATGGGAAAGAATATGTTTTCCACCACTTCTATCAACAATACAAGCTGTTGCTACCCATTGAGATCCGTGTTCCTCCATAAGTTCTCCAACTTCTTTCACTGATCCACCTGTTGTTATAACATCTTCTACGACAACCACTTTTGCCTTTTCAGGAAAAGGAAAGCGCCTCAGGCTCATTTTCCCCTCTTCCCTCTCACAGAAAAGGAAGGGAACATCCAATGCCCTGGCCACTTCATGACCAATAATGAGTCCTCCAATAGCTGGTGAAATTACTACTGTCGGCTGAAATTTTTCCACCAATCGGGCTATCTCTTTACCTGCAAAAGCTGCATAGGCAGGAAAACGTAAAAGGAGAGCGCATTGCATATAGTTGGCACTATGTAACCCTGAAGTCAGGAGAAAATGTCCTTCTAGAAGAGCTCCACTATCTCTCATCATCTCTTGAATTCGTTCTTCTACTAATCCTCTTTCCATTGCAACCCCTCCTTTATTTCATTCACAATAGTATGCAGCGCCGCCAAACGATCAGGAGCTTTTAAAATTGGGCGGCCAACAACAAGAAAATCAGCCCCAGCCATAATGGCTCCTTTAGGATTTGCAGTACGAGCCTGATCATCCCCTCCTGCTGAAGGACGAATGCCAGGAACAACTTTTATTAAATTTTTGCCTTTCGTTTCATTTATGATGGGCAAGTCAAGGGGAGAACAGACGAGGCCATCAATCTCTGCATCAGCGCAAACTGTAGCTCGGGCCTTCAGAGCATCAGACATCGCGCAACCAGGGGTAACTTCCTCCCAAAGTTCGTTATTCATACTTGTCAAAACTGTAACTCCCAAAAGATTCATTTCACCGCCGACCTTGTCTCTACCAGCCTTAGCATCTTCCAGCATAGCTCTGCCACCTGCACCATGAAGAGTCAAAGCCCATATTCCCTCTCCGGCTAAAGCTTCAACAGCCATACGAACAGTATTAGGGATATCATGAAGTTTCAAGTCGAGAAAGACCTTATAGTCCATAGTCATTATCTCTTTTAAAAAAGGAATTCCGCCTTTTGCATAGAGCTGGTGACCGATTTTAACGTGTTTTAGCTCTCCCTGTAACTCGGAAAGCAGTTGACGGCATTCAGTTAGGTTCTCTACATCCAAAGCAAGTATCAACTTGTTTTGGGCTTCGTTTATCATCTAAAAAACTCCTTTCTGAGCGCGGGCTTGCCCCTTAAGGTCACGAAGATGTTTGACCTCATGTTCAATTAAATAGGTATTCAGCCCTTTACATATAAGGGACGGGATATCAGAGTGAACGAACATTGCCGTTCCAAGTTCTACAGCGCTCGCTCCTGCAAGAACCATAGATAAAGCGTCTTGCCACGTAGTAACACCACCACACCCAATAACAGGAATGGAAACGGCTTCACAAACCTGCCAAACCAAGCGCAGCGCAAGAGGAAAAACAGCCGGCCCGGAAAAACCGGCGAAGGTTCTGTTAAAGACAGGTTGCCGCCGATTAATATCTATAGCCATTCCAAGCCACGTATTCGCTACGACAAGGGCATCTGCCCCTGCATCTTCAGCAGCTCTCGCTACTTTTTGTGGATCGTGAGCCTGAGGCGTAAGTTTAACAAACAGCGAACCCGGCCAGACCGATCTGGCTGCAGCTACTGCTTCGGCAGTACTTTCAGGATGGACGCCCCAAGCCATACCATCGCCATCCACATTAGGACACGAGATATTTAATTCCACACCCTTTACAATGTCACTTCTTTCAGCAAGAGCTAATAACGTTTTTTGCGTATCCTCTATATTTTCCATAACGACGTTGACTAAAAAAGGCATACCGCCTTCGTGAATCATGGGAAGAGAATCATTCAGGAAAGAAGAAACTCCAGTATTTTGAAGACCTATGCTATTGAGCATACCGCACGATGTTTCCCATACCCGCATTCCTTTATTGCCACGACGGGCTTCATAACTTACAGCTTTTGTGCAAAGAGCTCCCACACCATCGAGATTTTTACGACTCCAGAGAGGGAGGTCATACGGCCAGACACCTGAGGCAATAATGATTGGAGTTTCTATATTTATGCCGGCCAGAGTATCTGCTAATCTATTCCACGTCATTCCAGTCAACCTCCCCCGCCAAGAAAAACGGACCATCTACACATACTCGTTTAGGTCCCTTTGCAGTGGTAATTACACACCCTAAACATCCCCCAATGCCACAAGCCATCTTCATATCAAGGCTTACTCTAACCTGATCGCCCTGGTCGTTATATTTTTGTGCAATGGCTTTCAACATGGGAAATGGACCACATGTCCATATTTCTTGATCTCTTTCGAGTCTATCTGGCAAAGCGACAAGGACATTTCCTTTGAGACCTATTGTTCCATCATCGGAACATACTTTCAGATTAGAGGTCTTTTCCTTTACATACCTTGCAAATCCCTCCCAGCCTTCGCCGGGAATTCCAAGTACAAACTCATGGCTTTTAAGTTCAGGAAAACACTGCAGTGCAAAAAGGAGAGGTGCAGCTCCTAATGTACCAGCTACAAAAAGAATCTTCTTTCCTGAAGGCTTCTCTAGATATCCATTCCCTATTGGTCCTCGCAATGTCGCTTTTGTTCCTGGAGGAAGAGTAGCTAGAAGATTCGTAAATTTTCCCACTATCTGAAAGAGTACCGTAATCGTATCAGCTTCAGTAGCGGCTATTGCAAAAGGACGGCCTAATAAGGGATCGAGAATTCCTGGCAAACGAACCATAACAAACTGCCCTGGTTTCGCTGAAGAAGCCACGGAAGAACAGTGAAAAACCACTTCTGCAACTTCGGAACTTACAGAACTGACTTTTAAAACCGTTGCATTATGATCTATTCGATCCATTATCTTCTCCTCTGTCAAAAATTTTTCCCTCAAGAATGGTCATAACTGGCCAGCCTGTTAAAACTTCTCCATTCCATGGAGTCATCCGTGCTTTACTTTTCCATGTAGAAACATCTACAACTTTCGATTCATCAAGATCGATAACAGTCAAATCTGCAATTAAACCTTCTGCTATATGTCCAAGTTTTTGCCATTCTTCTGGAAGTATGGCTGCCGGCCCAGAAGTAAAGAGTTCAAGAACCCTTGCTAAAGAAACTGGCTGCCCCATTTTCAACCATGTATCAAGAACAACGGCAACTGAACATTCAAGAGATGCTATGCCAAAAGGAGCTTCCTGAAAAGGAAGATCTTTCTCATTTTCGTGCCAGGGAGCATGGTCGGTAACAATAGCGTCAATAGTTCCATCAGCTATGGCAGCCCAAGCGGCTTTCACGTCTTCCCGACTACGAAGAGGAGGATTGACTTTATACACAGCATGGTATCGGCTGACAATTACGTTGTTTTCATCAAGAGAAAGATGATGAGGTGTAACATCGCATGTAACAGGCAATCCTTCCTTTTTAGCCGCTGCGATAGCTTTAAAGGCAAGAGCCGTACTTACATGAGTGAAGTGAATGGGAGCGCCTGTTTCTCGGCACAGAGCTATTCCCCGTTCAATATCGATATATTCGGCAGAATGAGGAAATCCTTTTAGGCCGCTCAGGGCAGAGATTCTACCTTCGTTAACCTGGCCTTTTTCCGTTAAGGAAGCTTCTTCCGGATGCTCCATAATAATAGCACCAACATCCTGGCTATAGAGAAGGGCGGTTCGTAAAAGTTTGGATGTTTTGACGGGAGCCCCATCGTCTGTGAAAAGAACGGCTCCTGCCTCACGAAGCAATCCTAGCTCTGCCAAATACTCACCTTTTCTCTTGTGGCTTATACACGCTCCTGGCAAAACTCTTGCGCCTCCGGCACGACGACCCTTTTCAGCAATATATTCTACAAGGGATGGAATATCAATTACAGGATCAGTATTAGGCATGGTAACAACAGTCGTATAGCCTCCAGCTGCTGCGGCTTTAGAACCGCTTTCTATATCTTCCCGCCACTCGAAGCCTGGATCTCTAAAATGTACATGTAAATCTATGAATCCTGGAGCAAGAACTTTCCCCTCCAGGTCAATAACCTTCATATCATCAGTTACATCTATAGTCTCTGCTATTTTTTCTATCTTTTTCCCCGCTACAAAAACATCGGAGACCTCTTCTCGCAATTCTTTCCCATCGAAAATCCGGGCATTTTTAAACAGAATCAATTGCGTACACCTCCCAGGCAAAGGTAAAGCAAGGCCATTCGAACAGCCACACCGCTTCGTACCTGTTTCAAAATAATGCTCTTCTCTCCATCAGCAACGGAAGAAGCAATTTCAACTTCTCTGTTTATGGGGCCAGGATGCATTACTATAGCATCAGGTTTTGCTAAATCCATAAGTTTTTCTGTCGCTCCATATCGTCTGTGGTATTCGTCAATGGAAGGAATCAACCCTTCTTCCTGGCGTTCTTTTTGTATTCTAAGGAGGTAAACCATATCAGACCCTGATACGGCTTTTTTCGGATCAGCCTCGTAGGCAACACCGAGCTCTTCATGGCACAGGGGCATTAACGTTCTTGGTCCTGCAAGAACAACTTCAACTCCCATTTTGCGGAAAGCCTGAATGTCGCTTCGCGCAACTCGGCTATGAAGCACATCCCCAACTATAGCCATTTTCCTGCCTTCCAATTTTCCAAGATGCTGTCTGGCAGCGTGGAGATCGAGAAGGGCCTGAGTTGGATGTCCATTTGTTCCGTCTCCTGCATTAAAGACAGATGCCCTATGAAGTTTGCGTGCCAGATAATCTGCTGCTCCCACTGCCGAATGGCGCATAACTACAGCATCTGCTCCCATAGCTTCAAGCGTCCAGGCTGTATCTCTCATAGTCTCGCCTTTACTGACACTTGAACCAGAGGCCGACCAATTGACAACATCAGCCGAAAGCATCTTTTCTGCAAGTTCAAAAGATACGCGTGTTCGCGTCGAGTTTTCAAAAAAGAAATTGACAATCAGTTTTCCACGCAACGCCGGAACTTTTTTAATAGGACGATTCATGAGTTCTTCCATATAATCTGCCTGTTCAAGGAAAAACTCGAGCTCTTCTCTGGTCCAATCCTCCAGCGAGATAAGATGCCTATGTCTCCACTGCATCACTCTACTCCCCCATTTCGTTCACAAATCACTACTTTATCTTCGCCATCAAACTCTTTAACTCGAACTTCTACTGTCTCTGTTTTAGAGGTAGGAACAGTTCGACCTGTATAATCAGCCTGTATAGGAAGTTCACGATGTCCACGATCCACAAGAATAACCAGTTGAACGCGATCCGGACGCCCTAAATCCATGAGAGCATCCAGAGCTGCACGTATAGTTCTTCCCGTATAAAGAACATCATCGACAAGAATGAGTTTCTTTCCTGCAATATCAATTGGTATAGATGTACTATGTACGATGGGTTGTTCTTGTAAAGTTGTAATGTCATCACGATAGAGCGTTATGTCAAGTTCTCCAGTTGGGACCTTAACTCCCTCTGTTTCCTTAAGAATACTTCGAAGACGTGCCGCCAAATATACACCTCGTCGCTGAATCCCCAGAAGGACAACATCTTCAAGCCCTTTGTTTCGCTCAACAATTTCTACGGCAATTCGCCGAAGAATTCGCTCCATATCTCCTTCTGTCATGACAACCGCTTTTTCAATAAGATTCATCCCCATCCTCCTTTTCCTTACAGAGCAAAAAAACAAGGCCATAAGCCGTTTTCACGGCCCATGGCCTTGTTACGATTCTTTATTCTTCCCAAAATAACACCATCTCTTTTTACCATTTCTCAGAACCTCCCTGATGTTCTGAGAAAGTGTATCAGGAAAAAAGTCTTAATGCAAGCGGTTGCACAATTAATTTTTATTCAAATTCTTTAAGCATAACCTTAAATTCTTCTTCTTTCCCAGACAGTATGTGATAAACATGATCGTCTGTCGGGAATTTCTCCGTTTTCACATCTTCAACATATTCTTTAAAGGCTCTGATCTCCTCTGCCGCTACATTAGCATACTTCTTTACAAATTTTGGCGTGAATGCCTCAAACAACCCTAACATATCGCCGCAAATCAAAAGTTGACCATCGCAAGGCAATCCAGCTCCAATAGAATAGACGGGAATGGTAAGTTTCTTCGCTATAAAGGCCGTCAGCTCTGGGGGAACAGCCTCAAGTAAGAGAGCGTAAGCTCCAGCTTCTTGTATAGCCAATGCATCTTTGATAAGCTCCCGAGCACTTTCAGGATCTCGTCCCTGTGCCTTAAACCCACCAAGCTGTCCAGAACTTTGTGGAGTTAATCCAATGTGCCCCATTACTAAAATACCAGCATCAGCTATAGCTTTTATTCGGCTCCAAACTCGTCGTCCGCCCTCAAGTTTTACAGCATCCATATCCGCTTCTTTTAAGAAGCGTCCAGCATTCCTAACAGCATCCTCATCGGAAATCTGATACGACAAAAAAGGCATGTCTCCGATACAAAAAGTATTTGGAGCTCCACGACGAACAGCCTGACAATGACGAATACAATCATCCATGGTCACAGGAATAGTTCCTTCATATCCAAGAACAACCATACCAAGAGAATCGCCCACAAGAATCATATCCATTCCTGCCTGTTCAACAAAAGATGCTGTCGGAAAATCATAGGCTGTAACCCAAGCCACTTTTTCTCCACTGGCTTTCATTTTTACAAAATCCAGTCGCCCTTTCTTCTTTGCCACTATCAACCGCCTCCTCTAGCTATTTATATACTTTATTCTCGATAACCAAGTCGTTTTGAAACATCTAAAGAAGCTATACGCAGCCCCTCAACTAGTCTTTTTTTTGCTTCAGAAGTGAAAGCTCCCTCCACCCCTGAGGAACTCATTGCTGCCACAATTTTTCCCAGATGATCTTTTACAGGAACCGCCACACAGCACAATCCCAGTTCAAGCTCTTGATTATCCTCGGCCCACCCTCTTTTTCTTACGTTATCAATCTCTTGAAGAAACTTTTCTTTTGTTTTTATCGTATATGGCGTAAGGGAAATTAGAGGGAAGGCAATGATTTCTAAGATTTTAGAATCAGGCAACTCAGAAAGAAGAACTTTTCCGGCTGCAGTGCAATATAGAGGTATCCTTTTGCCAATATGTGAATAATGAATATGTTGACCTTCAGGTTCTACTTTTTCAACATATACACCTTCATCCCGATCTCGAATAACTAAATGAACCGTTATATGCACCTTTTTCGCAAGAGCAGCCATTATAGGTTGCGCACAGAGACGAATATCCAAACTATGATGGACAATGCTTCCAAGCTCTAAAAGTTTTAAGCCAGGCGCAAAGTAGCCAGGAGATGTTGTTTCCTTCAAGAAACCATGCTCTACAAAAACTTTAAGAAAGCGATGAACTGTCGATTTGGGGATAGAAGTACATAAAGCAATTTCCGACGCTGTTCGTTGTGGATGAGAAAAAGAAAATGAGGAAAGAATAGCAAGAGCCCGATCAAGACTTTTAAAAGAAGGGGAAGCTTTTCCTTTCATTAAATCTTCCACCTCGTCTCATATAATAAGAATTATTTCCCATAATATGAGATTGTATCATATTTTGAATATCTTTTCTATTGAATATTTTTATATACAAACAAAAGAGACACTTAAAAGTATCTCTTTTGTTTGTTAGTATCCCTAATATTCCAAAGATTCGAGCCAGTCAAGAATATGTCGAGCTAATGCAACACGACTATCTGAGTAAGCATGATCAGTATCCATAATTATTTCCTTTAGACCTTGCGGAGTAGTTCGTTTCAAGGCTTCTACAAAAGGAAGATGATTTGTTCTCAAAGGGGTAATATTATCTTTTTTTGCTCCTATCACAAGAATATTACGCTTCTTAAAATGAGGAGCAGAGTTGACAATATCCCATTCATGCAAATGATTACGCAACTCTTTCAATAACATATCTTCGTTTGTCCCCTGAAGAGGTGGGGTACATACTTGAAGCAATAGATCCAATTTCTTCTGACTTTCAGGATCATTTAGACTGTTTCTAGCATCTAACCCTGGATTCCAGCCTGAAATAAAGCAAAAATCACGAATATCAGAAATAAAATCAGCAACTTTTGCCATAGCAAAGCCGCCCATACTATGACCGAAAACAATAATCCGTTCGGGGTCTACACCATAGTTCTTCTGTGCGAAATCACTCTGCAAAAAACGAACGGCATGAACCGAATCGGCAACAACATGAGAAAAAGAATAGGTACCCTGACTTCCCCAACAGCCTCTATAAGAGAAAACCATCGTATTGAATCCTGCTCGTCTTAAAATTTGTGCAAGGTCAAGGTTTTTTTCCGTTCCAGGAAAACCGTGAAGAAGCAAAATCGTAGGGTGAGGCGGCACACCCTGGGCAATATAGATGACACCATAAAGATGACATCCTTCCGAAATAAAATCGATAGCCTCTACGGAAGGAGGAAAACGCCAATCTACAGTTTCAGGATCGATACCGATGCAGGGACGATACATAAAGAGATCACCTCTCGTTTCCTTCGTTTATATATCGAAAACACTTACAACAGGCGTATGATCTGATGGTTTTTCCCAACCTCGTGGCTCTCGGTCTACATAACAATCTGTAGAGCAATCAGCGAGGGAGGATGTAGCAAGAATATGATCTATTCTCCATCCGATATTTCGTTCAAGGGCATTTTTTACCCGATAATCAAAAAATGAAAATTCCCCTTCTTCAGGCCTATATTTTCTAAAGATATCGACGAAACCCCAATCTTTTACTTCTTCAAACTTTTTCTTAATATCCTCATGAAAGCAAACGTGGTCTCTCTTCCGCTCCGGACTTGTCACATCAATATCTGTAGGGGCAACATTCATATCACCAAGCCAAACTACTTTCTCATCAGTAGAATATTCTCTCTCGAAGAGAGCTTTCAGGCGATCAAAAAAACGCATCTTATAGAGATAATCAGGGTGATCTATAGCTTTGCCCTGCGGTACATACGTATTGATAATATGGACACCGCAAATCGTTCCTCGAACTATACGACTTTCAGGATCGGGAGATTCGCCGTCTTCAAAACCAAAGTGGGCATTTCCTATCGGATGGGTGCTCAAAAGAGCAACGCCGTTATAGGCTTTTTCTCCTCTGAAAGAGGCGTTATATCCTATACTCTCAAAATCTGAAGCGGGGAAAAACTGATCCTCAGTTTTAGTTTCTTGCAGACATAGCACATCCACTCTGTTATCATGAAGCCACTTAGTCAATACATGCATTCTGCTTCGAACTGAATTAACGTTAAAAGTTGCAACCTTCAATAAGGCCATAATATCCACCGCCTTCTCGTAATATGCTTCTATTTTACACAATCTCGGGAATGAGGAGTGTTGGATAACAATGAAGAAGAATTTCTGGTCGGATTCTTTAGGGAAAAAGGTTTTTACGATGCTCCTTATTACTAGTTTTATCATCGTATTTGGCATTATAGGTATGCACTTTATAGTAAACCTTTCGTGGATAGATTCTCTCTATTACACCATAATTACACTTTCTACAGTCGGATACGGCGCTCCTGAAAGTCTCTCTGGAGCAGAAAAAATATTTATTGTCACTTTAATTTTACTTGGCATGGGAATTGTAGGATATGTACTTGGGAATATGGCACAGCTTTTAGTGAGCGAAAAAATCGTAGCTCTTTTAGGTAAGGGAGGGGACAGACGAGTGGCTCAACTTTCAGATCACTGGATTATTTGCGGATTAGGACGTTATGGCTCAGAAGTTGCTCATTTTCTTTCAGCTGACAACATTACCTTTGTTGCGCTGGAGATAGAAGAAGAAAAAGTATCGGCTGGACGCGAACAGGGATGGCTTGTTCTTCACGGCGATGCAAGAAATGAAGAGTGTTTGAACAAAGCCGGAATCGCCGTTTCCAAAGGAATGATTGTTGCCCTCGGAGACGATGCCGATAGTGTCTACACCGTTCTTACGGCTCGTTCATTAGCCTCAAATATACGAATTGTAGTGCGAGCAAATGACGCCGGATCAGTAAATGTCCTCTATAGATCCGGCGCCGACAAAGTTATTAACCCTGTTTTGGCTGGCGCCGCTTCAATGGTACGAGCTTCTCTCCAGCCATCTGTAGAAGATTTTCTCGAACTGGTCAATATTTCAAGAAAGCTTGATCTTGATTTTGGAACAGTGCATATCACTTCAGGAAGTTTCATGACTGGAATGACTCTCTCTGAAGCACCTTTGCGTTCAATTTACGAAGCAAATGTTATCGCCGTTATTAGAGAAGGCGGAAAAATCATATATAATCCAAGCGGCAATCTTCAACTTGAGACCAATGATCACCTTATAGTCTTTGGGCAACGAAAACAAATTGCGAAGCTTCGGCATGATATTACTCTTCCAGAACAGTCACATTCTCAGGAAGAGCTCTTTGTTTCTCATCCGATTCAAGAACAAAAGTAGTAAGAAGCTCAGAAATTGATTCGGCACCACAGCTTACACCTTCGGCTTCCCTTGCAACACTTTCTGAAGCAGAAACTGTCTCTTCCGAAGCCTGACGAATGGTTGAAATCATTTCTCTGATACGAAGAGCCGAGGAAAGAACCTGCTCAACAGACTCTTTCATTTCTTCTCCTGAAACCGCCTGATTTTCAGCCAAAGAGGCCAGAGACTGAATTATAGTATTAATTTTTGAAGTTTCTCCCAAGGCTTCTGTGAGACCCTCTCTTGCATGTCGAGCTCTTTTTACCGTTTCTGCCATTATTTCTCCTGTCTCTTGAATAGATTGAACTGATAAAGATGCATCCTTTTGAAGGTGCTTAATCTGACTCTCAACATTCCGTGCAGCAGTTGCCGATTCCTCTGCCAATTTTCTAACTTCATCTGCGACAACGGCAAAACCTCGCCCCGCCTCTCCTGCACGTGCAGCTTCAATAGCCGCATTTAAAGAAAGAAGATTCGTCTGATCTGCAATTCCTGTTATCACACCAACAAAATTTGATATCCCCTCAATGGAAACACCAAGTTTTGCTATTTGCTGCTCTGTGCTTTTCATATTTTCCCCTACAGATTGAATAGAAAGAATAACTTCTTCCACTTTGCTTGCAGCTTCAGAGGAAAGAGTTGACGCGACTTCCGACGTTTTAGCAGCTTCCAAAGAAGAACGAGCTGACTCTTCAGCGCTACTTGCTACGCTCTTCACAGCCTGCTCCGCCTGTGATAAAGCAACACCGCTCTCTTCAGAAAGAGAGGTAAGCTCTTCTATAGTACTTTTAATTTCTTCCATTGATGCTGTGCTCTCTTGAGAAAGGGCAGCTAAATTTTCTGCTCTTTGAGTAGCGTTATCTGTATTTTCCCAAATTTCGGTTAAAGCCTGACGAAGAGAATCCACCATCGCTGATAGCGCATCTGCCATCTGTCCAAATTCATCACGGCTTTTTATTGCAAAATCCTCCCTGGAAAAGGAAAAGTTTTTATTAGCCCCTAACTCAGCCAGAGAAACAACATTTTTTAAAGGTGATGTTATTGACGAAGAAAGCTTCCAACCAGCGAAAAGACTTCCTATAACCATACATAAAGATGTTATGAGAATAAAACGAAGTGCAGAACTGTTCTTTACTGCAATAAGAGGACCAAGCTCATTTTGTAAACTCTCAATACGTGCTCGAAGAGAAGAAATTGCTCCATTCATTTCAGAACTAATACTTTCCATTTTTTCTGAACGGATTGACCGCCTTTCCTCATCTACTTTGACAAGAGGCGAAATCGATTCTTCAAGTAATTTTTGTGCTTCCACAAAATTTTCGAAATGGCTTCGAGACTCCTCGTCAAGGGCCATCATATCGAAAAGGGGAAGGTATCCAGATAAATTGACCATTTCTTTTTTGAGATTATCAATATAGGAAAGATCGCCCGTCTGAAGAAAACGAACTCCTTCCGACTTGGCAAGCAATAAGCTGCGAATCCCCAGCCCTGCATAATAAGAAAGACTTGCGTTCTGATTTTTTTCTGCAGCCACCATCATTGCTGTCAACTCTTGTTCCATTGTTTCACTGGGGCTGATAAAACCTGTCTGAGAAAGTATGTCAAGATCATCGTTGAGTTGTACGGCGGTTTGAAACGCTTCATCGTAAGAAGAAAGATAGGATAAAAGTTGTGATGTTTTCTGTTTTAACTCCTCCGACTGGAGTTTATCTTTTAACAATGGAAGGGAAGTTTGCAGTTCAGACTGAATATCTCTATACTGAATTTGATCGTCAATGCGTCTAAACTCTATATATCGATTCGCAGTTGTGGCCATAACCATCAAATCTCGTTGTATGCGCGCACTTTCATCGCTAATAGTCGCTAAATACTGATATTGGTACAGTCCATCTGACGACTGATTGAGTGATCGGAAACTAAGCCATCCAACAAGTACCATCAGAAAAATCAACAGCATGAAAGTTATCGCAATCTTGCGCGATATACTTCCATATTTCATAGGCTATCCCTCCAAATAATATTAGACTTATTTTTTACGTGACAATAAAGCTAATCCAATAAAAATGAGGAAAATACCAAAAAAAGAAAGCATTGAAAGCCGCTCTCCTAAAAGAAAAACTCCCAATAAACATGCTGTCAAAGGTTCTGTTAGCGAAAGTGTGTAAACTTTCGCTACTGGTATCCAGGCAATACCAATAGAGAAAAGAACATATGGCAAAGCTGTAGCAACTATTCCAAGATGAAGAGCTACCCCCACCCCCTTCCATTCGGAAAGCCATGAAATATTAAAAAGGAAAAGAAGAGGTATAAGAAAAAGAGCTCCGCCACAAAGAGTAATTGCAGCACTTTCAACAGGCCCGTGAGAAAGCCTCAGACCTTTGAGCCCAATACCACACACGGCATAAGAAAAAGCTGCGCCTAAGGCCATAAAAATGCCTAAAAAACTGGCTTCTGCCTGAAAAGACACCCCTTCCATACTTAAAAAGAAGCATCCGACAACCGCTAATATTGTTGAGAAATACCACATCTTTTCCGGTGGTTCTTTATAGACAAAATAGCCGAGTAAACCTGCCCATAAAGGGGCACTCCCAATAGCAACCATCGTTCCTACGGAAACTCCGGTGAGTTTCACTGCAGCGAAGAAAAAAAACTGGAAACCAGCCATACCTAAAGCAGCAGGTAAAATATGCTTCGGAAGCCACGGTCCTTTAATCCAAGAAATTCCTCTTCTCAGCAACAAAAGCAAAAAAAGGATTCCGCCTCCCACAGCAATTCGTATTGTTCCTACTGTGAAAGGGGAAGCTCCGAGAGGTGCAAAGGCCTGAGCAGTTCCCGAAGTTCCCCAGAAAACACCAGCCAGAAGAACCAGAACGGAACCAATAATATTCTGGCTGCTGACTATTTTTCTCACGAAATCGCCTCTTTCTACATATCGGTCAACGACTCCATATCAACGTAATCTGCGCGGTTAATTTGACCATGCCACAATTCCCCCTTGAGGAAAAGAGCTACATTCTCAGCCGCAACCTGGCATGCATCGGCCATAGCACCAATAACATTATTTGAATTATGAGGAGACCCTAGAAAATTAGGAAGGTCGAAAAAAGGATAGTTTATCTCAAATGTACCTCTCCCCCATGTAGGTTCGTTCCACCAGACGTCAAGTCCGGCCTGAAACTCTGGGAAAAGCTTCAAATGTTCATACAAATCCTTTTCAACTACGAGAGGAGCTCTTGCTACATTAATAAGGATAGCATCTTTTTTCATTATTAACAGTTGCTCACGACCTATTAAATTTTTCGTCTGTTTCGTAAGAGGGAGGGTCAAGACAACAACATCGGCATTCTCTAATACATGAGGAAGAGAATGTAATGTACCAACATAATCAACAGAATCTGTCGTCTTCCCACTCGTGTTAATAGCCATAATTTTCATTCCTAACGCTTTAAATAAATGAGCCGTATGCCTGCCTATGCCGCCATATCCGATAATTCCTGCTGTAAGTCCCTTTAGATTTCTCAAAAACAATGATCGTTGATCAAATTCTCCAGAAGCAAGCTTCATATGTAAAGGAACCAGATGTCGAGCCAAAGCCATGGTCATAGACAAAACGTGCTCAGCAATTTGATATGCCCATCCGCCTGCATTGCATGCAATAGCAACATGCCGAGGAATATCCGTAAAAGGAAGATAATCAACACCTGTTGAGATCGTCTGCAAAAGTCGAAGATTTTCTAAAAGCGAATACTCTCCTCTCTCAATCTCTTTATTAAAAAAGAAAGAAAGAAGTACATCTGCTTCTCTCAAAATGGCGCGCCGACTCTCTCTATCTGAATCTTCAAGGTAAACAACCTCAGCTACATCTTGAAGGGGAGCTTCAATCCGCTTACGAATTCCCGCTTCTATAGAACTAGTCACGACAACAGAACTCAACTCTTTTTTCATAGTGCAACCTCCCTTTACACATATACTTGATACAGGTATTTGTATCATACACTATTGTCGACTCTTTCTCTTATATTGTAGAACCTATGCGATAAGTGTATAATTTACTTAAATTATAATATTTCGATTGTGTCAGGAGGGATATAGATGTCATCTGAATGTTTTGAAATGAAAGATGCCCTCAAATATGGAATTCACGCCGAAATCGAAGCGAAAAACTTTTACTCTCTTTGGGCCGATAATGTCACAGAAGAGCATTTAAAAAAGGAATTATTAGAACTTGCAGAATGGGAAAATAGCCACGAGGAAGATTTAAAGAAACTTTACTTTAAGATGTATGGGGAAGAATGTCCTATTGATCCAGAAATGGTCGTTTCCCCAGAACTAAAAGTTCAAACAAAAGATTTTGGTGAGGTAACATCTCTTCTCAGAATTGCTGGAGCTGCATATCTGTCAGAAATGAGAGCGATGGAATTTTATGAACGCCTCGCCAAAGAGAGCAGCGGAGAGTCCGCTGTTATGTTTAACAAGCTTAAAGATATGGAAAAAGGACATATGGATATTACCAAAAAACGCTATATGAAGATTCGTGAAGATGTTGTAGGATTCAGAGCTTTTTAAAGAACATCACAGACACAAAAGTAAACGACATAAAAGGGAAAAGGGAAACTTTCTTGTTGAAAGTTTCCCTTTTCTTCTTTATTCAATGTAAACGTATTTGCACCTGCTTATACGTTAGATGCTGCCTCTTTTTTTAACATACGACGCAAAACTTTCCCTGTACTTGACAGAGGGAAAGCATCTATAAACTCTACACTTCGCGGAACTTTGTAATGAGCTAGATGTTTTTTACAAAAATCTATAACTTCACGAGGGGTCAAGGATTCTCCCTGTTTTTTCTTCACATAGGCCTTAGGAACCTCTCCGTTCACTTGGTGAGGAATTCCTACAACAATCGCCTGTTCTATAGCTGGATGGGTCTGCAAAATAGCTTCTACTTCCTGAGGATACACATTAAAACCACCAACAATAATAATATCTGTTACGCGGTCAAGAATCTGAACATACCCATCAGAATCAACACGTACATAATCTCCCGTGTTAAACCACCCCTCTTGGAAGCGATCTGCAGACTTGTCAGGATCTCTGAAATATTGAGAAGTTACAGAATTTCCCTTAACCCAAAGCACACCTTCACCGGCAGAAGTTACGTCTTCTCCTGATTCATTTATCAGGCGCCATTGATAACCAGAAATGAAGGGACCAACCGTTCCTAACTTTCGTTCTTCATAAGAGCGATTTACACAAACAACTGGCGAACATTCAGTAAGACCGTACCCTTCAAGAACCTCAACTCCCAAGTATTCTTTCACTCGTGAATCTAGTTGCACATTCAATCTATCTCCACCACTTATAACAACTTTTAAACCTTCAGGTTTGGGAGCACCATGATCGATAGAAGAAAGAAGAAATGTAAGCATGGTCGGAACAACTAAGAGGACATTTGTTTTTGAATGGCTAATGGCCTCAAGCGTCCTATGGGGCGGTAGAAAAGAAGGTAATATCGTCTGTAGCATTCCGCACAAAAGAGGCATAAGACCAGCGACGGTAAAACCAAAAGAGTGAAAATTAGGCAAAACATTAAGAAAAATATCCCCTTCCCTCAACTCTGTTAACTCCTTGAAAACCGTAAGGGCATTGTGAAGAAGGTTTTTATGAGAGAGAGGAACTGCTTTAGGAAGACCTGTCGTTCCAGAAGTAGCAAATATAACGGCTAATTCTTCATCTCCTCTTTGAGAAGGTCGACCTTCCAAAGAACCCAAAGATGAGTCGAGAGGAGATATATACCAAGGGAAACCATTATCAGTAAGAGCTTGTTGCAAATCATCCATCTCGGTGCCAAGAATGACAGCAAAGGGATCTACAAGTTTGAGAATTCCCATAGATGTAGGAACCCCAGCTCTTGTATTTATCGGAACAATAGCTCCGCCTAAAGACCACACAGCTAGCGATAAGGCTAAAACCATCGGTGAATTTGGCATCATTACCGCCAATCTATGTCCTTTACCAAATCCACCCTTTTCGAGATTATCTTTACAAACAGCTGCGAGATCAGCTAATTTCCGTCCAGTCCACCATTCATCATTCCACCAGAGAACAGGCTGATTCCAATCTTTTTGAAGCCTGTTCATAATCCTATTTTCGAGCCGAAACACCATTTCCGTCATACTAGCCTCCAGATAAAGAGTGTCCAGTTTACAAAATATCACTGGCCGGTGACAATTTTACTGTGAAATAGGGAGAAGATCAAAAGGAGAATATAGAGCAAATATGTGATAGGATTTCGTTACAATAAAAAGGAGGTTTTCTTTTGAAAAACTACACTGATTATCTCAATCTCATCGACACCACAATAGATAAATACATCGACTCTATCTGGGAGCTAAACCTCTATATGGCCTCTCATCCAGAGTTGGGAGAACAAGAAGTAGAAGCCAGTAAAAGAATGCACGATTTTCTTCAAGGAAGTGGATACAAAACAACGCTTCCCTACTGCGATATTCCCACTTCCTTCTGTGCGGAAAAAGGAGATACTGGCCCCTCAGTAGCTCTTTTAGCTGAATATGATGCTTTGCCGGAAATAGGTCATGCGTGTGGACATTGCCTTCATGGAAGTATGTCATTACTTGCCGGACTTGCCCTTTCTCCTGTTCTTGACCATGTGCCAGGAAAAGTTTTTGTTATTGGTACACCTGCAGAAGAAACAAACGGAGCAAAGGTAACGTTGGCAAAAGAAGGAGTTTTTGACTCTATTGACTTGGCTATGATGATTCACTGCAACGATGTTACTAGTTACGTAGATTACCGATCATTAGCAATGGATGCCATCGAATTCACCTTTGACGGCCAAACTGCTCATGCAGCAGGAGCTCCATGGGAGGGACGCAATGCTCTTAATGGAGTGCAACTGTTTTTCCATGCTATCGATATGCTCAGACAACATGTCAAACCAAGTGTAAGAATGCATGGAATCGTTTCTCACGGCGGAGATGCTCCTAATATTGTTCCAGACAAAGCCAGTGCCAAATTTTATTTTAGAGCTCCTGAAAGGAAGTATCTCAATGTTGTTTTAGAAAAGATCTTTAATTGTGCCAAGGGAGCTGCTTTGGCAACAGAAACGACTGTACACTGGCGAAATGTAGAATTCAGCTTTGACGAGATGCGCCCCAATAAAGCAGCAGAAAAAATGCTGGGAGAGATTTTTACAGAGTGCGGTGTCGCCACGATAAACTCACCTGGCCCAGGCGGATCCAGCGATATGGGTAATGTAAGCCAACACTGTGCGGCTCTTCAACCACTCCTTGCAATTACAGATGTATCGACACCACATCATACGAGATCTTTTGCTAAAGCTGTCACAACACCACAAGCCAAACAAGCATTAAAAACCGGAGCTGAAATTCTTGCAAAGGGAACTTTGCGTTTCATCCTTAATACTACACTTCAAGAAGAAATCAAAAAAGAATTTAATTCATATCGTTAACACATTAAGGGGCATTCGTATTTATGCGAACTGCCCCTCTTTTCCCTATCATGAGAATAATGTATTTTTTATACCAAATATGCCCTAGGTCCCATTGACAGCCATTTTTGCTAGTGATAAGCTCTTTTTCAAGAGATAGTGATTGAGATAACATTCTCAAGGAGGCGCTACCATGTGGGATCATAAAATATCAATTAATGAGATTAGAGAGATTAGAACAAAAACAACTGCCTATTTTGGCGTTGGAGCTATTAGAAAAATTGATGACATTATGGGAATTCTTTCTGCTCAGGGAATAAAAAAGGTTCTCTGCGTTACAGGACGCGGATCATATAAAAAAACAGGTGCCTGGAATTATGTCAGCGACGCTTTTAATAAGCATGGCATCGAACATGTACTTTACGATAAGATAACACCGAACCCAACAGCAGATGCTGTAGACGAAGCAACACAGATAGCACGCGATTTTGGAGCACAGGCAGTTATAGCTATAGGCGGTGGAAGCCCCATAGATGCAGGTAAAAGCGCAGCTATACTTCTGGAATATCCCCAAGAAAATGCTCGTTCTTTATATGAGTTGAAATTTGCGCCAACAAAAGCCGCTCCTGTTATTGCTATAAACCTCACCCACGGAACAGGTACAGAAGTTGACCGATTTGCCGTAGTGAGTATTCCTGAAAAAGAATATAAGCCAGCGATTGCTTACGATTGCATCTATCCGTTGTATGCTATTGATGATCCAGCTCTCATGACTGGTCTATCTCCAGACCAGACTCGTTACGTCTCTATCGATGCAGTCAACCACGTTGTGGAAGCAGCGACATCGGCAGCAGCAAGCCCCTACTCCATACTTTTAGCTCAAGAAACAGTACGTCTTGTTGCAACATATCTTCCTCAGGCATTACAACATCCTGAAGACTTAACTGCCCGCTATTTCCTGCTCTACGCATCTCTAATTGCAGGTGTAAGTTTTGATAATGGGCTTCTTCATTTCACTCATGCTCTTGAGCATCCTCTTTCTGCTGTAAAACCAGATTTAGCTCACGGCTTGGGGTTAGCTATGCTTCTTCCAGCCGTTTTAAAACAAATCTATCCGGCACAGCCAGAAGTACTTGCCGCTCTTTTTGCCCCTGTTGTCGATGGATTAAAAGGAATTCCGGCAGAGGGTGAAAAGGTAGCCCTCTCCGTAGAAAAATGGCTCTACTCTCTGGGAGTAACATCTAAACTTGCCGATGAAGGATATACAGAGAACGACCTTGATCGTCTCACCGAATTGGCCATGACAACACCGTCCCTTGATGGGTTGCTCGCGATTGCACCTGTACCAGCATCAAAAGAAGTTATTCGAACCATTTATAAAGACTCAATGAAGCCTTACTCCACCAAGTAAGATATTACGCATAGAGAGGGCGGCATCCCCAACCGTCCTCCAACAACGAAACCGGGGAGACCACCCTCTCCCCGGTTCCCCCTGTTTTAAAACATTTTATTTCTTACTGTATCCATCGACTTCAAAAGGAAGATCTATAACTTCATTTCCTTTTACCGAAAAAACTTTTTGCCAATTTGGCGAGTATCTTATTGGACAAGAAGGATTACCCTCTCCATCTTGCCATTGAAGAGGGAGGTCATACTCATCGTATAATACTGTTATCTCCCGTTTTTCCTTCATAAAAATTTTAAAAAGATTAAGTTCGTCAAGTCCAAAAAATTCATCGCAATACCCCTTGGCAAGCGAAAGAACGTTTCTGGGGATATGATCATAATCATCAAGTAAAATGGAATAAGGAGCAACTCGTATTCGTTCAGCTCGAAGAGGAACCCAAACTACCATCAGGTCTTTTTTGCCATTATGTTCCGGAAAAAAAGAAAAGGCACGATATACCTTCTCTGACATATAATACGCCTCCTTGTTTTATCCTCTATTGATAAAGTACAATTTCTACATCCTAACAGAAAGTTTTGGTGATTAATATGAATGACGGAGATCTTAGAAACCTTACACGTCAACTCATGGATGGAGCCATAGATCAGAATCTATTTATTCAAAGAATAAAAAGCCTTCCCTTTCAAGATCTAGGAGAAGTTAAACTTGATACACACAGAGCCCTGCGTAAAGGCTTTGCTGAGATCGTCTACTGTCCCGGCAAAAGTGACGAACAACTTCAACAAATAGCTAAGGCTCTTTCGGAAACACAAGAAAACGTTCTTTTTTCACGAGCAACAACACATCAATTCGACATTGTAAAATCTCTTCTTGAGGATGCTCAATATCATGAAAAAGCTCGTATGATTGGAATAAGACGTCGAGATATGGGAAAAAAGCCAGGGCTTGTAGTCGTAACTGCCGGTAGTAGTGATGTTCCTGTTGCTGAAGAAGCAGCAGTTACGGCTGAATATATGGGATGTGTTCCGAAACGACTCTACGATGTGGGAATAGCAGGTCTTCACAGACTTCTTGCCCATGTAGAAACCCTCCAGTCAGCAAAAGCTATTGTTGCTGTAGCCGGTATGGAAGGTGCTCTCCCTAGTGTTCTCGCAGGTCTTGTATCATGTCCTGTCGTCGGAGTTCCCACAAGCACAGGGTATGGAGCTAATTTAGCAGGCATGGCCCCTCTTCTAACAATGTTAAATTCATGCGCTTCCGGCGTTGCCGTTATGAATATTGATAACGGTCTTGGCGCCGGATTCTTTGCTGGGAAGATAGTCTTACAATCAGCCTAAAATAAAGATGAGGGCAAAAATAATTTTTTCTGCCCTCATCTTTATTTACTCTTTTGAATAAACTTCTCTTCCCTCTATAAACGTTCTAAGTACATGAGACCGTACATCAAGGGGATCTCCATCCCATAAAACGATATCTGCATCTTTGCCTTTTTCGAGGGTACCTACTTTGTCTGCAATACCTAAATGTTCTGCTGCAAAAATAGTAATAGCCTTCAAGGCAATATCTCGAGGTAACCCTGCTTTAAAAGCGAGAGCTGCACATACATAGAACTGATCAATAGGAATTACAGGATGGTCTGTTATGATGCAAAAATGGACTCCAGCATTATATAAAGTTGTCAAAGTCTGCCATGATGCATTCTTTAACTCAAGCTTGGGTTTACCGGTAAGAGTGGGGCCAATTGCTGCCATAATATTTTTTTCAGCTAAATAAGATGCTATAAGATGCCCCTCTGTACAATGTTCGATTGTGTAAAGAATATTAAATTCCTCTGCAATTCGAATTGCAGTAGCAATATCATCAGAACGATGGCAATGTATGCGCAGAGGCAATTCTCTGTTAATTACTGGGAGTAATGCTTCCATACCAAGATTCTTTTCAAAAAATTCTCCCTTTTTTTCAGCTTGCTCTTTTTTCCCCTGATAATTATGAGCATCGTTAAGTGCCTGACGCATTAAAGAAGCGTTAGCCATACGTGTCATAGGCATATTCGTTTTTCCGCCATACACACGCACTGGGTTTTCACCAAGAGCAGCCTTCATCCCAGAAGGAGCGCGAACAACCATTCTATCAACAACATCTGCACATGTTTTGACAATTGCTCCTTCTCCTCCAATAACATTGGCGCTTCCAGGTAAAATTTGAACACATGTTACTCCTCCAGAGAGAGCCTCGCTGAAACCAGGATCATCCTGATAAATGGCATCAAGAATCCGCAATTGAGGCGTAAGAGGATTTGTCATTTCGTTCCCATCTGACATACTCTCCGGATAACCTTGTATAAAAGCACCAAGATGGGTATGTGCATCAATAAGCCCAGGAGTAACGTACATTCCTGTTCCATCAATAATTTCAACGTCTGAAGGAAGAGTCAAACTTTCTCCTACGCTTACAATTTCTGATTCATTAAAAAGAACAGTTCCATTTTCAATGGGCTTACCAGTCATAGTTTCAATAGTGGCATGAATTATTGCTTTCATAAAAGTCCCTCCTGTATAAAAACTCGTGCATACAACAGAATTGTACCTTTGCTCTAAGCTTCTCTCAAGAGGTGTTATAATTCTTAATAGTATGCCAATCATGATTTAGACGGGAGGAATAAGATTCGGCATGATTAGTCGTTCATTAATCGAAAAAGTTTTTTCCGCAGCAAGTATCGAAAGATGGAATGACCATCCAAGGCCGGTGCAGTTTACAGAGTTGGCCAAACAAGCACATAAAATGATCATTGCCTATGTTATTGCCCGAGAAGAGGAAGATCACGGAACATCTATAGACTGGCATACTTTGATTGAAGGAGGTATTTTTGAATTTCTACATCGTGTTATTCTTACGGATATTAAACCTCCTGTTTTTCATAAACTCATGGCCCATAGAAGTGAAAGATATAAGCTGAATTCATGGGTGGTAGAACGTCTACGAAGTGACATAGAAGCCCTCTCTACGGACTTTTTTAACCGTTTTCAACACTATCTTTTAGATAATCCTGAATCAAACAAAGAGCGCAAGATTCTTCGCGCTGCTCACTATCTCGCAACAAAGTGGGAATTCGATTACATTTATGAATGGAGCAAACCACTATACGGCATAGATGCAACAAGAGATGAAATAAACAGACAGATAGAAGAACATAACGATCTCAGGGCCGTACAGACAATGCTAATGAATAGAGAGCTTCCGGACACACAAAAAGGGATATACGGTTTCACCGCTCTTGTGGGACAACTCCGCTTTCAAAAGAGATGGGCTCAAACTCCCAGAATTCCTCAAACATCCGTTCTGGGGCATCTTCTCATTGTTGCCATACTTTCATATTTTATCGCTATTGAAATAGGCGCATGCCCCCGTAGACAATATAACAACTTTTACGGAGGCCTTTTTCACGATCTTCCGGAAGTACTTACACGAGACATTATTTCTCCTGTAAAAAACTCCGTTGAAGGTTTAGATGATCTCATTAAAGAATATGAGCAGCAAGCTATGGAAGAAAAAATTTACCCGCTGCTTCCCTCTGGGTGGAGACGAGAAATTCGTTATTTTACTGAAAACGAATTCTCCAATCGCATCTGGCCTAACGACCAACCTTCACCTCAAATATTTCTGTCAGAGGAGATGGAAAACTCTCTAAACAAAAATGAATTTAATCCTGTCGATGGAAAGATTATCGAGGTATGTGATAAATTGTCTGCTTTTGTGGAAGCCTCTCTTTCTATGCGGACAGGAATAACATCACAAGCTTTGGATGAAGCTAAACGAAAATTATATAGCAGATATGCCAATAAGAAACTCTATGGATTCCCTATCGGCATGCTCTTTGATTTCTTTTGGTGACAACTATAGTCGCTCCTCTATTTTTAGTTAAGGAATTGAAGAGCGACTGCAGCCAAAATGGCAGCACCTATTGGAAGACATTTTTCATCGACATCAAAGTATGGGCTATGAAGCGGATGAGTAAACCCTTTCTCTTTATTTCCCGTTCCTAAAAGGAAGTAGGCTCCTGGTGCTTTTTGAAGAAAATATGCAAAATCGTCGACACCCATTTCAGGTTCTTTCATAACCTGGACATTTGCCGCACCAAGTAGCTGACGACCACACTCTGCCACGAGGTTTGTCATCTCTTCATCATTGATAAGACTCGGATAACCTTCAGTAAAGTTAATTTCACCTATTGCTCCCAAAGCATCTGGAATATTCTGTACAATACGTCGAACCAAGGCTCTGGTAAATATGCGTGTGTCAGGATCCATTGTGCGAATAATACCCCGCATTTCAGCTCTATCGGCAATAATATTACCTGCTGTACCTGCATGAAAAGAACCAACGGTAATAACGACTGGATCAAAAGGAGAAGAACGTCTGCTCACAACTTGCTGAAGAGACGCAACCATCTCGGAACCAATGGCCACTGCATCTATTCCACGATGAGGTTGAGCACCATGACTACCCGTTCCATGAATGATAATATGAAACATATCAGAAGCAGCCCTGAATTTTCCATACCCAACGCCAACAGTTCCAGCTTCTAATTGGGGATCACAATGAAGTCCGAATACGGCATCAACCTTCGGTGAGTCCATTACATTTTCTTCAATCATGGGCAAAGCTCCGCCATCTGTCTCTTCAGCAGGTTGAAAAAAGAATTTTACAGTTCCCGACAAATTATCACGAAAATCTGTCAATAAAGACGCCGCCCCAAGAAGAGAAGCTGTATGTACGTCATGTCCACATGCATGCATACACCCTTCAATTTCAGAAACATAAGAAGCCTCATTTTTTTCAGAAACAGGTAAGGCATCCATATCAGCGCGGAAGGCAATAGTTTTACCCTTTTTTTGCCCTCGGAGAATTCCAACAACACCTGTTTTCGCAGCTCTATAGTGTTCGATTCCAAGAGCATCAAGTTCTTTTTCCACGAGCTGGGCCGTATTTTCACAGTTAAAATCCAATTCTGGATGCTTGTGGATATTTCGTCTCAAGGCAACAAGATGTTCTTTCCTCTCTTGAGCTAAAAGATAGAGATTTTCTGAATTCATAGTTAGGCCTCCATGCATTACAAAAAAATTTTCTAAAGTATCATACCAAATTTTACACGCTTCCGTTTCTTTTATTCTGCGAACATACTCTTGACGGGTACCCAAAGTCCCGTATAATCGACATCATAAAAGGAGGTGTTATTTTCTATGTTACGTAAGATAACAATCATTACCTTACTTCTTCTAGCAATAGCAGGAATATTTTATTTACGCGGAACAAAGGTGGAGAAAGTGCAGACTGAGACTATAGCAAAAGTACCTGCTACTCTTCCTTTAATTATAGATATAAGTGCAGCAGGGTGACCAGCCTGTGTTCAGATGTCCAAGGTTTTGGACGATTTCACACTGCAATACGGAGAATACGTTCAGGTCAAGAAGATTAATGTTATGCAAAATACGGAATTGGCAAAAAAATATGAAGTACGATACGTCCCCACTCTCGTTTTTGAAGATGGACAAGGTAATATTTTAGGAAAAGAAGTGGGTTTTATGCCTTTAGAGGATATTCTTAAGAAGTTAGAAGAATATGGTATCCAAATAAAGAAGAAGTAACAAGAAGGAGAATAAAATGCTGCATCTATTTGAATCAATTTACAGCACCCTCCATGCATCAAGCGGGCTTGCTTTAATGGCCGCCTTTATTTGGGGCATTTTCAGCATTTTGCTGAGCCCTTGCAATCTTGTTACTATACCTCTTGTTGTGGGGTATATCGAAAGCACACGAACTGCAAAAAGAGCGAGTGCTTTTGCTATTTCTTTAGCTTTTTCAGCAGGGATTTTTGTTAATTTGGCGCTTATCGGAATGGTACTCACATCTACCGGAATTTTAATGACAGACATTAGTTTGTATACGAATTACTTTGTTGCTGGAGTTTTCTTTCTCATAGGGCTCCATCTTTTAAATGTTATTACCCTTCCATGGTTCGGGCAAAAAGAGATCAAAGCGAACAAAAACAAGGGACTTCTGGGGGCACTTATACTTGGAGTCCTTTCCGGACTGGCCCTTGGGCCGTGTAGTTTTGCATACGTTGCTCCGCTTTTGGCCCTAACAATAAAAACAGCAACGACAAATCTGCCATTTGCTCTTCTACTTGTCTCCTTTTACGCTATTGGACACTGCTCAGTTATTGTCATAGCCGGAACATCAACAGACTTTGTTTCTAAGTTTTTAAAATGGGACGAAAAATCCAAGGCATTGACACGAGTCAATTATATTTGCGGTGTTCTTATTCTTATTGCAGGTCTTTACTTTATCTATACAGCTCCACTCTAAAATACAAAAAATGTAAGAGGGACATACCTTTTCGCTATGCCCCTCTTCATTTTCTTTTGTTCCGGATTGCTCGCCGGACTCTTTTCCCTAGTGGGATTATTACAGGAATTTCTTCCTGTGATTTATTGCTATTCAGTTGTTCGTGCGTAGAAGGTTCCATTACACTTATTTTCCCATCCCCTCCTTCGACGACCTTTTATTACATTTATATTCTATATTCGTTTTTAGCAAAGCGCAAAAGCCTCACAGTCCCATCTCAGGCACTGGAAGGTTCTGAAGAACTATTTAAGGGCAAAACAAGTCATTTTCTACTGTTATTGCATATTTTTGAAAAATCCCGCTTGTTCTACATGTCTATTTATCTTCATCATTAAAATCTAGCTTTTTTTGGACAGCAGTGGGAACAAATGAACGTAATCCAAGCACACGTTGCATCTCCAAAGCATTTTGCACAGCGTAATCTTTATAACAATTATTAAACATTATAAAAGTTACAGCTACATCTTGCGATATGTTTTCTATAGATCCCTTCCATTCTGTTAACTCTTCGTTTGTATAAAGATAACTAAAACGTTCTTGTACTGATGCTCCCTTCTTCTGCCACATTTCTGCATTTCTGCCATGAAAACGTATGACGCTTCCCCACGTCGCAGTAACAAGCCTTTCAGCGGGAACCGTCCATGAAAGCTGCGGCTCATCTACGATAACATAAGCCATATTACTATCTCTCAAAAGGATTTCTAAATCATTTCGCCCCTTATTAAACCAACTTCGGTGACGAACCTCTATTGCTACTTTGAAAGGAGGAGTTATCTCCGCCAAACGCTCAAAATATTTTAAAGCTGGGCGAGAATATTTAAACCATGGTGGAAGTTGAAAAAGGATGTACCCCAACCTTCCCATCTGATGAAGTGGCGTTACAAGAGTAACAAATTGTTTCCATAAAGCACGACGAAGGGGGAAAGGAACATTTTGATGCTGTATTCGCTGACCATGCACAGGTTGGGGTAATTCGTTACGAATCCATTGGGGCAAACTATTGTATGAAACCTTGTGATATGTAAAAAGGCCATACGCCTTTATGTTAAAAATAAAACCTGGCGGTGTTTGTACAACCCATCGATATACAGATGATTCATGAGGAAGAGCATAAAAAGTACTATCTACTTCAACAGTTGAAAACCTTTCCGAATAAAAACGGAGACGATTTTCTGAATTTGAAACAAAATGAGGGTACCAACCACTCTCTAAAAGAGAACGATCACTCCACGAGCATGTTCCTACGTGCAGTTTTTCCATTGACAATCCCCCGCAACAAACAATTTTATCTTTTTTATATATTTTTACTTTTTATATCTATAAAAGAATGTTAATACATTTAAATATACGAATCAATAAAGACTAAGAAAGGGATGGGGAAAATTTTCCCCATCCCTTTCTTAGTCTTTATATAATATTATTTTTTATAGACGTCTCGCGGATTCCATTTCTCCCAAACCTTAGAAACAAGATCAATTCCAGGCTCAAGAACTTTTCCACCAGGCTGCCACCCAGAAGGTGTAACCTGAGATCCACCAGTTTTTCTCACCAATTGAAAAGCCTTAATCTGTCGTATTGTTTCATCAACATTACGTCCTACAGGCGGAGTAAGCACTTCCATCGCCTGAATGACACCGTCTGGATCTATAATAAAACGGCCTCGTACATTTACTCCAGCATCTGGATCATACACCCCATAAGCTCTTCCTATATTTCCTCCACCATCTGAAGCCATATGGAATGGAACTCCGCCATCTGCCATTTTTGAAAGCTCCGTATCATTCCATACTTTATGTACAAATTGACTGTCCACACTAATCGAAATAACTTCAACACCCAACTCTTTAAATTCCTCATATCTGTCAGCAACTGCTGACACTTCTGTAGCTCACACAAAGGTAAAATCTCCAGGATAGAAACAAAGCAAAACCCATTTCCCGGCAAAATCCGACAATTTAACGGATGTAAATGTTCCATTATGATACGCTGGAGCAGTAAAATCAGGAGCTTTTCTGCCAACCATAATTGTCATTGAGCTCTCCTCCTTTGCAATGGCTAAATCTTTGCCTGCATCTTTTTTGTGTTCATGTTCCTCAGTTACAGCAGCAGGAACAACACAACCACTCTTTTTCTCCACCATTCACTCTTCACCTCCTAAGAGTTAATAGTTGATCGTACCACAAAAAAGCCATGGCTGTTTGATTTATAAAACTTATAACGGAGAAGAGAGCACCGGCTCTACAATTTGTCTTACATTCTTAAGCCAAAAGCTAAAATCTGTAGCTTTTACCAAGGAAGCTATAGTAAAAAATTCGTCTTGAGAACTTCCAGCAGAATCATGACCCAGGGCCTTTTCAAAGTTGCTCAAACTCACTTTATACATACGCTCTTCTTTATGGCGTGCTGTTGCCATTAATGGTTTGAGACAAAAGGCAATTAAATCATCTTCAACATTTTCACATATTGTCACCGTGTAAGGGACGTCTCCTAACGCCTTTTGGGGGAAATCAACTCTTCTCTTTCGCTTATACCCCTGCTTCAAAAGGAAATCAACGCTATCGTAATTTTCCTCTCTGGTTATATCTTGAACAACCTCCCAATGACGAGTAAAAGCTTTTATTTTCTGTTGAAAAGACAAAAGGGGCGAACTCATCTCTTTTGCTATAAGAGCAGGCTGACGAAGACTTCCCCAAACATCGACATCTGTAGTTGTTGGTCTCTGCCAAAGGTGGTCCGAAAGTTCTGACGCTACTTCTTCTGAAAGAGAGAAACCTAAAAGCAACGCAACTGCTGAAAAATAAAGATGGCGATACCAGCGTTCAGGATTGCAAGAAGCTAACTGTCTCGTTATTCCCTTTGCCCGAAGAGCCACAACGGAGCGATCATCACCTATATGTATACCTTCTATTTTTTCTTCAAGATGCGCCTCTTCTTTCGCAAGAGGAAAAGAGGGAGAAAAAATTTGTTCCTCCATATCAGCAAGCCAGAGACTTTGACGTTTTTCTTCAGATAAAAGGGCACGATCTTCTCGAGATATGAGCACTTTGGGTTCATGAAGATAATCAGAGAAAAGGAGAGCTGTTTTCCAAACTAACATTTTAAAAGGAACTATTGCTGCTTCAGTAGAGAGAAGCTCTTGAATAACTGGCAAGAGCTGGGCAAGGGAATATTTTTCGATTTTCCCGTCTTTTCTTTTGAGAGATATAGATTTATTCTCTCCTTCCAGCCAAGAGAAACGCACTGTCTTGCCACTATCTTTCCCTTTATTATATATAACAAGACGAGGGACTGCTCCTCGGGACCAAAGTTGCAAGCCTAAATGATCATCGACGTCTATAGATTGAAGAATTGCCTGTTCCTTCATTTACGACCTTCCTTTTCATACATTTTGCCCTCTATCACATTTATAATCAAAGTGATATGATGTAATAAATGTACAGAGAGGGGGTATTTAAATGGTTAAAACCTTAAAAATCATAATACAGCAAAGGCGATTTGCCGTGGGTTGTTGTGGCGGAACACCTTACGGTGAAGATGAAAAAGCTACATCGCCACAAGAACGACAATATGAAACCTTAGGGCCTCTTCTTACACGAATTAAAGAACACTATAGAGCTGAAATAGAAATAACGATGGTCGATCCACGTAACATCTTATCTCTTATCGACAATGTCCGCTATAATATTAAAGGAAATGTTCCCGCATGGATACTCGAAGGAGAAAAAATTTATGAAGGAATTCCTACGTGGGAACAAATTCATTCAATTCTTGAATCAAAGTTAAAAAATAACCGTTAAGTTTTCTAAATTCACTCCGTAGTTCTATCTACAGGTATTTTTATAACCTTCTTTTGCTGTTAACCAAAAGAGAACATAGAGCTTGGACTTGCTACTCTTTGGAAATTAGAGTATTATGTTCGTTTGTCTCAAGCTATTTTTAGGAAACTGCATATTCCAGGGAGTTGTTATGAATGGTTCAAGCAGAAAAGATTAGAAATCTCGCTATTATCGCACATATCGATCATGGCAAAACGACACTTATCGACTCTATATTTAAATCCGCTCAAGTATTCCGAAAAGGGGCACACGTAGAAGAAAGAGTAATGGATAGCAATGAAATAGAGAGGGAACGAGGCATTACCATAAGGGCCAAACACTGCACCGTAGAATGGAAAGATTACCTTATAAATATTATCGACACCCCAGGCCACGCCGATTTCTCAGGAGAAGTGGAACGTATTCTTTCAACGGTTGACTCTGTCCTTTTATTAGTAGATGCTAATGAAGGCCCAATGCCACAAACACGTTATGTTCTTATGAGGGCTCTGGCTATGGGACTTCGCCCCATAGTTTTCATAAACAAAATAGATCGGCCTAATGCGAATCCAACAGTTGTATTAAATCAGACATTTGATCTGTTTATTGAACTCGGAGCGACAGAAGAACAGGTTGATTTCCCTATTCTTTACGGTTCCGGCCTTGATGGCTGGGCAGTAAGAGATCTTGAAAAAGATCCTCACGAAGGGATGAATGCTCTCTTCGAAACAATAATTGACTATGTACCTGCACCGCATGTCGATCCTCATTCCCCTTTTCTGATGCAGGTTAGCACCTTAGCATGGAATGAATATACAGGCCGTATTGGGTGTGGAAAAGTTCTTCAAGGAACGCTTCGAAAGGGAGAAGACTTCATTCGTTACTCAACAAAATGGAAAGATGTCGCCAATAAAAGTGGCGAATGGGAAGTCTGCGGGAAAGAAGAGACTCGATCCGTCAAAATGTGGATTACTCGCGGTCTTGACCGCCAAGAAGTTGAAGAGATATCTGCTGGTGACATTGTCTGGATATCTGGTCCACAGGAAATCAACATTGGAGATACGTTCTGTTCGCCAGAGATTGAAGGCAAAACTCTTCAGCCATTGGCTATAGAAGAACCAACTGTTTCTATGTTTTTCCTTATAAATAACGGACCCTTTTCAGGACGAGAAGGACAACCCATTACACTCAGACAATTAAAAGCAAGACTTGAAAGAGAGATGCATGTCAATGTAGCTCTCCGCGTAGAGGATATAGGACGTCCTGACGGTCTTAAGGTTTCTGGACGAGGTGAGCTACATCTTTCTATTCTCATAGAGGAAATGAGACGGGAAGGAATGGAATTCTGTGTATCGAAACCAGAAGTAATTACACGAAATGAAAATGATCGCCTGTTGGAACCTATGGAAGAACTTACTATTGACGTTCCTGAAGAGTATCAGGGAGTTGTTTTTGAAAAACTCTCTAGAAGAAAAGCCAGACTTCTTTCTATGGAAAATACGCGAACAGGTCTTATACGTCTCGTATTCCAAATTCCTACTCGAGGTCTTATCGGATACCGAGGAGAATTTTTGACGGATACAAGAGGGCTGGGAATCATGAATACCATTTTTACTGGATATGGCGAATGGGCTGGAGAAATTTCACCACGCAATCGTGGAAGTATGGTCAGTCTTGATACAGGAGAAGCTACAAGTTACCAGCTTGAAAACCTTCAAGAACGAGGGACTCTCTTTATAGAACCTGGCGATCCTGTATATGAGGGAATGATCGTCGGGGAAAACTCAAGACCAGGGGATCTTCCGTGTAATCCGACTAAAAAGAAACAAGCGACAAACCATCGCTCGGCTACAAAAGATATGACAATTAAGCTTGATGTACCGCGTAAAATGTCTCTTGAAAAAGCCATGGAATGGATTGCTGATGAAGAACTTGTTGAAGTAACACCTAAATCAATCAGAATACGAAAAGCTATTCTTGATTCTCAAGAGCGAAAAAAAGCTTCAAAAAAAGCTAGCTAAAATTATATGCCTCGCTGATATTAACGTAAAATAAAACCCCGTTTGGGAAAATATCCCAAACGGGGTTTTTTCTTTACTATTTCTCTGAAAAAATTGAAAGGGGAACACTTAAATGGATAGCCGTTCCGCGACCAGGTTCACTTTCAATTCTTAAATTTCCTCCGATCATCATTGCCCTTTCTTCCATGCTAATAAGACCATATGAACCTCTTTCAGCAGCTTGCATTCGTTCTTTTTTTACATCAAAGCCTCTACCATCATCTGAAATACGAACCCTCATAACATCATTTAATATATCGATTCGAACAGAAACCTCTCTGGCTTTTCCGTGAAGAAACGCATTAGCAACAGCTTGATGGATAATTTTGAAAATAGGTCTTCTAAATGAAAGGGGAACTTTACGTTGATCTCCCTCAATACGAACACAAACCTCTGGTCCTCCGGAACTCCAAACCTGTTTTGCCAAACGATCAAGAGCTGAATCCAGGCCTTCTGAAAGCCCTGTCGGGTTAAGTTGAAAAAGAAGAGCGCGAATATCACCTAAAGCTTCCTGAATCTGATTTCTTGTTTTTTCCAACTCAGAAACAGCCTCGTTAATATCCCCACCCTTAATATACTCTTGGGCTGTCTCTAGTTGTAATACGGCACTTGAAAACCGTTGTACTGGACCATCATGCAAATCTCGTGCCAAGGCCCGACTCTCTCTTTCAGCTAACTGACATGCCATCTTCATACTATTCAAATCGTAATTTTCACTTGCCCCCAACGCTTCGTCAATATTAGATGAAATAAATTCCAGAGCTACCCTGAAGCGGTTAGCAACATGTTCACTACGTTCAAGGAAATTCTCAGTTCTTCGTTCTTCTCTATCAAGATCGTCTCGCATCCGACAAAGGCTTTTTTCTCTTTCTTCAAAAGCCCCTCTAATTTTCATAAGATGAGCTGCTCTATTATAAGCATCCTGCTCACACTGCTTATTGTTGGACCTGGAAGCTTCCATCAGCTCCATTCTTGATTTTCTATATTCTTCTTCAGCATTTTGAGAGGCAATAATGACATCCTCTAACTCTTTCTGCAAGCTGGCACGTTTCATCCTCACTTCATGCAGGTGCTCTAATTCATCTTCACGAAGTGAAGCTATGAAATCAAGACTCTCCGTAAGGGTTTCACTTACCTTCTCTTGTACTTTTTGTAATTTCACTGGTAAACGTCCATTTTCCATAAATGTTTCATTCTTCCTTTCGGTCTGTCTTCAGACGTCTTCGCTCTTCCTTGCTTTCATACATTCTGTTATCAGCAATCTTCAACGCTTCATGAAGAGAGAAAGAGTCTTCCGGAACAGTTGCTATACCAAAATCAGCAGAAATCTCACTCTCAACACCTTTTATACTAAGTAGTGTAAGATTACGTTGCAAACGTTTTATAAGATAGATTGCCTGTTCTTTGCTGGTTCCTGGTAATATCAAGAGGAACTCGTCTCCACCAAATCTACCAGCTATATCACCAGCTCGAATAGAATCACCCAAGAGAGAAGCAAAAACTTTTAAAACTTTATCTCCAGCAATATGACCATACGTATCGTTGATCTTCTTAAAATCAACCATATCAACCATAACCACACTAACCACTTCACCATTTCGTTCGTACCGAGATTGCTCTTCTGCAAGGCGCATCGAAAGGAAACGACGATTCCAAAGTTGAGTTAAATCATCAACAAGTGCCTTTCTTTTCATATCTTCGAAAATTTTCTGCAAAGCTAAAAGAGCTCCCAAATGACGAGAAAGAATCATAAAAAAGTCTTCATCGCTTTTTTCAAAGGGGCTATTCCTCTCTATTGAAATAACAGCGTAGACTTCCCCTCCGAATATAATAGGAACGTCAAGTTGGGATGTCGTATTTTTAGAAGAAAGATTAACGTAATAAGGAGACTTTTTAAGATCCGGTGTATTAATAATCTGCTCTAGCTCTACACATCGAGCAACCTGACCACCTCCAATATCATGAAGCCTTTCTGAAAAATGGTCTAGATCAGACATGCCCACAAAATTAGAGGCTAAAGCCCTAAGGAACGGAGGCTCTACCTCTTTCTTTTCTACAGCAAAAATTGTTACTTTCTCATAACTAAAAACAGAAGTCAACATTCTCATGACATGATTAGAAACTTGTTTAAAACTCGCCTTTTCATTGGAAAGAGACTGAACTATATCAAGAAGAGCCTTTAAACGATTAACTTCAAGATTAAGACATCTGAAAGATTCTATATTTTCCAACTCAAGTGCTAAATGAGTAGCTATAACACCTAAAAACTCCTGGTCTTGATGGGTAATTCCACCAATTTTGTCATCATCGACAGCAATTGCTCCCCAGGTTCCATTGCTAGAAAGCACAGGGATAATAAGTTCTGAGCGAACATCATTATCGAGATTAACGTAAAGAGCGTCTTTAGAAACATCTGTCGCCAGATAAGGTTTCCCTGTTTCTAAAACGTAAGTTAAAATACCCCGTTTAAGACCTTTTATATTTTTACATTCTTCAGGAAGTTTCCCAACCCACGACTGAAGGGACATTTCTTTAGAAAAGCTTCGACGAGAAAATACATATACATTTTTATATCCCAATCTCTGCGAAAGTTGCTGTGAGACAAAAGGAAATAATTCTTCAACGGAGTGACAATATGACATCCCTTGTACTATATCGAAAAGATCCCGAAATTTCTTAATCAAAAGCTCTAGATTCGTCTTCTGCTCACGTGTTACATCAAGAGCACAAGATAAAGCTCTCTGCGCAGAAAGATATGCTCTATTCGTTTGCTCGAGCTCTTTAATGTTATTCTCCAATTTCTGTTCCGCCATTAAATGCGAGAAAATTTCTCCTAAAATAGCTGCAAAAAATTGTAAGTTATTTACATCGCTAGAAGAAAACCGTCCTAACTTTCGTGATTCCACATTAATAACGCCATTTTTTTCACCTCGCCAAACAATAGGTACAGTCAATTCTGAACGAGCACCAGGTAATCCTTCCTTATAAAGTGGATTTACCCTTACATCATCTACAACTATCGGTTTACTTGACAAAAACACTCTGGAACAAATATTGTCTCCAAGGGGAAGAGTTCCATTGGGATCAACCCCTTCTCCTGTGTACTCATCATGCCCACTCATTAATCGAAAAAACTTATTTTTTTCATCGTAAAGAGCAATAGCAGGAGCACAATCAGGCAGAAGACGGCGAACTAGTTGCAGGGCAGGAACACACGCCTCTTCTACAGATGAAGTGGAACCAACCTGCTTTATGCAATCAAGAAAGACAGAAGCTTTTCTCGATAATTTCCGTTTCAGATATTCTGTAATGCCGTACATAGAAAAAATCATGGCATATAATGGAAGAGCTGCTTGTAAAGGGAAAACGTCTAAAACAACATAAGCAGGGAGTGATATAGAAGCAAACAGAAACATTATCCCAGCTGCTCTTTTTGTCCCGTATATAGAAACAGCAGGGAATAAAAGAAGGAGGACTGCTGGGAAAAGACATAAAGAATACAAAGTTCCTTTCCCTAAAAAAAGACCTGCAGCTGAAGCTAGAAGAAAAAGGATTCCGCCCCACCAATCTTGCAAAAGACTACCTCCAAGGTGGTTATTTTATTTCAGTTTATACTTTATATTCTAACATTACTACAGAAAAGATCGTTAAGTAAAATTTAAATTTTAGTAAGGAGGAATGCAGCGTGGCAACTCTATCTCTTTTCGGCGCTGGGAGCTGGGGAACAGCCCTCGCCAATGTCTTGGCCAACAATGGGCATGACATTTGTTTATGGTGTCGACGACGGGAGCAAGCTGAATATATCAATACAAATAAAATGAACCCCGACTATCTAAAAGATATACCTTTGACTCAGAATATTCATGCTACATGGGATATGGAAGAAGCCGCCACACGATCATCTTTTTGGATCATGGCCATTCCGACACAATCAGTACGGGAAATACTTTCATCCCTAAAAAATTTTAACACTCCATATTCAGTATGTAATGTAGCAAAAGGGATAGAAATAAAAACTCTTAAACCTATTAGTGAGATCGTAAAAGAATTCTATCCAGATGCACTTTACGCTGTACTCTCCGGTCCAAGTCACGCAGAAGAAGTTATCAAAGGACTCCCTACTGCAACAATTGTAGCCTCTTCTTCTTTTGAAACAGCACAATCTTGGCAAAATTTATTTAATGCCCCTTGCTTTAGAGTGTATACTGGCAATGATGTAGCAGGAGTAGAAATCGGAGGAGCTGTAAAAAATGTAATAGCAATTGCATCAGGAATAGGAAAAGCAATGAATCTTGGAGATAATGCCACAGCGGCACTTGTCAGTCGAGGGCTCGCGGAAATAATGAGACTCGGAGCAAAATTGGGAGCCCACCCACTTACATTGGCCGGACTTGCCGGTATCGGTGACTTGGTAGTTACGTGCTATAGCTTCCATTCTCGAAATTTCAGACTCGGCAAGCTGTTAGGAGAGGGCAAATCCCTTGATGAAGCTAAACAAATCCTCGGTCAAGTCGCAGAAGGAGCTTTTACTGTCCGGGCCGTTATTGATTTGGCCAAAGAGCATCATGTTGAACTCCCTATTGCTGAAGCAATATACCGTTTACTCTATGAAGGAACCTCTCCACGAGACGAACTTGAAAATCTTCTCACTCGTGATCCTAAGCCAGAGTATCCACCAGCTATTTTCTGGTCATAAAATGGGCACAAGTTGCCTTGTCAATTAAAGTATTATATAATCCGCCTTGTGAGGTTTATCTCAATACAGAGGGGGTATACATGATGGCAAAAGCAGTCGTAGATAAAGATGCATGCGTTGGTTGCGAAACATGTGTAGGGACTTGCCCTGTAGAAGCTATTTCTATGGTTGATGGTAAAGCTGAAGTCGATGCAGATACATGCATTGAGTGTGGCAGCTGTGTTTCGGTTTGCCCGGTTAATGCCATTTCCCAGTAAAGAAGGAACCTGCGGTATCGTATTTATAATGTTGCAGGATACAGGAGAATCCTTGGGGTTCTCCTTTTTTTATTGGTCTATGATATAATGATTAATTGTGTACTTAATTTATTTTGGAGGGAAAAGGCATGTCTACCGGTCACCAATCTTTCTTTTCGCGATTCTGGAAAACCGAAACAGCTGGCAACTCCCTTCCGGCCCTCAAATCTTCTTCACATCAAGAGAGGGACCGAAAAGACCTCTTAGAAGAATTTATACAAAGAGCTAGGGACGAAATAGCCAGTCTCGATGTTATTGCAGAGGACATGAATCTTCTTATTACAGATAACGCAGCTTCAATGGATGTCATATCTGAAAATGCTAATGGACTCGCTCAAGGAGCTAAAGAACTGGGAGCGCTAGCTCAGGAATCTGACCAACAACTGAAAGAAATGACAGAAGCATCTCGTCAAACAGCAACCCTTATAACTGATATGGCAACCCAGGGGGAAACGATACGCCATCTCGCTGAAGAAAATAGAACGCTCACCTCTCGATCAGAAACAACAATACTCGCCGTAGTTGATGCAACTGCCTCTGTAGCTGAAGCTATAAAACAAATGCTCTCCGTTAGCGAAAACATTGGTAATATTGTCAAAGCTATCTCAGGAGTTGCAGATCAAACCAATCTATTGGCCCTCAACGCAGCTATAGAAGCAGCAAGAGCTGGGGAAGCCGGCCGAGGTTTTGCCGTTGTTGCAGATGAAGTAAGAAAATTAGCAGAAGAATCTGCAAAAGCAGCTACACAAATAGGGAAATTAGCTCAGGCTATTCAAAACTCCGCACAAGACGGATACAGCAAAATCAACACGGCAGAAAGTGCTGTTCAGGATGCTCAAACGCAGTCGCAAAAAAGTCGAGATGGTCTTGATCATATGCTTAACGAAGTAACAGAAATTTTACAAAAACTGTCAAGTGCCAGTTGTTTTGTTCAAGAACAAGTAGCATCAATAGAAAACGTTTCTGACGCTATTGGACAGACGACAGAGCTAGTAATTGATCAGTCGAATAAACTTTTTTCAATTAACACATCAATTCAAGAGCAAACAACAACTGTCGCTGCGAGCACAGAACACCTTGCAGTTCTTGAAAAAAAAGCATCATCCCTTCAAAAACATTCCTTAGTTGCTTTCAGCAGTACAACAAATACCCGTATCGATAGAATCAGAGAAACAGGATACCTCTCTGTAGGAATAGATCATTCAGATTGGGGACGTTTCCATTTTTGGAATGGTGAAACTGTTAGAGGACTCGACGTAGATTTGGCGCACGCCATTGCAACAAAACTCGGAGTAAACCTTAAAATTGTTCCGTTAGAATGGGGAAATGGTGAGGAGCAAACCATCACAGGCATTTGGAAAGATAGACCTTGGCCCAATTGTGATTTAATCATTTCGCCTGTTACGAAAACTCCTGAACGAGCAGCTTTTGTTACTTTCTCCGTGTGGTATGTCGCAAGTGGGCAACTGGCAGCGTCATTAGAAGAAAAACATCTTTCTGGACTTTCCGATTTGAAAGGACGATCCGTAGGTGTACTAAAAGGGAAAACCGGAGAAGTCGTAGGTCGAAAGACCTTAACAGAAAGCAGAATATTAAGTCTTCCTACATGGGATGAAATAATTAACCAGCTTACACATAAAAAAATAGATGCATGTATCTTAGAGACACCAGTTTACCTTGAATATGCATCAAAAATACCATCGTTGATTCAAATCGGCACTCAACTTGCAAGAGAACATTTTGGTGTAATGATGCCTAAAGATGTCTCACCTGGTGTTAAATCACTTGTCGATGGAGTTATACAAAAAGAAAGAAACGCTCTTTTTACAACGTGGTTCAAAAAGAAATAGAAGAAGCCAAAGAGGAGGCTCGCTTGTGAAAACCTTCTCTTTGGCTTCTATTGTTTGTTTTCCCTATTTAACGATTATGGCCAAAAACACCAAAGGATCTTTATCCACATTTACAAGGCTATGTTTTTCACCTCTAAATGTCAGAGTTACGTCTCCAGCTTTTACTTCATGAAAAGAACCATCGTTATCTTCATAGCGTCCCTTGCCTTTTAAAATTACATAACACTCTTCATCATCTTCGTGAAAATGTGTTCCTATAGAGGCCCCAGCCTCCAAAGTCATTGTACCTATCATGTAAAAAGAGCTACCAGAAAACCCCGTCCCTTTGGGAATGGCATAGAGACAATGTAATATCCCCTCTCCATCAGAAGCGTTACATTTTTGTTGCACCTGCTGCTTGTCTTTATAAATAATCATGCCTTCCTCCCCTTTTCGCTGCTTTCAGAAATATGAGAAATCAGAATAGCCAATTGTCCTTTTTGAGGAACAAAATAGCTCAGAGTCATCGTGCAATTTAAAAGCATACTATTAAAACTTAAAGTTTGCGGTTCTCCTGTCTCAATAACATTTTTCATCGCATTTTTAAAAACTAAATCTTCTACGGAAAACACATCCAAAAGGGAACGCCCCACTATATCACCATACCCTTTTTTCTCCAAAAAAAGTCTGGCCTGTTCATTGATTTCTATAAAACGCACATCTGCTAACTGCCCTAATTTGTCATACAAGACATCAAAAAGCATAAAAGGTTCTTGAAGCTGTAAAAAAAGTCGTTGATACTTCTCTCTATCTTGATGAAGCATTTCATAGGCAGCATCCCTATCTTTAAGGCTTGAAAGCATCTCAGCAAAAAGGTTGAACAAGGATAATTCATCTTTAGACCAATTAAAATAATTTTCTATTCTCTCGAAAAGGATAAATCCGTTCACCTCTCCACGAAAACGATAGGGAATGACAAGAAGAGACTCTACGTTATGTCGTTTCATGAAGTTTAAGGTATGTATGGCCTCCCGAGGCAAAATATTCTTATTTTCTATGGAAAAAGCTTCTCCCCGATCAAGATTGGCACAAAACCAAGAGTCCGAATTAAGGAGAAAAACATCCTCATCTCCATCATAAAACGCCTTCATTGGGGGGATATCTCTTCTGCGCCATTCCGAGGAAAAAGAAATTTTTCCATGACGTTTGACAAGATATGAAACTCTGTCTGCATCAATATACAATGCCATTTTATGAAGTGAACTACGAATAGCGTTTTCTAAAGAAGGGTAATTCAAAATCTCAGCTGATATTTCTGAAACCATCTGCTCAACTTTCAATTTTCGTTTTAAAAGAGTTTCTCCCCGTTTCTTTTCTGAAATATCCGTATAAAGATAACATATAGCAACAATACCACCAGGCATTGTCACCGGAGAAGAGTTCAAGAAAACATCGATAATTTGACCATCTTTACGACATCGTTGCGTTTCCAAAAAAACTTTTTTCCCATTAAGAACCATTTGGCAAATGGACAAAGACTGGGCCATATACTTTGATGGGACAATAAAGTCACTTACGGATTTTCCCATAATTTCATCTTTGCTAGAAAAGCCAAACATATGAACAAAAGCATCGTTAACTTCCATTGCCTTTAGAGAAGGATCCAATATGGCAATTCCTGCAGGCGAACTCTGAAAAATTCTCTCAAATTTTTTCTTTTGCAACTCTAATTCAAAAACACTTTGCTTAATAGATGAAACATCAAGAGCTACAACGTGAACATTCGTATAATCAGTCCTCCCATAAGGGACCGACCACCGAATCAAGACGGAAGCAGAAGAAGTTCCATCGGGAAGGGTAAGGAAAATATCCTTTTCAAAAAAACGTTCTCCTTTTAAGAGAGCTTCGAACAGAGCAATATTAAATATTTCCCCTTCGCTTGAAAAAGAACTTTGAAAAAGAGATTGCAATTCATGAACAGAAGAGACGCTAAAAAAGTCTAGGGTTCTGCTATCTGCATCTACAATGCGAGAAAGGGCTATGCAAGCATGAAGGATATGGCGATTTTCAAGCAAAAACGTATGTATACTTTTTTTTGAATCAATAGGAAAAATTTCTTCCAAAAATTTTTTTTGAACAGAAAAATCCTGAGTCCACACAGCTATAGGCATAACATCCTCACTTTCTCCAGACATGGATTTTTGACGTAGAGAAGGTAAAGATTTATCGAACTCCGGAAGAAGGTTTGTTATAAGTGATCGAACTTTTCCCTCTTCAATGGGGGGGAAAAGAAACATTCCCCCCTTAATTTCCCGAGCTAAACTATATGTTGCTTCACTAAAACAATCGACTACAAAGGCAACTCCCATCAAAGAAAGCCGCCCTAACTGTTTAATCAATTCTATTTTTTCTACGTCTCTAGCCAAAGACAGACCTACAAAAACAATAAAAGGAGACCCCTGTTTTGCTAATAATAAAGCTTCTTTTAGGTCAGAAACAACAAGCACAGCATATCCCCACTCATAAAGAATTTGCTCTAAAGATTCCTCTCCTTTGAGATACTCTTTAACAAGCAATACCATTCCCTTTTGAGGATACGCTACTGATCCGTTCATCTATGCTCCTATTTTTCTAATTGAGATTCAATCCTTTTATTCCTGAAATAAAGGCACGTATCAATACCTACCATAATAGCATTTAATCCATATAAAATGAGAATCCAGCTAAAACCTTCATAATCTAAGACCACATGCACTATACCTGCCGCATACCCTGTTAAAATAATAAAAAGGAAAGAAAGACTCTTACCTCCCGTACTTTTAGATTTCCATGACTTACAAATCGATGCAGGCCACGCCAATCCAAAACAAATCACCATAAGCGCTTCGAAAATCTTACCAATCATTTGTAACCATCCTCTCAAATACACATTAAAAAGACGCGCATATAGCGCGTCTTTTTATACTTTGACTAATAATTAATCAAGAAAATCTCTTAATTTTTTACTCCGGCTGGGGTGCCTCAATTTTCGTAAGGCCTTTGCCTCTATTTGACGAATTCTTTCCCGCGTAACACCAAAACGTTTACCAACTTCTTCAAGTGTATATGAACGTCCATCTTCCAAACCAAAGCGATATTGAAGAACCTCTCTCTCCCTCTCTGAAAGAGCCTCTAACATTTCATCTATTTGTTCATGAAGCAAATGACTTGCTGCTGATTCTTCCGGGCTCGGTAAATCCCTATCCTCAATAAAATCTCCAAGTTGGCTATCTTCTTCTTCTCCAATGGGTGTTTCAAGAGAAACAGGCAGCTGGGCAATACGTCTGATTTCTTCAACTTTAGAAGCTTCGATTTCCATCTCGGCCGCTATTTCTTCATCTGACGGCTCCCGCCCCAGTTTTTGAACGAGCTGCCTCGAAACCCTTACCATTTTATTTATTGTCTCCACCATATGAACTGGAACCCTGATTGTTCTTGCCTGATCGGCAATGGCACGAGTAATAGCCTGACGTATCCACCACGTCGCATAAGTACTGAATTTAAAACCTTTTCGATAATCAAATTTTTCTACAGCACGAATAAGTCCCAGGTTCCCTTCCTGTATTAAATCAAGGAATAACATTCCACGCCCGATATATTTTTTTGCAATGCTCACAACAAGGCGAAGGTTAGCATCAATGATCTTCTGCTTAGCCACTTCACTACCTGCCTCTACCTGCTTCGCCAATGCAACTTCCTCTTCTGGTTCTAGAAGGGGAACTTTTCCAATTTCTCGCAAGTACATGCGGACAGGATCTGTCAATGGTATATCATCAAGTTTACCTATTTCACCATCGACAGAGGGTTGAGCAAGAGCTTCTTCTTCAGCTATATGCTGCCCTTTTTCTTTTCCTTCATCATCAGTTACTTCAATCCCCATCTCCATAAGATTTGCTACAACATTCTCAAGTACTTCCGCACTCCAAAATTCTATGGGGATGTATTTTTCAATATCTTTTTGGGTCACATATCCCTTATTTTGTCCCTCTTGAATAAGTTCTCGCACCTTATTCATATAAACAGCAAGCTCTTCTTTTGTAACGTCTCTTTTAGTTTGCTTTTTTTTGTTCTCCATAAAGAGAGTAATCCTCCTCTGGTTTTATTGCATAGACATATTATACCTGCTCTTTCTCAAGCTATAAAGCGCAAAAAAAGAACAGGCCAGTTAACTATCCTTGCCTGATCTGACTTTAGATTAACTCTACAATTAAATATATCGTGATATTATATCATATATGAATGTTCGCAAGTAAAACACAAACCAGTTGTTGTATAATAATTCAAACAGAACCAAATTGTTGTTGCTCATGCTTACCTCTAGTTCATCCTCCCGCATATTAAATTCAAGACGAGTATCTATTCATATTTTTTATTTTGTTCTTTTTGTTCAAAAATTTACAGAGCCTACAGAGCCTATGGAGAACAATAAAGCTCGCTTTTTAAGAGTCTTGTTATGAACAAAAAGATACACTTATGAACAAAATTTTCAAAACATTGCCTTTTATTTATTCCAAGTTAGCATTAACAATTAATAACCTTCAATATAAAAACTTCTGATGCAGTATGCAGTTTGCACCTTGACACGTCGTTCAAAATTCTACAACCACCATACAAAAAAGAGATTTCGTTACACTTTTTCAGCGTTTTTACAATGCAGCCATCATAAGAAAATTCATGGGAATGAATTTGTACTCAAATATCATAATAATGAAAGAAGGATGGTTAAGGTGAAAAAGTTACGCCCTGGAATACTTGTAGTCTTTACGGTTCTCCTTGTCTCTTTTATGTCTCTCTCTGCCTGGGGTTGCACTGACATAGTGGTAGGGAAAAAAGCCTCTGCTGATGGATCCGTTATTACGTCCCATACCGCAGATGGCGCTTTTTATGATGCAAGAGTTCGTACAATACCGGGGAAAACCTTCCCTGCAGGAAGTAAGGCCGATGTCTTTTGGAATATTGGAATGGATGAAGACTCTGAACCTGTAAAAATAGGAGAAATTCCTCAAGTAGAAAAGACATACACTTATTTTCATGTAGGTTATCCTTTCATGAATGAGCATGGGGTTGCTATTGGTGAAACTACTATTGGACAAAAAGAAGAACTAAAAACTTTTCGTCCTGATGCACGTGCGATACTGACAATAGAACAACTGGAAATTCTTGCACTACAAAGGGCTAAAACAGCCCGTGAAGCCATTAAAGTTATTGGCGAACTTGCAGAAAAATATGGATTCCTTCCTTCTTGCGGCACCGAAGGAGAATGTCTAACGATTACAGATTCAGAAGAAGCCTGGATTTTTGAAATTCGTAGCGCAGGATTTATGTGGACTCCAGATAGTGGCAAGCCAGGTGCTGTATGGGCTGCACAGAGAGTTCCAGATGATTGTGTTGTTGTCGTCCCTAATATGAGCCGCATTAGAGAAATTAACATCAATGACAAAGACAACTTCATGGCTGCCAAGAACTATAAGCAATTGGCTATTGATAACGGCTGGTATGATCCTAACGGTGATAAGCCCTTTATTTGGCAAGAAGCTTATTCTCCTCTCACTGGAAATGAAGATTGGTCTTTATCGTCTATGTGGATACGTAATAGGCTTTACACACTTTATAGCCAGCTAGATCCAACTAGAGAATGGGATCCTTATGCAGAAACCATGTCTTATCCCTTTGCAATTAAACCTCAAAAGAAACTTTCCGTACAAGATGTAATGACAATGTTACGTAGTCATATGGAAGAAACTCCTTTCGACATGGAAGCAGAAAAAGCATGGTATGTCCGAGAAGGAGACAAAATGGTAAAAAGTCCTCTTGCAACGCCATTTGTAACAAAAGATATGCGAAACCTCTTAAAAATCCCTTATAGCAGACCTATTTCAAAATGGGATTGTGCTTATAGTTTTGTTTCACAGGCTCGATCTGGTTATCCCGCACCTGTAAGAACGGTACTTTGGTTTGGTTACGATAACCCACATACTACATGTTACGTTCCGATCTACTCGGGTGTTCTTGGAACAAGACAAAGCTGGAGAACTTTTGATCGTAACTCCTTTAACCTTAGCTCTGCACAGTGGGGATTCATTTTAGCTGATGATCTCGTGAATCACCGCTATCAAGAAGCTATGGAAGACTTAAAAGCAGTAAGAAATCCTTTGGAGCAAAACTTTGCAAAACAAGTATTAGAAGTAGACAAGAAAGCCCTGGAACTCGCTAAAAAGGATTCGTCTAAAGCACAAGAATATGTAACTAAATTTACAAACGAATGCATGGAAAAAGCAGAAAAGGCATGGTGGCAACTTAATTGGGATTTAATAACAAAATATAACAATAACAGGAAAAAATAGCATTTCGTTCTTTTTTGTTCTTTTTGTTCAAAATGCCGCATAGCTGGTAGAGAACGATAAAGCTTGCTTTCCAAGAGGTTTGTTATGAACAAAAAGATACACTTGTGAACGAAAAAATCAAAAATATTGTTCTTTCTCAATGCTCAAGTTAAGGTATGCACAGACAAACGCGATTTTGGTAACAAAGTCGCGTTTATTTTTTAAGGAGGGGAAACATCATGAAAATGAATCTAAAAACTTCCCTACTTTTAGGAGTGGTCTGTCTCTTTGCCATTCTTAATGTAGCTGGAGCTGGTATAGCAGCAGAAACACCCACTGTTGAAGCTCCTATTATTGTAACAACCTGTGGACAAAGCCCAGGTGCGGTAATGGTAAAGATGTCTCTTATGCAAGCTAAGCTGGCACCTGTAGAGAGTAATAATACCATTGCAGCAAGCGAGTTAAAGGGCAAAGGTTACAAGACTCTTATCGTGACTACCGGTACAAGCGGCAAAGGAATGGGTGCTGCAGGCACTAACGTCAACAAAGAAATAGCACGATGCAAAGAAGTTATTGAAGCTGCAAAAGCCGAAGGGATTATTGTTATTACTGCCCACGTAGAAGGAATGGCTCGTCGTACAGATAGTGCCGACCAAGCTTCTATAGATGAAATCATTCCCCTTGGAGATGCAATACTTATCGTTACAAACAGTAATACCGATGGTTATTTTACAAAATTAGCCGAAGAAAATAATAAACCTCTGATTGAAGCCAAAGATGCCCTTGCCATTGGCACAAGCTTGAAAGAGTTAAGCAAATAGTTATTTTTTCAAAGAGCCCTCGGTTGTAACCGGGGGCTTGTTTTCTCTACAAAAGAGATTAAGGAAAGGAACGACTCAGTCATGTTCACACACTCAGTAGTAATTTTATTAGTCATAGCCGTGGCTTTCATCATTCCGAAAGTCATGAAGCTGAGCACGGAGCTTTCGATGTTCGTAGCAGCCTTGGCAGGAGCTGCCGCCCACTCCATCATGCTCAGCGTAACGGGAAGTCCCCACAATCCCGTGGCCCTTCTTCCCATTCGTCACATTGTGGAAGGCGCTTTCACCTACTTTGATGTCTGCCTCATTTTTCTCACGGCTACCTTCTTCATGGCCCTTCTTCGGGAAAGTGGCGGCGTCGCCTTTATTGTTCGAAAGATCGTTTCGACCTTCCATTCAAGACGAACCATCTGCCTTTTGCTGCTCACCTTCGTGCTGCTTCTTCCCGGAGCCCTGACCGGTTCCGGTGCAACAACGGTTCTTACCGTAGGAGCCCTCGTTGGTTCTGTTCTGGCTGCCATGGGTGTCGATGAAACGAAACGGGCGGCCATCATCTTTTTAGGAGCAGCCATGAGCGCTGCCGCTCCTCCTATCAACCTCTGGGCCATGATGGCTGCCGCTGGTGCCAACATGCCCTACGTGGGATTCGGCAAACCGCTGTTTGTCCTCTCCGTTGCCGGAGCGCTCTTCTCCATGTTCTGGCTTGCAGGACGAGGAACGAAGAAGATTGATCTCGACCAGGCTCTGGCCAATCTTCCGGAAGCGCCGGAAGGACAAAACTGGTTCAGAGTTCTTGCCCCATTCATTCTACTGTTGGCTTGCGTTATTGCGGGACGAATCTGGTTCTTCTCACTGCCCGTACTGGGATTGCCCCTGCTCTTCATGGTCGCTTCTTTCGCAGTGGTGCTTCTCAGCCCGCGCAAACTTCAGTTCTGGTCTATCGCCTGTTCCACCGTTCACGGCCTTCTTCCTCTCGTAGGCATCATGGTGGTTGTAGGTGTACTTATACAGATTATGGCCCTGAGCGGAGCGAGAGGGCTCATCTCCCTGGCGGTGGTTACCCTTCCCCTGGGAGTGCTCTACCTCACCCTCTGCATTATTCTGCCCCTCTCTGAGGGACTGGTGCAGTATGCTGTTGCTCCGTTGCTGGGCGTACCGCTCATCATGCTCTTCAACATGCGCGGTCTCGACCCCATCATCGCCTTATCGGCCATGGCGGTCATATGGCCTCTGGGAGACTGTTTGCCGCCAACCGCCGTCGTGGGACGGGCCACAGTTATGGAACTGGGGTATAAGGGACGGTATTTCGGGGATTTTGTGAAAGCCTGTCTGGTGCCCATGGCCTTCATCGCCATCTTGGGAACGCTCTTTCTCATCTTCAGCACCAGACTGTCATTTCTTGGAGGCTAGAGAATCATGATATTGGCAAATACCATCATTATGTACCTGTATTACGCTATGGTCCTCTTCTTCGGAGGCGCCATACTCTGCAACTTCATCAAGACAAGGAATGCCCAGGAAGCAGTGCTCTACAGCATTGTGCTCATGCCCTTCGTGCTGAGAATCCTTCGGCTGAAGTAGGAAGAGGGGTGAAGAGAAGATGAAGGGAAAACTGAATGGCATCAAGATACTTTCGTTGGTCGTAGCCCTTGTTTTCGTGGCTATTGCCGGACGGGAGTTTTACGGACACCGACATTTCAAGGAACCGGTAGTTCCCTCTCCCTCACTTACTGAGGTGAAGAAACTCTCAGACTACGAACCGACGTTGAAGGGAACGCCCAACGACAGCAACGTCTACATTTTTGACAGTGGTGTTCCTGGCGGAACGGCTCTGCTTCTTGGAGGAACCCACCCCGAGGAGCCGGCGTGCAACCTCGGAGCCCTTCTCGTCGCCGAGAACGTGAAGGTGGAGCAGGGACGGCTCATCGTCATTATTCGGGCGAACCGAAGCGCTTCTACATGCACTCGTATGGGCGAGGCCTACCCCACGTACTACTACGTGAAGACGCCGTGGGGACAGAAGCAGTTCCGTATGGGCGACCGCTGCACCAATCCACTGGACTCGTGGCCCGATCCCGAAGTGTATATCCACTATCCCAGCCGTCAGATGTTGGCCTATATGGATATCAGAAACCTGAACAGAACCTGGCCGGGTCGACCCAACGGCGCCCTTACAGAGCGAACCACCTGGGCCATGACCCAGCTCATTCGCCAGGAGAAGGTGGATATCGCCGTGGACCTTCACGAGGCCGAGCTTGAATATCCGGTGGAAAATACCATCGTAAGCCATGAGAAGGGGCAGGCCGTAGCGGCCATGACATCCATGACCCTCACCGCCGAGCTTTTCGAAGTGCCCCTGAGCATGGAGTTTTCACCCAAGGCCCTTCACGGCTTGTCTCACAGAGAGATCGGCGATCATACCGACGCCATGTCTCTTCTCGTTGAGGTCGCCGAACCCATGCTTGACCGTATTCGTGGCATTACCGACGAATATCTGCTCATGACGGGCCGCGATGAGTTTGTTATGAAGGCGGGGGAACACAAGCTCCTCTACGCTCCTATCGACGAGCGGGGCTGGCCTATCGATGTTCGGGTGGGACGCCATTCCTCCACATTCCAGAAAATGCTTGAATTTTATTCTCTTACAGCCGTTGATCGCCCCGTTGTTATCTCTGGGGTTCCAGGCTATACGGAAGTTATAGAGAACACGCTGGGCACCTATATGAAAAACCCTGAGGATGCACCAGCTCAAAACATCTACTACGATTAAGAGGGGGTGAAATCTCGTAAACATCTGATCTTTTCTATGTCAACTGGTTTACGAAGTAGTGGCAACACAAAAAAAGGAGGGAAAGTGTATGAATTCTAAAATGCTTAAAGTAGTAACAATAGCATCTCTTGCAGTCTTCCTTGCCGGATCTGTGGCATCTGCATGTACCACAATCCTCGTAGGAAAGAAAGCTTCTGTCGATGGCTCTGCAATGGTAACCCATACATGCGATGGTTGGTATGATAACCGTGTCAGAGTCATTCCCGGTGCAGCACACAAAGAGGGAGAAATGACGCCCGTTTATAAAGAGATATGCCATGGCACACGCCCTAACAAGCCTCTTGTAAAAGTCGGCGAAATTCCTCAGGCGAAAGAAACATACACATATTTCCATGTGGGTTATCCTTTCATGAATGAACATCAGGTTATCATGGGAGAAGACACTTGGAGCGGACGTGACGAAAACTACTGCGAAAATGGCTGGATGATGATTGAGCAGCTTGAAGTGTTTGCTCTTCAACGCGCTAAAACAGCCCGCGAAGCCATTCAAATCATGGGTGCCCTTGCTGAAAAGTACGGCTATGGTGACGGCGGAGAGACCCTTAATATCGTTGACGGCAAAGGCGAAGCCTGGATGTTCGATATTTGCGGACCTGGTCCCCTTTGGACACCTGAAAGCGGTAAGCCCGGCGCTGTCTGGGTTGCCCAGCGTGTGCCCGATGATTGCTTCACAGTAACCGCTAACCGTTCTCGAATCGGCGAAATCGACTGGAACGACAAAGAAAACTTTATGTATTCTTCCAACATCAAAGAATTCGCAAAAGATATGGGTTGGTGGAAAGAGGGAGAGAAATTTGTCTTCCACAAAATCTATAACCCAGAACCTTACGGAACTCCTTACTATCAGCAGAGACGTGAGTGGAGAGTCATGAGCCTTCTTGCACCTTCCCTTAAGATCGCAGAAGATGCTGCTGAGATGTATCCTCTGATGGTAAAACCCGACAAGAAGATTTCTGTAAGAGACCTTATGACTGTTAAACGTGATTACCTTGAAGGAACACGCTTTGATCTTACAAAGGGAATGGCTGCTGGCCCCTTCGGAACACCAAACCGTTACCCCACCCCGAAGAGCGTTCGTCCTGAAGATAAACAGGGCGTAGACTGGACAAGAGCTATTTCCATGTTCCGCTGCTCTTACAGCTTTGTCGCTCAGGCTCGTAGCTGGCTTCCCGACGCCATCGGTGGTGTTCTGTGGTTTGGAGAAGATGCTCCTCACTCCACAGTCTATATGCCAATTTACGCCGGTGTCACATCTCTTCCCAAGAGCATAACCGACGGTAAGCGTGCAGAGTTTGATAGAAATTCCGCTTGGTGGGCATTCAACTTTGTTTCCAACTGGGCAGATCTTAAATTCAGCTACATGATTAAAGACATCAAAGAAGCTCAGAAAGCTTACGAAGATGAATTCTTTATGTATCAGTCAGTCGTAGATAAAGAAGCTGTCGCTCTTTACAAAGAAAGCCCTGCAAAAGCTAAAGCCTATCTTACCAACTACACCAACAACAGCATTAATAAAGTTGTTGAAGGCTGGTGGAACCTGGCTTGGACTCTTGTCGGCAAATATTCCGACGGCTACATCACATCTCCTGATGGTAAACAGCAGTCTGTAGGTTACCCCACAGATTGGCTTAAGACAGTTGGTTTCGGCGAAGAAGAATCTGAACCTAAAAAATAGCACTAACGTAAATACGTAAAGAAGTAAGGGGCTGTCAATTAAGGCAGCCCCTTTTTTATTTCGATCCGATATAATTTTATCTTACCCTTTAGCTAACTTTGCAATCATGCTAAGAGGAGAAGGAAAAGGCACTTCTGGAGACGGGCCAACTGCTTCTCGCGTCTCTTCGAATTCCATTTCATATAGGAGACGACTAATCTCAAGTTTTAAAGGATCATCTGTCTCGTAGGGAATTGAAAAACGCCGATACCCAAACTGTTCGGCAAAAAATCCTAATTCCCGGTTCCCCTTCTCTTTTCTCATTGCCTCAAGAAACTGAGCGAGAAAATCTTCATCGTCAAAAAAAGGAGAAGAACTAACGAGAACAATTGCTTTAAAACTCCCCAGAAGCATAGATCTGCTCCAAAAGTTACACAGGGAAACTCCAGCACGTATAGCTCGATTCCCATCTGTTTGCCGCGCCACTAAATCCTCCATCAAAGTTGAGTAACCAAAAACTGCTGTGAATCCCAAGGTCAGCCCTCTTGCACGTCCAGGAATAATCATGCAATCTCGAAGAAAAGGACCTGCAAAACCCATGCGGGGACTCGAGAGGCAAAAAAGCTCACTTCCTAGTGATAAAGAAAGAGATGCTAATGTAACAAGTTCACCGCTATAGAGATGGTTCACCGATATAGGGCGGTAGTCAATTCCCAAAGGCAACCACGACGCAATATCCATATCAAGATTGACATTCCAGTATGGAAGGTTATTCATAGCTTATATACCTCCTTCCCGGGAAACAATTTGTATAATATATCGCATCACTCGTTACCCTACAAGCGCGGAATTACCTGTCTGTTATACTTTAAGAAACTCTTTGTATTATGGAGGTTTCAGATGGCTTATGAATCAACTTTCCTTGAAAAAGAATCTATTCTGAAACTGATTCCCAAGCTATCTTTTCCCGCCATGGTAGGAATGATCGCTCAAGCTCTCTATAACGTTGTCGATGCGATCTTCGTAGGGCGGGGCGTTGGCATGCTGGCTATTGCTGGAATATCCATTGCATTTCCAATTCAAATGGTAATCATGGCAACAGCACAAATAATTGGTGTGGGCAGTGCTTCTATTATCTCACGAAGTCTCGGAGAAAAAAATAGAGAAAAAGCAGAAAAGACTCTTGGAAACCTTATGAGTTCAACCTTGCTGCTTAGCGCTATAGCCGCATCTTTCGGACTTTACTTTCTTGAACCTATCCTCCGTCTTTTCGGAGCAACAGATGCTATTCTTCCTTTTGCCGCCGCGTATATGAAGATTCTATTCGCAGGATCTGTTTTCTTTGCCTTCTCAATCGCATGCAATAATGCAGTACGAGCAGAAGGAAACGCAACTTTTGCTATGCAAACCATGCTTATTTCAGCAGGAGTAAATGTCGTTCTCGATCCTATTTTTATATTTATCTTAGGCATGGGGATTCAAGGAGCAGCGATAGCAACCGTAATAGCTCAAGCCTCAACAGCACTATGGCTAGGATTATACTATCTTAGAGGGAAGAGCGATGTCCGTTTTTCCTTACGTAATCTCAAACCCCAATTCAACATTTTATCTGAAGTAATAGCTATTGGCCTTTCCGCTTTTCTCAGACAAGGAGCAGCAAGTCTTTCACTCGTAGTTATAAATCGACAGCTCGCTTTTTGGGGAGGAGATGCAGCAATTGCCGCTATTGGAATCTTACTCAGGATAACTCAATTTGCTGTTATGCCCATCTTTGGAATAGTACAGGGACTTCTTCCTATCGTCGGCTACAATTTTGGTGCAAGGCTCTTTTGTCGGGTTACGACAGCAATGAAACTCACAATAGCCATTTCTACTTTTTTATGTTTTCTTTCTGCCGCTCTTCTCTATTTCATGCCAGAGACACTCATCTCTTTGTTCAGCACCAACAGAGAACTTCTCCCCTTGGGCATTACAGCATCTAGGTATATGGCTATAGGTTTCCCTTTTATAGGATTTCAAGTTATGGCTTCTGGACTGTATCAAGCTATAGGAAAGGCTGTACCTGCTCTTTTTCTCTCTTTGCTTCGTCAAGTATTACTATTAATACCACTGGTTCTATTTCTCCCCTCCATATATGGTCTTCAAGGAATTTGGAAGGCCTACCCCATTTCTGATGTTTTAGCAGCTATAATAACTCTGATTCTATATAGGCGGGAAATGCAACGTCTTACAACGCTTTGCTCAGAAAGATTACGATAAAGAAAAGGAGAATTGACTCTATGCTTGAAACTGCCGTATCTTGGCTCGTCACAACTATTGGACATCTTGGATATCTCGGAATCATATGCCTTATGTTTCTCGAATCTTCCTTTTTTCCCTTCCCAAGTGAAGTTGTAATACCACCTGCAGGCTACTTAGCTTCAATCGGCGAAATGAATATTTTACTTGTTATCATAATGGGAATACTGGGGAGTATTCTCGGAGCCCTCTTCAATTATTGGATTTCTCTCCGATTTGGGCGTCCCTTTTTCCATAAATATGGGAAATACTTCTTTCTAAAGGAATCAACGCTCGATAAAGCGGAACATTTTTTCGTACGACATGGACACATCAGTACTCTTATAGGGCGTTTACTTCCCGGGATTCGACAATATATTTCTCTTCCTGCCGGGCTATCTAGAATGCCTCTATTTCCCTTTTGTATCTTTACTGCTATAGGGTCAGGCATATGGGTAACAATACTGGCCTTTGTGGGATATTGGGTAGGAAATAATAAAGAATTGGTAACTGAATATCTTCACACCGTAACAATTATTGCTGTTATTTTCTGCTTCTCTATCGCTTCTATTTATACAATTTATGTAAGAAAAAAGAACAAAAACAACGGAAAGTAAAGAAACTCAGGAGGTTCGTGAGACACGAGCCTCCTGAGTTTTAAAAGTCGAGAACTGCAGTAAGAAAATGGGTGTAGAGTACTGGATTCTGCTGAACGTTTTGCGCAAATGCAGCTCCTATAGATCGAGCCTTTTGAAGATGTTCCTTTTTCCCAGTTCTTTGGTGCATACGCAATAAGTTCATCATAGCCACAGAGTTACCTGAAACAACAGCACCATCTTCGGCTTCCAAGGGTCTGAAAAAGAGCAACTCATCTTTCTCAGAGGTCATAAAATAGCCACCACTATTTTCGTCATAAAAGAGAGAATCCATGCGCTCAGAAAGTTTTACTGCTCGCTCACCATAGACTGGCTTTCCTGTAGCCTCTTCTAATTCGAGAAGTCCCCAGATCAAAAAAGCATAATCGTCGAGGAAACCAGAAACAGATCCTTTACCGTCCACAACGCTATGATAGATTCCTTTTTCTACATGAACAGCCTTAGATAAAATATACTCCGTTGCTTTTTGAGCCCCATCAATAAAACGTTGTTCTTTAAAAATTCGTCCCGCGAACGCTAAAGCAGCAATCATCAAGCCATTCCAATCTGTAAGAATCTTTTTGTCGCAATGAGGGCGAGAACGTTTATTCCTCGCGTCAAGAAGCAAATGACGAGAGGCAGCTAACTCTTTTTCTAACGTTTGCAAGTCGATCTCATACTTTTCCGCCAATTGAGGAATAGGGGCAGAAAGAGCGAGAATATTATCGCCCATTCGTCGTCCAGTAACTGGATGGTTATAATTCCCACTTTTCTGAATGCCGTACGCATTTAGGAAGAGAGGCAATGATTCTGGCGGCAATATCTCCCGTATTTCCTTCTCCGACCACACATAAAAACGCCCTTCTACTCCTTCACTATCGGCATCTTCGGCAGCATAAAAAGCTCCCTGAGGAGAGCGTAAATCTCGCAACACATATGAAGCTATATCAAAAGCTACATTTTTATACATTTCTCGGCCTGTTACTTCCCATGCCGAGGCATAAGCCAAAAGGAGAAGAGCCTGATCGTAGAGCATCTTTTCAAAATGAGGAACTTTCCATTCCCTATCAATAGAATAGCGGGCAAAGCCTCCACCGAGATGGTCTCGTATTCCCCCCATAGCCATCGTCTCTAGTGTTCGCTCCACCATTTCAAAAGCTTTATCCTCTTTAAACATCTTCCCATATTCAAGTAAGAAAAGAAGAGAATGAGGCATCGCGAATTTGGGGGAATCCGCAAATCCTCCCCACAAAGGATCAAAACTCTCACACAATCCTTTAAATGCTTCTTTTGCGACACTTCGCCCCGGACAAGAACCTTTTTGGTTTGATATTCCCTTTTTCAAAGCTTCTAAAATACTATCTGCTGATTGAATTACATTTTGCTTTTGCATAAGCCAAAGCCACTTAACACGTGGAACTATATCGACAAGACCTGGAATCTGTCCAGACGTCCGTTTGGGAACATAGGATATCGCAAAAAAAGGTTTACCATCTGGCGTCAGAAAAAGATTTAAGGGCCATCCGCCACTCCCATTCATGATAAGACTCACGGCCATACATGCATGGTCAATATCCGGACGTTCTTCTCTATCCACTTTTATAGAAATACAAGCATCATTCAGGAGGTTAGCAACTTCGTCATCACTGAAGCTCTCCTTTTCCATAACATGACACCAGTGACATGAAGAATATCCGATACTCAAAAATATGGGTTTATCCTCTGTTCTAGCTTTCTCAAAGGCTTCAGCTCCCCATGAATACCAATCTACTGGATTATGAGCATGTTGAAGTAAATACGGACTTTTTTCATTGATTAACCTATTCGATTTATTTTTCATTACTTCACCTCTAAAAATCAAAAAATGACACTGTTAACTTAAACATAGCGTCACATAGGTAATAAAAATAGCCGCCAATACAGAGAAAATCAATCCCCTTCCAAACCATGAGAAGATAGCTGCCGTACCAATGCCAGCTAATGTGGGAATTACCATCTCAGAAGAAGATTCTGCTACGCCTCTAACAATAAGAACTCCAAGAGCAGTGTAGGGAATGGCAAAAAGGAACTTCCTCATCGAAGGAGATATGGTCTTTTGGGATAATATCCAAAAAGGGCAAAATCTTGGAATGTACGTCACAATAAGCATTCCAATAATAAGGGGCAAAGAACTTTTCATATCTTTTCTCCTTCGTAAGAGTCTTTCAAAAGAAAAGGACCGGCCGAAGAACCAACTATAATAGCTGTAATAAGCTTCCAGCCATCAGGGAAAAATTCCAAAGCGTCAAGAATAAAATAAACCAAACCGGAGAAGCCAGCTAAACAAAGAGCCGTCATAGATTTCCTTATTTCCGGAATCAAAATAGCAGTAAACATAGCGTACAGTCCTACTCCCAAACTAATCTGAACAGTCTCGGGCAAAACAGTACCGACAGCATACCCCAATGCAGTTCCTGCTATCCACGCCGCGTAAGACACCCCATTTAATGCCATCAAGAAAAAAGGAGACAGCTCTTTACCTTGCAAAGAAGCTACAGAAAAAGTTTCGTCTGTAATGCCAAAGGCTATAAATGGTAGCCACTTCTTATTTACATTTTTGAGACGAGCTGCCAATGAAGCTCCCATAACCATATGGCGCAAATTCAGAAGAAAGGTTGCCAAAATAATATCTCCTGTGGCTATCCCGGCCCTGAGAAGATCCAACGCCATAAATTGACTTGCTCCTGCAAAAACAAGGATAGAAAAAAGGCAGTTTTCACCAAAAGATACCCCTACATTACGAGCTAAAAGTCCGAAAGCCATGCCAATTGGTATGTACCCAATGACAATAGGAATACCTGCCTTGAATCCGCTATAAAGGCTGTTTCTCTCTATTTCTTTCATATCCTTAACAAACCTCTAAAAAAGAGTAAGTATGTCTTCTATTTTATCGAAGGTATAATAAGCACCAGAATTTTTTAATTCGTGGGACGAGAAATTACCAGTAGTCAAACCAACTCCACGAACTCCAGCAGCAACAGACGTCATCATATCAAGGTCTGTATCCCCTACGTAGAATATTTCTTCAGGAGCAGCATCTAAAAGTTCCATGCTTTTATGCAAAATATCAGGAGCAGGCTTAGGATGTTCTACATCCTGAATACCGATAATATGCTCAAAAAAGCCATCAAGTTTTTGAGACTCTACCACCGGACGTGCATTTTGGCGATTCGATGCCACTGCAAGACGAATTCCCTTATTGCGAAGAGATTCCAAGAGCATGACTGTGCCTGGAAAAAGCCGAATTCCAGCATATTCCTGCTCTACAAAAAATCCTCTATACTGAGTAAGCCATTCTTCTTTAAACTCTCCCCAAAGCTGAAGCCAAGAATCTCGGATAGGCATACCAATAGTCTTCAAGACCTCTTCTCTCGTTACCTTACGCAATCCGTGCTCTTGTGCCAAACGATTGGTGCAATCAGTAATTGCATAACTGCTATCAGCCAAAGTCATATCAAAATCAAAAACGACAGCTTTTATCACGTTAATTCCACCTTGTCAAAAAAATTGCTTGACTCAAAAATTTTTAGATATTAAAGAATCGTACCTTAAGAAAAAGAAAAAAGCAAAATTCCGGTGTTTCCTTTTACACAAAGGAAACACCGGAAGATTAGTCATTCCTATTAAACTTTAATCGTAAAGGACCGATTTACTAATCAAAATTTTATTACCTCGAAATTCTAGTAATTCAAGAGTAATAATATCATCTTTGAATTTCATACTATTTCGTACCCACAGCGTAACGTCGCCATGGGAAACGAGAACGAAAGATTCTGGATCAATCGGTTTTTGGCTCTTCACGAGAGCCGATGCATCTTCTCCTCAAATACCCCTGTAATATCCCCAATCAAGATACAGAGGTTGAGGCAAACGCTGCAAAAACTCCAGTGCCTGATCAGAAAAAGCAAAGGTAAGCTCTGAAGTATTTTGTGGCGCTTCCAAAGCAAAAAGAACTGACCCTGTCGAAAAAATATAGAGACTGCATACGAGCATTACTGATAAGACTATTTTTCTCACTCTACCCCTCCTCACGAATACCCCCAATAGTATATATTAGAATATCTGCCAAGTCATCATTTCCTCAAGGGAAGAAAACATATTTTCAATAAAAATCTTCAGACGAACCTCTTCGCTACATCGAGATGAAAAACTAAACCGAAGAGAATGAGGATACCTGAGATAACGAACCGCAAAGCCTTTCTCTTCTACTGGCCCATACCCTGCTGCTTTAAGACCAGTAGGTAATGTCGTACTTGTGGTAATTTCATTTTGAGTAAAATGTAACCAGCCTGGGGATTGGAATATATCAGGCATTTTCCCATCCTTGGAATTTTCTTTCCACACTTCGTAGAGCAAAGATAAATGAGCTTCCGGACCATAACCGTTCATATACATAGCAATTCTTTCTCGATGAGACTGAGAAACTCTTTGTAACAACTCTTTTAGATTTTCTTTCTTATACCCTTCTCTCATTCCCTTAACCAAGAGAACCGAATCTTTTGTAACAGGGCGCATTCCGTCTGTTCGTCCCTTTCGAAAGTGACGAAGATGAACCGATTCAAAAACATGAGGGAGAGAGGAAAAGCTCTTAAAAAAACTTGATTGAATAGCCACTTGAACGAAAGCATCTGTGCTAAGAGAATGCTTTTTTATATCCTCTAATCCAAAAGAAGGAAAATCTCTAACGATTAAAGACGTTCCTTTTATCATTGAGTCAAAATGTGCTGCAGCTTTTTCTATAGCTTTACATAGTGAGGAATCAAGAATAAACGAAACTTTTTTTGCCAGTGTTCCCACCATAACTCCTCGTGGAAAGATAACCTTTTCATCTTCAGTAACCCATCGAACTAATCGAGTGACCGCAGCTCCATCCAAACCTGAATGTTCAAAACAAAGCCCTCTATATCCTGGACCAATAATTAACTGTAGAGATTTATCAAACCATCGATCTCCTCCTTTTCCATGCCAAACATTTCTGCACACATTCATTGTGTGAGGGAGTGGATGATCTTCTAAGCAAACAACAAAAAGAGCTTTCTCCAAAATATTCATGGCATGAATATTTTGAGAATCAATCTGCAAAAGCCGTTTTCGCCAATAGAACCAATCTGTTCTAGGAAGGGTTGTCAGAAGTGCTGGAGAAGATATTCTTTCTGTAGACACATCTCCTTCAGAGAAACTCTGCAAAATAGATAAAAAAACACCACTTAATTCTTTAGTGTCCCTAATGTCCCCCTTATCAGAAAGAACATCAACCTTATAGAAATTACCCTTAAAGATTACAATAATATGAGACTCTTTTGTGGTAACCTCTCCATTCGAGCTCCAAGGTGATTTTAAAAAGTCTTGATTGAGTCCAGGAATTCTCGTTGTCGAAAAAAAATTTTTATATTGTTCCAAACTTAAAGGATTTCGCTCATCCCATTCTATTTCTGGATTTTGCAACAGGTTTTCTCGAAAACGCAAAAATGAAACAACACTTTTCGCTGCCCTATCACATAGAGATAAGCTATATGAAGTTGAAGAATCGTTGAAGACATAATAAGGATTACTGTATATAGGCAAAGGATCTCTCGCTTTTAAATACCATTTTTCCCAATAAGGGAGATTTTCAAGAAAAGACTCTTCTTCGGTCAAACGTTGTTCTAGCATCTTTTGCAAAAAAGGTCCCTTCTCTGGCGATTGCAAAAAATTTTTCACCGCTTTTTGAGTCGTTTCTATTTCATTAGAAGAGAGAAACGGCTTGCTCCACATGGAAAACAACTGACAAGTTTTATTTAAATCGGAAAAAGAAAGAGCCGGCAAGCGGCTCTCTTTCGAACAAAAATATTTATATTTTTTCATTTTTTAACGCATCTTCTACGTTTTTGATCACGAGAGGATCATCAAGCCATTGATGCCAACGTTCCGAATAATGCTTTAAAAACCAAACTGCCGCTTCAAAAGAAGAAGCACTTTCTCTTTTCATATATGCTAAAAAGGTGTTTGTCTCACCCATAGTCGTCTCATATTTTATAAGAAAATTTTCTATCTCCGGATTTTCCTCAGCAAACACCGTGTTTATAGTCTTTAAAACCCTTGAAGCAGGAAAGTCACATCCTCCAGATGTATTCCATACTTTTTCATCATAAGGAGGTTCTTCTAATTTCGTCATATCATACATTCCCAAGATAGGAGTGGGCTCCCAATAGTATGCAAGAACAGGCTTCCCTTTTTCATATGCAGATGCAATAGCTGTGGCAAGGGCGCTTGCCGAACCACAATAGAAAACAGTATAACGGGAATTCAGTCCATAGGACTTCATTTTTTTCTCGTTTGTAACGCTTACGTTCCAGCCAGTTGGTCCGTTATAAAAACGTCCTTTTTGAGGATTTTCGGGGTCTCGAAATAGTTCCCAATAACGAGACAGATCCTTTACACTTTTTAAATCCGGTGCCATAGGTTTAATTCCCCGATTTGGATCTCCCTTAATTAAATATGTAGGAACATACCATCCTTGAGGAGCATCTGGAAAATTCTTCCCCAAAGACCGTAACTTACCGCGCTTCTCTGCTTTCTTCCAAAATTCACCAGCATTGTCTACCCAAGTTTCCATGGCAATATGAACATCCCCTCGTTCCAATCCCATAAGCCCAGGCACAACTTCCGCAAACGTATAAATTACACTCCGTCCAAAACCTTTTTCGATAATATACGCTGCAATTCTGTTATGAACTTGAACACTTTCCCAACTAAAATCAAGGAAAATAACAGGACTTTCTGTGGAAAAACCACAAGAAGCTAGATTAAAAAGAACAACTGACAACGTAAACATAAACAATATTTTTCTCCACCATTTTTCACTTTTCATATCAAAACTCCCTTCTAAAATTTAGTATAATAATTTGATTATAACATAAGGACATAAGCATCATTGATGTATAATTGATCAGAATAAGACGACTTGCCCCATTAAAAATATCTTTGAGGTAAAATAAATGTGGATGATTACATGATTGGGAGGGCTTTTTATGACAGTATCACCTCGTATAGTTCTTTATCGAAAAGTTTCAGAACTTGAAAGAGAGCTTCATTTAGCAGCCCAAAAGCCTTCCTGTATATTTTTTGTTCCCACGAGCAGAGATAGAAAATTATTGCAAGATGTTATTTTTCCCCACAATATGGCAGGACAAAGTGCTCCCGCTATTTGGCGATGGGATGATCTTATCCGCCAATTTGAAACATTCATATCTGACAATTCTGAAGGAGGTCAAAATAACTACATTCGCCAAATTGATCCTCCTGACCACTGGCTCATTGTTCGGTATATCGTTAAAGATTTTTTGGAAAGTCAAAAAGGAAACACACTTCTTCCTCCTGGAGTGTGGCAAACCGGCTTTATTTCAACATTGGGAGACCATTTTAGAGAGTTATTACGAGAAGCTGTTTCGCCAGAAACATTGGGGCTCTCTCTTGAGTGTGGTAATTGTAACCGAGAAAAATGTCCCCATATTCACACACCAGAAGGAATTCTCTGTCACCTTTTTCACCTTTACGTAGAATATTTAGAGAGATGGCATCTTGTAGATAGTGCGCAAATTCCTCTTATAGCTCTTCGTTTCCTCAAAGAGGGTCCCTCTTCACTGCTACGATGGGTTGTTAATCGCCATTTCGTATTTGTTGGATTTCTAAGCTTTAATTCAAGTCAGATACATCTGCTTTCACATCTCTCTTCGTTAGGAGCAACAATAACAATATATACACCACAAACGGGTTTAGATAATTTTTACACCACAGTAGATCAGTTTCCCGGAGCCTTGGTAGAAAGTCTTCCCTCATCGGGGACACTGAACGCCCTGCGAATTACATCGGGATCTCCACGAATGGAAATGGAAACACTGGCACGAGAGCTTGTATTGTGGAAGAACCAGAAAGGCTATATTACAGAGCATAATATTCTTCCTTCTACAACCTCGTGGCAGAAAATGGGCATGGTTATAGACAGTCCTTGTCTGGCTTTGGCAGAAGAAGTATTGACTCGATATCATATTCCTTATTCCATTCATGAGGGGCTTACAGTAGAACAAACTCCTCTCTGGGATTTGGCCCGAAGGATATGGTCTGCTGGTGAAAAACAATGGCCTGTTGAAGAAACGTGGAATATCCTTCGTGAACCATCCCTCGCGGGAAGGGAAATTCAGACACCGCCTCCTACAGACATATTCAGTCTTAGTGAGGGAGGCTGGATTGACCTACTAAAACATAGAGCACCAGAACGAGGTGTTCTTTCATTTAAAAAAATGTGTCAGTTTATCAAAACCATGGAAAAAGGCGGAACTCCAGCAGATTTGCTTTCCGCCCTATACACCCTAGCCGCAGAATCACCTTCTTGGGGCAACGAACTCTCCCTTTGGGTCATTGATCATCCGGAACTTGATGAGTCTGTTCGCCGTCTTCAGGCAGCATTACGTGAAACAGAACAAAAAGTAGAAAGTCTCGGAGAACTCCAAGATCGAATAGGCAATGCAGGAAAGGTACATTTTTCAGGATCGGAAGCTATCTCTTTCTTACATCACTGGGCTTCTATAGCCACTATCTGGCTCCCTGCGGCAATAGAGGGAACACTTTCTTTATTTGTCGGGACTCCGCCAGTCCTTACACAGAAATCTCTTTGGATAATGCCTGGTACTACTGCATCTATGTGGCCCGGCAAAATAAGCGAATCCTCCCTTCTTCCTGATGATCATAAAATGACACTTCATGAAATGATGGGAACAGAACGGGGACATCTTCCCTTACTTAAAGAAAAAAGAGAACAAAGAGAAGCTCTATTCAGACGACTGTTGGCCTGTGGAGAAAAGGCCATAATTATAAGTTCTCCACTTGCGGACGGATCGGGGAAACCTCTTCCGCCCTCTCCATTCATCGGAAAGTCTTTCTCGGAAAAGTGGATTTATTCAAAAGAAGAAATTCCTCCTCTCGAGAGAACATTGAGTCATCTTCTGCCTAAAAAAGAGGAGCCTGCTATTGAAGGTGTTGAGATCAGAGAAGATGCCTACCCATATACAGGCAGACAACGCTACCTTCCTGAGGAAAGAACGGAAGTTCCAGTATCTCCTAAAGGGCAGCTTAGCAAGCTTGACGAATATATGGATTGCCCTTTTAGATTTGCGAACCTCAACTGTCTCAATATAGACGAACCCGTATCTTCAGGACTGGATCTGGCACGAAGCGGAAGTACGCTGCACCAACTTTGGAATAAAGTATGGGAAACATATGAAGAGACAGGAGAATCTCTCTCCCTACTTGCTCGCCGTTATTGGGAAGAAATAGTAGAGGACGCTTATCCTGACCTGCTTCAGAGATCCTCTCTTACCAGACATAATGAACGACTTCTGCAACAGACCTTAAAACTGGCCGATCTTCAACAAATCATGGAAGAAAATGGCCTGGAGAAGCTTCGCTACAGACAATATAGAGAAATGGATCTTCCCCTCCTCAGTGTAAATGGGGTTCCTTTTACAGGTAGAGCCGACAGGGTGGAATTTCTCAATGATGGAAGAATTATTATTCTCGACTATAAGCTCGGCAGCGGAAACGGCCGCAATAAAAATCTCCAATTAGCTGCATATACCCTAGCAATCCAAGAAGGAGAAGGAACGTTGCCTGCGCATATGCCCAATCTCCGCGTAGTAGGAACTCTCTATCTCTGTCATAGTGACACTTCTATTGTAGGTGCTGTCGAAGAACAGGATATTCTAGAGATTACGGGCTGTTCAAATGCGCGAAACGGAAACACACTAGAAGATCTCATTGAAGCGACAAAAGTTGGGCTGAACAATATGGCACAAAGCCTTCGGTCTGGTATATATGCCCCTAACTATGATTCAAAAGCATGTCACTACTGCTCTCTCAATCTTATGTGTAGAAAAAGTGAACTTGCAAGCAAAGGAGAAAAAGATGAAGACAAATAACACTCTTGCGCAACATATAAAAGAACAGATAAAAGAGCAGACTGAGGCCGTTCCAGGACAATACGAAGCAATAACTTCTGATTCCCCCCTTGTTGTAGTTAGCGCAGGAGCTGGAACTGGGAAGACGTGGACTCTCGCATGGCGCTTCATCTGGGCTCTTATTTCAGGCCGCGCAGCAACTAATGAGATTCTTACGTTAACCTTTACCGAAAAAGCAGCTTTGGAAATGGCTGAGAGAATTAAAAATATGCTCTTTCAACTAGGGATGAAACACCCCTCATATAGAAGCTTATTTCAAGATGCCGCTGACCGTATTGACGAAGGGTATATTTCTACCATTCACGCTTTTTCCATGAGAGTGCTTAAAGAATGCGGGCTTGCTACTCATCTTGACCCAGAATCTGGAGTTGTCGCTCCTCCTCAGGAAAGTATTTTTTGGAAAGAAGCAGAAGAAGCTCTCGATCAGTGGAATAAAGAATGGTTTCAGAGAGGTCTGCCATCCTTATGGACAGAAAGGGTACGGACCCTCTTTACAGACCCTCTCTTCATGAATATTATTAACGCCTTTGGGCCAGAAGCAGTAACAACTCATGCTAGGCAATCCCTAGCCCTCTTTGCCAGCCAAGGATATGGTCCAGAAGATATTTGGCAATGGAGCAACGTTCTTCCAGATAGAGACCAGTCCACTCTAGAACAAGCTCAGACAAGCTTGTATCAAAAATGGGAAAAAGAATGGCTTCGTTTTCTGGAACCTGATATCGGCATCTTTTATAACCTCAAAGAACTCAAAGGGAAAAGTCAATTAAGTAATCGCATTCAAAGTTTAATGAAACAATGGGGTGAAAGACCTTCTCTACATGATATGCCGCTTTTTGTACTTTCACTCATAGATACGCTGAAAGGGGCTCGCGGAAAACTTTCAGATGAAATTGCCGAATCTCTTGGAGAAGCAGTCTCTCCGTACAGAAATCGCCTAAAAAAAGACGAACCATGGCTTAGTGCATTTCATTCAGGATTTGATTCTGACGAACAGCTTTCACGCATATGTATGCTTCGTATCGCTGCTGTATTCTGGCAAATTTGGAATGAATTCCGCATTAGAAAGAACAGGCTTTCTTTCGACGATATGATCAGTTATGCAATAGAAGCCCTTGAACAGAGTCCATCATATGCTGGCCGTTTTAAAGAAATTCTCGTTGACGAATTTCAAGATACGAACCCTCTTCAGGATCGTCTCATTCAGGCTGTTAGACGATATAATCAACGTCTTTTTCTTGTAGGTGACGTAAAGCAGTCTATCTATCGCTTTCGTCATGCTGATCTTTCTCTCTTTGCTTCGTATATAAGAAAAGCCAAAAGCGGAGAAGGAGAATATATTGCTCTCAATAAAAGTTTCAGAAGCAGGGAAAACCTTGTTTCTGAGGTAAACAACCTTTTTGCTTCCATATGGAAAGACGGACTCGGGCAAAACCTACAATTGCCCTTTGAACCTTTGGACGTTCCGAGAAATCTCGACACGTATAAAACTCGTCAGCAATGTACCGTCGACCCTTTAGTTATCTACCTTGAAGAAGGAAAAGAGAAAGAAAAAGTCGGAGATATGCGCCTTCGACAAATTAGACGTCTCGCTAGTCTTTTCTCTCGTTATCATAATGATAAACACACGATTTGGGACAAAAAACAAGAATGTCTCCGTCCTGTGCAATGGGAAGATATGGCAATTCTTGTCCCTTCTCGAACTACGTGGTTTCCTCTGCTCGAGAAGATTTTCTTCGAAGAATTTCAGATTCCCATTTATTTTGAAGGAAGTACCCGTTACTTCTCTCGAAGCGAAATACAAGATATCATTGAACTGCTTAACCTTTTGGATGATCCCGAGAACGAAAACTATCTTATAAGTTTTCTTTCTTCTCCCTTTTCGACACTATCCCTTGATGATGTTCAAGAGCTTGTCAAAACAACAACAAAAGGATACAGATACAAGACCTTTCAACAACAATGGCCTCATCTGGCTCAGCAGATTCAGGAATGGCGTTTAATGGCTCATTTTCTTGGCCCATCATCGGTACTTGCCTCCTTCCTTGGCCGAGGAAACGAAACATTACTTAGTTTCCCTGCGTGGAAGAGACGAAGTGTAGCCGCCAATATACGCAAAGCCATCGATATTGCCAGAGAATTTGAAGAAACCATCGGAATAAGTCTACCAGGCTGTGCAAGATACCTTCGTGATGCCGTGGAAAAGCAAGAAAAAATAACTGAAGCAGAAGTATCAGGAGAACATGAAGATGTTATTCGTGTCATGACCGTTCATGGGGCTAAAGGATTGGAATTTCCCGTTCTCGCCGTTATGGGCTTGGAAAGAAGCAGCAGTGACGGTGAAAAAAAGGGACTCATGCCTTCCAAACAAATGGGAGTAGCCTTGAGGCATTTCCCTGACGAAAAATCTTCCAATCCGCCCTTGGCATGGTCTCTCTCTAAACTGTTGGATGAGCAAGAAGAATATGAAGAATGGCAACGTCTCTTTTACGTAGCCTCAACACGAGCACGAGATAGTCTGGTTTTATGTAGTCTCCTTCCTCAAAATAAAGATGGATACTCTATTTCTGAGAAATCATGGCTTAATATGCTCCTGACATGGAAGCCCGGATTGCCACTTTGCAATGACGAACCACCTTCTGTCATTAATGTGAAGCTACAAAAAGAAACAACAGAAAACATAGCGTCTTTCGTACCTCTTCCACAACCGGAACCTCAATTTTTATCTAAAATAAGCGCTACATCATTTGCTCTTTTCCAATACTGCCCTTACGCCTTTCGACTAAAACACAGGCAAGGGCAAGAACTCGTATGGGAACAACCAAGCGATGACCCGACAGAGGGAGGAACAGACGTAGGGAGTTTGGTACACATTCTCCTCTCTCGATGGGATTTTATATCTGTACCACTCGATTCCTTCTTTCCTCAAAAAAATTGGCTTGAGTTTGCAGAAACATTACCATCAGAGCTTAGGCCAGTCTGGAAAAGAACTCACACGAGAGAAGATGTATATTCTTGGCTTTTCTCCTTTCAAGAGAGTTCTTTGGTTAAACAGATTCGGGAAAACAGGACAACAATCCGCAAGGAGTTCCCTTTCCGCGTCTCTTTGCCAGAAGGTCCAACTATGGGAGGATCTATTGATTTACTTTGGAGGGAAAAAGACACTCTTTTCATTCGCGATTACAAAATAACAACCCTTGCTCACGTACCTGAAAACTTGTACAAAGATCAGCTGGCTTTTTACGCATTAGCAATGAAAAAGGCTCTTCATATATCCCAAATCTCTCTTGGCCTATGGCACTTACGAGAAGGAATAGAAGAGCCTGTTCACGTTTCAAATAAAGACTGGACTGCCCTTGAAGAAAGAGTTCGAAAGACAGCACACCTCGCTATATCTGGTCCCTTTAAGCCTATAGAAGGACGCTGTTCTCTCTGTCCCTTTAAACGAGAGTGTACGTGGCCGTTGAAATAGTTCTATAAGGCCTTCCAGCTCTTAAAACCTTTACCAAGAACTTCTGAAGCATCGCTAATTGACATAAAGGCATTGGGATCTTTTTCTCCCAGAAAGCGTTTAAGAGTCACCATTTGACGTGGTTCAAGAAGGGCCAGTAACACTATTCGTTCCTGCCCCGAAAAGCCGCCTTCTCCGCGGAGTAAGGTTACCCCCCTATGAAGGTCTTTCGTAATAAAAGATGAAACGTCATAGGGCTGACTTGTAATGATAAACACCTGTTTTCGCCGGTCAAAAGAACGAGTTGTATTATCTAAGACAATGCCATAAATGTAGAGACCAACAACACCGTAAATTGACGACTGAATGCCAACAACAAAAGCAGATAACGCCAGAATTACTGTATTATAATAAATGGAAAATTGCCCCATCTCTATTCCATATCGTTTACGAAGAGCCATTCCGGGAATATCCATCCCCCCAGTAGAGGAACCCGCCCTAAAAATCAATCCTGCTCCAAAACCCTTTATAACACCTGAAAGGACGGCCGCCATAAATTTATCTTCAAGATCTAGAAGAGGAATAACCTCAAAAACCTTCAATAACAAAGAAAAAAGAACAACAGAATACGCTGTCCAAATAACGAAACGAGGTGAAAGTTCTCGCCACCCCCACGCCATTAATGCAGCATTGGCAATAAGGATAACCCACGCCGGAGAAATACCCCATACATAGTTCGAAAGAACAGCAATACCTGAAACTCCAAGATCAGGAAAACGATTGGGCAAAACAAAAATAACAAAACCAAGAGCCATTAATATATTTCCAACTGTTACGGCAGTAAAAGCCTGCCACTCTCCCTTTATAGCCAAAAATAAACGAATGAGAGATTTTTTTATAGCCAAACGAGAAACGCCTTTCAATCCACATATCCTCCTTAAAAATATATTCCAAAAAATGAATTGTTACTCTAGCGCAGCAGCTCAAGAAAAGCAAGAGACAACCATATTTGGTATAATAATTAGGTTGCAACACTAGAAAAAGAAAGGGTGTGAAGCCGTGTTCATTCCCCTCGAAGGTCAGGGAATCATTTCAGCAGGTAAGATCATTGCCATCGTTCGCCACGGGGACGAAACGGCTCTTTATACGAAAGATGGGTCTGTAGTTGCAACTGGGTTTAAACCAGAGACCCTATCTAGAAGATACCGCGCTTTCGTAAAAGAATCAAGACGTAATGCTTTGGATTTTAAGCAAAAGCACCAAGGAGGAGATTCCGTATGACAGCACCGGCCAAACAGTACACGGCCAAAGATATACAAGTACTTGAAGGCTTACAAGCCGTTCGTAAACGTCCAGGCATGTACATCGGGGACACAGGGGCCAGAGGCCTTCACCATCTCGTGTACGAGGTCGTAGACAATTCAATTGATGAAGCCATAGCTGGCTACTGCAGCAAGATAAGTGTTGTAATTTATGAGGATGAGAGTGTCTCTATAGAAGATAACGGCCGAGGCATTCCAACAGAACCTCACCCGTCAAATGGCAGACCTGCATCAGAAGTTGTACTTACAGTTCTTCATGCCGGAGGTAAATTTGACAATCAGGCCTATAAAGTGTCAGGAGGATTGCATGGCGTAGGTATTTCAGTCGTTAACGCCCTTTCTGAATGGCTGGAAATAACTATCCATCGCAATGGACTGGCTAGAACCCAACGTTTTGAGAAGGGGACACCAGTAACTGACCTCTCAGATGGCGTTCCAACAGATCAAAATGGAACCTTTGTTCGTTTTATGCCCGACGCTACAATATTCGAAGAAGTTAAATTTTCAACGGATATATTAACTGGTCGCCTTCGGGAAATGGCTTTCTTAAATCCGGGACTCATGATCTCACTTGAAGATCGACGGGTATCAAAGATCATTGAATTCCATTACGAAGGTGGTATTAAAACGTTCATAGAGTACCTCAATAAGGGGAAAACTCCTCTTTTTGCCGATCCCATCGTTATTTCGGGAGAAAAAGATGGGGCATCTGTGGAACTTGGAATCCAATATAATGACGGCTACCTTGAGCGTATCTATGCCTTCGCCAATATGATTCATACGGTCGAGGGAGGTACCCACGTATCCGGTTTCAGAACAGCTTTGACCCGAGCTATAAATGAAGTTGCCAGACGAGCGAAACTTCTTAGAGACAAAGATGAGAACCTTTCTGGTGAAGACCTTAAGGAAGGTCTGACCTGCGTTCTTTCTGTCAAGCTCCCCAACCCGCAATTTGAAGGACAAACAAAAACAAAGCTGGGGAACAGTGAAATTAAAGGTATTACTGATTCCGTTGTATATGACGGTCTTATTACATACCTTGACGAACATCAAGATGTGCTCAAACCTGTTGTAGAAAAAGCTCTTCGTGCTCGACAAGCTCGAGCTGCTGCTAAAAAAGCCAGAGAACTTGTACGCAAGACGGCTATGACAGGAATGAACCTTCCTGGGAAATTGGCCGACTGTTCCAGCAAAGATCCTCATATTAGTGAAGTCTATATTGTTGAGGGAGAATCTGCTGGTGGAAGTGCAAAACAGGGACGAGACCGAAGTTTTCAAGCCATTCTCCCTTTACGAGGGAAAATTCTTAATGTGGAGAAGGCACGCCTCGATAAAGTTTTAAGTAACAATGAAATACGAACTATCATTCAGGCACTTGGATGTGGCATAGGAGAAGATTTTGATTACAGCAAGCTTCGTTACGATAAAATCATCATCATGACAGATGCTGACGTTGATGGTGCTCACATCAGTACGCTCTTGCTCACTTTCTTCTATCGCTATATGCACGATCTTGTTGAAAAAGGACACCTCTACCTGGCCCAACCGCCCCTCTACCGGGTTCAGCGAGGAAAGAATATTTCTTACTGCTTTAGTGATAAAGAGCTGCGCCAAATCATGGATTCTATGGCTGACTCCAAGAAAGCATCAGTGCAGCGATACAAAGGTTTGGGAGAAATGAATCCAGATCAGTTGTGGGAAACAACAATGGATCCGCAAAACCGGCTTCTAAAACGAATAGAAATAGAAGATGCCATGGTCGCAGACGAATACTTCAGCATTCTGATGGGCGATAAAGTTGAACCACGACGAGATTTCATCACTGCCCATGCTCACGAAGTACGGAACCTTGATATATAATTGTAAAAAATAGAGACAACGTCAAATAAGAGTCTCTTTAAAAAAGAGACTCTTATTTGCTTTATTTTGTGCGCTCTGTATAAGATTAAAAAGATTCAATTCATCATAAAATCACTTAATCGAGTATCATTTTATGATGTATCAACATACATAGGGGGTGTGTACTTGACCTAGCTTTTACATACTATTCATCCAAACATATTTGACAACGGAAAGGGAGGATCATCGTGTTTTCGTACATCACGAGGAAAATTCTTTACACAATCCCTGTTGTGTGGGGCGTTATAACAGTCGTGTTTCTTCTTATTAATGTTGTGCCTGGAGACCCTGCCATGATTATGATGGGGCAACGTGGCGACCCGGAAACTCTCGCAAAAATTCGAGCGGATTTAGGCCTTGATCTTCCGCTTCACGTTCAGTACGTCCGCTTTATTACCCAAGTATGTAAAGGGGACCTTGGAACATCCTACCGAACAAATGAAAAAGTTTTAGACGCCATTATCACCCGCTTTGGAGCTACGGCCAAGCTTGCAGCTGGTGCTTTGTTTCTGGGAACCACTATCGGTATATTGGCTGGTATTATTTCGGCAGTTAAACAATATTCCGTTTTTGATTACTCGGCTATGTTTATAGCCATAGCAGGGGTAAGCGCCCCAGTTTTCTGGATAGGGCTTCTTCTGCTTTTTATTTTTGCGTACACCCTTGGTTGGATTCCAGGTGCAGGATTTGGAGACGGATCTATCAAATATCTGATACTTCCCATGATTACATTAGGTGTTCGACCTGCCGCATTAACAGCCCGTCTTACTCGTTCCTGCATGCTTGAAGTTCTTAATCAAGACTACATCCGTACCGCCCGCGCCAAAGGTTTGGCACAAAACATAATTATCATGAAACATGCTTTGAAAAATGCCATGATTCCTATCATCACCATTATAGGAACTCAAATAGCGTCTCTTCTTTCTGGTGCCGTTCTAACAGAAACCATCTTCGCATGGCCAGGTATTGGCCGACTTTCTGTAGATGCACTGATAGCTCGAGATTTCCCTATGATTCGTGGAACAGTTATTTTCATGGCCATCATCTTTCTTGTAGCCAATCTTATCGTTGATATATCTTACGGCTTCTTCGATCCACGAATTCGTTACGACTAGACGTACAGGAGAAAAAATTATGGCAGAAAAACAAAAAAGGAAAGCTACGACAGGAAACCTCTGGTATGAGGCATGGATTCGTTTTCGCCGCAACAAATTAGCAATGATAGGGTTATTTATGGTTATAGCTTTGCTCAGTATAGCTATATTTGCACCATTTATAGCTCCTCACGACCCGACCAAACAGCTTATTTGGACAGAAGGAGTTAAAGCGAAACTTGCAGCGCCATCTGCAGAGCACTGGATGGGAACAGACCTCTACGGACGAGATATTTTCAGTCGAATTATTTATGGGGCCAGAATATCTCTCCAGATCGGTATTTTTGCAACCATCGTGTCTCTCGTTGTAGGCGTAACCCTCGGAGCATTGGCTGGGTATTTCGGTGGCTATGTTGACGATATTATTTCGTGGGTCATCAACGTAGTATTCGCCTTTCCATTCTTTCTCTTCGTTCTGGCCGTCGTTGCTGTCTTTAAAAATCCAGGAATGATCGTCATTTTCATATCTATTGGTATTGTGACATGGGTACCTATTGCCCGTGTTGCCAGAGCGCAGTTTATCTCACTTCGAGAAAGAGAATATGTGGAAGCAACAAAAGCTCTCGGCTTGCCAACGTCAAGAATAATATTCAGGCATATTTTGCCTAACGCTATTGCACCAATAATCGTTCAGGCAACCTTAGGCATGGGTGGAGTTATTACAACAGAAGCAGGGCTTGCTTTTCTTGGTTTTGGTGCTCAACCGCCTACACCCAGTTGGGGACTCATGATATCTGAAGGCCAGCGTTATCTGACTACAGGACAATGGTGGTGGGCTATATTCCCTGGCTTAGCGATCATGTACACCGTTCTCGCTTTCAACTTTGTAGGTGATGGCCTTCGTGACGCCCTTGATGTTCGTTTAAAAAGGTAGGGGAAAAACATGACACTGCTAACAGTCAAAAACTTAAAAACATACTTCGATACAGATGCAGGGACAGTCAAAGCCGTTGATGGTGTCTCTTTCTCCGTTGAACCAGGAGAAACATTGGGTATCGTAGGAGAATCCGGATGCGGTAAATCGGTCACATCTCTCTCTATTATGGGGCTTTTACCTCGTCCTGCTGGACGTATAGCTGGAGGAACAATCCTCTTTGATGGAAAAGACCTTACTAAATACTCAGAGGAACAAATGAGAAAAGTTCGTGGGAATGATATCTCCATGATTTTCCAGGAACCTATGACAAGCCTTAATCCTGTCTTTACGATAGGAGAACAAATTATGGAACCACTTCGACTTCACCAGAAAATGGATAATAAGGCTGCTTTTGAAAAAGCAGTGGAACTGTTGGAACTTGTAAGCATTCCCTCTGCTCGTCAAAGGATGCTGGAATACCCTCACCAACTTTCTGGCGGTATGAGACAAAGAGCCATGATTGCAATGGCATTGGCGTGCAACCCTGCTCTTCTCATCGCAGATGAACCGACTACGGCCCTTGACGTTACAGTTCAAGCACAGATCCTTGATCTTATGAACGAACTCAAGCATAAAATGAATTCCGCCATTATTTTCATTACCCATGATCTTGGCGTTATTGCTCAGATGGCTCAAAAAGTAGTGGTAATGTACGCAGGGAAAGTTGTGGAGAGAGCTCCAGTTGTTCCGCTTTTCAAAGATCCCAGACATCCGTATACGCAAGGACTTTTGAACTCTATTCCTAAACTTCACACGAAGTCTACGCGTCTTGACGTTATTCCTGGAGTCGTGCCAAGCCCATTAAACTTTCCATCTGGATGTAAATTTCATAACCGTTGTTCTCAATGCTTTGAAAGATGCACTAAGGAAGAGCCGCCTCTTTATAATCTTTCAGATAATAGGGCTGTTCGATGCTGGCTCTACGAAAACCACTCTGAGAAGGTAGGTGTAGAAAATGAATAAAAATAGCCCAGACCTTCTTAGAGTCGAAGGACTTAAAAAATACTTTCCCATAAAAAAGGGAGTCTTTAAAAAAACAGTAGGCTACGTAAAAGCTGTGGATGGCGTCTCTTTTTCCATAAAAAAAGGAGAAACACTAGGACTTGTAGGCGAGTCTGGATGTGGAAAATCTACAACTGGGCGTACACTTATGCACCTTCTTACGCCTACTGAAGGCTCTGTGTATTTTAAAGGTAAAGATGTGGGAGAAACTTTGAAGGAAAATCCTGCAGAAATTCGAAAAAACATACAAATCATCTTTCAAGATCCTTATGGAAGCCTTAATCCTCGCATGACAGTGCAGGAAATAGTAGGAGAAGCCGTTAAATATTACGGTATTGTCAAAGGCAAGAAGGAACTAGATGAGTATGTGACCGACGTTATTGTTAAGGCAGGTCTTCTTCCAGAACATCGATTCCGTTATCCGCATGAGTTTTCTGGCGGACAGAGGCAGAGAATAGGTATTGCACGAGCTCTTGCTCTCAAACCTGAGTTTATTGTTTGTGACGAACCTGTAAGTGCCCTTGACGTCTCTATACAGAGCCAGGTTCTTAACGAACTTATAGATTTGAAGGAAGAATTTGATCTCACGTACCTTTTTATCACCCACGACCTCTCTGTCGTAAAGTTTATTTCCGACAGAATAGCCATAATGTATCTAGGAACAATTGTAGAGTTAGGTGAAAAAGAAGAGATCTTTGAAAATTCTATGCATCCCTATACTAAAGCTCTTCTTTCCTCTATTCCTCTTCCTGATCCTGAACAGCGAGGAACACGAATTCCGTTGGAAGGTGATATCCCTTCACCGGCTAACCCTCCCACGGGCTGCCGTTTCCACACACGTTGCCCATTCGCCATGGATCGCTGTTCCCAAGAAATTCCGGAACTTGTCGACAGAGGAAACGAACACTTTACTGCCTGTTTTCTCCATGAAAAATAAAAAGCCCGGCTCCACAAAAAAAGCCAGGCTCAATCTATTTTTCAACGAAGTCTCAACAGAGAGAGAATTTTTAAAAATTCTCTCTCTGTTTATCCTATAGTTCTTTCCAAAAATCTCATAAAATTCCCGCCCATAATCTTTATTGCATCTTCCTCACTGTAATCTCTAGCAAGAAATTCCGCAGTAAACTCAAGAGAGCGAGAATGTCCTTTTATGCAATCATAATTTCTATGAGGCCCAGGTTTTGTAAAATCTCTCATTTCATCGCAAAAATCAAAACCAAAACCTATATGCTCAACCCCTGCCAATTCGCGGATATGATCAACATGATTGGCTAAATCTTTTTCATCCAACTTTTTCACATCGGGATCTCCCACAAAAGTACTGCACACATTCATGCCCATCACACCACCTCGCGATGCTAATTTGCGAATTAAATCATCTGTAAGATTTCTCATAGATGGAGCCAGCGCTCTGCAATTAGAATGTGAGGCCATGAAAGGTCCTTCATAAAAAGAAAAGAGATCGTCAAAACCCTCGTCATTAAGGTGGCTTACATCAAGATACATCCCTAAACGAGCTGCTTCTCGAATAACTTTTACACCGAACTCAGTGAGCCCACCTTTTTTCCCTTCTTCTACACTGTGGAAAAAGCAGCCATCTGCTGCGTAATTTCGGCGGCTCCATGTAACACCAATACCTCTGACACCCAATTCATAAAAAATACGAAGCAAAGAAAGGTCGTTTCCGATAGGTTCAAGACCTTCGAATGACAGAAGTATGGCAAGTTGCCCCTTTTCTCTGGCAGCACGAATTTCTCGAGTATTTCTACATAAAACAAAAAGGCCTGGACTTTCTTCCATTTCTGCATGAAGTGCGCTTATTAAATCAAGAGCACGTCGTAACCCCATCTCAGGCAGATATTCATTGGGTATAAAGAGTGAGGAAATAACCAGACCGACACCGCCCGCTTTTAGAGAGGGAAGATAATCTCGTTCAATAACATGAGTTTCACCCTTTAAACGCTTTCCCAAAACCAATGGTAAAAGATCAAAATGCGCATCAACTACTATATTTTTCTCGTGAAGTTTCTGAGCTCTCTCATAATAAGAAAGATTCATGTCGTTCTTATCTGCCATAAATTATGCCTCCAATATAGTAAGGTTGTAATATCCATATGAAGTTGAAAAAAATACACAACTAACCTTCGAGATTATACCCTCTCTTCTATCCTTTGTTGTATAGTAGATGTTTGATGACATTATTTTTGGAGGTGTACGTCATGGATTTTCTAAGTTCTCACCCGTCATACACAACACCTACGAGTGTACGCGGATTTATGATTTTTGAGGATATCAAAATACCTGAATCTCTGACACTCTACAGTAGTTTGGCTTCGAAATGGGGGAAAAAGGGATCTATTCAATTTATTCCGTCCTCTGAAGGCACTCATTGGATCGCCATTATTGGTCTGGGGAAAAAGAGTGATCAAAATTCAGATATTATCTGCCTATACCGCAACAAAACTGCCGAATTTGTAAGAAAAGGAACAGCTATGGGGGTTACTTCCTTTTCTCTTACACTGCCAGAAGACCCAACAGATGCGACAAGTAAAGCTGTAGCTGAAGGAGCCATTTTAGGAAACTATCGATTCACAAAATACCGTACAACCGATACCTCACCAGCCACACAGTGTGAGTCCTTTTTCCTTGAGAAAGGAAACCTCGAAGCCATGGAAAGGGGCCGTTATATCGCTTCTGCTCAAACATATTCCAGAGATTTGGCTAATGAGCCTGGGAACGTTATCACCCCTCTTACAATGGCAGACATCGCCAGAGAAATAGCGTCACAATATAATATGGATCTCACCATTCTTGACGAGCAGCAAATTCAGGACCAAGGCCTTCTTGCTCTCTGGCACGTTGGCAAGGGGTCTAAAACACCTCCGAGACTTGTACATCTTACATATCATCCTCAAGGAATAGAACCCCTTGGAAAGATAGCTATCGTGGGCAAAAGCGTCACTTTTGATAGTGGCGGTCTCTGTATAAAAACAAGAGCTGGCATTAAAACCATGAAATGTGATAAAACCGGTGCTTGTAACGTTTTAGGTATTATGAAAGCTCTTACTCCTCTTCAATGTCCTTATGAAGTACATGGCTTTTTCGGAGCTGTCGAGAACATGCCTGATGGGAACTCGTACAGACCTGATGATATTATCCGCGCATTCAACGGTAAAACAATTGAAATAAAAAATACCGATGCTGAAGGTCGAGTTACTCTTGCTGATATGCTTGCTTATGCATCGACATTCAAACCTCAGGCCATTATTGATATGGCAACTCTTACAGGTGCTGCTGTTACAGCTCTGGGAAACTATACTGCAGGGCTAGTCTGCGATTATGATGAACTAAGCGATGACCTGTTTCAGGTAGCTTCGACAACGGGTGAACGTTTCCACAGATTTTGCATGGACGATGAAAAACTTCGAGAACAAATCAATACTCCTTATGCTGATGTAGTAAACACAGGCGGGCCTGGTGGTGGCATGATTACAGCAGGAATGTTTTTAAAAGAGTTCGTTGATCCCACCATTCCATGGGCTCATCTTGATATAGCAGCAGTTGACTACTATGAAAAGGAATTCGATTGCTATGGACTCGGAGCATCTGCTTTTGCTACACGAACCTGCCTCGAATACCTTCTAAGAAATCATAAATAACATAAAAATGAAAAAGACGTCCGAATTAATTTTCGGACGTCTTTTTCAATGCTATTTTACTTCTTCCCTTTTAAGAAACGGTCAAACCACGCTGTCATCTCCTGAAGGCGGGCAAGACGCTGCCGAGGTTTGCCACTTCGGCTCAATTCATGATTTTCTCCCTTGAAAACACACATTTTACTCTCCACGCCATGACGCTTCAATGCAGAAAACATCTGAAGCCCCTGAGAAAGTTCACAGCGATGGTCCTCATCAGAATGGATGAAGAGCGTCGGAGTTTTAGCCTGGTTAGCATACTTCAAAGGAGAATGCCACCATAATTTATCAGCATCCGACCAAATATCAGCATCTTGCTGATCTGGAACAAAGTAATAACCTATATCCGATACGCCAGCTTTTGAAATCCAGTTACTGATACTCCGCTGAGAAACAGCAGCTTTAAAGAGATCGGTGTGTCCAATAATCCAGTTCGTCATAAATCCACCATAAGAACCACCTGTTACGCCAAGGCGATCTTTATCAATAAAGGAAATATTCTCTGTAATCCAATTGGTAAAGGTCATTAAATCTTCGTAATCTATTGTTCCATACTTGCCTCGTATATCATCAAACCCATTTCCTTTCCCGTCACTTCCTCTGGGATTGCAGAAAAAGACACCATAGCCCTGCGCAGCCCAATATTGCATTTCGTGAAAGAACACATCTCCATACGTCGTTTTTGGACCGCCATGTATATCTAAAATGGCAGGATACTTCTGCCCTTCCTCGAAATTTACAGGTTTCATATACCAACCGTCGATGGGATCGTCTGTTCCATTATCAACAAGCACATGGATAGGTTCAGAAAGATCGTATTCCTGTAAAAGCCAATCGTTAAAGTGGGTTACCTGCTCTTCTTTTCCATCTTTTACCAGATAAAGCTCTTGAAGTCCCAATCCTTTTAAGCCTATAACCGCAGCCTTATCTCCACATATACGATAATCATCAACCGAAAAAAGCTCGTGAGTCATTTGTTTTATCGAACCATCTGGACAAACAGTATGAAGATAAGATCTGAAGTTATCTGTAGAAACAAACCATGCGGTGTTTCCTTGGGCAAAAAAGGCAAGATTAAGATTTGTCGTTCCATACCGACAATCGCATCCTATGGAATTACGCAACCCTCTGTCTAGTTCGGGAGTAACACAAGATAGACCATCATTATTAAGCTTATAAAATTTAACGTTTTCATTGATTCCATGTTCTTTAAGGTAGCTGCCAGTAACCCATATTTCACCATTGACATATGATGCCCAACGACAGGTAAACGTGTCGCCAGTTAAGAGCTCTTTGTTGCTATCCGATTGAAGATCAAATTCAAACAATGAATTATAACGTCCTTTGACGCAACGATATTGCGGCCCCCAAGCTAAAATTTTATTCCCGTTATCACCTACGCAAAAATTTTCAACGTCCATGTCTTGGGGAGAAAGTAACGTGGCCTTCTCTGTAGATAACCTATATAAATAAAGTCCATTTTTACGTTGGGCTGTAAAACCTTTTCCATTGGAACAAAATGGAATCTGTTCAAAAATCATATAATCCGCTTCATAGGGGTTTACATATTCTGGCTCGAAAGAAGCCATCATTAAGAGAAGATCATCGTTAAGGACAACAACGGAAGAGAGAGACATGGGGATACTTTTGAGGAAATGGGCTTCTCCGCCATCCAGAGGGAGGGAATAAAGATGGGTTTCTTTTTTCCCAGGCTCTTTCCTCTCACTGGCAAAGAGGAGAGACTGTCCATCTGGCTGCCATGCAAAAAATTTTTCTTTACCTGATGTGGTTAGTTGTTTAAGCTCTTTGCGAGGAATATTATAAATCCAAAGATTTGTGGCATAACGGTTCTCTTCTTGTAAAGCCTGATGAACCTTGAAGCAAATATGTTCTCCATTCGGTGAAAATATAGGAGTTGAAAGAAATTTATATTTCAGCAAATCCGTTAATTCTACTCTTTGTTTCATAGTGCCAAGAACTCCTTTCGTTCATTTCCATTTTCCATTCAACTGAAAGAGGGAGACCGGAAACGGTCTCCCTCTTTTAATTCAAAAACTATATGAATAGTTTATTTTGCAAGATATACTTGTGTAAGCTTCGTCATATAGTCTCCGAGGAAGTCAAGATGAATATCCTCTACGTTTGGCCCTGCAACAAGGCTGTTTGTGCTGTAGAAAAGGAAGAGCCATACAGCATCATCAACAACTTTCTGCTCGGCTTTTTTGTAAAGCTCGACACGTTTTTCATGATCAGTTTCCTGGCGTGCGGCAACAAGCCACTGATCTACTTCGCTGTTCTTATAACGGGAATAGTTTCCTTGAGGTCCGATATTTCCGGAATAGAACAATGTATAAAGGAAGTTATCGGGATCGACATAGTCTCCAGCCCATCCAGCTCTGAATAGACCGTAATCGCCACGTCGAACGGCATCGTAGTGAGCTCCCACTTCAGAAGAAGAAAGGTTCATCTTAATTCCCAATTCAGCAAGTTGGGCCTGAACTGCTTCACCAATAGCCTTATGACGTGGGTTGTTATTATAATGAAGTGTCACTTCAAAACCTTTGTCGTATCCTGCCTCTTTCAAAAGTTCTTTAGCTTTCTCTGGATTATACGTATAGCTGTTCATATCGGGGTTATATGCGGGCATACCAGGAGGCAGAACACCCTTTGCAACAGCATAACGTCCATTAAGAACTAATTCGTTGATGGCCTCTCTATTTATAGCGTAGTTCAAAGCCTGACGAACTTTAACATTATCAAAGGGAGCCTTAGTCTGGTTCATTCCATAATATTGAACGTTCAAGCCAGGAATTTCCTGGAACTTATCGCCAAACTCTTCTTTGATTTCGTTATAGTACTCATCAGGAATATCTGGTAATACGTCAATGTTACCTTTTTTAAACTCAAGGTAAGCTACGCTATTATCAGGGATAATAATCAGATCTACCCCATCAAGATAAGGAAGCTGCTTTCCATTAGCATCTTTTCTCCAATAGTCAGGATTCTTTTTAAAGGAAACCAAGCTATCGTGATCCCATTTTTCAAGAATAAAGGGACCTGTTCCCACAGGATGGAAGGTAAACTCTTTGCCCCATTTCTCAGCATCTTCTTTAGGAAGAACGCCGAAGTTAGGGTATGTCAAAACAGCAAGGAAAGGTGCAAAAGAAGACTTAAGAGTAAACTGAACGGTATATTTATCAAGAACCTTGATGCCACTCCATTCATCAACCTTACCATCGTTCAACTCTTCAAATCCGGCAATACTGCTTGCAAAGAAAACACGAGCCGCTTTCATTTTTACTAAACGTTCAAAGCTATATTTCACATCTTCGGCTGTCATTTCACGGCCACCATTGAGAGTGGGTTCGCCTAAAATTGCCTTATGGAAATGAACGCCCTTGCGCAGATGGAAGGTCCAAACTGATGCATCTTCATTGACTTCCCAGCTTTCAGCCAACAAAGGAAGAATCTTTTGACCATCAGCAGATGTTGTCACCAAAGTTTCCAGATACAAATTTGAGCCACGGGTTGCAACAGTAATATTAGAAAAAACAGGATCAAGAGACGGTGGATCGTTAATAAGACGCCATCTCAAAATACCACCGGTCTGAGGTTCAGCAAAAGCCCCAGATACTGCAAAGACACACACTAGCGCTGCAAGCAAAGCTATCCACATTTTTTTCTTCATTCAGTTCTTCCCTCCTACGAGATATAGAAAAGCCCATCGCACCTTGCTAAAAGTATATACATGATATAATCAATGCTTAGAATTATCAATCAGTGTATACAGAAAAGATGCATACTCTTTCAGAGAATGGCGAACATTTCCATCTCGACCTTTTGTAGTTTCTGCACAAATCATCGAGTTGAGAACGGCTTCTTCTGTCGCCTCCACAACTGCTCTAAAAGCTAAATTGATGTGATTTTCGTTGAATATTCCTATGGGACAAACAGGTGCTTTTTCATAATGAGCAAAACGATTAGCTGTTGTAAAAGCAATAGCTATTTCACCACTACCGTTTCCGATATAAGCCCCCGTCCTTGTGATTCCCACTGAAGAGCGACGACAGAGCCGTTTTAACTGGCGTTCTGTCATAGGAATATCTGTTGCTATGACGACAATAATAGAACCTTGATCCTCTTGTGGCTGTTCTAAAGAAACTATACTTTTTCCTACTTTATGACCATCTACAACAAAGTCACCTTTTTCTCCGAAATTGGAAAGGACAAGAACACCAATCGTAAATGTCGAATTATCTATCTCTACAAGCCTGGATGCTGTTCCTATTCCACCCTTTAGCTGATAACAGGACATGCCGCGTCCCGCCCCTACAGAACCTTCTTCAAACTCCGTACCAACATTGGCAAGAGCTTGCAATACATGCTCCTCTCGAATATGGAGACCTCGTATATCGTTGAGAAACCCATCATTACATTCGCATACAACAGGGTTTACAGTTCCTGTTTCTTTACCAATATCAAGGTTTTCTTTGAGCATATAACGAACAAGCGCTTCTGTAGCCGTCCCCGTGCTTAATGTGTTTGTAAGAATAATGGGAGTTTCAAGTGTTCCCAACTCTTCAATCTGAATAAGGCCAACAGATTTCCCAAACCCATTAATAACGTGACATGCTGCAAAAAGTTTTTCCTGAAACATATTGCCCTCATGAGGTATTACAGCAGTAACCCCAGTTTTAATGTTTCCATCGTCTAAGGTGCAATGTCCAACCCTTACTCCGGCAACATCTGTAATGGCGTTAAGCACTCCCCTTTTCATACAACCAATGTGGATACCGTAATCGGCAATACGTTTCTGCGATTTCATTATTTTCTCCTCAGCTTTCTAGGCAAAATGACAAGCGACAAAATGCTTTTCTCCTATTTTACGCCACTCAGGAGCCTCCAGAGCACAAACATCTTGCGCAAGAGGGCAACGAGTGTGAAATCGACATCCTGTAGGAGGATTCAAGGGGCTGGGAATATCCCCCTTAATAACCTTATCTTCTATATCCTCCCCCGTAACACATGGTTTCGGAATACTTTTCAACAAAGCCTGCGTATATGGATGCTTCGGATTGTTGAAAATTTCTTCTTTCGAAGCGTATTCCATCAATCTTCCAAGATACATAACAGCAACATTATCGCTGATATGACGAATAACGGCCAGGTTATGCGAAATGAAAAGATATGTCAGACCACGTTTCTCCTGAAGAGTTTTAAACAAGTTAAGAATCTGAGCTTGTACAGAAACATCAAGAGCTGACGTTGGTTCGTCAAGAACAATGAAAGCCGGATTAGAAATAAGGGCACGTGCAACAGCTATACGCTGACGTTGCCCGCCTGAAAATTCATGAGGGTAACGCCCAAGATGTTCTGGTTTAAGCCCCACTTCCTGAAGGGTTTCAAGCACTCTATCTTCCATTTCATTATCATTTTTGACGAGACCATGAATTTTAAGAACTCTGCCAATGGTATCTCGAATAATCATTCGGGGGTTTAAAGAAGCAAAAGGATTTTGAAATACCATCTGAGCATTCAATCGAAATTCTTTTAATTGAGTATCATCAAAAGAACGAATAGATTGACCTTTAAAAAAGATGTCACCGTCAGTTATGCTTAAAAGCTTAAGAGTCATCAGCCCTATCGTTGATTTTCCGCTTCCAGATTCGCCTACAAGGCCAAGTGTTTTTCCTTCTTCAATAGAAAAGGATACTCCATCTACAGCTTTTACTTCACCCGTTATTTTCTTACGAAACATACCTCCCTCGACAGGGAAGTATTTTTTTAGATTATCGACCTTGAGAATAGACATGGCATGCAACCTCGTGTCCTTTTTCTACTTCAACCCGCTCTGGTCTTCGTTCAGAGCATTCCGGTCTGGCACACTCGCAACGAGCCTGGAACTTACATCCCTGAGGAAGCTCCATTAAATTAGGAAGAGAGCCTTTTATAACCTGTAGCCATTCCTGATCACGATCAAGTCGAGGGATGGCCCCAAGAAGCCCTTTTGTATAGGGGTGAAGAGGATTATTAAAAATATCCTGCACAGTTCCATACTCTATAATGCTGCCAGCATACATAACTGCAACTTTTTGCGCCATAGAAGCTATTACGCCCAAATCATGGGAAATAAGCAAAATGCTTGTTCCATAATCTTTCTGAAGCTTTTTTATAAGAGAAAGAATCTGAGCCTGAATAGACACATCAAGAGCCGTTGTCGGTTCGTCAGCTATCAATAGTTTGGGATGGGACGATAATGCCATAGAGATCATGACACGTTGTTTCATCCCTCCAGAAAACTGGTGTGGATAACGGTCAATGGATTTGTCGGGGTCTGGAATATTAACCTCGCTAAAAAGGCTCTTGACCTTATCCATAACTTTTGACAAAGATAAGGAGCGTTGATGAACTTGTATGGCTTCCTGAACTTGAAAACCTACTTTATAAACAGGGTTGAGACAACTCATGGGATCCTGAAAAATCATAGAGATCTCATTTCCTCGAATCTTTCTCATCTCGTTTGCAGAAAGATCAAGAAGATTACGATCTTCAAACATGATCTTTCCGCCCATAATTTTCCCTGGAGGTGTGGGAATAAGCCGCATAATACACGACGATGTAACAGACTTACCACACCCTGTCTCCCCCACAAGTCCAAGAATTTCCCCCTTCTTGATAGAAAAGGAAACATTCTCAAGAGCTTTTACAATTCCTCCCTCTGTATAAAACCACGTTGTAAGATCTTCTACACGCAGAAGTTCGTCATTAGTATTCATGACAATCACTCCTTCAGTCGTGGGTTAAGTGCATCCTGTAATCCATCGCCAAGGAAGTTAAATCCTAATACGACAAGCATAATGCATAACCCTGGAATAATAGCAACATGGGGGGCACTTCGAAGATAAATTCGTGCAGAACTTAACATCGTTCCCCACTCCGCTGTAGGAGGCTGTACTCCGAGTCCTAAAAATCCCAAACCAGCCGCCGTAAGAAGTACCGTCGCCATTCTCAAAGATGTTTGAACAATAATGGGAGATATAGCATTAGGAAGCACGTAATGCCATATAATTGAATTATCAGTTTCTCCTATGGCTCTGGCTGCTGTCACATAGTCGTTCTGTTTTACGCTAATGACAGAACCTCTTGTTATTCTTGCAAACTGAGGAACAGAATAAATTCCAATTGCAATGATAAGGTTGGTTAAGTTCGGCCCCAACATTGCAACAATAGCAAGGGCAAGAAGCATTCCTGGGAATGCAAGCATAATATCCATGAATCGCATAATAACTTCATCTATCCAGCCCCCAAAATAGCCCCCCACAGCTCCGAGAAAAACTCCAACGAAAAGAGCTATGACAACAGAGGTAAGCTGAATGATCAGAGAGGTTCTTGCTCCGTAAATAATACGGCTCAATATATCCCTCCCGAAATCATCGCACCCAAGCCAATGTTCCGATGACATAGGAGCCAGGCTCAGGCTTAAATCCTGCTCTGTCGGATCATAGGGTGCTAAAACAGGAGCAAATATGGCAGCCACAACATAAAGAGTAATAAGCAAAAATCCAAAAACTGCAATTTTATTTCGTCGTAACCGCCGCCAAATAAGCGCTATATGAGTTGTTGATTTTCGAGTTTTCTGATTAGCCATGATAACGAATCCTCGGATCAAGATAAGCGTATAAAATATCGACCATAAGATTGGCAAAAACAAAAATTGCCGCCACGATCAACAATGTTGTCTGAACGACGGGATAATCTCGGGCAAGAATCGACCCGACAAGAAGTCGTCCCACTCCGGGCCATGAAAAAACGCTCTCTGTAAGAACTGCTCCAGCAAGGTGCCCTCCAAACTGAAGTCCTATAACTGTTATTGTTGGAATCATAGCGTTTCGCAAAGCATGACGGACAATAACAATTTTCTCTAAAAGCCCCTTCGCTCGAGCTGTCGTAATATAATCCTGTCTCAAAACATCAAGCATACTTGAGCGAGTCATACGAGTTATGATTCCCATGGATGCCGTACCTAAGACGATGGCCGGGAGTACTAAATTCCGAATTCCCCCCATACCTCCAGAAGGAAGCCACATTAAATTCACTGCAAAGACAAGAATCATGAGAAGTCCCCACCAAAAAACCGGCATAGAAATTCCTAATAGCGCAAGAACTGTGGCTAAATAATCAAGCCATGAATACCTGTAGACCGCTGCCAGTACCCCGGCAATAACACCCAAAATAATAGAAATAGCCATTGCAGCTACAGAAAGGATCAGAGTATTTTTCAGGCGAGGTCCAATAATCTTATAGACAGGCTGTTCATATTTCAATGAAAGCATATCACCCGTAACCACACCTCTCAAAAACCTGAAATATTGAATGTGAAGGGGTTGGTTTAACCCAAAACGTTCTCTGATTAGCTCGATTTCTTGTTGGGAAGCTTCGACCCCGGCTAACATTTCTGCTGGATCGCCAGGAGCCAAATGTAAGATCATGAAGGCAATAATGGAGACTCCGAAAAGAACAGGAATAAGCATTATCAACCTTCTGGCAACAAAACGTCCCATACTACACCTCCATAACTCCGTAACAAATTACGTCATCATAGTTTCGTTACAACGATTCCAGTGTTGCCATTTCACTTTCCTAGATTTTTCTCAGGAACACCTCCTTTCCGAATCTAGAAATTATTAGATTTTTCTATTCTGCAAAAATGTTCGTACGTTCGGCGAATATGTTCTGCCATGGCTTGATGAGCTTCGTCAGGGCATCTATTCTGAATAGCCGAAATAACTCGGGCGTGCTCTTTATTCGTATGATGTTCAGGATCACGAGGATGAGATTTCCTCTCGGCAAGAGAGCGATAATAGCGGTAAAAACTACCGAGATAAAAGGTATAAAGTTGGGCCCTCCAATAAAGTTGGACCGCAAATCGTTGTAAATATATATTTTTACTCAGAATACTGATTGTGATATGGAAATTTTCGTTAAGTGTCGCAAAACGTTCTTTATCATCTGTTTCGTAAAGAAGATGTTCTTGTCTGTTCATGTTCCAAAGCAAAGCAACATCCTCGTCTGAAGCATTAAGAGCGGCATAATACGCACACTTAGCCTCGACCATTTCACGCGTAGAGTACACTTGGAACATATCTTCAGGGGTTAAAATAGGCACACTATAGCCTTTCTGCCCCTCACAATTTTCAAGAACACCCTCTGAGATAAGTCTACTTATGTAAGGGGCCATAGTTTGCTTCCTGATAACGTGATAAAGTGAATGGCGGGAATCCCAGTCCGTATGATTGGCTCCCGCCAATTCAAAGATAAATGGGCTCACTCTGTCCAATAGTAGTGGCGGAATGGAAGTTGCGGCTTTTGAACTGGCTAAAGAGAGCTCGTATATTTTTTCTTTTGGTGTTTTTCCGTCCATTTCTCTTCCTCCGTGTGACCGCTTCTGATTGTAATATTTTACCCAGTTTGTAGCAGAAATCATAAAGGTTTTACGAGATGTAATATATGGAAGCGTAGGGATATAGAATTCCTCATCGTCAGTACGATGGCTCCGTTCCACAAAGCCCTGGGCTTCTTTCTGCCCCTTAGGGATGGAGAGAAGCGTTATGTCGAGAGGGGCCATGAAGTTTTCTTCCATGATGGCCCTCTTCCTGCTTCCCCCTCCGCCTCCAAACTCAGTTCCATTGTCCGTCTGGAAAAAGATTTTGTGCCGAATGCCCAAAGCGCGAAGCATGAACCCCACATATATCATGAAAGAGAATCCGTTGGCAAAGGAAAGTTCATCGGCAAAGCTTAGGAACCGTGTTCTTGTCCGTATATCGATAGCCGTAAACTGATACTTGGGAAGCTTGTACTTGAAGACCGCGGCGTACGCTTTTTCAGGGAGGGCTTTGGCGTCCGCGATATGTTTGGCATCAATCTGAATGTATTGCAGAGCTTCCCAATGCTTAAGATTGGCATAATACCGCCTGTTCCCGTTTTTAGAACGTACTTTTTTGCTCTTCCTGTTGTTTCTTCGCAAGATGTTTCTGATCGTGTAAGGAGAGAGGGTTAGACTAAAGATGCGAGCCAATTCCCTGGCAAGTCGCCGAGCTCCCATGTTCGTTTTCTTCTGGGTTTCAAGAACGATAGCTTCTATATGGGGTTTCGTCCTTTTAGGATGGGGGGAACGGGGGCCCCTTTTTTCTAGTAACTTTTCCACAGGGAGGCCATCTTTTTTTCTTTTTGCCAGTGTTCTGGCCCATCGTTCAGAAATCCCCATGATGCGAGCAATCTCCCTGATTGTCTTTCCTTGTTCCATGAGATCTGTTACGACTTCCAGTGCTGCTATAGGGTTCCCAGATTGCTGTAAACGTTGGTATAATGATGTCATGGCGGGTTTACCTCCTATATCCTTTATTTTGGTTGTTTGAGCAACACCAGTATAAAGGAGAGGTGCCCGCCTTTTTCATTATCTCTTTCACTTTACCTAAGTAAACGGAACGAAACTCTGGCCCATCTACAAGATAAGTCTACTTATAGCTTGACGAACTGGCGTTCTGCTTACTCCAAGTTCCCTGCAAAGTGCCGGTTCGTATACTCTCTCTCCAGGATGCAACTCCCTAGAGACCAATTTCGATATGACATATCGGAAAACAATTTCGTCGGCGCGTAGCTTCCCCTCCACTTGCTCTCCCCCTTTTGGATGGAGCAAATAATAAATGAATCTAAAAATGGGTCCATTTGTCTATCCATTTTTACATCTTGCGTTTATAATTGTCAATTAAAGCATCGTATTTTTACTATTGAGGTGATCTCCTGTGAAAATCTATGTAAGTGTAGATATGGAAGGCGCTACAGGTATAGTCAGTTCGCTCCACGTTCGGGCAGATGCACCAGTAGAATATGCCTTCGGATGTACAATGCAGCTTCATGACCTACAAGCAGTAATAGAAGGAGCTCTCGAAGGAGGGGCTACAGAAATTCTCGTGAACGATTCACATGCACGTATGATCAATGTGGATGTTTCGCAGCTTCCAGCAAACGTTCGCCTTATTTCAGGTACTCCTAAAGCTTTAGGAATGATAGAGGGAACAGATGGATGTGATGGAGTTTTCTTCGTAGGATACCATGCTATGGCAGGAACCCTTCATGCGGTTCTTGATCACACTGTATCTGGAAGCACTATTTTCAACGCAAAACTTAACGGAATGCCCGTAGGAGAAACAGGATTAAATGCTGCTGTATGTGCTGAAAAAAGCATTCCTGTAGCTCTTGTTACTGGAGATAAGGCCGTATGTCGAGAAGCCGAAAATCTCTTGGGGAAAGAAATTGTAACATGCGCAGTAAAAGAAGGACGCTCCAACAGCTGCGCCAAGCTTTTACCACCTTCAGCAACTTTTCCTCTTTTAAAAGACGCCGCCAAAAGGGCCGTTGAAACTCTTCGCGCTGGCAAAGCACCCATAATGAACATTACACATCCTTACTCTCTAGAACTTACTTTCAAACATACTCGCCAATGTGATGAAGTTTCGTACACTCCCGGAGTAACACGAATTGATGGACGAACAGTACGTATGGATGGAAACTCCATGGAAGAGATGCGCCGCTGGATGGGCATTGCCACATCCCTCGCTGCGTCTATCAAGCTTTAAACAAAAAAGCTACTTTTAAGCAGACAAGAAGGGGGGGAAGCAGCGCTAGGTATATTTATGCTTGTTTGTAATTTTCACCATTATCAAAATATGGAGGAGTGATTGTATATGGGTGTATCAGTAAAACGTTCTCTCATACTTGTTCTAACAGTTCTTCTCGTAGTCTTTTGTTTTGCAGGAATAGCAGCGGCATCCAGTAAGGATACACTCCTTATTGGTAAGGGCACCGAGGCTCTTGGCATGGATCCTCAAGATCTCACAGATACCCCTTCAGAAGAAGTGTGTCATAGTATCTACGAGGGACTTGTCTCTTTTGATGAAGAGATGAAAATTCAGCCTCGACTGGCTACCAGTTGGGATATCTCTGAAGATGGGAAAACATGGACATTCCACCTTAGAGAAGGTGTAACATTCCACAGTGGAACTCCCTTTAACGCAGAAGCTGTAAAGAAAAACTTTGATCGCATCCTTTCTGGGAAATACAAACGTTCTTCCCTCTACGCACCTATCGTAGATTCTGTGGAAGTAAAAGACGAATATACTGTAGTTTTCAACCTTAAAACATCTTTTGGTGCTTTCCTAAACATCCTTTCACATACTGCTGGACTTATTCTTGACCCCAAAGGTGTTGATGAAAACAGAGATTTCGTTCGTAACCCTTCTGGGACAGGTGCCTTTATGCTTGACGAATGGCTTCAGGGCGACTACATTGCTCTAAAAGCTTATGACAAGTACTGGGGTGGTAAACCCAAACTGAAAAAAGTAATCTTCAAGACAATTCCTGAAGACTCTGCCAGAGCCATGATGATGGAAACAGGAGAAATTGATGTTGCAGAGCAGGTTCCCCCACAGGATGTTGCCCGTTTAAAGGAAAGCAAGAAAATAGATATGCGCATAGGGCCTTCCGTTATGGTTCAGTTCCTTGCCTTAAACTGTCAGGATGAAATCTTGAAAGATGTTAAAGTTCGCCAGGCTATATTTATGGCCATTGACAGAGAGGCAATCTGCAAAAATATCATGATGGGATTTGCAACACCTGTAAACTCAATGGTAGCTCCTCTTGTTAACGGTTACTCAGAAGTAGAAGGACTCCCCTACAATCCCGAAAAAGCAAAAGCTCTTCTTGCCGAAGCTGGCTGGAAAGATAGCAACGGAGACGGGATTCTTGAAAAAGACGGGAAGACTCTTCACGTAAAACTTCTCACACATGGAAGAAACACTCCCGCACTGAAGATTCCAGAAGCAGTTCAAGCATATCTCTCCAAAATCGGTATGGATGCAAAAATGGCTGTTATGGACTGGGGTACATTCTTGGCTGAAACAAGAAAACCTGTTGAGGAAAATACAAGCCAGGTTATCTACTACGGTTGGTCACCATCGACAGGAGATGCTGACTGGGTATACAGACCACTTACTCTTTCTGATCAGTGGGTTCCTAACGGTGCAAACAGAACATTTTACGCCAATAAAGAAGTTGATGAGGCCGTTATGATGGGATTCTCTTCCGTAGACCAGGAAGTTCGCCGTCAGGCCTATGCCAGAGCACAAACTATAATGAATGAAGAAGTTCCATGGGTACCCATTTATACCCGTTCAAACCTTACTGCTGTGAACAGAGGCGTTCATGATATCATGTTAATTCCTCTTGATTTTGTAAAAGTTACAAACACAACATACAAAGACTAATATCGACTCATAAAAGCACCTCTAAGGCCGTCGGCACATAGCGCGCTGACGGCCTTTTTCCGGAGAATGAAGGAGATGTAAACAATGGATATTGCTCAACATCTTGAATTTTTGGCTGAGCAACAAGCTGTGTGTGGTGCAGAAAACTTTTGTGCAGACACACTTATAGGTTTAATTCCAGAAAAATACAAGAAATACGCAAGAAAAGATCAATTAGAATCTCTCATTATTAAAATCCCAGGAAAAGACTCTTCAAGACAACTTATGATTCTCACACATTACGATGAACCGGGAATCGTAATAACAGGACATGAAAAAGGCTTTCTAGCTTTTAGAACAGTTGGGGGCCTCAAGGCTTCTGACGTAGCTGCTCAAGAAGTTATAATCAGCGATGGTTCTCATACGCTTTTTGGAGTAATTGGAACCCGTCCTCCTCATATTTTAAAAGCTGAGGAACGTAAAGCTCCTCTATCAGAGGAAAATTTAAGAATAGACTTGGGGCTGACATTTAGAGACTCCATACCCGAATGGATAGTACCAGGAACAACAGCAGTTGTTAGACGAAAAGCCACCTCGCTGGCACAAGGGAAAATATGTGGTCGAGCTCTCTCTGATCGCTGGGGAGCTTCTCTCCTTCTTTCCTTACTCGAAAATATTCCTCATCTTGAAAGCGATCTCAACATCGTCTTCGCTGCGCAACATTACAATGCTTTTAAAGGAGCAGTTGCTGCTGCTATAGCCGAAAAACCTCATATTGCCCTTGTTTTAGATTCAACAACCGCCCAAAGCAAGGAAACACCTCATTCCCCCATCTCCTTGGCAAATGGGCCCGTCTCATACTCAGGACCGGCAGCACATCCATTCGTAACAAATGCTTTGCGCACACATGCAAAAGAAAAAAATATGCAACTTCAACTACGAGCTTCTGGTGAACGTCGTTTTTCAGATATATGGGCGCTACAAACAGCGGCAGGTGGAATTCCATCAGCTCTTATCGAGTTGCCAGTAACATATAGAGCAAGTAGTACAGAAATCATCTCCACCAATGACCTCAATAATGCTTTTGCTTTGATATCAGAGAGCCTTCCTCTGCTTGATTCCATGACAAAGGAGGAGACTTTATATGCTTAAAACTCTTACAAACCTGATAGGAGTCTGTGGTGATGAAAAAGATGTTAGAGAATTCATCAAACAATCTCTCTCCGGAAAAGTCGATCAGATGGATGTCGATCCCCTCGGAAGCCTTATTACATATCAAAACGGAAATACTCAGCATCCCAAGGTAATGATAGTGGCCCATATGGACGAAGTCGGTTTTATAGTTACAGCAATAAGAAAAGATGGAACAATCTCTTTCACTCCATCTGGTGGAGTTCATGAACAAGTCCTCTCATCTAAAACGGTAAAGATCGGCCCGAATCGCATTCCTGGAATCGTCAGGATGGAAGATTCTTTTGAAAATTCATATATCGATATAGGAACAACGACTGCCGACGAAACCTCTCAGCTTGTTGCAGTAGGAGATTACATTGCTTTTGATACGCAGTATGGGCCTTTATACGGTACATCAGTAAAGGCAAAAGCCCTAGATGATAGAGCTGGATGTTGCGTTTTAGCCTCAGTTTTACAAAAAAAATGGGATTTACCCCTATATGGCGTTTTTTCTTCTCAGGAAGAAGTCGGGGAACGGGGAGCTCTTTCAGCTTCATATAGAGTTAAACCTCAAATTGGCATTGTTCTTGAAGGAACCGTTTGCTCAGACCTTCCTACAGTTGAACCATATAGACACTCTACGACGCTTGGAAATGGCCCCGCAATTTCCATTGCCGATAACACAAGCTGTTTTGATGTACAACTCAGTGAAAAACTTTGTTCCCTCGCCGAAGAAAACGGTATTCCATGGCAAAGACGTCGAATAATGGGTGGAGGAAACGACGGTGGAGTTGTTCATATTGCAGGAGAGGGAGCCCGGTGTGCAACTGTCTCTGTTCCATGTCGCTACATACACTCTTCTGTCAGTGTTGCCAATTTAGAGGACCTTCGTCATACGATCGCCCTTATTGCAACTTTCTTAGAATATGTAGAGAAAGGAGGGCTCGACTAATGGAACTTCTTCGTACCCTTGTGGAATCTTTTGCTCCCACAGCATTTGAAAAAAATGTGTCTAGTATTATTGAACAAAGACTGAAATCATTATTATCATCAGATATGAGTATAACGAGAGATCCTTTAGGGAATGTTACTGTGGGCTATGAAAGAAACAAATCTGTTATGATCTTAGTTTCTCTGGATCAGTGCAGCTTTGTTGTAGTTGGACACGACGAAAAATCTCGTATTTACTATTCTCCTATGGGTCCCCTTCCTCTAGTTACGCTATCAGGAAGTACCGTTTGTTTTACCAACGGATCAACTGGGATAATAAATGATGACCAAATCTCAATAACTATTGATAATAATGCCACATTACCACAACCTGGAGATCGAGGCATTCTCACAGGTCCTTTCTCTATTGAAAGAGATTCAATCACTGCTCCCGCTCTGGAAGGGCGTATTGCTTCGTGGACATTGCTCTCCCTTCTGGAGAAGAAAGATATGCTATCACTCCTTCGAAAAAGCTACTTTTGTTTCAGCACTCATGGGATAGTGGGCGGACGGGGTTGTCACGTTTTAGCTCAAACACTTGTCCCTCGCATAGCAATAGGGCTTCACATTGAACCTGTTATAGATTCTTCCATACAGGTAGGGAAAGGCCCTGTTCTGAGATGCCGGGATAATGCTGTTATTTCAAGCTCTCATTTAAGCAAAGAACTGAGGGATATTGCAGAGGATCACAGTATACCACTTCAAATATCGGCGATATCACCAGATACCGCTCCTATAGCAGGTATTCACACGTCTGGAACTGATTGCGCCGTTTTATCCCTAGCTATACCATTGGAAAAAGCTTATACATCCAAAGCCAAGTGTTCATTAAAAGACTGTAATAATGCAGCAAAACTTCTACAAAAAATGATCGAAACTCTTTGATTTCATCATCGTAAGACCCGGGCAGAAAGACGCTACTCTTCAGCAATATTTTTATTTCTGTCCGGGGCATTTTTCCAAAGCCACTCTTCCGCCTCTTCTCTATTTTCAATCTCGCCTTTGGCAGCAGCTTGCCTAAGTCCTGTCTTTAAAAAACCAATCAAAGGTCCTTCTTCTATAGCAAGCATTTTCTTTAAATCTTCTCCGTTGGGAAGAAAATCTACACATTTCAATCTTAAAATTGTACGGTAATAAAGAAGCATATTTTCACGCCACGAATCGGTAGACTCACCCGATGCCATGAGTGATGCAAAAGAGAGATCAAAAAGCTTATTTACCACGCTATCTCCTAAAGCATCGAACATAGAAACGGCTCTATCGTCAGATAGTGGTTCTAAAAAAAACGGCAGATTTTTAATTAATGTAACAATTTCCCCCCTGAGAAAAGAAGGCCACGACCAATCAACAAGCAACTCGTTAATAAAACCAGAATCTACATGCTGAAAGAAAGCAGCAGTTTGAACAGCCATATCTTTGCGTGAATTTTGAGCTGCCTGCAGAGAGAGAAAGGAGTGCAGAAGGCTATCCCCCTCATAGGAACTCGTACTTTCAACACGTTGTCCTGAAAGTTTTTGTAAAAAAGGGAAAAATGGCATCATAAGGTTATGGCTTCTTACAAAACGGAAAAAGAGAAGAGCGTCTCCTTCAAAAGCCTTTAAAACCTCATGTCCAATACGTTCAGATGAAACATGGGGTATATGAGAAGAAAAATTTTTTACAGCTCGAGCGGAATCCTCGTCTATTCTTAAATCAAGGGCAGAAGCAAATCGGCACAAACGAAGAGCTCGTATGGGGTCATCTTTCAGGCGATGAATAGGATTGCCGTTAAAACGCAAGATTCCTCTTCTTAAATCTGAAAAACCATCGAAGGGATCATAAATCTTTCCTTTACTATCTAGTGCCATAGCATTAACAGTAAAATCGCGTCGAGCAAGGTCTTCTTCAAGAGGTTTATTGTATAGAGGGAACACATCGAAAACTTCACCATCAAAAAAAACGACAAACGTTTTTTTACTATCTTTGCCTATCTCCGGCGCTTTAGGGAAAAAACTTTTTATTTCTTTCCCACTACACCCAACAGCAACATCTACATCAGAAAGTGAACGGCCTACCAAAGAATCACGAACAGCACCGCCTACAATCCACGCACGTACACCTTCCTCTTCAAAAAAACGAATAAGACTTAGGGCACTATGTAAAGACACCTTAATCCCCCCTTCCATTTATTATTGTATAATAATATGAAATAGGAAGAAAAGAAAATCAAATCGAAAGTAGGTGATAATAAATGAAGAAAAAGCCGTCCCTTCTGGGACAATTCATTATTCTATTCACGGTTATTATTTTGGCTCTTTCTCTCGTTATTGTCATCGATAAATATACCCATCCTGGCAGGGAATGGAGTGATACCCTTCTTATTCGTATGATGGTAGAACGCCACAAATAAAGCAATTATAAGGACGCGAGAATTCCTCCATCAACGTATATAATCTGTCCGTTAACAAAATTAGAAGCGGGAGAGGCCAAAAAAAGCAAACTTCCAATTAAATCAGAAGGTTTACCCCATCGACGGGCTGGGGTCCTCTTCTTAAGCCATGCATCAAAATTCATGTCTTCCGACAAAGGTTGAGTCATTTCTGTAAGAATATATCCTGGCCCAATACCATTCACTTGTATGTCATAAGAAGCCCACTCTGTCGCCATAGCCTTGGTCAACATTTTAAGACCGCCCTTTGCTGCTGCATAAGCCCCTGTAGAAACTCGTCCTACTTCACTCATCAAAGAGCAAATATTGATAATTTTGCCCCCTTCATTTTGGGCCATAAGAGACGCCACTTCTTTCCCAACAAGAAAAGCACTCGTCAGATTAGTCTGAATAACACTTTGCCACATTGCTTCTGGCATAGAAAGTAAAGGCTCTCTTTTCATTATTCCCGCATTATTAACGAGTATATCTATAGAACCGTACTCCTCTTTAATTCCATGTATAGCCTGTGTAACGCTTTTTGAATCACAAATATCGAAAGCTTTTCCACTTGCTTGATACCCTTCTCGACAAAAATCTCGACATACTCTGTCTACAGAATCTTGAGAACGACCATTAATAAAAACTAACGCTCCCGCTTGAGCCAGTCCCTCCGCCAAAGATCTTCCAATTCCACGAGTCGAGCCTGTTACCAGAGCTCTTTTCCCTTTTATATCGAAAAAAGACTGGACCAATTTCTTTCCTCCTCAATTTAATAAAAAATATCGGGTCTTTTTATTCTACTCCAAAATAAAAAGACCCGATATCTCGATTTTACTATTTGTGGCTTACAAGATATTTCCAGGCCACACCTGCGTACGTTGCCACACCTTTCCAAAGAACTTCATCATCAACGTTGAAATGAGGCGAATGATGAGGATTATCTGTTCCTTTATCCGGATTGCCTATTCCTACAAAACAGAAGCCACCAGGAATTTTTTCCTGATAAAAAGCGAAGTCTTCTCCTCCCATAATCAATGGACTTTCTTCCACATTATCAGCACCAAATATATCTTCAGCTACATCTTTTGCTATCAATTCCACTTCTTCATCATTGATAGTAGTAGGAATCATCTTCTGATATTCAAAATCAGCAGTACATCTTGTCATTGTGCAAAGGCCATCAACGATTCTCTGCATTCTATCTGGCAAACTATTCCGTACTTCTGGATTAAAAGTTCGAATAGTGCCATTGATTCCCACTTTATCCGGAATAATATTGAAAGCGCTTCCTGCTTGCAGCTTCCCAATACTCATTACAACTGTATCCTGAGGATCTATTTCACGACTGATAATCGTTTGAAGATTGAAGACAAAGTTAGCAGCAGCTATTGTAGGATCAACAGAATATTGCGGGGCTGAACCATGCCCCCCCTTGCCCTGAATTTTAAGCTCAAAACCATCAGCAGAGGCCATAAAAGGACCAATCTTATATTGGATTTTCCCAGAAGGAACAGACGCCCATACATGCTGACCATAAATAGCATCTACGCCTTCAAGAGCTCCCTCTTTAATCATTATATTCGCTCCAGCTTTTATGCCGTGCTCTTCCGCAGGCTGAAAAAGAAGACGAACATGACCTGGCAATTCATCTTTCATCGACATTAATACTTTTGCAGCCCCAAGCAAAAGAGCATTATGAGCATCATGACCACATGCATGCATAACACCTTCATTTTGTGACTTATAAGAAACGTCATTTTCCTCAACGATGGGGAGAGCGTCTATGTCACCACGTAATGCAATGCACGGCCCATCAACATCTTTATTGATGTCTGCAATTACTCCCGAAGAAGTTCCTCCAAAACCTACTCGCAAATCTTCTTCCTTAAAACCATAACTCTTCAACGTTTCTACTATTTTTTGAGTCGTCTGGACTTCTTTCCATGAAAGTTCCGGATGGGCATGAAAATGATGTCTTAAAGCCACAACGTCAGATTCCGCTTCTCGTGCAAGTTTCTTAATGCCTTCCATATCCATATAAAGACCTCCTTGTGTATCGTGACATTTTTTATAAAAACCTTCACTCTAGCGCCTGCAAAAAACAGGAAAGCTTGGCTTCCCATCACTCATCATGTTTTGCACACTTAACCAATGAATACTATTTTTTAAATCACATTCTATAATTCAAAAAAATAAAACAAACCAAAAACTTGTTTATATTGTAATACTAAAATAGGCTTTATTTGTTTTATTTGAAAATTTTATTTATTTTTTACTATAAACAACATTAAAAAACCCCTTGAGGGATACAATTATTCAAAATACGAACCGCCGGTTCACATTGCGGATAAAAATCCTTGACTTCGTCTTGCTTTTTCTCTTATATAACTATTATCAATTCCCCATTTTCTACTACAGATACGAGAGAAAAGATTTCATAGAAAGAAGAGGTGTCTTCAAATTATGTCTACATATAGACGTGTTGATTATCGTGCATTAGTTGATTTTGCTGCAGAGGTGCTCAAAGAAATAGGCTATCCTCAGCATAAAGCAGAAATAACGGCAAAAGTGCTTGCAGAGGCTGATGCGAGAGGAGTTTCATCCCACGGAGTTACCCGATTGAAGGTTTATAGAAACGAATTGAAAAGCGGACACGTTCGCCCTGAAGCGGATCCTGAAATAGTTTTCGAAACCCCAATATCTGCTGTTATAGACGGACACTACGGAATTGGATCGCATATATCCCAATTTGCAATGGAAATTTGCCTAGAAAAAACTCGTAAAAACGGAACATGTTATGTTGCAGTACGAAACTCCAACCATTTTGGGATGGCAGGACTATGGGCAGAAATGGCCGCTAAAGAAGGTTTTGTAGGCAGCGCTTTTACCAATACAATCCGCTGTGCTGTCCCTGCACTAGGACGCCAGCGTATGCTCGGAACAAACCCAATAGCTGTAGCTATTCCATCAGATGAAGAAGATCCTTTCCTTCTTGACATGGCTACAACAACCGCAGCTAGAGGCAAGTTAGGGGTATACAAGAGACGTAATAAGAAACTTCCTGAAGGTTGGGTTATTGATGAAGAAGGAATGCCTATTACGGGAGCCCAAGCAGCAACAGATCTTTTAGCAGATCCTACAAGAGAACTTGGCGGACAAGTTTATTTAGGTGGATCAAAAGAAGAAATGGGTGGACATAAGGGATACGGAATGGGCCTTCTTGTTGAACTTCTCTGTGCTCCTCTTTCAATGGGAAGCTGGACCCGAGATGTATTTCAAACTCCTGATGCCAATGTAAGTCACTTCTTCTCCGCTTTCAGACTTGATTTATTCGGTGATGCCGCTCCAATAAAAACATATGTAGGAGATATACTTCGGGCTCTTCGCACAAGCACTCCACTAAAAGATGAAGAACGCGTATATACTCACGGTCAAAAAGAAGCAGCTCGACGAAAGATGGCCCTTGAAAAGGGAGTAGAACTCGATGATGCGACATTATCAATGCTTGAAAACTTCGCCCAAGAGTTTGGTCTTTCTCCTTTAAAAGAATGGTAGAGCCATGAATACTACTATCTCTTTTTCCTACCCCGATTACGAAGGTGTTTCGATTCCTGAAAAAAATCTTGTAGCTGTGCTAAGCCCTGCTTGCCCACCGAAGCCCTTCAAAGATGATATCGAGGCTATCAACGCAGGTCTCAACGCTCCTGTCGGTGCCCCTAGGCTGGAAGAGTGCGTAAAAAGTGGACAGAAAGTGCTTATTCTTGCCGACGACAATACGCGCAATACACCTGCACACATTATTCTTCCTGAAGTTATGAAAAGACTTCAAAAAGCGGGAGTTGCACCTGAAGACATTTCTATTATGGTGGCCCTGGGAACTCACCGCCCTATGACTCAGGAAGAACTTGAGAAGAAATTTGGAAGTAATATCCTTGATAAATATACAATATCGCAACACTGTTGGAATGATCCCGATCAACTTGTCGAGCTTCCTCCTACAGAAAATGGAACAGAAATATGGGTGAATAAAGCTCTTTTAGAAGCTGATTTTGTTATAGGTGTTGGTCATATCACTCCTCACCGCGTCGTTGGTTTCTCAGGAGGAGCAAAAATAGTACAACCTGGCGTTTCGGGAGGCATTACTACAGGGCAAACCCACTGGGTAAGCGCTCTATATGACGGGAAAGACTTTATAGGGAAAATCGACACGCCTGTTCGCCGTGAAATGAACGCCGTGGGACTCGCCGCCGGATTAAAATATATCGTCAATGTGGTTCTTGATGGTAATGAAGAAATATATCGCTGTGTCGCCGGAGATCCCATAGAAGCACACAGAGCGGGCTGCAGCTCATCGAAAGAAATTTTTGGGGCATCTCTCCCTTGTCTTGCAGATATTGTTATTGTAGAATCTTTTCCTGCCGATGCAGAACTCTGGCAAGCCGCAAAAGGTATTTATTCTGGAGACCTCGCTCTCAAAAAAGATGGCATTCTCATTCTTGTTACTCCGTGTCCCGACGGTGTAGCTCAAGGACATCCCGAGCTTCTCGAAATAGGGTATCTCCCTTTCGAAGAAATTAAGAAAAAAGTAGATGAAGGCGAAATAACCGACCTGACAATGGCAGCTCATATTTCTCATGTAGGGCGAGTAATCAGAGACAAGGGACGAGGAATACTCGTTTCTGATGGAATAGATAAAGAAACTGCAGAAAAGATAGGATTTATGTGGGCTCCTTCAGCACAAAAAGCATTAGATATGGCTTTTGAACTGAAAGGGAAAGATGCTAGTGTTGTTGTTCTGAAAAATGGCGGAGATATCCTCCCCTTACTTGATGATTAAGGAGGGCAACCTGTGCAAAAGATATTTCAAACGCTACTAAAAGCTTATAAAGCTTTTCTCATCATTCTTACCCTTTCTCTTTTCATTATAGTAGGAGTTAATGTTTTTTGTCGTTACGTTCTTAACAGCTCCCTCAGTTGGGCAGATGAACTTTCTCGTTTTATTTTTATCTGGGTTTCGTTTCTTGGAGCTGTTCTTGCTTATGGATATAACGAACATATCGGATTGGATTTCGTTGTAGATCGTATTCCTTCTCCAACTATCAAACGTTTTATTCGCCTTGCTGCCGATTTCTTCATTCTTCTGGTTATCGTTATTCTTCTTCGCTATGGTCTTATCGTGGCAAATTCAGCTACAAACCTTTCTCCAGCACTCTACATTCCCATGAAGTGGGTTTACATCATCGCTCCTGTCAGCGCATTCATGATGCTCATTATCAATATTTGCAAGATATATGAGCATCTTGCATTGCTACTTGGCTGGAAAAGGAGTGAAGCCTAATGCTCTGGTTATTCTTAGGAATCCTTTTCTTCTTTATTATTTTCGGGTTACCTATTGTTTTCTGCTTGGGCCTTGCCAATATAGCGATGCTCCATGTTATGAATATTCCTTTCATGGTACTCCCAGCCAAAATTATTTCTGGAATGAACAGCTTTCCACTTCTAGCTATACCCTTTTTTATGTTTGTAGGAGAAGTCATGAACAGAGGTGGCATCGCTAAACGTCTTGTTGACTTTGCAGACTCTCTGGTGGGGCATATAACCGGAGGGTTAGGACATGTCGCCATTTTAAGCAGCATGTTCTTTGGAGGTATTTCCGGATCTGCCGTAGCAGAAGCAGCAGCCATAGGCGGACTTCTTGTTCCCCCGATGAAAGAGGAAGGCTATCCTCCTTCTTTTGCCGCTGCTGTTACAGCTTCTGCATCTGTAATCGGCATTATTATTCCTCCGAGCATTCCCTTTATTCTCTTTGGGATCGTTACAAACACATCTATAGCTCGTATTTTCCTTGGAGGAATCATACCAGGAATCATAGTGGGCCTTTCGCTCATGGTCACGACCTGGTTCCTAACCAAAAAGCATGGCTATGGGAAAATGAAAGGAAGCAGCCATAAGTTTAATATTAAAAGGGTTGCTCAAACCTTTAAAGGGGCTTGGCTTGCTCTTTCCATTCCTGTTATCGTCGTTGGAGGCATACTCGGAGGTATATTCACAGCTACTGAAGCAGGAGCAGTTTCTGCCTTCGTAGCCCTCATTCTTGGTCTATTTGTCTACAAAGAAATCACATTCCGCGATCTTCCTGATATATTTTTGAACACTGCCAAGACAACAGCCATTGTTCTTTTCCTCTGCGGAATGGCCATGGCAACCGCCTGGCTCCTTACAAGAGCACGTGTTCCTTTCGCCCTTGCAGAGCTTATACGCTCAATAACAGATGCCCGGCTTGGCGTTTTGATCATTGCTAATATCTTGCTTTTCCTTGTCGGATTCGTTATGGATCTTACTCCAGCCATGCTCATTCTGGCTCCTATTCTTCTTCCCGTTATGGAGTCTGTGGGAATTGACCCTGTTTACTTCGGAGTCATTATGTCTATCAACCTCGGGCTGGGGCTCATAACACCTCCAGTAGGAACAGTTTTATACGTGGCATGTGGAGTTGCTAACGTCAAATTCGAGGAACTCGTTCGGTCTATTTTACCGTTCCTCATAGCAGAGATTGTGGCTCTTATTTTGTTTATTTTCTTCCCACAGTTGGTTATGTTCATACCTAATGTGTTGATGAACTAGTTGGAAACAAATATGGCATCAAGACAGCGTTATTAAGCGCTGATTTTAAAAAGGGGTGAATTATTTATGAGAAGAAAGATTTTTTCAACCTTTGTATTGACATTGGCTCTCCTTACTGCATTCGCTTTTGCAGCCGCTGCTGCAGAGTATACCATCACGGCAGGCATTGGACTGAACGATAAGTCTGCTCAATACAAATCACTTGAATACTTTAAAGAACTCGTAGAGAAAAATAGCGCTGGCAAAATAACAGTCGAACTTTACCATTCAAGCCAGCTTGGCGATGACAGAGAAATGATGGAAGCATTGAAAATGGGAACTCAGGAAATGACATGCCCTTCAACAGCTCCTATCAGCACCTTCGTAAATGGCTTCAAAATTTTTGATTTGCCTTTCCTCTTCCCCAACGAGAAAATTGCAGACTACATTCTTGACGGACCAGTTGGTCAGAGTCTTCTTGATCAGCTTAAAGATCAGGGGCTCATTGGTCTTGCTTACTGGGAGAACGGTTATAGAATGCTGACAAATAACGGTCATGCTGTTAAATCTCCTGCAGATGTACAGGGGCTTAAAATTCGTACCATGGAAAACCCCATTCACCTTGCTGCCTGGCGCGCTATGGGAGCCAACCCTACTCCAATGGCATTTGGAGAACTTTTCTCAGCCATGCAACAGCACGTCGTCGATGGACAGGAGAACCCATGGGGAACAATCTATCTTCAGAATTTCTTTGAAGTCCAGGACTTTGCTACTGATACAGGTCACGTCTACTCTCCTTTCGTTCTTCTCATTTCTAAATCTTTCTGGGATGGTCTGCCCGCAGATCTTCAGAAGGTTGTAAAAGACGCCGCATTAGAAGCAAAGGTTCACAATAGAAAATTGAACCGCCAAATGAATGCAGAATATCTTGAAAAGCTTAAAGAGAAAATGACTGTAACCATTCTTACCCCTGAGCAGAAAGCCGAATTCCAGAAAGCCGTACAGCCGGTATATGACGAATATGCTAACGAAATTGGTGCAGATCTGATTAAGCAGGTTCAGGATCTCATTGCTGAATATAAAGACTAAGTAGAAAAATACATTTGATAAGGGGGAAGGGGTAAACCCTTTCCCCTTTTTTGCAAGGGAGGGTGAAAAATGCTAAGAAGTCAGAAAATGCGGTCCGTCGCAGCAGAAATGGACTCCCTTCGCATGGGATCTGGCTGGACCGCAGAAGAATTGGCACTGCCACAAATTATGATTCAAAGTACGATGGGTGAAAGTCATCCTGGAAGCGCCCATCTTCATTTGCTCGTAGAAGAGGCACAACATACTCTTCGAGAAAAGCAAGCCAGAGGTGCCGTTTACACAGTTACAGATATTTGTGATGGCATAGCACAGGGACATGATGGGATGAACTATTCTCTCCCTTCTCGTGACCTCATAACAGCTATGGTTGAAACACAAATTATGGCGACGCCCTTTGATGGGATTCTTTATATTTCATCGTGCGATAAAGCTATTCCTGCCCATCTCATGTCTATGGCTCGACTCGATCTGCCCGCAATCTTTATGCCAGGTGGAGCTATGTCGGCAGGCCCTGAGAATTTAACCCTCGAACAGATAGGAACATATCTTGCACAATATAAAAGAGGGGAAATTTCAGAAGAAAAATTTACATGGTATAAACAGCACGCATGCCCTACGTGTGGTGCCTGTCAATTCATGGGAACAGCCTCAACAATGCAAGTCATGGGAGAAGCTCTTGGTATGGCCCTTCCCGGCTCTGCCCTCATACCAACGGTGAGACCAGAGCTGAAAAAAATGCTTCAAGAAAGTTGTAAGGCTCTTCTATCCCTTGTGGAAAAAGATATATGTGCACGTCAGATTTTAAACGAAAAGGCATTCGAAAATGCAGTTATGGTTCATGCTGCAATTGCAGGTTCTACGAATGCCGTAATGCATATCGCTGCTATTGCTCATGAAGCGGGAATTTCCTTTAATGCAGATATTTTTGACCGTATTAACCGTAATATTCCATGGCTTGTTAATATAAAAACCAGTGGGAAGCATCCATCAGAGCTTTTCTGGTTAGCAGGCGGAGTTCCAGAAGTTATGAGACAAATTAGAGACTCTCTGAACCTTGACGTAAAAACCGTAACTGGAGAAACACTGGGAGAAAACCTTGAAAAGCTGGAAAAGGCAGGATACTTTGAACATCATAAAGAACTTATTGCCGAACGTGGCTTTGAAAAAGAAGAGATTATAAGAAGCAAAACTGCTCCTCTCAACGCTTCTGGCTCAATTTCAATTCTAAAAGGAAACCTGGCTCCAGAGGGAGCTGTTGTTAAACACTCCGCTATTCCTAAAGAAATGAATGTCATGATCGGACGAGCACGTCCTTTCAACAGCGAAGAAGAGGCATATCAAGCTGTTATTGACAAGGTTATACAGCCTGGAGATATTGTCATTATACGCTACGAAGGACCTCGTGGCTCTGGAATGCCAGAAATGTTCTATACAACAGAAGCAGTAGCTTCAGATCCTGAATTAGCGTCTTCTATTGCGTTACTCACTGACGGAAGATTTTCTGGTGCTACTCGAGGACCAGCAATCGGACATATTTCGCCTGAAGCGGCGCAGCAAGGTCCAATAGCTTTCGTTGAAGAGGAAGACCTTATAGAGATAAACATTCCTGAACGTCGACTCTCTCTTGTTGGAGTCCATGGAGAAAAATATACTGAAGAAGAAATGAAAAACGTTATCAAAAAACGCAGAGAAGAATATATCTCTCCAATGACGAAAAAGAAAAAAGGAATCCTCGCTCTTTACAGTCGCCATGCAAGTTCGGCAATGTTGGGAGCCTATATGGATTTTGAAAACTAAAAAACAAGAAAACTTAAAGAAAGAAGTGGGTATATATGAACGCTGTTCTTGAAACTATTGGGAAATGTGGTCTTATTCCTGTAATAAAACTTGACCATGCCGAAGATGCCCTTCCTTTGGGACAAGCCCTTATTGATGGAGGTCTTCCAGTAGCTGAGGTTACATTCCGAACAGATGCAGCAGAAGAATCCATACGACAAATATCAACACACCTTCCCAACCTTCTTGTTGGTGCTGGAACTGTACTGACAATCGATCAGGTGAAACGATCAGTTGATGCGGGAGCTCAATTTATTGTCTCTCCAGGTTTTAATCCTACGATTGTAGATTATTGCATTGACAACAATATTCCCATAACACCTGGAGTTAACTCTCCATCTCAAATTGAAATGGGATTAGAACGAGGACTTTCTATATTAAAATTCTTTCCTGCCGAAGCATCAGGCGGTGTCGCAATGCTCAAGGCCCTGGCCGGCCCCTATCGAAATGTGAAATTTATTCCTACAGGGGGCATAAATGCCGAGAACTTGAATAGCTATCTCGCTTTACCTGTAGTGCACGCATGCGGCGGCAGCTGGATGGTAAAAGGAGACTTAGTGGCGGCCAAAGCATTCGATCAAATAACAAAACTTGTACGCGAAGCTGTTTTTACAATGCATAATTTTTCTCTGGTTCACATAGGGATCAATGAAAGTTCGGAAGAAGAAGCTTTACGCTGTGCTCAGCTCTTCGAAAAGCTCTTCAATATGCCAGTAAAGAACGGAAATAGCTCGGTTTTTGCCGGCAAATCTTTTGAAATAATGAAATCTCCCTATCTTGGCAGCAAAGGACATATCGCCATTCATACGAATAGCGTTGAACGTGCCGTAGCCTATTTTGAACAAATGGGAATAAAGACCAGACCAGAAACAGAAAAAAGAAAAGATGGGCGGTTAAAAGTTGCTTACCTCGATATTGAAATATCAGGTTTCGCCATACATCTTGTAGAGTAAAAAAATAGGGTCTTGAGTTTTCTCAAGGCCCTATTTTTTACTAAATAATGTAAGCATCAACACCACGCCTGCGTATAGCAAATTCTCGACAACGTAATCGCTCGGAAGCAGTTTCCTCGCCATTTGCCACAGTAACGGCATAATTAAAAAGATCTTCTCCCAGCTCAGAAATACTCTTATCTCCGTCAATTACTAAACCTGCATTGAAATCAATGTTATCTCTCATATTTGCAAACGCCTGGGAATTACTTGAAACTTTAATGACAGGTATCCCTGGACAGCCCGTTGGAGTTCCTCTGCCAGTAGTGAAAAAAATCAAATTTGCCCCGCCAGCTGCCATAGCAACCATAGATTCAACGTCATGTCCCGGTGCATCCATAACAACCAATCCTTTTTGTTGAGGACGAATGCCATGACCAACAACCTCTACAATAGGCCTGGTACCTCCCTTACGAATACACCCCAAGGACTTCTCCTCTATCGTACTCAGCCCCCCAGCAATGTTCCCTGGGGAAATGTCTGCAATATCACTATGTCCAACACGTGCCATAAAATGTTCAGTCATTGCCACTAATTCCATAAGCTGAGAACCTACTTCTTCATTTTTACACTGTCGCCTTAAAATATCTTCCGCACCGATAAATTCTGTCACTTCTGTTAAAAAGACAGTAGCCCCTTCATCAACAAATCTATCACAGGCATTACCAACCACGGGATTTGCGGAAAGCCCAGAATAGCTATCGGAAGCGCCACATTCTGTGCCAATGATAAGGTCAGATAAAGCAACATCTACTTTCTCTTCCCTTTTTAAAATTTCGGAGAAACGGTGGATAATCTTATCCCCTTCTTCTATCGTCTTTCGTGTTCCTCCACATTTTTGAATTGATAATATTTCAACCGGTTTTCCCGTCCTCTTAATGGCACGGCTTACTTCAAGAAGTTTAACTGTTTCGCATCCTAAACTTACAATCAGAACAGCTCCAAAGTTAGGGTTTTTACCTAAGCCTACAAAAATATCTGTAATTTCCCTATTACTTAAAGGATCAAAGGTACAGCCATAAGGGTGAGAAATAGCAATGATATCAGGGTACCTACGCCCTAATTCCTCTACTACAGAATTACCACAAATAACTGTCGGAAGCACGAGTATATGATTGCGGATACCTACCGTTCCATCTGCCCGTCTATACCCTTTTAGAGAAATCGAGTTCATTTGTGTTCCTCCCTATACTCCTTGCCTCTGTTACTTCTAATGTTGTGCACATGAACAACTTTTCCTGCCTCTATATCTTGAGTAGCAACTCCGACAGGCTTCCCATATTTATAAATAAACGCTCCTTTTGGGATATAAGACAATGCAGCTTTAAAACCTCTTGGGATAGGCTCTTTAGCCAGTAATTCTTCTCCACAATAGTCTTTAGCTATTACAGCGTCCCCTGCCGCTATATCTTTTACTGCCGTAACAACTGAATCTTTTTTATCTATCAATATGGCGTTTGGAGTCATTCTTCTCATCCTTCCACAATGAAGCCTCAAAAAGCACAGCCCCCCCTCTAAAGAAAGGGAGGCTGCATTTATATCTTTATTTATTATTCATATACTCTTTATAAATATTTTCAAATTCCTCAACAGTAACAACATCTCTTTTAGCTCTTCCCAATTCCTTAACTTTATCGGTAAGAGGCTGCAAGTCATCTTCAGCATATGCCAAACCCATCTTATCCAGATACTGCATAATACTGTCTTTTCCACTTGATCCCCCGATAACAACATTAGCAGGTTCTCTTCCCACTAATTCGGGCATGTAAGGAAACATTGCTGCTTGAATTCCAGCTTGTTCAAGCCTGCTTTTTGCCTGTACAACTACTCCTGATTCCATCCAAAAAAGTCTTTTTCCAGTCACAGGTTTGTTGTAATGAATAGGAATTCCTGTAATCTTCTCAACCATGAGGGTAACATCGTTGATCCTGTCAAGGTTGATATTCGTATCGATATTAAGCAATAGTTCAAGAGCTGCGGCAACTTCTTCAGTAGCTACGTTACCCGTTCTCTCTCCTAAAGCATTAATCGATGAGTGTATTCCAGAAATACCTGCATATGCAGCAGCCATAACTGATCCCATGGCCATTCCAAACTCATTATGAACATGAAATTCTATCGGCGTATCTCCAAGTACTTTCTTTAATTCCTTAATAGAATGGTATATTGCTTGAGGAGTTGCCACTCCAAAACTGTCAGTAAAAACCACTGCTTCTGGATGGACCGCATCGACAACTGTTTTGTAAACCTTTTTGGCATAATCCAAAGTTCCTCGTGTTACGTCCCAACCCATAAAAGTAACTTTCAAACCAAGTGACTGAGCATAACTTACATTTGAAATAACACGATCAAGAAGCTTTTCAGTATCTGCATGATAGGCATAATAGTTTGTATATGGATTAACTGCGTGCTCAACTATTATTTTTTCGACTCCTGTTTTAGCAGCAAATTCGATATCATCTTTCCTTGCTCTGCAAAAAGGAATGAGTTCTGACGTTAAATTCATTTTTACTAAACGTTTAATGGCCCTTCCTATATCTTCCGATATAATAGGCATTCCTACCTCGATACTTTTTACGCCTAAATCATTCAATGCGACAGCGATATCTACACGTTCATCTTCTGTCCAATTCAAGCCACATGTTTGTTCGCCATCTCTCAAAGTTACATCATGGATGTATACTTTAGAAGAAGTTTCTTCTCCTTTCACCTCAGGCATAAAATTTAAAGGTGAAACCCATTTCTTTTCTCCGAAATAAGGAGCACCCTCCATTGGCATGTTTTCAAGAAGTTTCATCACTAATCCCCCTTAAAATATAACTACAACGTAAATTCACTATTTAAAGCATGGCAAGAGCTAAAAGGAGTGAATGATAGCGCTCTTCAGCCCCTGCGGACCTTGAAGTAAGGATAACTGGCTTAGTTGTACCGGCAAGTATTCCAGCAGAAGGGAAACCAGCGATATATGTTAAGCCTTTACAAAAAATATTCCCTGCGTCAAGAGATGGAACTATAAATACATCTGCCCGTCCTGCCACATCACTTTTTATGTTTTTCTTTTCCTTTGCTTCCAGTGAAAAAGCATTATCAACAGCTAATGGGCCATCCACTAATGCCATAGTTTGACTTGAACGGAAGCTATCAGAGAGAATTTGAGCATCCCATGAAGATGATATTGTTTGAGTCGGAGTCTCGACACTCGATATAATTGCTATTTTGGGCTCTTCCACTCCAAGACGTTGCAATAATAATATTGCATTTTGAATAGTGATCTGTTTCTGCTCAACAGTTGGCTCAATCAAAATGCTTGGGTCCGATACAAAAAGTAACCCACGAGTCGGTATTTCAAAAGCAACGACATGAGTAACAAGAGAACTCGAGAGAAGCTCTTTCTTCTTTTTCAACAAACCATGCATAAAAGTATTTGTGTGAACAATCCCTTTCATTACAATCTGAACGTCATTAGAAACAAGCTTTTTAAAGGCTTCATCAACAGAATCCTGCTCATCTTTTATGTCAAAAGTAGCAAAATCGCTTTCTTTTAGTTCCGATGCTCTCAAATATTTAGCAATTAGAGTGGTATCACCTAAAAGAAGACCGTTGCAGATACCTTTTTTTTGAGCCCTATCCAATGCTTTTAAAATCTCTATGTCATACGGACAAGGTACCGCTACAACATTCTCTTTGTTTTGGTGCAATGCTTTTGTTTCAAAATCTGCAAACTGGGCCATCATATAAAATCTCCTTCTGGATAAACACGAGCCCGCTCTTTGCCTTCCATAACATTCAAAACACGCAAAGCTAATGCTTCCATTTCAAAGGATCCTGGAAAAAATAAAACTTGCGTCATTTTTGAAAATCTATCGCTTAAAGCAGAACAAATTCTTTGTGACTTTGCAATTCCACCAGTAATACATAAAGCATCGACTTTGAAATTTAAAATGGCAACAATACTTCCAATAGTCTTTGTCAGTTGATAAAGATATGCCTGCATCAAGAGGGAACTTTTTTCATCCCCAGCTAAAATTTGTTCTTCAATCTGCTTCAAGTTTTTGGTTCCCAAATATGCTTTAAACCCACCGTCTCCCTCTATCATGCGCATTACCTCATCTTTAGAAAACTTTCCGGAAAAACAAAGACTAACTAAATCTAAAGTCGGTAATCCTCCAGATCGTTCAGGCGTAAAGCTCCCTTCAAAATCATTAATAACATCAATCATGCGTCCATTTTTATGGGCACTAATAGTTGTTCCACCACCTAAATGAGCAACTACAAGGTTGAGGTTCTCATAATTCATACCCAACTTCAAAGAAGCTTTACGTGCAACTTCCTTAGAATTAAGAGCATGACTTAAACTTTTACGCGTAATGAGAGGGGTACCTGAATATCTTGCTTCAGGTACCATCTCATCTACAGAAACCGGATCAACTATATAGACAGGACACTTTGCAACTTCTGCAAAATCTTCTCCTAAAAAGACTGCAAGCGAAGATGCATGTGCTCCATTAATGCTGCTTTTAGAATCTTCAAGAAGAGCATTATTCACAGAATACACACCAGAAGGAACTGGCCGTACCCGCCCTCCACGTGCAGCTATTGCATTAATTTCACTTAAGGGAATATCGGCCTCAGAAAGCGCTTTCATGATTACTCGTTTTCTTTCTCCATATTGCTCCCATATTCCCAGGGATAATATCTCTTGATCATGCTCATATGAAACCTCTGATAGACATGAGCGATCTTCATAAATTGCTACTTTCGTTGAAGTAGATCCCGGATTAATGGCTAGAATCTTAAATGCCATGAATATCAACCCTTTACTTTTTAATCAATGGAAGCAAATCGATGTAATGCCTCAATGCTACTTCTTACATCTTCTTCAGGATTATCAGTAGGGAAGGATTCTACTGATACGAATCGATCATATGACGCTTTTCCCAATAAATTAAAGAATGAAGAAAGGTCAAAAGAACCATATCCCAGAGGTAAGCGGTCTGAATCACAGACATGTACATGGTCAACCCAACTCATTGCCATATCGATACTATGAGGAATATCTTCATCTTCCGAAATCATATGTATGTAATCAAGCATGAGGCGAACATTTGCTACCCCCAACAATTTAAGAAAATCAACACCTTCAGATGTAGTTAATATGAAATTTTCATAATCTTTACATATGGGTTCAATCAACAGATGCGCGTCTCTCGACACAGAAGCACATTCGCATAAACACTCTTGAACCCACTGTAACGTTTTTTCTTTGGGGATATTTTCTAAAAAGCGCCCTCGCAACCGACCAACGTTGACATGAGCCCCCAAATCAGAGGCTATTTCCATTAGTTTTTTAGTTCTTCTCACAGCCTCTTTACGTACTTCGTCATCAGGATCGGCAAAAGACAACTTATCCTCCCCGTACATTTCCCCAGTACAAATAACAGGAACTTCTAATTCATATTGCACAGCTTTTTCAGCTAAAAATTCAAGGTTTGCCTCAAATGGATTTTTTGTCATAAATTCGACTCCGTCATAACCTTGAGATTTCAACAATTTAAAGAGACTATCGTAATCTCCTCTTAGCGCAGTTATATGTTTTCCTTTAACTTCAGGTGTTGCAATCATGTACGCAAATTTCATTATCTGCCCATCCTCCTTTCTCCCCTAATGACTTCCTAAGACCAACGCAGGTAACGTGGTGGTGAGTGCAGGGAATATAACAGTAAGAATCAAAGCTACGACAGTAGCACCAAGGAAAGGCCAGACTGCTCTAGACGCCTTTGTAAATGAAACATCTGCGATTTTAGACGCTGTCATAAGGGTTACTCCTAAAGGAGGTGTATTTGCTCCAACGCATGTATTCAGCAAGAAAACTATTCCAAAATAGATGGGATTGAGTTCATATGCAGCAACTACAGGCATAAGGACAGGAATTAATATAATAACTATTGCCGTAGTTTCCATAAATGTTCCTAAGAGAAGAACAAACAAATTTATAATCAATAAGAAAACCCATTTGTTTGGAGAAATAGCTATAAAAAATTTCGTTAAAATAAGTGGAATCTGTTCTGCGGTTAACACCCAACCGAAAAGAGAGGCTAAGCCAACAATAATCATTATTGATACAGAAATTTTCACAGCTTTAAAAGCAACATCTGGTAAATCTTTAATAGAGACTTCCCGATATACAAACAAAGCAACAAAAAGAGAGTAAACTACTGCTACGACAGCTGCTTCTGTTACTGTAAAAACTCCAGTAAGTATTCCTCCCAAAATAATTACAGGAGCCATCATTGGGATAAGACTCCCCTTAATCGCTAAACAAAGTTCTTGAAATGTAGCTTTCTTTTCTCCACCGTATCCCTTTTTAATAGAAATAATTGTTGACACCGCTATTAAAGAGAAAGCCGTGAGAAGTCCAGGAACAAGTCCACCTAAGAGAAGCCCGCCAATAGAAATTCCACCTACAGCACCTATAATAACGGTAGTAAGACTTGGAGGAATCAATGATGCCAACACTCCGGAACACCCCATTAGGGCTGCAGCGAAAGACGCATCGTACCCCTTTTTCTTCATGGCAGGAATCATAATAGAGCCAATTGCCGCTGTATCCCCTACACCAGATCCAGACAATGCACCAAAAAGTACACTTGCAGTTACAGTAACAGCTGCCAAACCACCCTTAAAATGCCCAACCAAAGCACTTGCGAGCTTCATTAATCTTTCAGTTATTCCACCGGAATCCATTAACATTCCAGCAAAGACAAAGAACGGCAACGCTAAAAAAGGATAACTATAAATGCCCTGTACAGTTCTCTGTGCAACAAGAAAAGAGGGGTAACCACACAACGTCAGATAGAGCAGTGATGAAAGTCCTATAGAAAAGGCAATAGGAACACCAAGACCAATAAGAACAAATAAAGCACCTAGCAAAACAATAACCATGGAACACCCCTCCTTACTTTCCTAAAGATAATGTTTTAATGTTATTAATTATTTTCTCTACGTTAAATAACAAAAGTAACGAACCACCTATAAATGCAGGTAAATACTCTATTGCTACACTCACCTTTAAACCGGGGGTAATAGATGTATATGTAGTTCCTATTAAAGCTAACCCACCTCTAAGCATAACCACAAAAAGAGGCATAATTAATATATTTATTATTAACTCTAAGCGGACCTTCCCTCGCTCTGATAGTCTCTCCATAAGAAAATCTACACAAAGATGCTGATTATCTTCATATACAACGCTAGCTCCTAACAGGGCCAGCCATACAGCACTAATAAGAGCTAATTCATCTACCCACACAAGTGGCTTTTTTAAGACATATCTGAATATGACCCCGGTAAACACATCCGCTGTCATAAGAAAAAGAAGCGAACAAACAGCAAATTTCAACAAAGACATTAGTTTTTTCTTAAATAACTGATACAATGCTTTCACCTCTGGGCACTGCGGGATGGTTAACAACCATCCCGCAGATTCTATTAGCAAAACAATTTCAAATATGGAATTTAAAGGTTGGAATATTTGCGCACTACATCAATAATATCTTTACCAAAGACACTTTCGTATTTTGTCCATACAGGTGCTACTTTCTCTTTAAAAATACCGAGTTCAGGTTCAGTAACAACCATCCCTTTTGCTTTCAGATCTTCAAGGATGCTTTTCTCCGAATCAACGATCATCTGGCGCTCTTTTTCTTTCCATACTTCCGCTTTGTCAGAGATGATAGTTCTATATTCTTCTGGAAGATTATTCCAAGTCTTCTCACTTATAGCTAAGAAAGCGGAACCCCAAATATGTCTGGAAATACAAAGATATTTTTGAACTTCAAAAAACTTGGAGGAATAAATTGTTGCGAGAGGATTTTCCTGACCATCAACGACTCTCTGCTGTAAAGCTGTGAAAACTTCGGAAAATGCTAGGGGGGTAGGTAATGTTCCTAATTCTTTAAATGTATCTATTCTCATCTCTGCTTCTGGAACACGAAGTTTCAAACCTTTTAAATCATCAACTGTATTTATTGGTCTTACATTGTTGGTAATATGACGATAGCCACTTGCCCAGAAACTTAGCCCAATAATACCTTTGCTCTTCATACGATCTTTTAAAATTTCACCTAATTCTCCATCCAAGGCTTTATATGCATTTTCTCTTTTTACCCAAGCATATGGAAGTTCTTCAACTATCATAACTTTATCGAGAGACTGCAATGCACCAGTTCCGATAAGAGCCATCTCGATTGATCCCATTTGAAGTCCTTCTGCCATGTCACGGTCTCCACCAAGCTGAGACGAGGGGAAAACCCTTATTTCTACTTCTCCATTCGTTGCTTCGGCAACATCAGAAGCCATTCCTTCTAATGCTTTCTGCCACGGATGCGACGACGTAAATACGTGCCCAACCTTTAAAACATATTTGGCCTTAGCTTCACATATACCAGAACCGCCAAAAACAAGACCCACTGCCATAATGCAAGATAAAATAACTAAAGACACGCGAAATCTGTTGCGACGACTGCTACCATTCATAATCCATTTCCTCCTTTTATATGTGAATCAACAAGATAAAAATTGCATCCATCATTCGTTAGAAACGTAATCAACAGAAATGGCTTTTTTAGAGAGGATCTTTTCTATAACTTTTCTCAAAATTTCTATAGAGGCTTCCGATAAAACGTTTTCATATTCGATAACTTTCTTATTGATCTTTTCAAAAGTTTCTTTATTAGCTTTGAGAGCAAATTTAGAGGCAACTATGATATCCACATCTTGAGCAATCTTATAAATTTCATCTTCAGTCGCATCTGCCTCAATAATGGAATCGCTTCTCACTCCTAAATTAAACAAAACCTGTTTCAATCCTTCACTTCCACTACGCGAAGACATGCAGACAATCCCGATTCTCGCGTCTCTGGGGCATGAAAGCAGCTGCTCCAAAACTTTTAGATAAGGACCTATATTAATTCCGTATATATTTAATTCGTCTCCAATGAGCTCTAAAACTCTGGGGTAGTGTCCTGCTGTGGTAACAACAAAATCAAAGGAATGTAAAAACTGTTTACTTACCTTTCCTTGTTCAAGATCATCTAAAAGAAGTCCTTCAACAGAAATTGAAAGAGCTTCTGCAAGATCTTTTACATATTGCTCCAAGGCAAAAGAATTACACTCGACAAAAAGAGCCTTTACGTTAGAGCTATTCTTTTTTCCTTTCAACATAATCATTTGAGCCATGTTCACAAACTCTTCAGCGCTAAAACCTAATTCCAACGACTGTTGCATGGCTTTTTTTAAAACAGAAACAAACTTTTTTGTATCTTTACGAGGCGGAATATCAAGAGTTTGTGCCACATAAGTTCCTGAAGCCTGCCTAATATCAAGATACCCTTCTTCCCCTAATTCTTTATAAGCCTTAGCAACAGTGTTGCGATTTGTTTTCAAAAAAGAAGCAAGCTCTCTTACACTGGGAATTTGCATACCAGGAGCTAATTCTCCGCTAAGGATTAAATATCTCAATTGAACTTTTATCTGCTGGTTCAACGGGATATCACTATTAGCGTCTAATAATAAATTCACTCTAATCTCCACCCTTTTCTGGAAGCCTGTCTTTGTCATGCTGTATCATACCACTATGACAGTTAAAAGACAACAAGAGTCATTACGTTAAAACTTTGGTTTTTCTCCTTAAAACGAATTATAACGAAGCTGATATTTGGGTCTTTATCAAAAAAGGCAGGGAAACTGTCTATAAAAACAAACAGTTCCCCTGCCTTTTACTTATATATTTTATATATCTTTTACTATTTTCATGATTTCAATTTCTTTGCAAAGATAACTTATAGAAATAATAGAAAAGCCTTTTTACTAAATTTTGTTTTTATCAAAAATTTTTATCTCACACGCTTTTATTCAGAATAAATAAGATATTTTTATCGAATCCTTCACTACCCACGAATATCGCTTGATATTTTTATATTCATATGTTAAAAAGTATAAAATAATTTGAATTATAAATATTTTATTTAAATTTATAGTTATTTTTATTTATAAAATACCTACTTTTTATTTATTATTTAATATATATGATAAATTAAGAATTATTTGATTTACGTGTTTCTATTTCGCACCTTGACAATCGTTTTGCATGAGCTCCAAGAAAAAGTCTCCTTGTTTTATTAATTCAAAAATCCGCTCTTGTCACGTTTTTAAAAAGTTAAATATTGCCACAAACATTTTTCAAAACACGTTCAATTTTTAAGGAGGATTGCAATATGAAACAAGACAAGGAGAAAGCTGGATTCTTTAAAACTTATTTCAATCCAGGATTTGTGCTTATGTCTGTCATGATTGGCGGAGGATTTGCAACTGGACGAGAAATTCTCCAATTTGGTGGTATCTATGGAGCAAAAGGATGGATAGTCGGTGTAGCAATCGCCATCGGGTTTGCTGTTCTATCTATGTTATCTTTTGAAATTGCTCGTTTATACAGAGTATATGACTACAGATCTCATCTCAAAATTTATGCAGGTCCCCTAACTATCGTATTTGATATTATATATTTTATTCTCTCTCTGCTAATTTTATCTGTTATGTCTTCTGCAACAGGAAATATTTTACAAGAAACAATTGGGCTCCCCTACTATGCTGGCGTCATCCTTATTGTAATACTGGCTGCAATAGTAATATTTTTTGGTCAATCATTTATTGAAAAGGTAGAAGTCTGGGGCGGGTTACTCTTATATATAAGCTACATAATATTTGCATTTTTAGCTATTTCTGGGCGCACAGATAACATTATTCGAGTGTTTGCAGAAGCAGATACTCACTTCTTAAAGCCAGGAACCAACATCAATGTTCTAGCTTTATTTTGGGTTGGGCTTCTGTATGTAGGTTACAATTCATTAACCTTAACAACATGTTTCTTTGTTTTACGTAGACAAAAGAAGCGAAAAGAAGCATTATGGTCAGGATTAATAGCAGGTTGTATGGTCATTATTCCATGGCTACTCACTTATTTCGCTTTGATGGCATATTATCCTTCAAAAGAAGTTTTTGGAGCCCCAGTTCCATGGCTAGCAATGATGCAAAATGTTGGATCATGGGTAGTTGTGTTATTTTCTATCGTATGCGGTTGGACACTGGTAGCCACAGCTGTAGGTATAATGAACGCTGTTATAGACAGACTCGATAAGCAACTTTTAGAAAACAATAAACAATCTCTTTCACGCTCACAAAAAGCCATTATCACTACTGCCTACTTAATTGGATCAGTTTTCTTGTCTAAAATTGGCATAATTGACCTTATTGCTAAAGGTTACACACTAATGTCATATGGTTTAATTGCTTCTTTTATTATTCCCTTAATTACCGTTGGGCTATACAAAATTATAAAAAAAGATAAATATCCAGGTAAAAGCCACCTTTCTGATGAAGATACATTTCAAAAACAAGCTATTTAAAAACTATCTAGAAAAACTCCCTTCTGTATTTTTCAGTCATTCCGCTATTTTCCACCCGATTTTTCTCAAATACTAATCTTTCTTACCCAAGTTTTTCGCAACACTCCCAAGCCCTACTTTCATATTCCTATAAATTGTATACTTTTATATTTTATTAGAAATATAAGGAGGTATTGATTAAAAGCCATGTGGGAAAAAATAAAAAAATATACCAACAAAAAATTGGATGCTAATTTGGAAATAGTCAAGCAAGAAAAACTTTACATACCGCAAGCTTGTGCCCTTAAATATTATCCTCTTGCTATAACAGAAGCATCTGGTTCAATTGTTAAAGACGCCGATGGAAATGAATTTATAGACTTTTTAACAAGCGCTGCTGTTTATAATATAGGGCATAGACATCCCAAAGTAGTAGCCGCAGCAAAAAAGCAAATGGATAAAGTTTTAAACTATACTATCGCTTATTTTTATGAGAAACCCCCTATAGAACTTGCTAAAAAACTTGTAGAAATTACTCCCGGGAAATTTTCAAAAAAGGTAACTTTTGGATTTTCTGGCTCTGACGGAGTAGACTCTGCTATTAAAGCAGCACGAGCTTATACTGGTAGAAAACCAATTATCGCCTTTAAACATTCTTACCATGGGATGACATATGGCGCTCTTTCGGCAACAGGAATAGTAGACCCTAATATTAAAAAGCAAGTTGGTGTCAACGAAGTTGAGTATGTTGAATTTCCAGATCCCTACAGAAACTCTTTTGGAATTGATGGATATGAACACCCAGAAAAGTTAACTAAAACAATACTAGAATCAATCGAACAAAAAATAGTCAATTTAAAAGAAAAACCAGCATGCATAATTGTTGAGCCAATTCAAGGCGATGCTGGCGCTATTATCCCTCCTCAAAATTTTCTTAAAGAACTCAAAGAACTAGCAGAAGCATTCGATATTCTCTACGTCGACGAAGAAGTACAAGTAGGGACAGGAAGGACTGGGAAATTATGGGCTACTGAACTTTTTAATGTAGAACCGGACATGCTTGTTACCGCAAAAGCAATTGGTGGAGGGTTTCCAATCTCTACACTTGTTGGAAGAAGTGAAATAATGGATAGTGTGCCTCAGCCTCTATTCGTATTCACACATATAGGCCATGCAGTAAATTCAGAGGCCGCTATAGCTACTCTCAATGTAGTAGAAGATGAGAAGCTACCAGAACGTGCCAGTAATTTAGGAAATAAAGTACTGGCTCAATTCATTAACATGCAAAAACAGTACCCGTTAATTGGAGATGTTCGCGGTAAAGGTTTTTTAATTGGGATAGATATTGTCAAACCAGGAACCAAAGACCCTGATAAAGCAATCGCACAAAAAATATGTTGGAGAGCTTGGGAAAAAGGACTCATTCTCATAACTTTTGGGAAACATGGCAACGTATTGCGCATAGCACCACCTTTAAATATTCCAACGGATCAGTTAAGACACGGTATTTCCATAATAGAAGAAGCTATAAAAGACGTAGTAGGCAACAAGGTTCCAGATAATATTTTAGAATTTTTTACGGGCTGGTAATAAAGTGAAATTGTTGATTTCGCTTTAAATAAAGTAATTGGAAGCAACAAAACAAATCCAAGCTAATAAGCTTAATTAACATCAGCGCGACGAGAGCGGATATTCTTTAGTTTAATCAAACATATAGCAACGAGTTTATTAAGCAGTTGACACTACACCTTTTTTTAGATATCATATGCCACAATCTGCGCACCACCATATTAAGAGCAAGGAGGAACCAGCATGCACGCAAAAAATAGAGCAGCAGCGGCAACAGTTTTGAATAGCATGATGATGTGCGTGTGCGGCGGCCCTCCTGACGTGGTCGACGCAGTTTAGTGCTGCTGTCGATTGACTTTCAGGCCGGGGCCTTCTTATTGAAGGCTCCGGTTTTTTTTATGCTTTTATCGCTATTATTACAGGAGATGAATCTATTGATTAACATCCAAAATCTACACAAGACGTATAGCTCTGAAAGAGGAGATTTTGAAGCTTTACGCAATATAACTCTCACTATTCAAAAAGGAGAAATATTCGGCATTATCGGTTTAAGTGGGGCAGGAAAATCAACATTACTTCGCACACTTAACAGACTTGAAGAGCCCAGTTCGGGAAATATTTTCATAGAAGACACTGATATTACATGTCTTTCAACCCCTGAACTCCGCAAACTTCGACGTCATGTAGGAATGATTTTTCAGCATTTCAACTTGCTTACATCACGTACAGTTTCTCAAAATGTAGCATTTCCACTTGAAATAGAAAAATGGTCTTCTGATGCTATCTCTAAAAGAGTAACTGAAATGCTTGACATTGTTGACCTTTCAGACAAGGCAGAAAGCTACCCATCGCAACTCAGCGGGGGACAAAAGCAACGGGTTGGTATTGCCAGAGCATTAGCAAACAATCCAAGTGTTTTACTCTGCGATGAAGCAACAAGTGCTCTTGATCCCAAAACGACTCAATCCATACTCAGCCTTCTTGATGAAATTAATCGTAAGCTCGGCATAACTATTGTTCTCGTTACTCACGAAATGGGCGTCATTCGTCAAATTTGCCATAGGGTCGCCGTATTAGAACAGGGAGAAGTTGTGGAATTAGGAACGGTAAAAGATGTCTTTATGAAGCCGCAGTCTAAAACTGCCCGGGAATTTTTAAGTCACCTTCCGCGCACAACATACGATCATGAAAAACTTCCTCATGAAGCTGGGAAACCGGTCTTGACCTTCTCTTTCAATGGAGAGACGGCAAATCACCCCGTTATCTCTCAAGCCATAAAACAAAGCGGCGTTGAAATCAATATTTTATCGGGAGAGATTGATCATCTGCATAGCAGCAGAATTGGAAATCTTACTGTTCAGCTTTCAGGAACCCCCTCTGAAATTAACAACGCACTCTCTTTCATTCAATCTAAAAGTGTAGAAGTGGATGTGGTTTGGAATGGATAAAATTTTAGCTCTTACACACCTTATTGTTTCTCCAACATTAGAAACAATTTACATGGTTCTCTTCTCTACTCTTTTTTCCACTCTATTAGGTTTCCCCTTAGGGGTAGCCCTTGTTGTCACCGAAAAAGGAGGATTATTAGAGAATGAACCTATTTATCGCACCCTCGACAGCATCGTAAACATATGTCGTTCATTCCCATTCATTATTCTTATGATTGTTCTCTTTCCACTCTCTCGAATTATTGTGGGAACCACCATTGGAACAACAGCATCTATTGTTCCTCTTTCAATAGGAGCTGCGCCTTTTGTTGGAAGAGTTGTGGAAAGCTCTCTAAAAGAAGTTGAAAAAGGACTTGTAGAAGCAGCGGTTTCTATGGGGACTCATCCTAAGGATATTATTTTAAAAGTTATGATACCCGAAGCTCTTCCCTCTCTCATACTGGGAGAAACTCTTACTATTATCAATATCATCGGCTATTCGGCCATGGCTGGTGCTATTGGAGGCGGCGGGCTGGGCGATCTGGCCATTCGTTACGGATTCCACCGCTTTCAAACAGATGTACTTGTGGCAGCTGTCATAGTAATTATTCTGCTGGTTCAAGTGATTCAGGGAGCAGGCAATAAAATAGCCCAACATGTAGCCCGTCATCGCTAGATCAGCAAACTGCGCGCGCAAAAAATTTTATAACAACATACAAAATGGAGGAATGGAACGTGAAAAAACATATTGGTATTCTTCTTTTAACAGTACTCTTTTCTTTATGCGTAACTCTCGCACCTACAGCCCTATCTGCAGAGGAAGTTATTAAAATCGGAGCAACACCCCTTCCCCATGCGGAAATATTGAATGTTATTAAAGATGATATTGCAAAAGAAGGGATAAAGCTTGAAATCATCGAATTTACTGATTATGTAAAGCCCAACCTCGCTCTTGATGACGGAGAGATCGACGCTAACTTTTATCAGCATCTACCATATCTCGAAAGTTTTAATGCCTCTCATGGAACTAAACTGGCTTCAATTGGGGCAGTACACGTAGAACCCTTAGGGCTCTATTCAGAAAAAATAAAAGCTATTGAAAATCTTAAAGAAAAAGCACTTATCGCCATACCCAGCGACAGCGTAAACGGGGGGAGAGCATTGCTGCTTCTTCAGTCACACGGGCTTATTAAGCTCTCTGATAAAGCAGGCTTAGAAGCTACTGAACTCGACATTGTTGAAAACAGCAAGAAACTTCGTTTCAAAGCCATAGAGGCAGCACAGCTTCCACGAGTTCTTCCTGACGTAGATGGAGCTATCATTAATGGTAATTATGCTCTGGAGGCCGGTCTCAATCCGACAAAAGACGCACTTCTAATAGAGGGGAGCGAATCTCCTTACGTTAATATAGTAGCTGTACGGGAAGATCACAAAAATGATAAAAAATTTGAGGTTCTTATCAAATATCTACGCTCGGAAAAAGTCGCTGAATTTATTCTTTCAAAATACAATGGCGGAGTCGTTCCAGCTTTCTAAAAGAGAAAAGAGCGAGGTGCCTCAAATGGGTGCCTCGCTCTGCAAATCCAACATAGTTAATATAAATTTACCATTCGGCAATAGTACCGTCTTCAAGTCTCCAGATCGGATTTTTCCAAGCGAGAGCCTCGTCAGCTCGTTTTCGAACAACATCTTCGTTAATCTCTATTCCCAAACCTGGAGCCGTAAGAAGTTTTACATATCCATTCTCATACTCAAAGAGAGCTGGGTTTTCAAGATAATCGAGCAAATCAGCTCCCACATTATAATGAATGCTTAAGCTCTGTTCCTGAATAACAGCATTCGGCGTGCAGAAATCCACTTGTAAGCACGCTGCCAATGCAATGGGGCCCAACGGACAATGAGGAGCCAGAGCAACATCATACGCCTCTGCCATTGCAGCAATCTTACGGACTTCCCAGATTCCGCCAGCATGGCTTAAATCAGGTTGTATAATATCCACTGCTCCATCTGTTATAAGAGTTTTAAAATCCCATCGCCCAAAATTTCTCTCTCCCGTAGCAATAGGCATCGTTGCATGGCGACGTAATTCCAAAAATGCCTCTCTATTCTCTATAAGTACCGGCTCTTCCACAAACATAAGTCGATAAGGCTCAAGCTCTTTCATTAATATTCTGGCCATAGCCTTGTGAACACGACCGTGAAAATCAAGAGCTATGTCGATTTTCTCGCCAAGAACGTCTCGTATAGCCTGAACTCTAGCCAGAACATCGTCTACCTTTTTATAAGAATCTATCCAGCCCATCTCTTCTGTCGCGTTCATTTTTATGGCTGTCATTCCTGCCTGATACTTTTCCCGGGCCTCAGCTGCCACATCTGATGGTCTGTCTCCGCCAATCCATGAATAGACACGAATTTTTTGGCGCACAGCACCACCTAACATTTTATAGACGGGCAGCCCATATATTTTTCCGGTAATATCCCATAGTGCTTGTTCTATTCCAGAAATAGCACTCATAAGAACAGGCCCACCTCTATAAAACCCTCCCCGATAGAGCACTTGCCAGAGGTCTTCTATTTCCGTAGGATCCCGCCCCACAAGATATTCTTCCATCTCCCGAACGGCTGCAGCCACTGTTGAGGCTCGACCTTCTACGACAGGTTCTCCCCAGCCAACAACACCATCATCTGTGGTAATCTTCAAAAAGAGCCAACGTGGTGGAACTTTGAACAGTTCAAGGCGTGCGATTTTACTCATTATTCTCTCCGTTTATTAACGTTGAACTCGCCCGCTGGCATCTCCCCCAGCAAGCGTCATAACATCCTGTACTGATACTCTGTTGAAATCTCCATAAATAGTATGTTTCAATGCCGAAGCTGCTACTGCAAACTCCAGCGCTTCTTGTGGAGTCTCAAAGTGATTGAGCCCGTAAATCAGGCCTGAGCCAAAGGAATCTCCTCCGCCTATACGATCTACGATATGGCGAATTTCATACTTTTTACTCACATGCACTTCTCCTGGCTCAGCCAAGATAGCTGACCAGTTATTCCAATCAGCACTAACGCTCTCGCGCAAGCTTACGGCAAGATATTTAACGCTGGGAAACTGCTGCAACATTTTCTGACTTAGAACTCTATATTTATCGACATCAAGGGATCCGGAAGTTACATCTACGTCTGCCTCTATGCCTAAACACTTCTGGCAATCTTCTTCGTTGGCAATTACTACATCTACATACTTCATGAGTTCAGGCATAACTTCTATAGGCTTCTTGCCCCATTTCCACAGCTTTTTACGATAATTCAAATCGCAAGAAACTGTAATCCCCTTCTCCTTACATTTTTTGAGTGCCTCAAGGGTCACATCGGCTGTTCCTTCAGCAATAGCAGGAGTAATACCTGTTACGTGGAACCACTTGGTTCCTTCCAGAATAGTGTCCCAATTAAAATCGCCAGGTTTTACTTCTGCGATAGCAGAGTGCGCTCGGTCATAAATAACTTTTGAGGGACGCATACACGAGCCAGTTTCTGTGAAATATATTCCAAGGCGATCTCCGCTTTTACGAATAAAGCAAGTCTCTACACCAAAGCCACGTAGTTCGTGAATAACGCCCTCTCCGATGGGGTTATCTGGAACAACTGTTACAAAGGCAGCATCCTCACCATAGTTGGATAAAGCAACAGCAACATTGGCCTCTGCGCCTCCAAAAGTTGCTACGAACTTAGGTGTTTGCAGAATTTTTTCATGATCAGGAGGTGTTAACCTCATCATTATTTCCCCAAAAGTAACAAACTTAGCCATAAAAACTCACCCTTCCTCTTACTTTAAACTCGCTCTGATCCTAGCTATTTCCTCTAAAACTTTTTCGGTAGTCTCTCGTACAGCATCGTAACCGCCATCAGTTCCAGAGGGTTTAGTCAAAGCACTTCCCAACCCGACAGCAAATGCTCCGGCCTTAAACCAATCTTTCATATTATCGAGAGACACGCCTCCCACTGGCATAATATTGGCATAAGGAACCGGGCCGTGAACAGCCTTAATGAACTGTGGCCCCAAGACACTTCCAGGAAAAGCCTTGACAACATCTACACCAAGCTCCATGGCATGCATTAATTCTGAAACCGTTCCAATGCCAGGCATACAAGGCAAACCATATCTATTACATGTCCGAACAACATCATCGTGAAGGCTTTGAGAAACAACAAACTCAGACCCGCTAACAATGCACATTCTGGCAGTCGCCTCGTCTACAACAGTTCCTGCCCCCACAAAGCGATCTTTTCCTTTATGTCGTTCAGCTGTCGTGCGCATTATATCCAAAGCGCCCTGAAAGGTCATAGAAACTTCAACGACCTTTAATCCTCCATCAAACATGGCATCAGCCATTGCGATGCCTTTTTCTATATTTTCTGTGCGTATAATTCCTACTATTCCCTGTTCCTCTACTGCCGAAAGGACCTCATACTTTTTAATACATGTCATTAGAATCCCTCCTTAATAGTTTCTAAATGACGCCGATTGATACGAAGAGATATTTTCGCTGTCTCTTGTGCCAGTTTACGGCCTAAAACTACGGCCTTTTTATCATCAAAACGATATGCCGGTGCAGACACACTCACTGCTCCCAGAGGGAAACCATTACTATCAACAATAGGAACCGCAACACAACGAATTCCCTCTTCATTCTCCTGATTTTCTTCACTATATCCACGTGTTTTATATATTTTAAGTTGCTGAATTAACTCTTCAGGATCGGTGATAGTATTTGTCGTTCGCTCTATTAAAACAGTTTTTTTGAGATACGATTCTATACGCTCAAGAGGTAAGGCTGAAAGAATAGCTTTTCCTCCTGCTGTACTATACAGAGGAAGCTCCGCTCCAACCTTAGATCGCATAACCAATGGACTTGGACTTTCAAGTTTTTCGAGATAATAGGCTCTCCCATTTTCAAAAACGAAAAGATGGATTGTTTCCCCTGAATAGTCCCTCATGATTTCTAAAACATCACGAGACATTTCAAGCAATCCCGATCGTCTGTTATAAGTCGCAGCCCACTTCACTACAGCAGGCCCGATCTGGTAGCGCCCATGAATATCCTTCATAAGGATATTACTCTCTACAAAAGTTGAAAGAATGCGATAAGCTGTGGTTTTAGAAAGCTCTGTCGCTTTTGCTACTTCTGTCAATCCTACTGGTTCTCGTCGATCTGATAGGTCTTCTAAAACGGCTATTGCTTTCTGAAGAACCTGTACCCTGTTTTTTTCAGACACTTACATCACCCCTTTATCTCTCACTTACATCAGAGAGGGAAGCCACAGAACAATCTGAGGCACATACGTCACCAACAACACAACGGCAAAAAGGGCAATATACATAGGGAGAAGAGACCGCACCAATGCTCCTAAAGATACTTTTGAAATGGAGTTTGTTACATAAAGAACCGTTCCGACTGGAGGAGTTATAAGTCCTACGCATAAATTAGTAACCATAATGACACCAAAGTGAATATCGTCAATTCCATAACTTCTGCACACCGGCAAAAGGATAGGAACAAGAAGGAACAATGCAGGTGTTAAATCGATAACCATGCCAACAAGGAAGAGAAGGATGTTAAGGATGAGCAAAAATGCCAACTTGTTTTCTGTGATATTCATTATTATATTCGTAAGAAGTTGAGGAACTTGCGCTACAGCAAGAAACCATGTTAAAGCCATAGCTGAAGCACAAACCAACATAACGACACCAGTATTCAAAGAAGCTCTTTTCAATATTTCCGGATAAGCAGACCATTTTACGTTGTATTGGAAATATGATACGACAACAGCATAAACGACGGCAACAGCTCCCGCCTCCGTTGCTGTAAATATTCCCCCCAAAATCCCCCCTAAAATAATAAGGGGAAGAATCAACGCCCATATGGTCTTTCTGAAAACTTTTAGGAAATCTCGGAACCCTACTTTTTCACTTACTGGGTAATTATTTTTACGGGCAACAAAATAAGAAACAGTTAAAAGGGCAATACCGATAAGAAGTCCTGGAATGGCACCACCAAGAAAAAGTTTTGCAATAGAAATTTGAGCTATAGATCCCAAAATAATCATGGGAACACTCGGTGGAATAATAGGACCTATGACAGAAGAGGCAGCAGTAATGGCTGTTGAAAAATTTCTGTCATATCCGCCTTTTTCCATCATGGGAATTTCCAGAGATCCCAAAGCCGCAGTATCGGCAACAGCAGAACCGCTTATGCCAGCAAAAAGCATACTTGCCACAACATTGACATAGGCAAGGCCCCCTTTAACTCGACCAACAAGGGCATTGGCAAAAAGCAAAATATCATGAACTAATCCAGCCTTGTTCATAATCTCCCCTGCAAGCATAAAGAAAGGAATAGCCAAAAGGGTGTACACATCTACTCCAGTAATCATTCTGCGCGCGAGAACCATAGGCTCAACTGTTCCCGTTACAAACATAAGTACCAACGCAGAAAGTCCTATTCCAAAACCAATGGGAACACCAACAATAGTAAATCCTAATAACGAACCAAGAAAAGCTAACAATACAACCATATCAGGCTTCCTCCACTTTCGAAGTCCAAATACGCATAATCTGACGAACCATTTCTAAAAGCATCATCACTGTTGCAATGGGAACAGCAGAATACTGCCACGCTACGGAAATAACAAGAATAGACGTCTTCTGAACGTAGATTCTTGAAATATAATCAATTCCACCCTTTAACAAGAAGCCAAGGAAAACAACAATACAAACAGATATAGCCGTTCGCAAAATCTTTCCCGCAACACCATGCGTATTTGTAACAAGAACATCAAAAGCAGGATGAAGACCTATGCGGAGTCCAGAAACTATAGCCATGAAAGACATCCATACAAAAGCAAAACGGCTCACCTCATCCACCCATGGGAAGGCCATATAAAAAAAGCGAAAAATGACATTTGTAAAAACAGAAAAAACCATGACCCCAAGCATGAAGATCGCCATACCATCTGCGAAGCGATACATTAAGCGATACAGGGCATTTATAACACTCTTCATATAAAAACGAGCTCCTCTCGCCATATTCTCCCTAATAGAAAATTCCGGCAGAAAAGATATGCAACTCACCTATTTTCTGCCGGGAAAAGTGACGTTTATTTACATCTTATTTTTCGAACTGTTTGCCTACCTCTCGAATCTGCTCAATGAAGGGAGCTGCTTCTGGGCAACTCTTAACATAACTGTCGATAATAGGCTGTGCACTTTCCACAAAAGGCTTCAGGTCAGGATATGTTACTTCGAGGCCTTTATCTATAGTTTTCTGTAAAACATCCTTTTCTTCAGCTTTTGTCAGTTTTGTGATCTCTGCGATAGAAGCTTTTGTTGCTTCATTAACGGCAGCCTGCTCTTCTGCAGAGAGCTTATCCCAAACTTTCTGGTTAATTACAAAATACTGGAAACCAAAAATGTGATTTGTCATAGCAACATATTTCTGAACATCGTACCAACCTGCATAATAGGAGGTCATGAGAGGGTTATCCTGTCCATGAACAACACCCTGCTGCAAAGCAGTGAAGACCTCACTCATAGGCATAACGACAGTGCTGAATCCAAAACCCTGCATTAATTTAATAATAACTTCGCCCTGCCAAACTCTGATTTTGATGCCCTTACAATCTTCGATGGAATTAATGGGCTTTTTGTTATTAGAAATCACTCTGAATCCTCTCGGGAAAGCACCAAGTATTTTTACACCGAGGGGCTTAAGGCTTTCATAAATTTTTTCTCCGATGGGGCCGTTAAAGACAGCGTCTGCATGTTCGTAGCTATTAAACATATAGGGAAGCTGAAGCAGCTTAAAAAGATCTACAGTATTTTCCCAAAGATTTCCTGTAAGAGCCATTTCAATAGTTCCGAGCTGTACTCCCTCTACAAACTCCTGCTCAGCACCAAGCTGATTGTTCGGGAAAACCTGAACCTGCAAAGAGCCATTGGTTTTAGCTTCAACCATAGGCTTAAAGACTTCAGCAAGTACTTTATTGGCTGGATGATCCACAGGAAAATAATTCGCTATTTTCAATGTGGTTGCGGCAAAAGCCATGGAGGAACACATGACCATCACTAATGCTGTAAGAATCATAGTACGAACGAATTTCATCATCTTCACGAAAAACATCCTCCTTAAAAATAGTGTACAAAAGCCTACCCTACTGCGTTATTCCCCTAAAAAAGAATAGAACCCCCTTCCTCTTTTTATAAAATCACTCCGTGCTTAAAAAGACCGATTTCTCCTATATTCAAATGTTCATTACAGGTTGGTCGGCCATTTGAAACATTAATAACCATATCAATTAACTCTCCAAGTAAAGGTTGCCACTCCTCCCCTTCAAGAAGACGACCTGCATTAAAATCCATCCAATTTTTCTTCTTGTTGTAAAGAGCTGTATTCGTAGCAATTTTTATCGACGGAACAGCAGAACTGTATGGCGTACCCCGTCCCGTTGTGAAGAGAGTTAAAACAGCTCCGCTGGCAGCAAGAGATGTAACAGAAACGGGATCATTACCGGGGCTAAAAACAATATTTACACCTGGACGTTTATATTGTTCTCCATATCCTAAAACATCTGAAATGAGACCTGACCCAGTTTTTTCGACTGCACCCAGAGATTTTTCCTCCAAAGTTGTAATTCCGCCCTCTTTGTTACCAGGTGAAGGATTTTCATAAACCGGCTGATGATAAGACGTAAAATATTCTTTAAACCAATTGATCATTTCTACGAAACGCAGATAAACACTTTCATCTTCTATACGAGAAGTAAGGATATCCTCTGCTCCAAACATTTCAGGGATTTCTGTAGCAAGAAGAGTTCCACCCCAAGATGTAAGATAATCAGAGAAAAGCCCTACGAGAGGATTGGCTGTAATGCTCGAAAAGGCATCACTACCTCCACATTTCACGCCTACCACGAGATCTGAAAGAGGGCATTCCTGCCTGAAAACCTGACTTCTCTCTGCTAACAAATCAAGACGTGAAAAAAGAGCTTCTTGATCATCTGTTTCTTCTTGCAAAACGGTATATTCAACGTTAGGATGATTAGAAAGACGATCTTTCATATAAGAAATCTGTAAATTTTCACATCCCATACCTACAACTAAAACTCCAGCAGCATTCCCATTAAAAGCCAGGCCAGAAAGGGCACGTAACGTATATTCAAAATCATCACCAAGTTGAGAACAACCATATGGATGAGCTAAAACTCTGACTCTATCAACCCATTGAGGAGCTTCGTACTGAGGAATAAGATTTCGTAAAACATCGTTGATACAACTTACTGTAGGAATAACCCATAATTCATTTCGAATTCCAACGCGACCTGTAGAACGTCGATATCCCATAAAATTTTTTGTCTGAAAAGGAGGAGTGATCTGAGGGGGAACATAATGCCATCGTGAAGACCATTCAACTTCGAGAGCCGTAGAAAGATTATGGGTGTGGACCCAATCTCCGCTCTCAATGTTTTTTGTGGCTATACCAATAGAATGACCGTATTTTATAACGTTCTCGCCCAATTCTATTTTTTTTAACGCTACTTTATGTCCCGCTGGAATAGTTTCTTGAATCTGAATGGATAAACTATCGTTTATGAAGAGTGAATCACCTTTATGAAGTTCATGTGTTGTAACCGAAATCGTATCATTAATTCCTAACTTTAAACCTTGAAAAGACCCCATTCCCAAACACCTCGTTCCGCATTGAGGACCAACTAGCCGTCATGTGAACCTTATATGCTATTAAGACATGCTTATGGTTAAAAATCAAGGGGAAAAAGGCAAAAAGACACCTATGTTCTTAACATTATTGTTACAAATGCGAGACACGTTCGTTACATAAGGTCCTTATACTATGTCTCAACGTAACAAAAAGAAAAAAGACATACGAGGAGGTCTTTAAGAGATGAAGAAATTAATAGCCGGTGCAGCACTTGTTGCTGTTTTAGCCGTAAGTGGTGCAGCCTTAGCCGCAGAACTTGTTATCAAAGGTTCCACAACAGTTCTTCCCATTGCTCAATCCGCAGCTGAAAAGTATATGACAGCGCACCCAGAAGTAGCCATTACTGTCTCTGGTGGTGGAAGCGGTAATGGTATTAAAGCTATAATTGATGGAACAACAGATATAGCTGATTCTTCAAGATTCATAAAAGACACAGAAGTCAAAGCAGCTGTTGAGAATGGTGCTTATCCTGTTCCCTTCGCTGTAGCGATGGATGCACTTATTCCTGTAGTTCATACATCAAATCCTGTTCAAGACCTTTCTATAGAACAACTCAAAAAAATCTATATGGGCAAAATCAAAAACTGGAAAGAAGTCGGCGGCCCCAACAAACCAATAGCAGTTGTTAGCAGAGATACGAGCTCTGGAACATATGAAACGTGGGAAGAAAAAATTCTTCACAAAGAACGAGTGGACAAACGAGCACTCGTCGTCGCATCCAACGGAGCTATGGTACAAACTGTCGCTAAAAATGAGAATGCTATTGGATATATCGGTTTAGGATATATGAACGACTCCGTTAAACCTATCAAAGTAGAGGGAATTGAAGGTAATAAAGCAAATGCACTAAATGGAACATATCCTGTATCTCGCTATCTGTACATGTTCACCAGAGGGTGGCCGACAGGGGAGCCCCTAAACTTTATCAATTTCGTTCTTAGCGATGACGGACAAAAAATAGTCGGAGAAGCAGGTTTTGTGCCTCTTCGTTAATCATAAATAAGCACAACAAGAATTCGCCTGTTCCCGGCAGGCGAATTCTTGCCTGCTTCTCAAGAGAATATATTCTCAAAAAAGGATTTGTGATGCCTATGAAAAAAGAACGAACACCAGCTATCATTATTATGTCAATTTCATCTGTCGGCATCTTTGTTATGCTGTTTATCCTTCTTTTTCTTATAAAGGAAGGACTTCCCGTGTTGAAAGAAACAACATTATCATCAATAGTGGCTGGCACAGACTGGTATCCTACAGAAACGCCACCAGCACTGGGGATGTTGCCCCTTATTGCCGGCTCCGTAGCAGTAACTCTTCTTTCATCACTCATAGCCCTTCCAATAAGTTTGTTCATTGCTATTTTTATTTCAGAAATAGCTTCTCAAAAAATGAAAAATATATTAAAACCGATTCTGGAACTTCTGGGCTTCCTCCCTTCGATTATTCTTGGATTTCTTGGCATGGTCGTTATTGCCCCTTGGCTTCAAAGCCGTTTTGCTATTCTCTCAGGCCTCAATCTCTTAAACGCATCAATACTATTGGGTTTTTTAATCATTCCTATCGTCGGATCCCTTGCAGAAGAAGCTCTTTCAGCAGTACCACGAGAGATACGTAACGCGTCATTCGCTCTGGGAGCTACTCGCTGGGAAACAATCAGCAAAGTCGTCTTTCCCGCAGCTCTTCCAGGCATTCTTTCTGCCTGCTTACTCGGAATTATGCGCGGAATGGGAGAAACGATGGTCGTCCTCATGGCTGCGGGAGGAGCAGCACTTATCCCTATCTCTCTTTTTGACCCCGTTCGTCCCTTGACCTCTACTATTGCAGCCGAAATGGGAGAAACCCCGGTAGGATCCACTCATTATCATGCGCTTTTCTTCGCAGGACTGATACTTTTACTCATTACACTCGGAATAAACCTTCTTTCAAGCTGGATTGAAAGTAAAAGGAAGGTGAAATCATCATGACCAAACGCAAGGCTTTAGACCAACTTATGACGATCCTGCTATGGAGCGCAACAGGGCTTATTGTTTTTTTGCTCCTGGCGATTATTACATATATATTCGTTAACGGATATCAGGTTCTTTCGTGGAGTTTCTTAACAGAATCTCCCAGGGATAATATGACTCGTGGAGGAATCAGCACCCCTCTTATAGGCACATTGCAACTTGTTCTTGTCTCTATGTTCTTTGCTCTTCCTGTTGGAATTGCTACAGGTCTATATTTAGCGGAATATTCGAAGAGAGGACGTTTTACTTCGCTTCTACGCCTGGCAATACGATCTCTTGCCGGCGTGCCTTCTGTCGTTTTTGGCCTTTTCGGTCTATCCCTTTTCGTTATATTGCTACGATTTGGTTCTTCTCTGCTCTCAGCTGGCCTCACATTAGGCTGTCTGGCTTTGCCCCTTATAGTAACCGCTTCGGAGCAGGCTTTTCTCGCTGTGCCTCAAGATTATAGAGACGCCTCCTATGCTCTTGGAGCATCCAAATGGCAAACTATCTGGAAAGTTGTTCTTCCTTCTGCTTCTTCCACCATCATTACAGGAGGGATTTTAAGCATCGGACGGGTAGCTGGAGAGACGGCTCCTATCATTTTTACCGGAGCAGCCTATTTCACTCCAAGTGTTGCGACAAGCCTTTTCGATGAAGTTATGGCCTTGCCCTATCATATTATGGTACTCGCTACAGAAGGTACGAACATTACACTCACACGGCCTATACAATATGGAACAGTACTCGTACTTCTGGCTTTTGTTCTTGGAATAAGTGCCATTGGAGTTATAATGCGCGCCCGTTTAAGACAAAGCGGACGCTAAATTGCAAGCAAGGAGTAGGTATAGATGACAAAACCACAACTTGTCGTTTCAAATCTTAACTTATATTATGGCAATAACCAAGTTTTACACGACATCAACATCGACATTTTCAGCAAAACAGTAACAGCTCTTATTGGCCCTTCCGGATGTGGAAAGAGCAGTTTCATACGTTGCCTTAACAGAATGAACGACTTTATACCAGGAGCAAAAATCGAAGGAAAAATTTTTCTTGAAGGGAAAGACATTTATGCCCTATCCACTGACGTTATTACACTACGCCGCCAAGTCGGCATGGTCTTTCAAAAACCTAACCCTTTTCCTATGTCAATATACGATAATGTTGCATATGGACCTCGCCTCAATGGAATAAAATCACGAGAAAAGCTTGATGATATTGTAGAAAAAAGCCTTTTAGGAGCAGCTCTCTGGAGTGAAGTAAAAGATAAGTTAAAATCTTCAGCGCTGGGTCTCTCAGGAGGACAACAACAGCGTCTTTGTATTGCGAGAGCCATTGCTACAGAGCCAGAGGTTCTGCTTATGGACGAACCGACGAGTGCTCTTGACCCAATGGCTACAGCCAGAATTGAAGAACTTGTGAGAACCCTTAAAGAAAGATACACTGTTATTATTGTTACCCATAATATGCAGCAAGCAGCTCGTATCTCAGATTACACGGCATTTTTCCTTATGGGTGATCTTATTGAATATGGAAAAACTCCAAAACTTTTTACATCTCCAGATGACAAGCGCACAGAAGATTACATTACTGGACGATTTGGTTAAACGAGAAAGCCCCTTGAGGGAAGGAAGTGACTAAGGATGAACCAGATTAATACCAGAAGACAACTTGAAACTGAATTGACAGAACTTATTAGGATGTTGACACGGTTAGGGAAAATGTCAGAAGAATCTCTTGCCAGAGCAGTCTGGGCTCTAAAAAACCAAAATGCTGATGTGGCACGAGAAATTATAAAAAGAGATGACGCCATAGATGACCTCGCCGCCGATATAGACATGGCCTGTATGCAATTTACAGCGCGTTTTCAGCCTCTCGGAGAAGATCTGCGCACGGTCTCTTCTTTGATGCACATGGCCGTTGATCTCGAACGATTAGGAGATTATGCAAGTAATATTGCCAAAGCAGCCATCGAAGTTGCAGATAAAGAGCTTATGAAGCCTCTTATCGATATTCCTCGTATGGTTGATATTCTTTCTGATATGCTCGAAAAAAGTCTTGAAGCTTTAGAAAACAAAAATGACGCTATGGCTTATCGGGTCTTTCCTCTTGACGATATTATTGACGATCTTGAAAAGCAGATCATGCGGGAACTCCTGCTTCTCATGATGGAACGACCTCAAAGAATAGAACAAGCTACACTACTTCTCAATGTAGCAAGAACTTTGGAACGTGCCGGCGACCATATTACAAACGTGGCAGAAAGAGTCGTCTATATCATTACAGGAAAGACTGTAAAAGCATCTGCATATAGACGTCCAAAGGAGCATAGACCGTGAATGATAGCAGAATTTTAATCGTTGACGATGAGAAAGGCATTCAAGATATAGTTTCTCAAGCTCTCAAACGACGCGGATATGAAACACTGGTCGCCTCTGATGGTGATACAGCCTTAGATTTGGCTTTTGCCTCTCGCCCTGACCTTATTATTCTTGATCTTATGCTTCCTCGCATGGATGGGTGGGAAGTCTGTCGACGACTTAAGAGCAGCAAAGAAACTGCTACTATTCCCATAATTATGCTCACTGCCAGGCGAGGAGAAATGGATGTTGTTGAAGGTCTGGAACTTGGCGCTGATGATTATATGAAAAAGCCCTTCTCTCTGGCAGAACTTGTTGCACGGGTCGGAGTACTTCTGCGCAGAAACCAGACAAGTCAAGAAATGCGGCAGATTACAAATAGAGAGTTAGCCTTGGATTTAGAGAGTCAGTCAGTTACTTTACGGGAAAAAACTCTGGATTTAAGCCCTACAGAATTTCGTATTCTTGAACTGCTCACTCGACGTTTCGGAAAAACTGTCAGTCGAGATGAGCTCTTAGGGAAAATATGGAATCTTTATGGCGGTGACACGCGCACACTAGACGTGCATATTTCTAGGCTTCGAAGAAAAATAGACGATGAGAAACGTCCTGTTCTCGAAATACAAACATTGCGCAGCCGAGGATATCGAATCGTTTGGGAGGATTAGGGCATGAACACCTTAAAGGGAAAAATTACAGCAGTACTCGCCATCGTTACCATCGCAGCCTTTGCTATCAGTTGGTTTTTGGTATCAGGCATAATGAAACAACAGCTCATAGATGACGCCACTGATCAACTTACGAAAGAGACTGCCGTTGTCGCTCACATAATACGCAGTGATGGATACAACGTTTTCCAAAGAGATCTTAAACAATGGCAAGAAACACTTGGAAGCCGAGTTACAATTATTAACACTAACGGACGTGTAATACTCGATAGCGCTACGGACACAGAGACCCTCGACAACCATAAAAATCGTCCGGAAGTTCGACAAGCTGACCAAGAGGGCGTCGGAACAATATCTCGGTACAGTCAAACGTTGGGAACTCATCTCGTGTATGTAGTGCGCAAAATAGAGGGAGACGAGGGACCTCTTTTTATTCGTATTGCACGTCCCCTGAATTCCCTGAAAGAAGCTCTCTTGAATGTACGTCTTCGTTTTCTATCGTACATTATTATCGCGGCCTTTCTTATCTTTGGGCTTGAGCTATGGATTATACGACGTTTTTTTGCTCCTCTTGAACGCATTGTCTCTGCTGCTCATTCAATTACCGAAGGGAAAGAAGCAAGTTTCCCTCTTATGGCAGATACAGAGCTTCAACGTCTCTCTGAATCTCTTCAAACGATGTCATCTCGTCTGAAAGGCGCGCTGGAAGAGCTCAACATAGAGAGAACAACTCTTTCCCGCATTGTTTCCTCTCTACCTGTAGGTGTTATTTTGCTCGATAATGATAACCGTTTACGGTATGCAAATAATGAAGCCCACAGCTTGCTTGGTATTAAAATAACGATGGAGGAAGGTCAGCCGATAGAACGCTTCCTTACTTGTGGTGATATTTACCCCCTTATTCAGGAATCCAAGAAAGGGATTGAACATGCAATAACGGTGGAAATGCCCGAGCTTGGCTCAGGAGGTCGCCACCTGAATCTCTATGCACGCCAAACAGTAAGCGGACCGTTGCTTGTCATTACAGACTTAACAGAAGAAGTTCGGCTAGAAGAGGCACGACGAGATTTTATTGCAGATGCTGGGCATGAATTTCAAACACCTTTAACGACCATTCGTCTTACAGCTGAATATTTACAGGAAGAATTTCAAGAAAACGAAGAGGTTCAAAATCATCTGCAATCCATCATTCAGCAACAGGAAAGAATGACACAATTAGTTGATGATCTTCTTTTACTTTCCCACCTAGAAAGCCAACTTCCTCAGGAAAAAAAGGAAGAACTTGATTTATCTCTTATCATAAATACACTTCTTGAGGAATATGCACATCATCCATTAGGGAGATCGATACTCATAGAAAAAGAGATTCCTGAAAAAGCGCTCATGGTGGGGCAAAGCGGAGATTTATCAAGAGCAATACGAAATATTCTCGATAACGCAATAAAATATGTGCGAGAAAAATATGGAGATGGGCATGGAGGTCATATCAGAATCGACCTTTCAGAAAAAGATGCGCTGTGGGTTCTTCGAGTTGAAGATAATGGCATCGGAATTTCAGAAGAAGCTGCTGCTTCTATTTTCGATCGTTTTCGACGAGGAGACAGCCATCGAGCTCGGGGACAATGGGGTGCTGGCGGCTATGGATTAGGGTTAGCTATAGCGAAACGAATTTTTACAGCACACGATGGAGACATCGTTTTAATTTCTCCGAATGGCGGTCAAACCATCTTTGAAATCACTCTTCCGAAAAAATAGGAAATACAAAACAAGCAGGAATCAAATAAAGAATTCCTGCTTGTTTTTATTTATAATACCTAGCCTTATTAGTTTAAATACTTATTTCTGCCAGTTCAAAGCGAAATGTGCAAAAAGAGCTGACCCTATCCACAACGTATCTTCATCGATATCAAACTTCGAATTGTGGTGAGGATAGGTCTGTCCCTTTTCAGGATTGCTTCCGGCATGGAAGAAGAAGGTTCCAGGAACACGTTCGAGGAAATAAGCAACATCCTCGGCTCCCATTGATGGTTCGGGAATCTCCTTGGCTTTTTCCTCGCCGAGCACTTCTGCCACTGTGGCAAGAAGTTTATCGGTCATGGCACTGTCGTTAATGACAGGTGGCGGTCCAGGAATATATTCCACTACAGCTTCGCCCCGCATGCTGGCGGCCGTAGATTCTGCCAGCTCACGGATACGTTCCTCCATCATCTTCCGCGTCTCCACGTCAAGAACTCGAACTGTTCCCTCAAGAACGCATTCGCCAGGAATAATGTTATAGGCGGATCCGCCAGTTACACGCCCTATGGTAAGAACACCTGGGTCTACAGGGTTGACCTCGCGGCTCAGAATCGTCTGAAGACGGCAGATAAGATGCCCAGCCATAACGATGGGGTCTGCTGTAAGATGAGGTGTGGCACCGTGCCCACCCTTCCCTTTCAGGGTAATAAGGAAGCGGTCGGCAGAAGCCATCATGCCACCGTGTGAATACCCGATCTCCCCTGCCGCATATCCCTTCCAGAGGAGTCCCGAATGAAGACCGATCAGGGCATCCACTTTAGGATTCTCAAGCACGCCATCATCGATCATGGCCTTCGCTCCCACAACATTTTCCTCCGCCGGCTGGAAGATGAACTTCACGCTTCCCTTCAGTTCGTGACGGTGTTTCATAAGCAGCTGTGCCGACCCCAATGCCATGGCCGTATGGACATCGTGAGCACAGGCGTGCATGCAACCGTTGGTGGCTGCAAAGGGAAGTCCCGTCTCTTCCTTGATGGGCAGAGCGTCACAATCGGCTCGAATAGCCAGAACAGGACCAGGCTCGTCTCCCTCGAGAAGGGCGGCTACTCCATGCCCTCCGATTCCCTTCCGAATAGACGTGGAAGGAAATCCCATCCCCTCAAGAGCCTGTACAATGTAAGCCTCCGTCTCGGGGGTCTCGAGACCAAGTTCCGGATTGGCATGAATATGGCGCCTCCACTCTATGATCTCAGACAAAATTGCTTTCGCTTCGTCTTGGATGTTTGTCATGATACAGTATTCTCCTTTCCCAAAGTTTTCAATGTAGAATACAGTATAGTTCGGATAAAAAAGAGGCAGGCTGTGTAAAGCCTGCCTGTAATCACTTTTTATTTATGGTTCTTCAGCCACTCCATAGCCATGGTGGACATTACAGCCGAACCAATCCACAATACGTCTTCGTCAACGGCGAAACGAGAGTTGTGGTGAGGATAGGTCTGTCCCTTCTCCTCGTTGCAGCTGGGGTGGAAGAAGAAGGTTCCGGGAACCTCTTCAAGGAAGAAGGCGATATCTTCTCCGCCCATGGAGGGATTCTTGATTTCCTTCACATGCTCTTCGCCAAGAATGGCTACGGCCACCTTGCGAAGCTCCTCTGTGACCTCGGCATTGTTGACGACTGGAGCTGGTCCTTCCCAGCCGTAGTGGAACTCGATGTCTCCACGCATGCCCTGAGCGACTGTACGGGCGATCTCTTCGATACGTGTTGCCAGGAATTTACGGGTATCGTTGGTGAGAGCGCGAACCGTTCCGCTGATACGGCACTCGCCGGGGATAACGTTGAAGGCTGTTCCTGCATGAATCTCACCGATGGAGATAACTGCGGGCTCTACAGGATTCATCTCACGGCTGACAATGGTCTGAAGTTCGCTGATAATCTGGCAGGCAATGCTGACAGGATCTATGGATCCGTGAGGATAGGCGCCGTGGCTGCCCTTCCCCTTCACGAGGAGCTCAAAGCGATCCATGCAGGCCATGATGCCGCTGTAATGATAGCCGATATCTCCAGGTTTGAAGTCTTCTTTCCAGATGGCTCCAGTGTGAAGGCCGACGAGGACGTCGGGACGTGGATTGTCGAGAGCGCCGTCGTCGAGCATACGTTTGGCTCCGCCGTATCCTTCCTTGCATCCCTCTTCGCCAGGCTGGAAGATGAACTTGACTGTTCCTTCAAGCTTGTCTTTATTGTCAGCCAGGATCTTGGCTGTGCCAAGGGCCATGGCTGTGTGGACATCATGTCCACAGGCGTGCATGCAACCATTCTTGGAGGCAAAGGGAAGATCTGTCTCTTCTTTGATGGGAAGACCGTCGCAATCGGCTCTGACGGCAAAAACCTTGCCAGGTTTTGCTCCTTCAAGTACGGCGACAACGCCGTGACCGGCTACACCCTTGCGATAGGGAATACCCATTTCGTCAAGACGGGCACAAATATAGGCCTCGGTCTGCACTGTATCCATCTGTGTCTCTGGCATCTGGTGCAGATCCCGTCTCCAGGCTACGATCTGTTCCTGCAACGCGAGTGCTTGTTCTTTCATGGTTTCCATAAGGGAAAACCCCCTTTATACGTTGGTAAATTGTGACGCATCACACACTCATGATACGTACCGTAACAAACAAAAGGCAACGAAAGAATCGCAGCGCTGCATCCTTCAAGGATGCGGCGCTGCGGTTGATGTTTAAATTCCTAAAGCAGGCCCTTCTTGTAGAGAAGACGGCCTACTGCTATCGTTCCAAAAACGGAAGCAACGATAACAATCCAAGTCTGAGTCAAAAAACCGAGACCAATTTTAGGCGCTACTATATAAATAAGCAGAGGAATAGCAATTCCAGCAACTGCCAATTTGGGATATTTCAGGGTGAACTGTCCAAAAACAGCACCGAAGATAGCGGCTACAGTGTACTGTTTAAAGGCGATAGCGATAGGTTCGGGGAAGACAGCCAAAAGAGCTGTACCAGCAATAGCTGCCAACGTTGTGAAGAAAAGGTTGGTAACAACAGAACCGGTAAGCCCCAATGTAGAAACTATTTCAGCCTCAGGCGAACCGGCTTCTACGCCAACAACTTCCTGAGCTACTGCGGAACAAGGAACACGAAGGTTACCGATATTTCCGCTCAAGAAGGAAATATATGTTCCTGTCAGACCGAGAATAGGATAGTATGAAACAGGTTCAACAACATAAAAAGCGCCGAAGATAGCTGCAATCATGCCCCATGACTTCAATGCCACAGAAACGGGTGGAAATGCTCCGTAACGTAAATAGAGATAGATATTTGGCAAGAAGCACATTAATGTCGGGATAATAACAGTGATAAAACCAATTTTAACTGCTGGTTTTTTCCATATATTTTCAAATTCGTCGTGAGATACCATAATGAGATCCCTCCTTCAACTAAACAAGAATGACGGCTACAGCCATTCCGATAAGCATGGCTATTCCGAGAGTATACTCTCTGAGCCAGGTCAGCTTCTTGGCAAGGCAAAGCATTAAGACCATACCGAGAAGACCGCCGATGGCTGCATAAAGAGGGCCGCCGCCACCAACAGTACCAGCCTGGAGGCCCTTGAATCCAGCCATGATATTTCTGGAATTGAGGAATCCGAAGCAACCGAGCATGGCTCCACCAGAAACGATGGCAAGCCATTTGGCATCTCCACCGCCGATTTTTTCTCGAAGGCCTTCGAGCTTATGTGTAAACAGGGCTGTAACAAGAAGCCAGCCTGTTCCATTAATGGTCATGGTCCACCAAGAGGTAGCCAGGGCCTGAATATCATAATCTGCAGAACCGAATTTAACACCGAGAGCCTCAGCTCCAACTGTTGCAGCGGTGAGCTCTGTGGGAGCAGCACCGATAATGGAAAGACGAAGCCATGTGATAGGTCCACCAACAACGGACATCATACCAACCATAACGATAAAAACGGCAATAGAAGGACCAATAGCTGAAATGGCACCAGCACGAAGGCCCTGAACACATTTTTCTTTTGGAAAACCGATTCTCTCGGCTGTACTAAAAGAAAGGCGTATGTACAGAAGAGACTGAATAAGAACTATAACTACGATTGCGATGGCTATGGCCCATACGACCCAGTCATTCGCTGCGCGGAGTACTGCTTCCGGCATACTAACACCCCCATAGGATAATGTTTGAAAAGAAATATGAATCAAAAATTACGCATACTACGTGTGATCTGTTACAAAATAGCAATGACAAGATATTTTATTCACATATCAGGCGACAATCACCCCCCTCACTATCCTCTCTTCGTTTAAAGTACGAAGGCATGAACATAGACAACCTGCGGTTTTACATGGCGCAAAACCTTCACAGTTTAGGGAATATCGATCAAAAGCGACTTTAATTGGGAACACAGCCTGGGGAACACTTGCTTAAGAGGCACTACTTTCTGAAGAGGCACTTCTCTCTTAACACATAGAACTCTCTCAACAAAAACCTCTTTACATGGAAAACAAACCTCATCGATCGCCCGTATTAAAAATAGACTGTGTAAAACTCATTTTTCTAAGCTCTACATTCAGTGACGGGAACAGTATAAGTAAAGGGGGATAGGCTGTCAAGAATATTATATTTATGAATATTTTGTAAAAAATGTGCATTTTTTGCTTTTTTAAACATTATTCTCTATACGTTTTTTTCTCAATGCAATGGATATGCTGAAAAAGTCTCACATCAGCCATATTTGCATACAAAAACATAACAGCCGACGTGAGACCTAATTAGCCTTTTTATTTACAAATTTTTACTTTTACTGTTTTGAGAGGATTGACTACCTGACTGATAGAAAGATCACAGGCTACACTGGCATACATATATGCTTGCTCCCACGATAAATTTTTAAGCTTCATTATAAAGGGAACTGCTTCTTTGAGAGCCCTCTGAATAGCTACTTCCAGAGTTTCCCCACTTGCCAAGATAAAGAAAGCCTCTTCATTTTCTAATACAGGGGTTGCCTGGTTAACTCTTTTTTCCAGATCAATGCCCAAAGTCACTTCTCCTCGTATCTCCACTCCTGTGCCACAGACTTCTCCATCTGCCATAATGGCATGAAGGTCTCCCAAGGCCAATTTAGCCCCTGGAACAAAGACAGGCAAGCGCAGAGTTGCGCCTTCCGTCATTTGAATAGTATCAAGATTACCGCCATGCACACCAGGAATTCCACAGGCAATTTCCTCTTTTTCAGGAGCAACACCAATAACTCCAATCATTGGGCGAAGAGGCAATTCCATGCCGCAAAAAAATCCTTTCCTGTCAGAGACCGGAACAATTTCTGTATGACTCTCAACTACATCGCCACCTAAAGGTCCCCAGCCCGGAAACACTTCTACAACTCCCTGTTTATCAAGAGTTATTTTATCAATATGAATTTTTAAAACATCGCCAGGCTCTGCATCTTCAATCCAAAGAGGGCCTGTCGCCGGATTGACAATAGAATAATCAAAATCACTTGAAAGCTTTTGATCTGGTCGGGTAATCTTATGGCTGAAACAATCTTCTGTTTCAAAAACAACCTGACTTCCTGCCTTAACAGACGCCACAGCTTCGTTAGCATTCGACATGGCATAAACAACTTTATCCCTTGATATTCGAATTACCATTACTGTTACCCTCCTTTTTGGAAAAACATATAAAGCTGCCAATTTCTCTTCCATTCATAAGACCACGAGGTTTAAATATCATAATAACAATAAGCAAAAGAGCCATAAATACATTCACGAAGCCGAAAATAGGCGGAACGGTACACCCTAAAAAAGTGAAACCTTCCTGCACAGGGGCTAGAAGTTCCGTTCCAATGGTGAGTATGGCTGCGCCAATAAGTGGACCTGAAAGAGTACCGATTCCACCAATAGCAAGCATTGCTACAACCTGGAAAACATAAACAAGGCTAAAAGCTTTGGGATTCATGGTCAACACTAAGTGAACCCATAAAGAAGCTCCTATACCTGTGATAAAGCTTCCTATCGCAAATGAAATGATTTTGTATTTAACAACTGGAACTCCCATAACACTTGCTAATTGCTGATCTTTAGAAATCGCTATAAGTCCTCGGCCGAATCGAGAATGGACAAGCCTATGAATAGCATAAATGACGAGCAGTAGAATTCCATACGCCCACCATATGTTCGTATAGGCAGGAATATTGCGAAGCCCCATGTCTCCATGGGTAATTCCCCTAAGGTTCTCCGCCAGGTTTCCCATCACTATATTAATTCCCATAGATGCCAATATAAAGTACTGCCCTTCAAGCCTAAAAGCTGGAAGAAGCAAAATGATACTTGCAACAACAGCCAATAACCCGGCAATAACTAAGGCCAAAGGGAAGGCGACCTGAAGTTGCTCAAGCCATAGAGGCAAATGAAGCACTGCCTTTTTATAGGCTGGAGGAAGAGTCATCAATGCCGTAGCATAACCAGCAACCATCATGGTTCCGCCAAAACCTAGAGAAAAGATATTTGTATATCCATTTGTCACGTTAACACCTAAAGCTACAATTGATGTAATAGCAAAAAGGATAACAAGACGCAAATAGTACCCTCGTAAAAAAGTATTAGCCAGAAAAAGCAAAATAGCCAAACACAATAGAGAACCAATAAGAGTATATGTTTTCTTATTCATCTCGTCTGCCTCCTATTGGATTTTCACGTTTGGTCGGAAGAGACCAGACGGTTTTATAAAAAGGATGATAAAAAGCAATGCCCACACAAAAAGAGGACGAACAGCCGACCAGGCAGGAGGAAGAAAGGCAACAAACAATATCTCCCCCAAACCAATGATATATCCGCTGATAGCTGCCCCAGGAACGTTTCCGATTCCTCCTAAAACTGCCGCTATAAAACCATTTAGGCCGATAAGATAGCCCATGCTCGGATTAACGATACCAAAACTGATACCATATGAAACGGCAGAAATACCAGCCAGGGCAGAACCTATAATGAAAGCCAGTAATACTACAGTTTTGCTATTGACGCCAACGAGCTGAGCAGCAGTAGGATCGTAGGCAACAGCACGCATAGCGGTTCCGATTCGGGAGTATTTTATAAAGAGGGTAACGACAACCAGCAATATAAGCGTTACTGCCAAGATAAGAAGATCCTTAACATTTAAAAAGAGTCCACTTTCTGTAATAATTATTCCTTCAAGATATTCTGGCGTCGGGAAAGCCCTCCGTCCATCCCCAAAAATCATGACAAAAAGATTCCGTAACCCTAATGAGGCTCCAAAGGAAGCGATAAAAACGGTTAAAACTTCAGGGTTCTTTTTAAGGCACGGATCATAAACCAACTTTTCAATGAGAAGACCTATAAGAACGGATCCACCAACAGCCCCAAGAAGCCCTGTCCAGAAACTGGCTCCCGAAAAGCTCACCAAGAGATATGAACAAAAAGCACCAATCATAAAGATTTCTCCGTGGGCGAAGTTAATGAGCCCTAAAATACCGTAGATCATGGTGTAGCCAATGGCAAGAAGCGCCAAGATACTGCCGTATGAAAGACCATTGATTAGCTGTTGAAGAAAGTAAAGAACATTCATTGGCTATTTCACCCCCAAATAGGTCTGTTCAATATACGAATCTTTTTCGAGCTCAGAACTTTTTCCGCAGAGACGTATCTGTCCACTCTCCATCACATAGGCACGAGAAGATATTTCAAGGGCAAGACGAACATTTTGCTCAACAAGCAGAATAGAAGCACCCTCATGACTTATTTCCTCTATCTTTTCGTAAATCTGATCAACTACAACAGGGGCAAGTCCTAATGAGGGTTCATCAAGAAGCAGCAGACTTGGTTTTGACATAATAGCCCGACCGATAGCCAGCATCTGCTGTTCTCCTCCACTAAGAGATTCCGCCAACTGGTCACGCCTCTCCCAAAGCTTGGGGAAAAGGCTGTATACCCACTCTAGTTGCTCTTTATAGAGTTGCTTTCCATGTATGAGATACCCGCCCATTTTTAGATTTTCATAGACGGAGAGGTTTCCAAAAACGTTTCGTCCTTCAGGCGAACAACAAATCCCCAAATTTACAATCTGATACGCCGGTATTTGAGAAATATCTTTTTCCTTATACGTTACCAAGCCTTGCTTTATTGGAAGCTGTCCTGTAACACAACGAATCGTCGTCGTCTTTCCTGCTCCGTTGGGACCAACGAGAGCCACAACTTCTCCAGCATCAACATACAACTCTATACCATGAAGCACTTCCGCTTTCCCATATCCCGCAACGACATTTTTGATCTTTAACATACCTCTTCCCCCTTTTCAGCCTGAACAGCCTGTTTTTTCCATGCTTTCTGTCCGAGGTATGCTGTAATTACTTCTTCGTTGTTTTGTATTTCCGACGGAATTCCCTCTGCAATAAGAGCTCCCTGATTCATGACAAGAATACGTTCACTCATTCCCATAACAACTTTCATATTGTGCTCTACAATAATGATTCCCATTTGAGAATGCTCGTGAATTGACTGTATGATCTCTATAATCTCGTCTGTTTCCGTAGGATTTAAGCCTGCGGCCGGTTCGTCCAACAAAAGAACTTGTGGTTTAAAGAGAAGAGCCCTGGCCAACTCGGCCTTTTTTTGAACGCCATAAGGTAAATCATCAACTGAAATAGAGGCATGGTCTTCCATATGAAGCATAGCCAGAGTCTGAAATATGGATTCTTCTATTTCTTTCTCCTCTTTCTTATAACGAGAGGAAAAGAAAAAAGCATCTTTATAACCATAATCAAGAGAAACGTGAAAGGCTATTTTCATATTTTCTAAAAGAGAAAGTCCCTTCATTAGCCTCAAATTTTGAAAGGTACGAACAATTCCATGTGATGTAATCACATGGGGAGCTTTGTTCGTCAAATTTTTCCCATCTAAGGTAACACTCCCTGATGTTGCTTTGATAACACCAGTTAGCAAATTAAAAACTGTCGTCTTTCCTGCCCCATTAGGACCAATGAGGCCCAGAAGCTCTTTTTTATTCAGCGAAAAGCTTAGATTATTAACAGCACAGAGTCCGCCAAAGCTTTTTGTCAAATTATCAACTTTCAGCATAGTATCAGCTCCAAACGTAGTAATATGTGCAGAGAACGCACAAAGCGCCCTCTGCACTACGGACCCTTATAACTTACAGTTCCTCTGGATAGAGTATGCCCTTATAAACCCGCTGGCCGTTCTTAAACTCTTTAAAGACAACAGGTTTTAGTGGCACGCGCGGATACTCCACCATGGAAGGATCTGGATAGGAAATAGGCATTGTGGTTGTTGTAAACTTATGGTTTTGAATGGTATCTCTCAAAGCAACACGCTGCTCTTCAAGAGACATAGCATCCCATTTTTCTTTTCCTATTACTTCAATAGATTCAATCATCATCTGAACAGCATCGAATCCGAGACACTCGAATGCGCCTGGTTCACTGTCATATTCAGCTCTATAGGCTTCAACAAACTTCTTGGCATTCTCTGTAAGGGGATACTCAGCCGCAAAGTGAGTAGAAACAAGGGCACCTTCTATAGAAGGACCACCGACTTCAATAACAGACTGGTCATCTGCGCCATCGGTAAGAACGATAGGAAGTTTGATTCCTAACTTATCAGCCTGTTTCGCAATGATAGGACCATCCTGGGGAAAAGGAGGAGTAATGACAATCCCATCAATTTTTTCTTTTTGTACTTTCATCTTTAAACGGGTAAGTTGAGCCATAAAATTTACGTCGCCTGTCTGGTAAATTTCCTGATGGGCTATAGCCTTTTCATCACCTACGTATGCTTTAAAAGATTCCATAAAAAAATTGGACAAATCTGTGCTGTAGGCACTGGCATTGTCCCAGATAACAGCCACTTTTTTCCATCCCAGAGTATCGACACAATATTTAGCAACAGCCTGTCCTTGATAATTATCTCCAAAAGGAGTCATAAAAATAAAATCTCCGATTCGAGGTATGGTGGGTGTGGTCGCCGTTCCATCAAGGAAAACAGTTTTACCCTCTTGAAAAATGGGACCAGCTGCAGAAACAAGCGAATCGTCAGTCAATCCGCAGGCAGCAATTACCCCAACTTCTTCAACCAATCTTATGGAAGCATTTGATATGACAGTAGGGTCACTCTGCCCATCGATATTCTTCAGATCTACACTATGCCCGACTACGCCACCACGTTCATTTGCCAACTTTACAGCAAGTTGGCTTCCACGAAGACCCGCCTGACCTAATGGCGCCGCTACACCAACCTGGCTCCAAATTGACCCAATGATAATCGATTCATTCTCTGCAAAGGCTTCTGGCACACAGATAAAACAAAAGATAAAAGCAAAACATACCACCATAAACTGAAAGACTCTTGAATGCTTCATAGACAAAGCACCTCCATAAAATAATATATACAACGATACACACCCTCTCATAAAAACAGGGAGTATAAAGCTCTATGGAACAAGCTTCTGCACAAAATACGAAAGCTTCTATTAAATTGAATTACAATAAATGCAACTGTTGAAAAAGATAAATGCTAAATAAATTGATTAAGGGGGAAACTATCTAGTTATTGTTGATGTTGATGTTGATGTGCACGTGCATGAAGAAATACTTGATGAAGTGGTACCTGATGAAAGGGTAATACCTGAAAAGGATAAACGTTCGAGAAACTGTATTTCATTTCTTTGGAGGAACACATTGCAACCCGCTATATCATTGTGCCTCATTGGGAAGACCTCTCTTTCAGATGTGAATTTATTTTTATATATTTTAAGAGTTTAAATTTATTAATAAGAGGATTATAAAGTGGATCTCCGTTTTGTCAAATCATTGCAGAAAAAAGTGGTCAGTTTTTAATATCTAATCTTCTGACCACTTTGGTTTGTACACGCTTTAGAAGGCAAGAGTAAGACGTTTCGCGATCCCTCTAACGAACATGGCATAAAGAGGTACTTGAATTGCTTGTGCCTGTATTTGAGCTGGAATCGTCGTCAGAAAGGGTATTCCGTAAAGCATGTGTAAAAAATATGGAACGAGAAGAACAGACGTTATAAACTGTCCAATTCCTATAGCAATTAGCAATTGCCAGAAATGATACTGCCCTCTACTTTTAAAAATCTTTAAAATAAGAGCTGGAATAATCCCCGTCAAAGCAGCTGTCAGAGTGAAATGAGGCATGTAGGCTCCCATGGGATTGATCCAGAATCCGACAAAATCTCCAACGGCACCTACTACCCCTCCCGATTTCGCACCAAAATAGTAACCTGCCAAAATAACAGGTACAGCGCCAAAACCTATACGAATTGTTTCGATGCCAGCAATTGGAATTCGTATGCTTGCCATTCGCGTCAATACAATATTCAAGGCGATAAGAAGGGAAAAACAGACAATTTCCTGCACAGAAAAACGACTCTTTTGCATAAAAAAACCTCCTACGATATGGGCAGTTCTGCCACATCATAGGAGATTTTATTTTCTGCTATCGACGTGACAGCGAACGCGGAGCTTCACCGCAAGTTCTTTTGAACTTTTCGTCTCAAGGCAACGTCCCATCCTTAAGCACTTCACGCAAAGCCCCTACTCTGCCTTATTTTCTTGTTCAGCATATTATAGCATCAGTTCTATTTATAAAGGCATCTCAGACACGCTTCAGTAAGCGCTCCCAAACTCGAAACCATACCTTCTTCTGGTAAATCGGAGGCATCGTAAGCCAAAGGCAACTCAGTACACGCTGCAACAATAGGAACCTCTCGCTCCTTCCACAGCTTCTCTACAACTCCTTGCAATAACGTACCGGCTTCTCTTAAACGATTCGCCTTTACCAAAACAATACTCTCCTGAACTTTTGCCTGATCTTCATCTGTTGGAAATAGAAACGGATAACCAACTTTCTCAGCATATCGCTCGTACATCCCACTCTGCTTTGTTCCACTAGTTGCCAAAAGCCAGGCTCCTTCAGGACTTTTTTCTGCTGCCAATCCAACAGTTGCCTCAATTATATGTATTAAGGGAACAGGTAACTCTTGACGAAATCTGTCAATAAAATAATGAGCCGTATTACATGGAACAGCTAATATATCAGATCCCCAATCAGCTAAGGTACGTAATCCTTCTTTCAATACTGGAGTAGGATCTTCCCCCTTCCCAAGAATGGCACTACTGCGATCAGGAATTTGAGGATTTGAAAGCACATATAATTTAGGGTGTTCCTGGTCGCATGCAGCTGGTGCTTTAACTGCAAGAAGCCTCAAGAATTCTGCTGTTGCCGCTGGCCCCATCCCGCCAAGGATTCCAAGAACTTTAGAAGGTTTCTTTGAAGAACTCATTTGGTCACGTCCTTATCTTTCAAGTTTGTAACAACTTTGGATATTATACCTGCGAAAACCACGAACAAAACCCATAAATACGTAGTTTAGCTGAGAGAAACTACCGTAAAAGTAACGGATGTACTTTGGTGCTGTCAGTGTAATATATAGTCGCACAGTAACACAATAGTTTTAATCCTCCTGTTGTGTGTGCCCTATGAGTTAATAAATCTCCCTTTTTTGCAGAGGCCCACCCCCCAAGGGCCTCTGATTATTTTTTGTCTTTCTTTCGAAAAATATCAATAATGGCAACTTCAGACGATGTCAAAAAACGCATTGGAGGTCCCCATGTTCCTGAACCACTGGAAACCCAAAGGGAGCCCCCTCCAGGCAAAGAATGAAATCCCGCATGCATAGGATAAACTATTCTCGTAATGAGTGTGAAAGGCCATATTTGCCCTCCATGCACATGACCAGACAGCTGCATATCATAAAGATGCATCGTTTCTTGCATAATAACCGGTCGATGTTTTAAAAACAGACGAAAGCGATCGAAAGGAAGAGCAGAAAGAATATCCCTTTCAGAAAAAGGAAGAATCTCTTCAACCATTTTTATGTCAGGATCATCAATACCTGCTAAAATGACGGGCCCTACATCTACCGCTTGATTTCGAAGCATACGAAAACCACACGCCTCAATAAAAGATATTGCCTGGTCAAGCCCAGCGTAAACTTCGTGATTTCCTGTTACCGCATATTTCCCAAGAGGGGGTGTCAGACGACTAAAAAGTTCAACTTCTTTCTCTCGTCCATTCATTATGCCGTCTACAAAATCGCCTGTGCAAACCACAAGATCAGGATTGGCTTCCTCAATAACTTCAACAATTTTAAGCAACTGTTCTTCACGAACAAGAAGGCCAAGATGAATATCAGAAATGTGGACAATACGAAGAACCGGCCATTCAGAGGGCAATTTCCATGTTTCCATTTCCATATGCAGAGGATGAATAGTGAGGGCCTGTCTATACGCAAAAAGACTGCAAACAAAAGCTATCAATATCACCATGCAAGAAATGAATCTACCTGCAAAATCACTAAGATTTATTCCTAATATCCAAAAAATAAATCGCAGCACAGAAAAAAAGAGGAAAATACAGAAGGCAAAAAAGACAAATCCCATCCACACATAACTAATGAGAGCAAGCCAATGACGAATCTCACTGTATCCTTCTCCCTCCCATATTCTGAGAAATAAAGGAGACAAAACCATAAGCACTCCCCATAAGAAGCTTGCTGAAATTAAACCGAAACCACGAATACGAAAAGCACGAATGAGTGAAGAAAGGGTAACCCAGGTCATTCCTCCATAAATGCTTAAATAAAGAGCAACAACTAGCCACAGACGAATCATAGAACTCCTCCCCAAAGGAACTCAAAAAACATATGGGCCTCGAGATTATGCAGAATTTTGTTTACTATGGCAAAATTCTTTTTTGCATATCAAAGGGGGTGAATCATTGACAAAGGAAAAAAGAAATCAATCTGTATTTTCTGTCATCAAAGCTTTTCAGATTTTAGAGCTACTAAATCAAAAGGGCTCTTTAACCATCTCTCAGATTCACTCCACTCTTCACTTCAATAAAAGCACTATATCCAGACTACTAAACACTCTTACTGAACTTGGCTATACACAAAAAATATCTCGTAATGCTGGCTATGTTAACACATTAAAACTTTTTGAAATGGGGAACAGAGAAGTCGAACGGTTAGGAGTGCGACGAATGGCACAACCATATTTGAAACATTTAGCCTGCGAAACAAAAGAAACCATAAACCTGGCTGTTTTATCTGGAATGCACTTAATATACATAGACAAAATTGAAAGCCCCGATGCCATCAGAGTAGGGTATGGTTCAAGCAAGAGAATACCTGCCTATTGCACGGGGCTAGGAAAAGCTATTCTGGCTTTTATGTCTAAAGAAAAACAAGAAAAACTGCTTGTAAACGCTGAATTCGTTCGTTTTACTCCCACGACAATCACTTCTCAAAAATTATTTAAAAAAGACCTCGACGAAACAAAGAAACGTGGTTACGCCTATGACAACTGCGAATATGAAGAGGGCTTAGCGTGTGTTGCTGCTCCAATAATAAATGCAGGAGGAGAAGTTATTGCCTCTATAAGTATTGCATATCCACGTGCTCGATATGTAAATAACCCTGAAGAAGAACAACGATTTGCCCATTTAATTTGTACTGCCGCCCGGTCCTTATCTCTCGACCTGAGCTATATGGGAGACAATCTTATTTTTTAAAAGGAGGCGTGGGAAAGAAATGAGAGGGGTATTTTATTTTATTTGGTTTATTCTGGGGAAAATACAACGTTACATCATGGTTTTAACATCTCTTGTTCTCGTCGGCCTCGTCATTACACAAGTTCTATTGCGTTATATTTTTAAACTGCCAATTATGGGAATTGAAGAGCTTGCCTGTTTGGTCGGCTTCTGGATGTATATGACTGGGGCCGCTAATGGTTCAAGAGAAAGAAGCCATATTCAAGCTGATTTGCTTCACGTTCTCATTAAAAATTCTCGCGCTTTTGCCTGGGCCAAAACTTTTACATCCACTCTCGTCACTATTCTCGCATTTATCATGACATCTTGGGCATGGAACTATGTTTCATGGTCTTTTAAAAGCTGGGAACGCTCTCCTGCCTTAATGATTCCCATGATTTTTGCACAAGCAAGTCTTTTGATCAGCGCATCGCTCATGAGTTTTTATTTTTTAATCATAACCATCGATTTCGCGCGCCGTGCATTAGGAAAGCCCCCGCTATGTCTCCCTAACGAAAATTATGACTGGCAGGCCTTTAAAAAAGAAATTGCTATGGAAAACAACCTTGACAGTAATTTCTGTGAAAAGGAGGAAACATACTAATGCACATCATAATAGACCTGCTTATTCTTATAGTAACGATCATTATTGGTATTCCTGTTCCCTTCTGTTTTATGGCTGCAGCTCTTTATATGGGGCTTGTCTTTTTCCCCGATTTCTCCTTTTTAATGACAGTGGGATTCAGAGGTCTTAATTCGCTAACGTTACTCTCCATTCCCTTTTTCATAATGGCCGGAGCCCTCATGGGATCTGCTGGAATAGCCGAAAGGTTAACTAACTTTGCCAATTCAATGCTTGGGCGTATCAGAGGTGGAATGGGAGCCGCTACAATCGTAGCTTGTGCAATATTTGGAGCCATTTCCGGAACAGCATCCTCCGCTGTCGCCTGTATTGGAACAATAATGATTCCGCGATTAGAAGAATTAGGCTATCCAAGACAATACAGCACAGCCATGGTCAGTTGTTCTGCCGTTCTTGGGCAACTTATACCACCGAGTGTCCCCATGATTCTTTATGGCTGGGTTACTCAACAATCAGTAGCTGCTTGCTTCTTATCAACAGTGGTTCCGGGTATCCTCACCATGACCCTTTTCTGTATTATCAACTATTTCATGTGTAAGAAATTTCCCAATCTGCAAGTTAAAGGTAAGGTTCCACGAAAAGAACGCAATCAGGAAATTTTCATAGCAACGAAACGTGGATTCTGGAGTTTACTCATGCCTTTCATTATATTGGGAGGTATATATGGCGGCATTACAACACCTACCGAATCTGCAGCAGTTGCCGTTCTTTATGCCATCATCGTTGGGTTCTTTATTCATAGGGAACTTAACAAAAACATCTTAAGTGACGCCCTCCATTCCTCTGCAACTACGAGCGGCGTTATTATTCTTATGCTCTTCTTCGTCACCATACTTGGACGCCTCTATACAATGCAACGTGTCCCCATGCTCATTGCAGACTTTCTTCTCGGTGTTTCTGATAATAAATACGTTATTTTGTTCATGGTCAATATTTTCCTCATCATCATAGGAATGCTTATGGACGATTTGAGCGGAACAATGCTCGTCGCTCCCCTTCTCATGCCTCTCATGCTGAAAATCGGGGTCCATCCTATACACTTTGCAGCAATACTGGGAACCAACCTCGGGCTGGGGAACGTTACGCCTCCAACAGCTCCCATCCTTTATCTTGGCGGTCGTATAGGAGGAGTCAACATCGATGAATATATTAAGCCAGCTCTTATTTTCATGATCTTCGGATCTGTACCCATCGTTCTCCTTACAACATATTTTCCCGAACTCTCTATGTTCCTGCCTAAATTAATTATGGGAATTAAATAAAGGAGGTGGTTGCTCTCTGTATAGGGCATAAAAAGATTCTAACGCGGCTCGTAACCAATAGGCAATTTCACAAGATGAAACGGAGGTGCGATTATGGCCCACAGGAAACGTTGGTGTCTTCTTTTCGTTTTACTATTTGTCGTTGCCACTATCTTTACAGTTTACACGCAACAAGCTGAAGCAGCCAAACCTAAATATCGTTGGCGCATGGCCCAGGTTCACCCAGTAGACAGTGATTTTGACATTCGCGCAAAAGAATTTGCAAGAAAGGTTTCAGAAAGGACAAATGGCCAGATTCAAATTGATGTTTTTTCTGGCGGCGTTCTCGGAGATTGGACAGAAACTTTTGAAATGCTCATGCGGGGAACAATAGAACTCAACATGGCCCAAGCCAATGCTAACTTCGATCCCAAACTCAATCTTGCATACTACTTCCCATACATCGTCAAAGACATTGAAGAAGCAAAGAAAGTATATGGACCAGATGGATGGGCTTTCGACATTATTAAAGACCTCTGGGCAGAACATAACATAAAAGCTCTAGCCGTCATGCCTATAGGGATGTCTGGTGTATCTCTGAAAACAAAACCTGCAAATTATGCAGATCCATCAGAAAGCAAAGGCATGAAAGTCAGAGTAATGCCAATAAAACCCTGCGAGGCAACATATGAAGCTTTAGGATATATTCCTACCCCCATACCCTATGCAGAAGCTTATAGTGCTATTCAGACAGGAATAGCAGATGGGCAGATGGGAGGACCTCCCTTCCAGGCCTGGCAGTTTAAAGACGTCAATAAAGTATGGATTCAGTACAACGATTACTTTGAATCGTGGTGGGTAGCCATCAATATGGATGTATGGAATAAATTAACTCCCGAAGAACAGGAAATTTTACAACAAGCGGCCAATGAAGAGTCTGTTATTCGTTGGGAAAACGTAGCTAAAGAAGACGAAGAATACCGTCAAAAGCTAAAAAACGAATACGGCTGGGAAATCGTTATGTTAACGCCGGAAGAATTAGATACATGTGCTACTGCGATAAGAGAAAAAGTTTGGCCTGAAATGGAAGAACTTGTAGGTAAAGAAATCATGGATCGTGTTTATGAGGGATCAGGAGTTTCTCGTAAGTAGAAATCCGTAACCCCATTTTAACAAGAGAGCTTTACAGTGAAATATAGACTGTAAAGCTCTCTAAAACATATATAAGGGGATGAATATTATGGCTTTGAATATACCCAAATGTTTAGAGCTCGTGAATATTGATAAGGAAATGACATCTCCTGCTGCAAAAGTTCCATACTACCCCCTTGTTGTTGATCGGGGGAAAGGTGCAACTGTTATAGATGTTGACGGGAATCACTATATAGATCTACTTTCCAGCGCAGGAGCCGTAAACACAGGACACTGCCACCCTAGAATTGTCGATGCCATAAAGAAACAAACTGAAAATCTTATACTTTATACCCCTGTCTATATGTATCATGAACCACTTATACAACTCTCGCAAAAGCTGTTTGACATAACACCTGGAGAATATAGGAAAAGGGTCTTTTATGGTCTTTGTGGTTCTGACGCCAATGACGGAACAATAAAAATGGCCAGAACAGCTACAAAAAGGAAAAAAATCATCTCTTTCTACCGCGCCTATCATGGAAGCACATATGGTGCTCTTTCTTTAAGTGCCGTCAGTCTGCCCATGCACCGAGGGCTCGGACCACTTCTTCCCGAAATTCACCACATCCCATATCCAGATGTATATCGTACTCCGTACAGTGGAATGGATGAAGATGATGTAACGAAGTATTGCGTAGAAAGAATAAATGAACTTTTTAAAACATGTGTACCAGCTGAAGAGGTCGCAGCCATATTCTTCGAGCCTATACAAGGGGACGCCGGTCTTATTGTTCCTCCTAAAAGCTATGTTAAAGCCCTAAGACAAATCTGTGATACCTACAACATTCTTTTCGTCTCGGAAGAAGTGCAACAAGGCTTCGGACGTACCGGGAAATGGTTTGGTATAGAAAACTTCGATGTAGTTCCTGATGTTGTTGTTATGGGTAAAGCTATTGCTTCGGGAATGCCTCTGGGGGCAGTGGTTGCAAAGGCAGAATTGATGGAACAATGGGAAGCTCCTGCACACCTTTTCACTGCAGCTGGAAATCCCGTATGTTGTGCTGCAGCATGTGCAACTGTCGACGTCATCAGAGATGAAAAGTTAAGAGAAAATGCAACGGCTATAGGAGCCTATGCTCTCGCAAGATTGAAGGAAATGCAGAATCGTTTCGAATTTATTGGAGATGTACGAGGGATCGGGCTTTCCATTGGAGTAGACCTCGTAAAAGACAGAGAGACAAAAGAAAGGAATACAGAAGCTGCCGCAAAAATATGTTACCAAGCATGGCAAAAGGGGCTTCTACTCTCTTTCTTTAGTGGTTCTGTGTTGAGAATACAACCTCCGCTCGTTATTTCGAAAGATCAAATGGAGAGTGCACTTTCAAAGATAGAAGAGGCTTTTGAAGATTATGAATCTGGAATTATACCTGATAGTGTATTGGAGACAGTGAAAGGTTGGTAAGAGGAAATGGATGAAAAAATTATAAAAAAAGGAAGCTGGGTTCAAATTCATTATATCGTTCTTCAACCATCTGAGCGGGCAGACAATGTACCCCAAGATACTAAACAAGTTCCTCTTGAACTCTGGGTCAAAGGTTATTTAGACAATGACGCTCCCATAGGGAGCAACGTCACAATAACAACAATGACAGATAGGAAAGTGCAAGGAACCCTCGTTTCTCAAAATCCTCCGTATACTCATACCTTCGGACGCCAGATTCCAGAACTTCTTTCTGTAGGAAAAGAATTACACGCCCTCATATCGAAGGCAGGTGAAAAGGCATGAACTCCGTATTCGACTCTGTTGCTGAGAGAAAGAACGAAATACTAAAAAAGGCTCTGGGAATTGATTACTCTGAATTTGAACTTCCCGGTGTCGCTTTCGACTATGAAGGCATGATGGGGAAAATAGGATATACACTCAATGAAATTCGATCTATTCAAGCCGAGACAAATATTGGTAATACTCCCATGCTGGAGCTACGCAACCTTACAGCAGCAGCCCGAGCTCTAGCTGGACCAGGCAAAGGAGCCCGCATTTTTGTAAAAGATGAAGCAACAAACCCTTCTGGCAGTTTCAAGGCACGACGTGCGGCCATGTCATGTCATTACGCTCAACAAAGAGGATATGCCGGTGTTATAGCAGCGTCAAGCGGAAACTACGGAGCAGCTGTTGCATCTCAAGCAAACATGAGGAATCTAAAAGCCATTATCGTACAGGAACTCTTCGACAGCCATCATGTCGGACAACCTGAAATTCTAGAAAAAGGCAGAATTTGCGAAGCCTTCGGAGCAGAAGTTGTTCAGTTGACAGTAGGACCTGAACTTTTCATAGAATTTTTACGCCTTCTTGATGAAACGAGTTATTGCAGCGCCTCGCTATATTCCCCCTTCGCTATAGCGGGTATAGAAACACTGGGATACGAAATAGCAGATCAGGTAAGAAGTATGTGTAATAGAGATCCCGACGCTGTCGTTATTACAAATGCCGGCGGAGGAAACCTGACGGGAACAGCCAGAGGCCTTGAAAAAGCTGGGTGTACAAACACGAAGGTCATAGCAGCCAGCGTAGACATCACAGGACTCCATATGGCAAGTGACAAGGCTTTTAACAGAAAATCGTTCACCACAGGACACACTGGTTTTGGCATGCCCTTCTCTACATGGCCAGATAGAACAGACGTTCCAAGAAACGCAGCACGGAGTCTTCGCTATACAGACAGATACGTTACAGTTACCCAAGGTGAAGTTTTTTATATGACAGAAGCTCTGGCCCAAATAGAAGGTCTGGAAAGAGGCCCTGCAGGCAACACCTCTCTTACAGCAGCATTTTCGCTTGCACAGGAAATGGATAGAGATCAGGTAATCGTCGTTCAAGAAACTGAATACACTGGTGCAGGAAAACACGTAACAGCCCAGCTCTCTTTTGCACGGGAAAAATTAGGTATCAATGTAAGAAGAGGGAATCCGAAAGAACAGATTCCAGGAGAAAATATTATCATTCCAGAAGGCCCCGAACTCGTAAAAGCTCAAAATGTTGATCTTGACGACCTCAAACGCTCGTACTGCAAAAACATTTTGAAGATGAATAATATGTCAAAAGAACAATTGACAGAGGCGGATATACAATTTATCGCCGAAGACACAAAATCAACAAAAGAACATATAAAAAAGCTATTTGTCCTTTAGCTTGTACAGATTCAATAATAGAAGGAGCAGGAAGCCACAAAATGGCATCCTGCCCCTTTAGTGTTGGAATATATATCTTACCTAGTTATCCTTTCCGCAGTACCTTTCCATTCGTATGTCCGGTAAAATTGCCAAACTCCATTGTTTTTACTCCATTGACAATTACATATTCAATTCCCACCGGCTCTTCGAAAGGATGTTCAAAGGTTGCCTTATCATCAACAGTATCTGGATCAAAAATAACGATATCAGCATCCATTCCCTCTCTGAGAATGCCCTTAAATTGAAGCCCTAAACGGGATGCCGGAAAGGCTGTCATCTTCCATATTGCGTCTTCCAGAGAAATACAATGTTTGTCTCTTACGTATTTTCCCAAAACTCGAGGGTTAGTTCCAAAGGTTCTGGGGTGGCTCTTTGCTCCTGGTGCCGGTGGAATAGAGTCTGAAATAACCATGACATTGTTGTTTTTCAGAACGTATTCCACATCATCTTCACACATCATCGAATAACAAGCTGCATCGTCTCCCTTATTGGCAGCAATAATATCCATTGCTATGTCAAGAGGATCTACGCCTGTCATTTCTGCAATTTCTTTCAACGACTTGCCTTCATACTCTGGAGTCTGAGGAGAATATATAACTGTCACTCCGCTAGCTCCTCCAGAATTTTGGTAGTAATTATCCCAAGTGACATCTTCTTCTATCTCTTTAATAATTCGACTTCGAAGAGACTTATCTGCCAATCTTTCAATAACGTTCATAACTCCCCCTTCATGAACCCATGGAGGTAAAATTGCCCGTAGAGTTGTACTGGCAGATGTGTAGGGATATTGATCTACAGTCACATCAACACCACGTTTCCGCGCATCTTCAACTAAAGCAAGTGTCTTTTTCACAAGTCCCCAAGCACTTCTTCCCAATGCTTTATGATGAGAAATCTGGGCTGGAATACGATTTTCTTCTGCAATACGAATAACTTCTTCAACTCCCTTTACAACATCTCGTCCTTCATTTCTCATATGTGATTGATACAAACCATTTTTCGAGGTCATAGCAGAACATAACTCAACAAGCTCCTCTGTTGAAGAATAGACTCCGGGAGGATAAACAAGTCCACTCGTTATACCGTAAGCCCCTTGCTCTATAGATTCAGAGACTAATTTTTTCATCTCTGCCATTTCATCGGAAGAAGGCTCTCTATTATCAAAACCCATAACAGCTATTCTGATAGTTCCCTGCCCTGCAAAAGCAACTATATTTGTTCCCAGATTCAGGTCTTCCAAAACATCCAGCCACTCACCGAAACTTCTCCAATTCCAGTCAGCGTGAGTTCCCGCCTTAATGAATCCAGAATAAATATCAAGTTTTTCAACTTGCTCTGAAGAAATGGGAGCTGGGCTTATTCCACATTGACCGATCCCTTGTGTCGTTACTCCCTGTTTCAATTTTGATTGCATTACCGGATCTCTCAACAAAAGGAAATCAGAGTGCGTATGAACATCAATAAATCCAGGGGCAACAATATGATCTTTAGCATCGATAACTTCAAACGCATCTGCTGCATACTCAGGAAGATCACTGCCTACATATCTGATTTTGGAATCTGTAATGCCAACTCCCCCTCGATACCATGGAGAACGAGTGCCGTCAACAATTCGTGCATTTTTTATGTAGATATCGAATCTCATAAATCGTTTCTCCTTTCAGACTACATTTTTATTTCTTTGGGATAAACTCGACCAAACCACTGCATAATAATTCCCTTAGGAGGTTTCGGCGTTATGAGGCTTACTCCCACAGTAAGAACAAGCGAAACGATAAGAGATATAACGATTGCATGCATTCCAAAAGTAATAGGAAGATATTTCCCGGCAGCTAAAATATATGTAAGCAACCCACCAAGCATACCTGCGGCTCCTCCATATTCATTGGTTCTCATCCAATACAAACCTAAAAGAAGGGGCCAGAAAAAGGCAGAGGCAAGACCTCCCATAGAGAAAGCAATCATCCACTCTAATGCATGAGGAGGTTTTATAGCAGCTATGAAAATGAGAATGCAGGTTATTACAGTCGTAAGCACTGTCACTTTTTTCAACTTTTCATGTGAGACATTGGGGTTTATATAAGCCTGATATGCGTCTCTCACAATGCTTGAACTAATAACGATAATCATTGCTCCCACTGTTGACTGAATAGCACCAGCAACTCCGGCAAGAGCAATACCAGCGAGCCAAGGGGGCAACACTGTCATGGCAAGAATAGGTACAGCATGATCTACCACTTTAAGGTCAGGATAAATTGCGCGAACCATGTTCCCCATCCAAATAAGCATTACTGTCCAGAGAACAACGAAAATGACACCTAAAATAATAGCTTTGTGCATAGCCTTTGTATCTTTATAAAGAAGGGTATTCATAGCCGCATGAGGCATTCCTATTGAGACGAGACCAAAAATAATCCACATTGAAGACTGGAATTTAATATTCCATGTCCATGGAGATATAAGCTTGGGATCTAGCTCTCCTATGCTCCGAATAGCTAGCTCAAGAGGACCTATGTGAGCGAGGGCCCCAAAGAATAAAGCAAATACAGCTGCCGTCATAACAATTCCCTGAAGAACAACAGCCGTCGTTACGCCCTTAATTCCACCAAATGCAGCTACAACAAGAACAACAACTGAAAATAAGACAAGTCCCAGCAGATATGACAGCCCCGTCATCGATTCAAAAAGTCGGGCCCCTCCCACAAATTGAGCCACAACATAGCTTCCCAAGAAAAGGACGATAGCAATAACGCCGCCAATTCCTACCATTTTGTTATGGTTATAACGATACAAAAATAAATCCAGATAAGATTGCGCATTGATTCTACGAGCAACAATTCCTACCTTTTTCCCTATCTCTCCCAAAACGCAAAAGTTCATAAAATTTTGAGAAAGAGCCGCAAGAACCCAAGTCAGGCCGGCACTATAAGCAAGCCCCGGACCGCCAAGAAAAGTACCGGCACTACATAACCCTGCGGCTATCATGAGAGCAATGACCAAAGCTCCCATTCCCCGGCCTCCCGTATAAAATTCTTCAACATACTTATCCACAGATGTTTTATCCATTGCTCGCTTGGAATAAAGGCCAATTACAAGCATAGCAGCAGAATACAAAACAAAAGCAGCTATAATCGCAAATCTAGCTTCGTTATTTACTGTGAATTCCATTGCAATGCTCCTCCTTATTTATTAAGAGATCCTTCGTCTGTTAAATCCATATCTTGAAAAACAAATTTTGTAATGAATATAACCAGAGCTGTAAAAAGCAAACTTATCAGAATAGCCATAAACCACCAGAGAGGTAGACCTGCAACATATGTATAATCCTGCACATCTCCACGTCCTAACAAATACGAAACTCCAATGGAAATTACTGCGAAAAGAATCCAAACAAGAAAAGTAATTTTCATTTCTTTGGCGCAACGAATGAAACGAGGGTCAACTTCAATGTCATCGAAACTGTAATTCCGGTCATAGAATTCTTCTTTGTTCATTATTTCCCCTCCCGTCTAAATATTTAAATAAAAACAACAATGTCTACATATTACTCAAGAATAATCAAAAAAATTTTGTTAAAATAAACAAAAAAGTTTAGTTTTTTTATTCAAAAAAATAAATTGGGGGAGGTTACCTATGCAAGTAAAAAATCTTTTTGATATTCCCGAATTAAAAGGAATCAAACTCCTCTCTGGAACAAAGGGGTTAAAACGCAATATTGAATCGGTCACAATTTTTGATGCGCCAGATCAGGCTTCATGGATTAAAAAAGGTGATCTTGTTTTAACAACTGGATACATTTGGTATCAAAATCCCAATATAGAAGAAATAAATAAGTTTTTGAAAAAAATATCTGAAAATGAAGCTGCCGGCCTTGGAATAAAGCTCGGACGCTTTATAGAAGAAATTCCTGAAGAAATTCTAACTTTCACCGAAGCACTCAACTTTCCCCTTTTCTCTTTTCCAATGCATCTTCGGTTTGTCAATATAATTTCTCCTGTCCTCACAAGACTCGTTAATTCGCAAGCAGAGACACTTAATAAATCTATAGCTATACATTCGTATCTTTCAAATCTAGCTATCGAAACAAATGACACCACAGAAATATTGACAGCGCTAGAAAAAATTTTGCAGCGCCCTATAGCTTTTTTTGACAGACATTTTGATAAAATTTTTCTTTCATCCTTTCGTAAGGATTCCTTTCCTCATCTTATAAACAGAATGTCAAATTCAGAAACAAACTTAGAAAAGATAATCAGTGGATATCCTCGTGAGCCTCTATATATCGGGGGAAAACATGTTGGTGACATTCTTTTTTCTTCATCAAAAGAAAGCAATTTAAGTGAGGTATTGGTTAAAAATACTCTCAATCACGCAAGTACTCTTCTAAAATTCGACATTCAAAAACGGATATCAATACAGCAAAATGAACAAAAATACCGAGATGAATTTCTTCTGGACCTTATATTCTCTGAAACGATAGAACTTGAGGGAATAAAACTGAGAGGCCAATGTTTCGGATGGGATTTAGATAAAGGAGTTGTTGTTGTCGCGATCAACTTCAAACCATCAATACACCCCTATTCAAATATAAACGAAGATATTTTACGAGGCCTTCGAAACGCCTGTTTCTCAAAAATCAAAAGTATTATGAAAGAAGTGTGGGAAGCTTCTTATTACACAATCGTCAACCAGACCATTTTATTTGTCATCTCCTTACATAAAGAAGACTACTCTCATTTCAAGCAAACACTAAAAAAACGACAACATGAAATCGATAGTATTGCGCAACGTCAACACTGTTATCTTAATGTCGGAATTGGAGGCTATAAACAATCTTCAAACCTTACTCATGCAAGTTATAAAGAAGCTTTTCAAGCATTGTTATATTCTGAGAAAAAGGAACATTCCGATACGGCTCCGTTGACTTTCTGGGATGAAATGGGAGCATATCAAGTATTAATAAAACTCTCTGCAACAGCAGATGGAGAGCGCTTTTGGAGATCTATGTTAGAAAAGATAATAAAAAACGATAATACTTACCGAAGTCACTATTTCGAAACCCTTTCCAATCTTCAAAAAACAACTGGGATATGAAAGAAACAGCCCATAAAATGCACGTTCATCCTAACACTATTGCATATCGAATTGCCCGAATAGAAGAATTATTTGACATAAATATAAATGCAAGCGATCAGCGCCTTTTGCTGGATCTTGCTTTAAAGCTTAAAGATCTATCAAGCAAATAGTTAAGACAAAAGCCAGGTTTTTTTTAAGAGACCTGGCTTTATTTATTTACCAAGCAGCAATTGAACCATCAGCCCGGGGCTCGGTTGCTCCTATCAACGTTCCTTCAGAGGTTCTCAAGATAATTTCTCCCCGCCCAAAAGTATTTGAATCAAGAGCCATACGAATATGATGTCCAATTCGTTGTAATTTTTGCGCTACCGAAACGGGAAACCCCGGTTCAATAGCTACATCCATATCGCCAACCCACTGCCATCGTGGAGCATCAAGAGCCTCTTGTGGATTCATTGCGAAATCCAGCATATTCATTACAACCTGAACATGTCCTTGCGGTTGCATATATCCCCCCATCACACCAAAGGGACCTAAGGGGTCTCCATCTTTCGTTATAAAGCCAGGAATAATCGTATGATAAGGACGTTTACCAGGAGCTAATACATTGGGATGGGCCGGATCGAGAGAAAAGCCCTTTGCCCTGTTATTTAAGGCAATGCCAGTTTGCGGAATCACAATACCTGACCCAAAACCGGTGTAGTTACTCTGTATAAATGAAACCATATTTCCCTGTTCATCAGCAGTACACAAGTAAACCGTTCCGCTCGCTTCAGGATTTCCTGCTTCAGGTATAGACGCCTGGTCGTGAATGGAATTGCGCCGTACATCACCATAATGATCAGAAAGCATTTCTGTTACAGGAACATGGCTAAACCGTTGATCGGCCACATAACGATGGGCATCAGCAAAAGCCAGCTTTATTGCCTCAATCTGTTTATGACAGGTCTCAGCACTTCGCTGAGAGAAGGAAAATCCCTTCAACATATTGAGGGCCATCAAGACTATAATTCCCTGGCCATTAGGAGGAATCTCCCATATATCGTATCCTCTGTACTGCACAGAGATGGGATCAACCCACTCTGGGGAATGTCGCTCAAGATCTTCAGAGCTATAAAAACCACCAGTCTGATTTGAGAAATCTAAAATTTTCTCGGCAATCTCCCCAGTATAAAAGGCTTCTCCTTCAGTTTTTGCTATGAGATCAAGGGTATGGGCCTGCTCTCCACAACGCCACAATTCACCTGCACGAGGAGCCCGGCCTTTCGGACAAAAGGTTTCAAACCAGGGATTAAACTCTTTTCCATGAAGTAGCTTTACATATTTTTCGTAAGCCAAGCGCCAATTATGAGCCACTGTTACAGCCACTGCATGCCCATTACGTGCATACGTTATAGCAGGGGCCAAACTTTCAGCCAATGAAAGATTTCCCATTTTACGAGCAAGAAGCGCCCATGTTTTAGGTGCTGCCGGAACCGTAGCGGAAGCCCATCCCTGCTCTGGAACCTTCTGCCATCCCCGCTCTCGAAAAGCATCTGCATCAAAAGACAACGGAGCAGCACCACTACCGTTTATGCCGTGGAGAACTCCATCTTTCCAGATAAGAGCAAAGTTATCGCTCCCCAAACCGTTACTTGTAGGCTCTACAACAGTTAAAGCTGCTGCCGTAGCAATAGCTGCATCAACAGCATTTCCACCTTTTTTCAATATATCTAACCCAGCCTGAGCAGCTAAAGGATGGGATGTAGCCACCATCCCTCTGGAACTATAGACAACATTTCTTCGCGACGGATACTTATAGTGGTAAGGATCAAAATTCATGTTTATCACCTCAAATCCATTATGAAGTATATCCTTTTACGCCTTCTCTCGCACCTCTCTATCAAATTCATGTTGCGAAACAACATCCAACGTTTCAGATACGTTTTTAAAATGTATCAGCATTTCCCTTTCAGCTAAATCAGGTGCCCCCATGTCTATAGCGTTAAGAATGGCTTTATGAATAGTTGTAGCTTTCTGAATTTGTCCAGGATTTTTTACAAGTTCTATATTCGACTCTAAAAGCAGCGGCTTCATGCCTTGAAGCATATCAACCAAAAGAGAATTCTGTGTTGCTTCGGCAAGAGCTTCATGAAAAGCATAATCAGCTATAACATACTTTTCATTTTCATCCTGACATGAAAGAGATTCTTCAAAAATAGAATGCAAGGAAAGCTTAGCTTCCTCTGTAGCTCGCTCTGCAACAAGGCGAACAACACCTACTTCTAATATTTTCCGTACTTCCACGAGTTCCATAAAGGAGAATTTTTTCAATAGATAACTAAACTTCAAATGGTCAGCAAGAATATTAATATTATTGTTCAGATAAATACCATCATTTGATCGTATATCTAATATCCCCATATATTGAAGTGCCCGTATGGCCTCTCTGACCGAAGATCTGCTTACAGAAAAAATTTCAGCCATCTCTCTTTCCGGCGGAAGTTTTTCCCCAGGCTTTATTTCTCCTCTTAAAATTATTTCTTTTATCTGTCGAATAATCTGTTCTGAAATAGTACTCTTCTCTATTTTTTGTAACATTGCAAACTCCTTCGTCTAGGAAAAATAATATCAACGGCCGTTGTCTTCATAATGTGTTCGCTTTGAAAAATAGGCAGAAACCTCAAATGAACACGAGATTTCTGCCCTTCTCTTACAAAATTATAAAAGGAAAATCTGAATCGTTGTCTTAATCTTAAAAGACCTATTTATAAGCTTTCGCTGTCTCTATAGCAGCTTTATTTAAAATATTAAAGGGCTTTTCTCCAGAAAGAACTTTGCATGCAGCTTCTGCTGTTTTTGTTTTCAAATCTGCAAAAAATTCATTTGACTTGTATCCAACGTGGGGGGTGAGAACTACATTTTCGAAGGAGAAAATTTCCATACTTGTATCTTTAAGAGGATCTCCCTCGATAACATCCAGTCCTACTGCTCCTATTTTATCCTGCTTTAGTGCGTCAACAAGGTCATCGTAAGAAACAATGGGGCCTCGTGCAGTATTGACTATCAGCACATCGTCTTTCATCTTATTAAAAGCTTCAGTATTTAGCAAATGGAATGTATCCTCCGTACAGGGGACCATAATAGAAATAACATCAGAAATTTTGTAGAGTTCATCGAGATTCACACGCTTAACATTATTCTCTTCAAATACAGTGTCAGGAAGAAAGGGATCATATGCAACAATGTCAAAACCAAAAACTTTTGCATATTCTGCTGTCTGGCGAGCAATTCGACCAAACCCGACAAAACCAAGGATTTGTCCTTTAAGTCTCTTTATGGGATAACCAACAGAATCGTCCCATCTGCCACTACGGATAGCTCGATCATACAAAGCTACTTTTCTTTCCAAGGCAAGGATCAGAGAAAAGGCGTGACTGGCTACTTCTCCCACACCGTAATCTGGAACATTGCAAACGAGAACTCCATGTTTTGAACAGGCGTCCATATCTACTGTATCTACACCAACACCAAAGCGGACAACAACCTTACACTTCGGCAACTTCTGTAAAAGGCTCTCTGTAATATCAGAATAAACCACCAGAAGGCCATCGGCATCTTTAGCCTGTTCTGCCAATTCCTCTTCATTACGGCAATTTAAAATCTCAAAATCAAAACCATACTGCTCACAAACTTTTTTGGGTAAATCAAAGGTTTCTCCAGGATAACTATATCCATCGGTTACAACTATCTTAGTCATTACATTTCACCTCTTAAAATAATAAGACTCTCTATTTAGCAAGCATTTGCGGCAATAGAAGAGATACCGCAGGGAAAATAACAATAATCAACAATGTAACCATAAGCACCAACAACCACGGAATGATGGCCTTGGAAATCTTTTCCATTGAAATATTTGCAATACCGCACGTTACAAAGAGGTTGACGCCAAGAGGCGGGGTTATGAATCCAATAGCGAGGTTAACAACCATGGCAATACCGAAGTGAACAGGATCGACACCTATGGCCGTCACCACCGGAAGAAGAATGGGAGCCAAAATAATGATGGCTGCAAGAGTTTCCATAAAGCATCCTACGAAAAGCAACAATAGCATAATCAGAGACATAACCACAAACTTGCTGCTTGAGAAGGATATAATAGCCTCTGCCAAGCGTGTAGGAATCTGTTCAAAGGTAAGAATTCTGCCAAAGCTCGTTGCTGTTCCTATAATGATCATAACCGTAGCCGTTACAAGTGCAGCAGAAGCGATAACGCTAGGAACGTCTTTTAAAGAAAGATCTTTATAAATAAAAACTCCAACGAAAAATCCGTAAATAACTGCAACTGCTGCCGCTTCTGTGGGAGTGAATATGCCACCGTAGATTCCTCCAAGAATAATTACAGGAACCATAAGAGCCCATTTGGCCTCATTGACAACTTTCCATTTTTCCTTAGAGGTGTACTCGATTTTTTCTCCACAATATCCGTGCTTTTTCGAGTAAAAATATGTCCATCCAATTAATGCCAACCCAATAAGCATTCCCGGGACAAAACCTGCAATAAACATAGTACTTACAGAGACGCCTGTTGATACGCCGTAAATAACCATGGGAATGCTGGGCGGAATAATAACGCCAATACTTCCAGCTGAAGCAATAAGTCCAGAGGTAAATCCTTTATCGTATCCTCTGCGAAGCATCTCTGGAACCATAATGCCTCCAATAGCAGCAACTGTTGCCGGCCCGGAACCGGATATGGCCGCAAAGAACATACATGCCACAACTGTAACTATTCCAAGACCTCCTGTATATTTTCCGAAGAAAATATTCGCTACTTTAAGAAGTCGTCTTGATATGCCGCCTTTCCCCATAAGTTCGCCTGCCAAGATAAAAAAGGGAACGGCCATTAGCGGGAAAGAATCTGCAGAGGTTGTTAAGCTTTGAGCCAAATAGCTTACGCTCACGTCTCCGCTATAGACAATTGTTGACATAGCTGCCAACCCCAAGGCTATTCCTATGGGTGTATTTAGTATGAGGAATATAACAAAACTACCAAAAAGAATAAGAGATACCATCGTAAATCCTCCAATCAAACCTTCTTGCTTACTCTGCTGCCGTCACGCTATCCGTCTTTTCAGAGAAGTTGCGTATCTTGCGAATAAGGCTCTGAATCAATCGGATACATACAAGAGAGAATTCCACCGGAACAGCCATATAAACAATCCACATGGGAAGTTCCATTCCAGGAGACAACTGTCCCAGATTCTGAATGGTATTGCTTACTTCAAAGCTCTTGATAACGATAATGACGGCAAAGAACAAGAAAAGTAGATCAGAGATAATAAGAAGAACCTTTTGCCAAAAAGAAGAAAGAACTGTTAAAACCGCCTCAATTTTGACATGCTTGTCTTTTTTAACACCGTAACTTATTCCTATATATATCATCCATATAAACATATATCTGGCCAACTCTTCAGACCATGAAAGGGATGATTTCAAAACGTATCTCATGAAAACTTGAATGCCTATGATGATGCTCATCCCGGCAAGAAGAATGATGACAAGTATTTCCTCGAAATAGTCATCTAAAAAACGAAACAATTTCATAGGGAAAATCTCCTCTCATTTAAAAGCCTTCCGCAGAGAGCCCTCTTTCTATTCCCTGCGGAAGGTATATTTCTAATGCTTAGCCGCAATAAGGTTTATTTTGACGAACCAACGAAAAGGTCAACTATTTCAGCACTTGCCTTTTCTTTCACCATATCTGCGACTGGAAGGAGTTTCTCTTTAAATTCGTTTCTCTGCTCATCGTTAAGTTCAACGATCTCATTACCAAATTCAACAAGTTTCTGTTCAGCATCCACATCATTCTTCATGGCTATTTCACGTTCATAGTCAACAGCTGCTTTAGCGGCTTTATCGACAATCGCTCTATTTTCGTCAGACAGCTTGTTATAGAAATTCTTGTTAATAACCATGACGTATGTTGTGTAGATATGCTGAGTTTTGGTGATATATTTCTGAATTTCATTGAACTTCGCTGCATGGATAAGCTCGAATGGGTTCTCCTGACCATCAACGGTCTTTTGCTGCAATGCTGTGAAAAGTTCTCCAAATGCCATGGGGGTGGGGTTAGCACCAAGAGCCTTCCATGCTGCAAGATGAACGGGGTTTTCCATTGTTCTTAATTTAAGGCCGTCCAAATCAGCGGGAGATTTTACCGGATTTTTACTATTGGTCAAGTTTCTGAAACCATTCTCAAAATATCCAAGTCCCTTAAGATTGAACTTATCAAGAGTAGCAAGCAAAGTCTGACCGGGATTACCATCAAGCATCTGATAGGCATCGGCTCTATCCTTGAACAAAAAGGGAATGTCGAGAACAAAGAATTCTTTGTCAAAAGCAGCAAGAGGAGAATTTGATGGAGCTGTCATCGTAAGATTGCCCATCTGAACAGCTTCTATTAACTCTTTGTCACCGCCAAGCTGCTGATTAGGATAAATTTTAACGGTCATTTTCCCGTTCGATTCAGCTTCGATAACCTCTTTAAACTTAACCCATCCCTGATGCATTGCATTTGATTCAGGAACACCATGCCCTACGCGAATCTCCAATTTTTTGGCAGCCAAAGCTGCATCAACTCCGGTAGTTGCAAGAAATGCGAAGACGACAAATACACATAAAATTCCCCAAACCATATTTTTCAAATTTTTCACTTGTCATTCCTCCTGGCCGAAATCGATTATCAGCACTCTACTCTGCTGAAAAACCGTCTGTATTTTCATTTTGTCTTGCAGTATTTTCCTTTTACGAAACTAACACCTCAAAAGAGAAGCGCTCTTTCAATCTTTTCGCTTCTGCTTCCACTTGCTCTTTCTCAGGAGCCACTACATCGTTTAAAGAATATGTGCGCCCCAATTTGGTATATTTGGATACTCCCAAACGATGATATGGAAGAAGATGAAGTTCACTGGCTCCTATTTCTTTAGCAAATGCTGCGGTCTCATCCAAATTGCAACCATCGTTATAGCCTGGAATCAGTGGAAGGCGAATAATTATTCGTCTTCCACTTTTGGCTATTTTCTCTGCATTCGCAAGAATAAGCTCGTTGGGAGCCCCTACAACTTCTTCGTGGCGGCTTGAATTCATCATTTTGATGTCAAAAAAGACAACATCCGTTTTTTCAATAACAGGAGCCATAAGGTTCCATTTTTGAAAACCAGATGTTTCTATGGCCGTATTGAAACCATGCTCTTTAGCGACAGTCATCAACGCTGTTGAAAACTCCGGCTGCATGAGCGGTTCCCCTCCAGAAAGGGTCATTCCCCCTCCAGATCTTTTGTAGAAAACACTGTCTTTCTCAACAACACGAATAACGTCATCAACCGTAACCACTTTTCCGACCATTTCCGACCCCATCATCTCAGGAGAAGCATTCTGAGACTCTGGGTTAGCACACCAGGGACACCGAAGTGGGCATCCTTTCAGAAAAACAATAGTCCGAATTCCCGGTCCATCGTGAAGGCTATATCTTTGTATATTGAAGATGCATCCGTTAAGCGTACGAATTGAGTTATCCACAGCCCTCATCACCATTAGACCGTCTGGTGTTCTGTTCTTCGAATAATGTCGTCTTGAAGTTCTTTATCCAACTCGACAAAACGAGCACTATACCCTGCTACGCGAATGACCAGATCTTGATAGTTTTCAGGATGCTTCTGCGCATCTCGTAACGTAGCTCCATCTACAACGTTAACCTGAACTTCCTGACCTTTAAGATCAATAAGATATGCGCACACAAGGTCTGCAAACTTGTGAAGGGCTTCATCCCCATCCAAAGCTGTTCTGCTAAACTTTAAATTCAGGACGTTGCCTTCCATAAGTCGTGTCTGATCGATCTTGCTCGCAGATTTAAGAACCGCCGTGGGGCCTTCTTTATCTGCACCATTCGATGGAGACATGGAATCAGATACGGGCATTGTAGCTTTTCGACCATCTGCCGTAGCTCCTGTCTTCCAACCATGGGGAACTGTAGCCCCCAAGGTCAAAATCATCGATGTGTAGGGTCGACCATCAATATCCTTATGTCTTTCAATCTCATCGAAAGTAAGGTTGGTCATTGTCTGAACCATGGCGTCAGCATCTTCATCGTCGTTGCCATACTTAGGTGCATCAAGCAACATCTTCTGAATTTTTATCCCGTTTTCCCCAGCGAAGTCACTATCCTGAGCACTCTTTAGTTCCGCCATAGTTATTTGTTTATCGTCAAAAACCACTTTCTTCACAGCAGCCAGGGAATCGGAGGCCGTTGCCATCCCCACGTGAAGAATAGGTGTGGCGCCCCAAAGAGATCCACCCCATGTCATATCCTTACCGCTCTCAATACACCCCTCGATCAGAGCTGAAAGAAACAAATGAGGAGTTAGATCTCTTTGGACCATATCGACTACTGCTGCGTTGATAACCTGTTGAGTCACAAAATAGTTCATCTGGGCTTTCACTGCATCAATGACACTATCAAATGACTTGAAGTCGTTGATATTGCCAGTTTTAGGTCCAATCTGTTCTCCAGTAAGTCTATCAACGCCATTGTTAAGAGCTAAATCAACAACTCGGGCAACGTTAAGGAAGCCACCATTTACACGCCCCTGGAAGCCGCGAGGAGCAAGCTCAACGCAACCTACAATTCTAAAGTCTCGAACTCTATCAAGAGGCATATCGGGAAGAGTTCTATGAATGGCAGCCATACAGGCATCATCACCGAACATGGCAGGAACACCTGTTCCAAGTCGTACGATTTCAGCAACCCTCAAAATAAAATCCTGAGGGGTTTTCTCATTGAAACGAACTGTAAACTGAGGGTTCGTCAAACGGATATGCTCCTGGCTGTTCAACATAAGATAGCTCAGCTCGTTAACGGCATTTTCTCCTTCAGGAGTCTGCCCGCCGATAGTCAAATTCGGAGTCATCGGGAAACCCGGATGAATACGAATAGACTCACTATCCTGAACTTTGATAATCTCGTTGAATTTGAGCCAGAGGCAGTCAAGTAATTCTTGTATTTCGTCGATGGTATAACGACCATCGGCTATATCTTTTACATAGTAGGGATAGAGATATTGATCTAATCTTCCAGGAGAAACGGAATCTCCGCTAGTCTCTGTCTGAATGATCAGCTGCATAAACGCAACGGCCTGAATAGCATCCCAGATATCACGGGCAGGATTCTCAGGAACCCATGAACAGACATCGGCAATCTTTTCAAGCTCACTCTTCCGAGCAGCATCTTTTTCTTCTGCAGCAAGACTTCTTGCCTTTTCCGCATACCGTCTGGCATAGCCGATAACGGCATCGCAACATACAAGAAGAGCTTCATAGAAAAGTCTCTTATCAAGATCTTCTGCTGTCGTTAAATCAAGTTCGCTCAGCTTCTGACAAATCTCCTCTTTAATTCCTTTAAGCCCGACCTTCAAAAGCTTGGGAATATCGTAGGCTACGTGACCATATCCGTTACGCTCAAAGAGATCACGAGTGAACATATAGGCATCGCGCACCCGTTTCGTCTCTTCGGGAAGCATGGCACGATAACGCTCATGAAGAGTTTTTCCATGCCAATATGGGAAGATTCCCTTAAGATCGTCTTTTACTTTCTGAGGAACTATAAAGGTATCCTGAGTTCTTGTCTCAAGCATCTCGTCTATCTCTTCTTCGAGCCATGCCGTTGCATACTCAGGGAAGAGTGGCGCAGATCGTCGCCCGTTACTACCATGACTACCGACTATCAATTCGCCATCCCAGATGTTTTGCGTCATATGATCCATTATTTTCTTAAAAACCAGCGCTCTTCTCATAACCCGTGGAGTATTTTCAGTTTCCTTATATGCCTCTGTAACAAGCAAGGCGCGCTCGCTGCACAGAATCGGCTTGGCGGAAACCACATCTTTACGCATATGGGCTATACGAGGGCTTATCTGTTTTCTAAAAACACTTTCGTCATAGGAAATCTCTGACCGTGTCATCAATATGCCTCCCCTTAGGAGTTAAGCATTAACTGTGCAATACTTTTCAACGTACCGTCCAATACGGCGAACAGCTTCTTTGAGGTTATCCTCAGATGTTGCAAATGATATCCGGATAAAGCCCTCTCCCATTTTTCCGAAGTAGGATCCGGGAACAGTAACAACCTGCTCTTTATCGAGAAGATCGATAGCAAATTCTTCTGATGTTTTACCTAATGCGCTTATATTCGGGAAAGCATAGAAAGCGCCAGCCGTTTTAGAACAGGAAATTCCAGGTATCTCATTGAGTCCGTCAACAACAATATCTCTTCTGCAAGTATATTGTTTCAACATATCCAGAGTGGCTTCCTGACTGCCAGTCAAAGCTTCCGCTGCTGCGTGCTGTATAAAGGTAGGAATACAGTCTGTCACAGCCTGCTGAAGGCAGCACATATTATTGATAATCTCTTCAGAAGCAACGGCATACCCAATGCGCCAGCCTGTCATAGCGTATGTTTTGGAAAGGCTGTTAACGATGATGACATTGTTGCGTATCTCGGGGAATTGCGCAGGAGACACGTGCATGGCTCCATCGTAAAGAATGCTCTCGTAGACCTCGTCAGAAATAACCATAAGGTCATGCTCTCTTACTACCTTTACGATTTTGCTCATGGTATCATAATCAATAACTCCTCCTGTTGGGTTGCATGGGGAGTTCAATACAAGGGCGCGAGTTTTAGGTGTGACGGCCTTCTCGACGTCCTCAGCCTGGAGCCTGAACTGGTTCTTTTCGTAAAGGGGGACCAACACGGGCTTCAGGCCTACTACGTGAAGCTGCGTTAAGTAGTTTGAGTAGTATGGGTCTGTAACAAGAACTTCATCGCCAGGATTGAAGTTTGAAAGGAAAGCAAGGAAAAGTGATTCCATACCGCCTATAGTTCCAATGACATTCTCCGGCTTAATTTCCAGTCCCATCTCTCTTTTGTACTTCTCAACAACAGCCTCTCTAAATTCAATGGCGCCAATATTACTTGAATAATGGGTCAAATTTTCATCAAGAGCTTTTTTAGCTGCTTCCTTAACATGTGCTGGCGTATCAAAATCGGGTTCGCCAAAGGCTAGGAAGATCACATCTTTATACTTTGTTGAGAGTTGTGCCATCTTCCTGATGCCAGAAGCAGGAAACCCTTCTAGAACCTTCGGTGTCTTCATTTCTTTCACGTCCTTAGTAATACTGAATATGGTGCTACTTCTTAAGAATCTTACGTGCTATTTCTTCAAACTCTCGAAGCTCGAGAAGATCACTCTTTTCGAAGGCCTTCGCTTTTACAGCGTTAACTATCTCTAACTTCAACTCTTTATCATTAGTAGAGAGTCCCAACTGTTCAAGGTAAATATCTACTGTCGGAATCCCGCTCATCTTGCCGATAGTTACTTTCGCATCAGGATGTCCTGTTAAACCATAGAGATAGGGAGACAACTCCAAAGGAGCCTCTTCAGCTGCGTTCTTATACCAGCCTGCAACGATTCCAGACTCGATATCAGCCACATGATCTCCGACGATTCCACGGTTCTGGCGAACTGTAAGGCCTGTCATATCACGAAGGAACTTAGAGAGGGGGTACATCTTATCGTAATTCAAGCCTGTGTCTACGCCATACATAGTGAGAAGAGCCAAAGCAACATCTTCGTAGGGAGCATATCCAGCCCGTTCGCCTATTCCGGAAATAGTTGTGTGAGCTATATCCGCTCCAGCGGCCAAACCAGCAATTGTATTAGCAGCACCCAAACCATAATCATCGTGGAAGTGAATTCCGATTGGTTTATCAGGAATACGCTCCTTAACCTTATGAATCAAATAAGGAACTGCGTGAGGATTCAAACCACCCATAGTATCGACTACGGTGAGTTCATCCATATGACCCTCTGTAGCAATCTTCTGAATCAGGTTGAGGTAATCGTTAATATCAGTTCTGGTTCCATCAATTGTGAAGAACGAAACATACATCCCGTTTTCATGAGCGAATAACGTCGCATCAATAGAGAGATCAATTGTCTTCTGCATATCCCAACGGTAAGCATATTTCACTAAGTGATCGCTTGTGGGAACCTCCATAACGATATGCTTTACGCCACAATCCAAAGCCTTCTGAACATCAACTTTCATGCAACGGGCAAAAGCAAAAATAGTTGGGCCAAGATTTCTCTTTACGATCTCACGAATAGCAGCTTCATCCTGATCTGAAACAGCAGGCATACCAGCTTCAATACGATGAATACCAAGCTCAGCCAACTTCTCTGCCAACGCAATCTTCTGATCTTTATTGAAGATCAAACCAGACTGCTGCTCTCCATCCCGAAGGGAAACGTCATGAAACTGAAGATTCTTAGAAAACTCGACCCCCTTTCTGGCCTCTTCGGAAAAGTTCCACGGACTCGTGTACCAATCTTCCGTCATCCACGGTGTTTTTGTTTCCAGAAATTTCATAAAAAACGCACCTCCTGTTTTAAAATGTAACGATTAATAGACCAATAAAAGTTAATGGTCTGACCATTAAAAACTACCTTTATTTACGCCCCAAACCTCGCCGATATTGCCGCAGTTACTTCACGAAGTTTTCTTCCAACTAACGCTGATTTTTCGTCGTCAAAACGGAATGCTGGAGCAGATACGCTTATAGCACCTATGGGATAGCCCTTAGAATCACAGATAGCAGCCCCTACACAACGAATTCCCGGCTCGTTTTCTTCTATTTCTTCGCTATAGCCAAGCTTTCTCCATTTAGCAATCTGATCGCGCAAGACCTCTTTGTCAGTTATGCTGTTGGGAGTACGGGGAGTAAATTCTATTTTTTCCATAAACTCGTTAAAAACATCTAAAGGAAGAGCAGCTAAGATAGCTTTCCCAGCGGATGAACTGTGAAGTGGTAATTTGGACCCTACTGCTGAACGGGTGATGAGAGGCTGAGGACTTTCAACTCTTTCGAGATAATAGCCTTCTCCATTTTCGAATATAAAAAGATGAATCGTCTCTTCTGTAAAAGCTAATAATTCTTTTAAGAAGGGAGCACTTACTGCTGATAAGCCAGAACGTTTTCTATAAGAATTAGCCCAAAGAAGAACTCCAGGACCTATTTGATATTGGCCACGCTCGTTCTTGAGAACGAGACTATAACCTAATAGAGTATTCAAAATTCTATGAACTGTCGCTTTCGATAACTCCACCGAACGGGCTATTTCAGAAACTCCAATAGCCTCTTGTTTTTCAGAAAGAAAACCCATTATTGAAACTACTCTATCAACTAATTGCAAACTATTTTCTGCCATTTTCTCACCTCCTGGTTCCGCTCAGAGAAACGCATGTCCATTCAGTGGTACAAGACAAGGGTACACCCAAAGATTTCTTTTTGTCAAGGGTATAAATCCAAGGCAAACTTTTAACACACTAAAAAAGCTACTGGGAAGCTGAACTAATCAGCATTTCCAGTAGCTTAGTTTCTCTACGTCAACTTTTATAGGCTAGATATTTTTCTCTAACTGCCTGAAAAAGTTAAAACCAACTACATCTTTAAACTCCCCGAAAGGAACTACTAAATCATCTCTACCTTCAGCCAACTTTCCTCCTGCTATCGCTTCAAGATATGCTTGCATTCCTTTCATGGCGCCAAACAACGGCCCTACTGGAATACTTACACGCCCCACACCCATCTCTTTCAACGTTTCGATTGGGATAAGCGGCGTTTTACCTCCACTCACTGCATCAAACAAATTGACACTAATAGGAGCCTTTACCTCTTTTATTATTCGCAAAATATCTTCTTTCGATTGAGGCGCTTCGACAAATATCAAATCTGCCCCTGCATCCGCATAAGCATTAGCTCTGTTGATGGCATCATCTATGCCGGTAACTGCAATAGCATCTGTACGAGCATTGATCACGAAGTCAGAATCAAGTTCATTCCGAGCTTTCACGCAAGCTTTCAGCTTTATAACCATCTCTTCCATGGGAATAATTTGTTTTCCCTCCAAATGGCCACATCGTTTAGGGAAAAGTTGATCTTCAATGTTCATGCCGGCAGCACCGATCCGGATAAGTTCCTTTGTTACATGCATGGCATTAATACTGCTTCCAAATCCTGTGTCTGCATCGGCCATAACTGGAATCTCAACAGCGTTAACTATATTCCTCGTAAATTGCAACATCTCTCCAAAGGAAAGAAAAGCCATATCTGGCAACCCTAACCATGTTGCCGATAATCCAAAGCCACTCACCTGAAGAGCTTCAAACCCCGCTCTTTCAATAAGTTTTGCAGAAAGGGCATCGTGTGCTCCAGGGCAAACAAGGGCACGACGCTCAAGAATCATATGTTTAAGCTTCGTTGTTTTTTTCAACTCTTACCCCTCCATTAAAATTAAGGCGTTCTCTTTTAAGAATCAGTCTATTCCAGAAGAAAGCAACGCATACACCGACTATTCCAATCACAGAAAGCTTCACGTCAGGGAAAAGAAGTAATATTCCACTGACAAAAAAGAGCACTCGGCTGATCTTCGCCATAATGCTATTTCCAAAACCAAAGAACCCGTAAGCTATGGAAATTGCCCCGATAAACCCAGTTAAACCGTGACTCAAAATAGAGAGAGACGTTCCTCTTCCGACAAGAGAGGGGTTTAAAGCAAAGAAGTATGGCAATATAAAGGCAACAGCCCCGAGTTTTACGGCATTAAAACCTGTTTTTACCCAATTCCCCTTAGAAATACTTGATGCGGCAACTGCTGCTGTACATGTAGGCGGAGTTACGCCTCCAAGAATGGCCCAATAGATAAAGAAAAGGTGCGCTGCAACCTGATCAATGCCTATCTTCAAGAGAGGAGGAACGAGAATGGAAACAGAGAGAACGTAAGTGGGCACAACAGGGAGGGAGGTTCCTAGAAGAAAGGGCACGATAGTAGCGACAAGCAACGCTATAAAAAGATTAGACCCTCCATAATCAAGAATCAGTCCACTTATTTTAGGAGCAATTCCAGTTATTCCAATAAGATTCACAAGCATACTCACTGAAATAAGAATGGGAGCGATACGCGCAACGTCAGAACCTGCCTCACTGAGAGCTGACAGTATTTTTTGGGGCGTTTCTTTGATTTTTTTCTTTAAAGCATCGCTGATAATCAAAACAACAATAGATGAAATACAGGCATAAAATCCCGCTTTCAAAAGAGGTTGTCCTGTGGCGATGAGGTATAGAAGGAGTGCCGTCGGAATAAGCAATCCTGCCATTCGCTCAAAAGTCAGAATTTCTTTCCAACGTGGAATTTCATCCTCTGGAACCGAGGCCAGTCCTCTCCGTTTCGTCTGGAAATGTACGCCACTCAAAACACCTGTATAAAAAAGCAAACAGGGTAAAAGGGCGTAGCCGATAATATTCAAATACGAAATATTTAAGAACTCGGCCATCATAAAAGCCGTAATACTCATAATAGGAGGTGTAATTCCGCCTCCTGTAGAGGCAATAGCTTCAACGGCTCCGGCAAATTCTGGACGATATCCGAGTCGTTTCATTAGGGGAATGGTATAGCTGCCCGTTACCATAACATTAGCAACCGAACTTCCTGAAATACTGCCAAAGAGAGCACTTGAAATAACGGCTGCTTTCGCCGGGCCTCCAACGAAACGGCCAGTAAGAGCCAGCGCTAAATCAATGAATGTCTTTCCTCCTCCGGTAGCAGAAAGAAGAGAACCGAAGATAATAAACATTGCAATAAAGGTAGCAGACATGCCTGTTACACTACCAAACAAACCAAGGGGAGAATAATATATAGAATTCATGACAAACTCAAAGGATAAGCCTCGAATCTTCCATAAACCGCCTAAATAAGGAGCCACATAGATATAGCTAAACAGAAGGGCAACAAGTATGGGTATAGCAGCACCAACAGTGCGACGAGCCGCTTCAAGAACTATAACCATAAGAGCTGTTCCCAAAAGCAGATCAAGAGAAGTAGCCCCTCCGGGGTTCATATATACATCAAGCGCTTTCAAAACAATATTGACGCACGCAACAACAATAATAACGATAAGAAAGATATCCCAAACGTAGGAACGCTCGCTATCGTCACCCTTTTTTCGAAAGGGAAAGTTCAGCAATGCAATAGAAACACCTAACGCTACGTGAAGAGCCCGAACTTGAATATCAAGTAAATGTTGAAAATAGATAGGAACGATAAGTTGTGTTAAAGAAAAGACAATGCCGCTCCAAAATAAAATGCTGCCTATATGCTTCTTAAAGAAATTCTGTACGTTCACCCTCTCTCCCCCCTCTTCTTATGTTATATATCGAGGGTGCAGGAGGTGAAGGAATCTCCACCTCCACGCTTTATACGACCTATTTTTTATACTCAGGTGGAATAAAGTATTCAGGAACCTCTATCCCTTTTTCTTTCGCATAACGAATCAACCCTGGATGGGCTGGAATGAAAGCATCTTCTGATGCGAATTTAAAGTAATCTGCAACAGGATCCCATCCTTTTATGGGAGCGTAAGCGGCTGCGACCTCTTCGATTCCTTCCATATATGCCTTAATGAGGTTATATGCCACTTCTTCAGACATACGAGTACTGGCAACTGCTCCAGCTATGGGGCACTCTTCCCAGATCGGTCCGATATCTGGAAGTTGAGAAATTGTTCCTTTTTTAGTGGTCATGAAACTCATGCTTGGAATGTCTTCACGAATCTTTTTCACATCTTCTTCGGAGTAGCCAATAACAGCGAGAGGGGTAGATATATTCACTTCTATAAGAGAGGCATCCATCGAGTTAAGCCCGCTTGATTTCTGAAGCCCAACAATACGCCCTTCTTTAAGGGCATTCACAGCATCTCCGTAAGCCATGGGCATCAATTTGATGCCAGTTCCCAAAATATCGTTATATTGCATTACATACGAAGCTGAAGCTGAACCAGGAATGCCTGGGCAAAATCTTTTACCGGCAAGATCTGCGAAAGTTTTGATATTGGCATCTTTACGCACGTAAAGCCGATCGGCGAAAACATTTCTTAAAAAGAGCCAGCGCACATCTGTGTAGGGTTTTTCTCCCTTAAAAGTGCCTGTGCCTTCATAAAGCTGAAGTGTAGAAGGCAAATCGATACAAAGAGCAAAATCAAAAACACCGTCACGAACTTTCTTAAGGTTATCAATTCCAGCTCCGCTTTCAACAACAGTAACATTTAACCCCGCATCTGCCTTATTGATAACATTGGCAGCGGCCACACACCATGCATATACGCCAGAAGATGATGAGGTGCTGCCCATATTCAAACTGGTCTCCTGTGAATAACCTGCTCCTGCAATTCCTAAAGAAAAGATCACCAGCAGACATGTAACAAATAACCACTTTCTATGTTTCTGCATTGTGTTTCCCCCTTTTCTCTCTACAGAAGTATCTTCAGTTATTTCTACATTACGACTATTTTCGTTATGCGCGTCCCTCCTTTACCTGGGGCTTTTTAAATGTCTTGAATTTTTTCAAGTAGGGAGTTAACCCACCTTCGGAAAGAATCTGGATCATTACATCAGGAAGTGGCTCAATTGTGAGTATTTGATGTGTTGTGAGGTTATAAATTTTCTGGTTGGTTAAATCAATTTCCAACTGATCTCCATCGTGGATTTCATCAGTATTACAAATAAGTGCTGGAATTCCGAGATTGATAGCATTTCTAAAAAATATTCTGGCAAAAGATTTTGCCAAAACTGCCCCGACTTGGGCATATTTCAAAGCTACAGCAGCCTGTTCTCGCGAGGAACCGCATCCAAAATTGCGACCGGCAACAACACAATCGCCAGGCTTCACCTTCTGACTAAACCCCGGAGAAATGTCTTCAAAGAGATGACTAACCCAAACGGAATAATCAAGGGTTTTCGTATATTTACCGGCAATAATGTAATCTGTATTTATGTTATCGCCAAAAAGGTGTGCACGTCCCTCAATCATTACGCATCCCCCATTTCGAGAAATTCCCGGGGATCACTTATACATCCCCTCAAAGCAGATGCTGCGCATGTCATTGGTGAAGCAAGATAGATAGAGGCTTTATTGTTACCCATACGTCCCTTAAAATTCCGATTGGCTGTAGAAAGAACCTTTTCGCCATCCCCAGGAACCCCTAAATGTGTTCCTGGACAAGGTCCGCAGCCAGGTGGAATAATAGTAGCTCCCGCCTGAAGTAAAACTTCTATAATTCCTTCACGTATGGCCTCTCGCAAAACCTCACGAGATGCAGGACCAACAATGAGCCGACAGCTCGAACTAATATGTTTATCGCGCAAAATCGAAGCCGCAGCTCGCAAATCTTCAAGCCTGCCATTGGTGCATGTACCAATAAAAATCTGCTGGATCTCTGTTCCTTCAACTTTCTTTACGGGGCAAACATTATCCACAGCATGGGGAAGGGCTATCTGTGGTTCTAAAGCACTAATATTAATTGTTATAGTATCACGGTAGAGGGCATCTTTGTCGTCAAAAACAGGTAAAATTTCCATTTTTGACCGACCAGAAAGATATGCTTTTGTCTTATCATCACACTCCATCATGCCAGCCTTCGCCCCGCATTCGATAGCCATATTGCACATGGTTAAACGATCGCAGATCTCCATGTTTTCTATGGCTTCACCTGTAAAAGAAAGGGCCAGATAATCAGCCCCGTCAGATCTCAACTTGCCAATAGTAAAGAGCATTACATCCTTGGCACTTACTCCCTTTTGCATCTTTCCCTCATAAATGAGCTTCAGTGTTTCAGGAACTTTCAGCCAAAGCTGACCTGTAAGTAACACGCCACTCATATCAGTAGAACCGATACCAAAAGAAAGAGCATTCAAAGCTCCATAGGTACAGGTGTGAGAATCACACCCCACCACAATATCTGAAGGTCTCACAAGACCCTGTTCTGCAAGCAACTGATGACAAATTCCTTCTCCTGCTTCGAAAAGATGCGCTTTCTGCTCATGAGCAAAGTCGCGAATCATCGAATGAAGGCGACTCACCTGTTCATTAGGGCTGGGAACAGCATGATCGAGTACAAAAACCAAACGGGAAGCATCCCAAACACGAGGCTCTTCATACTGTCGAAAAGCTTGAATAGCCAAAGGAGCAGTGCTGTCATGGGCCATAGCCAAATCCACATTGACAACGGCAAAATCCCCAGCATATACATCCTGCCCGCAATGAGATGATATTATTTTCTCGACAATGGTCTTCCCGCGAGCCATTCTTATGCCTCTTTTCTCAAAAGGCTTGTGAGTGTCTGAATATTATCTAGTTCTTCAAGGTTAAGCACGCCTTCAACAATATTCTTGCGCCGTTCTTCGTCGGTAAATACTTTTCCCGCAAGAGAGTTGAATTTCCAAAGTAATTCATCTTTCGTGAACGGGTTTTTCGGATGTCCCTTTGGGTACTCTGTTTTCATGGCATATTTTTGACCGCTATTCAGTTCCACTTCCACATTTACTGTGTAACGAAGAGCTCGTGGAAGCTTTTCTATCTCTTCATCGGTGTATACTTCAACTTTTTTGGCAAAATCAAGAATTTCTTTATTACGAATTTTCTCTTCAGTAAACTGGTCTACAAAGGCATTTCCTTCAAGCATGGTTACAGCACATACATAGGGATGGCTCAATTGAGCTGCTACAACGCTGGTAATGGCGTCAGCATCAACTGAATATTTATGGGTAATCGAAGTTGTTCCCACTCTTATTTTCTTAATATCTTCAGGTTTAACTTCCGGATGTTCCTGTCTGAATCTGCGAAGGGTGTCGATGGTAGAATGCTTGCTGCGACACGTTGAATAGAACTTCAAACCTATGCCAAGCAACTCCCAACGATCTCCAAGCTCACCAGCCGTTCGTTCTATGTTATAGACATCATCGGTGAAACAATTATAGAAACCACCAAATTTATTCTCGAAAACATCTTCTATGCCGGTAAATCCTTCCTTGGCCAAAAGACAACCAACAATGGCCCCTTCAGAAGACTTCGACGGCACAATACGTTTTGCCATAGACGCAAATTGAACAGCCTGAAGACCGCTCGACCAGTTTCCCGTAATGCCCATAGCGTGAATTACCTGTTCTTTAGTCAGCCCCAACATTTTAGCTACTCCGGCAGCCGATCCGAATGGGCAACACGTACCGGTGTTATTAAATCCCTGATGTGCCAGCTCTGTACCGATAGGAGCCGCGACACGACAAGCAATTTCAAAAGCTAATACCGCGGCTGTCAGAAAATCTTTTCCAGATACAGTTCCAAGACTTTCTGCAAAAGCAGTAATACATCCCAAAACTCCCGTGGAAACGTGAATAATGCCATCTGTATGAGTATCATCAAGCTCAAAAGAATTGATGGCAGAACCGTTAAGCATCATAGCCGCCGTAGTGGATGTCTTTTGATTCGTTCCCCAAATTGTGGCCTCTTGTCTGTCTGTCATTTTCAAAAGTACATCTTTGTAGATTTTCATCCACGGTGTTGTTGAACCAAACAGACCACATCCATAAGAATCAAGCAAAATATTTTTTAGGTGGAACGTTACTTCTGGGGGAATATCTTCGTATTTGAGATCAAAAATGAACTGAGAAATACTTTCATTAATTCTATCTGCCATCTCGATTCTCCTCCTTATCCCTCATTCACTGAGAGCATAGACATAAGATTACGAAGAGTCTTCTTCGTCGGTTCTTCATTCATAATCCAATTCATTATTTCTTCTTGCTGTTTATCTTCGAGAAGCGTGTGGGTAACATCTTTAAATTTTTCTCGTATGTCATCATCTGACATGGGGTTTAGTGGGTCTCCTTTGGCATAATCTACAGTTGAAGAAAAGGTCTCTCCGCGCTTATCTGTTATTTCCACAATAGTTGTTCGTTTTTCAGGATAATGTTTCTGTATTTCAGCATCTTCTTCAATTGCGATCTTCGATACCAAAGCTCTGACTCGCTCGTCTTTAATACTCTCTTCCGTGTATTCCTGAAGACCGGCTTTTCCTCGAACGATCATTGATCCCATTCCATACTGCAAACTGAGCCGAGCATGAAGAACTGTCTGATAATCGGGAATATCAGACCCCTGTTTTGCATTCTGATGGGTTCGAACCCGTATAAAATCGATATCGTCGGCCGCAAAAGGATGTTCTTTCAAGATATTTTCAACAGCTTCAACAGCGTAGTGAACATATCGACACGAGCAGTAGGGCTTAAAGTATATTTTTAAGAACTCCCACCTTCCACCAAGGTCTTCATAAAGAATTTGTGGAACAAATGTATTGGAAAAACAGTGAGCAAAACCCAATCGCCCTTCAATAATTTCCCCTGGCCCCGTGAAACCATTTTCTGCAAGACGGGTTGCAAATATGCCGTTTCTCGCGGCATTCCCCGGATGAAGATGTTTCACATACGAGCCGTCAATCTCGTATTGATTAATACCCGATGCCAGGCTTCCAGCAATACCGAGAGCCGACGTAATGCCATCAGCATCTAATCCCGATAAACTGGCACTTACAATAGTCGTGCCGAAAGTTCCCACTGTCCCGGTAGGATGAAAACCCTTTAAATAGTGAGAGGGATTCACCGATGTACCAATACGCAATGAAACTTCATATCCTAAAGCAAGGGCAAGAAGCACATCGCCTAATGTATCTTCTCGCTCTTCTGCCAAGGCCAAAGCAGTGGGAATCATAGACGCTCCAGGATGATATGTTGCATATTTAGAACCATCATCAAGTTCTAAGGCATGGGCAGCCACTCCATTGGCAAGAGCAGCGTAAGCCCCTTCCACCTTTTGAGATGTTCCAATAACAGACGCTTTCCCTTGCGGAGCCATTTTCTTCACAAATTTTTGTATCGTCTTCGATGAATCAGCCATAGCCGAACCGGCAATAATGACACCAACAGTATCGAGAAGACATCGCCGTGCTTGATGAACAACCTCTTTAGGAAGATCTGAAAAAGTTGCGCCGGCAGCAAATTCGGCTAATTTCCTTGCATAAGGCTTGTTACTCATCCCATGGAACCTCTAATGAAAAGAGTGGCGCGTACTGCTGACACCCGTATACATCTGTCTCAGATGGCCCACCACTGGCTATTGAACGACGGAGATTGGCCTTTATACCCATTCCAGGATCAAAAAACATAAAATCAAGCACTTTATCTGTAGAAACATCGTAGACACGGGCGATAGCCTCCTGAGTTACTACGCCGCTTTTTTTCACTTTCTCGTAGACAGAACGGTCGTCAAAAATAATCTCAAGAGTAATCATGAAGCTCCCTGCATTTTTGCTTCGAACCGTTCTGGCCAGGTCACATATATTTTTTGTTTTCATGAGTGGAACCTCCCAAAATGATCAACAATTTCCCCATAGGAGACAGAGTCTATGGGCCTTTCCACACAAATCTGCCATAAGCCGCTTAAGAATTCTTCTGGATAATAGACATCCACCATACCCTTGAGTTTTTCCAGAAGATCACTGTCAGATACTGGATTTTCAGGTTCTCCCTTCGCTACGGGAATGTACTTTTCAAAAGAGCGCCCATCATGCAGATCTATCTTCATCCAGGCCCCTCGCTCTTCTGGATAAAGGCGATTCATAGCTTCATCTTCTTCAACACGTATTTTGAGTGACGCCTGCCGAAGAACCTCATTATGTAAAGATTCATTGTCGTAATCCTGTAAGGTTACGTGTCCTCGTTCAAGGGCCAAAGTTACGGAAAAGGGAAGGCTGAACATAGCCTCTTCAAAGGTCTCTGGAACAAAGATCTGACCGACTTCGACAATGCCTAAAGCATATGTCTTCACATGAATCGACTGAATATCGTTAAGGCTCAAACCTAATGTTTTTTTTGCCTCCTTCGCCAGGTCGATAGCTGCGTGACAATGCCGACAGGTAGGATATAACTTGGTATAGGTCTTCATAATTTCCCAACGAGTTCCCAGATCTCCCATGAGTGCATCTTCGGAAAACTCGTTATGACACATGGCTTTGAGCCATCCATGCTCTCCTTCAAAAAGAGATCGAGGCCCCTTTGCCCCACCTCTCACCAGATCTGCTGCTAAAACGCCGGCAAGGGCTGCCTTTCCTGGCTGAAGAGGTTTTACTTCAGGATGATCGTGAAGCATCTCTTGCAAACCTGCGCTTTGTAATCCCCCAAGAGATACGGCGTAAGCAAAGGATTCGGCATCAAGGTTATGAAGGCATGCACATGCAGCAGCGGCACCGAGAGCTCCGCATGTTCCCGTCGAGTGGAAGCCCCTTCTTAAGTGAGATGGGTTGATAGCTCGCGCAGCGCGAAGCATTACATCATACCCAACGACAATAGCTCTCAAAAGACGTGTAAAATCAGCTTTTTCCCTTTCTGCAACGGTCAACGCTGCCGGGATAATAGCCACTGCAGGATGGCTTGTTCCCCATCTATGCCCATCATCTAATTCGATTGAATGGCCTAAGGCACCAAGAGCCAATGCTCCATGAAGAGCCGGAACTTTCTTGCCGTAGCAAAGAATGGTTGCTTCCGGCTTTCCACCGAGAGCCAAAAGATATGTAGTGCAAATAGCGGGGAAAACTCCCGTTTTATACCCCGCTGCAACTTCGGCAAGAAAATCGATAAGTACACGACGGGCTTTCAGAAGCACATCTTCAGGAATAGCCGATGCGTTACTATCTGCGTAGAACCGGCTCAATTTTGAAAGATACGTGTTGTTTAGATCGAGGGGAACTTTCATTACGACTCCCCTACCATCTCGAAATGATATTTAAAAATGCCGCTATCAAGGGGATCTTTAAGACTCAATAAATGGTCGATAGTCCAGCGATAACACTTATTCTGTGGGTAGAGAGGTTCATCAGTGAGAAGGGCAACAGAACCGCCAGAAGAGTTCATTTGACCAGGATAGCTCATATAGAAAAAGCGGAATTTAGCACATTTCGCAACAGTGGTAGCTAATTCCAAATCATGCGAAATAACTTCAATAAAAATTCCCAGTTCGTGAGATTGTGTTTTCAAAATAGGTTCGTACTCTCTCATAACGGCATTGCGTCCATAAACATGGAAGAAGAGCTCATAATCTTTATCTCTGGAAGGGCCGATAATATGAGACACTTTTTTTCTCGTGTCTTCTATAATCGTGTCAATATGTTCAATGGCTCGGGGATCGCGGATTCCTACAAAGTGATAGACTCTGTGTCCGGCTTCGCCAGCCCCTTCTAGCTTTACTTTGTAACTTCTATCGGGAGAGGTAACAAATTTGCTTCCTGAAACCTTGGCAATACGATCTGTAACAGACTCATACACGCTTTCGTGCATATCGAGAATTCCACCAGGCAGCCCCTGAACAAAGGGATTGGTTCGCTCGTACATAGAATGAGCGGCCAAGCTATGGGGCGTAGCTCGCTGATTCGGGTGCATCGGTTCAATAGTAAAGTGATCTGGATGAACGGTGGCAATAATAGACTCTTTAACCATCTGAGGCCAACAAACAAGAGAGGCACATTCGGCGGCTTTCCCCATATGAAGACTGATTCCTCTATCAAATCCCCTAAATACGGGGTAGGCTGCTAATACAGCATCGTCACAAGCACGGCCAGCCATAATTACATCGGCACCTTGTTCCAGTGCATAAACAATCTGTTCCACACCCATACTGGCTGTAACATTTGTCGTTTGATCTATTACTTCTTTAGTTAGAGGAAAATCTGCTTCGAGAGGTTCTGTTTCTCCATTTTCAGCTCGTTTCAAGAGCTCATTTTTATCAACTTGAGAATAGATGAGGGCCATTTTAAAGGGTGCGAGATGATGTTCTTTGGCAATGTCACGAATAAGATCTGCGTAGAGATCTACTGTGCGATCTGTTCCGGTAGTGCTACATGAACCTACAATCATGGGAACCTTTTTCTTTCTCGATTCGACAAGCATAACTTCGAGATCGTGTCTTTCCCATTCAATTGGGTTATGAGGTTTGTTTGCACCTAAAAAAGTAGGACCTGCGTCGGCGGTTCCCGCATCGGCAGCAAAACAATCAATATGGTGCTTTACCCCTTCGTAGAAAGATTCTTCTTCAATAATGTTGTCACCCAAATTGCCGGTAGACACGAGAAGTGAACATTTTTCCACAACATTCCCTCCTCTTTTTTCGGAAGTTGACTTCCGTTTTGTCATAGGTTAATATAATCAATGTATTTTGTCAACATAAACTTTTTTCTATTTTCACTCAAAAAAACTAGCAAAAAGCAGCCCGAAAGACTAAAACACTTGCTTTTTTCTTTATAGATCATTAATATTCAGGATAGCAATTCGGACAACAATCTCCGAAAATACGCCAAGCAAAAAAGGAGTCTTTTTTATGTTTGCCGACGAAAAATATGCAGCGACAGTAATAGAAATACTTCGCATTCTTTATTTTTCTGAAGGATTACAATCGTCAGGACACATACGAAAACAGCTTGAAGAACGTGGCTATCACCTCGATTCAAGAACGATACGATATCACCTCTCGAATATGGAAACAGAAAACCTTATTACGAGGAAGGGAAACAGGGGGGCCCATCTTACAGAAAAAGGTATTAACGAAGCAAAAATGCTCTTCGTCTTTGATCGTATTGGCACATCCTCTTTTGAAACAGAAAAACTCTCTTCTTACTACTCTTACGATCTATTAAAAAACAAAGGAAGGATTGTGGTCAACTGCCTGCTTCTCGAAAAAGACAAGCTTGAAAAAGCCCTGAAGGAGTTAAAACAGGCTGTTGAAGTTAATATATGTGTTTCTCCATTGATTGGTATAGCTAAAGAGCCAGAAAAGCTTTGGAATTGCAATATCTCTAAAGATTATGTAGCACTTGTATGCGTTTCATCTCGAAACTATGATATCGCTCTTCAAAAAATGGGAATTTACGTAGAAACGTCAGCAACAGGGCTCTATCGCCTTGAAAACTTCACTGCATGTGGTTTTACTGAGATCATTTCTCATACTGGAACGACCTTAAGCCCTGGTGAAATTCTTATTCGGGGCAAATATACCTCTGTGAGCAAACTTGTAGAAACGGGGAATGGACTCGCTACTGCGGCCATTAAAATTTTTCCTTCATTTCTGTATAAAGAGTTGCAAAATGCTCTTAAAAAACTTACACCGTCAATATTCTCCGGTCTTATTTCGCACGGTGGCATTATTTCCCCTTCATACAGAATAAGCTCAAAAGACAGGAATAAAGGCTATATGATCATCTATGGAGGAGCCAACCTTTTTGCCCCCCTCATAGAGAAAGGAATCGCTACCAATCTCTCTATTGCCAGCAGTCTATTCGATGTAGAAAAAATGACCGATATACGAAATATGTAACAATTATTAAGGCAGGAAACCTCGCGTCTTACTTTTGAGGTCTCCTGCCTTTTTTCTCGTCTTTTGCAGCCTTCTTTAACTACTCTTGAACTACGCTTGCGCCATAAGAGCCGTGCCTTCTTCTAACGTAAACTCTTCCATAATATTCTGAGTTTCCTCGGCCTGAGACGACATTCTTTGAGCCTCTATGGCTAGCTGTTCTCCCGCACGAGCCGTATCTTCAAAGGCCTGGCTGATCTGACGTATTGTCTCTAACAATTCCTCAATACGTCGTGTAGACTCGTCGGTGTTTTTGCTTAAAGTTTGAGCCTCTGTTGCCTGCCCATAAGACAGCTCTACTATATTCTGCACCGCCTCATTAATCTGGGGCAACATATCACTCGTTTCCCCCACCTTTATCTGTGTATCTTTTATCCGCTGAGATGCCTCTTGAAGAATGCCTATCACCGCTTCTGCCGCTTCATTAGTCTTACCCGTATCGGTCACTATCACATCAGTAATAGAGCGAACCTGCTGAGCTGCCTCGGCCGACTCTTCTGCCAATTTTCTAACCTCCTCGGCAACGACAGCAAAACCTCGCCCCGCTTCTCCTGCTCGTGCCGCTTCAATAGCCGCATTTAACGCCAAAAGGTTCGTCTGGTCTGCAATTTTCGTAATAGTCTCTACGAAGATCTTTACCTTATCAATAGATCCCAACAATTGGCGAGAGGCTTCGCCGTTAACAGTTGCCTGATGCACAGCGTTATCTATATTCAACACAATAGAGGAGCTTAACTCTCGAACCTCTTCTGTAAGAGACTGCGCCTGCTCAGTCAGCGACGCTATCTGCTGAGTTTCTTTAGCCACATCTTGAGCGGTTTCTTCAGAAGAATGAACTACATTTGAAACGGAAGTGGCCGCTTGGAGAATAGAATTAATAGCTAGCTCTGCCTCGTCTACCGAAGCTTTTACTTCTTCCATGGAAGCCGATGTCTCTTCAGAAAGAGCACTAAGGGCCTGTGAACTGTCTAAAGTCTGCCGAGCCTGACGACGCCCTATACCCATAGCATCTCTCAATGAATCTATCATTTTATTTAACTCCGTAGCTATAACACTCATTTCATCGTTACCCTTCGCAAAGCAGCGAACAGCCAAATTTTTCTGGCCTAATTCTTTAACATCAGATGTAAGCATATCTACAGAACGGTTGATTCCAACAGAAATCCACCTTAAGACAATTAAAAGAAGCAAAAAGATACCACCGGCAATATAGAGCAACTGGCGAGTAATAGCACCAACTTGGGTTTTTATTGCCGATGTGGGAAAAGTAACGCCAAGAGAAAAACCGTGTCGGGTGGGAGCAAAGAAAGCATATTGTTCCACACCATCTTGCATAAATTTATCCATGCCGGATTCCCCTTTAATCATGCGGTTTGCAATACCTCGAAGAGACTCAGAAAACTGATGGTGAGTTGCCATGTTGGCCTTCATAACATCCTCTTCATGAGAACTTGCCATTACCAATCCATCTGGAGTCAAAAGGAAGCCTGATCCCTCTCCGCCAATTCTCAAACTAGCCACGAAATCACTTAAGGTAGTAATATCAATATCGCAACCGACAACACCAATCAATTTAGAGTCTTCATAAACGGGAATAGCAGCAGTTGTTACAACACCACCTGTAATAGAATCAATATATGGGCGTGTAAAAATCGCTTTATTCTGCTCTACAGCTTCTTTATACCACGGTCTTTCGCGGGGATCCCACCCTTCAGGAGGAACCCAGTCGCTTCCCACAACAAAACGGCCGTCGTCTTCCGTTCCCAAATAGACAGCCATTACCCCATCCTTCGCCATTTTCGTCGTCATTTTTTCTAAAGCAGGTTTCAAAATTGAATCAAGACGATAGGATTGTTCCGCCGTAGAGGCCGCCGCATCCATGAAGTTTTCGTATTTCTCGAAAAAAGCCCCTACAATCCGAGCATCTGCCGCAATTGTTTCCATACCAGATGCCTCTAAGTAACGGACAAAAAAACGTTCAGATCTTTGGTTCACAACAAACAGCGCCATGGAAAAGAGAATAAGGACACATACACTAACACCAAGCAACTTCTTTCGAATGGTCAAAACCCTTCCCCCTCCCCAAAAGGTTTGAATTTTGTAACTATTGTATATCATCTTTCTTTTAAACATTAAATATGGAGGGCGCTGTATAATGCATTTTTTAAATTGAGCAGGCAAAAGGCTATGGCACGATTCATCATTGAATTTAAAATAATGTTAAAATTAGACTATAAATATTCCAATTTCTAACTTGATCACTTCTTGAGCCCCAAAGAACTAGAGCATAAAGCCTCTTTTTTCCTATTGACTCTTTTGAACGGAAACATCATCATAATGTTTTCTCATCGTTCAAACCTTTACTCTAAATCTTTGCTCTCACACAAAGGATGATGCTATATGAATAATTTTAACGATCCGCGCAATGAATATTTTCCAAATACGTATAGAGAAAAAGAAGATGAAATAGATCTTCTTGATCTTTTACTTGTTCTCTTAAAGAACAAGAAGCTTATTATCGGCATCACCCTTTTTTTTACTTGTGGGGCTCTTATTGCAAGCTACATAATAACCCCAGTATATAGCTCATCAACAACGGTTTTGTTATCCCGATCAGATGAGTCTATCTTTATAGATAAAAGCTCGACCTCTGTACGTAGTGTCTCTACGTTTACGCCAGAACTTATCACAAAGCTTTTTTCAACCAACAACGTAATCAGTAAAACAAAAGCCAGCTTGTCTCAAAAAGGAAAGGGTTCAACAGTTGCGCTTCAAGCAACTTTGGATAACAAAACGCAGGTTATTACACTCACAGCAACTGCCGACACGCCTAACATAGCGGCTACAGCCGCAAACCAAGCTGTGACAATAGCGCAGTTAGAGCTTGAATCTCTTATTCAAAACCAAAATGCCCAAATTACCCAACTGGAAAATACTATTTCACTCGAAATCAATGATGTGAGAAAAAATCTCTCCGAAAAGGAAAAAGATTTTGCCTATTATATACAAAAGACAACATCTTCAAAAGAAAAAGCTGCACAGCTCTATTCTTTTTCAAAATCCGAAAATGCACCTAATGCAGCAGCTTTATATGAGCTTCCAGATGGGGGGCTCGAATATCTTCGACATCTTCGCGAGATTTCTCTTCTCGAAAACCAATATCATATGCTTCAACAACGCAAAACAGCTCTAGCAGAGCTAAAACGCCCTATAGATATAATGGTTCTTGAGGAAGCTATTCCACACTTGTCTCCCATCAAACCTAAACGTTCTATTCTCGTAGCTATTGCAACTACGTTAGGCCTTTTTTTAAGCGTATTTGCGGCTTTCACCAGAGAGTTCTTTCGCAATGCTAACAATGATCCGGAACGAGCTCAAAAGCTAGCAGCCATACGTAAATCATTATCGTTTAAAAAGTAAAAATGCGCTGTAGCTAATAACGAGACCTGCTTTTATTATTTTTTATAGCGATAGAAACGATATATAACTTTTTGTTTTAACTGCGCCGGCCCCATTCGGTCTTTTTCCCAGTCTTTTAAGTCATCCCAGCTCCAGAGATCTGTATGGGGACTTACCAAAGATTCAAGGTCCAGATACCAAGGGTCCTCCACCATAAGAACCTCTAAATCAGAAGACGTAGTATCTCCCCGACTCGCCAATCGGTGTTCATAAAAATTCCTCACCTGGCCATTCTGCCAGTACGTCCGTACTCTTTCTGCCTTAACTTCCCCAACTAGTACATAGTTTGTCGGCTCCAAAAAACCTTTTTTACCTGTTTTTTGTAATAGCCCCCTAAAGACTGGTTCTTGAGTTGAATCAACTCTCCGAACATGCCCTATAGTGCCTGAAAGAAGGGGCACCTGAACAGCATGCCCACGAGGCGTTCGCGTATAATCAAAGGCAAGTTCTCCCATTTTTTTAGTTATATCATCTTGGGCAAAGCGCACAACAATTCCTGTATATGCCGGTTGATTATCCAGCTCTTCATATAAAAAGCCAACCGACCAATCTTTAAAAGAACGCCCTACAAACAGGTTAAATCCTCGTTCTGTCTGACCTAAGGGTTCTTTTCTCACTGGCAAGTCGCCATAACGGGCCTCATAATGCCACTTTTCAAAATCATTACGAAAAAAAATATATTTTTCTGCCCAATCTGAGGGGCGGTCAATGCCTAATCCCCAGTCTATCCATGTCGCATGGAATCCCAATCCGCTTTTATGGGCATAATCCGCTGTTAAGATGACACCTGAATAGCTTGTTTCGTTTTTTCCAACAAGGTCATCAACTCCCGGTACCTGGTCAAAAGTAGCAATAGCATCAGGATAAGGGAAACGTAAATATCGCACTCTTCCAAGCTTTCCACTTAAGCTAAGAACACTTGAAGTCGTTGTATAAAAGCCGTATGCCTCAACAAAATTCTCATCAAACCGAGGAGACCAGTTCTCTAAACCATTCAAAGTATCATTTGAACGAACAATTGCATGCCAGCGTAAGCATGGGAGAATATCCACATCAGCTAAAAATTGCAAATTACGCACATCCAGATGGTCTTTCCAAAAATGGGCTCCGACACTAAGACGCCAAAAACCATTTCCACTTCCGATGCCAGGAAAAAACCATCCTTGCGAATTTATCTCATCCTGTGCCCCCCATATTTTATTTTCAAAGGGGCAAGTTACAACAAAAAATATAACCAGAACTATAAAAAAGCTTTTTTTCATTCCGCAAAGCGACCTTACCTAATTTGTATGGGAAGGGCGATTAAAGAACTGCCTCATCCATTTCAATCCCAAAGTTTGTTTTAACTCATGCATTTTTTGAGATTGCTCAGGATCTTTTGTTGCTCTTTGCCATGCTTCAATAACAAAAGCACAAAAGATAGAAACAAACAGCCCCAACATACCAGCCATAATTACCATTAATTTTCGTTTCGGTTTTATACGATGTTCTGGAGTCACTGCCTCATCAAGCACTTGAATAACAACAGGTGTGTACGATTCATCTAAACGTGCCGTTTCGTACATTTTAAGCAACGTACTGTATAGAACTTCCTTAAACTTCCAGTCTCGATATTTATCTAGATATTCAAAGCGTGCCGCCGGCATGCCGCCCACAGGATTAAGTGGATCGTTAGACCCAGTATTCATCTCTAATCGCTCAATTTCTTCATTTAGCCCCTTTATCTCTCTTTCAAGTTTTACCACTTCGGGATTTTGTCTTGTAGCATAAGACAAAAGAGAACGAAGCTGAATTTCTTTGGCTGCAATTTGAGCCCGCATATTGATTCTATTTTGAATATTAGCTGTTAATTGAGCTTCTCCCATGTAAACTCCTGTTTTCTCTTGAAACTCTTGCAAGAGATTCTCTGCGGCAGATAAAGCTTTTCGTGCACTCTCAAGTTCCTTTTCATAGTAAAGTCTACGTTGAGTTGCTTCCGTAACAAAAAAAGAGTCAGCCATATATCGGAGTTCATCGACGTAAGCATTGGCTATTTCAGCTACTTTTTGCTGGTCAGTATAATTAACAGAAATTAATATCGTTCCATTTGTTTCTTCAGCAACAGACAGTTCTCCTATATACTTCTGAACAACATCAAGCCGTTTCATTTCTTGAGATATTTCTAGCTCTTCTCTCCAATTGGCAGAAGCAAAACGGTCAAGAATACGGTCTTGCATATTTCGGCTTTTTAACATGCTTACATAAATATTGCCACCACCAACATTCAAAGAAATCAAATCAGATAAAGCTCCTGCTTGTTGCTCAATCAAATTGGCGAAGGAAGGCCTTTGCACGGGATTCAATATTCTTGTCGAAGCCTGATAAACCTTTGTCATCATCAAACTCGCAATGATAGCAATTATTACAAATAAGAGCGTTACATATGCAATCACCCTCTTTTGACGCGCTAAAACAAGCAATACATCAAAAAGAGAGATTTCGTCTTCTTCCACGTCAGGAATATGGCTTTTTTTTTCGAAATCAGACATATCAAGCACTCCTTTTTAATTTGTAATATTATGAATACTCGCCGCCGTAATAGCTATTTTGGTAATCATGTCTATATAATCCCTAGTTTGGCGCAGCCCCTTGTAACTTGCCACCTTTTGAGGAACGACAATGGCATCTCCCGGCTCTATTAATTGCCATTTTTCTTTGTTAAATTCTTTTACCCAAGGAGTAACTTCTCTCGCAGAAGCCTTTACGCGAACTGCTGTGCCATCAGATTTAAGAACATATATTCTGGAAGGACTTGCTTCACTCGTATATCCACCTGCCATAAGAATATACTCTTTATAATTTAATCTTTTGTCATAAACAAAGGCTGAAGGATTAAGAACAGATCCAATTACCTGCACTGTAGATGGATTTGAAGGGATGTAGAGCGCATCTCCTTCTTCCAAAGTTAAATCGTAACTTGTTCCCTCTAATACGTTGGGATCCGCTATCAATGTCGCAATACGTCCTGTTGCCTGAATCTGTTTCATCTTTTGCAACAAACGCCGTTTTTGTTCTGTTTCACTTTGAAGAATACGTGCTTCCTCAGAAGAGAGCGCTGATGACATTTCGTTAGTGTTCACAGCAAGAAGTTCTCGTTCCATTCGTTGTACCATTTCATGAATCTGTTGTTGCTGCGTTTTTTTAACGCTCTCTCGTGTAAAGATCGCTCCCCTGGGATAGGCTCTATCGGAAAAACCTCCAGCCCTTTTTAAAAGAGATGAAAGGGGCTCTCCTTCTTTAATAGAATATTCCCCAGGATATTTCACTTCTCCATAAATAAAAACTTTTTTATAGAGTTTCCAATCTGGAACGGTTCTTATAAAAATAAAATCATTCATCTTCAATAGAACGTTATCAGTAGAAGTTTCTGCCAATGCTCTCTTTACATTCACTCGCAATCGTTCTGTCTTTGGGCCTTGAGAAGACACCTCAACTCTTGTAATTTCCGCATCATCAGCTGCATAATAAAGAAGCCCACCAGCCCATTCGAGAACGTCTTTCAACCTAGTCTTTCCTGGTTCAATAGAAAAATTCCCCGGTTTAGCTACTGGCCCCGTAATTCGCACTGTGCTTTGGCGCTCTATAACAGAAAAAATTCTCAAAAAGTCTCCGTCTTTAAGGGTGGTTGTTCTCAGAGAATTTTTTGAAAGCTTCTTTAAATCCCCCTCAAAAACCGTTCTGTATTCCTGACCTACAACTCGCATCATTTGCACACGGCCATCAAAACCAGTAGCCGACATTCCTCCAGCCATAGTAATCAGACCATCTACATTTAATGAATTCTTGAGTTCGTAGATAGCTGGCTGGCGAACATTTCCAACAATAGCCACTTGAGGACCAACGACAGGAATAAAAATTACATCTTCAGGCATCATTCGGATATCTTTAGTTTTATCGCCCTTCATGAGCAAATCGTACATATCAAAAGTCGTAACGGTTTTTCCATTTCGTTTCACTGCAATCTGTCTCATGGAACCACTTGAATTTGGGCCACCAGCCTGAAGTAGCACATTTACGAGAGTTGCAAGAGATGACACTGTATATGCTCCCGGCTTTTTTACATTTCCAACGACATAAACTTTGATGCTTTTTAAAGCTCCTAATGTTACATTCATTTCGAAATTTGAGAAATACTTAGAGAACTCTTGCTCAAGAACGTTTTGAAGCTCTCCGAACGTTAATCCCGCAACGCCAATGACCCCAACCCTCGGGATAGTGATATTACCCTGACGGTCTATTGTTTCATTCCAATTTCCTTCAACCATACCCCAAATACTAATTCGAACCTGGTCTCCTGGCCCAACTACATAATCTGGACGTATTGGAATTACATCGCCAGGGGCAAAAGTCGACGGAACGTTTTTGAAAAACTGCGTACCGTATCGCTGAATATGAGTCAAACGATCTTCTGGCAAACTTCCTGTAATAAAACGTTTGAACTCAGCTATTCCTTCAGCTAGGTTTGAATCATCTACATCATTTATATTCCATTGATCATCAATTGAATTTTGCAACGAAGAAGGATTTGGGAAATTTGGGCTTTCAGTTTGGGAAGAAATATCTGGAATTAGAGGAGCTTGACCTGGAAGAATTATAGATGGAGATTGTATCTTTCCATTTTCTTGCACCGCTGGAACATCGGGCAAAACAACTCCTCCACCATCAGAACTTCCTACCTCTGTCGCTTGTGCAATAGAAAAGGAAGTGACTAAAAAAATAAAGACCCCAACATTCATAAGAAACTTTCGCAAGATAGAGGACCCCCATTTTGGCTTAGTAAATATTGCTGAACATTCCGGTGGTTCATTATACGGAATTAGAGGTCAAACAGCAAGCCTAATCACAATAGGTATAATTACCCATCAGAAAAAGTCTTTTTTATATTTTTTAGTATAAAAAACAAGACTTAAACTGCACTATAACTGTTTGTATTATTTTTAATAACCATTCAAACAATTTTTTCAAAGAACGACTATGTTCCACTTGACGGAAATATTTTTTCTTCCTATAGTGTCGGTGATTAATTTTTTAGTACAAAATAAAATTAACATAAACATTTATCGCAAGTTGTTTTTCTCAAGAAAGAGCCTCATAATATTGCAAAAGGACGGGCTGGCATTAGATGCCAGTCTACCAATATTCTTTATTAAGGAGACAATGTTGTATGAGCAAGATCCATAGAAAATATTCGCTTTATCATTCTTTGACTTCTCATCTAGCGTTTCAAAAAATCTTTTTAGGTATGAACCATGTCGAAGAGTAAACGTATGCTTCTTATCAAACTTTGTATAGATGTTTTTCTCGGAGCGTTATCTGCTTATTGTGCCTTTGTTCTTCGTATTGGTCTACCTTTAGATAAATACGCCCCTCGGGCTTTTACTTATATTTATTTAAGTGTTTTCATCAAAATTGTACTCAATTATTACTTCAAGCTACACCGCCAATCATGGCGGACTGTTGGAACGCGCGATGCCCTTGTTCTTGCCAAATCAACTGTAACTTTTGCTCTTGTGGCCTCTTCTGTCGCTTTTATGTTGGGATCTATCTATAATATTCCTCGCAGTATCCCCCTTATTGATGCCTTTGTGTACGCTGTCTTTATGGGAGCAAGTCGATTTGCCTGCCGAATGGTTTTTGAAGAAGTGGTTGGACGTAAAGTCGGCATAAACAAGAGAAGAACGCTCATCATAGGAGCCGGTGATGCGGGAACCATGATAGCTCGCGAGATGCTTCGTCACCCAGAATCAGGTCTTGTTCCAGTGGGCTTCCTTGATGATGACCCTATAAAACAAGATACTCGCTTTTTAGGGCTTGATGTGTTTGGGAAAATTGCAGACCTTCAAAACGTTGTTCATAATCACGGCATAGAAGAAGTTGTTATCGCCATGCCATCAGCCCCAGGCTCAACAGTACGCAGAATAGTGGAAATAGCAAAAAAGACAAAAGTTCAATATAGAATTATTCCTGGTATATATGAAGTGTTGAGCGGTAAAGTGTCGATTTCGCTTCTACGACCTGTAGAAGTAGAAGACCTTCTTCGCAGAGAACCTGTTAAACTTGATCTTGACTCTATAGCGGGGTATATTGCAAATAAAGTTGTTCTCGTAACAGGTGCCGGCGGATCTATTGGTTCTGAAATATGTCGTCAGGTTTGTCATTTTTCACCCAAGCTTCTTATTCTTCTTGGACGCGGAGAAAATAGTCTTTTCAACATAGAAAGAGAGATAAAAGAACAATTCAATGCCATACCGTATAAAATTCTTGTAGCTGATGTTCGTAACAAAAGTAAAATGGAAAAGCTTTTTGAAAAATACAAACCGGAAGTCGTTTTTCATGCAGCTGCCCACAAACATGTGCCCATGATGGAATGCAACCCCGATGAGGCTATTTTAAACAATATCGGGGGGACACAAAACCTCGTAAAATGCGCTCTAAAATTCAATACGCATTACTTCGTTAACATATCTACAGACAAAGCAGTAAACCCCACATCTATTATGGGCGCCTCTAAACGGGTGGCAGAAATGGTGGTACGAAAAGCTGCCAAAGAAGCAAAAGAGGGGCAACACTTTATATCTGTGCGTTTTGGAAACGTTCTCGGTTCTCGCGGCAGCGTTGTTCCTATTTTCAGAGAGCAGATCAGAAAGGGTGGCCCTGTAACAGTAACCCACCCTGAAATGACACGATATTTTATGACAATACCCGAAGCGGCGCAGCTCGTTTTACAAGCGGGAGGCATGAACAAAAACGGACAGGTTTTCGTTCTCGACATGGGCGAACCTGTTAAAATCGTTGATTTAGCTAAAGACATTATTCGCCTTTCAGGCTTTGAATCTGAAGAGATTGAAATTATCTATACTGGCGTACGCCCTGGCGAGAAGTTGTATGAAGAGCTTCTTACAGCGGAAGAAGGCACAACAGCAACTCATCATAAAAAAATATATGAAGCAAAAAGCAATGATTTGCCAAAGGATATGGAAGGCAAACTTACATCTTTATTTGAAGCAGCTTCAAGTTGCAACAAACAAGAGATTATTTTAACTCTAAAAGAAATTGTGCCACGCTATAAATTTAAAGAATAATTTTTTCTTAAGGAGGCTTAATTTTACTATGCCTTATGTTATTAGAAAAGCAACAATTGGGGATATAAAAGGAATTGCATCTCTTCACAAAGAGCAATTTCGAGATCATTTTTTAGGGCATTATCCTATATTTATTATAAAGAAATTTTATGAATCTTTTCTAGACACCTCTTTGTTCTTTGTGGCACTTCAAGAAAATAATGTAGTTGGATTTGTTATGGGAGGAGATTCCGCAAAGCTACAAACATGTAAAAATAATTTTATTAAGAAAAATCTTTTGATGATTTTATCATCTACTATATGTATACCATCTCTATATATAGATGCTTTATACCGTGTAAAACAAATGAAGAATAAACCAATAGAAAAAGAAGTTCAAACCTCTTCTTCGAAATCTATTCGTCTTTTATCAATTGCGGTTTCGAAAAATATGCAAGGAACAGATTTAGCTTCTACACTTGTCAGTACTTTTGAACAACACTTAGAAGGGGTACTTCAATATGGCTTGTCGGTGAAAGATACAAATAAAAGGGCCATAAATTTCTACAAAAAAATGGGATTCCAATTAGAAAAAGAAGAAAACCATAGTTTTTACCTTATAAAAAAGTTAAGTTAAAGAATGGAGTTAAAAGTGAATATTTTACTTATAAATCACTACGCGGGATCTCCTGCAATGGGAATGGAATATCGTCCTTACTATATGGCAAAAGAATGGTTAAAACTTGGTCATAAAGTTACAATTGTAGCTGCATCTTTTTCTCATCTTCGTTCCCAACAACCTTACATAACATCTTCTATTCAAGAAGAGAAAATAGATGGAATTCGTTATGTATGGTTAAAAACACCTTCATATACTGGTAACGGATTGGGCAGAGTTAAGAATATGCTATGCTTTGTCGCGAAGCTATACAAATATTTGCGTCAAATAGCAAATAAAGACCGTCCTGACGTAATAATAGCATCGTCTACATACCCTTTGGATATCTTCCCTGCGCACCATATTGCTAAGCGTTTTGATGCTAAACTTATTTTTGAAGTTCACGACTTATGGCCATTATCCCCAATGGAAATTGGGCACATGTCGCCTTTACATCCCTTCATATGGGTAATGCAACGCGGGGAAGATTATGCATGCAAACATGCAGATAAAATTGTTTCTATTCTCCCCCTTGCGAACAAACATTTAGAAACCAGAGGAATGTGCCCTAAGAAATTTGTTCATGTTCCTAATGGAATTAACATAGACGAATGGAAAAACAACAATATTAAATTACCGCCAGAACATCAAACGTTTTTTCAAGAACATCAAGGCTCTTTTTTCGTAGGATATGCAGGGAGTCACGGCTTAGCCAATGGATTAAAATATCTCGTACAAGCGGCTTCACTACTTGAAGAGAAGAAAATTGTAATCGTACTTGTGGGGCAAGGCCCAGAAAAAGAGAGGTTAATAAATCAAGCAAAAAAACTTAAACTAAATAACATTTTCTTTTTACCGCCAATACCTAAAACTATCATTCCCTTATTGTTGGATAATATGAGATGTTTATTTATTGCTGCTAAGAGAACCAACCTGTATAGATACGGAATATCAATGAATAAATTATTTGATTACATGATGTCGGGACGACCTATAATTAATGCGATAGATGCTGGAAACGACCCCGTAAAAGAAGTTGGGTGTGGTTTATCTATCCTTCCCGAGGATCCAGAAGCTATCGCAAAAGCGATTCTAAAAATATACAATATGCCAGAAGAAGAACGATGTCATTTGGGAGAAAAAGGCAAAAAATATGTTTTAGAACACCACACATATCCTGTGTTAGCTGCTTCTTTTTTACATGAAATTAAGAAAGGTGATTACTGTGGAAAATAAAAACTTTATGCCGTTTGCTTTACCCGATATCGGTCAAGAAGAAATAAATGAAGTTGTTGATTCATTACAATCCGGCTGGTTAACGACAGGGCCTAAAACTCGCCAGTTTGAAAAAAATTTTGCAAATTATTTAGGCGGAAATATACAAGCTTTAGCAGTAAGTTCTGCCACTGCCGGGCTGCATCTGGCATTAGAAGCAGTTGGAATCAAATCTGGAGATGAAGTGATTACAACAACATATACTTTCACTTCCACAGCAGAAGTTATTCGTTATGTAGGTGCGCATCCGGTTTTTGTTGATATTGATCCCCAAACGCTCAATATCAATACCGACCTTATTGAGAAAGCTATAACTTCTCACACAAAGGCTATCATCCCTGTTCATATAGCAGGATTACCCTGTAATATGAATTCCGTGCTATCTCTTGCCAAAAAATATAGTTTGAAGGTAATTGAAGACGCTGCACATGCTTTTCCCGTACGTTATCAAAATAAGTATGTAGGAACATTATCTTCTGATGTTGCTGTTTTTAGCTTCTACGCAACAAAAACTATTACCACAGGTGAGGGAGGAATGGTTGTCACAGCCAATCCCGAGATAGCAAAACGTTGCAGTATAATGCGGCTTCATGGAATTGATCGTGACGCATTTGACCGGTATACTTCTGAAAAACCATCTTGGTACTATGAAATAGTTGCCCCTGGTTTTAAATACAATATGACAGATATAGCTGCATCTATTGGCATTCATCAACTCAAAAAAGCTCAATCGTTTAAAGAAAAGCGAGCTGCCATTGCGAAACGATATCTTCAAGCCTTTGATGATCTTCCCATTATTCTTCCCCACTCTCCAGATGAAAGAGAAGACCATGCTTGGCATTTATTTGTTATTAGACTTACTCAAGACGCCCCCATTCAGCGAAATGCTTTTATTCAAAAAATGTCTGAAGCCGGAATAGGTTGCAGTGTCCACTTTATACCTCTGCATATGCAACCATATTGGCAGAACACATATCACTTACAAAATAATAGTTTTCCAGAAGCCACACATGCATATGAAAATGCAGTGAGTCTTCCGATTTATTCGAAAATGACTGATGAAGATGTCGATAAAGTAATTAAAACGGTTAGATCTATATTATTATCATGAAAAGAAAACGTCTCTTTGATTTGACCCTTGCTATACCTGGGCTTCTTATATTAGTTCCAATATTTTTTTTTATCGCCGTATGGATCAAGTTAGACTCTAAGGGACCGGCGCTTTTTAAGCAAAAAAGAGTGGGACATAAAGAGAAACATTTTTATGTATATAAGTTTCGAACAATGGTTCCAGATGCTGAAAAAAAAGGATTACAACTCACAACCGCAGAAGATATAAGAGTCACCAGACCTGGAAAATTCTTAAGGAAGTATAAATTAGATGAACTTCCGCAACTTATCAATGTGCTCAAAGGAGAAATGAGCCTTGTAGGGCCTCGGCCAGAAGTACCTCGATATGTAGAACATTACCCTGATTCAATGCGGAAGATAATATTTTCTGTTCCTCCTGGAATTACTGATTTAGCTTCAATTGAATTTAAAGACGAAAATACGCTACTACAAGAATCAAGAAATCCAGAAGAAACATACATACGAGAGATACTTCCAATTAAGCTTAAGTATTATACCGAGTATGTACGAAATAGGTCTGTAAAAGGGGATATAAAAATTATTTTAAAAACTATAAAGAGCCTTTTATGTTAGTAAAGAACAGGAGATAAATTCTAAATGAATAAAGTTATTTCACTCGTAGGGGCACGCCCTCAATTTATAAAAGAAGCCATTATAGCATCTGAAGTATATAAAACTAACGCATGGAACCATGTCTTGGTCCATTCTGGCCAACACTATGATGCCAACATATCAGATCTTTTCTTTCAAGAGCTACAAATTCCAACTCCTCGATACTTTTTAGGAATCGGATCTTCTAGCCACGGCAAACAAACTGCAGCAATGCTAGATAAATTTGAAGATATACTTCTTCAAGAAAGACCTGATATGATTCTTGTATATGGAGATACAAATACCACTGTAGCTGGAGCATTAGCTGCTGCTAAACTTAAGATTCCTATAGCTCATATTGAAGCAGGAATTCGGCAAGAACCTAAAAACATGCCTGAAGAGATAAACCGAGTCGTAACAGACCATATGTCCTCTCTTCTCTTTTGTTGCTCTGAGCTTTCCAGTCAAAACCTTAAGCAAGAAAATATAACAAAGGGGGTTTTTATTTCTGGAGATATTATGTACGATCTCTTTCTCCAAATGAAACCTCGTTTTTTAAAAGAGAAAATGCTGCAAAATTTCAATCTTCAAGAGGGCAAATATACGCTTATAACTCTTCATCGAGACTTTAACGTAGATAATAAAGAAAATCTCGTTTCTATTCTGGAAGGGCTCAAAGGTTTTACAGAAGAAACGAAACTCCCTTTGATTTTTCCAATGCACCCAAGAACCCGAAACCGCATAGAAGAATTTAACCTTACTAAATACCTAACTTTTATGAATATCATTCCACCCGTCGGTTATTTAGAACTTATGGGACTTCTGGAAGGATGCACAAATGTAATTACAGATAGTGGCGGCCTACAAAAAGAAGCCTACTTTGCAGAAAAACAAGCCGCTGTAATTATGCCCGATACAGGGTGGAGAGAAATCATAGAATCAGGCTGGAATCAACTTGTGTCTGCAAATGAAGCAAAAGAACTTTTACCTTATTTCTTAAAAAATAAGTCTACCATATACCCAGAGAATCTTTATGGAGATGGGAAAGCCGCTAAAGTTATCGTTAAAAACATTATGTCATATTTAAATAAATGAGGTCTTCCAAAAACAATGGGAAAAAGAATCTGTCACATTACAACTGTGCACTCTGCATACGATACTCGAATTTTTATAAAAGAATGCCAATCATTGAGTCAGTCAGGCTATGAAGTGTTTCTGATTGCTCCAGAAACTTCTATGCCTCTAACAGACGTTTCTGTGAATATAAAATTCATCCCCAAAGAACATAGCCGTTTTCTCCGTCTGGCACGTGGTCAATGGCATGCACTAAAAGAAGCTCTTAAACTAAAAGCTTCTCTCTATCATTTTCATGATCCTGAACTTATCCTTATGGGGCTTATACTTAAACTTATGGGGAAAAAGGTAGTATACGACGTGCATGAAGACCTTCCTCGCCAAATATTAACAAAAGGTTGGCTTCCGCTATGGAGTCGAAAAATTGTTGCTTCTATAGCTGAATTTATTGAATGGGTAGGAACAAAATTTTTTGATGGAGTAATCGTCGTAACTCCATTAATACAAAAACGTTTTCCTTCTTACAAAACGATATTAGTTCAAAATTTCCCACTACTAGGAGAATTGGCTTCTATAGAGACTAAAAATTATGCAAATCGACATCCTTACTTTGCCTACATAGGTGGGATAACTACCATTCGCGGCATCAGCGAAATGATAAAAGCAATAGAACACATAGAATCAACTCATGTAAAACTTATACTTGGCGGGAAATTTAGCCCAGAAAGTTTATATGAGCAAGTGAAATCTCTTAACGGATGGGGAAAGGTGCAATATGAAGGCCTTGTAAGTAGGGAAAAAGTTACTGAAATATTGGCGAAGGCAAAAGCAGGACTTGTCTTATTACACCCAACTCTTAATTACGTTGACGCCTATCCAGTAAAATTATTCGAATATATGTCTGCTAGTATTCCTGTTATAGCATCAGACTTCCCTTTATGGCGTCAGATCATAGAAGGAGCTCAATGTGGATTACTTGTAAATCCTCTGTGTCCCCAAGAGATTGCCGAGGCAATGGAATGGATTTTAAACCACCCAAATGAGGCAGAAAAAATGGGGGAAAATGGGCTTAAAGCTGTGCAAAACACCTATAATTGGGAAAAAGAAAATGAGAAGCTTCTGGCTTTTTACAAGAAACTGCTCGGAGAAGGAGCGTAAAATATGGAGAATAGTAAATATAAATTAATCTCTCCTCAGGCACAAATAGGTACAAATGTATCTTTAGGCCACAACGTCATCATAGAATCAAATGTCGTTATAGAAGACAACGTTGAAATCGGGCATAATGTCATCATTCATTCAGGTGTACATATAGAAAGCTTCTGTAAGATAATGGATAACGTCGTTTTAGGCAAAAAACCGGCAAAGGCCTCTCTTTCTGCTACAACAGGTGAAGAACGAGAACTACCTCCTCTTATTTTGGGAAAGGCCGTTACAGTTGGAGCAGGATGTATTGTTTATCGAGGCGCTGTTCTTCACGATCAAGTTTTTGTCGGTGATATGGCTTCTATTCGAGAAGATGTCGAAATAGGCGAGCTCACTATTATTGGACGAGGTGTTACTGTTGAAAATAAAGTTTCCATTGGCCGAAAGTGCAAAATAGAAACAGAAGCGTATATAACAGCTATGTCAACTATAGAAGATTACTGTTTTATTGCCCCTGAAGTAACTTTTACAAATGATAATTTTCTTGGGCGAACGGAAGAACGTAAAAATTATTTTGCAGGCCCCACCCTTCGTCGTGGGACACGAATAGGAGCCAACGCGACCCTGTTACCTGGTCTAGAAATAGGGGAAGATGCTCTAATAGCAGCTGGATCTATTGTTACAAAAAACATTCCGCCTCGGGTTATCGTTGCCGGAACACCTGCTCGATACTTACGAGACGTTCCAGAAGAACAGCTTATAGAAAATCAAATCTTTTTTGATAAATAGATAAACTTTATTTTTGCATATAGAGGTGTAAATATGACGTTACTTCAAAAAATTAAATCAAAAACTGCTTCTGTTGGTGTTATTGGCCTTGGTTATGTTGGCCTTCCTTTAGCAGTTGAAAAAGCAAAAGCCGGATTTCACGTAACTGGTTTTGATATTCAATCGGAGAAGGTCGAGAAAGTAAACAAGGGAGAAAACTATATAGGGGATATTATTCCCCAAGAGCTTAAAGAGTTAGTCGCTTCGGGGCACTTGCATGCTACCAGTGATTTTGTTGATATTGGCAAATGTGACGTCATTGCTATTTGTGTGCCTACTCCATTAGATGTATTTAAACAGCCTGATCTTTCTTTTGTGGTGAGTTCAGCACAATCTGTAGCAAATCATATACATAAAGAAATGCTTATAGTTTTAGAATCAACAACATATCCTGGCACAACAGAAGAAGTGCTTTTACCTCTGTTTGAAGAAAAAGGTTTAAAAGTAGGTGAAGACTTTTATTTAGCTTTTTCTCCAGAGCGCGTTGACCCCGGGAACCACTTATATAAAACTAAAAACACGCCTAAAGTTGTTGGTGGATGCACACCCTTATGCACAGAACATGCAAAGGCTTTATACGAAGCAGTACTCAATGCTCCTGTTTTTGCTGTTTCTTCTCCTAAAGAAGCAGAGATGACGAAAATTCTTGAAAATACTTTCCGTATTGTTAACTGCGCTCTAGCTAACGAAATGGCTATAGTATGCGATAAAATGGGCATTAATGTGTGGGAAGTTATCAATGCAGCTTCAACAAAACCCTTTGGCTTTGTCCCCTTCTTCCCAGGGCCTGGAGTCGGTGGGCATTGTATCCCCATAGACCCTTTCTATCTCACTTATAAAGCAAGAGCCTATGATTACCATACTCGTCTTATTGAACTTGCGGGAGAAATTAACGACTCTATGCCTGAACACGTTGTAGAACGGCTTATGAACCTTCTTAACGAACGGGCTAAGCCCCTTAAAAACAGCACTGTTCTTCTTTGTGGTGTAGCTTATAAGGGAGATATTGACGACCTTCGAGAATCTCCAGCCCTAAAGATTTGGCAGCTTCTTGAAAAAAAGGGAGCTATCGTTAGTTATTACGACCCTTGTTGCCCCTCTGTAATATGGAATGACAAAAAAGTACTTTCTACACCTCTTACAAAAGAAGTTATACAAAAAGCAGATGTAGTAATCATCACAACAGCTCATAAAGAAAATGTTGATTATCAGCTTATTGCAAAGAATGCTCAATTAATCTTCGATACTAAGAATATTTTGAGTCAAATTCTTAATATAAAACCAGAAGCATTAGAAACTTTGCATATTTTATAAAAAGGAGTTATCCATTATGTATAAATTTGCCCTGCTTGGCTGCGGCCGAATAAGTAAAAATCATATAGAAGCTTTAGCAAAATTAAAAGAAGAAGGCAAAGCAGAAATTGTTGCCTGTTGCGATCTTGTTCGAGAAAAGGCCGATACTGTGGCTTCTCAAACAGGGTGCGTTCCATATTACGATTATGCATCAATGCTCAACGATGGAAAGTTTGACATCGTTTCGATTTGTACTCCTTCCGGTCTTCATCCAGACCATGTGACAATGGCAGCACATGCAGGGAAACATGTTCTTAGCGAAAAACCGGCAGGCACATCTTTAAAATCAGTAGATGCAGCTATAGAAGCATGTGATAAAGCACACGTCTATTATCTTGTAGTGAAACAAAACCGTTTTAATAAGACTATTCAACTTTTGCGTAAAGCTCTTGAAGCTAATCGCTTTGGTCAGATTTATATGATTACATCTAATGTATTCTGGACCCGCCCACAAGACTACTATGACCAAGCCAAATGGAGAGGAACTTGGGATTTTGACGGCGGATGCCTTTCAAATCAGGCCGCTCATTATGTGGATATGGTTCAGTGGATGGGTGGCTCTGTAGAAAAGGTGAGTGCCTTTAGTTCTACTCTCGCACGGCGAATTGAAGCAGAAGATACTATAGTTGTGAATATTAAATTCAGAAGTGGTGCTCTTGGCTCCATAAATGTCACGACACTTACCTATCCGAAAAACCTTGAAGGCAGCATCACTATTCTCGGAGAAAAGGGAACTGTACGAATTGGCGGGGTTGCCATGAATAAAATTGAAACGTGGCAATTTGCCGATAACGATCCCATGGACGAAGCCATTAATGCCGTTAACACTACCCCCAAGAGTGTCTATGGTTCTGGACACCTTGATTACTATGGGCACGTTATAGATGTTCTAGATGGCAAAGCGTATCCTATAGTTACAGGGCGAGAGGCACGAAAAACTGTGGAGATTATAGAAGCAGCGTATAAAAAAGTCTTTAAATAGCACTAAATTATTAATTTTTATATACAAAAAAGTCAATAAGGAAGGATTATTCATCTATGCTAAATGAAAAAACGCATAAACTTCGACAAAAAGCATTGGCTATTTTTTTATTGATATATTTAATAAGCATTTTCTTTTTATACCTCGATAAATCTATATTTTTTAAATGTGTAATAATAATGTCTCCTTTTTTTATTCTGGCATATTTTGCCACCCAAAAAAAAATTGAGAATATCGCCTCGTTATGTTTCTTTACCCTATTTTTCTCCATTACAATTCTTAGTTCTTCCATAGTACAGGGGCAAGAACTTGTAGAGAGTTTTCACTTGGTAGCGTTATCAATTCTTAACATATGTCTTGCATATATTTTAAATCAAGAACCTATATCAAAAAAAGTACCTAAAATTTATTTAATTGGGCTTTTTACTCTTTGTTTTTTTTTAATGTTATACGGCGTAAACCCTAATCAATTTTTCCCCAAGTCGAGTAGAAATACTTTTTCGTGGCTAGTTTTAACAGGGACTTCTCTTTTTTATTTTATTTTTACACAAGAGAAAATACGTCACAACTACCCTCTTTGGCCTGCTTTTTTTAGTTTTTTAATATCAATTTGGGCTCAAGGCAGAAGCGGGATAACAGCAACTGGTATTTTATTTTGTGGAATAATATTTTGTAATTTTCGCGATCAAAAAAACTGGAAAAAACTTTTTTACGTTCTTGGAGTATTTATTTCTCTTACATTGTTAATGTTTCTATTTATACACTTCCAAGAAGCTAGCATTAAGGGAGTTATTAGAAGATTTTCATATGAAGGGCTCCGTGAAAGTCACCGAATAAGTATAATTAAGAACTATTTCGATAACTTAAAAAACGTAAAGGACATTATTTTTGGTTTTAACATTAAAGATGATCCTTTTATGGGGCGTTGGCATTTTAACCTACATAATTCATTTTTGCAGCTTCATTATAGAGTTGGGATAAGTAGTGTCTTCATCATTTTTTTAATAATAAAAGGAGTTATTAGGAAAAGCAAAAATACGCCTTTATTTTTTTTTGTTGCTCTTGCACTCTTTCTTAGAGTTTCAACAGATACAGTAGCTTTTATTCAGCCATACGACTTCCTTTTTTTTTACTTTGTTTTTAATTAGCTCAAGTAAAAAAACAAATAAAAGTGTAGGCACATAAAGTTTTATTTATAGCGTTTTCTCTATGCAACATCTTACAAAGCTTGTAGCGTTATGTAGTTGATAGTGCCATGAATCCTTTTCCTGTTGTACCACGGTTTAATATATTCAAAGAGCACTTCTCAAGCAAAGCCAAATGGTATTGATATCTACGGTGATGGACTTCTTCTTTCTTTAAAACAGTAAAGAAAAGGCTCGACACAGGCATTATCATAGAGGATTCCCTTTTCTGCTAAAAGAATGAATAATGCCCTTAGAGCAAAGATAGCTTTCAAAAAGACCGCCTGTATATTGAATTCCTAGATCACTGTGCAATATAATACTGCTCGTTTTTTCACTTTTACGCATGCATTTTTCACTGCTTTGACGGCTAAATCGTTGCTCATGAATGGTGTGCCATGCCATACGTATAACCGATAATCATCTTCCTGCTGTGAATGTCCATTGCGAATGTAAGGTATATCCAGCCCCTTTGACCCTTTGGGATATACGTACTATCAGTGCACCATTTTGGGCTGATATCACTTGCTAAGAAATTTCCGCTATGGAAGTGTGTTCGGAGACGGGGGATGAAGCAGGAAGAGAGCCGTCATGGAAGAAAAAGTCATTACGCTCCTCTCCATCCTTAAAGGGTAGAAGGGAGTCCAAGGTTTTGGAGAGCGAAGCCATCGTACTGATGATAAGGAATTGTATATTCCTACGTTCCCTACATCACATCTCGTAAAACCTTTATGATTTCCGCTACAAACTGGGTAAAATATTACAATCAGAAACAGTCACACGTAGGAAAAGAAATGGACGAAAAAATATACGAGCTCTCTTTAGTCAGTTCAAAAGTCGCTGCCTCTATTCCACTACTGCTCTTGGACAGAGTAAATCTACTCATTTTCGAATTGGCGGAAGCCAATCATACTGACTGGGATTCCCCCATCCACTTTATCACGTTATAAGAAAGCAAACTATGGTCCCTTACATATGGCTATTTTTAGGAATGGCTATAAAGACCTTTGTCCTTTTTGAAAAAGAAACCAAAAACTACCACATAACAAGCTCCTTATAAAATTCTATTTCTTCTGGAAGAACAAAATGGCTATTATGCCAGAGTAGAACAAACTCACCATTGTACTTTTTACAGATATTTTTTAATTTCTTCGCATAATCAAAGGCTTCATCATACGGAAGATTCATATATCTTTCATCAAACAAAGAACACTCCATTGTCGTTAATGGATGTTCCCATAAATTTAATGGTTTTCTTTTCTCTAAATCATATACTTGAAAGGGATAACATGTACCACATCTAAAACCAGCATAATCCGCGTAAGAAAGCGTCGTATCATAATTTAGCCCAGCCTCTGTATAATTACGCCATGTCGTAGAAGCCTCCCATCGCAGATAATGCTGACGTCCACCCCATACCGGCTGTTCTATGCCAAGAGATGCACATACTTCTTGCAAAGTAGCACTTTCTTTCTGTGTCAACATTGAATCGCGATATGTCTCATAACTACCGTGGAAGCCTATTTCATGCCCTCGATTATGAATGAACGTTATAATGTTTTTTATCTTTGGGTGCTTAATGTCATAATCCCCATCAAAATGAATCTTATTGAGAGGAATAAAGTAAAAAGCATCTTTGCTTCCAACAGATTCTCCTATATCCATAATCAACTTGAAAGTATAAAAAGGATCACGTTCTACGTGTCCTTTTTTAACGTCAATCCAACGTAATGTCCTATCAATAGCACGTGTCAAATCATGTCTCTTTATAATATCAGCGCCCAAAGACCTTACACATGCCCATAAAGGCTTAAACACGTTCTCAAAAGGGGAATCAACATCATGGGTCAACTTCATAGCAAATGATCTTTGTTTGCGCTCTAATCTAGGCCAGAGCTTTTTCATACACCACCATAGAATTTCAATATATTCATTTACAACTGGCCTATGTAAATAATTATTTTTATACCCATGTGATGCTATAGCTGGAAACCGCCCGTGACAATCTCGCTCTGTGCTTACGTACTCTTCCATGCGAGAAAGGAAATAGAACGCACTTCCAAAAAGGTCAAAATTTAGACAAATTTGTTCTTTATTAATCTCTAAAAGGGGGTTTCCTATATCTATGCCACATAAAGGTATTTCTATAGAACTTAAATCATCTCTACCACTCAAAATAGGAGTTTTTACCATGTAAAGAGGCACTGGCTTAATTTTCTCTTCACTACTCCATGGATTCACAGCTTGGAACATTCCCTCAACACTTATCTTACATTGACTGTTATTCATAGATACAACAAAATACTTTCCGTCTGAAAGGGAAAGGCTATATGGCACACCTAAAAAATCTTCAAAAATGACCTTTAGAATATACTTCGTTTCTTCTTTAAAGCCAATAGGCACATCTATCTTAATCATAGCTTATCCTTTTTTAAAATCCCTTGAAAAAGTTACGAATTACAGGTTTTATAGATTTTGGAACTATTACTCGATATATTTTTCTAGCAACGCTATCGTGTGTTAACGTAAGATAAGGCATTAGAGGGAATCCCCATGTAGCTTTCGCATTAGCAACAGCTTCTATATTGCCACCTACGAAATCAAAAAGTTTTCCTCCATTTTTGGCCATATCTTTAAAACTTTCAGCATACGTTAATTGATTAACACCCAATTTAATATGCTGGCGATCACTGCCTGCGGACCAATCAATTGAAACTCCATCAGCTAGAAATAATTTTATTTGTCCAGAGACAGGTTCGCCTTCTTGGGTATAACAAACGTATCCGCGAACAGACTCTTTTCCCAAGTACTGGGAACATAAAAGAAGATCTTCTGGAGGGGTCATATGTGAAAACTTCTTTATTTCTTCAGTTTTTGACAAACAATAATACACATCATCCCAGTTTTGTGTCACTTTAACATTATATCCTTCGCGTGTTGCTTTCTTAATATTTTTACGAACACTGGAATCCGAAATTTCAACGTTAACAGGTAAAAATGTAGCAAAAGTATATTTTATTCCAATATTTAATCCGTTCCACTGAAAAACCCGACCATCTATGAAACCGGGAGGGAAAGCTATCGTTCCCCGAAAACCTCTTTTTAACAAATCGGTAGCAAGCAATCCTGCCACTTGTACCCACTGTGCAGAGAGCCTATGAAGTTGCTCTGTCGGGGTAGGGAAAAACTGCAACGGTAAATAAGGGTTCCTTGGTGGCAAAACTACATGTCCCTGTTTATCTAAATAAAAAACTGCTTCTAATTTAGGAAGATCTTTCCCTGGTAATTCATAAAACACCCTTTCAGCTTTATATCCCCACTTTTCTTCATTAAAACGTAACCAACCATCAAGAAATAAAGCCGATCGCTGTGTGACCAAAGCTGCAGCAAGAGTATCATGCATCATATGTACCATTTCCTTTCATTACTTTACATTATTCACGCACTTTTCTTTTTTCACGATATGGTTCTAAATCACAAACGAGGTAGACTCTTTCTTCGTTCATGCAGGGATCAAAATATTTCTCTACTACTTCAAAACCAAGATTCTTGTTACTCTTAAGAGAAGCTACATTATTTAAACTAACACGAGAAGATACCCCTTTCAAAAAAGAGCTGCGAGCAAAATGGTAAAGCGCATGACGTCTCAACTCTGTACCAAGACCTCTTCCTCTAAATTCTGACAAAAGGCCAGTATCCCCCTCGTGTATCGTTCGTTCTTTGCAATCACGAATATTAAAATAGAACAAAGAATAACCAACTATTTTTTGAGTTTGCCGATCGCAGACAACTATACAAACCTTTTGGCCTAATAAATATAATAACAAACGTCTTGCTTTTCCTAGATTTAGGCCGGAATGAAATAACGAGTAAAGATTGGCAACATAAGGAACAAGTCGAGGTTTACATGGCAAAAACTCAATGTCATTAACCTCTTTTTTAACAATGGCAGAAAGGAACGATGCCGTGTAAAAATTTCGGATAATAAAAAAAAAACTTATAATTAATTTAACTCGTTCAAAGTATCCTTGTAAAATCATTTACTCATCCCCTATTTTTGCAAAATTATGTATATCTTAATTTAAGAATGAGATATACCTTAAATAACAAAAACTCACAAGATTTACTTCCCGCGCTTTTTTGTTAAGGGATATCATGCAAATAGTCGAAAGCATCGTGAACTCTTTTCCTGTTATATTTAGAGATGATATATACAAAGAGAGTTTTCGGACAACACTAAATATCCTTCTCTAGGATATTGATTTTTTCTTTTTTCAAAATAGAATGAAAAGACTCAATACACACCATGCATTATTATAAGGATTCTTTTTTTCTGCTTATGAGGTTAAATTTTTGTGTCCATGGTTATACACTAAATTCATTATTTTAGCTATAGTTTCCTGAGTTTTTCCCTTATTTGTAGTCTTGTGTAAGCTCCCATTCCTTTCTATCTTTAAAAGAGCATTAATAATAGATTTGTCATCTCTTCTATATATTGCTTTTTGACGTTCTATTTGTTTTTTATAATAAGAAGCTCCAAGTTGATCAATAATGATCGATTGCACTCCAAATTCTTCAGCTTCAATTACAGAAGAAGAAGAGGAGGTAATATGAACATCCATATATTTTAGTAAAAGATAAAGAGGCAAATCCGTAGCCTTAGCGATATTGATGTTTTTGAATGAATTCACTTTTTTCTCCAAAAACCGCATAACATCTCCTTTTTTAAAAAGCATCCCTGGATGCAATCTAATCCACCACATCCACTCTTTAGGGCTATTCCTTATACAATTAGAAAGTTTATTAAGTGTTTCTATGTAATTTATCGGCTGAAGGGTAACCAATATATGTTTCTTGAAGAAACTTTTATTAATTTCCTTTTTAAGATTCTCTTCTTCCTCAAAAAAAATTTCTCCTCTTTGTACTTGTTCTAAAAAAAGATTCCCCCCTACAATTGGCTTATGCCTTTTAGAATTATCACCGCTCCATGAATAAATATTATGTGCTTCATCATCTGACCAACACCAAAAGAAATCCGGTAATAAGTTATAACCATCGTCGGAGACGGCGTTCCAACGTCCATAACCAACGTGGAGATCTCCCTGAACACCATGTTGGATATCAATCGAGGGAATGCCAAATTCATTACATGCTAAAATAAATGCCATACCTATTAAACCATAATAGCAAGTAACCATACCAACTGAAGGAGTAATCTTTAAAAATATTTTTTTGTAAAATTCCGCCAAGTTTCTTATATAGCGCAACAATAAGTAAAGCCTTTCCTTCGATGGAAATTTTAGGCCTTCTCCATTTTTTTTTGTTAAAAGATTTATTTGTTCCAAGAAATAGGGAAAAGAATCATCTAAGCATACCGTTTTAAAAATAGAAGAAGTCCACCTAATCATTAACAAATCTTTATCTATTAACCGCGATGGGGAGTAACGCGGTAACCTATATTCCCCCCCCCGTGTAAATTCTAAGCAGAGAAGCGACAGATTTCCTGCTTTAAAAGCTTTAGCAATAGGATCATATACCCTTAAATACCAAAAACGATTAGCTTTTACTCGAGAAAGGGCGTCTGTTATAAACACTATATCTCTTTTTCCCTCACAATAATCGCATTTTTTTCTGTCAACAAATGAAGCTTTATAGTAGGATACTAGAGACGAACAAGCTGATTTGGCTTTTTTATAGCAACTATAAAATTTTGAATCAGCTTGAGGAGATTCTTCTCTCTGAATGTTTTGGAAATATACCAATACCCGAAATAATGGCCATACATCTATTCCATCCCATTTCCACTGGTTAACTGGCAAAGAGTCCTCTACAGAATTCAAAAAATCCATTATTTTTTCTCTTTCCATAAAACTTTTTCACCTCTACAGTTTCTCTTGTATGCAAAAATATTATCGATTTCAAATTATTTTAAGGGCTGTTTCTTCAACAAACAGCCTCCTTTACTTTATCGCAAACATACTCTACATTGTGCTCTGCAAGGGCCGGGAATATTGGCAAAGAGATTTCTCCCGCATAAAAATGTTCTGCGCATGGGCACTCTCCGCTCTTAAATCCAAATGTGTTCATGTAATAGGGATGAAGGTACACAGGAATATAATGGACCTGAACACCTATGCGATGCTCTCTCAAAAACTCAAAAACATGTTTTCTCCTCGATGGCTCAACCCAGAGGGGATAGAGGTGATAGGCATGACCCGAATGAGATGGAGGTATTTTTATATTTTCCACAGTGGCTAAAGCCGCATTGTAACGTTGAGCGATGCCGCGTCTCTTTTCAAGAAAGCGATCGAGTTTCTTCAACTGAGAAAAGCCAAGAGCAGATTGAAGATCAGTGAGACGATAGTTATATCCCAAATCAATCATCTCGGCGTACCAAGGTCCTTGAGATTGCCTCTCCATTTTTGCTTCATCTTTCGTTATCCCATGAGATCGGAAGAGACGAAGCCGCTCCGCAAAAAGAGGGTTATCGGTAACAACCATGCCTCCTTCCCCAGTGGTAATATGCTTCACTGGATGGAAGCTGAAAACGGTCATATCCGCTTCCGAACCAACCTTCCGACCGTCTCTGGTCGCTCCCAGCGCATGACAGCCATCCTCAATAATAATAGCTCCTGTTTCGTCAGCAATGGCGCGAAGACGCTGGATATCGACAGGGAACCCTGCATAGCTTACCGGAGCTATTACTTTTGTCTTTGATGTTATTCTTTGAGATACTGCTTCGGGGTCAATACAATAGGTGTCAGGGGAGATATCCGCAAAAACGGGGCTCCCTCCAAGATAGACAGCCGCATTGCTTGTTGCCGCAAACGTAATAGGGGATGTAATGACTTCATCTCCATCTTGAAGGCCAGCCGCATAGTATGCACCATGCAACGCTGCCGTTCCATTCGCAAAGGAAACGGCGTATCTTACACCAACGTATTCCGCTATAGCCTCTTCAAACTGACTCACCAATGGGCCCTGAGTAAGCCAGTCACCTTTCAGTACGCTAATGACTGCCTGAATATCCTCGTCATCTATTGTCTGATGCCCATAAGGAATATATTTCATGTTATTTACGTTCTCCCCCCAACCACTTTGTAAGTATTTCTGCGGTTAATTCCGCTCCATAACGATTTACCACGAAAGGAGGGGGCACAAGAGGGGCCGCAACAACTTTTTTCAGATCCGCCGTCCCCCATGTTCCCCAAAAACCTAAATTCCTGCCCACCCCTCGAGCCTCTATTGCTTCTCCGACCAAAACCTGGTTGTCCGCAACTTGAAAAACTGATATCGGTTTTTGCACGGAGAGAGCTTCATAGGCTGTCACGCTCGAAGTGCAAATTACAAAACGTGCCTTCGCTACCAAAGATGGGAAGTCTGGAGGCGCATAAACCACTGCAACATTTGACTTCGCAGCAGACAACGTTTCTATGTGTGACCTTTGCGCTTTTGAAACCATTGGACCCACAGCGATAACTAAAGGCAACCAGTGAAAATCCCACATTTGAACCATGCCCTGACTCGTATCAAGAATGTCGGAAGCACCTGAAGCAAAAAGACAATATCCCCTATCTTCTGCTTCGACACTCCAATAATCCTCACGAATAAAAGCATATTGGGGACCCAATAAACGTAGTTGATCTTTTCTCTTTTTATAGGGAATCGTGTCTGCGCCAAGATTATAGTTAATAAGAACATCAGCTATTTCTTCGACAGGTCGATCTCTAAAATCATCCATAATTACTAAGGGAGCTTTGTCTTTGAGCATCGCCAAATAATTGATCGAAGGGAGATAGCTATCGACAAAAAAGCAATCCGTTTGGGGAAGCCGATCTAGCATCCTAGGGTCAAAGATATCTCTGCAAATAGCTGCCCTTTCGTTCATCTGATGAAGAACATCGCCAGCATGTTCATTTGTAATCCAATGTATTATGCAACCTTTACGTTTTAAACATTTCGCAAGGGTGAGGCTTCTGAATAGATGCCCTGCCCCTATCGATGGGCCAGCTTGTACCATAAAAGAAAAATGAGAACCATTATTCTTTACCATGGATATCACTCGATCTCTTTAGAATACTCCTTATAATCTCCAACATCGGTCTCAAGATAACCTGCCTTAATAAATGCCCTCTGTGAAGGGATATTCGTATACTTTACTTTTCCGATAACTCTATCAATGTTAGTAACTCCATCTTTCTCCAACACCGCACTGATCTCTTTAAGCATTAACGTTCCATACCCGAACCCGCGCCATTGGCTATCGACGCTGTAATTAATTATCGCGTTTCTATTTTCAATCTCGATTCTAATCTGCCCTATCGGCCTCGCGTTCAGGTAGGCTATATATATTCTAGAAGTGGCGCTGTTCAGTTTCTCTTCGAACCACTTCACGTGTGCTTCGTATTCAATCGAATCAGATGTAAAGGAATTTTCTCTAACAGTTCTGTCATTCGCCCATTCATATATAAGAGAACAATCGCTACGTGTAGCACGTCTATATGACATCTTCATCTCAAACATGTTAAATAACGTCCCACGTAATCCACCTATCGGCTTCTATATCTTCAAGAGCCCTTCGCCCAACAACCACATCTATATACTTGGGTTTGATGCCCAAACCCGGTCTCTTCACTTCCAACATTTCAGATGTAATAATCGTTCCCTTCGGGATGTCTGTCTTGGCATGAATACTTCGCCTGGCTTTTTGGTAATACTCCTTCTCGTCGTCACTCGGGCCAAGCTTCAAACCATCTCCAAACGCGCTTTCCACATCCCGGATCTGCCTGACTAGTTCTTTCAGTTCCTCTGGCTCTATAGCAAAGGGATGATCTGGTCCTTCCATCTTCCGATCAAGGGTATAATGTTTTTCAATAATTCGGGCTCCCATTGCCGCCGCAGCTACACTAATATGTATTCCCTGCGTGTGATCTGACAGTCCAGTGATCACATCAAATCCCTTTGACATTGTCTTCATGGCTTTCAGGTTCATTATACGGGCTGGGGCTGGATATATTGAGGCGCATTGAAGAAAAGCTATATTAGGATTTTGAGCTTTCAGGCACGTAACGTATGCGTCCTCTATTTCTTCCATGTTAGCCAGACCTGTAGAAATGATGATGGGTTTCCCTTTTCTTGCAATATAATCTATTAGTTGGAGATCGACTATCTCAAAAGAAGCGACTTTAAAAAGATCACTCACCTCATCAAGTTCGTCAACAGCTTGATAGTCAAATGGTGTAGCAAAAAAAATGATATCTTTCTTCAAACAATAGCTTTTTAATTCGGAAAGCCAATCCCGAGGAGTCTCAATCTCTTTTATTAATTCCCATAAATTCTTCTTGTAATTGGAATGGCGTGGGGTTTTTTGAGAGTAGAGAGTTTCCGCGGAATAGATCTGAAATTTAACGGCATCTGCTTGAGCTTCTACAGCAGCATCTATCATCTCTTTGGCCAGGTTCAACGAGCGGTTGTGGTTGGCTCCAATCTCCGCTATGACGAAACACGGCTCTCCCTCTCCTATATATCTATGAGTGGATGGAATGTGTAGCTTCCTCAAATCAAATACCTCCCTACTCCTTCTATTTCAGGTACTTCATATTTATCGCTGCCACTTCAGGATGTCTTTGTAAATATTCACTATACCTATACGCCTCAGCTAAAGGACCAACCTTCTCGTAAAGAATGTTGACCAACGTAAGATCTTCCGGATAATCCAAAGTCAGTCTGCAGGGAGGCCAATGTAATCCTTCGCTGTGCAGCCAATATATGCCAAACAAACCAGGGTTGGTATATATGTAAGGCCCGACATGCTCTCTTTCCTCTTCTTGTCGCGCCTCTTGATTGGCTTTATCTAATGCGTGCCGTGAAAAAACCTCTACATCAAGACCGATGGGGAAGTCGCCTCTAAGCGTCCTCAAGGCATCACATCCAGTCTCTATAAATCGTTCGACACATCTATCTATAAGTTCCCAATCCAGAAATGGGCAATCAGACGTCACTCGAACAATAATATCCGCCTTCGTTTCTTGGGCGGCTTGCGCGTATCGGGAAAGAACGTCGTTTTCGCTGCCTCGCGTAATATGAATTTCGGGAAAGTCAGAAACAACAACATCATGTATTGGATCATCTCTATCGCTCTCTGTAGTAGCCACAACGAATTGAGATACTGTCTGGGACATTTGAGCGCGTTTCAAAAACCAATACAATAATGGATGTCCCTGGAAAAGAGTCATGATCTTCCCAGGGAGACGGGTAGATCCCATTCTAGCTTGTGTTATAAGAACAACCTTCTTCATGCGATTCAACCTTGCCTTTAAAATAAAATGGTATTACTCGTTTTGTAGAAGCTCTCTGATCTGAGATACGTCAAGAAAATATGGATTTGCCCCTGAACTGTATTCAAAATCGTCAGGAACGGCGTGGCCCATTTCCCTTAACGGGTTTACTGAATAATCCACGTCTTTCGAGAAGATCAGGCTCGGTCGTATTACAAAAAAATCATCAAACTCAAGGGCAAGTCGTGCCTCATCTTTCGGACACATTATTTCGTGAAGCTTCTCGCCAGGACGAATGCCCACTGTTTTCATGGGAATGTCAGGAGCTACTGCTTTTGCTATGTCTGTAATTTTGGCAGATGGTATTTTAGGAATAAAAATTTCGCCTTTTTGCATTCGTTGAAAGGCCTTCAATACAAAATCTACACCTTGATCTAAGGTTATAAGGAAACGCGTCATGCGTGGATCTGTTATAGGAATTTCCGACGCTTTTTGATTGGCTAACTTTTTAAAGAAAGGTATGACTGAACCTCGGGAGCCAACCACATTTCCATAACGTACAACGGCAAAGCTCGTATCCTGGCTTCCTACTAAATTATTTCCGGATATAAAGAGTTTATCTGAGCATAGTTTTGTGGCACCATATAAATTAATGGGATTCGCGGCCTTGTCAGTGGAAAGTGCTACAACCTTTTTTACTCTATTCGATATGGCTGCCTGTATAACATTAAAAGCGCCATTTACATTTGTCTTTATGCACTCCATGGGATTGTACTCCGCTGCCGGCACCTGCTTTAATGCGGCTGCATGAATAACGTAATCAATCCCCCTCATGGCCATATGCAAACGTTCACTGTCTCGAACGTCACCTATAAAATACCGCATGGCTGGGGAAGAAAACTCCTGCTGCATTTCGTACTGTTTCAGCTCGTCTCGCGAATAAACCACAAGCCGTTTCGGAGTAAAGGATCTTAATATCTTACGAACGAACGCGTTGCCAAAAGATCCTGTACCTCCCGTTATAAGTATAGACGCGTCTTCAAACATAATGTTTTAGTCCTCCTAAATAATAAAGCCCTAAAAGCAATCAATTTATTTGCTATCCTTATTCAGAGCAGAATGTTAAACACACCTGCTCTTTTTAGTTTTTATGTTATCTCATTATGAGTTATTGCAAGATTCCCATCGAAACAATCCATTTCAACGCTCTCTCAACAAGTTAAATTGCTGGCATTTTATTATTAAACAGCCACGTTGGGAATAACTTCGACAAACGTTATGGTCTTCCACATTAGTCCTCTTTTCTAAAAAATGTTTTCCACGGCATAGGGTACACTTTAGCAGATAAAAACCACACCATCAAAAAGGTAAGAAAGTGTACCAAAGATGTCGCCTGTGCTGCCCCTATTGCTCCATTGTATTTGATAAAAAAATAATTTAAAATAACATTAAAAACAGCACCTAAAAAGGTCACCATTGCAAGAATATACGTTTTTTCTACATAAAATATATAATTAACAACCATATAGTACATCCCTCGAAAGGATGCCCCTAAAGCTATCCAAATAATAAAAATAGACGAACCCTGGAAATTCACTCCAACTAATATCTTCAGCATTATCGGAGCTAAAGCCCCCATGATAACAGCGAGGCTCAAAATCAAAACAAAGTAAACATATGTGTTTTTTACAATTTTATTATAATATTTAGGGTTTTTTTCATTAAGTTTTTTAAAAAGCCACGGAGAATAAGCTTGATTAAATGCCGTCGCCAAGAGGACCAAAATAGACCCTATCTGGTACCCTACAGAATACAAACCCGTCTCAGAAACACCAACCATCTTTGTAATAAAAATTCGGTCGATTGTAACATTCAATATTCCTCCTAAAGAATGAGGAATCATAGGAATACCGAAAAGCAATGCATGTCTAAGGTACAGTTTGTTGAATTTTAAAGCAATTCCTTGATTTCGCCTAAGAAGCCAAAGACCAAGCAAAGCAAAAAAACAGGTAGCAAAAGTTCTTGAAACTATTCGGCCCTTCCAGTCCATACTAAAGACTAATATAAAGATGACAGCAAGGATGGCTTCAATAAAAGTTAAACTGTTTTGAAAAATACCATAGGAACGAGGTTTTTCTCTAACTTGCCAATATTTTAATACCAATTGTGTAATCACAATCGCTATTGAAAGCAGGGGTATTGTCCATATCCATTGAATTGGGAAAAAGATTAAATTCCCTATTTCTTTTTGAAATAGTAAGAAGAAACCACCCACAATACCCCCTGTTATAAAAACTAAAAGTAGAATCATTCCCATGTATCCAGAAGCATCAAAACGATCCTCAGCAAAATACGCTCTTGAATATGCCCCTGGCCCGTTAAGCCCCACAAAAGGAACTGTCAGATTAACCATTACGCCAAACATAGCTATATAGCCAAAATCTGCCGGACTAAGAAATCTTGTCAACAAGGGAAGCAAAAAAAAAGGAATCGCGTTGTTAAGAAGAGAAAAAAAACCATACGTTCCTGCAGAACGTAAAAGACTAGAACGAGATATATTTCTTAATGAAGATGTTAAGGATTGAATAAACTTGCGTTCGTTCTTACCCATGCTACGTTATTTCCTCTCTTCCCAAATCACAAGCACGTGCCCTTCAAACCTGTCTCGTAACGCTTGCAACTCATCCCTTTTCAGCACTAGCACTCGTATCTTCCTCTCAATCATTTTTTCAAGCTTATCTATTAGACTTTGCAGGTAAGCTCTGTCAATTTCACCAACCAAAACAAGGTCGATAAGGCCAGAGTCAATGCCATTTGCGTAGTCTCCAGTTATGAAGGCAAGTTCTACATTTCCGAGGCGTTTTATAACTTGATCTACAAGCTGGTCGATTCCGAGAGTTTTTGTAACGATGGCTCGTATTTCGGAGAAAAGCGGATGTTTGGTATTGGCCTTATACAGCTTTGTCCGCCCTTCGTCGTGGCTCTCTAAAAGCCCCGCATCTGTAAGGCGATTGAGCTCAACCCGCACAGAATTCGTCGACTCGCCAAACTCATCGGCAAGTTCTCGCAAGTACGATCTATTCTCTGGATTGAGAAAGAACTTTAAAAGCAATTTAACTCGTGTTTTCGATGTAATTAAAGAATCTATCATAAAGATATCTTTTTCCTTTCTCTATTTCGAGTTATTTTATTACTCATAAAGAGTGAAGTCAAATAAAAAGAGCGCTTGTAAAAAGCGCTCTTGATCTTTACTATTACACGTTATTTTGTCTGGGGGTTCGTTTGAAGCGGCGTTGAAAGAGATCGGGTGGCAACGCTGCCAATACAATGGCAAGAACAATTATAGTGCTTCCCGCTAATTCATATGCCGTTGGCAGTTCTTTACTCATAAAAGCAGCAAGAGTAATGCCTGTAACTATTTCAACTGTGCAGACGAGGCTTGCTGCTGTTGCCGATATATAGCGCAGAGCAGTGTAATATGCTGCGTAGGCAACAAGACTACCTACACAAGAGAGTAAAGCTATGGCTCCCCACGACTTAAGTGTCAATAGGGGCACATCTGCCCATCCATGCGAAAAATGCTTAATGGCAATCATACAGAGACCACCCCAAACATGGGAATAAAAGATGAGGCTCTCTCGTGATATTATGTTTTCTCGTGCGATTTCACGACCAAGAAGAGATTGTCCGGCCATGCCAGCCACAGCAACGAGGCCCCATAAAATACCTGCCAAAGGCAGCGCCTGTGTTGCATCCTTGCCCGAAAACATTCCAACCCAGACACCAAGAAGAATCAAGAATGAAGAAAGAACCTGTGCCAGTGTAGGGCGTTCTTTCGTAATAATAATTCCTCCCATAAGGGTTACAAGGGGGAAGGTGTAGTGAATAATAAGGGCTGCTGAAACAGTAAGGTATTTCAACGAATATAAAAAACCTGTGTATGTACAAACCACAGATAGAAGCCCGTAAATAAAAAGAGTACATTGATTCTGTAAAGTTACTCGAAAATGTTGCGGGGTTCGTAACACCATAAAAAGTCCGCACCCAATAACGACTAAAAAAGTACGCAATAAGATCACAGTTGTCATATTGACACCCTGAAGGGCAAGAGTTCTGCCGATGGGGCTTACTATCCCCCACGAAATGCCAGTTGCCAACGCTAAAAGAATGCCTAAGAAATGCTTATTCAATACTATCACCTTGTATACGTTATACGTGCTTATTGAAACAATAGATGCGATTATAGCCCATTTGCGAGAAAAGAGGGAGTGGCTAAACTCCCTCTTTAACAAGCCCTCTAAAATTCATAACGCCTAAGAAGTTCGTCAAGGCGTTTTCTTATTTTCTTTATTCGATAGTGAACGCATTGCTGCGTTCTATTAATCTTTTTCGATATTTCTTTTTGGGTGTATCCGTAAAAAAGATGCTGGATAATAAAGCAATCAAGTTTAGAAAAATTGCGCTCTATTAGATCGATGAGATCCACAGGCAGGTGTTTCGTCGGAGCGGGAATAGAAACTTCGTGAGCTTCAGTAAGGGCACAATTATGCTCTTCATACCTATGCCGGCGAGCTGCATCTCGTACTCTACCGGGAAGTCTTTTTCGTAAATATTCACCTATGTCGTTACATGATTCGAGGGGACGTTTTTGAACTAAATGAATCAGTGCCAGACAAGCTTCTTGCTGTAAATCTTCAAAGTCTGCACCACGGCCAGTATAACGACGAGCTGTTTTTTCAATAAGATCAATGTTCTTTCGTATAATATTTTTCAGTGTTAAAGATTTAGAATCAGTCATTCACGATAACTCCTTTCTGTCTTTAAGGCTAAATGAACGAAGTTTCTTTTTCCGTAGGCTATGATGCTTGTAAATCCTGCTTTTTTAGCCAACTTGCAAAAAAATGTCTGTCGAGATTTCATTACAACAACGTCAACTGCACGCCCCTGAGTGTGAAGACTATGCGCAACACCTCCTACCTTTTTGTTATGGCGCAAACATCGAAAACCACTTGTAATAACTAAGGGGTTCTTCCAAAAAAGTCGCAACGCTTCGAGATGATGAAGAAGAGGTGCCCATATTTTTACGTGGCAACAACATTTGCATTGAAACTCGCTAAGATTAAAATGGGGCGTGAGCTGCATTAAATTGACTTTGTTTTTCATAACGTTTCCCTCCTCCCAAATGAGTAATTGCACTTTCCAAACTTCTGATGGCACCGGCCAGATCATCAAGCCTCTTTTCCATGCGCACAAGCAAATATGCCGCTACAGCCACCGAAAAACCGCTTTGAATACACGATGCCAATAAGTCTTCCATACATTTCCCCCCTTTTTTTAAAACACGAAAAAACGGCCGGAAGTGCATTCCGGCCGCATAAGGCCACGTTTTATCCCTCTATAATAGGGGTTACAGTAGTCTCTACAAGCTCAGCCCCAAGAATAGCGGCTAACCCTTTTACAAAGATGTTGTTGTCTATTAAGGATTGCATTGCTTCCTTTACCTCTGTATCTGTAACATCTTCACGTGCATAGCGAAGAGAGAGGGTTCGGTTTTTTCCATCTGCGGTACCAAATTTAAGACGAAGGGTTTTCACTAAAATCACTCCTTTCTGGAAAAAACGGGAGCGGCATCTTTTAAGGATGCACCCCCATCATATAGTATTTTGCGTTTCTTCTCTACTCCACAACGTCTGTATCTACTTTTCGTGTCTCTGCTACTGGATATTCGAGAAGAGATTCGAGCACTGTTGAAATTGTTGCTACCTTTTCAGCTTCAACATCAGAAGAAACTCCTGAAAAGTTGATGGAACGAAGAATCGGATCTCCGCTTTCATTAGAACCGATGTTAACTCGAAGCTGCAGGCGACTTTCTAATGGAAGATAAGCTGCCATTCTTTTTCACCCCCCTTCACCTATATAAGTGTGTTGAAAGGGCGCAAAAAACAAAAAGGGAATAAAAAAAGGCGGCTTTTACGCCGCCTTGAGGTTTTTCTTTCGCTTGAGCATCATTACGTTTATCTATTACATTGCACTTATGGCGTACATCACGAATTCGTTGAACCCGGTAACGATACGTATATAGCCTGATAAAATCTGATCTATAGTCGCATCGCCAGTATCCATAAGCAATGGAGCCCCCTCCAATGCATGTAGTTTTGCCGGCGTAGAGAGAATGAAAATATCGTTGCGGGAGAAAAAGCGAAGAACACGAGGGCTGATCTGCTGATTTCCCCTTCCGAAAAGGAACCCCTGCCCTCCGATAGGTGTAACGATAAGTTTTATTTTTTTATACCGCGAGCAAAGCTTAAGAAGCGTTTCTTCAGAAACATCTTTCGCTATAAGTTTTCCGTTATACACAACATCGACTCCAAGAAGGGTAAAGTCGAGGCCAAGTTCTATCATTAACGCCCTTGTGGTTGTTCCAGGCCCTACTATATAAAGCGTATCAGAGTACATCTCGTTACGAGCCATATAAGCTGCTATAGCCTGTTGAGAAACCTGTTCTGACAGGGCGCTTCCCGCTTTGAGTCTTTGCACTCGTCTTTTCTCAAAGGGAATATTTAGATACCCAAAGAGTCTGGCTGTAACTATGCCCTTCCTAAAGAGTGTTTCATCAATATCCATAACCTCAGCAAGCTTTTCTTGAGTGCTTTTATTATTCAGATACAACTTAGCAAGCTCCCCTGCCTGCTGGGGTGAACAGCCAAAAACAGCTGAATGAATTTTTACACCAGAGGGAATTCCAAGTGCTGTAAGTTCAGTTCCTACACTTTCATATATATCTCTCGCAGTACCATCTCCACCCGCAAAGAGTAAAAGGTCTACATTTTGCTTCAGCGCTTCTTTTGCTGCTAAAAGGGTATCTTCACGAGCTGTTACATGCTCGGAAATAGATTCTCTTAAAAGCACCTCTGGAGAAAAACCACACTGCATGGCAACTTTTTCCCCCATATTCCCAGGAAAGGTTATGAGACGTATTTCATCTTTTATTTCAAGAAGATGCGATAGCGCACACTCTGCACGACTAGGGGAATGAGGAGTCGCCCCCATCTCCCTGGCCCGTGCAATAGTATCGGGGCCATCTGTTCCCTTCAGTCCAACCTTACCCCCCATACCAGCAATTGGATTGACGATGAGCCCCAACTTTTTCATAATTTGCTACTCCTTTAGCTCTTTCTTTTCGAAATAGCCATTATATTTTTTCTTATAACTTCTCCACGTAATGGCCCACTTCTCTGGATCGTCAAGATAGGCGTGATCAACATGGTGAATGGTGCTCTTGTGTGGAGCCGTTTTTACCAATTCAGGATTTTCATATGCCTCTTTGACAATCTGCTCAGTAATGGCGATAAACTCGTCTAATTCTTGCTTAGAGTATGATTCTGTAGGTTCGATGGTGAAAGGTTCCGGAACGAGCCATGGTTCGTGGCTTGTCCAATAATGAACGCCAAAGTCAAACATTCTATTTTGAATGTCGCTTGTCGTTACGCCTGTCTCCTCTTTCAGCTTCTGCCAACTGTAACGTACCTGTTCAATACGATGTTCCCCTTCGGCGTAAGGTGCAGAAGCTCCGCGAATAGACAATATTTTTCTAAACATGTAGTTATTATTCAAAACAGCAACTCTGGCTGCTTCTTTTACTCCATCAGCACCAAGGGCTCGAATCCAGGCATAGGCCTTCAGAATCGCAGGAACCGTTCCATAAAAGTTCTTAATCTTACCTACTGAATAGGGAAGATCATCTTTAAGATAGAAACGTTGTGTTTCACTATCTTTTTCCACAATTGGAACCGGCAAGAAGGGTTTCAATCGTTCTGTTACACCCACAGCGCCACTACCAGGGCCACCACAGCCATGAGGTGCAGAGAACGTTTTATGCAGGTTGAAGAAACACATATCGAAACCGGCCTCGCGCGCCCGGGTAATGCCCATTATGCCGTTGAGATTTGCCTGATCGTAGCTGCAAAGACCGCCTACACTATGCACCAAGTCTGTAAACTCTTTAATTCGAGAGTTGTATATACCTATATCTTCAGGGTTTGTAATCATAAGTGCTGCTGTTCTTTCAGAGACAGCATTTTTAAGAGCTTCAAAATCTGGACGACCATCTTTTCCAGGATAAATTGTAATTATCTTGAACCCCTTCAATTTAGCTACAGCAGTGTTTGAGGGATGCGAATATATTGTGGTAATAATTTCATCTTTTGTTTCAACCTGCCCCGTCTCTTCAAGCCATGCTCTGATGATAGAACCAATAACGTAAATAGCCTGAGATCCGCCTCCGCTTTGAAGGGAGAAGGCATCCATTCCCGAAATGGCACGAAGAGCGTGATCCATGTTATAGATAACTTCGAGCACACCCTGAACCGTTGACTCATCCTGATAGGGATGAAGTTCGCTCACTTTTGGATTCCGTGCCAGCACTTCATTTATTTTGGGGTTATATTTCATGGTGCATGTTCCTTGTCCGATATCAATATTCAGATCAGCACCCAAGTTTTCTTGAGAAAGTCGCAAATAGTGCTTTAAAACTCTCATCTGTGACATTTCAGGAAGATCCGCCCTATCTGAACGAATCATATGAGAAGGAAGCTTTTTCGTATCTTTAACAGTTTCACGTATTCCATCTTCTACTTTCGGCAAAAGGACACCGCGCTCACCTTGTGTGGTGAGTTCATAAATGATGGGCTCATCCCATCGAGCCTGATGGAAGTCTCTCAATTTTGTCTGCATATTCATACCCATGAGCGTTCCTTCCTTTCTACGCAAGAATTTCGCCAAGAGCCGCGATGAGAGTATCCATATCTTTCTGTGTAACGCACTCGGTTACGCTATAAAGAGCACTCTCTCCGTACCCTGGGAAAAGAGTTGAAAGATCAAGTCCACCGAAGATATGCCTATCTAAGAGGGCTTTGTTAATCTCTTTCACTGTTTTGCCCGTACCGTCAAAATTAACAATAAACTCTTTAAAATGAGGTGTTGCCTGAAGAGGAATTTTTACTCCTGGCAGAGCGGCCATTTTCTCCATAAGATATTGACAGCGCATATATATGTTCTCGCCCAATTCCTTCATTCCTTCAGGCCCCATGAGAGCTAAGTACACACCAGCAGTAATTCCCCAAAGGGCTGCCGCCGTTCCAACATATTCTTTGGCATTTTCGCGCTCTGCAAAAGAAGTGCGTTCCCACGCTACGTCTCCGAATCCCCACTCTTTATGAGTTGTAGGGGTAATACCAAAGAGACGAGACGGATACTCTCTTACAAAAGTTTCGTCATCTTGAACAGCCATAAAGCCGCCTCTGGCACCGCCATAATAGAGATGCATTCCCAGCGGTTGTAAATCACCACATACGATATCGGCACCATAACGAGATGGAGGTGTTAATAAGCCCATGGATGAAGGGTCAATGCCTACAACCATAAGAGCACCGGCATTATGAAGAAGTTCCGCAATTTTTTTGCCATTGACATCAATGGTTCCGATAAAAGCGGGATTTTCAAAATAGAAGACTGCCGTTTTTGAAGAGATAAGACTTTCAAGTTTTTGAAGATCGACACATCCTGTTTCTGGATCACAGGGAACATATGTAATGTAAAGATCTGGATTGCTATAATTTTTTATAACAGCTTTTGTTTCCGGGTGAATACTTTCTGCCACAAGCACTTCATCACGTTTGGTAATGCGAGTAGCCATTCTGATTGATGTTGCAGCTGCCTGTGCCCCATCGTATGTAGGAACATTGACGACATCCATATCAACAAGTTCGGCCATCATACTTTCAAATTCGAAAAGGGCCTGGAACCTTCCGTGGTCTTCATATGGTTCGCCTGCGTAGGCTGTAAGAAACTCTGAGCGCTGATTTATTTCATCGCATATAGCCGGCACGTAATGATTCCAGCAACCACCACCTAAGAAGCTGATATTCTCTGACGTTGTAGCATTTTTCGAAAGAACTTTTTCAAAATGCCGCTTAAGCTCAACTTCAGAAAGAAGCGGTTCAGGAAGACCTAGTGGTTTATTTAATTTTAATTCATCTGGAACGCACTCAAAAAATTCATCAATGCTTTTCGCTCCAATGGCCTTCAACATTTCTTCCTGAACGTGAGAAACAGAGTTCGGGATATACGGATAGACAACTTTATTCTTATCCATGAGCTTCCTCCTCTTTCTTTGCTATAATACTAAAAGTATTCAAAGAATACATAGTATTCATAGTCTATTTTTTCTGCGCTGTCAAGTTTATAAGCTAAACAAAATTCAATGAATACATTGAATTCTTTAACATCGCTACTATGTAATGTATAATGTGGATTATTCATTTCTGTTGAGAAAATAAGAGAAATAGGGAGGAATTGCCATTGAGAAATGTTTCTCAAGCACGGTCTTCTGTGGATTACGTATATAAGGAATTACGCCATAAAATCATGAATAAAGAGTTTAAGCCAGGCCAGCGCCTTCCCGAAATATCCATAGCAGAACAACTCGATGTTAGCCGTACTCCTGTACGAGAAGCGTTTCGAAGGCTCTCGAACGAAGGTCTTATTAACATTGTTCCTAATGAAGGAGCCAGTCTGGTCGATCCTTCAAGAGAAGAAATTGAAGACACATTTGAGATGCGCGCATATCTAGAATGTCTTGCTATTAAAAAAGCCGTGCATCGTATTACTCCTCTTCAGCTTTGTATGTTAGAAGAAGAAATTCAGAAAGAGGAAAATATTTTTATCGAAAAAGACCTCGATAAGTATCTGGAAATCAATAATGCCTTCCACAGAATTATCGCTGAAGCCAGTGGTAATGTCGTTCTTTACGATCTTATCATAAGCGTTCTTTCTCGTTCTTTAGTCTATCTTGTGTTATTTGAATCCTTTTTTGATTTCAGCGGGAACCCAAGTCTCGACGAACATCGAGCCATTCTTGAGGCACTAAAAGAACGAGATGAAGAAAAAGCCGAGGCATTAATGAAGTCGCACATACTTACTGCCGCAGAAGATGTTGGCGGTGCAAGAATTTCTGAGCCCAAATAATAGCTTATAAAACCGATTCACAGCAAAGGGAAATAGGCGAATTTTTAGTGGTGGCCCAAAGCTGCCACTTTTTTATTTTAATTTGAAATGAAATGTGTAAGGGGCCATAGTTTGCTTCCTGATAACGTGATAAAGTGAATGGCGGGAATCCCAGTCCGTATGATTGGCTCCCGCCAATTCAAAGATAAATGGGCTCACTCTGTCCAATAGTAGTGGCGGAATGGAAGTTGCGGCTTTTGAACTGGCTAAAGAGAGCTCGTATATTTTTTCTTTTGGTGTTTTTCCGTCCATTTCTCTTCCTCCGTGTGACCGCTTCTGATTGTAATATTTTACCCAGTTTGTAGCAGAAATCATAAAGGTTTTACGAGATGTAATATATGGAAGCGTAGGGATATAGAATTCCTCATCGTCAGTACGATGGCTCCGTTCCACAAAGCCCTGGGCTTCTTTCTGCCCCTTAGGGATGGAGAGAAGCGTTATGTCGAGAGGGGCCATGAAGTTTTCTTCCATGATGGCCCTCTTCCTGCTTCCCCCTCCGCCTCCAAACTCAGTTCCATTGTCCGTCTGGAAAAAGATTTTGTGCCGAATGCCCAAAGCGCGAAGCATGAACCCCACATATATCATGAAAGAGAATCCGTTGGCAAAGGAAAGTTCATCGGCAAAGCTTAGGAACCGTGTTCTTGTCCGTATATCGATAGCCGTAAACTGATACTTGGGAAGCTTGTACTTGAAGACCGCGGCGTACGCTTTTTCAGGGAGGGCTTTGGCGTCCGCGATATGTTTGGCATCAATCTGAATGTATTGCAGAGCTTCCCAATGCTTAAGATTGGCATAATACCGCCTGTTCCCGTTTTTAGAACGTACTTTTTTGCTCTTCCTGTTGTTTCTTCGCAAGATGTTTCTGATCGTGTAAGGAGAGAGGGTTAGACTAAAGATGCGAGCCAATTCCCTGGCAAGTCGCCGAGCTCCCATGTTCGTTTTCTTCTGGGTTTCAAGAACGATAGCTTCTATATGGGGTTTCGTCCTTTTAGGATGGGGGGAACGGGGGCCCCTTTTTTCTAGTAACTTTTCCACAGGGAGGCCATCTTTTTTTCTTTTTGCCAGTGTTCTGGCCCATCGTTCAGAAATCCCCATGATGCGAGCAATCTCCCTGATTGTCTTTCCTTGTTCCATGAGATCTGTTACGACTTCCAGTGCTGCTATAGGGTTCCCAGATTGCTGTAAACGTTGGTATAATGATGTCATGGCGGGTTTACCTCCTATATCCTTTATTTTGGTTGTTTGAGCAACACCAGTATAAAGGAGAGGTGCCCGCCTTTTTCATTATCTCTTTCACTTTACCTAAGTAAACGGAACGAAACTCTGGCCCATCTACAATTTGAAATGAAATGGCCGTTGACAGAAACTTTTTTTCTGATATTATTTGCTGTACACAATGGATTCAATGAATTCAATTTATTGTCGTGCGACGTTCTTTCTTGTTTTGACTTCTTTTCTGCGCGTTTAACGCAAAACCTATTATTCAGAAGGGAGTTTTATAATATGGCTAAACGTAAAGCACTACAAATTGGCGCCGGGATGGTCGGTCGTTGTATCGTTAACGATATTATTAAAGACTTCGACGTTACCGTTCTTGACATGAGTGATTCAAACTTAGAAGAAACTAAACGTCTCTTCCCAGATGCCAAAACCGTTAAAGGCTCTGCCCTTGACGAAGAACTTTTTCAAGAAGTTTCTAAAGATGTCGATATCGTAACTGCTGCAATGCCTGGAACAGTCGGGTATAAGGTAACCGAGATCGCAATGAAATACGGAAAGAAACTGGCAAGTGTTTCTAGTATGCATGGACGTTCTGATGAACCTTACGACAAGATCGGGAAAGAGACTGGCGGTCTTGGAATTTCCATGATTGGCTTTGAGCCTGGTATGAGTAACTTCTTTGCGGGCCGTGGTTATCACCTCCTCGATAAGTGTGAAGAAATGTATGTTTATGTTGGTGGTATTCCTTATAACCCTCGCCCTCCTTTTAACTATACCACGACATGGTCATTAACAGACAACCTTAACCAGTTTGCACAACCAAGCACTGTCGTTCGAGATGGACAAGAAGTAGTTCTCAAAGCATTAAGCGAACTTAAAGACTTCCAAATTGAAGATTACCCCACAATGGAAGCCTTCACAAGCAACGGACTCGGAAGCCTTTTCCGTAGTTTTCATGATGTCCCCAATATGGCAGCCTATACCGTCCGTTGGCCAGGACTCACCGAACAGATGCGTTTCTTGGTGAACCTTGACCTCTTCGATTGGGAACCTCGTAAGATTGCCAAACATGATCTTGTTCCCCGCGAGATTCTTTTCAGCCTTTTCGCTGACAAATATAAGAAACTTCCCGGAGACCTCGATCTTTCTATCATGCGCATTATCACCAAGGGATACAAAGGTGATGACGCAGTTCAGCACACATGGGAAATAGCTCAGGTTGAAAAACCCGAGAGTGGCTACACTTCTATGGCTTGGTGTACAGCTAGCACATGCGGCATTTTTGCTCGCGCAATGTGCGAAGGAAGAATCAAGGGATGCGGCATGGTTTCTGCTGAGAAACTCGCTGCAGATGATGATTTTTACAACTGGGTTATGGCCGAACAAGACAAACGAGGCGTTCATTACAAACAGAAAATTGATATCAAAAAAGACGCCAAAAAGAAGTGGAATCGCGGATAGGAACCAGCACCACTTGTTTCCAACTTTAAGATCTTAAAAATTGCTTGAGCTCGTTATGGATTGAAACAGACACGACTTTTTTTGAATAGCCTTGGTTATTACAGCGCGGATCTTTTCTTTTTTTCCGCGCTGCTAGTTCCTGTAGTGCCATATTCAAAGGAGGTGCCTGTCACCCATGGACGTTACACAAGTGACAAAATTACTAGAGTTCTTTGCTTGGAAAGTGCTTTGGAATCCATATTTTCCAATTATCTTCATTATTTTAGGAATATATTTAACTGTAGGAATGCGTTTTTTCCAATTCCGAAGAGCAAGTGACATTATCTACAACACGATAGGAACCCTCTTCCGAAAAAAGAAGAAGGAAAAAGATAGTAAAGGGAATCTCATCAGTTCTTTTGGAGCTTTTGCTACAGCACTTGGCGGTACTGTAGGAACAGGTAATATTGCTGGCGTTTCTAGTGCTATTGCTATTGGTGGTCCCGGTGCTCTTTTCTGGATGTGGATAGCAGCGCTGGTAGGCATGGCCACAAAGATGGCTGAAATAATTTTGACACAGCACTATAAACAGCGTTATTCAGACGGAAGCTCTTACGGAAGTGCCGCTTTTTATATTGAAAAAGGTCTTGTTGAAGAACGAGGCTGGAAGTGGTGCAAAATTCTTGCTGTCGTATTTACGATCTTTATGATCGGCTCTTTTTACGTTGCTCCTGGCCCCTATACGATTATGGAGTCTTTTCAACGTTCCTTTGATTTATCAAAATATGCGGCAATCGGCATGAGTATTGCTTATACGCTCCTTTGCTACTATATCGTTCTTGGTGGTATTCCCAGAGTCGTCAAGTTTGCGGAAAATGTTGTTCCGGCAATGGTTTTGCTTTATTTAGCTGCTGGTCTTTATGTTATATTCCAAGATCTCTCCGCCCTTAGAACGGCTATTGCCAGTATCTTTACTTATGCATTTAAACCATGCGCTGCTATCGGCGGCTTTGCCGGTGTTGCTGTTATTAAGGCCGTTCAGATAGGCGTTGCCCGGAGTGTCTACAGCAATGAAGCAGGGTGGGGCAGTTTTGCCATTATCCATGCAACAGTGGATGTAGATCATCCAGGACGACAGGGAATGTGGGGAGCATTTGAAGTTGGTGTTGATACGCTGTTAATTTGTACTATTTCTGGTCTTATGGTTATAGTTACCGGCGCATGGAAGACGGGACACGGTGGAGCCGGTGCCGTTGGAGATGCTCTAACAGCAGTATTCGGCCCCTTTGGAGCATATGCCCTATCATTTTTTATGTTGATCTTCGCCTTGACAACAACAACAGGCTGGTTCTCGTATCTTGAATCATTAATTGTTTATTGCACTCGAAACAAAACTCGTGAACAACGTATTAAATATATACAGTTTGTTCGATTTACTGGACCCGGTGTTCCGTTGCTCTTTACGCTCTATGCCTTCTATAACAATATGGTTCCTTCAGTGGTATGGATGCTGTTGGATATTCAATCTGCAGTTCCAGTGTATGTGAACGTTGTAGCCTTAACGTTGTTATCTCCTCTTATTTTCCGTCTCACGAAAGAATTTGAAGTTGGTTACCTTGATCCGGAAAAGGCCGCTCGGAAAGCTGCCAGGAGAGCTGCGGCTATAGCTAAATAAGGGAATGAGGAGGAGACTTCACATGGCTGAATTCTTTGACTCCGTCAAAGTATCGATACCCGTTAATATCTTCTTTGATGGAAAAGTTCAAAGTCGAACATTAGTTTTTCCAGATGGAAGCAGAAAAACCCTCGGAGTATATCTTCCCGGAGATTACGAATTTCACTCCGATGGTCCTGAAAAGGTTCTTATGACAAAGGGTTCTGTGGAAGTTTTTTTCCCCCAAGACTCTGATTGGAGAAGAATCAATAAGGGCGAAGTGTATATGGTTCCCCAAAATACGAAATTTAAAGTTCGATGCTCGGAGATTTCGGAATATATCTGTGATTTTCTTTAATCAGCAATACAAAGTTCTGCCGCCTCAAAGCGGCAGAACTTCATCTCTCTTTACACTATATAAAAGAAGCGGAGGTTTAGAGAATGAAAAAACTCGACGAACTTGTGTTGGCAAACGCTGATAATTTAATAAAAGTTGTGCAGGAAAGCGTTCGAATTCCAAGCATATGTTCTGAACCTACATCACAACATCCATATGGAGAAGAAATTGCTAATGCTCTAGATCACGCTTTAAACGTGGCCCAATCTATGGGATTTCGTACTACTAATCTCAACGGGAAAGTTGCTTGGGCAGAATATGGCGATGGAGAAAAAATAGTTGGGGCAATGGGGCATCTCGACGTTGTTCCTCCTGGAGAAAACTGGAGTTTTGATCCTTTTTGTGGAGATATTGTAGACAACCACATACGAGGAAGAGGAACTCAAGATGATAAAGGACCTCTTTTCAGTTCTCTCTTTGCACTAAAAGCTCTCGCTGATTCTCACGCACCGCTAAAGCACAGAGTAAGAATCATTTTCGGTCTTGACGAAGAGAGTGGACAGATGAGAGATGTTGCAACATATCTTGACTCTGAGGGGCCGCTTCTCATGGGCTACACTCCTGATGGAGAGTATCCTGTGGTCAATGCCGAAAAGGGAGCTCTTAAATTTACTGGTTATTTCAGCTTTAATAATCTTCTGCCTGGCAAGATTGAACTTGTCTCTTATAAAGGTGGAGAGGGAACAGGTTCAGTTCCTGCGAAAGCTAAGGCCACTCTCAGCGGCGCAAGAGAAGACCTAGAAAAAGCATCTACACTTATTACAAAAGAGGCGACAAAGAATAACTGGCCTTTTTCTCTTAACTGGGAAGGGCCTCTTCTCAGCTTTTCAGTAACAGGCAAAGCAGCTCATGCTACGTTGCCCGGATTAGGCGTTAATGCTATTGGTCGTCTCTGCACTCTATTGTCATTATTGGACATTGCGGAAAATTATCGGCGCTTTTTCTCGTTTATTGGTGAAAATTTCGCCTTTTGTCCCGATCTCTCTACATTAGAATTGGCAGCTTCTCACCCTCTCACAGGGAATATTACCTGTAACTTAGCTACTCTTGAAGGTGACAGAGATAGCGCCTCTTTTTATGTAGGAATATATATTCCAGCGCAAACACTTTCTTTTGACGACGTTTGCTCTAAGATTGCAGCTGCCTGCCTTGATGAACACATTGATCTTGATATCAAGACAAAGATTCCACCTTTATACGTATCTCCTGATAATCGCTTAATTAAGGCTTTAAGCAGAGGGTATGAAAATGCGACAGGAGAAAAAAGTCGACTGCTTGCTATGTGTGGAAGCACGTACTCCAAAAAGATGCCCAATATGGTTCCTTTCGGTGGAACCTTCAATGGGGAGCCTGACTTTGCCCACGGAGCTGACGAAAGAGTGCTTATAGATAGGTTACTCCGTAGCACGTGTATCATGGCTCATGCTCTTAAGGAATTGGCAAACGATTAGAGATGAGATATAGCCCGGTAGTATTCCAACTTCTTTTTATAACATTTGCAGCCGCAACAATGGATAGCGGTTACTATTTTTTGCCTGCCTATTTTGATGGGATGGGGTTTTATGCAGGTCCATGGCTGGGTTGGATAATGGGGGCAGGATATGGGATATCGGCATTATCACGTTTTTTTGCCCCTGCAGTAGCTGATCGAATCGGGCTCGATCGTTCTCTCAAAGTCGGTTTCACTCTATTGCTTACTGCATCTTTGGCAATAGCCTTCGGTCCTCTCAAAGTATGGACCGTCATTTTATATAAAACTCTTTTGGGTTTGGGAATGACTCTTCAGGGAGTCGCAATGATTGCCTATCAAATGGTTATGGTACCTGAACAAACGAGGGGTAGAGATATAGGGCTCATCTCTCTGGGCTATGTTTTACCCTCATTAATCTTAGCCCCTATTCTCGAATGGATTCTCTTAAAGGGATACCCTCGCACCTATGCGGTTATTCTCGTAGCGATTGTTTCAGGTGGCTTACTAATGTGTTATGGCTTTAAGGGCGAACAAACGATGCCCGTTCTTTCAAAAAAAGAGACAAAAAGTGCCAGTTATAGAGAAATATTTTCGATGCGCCCAATTTTAGGTTTTATGGCTGTTATGGCTGTTTTTTCATTGGTAGACGCCATGCAAATAACGTTTGTCTCTCTCGCTTATGAACGAAAGCTTATAGCCACGGCATTCTTTCTTCCAGCTGCAATCACTTCATTGATGATTCGCACCTTGGGAGGATCTTTTCTCAATCGGTTCCCTCGTCGATTTATGGCGGGAGCTACCACATTTATCACTGCTGTGGGTATTTTCGGCACCAGTTTTGCGACATCTTCTTTTCAACTAATAGGTTTAGGGGTTTTTTTCGGTTTAGGCATGGGAGTGGGATTTCCTGCAATGACATGTCTTATTGGAGATTTGGGAGATGATAGAACTCGAACAAAATTGGCAGCCATCTATGGACTACTGTACTCTGGCACCTTCTTTATCATGCCAGCAGTTATAAGCTCAATCGCCGCATATGCGGGATATTCAAAAGCCTACCGTTTGGTGGCAATTGTTTTAATCGGCCTGAATGTTGCTGCTTTCCACTGGAGCTACCGCATACAGAAAACTGCAACTTCACAAAATATAGAAATATCGGAGGTATAAAATTATGAAAATCGGATTTATTGGTTCTGGTCTCATCTGCGAGATTATCACTCAAAACATTTTGAATAGCGGGCTTGTTAAAGCTGAAGATATTCATATTACAGACATCTTCAAGGCTCGAGAGAACGAAATGCACGAACGCTACGGTCTTACTGTTGCCGCAAGCAAAATTGACGTTATTAAAGCGGCAGATATAGTTTTTGTTTGTGTACGTTCTGACAACGCCATGGATCTTGCCGAGGAACTTCGTGAGATTCAGCCCGATTTCAGCAATAAGGTTCTTATCTCTATCTCTTCTGGTATTCCCATGAAACTCTATGGAGATATCTTCCCTGACCTGGCAATAGCCAGAGCTCTTCCCAACCCTCCCAGCAGAATTGGACATGGGGTTGTTGCTGTCGCTTTTAATAAGAATGTTTCTGATGAGCAGAAAGCAATGTTAATGCAACTTTTCGATTCTATGGGAAAAGCCTACATGCTTGATGAAGAGAAAATCAACGTCGCTACTGCAACTACCGGACCTGCTCCAGTTTATGCATTCTTCCAGGCCATGGTTGAATCAGCACTACTTCTTGGCATTGACTATAAGAGTGCATCACACATGGCATTCGGAACAGTCGAAGGTTGCCTAAAGGTATGGGAACGCCAGATCGACGATATTGCTGGACTTCTTCGTGAGACAAGCACTCCTGGCGGTATTTCTGTTCGTCAGCTTTACGCACTGGAAAAACGGGCTTTCAAAGCCATTGTCAAAGAAAATTACGAGGAAGGCTGGAGCCGCACTAAGGCCTACAGTGATGCAATTAGAGAAAGCTTAAAAAAGTAAATTTTTTTACTTTACTGAATAAAATCGAATGAAGGTATCGCTGTGAATATACTTGGAGTTTTTTATAGCCTTCTCGTCGCTTTTGTATGGGGAAGCGCACCAATCATTTATCGTTATTGCATCAACAATAGTTCTGCGTTGAAAATGCAAGCTATACGCAGTATTGGTTTTCTGGGATGTGGACTCATTATTGCTCTTATCTCTCCAAATGTGCTGCATGTAGCTTCACATTCTGCTCTTATGGTTTCAATAGGTGGGCTCTCCGCTCTTCTTATTGGTGACTCACTTTTTTTCCATGGGATTAGACTTATAGGTCCCGGTACAGCGACAGCCATTACAGGTACCTATCCGTTTTTTGCAAGTGTTGCTGCAATACTTTTCCTTGGCGAAAGGGCAACTACAGCTACTATTGTCGGTACCTTCTGTATCTTTGTAGGACTTGTAGTCTTTCGAATGAAACGAGAGGAGCCAAAACAAAAATCTCTACAGGGAGTTCTTTTATCTCTTTTTGCAGCATTCTTTTGGAGTGTTAACTTTGTTTTGACCCGTTGGGGAATGACTATCGGAGATATTTCTCCCCACGCTCTTGTTTTTTGGCAATCGATATCTTTTTTCATAGCCATTTGGATATGTTGGGGTATTTCTTGGCAAAGAAACAATCGCCAGGAACCATTATTCAGGATGCCTCTCAAAAATATGGTCATGATGATAACAGTTGGTGTTCTCTCTATGGGATTAGGTGGTTTTCTTACATCAGAAGCAATGCGATATGCTCCGGCATCTGTCGTTACTCCCATTACTGCTTCAAGCCCCCTCTTTGCAGCGTTTTGGGGAAGACTTCTCTATAGGGAACCTATTCTCATTCCTCAATGGATTGGAATTGTTCTGATTCTTACAGGTGGAGTAGCCATCAACTTTGGGTAAGCTAAAGGGGAAAACCTTAAAAAATGAGGTTTTCCCCTTTCCTCTATTTGTCGCCACGTATCCCTTAAAATAAGGTATGATTTATATATTGGATTTCGAAAGATTATGATCGTTGGAGGCAAATCATGAGTTCTCCTTTTGAAAAAGACAACGGCCAAGATACAAAAGAAAAAGTTCCATTTATTGGTCGATATGGTATACGAAGTCAGATATTTTTCTTGGGCTTTTTAAGTATTGTTGCTGGTGGCATGGTATTACGCTTTGCTAGAGGCGTTGTAATGCCTCTCGTTGTCGCTTGGTTGCTTTCGTATATTTTTAAACCGATTATCCAGACACTTGAGCGCAAAAAAATACCGCCCATCCTTTCGATTACGGCCCTAGTAGCCATCTTCCTTGGACTCTGCCTACTAGGTTTTACCTTCTTATATAGGCGTCTGGTACCTTTCGTAAATGCTTTTCCCTCGTACTACGACCAGTTTTTAGTTCTCGTAGAAGAGATTGGCAAAGCTAATGATATCCCTACAGATTTACTCTTTGAATTTGACTGGGGGAGTCGTCTCACGACGTGGCTTCTGACCCTGCCTGGAACAGCTATTTCTCTCGTGAGCAATTTGTTTCTGGTTATTGTCTTTCTTATTTTTATTTTACTGGGGTCTCCCGCTTCATCTGGGAAGCTTAAAAGAGCATTCTCTCCAGGAACTGCCTATCGATTTCAACATATTATTGATAAAATTTCTAAACAAATAGGGCGTTATTTGGCAACAGCCGTCATTATAAGTTCTTTGACAGGAGTCGCTGTCTGGTTGGCTCTCAAGTTTATAGGCGTTGATTTCTCTGTAAACTGGGGTGTGTTAGCCTTTTTGCTTAACTTTATTCCCTACATCGGTTCTATATTGGCATCAATTCCCCCCATTCTGGTTGCATTGGTAAAGTTTTATCCTGACTTCACACCTGCCATCATAACGAGCATTGCTTTGTTGACTATCCAGGTTGGTATCGGAAATATTTTAGCTCCCAAAGTTATGGGAGATGCTCTCGATATAAATCCTATTATCGTGCTTGTCTCCCTTCTTTTCTGGGGCTGGCTGTGGGGCGGCGTAGGTGCTGTTTTGGCTGTTCCTATTGCTGTGGTTATAAAGATCGTGTGCGAAAATGTTCCTTCTCTTCGTCCCGTAGCAATTATCATGTCATCGAAATAAGAACACACATATTTTTCTAAATACATATTTACAAAAGAGGGCCCCATCTCATATAATTGATTTTATCAACTATATGGAGGTTCTTCATGTTACGTCAAACCCAAGATCTGGCAATTTTAATAGAAGACATTGTCTGGCAATTTAGCGGAAAAAGCTTCAACGAAGAGTGTTGTGGCAATCTTTCTTATGGGGAATATCGAGCTCTCTATTTCATTTACCAACACGGGAACATTTCTATATCCGAATTATCAGAAAAACTTGTTCTCACAAAAAGTGGGGGGACTCGCCTTGTAAACAGACTTGAAGAGAAAGAATACGCCGAAAGAAAACGGAACTCAAGGGATGGACGCGTTTGCTGCGTAGGTTTGACAGCCAAGGGGGAAGGAATGGCACAATCACTTCATCAATCTTTTATTTCACGTATCGATAACACATTAAAAACTTTAGATGACCCTCTTCGTGACGTAGTTATTGCCGGATTTAAGATTTTCAAGAAAGCACTCTCAGAAAATGGCGAAAATAATATTTGATTATTTCAACCTTAGTTAATTTCAAAAACATATTTTGCACAATGAAGCCCTCCAATATAGTACAAAGCTAATACATACTTAGGGGTGAAAACATGTCTGAACAGGCAAAACAAAAAAGTTCCGATGAAATTCGAAGTAAAGTTCGTGAACGATATGCGAAGATCGCTCAAAACCCAAATATGCAATCGGGATGTGCATGTTGCAGCGGTTCCTCTTCCTGTTGCTCAACGTCACCTGAGACTCTTATTTCTAAAGAATTAGGATATTCTTCAGAAGAACTTTCTGTTACTCCAGAAGGCTCAAATATGGGGCTCGGCTGTGGCAACCCCCAAGAGAGCGCAGAGTTACAAGCTGGCGAAGTCGTTTTAGACTTAGGAAGCGGCGGCGGTTTTGACTGCTTTTTAGCAGCCCAAGTTGTCGGTGAGAATGGACATGTGATAGGGGTCGATATGACTCCTGAAATGGTCAGCAAATCCCGCGTAATGGCTGAAGAAGAGGGATATTCCAATGTTGAGTTCAGACTTGGGGAAATAGAACATCTACCTGTGGCTGATGCTTCTATTGATGTCGTTATTTCAAACTGTGTTATTAATCTCTCCCCAGAAAAAGAGCAGGTATTTTCAGAAATATATCGTGTTCTTCGAAAAAGTGGGCGTGTAGCTATTGCAGATGTCATAGCATTACAAGAACTTCCCCAAGAAATAAAAACCAATTTAGATGCTTATAGCGGCTGTGTCGCAGGAGCTATTACTGTTCAAGAAGTAGAAGAAATATTAAAACGTGTTGGTTTTAAAAGTTTTAAAATTACTATAAAAGAAGAGAGCCAAGAGTATATAAAAGATTGGTTTCCTGAAAGCGGCGTAGAAAAATTTGTCCGCTCCGCGTATGTTGAAGCAGTAAAATAAAGATAAGAAGGGCCTTGCTGATAGAGCAAGGCCCTTCTTGCTTTGACTTCATATTCCTTTTATATATTGAGAATTTCTTCGATGGAAAGATCTGCGATTCCCAATGTTTCAAGTGTTGTGCCATTCTTCAAATAATCGACATCGTGAAGTTTGGAAGCCAGATCGATGGCAAGCTTTACTGTTGTAGCATCATATCCTGCCTTCTGGGCAAGAAGATAGGCCGGTACAAGTACACCCGGTACATCTTCTGTCAAATATCTTCCTTTAATATTATGGCCAACTAAATCGACGTAAGGCGACTCCGGACTCTGCACATACTCATAATATGTGTGAGCTTCGTTTTCTCCATAAAACATTTTCAACTGATCAAGAGCGCCTATAAGGTGTACTCCAAGGGCTTTACCAATAGCTATGCGCTCTTTTTCTAACTTTTCCATGATTTTTGCTATTTCAGGAGTAATTCCGTCCATATAGTGCCTGAACCCCTTAGGATTCTTTTCAATGGCACCATAGTTCAAGAGTACTGGGAATGGATGCAACGTAAAATTGATATTGTCAAGATCAATGGCAAGCAGGTTGTCAGCTGGAATATATTCAACATATCCTTCAAAGATGTCTTGAACAATGCGATGTACTTCTTCTGTATCGGATACTGGAGACGTAGCCATCTGTAATTTGAATTTCTTTTTGAAGATCATAACCGTATCGTAGCTGCTGATTCTGCATGCATAAGGCATAGATGCTGTTTCAGAGATAGATACCTTTACATCAATACCTTCCTCTTTCATTATTTTTCGGAATCTGAAACCTGCATAGTTTCCGGGAACAACAACGATATGCTGACCATCTTTAAGATGGGGAAGCATCTTTCTGAAGATAGGTTCATGAGCAAAGGAGGGAACCACGACGAAAAGAACCTTTGCTCCATCCATTGCCTCTTCAATATCCATAGTTACTCCAGACAAAGTTCCTTCTATATTAATATCTCCCTTGAGATGCATCTTTTTCTCTTCGCGAAGACGTTTGTAATCTTCTGTCGCTTCGAGAGGCTCCCACATCACAACATCGTACCCTTTAGCTGCAATCTGTGCGCAAAAAGCCCGTGCTCCATTTCCACTTCCAAGTACTGCAAATTTATGATTCATAGTTAGTCCTCCCCTCAATGTATATGGATCATAGATAGAAATAAATCGAAATCGATAAGACTGTAATCGTCACTTTTCGAGCTATCTGTATCGAACTCTCCACGGGAAAGACGATCTAAAGCATCTTCTATCCAAAGGACTGACCGGACACATATTTCATTGTGGCCTTCTTCAAGGGCAACGGAACGATATGGATTTCTACAGAGGCGGGCGTTACCTGCCAAAGGATGTCCGTAAAGCGTATATCCTGTATAAATGTATCTTTGTGCGGCTTCGAGAACCTGAATCGCCGTACCCTCAACTGACTCTACACATGAATAGGCGCTGATCACCCGAGGATTATTCGATAGAACCAACATAGTTATTCCTCAAAAATTGTTTGTTCTGAAATAGGAGTTGCCAATGCCTTGAGAGCTCTTTCTAGCAGACATTTTCGAATATAGAGTTCTTCTGCGGGCTCTTCAGAAGGAGCACCTACAGGGTAAGGAATAGCTACCCCGCGAATAATCCGATTGGCTCCGACAGTGAAGGCAACAGATGGAATAGCCGTAATAAGCACTGCTGGCAAACCTACGCGTTCAATTTCGCGAGCGAGCGTTGCACCGCAACGAGTGCCTGTTCCTCAGGTTGAAGTGAGAATAACGCCCTGCACCCCTTGGCTCATCAGCATTTCTCCCATTTCTTTTCCATAGCGCTCTGCTGATTTTACGGCGGTAACATTTCCCACAGTTACTGGATATTCATTATGGAGTCGTGCAAAGGCCTTTTCTTTTTCAAGAACCCGTGCTGCGTCAAGAGGTAATACGCGATTGGGATTCTCATTGGCTGGCACTGGATCATATCCGCCATGGGCAACTTCGTAATCGCCCTTTTTTAAGCTTTCAATGCCTTCTATGGAATAGTGACACCACTTAGATGCGTTATGAGCTTCAATACGATCAGGGTTGCCGCGAGGAACTATTCCTCCCTCCGTACCTATGGCAATGATTGCGTCACTCATATCAGAGACAGGCGGAGCCGGAGGAACTGTATCAAAAACCGGCATGGGGAGCTCTGTTGTGAAGGACTCGTTATTCATTTTCTTAACGAGCATATCCACTGCCCGACGAGAACCTCTTTTAGCTTTACGAACGTTTATCCGTATGCCCCTCGGAATGTATCCCTCTTCTTCCGGGCCGCCAATAGGCTCTTTATTGAGCACTTTGTCAGCAAGGCGAATCATTTTAGGCACAACTGATGAGATTTCTCGCGCCGAGTCGCCCGTTTCGACAATAAACATATCTTTCTTGGCAATATCAACGCCAGGATTAACTGGATGCATTGCACTTATTGCCGGAATACCCAATTCTGTTATAACTGCCTGACATAAAGTTCCACATGAAGTGCCATAACGACCAGCAGCAAAAGCGGGACCTGCAATAAACAGATCTGGATTTTCTTCTTTAATCCATTCAAGAACCTTTGCTTTTACTTCTTCAAGGTTTTCTGCTGCGTAGTTATCTCCGCAAATAATGGTTTTCACGATAACGTAGCGATTATTCGATGCGAGTTGAAAAACGTTACCAATACCTACTGGATCGTTTGTCGCAAAAGGAGGAATACCAGCTTTGTCTTCCCCTCCTATTTGTCCGAAGAATTGATTCATGTAATGAACTACTCTAATCTTAGTCATCGTCTGTCCTCCTATATGGCCCAAGTGGTGAGGTTTTCTGTTCCTAATTCGTTCGTCGACCCCATGATGCCAGCTATTTCCATAGCAACTGACCCATCAGGAAGCAAACTTCCCGAATGACCGCCAGTAATTACATCAACACATTCAATGTGCCCAATAACTTCATCCATAGGAGGAAGAATTACTCGCTCATTACCGTTTCCATTCGTCACAACAGCATCAGCTTCAGGCGTTACATCGGCGAGACCGGCAGAAGCGCCATCAGAGCCAGCATATTCATCTGTCACCAACACAGTTTTTATGCCATTCTTCTCAAAGAGTCTCGTGAGCATCATAAGATCAGCTTCAGGATTGCCGCCTCCATCTTCAGAGACAATGGCTCCTTCCGCTCCTATCATCTGAGCTATCTTAAAAACCTGATTACAGATTCTTTCCTTTTCCACAAAAGCAGTACGAACAGGTGCAACGATAACTCCAAGAAATGTTATTTTTTTCTCGTGTTCAGAGAGAAGGTCTTCTATAATGGGATTGTTCTGGTGGTGGTAAGTGGTGTGCTTGTGGCAGGGGGCCGCACAGTTTCCGCTTACCACTGCTCCGTCCATAAGCTCCGTTGGATTCATAAGCACAGGAAGACACCCCTGGGCATTGAGTCCATAAAAGTAATTGTCATGAAGCAGGCCCTGAGCGATGGTCTGACAAATATAGACGACCTTTGGTAATGCAGCATTGCTACCTAGAAGTTCAAGTAATGTTGCTGCAGGATATTCTGCCTCTTCATATTCCCCGAAATTTTTAACAGCTTCGGCAATGAAGCGAGCAGCTTTCACTCCGCCGTTCCGTACACTTCGTTCATGTTCATGTTTTCCCAGGCCAGGAACGGGCTCGAAGAGAAGCACAATATTATTTTTCTTCGAAAAGACACTATACTCTGCCCCTTTGCCAGACATGTCGATAAGCCCTTCCTGAAAATTGACAAGTTTTCCTGACGTTACGATGGCAGCACCATCAAGGACAATAGTCGTTCCTCGACCAGAAATAAAATCGGGATCACAAAAAAAGCCCGGGAAGGTGTATGTCTTTTCGTCTAATTTTGTCCGTGGTTCAATCACATCTTTTACAGGAACTATTCGTTTGCTTTCCCCGGGCCTCGCCAACTTAACATCAACACTTTGAAGCTGTTTATCTTCGAGCAGAAGAGAGATGAGTTCTTCTTTATTGATAAAAAGCGTTTTTCCCTGAATTTCTGTAACTGAACCAAATTGCACGTCTGCTACTTTAATTCGTCTCAGCTTCAAGGTTTCCATCTTTTACTCCTCCTAAGCCTGTTCGCGTTCAATAATGGCGCGACACATTTCTTCGTCGGCAGGTGCCATACCCCTTCTCGCTATTCGGCCAAGAATAGCTATAGTGTCATCTGCCCTTTCACAGACAAGGCCATCGCCTGGACGAATGGATATATCGTTCATTGCAAGATATGCAGATTCGATAGCCGTCCCTACTGCATTTGCCAATTTCATTGCACAACCAAGCTTTGCTCCATCGCATAAAACTCCGCCAATACTTCCCACAACGGTATTAATGGCCTTTTCGACCTGTTCGAAAGAACCGCCTAATTCCATCACCATACCGGCTGCTACACCCAATCCTGCTGCTATTGCACAGGCACACATGGGAGAAAGACGACCAATATGACTCTTCAGATAAATCGTTACAAGAAAGCTCAAGGCGAGTGCTCGAATGAGAACTTCTTGGTTCGCTTCAAGTTCGCGAGCCATAACAACGAGAGGAAGGGAAGCTGTAATGCCAACATTTCCACTGGTCGCACAACTCATGGCAGGCAAGCCTACCCCGTCCATACGGGCATCTGATGCAGCTGCAGTAAGGGCTTTTGCCTTAGTTATCGAATTGGCGTAAGGATAATCAAGAAAACCTTGACCAAAACGACCGCCTGCCTGCTGCTCAAGGCCAGCAAGAGCCAGGCTTTCATTCATGGAAATGGCATTATGGAGGAAGTATAAATTCTCAACAGGTTCATTTAAAGCAAATGTATAAAGATCTTTAAGGACGTAAGAAAGAATAGCGTCTTTTGAATAATCGGAAGAGGCCTTTTCTTCTACAGGTTTGCTTAATATCGTTTCATCGTTAGCTTTGACAAGAACTACATTTGTATGCGTTTTGACGATGACTGCTTGACCAATGCCCTTTGTAGTTTTTACGCTAGCATCAATGTAGAGACCGACTTCTTTACGACTCCAATCAATAGAAATAAGAGTTTTAGGTAACATATCAACAGCTTTTTTTTCATCTTCTTCTGTCACGTTATGCAAAACTTCAAGTCCAGCCTCAGCGTCGCCAGCTACAGCACCAAGAGATGCTGCAATGTCGAGTCCCATAAGTTTTGTTCCAGGAATACCTACAGCGATGGAATTTTTATACGTATCTCTATCCATTACAACAGTGACAGACTCAACTTCTCCACCAACAGCTGCACGAGCAACACTTGTCGCAAAAGAAACAGAGGTTGGACCAGTACATCCAAGCGCAGGATTAACTTCTTTTTTAAGAATAGTCAGCAACGATTCAGCCATGATACTTCCTCCTTGAAGAGCAGGGGCTTGAAGCCCCTGCCTAAAACATTTACTAATCGAGAACGAGTTTTACTGCCTCGTCGAAATTCTTTTCTCCCAATATTTTTCTCATCTCGGGCCATACTTTTTCACGTGCGTTCTGAGTCAAAACTCCTAGCTCTTCTCCGCTTAAACGTATAACGTTGATTCCGTAATCTTCCATACGTTTCTCATTGGCAGCCTGATCTGCTTCAGCCTGAGCTACTCGGCGATTTTCCATTTCAAGAGCCAATTTGGAGATAAGTGCCTGATCTTCTTTGGAAAGAGAGTTCCAAAGCTCCATATTCATAATGAGATACCACTGTTCAAAATGTGTATTTGATGGAACGTAGCATTTGATAATGTCACGGAAATTTGCATAATAGCCTTCAGCACCAGCACCAAAAGCACCATCAACGATACCTGTCTGCAAAGCTGTAAATGTTTCTGCAAATGCAAGAGGAGTTGCCATATATCCCTGTGCATCAGCTAACAATTCAAAAGCCTTTTGAGTCGGGACACGAACCTTCAACCCCTTGGATACTGAAGGATCTCCAGGTTTGTTAGGTTCTTTCATAAGAGCAGTTCCACCAAAATAGACTGGCCATACGCTAATAATTTTGAGATCCTGTTTGGCATATCTTTCAGCAGCCCAATTCATAAGAGGCGTACCGCTTACATAGTTTTTCTTAACGCCTTCCCAGTCACTAACAATATAAGGAAGGTTAAGAATCTGAAGCATTTTATCAGCGGTTGTAACAACTGGCTGAATAGCCATTTCTACAGCGCCTACACTGACTCTCTCGTGTACAACGGTGTAATCGCCAAGCTGAGCATTATCAAATATCTGAAGCTTGATACGACCATTGGATTCCTGCTCTAATTTCTCTGCAAACCATTTCACATCTTTGTCAATTGCCGTATCTGCCGGGCGGATATGAGAGATTTTCCACGTATACGATTTTTCTTTAGCCATAGCCTGCCCACCGACCATAGAGAGAGCTGCGAAAACAAAAGAAATCCCCAACAACGCTGCAAAAAACTTTTTCACTGTTACCGCCTCCTTTATGATTTGTGACTCTTTGCTGCCAATTTTGCGAACCATTTTTCTTTAAGCTTCTCCGCTGTAGGCGTTGAAGCCAAACCACCACGCATACTTCCCCTTAATTCAACAGGTAGAAGCTTTTGAACATTGATGAGAGCACCTACTACTTCGTCTGGCGGAATGATGCTTTCTATGCCCGCAACCGCCATATCGCCAGCTGCATATGCGTTAGCAACACCAATGGCATTACGCTTGATACACGGAATTTCTACTGGTCCAGCTACGGGATCGCAGATAAGCCCCAGAATGTTTTTCAAGGCCAGAGATGCTGCATGTACAATCTGACTCTCTGATCCGCCAGAAAGCTGTGCCAACGCAGATGCAGTCATAGCCGAAGCAACACCAATCTCTGACTGGCACCCACCTAGCGCGCCGGAAACAGGAGCTCTCATAGCAATTAAGGCTCCGACCATTGCTGCAACGAGCAAAGCATCTTCTATCTGAGAGCTTTCTGAATTCAAGTACTCCGCTGCTGTGAAGAGAGCCCCTGACAACACTCCACATGATCCGGCCGTTGGCGCTGCCACAACACACCCCATACACCCATTGAGAGTCATTACTCCTAATGCTCTTGCTATGGATTTGCCAACTGTAGGTCCAGACAGAGCCCGTTTTTGTTCCACTAATTTCATAAGCTTCAAACCTTCATCATGAGGCATAAGATTTCCCAGTAGAGTCAAATTTTCTTTCATCCCATCAGAAACTGATTGACTCATAACCTTCCATGCATCTTGAATTTTTGAGCGTATAAACTCTTTTGTCAGACCACTTCTTTTTGTTTCGTAGGCTATGGCAGCTTCAGCTAAAGATATCTGGTGCGATGAAGCGTAATCGATCCATCCCTGAAATGAGGAGAAAAGAGGCATATCGTCTTTCAATTTATAATCAAGCAAGCTAGAAAGAGAAAATACTCTCTTAATCCCCGTAACCTTTTCCAGTTCATTGAGTTGTTCTTTTTTTAAACTCTTTTCTGTAAGGCAGGTATATAAACAATCCTTAACATTTGAATCAGAAGAAACGCTCTTCTCGCAAGAGATAACAGAGACTTTTAAAACCTCCGAAAGCGTTTTTATTGAAAAATCACTTTCGGCAATAAAGACAACTCCGTCTTCACTTCCACGTAAAGAGATCGGGTATCCTTCCAACTCTGTCATGAGAATCTCGCCACCACCGACTGAGATTCCAACAACACGAACAGAATGCTTTTTATCGGTTAGCAGCATATCTACTGTGTTAGGATTCCTCTCTGACAGTGGTTCCAGGTGATAAGATACGGGGATATTTTTTTGCTCCGCAATAGCCAAAGCATCACCTATCTCAGGCGAATCCTCATGCATACCAAGTAAGCCACCAACTATGGCAGAGTCACTCATGTGCCCTTTATAGGTTTCAGCCAGCGCCCCGTAGAAAAAGAGGTCTACTTTTTCCGGTTCTCCTCCAAGAAAGGAACGTCCCATACGTCCAATGCGAAGAACTCCTGCTGTATGAGAACTTGAAGGTCCGGTCATTATGGGACCGAGTGAATCAAAAAGACTAACGAGTCTCGTTCGATTTCGACAAAGGGTCACGCTTTTCACTCTCCTTTACAAACACGGCACTTACTACTGCACATACCCCATGAGACCAGGCAGGAAGAGCGATAGCGCCGGCCAAAATGTCGTAAGGATCATCACAGGTACATACCCTAACAGGAGGAAAGTCATGGCAGGTCGCAATATTTCTACGAACTCCACATTACCTATTTTCATTCCCAGATAGAGAATGCTTGCATAGGGAGGGGTAACACCGCCAACTGCAAGATTAACTCCGAGAATTGAAGCGAAGTGAATCGGATGAATTCCAATGGCCTGAGCCAGAGGTAAAAGCAGAGGGGCAACCAGAATAACTCCCGTAAGGTCGTTAACTATCATTCCGATAAAGAAAAGAAGGAAATTAATAAGAATTAAAAGTATGACCTTACTCTGGGTAATTCCGAACATGGCTTTGACAATAGCCTGAGGAATTTGCAGCATAACAAAGGTTTGACTCAACATGAGGCTGCACAAGATCATAACCATGATTGATCCTACCGAGATAGCGGAATCTCTGGCCACTTCGTAATAATTTTTAGCTTTAAGACCTTTATAAATCAAAAATCCTACTGGGATAGCATAGATAACGGCAACTGCCGCCGCTTCTGTAGGAGTCATAATGCCTCCATAGATACCGCCAAGAATAATAACGGGCATCATAAGAGCAGGTAAGGCCTTCCAACCACGACGGGCTATTTCGCGTACCTTTTCTTCTTTTTTAAGTTCAGGTTCCAGTTTAAGAGGAAAATGCTTGGCCCATACAAGGTTGATTACAGAAAAAAGAATGGTGACAAGAATTCCGGGACCAACTGTCGCTAAAAAGCACGCTAATATCGACGTTTCTGTTACCCACCCATAAACGATCATAATGACGCTTGGAGGAATAAGAAGTCCCAAAATTGAAGAGTCGGTAACTAGTGCTGTTGCATATCCTCTTGGATACCCCTGCTCGACCATGCGTGGAATGAGAATGGGGCCAGTTGCTGCAACACCCGTAAAGCCACTGCCTGAAATAGCTCCAATAATGGCACAGCTTATAGCGGCTACAACACCTAAACCACCACGTACTCGTCCGACAAAAACATCAACTAAGTCAAGAAGATATTTCGCAATGCCACTTTGACTCATGAGGCTTCCTGCAAAGATAAATAGAGGGACACACAAAAGAACTGGACTTAAAATTTGTTGCAACCCCCACATCATCATACCTTTCATTGAAACTCCGCCGACAATACTCATATACATGAGGGCTCCACCAAAGCAGAAAGGCAAAGGCACTCCAAAGGAGAGGAATACAACAAGAATAAGCAACGCTACAAGTGCAACAGATATCATTTAAAAAACCTCCTCTTCCGTTTGGGCCAACATATCTTTGGGTGTGTGGACAAAACTATTGAGGTGTTCTAAAAATTCAAGAACGGTGTAAAAAGTCATACAAGCCATGCTTATAAAAACCAAAGCTTCAGACCATATCATGGGGATAAAAAGAGTTGGACTCTCTTTTTGCACTCTCAACGCATATTTAAGATAGTCATATCCCCAGTAGGAAAGCCAGATAAGAACGATCCCACTTAAAACAGAAGCAACAGTTCGTACTAAATAGATTGTTTTTTGTTTTTTCATAAAAACTTCAAGCACGCGAGCTACTATTTGATTTTTGTCAGCTGAAGCTTTGATGGAGCCTATGAGGTAGGCCCATGTGGTAGGAAAAAGAAGCAATTCCTCTATTCCCATAAGAGGCGCTTTAAATACGTATCTTAAAACAACCTGGCCAAAAACGAGAATAGCAATAAACGACATAAGGAAAACAAGTACCATATCTTGGGCTTGTCCCGCCCAATGCAAAATATTGCTAAAAAGGCCCTTCGGTTCAGACATGTAATTCCCTCCCCTCTCGACTTTTTAAATATGGGTGTCACACTCGCCATATGACACCCATCATGCATTGTGACGCTACTTGTTACACGAATTCATACGTCCCTCCAATGTTATTCTTACGTGCGCGCTCAAGAACAACAGAAGCAACGCCAATATCCATAGCACCTGTTCCAATAGGAATACAAAGGATTTTTTCACCGTCAGCAACTGATGCCTTTTTCTTCCCTGCGGCCAGTTCGCCAATGGTAGAATAAATGTCTTTTTCTGTAATTCTTCCGGCTATACCGAGCTCGGCAAGGGCTCCACGGTGAAGGGTCTGTCCAATGTGATCAACAATGATCTTATCGGCGTTTAATATGCAATCGTTGTCACATTCCTGGTAAGAGCCCATGGGGAAAAGCAATTTGCCTGGTTTAAACCACTCATTTTTAAAGAATTTTTCTTTAGACTGAGTTACACAAACTGCTACGTCACCACCATCGGCAGCCTCTTCAGGTGTTTCGGCAATGTGAATTTTTCCTTTCACATATGGCTCCATATCAGAAGCGTAACGCTCTGCAGAAGCTTTGCTAATGTCGTATACACGTACTTCCTCTAAATCGAAAAGTTCAGAAATAGCCATTGTCTGGGTATGTCCCTGCATTCCGGCTCCATAAAGGCTTAAACGAAGAGATTTTTTGGGATAAAGATATTTGAGGGAAACAGCAGTTTGCGCACCGGTACGCATATTTGTAATATAAGATCCGTCTAATACAGCCGTAAAGTTGCCCATTTGGGGATTAATAAGCATAATAAGAGAGGTAATATAGGGAAGGCCAGCCTTTTTACGTTCTCCTAGGAAACCTCCGGCCCATTTTATGCCTGCCGTGTCTGACCATCCGACGTAAGCCGGCATAGCGTTCATAAATCCGCTATATGGTGGGAATGGTGCCGTTTCTCCGAGATCAAGGTTAACTTTTGTGGGGTTTACAACAGTTCCATCGCCCATACCTTGGAAGGTTTTGTCGCAGGCTTCTACTACGTCTTTCATTGTGATAAGCTCTTTGATTTCATCTTGGCTCAATAACAACGTTTTCATAGAGTCTTCCCCCTTCATTGTAGTTTAATGATATTTTTGCTTTACTGATTGTAAAAGGTGCCGTATAGTAACAATGTTCTTCTGCACTGCTGTTGAACAATTGAACATTAGCACAGTCATTTAATAACGTCAATATAGAAAAAATAAAAAATTTAGAAATAAATTGCATTGAATACAGGGGGTCCCTATGTTTAAACCTGCTAACAAAGCAACTTTGCATCAAAATGTACTTAATCAAATGATTACCGCAATAAAAGAAAATGAATGGGAACCGGGAAGCAAACTTCCTGGGGAACAAAGTCTGGCAAACGCCTTTGAAGTAAGCCGAAATTGCATTAGAGAAGTTTTAAAAGCTCTTGAACTTACAGGAATAGTCGAAGCGCGGGCTGGTGACGGAACTTATCTTTCTGAAAATGCACTGCGCAACATTGCCAATTCGGATCTTGTGGCTTCTCTTTTCGAAGAAAGCACACTTATGGAACTTATAGAGGCTCGCCAATTGTTGGAGGGACAACTCGCTTACTGGGCAGCACAACGTGCAAGCGATGAAGAAATAATGAATCTCGAACGCATCCTAGTTGAGGAGCCAGAAACACCAAATGTGGAAGTTCACTATCACTTTCATAATTACCTTGCAGAAATTGCAGGCAATCCTTTTCTGTTGCGTCTTCTCGATTCTCTTCGCACAGAAGTTTCTGCTCAAAGAATTGTTTTTAAATCATGGCCATCTACCGAATTAGAACTATTTAAAAAAGATCATTGGGAAATTTGTCAGGCCATAAAAGAAAGAGCCCCTGAAAAAGCTCAGGAAGCTATGATTCAACACCTTCTCCGCTCACAAAATGAAATATTAGAAAGAAACAGGAGAGAAGGCAGAAGGAAAGAAGTATAAAAAGTAATATATTTTATTATGTAGTAGAATAAGTTAAAGTTTTAATCGCTTTATTGAGTTCAATGTAGTATAAACTTAATTAGAGAAATTTATGTCAAGCAAGGAGGACTTTATGTTCAAGCCTGCAAGTAAATCAACACTTCATGAGAATGTTCTTAATCAAATTATAGAGGCAATAAAAAAAGGCGTTTGGGAACCTGGGATGAAACTACCCGGTGAACAGTCACTCGCGAAAACATTCGGCGTAAGTAGAAATTGCATCAGGGAAGTATTGAAAGCATTGGAATTATCCGGAATTGTAGAAGCACACCCTGGAGACGGAACGTATTTATCGCTAAACGCTCTTCGTAACATCGCTAATATGGAATTTGTCGCGAATCTTTTTGAAGAATCGACCTTAAAAGAACTTGTTGAAGCTCGATCTTTACTGGAAGGTCAGATTGCCTATTGGGCTGCGGAACGCGCCACATCAGAAGAGATAGAGAAGCTGGAAAAGCTCTTACTTGAAAATGAAAAAAATCCAGATGCCGATATACACAACAAGTTTCATAATATTTTAGCTGAAATGGCAGGGAATCGCTTCATTTTGAGGCTCTTGGAATCAATCAGAAATGAACTGGCAACACAAAGGCTTATCTTTAAAAATTTTAGTCCAGAAGCTTTAAAACAACATAGAAAAGAAAATATGGAAATTTGCCAAGCTATTAAAAACCGGGATTCAGAAAAAGCGCGAGAAATTATTCATAGGCACGTTTCACGTGGTCAAGATGAGATTCTGGAACGTCTTCATAAAAAATCAAAACGTACAAAGACCGAAAAAGACACTTTGGGAAGCATAAAAAACCCGAACTAAAAATTATGATAAATAGTAAAAGTAGGGGAGGTTTTTACCTCCCCTACTTTTTGGTATTTATTGGTGTTAGTTAATATTTTATTGTTTTAAAAAGTTCTGTCTGTTTTTTTATGGCTTGTTCAGTTGGAAGACGTTCCATACTGCTTGCACCGTAAAACCCGTTAACCTCTTTACAATGTTTTAAAATATATTCAGCATCTTCTGGCATAGCGATAGGACCTCCGTGGCAGAGGACTATAACATCTTTACGAACGCTTCTCGCCGCTTCTGCCCATTGATCAATAAGAGGCACGCATTCTTCCAACGTTTTTGATGTTTGGGCTCCAATGCCTCCCTTTGTGGTGAGTCCCATATGGCATACGATAATATCGGCTCCAGCTTCAGTCATGGACATGGCATCTTCAGCACTAAAAACGTAGGGAGTTGTAAGTAAATCCATCTCTCGTGCCATACGAATAGCTTCAACTTCGAGGGCATATCCCATTCCAGTTTCTTCAAGGTTCGCTCTGAAGACTCCGTCAATAAGACCTACGGTAGGGAAATTCTGAACTCCCGCGAATCCCAGAGCTCTCAACTCACTTAGAAAGTAGTCCCATTTTACGAAAGGGTCAGTTCCATTGATCCCAGCTAATACCGGCGTATTTTTCACCACAGGAATAACTTCTCTGGCCATCTCTTTTACAATCTCATTAGCATTTCCGTAGGCTAGAAGCCCCGCAAGAGAACCTCTTCCAGCCATTCTGTAACGGCCAGAATTATATATGACAATGAGGTCGATGCCGCCAGCTTCCTCCCACTTGGCAGAGATGCCGGTTCCTGCACCGCCGCCTATAATAGGTTCTTTCTTACTTACTTTTTCTCTAAAAAATGACATTATTTCAGATCGTGTTTTATAGGTCATTTCGCAACCTCCTTAAAATTCTGAAACAGCGCCTGAGCAAATTCCGGGTCGTTAATATGATAGGGCAATCGAATAACCTTGCGCATGTCAGTCTGATACACCGTTTCTTCGATAGCCTCGAAAAGGACGGCATCCGCATCGGGATCATAGAAGGGCTGACCTGGAGCATCAATCATCGAAACACCCTTTTCTGGCAACAAAAAGCGTACAGGCCCTGAACAGTGGTTAAGCTTTTCTCCGATCCAGCGTCCCATCCGGGCATTCTCATCAGCAGTAGTTCTCATCAATGTTACCTGAGGATTATGAACATAAAGATTGCGTTTTTTATATTTCTCTGGAACAGTCTCTAAAGCACCAAAATTAACCATATCAAGGGCGCCTACAGAACCAACATAGGGAATGGCCATTCGAATAATTGCTCCGAAACGATCTTCCCCAGCACTCATAACACCGCCCATGAAAAGATCACAAACTTCAGTTGTAGTCACGTCTATTACTTTCTTGAGAATACCAGAATCAATGAGCTTTTCCATAGACTGACCGCCCGTTCCTGTAGCATGAAATACAAGACAATCATATTCTTTTTCCAGTTCGTGACGAATCATATCAACACAGGGAGTGGTCACTCCAAACATTGTCATGCCTACTGGTTCACGTTCTATGGATGGCGCTGGGATCGTTGTTTTCGCCATACCGGCAATAGCATGAGCAGCATTCCCAAGCACTATACGAGATATACGATTGAGGCCAGCTACATCGGTTACAGAGTACATCATGCAAATATCGTTAGGCCCCACATAAGGAGCCACATTGCCTGACGCCACAGTAGAAACCATAAGTTTAGGAACTCCAATTGGAAGAGTTCTCATACCTGCCGTAATAAGAGAGGTTCCTCCAGAACCGCCAAGGCCAATAACGCCTGCAATGTCATTCTGTTGTGAAAGAAAAGCGGACAAGGCCTGTGACATAGCTATAATGGCTTGTCCTCGATCTGTGATAGAGCCAAGAAAATGTGGATTATCGGGGTGATGGGAAGCGACCTGAGTGTTTAAGATATCCGCGCTAAAGGAGTGTGGACGAGTGGCAACATCTACAAGAAAAGCGTCGATACCCTCTGAACGAATAAGATCTCGCACATAAAGCAATTCGCTGGATTTTGTGTCGCATGTTCCGACAACATAAACCTTTTTCATCATTCCCCTCCTCTACTATCATGATTGACTCTTTAATTATACAAAAAATAATGTCGCCATACTGAAGAGAGAAAGTATACTTGCTCTGTTATTGCTTCGTAAAACGGCTCAAAAATTGCTCTGTTCTCTGATTTTTAGGAGATGCAAATATCTCTTTAGGACTGCCAGTTTCAACAATCCTTCCCTCGTCCATAAAAACTACCGTGTCGGCCACTTCTTTGGCAAAGGCAATTTCATGAGTAACAATCATCATGGTCATATGCTCATGAGCAAGCTCGCGAATAAGGTCAAGGACTTCTCCGACAAGCTCCGGATCAAGGGCGGAAGTAGGCTCATCAAATAAAATAACCTTAGGGTTAAGCGCAATAGCCCTACCTATACCTACACGTTGTTGCTGACCGCCAGAGAGTTTGGATGGATATGAATCTGCTTTATCCTTAAGTCCGATTTTCTCTAAAATCTGAAGTCCTTTTTCAACTGCCTGATTCTTGTTTTCTTTCTTCACTATAATTAAGGCTTCTATGATATTTTCCAAAACAGTTTTATTATTAAAGAGGTTGAAGGATTGAAATACCATCGCTGTCTGTTGGCGAAGTTCCCTTATCTCTTTCTTTGCCGCCTTTTCTACATCCACCTCGATGGCACCTATTCGAATTTTTCCCTTATCTGCTTCCTCCAAAAAATTTATACATCTTAGTAATGTTGATTTTCCAGTTCCTGAAGGACCTATAATTGCAACTATTTCTCCTTTTTTAACATTGAGGTTGATGTCTTTTAAAACTTTCAGATCTCCAAAACTTTTATATAAACTCTTAATTTCTATCATTTGACAAACCACCTAAATCTTAATTTTGAACACTTAAATTTCGTTCAATACGTTGTTGCACCTTTCCTAAAACAAGCGTTAATGCCCAATAAACAACAGCAATATCAATAAAAGCTTCTAAATATCTATAACTTGACGCCGCTTCTAGCTGGGCAACAGCTATCATTTCCGTAACACCTATGGTAAAAGCCAAAGATGAATTTTTTACTATGCTAATAAAACTATTAAAAAGAGCCGGAATCGCGACTCGTGTTGCCTGAGGGAGAATAACTCTTCGCATCGCTTGCAAATATGACATTCCTACAGAAACACAGGCCTCCATTTGTCCTTTATTGACCGAGGATATGGAACCTCGTATTGTTTCAGACATAAAAGCAGCTGCATTTAAACTCAAGACAATCAACGCTGCCGTAAAAGAAGACATATTTTTGAAACTTGGGATAACTTGCACGAATCCAAAATACATCAAAAACAATTGAGCTATGAGCGGGGTACCTCTAAAAAAAGAGACATAAACTTTTACGAAAGGGGCCAGTAACTTTACCTTTAAATCAATACACAGCGCAATGAAGACTGCCGCTAAAATACCCCAAAAAGCAGCCCCTATAGAAAGCAATAAGGTTACTTTGAGATATTTGAGCATGAGAGGAAAGAGCATGACCGCAAAATCTATATCGAACCCAGGCAATAGTGGAACCTCCAATCTTTACAAAAGCAACAAAAAGACCCATGCAGAAAAAGATGATGGGTCTTTTTGATTCTATTATTTTTGCCTCTCTCTTTTAATTTTTCGTCGTATCAAGACCAAACCACTTTTCAGAAAGGGCACTCAACGTTCCATCTTCGTGCATTTCATGAATCGTCTTGCTGATCTGCTCTAAAAGAGCCTTATTTTCAGCCTTTTTTGTAAAGGGATAGGCATTAACTTCAAAGGTGAGTCTTTGACCAAGCAATCTGAGATCAAGATTTTCTTGTTCAATGATTGTCTTTGTTTTTATCTCTCCCTGCCAGCAGGCATCTACTCGACCAAGCTCAGTTTCTTTTTCTATAGGAGCTCCATCATAAGTTTTTATATCCAGATTCAAGTTGTAGTCTTTATTGACCTGACGCAGAGTAGCTTCTCCGTTTCCTCCAAGCCAGCAGCCAACTTTTTTCCCTTTGAGATCGTCAACTGTTTTTATTGAACTATCTTTTTTCACCGAAAAATCATAATAGCTATATGCATACGGTTCCGTAAAATCATAAAGCTCTTTTCGCTTCTCTGTAATTGACATCTGGTGTGCAATCGTATCAATTTGTCCAGCATTCAACATTCCAAGAAGACCACTAAACTTTGCTAATTTGTACTCGACTTTAAAACCATTTCTTCTAGCCATTTCTTCCCATACATCAATTTCAAACCCCTGTAACTTTCCAACTTTCGTAAATGTCCATGGGGCATAAGCTCCTGATGTTCCTACAATAATGGTCTTTCCCTGTAGCGAAGATTGTGCAGAAGCTTGATTACAACCAACCACGAAGAAAAGAGATGCTAAAACCGCAATTAAAGTAAGAAAGAATGTACATTTTGTTGAGACGCGCACTATAAATCCCTCCTGTGAAATATATTGCATACCACATGTAATTATGCCTTAGCATTATAATATCTATAACTATAAAAAGAAAGATTGCGATTTCGCTTTTAAGGTATACTTCAAATGCTTTTATATTTTTTTAAGGAGTGATAGTAATGATTCTCGTCACGGGAGGAGCTGGGTATATCGGCAGCGTGGCGGTTCTTGCCTTGCAAAAAGCTGGTTTTGAAGTCGTTGTTCTCGATAACTTCAGTCGGGGACATAAAGATCTCGTCTTTTCTCGCCATGTCGCCGAAGGTGATTTAAGAAATGAGACATTTGTACAAAAGGTATTTGATTCTTATCCTATCGAGGGAGTTCTTCATTTTGCTGCTTTAAGTCTTGTCGGCGAATCAATGAAAGAGCCTGAATTCTATTATTGGAATAATGTAACAGGAACACTCAATTTATTAAGGGCTATGAGAAAACATAATGTTTCTACTTTTGTCCTCTCTTCAACTGCAGCAGTATACGGAGAACCAGAAGAAATTCCTGTTTCAGAAGAAGCTCTTAAAAAGCCAACAAATGTATACGGAGAGACAAAACTTTTTCTTGAAAGTGTGCTAGATCGATATCATGATGCATATGGGCTAAAAAGTATCGCTTTCCGTTACTTCAACGCAGCAGGAGCCGACCCGCAAGGTCGTACTGGAGAGGATCATAGCCCTGAGACCCACCTCATCCCTCTCGTACTAGACGTAGCTTTAAATCGCCGCCCATCAATTACTGTTTTTGGACAAGACTATCTAACACAAGACGGTACTTGTATTCGTGACTATGTACATGTTACTGACCTTGCCCATGCGCACGTATTAGGGGTGCAACGTTTACTTTCTGGTCAAGCAGAAAGAGAAACATATAATTTAGGAAATGGGAACGGTTATTCAGTTCTTGATATCATCAAAACAGTACGAAAAGTAACCAAGCACCCTATTCCTGTTATCGAAGGTCCAAGACGTTGGGGGGATCCAGCAAAACTTGTTGCTTCTTCGAAAAAAGCTATGGATGTTTTGGAATGGGAACCTCACTATGCATCCTTAGAACAAATTATAGAAACAGCATGGGTATGGCATCAGAAAAGATTTAAATAGGTTACAAATATAGAAATAAACATGGGGCTAACAGATATATCTTCGGATCTAATCTAATTATTCTCGCCCCATGTTTTTATGTATTAATGCTTACCTTTTCCCTTCCATATGAATGTACTAATAATCTTTTAAGTTCATGACTTTAATTTTCTAGCTCTCAGGAATTTTTAATTGACATCTCTATAATCTCTAGTATAGTTGGGATAAAATATAATATAAAATATCGTATAAAATAATTGATCCACTAGATTACCAATTAAAAATAAAGAAGGAAGGTGGGTTTTTTGTCTTTAGCCCAATTAAGCCCTATCAGCTCTGATGGAGAAAAAACAATAAAACAAAAGGTGTTAGAGAGCATTAGGGATGCCATTATGAGAGGCTATTTTGAGAGTGGACAACAGTTGCGCCAAGATGAAATTGCCTTCCAGCTCGGAGTAAGTCGCATTCCCGTTCGAGAAGCCTTAATGCAACTGGAAACAGAGGGGCTTGTTACCTTTTATCCTTATAAAGGAGCTATCGTATCTACTCTTTCCCCTGATGAAGCCAGAGAAATTTTTGAAATTCGTTTTATTCTGGAATCTGAAGCCCTGCGTTTTGCCTTTCCCCAGCTTACAGATGAAGTTCTTGATGAAGCTGAACAACTTATAGAAGAGGCTGATTCAGAAAAGGATTCTGCAAATTGGAGTGATCAAAACTGGAAATTTCACTCTTTCCTCTATCTTTATGCAAAAAGACCACGCCTTCTAGCAATGATTGAATCTTTAAACCAAAACGTTGATCGTTATATTCGCATTTATCTGAGAACTCTTAGTTTTCAATCTGAATCTCTTGAAGCTCATAGGCAGCTCATTGCGGCATTACGTAATCGAGATATTGAAAAAGCGGTATCTCTGCTAAAGGCACACTTAAAGAATGCAGAAAATCACATAATTCAATATTTAACGCGATAAGTGAATTTTGTGGAGACATACATTTTCTATGCTAAATCTCTTTACTATCAAGGAGGATCCTATCAATGAATCATCATGAACGAATTGAACACGCTATTGCTGGAAAAGAAACTGATCGTTTACCCTACAGCTTATGGTGGCATTTCCCAAACAAAGACAGAATGCCACGAAGATTGGCTGAACTTTCCATTCATTATCAGGAAATGCTTGATCTTGACTTTATTAAGTATATGCCTTACGGAATGTTCTCCACTGTTGACTGGGGATCTGATCTCAAGGTATTTGAAGGCTTCGGAGAGCCGCCTGTAGCTGCAAACTTCCCCATCGCTACACCGGAAGATTGGGATAAAATCACACCGAGATCTGGAACTTCTGGAGAATACTCCATCGTTCTTGAATCCCAGCGCATTGCTCTTGAAGAGCTTCATTGCCAGGTGCCAATTATACAGACAGTTTTCAGCCCTCTTACAACTGTAGTAAAGATGGCCGGAGAAGAGACATTAAAGAAACATTTAGAGGAGTGCCCCGAAAAAGTTCATAAAGGACTCGAAATTATTACAGAAACGACTAAAGAGTTCGCATTGGCAGCAGTAGAAAATGGTGCATCTGGCGTATTCTTTGCAACACAGATGGCAAGCCACGATCGTTTGAACAGTGCCCAGCTTGAAGAGTTTATGAAAAAGTATGATCTTGAAGTTCTTAATGCGATCAAAGATAAGTCGTGGTTTAACGTTCTCCACATTCACGGCACGAATGTCTATTTTGAAGAACTTTTCGACTATCCGGTTCAGGCTTTCAACTGGCACGATAGAGATGATGGCCCTGCAATGAACGATGTCAGAACAAAGACCGACCGTTGCTTCTGCGGTGGCTTAAGCCATAAAAATACTCTCCCTAACGGAACAGGGGAAGAGCTTCGTGCTCAGGTTATGGATACATGGAAGCATAACAACGGTAAAGCTGTAATCTTCACTCCCGGATGCGTAGTCGATCCTAATACGCCAGAAGATCGCTTAATGCTTCTGAAAAAATTCGTTGAAGAGACAGCAAAATAAATTTACAGAGAGAAGGAGTTTACATATGATATCACTCAAAAAATTTCTCAAAGAAGAGGTTAAACCTGCATTAGGGTGTACTGAGCCCGGCGCGGTGGCTTTGGCTGTCGCTCGGGCTACGGAAGAGTTACATAACGCTCCCGTGGATTCTATTAAAGTATTGGTCAGCGGTAACATTTTTAAAAACGGAATGTCTGTAGGCATTCCGGGAACAAACGGACTTCGAGGAAACACCATAGCGGCCGCTCTAGCTGCTCTTTGTGGCAAAAGCGCTTTGGGCCTTGAGGTTCTTAAAAATTCCACAGAGAACGACGTTCAGAACGCTCAGAAAATGGTTTCTGATGGGAAGGTACAGGTTCTTCCTGACGCTGACCGAAATGGAATCTATGTAAAAGCCGATGTAAAGAGCAAAGATACAACTGCAACATGTACTATTGAAGGCAGTCATACGGGCATTGTAGAGGTAACACTTAATAATGATGTGGTTTTCTCTACCAAGTCAAACAATTCTACTGATAAAGCAGAAACTAAAAAAGAACTTTCCGCTGCCCAGGAAATATCTCAGATGCCCTTTTCCTCTGTTGTTGCTCTTGTTCAAGAAATGGATGATGAAGATGTTGCTTACGCTCTCAAGGGAGCAGAGATGAACATGACGATTGCTGAACAAGGCTTTGATGAGAATCAAATGCAAGGTTTAGAGGTAGGCAAAACTCTGAGGAAATCAGCCGCTGATTGGAAAACAATGGATCACTCCCTTAAAATTCGTGCTATCAGTGCTGCTGCCTCCGACGCTCGTATGGCCGGAGCCCCCTACCCTGTCATGAGCAGTGCAGGAAGTGGAAACCACGGAATTACTGCCATTCTTCCCATCTATATTTTGGGACGTGAGTTAGGAAAAAGTGATAGAGAGATTGCTGAAGGAATCATTTACAGCCATCTTTGCACCAGCTTTGTAAAGAGCAGAATGGGCCGTTTGAGTCCTGTTTGCGGTTGTGCCGTTGCAGCCGGTGCCGGTGCAGCTGGAGGTCTCGTGCATCTTATGGGTGGCTCTGAGGTTCAAGCAGCCAAAGCCATGGAACTTGTTCTTGGAAACCTCGTCGGAATGCTCTGCGACGGAGCTAAAGAAACATGTGCATTAAAAGTTGGAACAGGCGCTTTCGAAGCAGTTCAAGCAGCTGAGCTCGTTATGAATGGTCATCATATCGAAATGAGCCAGGGTGTTATCAACGAAAAGATTGAAGATACTGTCGCCAACGTTGTTGCCGTCAATGCCAAAGGGATGAGAGACGTAGATAGAATCATTCTCGATATTATGGCTTCTCGTACTGCCTGCTAAATTGAGTGATATCATACAGTACAAGAAATAGATATTAAAAAGGGAGCGGATTTTTGAAATCCGCCCCCTTTTTCCTTTTCAGTCTTTTTAACGGTCGTCTTCCTCTTGTGGTGAAATAACAGCTCCTCTTCCAAGTCTTCGGAAGAGCAATTCACGTAATTTGATCACTTCTTTCTTACGCAAACATTCAATGATCATATCGTGAACTTCAACACTGGCTTTCATCTGCCAATCCCGATAAAGCCATCTATCAAACGAACAACGAATTTGATAAAAAAGATTTCTAAGCATTTTCTGAGTCCATATGCAATTATCCTTTGCAAGAGAGCAAAGATAGACGTGGAAAGTCATCTCTTTCTCAGCAAATTCGAATGCTTTCTTCTCTCCTAAAACGTCGCTATTTATAATCGCATATAACTCTTCATTCAGTTCTTCAAGATGCTCTATTTCCTCGTCACTTGGTCCGCCCTCTACAATAACAGCTTCCAAAATGGTATGTTCCAAAAGAACACGAAGCTTAGTTATTTCTGTAAAATCTTCCTCGCGGAAAGTCGAGACAAACCAGCCCTTATATCTTATGGAAGAAATTAAACCTTGCTCTTCAAGTTCATTTAATGCTTCTCGAACTGGGGAGCGACTTATACCCAAAATACGAGAAAGTTCTCTTTCATTGATTTGATCTCCACACCGTAAAGTCTTTTTTTCAAAAACCTGTTCTCGTATATAGCGAGTAACGAGATCTTTCAATTTCCCCTGAGAATGGGATTGGCGCCTTTGATTATCTGCCATTAATATTTCCCCCGTCTTGGTCGATTAATCGGTCGACCAAGATTAAAATATCATCTATGAATACAGTGGTCAACCTAAAAATCTGTTAATTAGCATCAATTACAAACTGCACAAAGAGAGCTGTTCCGTAAGGAAGAGCTTCTTCAGGGAAGATAAAATTCCCATTATGAAAAACAGGAACGTTTTTCCCAGGAACGCAAATTCCCATTCTGGCAAAAACGCCTTGTGGAACAACCTCAAGATATCTGGAAAAGTCTTCGGACCCCATCGCAGGGATATCTATATATTTAACGTTCTCTGATCCAATGACCTTTTTGGCGCTTGTGCGAACAATCTCAACAACTTCTGGAGAATTGCTCAGCGGAGGAACTCCATAATGATAGTCAAGCTCCGCCTTACATTTATAGCTAGACGCTACACCCTCAATAACGTCGCGAATACGCTGTTCTATGGAATTTCTTACTTCCATATTCTGGCATCTGATAGATCCCGAAAATTCAACAGTCTCGGGAATAATGTTTTTGGCAGTACCACCATGTATCTCACAAATAGAAATAACAAGGTTATCAAGAGCATCGATTTGACGAGTAATAATACTCTGAATAGCCATAACACAATTTGAAGCTGCCAGAATCGGGTCGCAGCCTATACGATGAGGATATGCTCCATGACCACTCTTCCCCGTAATTTTTGCGGTAAAGAAGTCTGATGAAGCCATATAAGGTCCTTCTCTAAGAGCTATTTCTCCTACATTGTAAGAAGAATGTCCATGGAGACCCAAAATGTAATCCACTTTCGGATTATCAAGAACACCCTGATCTATCATATATTTCGAACCGTCAAGATTTTCTTCTGCTGGCTGGAAGAGAAGTTTGACTGTTCCAGAGAAACGATCCTTCATTGACATGAGCAGTTTGGCTGCCCCGAGCAACATCGCTGTATGGCAGTCATGTCCACAAGCATGCATTACACCTGAAACAATCGACTTATCGGGAATATCGGTTGTCTCCTGAATGGGAAGAGCATCCATATCGGCACGAAGAGCAATAACTTTTCCTTCCCCTTTTTTCTCACCTTTTATAATTCCCAAAACGCCAACATTAGAACCAAGGGGAATCATTTCTACTCCCATTTTTTTCAGTTCGGACTGAACAAAGGCTGTTGTTGCAAACTCTTTCATGCTCAGTTCTGGTTCTCTGTGAATTTTACGTTTTGCCTCAACTATATACTCTTTTATATCAAGAGCTTTCTGAAGAATTTCAGAAGCCATCACAATCGCCGTCCTTTCGTTATTTCATACATCCTTACAGAATAGTGAGTTCCTTCGGAAAGAGATTGATAACCTCTCGTCCCGATTCTGTTAACATCACCAAATCCTCTATACGAACTCCAAATTTTCCTTCGAGATAAATTCCCGGTTCTATGCTGAAACAGTTGCCCTCAACAAGAGGAGTTTCATTTGCCTGAGAAATATAGGGACTCTCCTGACCATCCATACCAATACCATGTCCTAAACGATGGGTAAAAGCTTCTCCGTATCCATGTTCAGTAATAATATCCCGAGCTGTGCTATCAATATCCTTGGGGATAGCCCCTATCTGAACTTTTTCTTCTGCGGCAAGTTGAGCTTCCAAGACAATTTCATAGACTTTCCTTTGTGTATCTGTAGGAGCCCCAACAAAGAATGTTCTGGTCATATCATGGCTATATCCATCGTACCATCCGCCAGAATCTACCATCACTATGTCTTGTTTTTCTATAAGGCGATTGTTATCTCTTCCATAATGGGCTCTGCCGCTGTTAATACCCGAAGCAACGCAAGGTACGCGAGGAGAACCGCCATGAGATTCATGAAAATTCATAATAAATTTAATGATGTCTCTCTCGTATATACCAGGCCTAATATATGTAGTGAGAGCTTCCATCATTTTATCGTTCATGGAAGATGCTTTTCTCATAAGTTCTAATTCTTTTTTATTCTTAATGGAACGCATAGGTGCCAGAAGGAAGAAACCGTTAACACACTCCACATTTAATCCCTTTACTGCATCAATCATGTCGCCGGCCTCTATTCCTCGAGAAAAGGCAATTCGGCAAGAAGAAGAGAGACCTACAAGCTGAAGTCCCTTTTTAAATGCGCCTTGGAACCAGTCAGTGTCATTCCATTCCAAAATAGGAATATCGTCTTCGATACTTTTCATATCTGTTCTGTGAAGAGAGGGGCATAAGAAAAAACTCTTTCCTTCTCTGGTAACAAGAGCACCTTTCAGCCGTGAATCTGGATGAAAGTTTAATCCGGTCATATATTTCAAATCAGAAGAGGGGGCAAGAAAAACAGCGTCCAGCTCTTTTTGGTTTAGAAGTTCCACTAGTGTTTGGAAACGATTATGATCTATCATTTTTTCCTCCTGCTATTCCTCTGATCATGAGGTTGCCAATAAAGCCGAAAAACCTGCTTCGCCTTGAATACAAGGCGAAGCAGGATTCATAAGATCAATTGCTCGGAGAAAGAAAAATTAATCTGCTAAAGAAAGGTTCCCCAAGTAATTCAAACGACCGTCATAAAGGTCTTCTACGCCTACCAAATCTTTTCTGGCGCCATACAATTCGTGAGGCACTGCAAGAACAACAACAGGGTGAAGAACATCAAGTCTATCCCATGCTTTCTGGAAGAGCTCTGTTCTCTTTTCAGTATCTATTGTTATATTCGCTGTATCGATATATGTATCAAGTTCTTTATCGCTCAATAATGTCCAGTTTGAAGAGTTGACGTTTGAAGAATGGAAAAGAGGAAGCCAATACTGTCCAGCGTCGCGGTTTGTCTGCATTCCCCATCTGCTGATAAGAAGATCGTGTGTATGTTTCTTCACGTGATCGTCAAATACAGCTGATTCGAAAACCTGGATATTAACTTTAATACCTATCTGAGCAAGCATAGACTGAATGACTGTAGCTCCATTTACCTGATCTTGGAAATTGCTGACCCAGAGCTCTAATGTCATGCCATCCGGATAACCTGCTTCTTTAAGAAGTTCTTTCGCCTTCTCAAGGTTGTAGGGATATGTCTTCACATTCTCCGGGCTAAAGGTACAGGCAGAAAGCAGTGGCCCGTTGGGAATAGAAGAGGTTCCCTGGTAGACAACAGCGTTATAAGCCTCTTTATTAACAGCATACTCAAGAGCAAGGCGAACCTTAGGATCGTTAAGAGGTTTCTTCTGTGTATTCATATCAAGGAAAGTCAAAACAAGTCCCGGAGCTTCTACAACTTTAACCTTTTCAGACTCTTTCAATCTCTGGCAGTCATTGGGTGGTACAGAGTAGATCATATCTACTGTGCCTGTCTCAAGAGCAATAACTCTGCTGCTATCGTCAGGAAGAACGAGAATATTGAAGTTCTTGAAGTTCGGTTTTTTGCCGTGATAGTCTTCAAAGGCTGTGAGTTCAATTCGCTCACCTTTTATCCAGCTCTTAAATTTGAAGGGGCCTGTTCCTACTGGGTTACGGAAATACTCTTTGCCACCTTCTTCAACGGCTCTTTTACAAAAGATACTGGCGTAGGGGTGCTTCATAGAGTCAAGCCAGCCACCAACAGGACCGCGGGTTCTTACAATCACCGTATATTTGTCGATAATCTCAAATCCCTCAGGATCTATGAATTTGCCCTTTGACTTGGCGAAAACAGATTCAGATGTCGTTACACGCTTCAGAGAATACACTACATCTTCTGCTGTAAGTTCATCTCCGTTATGGAACTTTACACCTTTTTTGAGATAAAACTTGTACGTGTGATCGTCAAGAATTTCCCAACGCTCAGCCAACACCGGAACCAATTTTTTGGTTTTACCATCTACTGTTACAAGAGGCTCATTAATATGTTTAGTAACAGCAAATGACATGGTGTCCATAGCCTTCTGAGGATCGAGGCTTTTCGCGTCTCCCGGAAGACCGAGAGTGAAAGTATCCATCGTAGCAGCGAAACCAGCGGTTGCGACTACGAGTAACATAGCTGCAGCAAAGAACAAGTGTAAAAATTTCTTTCCCTTCATATCCCTTCACTCCTTAAAAAGTAGTAAGTAATGCCAAACAAAAGTGAGTAAAATCAAATTTTACCGCAAAGCATCAAGTGTCGCGGCTGCCATCACCTCCATGCCAATAGGAATAGCTCGATCATCTATATAAAAATCTATTGAATGTGTTGGGCAATGGGGCCCACCAGGAGTTCTGACTCCTAATCTGAAAAAAGTTCCAGGAGCCTTTTCCAAGAAATATGCGTAATCCTCCCCTCCCATAGCGGGTGAAGGCAAATCTACAACTCTCTCAACTGATTCAATATCACGACAAACTCTTCGAACGCGATTTACCCATTCCTTGTCAACGCATGTCGGGATTATATTGGGCGTTATTTCCACTGTGACTTTTGCTCGTAACGCTTGCCCAACATTCGTCGCAATTTCTCTGACTCGCCGATGGAAACGTTCCTGCGTCGTTTTGCGGAGATAACGAATGGAACCCTCAATAACGACGGGACCTCCTATATAGGCATTTGATATTCCACCTTCGATGCGACCAAAAGTTACAAAAGCACAATCGGTAGGAGCCAGCTCTCGTGAGCCTAGACTCTGAAGTGTGGTCACTATGGTTGAAGCTGCCAGAATTGTATCGACTCCATAGTGAGGATATCCACCATGAGCCTGTTTACCCTCTACAGTAATCTTTATTCGGTCAATACCAGCAGTCATGAAGTCATCTCGAACGCCTATTTCTCCCAGGTATATATCTGGAAGGGCATGGAGGGCCAACACTCCATCAACGTGGGGATTTTCCATTACTCCTGCTTCTATAAACTCTTTACCACCGCCTGAAAGCTCTTCGGCATGTTGAAAAAAGAATTTCACACACCCTGAAAACTGATCCCGCAATTCACTGAGGAGCCAGGCTGTACCAAGCAAAATAGCAGCATGAGAATCATGGCCACAACCATGAAAAACTCCATCTTTTTTAGAAGCATATGAGACTCCGGATTGTTCTTGAATCGGCAATGCGTCAATATCTGCACGAAGACCAATACAGCGCTTTGGCCCGTTTCCCGTTCCATAAAGTTCAGCACAGATACCCGTTTTGCTTCTTCCGATTCTTTGAATTTTATCGACATTAAAAGAACGAAGTTTCTCTTCTATCAAATTGGATGTCTCAAATTCACAAAAACCTAATTCAGGGTTCTGATGAATCTGATGTCTCCACTCAATGACATCTTGTGCAAATTCCTGAACCTTCTGAGCAAGGATAGAGTTCATTTTTTGATCTCCTTTATTTCTCTTTGCTGAATATAGGCCACTGCTTGCCTATAGACATGCTCATCGGGGCAATAAATTCGCATAAGAGTGCCTTTTGTTCCTTTCAGGAAGATAACGTGCATTGTATCCATTGTCTGGAAGCAACGCACGTCACTCCATTGAACTTTTTTGGTAACGTTACGTTTAAACTTCTCTATAGCGTTTACTTGAAAGGGACGCCAGTGCATACTCTCTCTCAAAGAAAACCTCTTCCCTTTCATGCTTTCGCTATATGCATACTCAGGGTCGAATCGATAGAGAACCACGTAATGATTTGGGAAAAGCAAAAAAGCAACAATCAAAAAAGCTCCAACTACGAAAGCAACAAGATAATTGGCAAAAAGAACAGCAGAACGAATATATGCCCCACTCATCGACTTGCCGAAAAATGCCTGAAGCAAAACGACAAGAACAACAGCAAGGCTCCACAAAATCACGGAAGAAATTCCCATATCTAAAAGTATGAGAGGATTTGTTCCTATGGGTACACCTGTAAACCATCGCATGTGTTCTGATGTCTGTTCGGCATTTGAGCGCATAATTTTTCTCCGTTATTTATGACGTTCTAGATGTTTAGTAAAGTGACACGAAACGAAGTGCCCTGGTTCTATCTCATTAAGAAGCGGCGTTTCCTTCGTGCATATATCCTGACGATAGGCACAACGTCCTGCAAAGCGACATCCAGCTGGAGGATCAATTGGACTGGGGACATCACCTTCAAGCAATATTCTTTTCTTTTTGTTGTCTAAATCCACAACGGGAACAGCTGAAAGTAAAGCCTGCGTGTAGGGATGAAGCGGTTCTTTAAAAAGTGCTATATTTTCAGCCTTTTCAACAACCTGCCCCAAGTACATAACAGCCACTTCATCAGAAACGTAACGAACAACACTCAAATCGTGAGATATAAACAGATAGGTGTACTCACGTTCTTTTTGCAAATCGCCAAGCAAATTGAGAATCTGAGCCTGAATGCAGACATCAAGCGCCGAAACGGGTTCGTCAAGCACTATAAAATCAGGATCAAGAGCAAGGGCCCTGGCTACTCCAATGCGCTGACGACGACCACCGTCAAGCTCATGAGGAAAAGAAGTAGCAAGCCTCTCGGCAAGTCCTACCGTATCCATTAATTTTTTAATTTTGGCATCTATCTCTTTTTTGCCTGAGCATGTCTTGTTAATCAACAATGGTTCGGCAATAAGCTGAGAGACAGACATTCTCGGATTCAATGAAGAGAAGGGATCCTGAAATACGATCTGAGCTCTTTTTCTGAATTCGTTTCTTTCTTCTTTGTTATATTTAAGAGTATCTTCTCCATCAAAAAGAACTTCTCCGCCCGTTGCTTCAATAAGACCAATGACAACTCTTCCCAGTGTTGACTTTCCACAACCGGATTCTCCGACTAATCCCAGAGTTTTCCCCCTTGGGATCGAGAGGTTGACATCATCTACGGCATGTAAAAGGCCCTTATGGACGTTGAAATATTTCTTAAGATGCTTAATCTCTATGAAAGTTTCTGTTTTTTCGACCTGTGCACACACTACGGCCGCCTCCCTTCAACACCCAATGGGAAATAACAATCGACAAAGTGATTGGGCTCATACTCTTTCATGCCACAAGCTTTTTCGTGGCAAATATCCCGAGCATAGGGACAACGGGGGGAGAAACAGCACCCCTTCGGCAAATCGGTAGGATCGGGCGGCAACCCAGGAATAACATGTAATTTTTGGCTAATATCACTATCAAGGCTAGGGACAGCATTAAAAAGGCCCTGTGTGTAAGGATGCATGGGTTTACTGTACAAACTCCGAATATCTGAATACTCGACCAAACGGCCAGCGTACATAATCGCTACGTCATCGCAGATCTCAGAAACAATTCCCAAATCGTGGGTAATTAAAATCAATGACGTGTTAACAACAGACTGAAGTTCTTTAATAAGCTCCAAAACCTGTGCCTGTATTGTTACATCGAGAGCCGTAGTTGCTTCGTCTGCAATCAAAAGACTTGGCTTACATGCAAGAGCAATGGCAATACCTACCCTTTGGCGCATTCCGCCGGAAAACTGGTGAGGGAAATCCTTTGCTCGTTCTGTGCGTATTCCGACAAGCTTCAACATTTCAAGAGCACGTTCGTGAGCTTGCTCTTTATTTAAGTCAGAATGGAGTGAAATCATTTCCATTATTTGTTCTTCAACAGTCATAATGGGGTTAAGAGAGGACATGGGATCCTGGAAAATCATAGCGATCCTGTCTCCACGAATATGCCGCATTTCGGCTTCGGTCATTTTCATAATATCCTGACCTTCGAAAATGATTTCTCCGTTTGTTACTTCTCCAGGAGGAGATTGAATAAGGCGAAGGACGGCAAGAGCTGTGGTAGTCTTACCCGCTCCAGTCTCACCAACGAGACCAAGAGCTTTTCCCTTGCGCAGAAAAAGATTCAGGTTATTTACAGCTTCGACAACACCCGAATCTGTATTAAAACGCACGGAAAGATTGCGAATATCAAGAAGGGGAGAGTTATCATCTACCATGTTCGTCATTTTAGTACACCTACCGTTTCTGCTTCGGATCAAGAGCATCCCGAAGTCCATCGCCAACGCAGTTCAAAGCCATAATGGTGATCATAATTGCCAATCCGGGAGCAATACTTAAGTACGCACTGTTTCTGAGATACGGTCTCGCAGCAGAAAGCATTCCACCCCATTCCGGATAGGGAGGCTGAATACCCAAGCCAAGGAAACTTAATGTAGCTGCAAAAAGTATTGCGTTTGCGACACTGAGGGTAGACTGAACAATCAGGGGTGCCGCACAGTTTGGCAATATATATAACAAAATGATGCGCGTATGACTCGCGCCCATAGCCCGCGCCGCTTCAATAAACTCCATTCCCTTTATCGAGAGAACGGAAGCTCTCATCAGACGGGCAAAACGAGGAATTGATGTTATACCAACAGCTACCATCAGGTTGAACAGACCAGGCCCAAGGGCGGCAGATATAACGATTGCCAAAAGTATGGTTGGGATAGCAAGTTGGATATCCATGATACGCATCAGGAAGTTATCAATTTTGCCACCAAAATATCCGGCAATAGCTCCGATAGCACCACCTGCAATAAGAGAAATTGAAACAGCGATCAGACCGACTTGCAAAGAAACCCTTGAACCGAAAATAATTCGGCTGAGAACATCTCGCCCAAATTCGTCGGTTCCCAAAAGATGGGTCGTGGAAGGCGGTTTACGGATCATCATGTAGTCTTGGTCAGCATAACCATAAGGAGCAACTTGATCTGCAAATATGGCCATACCTATCAATATGAGAAGAATAACAATACCAAGCACTGCAAGATAGTTTCTTCTCAACCGTATAAGGGTATATTTCATCATAGAATTATTTTTAAACATTGAGCTTCCCACCTCTATTTCACATGAATACGAGGGTCAACAAACGCGTAGAGGATATCTGCCGTTAAGTTGACAAGGCAGAACGCGATAGAAATAAAGAGAACGCCACCTTGAATGATGGGATAGTCGCGCATATTAATAGCCTCTAACATGAGACGGCCCACGCCAGAGATGGAGAATATAGCTTCTGTAACAATAGAACCGCCAAGAAGCATTCCAAATTGCATACTAATGATGGTAAGAATGGGAATCATGGCATTTGGCAAAGCGTGGCGCATAATGACGATACTCTCTTTTTGACCCTTGGCACGAGCGGTACGAATATAGTCTGAGTGAATAACCTCTAGCATACTCGACCTTGTTATTCTGGCTATGAGGGCTACGGCAGATCCGGACAACGTAATAATGGGCATAACCATCTGGCTCACCGTATCGAATCCCATGGATGGCAACCATCCGAGATACACTGAAAAAGCAAGAATAAATAGAAGGCCACTCCAGAAAGTAGGCATAGAAACACCGAGAAGGGTTATAAGGGTCGTAATACTATCCAAAATAGAATATTGACGTATTGCGCAAATAACCCCCAATGGGATTCCCACCAAAGTACTAAAAGCAACAGCCCAAAAGGCTAGTTTCATAGTTACCGGAATGCGTGAAGCCAACTCCATAGAAACAGGGCTCTTCATCGCGTACGAGTACCCAAGATCTCCATGGAAAACTGCCCGATAAAGATAGCGCCCCAACTGAACAAAGAATGGGTCATCCAAACCTCGTTCAGCACGGAATGCTGCGACAGTCTCGACGGTCGCCTCTTGACCAAGAGCAATTTGCGCAGGATCTCCAGGAGTAAAGTACAAAATCGTGAAGATGATAACCATGACACTTAGAACAACGGGTATGAGTAGCAAGATTCTTCGAAAGACATACCTAAGCACAAATAACCACCTCTCACTAGAAGCATGATTTATATATAGAAAAGCGCGCTCAAAAAAACTTCTGTATGCTTTTTAGTCAAATGGTCGACCGGTCGACCATTTGAAAATTAGTCTATCACGCTCCATAACACCGGTCAATTAAAATCGATTTTCCAACTCTCTTATCTTTCTTTATTGAAAAGAGACGATTATTTAGGAAGGAAACCTCCTTTTAGAGAAAAGTCCTTTTACACATTATGTAATGTTTTACTATTTTGTCTAATTTTCAGGAGCAACTGCTGAACCGCTGCGCCGAAATGACCCCACTCCTTTTATACTACCGTTTTCTTGAACTTCAATCATATTTAATCCCCCGAAAAACATATCCGGATACTCATAGACTTTGACAACGTGTCCAAAAAAGTTCTGAAGGCAATCAACTGTCTTCGTTGAAAAGCCCTTCTCCATTCGCAATTCTGGATATAGAACATAGCCTACAAACTTTGGAGACTTTACAGCATCTTCTAAAGACATATCAAAATCAATAAGATCGACAATAATCTGAACGAGGGTAGAAACGATGCGACCTCCGCCAGGAGTTCCGAGAACCCAAGCAACCTTTCCGTCTTTTTCAATAATTAACGGCGCGATTGTTGTTCGTGGACGTTTGCCACCTTCCAGATAAAGAGGAGCACCATATGTAGCATCTCCACTAAAATTATTTAACTCATTATTAAGGAAGAAACCGTTAATCCAATATCCTGTTCCGAAAAAATCAGATATGGTCTGAGTACATGAAACAACGTTCCCATCTTTATCCATAACAGCAAAGTGAGTTGTTGTTGGTGATTCAACAGAAAAAGCTTCTTCCTTTTCAATAGATTTCGCACGTGTAGATGTTGTATCTATTTCTTGTAGAAGTACATCCGTAAATCCTTGGTTCTCTTCAAAAGGCAAAGGATTTCCGTATCGTTTTTTCCAACTTTGCGGTAAAGAAGCTTTCGATAAGTTAATTTCCATAAATCGACGCTCTGCATATTTTTTATCTGTCAAAGCTTGCTTAGGTAAAGAACTGAAGTCTCGATCACCAACGTATTTTTCCTGATCCAGAGCTGTCAAAATAAAAACTTCCTGCATGATATGGATTCTGAGGGGATCATCCCAGTCAAAGGCTGACATGTTGAATTTTTCCAAAATATTCAAGGTTTCGATAAGACGCGGACCGCCTGCTGGCATATCTGAAACATAAATATCATATCCACGATATGTTCCATGAAGAGGTACTTTTTCAATTACACGATAGTTTTGAAAATCTTCTTTTCTGAGCCAACCTCCGTTTTTTTTCATAAAAATTTCAATGGAATCAGCAATAGAGCCATTATAGAAAGCTTTTGCTCCTTCTCTGCCAAAGATACGAAGTGTCTCTGCTAAAGAGGGATTTGAATACCAATCTCCTTCCTCCCAAGGTAAAATGCTCTCTTTCAAAAAGCCCTGAGCTGAACGAAGAAGCTTTTCATACTCAAGAGTTACAGCCTGAGCAAACTGTTTATTCACTGCAAATCCATCTTGCGCCAAATGAATCGCCGGTTCAGCAAGTGCTTCCATAGGCATAGTTGCTGCCTTTTGGTGAATGTACTCTAAGGCTGCCGGTAAGCTAAAAACTCCAACACCTTTTAACGTCTGCATTGCCTCTGCAAAAGAAAGACCAGATTTTTCTATGCTTCCATATGTTGCCATTCGCGGCGCCACGCTTCTAAAATCCAAAGCGAAGCGATTGCCATCAGCTGTTCGGGCAACAATATATCCTTCTCCCCCCAAACCTGAACCGTAGGGTTCCACTACACCTAAAGCCAGGCTGACAGCTATAGCAGCATCGAAGGCATTGCCACCCTTTTCCAAAATTTCCGCACCAACTTTGGCCGCATCAAAATTCATAGCGACAACCATACCCTGAGATGAAAGGGCCGTCATCGCCAAAGATGGAGTTGCAATAAATGCAAATGTAAGAGCAATTGCAGAGACGAAAACCACTGCAAAATTTGAAAGTTTCTTCATTAGACTATTCACCTGTTCAGATCATAAAATATTATTTTTCCAAAGTTGAAGTACAAGCAGGACACCGTAATGCCTTTTCTGGAATTTCAGTAAAACAATAGGGACATATTTTAACAGGTGGCTTAGGAGCTGGTGCTGGCGGTCTTCGTAGACGATTTAAATTTTTAACCAAAATAAAAACAGCAAAAGCCACAATGAGAAAGCTGATTACAGAGTTTACAAAAACGCCGATATTCATAGTAATCGCCCCAGCCTCTTGCGCTTGAGCCAAAGAAAGATATGGGCCTGGAGTTGCTCCCTCTCTGAGTACCATAAAGATATCTTTAAAATCCACATTACCAAGCGCCATGCCAATAGGAGGCATAATAACATCCTTCACTAAAGACGATACGACACCTCCGAAAGCACCTCCTATAATGATACCTACAGCCATATCCATTGCATTTCCCTTAACTGCAAATTCTTTAAACTCCTTTAAAATAGCCATCTCATCCCTCCTTCACTAAAGAAGCATTACAAATAGTATGCCTATTATAAAACTAAAATATAGAACGTGAGTAAGGAAGCATAACGTAAACTTTTTTGAAAACTTCATAAGAATCTTCCCATTTTTTGTTAGAATAAATGAACAATGTTATATGCATTCTCCGGGGGTGAAAATATGAAGCGTTTCTTTATATTATTCAGCGTTGCTTTTCTGCTCAGTTTGTCTTTTCCCCAAGAGGGGTACAGTTTTGATATGTCTCTGTTTAGAGGCCCTAAAATCAAGGATCTGTACCTTGTCATTATTCGTGATCCTGACGCTCAGCTTTTGGCCCTCGAAAAAGATGAAATACAGATGCTTACAGATATTGCCCGTCCCGCTGATATAGAGCGATTATCACAAAATGCATCAATTCAGATGTCATTGGCAAAAGGCTTTCATGGTTTTTTCTTCGGAATGAATCTTCGAATGTTTCCGTGGAATCGGCAAGAACTCAGACAAGCTGCATGGGAAGCTATTCCCCGCGAAAAGATAGTTCGTGATCTCTTCTCAGGTTACGCAGAGCCCCTTTCCACATTTTTACCACCTGCTTCTCCCTACTATGAAAAAGATGTTATTCATTATTTTTCTGATCCGGAGAAGGCTAAAAAAAGGTTGAAAGATGCCGGTTGGACGTGGAATAACAAAGGAATTCTTACAGATCCAGAAGAACACCGAGAGCTACCTCCAATGAAGATGCTCTCTCCCACAGCTCAAGTTTCACCGACAACGGCTGAAATAGCTGAACGGATAGCAACGTCTCTACGTGCAATTGGAATTCCCCTAGAGGTAGAGCCTATGGACTTTTCAGCCATGATTGCCCGTCTTGACGAACGGAAGTTCGATACGTATGTTTTAGCATGGCAAATGACTCGCGATCCCGATTCTCTTTTCGCTTTTTATCATTCTTCCATGGATGTACAAGGCGGCTATAACATTTCTGGAATATCCCATCCTCAACTTGATGATGTTGTATCTCGACTTCGATGGGCCCCTGACGAAGAAGCAGCTCGAGAAGCAGCTTCCGAAAGCCAAAAGCTCCTTTCAGAACTTGTTCCTGTTATTCCAATTTATAGTAGATATTTTATTACGGCGGCCACATCATCGTGGAAGGGATATGTTACAACGTCTTATACGACAGCTGATAATATTTGGAGTCTTTTCCAGTTGGAACCTGCGCAGGGCTCCATGAAACCTCTCCGATGGGTTTTACTTGACGAGCCACGCTCTCTCAACCCCCTTGATACGAGTTCTGCCTACGACTGGAATGTATTGGCCTTTATCTATGATTCTCTTCTCGCTATTGATCCAGAGACGTTAACAGATCTTCCTTGGGTAGCAGAATCATGGTCTGTCGATACCGTGAAAAAAGATAAACATAATGTTACCCAACTTACATTTCATATGAAGAAGGGGATGCTTTGGCAGGATGGACGCCCATTAACCTCATCAGACGCAGCCTACACTATTGAATATCTGAAAAACCATCAATTACCCCGCTATTACGATTCGGTACGAGATGTAGAAAACATTGAAACTCCCGATGCTCAAACTCTTATTGTTACAATGAACTCTACAAGCTACTGGCATCTTCATAACATAGGAAGCCTTCCGCTCTTTCCCCGGCACGTTTTAGAGCAGGTGAAAGATTGGCGGAGCTGGAAACCATCTCAAACATGGCTTGATAAAGAGAAAAAACTAACTCAGCTTATGGGGTCAGGTCCGTTTATCTTTAGAGAATACAGGCCTGGGGAGTATGTACACCTCACGAAGAATCCTCTTTTCTGGCTCTTAAATAACCGGTGACAGAAATGAAAAGCTACTGGTGGCGACGTATCGCAGGTTCTCTGCTCGTCTTGTTTGTGGTTCTCATTTTAAATTTTTTTCTCTTTCGACTTATGCCAGGAGATCCTGTAGCAACCATGCTCGACCCTCGATTCTCTCCTGAGGCGAAGGCAGAACTATCGAAACTTTACGGCCTTGATAAGCCCTTGAGTTTTCAGTTTTTACTTTACCTTAAGCAAATGATAACTTTTAATTTCGGCTACTCCTTTTTAACGGGACGTACCGTATGGGAAGAATTGGCAACCCGTCTTCCCAACACGATTACTCTATTGGGGAATGCCCTCTTACTTTCAGCCTTTCTGGGAACTTGGCTCGGCATACAGGCGGCTTTAAAACGTGGTAAATGGATCGAAAAGATCGTTCTTTGGAGTGGAGCTGTCTCTTTTTCTTTCCCTTCGTTTTTTGTTCAGTTGCTGCTTCTTCTCATTTTTGCGTATGCCATTCCCCTTTTCCCTTTGCGGGGAAGTGTTTCTGTTCCTCCTCCCATTGGATTCTGGGCTCAGTTAACAGATTATATATGGCACTTAATCTTGCCTGTGGGATCGCTTGTTCTTCTGGGATTCGGGGGATGGGCTCTCTATGTTCGCAATCTTATGGTTAAAGTGCTAAGCGAAGACTTCATTCTTATGGGAGAAGCTCGGGGACTTCCTGAAAAACATATTGTCTGGAATCACGCTTTTCGTACACTGCTTCCTCCTCTTCTAACGATTTTTCTTCTTTCGTTACCTGGCATTATCTCTGGAGCCGTCATTACAGAAACAGTCTTTTCCCTCCATGGGGTAGGCCGTTTTCTGCTGGAAGCCATTACAGGGCAAGACTACCCATCGGCAGGTGCTTCCTTTTATCTTCTGGCCCTTCTCACTATCTTTTGCAACCTTGCCGCTGACCTTCTCTACGGTATAGTCGATCCCCGTGTTCGTTTCGAAAGGAGAGGGCGCTAATGATGAGCCTCTTTCGACGATGGAGTTTTTTACTTCTTCTCTTTATAGCAGTTTTGAGCATTTTGGCCCCTTTTTCATTGTCGGTTTCTCCCAACCAAGAGGTTGCACCACCTTTTTCAACACCATTATGGCTCAAGAGGAATCTTCCTCCCACAATGAAAATAACTCTTTCAGAAAATATCCTGAAAAAAAATATTGCCTGGCCCTACAATCCTCCGACACAAATTCATCTTTCAGGTGAGATAACGCTCTCTGTTCCATCTGCCCTTGTTCTCGAAACTCCGACACAAAAATTTGTTTTGCACCACTTAACTGTCGGGAAAAATGCTTTTGACATAGACGGACGAGACCTTTCCTTTAAACAAAGGCTGAATTTTTCTCCTTTCGCCCAGATTCCAAGCGAACTTTTTTCAGAAAAAGGTGAATATATCTTTCGCGTCGAACCTGATTTTTCAGCTCCACCGGAAATGAGAGGAACGATAACATTTGATATTAAGGGAGGACGGTGGGGCCTTTTAGGAACCGATCAACGGGGAAGAGATATTTTTTCGCTCTTCATTGCCGGAATCCGTGTTTCTCTCATTGTGGGAATATCAGCAACACTTTTGGCCTCCCTGCTCGGCCTTTTCTTCGGTTTGATCAGTGGCTATGCCGGCGGCTGGACAGATACCATCATTATGAGGGGTGTCGATATTCTTCTTTCTATACCCATTCTTCCCATTCTTATGGTACTTGCCGCCTATTGGGGAAAGGGATTATGGCAACTCGTTCTTATCTTATCGCTCTTCTCGTGGATGGGAACAGCACGCACTGTCAGAGCCATGACTTTATCTCTCCGCGACAGTAGTTATATAGAAGGTCTTCGTGGTCTCGGCGCGCCGACCTTTTACATTCTCTGGCGACACCTGCTTCCAGAGACTCTTCCACTACTTCTGGCCAACATAGCACTCGGTGTTCCAGGTGCTATTTTAGCCGAGGCGGGAATATCTTTCCTCGGCCTTTCAGACCCCAGAATCATTTCGTGGGGAAGGATGCTTCACGAAGCCCATTCTTTCGGAGCTTTTACCCGTGGAGCATGGTGGATGCTTCTGCCCCCTGGTCTTGGCATAACCCTACTCTGTCTGATTTTTCTTGATCTCGGGAAATTTCTTGAAGAGCAGATTGACCCCCAATTGAAGGGAGCACTTAAACAATGATACAAATCATCGATCTTTCCATTACATATATAACGCCATCAAAAAGCGTATTTGCCGTAAACAACGCCTCACTTTCTATTCCCAAGGGGGAAATCATCGGTCTTGTCGGAGAATCCGGCAGTGGGAAAAGTTCTTTACTTATGGCTATTCCAAGGCTTCTTCCTTCTAATACTGAAGTCTCTGGAGCTGTTCTTCTTGACGATCTCGACATTCTCTCTCTTAAAAAAGACACTCTCAATACCATACGTTGGAAAGAGATTGCTCTTATTCCTCAGGGAGCCATGAACTCTTTTACGCCAGTATTAACTATCGGGAAACATATTGAAGAGGTTTTGACGTTTCACATGGAACTTCCACCCCATGCAATAAAGCAACGATGTGAAAGGGTTATGAAAGAAGCTGGGCTTGATGCATCATATCTTAATCGTTATCCCCATGAGCTTTCGGGGGGACAGAAACAACGGGCAGCTATAGCCACAGCCTTAGCATGTAATCCAACGTTTCTTCTTGCCGACGAACCAACTACCGCTTTAGATGTCATTACCCAAAGAGAGATAGTAGAAACACTAGCTACATTAACAAAAGAGAAGGATATGGGGCTTCTTTTCGTCACCCACGACCTTCCTCTTGCTGCCCAAATCTGCGATAAAATCGCCGTTATGCATGAGGGAGAAATAGTGGAAAAGGGTTCTCCTGAAGAAATTGTGAAAAATCCGCACCATGAGCACACCAAACAACTTGTAAAAGCATTACTTCATTTGGAAGGTGAAGAGATATGACAAACACAATTTTAACGGCAAATAAGGTCAGCCTCTTCTACCCCTCAAGAGACCCTAAAATGGAGGGCATTTGGGCCCTCAAAGATATTTCTCTTATTTTGAAGCAAGGTGAAAGCCTCGCTTTAATAGGAGAATCTGGGAGCGGGAAGACATCTTTGCTTAGGGTTATTCTTGGACTCATTCAATCGACGTCAGGGTATGTAGAGCTTTTTGGCGAAAATATCAATACATGCACACACCACTCTTTAATAGAGCTACGTAGGAAATGTGGGTATGTTCCTCAAGATCCTTATGGGAGCCTTCCTCCAACTCTTTCTGTTATAGATGCCGTTGCTGAACCCTGGCTTATAGTTTATGGACGAAAGAGTCGCTTGGATGCGTATAGTAAAGCACGTCACCTTTTACATACGTTAGGTATAACTGAAGAGAGGCTGCTCTTTTCTCAAGTGCGCTTCGGCTTATCTGGAGGTCAACGGCAACGAGTGGCAATAGCCAGAGCCTTGATTCTTGAACCTCGACTTTTGCTCTGTGATGAGCCAACAAGCATGCAGGACGCTTCAACACGAAGTGAAATTATCGAAGTGCTTAACAAGAGGGTAAAAGAGGGAATGTCGATGATATTTGTTACCCATGACCTCTATCTGGCCAGAGCGGCAGCCAGCCACGGCATGGTCTTGCTCAAAGGAGAGTGTTGTGAAGAAAACAGCACAAAAACTCTTCTTACCGCCCCCCAACACAACTACACGAAGGCCCTCGTAGCTGCTCTTCCTACGCTTTCTTCCGCCATACAAAGAGACTCAAGAACAAACCTCCTGCACAACCTATACACCCCATAAAAGCCAACATATTGCCCAATCCGAAGATCGATCCGCCGTAGCTCATAAGAAAGGGGGTAAAGATAAAACCGAACTCGATAAGCAGTGTTCCTGCAGCAACTCCTTTAGGCCTAAGCCTCTCAGGAAAAATATCGGGCATAAGAGCCAATATCATTGGAAACCCAATTCCCATTCCTAAACCATATATTGCTCCCAATAGGAAGAAAGAGTGGTTAGAGGAGGCAAAACGTGTCACGATAACAATAGCCCCCATTAAGGCTATGGTAAAACCGCTGCCAATTTTTCTATCAAGCTTATCCATAAGGCGAATGGCGAAAAGACGTAAAAGAAGGGCAACTCCGGCATTGGCAGCCATAAAGGAAGAAGCGATCAAGCCGCGAGAACGGATAAAAGCTGGCATATACTGTAACGTGGAAGAATTGAGGAAAGACCACGATAAAAGGGTGAGCACAAGAGGCCAGAAACCCGGAACATAAAACATTTCCTTCCAGCTTCCCCAATTTTCTTCTTGTTCAGAGCTACTTTGTGTCAAGTATGTATCCTCTGTCTCTTTACTTTCTTTTTTGAGATCTTTCAATCTCGGAAGCTGTTTTGACACTGCAAATGTTGCTATAGCAATAATTGGAGCAAGAGTCAGGAAGGCAAAGGTTCCTACTTTAGAAAGGAAAAACTCACTCAAAGGAAGCACTGAGAGTTGCGGCAAAACATAGGCAATGGCTATCCACGCATAGAGACTCCCTCGGCGTTCCGAAGGAATACTCAAAGCCTGATACGTGGTTACGGCGACCATAACTATTCCATAAAAAAGCCCCACACTCCCCCGAATAACCATAAGAGAGCTAAAAGAGTTAAAGAAAAGAAAGGGGAGAGAACAAACAAAAAGCAATAGAGAGGCAAAAAGAAGGCTTTTGCGAACACCAATCCTCTCGCTCATCAGGCTTCCAACAGGACGGATCAGAGTTGAAGCCACGCTGAAGATACTCATAAGCCATCCTGTCAAAGCGAGAGAAATACCTTGTTGCTGCAAGGCCACGGGGTACATAAAAAACATAGAAACATAGGCCTGCCCAAGATAGGTTACGAGCCAGCAGAGCCAAAACGTTCTACGATCAAGGGTTGTTGTCACTTCATGTTCATCTCCTGCGACTTCTTTTTCAATGCTGCATCCAAATGCTTACATCGTCTGCGATGCACAAAAGCAGGACACGTACACGCCCTATGAAGAATATCTACGGCGTAATCTTCTGTACCATGAGCGATGAAAAGAGTGTCAGTAATCTGCTCAAGGAGGGAAAGGTCAAATTCAACACTTCGATTTCGCCCTGTTTCTACCTTATCAACCACTTCTACAAATTCTATTGTTTCCATCTTCTTCGCACCGTAGTGGTCGTCTATCGCCTCGTTTGAGAGTCTGTCAGCGTCACTATTTTCATTTCTCGGAACCCATTCATAAGAAAGATTTTTTCCACGCGACAACTCTTGGGCCCTCTGCCAGAGTTCTTTAAGATGAAGGCTATTAATCTTCCATTCCTTATTCATTTGGCAAACAACAAGACGACTATCCCCTCGGATAGTAACACGCTGAAATCCCCTATTATCAATTTCCCGAAGCAACATAAGAAGAGCTTCATATTCGGCTTCATTGTTGGTTTTGGAGCCAAGATAGAGCTTTTGTTGCCAGATAATATGATTATTTTCGTCGTATAAAAGGGCCCCTGCCCCTGCATCGCCAGGATTGCCCCGTGATGCACCATCAAAATGACCTTTAAGCATCGTCAATATCACCATTTTTCTGTCCAATAGACTTGAGAAAACGCAATGTTGCATCTTCCCAGCGAGGCATGTATATACCTAATGTATCGAGAGGGAAAGGATCAAGAGCGCTCATAGAGGGCCTTTGCGCAATGGGTCTGAACTCATCGCTCTGGACCTGATATATATTCTTTGTCACACCAAGCTCTTTCAGCGCAAAAGAAGCCCAATCATATTTGCTGCATCGCCCACTACACGAAAGATGGTAGACTCCCCATGCACGAAGAGATAAGAGATCCATCACTCTTTCAGCAAGGTCTGGAGCATATGTCGGGCTTGATATCTGATCTGATACAACTTTCAATTCGTTTTGTTCCCGACTCAATCGCAAAACCTGTTTCAAAAAGTTCGACTCTTCTTTTCCCTCAGGACCAAAAAGCCAGCTTATTCGTACAATAAGAAATCGATGGATGTGATTTTTAACAAAATCTTCACCCAGAAGCTTTGTTCGGCCATAGACGTTAATTGGATCGGGAGTGTCAGCAATGGTCCATGAACGTACGCTTTTTCCATTAAAAACATAATCTGAACTGAATGTCACAAGGGGAATGTTCTGTTCTTCTGCTGCTATAGCTAAATTTTTAGGGCCAATAGCATTAACAAGATACGCATCTCGCCAGTTCTGTTCTGCCCCATCTATATCGTTCCAGGCTGCGCAATTTATGATTACATTGGGCTGATCTTCATGTATTCGTCGCCGAACTCTGGAAATATCCGTTATATCTAGTTCCTGACGGGAATAGATGGTGAAAGGCAGGTCTTCTTCCTTAAAAAGACGCTGAAAGGCAAAAGCTAACTGGCCGCCACCTCCCGTTATAAAAAACTTCATGCCTCTCCCCTCCCTAGTGGTAGTATTCAAAACATTCTATCACAATGAGAAGGGGATTTTAGAAGAGCTATCTTTCCTTGGCAGCAAAAAAGCGCTCGTAAAGCATGATAACCAGAGTGGTTACCACGGCAAGAACAACGGCTATGGCGTCAGCCCGCCCAATATCTACAGAAACTTCTGAAACGTGAGTATAAATAACAAGAGGAAGTATTTTAACTCCTGTTCCCGTAAGAGCAAAAGCTGTACCAAAAGCTCCCATACTTACCGCGAAAAGAAGAGACGAACCTGCAAATATTGCTGGCCCCAACATGGGCAGAAGAACTTTAAACAGGATAGTGGCACGTGAAGCACCTAAATTCACCGCAGCTTCAATAAGGCTCCAGTTTGCGTTACTCCATGCAGCTGTCATGGTAAGAATCATTCGAGGGATCAAAAAGTAGAGATACGCAACAACAAGACCTCGCCATGTGAAGAGAAAGGCTGAAAATTCTAAAGCATTAATTCCAAAAAGACGACTGAATATCATGGTAATGAAGCCGCTCGTTCCTAAAAGGATAATAAACATGAAACCAATAACGAGGCCACTGAAGGTAAGAGGAACAGCTGTAAGAGCCATAAGAAAACGATGAAGTCTCCCTTTGCTCTTATAAACAACGTATGAAAGAGGTAGTCCGATAACAGTACCTAACACAGCAGTAGAAAGAGAAAGCATAAGGCTTGTTCCCAGAGATTCTCTATAAAGTTTTTTCGTAAAAATCAAAAGATAATTGGCAAGAGAGAAACCTCCATCCACAGTCACACTTTCTCCAAAAACCAAGACAAGCGGATATATAAGAAACACCCCCAACAAAAGAATAAGGGGCATCAGAAATAAAAAAGCTGTGCTTCGTCGTTCCACCTACGTTCAACTCCTTCAAAAAGAGGGAAGCGGCAAAAAAGAGAGCCGCCTCCCTTATTTATTGCTATTTCTAGTTTTCGCCTAAAACCTTGCTTCCCCATTTCTGGGCAGCTTCTTTCTGAACTTTCTGAGCGGCAACCCAGTCTACATTCTTCGCCTTCTCGTACTCAGAAGCAGGAAGGAACTTATCTACAACTTCTGCAGGAAGCTCTACGTCGTCACGAATAGGACGTACATATCCTTTGGCAAAGGTCTGCTGGCCTTCGTCAGAAAGAATGTAGTTCAGCCACAATTTAGCACTGTTTGGATTGGGAGCACCTTTGGCCATGCTTATGGCATAAGGAGATGTAATTGTTCCTTCTTCTGGAATCACTATTTCTACGTCATCACCAAGACCGGCAATATATTTTGCACGATATCCGTTCCAGTCGTAGGTAATCCATACTGGAATTTCTCCCTTAATGAACTTATCAAAGGGCGTAGTCTTCTCGATCATACGTACATTATTGCTCTTTTGAAGTTCGGCAAGATAGTCGATACCAGGGTCAAGATTCTCTATAGATCCACCATGAGAATAGGCTGTAGCAATTACGATTGCATATCCGATTCCAGCTGTTCGAGGATCAAGATATACGATGGATTTTTTAAATTTGGGATCAAGAAGAGCCTTCCATGAAGTAGGGGCCTCTTTTACCAATCTCTTGTTGACTACGAAAACTACAGTCCCTTTGTGAATAGAGAACCAGTTTCCTTCGGGATCTCTAAGGATTTCAGGAATTTTATCGAAGTTCACTGGTTTGTAAGCCTGAGTTACGCCTCGTTCCTTTGCAAGGGCACCGAAAGGCATAAAGTAATACGCTGTGTCAGCCTGAGGGTTATTAAGCTCTTTCTCAAGGCGAACAACAGTAGCTCCACTGCCCAGGTCGTTATAAACAAGTTTGATACCATAACGGGCTGCAAAACCATCGAAAAGGCCCTTCCAGTTAGCCCATGTAGGCCCTGTATCGTAACTGCTCAAACCTTTTTCCTGTTTTGCCATTTCCCAAAGTTCCTTTTCTCCAGCATACATTTCCTGGTCAAAAGCAAATGCTGCCCCACCAACAAATGTAGCTAAAGCCATTACTAAAAGAGCTAGAATAGCTATTTTTTTCATTGTTTCTACCTCCCTTGATATTTTTTATTTTTATTCTAGAACGTGCCCATCTTCCGGAGTAAAAGTCAAATGAATGGTTGAGCCCATTTCAACAGAAGTCGTTTGCATGTTAAGAGCATCAACCAATAGGCGTTCTTCGCCTATTGCCACGGCAATACGAGAAAGAGGGCCAAGAAAGACTCTTCCTTCAACAACTCCAGTAAGCACGTTATTATTTTCTATAGTTTCTGCAATCTTCAACCGCTCTGGACGAATCATAATTTTATACTCTCCTGAAGGACGGTTGTTCAGACAGGCCAAACGCACTTCCGTGTCTCTCCAGCGTCCACATCCACTTCCATCGCTTGTTATGCTTAAGATATTATTTACCCCAACAAAATCAGCCACAAAGAGAGATTGAGGAGCCGCATAGATATCCCAAGCCGTACCTACCTGCTCAATTTTCCCTTTGTTCATAACGGCGACTCTGTCTGAAATAGAAAGGGCTTCCTCCTGATCGTGCGTTACGTAAATTGTCGTGATTGCGCTCTCTCTCTGTATTTTTTTAATCTCAAAACGAAGGGCATTTCTTACCTTTGCATCAAGTGCGGAAAGAGGCTCGTCTAAAAGGAGAACATCTGGACGTATGGCCAAAGCTCTTGCCAAAGCTACACGCTGTTGTTGACCGCCCGAAAGTTGGCGAGGAAAAGACCTCTGCTTGTCAGCCAACCCCACCATCTCTAAGAGCTCCAATACTCTTTTTTCTATTTCAGATGCAGCTACTTTACGAACTCGAAGTCCAAAGGCAACATTCTCAAAAACATCCAGGTTGGGGAAAAGGGCATAATTCTGAAATACGAGGCCAACCTGACGATTTCGGGGCCCTGTATTCGTCTTATCTTCTCCGCCGATAAAGATGTGCCCTTCTTCAGGGGCAAGAAAACCGGCAATAAGTCTAAGTGTTGTTGTTTTTCCACAGCCTGAAGGGCCGAGAAGAGAAAGAAATTCTGCTTTTTCAACACTCAATGATATATCGTTTACAGCCGTAAACCGACCGAATCGTTTTACGACGTGTTGAAGGTCTACATTACTCACTCGTTTTCGTTCCTTTCTTCTTTAAGTTTTTCTAAAGCCATAGCTACGGCTTCTTCAGGCGTTTGAGCATGAAGTAATGGTGCAGGCTGCCCATTTTCGTCACAAATCTGCCATGTTCCGAGAGCAATTACAGTGCGCCCCATTTTGAGGGCAAAACCTATCTCTGACAGAGTTCCATAGGCCCCTCCAATAGAGATAACCACTTCTCCAGAGGAAACCACAACAGTGTTGCGAGCTTCACCAAGACATGTAGACAGAGGAAATGTTACCCATTTATTGGCTTCAGAACGGTCTCCCGGCAAAATCCCGATGGAAAGTCCGCCTTTTTCGGCCACTCCTTTACACACGGCCTCCATAACTCCACCGCGTCCTCCACAAACCACTACACAGTTATGCTCCGCAAGAAGCCGGCCTACTTGATACGCATTGTTCCAAATAGCCTGATCTGCGGTAGATGTACCGATTACACTAACTATTCTCATATTTTCAACTCCCAAGAAGGGTCTGTTTGTGTCCTGATTTACCAAAGAGTGCTCCCAATCCCATAACTCCGAAGAGGGAGAAGAGTGAAAGTCCGGCTAAAACTGTCGTTGCTGCACAAGCAAAACCAGTACTTACATAAAATGCCTGATATAAAACTACGGGGTATGTTTGACTTTGAGATCCTGTAAGCATTACTGAAAGCTGAAATTCTCCAAGGGACATAGCAAAAGTCATAAGAGCTCCGGAAACAAGGCCCGGTAATAAATTAGGAACCAAAACCCTTCGCATCATTATCATGGTATCGGCACCAAGAGATGCCCCTGCTTCTTCTAAGGTTTTCCAATTGATAAGATCCATATTTGCCATGAGCGGACGAAGCATAAAGGGAAGGGTATAGACCATATGAGCTACTACCAAGATTTGCCACGTTCCGATAAGGGAAAACCCTGGCCAGTTGAAAGCCTGAATCATACCCAATCCCATGACTACAGGAGGAATGGCAATGGGCAGAAGAATTGTAAAGTTGAAAAGAGAACGTAACCATCGCTTATCTATAATGTGCACTGCATAAACAGCGGGAAGGCAAACAAAGGCATTTCCAATCACTGTTAAAAAGGCAACAACAAGGCTTCTCTTCAAGGCATCAATATACATTGGTTGAGAGAAAAGTTCTTTATACCATGACCACGTAAAACCTTCGGGAAGCAGCGTTCCAAACCATTTGGCTCCAAAAGAACCAACGAGTATGAGAAAAATGGGAGCCAGAACATATGTAAAATAAACAACACCTAATGAAAAAGACAACGAACGACGAACAAACGAATGCAAAGTGTTTCCTCCATTTTCTTACAACATTTTATTTCTGTATCTCTACAAAGTTTCTAGCGGAATCCGGACCAAAGAATACACTGTAAGGTCAAAATCTTCAAGTTACAGGTCTGTAAAAAAATAAGGTCGGGAATAAATCCCGACCTTAAAAAGAAAAGAGTGTCGTTTTTATAGCCCTGCGTAGAGGGGATATTTTCCACAGAGCTCAAGGACTTCTGAGCGAATTCTTTCCAACACCTTTTCGTTTTCTACGTTTGTTACAACATCATCTATCCATTTTGCAATCTGTTTCATTTCTGCTACACCGAATCCTCGCGTTGTAACAGCTGGCGTTCCAATTCTGACGCCACTTGTAATGAAGGGGCTTTGAGTATCGAAGGGAACAGTATTCTTATTGGCAGTGATACCCGCCTTATCAAGAGCAGCCTCTACCGCCTTACCTGTTACTCCACGACTTGTAAGATTGATGAGGATCAGATGGTTATCTGTTCCTCCTGAAACAAGATGGAAATTATGCTGTTTCAATTCTTCTGCTAAAACTGCGGCATTCTCTATAACTTTCTTCTGATACTCTTTAAATGAAGGACGAAGAGCTTCTTCAAAAGCCACTGCCTTCGCCGCAATGATATGCATAAGAGGACCACCCTGCATTCCGGGGAAGATACTCTTATCAAGATCCTTGGCGTATTGCTCTCTGCACATGATCATTCCACCGCGGGGACCACGCAGAGTTTTGTGCGTTGTAGTCGTTACAAAATCACAGAAAGGAACTGGGTCTTTATGAAGGCCAGCAGCGACCAGGCCTGCTATATGAGCAATATCAAACATGAGAAGAGCGCCAACTTTGTCGGCTATCTCTCGAAACTTTTCCGCATCTATTTCGCGAGGATAAGCACTAGCGCCACAAACGATAAGCTTCGGATGATGTTCAAGGGCAAGGCGTTCTACCTCTGCAAAATCTATTGTTTCTGTCTCTTTATTTACTCCATAGGGAATGATGTTATAAAGCTTTCCAGAGAAATTAACAGGTGAACCGTGGGTCAAGTGCCCACCATGAGCCAAATTCATGGCCAATATGGTATCTCCAGGCTGCAAACATGTGAAGTAAACTGCCATATTTGCCTGGGAACCAGAGTGAGGCTGAACGTTAACATGGTCGCAGCCAAAAAGTTTTTTGGCACGATCCCGAGCAAGATTTTCTGCTTCATCGACAATGTGGCATCCGCCATAATAGCGATGTGCAGGGTATCCTTCCGCGTACTTGTTTGTCAACACAGATCCCATTGCGCACATAACTGCAGGGGACACAAAATTTTCCGAAGCTATTAACTCTATACCATGCTCCTGACGTTCTCTTTCCCTAGTTATAACATCGGCTATCGCTTGATCTGTCTTTGTAAGTTCTTCCCATGCTTTTTCAAACATACAAAACCTCTCCTTTCACTCTACGCCTATCTTGATGATGAAATGATCTTCATTTCCTCCCCAACAAGCTGAAATTTCTCAAGGGCAAAATCAAGATCTTCTCGTGTATGTGCAGCCGAGACCATCACTCGAATACGAGCTGTTCCCATAGGTACCGTGGGGAACGTAATGGCACTGGCAAATATTCCCTCTTCAAAAAGTCGGGCACTAAACTTCTTTGCATCAAGAGCTTCTCCAATAATAACCGGGGTAATCGGAGTTTCGCTATGTCCGATATCGAATCCCATATTCTTCAAGCCCTCTTTAAGATAGCGACCATTCTCCCACAGACGTTTCACTCGATCTTCGCTCTTTGAGAGCTCTTCAAGAGCTGCCATATTTGCTGCAAGATCGGGAACTGTCATAGCGCTGCTGAAAAGATTGGGGCGAGCTTTTTGACGCATATAGTCAATAACATCCGCATTACCCGCTACAAATCCTCCAACAACACCAAAAGCCTTTGAGAGCGTTCCGACTTCTACATCTACTCGACCGTGAAGATTAAAATGATCAACTATCCCTCGTCCGCCTCGACCAAGAACTCCTTCTCCATGGGCATCATCAACCATAATCATGGCACCATGTTTTTCTGCTACTTCAACAAGTTCTGGCAGAGGAGCAATGTCTCCGTCCATAGAGAAGACACCATCTGTAATAACAAGCTTATGGCAATCATGTTTATCATATTTCGTCAGCTGAACATCAAGGTCTTTGGGATCCGCATGTTTAAAGCGTACAATTTCTGCCCTGCTTAAACGGCATCCATCAATAATAGACGCGTGATTCAACTCGTCGCTAAAAATAAGGTCGTTTTTATTAACAAGTGTTGGAATAGCTGCGAGATTGGCGCAAAAGCCAGATTGAAGCAACATTGTCGCTTCGGTTCCTTTAAATTCCGCCAACTTCTTTTCAAGTTCAAGATGAAGAGCTAATGTTCCGGCTATTGTCCGAACTGCTCCCGGACCAACTCCCCATGTATCAACATATTTCTTTACAGCTTCTTTAAGAGCCGAATCGTTACAAAAGCCCAAATAGTTATTAGAGCAGCAAGAAAGATATTTCTTCCCGTTCATTTCGACCCAGGCTCCTTGGGGACTGGAAATTACAGGAATATTCGTATATAAACCTTCCCGCTTCAATCTTTCGAGTTCTTCCGTAATAAAAGCTTTTTGTACCGTCATACATCCTTCCCCCTTCTTACGAGTCACATGTAACTCGGTCTTTACTCTTCTTTCTTATTTTGCTTTTTTAAGAAGTTTCTCCTCTAAGTGAACCAACATATCTTTCGTCATCTTATCAAGATCATATAGAGGGTTAAATCCCCACTCTTCATGGGCCGCACTCACATCAAGAGAGTTAGGCCACGATTCGGCTATAGATTGACGAACAGGGTCCACATTATATCCAAACGTAAAATTGGGCATAAACTTTCTGATAGAGGCAGCTATTTCTTCAGGGTCAAAACTCATAGCCGAAATATTAAAAGCATTACGGTGCTTCAGTCGTGATGAATCCGCTTCCATAAGCTGTATTACTGCATCAATGGCATCTGGCATATACATCATGTCCATATAGGTGCCTGCCGCAATAAAAGAATCATAATGTTTATCTGTTACAGCTTTATAGTAAATTTCTACCGCATAATCCGTTGTTCCTCCACCTGGTTCCGTTTCATAAGAAATAAGGCCGGGGAAACGCACTCCTCGTGTATCGAGATTATATTTTTTATGATAGTAATCACAAAGAAGTTCTCCCGCCACTTTTGTAATGCCATACATAGTTGTTGGCCGCTGGATTGTATCTTGTGGCGTGTGATCAAGAGGGGTATTAGGCCCAAAGGCCGCAATGGAACTTGGGAAAAATACAGAACACCCTTTTTCTCTTGCAATTTCCAAAGTATTAAAAAGTCCACCTGCATTTATTTGCCAGGCAAGCTGAGGTTTCATTTCTCCAACAGCCGAAAGAAGACCTGCCAAGTGCATAACGGTATCTATATTATATTTTTCCACAAGATTGGCAAGAGCATCGCTCTCTCGAACATCAAGAATTTCGAAGGGGCCATCGCCGAGTTTTTCCACACCTGCTGTCTTAATGTCTGAACCTACAACATGAGCAGCTCCATACTGTGAACGTAACTTTTTAACTAACTCTGTTCCAATTTGTCCCAAACACCCTGTAACTAAAATGTTTTTCACTACTCATTCCTCCTTCACAATTCATTATGATGAATTGCTAAAACAAAAAGAAGGGACCTCCGAAGAGGTCCCTGAATATACCTTATTCTGTATATGCTCCTGACGTTGACGTCGACGTTGACGTCGTCATAGTTGATGACGATGACGACGTTGATGTTGATTCTTTACCTGCAATCTTATTTACAATCAAAGCGATGGCTCCATCACCTGTGATATTACATGCCGTGCCAAAACTATCCTGTGCCAGATAGAGTGCGATCATAAGCGAAAGCATAGTGGGATTGAAGTGAAGCATTGATTCAAGCACCCCCAGAGCTGCCATAACAGCACCGCCCGGTACTCCAGGAGCGGCAACCATTGTTACGCCAAGCATGATGATAAAGGGGAACATTGTCGCAAAGGAAAAGGGCATTCCATGAAGCATCATGACGGCCAATGCGCAACTCGTTAACGTTATTGTACTTCCTGAAAGGTGAATTGTAGCACACAAAGGAATAACAAACTGCGCAACACGTGGAGACACATTATTCTGTAACGTCTGTCTTAACGTCACGGGAATTGTAGCTGCGGAAGATTGTGTTCCGATAGCTGTCAAATAGGCAGGAATCATGTTTTTAATAGCTTTGAACGGGTTGGTCTTTGCTACTGTACCAGCCACAAAATACTGTAAAAGAATAATAGCAACGTGAAGAGCGATAATAACCACATACACTTTGAGGAAAACTGCCATTAACATCTGAACTTCACCAGCCTGGGTCATATTGGCAAAGATACCGCAAATATGTACAGGAAGAAGAGGAATAATAATGGCACTGATAAGCTTCTCTATAATATTCTGGAACTCGTGCATTACTTCATTAAGACGTTTCCCATCAATAACGGCCATACCAATACCCAACGTGAAGGCAATGAGCAAGGCACTCATAACCCCCATGAGTGGCGGCATTTCAACTTTGAAATAGGGAGCAAGAAGCGCTTCTCCAGGGTTTGATGCCGATGCCAGCATACTGCCCTCCTTTATGATATTGGGGAAAATGATTGAATCAACTCCATAAGCTAAAGAACCTGCTATAAGAGTTGAAACATAGGCAAGCACCACGGTAACTAACAAAATTTTACCGGCACTCTTCCCCAAGTCGCCAATACCAGGAGCCACAAATCCAACAATGATAAGAGGAATAACAAAGCCCAAAAAGTTACCAAAAATCCCATTAAACGTAGCTAAAACCCTTATCACCACTTCAGGCATAAAAGAACCGATTATAATACCTAAAATAATAGCGATGATAAGACGTGGAAGAAGACCTAGCTTTTTTTTCTTTTCCTGCATGCGACTGCACCCTCCTTTGTATTGTACTGCATTTACCAATAATAGGTACAGTCTTACCCTCTAACCATCGGAAAAGAACTGAAAAAAACAAGCTTCGTTTTCACAAAAGCTGATTTTTCTCAGCAAAACAGGAAACAGACAATAGTACCTAAGAACTACAATTAGTGCTGACTCGGAGAAACGAGCCCCTTTCGAATAGCATATTTTACCAGATCAGCTATAGTTTCAAGCCCTAATTTTCGCATAAGGTTCTGTCTGTGGGTTCCTACCGTTTTAATGCTTACATGAAGCAAATCGGCTATTTCTCTGTTCGTTTTGCCTTCTGCAAGATACATCAACACTTCCCGCTCTCTCGTTGTCAATTTTTCTTCATTTGGAGAGGAACCTTGCTGAACAAAATGAATGTACATTTTTGCAACGATGTCTGATACACTCGGGCCAAGATACACCCGGTCATTATAAACTGTTTTAACAGCTTCAACCAACTCGGAGGAAGCACAATCCTTCAATAAAAATCCTTTTGCGCCAGCTTTAAACATCTCAGAAATAAAGTTTCTATCAGCATACATAGACAAAGCAACAACCTTTGTTCCTGAAGCCCTTTTTTGAATTTCTTCGGTTGCCTCAATACCGTCCATTACAGGCATTTTAATATCCATAACAACAATGTCGGGGCGTAAAGATTCCGCAAGAGCAACTGTCTCTGCACCATCCTTGGCTTCAGCTATAACTTCTATTTCAGGATGTCTGCTTAAGAGAAGCCGCAAGCCTTCACGTACAATCTGATGATCATCTGCAAGTAAAACCCGTATTGCCATGGCAAGATACCTCCCTATACATTAAAGGAATCAGCCGGCACAAAAAGGGTGATTCGTACCCCTTTGTTTTCCTTTGACTTAATAATCATATAGCCTCCCAGAGAACAGAGTCGTTCTCTCAAGCTAAAAAGCCCAAATGACTGCTTATTGGTTATTCCTTCATCTATATTATGCGTATCAAAACCTCTTCCTTCGTCACAGACTGTCATCCGAATCATCTTTCCAGAATACGACGTTTTAACATACGCCTTATCAGCACCAGAGTGTTTAGCAACATTAAGCAACAATTCATGAAGGGCCCTGAATAAAAATGCCTTTAAATCATCGCTCATTTCTTCTGGTAACCCCTGGTTTTCATATAAGATACTTAGACTGTAGTTTTCCTGCATCTTTTCGGCAAGCCACTCTACTGATGCAGCAAATCCCAAACGATATAAGATAGGGGAGCCTAACTCGAAAGTGAGTGTTCGAGTGCTCTTGATAGATTCCTCAAGAGAAGACAGTATTGCCGTCACTTCGTCTTTTTGAGAATCATCGTTTATTCCCTCTTGAAGCAATGCCAGTCGAATCTTTGTTAAGGCTAAATTCTGACCTATGGAATCGTGAACTACTTCCGCTATTCTACGTCTCTCTTTTTCTTCGGCCATAGAAAGAGCAGAGGCGAGGCTTCGCAATTGATTTCGATATGTTTCTTCATGATTTCGAGCTTCCTCAAGTTTTTTATTTATAAAACGTAATTGTTCATTTGTTCGTTCCGTTACAATACGTAGCCGCTGCTCCGTCTCTTTTTCCTGCCTGTTCATAAGATATTTTCGAATAAACCAGAGTAAAGCGAGAAGGAGAAAGCCATATCCAGTATAAGCGAGAGGCGTCTTCCAAAGAGGAGGGATTACCTCAATGTCGAGTTCCGTTCCATCCTGATTCCACACTCCATTATTATTTGAACCTACAACTCGAAAAGTATATTCCCCCGGAGGGAGGTTAGTATAATAAGCAAAGTGCCTGTTTCCAGCATTGACCCAATCTCTATCTAGCCCTTCAAGTTTGTAGCGATATTGGTTTGACTCAGGGTGTGTATAGTCAAGAGCCGAAAAGTCTATTGAAAGAAATTTATCGCTATAATTTAATATAACCCGTCGTCTTCCTCCCGCAGCCCAAAAAGGCTGAACTGGCTTGTTCATTACAAGAACCTCATTAATAACAATAGGCGGCACATGAGAATTTTCCCAGACATCTGTTGAAAAAAAGCTGTTACATCCGTTGATACCACCAAAATACATTCGGCCAAAAGAATCCTTAAAGGTCGCTGAGGCATTAAACTCTTTTGCTTGAAGGCCATCCCCAAGATTGTAGTTTCTTACCGTATTCATTCTGATGTCATAACAAGAAAGTCCATTGTTCGTACTTATCCATAAGTTGCGGTAGTTATCTTCCAAAATGCCTCGAATCGAATCTCCCCTAAATCCATCTTCTTTTGTTAAGAGCAGAAATTTTTTGCTGGTTTCGTCGAATTGGCATAACCCCACATCTGTGCCCAGCCAAAAAACGCCCTCTCTATCTTCATAAATAGAGAAGATCCGATTGGCAGGAAGACTCTTGGAATTAAGAGGATCATTTACATAGTGTTCTACTCTGCCTTCAACGGGGTTAATTCTAAAGAAGCCGTTATTTGATGTTCCTATCCATAAATTATGGCGGCTGTCTTCAAAAAGACACGATATGATATCCTCTCTTAAATACGAAGCTTCGTCTGCTGACCAGGGAATGGCTTCAAAAAGGCCTGCTTTTCTAACGAAACGATAGAGACCTTCTGATGTTCCTACCCAAAAGGTACCTTTAAAATCTTCTAAAAGTGTCGTGATCTTATTCGATCCCCCAAATGAAGACGGGAAAAGAGTATTTTCATAAGTCGTAAAATTGCTATCTATCTTGTTATAACGACAGAGTCCTCTGTCAGTTCCTATCCATATGTCGCCTGCTTTGTCTTGAAAAATAGAAAAGACCCTATTGCTCGCAAGACTATGCTCATCATCTATATCTGATAGAAAATGTTGTGTTTCACCTTCCTTGGAAATAAGCTTCACTCCATTTCCAAATGTTCCTATCCAGAGATTATCGTACCCTTCTTTATAGATGGCATAGACATTATCTCCTGCAACTTCACGAAGAAGAAAAGATTTACCGTTATATCTCTGAAAGGGACGTTTCAAATGAAATTTTTCAATGCCTTTGGAGTGGGTTCCCAACCAGACGATGCCAGTGAGGTCTCCCAGAAAGATTGTATCTTTTCTGTCTCCGTGTATAGAGAGTATTTTATTGTCCCGCAAAGCCCTGGGATTATTTTGCTCATGACGATAGACAAGGGCCTCTTCCGTTGCACGGTCAAAACGCAGTAAACCTCCGCCATCAGTAGCTATCCACACATCTTCAAAGATATCTTCGTAAAGGCCTGAAATGGCATGAATAGAAACATCTTCTCCCTTCTCTTTTAGGGGAACTTCTTCAAATTTTTCCTCTTGGGGGTAGAATCGATAGAGTTTTCCAGAAGCGGTACCAATCCATAAGAAGCCTTTTCTACCCTCAGTTATGGCAGTAACAGGTAGGGCTTCTTTTGAATGAGCATAATATGGGATAAACGTATCTCGTTTCGTGTGGAAGTTCAGTGCCTTATTGGTACCAACCCACAATTGATGCTTTGAATCAACATAGAGGTTTAACACTCCCTCTCCGCTAAATCCTGAAGAATCATCATCAAGGTATATATTCCACGTCTCTCTTTCAGGGTCAAAACACCCCAGACCATTCTGAAACGTACCAACCCAGATATACCCCTTTTTATCTCCTATTACATGAGAAATGAGATCGTCAGGTGGAGAAGAAGCATCTTTCGAGTATCTATATGATTGAAAAATTTCTCGAGAGGGATCAAATCTATTAAGACCCCCTCCAAATGTTCCTATCCAGAAAATACCATTTTTATCTTCATAAAGAGACGTGACCATATTGTTCGAGAGACTATTTGAAGAAAAAGGTTCATGACGGTAAACCCTGAAACTATACCCGTCATAGCGATTTAAGCCACCATTTGTTCCAAACCAGAGATACCCTTTATGGTCTTTTAGAATAGTATTTACTGTCGTTTGCGAGAGTCCCTCCTCAAGGGAGAGATGTTCGAAAATAATCTCATCCCGTCCTTGAGCAGAGGAAGGCAAAAAAAGCAACAGAAAGAAAAGGCTTATGAGAAAAACCTTATTTCTTATCTTGAGCCACGTCACATATGTGCCCCCTTGAATAAAGGTAGAATGGATATTGCCTATTCTATCATGATCACTTATAGCTATTATCTTTAACAGACTCCGAACCGGAGTCTTCTTTTCTTTATCAAGAACGTCGTATCTCTACTTGTCCTTCTCTGGGGAGAATGGGCAGACTATAATTTTCTAAAAAGGACTCAATTTTATCAGGAGCTATAAACGCACTGCCGCCTCTCCATTCAACATATACCCAATGATCAGGAGTTCCCCGTAAAATCTGATTCCCTTTATACCAACCTTGCTTTTCCATCTCCTCTGTAAACTTTTGAGAACTTTCAATCACATTATGCGCTTCTGTGGGCCAATAGCCGTCATCTCCCCACATATAATTCCGGTTTTCAAAAGACCATGCCGATTTTTTATATTCCACGTAGGTAAAAGTATCAGGAACAAGATTATCTTCTATGTAGAGGAAACTATGTCTGGCTTCTGAGCGAGTTCCCTTAGCCGAATAGGTCAACTTCTGACGAAGACCTTGAGGGAAAGAACTCTCATCTTCCTCAATAAAAAATGTCAATGGAGTATTAGGAGTTTGAAGCGATTCAGGAATCTCTATTTTTTCTGTTTGTTCTGACGATTGTGCCCAAGAAGCAAATGGCAAGAAAAAGAATACACAGCAAACACAACAAACAGACAACAGATGAAGGAGCCTTTTTACCATCAATATCACCTCTTTATAAATATTTTCTGACGAAAAAACGGTAAGACGTGTAGAATATCAGGATAAAGAAATTTTTCACGCCGTATGATAATTTAGACATTCATTATTGCAAATTTAACAAGAACTATTATGTATTATAAATGAGGAGGATTTTTATGCGCAAAGAGGAAATTTACGCTAAAGCACTATCTGCCCATCAGGAATCCAAAGGGAAAGTTGCCATTACGAGCAAGCTTCCCGTAGAGAGCATGGCCGATCTGGCTATTGCCTATACTCCAGGAGTTGCCGAACCTTGCCGTGAAATAGAAAGGAATCCTGAAGCCGTCTATGACGTTACGTCAAAAGGGAATATGGTTGCCGTCGTTACCGATGGTTCTGCCGTTCTCGGACTCGGCGATATCGGACCTGAAGCAGCATTGCCCGTTATGGAGGGAAAAGCTGTTCTTTTCAAACGTTTTGCCGGAGTCGATGCCTTTCCTATCTGCATCAAATCACAGGACCCTGACGAAATTGTTCGGACCACAGCCCTCATTACACCAGCATTCGGTGGCATCAACCTTGAAGATATCTCTGCTCCTCGGTGTTTCGAGATTGAGCGACGCTTAAAAGAGATCTGCGATATCCCTGTTTTTCACGATGATCAGCATGGAACAGCCGTTATCGTTCTCGCCGGTCTCCTCAATGCCTTCAGATTGGTGAAGAAAAAGATAGAAGATGTGAAAATTGTTATGAGTGGTGCCGGAGCTGCGGGAATGGCTATTTGTCGTTTCCTTCTTTCTGCCGGGGCTGTGAATGTTATTTTGTGTGACCGAAGCGGCGCCATTTATGATGGCCGTCCGGAGCATATGAACTGGGCCAAGGAAGAGATCGCCAAAGAGACCAACCCCAACAAAGAGAAAGGTTCTCTTGCAGATGTTCTGAAAGGAGCCGACGTATTTCTCGGCATATCCGCGCCTGGAGTTCTCACCACTGACATGGTAAAGACAATGGGCAAAGATGCCATTATCTTTGCTATGGCCAATCCTACGCCTGAAATTTATCCTGATGAAGCTCAGGCTGGCGGTGCTGCTGTTATTGCTACAGGGAGAAGCGATTTCCCGAACCAGATCAACAACTGTCTTGGTTTCCCTGGCATTTTCAGAGGCGCTCTTGATGTTCGCGCAAGCACAATCAACGAAGAGATGAAACTTGCTGCCAGTAAGGCTATCGCTGAGCTCATTTCTGATGATGAACTCACAGCTGAAAGAATTATTCCCGAAGCTCTCGATCCTCGTGTTGCTCCGGCTGTTGCCAAAGCTGTCGCAGAGGCAGCCAGAAAAACAGGTGTAGCTCGTATTTAATACTCATAAAGAGACATATAAAGAGGGAAAGGCATTTTGCTTTTCCCTCTTTATATTATTCTTCTTGTTGTTCTCTCAATTTTCGCTTTAAGACTTTACCTACACTTGAAAGTGGAAGTTCTCGAACAAAACGTATCTTTCGAGGAATTTTATAATAGGCCAATTGTTCCTTACAAAATGAAGTAAGTTCTGCAGAAGAAAGACCGCTATTTTCCTCTCTAATAACAAAAGCAACCGGGATTTCACCACTTACAGAGTGCCTTTCTCCAATAACAGCGGCTTCTTTCACATCAGGATGACGCTTGATAACACGCTCAATTTCCTGAGGAAAGACATTGAAACCACTAACGATAAGCATATCGCTCACCCTGTCGAGAATAGTAATGAAACCATCTTCATCAAGGTTAACCATGTCTCCTGTGTTAAACCAGCCATCGGAAAAACGTTGTTCAGTCAGAGTTGGGGCTTTTAAGTATCCCGAAGTTACTGATGGTCCTTTAACCCAAAGAACACCTTCCGAACCTTTGGGAAGAGAATGCCCTTCTTCATCTCGTACATCGAGAGAGTAACCAGGCAGAGCCGGCCCTACCGTTCCTTCTTTTCTCATAGAGTCGTTAGGGTTACACGAAACCACTGGAGAACACTCGGTGAGCCCGTAACCTTGATAAATAATAACGCCAAAGGTATCGCGAACACGTTGTTCCAATTCTGGTTCCAGAGCTCCACCGCCTGTCAGTATATATTGGAGAGATGATGGTAAAATTTCTCCTCTGCTGACTGCCCCCAAAAGAAAAGGCAACATGGATGGAACTGCAATAAGAACGTTTGTTTCAGATTCACGAAGAGCATTGAAAAAGTTACGCACAGGCATAAATGAAGAGACAATAACTTCTTTAAGTCCCCATAATATAGGGAGCAAACCACAAATGGTATATCCCAATGAGTGGAAATTAGGTAATACGTTTAATAAAACCTTTCCCTGCTCAAAACCTTCTATTGTTGTCTGGACTTTCGATGTATTGTCATAAAGATTAGCATGGGTAAGAGGAACAGCTTTCGGATCGCCAGTCGTACCTGATGTGGCAAAAATTACGGCAATGTCAGAGTCACCCTTTTCAATATGTTTGCCTTCAAGAGAAGGAATCACCCCATCAAGGGAAGCAACTGTCCAAGGGTACGAAGAGAGGGCAAGGGCCTCGGCAATCACACCTGTATCACTTGCTGTTACAGCCCCCCAGGGTCGTATATGATCAAGCATAGCGAGAACTGAATCTTTTCCCGTGCGACTGTTTAATGGAACGATCGTTCCGCCAAGCACCCATACGGCTAGAGAAAGATAAAGGACGAGGGGTGAGTTGGGAAGAAAAACAACAAGGCGATCTCCTGCTGTAAATCCTTTTTCTTCCAGGTTTTTTTTGCATAACTGTACTGCATTCAAAATAGCATCTCCTGTTATCCAGGAGCCATTCCACCAAAGAATTCCACTTTCTCTATCCTTTTCTAAATGGGCTAAAGCAATTTCTTCTAAGCGTTTTGTCATACGAGCCCCTTCTTTCCCTATCAAATGGTAATAGAATACCACGGATGGAAAATGTGGTGAACCAGAGCAATATAAAATGATACAATCATGGATGTTTGAAAGAGAGCAGGTGAGAGAGTTGAGTTATACCATCTTAAAAAGATATTTTCCCGAGAGTGTGCTAAAAAAGCTGAAACAGTCTCAACGATGCGTTGTTTCCTTTTCTGGCGGAGTTGACAGCACTGTAATTGTAGCTGCAATGGCCTCTATTCTTTCTCCTAAAGAAGTTCATGCCGTCATGTTCCGATCCTTTTTACATTTTCCCGAAGAAATGGAACGAGGACGATTATACTGTTTGGGTCTTGGCACAACCCTTCATCAAATTCCTGGTCCTGAAATTGATGTACTTGAGGTTATGAATAATAGCAGAGCTCGTTGTGGCTTTTGCAAAGAAGCCCGTGCAAGAGAACTTCTTGATTTCGCCAAAAAGCTTGATGCTGACCTTGTTTTAGAGGGCTCAAACGCTGACGATCTTAAGGATTCTACTCGTCTGGGAACAAAAGTGCTTCAAAAAATGCCTGAAATTTACTCACCTCTTGCAAAGGCTGACCTTTCTAAAAATGAAGTTCGGATGCTCGCGAAAGAATTGGGAATAACATGGTGGAACGAAGCAGCTACAGCGTGTCTTGCCACTCGATTTCCTGAGGGGCACCGTCTTTCCGCTGTGGAATGTTCGAAGGTCGCAAGATCTGAATGGGCCCTACGTCAGGCAGGCTTACCCCAAGTTCGTGTTCGGGTGTTCGGAGAAATGGCGTGTGTACAAGTACCCGTTCCTCTCTTGAAAGAAGCTCTTGCCAAAAGAGAAGAGATTCTGGGGATAATAACTCAAGAAGGATACAACCACGTTATGCTCGATCTTCAGGGGTATGAATGGGGCAGAAAGTGGATCAAAGAAAAAGAAATCGCAGGAAGGACGGACTCTGAATGAAAATTCTTTATCTGGATTGCTTTTCCGGTATCTCCGGAGATATGTTTCTTGGGGCTCTTCTTGATTTAGGACTCGACAGAAACGAGTTTCTCAGAAAAATGGAGACAATTCAAATGTTTCCGGGGCATCACCATCACCATGATCATGACCACCATCATCATCACGATGTTGTCGGCTACGAAATTCATATAGAAGACGCTGTGAAAAAAGGATTTTCAGGTGTTAATGTTACTGTTACCACAGCAGAAGAGCATCCACACAGAGGTTTATCTGATGTCTGCGCCATTATAGATAATAGTGGACTTTCTGACGATGTAAAAGAGAAGAGCAAGCTCGCCTTCAAAGTACTTGCTGAAGCAGAAGGGAAAGTTCATGGGCTTCCTCCTGAAGAAATACATTTTCACGAAGTAGGAGCTGTTGACTCTATCATTGATATTGTCGGAGCTTTTGTTCTTATGGAAATGCTTTCACCAGATATTGTTATCTCGTCTCCCCTTAACGTTGGGAGCGGAACAGTGCAGTGTGCTCACGGCATTCTTCCCGTACCAGCGCCTGCCACTGAAAACCTACTCTGTGGAATACCTATTTATTCCGCAGGAACCCCCATGGAACGAGTTACTCCCACTGGCGCACTTCTGGTAAAAACATTTGTTAGTCGTTTTGGGACGTTACCCGAAGGAACGATGCTCAAAAATGGACGTGGACTGGGTGATAGAGACAGCGATATTCCAAACTTTTTACGAGTATCCCTTCTAAAGGGAATGGAGGGAAAAGACTGTGCTTCAAAAGGGGGGAAAGAGCCCTTTCTTCGAGACACAGGCATTGTTCTGGAAACAAATATTGATGATATGAATCCTCAATACTACGAACCTGTAATGGAACGTCTCTTTGCTGCAGGGGCTATGGATGTCTGGCTTGATCCCATTATTATGAAAAAAGGACGTCCGGCCATTAGGCTTTGCTGTCTTATTCCTTCTTCTCTTGAAGAAAAAGCTGCGGAAATCATCTTGAAGGGAACGACAACGTTAGGCCTTCGTCGTTACACCGTAGATCGGATAAAGCTTCACCACCACATTACTCCTATAGAGACAGCCTTTGGTCTTGTCCGCATAAAAGAAGCTTGGTGGGGAGACGAAAGACTTCGCCTGAATCCAGAATACGATGACCTTAAACGAATTTCAAAAGAAACGGGTATCCCTCTACACAGTTTGCGAGAAGAGATACTAAAGCAAATTGGAGAAATACACTAAAAGAGACGCGTTAAAAAGAAAAGCCCTTCCCTAGAGAAAATCAGCATGGAGAAGGGCTTTCACTTTTCTTTGTTCTGTCATTATTACACTTCTTTTTTTATCGAGACATTCCTCTGGCCAAAATTTCGTACTCTTCTGCTACTTCGCCATTCCTCACCCCATAAATAACCGAATATAGATTACATGTAGGGCAGGCATGGTTAGGTATTATTTCCACTTTATCCCCGATTTCAAAAGACATATCGTGAGGGGGCGTAAAGAGAGCGTGTTCGTCTGACAAACTCTGCAATGTAACAGATGGACGATTCTTCAACACGCCAAACCCGTGGCTTGATGTCATTCCTCCATGATGAGTGTAGTATGTAAGAGCTTTTGTTCCAGCATCGAGTACAACTCTATCAGGAGCAGGACGACTTATTACCGTAGCAAGAACAGAGAGCGCGCAATGGTCATAGGTTCCAAGAATTCCTGCCTGATCAGCGTCTAAGAATATATACGTACCCGGCCTGATTTCGGTAACTCCCGCCAAAATCTCTGAAACGAGAAGAGAGGGCGTAGATCCTATACTGACAACTTCTACGGGAATACCCACACTCCTAATGTACTCTGCCGTTTCAAGCATTTGACTTTGACTTTGTTGAGAAATTGCCCTGATCGCAGATAATGACTCGGCATTATAACTTTGACCGTCATGGGTAAAAATTCCCATCAATGTAACGGAATCCCTATAACGAATAAGCTTTGCCAATTCAAGGGCTGTCTCTTTTGAAAAAACACCGGTACGATGATATCCAGTATCTATGTCTATCATGACATTGAGGGGATGAGGTTCCCCGTCAAAGGTTTCTGCAAGCATCTTAATATGTTCAGCGCTATCGACACCAACAGCAAGATTTGTTTTACGAGCCAAAGCGAGAAGACGATCCATCTTTATATCTCCAACAATTTCGTTAGCAATAAAAATATCAGTTATCCCCGCAGCAGCCATAACTTCAGCCTCTCCAAGTTTGGCCACTGTAATTCCCTTCGCTCCAGCAATCAGTTGCTTTTTGGCAATATCTGGCGTTCTGTGTGTCTTTATATGAGGACGGAGAGAGACACCGGCATTTTGCGCTTTTTGTTGCATCCAGTGAAGGTTTCTCTCCATAACATCAAGATCTACAAGAAGCGATGGCGTATCAATATCCATAACCTGACAACCTCTGAACGGTTCATGAAGACACCTCATCATATTTTCCACCTCATCTTTCTTCAAAAAGCGTTTCTCTAATCCCCTCTACTTTTTGAAGGTCTCAAGAAAATGACAGGCAAAAGACGATAATAACGCAACTCCATTAACTAAAACTTCGTCATTCGTTCGGAACTTCGGATTATGATGCTGCGCATCTGTCCCTTTTTCCGAGTCCCCCATTCCAAGGAAGAACATGACTCCGGGAACCTCTTCCTGGTAGAAACTGAAATCTTCTGATCCCATAACTATGGGAAGTTCTTCAAGAGCCTCTTCCCCCATTATTTTTCCTGTGACACCTTTAAGGATGTTTACCATTGCTTCATCATTCACAGTTACAGGGTAGACAGGGATAAAATCTACTTTAACCTCGCAACGAAGAGCAGAAGCAATTCCTTCTGCAATTCGGCGTATCCGGTCGCCCATACTTGCTCTGATCTCAGGATTTGTTGTACGAACGTTCCCCTGAATATAAGCTGTTTCAGGAATAATGTTGGGAGCACTTCCCGATTCGACTTTTCCTACGCTTAACACTACAGTTTCCAGAGGATCTATTTCTCGACTCACCACTGTCTGAGCTGTTGTAATAATGGTAGCAGCAGCGATAGTCGGATCAATAGCTTCATGAGGCCGTGAGCCGTGTCCTCCCCGTCCTTTAACTTCTATTTCCCAAATATCGGCAGAGGCCATCATTGCTCCACTACGAAAACCAACCTTTCCCGCTTCAAGAGTGCTCCAAACGTGAAGACCGCAAATACCATCGACACCGTCAAGAACCCCTTCCTCTCGAAGCTGCTTTGCTCCAGAGCGCACTCCAGATTCTTCTGCTGGCTGGAAAATAAGTCGAACTCGACCTGGCAACTCGTTCTTTAAAGAGGCAAGTACATTGGCAACCCCTAAAAGGATAGCGGCATGAGCATCGTGTCCGCATGCATGCATAACTCCATCACACGTAGATTTCCATGGATCGTCAACAGCTTCCTTAAGAGGCAATGCGTCTATATCTGCTCGAAGAGCAATCATGGGGCCATCTTCTTTTCCTGTAAGATCTGCGGTTACACCTGACCCTGTACCACCAAAACCACGGCGGATATTCTCATAGCCCAATTCACGCAAAACAGATTCAATCTTTTTTGAAGTCTCTTCTTCTTTCCATGACAGCTCTGGGTGAGCATGAAAATCATGACGAAACTCTATAACTTTCTGCTCTATCTCAGAGGCTAAAGCACATACTTTTTCTTTATTCACCGTTATAGCTCCTTTCAAATTAAAGAAGTTTCACCAAGAATCCCGCAAGGAATACTGAAGCGATGGTCACTGTCGTAAAACCAGAGACAAGCATTTTAGGAAGAATACCTGTCAAAATATATTCTCTCTCCTCTGGTGTTTCTCCTACGGCGTTAGCTACTTCCTGTGAAACAATAAAAGTTCCGGGGAAGCCAAAAAGGCAGCAAACACCAACGGCAAGACACATTTCCCATGTATACCCCAAAAGTTTGGATGCTGCAAACGAAACAATAATAATTCCGACAAGGGCAATAACAAAGGCAATGGCTATAGGCGTAATTAATGAAGCAACCATTTGAGGAGTTGCTTTGCTTAGGCTCATAAAAATGGGAACTAAAAGGGCAAAAAGAGCGAGTCCGGTAGCATTCGCCTTATCGAGAATCTTATGCTCAAGAAAACCGATTTCGTAAAAAATAATGCCGAAAATAAGAGCCATAACAAATTGATTGATCACACCGCCGAGAGCCTTGGCACATATGACAGCAAGCCAGCCTACAAGCATTGCTTTCATGATGAGAATAAAAGGTGTCTGTAAGTTTTTCGGAGTAGCAGGGAATAACCTCCATGTCGGCTCTTCGGGGTTACTTTTTGCCTTGCCTTCCTTATCACCAGCAAAGGCTTCTCCATTTATGAAACGCTGGCGTAAACGTCGACCTTCTCTGGAAAGACAGACAGAAGCGATGGGAAGTCCTACAAAATTCTGAAGGACAAGAAGCAACGTTATAAAAACGAGAACGGTTTCAAGACCTTTCGCTTTAGCAGCTTCGCTCATAATAAGGGTAGCGACAACACCTCCAGAAATTGGTCCTGCTGCAGTTACTGCAAATTGTTTTCCTATTATAGGCGATCCAATGACAAAAAGAGCAATAGCTGCAGCTACAATAGCAGCAAGAGCAATGATAACAGTTTTCCATTCATCCTTAAGATCACGAAGTTTCATTAATGTTCCCATATGGATCATCAACGTAGGAATAAGGGCCAAGGCAAACTTAACAATAACGGCATCTTCAAAGAGAGTTTTAGGAATGCCAAACCAAAATCCCACCATAAAAATAATGCCTGACACAAAAAGCATTGAACATATGGCCTTTGTTTTTTGAGCGACAAAATCGCCTATAGCGTAGACCAACGCTATGACCAGAAGTGCTGTTACTGAATTCATAGAGACTCCTCCTTAAAAGTATAAGTTATTAAAGAAAAAAAAAAGCCAGGGCCCCCGCCTTTGGGGGTCCTGGCCTAGAAGCGCAAACAGTACCTGCGCCAGTGGCTAGAAAGCCCCCTCGCTTCGGTACCAAAATCCAAAAAAGAAAGAAATTGCCTTCCTATTTATAAAATCAAAATGTATCATCAAAATATCGAACCTCTTTTGAAAAGTTTCTCTTTTCTTACCACGATTCTTTCATGCCGTCAAGAATTCCTTTTCATGATATTCTCTATAACATAGTTTTTATACCGAATTGAGGAGGATTTATTCTTATGAAATGTCTTGCAACATTCTACGTAACAAGTATGGCTCTTATGTTTGAAAAACTATGCCGAAAGGAAGGAATGGACGTAAAAATCGTTCCCGTTCCTCGTAAAATTTCAGCAAGTTGCGGCCTGGCATGCAGCTATCCTTGCGATAAAGAGGAAACTGTACGTGCCCTTTGTGATAAGAAAAAAATCGAAGTTGCCGGTTTTCATACTATGGAAGAAGAATAACCCCCTAGACAAAACCTCCATCCTGTATAACAATGAGGAGATAATACACGGTGGGGTATAAAAGGGAGGGAATCGCGTGTCTAAAAAAATAGTTATCGTAGGTGGCGTCGCGTGCGGTGCAAAGACAGCCGCTCGTCTTATGAGAATCGATCCTGATGCAGACGTTACAATGATCGAAAAAGGTGATTTTCTAAGTTATGCAGGATGTGGATTACCGTATTACGTTGGAGACGTCGTAAAAGACTATAAGGAATTAACGTCTACGCCTATCGGCGTTGTACGCGACGCAGGATTTTTCCGAAAGGTTAAGCACGTTGATGTTCTCGTTCGCCATATGGCTACACGCATTGATCGCGAAAATAAAAAAGTAGCTGTTACTGACCTGAATTCCGGGGAAGAAAAAAAGCTCTCTTATGACACTCTAGTGCTGGCCACAGGAGCAAGCCCCATAAGACCCCCCATTCAAGGTGCTGATCTGGAACAAGTTTTTACCCTTTGGAACATGCCAGACGCCCTGGCCATGAAAGCAGCAATTGACAGCGGATCTATTAAAAGTGCTGTCGTCATCGGTGGTGGGCTTATTGGGATGGAAGTTGTAGAAGCACTTCATAACAGAGGAATTCACGTATCTGTTATCGACGTTCTGAAAACCCCCCTACCAGCGATGCTGAATGAAGATTTCGGTCACCTTATGATGAAAGTTCTCGCACAAAAGAACATTGATTTTTATGGTGGAGAACGAGTAACTGAAATTATGGGGGAAGGTGGCGTTGTTACGGGAGTTAAAACCGATCAGCGCATCATTGATGCAGATATGGTTTTAATGGCCATTGGCGTTCGTCCTAACACTCTTATGGCTAAAGAAGCAGGCCTTGATATAGGAGACCGCGGAGGTATTCTTGTTGATGAACATATGAGAACAAGCGATCCCTATATTTATGCTGGAGGGGATTGCGTTGAGGTACGAAATACATTAACAGGAGCAACAACATGGCAACCTATGGGGTCTGCTGCCAATCGTCATGGTCGGGTAATCGCAGACAATATAGCTGGCATGAATTCAACTTTTAATGGCGTTATCGGTACAGCCGTTATGAAACTCTTTGAATATACAGCAGGAAAAACCGGTTTAAATGAAGCTCAAGCCCGAAAATCCGGATATGATCCAGTAGCAGTTACGGTAGTTGATGCTGATATACCCCACTTCATGCCAGGTGCGAGCATGCTTACTTTCAGACTTGTAGCAGATCGAAAAACACGAAAAGTAATCGGAGGCCAATTTTTCGGTCCGGGAAAAATTGATAAACGTCTTGACGTTTTGGCAGCTGCCGTAACTGGAGAACTTACGGTAGACCAATTAGCAGATACAGATCTTGCTTACGCGCCGCCCTATTCCACGGCTCTCGATCCTCTTACCCATGGCGCAAATGTACTTCGCAACAAACTTGACGGACTTCTCAAAAGTTATAGCCCCTCTCAGTTGCAAGAACGAATGAAAGGATCTTCGACGCCACTTCTTCTCGACGTACGAACAGCACCTGAATTAGAAAGTCAGGGACGCATCCCTTATGAATTCGTTCATATTCCGTTGGGGGCTTTGTGGGATAAAGCTCCAGAGTTGCCAAAAGATCGTGAAATTATTGCTTTCTGTAAAATTTCCGTACGCGGATGGGATGCCTACTCCATTCTCAAACGCCTTGGATTTAAAAACATTGCGATTCTGGAAGGTGGCATTATGGGCTGGCCCTATTCCTTAAACTAGAAGTCGGTAGAAATGCTTAATCATCATTGCATATTCTCACGATACCTAAACTCCCCCAGGGTTTTAAAATATGATTACCAACTGAAAAGGAGGAGTTTTTAACTATGAAGAAGACTATTTTTCTTATTACAATTGTGGCTCTCGTAGCGTTAGCTGGAGCAGCTTGGGCTCATGGAGGGAACTGGAGCAACAGAAGTTTTGGATTTGGTCCCAGCGCTGGTTGCAATATGGGATATTACAATTCGGAGGGACCAGGATACGGCCCTGGGTACGGTCCTAGAGCACATTTCAGGAACTCCGACGGATATCGCTATAATAGAAACGTAAATGTTCCACAAGAGATACAGAATAAGTGGAATGAAATGAGAAGAGCTAGATTGGAAATGCAGCTGGAACTTTCACAGCCTCAGATCAATAGAGAAAAAGCCAGATCTCTTCATGAGAAAATTCTAGGCCTTCGACAGGAAGTTTCTCGCTGGATGTTCAACCAGAGACTTGATGCTACAACTCCACAATCGAATTAAATTTGAAAGAGGGCCTTTAAGGGCCCTCTTTTCTTGCCTGATTACAGTGTATTTTACAATAGCTGACGTGCCGCAATTTGAATAGGATCCCACGGTAGAGAAAAAGGCGGCGCATAGCCTAAGTCCAGATCAATTAGCTGACGAACAGTCATTTGAGCACTAATAGCCGTAGCCACAACGTCTATTCTTTTAGCTGCTCCATGAGCGCCAACAATCTGAGCTCCGAGAACACGCCCACCAGGAACTTCTGCAATCATTTTCACATGAATATCTCCCGCACCGGGATAATATCCTGCTTGAACTTTGCTCTTTATTGTCACCGTTTCGTAATGGAAATCGAGATCTTCAAGTTCCTTTTCAGATAAACCCGTTCTGGCCACTTCGAGATCACAGTGCTTACTTACCGCAGTTCCTACAACTCCTGGGAAATGCTCTTTTCCGCCAGCCATATTTATACCGGCAATTCTGCCCGTCTTATTGGCAACAGATCCTAGGGCCACCCAAAAAGGCTTATTTGTAACGAGATGCCACGTCTGCGCACAATCGCCAGCAGCCCAGATATCCTCGATCTCCGTTTCCATCATTTGGTTTACCAAAATAGAATCCTTCACGCCTAGGGGTAATCCGGCCTCTTTAGCCAATTTAGAGTGCGGACGAACGCCGAGTCCAAGAATAACAATATCAGCAGGAATATTTCGCTGGTCAGTTATAGCAGCCTTAATACGATTATTATTATATTCAATAGCCTTAAGGGTTTCTCCAAGGTAGAGAGATGTTCCTACGTGCTGAATAGCATCGGCAATATGGTCTGCCATATCTATATCGAAAGTATTCATAACCTGAAAAGAACGGTCTACGAGACTAACATTCATACCTCGTCGGCAGAAAGCCTCCGCCATTTCAAGACCAATGTAGCCGCCTCCTACAATTACAGCTTTTTGAGGATTGTTTTCTTCAATAAAACGCTGAAGTCTGAGACCATCCTGCAAGACACTTAACGAAAAAACGCCCTCTCCGTCAATTCCTTCTATGGGGGGACGAATTGGCTCAGCCCCAGTAGCAAAAAGCAGAGAATCAAAAGACTCTGTAAAAAGTTTACCTGTCTGTATATTTAAGACTTCCAGTGTCCGGGCTTTAATATCGACACTAAGAACTTCATGGAAAACAAAGGCTTCAATATTTTTTTTCGCCATGAATTCTTCTGGCGTACGAACAATGAGTTTTGTGTCATTTTCAACAAGCCCGCCTATAAGATATGGCATACCGCATGCTGAATAGGATGTGTGAGGGGAGCGTTCGTATACAACAATTTGAGATTTAGGCTGTAACTTTCGTATTTGTCCTGCTGCTGTCATTCCCGCCGCATCGCCACCGATAATAACGTACTTCTCCCGTTTCACCAGGGCACCTCCTTTTAATCAATAAGATGAAGCTTTTTGTAGACGGGTTCGGCATATTCCCAAAGAACGGGATATTTTTTCCATAACCATCCTCCCATACCAACACATATAAAGCCGCCACATGCCAAAGTAAGAGGAGCATCTATTTTTGAGGCCAACCAACCGGCGAAAAGACTTCCGAAAGGAGCGATTCCCGTTAATGCTACGATGAAGAGACTCATAACGCGCCCCCTCTTATCATCGTCTACAAGTGTTTGAATCAGCGTGTTTCCGGCAACCATAGAAGAGATCATGGTAAACCCTATGCCTGCCATAAGAAGCAAAGAAAAAGGGAACCACCGCGAGAAGGCAAAAAAAGCAACGCATATGCCGAATCCAGACATGGCGAGAGCCATTATTTTTCCTAAACCTACAGGGGTTTTACGAAGAGCAAGCATAAAGGAACCACCCAATGCTCCCATTCCACTTGCAGCTGTAAGAAATCCCAGTGTCTGAGGACCACCTGACAAAATATCCTTAGCAAAAACCGGAAGCAAAACAAGGTAGGGAAGTCCAAAAAAGCTTACGACAACAAGGGCCATCAGCGCAGCACGAATAGGGAAAAAACCCCGAACATAGGCAATCCCTTCGAAAAAATTTTCAAGGAAAGGCCTTTTCTCCGTAAAGGTACGACCTCCACGTTTCAATTTCATCGCAAAAAGAGCCCAAAGTGTCGCACCGTAACTGAAACCATTCAGCAAGAAACAAATTCCTTCCCCTACTAACGCTATAACAACACCAGCCAGAGAAGGTCCAAGCAGACGGGCCACATTGAATAAAGACGAATTTAATGCAATGGCATTTCCTAAATCTTGCCTGTCTTCCACCATATGAATAATAAAAGCCTGTCGCGCGGGAATTTCAAAGGCATTTACCACTCCCAACAACACACTGAGAACAATAATATGCCAATAGGTAACTACTCCGGAAAGAGTAAGAATTGCGAGAAGAAAGGCGTGTACCATGCTTAAAATCTGACAAATGATAATGACTCGGCGTAAATCCCAGCCTTCAAGATATACGCCTGCAAAGGAAGCCAGAAAAAAAACAGGAAGCTGCCCAACAAAATCAACGGCACCAAGAAGAAAAACAGAGCTGGTCAATCGATAGACTAACCAGCTCATAGCTACTCTCTGCATCCAGAGGCCAGATAAAGATACGACCTCTCCTCCGAAAAAAAGCCTGTAATTCCTGTGGCGAAGAGCCCTGCTTAATTGTTGTAACCTCTCACAATACAGATCAAACCCTTTCCAACAAGACCTTTTTTCGTTCATAACGTCTACTCCTTACGTTAACGAGCTAATTCCACCATGGCGTGAGCCATTATTTTTACGTTTTTCACCAAATCTTCAATAGACCAACATTCGTTTTCTTCATGAATCGTATATGTTTGCCCGGGGAAAATTGGCCCAAATGCAACTACGTTTGGCATAGCTTTGGCATACGTTCCACCGCCAATAGCCAATAATTCTGCTTTCAACCCTGTCTGATCCTCATAGACCTTTTTGAGAGTCTGAATCAATTCCGATTCCGGATCAACATAAAGGGGTGCTGCATGTCGAACATCTGCAACCTCTATACCTGCATTTTCCAGTGTTTCCGTAAGAAAGGGCAACACTTCTTCCCGCTTTTTCGTTACGGGATAGCGTAGGTTCAAAGTAAATGAAATGCCTGAATCGTCGCCATGCATGGTTCCAAGACAGACAGTCAATGGCCCAGAAATGCTGTCTTCCATAGCAACTCCCAGCGAAGTCCCATCAGTTTCAAAACCAACAACCTTTTGAAGAGCCTTCACAAAAGATGCTTGTTCTCCACCTAAGTTTACTTTTGACAAAATATCGATAAGACAAAGTAAAGCGTTTACACCAAGTTCAGGAGTGCTCCCATGAGCTGGAAGTCCTTGAATTGCAATATCAAGGGTTCCGCTAGAGCTATCCTCTACAATTTTAAATCCGCTCTTTTCGGGTCCATTCCATGAATCAACAATAGAGGCAAGACGTTTTCTATCCTCAGCCGACGCCTTAAGAAGAACACGAGCAGTAGCAGCCACTACGTTAGGAGCCACTCCTCCCTCTATAGATACTACGCTGACAGCCCCTTCCCCTTTAAAAGGAGCCTTGCATGTTATTGTCAAAACACCCTTCTCGGCATAGATAATCGGATATTCAGCATCTGGAGTAAAACCTGCAGCCGGAAGTTCCTCTGTCTGAACATATCGCTCCATACACTGACTTCCCGACTCTTCATTCGTTCCGAAAATAACTCGAATACGTCGTTTTAAAGGAATACCAAGCTCTTTAATAGCTTTAAGTGCGAAAAGAGCTCCAATAGTCGGCCCCTTATCATCGAGAACGCCACGTCCCCATATTTTTTCATCATGAATATCGCCGCCATATGGAGCGTAGGTCCATCCACTTCCTTCTGGAACAACATCAAGGTGTCCTAAAACAGCAACTATCTCCTCGCCGTCACCCCACTCAGCGTACCCTGCCATATTATCTACGTTCTTCGTTCGGAAACCCATACTTCCCGCTAAATTTAACGCATGGTCGAGAGCACGTTTCACTTCCTGTCCAAAAGGAGCATCTTTCTCTGGTGTTCCTGCAACACTTGGAATGCGAACAGATTCTTGTATAGCTGAAATAAGATCGTCTTTCAGCCCGTCGATGGCTTGGTTGAGCATGTATGTCCCTCCTAGATCGTTTATATATATATATTATGCACCCCACGTTACTCGATATTTCTTAAGAAAAGTAGCAGGGTTATACGACATTTTAGCCTTTCTGATGCCTTCGCTTCCCATATCCTGCTCACGGTTGACCCACTCAAAAGAATGGGCGCTCTGATCAAGAAAAATCTGGTTAATCGCCTGATAGACGCCTTTATAATCAGTCATTCCCTTTTCGAAATGAATAACAATTGTTTCGTTATCAATACTCTCGGCCACTGTATAGGCAACCATTTGATCCTTCACAGAGAGAACACCACCTGAAATAGACGGCATTTCTCCCCAATGCTCTAGTACACGGCGAATAGCGCAACTTTCTGCTTTTAACCCTGGAGAATCATCACAATTACGCCACTCACACCATTCTTTTTGTAATTCTATGATATGCCCTATGTTTGCTAGGGTTATTGGGGAATAAGAATAGTCATAGCTACGAATAAATTGTTGCAAAAGATTTTTTTTCTTATGGAAACGATTACCTGAAAGTTCAATAAGATCAGATACTCGATAAATATACTCCCACTCTTCTCGTTCTTCTTCTAATTGTATATCGTCACCCAGACTTTGCTGTAAAATATTTGCCAAATTTTCAGGAACTCTATCAAATACAACACCGTTGGGAAAGAGTTTTGAAAGAACATTTCGCCAGTCTATACTATGCCATGATCCTACAGGAGCCCACTGAATAGATTCTGAAGAAGTAGTTCGAAGCCAGCAAAGATCAGCTTCAAAAGCCCATTCATACTTTCTGTCATTATGCCAGGCCCAAAGATTAATAAAGCTATAATCAGAGGCCTTCTGAGGAGTGAGATTGTATAAATGGAGATAATCATCTCGTCTCTCTAAAGTTATAGGTTCAAAAGCAATGGTCACTCGTCTCCCCCCTTCATATATAGGTATTATACCTTTAAGATGTACAAAAAAAGGCCGGTGCTCTTTCACCGGCCCTTCTGAGGCTTACCAAACCTCAACTATATTCCTCAACTGTTACAATCTTGATCGGGATCAGTAAATTCTGCATCGACAACATCTTCCGTTTGTTTGTTCTGATCCTGAGATTCTTGCTTTCCACTTACTGAAGATACAACCTGTAAAACCTGCTGTAATTCTGAAATATTAACTCTCATACTTTCTGCATTTGCTTCAGAATTTTTAAGCAGTTCCTTTGATTCTTCCAGCACGTTACGTGCTCTTGCTTTCTGCGTTTCTTCTAAAACACTCTCTTTGTCCGCCAACTCTTTTTCCAACCTGTAAGCGAGAGTTTCAAGTTCGTTTCTTGCGTCAGCTTTTTCTCGTTTTTTCCTGTCTTCGACAGAGTGTTCCTGTGCCTCATGTATCATTCGCTCAACTTCACTTTTATCGAGATTGGTAGACCCTGCAATGGTGATCTGTTGAACCTTACCTGTATCTTTATCTTTGGCAGACACCTTGAGAATTCCGTTGGCATCAACATCAAAGGTAACTTCTATCTGAGGAATGCCCCGAGGAGCTTTTCTGATCCCTTCAAGTTTAAAGTTGCCAAGGATTCTATTATCTGCCGCCATTTCTCGCTCTCCCTGAAGAACGACAATATCTACTGCGGGCTGGCTATCTTCCGCCGTCGTAAATGTCTCTGTTTTTCTATAGGGAATCGTCGTATTTTTATCTATAAGTTTTGTCATTACTCCGCCCATGGTTTCAACGCCAAGAGAAAGAGGAATAACATCGAGCAAAAGGACATCCTTCATTTCGCCCTTTAAAATACCACCCTGTATAGCAGCACCTACAGCTACCACTTCATCGGGATTAACTGACATATTCGGATTTTTCCCACCCGTAAACTTCCTTACAAGAGCCTGTACCGCCGGTATTCGCGTAGAACCACCGACAAGAACAACTTCGTCTATATCTGAAGGAGAAAGTTTTGCCGCTGCTAATGCATCTTGCATCGGCTTAATACAACGTTTTACAAGAGGCTCTGTAAGCTGATCGAATTTGGCCCGTGTAAAGTTCATACTGAGATGTTTAGGGCCCGTGGCGTCAGCTGTTATAAAGGGTAAGCTGATTTCCGTAGATGTTCTACCCGAGAGTTCGCACTTCGCTTTTTCAGCCGCTTCATAAAGCCGTTGCAAAGCCTGCCTGTCGTTTCTTAAATCTATGCCATTTTCTTTCTTAAATTCGTCAGCGATGTAATCAACTACCACCTTATCGAAATCATCACCGCCAAGATGGGTATCTCCAGAGGTAGAGAGGACTTCAACAACCCCTTCCCCTATATCAAGAATAGAGACATCGAAAGTTCCTCCGCCAAGGTCAAAAACTAGAATCTTTTGCTCTTTTTGCTTATCCAGTCCGTAGGCTAGGGCAGCCGCCGTAGGTTCGTTAATGATACGAAGTACGTTTAACCCGGCTATTGTTGCGGCATCCTTCGTTGCCTGGCGCTGGGCATCGTTAAAATATGCAGGAATAGTAATAACAACATCTGTGATATTTTCTCCCAGATAGCTACTTGCGTCATTAACCAACTTTTTAAGAATCTGTGCACTTATCTCTTCAGGAGCATATTCCTTACCAAACACTTCAAAACGTACGGCCCTATTCGGACCTTCCTTAACTTTATATGGAACGATTTTCATCTCTGAAGTAACTTCATCAAAAGTTCGTCCAATAAAACGTTTTACAGAAAAAAGAGTGCCATCAGGATTTAAGGTTGCCTGCCTCTTGGCCATTGCTCCTACTAATCGCTCATCGTCTCTCGTATAAGCAACCACCGATGGCGTTGTTCGACTTCCCTCAGCATTTGCAATGACAATAGGAGATCCTCCCTCTACTACAGAAATGACAGAATTGGTCGTTCCAAGATCAATACCGACTGCTTTCTTCATCTAATCATCCCTCCCGGTATTACTGACCTTTGTTGACCAATAAATATTACACTTCTTCCCCCTTTATTGTCAATATTGGTCAAAGCAAATTTTAAAAATAAAACATAAACAAAATATTTTTGTGCTTAATTCTTTCATGTATAATTATCTCATGATTCTGAGAAAAGAGGTGAACGTATGGAGCATGCGCTTAACGAGAGATTCTTTCTAGTGAAAAAAGAAAAGGGAATTCGCAAGAATGTATTATGTACTATGCGATTGCTTGCAGAAAAAGACACACCTTCGGCCCTTGACCTCCATAGAAAAATTACTCTGGAAATTGGCGACGAAAATATTTTTTGTGCAGAGCATACTATTGAAGAAAGTATTCTTGGCAAAGGTTTTGTTATTGGTATTTTCGATAGTGATTATCTTGTTGCGATACGAGCCATCTCTTACGGGGGAAAATATATGGAGGAAGCTCAAAAAGATTTACAACTTCATCCCTCTGAACGAGATCATATTGCCGTAATGGATTTTTGTATAACGGAAAAAGCTTTTCGCGGGAATTACATTCAACATTTTACATTCCTGAAAGCCGAAGAAATCCTCTACCCTGAACGATATCACCTTCATAGTACTATATCTCCTTTGAATATTTTCAGCCTCAGGAATGTACTCCGTTCCGGGTTTTTGATTGTTGATTTAAAAGAAAAATACGGAGGCTATCTTCGTTTTATTCTGCATAAGGACATTCGGACATTACCTCATATATACACTCACGAGCATATTGAAGTTCCTCTCGAAGATTACGATAGCCACCTCGCACTGCTTTCCATGGGATATTATGGGTATGCTATTAAGGGAGGGTATACCGGGTTTTCAATTGTCTACGGAACAAAAGTAGCCATTCGCCAGACAGGGGAAAGAGCGTAAACCCTTTCCCCCAAATTGCATATAAATACAGATCAGAATAAGCCATCAAACCCAATAGGGTTCTTCCCACAATGTAAGTTTTTGACCTTTCCTGAGCGTTAATGCACGATCATAAATCTCTTTTGCAACAATAATATCTTCTATGCCCATTCCTATTGCGTTATAGAAAATAATCTCGTTATCATTTTCCCTGGCCGCTTTTTTACCATTGATTATTTCCCCTATATTCCCATGGAATCGCTCTTTAGAAAGTTCCCCGGCCAAAACCATTTTGGCAATAGTCTGTATTCCCCTATGAATAACTCCATCCCAATCATCAGTAACAATCTTTTGGGCCTTTCTCACCACATCAAATTCGTATTCATAGTTACCTACATTTGAAATAAAAACCCCATCTTCTACCCACTCAGCTTTGACAATAGGAGAAACTGCCGTTGTGGCACTAACAATAACATCTGCTCCCTTTAAAGCTTCAGGAGCAGATACGCAGGCTTCTATGTGAGCATCTGGAACTTCTTCTCTCGCTTTCTCGATAAAAGCTTTTACACGGTCCATCGATATATCATAGACATGAATTTCATTAATTCCGGGAAGAGCTGTCTTAACAGCCATCATTTGGGTATGATTCTGCGTTCCTGCACCGATCAGACAGAGGACTTTTGAATCTTTTCTGGCAAGATATTTTGCAGCAACACCAGTAGCAGCCCCTGTACGCATGGCACTAATCACTGTACCGTCCATTACAGCAAGAGGGAAACCTGTTTCAGCATTATTGAGAATGGTAAGGGCTGAGGCTCTTGGCATATTATAGTGACGCGGATTCATAGGCTTACTGGCTATCCATTTTATGCCTGCGACATCTACATCTCCTCCAACATAGCCCGGCATGGCATTAATACGCCCCGTCTGTGCTTCGGAATCGGCATCTCCCCAACGCAGGGCAACTTTATCTGGCAAAATCGTCTCTCCCTTATCACGGAGGGAAAAAAGTTTTTCTATCTTATTCATCACCATTGCCATGTTAGTTACTCCACAATCTATTACATCCTGTTGCGTCAAATATAAAAATTCTACGCGTCGTTGAGTCATGCTATTTCCCTCCCTTTCTCCACATCTTTAGGAAATGGAGTACCGTCAGTAACAAATTTTTTTAAGTCTTCAACAGATACGCCTTCAAGTTTAAGACGTGCAAGAGTTCTGCCTCTCTCTCGGTAATCCGTTTTATGAACTAAATTTGCAAGATCAATCATAAGATTCATTGTGGGAGTGGGAACTCCAACAATACGTCCAAACTCTGCTAATGGAACAAGGCTCATTGGAACATCTTCTGAAATATATCGTGCGAAAGGATTTTTTGGCGCTTCTATGCCACGATATCCTTCCTGTTTCTGAACTGCTTCATATATCGACGTTCCATCCATATGAGGAATTTCATAGACATCTTCAAGCCATTCAATACATGTCATTGTCTCAATACCGAGTGCCGAAGCAACAGCAACACGTTCTGCATCTATCCGTTCTAAAACATTGCTGACACAAGGAGTAATTCCATCCATGTAATACTCAAAGAGATCTTTTCCCTCTATTCTTGCAATATTGAGCAATGCCGGTGTAGGGTGGAAAATTGCTCCAATATTTAAGAAGCTTGTCTCCAGCACATTTTCAGCGGCAATAAATTGCGGATAATATGGCAGCATTTCCGCCAAAATTTCTTTTGTTTTATACGCAGGTAAAGCAGCAAGTTCCATTTCTTTTTTCACTTTATAGATAGTAACTTCTGCCGCTCCTGTCTTTCGACACGCGTAAATTAGAGATTGAGTCTCGGCAACAATAAAGTCAGCCTCGGGATTTACATCTTTTGCAGTCAAATAAAACTCTAGAGCACCAGCTGTTCGTCCAGGGTTCAGAATAACTTTTTGACCCTTTGTCAAATATGGTGCCATCTTCGTAGCAAGTTCTCTATGTGCAAAAGCGGGAGTCACAACCAAAATGACATCGCATCCATCCATAACTTCCGGAATACTTGTTGTGATTACATCAAACTTTGCAAAACCCGTGAGAGAAACGCCTTTCAAAGTCACCCCACCTGCAGCCTGTATATCTTCAATAGCTGCTGGAAATTTATCAAAAACATGTACGCTACATCCACGCAGGGACAAATATGCCCCCATACTTAAACCACCATTGCCAGCTCCAAGTACTGCGACTTTATTCAAGAGAATTCACCTCGTCCCTAGCTTCATATCGCTTTTTTCTAGCAATAAGTTGAGATAAAAGAATTACAGAAAGAATCACCAGACCAATGACGTCGCCAAGCCAACCTGGATCAATAAGACATATTGCCGCTACTCCAGCAACAGCTCTTAACAAGAGGGGAAGTCGTCCCATTAAATACCCCTCCAATGAAGCGGAAAGGGCTACGACCCCTAAAGTGGCGGTAATAATAGCTGTTGTGGCCGAACCAAGAGAGGTGTTCAGCAATAAAATTCGAGGAGAAAGTGCAAAAACAAAGGGCAAAATAAAAGCGGAGGAAGAAAGCTTAAGCCCTTGAAGTGCTGTCTTTACAGAATCGGCCTTGGCTATAGCTGCGGCAAGATATGAGCTTAGAGCAACAGGAGGCGTTACTGACGCCATACATCCGAAATAGAAAATGAAAAGGTGGGCGGCTACAACTGGAACGCTGAGTTTTACAAGGGCCGGAGCAACCATAGAGCCTAAAATAATGTAAAGAGCTGTGGTAGGCATGCCCATTCCCATGATAATGGAAGCAATCATGGTAAGTAACAAGGCCAAGTGAAGCTGACCTCCTGATAGAGCGATAATAAAATCAGCAAATTTAAGGCCCAAACCTGTCAATGTAACGGTTCCGACAATAAGACCTGCAACTGCGCATGCTGCAATAACACTTAAAGCACCTCGTGCCCCTAAGTCCAAAGCCCTTAAAAAAGATTTAAGAGACATTCGTGTTGCCTTTCTGAAAGAGCTTGTAATGATTACAATGAGCACCGCTGTAACAGAAGCCTTAATCGGAGAATATCCCGCAAGCAACATATACACTATGCTGAAGGGAGCTAAAAGCAAGAATGCTCCATCTTTAAACACCTTTGAAAAGACCGGCAGTTCACTCTTTTTCATTCCAAAGAGACCGAGCTTCGCAGCCTCCATATCGACCATGATAAAAACGGCAACGTAATACAAAATAGCCGGTATTGCAGCATGAACAATGAGTTTCCCATAAGGGACACCTGTCATTTCTGCCATGATAAAAGCAGCGGCTCCCATTATAGGAGGCATAATTTGTCCTCCAGTGGAAGCAGAAGCCTCTACACCACCAGCAAATTCCGGTTTATACCCTACGCTTTTCATCAATGGAATGGTAAATGTTCCGGTGCCTGCTACATTTGCAAAAGAACTGCCCGAAATCGTTCCCATTAACCCACTTGCAAGAACCGCAGCTTTTGCAGGACCTCCTCTGAAACGCCCTGTCAGAGAAAAAGCCAAGTCGATAAAGGCCTGTGCACCACCAGTTTCTGTGAGGAATGCCCCGAGAAGAATAAATAGAAACACAAAAGTCGCAGTTACATAAATAGCTACGCCGTATATACCTTCACTTGTCAGGAACATATGTTCAACAATACGTTCGACTCCGTACTGTCTGTGCCCAAGGGTTCCAGGTATCAAGTGACCGAAAAAAGCGTAGAGAAGAAAACATATCGCGACAATAACAAGGGGCCATCCCATAGTTCGACGAGTTGCCTCCAATACAAGAAAAATCATAACTGCCCCTATTACAATATCTCTTGCGATAGGATCTCCCATTCGGAAAACAATATTCATATAGTCCAATGTGAGGTAAGCCCCCACAGCCAAACTAAAAACTATTGCAACTATATCCCAGATAGGGAGTCTGTTTTTTTGTTTACTTGTTGCAGGAAAAATGAAAAACGTCAATGCCAAGGCAAATGCTAAGTGTATAGCCCGGTGTTGAAATTGAGGAAGCATATGTATCCCTGACGAGTACATGTGATATAACGACATACATATTGCCAAGATAGAACATATTTTTGCGGCTATCCCCGTCAAATTCCTCTTTTTTTCAAACTTTTCATTGAGTTCTTTAAGTTTTTCCTCAGGAGTAAGATTCTCCTGTTCTTTTTTCTTGAAAAACATCGGACTCACCTCGCGTCAAGTACTCGAAATACGACATTTTCTCGGCTGATATATCCATGCGTTCCATATCATTAAAGTAATTTTTTAAATTGATATCTCTGTGCCCTCCATCCAAGAGCAGGCGTGGGGCTGCTACGTAACTAACTCTGAAAGGAAGCAGGCTCAACGGGATATTAAGGCCACGGATAACCATAAATCCATTTTCAAAGCGTACTTCCTGCTTACATGTAGAAGGAACACCCCACCCTAAATCCTGCAATCGTGTTTCAACTACATGAAGCATGCCATCATCGTTAACTTTGTAATATTCATATACAGGCGTCAGGTGAACAGAGTGCCTGATATACGTAGCGAAGGAGTACCCCACAGATACTTTTTGCCGATACAACACGCGACCTGTCTTGTAATTTTTTATATTGAGAACAAGAACGGGATAAAAGAAAAGAAAATAACAAATTAAAATTACACTCGAAAAAATGAGACTTCCCCAAAGTCTTTTTCTCATTTTTTTCATCCCCAATGATGAAGAGGGGCACAAGGGCATACCCCTCTTCAGAAGTCGTTATCGAAACCTTATTCGATAACCCAACCGCTTACATCTACACCTTTTTCTTTGTAGTATCTTGCGGCACCTGCATGAAGAGGAATAGACATAGCGCTCAGAGCCGTCTCAAATCTGATCATTTTTCCCTGAGCATGAGAATCGGCAAGAACGTCAAGATGTTCGAAAAGAGCCTTTGTTATTTGATAGACGGATTCTTCGCTCAAATCTTTACGAGCAATAAGCAAAGCCGGGCTTGCTACCGCAGAAACATCTTCGTTAACACCACGATAGGTTCCACCAGGAATGGTAACCATTGTCAAATAAGAGCGATCTTTCAAAAAATCTTTCATGATATTGGAATCTAGAGAAAGAAGGTTAACGTCAAGGGTAGTAGAAGCATCGACAACTGCAGATGTAGGAATACCCGACCCTATAATGGCACAGTCAATAAGACGATCTTTCAAAGCTGTAACAGCTTCACCAAAATTCAGGAATTGAGGGGAAATTTTATCATAGCCTAGGCCGTGAGCTTCAAGAACCATCTTGGCAGTTCTTTCGGTTCCGCTTCCAGGAGCACCTACGGCCACCTTTTTACCAGCCAAATCCTTAATGCTCTTTAAATTGGAATCTTTTAAAACGACAAATTGGAAAATTTCAGGATAGAGACATGTAATGCCACGAATATTTTCCACAGGTTCTTTTTCAAAGGGAGGCTGTCCGCTAAAGGCACCGTAACTCGTGTTAGAAGCACCCATCATCATTTCGACGTTGCCCTCACGAATCATTTTCAGATTCGCAACAGAAGCGCCCGTTGATTCTGCCGTAACTTCAATATTCGGTACATATTTGGTTATGATAGAAGCAATAGCTGAACCTATAGGGTAATACGTTCCGGCCGTTCCCCCGGTAGCAAGCGAATAACGCTCTACGGCCATGGCTGAAAATGACATTCCCAAAACCAAAACCATCGTGAGAAAAACAACAAAACCTTTTCCGTACTTACGCATCCTTTTTCCCCCTTAAAATAATGATATATTTATTAAATACAAAGTTGATCTTTGCCACAAAAGGGATTTGAGATATAAATAACAAACAGATTTATCAATCTTTTGATATATAAAAGTATCAACATGATATAAAATGATATTTCTAGATTCATATTACGGACACTATAATTTTATTGGCACCGAAAGTCAACATAATCGGCAGGTTATTTGTTCAAGTATACATTATCCATCAATGAAGGGAGGCATATTATGCATAATCGGAAAAACAAAAATTTAATCGATAGAAATGAGAATGGGAAAGATATTTTTGAGCATATACGGGCCATTCGTCAAAACTTGCCCTCTCAGCAGAAAAATGTCTGCGATTATATTCTTGCCCACTATCAACAAACAGCATTCATGAAAGCTGAGGAAGTAGCAGCAGCTACACAAACGAGTACAGCTACTGTTATTCGAACAGCAGGAAGCCTTGGATTCAAAAGTTACACAGCACTCAAAGAAGAACTGCAGCACGTGCTTGTTTCATCTACAACACCCCCTCCTCTTGATCGTTTGAGAGAGAATATTACAGGAGATTCAAGTTTGAACGTTCTGGAACAAGTAATAAAAGATAATATACAAAGCTTGCAATCTCTTTATAGCCAACATTTAGCAGAAAGCTTTCCTCAAGCGATTCGTACGATAAAAAAAGCTTCGAGAATCTATATTCTCGGACTCCGTTCAACTCGAGGATTAGCTGTTTATCTTCATGCACTGCTACACCAACTCTTTAAAAATATCTATCTTGGGGATGCATCAGGATCGGATAATCTCTTTGATGAACTTTATGATATGGATGAAAACGATGTGCTTATCGCTCTGATGGCGGGAAGTCCGCACTATACGAAGAGGACTATTAATGCTGTGAAGTATGCTCATGAGCATTCAATTCCTGTTGTACTCATTACTAACAACCTTTCAAATGTTGCGGCTCCTCTTGCTTCAGTGGTGCTTCTTGCTCCACAAAATACGAACCATTATTCAACAGTAACACTTTTAACAATTATTGATGCCCTAGTTTTTCAACTTGGACGTGTTAAAGCCGAAGACGCAAGGCCCAAACTTGAAGAGCTCGGTGAGCTCTTGTTAAAAAATGATATTTCAGTTTAAAAAAGCTACGATGGGATTTATCATAAACATGTCCCATCGTAGCTTCAGAGAAAAAGTTTCAGTCAAGACTGTCTATAAGGTAGCTAAAGACTTTTCTTCCTCTTCTAATTTAAAACGAGCAACGGCATCTTCCATTGCACGGCTGAGAGTAACCATCTCTTCTGCCGACTGAGCAATAGACTCTGTTACTTTGGCCTGATCCTCAGTTGCCTGAGTAATCTGCTTCATTTGATCAGATATTTCCTGTCCCGTACGTGCAACGCTATCCATTCCAGCTGTCATCTCCTCTGCACTTGCGGATTGTTCTTCCATCGTAGCTGCAATGCTCTGGACATGATCCGAAACCTGGGCAACCTGAACAACAACATGATCAATAATATCTTTAGTCTCTTTTGCCTCTTGCACCAATTGAACCATGTATTTTTCTGCACCTTCCTGGTCAGTCAGCGCTTTTCGACTTCTTTCGCTAATTTCAATAATAACGTGATTTACTTCTTCCGCAGATTTCGCCGATTCCTCGGCAAGTTTACGAACTTCCTCTGCTACAACAGCAAAACCTCTGCCCGCATCGCCAGCTCTTGCAGCCTCAATGGCAGCATTTAATGCGAGTAAATTCGTCTGATCTGCAATAGCGGTAATAGTACTGACAAAACTTGATATTTTCTCGACAGTATCGGCAAGAAGACGAATAGCCTGACCGACATTACCCCCAGCAGTCGATGTTTCGTCGATCAGAGTGCTCATTTTTCGTACCGCATCTCCGCCTCGTTCAGCTGCATTAGCAATATTTACTGCGCTTTCTCCAGCTTCAGATGCAGCTTTTGCTCCTGTCTGGGCAGCGGCAGCAACTTCTTGAATGCCTGCATTAGCCTGCTGTGTGGCAGCAGCAGAATCTTGTGTTTTCATTTCTGACTGTTTAACCAACTCAGAAACCTGCTCTACAGCCGCAGCAGACTCCTCTGAGGCAGCGCTCATATCTTCAGCCTTGTTCAAAACTGTTTTCGAGCTTCTCACAATTGCAGAAACTATGCCAGATATGCCTACGACCATAGCGTTGAGCGCGTCTACTATTGCCCTTATTTCTACTATTTTCGAGTCTGTCTCTAGTCGAACAGAAAGATCGCTATTCTCTGTAATATATAGAGCCTTTTTGGCCACATCCTGCAGAGGCTTTGTCATTTTTCTGATAACCCATGACGTTATGATAATCGCCACGAATAAAACAACAACCGCAATAAGAAGGGTAGCCTTCTTTAAAGCAGCTACTGGAGCAAGGGCTTCTGATGCCGAAGCCTGAGTACCTAAAACCATTCCATTGGGAAGGGTTGCGTAAGAAACAGCAATAATATCTCCACGCAACTTTGATTTGAAACGCCCCTGGGGCTCTCGTTTTATTTGATCCCAATATTGGGCGTAGTAACCATTCTCTATCTCATCCAGCCCTTTGCCCATAAAGGCCTCGACAGGATGGTAAAGGAAATTTCCTTCTTCATTCAAAAGCCACACATATCCCGTATCATAAATTTTTTCTTCCCGTAGCTTGTCAGGAATAAATTGCGCGTCAAAATCCATCCCCACTACGGCAAAGACTTTGCCATCTTTCAATACTGGCATAGAAAGAGTCATAACATACATGCCATTTGCCTCTTGTGGGTCTCCCCATACTGGTTTTTTACTATCCAAAGCTCCCCAAAACCACTCTGTCTCAGGGTTATTGCGATTAAGCAAATTTGTAATACTTTCACTATCCTCAATAGATTTAAAAGAAGATTTTGCATCTTTACGAGATAGTGTTAAATCACATATCATTTGCGTCTTTAAAACTTCGGGGTTTAAGGTAATAAAGACTTGTCTCACATGAGGAAAATCCTCTGCTAAAAGTTGAAGAATTAAAGAAATATCCGATGTAAATGCAGACCATTGCGATGGAATTGAAGCCATATCGCTTTTATCGAAGTACGCAGCAACATTATTCTGGATATCTCGAACAGCTTGTGTAAATTCCATAAAAACACCATTGAGATTTTCTGCATTTTCCTTTGCTACTGCTGATTCGTAATAAATCGACATGTTCGTTAAACCGCGACTACTGATTCTTACAGAACCAACTGCGATTATCCCCACACTTATTATTAAAAAGCCTACGACAAGAGCAACGATGCGTGTTCCCAACCTGTTGAATCCCACTTCTTTCCCCTCCAAAAATACAATATACATTGTCCACCATAAAGACGAACTTAAAGGCATATTTAATCAAAGAAAGTGTGGGAAAACAATTTTAGTTCTTTTTGTTTTATTTTAGTTCTTTTTGTCATCAATGCAGTAAAGAATATAAACGGAGGGGGCGCCCTTTCGGCGTGTATTGATTGAAACTCATTACTTCACCAATTTGGCATAAATACGATAAATATTTCCAAACAGTTGACCGGGCTAATTTCGTTTTTTTAGCGATATCTGACGCAGATAAGGGAACGTTGGTTTGCCGTAAAACGTCTCGTATACGAGAAAGAGTCTCATTATGAAGTCCTTTGGGTAGACCTTGAGATGTAAAGTGAGATGACATTCGAATTCGTTTTAAAAGATCAATATTTTTTTGATTCCATTTTGGGGAAGTATTGACAAGAAAAGAATGGTAACAACGATATCTGTATAAACTTTCTCGGTACCGTTCATATGTAAAAGGTTTGGCAATATAATCGAAAGCTCCCATACGAAATGCACTAACAATGGAGTCTCCCCCAAGTTCATGGGAAACAACTATAACATCAACCTTAGGCCTGAGATCCTGAAAAAGAACAGCTAACTGCTCAAAGCTCTCTTCAGAACTAAAAGGATCTATAATAGCGAGGTTCACAGAATATCGGTTTAATATCTGCTCAAAACGAGAGATCGTATCCCCATGACCAACTATTTCAATTCCTTCGACAGAACCCACAACGTTGTATGTTATAGAAAGAGCCTTCGGATCTGGATCATAAAGAGCAATCCATACTGGAGTCATTTTTACATCATACTACATCCTCTAAATGAGAAAAACTACCGTTATTCATTGTAAAAACACTGACATTATTTTCTAAATTTTCCTTAGCTTGATAAAAAATGTTTACTAAATCTCTTCGACATGAGAAAAGGAGCACTTGTTGGTGTAATGCAATTTCCATAAGTGCTTTTAGAGCACCTATCTGTCTTTTCTCATCAAAACGAACAAGAACGTCATCAAGAACAAGAGGAAGAGGTTCCATCCTTTTCCCATAAAGAGTCGCCAAAGCAAGCCGAATAGAGAGATAGACTTGATCGGCAAGACCACTGCTCCAAATATCTTCTTTTTTGCGAAGCAATCCGTTTTTTTCTTCTAGTTCCACTGAAAAGCCCCCCTGCTCCGAAGCTGTAGAAAGAAGCGTATATCTATCATCCGTCATAAGTTGCAAGTATTTTCCTGCCTTTTTAAAAACTTCCGGTTGTCTTTCTTTTTCATGTTTTTGCCGGGTTTGTTCCAGAACATAGCGACATATAACAACGGATAGCCATTCTTTCAAAGTACGTCGAAGTTCTTCTGTTAACGCTTCTCTTTCTAAGAATAGCCCACCAAGTTCTTTATTTTTTTCGAGTTCTTCGAGCCTATTTTTCAAATGACCTTGTTTTTGGTTTAGTTCTTCTAATTTATCTGCAAGGAATCCTTTTTTCTCCTCTTTCTCCTGTTTATAGAGATGAGCTTCTGCCGGAGATCTTTTTTCAAGTTGACTTAAAACCTGCTCTAGATGTTCTTTTCCACCAGATATAGCAAGAAGAGACATTTTATTATTTTCAATTGCCTCTTTTAATTTCTTGGCTTCTTGCCATTTTTCAGCCATATTTGTAAATTCATTCTCATTTCTGACACCTGTTTCTTCGAAAAGCTTTAACTTACTTTCTTGAATTTGACTCAAAAAAAGAACGTTTCTCTTGTGAGACTCTATTAACTGCTCTTTTTCTATTTTTATAGCCGTTAGTTTCTCTTTTTGTAGCTCAGTCTCATCAAGCAAAGAAGTAAGAGTGTCGATACAAGAGACAAGAGAGCTATTTTCAAAAACGGAAGACAACGGCAAAACTTCTAATATAGTTTGAAGTTGTCTTCTTTTTTTCTCAATATATTCCTGTGAGGAAGAGTAATCTTTTTTCATCTCCTTAATTTTTTCAAGATTCTGGCGAAGCTGTTTTATATGACTTTCAAATTCACTCCAATGCTCAATTTTCAACTGTTTAGGAGAACCTGTTTCTTCAAGAAAAGAAGTCCATTCTTGTCTGAGATTGTGTAAAAGGTCTGCTGTTTCATCAAGTTCTCTCTGACAATGATTCATTTTCTTTTCGCAAGATGCTACCTCCTCTGCAAAAGCATCTCGCAGCTGTAGGGATTGCAAATATGCTTGTACATTCTCAAAACAACTATCGATATATTCTTCTACTTCTTCAAAGCATACAGATTCTTGTGGAGAAGAAAGGAAGTTCATCTCTTGCAGCCTTCTAAGAAACTCCTTTTCTTGCTCCTTATCTCTTTTTTGTAAAGAAGAAGAAAAATCTTCTTTAATTATGATTTCCCGTTTTGCGCGAATGTACGGTATCAAAAGAGTAAAAGCTGCAACAAAAAGCGTACTCCCAACTATAAAAGATGGGGACCACGTACCAAAAAAGCCTAAGACTAACATTACAAATCCCAAAAGAATCATCAAAAAACTCAAATTTTTATATTTCATTTTTGACAATAAAATATCTATATTCTTTGCTTCTGCTTCCATTTGAGCTTGAAGTTGATCTCGCTCTTTTACAATTTGTCGCAAAATTGACCTGCTCTTTTTTATTTCTTCAACAGACATGGGGGGCAATTGTTCCTTCCTTTTTTCTACCTGGTTTTCATGCGATAAATAAAGACTCTTTTTCCCCTCTAATTCTTTTTGTGCCTGTTCTAGTGCCTCTTTTCTCGTTAAGTATTGAAGCTCAAGTTTGTCGTTTTTTTCTTTTATGTCGCTTCCTTTTTTCGATATACTAAAGGAAACATCTAAAGACTCCAGATCGTTTACTGTCCAATCTTTACACAGTTCTTTTATTTTTTTTACAAGATGTAGCTCATCATCTTCAATTTCATCCCCTTTTCTTTTAATACACTCCTCTTCTCGAACTATTCTGTTTCTGTCTTGTGAAATAGAACGAATACTCTCTTTGCACTGAAGAACTTTTTCAATGGAAGGGAGGTCAAACTCTTTCAATCTCTCTTCAAGTTTGCATGTTTTCGTCTCAAGTTCTTCCAATTCTTCTTTTCTTTTTATTTCTTCATTCTGCATCTCAAGAAAACGTTGGCAACCATCATCAGGAAAAGAAATAGCAAACTGTATCTTCTTCAATTTTTTTTGGGCTTCAAGCATCTCTACCCACGGGGTGCGTGCTTTCTCTGCCCATTCAACAAGAGATACATCATGATAAATAGATGAGAGTTCTTTGCGTATTTTTTCTATGCCAAGACTATTTGCTTCTATCTCTTTCTTTTTTTGAAGATACTCATCTTTATACTGTTGAAGACTTTCTATACGCTTATTCGCTCCCCTTATTTTCTCTAAAAGAATATTTACTTCCGTCGAAGACCGCCCACGACCTTGCTCTTTATAAAGTTTTTTCTCTCTTTCTAAAAGTGAAGAAATGAATGCGGGGAGAGAGGCCGTTCCCAAACCAGCTCCGGCAGAAAAGAAACGACTCTGTATTGCTTGTTCGTTAAGTGGCTTGATTTTTTGCATATCTTCAAGCCCAATAGCAAAAATACGCTCATACGCTTCTTGATCTATATATCCTAAAATGTCTTCAATTGTCCTTTTTCTGTTTTTTTCTGAAAAACTAATTTTTTTCCCGTTCATGCTCAAACACAAAGACTCTCCATTGAAAGCTTCTATAGTTAACTGCCCTCGTTGATTTCCTCCATCTAGAGGAAGATATAAATTACGATTTGAACGCCCGTCAGGACACCCGAAAAGACAATAGCGAAAGAAATTCATAAGGGTTGTTTTGCCACTTTCATTCTCTCCAAGAATGAGGGATAACCCTGGAGGGAAACGACCCGTTACATTTTTTAACTGACCAAAACCTTCAATATTGAATTCTACAAATCGCATAAGAGGTTATCCTCCCCTTGAAGCAACCCATCTAATCCTTGTACCATTGCTTTTTCAACAATTTCTCTTATTTCTTCTGCGCTAAGTTCTTCTAAAAAAGAATCAAGTTCTCTGCCTCTCCACCGTGTGGTTCCAAGTGCTTCATCTATAACGGAGAAAAAGTTTTCTCTGCCGCAACATTCTGACTTGAAAGTATCCATTTCACGAATAAAATCACCAATAAATGATTCTGTCTTCCGCATATTTTCTATTGGATAGAGTGGATGCACTCTATTCTGAATGCGTTCAAACCAAACAAAATCAGAAAGCGTTTCTTCTGTTTTATTAAGTTCTTCAGCCATTTCTTCCAAATACCCTTCGCGTGATAAACGGCGGGAAAGAGATGTATTCCCTGTAAGAGTAACTCGAAGCATAATGCCTCTTTTCTCAGCTATTGTCCGATGTTTTTCTCGAAGTGCATGGAGGGCTTCAAAAATATCTTGATCTGATTCTAAATGAGAGGTATCTATTTCTTCTTCTTCCCAACGAATCTGATCCGTGGGACAAAAAATAGATTGAATTGCCCTTCCTGCACTGACTTTTACAAGATAGCATCCATGAGCCCCTGTCTCACGAATACTTCTTCCCTGAATCGTTCCTGGATAAACAACAACAGGATCTTGCCGAGATATTACAAGAGGTCTATGGATATGCCCTAAAGCCCAATAATCTATTGAAGATTGTCGGAGGTCATCGAGAACACAAGGAGCATAATTCGCGTAATCTTGTATTCCGCCTGCATTGCAGTGAAGAAGAGCTATATTAAAACCTTCTGCACCCTGAATAGATTCCGCCATTTTACGAGCAATATTCTTATTCTCTTCACTCTCTGGATAGCTATATCCAATAATATTGCCAATGTTCAAACCATCTTTTGTCTGCAATGGAAAAACTTCTACCTCATTCTTAAAACGAAAGACCTTATCAGGAAGGGCTAGTTTTGCCTGGTCTCCATTGAGAGGATCATGGTTTCCATGAACTATATAGGCAGAAATTCCGGCATAACTTAAGCGAACAAGTTGCTCTCTGAGAGCAATCTGAGCACTAAGACTTCGATCTGCGCTATCATAAAGGTCCCCTGCAAGAAGTACAAAATCTACTTTTTCCTGAAGTGCTAAATCTATAATCCTTTCAAAAGAACGAAATACAGCTTTACTCAATTTTTGAGCAATAACTGGCGAATATGAGCGAATTCCTCGAAAAGGACTATCTAGATGTAAATCAGCACAATGAAGAAAAGTAAAATCTTGTTGGAGTCCCATTTTATTGCCTCCTATCTTCTGCTAGACTCTTCTACATGACAACTCTAATGGTTGAAAATGGACTTGTATATGTTATTTTCATTCTCGTATATCTTGGCATGATCATCGGTCGCTTTCCCAAGTTAGCTCTCGACCGAGCAGGTATAGTTTTACTCGGAACTATTTTTCTGCTTATTGCTGGTCCTTTTTCCAAAGAATCACTTTTATGTAATATAGATATCTCTACTATTATGCTTTTATTCGGATTTATGATTATCTCTGCTCAACTTCGTCTCGGAGGTTTTTACACTCTTATAACCCGGAAAATAGCCGCTTTCAATGGCTCTCCTCAAAAATTTCTGGCTATTCTCATTATTGTATCAGGGTCGCTTTCTGCTCTTCTGTCAAACGATATTGTATGCCTTGCAATTACGCCTGTTTTAGGAGAAATTTGTATAAGGAAAGAATTGAACCCTCTTCCATTTTTTCTTGCGCTAGCCTGCTCTGCAAATATAGGATCTGCTTTAACTCTTATCGGCAATCCTCAAAATATGCTTATAGGACAAGGACTTAATCTTCCTTTTGCTCATTATATGTTTTTTGTCCTTCTACCTGTGGGACTTTCTCTTCTTACTCTTTGGGGGCTTGTATGCCTACTATATAGAAAAAAGTGGGATAAACACCTTTCTTTGCCTCAAAATGTTGAACTTCCTTTTCATGCTTGGCAAACTGTAAAAGGAATTACGATACTTAGCGGGGTTATGCTCCTGTTCCTCTTTTCCCCTCTCCCCCGAGACTACATTGCTTTAGGAGCTGCCGCCATTCTTCTTACAAGCAGAACAATGGCTTCTCACAAAGCGCTTAATCTAGTTGATTGGCAGCTAATCATTCTTTTCATTGGACTGTTCATTATCAATGGAGCCTTCGCCAAAGTCGGAGGACTTGACGCTATAGAAAGAGGTCTCCACTATGTTGGAATTTCTTTACACCATCCGAGCTGGCTATTCTGGTGTACAGCTACTCTCTCGAATATGGTTTCAAATGTTCCTGCAACAATGCTCCTTCTTCCCCTCGCAAAGACTCATATGGCTGGACCAATCTTAGCCCTCAGCAGTACATTTGCAGGAAATCTACTCGTCGTTGGAAGTATTGCTAATATTATTGTTATAAATGGAGCCAGAGAGATGGGACTTTCCATATCATGGAAAGACCACGCACGACTCGGCATTCCCGTTACACTGGCAACTCTTTTTATCGCCTGGGGATGGATTCTTGTAGGAGGAAAAGTATGGTAACAATTTGTTTCGGAACAGTTGCACCCTCTTTAGAAAATGTCGGAGGGGAAATAATTACAAGATGCCTCCGAAAAAAAGGGTATACAGTTATAGATCTTGGAGAAAATGTTACTGCTCAAAAAATTGACAAAGTTATCTCTAAAACTAATCCAGATCTTATAGCGTTATCGTGTTCTGATACAAGCTGTTTCGAAAACATGGAAAAGATTATTGTCATAGCAGATAAAAATAACATCCCTGTTCTCATCGGAGGAGCCGCCGCTTCTCTTCACCATATCGCACTTTTACGCACGGCTTTACATACTCCGTTTGTCTATTATAGCCGCAATGCTAGCGATGTTCTTTCAGTGATTGAAAAAGCATTAAAACATGAGAAACCCGATTCGCCCAAATCCGGTACGGGAAGAGTTTTTGAGCTTTCTGGCAAAGAAAAAAATATATCTGACGCTTTGGGATTTTCAATTTTGGAAGGAAATATAGAAGATATCGTTATTCGAGAAGGAACCCGCCAATGGTGTGGAAATTGTCCGGGCAACCTTAATCATACGTGTCCCTTAAGCAGTGGATATACCATTCAAAAGTCACTTGAGGAAAGTAAAACTTTCATCCGACACTTTCGAAAAGTCTTTCTTATTTGTCTGCCTGTCCTCTCAAAAGAAGAACGAGAAATACAACGAGAAAGGCGAAAAGAAATATGGCTTGGTATGAAAAATTTTGAGCTGCTATTCTCCAAACGTTATTCTGATATCCTCCTCTTTAAGCTCCCTATACAATGTCCACTTTGCGAACCTCAAGACTGCCTTATCCCAGAAAAAGAGTGTCGCCAACCAGACTATCAATTTCCCATGCATGAAGAATACAATATTGATATGATGGAAACAGCTCGTACAATTGCAGGAGACCGTTCTACTCTAGAAATGTACGCCCTTCTTCTCGCTGATTCTTTTCCAGACCAAAAAATAAACGAAGAATGAAGCCCCACACGCAAAAAGAGAAAATCCTCTGAAGGCCCATGAAATGCCAACTAATGCTGACGCATATCCAATATATATGGGTAAAAGCGTCCAACTAATATCCATCGAGAAATAAACCATCGAAGAAGCTCGCCCCCTAAATCGTTCTGGGATCATATCTCCAATTAGAGCCAGATGAGTAGGGTATCCATACCCTACTGCCGCCCCATACAAAAGACCAAATAGAGCAATTACAATATTACTATTTGCAAAAGATGCCCCGAAAAGGGCAAGTCCCATTCCTCCGAAGGAAGGTGCCGCAATCATCATACGTGAAAAATGGCGATAGACTCCCGTACAGAAAAGGCGAACGATAATAGCTCCTACAGATATAGCCATCATAAAAATAGAAGGATTAAGCCCTCTGCCTAAGGCAAGACTCGAAACATAGGCAATAGATGCATCTGTTAACCCTAAAAAAAGGCATGAAATTAAAAGGAATTTTACAGGTGTCTCTTTAAAAAGCATAAGATACGATGTTTTATTCTGTTGGCTGAAAGAAAGTTCATCTTGCACCGGTGGTAAAAAAAAGGCCATGCATATAGCAGCAAGAGCTGCTACGGGAGCCATAAGCAAATAGGGCAAATTCCACCCCCTACAAATGAAAAATTCAGAAAGGGGTATAACTGTAAAAGAAGTTAAAACTCCACCTATACTTGTAATAGAAAAAGCTGTTCCTCGAATTTGCTCTGGGATAACAAGAGATTGATATGTTGTCGTCGCTACAACAAATACACTGAACCCTGCCCCCATAAAAAGCCGAATAAAATAAAGGACTGCAGGAGTATGCCTCGTTAAAGCAAGAGAAAGGGAGGAAAAGAAACAAATACTTCCAGCAGTAACCATTGTTTTTCGAATGCCAATACGTTCTATGAACCATCCCGCAGAAGGACGCGTTACAGTAGCAGCAAGATAAAAGGCACTGATAATCCAACCAACACACTGAGGCTGAAAACCTATATTACGCAAAAAAGGCGGCAGCATAAAAAAGATATGAGAATAAGAAAAAACAGAGAAATAAGTAAGAAGAATAAGAATTATTCTGCCTCGCCATGTGGAAAGTGCTGGTTCTCCTGTTGTCATCGCCTTTCACCTCCTTTTTAGACACCATACGACCCGCCTCTGTCTTTGTAAAGTCTTTTTTGTGAAGAAATATGTTTATGGGCTATAATTAAAAAGATACGTAAGGAGGTATAAGACGTGAATGGGACCAAACGGAGAGAACAAATTTTCGAACTCTTAAAAGAACGAAATGATGCCATAAAAGGAAGTGAGCTTGCTGAAATTTTAGGAGTAAGCCGACAAGTCATCGTTCAGGATATAGCCCTCTTGCGAGCCGAAGGACACTCTATAGTAGCAACGCCTCAAGGATATATGATTATGACTCTGAAACGTCCATCTTTTATGAAATCTGTGATGTGTGCCCATACGGGAATCGAAGAGATGAGAGACGAATTATATATTATGGTCGATAATGGAGCTACAGTTGTTGATGTTACAGTTGAACATCCTGTATATGGAGAAATTGCAGGAAACCTCATGCTTAAAAATCGCATTGATGTTCAAAATTTTATTTCTAAAGTTATCCATACGAAGGCAGAACCCCTCTCTATCCTCACTGGAGGAGTCCACTTCCACACACTGGAAGTTTCTGATGAAGACTCTTTCCAACGTATTATTGCCAGTTTAAAAGGAAAAGGGTACTTGATGGATTAGAATAAACAGCTTATACTCCTTTACATGTGTCAAGACACCTGTAAAGGAGCTGTTGAAATGTCGATCCATAAAAATATTCGCACCTACGCTAGTTCAGTTTTGAACGGCATGGCTTTAGGATTATTCGCTTCTCTCATTATTGGACTTATTCTTAAACAACTGGGAGTTATTTTTTCCATTCAACTCTTACAAAATTTTGGACAGATTGCCCAATTATTGATGGCCCCTGCCATAGGAGCAGGAGTTGCCATAAGCGTAAAAGCTCCATCTTTGGGTATTTTCGCATCAACTATTGCGGCAACAATCGGGGCAGGGAGCATACATCTATCTGCTCAAGGAGCACTCCTTTCTATTGGAGAACCTATGGGAGCTCTTGTAGGAAGTTTAGTCGGAGCTGAAACAGCTAAGTTTTTCTCCGGCAAAACTAAGGTGGATATTGTTGCCATTCCAGCAGTAACAATTCTTGCAGGAGGTTTTGTTGGTCATATTGCCGGCCCCTGGATCGCGCAGGGAATGAACTTTCTTGGAGCACTAATCAATACAGCAACTCAGCTTCATCCTTTTCCAATGGGAATTTTAGTCTCTGTTTTTATGGGCATTATCCTTACGCTTCCCATAAGCAGCGCCGCCCTGGCCATTGCTCTTGGGCTTAACGGACTTGCTGCTGGAGCTGCAACAGTGGGATGTTGTTGCCAAATGATAGGTTTTGCCGTTCAAAGCTATAAAGATAATGGAGTCGGAGGACTTATTTCTCAAGGTATAGGAACCTCTATGTTACAAATACCCAACATTATTCGTAACCCCTGGATTTGGGTTCCTCCAATTCTATCTTCTGCAATCTTGGGCCCTCTTTCCACTACTCTTTTCTCTATGGAGAATAATAAAATCGGCGCAGGAATGGGAACAAGCGGATTGGTGGGACAATTCGGCACATTAGCTGTTATGGGGAAAGCCGGCTGGACAGGAATAATCTTTCTCCATTTTTTACTCCCAGCATGTATAAGTCTCTTTTTCTGCTATGCGCTCGAAAAAAGCAACAAAATTAAACCTGGAGATATGAAGTTGTTATAAAAACTTGCCAAAAGATAAAAGCTGTTGTTTCTTCTAAGAAACAACAGCTTTTAATAAATACATATTCTTTTATTTTCCGCCCTGAAAAGCATGTAACATTAAAATAACATTGAATATATAATGATTTCTATCCTTAAAAATTAAAAACGAATAAAACAAGTCTCCAGCCTCTTTTCACATCCTCCCATTTTCAGTAAAATTTTAAGAATTATTGTGTCTTTTAAAGATATTTTGACTTTTCCCTACCAGGAGTGTGATCTTTTGCCTAACACGAGCAATAACAGTATGCGTTGGGAAGTAGGCAAAAAATTTTTGCGCCGTTTTGTTTGGGTTATTCCCCTTTTATTAGTCATACTATGGCTAATAGGCCATCTCTATTCTTTAGAGATCTCCCAACAACAAGGTCTTTTAGAGAGCCTTGAACAGCAATTTAGTCTTTCAAGGCTTGAAGTTGTTCGTCAACGGATGAATACCGTCTATAGAGATCTTCTCTTTTTAGGACGGATATGCAATCATCAATACAATGATGGTGTTATGACATCTGCCGAGCAGGAAGAACTAAAAAAAATTTTCTTTTCTTTTATGAAAAATAATCCCCTCTACGATCAAATTCGCGTACTAAATGCGTCTGGACAGGAACTTGTTCGTCTCAACGCAGGCCCTGAGAATCCGATAGTCGTTCCTCAGTCGGAACTTCAGAATAAGGCCAATAGGTACTACTTCAAAGATACGATAAAACTCGAAAGCAATGAAGTTTATATGTCTCCCCTAGATTTAAATATAGAAAAAGGGGTATTAGAAATGCCTTATAAACCTATGCTTAGAATTGCTACCCCCATCTTTACTCAAGATCATCAAAAGGCAGGAATTTTTGTTTTAAACTATCTTGCTAACGATTTATTTTCCCTTCTCGAATCTTCATCTACTGTGGCGGATGTAATGCTCCTTAATAGTGATGGTTATTGGTTAAAAAACACAAACCATAACCTTGAATGGGGGTTCCAAATTCCAGAAAGAAAAGAAAATAACTTTTTTAAAATATACCCTGAAGAAGCAGCGATTATCTACGCCCAGGAACAAGGTCAAATTGAGTCGCCACGGGGTCTTTTTACATTTGTAACGATAGACCCTCTTCAGACTAAATTGTCAGCGCAAGGATCAACTTTTTATAGATGGAAACTGGTTTCGATGATTCCTTCTCTTATTCTTGAAGGGCGAAGGGCCTCTATTCGAAATCGTTTCAAGATTATGGCCGGGATAATTGTAGTTCTCTTCTCTCTCGGCGCAACTCTTTTTATTATGGAATATGAACGTCGCAAAAAAATTCTTGCTGACTTAAAAGATAAAACCCGTGAATTAGAGAAGGTCAATCTCACACTCAATGCAATGGTTAAAAAGACCGAATATGATGCCATGATAGACCCCCTTACTGAGTTATGGAATCGGCGGTATATGATTAAGCGTCTTGATGAAGAAGATACACGCATAGAACATACCCAAGGAAGTGCATGTATCGCCATTATAGACTTGGGAAATTTTAAAAAAATTAATGATACGTATGGTCACGCACGTGGTGACAAAGCGCTTGTAGAAATAGCATCTATTCTAAGAAAAGGGTTGCGGCAAACAGATTATGTTGCTCGTTCGGGAGGAGATGAATTTTTAATTTATTTTGCTGACCTTCCTCTTAAAAAAGCTGAAAAAATAATGGAGCGAGTCTATAAAAGAATTACGCAACGACATATTGCGGGGGCCGATTTCGCTATTTACCCCGATTATGGAGTTGCTCATTGTCCGTCTAATGCACCGACTCTCACAGAAACAGTTAAAGTTGCAGACAAAAGAATGTATGAATTTAAGGCTCATCGTAAGAAGAGCATGGCCGACACAGAAAGATAGTTGCGCATGCAACGAATATAATCTATACTATTTCTCTCAATTAACATGGGGGGAATGTGTATGGATCGGCGGGATTTACTTGCAAACGAACAAATAGGACGATTATTGTGGAGACTTTCTCTGCCTGCCATTATCGGAATGCTCGTACAAGCATCATATAATATTGTAGATGCTATTTTTATCGGTCGGGGCGTCGGCCCACTCGGTCTTGCTGGAACAGCTATTGTTTTTCCTCTTCAGCTTCTATCCACATCTTTGGCTATCACAATAGGAGTAGGCGGCTCCTCTCTTATTTCAAGAAGTCTAGGGGCCGGAAAACATTCTTATGCAAACAAGGCCCTTGGTAATATGGTATTTCTTTCCTTCATTTTTAGTTTTTCTCTTTTTTCCATAGGCTTTTTTACGCGTCAATATATTCTTCGCCTTTTCGGCGCAACGCCAGCAATTTTTCCTTACGCGGAAGAATACCTTGAAGTCATACTGTTCGGATTACCCTTTGTTGGATTTGGAATGGCAGCCAATCACGCGGCGCGATCGGAAGGAAATGCCCGAGTAGCCATGATAAGCATGCTTATATCGGCTATTCTTAATATTATTCTTGATCCTATTTTTATCTTCAAATTGAAATTAGGAATTCGGGGAGCCGCTATTGCTACAGTGCTTTCTCAAATAGCAATGGCAATATGGATGGTCCATTACTTCTTCTTTTCGAAAAAGAGCCTGCTTTCCCTTTCTTTATCATCAATTACTCCACAATGGGAGACTATAAAAGAAATTCTTTCTGTAGGAGTATCTGAATTTGTACGAATGGCTTCTGGAAGCATTATTATTGTTTTTCTCAACAATAGTCTCATTTATTATGGAAGTGACATCTCTGTTGCTGTGTATGGTATTTTGCATAGAGCACTCTCCTTTTTCTTTATGCCTATTATTGGTGTAGCACAAGGCCTGCAACCTATTCTCGGCTTTAACTACGGTGCAGGAGACTATAAAAGAGCACGAGATGTTACCCACCTTGCCATAGGTGCTGCTTCTATCATAGCTTTTATTGCTTCTGTCATTTGCTGGTTTATGCCTGAAAAGGTCGTGGGACTTTTTACAACAGATTCTCTTCTTTTAGAAGAGGCGAGTTGGGCTCTTAGAATTGTTACCATGACCTATTTTTTAGCTGGTTTTCAGATTACAGGCTCTTCAATGTTTCAAGCTTTGGGAAAAGCTCGGGCATCTCTCATTTTATCTTTGAGCCGACAAGTTATTTTCCTTATCCCCTTTCTCGTCGTTCTTCCGCGTTTTTTCAATCTTCAAGGGATTTGGTATTCTTTTCCCATAGCTGACACTTTGGCTTTTCTTGTAACATTTTTCCTGGTTTCTAAACAGCTAAAAGTGCTCAAAGTAGAAAGGGGTATTTCTAAATAATGGATTCCAAACAGCCTCATATTGGGCGATGGATATCATGTCTATACAGGCAAATGCAATGCTTACTTGACCGAGCTTTTGAGCCTTTTGGGCTTGGATATGGCAATTATGCTTTTTTATTGGTTCTTCGGCGTCAAGATGGTCAGACACAAGAAGATTTAAGTAGTGAACTTGGCTTTGACAAGGGGACAACAGCGAGGTCTCTTAAAAAGTTAGAACAGCTTGGTTATATTCAACGAAAACGAAGTAAAATAGATGGAAGAGCAAATCAAGTTTTTCTTACTCATAAAGGGCAAAATGTGCTACCATTCGTTGAGCAAATTCTAGCAGATCTCATGACAGAAATTTTAGGAGATATGACTGCGAAAGAAAGACAAATTGCTTGCTCATTAATCTATAGAATGGCGTCAAATGCCCTTTCACTCAAGCATTCAGAAGGAGGCAAGACGTCATGTTTGTTTAATAAGGAGTGATGGATATATGTGTTTAATGAAAATGAAAACCTATACAGTTCTATGTTTAGTTATTCTTACTCTCTCTTTTATATCTACACCAATTTTTGCCTCATCTCAGGAAGGTTTCGGCTTTGCTTTCGTAAGCCATAAAGCTCAGGATTTAGCCTCAAAACCTTTTGAAGAGCCTAAAGACTCCGTGCCAGAAGAACTCATGAAGTTAAGCTACGATCAATGGAGAGATATTAGATTTCGTTCTGAAAAAGCGCTTTGGCAAGAAGATAACCTCCCTTTCTCTGTACAATTTTTTCATCTTGGCATGTTCTATAACAGAGCTGTTCAGATACATATTGTTGATGGGAAAAAGGTTACCCCTCTTTCCTTCTCCCCTGAAATGTTCGATTATGGCAAGAATCAGCTTGATTTAAAAAAACTTCCACCAGATCTGGGGTTTGCCGGATTTCGTATTCATTTTCCTATTAACACGAAAAAATATGCTGACGAAGTCGCCGTATTTCTTGGCGCCAGCTACTTCAGGGCCGTAGCTCAAAATCAGCAGTATGGACTCTCGGCCAGGGGGCTTGCTCTAGACACAGGATCCTCAACAGGGGAAGAATTCCCTTGGTTTAAAGAATTCTGGCTTGTAAAACCATTAAAACAATCTTCTTCAATGGTCATGTATGCCCTCCTTGATAGCCCCAGTTGTACTGGTGCTTATAAATTTACAATTATTCCTGGGAAAGAAACTCAGATAGATGTCATCTGTAATATTTATAGACGCAAAGAAATTCAAAAAATTGGTATTGCTCCTTTTACCAGCATGTTCTTGTATGGGGAAACAGAGAATGGCCGCCCCGGTGATTTTAGACCTGAAGTACACGATTCAGACGGACTTTTGATAGAAACAGAGGACGAGCAGTTAATATGGCGTCCTCTTATCAATCCAGCTCGTCTTTTGATAACCAAACAAACTGAAACACCAATCAAAGGTTTTGGATTAATGCAAAGAGATCTTAATTTTGATCATTACCTCGACCTGGAAGCACGATATGAAAAACGGCCAAGTCTTTGGATTACCCCGCAAAACAATTGGGGCAAAGGTCATGTCGAATTGATAGAAATACCTTCAGACAGTGAAATCAACGATAATATTGTTGCCTACTGGGTTCCCGAAATCGAAGAGGGGACATCTCTTCACCCTCTTACCTTTACATATACCATGGAATGGTTAACTCCTGATGTAGATAAAGAAAGAATAGCCAGAGCTTCCCATACACGGCTTGTAAAGGAAAAAGAAGAGGGAGCCTATCGTTTTATTATTGATTTTGAAGGGAAAGAGCTCAATGAAATACCCGCAGATACTGGTCTGGCAAGTGACCTTAACGTTGAGGGTGACGCCACTCTTGTGGAGCGCCAATTGCTTAAAAATATAGTAACAGGCGGTTGGCGGTTAAGTTTTAAGATATCGGTTCCCGTGGAAAAAATAAAAAGTGTCGTTCCTGACCGGAAACCTGTCGTAAAACTTTCTGCTTTTCTCAAAAAAGGGGAAAACATTCCCACCCCTTTAACTGAAATATGGACCTATGACTTCCGCCCCTAGAGGTGAACCATAATGATAGAAAAATCAGAAGGTTGGCAAATTGCTAGAGATAGAGTGCTTCTTTACGTTCGAGCTATGGATCTTCCCCCTTTTCAAGGGCTGGAACTTGCGCTGCAAGCATTAAAAGAATCAAATGCTTCAAGTATTGATGAATCTATGAATGCCCTTGAACGGTGTATTTTAAGCAAGGAATTGCAAGCAGAAATTCTTGACGAAGAGGGAAAACACATTGCTTCGATTCCGCCAATGAACAGAGGAACAATGGTCTCGAAAAATTTTGATCGCATTCCGTGGCTTACTGCAACAAAGAAATTTATGCGACGATGGATGCGAGATCTCTTCGGTCCATCTCGAACACGATAAAGAGAGGCTTGTTAATTATGAGCACTGATACTCTCGAAATTAAATGGACTCGAGCCGCCAGTTGGAGAAGAATTCTGCTTTTAGCTCTTATTCTTCTTCCTACATTTACGGCAAGTCATTATATGGCCGGAGTGCTTCCTTATAAAGGAGCAACCCTTCTGGAAATAGCCCTTGTTGTCGTTTTTGGAATTCTTTTCGCATGGATATCCATTGGTTTCTGGACAGCTATGCTGGGCCTTTTTGTCTTGATTCGCCATAAAGACCAATTTTCATTTTCTCAGGCTTTAAAGAAGCAGCCTCTTTCCATAGAAGACACTGAGGCAAAAACGGCTATTCTCATACCTATTTATAATGAAGACGTACCTCGCGTTATGGCCGGAGTACAGACAACACTTCAGGCATTGCGCAAAACCGGATTGAGCCACATGTTTCATATTTTTATTCTCAGTGATACGACAAACCCCGACATTTGGGTTCATGAAGAAATGGCATGGTATAAGCTTTGCCAAGATGAAGATGCTTTTGGAACGATATTTTATCGTCATCGTAAAAGTAATGTGAAGAGAAAGAGTGGAAATGTCGCCGATTTCTGCAGACGATGGGGTAAAGATTATCGATATATGATCGTATTTGATGCTGACAGTGTTATGTCTGGAAAAACTTTGGTACAAATGGTTCAGGCTATGGAACTTCGTCCGGATATAGGGATTCTCCAAACACCTCCCGCCGCTGTAAATCGGCAATCTCTTATTGCTCGAGTACAGCAATTCGCTAATAGAGTATACGGCCCTATTTTTGCAGCGGGCCTTCATTTTTGGCTTTTAGGCGATGCTCAATATTGGGGACACAACGCCATCATACGAGTTGCTCCCTTTATGGAACATTGTCAACTCCCTCGTTTACCAGGAAAGGGCCCATTGGGAGGAGATATTCTGAGCCATGACTTCGTAGAAGCTGCCCTCATGAGAAGGGCTGGTTATGGAGTTTGGCTTGCCTACGATATGGAAGGCAGTTATGAGGAAACTCCACCCACTCTTCTTGATGAACTGAAGCGAGACAGACGGTGGTGCCAAGGAAATCTGCAACATTTACGGCTTATTTTCACACGAGGATTTTTCCCTGTTCATAGAGCTCTTTTCGTGAATGGTGTAATGTCGTATGGTTCAGCCTTGCTTTGGCTTGTTTTTCTGATTCTAAGTTCTGCTGAAGCCATTACCGAGGTTCTTATTGAGCCTCAGTATTTCCCTTCTGCGGAGATGACTCTCTTCCCGCAGTGGCCTGTTTGGTACCCAATGTGGGCCATCACTCTTCTAGGATCAACGGCCATCGTTCTCTTTCTTCCCAAAATACTTAGTATCGCGTATATTATTTTCTATACAAAAAAGGCACATCTTTACGGAGGAAGTGTTCGTCTCACGCTAAGCATGATCATTGAAACACTAACATCGACGTTGTTGGCACCGATACGTATGGCTTTTCATAGCCACTTTGTCGTGATGACACTTTTGGGAAAAGCGACAGGTTGGGGCACACAAACCAGAGATGATAGAGGAACCACGTGGAATGATGCTTTTCAGTACCATATCAGCCAGACTCTCATTGCTTTGCTCTGGGGAAGCATCCTTTACGTCTTTAATAGGTCTTTCTTCTGGTGGATGCTACCAATTTTAGGCCCCATGGCTCTATCTATACCTATTTCAGCCTTTTCAAGTCGTGTTTCTTTTGGACAAAAGTTAAAGAAACTTTTTTTGCTCATAACTCCAGAGGAAACAGAAGCTCCTAGCGAACTTGCAACAGTGGATGAAAATATGACAAAACCAGCTTCCTATTCTCCCTTGCCCCTTTCACAAAATGAAGGTTTTGTTCGGGCTGTCGTTGATCCCAAAGTTCTTGCTCTACACACATCGCTCATTCTTAGACATCGCGTCGCCGCCCCATCTATACGGCAGAGACGGGAAGACATTCAGAAAAAAGCCCTTGAGAAAGGACCAGAGGGACTTTCAGCCAAAGAAAAGATGGAATTACTACGAGACCCAGACCAATTACGAGAACTTCACCGCAAAATTTGGCGGATTCCTAATTGGGAAAAAGCAGCCAAATGGGGTATAGAATAAGGAGAGAGTGTTATATGGAAAAGAAGAGTTCACTCTTATTTATCTTTCAAAAGGAGACCATTCTTGTCAGAAAGAATTCCCCTGTTACGATACCTAAATATTCAGAGAGGGATAGTATCCCCATCTCTTTTATTCGCCAGGGAGAAGTCGGCTCACCTAAAGGGAACGGTCATTTCTGGGCAGAAGCAGCGGCAGAAGAGCAAGCTCCCTCGGGAATGGAATTTGTTCCTTTGCGTGGGCTTTACGAAGTTCTGGGAGATGCCCTTTTTTCCATTACCGGACAAGCTTTTCAATTAATGTATTGGCGTCGCACGACACGTTACTGTAGCAGTTGTGGGCAACCTCTACAAGAGCACGCTGTAGATAGAGCTATGGAGTGTTCCACATGTAATTTAGTTATCTACCCTACAATTTCACCGGTTATTGCCGTAGCCATAGAAAAAGATGGGCAGCTTTTGCTTGCTCGAAGCCCCCATTTCCCTCCCAAAAGATACAGTATTCTAGCTGGATTTGTTGAACCAGGCGAAAATCTGGAAGAGGCTGTGGCTCGGGAAGTAATGGAAGAGGTAGGAATAGAGATTAAAAACATTCATTATTTTGGAAGTCAACCATGGGCATTTCCCCACTCTCTTATGGTCGGTTTCACTGCTCAATGGAAATCAGGGAATATACATATAGACGAAAAAGAAATAGAAGCTGCTGAATGGTACACTCCTGAAAACCTGCCATCAATACCGACACAAGCAAGTATTTCTGGACGTCTTATATTAAACTATTTACATAAATATGGATATTAGTGAAACTCTCGAAGAGTGAAGGAGTCTTTACGTTTGCCAATATCATCTATTGTGGAACGGATAAACAAGTGTGCATTATCGGCAAGATCTAAAACCATATGATCATCATATCGATCTCCATATTCGTCTGTCTTCAAAAGGACTCGCGGGCGAAGAATACTTTTTTCACCTGCTGCAATAACAATACCAACACGATTATCTGATAATTGAACAATTGTTCCCGGAGGGTACATCCCCACAGCGTTCAAAAAAGCGGTAACTACTGTTCTATCAAATTGATACTCCGTATTTTCTATAATGATAGAAATAGCTCGGTGCAAAGGAACGGATTCTTTATAAATACGAACTGTAGTAAGAGCATCATAAACATCAGCTACAGAAGCAATTCGAGCTTCAATCGGTATCTCTCCTAATTTCAGACCATAGGGGTAGCCTGTTCCATCAATTCTCTCGTGATGAAACTCTATCACTGTAAGAATTCGTTCATCATCAATACCTAATTGTTTTGCAATACTCGCACCATATACAGGGTGTTTTTTTACTTCTTCGAATTCATTTTCAGATAAACGAGATGGTTTGTTCAAAATGGAAAGAGGAAGTCGGGCTTTCCCCAAATCGTGAAGTAGCCCTCCTGTTGTTACAGCTTCTACAAGACCAAGATTTTCTGGAAAAAGACGATATGCGAGAAAACCACTTAATAACGCTACATTAAAGGAATGAACAAACGTATATTGATCCTGCTCTCTTACACTACCCAATGAAAGTAAGATTCGAGGGTTCTTTGTAATGCATTGCGCAAGCAACCTTCCAACTCGTAAAAGAGGAACAAGGCAAACTTGAGAGACCTCTCCTGATGCGATGGCACTGAAAATACGACGAACTTCATGAATAGTTTGAAGGGCAATTCGCGAATCGACAGGATTTGAAGGAAGATCCAAGGCTTCCAGAACATCAAAAACTTCTCCAAGGACAAAATCAACATCCTCTTTAACAGTTACGTAACAAATTCCGCGCTCCTGAAGTGTATTGGCAAAAGACAAGCGTGAATCCCCCAGTTTAGAGAGATTCATCCCTTTAGGAACTAATAAGGCTCCTCCTGGAGACAATACGTCTTCTATAATCACGCCAGAACAACAAGGGATATCCCATACTGGAATCCGCCGTGCCAAGTTCATTGAACGCCCTCCACTTTACAGTGTGCGCTACGCCCCCGTTTTCTAAAAATACCTTAGATTACATTTTGGTTATTTTTTCATATACCTATTTTATTTTACACATTTTTCATATTTACGCCACTATTTTATCAGGGTGCAGTATTCAAATATTTTTTATGATAAAATTAAATACTGGTATGAAGTATATGGAGGTGACTTTTTATGGAAAAAACAGGAATCGTAACTATGAAGGGAAATCCGTTAACCCTTATTGGCCCTGCTCTTTCGATAGGTGACAAAGCTCCTGAATTCAACGTTCTTGACCAGAATCTAACTTCGAAAACTCTACGCGATTTTTCAGGATGCATTAAAGTTATTTCTGTAACCCCGTCACTTGATACTCCCGTCTGCGACTTGCAAATCCATTGGTTCAACGAAGATGCTGCCAATCAACCTGATGACGTGGCCATCTTAAATATTTCAATGGATCTTCCTTTTGCCTTAAAACGTTTTTGCGCTACCAAAGGCATTGAAAGCGCTATTGCTCTTTCTGACCATAGAGATGCCTCTTTCGGCACAAATTGGGGTGTTTTGATTAAAGAACTTCGTTTACTTACTCGTGCCGTCTTTATTGCAGATAAAGACGATATTATTAGGTATATAGAAATCGTTCCAGAAGCTACTAACGAACCAGATTATGAAAAAGCTCTTCAAGCTCTCGAAACAATAGTTCGCTGATGCTACGCAAAAAGGCAGGAAACCGGGATTTATAAATACCCCGTTTTCTGCCTTTTTTCTTTAATAACTTATTAGTCTTTTACTTCTTCGATTGTATCTACCTGAATATACATCTCGCCACTTCCAGCAGAAGAGCGAAGTTTCCCTTCGACGCGAACAGGCGTCCCTTCCTCATGAGCCAATACCCAAGCCTGCTCAGTGGAACCAAACGCCCGCATCAGAAGAAAATCGTGGCGAACGTTGCCATCTTCCCATGGCGTATCCTGTTTTACCGCAAAAGCAACATACTTTCCCATACGGCTGACTTGCTCTTTTTCGCCTTCAATAAAATGTAATACTCCAGTTATTTTTACGTTATTTTCCATCATTTTGCCTCTTCCAACTCCTTTACCTTGCTTCGTATGGAGAACATATATACCACGAACAGGACATTTTCGCCAAGTGCAACAAGGCCACGAAAAAAGGGAGGCACAAAACCTCCCTTAAATTTCTTCTATCGCCCGAACAAGAACATACATCTCTCCGCTGCCAAGTGACGAACGAACATCTCCTTCTACTCGTACAGTCGTGCCCTCCTTACGGCTCAGAACCCATTTTCTCAGTTCCGGTTGATACGCCCGCATAAGTAGAAAATCGCGCCGGGTACTCCCATCGTCCCAAGGGGTTTCTTGCTTTAGTGCAAAGGTCACATACTCACCCAACCTATTTTGAAGAATCTTTTTACCCTGGACGTGATGCAGAGTCCCGGCCACCGTAACGATGTTCTCCGTCAGCATATGCACATCACTCCTTGCGGCTGGATTTTGAGGAATATATATTCCTCTTTTTTATTTTTTCTTTTTCATATTATTTATTATTCTACCCTTACTTTACACTGGAAAAAGTTTTGTCTCAAGCCTACAAAAGAAATGATTCTGTATGATAGCACCCTTTTATAAGCGAAAACCCCCGAGAGGCTAAGCATTCCTTCGGAGGTTCCCTTTTTATTCTTCGATTTCCACAATTGTTATTTCGAACGTAAGCGCTTTTCCTGCCAGGGGATGATTGGCATCAAGCATCATGCCTTTCTCACTCACATCCACAACTAAAGCATTGAAAACATGCCCATCTGGTGTTTGGACTTGTAACACTTCTCCAGTCTTGGGTTCAAGATCACCTGGAATATGCTCTGCAGGGACCTCGGCCATCAAATTAGGCTCATATTCCCCATATGCTTCTGCTGCAGGGATTGTAACTGTCTTAGAATCTCCGATAGACATATCTAAAACCGCTTTATCAAACCCTTCAATAACCTGGCCTGCGCCTACTGTAAATTTTAACGGATCACGGCCTTCTGAAGTGTCGAATACTGTACCATCATCTAAAGTGCCCTTGTAATGCACTGATACCGTGTTACCTTCTTTTATCTGAACCATGAGGGCCTCCTCTCATCTCCTTTTATAAGGAGTGTTGTCTTATTCTACATGGTGACGTAGCGTCCGTCAAAAAGGCATTTTTATCAAGAATGGTATAGTTATAAAAAGATCGGAGGGGTTCGCATGGATTTCAAAAATGTAGAAAAAATAGTAGACAATACTCTGCTTAAACAAACGGCAACGTGGGCCGATATTAAAAATTTTGTTTTAAAAAGCTTACCTTATCATTTCAGATCTCTCGTTATTCCTCCTTTTGCTATTGAAAAAGTTATTCACTCTTCTCTTTCTAAAAATATCCCCTGTTTTTTCTCCGCCGTTGTTGGGTTCCCTCTTGGATATACTTCGATTGCCATAAAATGTTATGAAATTGACATGTACAAAAATCTGGATAACGCTCTTTCGGACCTTGATGTTGTTATTAATATTAATAATGTGAAGTCGGGAAACTGGAACGAAGTAGATCAAGAGATGAGTGAACTTTGCAAATCTGCCAAAGGAAAGATTCTTAAACTGATTATAGAAACACCTCTTCTCTCCTATGAAGAAATAGAACAAGTGTGCCGTATCGCTCTGAATCACAAAGGAATCCATTTCATAAAAACAAGCACAGGTTTTTGTGGAAAGGATACTACTTTACAAGAGGTGGAAGTTATCGCAAAAACAATCAATGGAGAAAAAGGAATAAAAGTATCTGGCGGTGTTAGAAATCTAGCTCAAATTCAGGCTTTCATTGACGTAGGAGCAACCATTTTCGGTTCAAGCTCGGGCATAAGTATAATCGAAGAGGCCAGGAAAAGATAATCCCTGGCCTCTTATTTTCAATATTCTTTTCCTTCAATTCGAGAGAAATGGGAAATCGTCCTGTCATAGATTCTTTGAATCTCTTCTCTCATTGTCTCAGTGGCTGGGAGAATCGGCAATCTTGGTTTTCCGCCCCAATATCCTGCCATTTCCATAGCGGCTTTCATGCCTCCAATACCAAAACGTCCCGTAACAGCAGCATTAAGCTCAAGCAATCCCAATTGAAGTTCCCTGGCTTTATCGAGTTCCTTATTGTTCCAGGCGTTATAAAGGGATACACAATATTCAGGAACCACATTAGCAACTGCGAGAGTTCCACCAACTCCACCAAGTAGAAGGGTAGGAAGGAGAAAACTTCCTGATCCTGCAAAAACCGAAAATTTATTTTCTTTTGTCCCAGCAATAACTTCAGCTATTTGAACAATATTTCCAGAGCTATCTTTAATTCCCACTATATTGGGATGCTTAGAAAGAGCTACTGCTAGAGATGGGGGGATATTGACTCCGGCATTTCCAGGCATGTTATAAAGCATAATCGGGATAGGAGAGGCATCAGCTATAGCAATAAAGAAATTTTCAAGTGTCTGAGAATTCATATCTTTTTTAAAAAAGTGAGGCGTTATTACAAGGGCAGCATTTGCCCCTACATCTGCACATCGCCTGGTAAGTTCTATAGTATCTCGAACAGACTCACATCCTGTTCCCGCAATAACTCTCATTGAGGAAGGAAGGGCTTTTCTCGCCGTTTCAACCAAGGAGACTTTCTCTCCCATATCAAGCATAACAAATTCGCCATTACTTCCGAGAATAACCAGACCGGCCAGACCTGTTTTACTAAATTTCACAGTATTCTCTTTATATTTCTGAAGATCAATGTTACCTAAGTCGTTAAAAGTCGTCGCTACTGGAGCAAAAATACCTCGTGGTTCAAACATAAGAGATACCCCCACTCTAAAAATTAATGTTCTTCCACCAATCCTTTTTGCAAGACAGCCAATCCTTTCCCTGGTTCAATATCCATTCCGCAACGCATAGCCGTTCGCTCTACTGCGGCAATAGCAGAAACTAGAATATGTTTATCAACATTGCCCATATGCCCCATTCTAAAACCCTTTCCTGCAAAATCTCCAAGACAACCAGCTGTCTGCGCTCCTTCTTCAGCCAATATTTTTCTAAATGTGGCGTCATCAACAGCGCTTCCTTCTGGGTAAAGGTAAACTGAAAGGGTCGGCGCACGGAATGCTTTCTCTGCGGCTACGTTAAAACCTAACGTCTCAAGAGCTCCATCAAAGAGATCGGCCTGGCGAAGATGGCGTGCATAGCGTTCAGCAATTCCTTCTTCCTTTATGATTCGTACAGATTCTTTAAGTGCCCATACGAGATTAACAGCGGGAGTTCCCCAATATTTAGAGGGATCATGCATTACCGGAAGCCATTTTTCAAAGTCTGCGTATGACTCGGGGATTGTCTCAAGAGAACGTCTTTTTTCCACTGCTTTGGTACTTGCCCAAAGGATTGCAAGGCCAGGGGCAACTCCAAAAGCTTTTTGTGAACATGTAAGAAGAACGTCAATTCCCATTGGATCAACATATTCTTCTGCCCCTGCAGATGCAGCAACACCATCGACAACATAAAGAGCTCCGTGGGCTTTAACAACTTTTCCAATAGCTTCGATGGGAGCCATAACGCCAGTAGACGTTTCCACGTGAGTCACTGTAACCACATCGTATTTTTTTTCGGCAAGCTTTTTTTCCACATCTTCAGCTGTAACAGATGTACCCCATGGGGCAGAAAGAAGTTCGACATCAAGCCCCTTTCTCTGGCACATATCAATAAAACGATCTCCGAAAAAACCATTGGAACAAATGAGAACACTATCGCCTCGTTTGGTAATATTAGCTATGGCCATCTCCATAGCTAATGTTCCTGAACCTGCAATAACGAAAACTTCGCCACTACACTTCCAGAGTTCTTTCAAATCAGCCAAAACTTCTTTGTAATCCTGAACAAAGGATGAGTCACCAAAAGCTACTGTCTCTCTGCCCATTTGATCTTGGATGGAACGGGTTACGGGAGTGGGACCTGGAATCATTACTAACTTAGGGGTTTTAAGCATTTCATGTTCCTCCTTCGCCTTGAAGCTTATTTATTTTTTAAATCTTTTTTGCTCATATTGAAGCAATGCGCTACTTATGGCTTGCGCTGTTTTATGAACCTTATCACCATAGTCAGTTATCATTGCAGAATCAAAACGATATACGGGCGCAGAGATACTTAACCCTCCCAATGGTTTTAAGCTACCATTTACAATAACAGATCCAACACATCGAAGGCCTTTCTCATTTCGTTCGTTATCCACTGCATATCCTCTTAGTCGAATTTCTTCTAACTCTTCATGAAGTTCCTGTGTTGCATCCACACCTAAAATACGACAAACATCCTCCCACTGAAGAGAGGACAGAATAGCCTTACCTGCAGAAAGGTTAATAAGAGAACCTTTTACTCCTACACGAGAATGCATTCTTACCTGATAAGGACTTTCAAGCTTATCGATATAAAAAAGTTCTTCGCGGTCAAATATAAAGAGATGAATAGTCTCTTTGGTTTCATGATTCAGATTTTCAAGAAAGGGACGTGCTATCTCAGAAAATACAACTTGAGAGCGATATGCATCAGCTAAAAAAAGAGTAGCGGGCCCTATCTCATATCGCCCTTCACGCTCTGTTACGACTCTATGTGTTATGAGACTGTCGAGAATGCGATATACTGTTGCCTTCGGCAAATCCACGCTCTTAGCGATCTCTGTTACTCCAAGCGGTTCCTTGGCGTGTCCCATAAAGAAAAGAATAGAAAAAACACGATCTATAACGCGTATCTGACTTTTGTTTGGGTTCTCCTTATTTTCGACCATTCGTTTCACTCCATGAATTTAAAATCTATTATATGAAATTATTTCTATGGTAACATTATACGAATTTTCTGTAAACATAAAAAAAGGGACAGCCGGCTACGACAGTCCCTCAAAATCATGTTAAAACCTGATTCTTTATCTGTTTTTAGCGGTACTCTTTCGCTTTTTCAACTCCTTGAAGAACACGAAGGGCCCCTTCCGCAAGAGCCTTCATTTCGTCCTCGCCAGGATAGACTATTACTGGAGCAATAAATGATACTCGTTGACGGATTTTCTCAACGAACATTTCACTATAGGCCAAACCTCCTGTTAGGACTATAGCGTCTACACATCCCTTTAGAACAGCTGAACAGGCACCTATTTCTTTAGAAATCTGGTATGTCTGGGCTTCAAAAATAAGGGATGCCTTCTCGTCATGATCTTCAACGATTCTACGTTGAACTTCCCGTAAATCGTTTGTTCCAAGATGGGCAACAAGACCTCCTCCACCAACCATACGCTTCAAAAGGCTGTTAAGATCATACTCTCCACTAAAGGCTAAATGGACTAATCCACCTGCGGGAAGGGAACCTGATCTTTCAGGTGAAAATGGACCTTCGCCATCAAGGGCATTATTTACATCAACGACTCGGCCGTGATCATGGGCACCGACCGATACGCCTCCTCCCATGTGGGCAACGATAAAATTACAGTCATCAACTTTTTTACCAATCTCTGCTGCAGCACGTCGCGCAACAGCTTTCTGATTAAGAGCATGAAATAAAGACCGCCGTTCAATCTCGGGCAAACCGGAAAGACGAGCTTCGGGAATCATTTCATCAACAACCACAGGATCGACGATAAATGCTTTGTTGCATCCGCCTTCCTGCGCTAAGTGAATCGCTAGAGGAGCACCTAAATTACACGCATGAGAACCATATCGGCACGAACGTAAATCATCTAACATAGGCTCGTTTACAACATACGTTCCGCCTGGAATAGGTTTTAGCAAGCCGCCACGTCCTACTGCAGCGTCAAGAGAGGATAAATCCGTATTGTGAGAATTTAGTGCCTTTCTTATTTCATTGCGACGGAATTCTTCTTGATCTGAAATTGAGGGAAATCGCTTAATGTCATCTACGCTATATCGTTGAGTGTCGCTCCAAAGCTCTGTTCCGTCTTCATAAAGAGCTACTTTTGTGCTCGTGGAACCAGGGTTAATTGCTAGCACTCTCATTTTTTTCCCCCTCAGTTTTTAAGAAGGGCTACATTATGTAGCCCTTCCATATATTAAAATTATTATTTTTCTTCAAAGGATGAAAGGAGAACTGCTGCTGCAATGGAAAGGAGTTTAGCTCTGGGTGAATCTGCTCTGCTTGTAAGAATAACTGGAGCGGCTGCTCCAAGAATAAGTCCTGCTGTCTCATTCTTTGAGAAGTAAACAAGAGCCTTGACCATCATATTGCCAGCCTCAATATCTGGCACAAGCAATACATCAGCCTTACCAGCCACAGGAGAAACGAGACCCTTTGTTTTAGCAGACTCTTCACTTACAGCATTATCAAGGGCAAAGGGACCATCAACAACACAATTCTTTATCTGACCTCTGCGATTCATCTGAGTTAAAGCAGATGCATCTATAGTGCAAGGCATATCGGGATTAACTACTTCGACAGCTGCTAAAACAGCAACTTTAGGTTCCTCAACGCCAAAAGCCCTTGCAAAATTGACAGTGTTCTGAAGTATATTTGCTTTAGCGGGAAGGTCGGGATACATATTAAAGGCCGCATCTGCTACAAAGAAAACTCTGTCATATCCTTCTACTGAATGGAAATAGCAGTGTGAAATCGTGTTTTTGCCTTTTCTAAGACCAACTTCCTTATTAAGCATTCCCCGAAGAAAATGATTGGTATGAAGCTGTCCTTTCATATAGATGTGTGCCTGACCAGAAGATACTTTTTCAACAGCCGTCATAGCCATTGCAGATTCTCCTCTGGGCTCATCCACAACCTCATAGTTAGCAAGATCAACACCTGCTTCTTTAGCTGCTACTTCAATCTTCTCTTTGCGTCCAACGAGAATTGCTTCAGCAATGCCAGCAACACGAGCCTCTTCAATAGCAGAAAGCAGACCCGCATCTTCTGCCATTGCAACAGAAAGTTTTTTCGGCCCTTTTTCTGCACCTATCTTTTTCGCATATTCAAGTAACTGAGACAAAGAACGAATTTGTTCCATGAGTATAAAGAACCTCCTTATATAGATTAAAAATATATTTATTCCTTACTTGCAACGACAGCACCCAAAGCTATGGAGAGCAGTTTTGTTTCCATTGAATCAAAACGACTCGTCAAAACTATGGGTTTTTTCGCTCCAAGGATAACACCTGCCCCGCGTCCACCTGTCATATAGAGCAATACTTTTCCGATCATATTTCCTGCTTCAATTGAGGGAACAAGCAACATATCAGCTTTTCCTGCAACAGGAGAATCTATATTCTTTATTCGAGCGGCCTCATCGCTTACTGCGTTATCAAGAGCAAAGGGGCCATCAACAGTACAACCTTTGATTTGTCCACGTCGGTTCATTTGTGTCAAAGCCGCAGCATCTAGGGTGGCGGGCATATCGGGGTTTACAACCTCAACGGCTCCCAACGCAGCAATGAGAGGATTGCTCACACCAATCTTATGGTAACATTTTACAGCATTTTCAATAATACCAACCTTAGCATTTAGGTCAGGATACATATTCATTCCACCATCAGATATTCCTAAAATTCTGCGATCGAGAAGTGGTATTTCGAAGAGGAAAAGATGAGAAAGTAAAGAGCCTGCACGTAGCCCCCACTCTTTGTTCAAAACGGCATGAAGCAAAACAGCTGTCTTTACAAAACCCTTCATTAACAAATCAGCATCTTTCGATGAAACCATTTGCACCGCTTTTTCTGTAGCTGCGTAGTCATTCTTTTCATCTACAAAAGAAAGTCCCTTAAGGTCAAAACCATGCGCTTCCGCTTTTTTCTTAATTTGTTCAGAATCTCCAACAAGAATCCCATTAATTAATCCTCTCTTATGGGCTTCGCAAACTGCTCCAAGAACATCGTCCCCATAAGGGCAAGCTACAGCTAGATTCATGCGTCTTCCTGTTTGGCATAATTCAAGCAGAAAGTCGAGATTATGCATCATGTCTACCACCGCCTCCTGCAACCCTTTGTTCATAATTTTGAGCTTGCTCCTCGCCTCTTAACACACGAAGAGCCCCCTCAGCCAGCGCCTTCATTTCGTCTTCCCCTGGGTAAACAAGTACTGGCGCAATCCATTGTATTCTCGTCTGTAACAACGCGACAAAATCACTATCATAAGCGACTCCACCAGTAATAAGAATAGCGTCTACGTCTCCAGACATAGCAATTGCCTGAGCCGCAATTTCTTTAGAGAAATGATATGCCATTGCTTCGTAAACAAGCTTGGCTTCTTCATCTCCAGATTCAATTCGCTTTTTTACCTCTCGAACATCGCTGGTTCCAAGATATGCCTTCATTCCCCCATTACCAACTAACCTTCGAAGTAAGTCTTTTTCGCTGTATTTACCACTAAAACAAAGCCTGGCTAAATCTCCGGCAGGCAAGCCTCCAGCCCTTTCTGGTGAAAAGGGACCGAAATCATTTCCGCTGTTAAGATCGACCATTCGCCCCTGACAATGAGCACAAACAGTTGACCCACCTCCTATATGCGCAACTACAACATTTAACTTATTCCATTCTCGCCCAAGATCTTTAGCAGCACGACGAACTGTCGCCTTGATATTAAGGGCATGGGCTAGCGAAACTTTAGGAAGCTCAGGGAAACCCGTGATACGAGCGATATCGTTCATTTCGTCAACAGCGACAGGGTCGACAATAAAGGCAGGAATATGACGAGGTCGGGCAATGGCATCAGCGATGATGCCGCCAAGATTCGATGCGTGTTCCCAAGGTTTACCTACTCTTAGACGTTTCAATAATGTATCATCAACGGCAAAAGTCCCACCAGGAATAGGATCAACAAGACCTCCTCGCCCAACAACTGCACTAAGTTTATCAAAAGAAGAACCATGAGAAAAAGCCGCTCTTTCAATTGTGGCAAGGCGAAATTCAAATTGATCCGCTATGGCTTCAAAGTGTGCCAACTCGTCAGGATCATGCCGAACCGTTTCTCTCCACTGTTCCTCATCATCATGAAACCAGGCAACCTTCGTGCTTGTGGATCCAGGATTGATGGCTAACACTTGGAATACCATAAAACGACCTCCCTTGATTATAATTTTGCCTACTCTCACTATTGCTCTACTTTATATATTATTGAATATCTTTTTATATTTTATCCCAAAAAACTCCATTTGTTTCTTCAAAAATTGAAAGACATGCATCTACAACTCTACTATCAAACCATATATTCCGTTTTTTCTGTATTTCTTCCAAAGCTTCCTCAATGCCCAGTGCCGGTCGATAGGGACGAAAAGAAGACATGGCTTCTACAACATCTGCTACACAGATTATTCTGGCTTCAATAGAAATCTCATCGCCTTTCAACCTACGGGGATACCCAGTTCCATCTATATGTTCATGATGTTGCCTCACTATATCAGCAATGGGCCATGGAAAATCAATAGCAGAAAGGATATTTGTCCCCAAATTTACGTGATTTTGAATAATGGTAAATTCTGCCTCGTTAAGACGTCCAGGTTTGCTCAAAATTGAGGAGGGGATAGGGATTTTACCTATATCATGAACAAGGGCTGCGTAATAAACAGCTGTTATTTGCTCTTCTGTAAGATTCATTTTTTCGGCAATCCTTCTTGCAAGCAAGGCAACTTTTTGCTGATGATCTGCTGTGTAGGGATCCTTTATTTCAAGTAATCGGCTCATTAAGTGGAATGTCTCTTCAAATGTTTTCGATAGTAGCTGTATATTTTTTTTAAGCACCTTTTCTGTTTCATTGCGTAAAAAAGCAGAACTCAACAAATGAGAATAAATTCCTAAAAGCCCCTCAATAATATGTTCATTTTCATTATTCCGCACAAAAACGCTACAGATACAACCAGCAGTGATCCCTTCTTTTAAAAGAGGAAAAAGAACCATCGTTTCATTCTTACGAGGCAATAGAATTGCATTCTTCTCTGAGGTGTTCCAAGTAAAGGGACTATCATCCAAAGAAAAGAAAGGCTGAGACTTCAATGTTCGCCGCAAAGGTTCCGTCTCATCAAAAGAGAGTGTAAAAAAGCTATCTTTTTCTTTCTCTCTCTCGTGCCTGACATATGCTCTTCCGTCTTCATATTCGCTTCCGCTAAAGAGAAATATAGCCATATATCGGGCATTTAAAAAAAGTCTCAATTCATGAAGAGATGTATAAATAACATTTTCGACCTCTTGTCCTTTAACAAGTTGAGCTGAAAAGGAGGAAATGATTTCTTCGGACTTTAAGTGCTTACGGATAATATTTTCATTTTCTTTACGAGAGGAAATATCAGTGTAGATACCGTAACTACCACGATATACCCCGTTTATCATTAAGGGAAAACCTGAAATTGATACTGGGATAACATTTCCATCTTTACATACTCTTGATGTTTCATTTTCCGATATAACGCCCCCCAATGTCGTTATGCGTGTAAGATTTTGGGCGTGTTGTTGTAATGTCCCTCCTTTTGTCAAAAGGAAGTCAATTTCTTTACCTTTAACTTCATCTCGACCATAGCCAAACATTCGAAGGAAGGCACGATTAGCCCGCAGAATCTCACCTTTAGCATTTGTAAGGATTGTTCCGTGAGGTGAGTTTTCAAAAAGTTTTTCTAAATGCTCTGTCTCTTTTCGTAATTCTGATATTTCTTTTTTAAGCAACTTATCATTAAAATAAAGAGCTGGAACCAGCATTGCAAGAATAATTATTATGGCAATATTTATACCTATGATTCGCCTATACCGATAAAAAAAAGTTTCTGGTTCACCAAGCAGAATTGTCTTTCTTGGCAAACTACGAATAGAAATATTTTGTTGCCGAAGTTCCGAATAATTAGCCATAAAGACAGGGATATCCTCCCCTATTGGAATAGATGCCGGTGCCTTACCTTTAAGTATTTCTATGGCAAGCTCCGCTGCTTGCTTCCCGTGATGTTCTGCTCGCAAGACACTCCCACCAATGGCTCCATTTCCAACCATCATTTCCCACACGGAAAAGATCGGGAAAGAAGTCTCTTTTTGTATAAAAGCAATCGTTTCATCGGTGGGGAAAAAATGTCCTTCACCATCTTGAAAGTATATTAATAGGAAAATAATTGTTTGAGGCGGAAGTTTTTGAAGCTCCGTGGCTAAACTTTCGTGAGGCAATCCAATTAAATCAATTTCATTAATTTTATCTTTAAAAAATCTCATTTCTTCTCGTAGCTGATTTATAACCCACATTCCTGTTGATGATAAATCGCAAATAACAGCAACATTTTCTGTAGAGGGGAACATTTTTAAGGCAAGATTCATCGTCCCCTTGATATCCAATTTTTCTATAACTCCAGTTGTAAGACTATCTATTTCCACTGGCAGAGAATCTCTGCTGTTCACCCCGCAAAATACAACAGGGACATGAGGGAAAATTCGCCGCCCAGCATGACGCATAAAAGTGTAGGCATCATCATCGCTACAAATCACAACATCTGGAGTTCTCTTTTGGTACTTTAAACGAAGAGTGTTTTCCAGAAAGAATGTATACCGCTTAGGACTAGATCTTTTGGCATCAAGATACTCAATGAAAACTCTAGTGTTTATGTCACTTTGAAGAAAAGTATTTAATACTCCTCTGCTTATTCCATCGCTCCACGGGAAACCTTTATGATAAGAATGAAGAAGAAGAACTAAGCGTTCTTGAGCATAGGCTCCTGTAGGAAGGTAAAATAATACCCCTAAGATAAGCGAAATAAAAAGGACTCTGCCTATCTTTATCCTAAAATATGCAGCTCTATTGCTTGTTTTTTTGCCGCCTTCGAAGAAAAAAAGCAGGGCCCCTTCCCCCTTTTGCTTGCACATATATATTAATAATACCATTTCTCATGGCTTTCAAAAAAGAGATGCAACATACAATCTTCCACGTTATAATGGCAAACGGCGTCAGAGATCGAAAGAGGTGACAATTGTATGAATCTTTGTTATATCGACGGGAAATTTTTACCCCTCAATGAAGCTCAACTTCCTGTAACTGATTTAATTATCCAGCGAGGCGTTGGAGTATTCGAGACAATATGCACTCACTCAAGAAAGCCACTCATGTTGACTCCTCATCTTAAACGTCTTGAAGGATCGGCTGTTTCTTCGTCTATAGTCATGCCCCTTACCCTAGAGAACATTGCTCGCATTATTCGTGAAGGAATTCAAAAAATGGGATGCGAAACAATGATTCGTCCCTATATTACTGGTGGAGACTCCTTCGGTGAAAACCATCTTTTCAATGAACCAAGATTTTTTGTAGTTTTTGAAGCTGTACAAAAGCCTAATCCAGATATCTATAAAAAAGGAGTCATGCTCCACCCCATAAATGCAGAGCGGTACCTTCCAAGCACAAAGAGCATAAATTATATGCTTTCTTTCACTGGGCAAAAGAATGTCAAAGGAGCTTATGAAATTTTGTATTGTCCAGAAGGAGAAATCGTAGAAGGAGCCCACAGCACCTTCTTTCTCGTAAAAAATGGGCATCTTATTACGGCGCCAACAAGTCGGGCTCTCTCTGGTACAACACGGCAAATTATACTTGAACTTGCCAAGAGAGAGAGTATTCCAGTTGAAGAACGATGCCCTCTCTTATCAGAATTAAAAGATGCAGAAGAAGCCTTTATCACGGGAACAGTAAAAGAAGTTGTACCCGTTGTTAAAATAGGCGATCAAATAGTGGGTAATGGAACACCAGGAAAATTAACCCAGCATCTACACCATATTTATCTTTTAAATATTGATGAATGGCTCGAATAAAAAGTTTCTAAAGAGATGAAGTGTTAAAGATTTCAACACTTCATCTCTTGTTAAATTTTTAAAAATACAATTTTTTATGCTATGCACAAAAACCAGGCACCTACAAACATAAAAATAACCCCTTTTATACGATAACGGATGTCTTCTCCCAAAAGAATCGAAGATAAAATAACTGTAACAACCATGCTTAACATAGAAAGAGGTTCCGCTATACTTACCTCTATAGATTTAAACGAAACAAGAAGGCATAAATAAGCATACGCATTAATAAACCCGCTTATCAGAGATACCCAAGGACGATCTTTAAAAAGAATAAATACTTCTTTCGCTGTTCCTTTCAAAAACATAAAAAACCCCAAATAGATCGCTATAAATAAATAGAGGAAAAATGAATAAAGAACTGGCGAAGCAGAAGTCGAATTTCCCTTATCTATAACTCGTCCCACAGCAACAAGAAGAGAAGAGATCATCATCATTTGACACGGTCGATCAATTAGCAACGCCTTTACAGAAGAATAGATATTCTTCTGTTTATTGAGAAAGGTCGCGCCGTAAAGCAGAACAAGAAACCCAACCACCTTAGAAACAGACAACGTTTCTGAAAGAAAAATTATGGAAAGAAAAAGCAAGAAGAGGATATTAAAGTTAGAAAGAGGTGCTACAAGGGATGCTTCACCTTCTGCCAAAGATTTGATATATAGAAGGAATGCAAAAGCATAAATTAGACTGCTTGTCGCTACATATTTTAAAAAGAGCCAATCAATATTTCCTTTTAGAATGATTGCTATGGCGAAGGGAAAGAGAAATAATGCCGCTAAACCAACAAACAACATCAAGGCAGCGCTAGGATTTGCTCCAGTACCTAATTTTTTAACAACAATTCTTTCAAAACCCAACATAATAATTCGACCAATGAGTGCTATATAAGCCAGGATCATCGAACAATACGCCACCCTTCATGTCATAATTAATGCAACAGTTATTTCCCGGGAAATAACGTATGTATATAAATGTTTATAAAAGTAGTTAATATAATCTTATCATCAATACGAATTAGTGCTACTCATTTTGTCGTATTTAATAAAAAATAAACATTTTTTAAACTTTAAGACAAAGGGGTAAAACAATGAGAAATAAAAGAATTCGTTTGATTCAAGAAGGAGTGGACGGAGAAGGGCCAGTTATTTATTGGATGAACAGAGATCAACGAGCAGATGACAATTGGGCACTCTTATTAAGTCAGGATTTTGCGATTCGCCACAAAAGAAAGTTTTTTGTTGTCTTTTGCTTTACACCTATTTACTTACAAGCTTCTTATCGGGCATATCATTTTATGCTCAGTAATTTTAAAGAAGTAGAGAGTAAACTTTCACTTTTGAATATCCCCTTTATATTATTAGAAGGAGAAGCTTCTAGTGCTCTACCCCAATTTATTCATAAAAGTAAGGCATCTACACTTTTTACTGATTTTAATCCCCTCCGTATTAAAAAAGAATGGCTTGATCAATTAAAAAGAAACATAAATATTCCAATATATGAAGTCGATGCCCATAATATCGTTCCATGTTGGGAAGCATCGCCAAAAAAAGAATATTCAGCACACACTTTTCGCCCTAAAATTTTAAAAAAAATCGCAGATTTTTTAATTTCCTTCCCTCCTTTAAAATTTCATCCCTTCAACGAAGACAGTATTTCCAGTAAGATTAGTCCAGAGGCTCTACTTAGAAAATATAAATACTTAAAACAAGAAATTCCAAAGTTTTTGCAAAAACCAGGATATGTATCTGGAATGGAACAACTCCAAAGATTTATTCACACTAAATTACATCTCTACAATGAGTATCGAAATGATCCAACAAAAGATTGTCTTTCAGGTCTTTCCCCCTTTTTACATTTTGGACAAATTTCATCGCAACGTGTTGCTCTTACTATAAATGAATATGCTAAAAACAATAACAAAGTGAAAGCTCAATCTGATATTTTCTTAGAAGAACTCATTATCAGGAAGGAGCTCGCTGATAATTTTTGTTTTTATACCCCTGATTATGATTCCCTTAACGGGCTCCCTGATTGGGGACAAAAAACACTTAACGAACACAGAGAAGATAAAAGAGAGTTTCTTTACTCCTTAGAAAACCTTGAAAAAAGCAACACCCATGATCCGCTATGGAACGCATGTCAAAAAGATATGATTTTTTATGGGAAATTACACGGTTGGTTGCGCATGTACTGGGCAAAAAAAATATTAGAGTGGTCTAGGTCACCAGAAGAAGCACTTAAAAATGCTATATACCTCAATGACGCCTATGAAATCGATGGACGAGACCCCAATGGATATACTGGAATTGCATGGAGTATAGGAGGTCTTCACGATCGTCCTTGGCCTGAGCGAAAGGTTTTTGGAAAAGTGCGTTATATGAACTATAAAGGGGCAGAGAGAAAGTTTCACGTGAAACAATACATCGATGAAATCATTGCAACAGCAATAAATGATCAACATTAGTCAATGTCTTCGTTCTCTTTTTAGGTGCCCCTTTTATTTATAAAAACTATATTTACGAAATATTTCTAGGAACCATGTTTGATTTCTTAAGGAGAGGCAAAATTTTCCACGCAAGAGCTGATGCTCCTATTCCTTTTATTACATCTGAAATAATGAAAGGGAACACTCCTATTTGCAAAACCTTTAACCAACCTACATTTTTACCTGCTATAAAATTCAAATTCAAATAAAGACCCAATGTCCCCACTGTATAAATGAGAATAAGGCCTATTAAGGGCGCAACTCCATATCTCACAAAAAAAGGCATTCTCTCGTTATGCGAAATAGATCCAATACAATAGGCCGCGAAAATAAAACCAATTAAATAGCCAAAAGTTGGAGAGATAAATACTTGTATTCCTCCTCCCGATGTGAAAACGGGCAAACCTATAAGTCCAAGCATCACATAAAGAAATTGTGATAAAAATCCATATTTGGGGCCCAAAACAAATCCAGAAAGGAAGACGAAGAAAACATGTAATGTCATGGGAACAAAGGGGAAAGGAATACGTATTTGAGCTCCTACTGCCGTTAAAACTGCAAAGAGAGACGTTAAAGCCATTGATCGTATCGAAAATCTCACAAACAGCACCTCCTATTGTCAACTCCAATATTATATAGGTTGACAATAGGAGGTGTAAAGAGCTACTTTTTAAATATAAAAAGAGAACGAAGAAGTTGACCTAACTTGACCTTAATTATCTTCCCACTTCCATTCTTCAATAAGAGATTGTCCTTGAAGATCACATAGATACGATTCTAAGGCCTTTTCCATAGATAAGGGAACACAACAGTTAAAAGTTACAACTTCCTTAAAAGAAGGGATGAATGTTTCTTCTCTCAACCCCATATTTTTAAGTTGATAGAGTAATGAACTATAAAAAGAATAGGGAACTACAATAATACAATTCTTCTCAAGATATGCCTTTTTACGTCCGGCCCCTTCTAGGCATAAAGACGCTGCTTCTCCATATGCTTCTATAAGTCCTCTTACTCCAAGTTTTATCCCACCGAAATACCTTGTCACCACAAGAGTTACATTTGTTAGCCCAGAATGGAGTATGGCACCCAATATTGGTTTACCGGCTGTTCCCGAAGGTTCGCCATCATCGGAATAATATTCAAGCACTGGCTCGACACCTAATCTATATGCCCAACAATTATGAGTCGCTTGTTTATGTTCCTGTGAAGTTTTTAAAATATATTCTTTGGCTTCTTCTTCGTTTTTCGTAAGGGCAGCATGAGAAATAAAAAGAGAACGCTTTATCTTTATTTCATATACTGCCTTTTTTGCAGGCTCCCAAAACTCATCTCTCATCGCTCAAAGGCCATGCCTTTTTGATTTTCTTATATGTCTCTTCAAGACTCTCTGCTATAACCCTTGTATCACCTAAAACTGGCATAAAATTTGTATCTCCATTCCATCGAGGAACAATATGCAAATGAAGATGTCCATCGAATCCAGCTCCGCCAACTTTACCAAGATTAACACCTAGATTAAACCCTTGGGGATTCATAACTTTCTTTAGAACTTTTAAACAATGCCCCGCCAAATGATGCATTTCTAAAAGCTCTTCGTCTGATAAGCTTTCATACAGAGCAGTATGACGATAGGGAGCAACCATAAGGTGACCTGGGTTGTAAGGGAAAGCGTTGCAAATAACAAAACAACATTTTCCCCTATAAATAATCAGATTCTTTTCATCTTCATTCATTTTAGGGAAGTCACAAAAGATGCATGATTCCTGTTTGCTCGAATTTGCTATATATGCCATTCTCCAGGGTGCAAATATACTTTCCAAAACGAATACACCTCCAAAATTGATACTTATGATGTTTCACGTGAAACATCATAATATAATTTTAGTCTTTATTGAAAGGCTAAAAGAACATATCTTCCGCATCGTCATTAATTTATAATGAATTTTTATAGTTATGTCATGCATGCCGTAGGGAGGTATATGTGAAGTGGTCTACTTTTTGTTGCGTTTATCATTTTTCGTTTTTTGCCAAATTTGCCGCAAGTTCAACCAACCTTGCCACAGCCCTATTGCAGCACCTAATGTTGCACACAACATTATTGTTGCATCCGGATATCCCATAGAGGCAAGCTTTTTGCCTATCAGATACCCTAATACAATATAACCTGATATGAGCAAAGCTGTAGCTATAACCTTGCCAAAGAGAATAAGATCCGATTGCCCCTTACGAATTTTAATCCCCTCCTATTTATTTCCCGGGAAATAAAATATCTGCTGATTCTTCTATAAGTTTTGCTAACATCTCTATTTGTGAAATTGTTAAACCCTCTATAGATAACCTTTTCTTTATACCTGCACCTGAAATTTTCATATTAACACCATGCTTTTGGGTTACTAATTGCACCGACTGAGGATAATCTTCTTGAGGACGATGCTTTACTGGAGTAATTTTTTCTTGGCTATCCGTTTTTAATTTCTTCACCATTTCTTCTAATTTGCGAACTGATATCCCGTCTCGAACAACTCTTTGAGCTAATGCCAACATCTGGTTTTCAGTCTCTAACCCTAAAAGAGTACGACCGTGACCTTCTGATATTTCTCCTCTATCTATCATATTTCGGAGTTCTTCAGGAAGCTGCAATAACCTCAACTTATTCGTAAGAAGTGTACGACTCCAACCAATTCGCTGTGCTAAATCTTCTTGGGTTAAAGAAAAAGAATCTAAAAGCTCTTTAATAGCCCGAGCAACTTCAACTGGCGAAAGATCTTCCCTTTGTATATTTTCTATGAGAGAAATTTCTTGAACATCCTTCTCTGTGCCCTCAAAGAAAAAGACTGGAACTTCCTGTAGTCCAGCTATTTGAGCAGCTCTCCAACGACGCTCTCCTGCAACAATTTGATAACTATTTTCAAGCTTACGTACAACAAGAGGTTGTATGATGCCATGCATACGAATTGAATCAGCGAGTGCCTCTAGTTTTTCTTTATCCCAAGATTTTCGCGGTTGATTTTCGTTAGGTTCAAGAAGAGATAGAGGAAGTGTTGTTATATCATGTGTACCTTTTTCTACATTATCTCTAGCCCCTGGAATTAAAGCTCCAAGCCCTCGTCCTAACGCTTTGTTTTTAGATGCAGCCATCGTGTCGCAACCTCCCTGGAAAATAATGTATAAGACTGAGCCCCCGTACTGGCTGGTTCGTAGTATGTTATTGGTTTGGCGTAACTTGGTGCCTCTGATAGCTTTACGTTACGAGGGATAACAGTAGAAAAAACAATCTCCCCAAATTGCCTTCGTACCTCTTCTACCACATCGTGGGCAAGACGTGTTCGAGAATCAAACATTGTAAGAAGAACCCCATCAATAGATAAGTCAGGGTTGAGGCAGTCACGAACAAGTCCTATTGTTCTAGCAAGCTGACCAACGCCTTCTAAAGCATAATATTCACACTGAATAGGCACTATCAACTTTTGCGCAGCAACAAGAGCATTAATTGTCAACAAACCTAAAGAAGGGGGGCAATCGATAATAGCTACATCATAGTGATCAAGCTTAGCCATATGTCTTCGTAAACACGTTTCACGGCTAATAATAGATGCAAGTTCCACTTCTGCTCCTGCCAGGTCAATTGTAGCTGGAAGAAGCGAAACGCCCTCCCACGGAGTAGCAACAAGGGCCTCTTGGATAGATGCTCCGCCAAGAAGGACATCGTATAAGCTTACATTGACAGCGTCAGCTTCAATGCCCAAACCACTGCTACAATTACCTTGAGGATCCATATCAACAGCCAAAACAGAATATCCCAATCGTCCTAATTCTGCAGCAAGATTTATGCATGTAGTTGTCTTGCCAACGCCACCTTTTTGGTTCGTTACAGCTATAGAAAGCACAATGTCACCTCCACCAAAATTTCCTTTCTGCCATTCCAGTTTTTCTTGGGAATTCCTTTGAACATGGCTGTTTCTTTTGCCATATTAAAAGGAAATGTTCTTTTCCATTAAGAGAATAAGGGAAGACAGAGGGGGCAGAAAGACCTAAACGTTTTTCCTTTCCGTTAAGAGGTTCTATTTCTTCTTTATACAACGGTCCCTTAAACGCAAGAACCTTTCCTCCCAAGGAGACAAAAGGAGAGAGGTATTCTAATAATACACCTGTTCCTGTAACCGCTCTCGCACCTGCTAGAGAAAAATGCTCTCTCCGTTCTAGAGCATATTCTTCAGCTCTACTGCATACAATACGAACATTTTCCAGCTTTAAAAGAGCGGTTAACTCCTCCAAAGCTTTGCACTTTTTTCGCACGCTATCCAGAAGAGTTATAGTCAAGTCGGGTCTGCAAATTGCCCAGACAACACCGGGAAGTCCGCCTCCAGTACCAACATCTATAATATTTCCTTCAGGAGGAAGTAGTGGAACAGAATAAAGACAATCTACGATATGTTCCGACCAAAGGGTCTCGGGATCTTGCGGACCAGTTAAACGGACCCGTCCAGAAAAAGAGACAAGTCCCTCAATATATTTTAAAAGCATTGGGCGATTTCTTTCTGCTATTTCAGCAACTAGATTTTCATTACAATACAAGTCCACAAAACCTTCCTCCTCATTATCTGAACACACAGTATAATTATTATAGAATAGCATATATACTGCAGACTGATTTAGAAATGGAGGCAAGAGAGTGCGCTTTTTTGAAAAACTCATAGCTCAAGCATTAAAAGAAAAAGATTCTTCAATAGAAGGTATTGTGCTTGGTTGGCATGCAAGCGTTGTTCGACTTAGAGATGGGCGAGTGGGAATAGGAACGGTTCCTCCTGGAGATAAGATTCCTCTCGACACTAGAGAAGAGCATACGCGTCATTTACTTTCTTCATCTGCCCACGGTCTTGTTTCTCTATTTGCCTCACCTTATCCACAAGAATTTGCAGTTGCTTCTGCAATTGTTTCTGCTCTTGTACCAGCTTCTAAATGCTCTCTTCCCCTTGATTCAATTGCAGGAATTCCAGAAAATGACTCTGTCGCCGTCATTGGTTACGATAAAATCCTTATTCCTCATCTCAGAGATTGGGGATGGAATATGTCTATTCTTGATAATCAACGTGAGGCTCCCGATATTTTTCCCGAACATGCCGCTTCTGAAAAATTACCTTCATGTCAATGGTGTTGGTTAACGGCCGAAGCCTTCAGAAATAGGTGGTTTACATTTATTCAACCGTATATCAGTCACATGAAAGGCATATTTTTACAAGGGCCTGGCCTTCCCTGTTTACCATCCTTATTTCGAGAAGCAGGCATTACACATCTTATTCTACCTACAATATCCCCAACTGAAGAAATGAACGTGACACAGTATATATCTGCAGGCGGGCACCCGATGCTTTGTCGAGACATTTCATGGAATGTATATTTCCTATGAACCTTAAAAAAATTACTACGTTATGCATTGCTTTTCTTATTTTTTTCTCTTCCGATTTATGTGCACAAACATGCTCCTCTTTGATTCCTGTCGTAGTGACGCAAGTTATTGATGGAGATACTATTGTCGTTCAAATGCCTGACGGAAAGTCTGAACGAGTACGTTATCTTCTTATTGATACGCCTGAAATACATCACCCTCGGCGAAAAAAAGAAGAACTTGGAGAATTAGCATTTCGACGAAACAGAGAACTTCTAGTTTCAGGAGAGGCATATCTTGAATTCGATATTGAAAAAAGAGATCGTTACAACCGCCTCCTTGCCTACATCTGGAGCAAAAATAAACAAGGATTTTTACTTATTAATGCGGAGCTTATACGCAATGGACTGGCACTTCCACTTGTTATAGCTCCTAATGAAAAATATATTCATACCATTCAGAAAGCTTGTTCAGAAGCAAAGAAAACACAGGTAGGATTGTGGAAAAAAGCTTCACGACGATTATTCACACCAGAAGAGATCTGGACCTTTTTGCCCTTCATAAGAGGACATTTTATTCTTGTTGCCGCTACTATTAAAGATATTTCAACAACACAATCCAGAACGCTCTTTAAGGATGGAACTTTTTCCCTTATTATCTATAGAAACAATATGGATAGGTTTCGCCATTTTTCTTTACGCGAAGGAAATCAGATTCTTATTATGGGGAAAATATACAGTAGCTATAAAGGAAGTGAAATCATTTTAAGTGATCCTTCTCAGATAATTTTAATTAAACCTTAAAAACTTCCTAGTGGCATGAAAAAAACTCTCCACAAGAGAATAAGTTGTCCACATTCCCCATAAAATCCAACAAAACCCTTGACAAATCCACTACTTTTCCACTAACTTATCCACTTATCCACACCAATATAAGAACACTTTACACCCTATATGTGGGTAATTCTTAACTGAAAAATTAGAATTATCAGTATCGTATTGCATACGTACTCTGGCCGATGACAAATTCTGTATAAAAGGGTATTGTAAACATTGACTTCAGCTTGATAAAAATTTGAGGTGTATTTATGAAGAAACAATATAGGCTTTTACTTGCCTTAATGACAATATTCACCGTAGGTGTTGTCTTTATATATGTGTTCAGCCAGATTAATTTTGGCACAAAAACTTTTCGTTCTGCTATAAAGGAGTTTTCTGAATCTCAATCTCTTTACTCTTTATCAATAGGAGCAATTGAAGGGAATCCCCTTTCTGGATTCACTATACATGATGCTGAACTCTCCACGCGAGAAAATCCTGTTGGAAAGGTTACGCTTATTTTTGTTAGACCGTCTCTTTTTTCTCTTTTGACGAAAAATCCTACGATACGCTCTCTTCACTTTGAATCGTTTTTCTTTTCAGCAGATAATATTATCCCATTGAGCGTTGCTTCAAAGGAGGAAAAGAATTTTTCTCTTCCTAGTACTCTTCATATAAGTATGGAAGATGGAGTTATAGAAAAATCCGATTTAGGTAATATTGCCATAGAAAAAGGACGCTTTCTTCTGAAAGATGGAGATTTTGACGTTAAAGCTCGTGGCAATATTAATGCGCTTTCAGTACAAGTAGAAGCATCTGGGAAAGCAGAGGAGAGTAGCGTTCTCATTCAGAATCTTACTGCAAAAAGCCAGAAAAGCCGCATCGTTCTTTCTGGGCGTATAATTCCTGAAATTATTCTTAGCGGCAATATTGAATCTTTATATATGGCGGACCTTCAAAAAGCATCTGCTGCCCTGTCAAAAGAAGAAAACGTAATAGCTACAGGACAAGCCTCATCCAGCTTAATGATTCATGGACAATGGCCTGATCTTGTAGTAGAGGGAAATCTTTCAATTGATAATGCTAATCTTGATGGTTTTCTCCTTTCTAAAACAAAAAGTCTCTGGACTTGGAATGGAACAACTCTCAGTTTTACTGATATAAAGGGACACATATTCGAATCTCCAGTTAGCGGCTCTATTAGTATGACACGAAACCAAGGCGTGCACTTTGATCTTTTGGGTGAAAATCTTCATACTTCAAAGTGGTACGAAGTTTTTCCATGGTTAGATTTCGTTCAGGGAAATGTTGAAAAAATGCATGTAAATCTGGTAATAACAGGCCAAACAGAGAAAGGATCCGTCAGTTTCTCTTCTCCATCCGCCATTGTCTCAAGCTTTCCCCTTGAAAACATTCATGGAGAAGTTGTAATTCACCCCGACAACACTCTATCTTTGCAAACTCAAGGAGAATGGCACAAAACCCCTGTTGATGGGCAAGGAACAATCTCCCTTCAAGAAGAAACACTATTAGATCTTTCCTTTTCTACTAATCGGCTAAATTTAAAACGTATTAGTGAAATTTCTAAAACATCTGATTCTCTACGTTTAGAGGGAGACGCTTCGGGAATGATATCCATAAAAGGCCCTGCGTCTTCTCTTTCCATCGCTGGACAATTTCGTTCTGACCGTATTCGTTTTAATGGATCATTGCTTAACAATATTTCTTTAGACTTCGAACAACAAGGGAATCTGACAAAAATTTCATCTTTCAATGCCCTTTTAGGGAAATCTTCCATATCTGGACAGGGAACTCTTTCTAATCTTTTCACGGAAGAAGAGATTCTCATTGACCTCAAGGGGGAAGGGAAGGGTCTTGAAATTTCTTCTCTGGAAGAGAGCATGCCCTCTATAAAAACATTAAAGGCGCAAGGTCCTTTGTCACTTACGTGGGCATATTTCGGCCCACTTTCAAAGCCGCAGCTTACCTTCAGTGCTGAAACAACAAAAGCGACTCTTTTTGAAAATATTTCTCTTGAAAATATCTTTTTATCAGGTCAGTATGAAAAAGGGAATTTGAAGATAGAAAAAATGGAAGGAGGAGCACTCGGCGGCCTCGTCTCGTTAGCTGGAGATATCTCTCTCGAAAAGAGTGTTCCTACTATGCAAATGGTCGGAGAGCTTCGTAAAATCAACCTTGCAAATGTATCGAGAGAACTTTCTCATTGGCCTTCTTTTGAAGGCAATATCTCTAGTACATTCAAAATATCAGGAAATCTCGCTACTCCTTTGTTAGCAGCATCTCTTGAGGGAGAAGATATTTCAGTTATGGGCGTTATGTTTAAACACTTCAGCATGGAAACAGAGAGCACAACGGAAGGGATATTGATTAAAAAAGCAGAGGCAGCTCTTGATGATTCAATTTTAACAGCTGCTGGAAATATTTCTTATGAAAATGGAATCATGCTTAATATCAACGTTCCTCCAACTAATATACAAACGCTTATAGCACCTTGGTATCCAGAAACAGCGGTGGGCGGCACGATAGCTGGAGAAATTTCAATTTCAGGGCCTTTTACTAAACCTTCAATTAATGCTAAAGCCTCTATGCCGGTTGTCCATGTTGGGGATTTTTCCTTCAACGATGTCGTTTTCTCTATCCTTCCAGAAGAAAAAGGCCTTCTTACCTTTTCTCTTGCCGGGATTCATAAGAAATGTCCGGTTTCTCTTAATGGAACAATTACTCCTGATCCCAGTGGATGGCACATTTTACTATCTACAACAGATGATGGTTTACCCCTAGAAAAATTAACAGCAAACGGCAACAATGAAACATACTTTTCAGGAGCGTTACACGTGTCTCTAGACAGCATGATAACCAAGGAAGGAATGACCGGAGAAGGTATCATTACATCACCTGAGGTAAAATTATATGGGTTCTCTCTCTCTCAGCTTAGCTTGCCTTTTGAAATAACACAGCAAGGGTTGATTGCCATTGCGAAAGGAAGCGCGAATGCATATGACAGCGAAGGAGAGATCTCGGGTTCCTTTGATCCTCATAAATTTCGCTGGGAAAGCACTATGAACTTTGAAGGGATGAATCTTGAGAAGGCCTCGGCTGATTGGTTAACAGCTCCAGGAAAAGTTTCAGGAATAGGAACATTGAATCTTAAAGTGTCTGGGACTCTCGGTCAGTTAAAATTAGTATTCGGCAATGGTTCTCTCTATGCTACAGAGGGAGCTCTTTCCGGGTTCCCCCTGGTGAAGAAGATCAGCACATCCGATGAAATTCGTTATCGATCTATTCTCGCCAATTTTAACGTAGATGGAAAAAGTTTTTATCTTCTTCCGGGAAGCCGTGCCGCTGCCTATCCAGACGACACCATATACAGATATTTTACAGCCAGTGGTACTGTAGGAATAGGAGATAAAAGTATCTCTCTAAAATGTTTGGGAGATATAAATTTAAAAGCATTAAATACATTTTTAGGAGCAATCCGCGGACTCATCAGCGTCGGAGATAATATTACAGATCCGCTCTTACTCCAAAAATTTCTTTCCGGACTGGTTGGGGGATATTCAGTACGCGATTTTCGAGAGACAAGCTTTACACTTGCAGGCACATGGAACGATATGAAAATGTACGATTTGAAAGTTTCACAACCAATACAATCAACTCCTATTCCTTTTGACAGTACTTTTTCTGATGAGAAAGAAAAGGAAAAAGTTGATGACATAAAAATAAAGTTATCCTTCCCTACGGGAGAGGGAAAAGATAACTCTTTAAGCCCTGGAGAACAGGTGAAAAAACAACTTATGGAAAACCTGCTTAAGCAAATCATAAAACCCGGAGAGAGCGGAGACGATTCCACAACTCCCTCTGAAGGAGATTCGCAAGATAGCACTACTGACACGCAACAATAATTCAGAGGGGGCAACAATTGTTATGGGAATTACAGTCCGCCAAATGCTTCGCATTCCAGAATTGAATAGAATGAAAGTCGTCGCCGGAGAAAGTGGATTAGATACAAACTATGTCACAACAGTAACTGTACTTGACGCTCCAGACATACAACGATGGGTACATGGTGGAGAATTTGTTATTACATCTGGATATATCTTAAAAGATGATCCTGATTCTTTGGTGCGAATTATAGAATACCTCAGTCAGGGTGGAATGGCAGCTATTGGCATTAAATTAGAGCGGTTTTTAAAAACACTCCCTCCCAACGTTAAAGAAGCGGCCGATCGTCTTCACTTCCCAGTTGTTGATATTCCTATTGATTATGCTTTTAGCGATATTATCAATCCTGTTCTTTCGCGAGTAGTCAATGCGCAAGCACAAGAACTCCGCTTTTCGGAAAAAGTAAGTCAATCTTTTTTTGAACTTATTATGAACGGAGAAGAAGTCGAGCCTATCCTCAATAACTTACGCAATTTTATTCACGTAGACATTGCCTTTATTGATACATTTTTTGGGCAAAGCTATTTTTGTGCTCAATCTGATGCTTTTGTAGAAATTATCAAAGAGACCAATCTCCCTCAACTTATTAGAGAAATTCCCAACCGTCCTGTAGCTATCGGGGATAAAATTTACGGCTACCTTTTTTTTGATGTTGATGCCCAAGATATCCAAAAAAGCTGGGGGATCTCTCTTTCTCATGCCATATCAGCCCTTCTCATATCTACACAAAAAAAACTAGCAAAAAGCGAAGCAGAGAAACGCTATAGAGATGAGTTTGTTCAAGATATTTTGTTAAAAAATGTTCGCTTTGAAAAAGAAGTCTGGAACCGAGCCCAACTCTTCAATTGGGATTTACGCGGCCCTCAAACTGTCGTAGTTGTTGATATAGATAACTATAAACATCAGTTTGAAATGGCAAAACAAATCGATGAAGCTGTAGCAAATCTCGAAGAAATAAAAAAACGAATTTACTACATTGCTACATCAATGATAAAAATGAAATTTTCTAATATCCCGTATGCAGAGATGAGCGACTCCATTGCCTTCATACTACCATCGCCGTTTACAGAGTATGAATCTTTCAAAAAAAAGCTATACTCTACCATTTCTTTAATGCAACAAGAAGTTGCTAAAAAAACAAAATTCTCTGTTACAGTGGGTGTTGGCAGCATAAAAGACAGCATCTTCAGTTGTTATCAAAGCTACGATGAAGCTCGAAAAGCTCTCGAAATGATACGCAAAACGTGTGGAACCGGACATGTAATCTTTTGGAAGGATTTAGGCGTCTACAAGCTTCTTGGCAATCTTTACAACACAAAAGATGCTGTAAATTTTTATTATGACTATATTGGGAAACTTATTGAGCACGATAAAAATAAAAAAACGCAACTTGTCGGAACCTTAGAAAGCATAGTTCGTTGCAATTGGCAATTAAAAGCTGCCGCCGAAGAACTGTCTATACATTACAACACTTTAAAATATAGATTCAGAAAAATTTGCGAGCTTATGGAATTTGATGTCTATGACAGTGAACAACGATTAAATGTTGCGCTCTCATTAAAATTGTACCTCATGGACAAATATCTTGACAAATAATAGTATTTTAGTTTCTCCTGTTCTAAAATACTCTTTTTATTGTATCTATAAGACATATTATTATCATTTTTATTGTACGCCAGAAACGATGAATCCCCCTCTTTTACAAGATAGAATCACTTCGTGAAAATCAAAACTAAATTAATTTTTCATCATTAGGCTTTATGTAACGAATTTATTTAATCATAATCTAATCGAAGGCACACTAAGGAGGTGACAACTCAGACTCACAACTATTGAGCGTGTAATAGTGTTTTAATCGCTATGAAACTGTTCATACTTCAATGGAGGTGTTATTATGCCGGAAGCAGTACTTCAAGCAGCGAATGGCTGGGGTGTGTGGGCTATTGCCATCGCAATCGTAGTTATAGTTCTTATTCAGTCTCTTCTGTATATCCGCCTTTCTTTTAAAACTGCAGACCAGATCGGTTTCCCAAGAGAAAAATGTGTTCAGGGTCTTCGTGCTGGTGCCATTTCAGCTATTGGTCCTTCTATTGCCGTTTTTATCGTTATGGTTGGTATGATGTCCGTTGTCGGTGGACCTATCACATGGCTCCGCCTTTCCATTATCGGTGCTGCTCCCACAGAGCTCACCGCTGCAACAGTTGGAGCTGAGGCTCTCGGTGTCAAATTCGGTTCTGCAGATTACGATATGATGGCATTGGCTACCTCTTGGTGGACCATGACCATTAATGGAACAGGCTGGCTTCTTGTTACAGCCCTGTTTACACACAAGCTCGAAGATCTTCGAGAAAAAATCGGCGGTGGAGATGCCAAATGGCTTGCCATCGTTTCTGGTGGAGCCATGCTCGGTTGCTTCGGATTCCTCAATTCCAGAAATATCATGGCTGGATTCAAGGGCCTTCAGGCTGGTACTGCTGGCGGCGGCGGCCCTCTTTATGCAGCCATCGGCGGTCTTCTCGGTATGGTCTTGATGTTGACCCTTGCCAAGAAACTGACCTGGCTTAGAGAATATACCCTCGGAATAGCCATGCTTATCGGAATGGCCGTAGCCGTCATTCTTGTTTAGTTGAAGGAGGGATCTCATTATGGTATCTCACGACGAATTTGAAAATATATGGAAAAAACCAGTTATAAAAATAGGCGTTGTCACTGTATTGATTCCTATGCTTATGTGCTTCTTACCCAACCTGTACCTCTATATGAAGTTTGGCGTTTTTCCTCCTATCTCTGTAGCATTGAAGTCATGGGGCATGATTGCAGCTATCTTCGGCGCTTTTTATGTTGTTGAACCTGTTTCATACTATCCTGTTCTCGGTCTGACAGGAACATATATTTCCTTCTTGAGCGGAAATATCGGCAACCTTCGTTTGCCTTGTTCCGCAGTAGCTCAGGAAGTTGTTGGAGTAGAAGCCGGAACTCCTGAAGCTGAAATTATTTCTACTCTCGGTGTATCAGGTTCTGTTGTTACCAACCTTTTCTTCACAACATTGGCAGCTGTCGCTGGAGCAGCTCTTTTGGCTATTTTCCCCGAACCTATCGCTATCGCCTTTAAACAGTACACTGTAGCCGCTATCTTCGGTGCTGTTTTTGGACAGTTCACCCTGAAATATCCCAAATTGGCAGTCGCTGGTTTTGCTATTCCTCTGCTTCTTTACACTGTAGCCCCTGCCGTAGGTTTAACATACCTCACAAAGACCTGGGTTGTTATCGTTGCTTCCGTTTTTGGAACGATAGCAGTAGGCCGTCTTCTCTACAAGAAGGGCCTGCTTTAGGAATTAAACATCAACCGCAGCGCCGCATCCTTGAAGGATGCAGCGCTGCGATTCTTTCGTTGCCTTTTGTTTGTTACGGTACGTATCATGAGTGTGTGATGCGTCACAATTTACCAACGTATAAAGGGGGTTTTCCCTTATGGAAACCATGAAAGAACAAGCACTCGCGTTGCAGGAACAGATCGTAGCCTGGAGACGGGATCTGCACCAGATGCCAGAGACACAGATGGATACAGTGCAGACCGAGGCCTATATTTGTGCCCGTCTTGACGAAATGGGTATTCCCTATCGCAAGGGTGTAGCCGGTCACGGCGTTGTCGCCGTACTTGAAGGAGCAAAACCTGGCAAGGTTTTTGCCGTCAGAGCCGATTGCGACGGTCTCCCCATTAAAGAAGAGACAGATCTTCCCTTTGCCTCCAAGAATGGTTGCATGCACGCCTGTGGACATGATGTCCACACAGCCATGGCCCTTGGCACAGCCAAGATCCTGGCTGACAATAAAGACAAGCTTGAAGGAACAGTCAAGTTCATCTTCCAGCCTGGCGAAGAGGGATGCAAGGAAGGATACGGCGGAGCCAAACGTATGCTCGACGACGGCGCTCTCGACAATCCACGTCCCGACGTTATCGTCGGCCTTCACACTGGAGCCATCTGGAAAGAAGACTTCAAACCTGGAGATATCGGCTATCATTACAGCGGCATCATGGCCTGCATGGATCGCTTTGAGCTCCTCGTGAAGGGGAAGGGCAGCCACGGCGCCTATCCTCACGGATCCATAGATCCTGTCAGCATTGCCTGCCAGATTATCAGCGAACTTCAGACCATTGTCAGCCGTGAGATGAATCCTGTAGAGCCCGCAGTTATCTCCATCGGTGAGATTCATGCAGGAACAGCCTTCAACGTTATCCCCGGCGAGTGCCGTATCAGCGGAACGGTTCGCGCTCTCACCAACGATACCCGTAAATTCCTGGCAACACGTATCGAAGAGATCGCCCGTACAGTCGCTCAGGGCATGCGTGGAGACATCGAGTTCCACTACGGCTGGGAAGGACCAGCTCCAGTCGTCAACAATGCCGAGGTCACAGAGGAGCTTCGCAAGGTGGCCGTAGCCATTCTTGGCGAAGAGCATGTGAAGGAAATCAAGAATCCCTCCATGGGCGGAGAAGATATCGCCTTCTTCCTTGAAGAGGTTCCCGGAACCTTCTTCTTCCACCCCAGCTGCAACGAGGAGAAGGGACAGACCTATCCTCACCACAACTCTCGTTTCGCCGTTGACGAAGACGTATTGTGGATTGGTTCGGCTGTAATGTCCACCATGGCTATGGAGTGGCTGAAGAACCATAAATAAAAAGTGATTACAGGCAGGCTTTACACAGCCTGCCTCTTTTTTATCCGAACTATACTGTATTCTACATTGAAAACTTTGGGAAAGGAGAATACTGTATCATGACAAACATCCAAGACGAAGCGAAAGCAATTTTGTCTGAGATCATAGAGTGGAGGCGCCATATTCATGCCAATCCGGAACTTGGTCTCGAGACCCCCGAGACGGAGGCCTACATTGTACAGGCTCTTGAGGGGATGGGATTTCCTTCCACGTCTATTCGGAAGGGAATCGGAGGGCATGGAGTAGCCGCCCTTCTCGAGGGAGACGAGCCTGGTCCTGTTCTGGCTATTCGAGCCGATTGTGACGCTCTGCCCATCAAGGAAGAGACGGGACTTCCCTTTGCAGCCACCAACGGTTGCATGCACGCCTGTGCTCACGATGTCCATACGGCCATGGCATTGGGGGCGGCACAGCTGCTTATGAAACACCGTCACGAACTGAAGGGAAGCGTGAAGTTCATCTTCCAGCCGGCGGAGGAAAATGTTGTGGGAGCGAAGGCCATGATCGATGATGGCGTGCTTGAGAATCCTAAAGTGGATGCCCTGATCGGTCTTCATTCGGGACTCCTCTGGAAGGGATATGCGGCAGGGGAGATCGGGTATTCACACGGTGGCATGATGGCTTCTGCCGACCGCTTCCTTATTACCCTAAAAGGGAAGGGTGGGCACGGTGCCACACCTCATCTTACAGCAGACCCCATCGTTATGGCTGGGCATCTTATCTGCCGTCTTCAGACGATTCTGAGCCGCGAGGTCAACCCTGTAGACCCAGGTGTTCTTACCATAGGGCGTGTAACTGGCGGATCCGCCTATAACATTATTCCTGGCGAATGCGTTCTTGAGGGAACAGTTCGAGTTCTTGACGTGGAGACGCGGAAGATGATGGAGGAACGTATCCGTGAGCTGGCAGAATCTACGGCCGCCAGCATGCGGGGCGAAGCTGTAGTGGAATATATTCCTGGACCGCCACCTGTCATTAACGACAGTGCCATGACCGATAAACTTCTTGCCACAGTGGCAGAAGTGCTCGGCGAGGAAAAAGCCAAGGAGATTCCCGAACCATCAATGGGAGCCGAGGATGTTGCTTATTTCCTCGAACGTGTTCCTGGAACCTTCTTCTTCCATGCCGGAAGCAATCCTGAAAAGGGACAGACCTATCCTCACCACAATTCGAAGTTTGATATCGATGAAGATACGTTGTGGATAGGGTCAGCTCTTTTTGCACATTTCGCTTTGAACTGGCAGAAATAAGAACCAATAAAAATAGCATAAAGATTTCGCCATAATAAGGATCAAGAGTCTCCATAAAAAGAGACTCTTGATCCTATTTTTTTAACAAAAGAGAAAGGGCATATCCTATAGCGGAAACGAGAATAATTGTAGCTCCCGCAGTTACATTTAAAAGAGCAGAAAGCCACAACCCAACAAATGAAAAAAATAAACTTAAAAGGAAAGCCCTGCCCATCATAGAATAGAGAGAATGACTCCAACGTTCTGCTATAGAAGGGGGAATAGTAAGAAGAGCAATGACAAGAATAAGCCCAACAACTCGAATTAGAAGAACGACAGTCATTGAGATTAAGATAATAACAACATAATGCAAAAAAGCGACAGGAACCCCTCTTGTCTTTGCGAAATCAGGATCATATGCAAAAGCTAATAATTCTTTATGATACAGAAAGCCCAAGGCGAATGAGAGAAGAATGACTCCGAGCATGGCAAAGAGGTCACCTTTTGAGACAGTAAGGATACTCCCAAAAAGATAACTCATTAAATCTGCACCGTATCCAGGTGTTAAATCTATACATATTACACCTATAGCCATTCCTACAGCCCAAAGAACTCCTATTATAGAGTCGGCTCGTTCTGGTTTTTGCCATGTTATCCACGCAATAAGAAGTGACAGCACAAGAGAAAACACCATCGTACCAAAAATAGGAGATACCCCTAAGAAAAAAGCAAGGCCAACACCGCCATATGCTCCGTGGGCTATTCCTCCGGCAACAATAACATGCTTTCTCACTACAACGAGACTCCCCATCATGCCGCATAGAATACTGGCTAAAAAGGCAGCCAAAAAAGCGTTTTGCATAAATTCATACTGCAAAAGATTAATCATGATGGGAATGTAACTCCTTCTTTAAATGATCGTGACGGGCTAAAACTCTATGAGGCAAACCGTGAGCAATAAGCTCAACTGGACACGTTCCTCCATACTCCATCTGTAACATTTCTTCTGTGATTTCTGCCGAATTATGATAGTAGACATCCCCACATACGCATGCGACAGCGGTAGCTCCATTTGCAATAACGGATAAATCATGACTTACAAGCAAAATCGTAATGCTCCCGGCAAGAGAAGCGAGTTCTTCATAGAGAACTCCTCTGGTCTCAGGATCAATACTGGCAAAAGGTTCATCCATGAGAAGAATTTCTGGACGAGAGGCCAGCGCCCTTGCAATCAACACCCTCTGGCGTTGCCCTTGAGAGAGTTCACCCATAAGATCGTCACGCCTTTCAGCTAAACCTATACGTTCAAGGGCCTCCATGGTAATTTTCTTATCTTCCTCACTAAATGTAGTCTTCTTTCCACACCCAAGGCGTCCCATTAAAGCAACATCAAAAACAGTCACGGGGAAGTCTCTATTGCGACCTGCATCTTGAGGGACATAGCCAACTGATGCAGAAGCTTGATCAGGGCTTTTTCCCAACACAGCAATCTTTCCAGAAAGAGGCTTTTCGAGTCCCAGAATAAGCTTTAATAATGTCGTTTTTCCTCCGCCATTAGGACCTATCATGACTAAGAATTCACCTTTAGGGACCTCGAAACAAACTCTATCGAGCACTTTTGTTCCATTTTCGTAGGCAAATGACACATTTTCAAACAATATTGACTGGATCTCGCTCATTTCAGACTTTCTCCTATGGCCTGAGCCGTTTCAAGCATATTTTTCTCCCAATCCTCAGCGAGGGGGTCAATAACACGAATAATTGCTTTTGTCTCCCGAGCCAAATTTTCTGCCATCTTCTTGGAATACTGCGGAGAGACAAAAATAGTATTAATTTGTTTCTCTCTCATTAAGGTAATAAGAGATACTAAATCTGAAGCTTTAGGCTCCTTACCTTCGACTTCCATCGACAACTGATTCAAATCATACTCGCGAGCGAAGTAACTCCATGAAGGGTGAACAACAATAAAATCCCTTTTCATCGTATGGCTCAACAAGCTGCGTATAGTTGAATCCACGTCATCAACTTTGCGACAAAATTGGATGTAATTTTTTTTATATTCATCTGCATGTTGAGAATCAACTTCAATGAAAGCATCACGGATAGCACGTCCCTGTATTTTTACTAGGGAAGGGGCGAGCCAAATATGCGGGTCATGAAGGTCTCCTGGCATTTGATCTATCTCTTTATAAGTATCAATAATACGAAGAGACGGATTTAAAGAAAGAGCTTTTGCCAAAAGTCTCTTTTCAAAGGGAAGATCAATCGCAAAATAAAGATGGCTTTGGGCAAAAGAAGCCATTTGTCCGGGCTTCGGCTCATACGTATGAGGGTCATCTCCAGGATGAATCATAATGTGCACATTAACACGATCTCCACCGATTTCCCTAATGAAATAAGCCTGTGGAGGAATAGAGACAAAAGCATTTATATTATCCATCCCATACAAAACAGGTGTTCCCACCAAAGAAAAAAAGAAACAAACAACTATAGATACAATGCCAATTTTTAAAGGCACAGGTACCACCTCGTCAGATACGTAAAATTTATTAAGTACTATTTATTTTACACCAGAAGAAAAAATAAAAGGCCTCTCCTCCTATTGAGGAAGGCCTTTTATTCAATCTGGATATGATCTATTTTCACGGTTGATTTTTCTTTTAGGCAAGCTGCGTCCTCGTAGTTTCTGCTCTTCTCTATAGATATCCTCGAGGATTTTTAAGTAACGAATTTCCCACTCTCGTTGATCCATACTCTTTCGAGTCGATTCTCGAGAGAGATAGTCTCGCTCTTTGCGAAGAGAATAAAGGTCCCCCATGTCTCTAACGCCTCCTTACGTTTCTCGTATCGCAAGACGAATTTGAATTTGTCCCAAACTTCGTGCGGTATCATTCGCTGCCTTAAGAAGAACCACCCCACTTCCCTGAACACTATAAATTCCCCACACATCCGTCAATAACTCAACTTCTTGAGAAGTTAGCTCTTGAAGGCCTGTGGATTCGCCTCGTATAGGGGCATCAAGCCGTACAAAAAGATGAACACCCTCCGGCAAATTCCCTTCTAAACGTCCTGTAACTACACGAGGCGTCTGACCGGTAGCCGTAACTATATACGATAAGGGAACCGCATCTCCTCTATCATTAATGTAGCTATGCAAAGAAAGTGGTTGTTGAATAACCGAAATAGCATTTTGCTCCACAACCTCAATAGAAATATTCACGAAAGCAACCGTTCTATCGACCCCTTCTGACGAGTCACAGGAGAGAAGAAAGGCTATAAGAAATCCTAAAATAAATAATTTTCGCACCATGTTGTCACACCTCACTTCTCACCAGGTTTCATAACGACTCTTCCTTCTTCGAGGAACTTTATCGTTCTTTTTCGAGGTAAGACTTTAGCCTCAACAACTTTTGCATCCCCAGGCCCCAAATCAATGCTTTGCTCTGGGAACTCAATACGATATGATGAAGGGATATTAATGTCGTACACTTTCAAAACCCACTTCCCTGGCCGCAATCCCTCAAAGAGGAAACGTCCCCAACTATCTGTAATTCGACGATGAACCTCGTCCTCATTTTTTAATTCCACAAGTACACTCTGTAATCCACCAGGTTCAAGAAATCCATCTTCCTGCAATGTATCTCCTACAAGGTAGCTTTTATTTCCTTCTAAGTCGGCAGGTTTATCTTTCCCTGCATCTGGATCTATAAGAACGACTGTGCCATTTAAAGAAACGCCATCGATAATTCCTATATCCATCGATGTAACCTCCCCATAACCTGCAATCTCAACAGTAATAGGAACTTTACGATTAGGCACACGATTTCCGAGAGAAGCCCTGTCAACTTTCAACAGATAGGCCCCAGGAAGAAGGCTGGGGAATAGAAACATTCCCTTTTCATCAGTAACGGCAGATTGGCCCTCAATATCAAGAACCACATTAGGAATACCTCGCTTTTCCTCAGCAACAGTTTCATATACGAGACCTTGTAAGACTCCAACATTTTTCTTCTTGGCAAGCTTGATATCGATAGGGATTACATAGGTAACAGAGTAGGATGTTTCCATTTCACCACTGTTATCATTACGTTGTATTCTAAAACGAAGCCGGCTTTCGTCTTCGAAAGTTTGCTCTGCAATAAACTCATATTGTTCGCTATTATCTGCAAAATCTTCTTCATATGAGTATCTTGTGTACCAGCAGGAGAGTTGAAGAGTGGGAGTAATATCCCAAATTATTGAGATACCTCTGTTACTAGAAGATCTCATGAGGTAACTATCTGCAAGAGCATCGTTATCTCCAAAGCCCCCATAAATAGAAACATAAAGTTCAGGAGTAAGCTGGTAACTTAAAGAAACGTTATAATTCCATGCCGTAGCACTCTCGCCATTTACTCGATTGCTCTGGTCCGCATATCGCGCTTCAAAGGAATAACTATAACGCTCCATACTCCGCCCTACTCGTAGCCACCACGAATTTTCATGATAATTATATTCAGCTGGTAACAAGCGATCTTCCATAGTGAAAGTATCGTACCCCAAAGCCAGATACCAGCCATCGCTCAATTCATAATCAAAGTAGACCTGAAGAAGTTCTTCAAAGGTTTGGGATGTTGCCTCAACCTGCCTGAGGTTGAGATTATCTTTATATTGATACCACGATATGTTTCCCTGCAAACGATCGCTAAAGGGGTAGCCGACGCTTGCACTTATATAGTCATAATCGTGGTAGTATCCCCAGAAATCAGTGCCAGCCCTTACTTTTGTAATAGAGTAAGGGATCTTCCCATTCATTCTCCCTCTTAAATAGACTCTATAAGCTGCGTCGTCGTCAAGAGCTTCCACTCTGTCTGTGTCACAAATAGCATATTCAAGTTCAAGTAATGTATGAACCCACGGTCTGTATTCCGCACTGACACTCCATATTTTGTCTTCTATATCCGGTTTGCTTCCATATGCCTTTCTTTCTTTTTGAAGGGCATTAAATCTTATTTCAAGGTTATCTTCTACTTTATGACTAACATAAAAACCATATTCTTTTTTTTCCGGCGTTCCCCAACGGCTTTTTACATAGTGTAAACCTCCACCAAAGCCTGTTCCTATAGGTTCATAAGCAAAACCTATACCTCGGCCGTAAGCCCCAGAAGACGTTAATCGAGAGAGAGGGTATCCTTGATCGCCAAGATAAAAAGAGTAGGTCTCAGTAAAATAATTCAGCCAATATTCATCAACATCTCCATAGATGCCGAAATCGTCTGTATCAGGTCCTCTAAAGAGGAAATCAATTCTTTTGGTGCGCTCCTCATCAAGATAACCTTCACCGCTCCACTCAATATGTGCCCCATCTCCTCCAGTATTGCCCATGGCACTAATTGAAAGCTCTGTAGGAAGAACGTGGAATATATCAAGTTCCCCTCCTCCTCTTGGAATAACATCAAGATCGACAACAAGAGTTGTAGCATCTGGCCCCCCATCTCCAGTTACAACGGCTCGAACTTCAACAAAATGGAATCGAGAAGTGCTTCCTTGAAAAATTTTCCCCTTTAATTTCAAATCGGCGCTTTGACCCGCATTCAATGTTACTTCATTTGGAGAGATGGTAGCAGGAAACCTTTCGTCACGATCAGGAAGGTCTATAGAGTAGGTACGTGTCGTATTCGACCTATTAATAAGCTGCAAATCAGCTTCATAGTGCTGCCCCGCTATAATGGCTACCGGTTTTTTAACTAAAATAAGCTCTACGCCTTCAACAGCAAGAATGGATACTGTGAAAATCTCTTCATCATATACCCCGTAATCCCGCCTGTTTTTTACAGAATAAACTACTTCATAATCTCCAACTCGAGCTGAGGGAGGAATCTGAAAAGCAAGAACACGTGTCACACTTCCTCTCGAAGGAATTGAAAATCGTCCAGGGGGCATAAGAGGTTGCCACCCCTGAGGCAAATCAATTTCCTCTATAAATGTTTCAAGCGCGGGTTGATAACTTGTCACAAGAACGCTAATACTGACAATGCGTCCTGGTTTTGTACTAATTTGTAATGGGGAACGAGCTCGAACTTCAACCCCGTATCCCTTTGTCTGTGCCCATGTCAGGCCAGGAAGCAGCCACAATATAAAAACGAGAAAAAGTAGAACTCTAAATACTCGCTTCTGCCCTCCGCCTGTCATAGTGTTCACCCTCTTTACTTTAGTATCAGGGCATACTGAGCGCCAAAAGCTTCTTCCTCTCCACCATCAGCGATAATGAGGGTCTTATATTGACCCGCCTTAACATCTTTAAACGGAATCTCAAAACGACATGAGCTCCCTGGATAAATCCATCGCCTTCCCCCTTCAAAGCGGCCAGCATGGTTACCCTGCTCATCGTAAAGTTCAGCCCAGACGACAGGGCGAATGACACGTTCTCCTTTATTTGCAATGTCGAGTGCTAAAACAGACACGCCCCCGGCATTTATAAGCTTTTTATCAGCGAACTCTATATCGCGAACTCCCGTATTTCCGATATCTGTAATCATTTGGATGGCATATTTAAAGACCGTCATTACTCCAAAAGCCATGTTGCCATCTGCATCAATAGGAGGTTGCAACTGTATTTGATCTATAGGTTCAACCATGATCAGGCTCCAGTATGATCCGCAGAGAGTCGTCTCTTTCGGCACATTAATCACATAATTAAAGCTTGCCGTTCCTGCCGCAGGAATAACAAGATGACGAGGTGTTATTGTCATCCACAATGCATTAGAACGAGCAATACTTCCAGGCTCACCATAATCGTTGCTTCCATCAGCAAAACATAAATAGTCAGATTGGTTGATAGCCACTTGAATCTGTTGTTCCTTATCGTTATTTCTTACTACAATCTGTCCACGAATTTCTTGTCCTGGCGTTACTGTAAAACGATATGTTAAATCTCCCTCAACATCCACATTACTTGCCAGAGCAAACTCCGGACGGACTACAAATAGAAGAATCGCCGTTACACAGAAACATATGAAAAATAGTTTTCTTCTCATCATAAATCCACCACCGTAAATGCAATATGTGGAGCATATACGCCTTTCGGTGTTTCTGGAGTAATACCTGTTATTTTCAATTGAAGCGTTATATGACTTCTATCTCCTGCTCCCGTAAAAAGGGTGGCTCCTGATGGATCGAGAAGCTGATACGAAGTGCCTCCCCGAACCCAACCTGTTCCCATACCATTACCTGTGCGGCGAATCCAGATCTGTATTCCCTCAGGTATCTGTGCTCCCTCAACGATCTTTGCCTCCAGGTTCCATAAGGCATATTGATCCCGCGTATTGATAATGCCTAGGCTCACAATGGAGGGATCACTCTCTCGTATACCTCGGCCATTGGAAGCGGAAGCACCAATAACAAGAGATGACCAACTTCCCAAGGCAATAAGTTCCATAGCCTCTGAACGCCCGCTCAGGGGAGAAAAAACAACGAGAAACACAAGAAGAACGACTCGTGATATTACCGTAGTTCCACTCATTTTTTATTTCCCTCCCGACTGACAAAAAAGGGCAGCACCCCCCCGAGTGCCGCCCTTTTTATTACCCCTTATGCGTCCTGAATGAGAAGGGTAAGGATTCGGGTTCCAGCAGCTTTCTGAGCATCTGGGCCAGCGCAAAGTTTCAAACCGCCTTTTCCCCAGGCTCCACAAACTTTGGATATACCTGTTACGAGATCAACGTACTCTGTGGAAAGTTCTGTCCAGTTTGGTGTTCCGACAGCACTTGTTCCATAAGGAGCTTTAAGTTTTGCCCACAGTGTTACGTGATCGGGCATATCGAGATTGATCTTACCGACAATCTTTCTCTCATCGGTGCCTGTCGCGACTATGGCATACCAAATGCACTCTTCATCGCACCAAGGCATGTAGCACCCGATGTAAGTGGCCATATTGATCTCTTCCTGTTTGATCATCAGGCAGTTAATCGGTATGACCTTCCAATTGATCTTCAACGTGTCATACGGAGTGCAAATTGATGGATGACACGAAGTATCAAATCCCGCCTCTTCCATGGTCATGGGGGCTTCTTCAGCAAAAACTGCGCTTGCAGCAAAAGCCACCATGGCTACAACTGCTAACAGAAGAAATACTTTTTTCATCTTTTTTTCCTCCCTTTTTTGCAGATAGCCCTATACTCCATAGATCCCTTTACGCCGCTAGAAAGTAATAACTTATCAGGTGTACCCGCATGTGGCGGGCATCTCTACGACCCCCTTTCCAGCGAAAGAGCTGGAGCCGTCTAAGCTCGATATAAAGGGTACGTCTATCGATTAAAATTGAGTATCGGGAGAAAACTGAAAGGGGCAGGGATATATCCCTGCCCCTTTCACGCTATTCACTTAAAAAGACATCAGGAAATCACTTAATCCATTGGAGTCAATCCGCTCTTGATCGCATATTTCGTAAGCTCTGCAACAGAGTGAAGATTTATTTTGCGCATAATATTATATTTATGCGTCTCCACAGTTTTCACGCTGATATGAAGGGTACGAGCAATTTCGCGGTTTCCTTTTCCCTCTGCAATAAGCTGTAAAACTTCCTTTTCTCTGTGACTCAACGCACTGATAGAGTCTGCCTCTTCTTTTCCTTCACCTGAAAGATACCCCACATATTCCTCAATAACACATTTTGATATACTCGGGCTCAGATACATTTTTCCGCTGATAATCGATCGGATAGCCTGGGCTAATTCATGGAAAGCACACTCTTTCAACAAAAAACCGGAAGCGCCAGCTTTAAGCATCTCTGCAACAAAATGACGATCAGCATGCATTGATAACGCGAGCACTTTAATTCCCGGAAGCTCTTTTTTAAGCTGATTTGTAGCTTCTATTCCATTGAGTTCCGGCATAATGACATCCATAACAAGAACATCCGGATGATTCGATAGGGACATCTCAATAGCTTTTCGTCCCGTATCTGCCTCAGCTACAACCTCCATATCATCCTGAGTGTTTAAAAGAGTTCGTAACCCATCCCTAAGAATTTGATGATCATCAGCCAGCAGAATCCTGACTTTCTTCATGAACGTCACCGAACCTTTCTTCCTCCTTTTCTACAGGGACAAAAAGAGTAACTTTGGTTCCTTCACCAAGGAGAGTTTGTATCTGCATAAAGCCACCAAGATAATTTACCCTCTCTCGAATACTCAACAAACCAAAATTACTGGGATCCCGCCCCAACTCTCTTAGCATAGAAAGGTCGAATCCAACGCCATCATCCTTAACCTCTAGCGCTACTGTCCATGGATCGAAGCGAGAAATGGTTATAATCGCCTCACTCGTTTTAGCATGTTTTACGATATTCATCAAAAGCTCTCGTAAAGCTCTGAAAAGAAAAATTTTTATATCCATTGGAATTTCATCGCTCACAAGAAAATCATTAAAAACGATGCATAGACCGTGCTCGTCTTCCATTTTATCTATAAGCCACTCCACAGCCGCATGGAAACTCAATTCATAAAGCATTGGGGGACTCAACTCAAAAATAAGAGTTCTCATTCCCTGTATAGAACGATCCACAAGCGAGAGAATATCATGAACAACATCTTTTTCTCTCTTCTCTTTAATCTGACTCTTAAGCATTTCAAGCTTAATATGGGAAAGGGCCAAATTTTGTCCCACGCTATCGTGCAAATCTGTGGAAATACGCCGCCTCTCCCGTTCTTCAGCTACATATAATTCAGAAGACAAATATTGCAATTGATGCTGATGTAAACTTATTTGTTCTTCAAGTTTCTTATATGAAGTCAAATCTTTCCACGTTATAACACAATGCTGAAGTCGCCCATTGCTATCCCGAATAGGAACAGCTGTTATTTCCCCCCATATTTCTTCGCCATCTTTTCTTACAAAGCGTTTTTCCTTACCTATGACACCTTCATGCATAGCAATACGCAGCTCTCCCATATTGAGCCAATAATCCTCTCTCCACCATGGATAGGGAGCGGGACGTTTCAAAATTTCTTCTGAGGAATATCCAAACTGTTTCACAAAAGATTTATTGGCATACTGGATTCGCGTATCAGGACTAACGACAAAAATAGCGTTAGGACTTTGATCAAGGATTGATGAAGAAAACTCATCATTCTCCATAAGCAAGGCTTCGTTTTTTCTTCGTTCTGAATCGTCACGAGCAATAGAAAGAACCATAGGCTTTCCTTGAAATGAAAAAAGGTGCGCGTGAATTTCAACGGGAACAGCTGATCCATCTCTTTTCTTAAGAAAAGATTGGAAAGTAAGATGTCCATTCAGAAAAAGTTGCCTCACAAGTATCAGTATGTCCTGTTTCTTTAAAAAAACATCGATTGAATTTGGAGAACTACCGAGCAATTCATTTCGGGAATATCCCAACATTTGACAGGCTCCCTCATTAACTTCAACAAATATTCCCGGCACTCCATCTTCATCTATCTCGTGAAGAAAAACAGCATCAGCCATATTATCGAAAAGAGCAGATAACGTCGTTATGCGTTCCGTTAAACGTTTTTCTCTATTGACACGAGCAGTTATATCTATTCCCAAACAAGCAACACCGGAAAAAGGGAAGTCATCTGAGGGCATTACATTATTGCACGCCCATAGAATTGTACACGATTTACCATCTTTCCTTTTTATCTTTGTCTCAATACTTGCAGAAGCCCCCTGCATCAAAGCTAAGGTCCGAAGGGAAGAAAGCATACGTTGCCAATTCTCGACATTCGCATAGAGTAAAGAAAGCCACTTTCTTGAACCTGAAAGGAATTCAAAACTATACCCTGTAACACGTTCCGCTGTTTTATTCCAAAAACGAAGACGCCCGTCTTCATCAATAAAACATACAAGAAGATCGGGGTGATGGAGAGAGGCAGAAAACCAAAGAGAAGGGTTCTGGAACATATTGTCATCTTGTTGTTCCAGATACTCTAATTCATTTTCAAGGGGAAGAGCAATTTGCCTAGGGGGGTTGGTTTTAAAATTCTCTCCCCATTCTCCTTTTCTCATCTTTTGCTCACTCCACAGAAAGTCTTCTCATTCTTTCCTTTCTTTCACCAACAACGCTGTTCTATTGCGTGAAGAGTGAAGCTAAAGATACAAGAGTTAAAACATGAAAAATAAAATTAAAATATGCAAATATGTTAGAATATTCTCATGATATCTCAAAGGATATTTTTTTTCAACTTGAGGGCAATATCGACCTTTTAATTGACAAAGAAACTCAAAAGGGGAGACACTAGCTATGTTAAAAGAACTCATTACAGCAAAAATGAATGAATTATCCCCGGGGCAAAAGAAAGTTGCCCGCTTCATTTTAGAGAAACCACGAGAGGCCGCTTTTCTAACAGCATCACAACTTGGTTCACATGTTGGAGTAAGCGAAGCGACAGTTATCCGATTCGCCTATACATTGGGTTTATCTGGCTATCTGGAACTTCATCAGGCAATTCGGAATATGCTCATTGATCATCTATCGACTCTCGAACGCTTGGAAAAATATAGATCTTCAGGTGAAAAAGGACTTTTAGACACGGCAATGAGCAAAGATCTTAACGCTATGCAATTGGCCAGGTCTCGTCTTGATGAAGAAATTCTTCAAGATCTTGCTTCTCTTTTCGTTAAGGCTCCTGCCATCTATATCGCTGGTTATAGAAGCTCATACACTCTAGCCTACTATCTCTCATTCTACCTGTCATGGCTATTACCAGATGTAAAATTGATGCCCCTTGATACTCCATACGAGCTACTTGTCAATGCGCCAAAGCAAAGTGTCGTTGTAGGAATTAGTTTTCCTCGATACTCAACATGGACTGTTAATGTACTTTGTCATGCTAAAGAAAATGACTTACAAACAGTTGCTATAACAGATGAATATACAAGTCCTTTAGCTACCTACGCCCTTCATGTCGTGGCAATACCATACACACCAATCTCATTCATCGACTCTTTTGCCGCTCCAATAAGTACATTGAATTGCATTATTCTCAGTATAGCCCAGGAGCTTGGCGATAAAGTTTCATCTCGTCTTGAGATTTTAGAGCGCTATTGGAAGGCTAACCACTTATACGAACCTTCAATCCTTTAATTTTTAGATTAAGGAGGTGATATGCGGAGAAAAAAGCCAACACTTTTAAGGATTGTTTGTGTATAGAGAAATAGAGTTGAGAGAAGAAACATATAGAATGATAAAAGAGTGGAGAGAAGGAGGAGACACCCATGGTAAGCCGTTTAGGCACCATTTTGCGGGTAGATTTGTCTTCTCGCAAAATCAGCAAAGAAGAAGTGGATGATTCACTTCTTCGCAAGTATGTTGGTGGACGTGGATATGGTTCTAAAATTCTTTTTGACGAAAACCCTGTCAATGTTGACCCCTTTAGTCCTGAGAATCGTCTCATCTTCGCTACAGGTCCCTTAACAGGCCGTAGTGCACCTGCCGCCGGCCGTTATATGGTCATAACCAAAAGCCCTTTAACCGGATATATTGCATCAAGCAATTCCGGCGGATATTGGGGAGCTGAGCTAGCTAAAGCTGGTTGGTTCATGCTTATTATTGAAGGGAAATCGGATCATCCCGTATATATGTATATCGAAAATGATCATGTGGAAATAAAAGAAGGAAGCCATCTTTGGGGGCTCAATACGCATGCGACAACAGATAAAATCCTTGAAGAAATCAATGATGCGAAAGCAAAAGTATTATGTATTGGCCCAGGAGGAGAAAAACTTTCCCGTATAGCTTCTATTATGAACGACAAAAACAGAGCGGCAGGACGAAGTGGCGTCGGAGCCGTAATGGGTTCAAAAAATCTAAAAGCCATTGTTGTGAAAGGAACAAATTCTCCTTATGTATCAAATTCCAAAGAACTTTCTTCAGTGCTGAAAGAAAAAATGGCAAAACTGAAAGCCCATCCTGTCACAAGCCAAGGTCTTCCTACATACGGGACAGCAATTTTAGTCAATATTATTAACCAAACAGGAGCGTATCCATACAGGAACTGGCAAGGTGCATATATGGATGACGCCGACAAACAATCTGGAGAGATATTAGCAGAAAAATATCTTACAAATAACTATCATTGTTTTGGATGCCCCATAGGATGTGGACGAATAACAAAAGTAAAAGACAAAGCAGGAGAAGGGCCTGAATACGAAACAATTTTCGCATTTGGCGCATGTTGTGGCATTGCATCCATTGAACCTATTATTCGCGCCAATTATCTATGTAACGAGTACGGCCTCGATACGATCAGTGCCGGCGTCACCATTGCCGCAGCAATGGAGCTATATGAAAAAAAACTCATTGCAAAAGAAGAACTCGAAGGTGGCCCTGAACTAACCTTTGGGAATGAGGAAGCTATCGTATATTGGACAGAGAAGATGGGAAAAGGGGAGGGCTTTGGCAAAAAATTAGCTCAAGGTTCTTGGCAATTATGTAACATGTATGGACATCCAGAGCTCTCTATGACCGTAAAAAAGCAAGAGATGCCAGCGTACGATGCCAGAGGAATTCAGGGAATAGGTTTGACATATGCAGTGAGTAATCGAGGAGCATGTCATGTCAGAGGTTATCTTATCTCTCCGGAGATACTCGGAGCCCCTGAAAAGCTTGACCCTGATGATATATCACAAAAACCAATGTGGGCAAAAATATTCCACGACCTTACCGCAACTATTGATTCTTCAGGCATGTGTCTTTTCACATCCTTTGCCCTTGATGCTTCTGACTATGCAGCGTTCTTAAAAGCAGCAACAGGGTTCGACTATACTGGAGATGAAATAATGACGTGCGGAGAAAGGATCTGGAATCTTGAGCGACTTTTCAACTTGCGGGAAGGACTTATCCCGTCAAAAGAAGATACACTTCCACCTAGATTGTTGAAAGAGCCGATACCAGAAGGACCTGGAAAGGGAAAGCTCAGTCGAGTTCCTGAAATGCTTCCCGAATACTATAAATTACGAGGTTGGGACGAAGAAGGAGTACCTACGGAAGAGACACGGAAGCGCCTTGACCTTACGTCGTAAATTTTATTACGAAAAAGGGCCGCTTTACTGAGCGGCCCTTTCTTATCTAGTCTACGCTTCTGCTGGAACAAGTCCTGTGCTTTGTTTCTTTTGCTCTTGTTTAAGTTTAAATTTAGAAACAGCCTGTTGCATATCCTCACTCAATCGAACAAGCTCGCCAGCAGCGCCAGCAATAGATTGAGACACCTCTCCTTGCTCATCCATAGAGCGAGTAATTTGTGCCACTTGATCTGCAATCTCCTGACTTGTTCTAGCAACATTATCCATTCCTGCCGTCATTTCCTGAGCACTTGCAGACTGCTCCTCCATTGTTGCAGCAATGGTCTGAACACTTTCGTTCACCAAGGCAATTTTATCGACGACATCATCAATAACAGTTTTAGTCTCAGCTGCTTTTTCTACAAGCACATTAACCTTTGCCTCTGAGCCCTTTTGGTCATTTGTCGCTGTTTTTGTTCGATTCGCAATTTCAGAAATTACATCGCTTACCTGCAAAGCAGCTCTGCTTGATTCTTCGGCAAGTTTACGAACTTCTTCTGCTACAACAGCAAAACCCCGACCGGCGTCTCCAGCTCGTGCCGCTTCGATAGCTGCATTAAGAGCTAACAAATTTGTTTGATCTGCAATCTGGGTAATTGTATTGACAAAACCAGTAATACCATCGACTGAACCGGCAAGTTCATCTATAGCAGAGCCCACCTTTTTACCGGCTCCCGCCACCTCTTCAACGAGGCTGGCAATAGCATCAACAGCCTTTCCACCTCGCTCTGCAGCTTCGGAAATCTGAGATGCGCTCTCCCCAGCCTCCGATGCAGTCTTAGCTCCAGACTGGGCACTGGCAGCCACTTCTTGAACACCCGCATTAGCTTGTTCGACGGCCGCCGCAGAGTCTTGAGTATTTTGACTCACTTTTTCTGTCAAGGCGACAACTTGCTGAACGGAAGCAGTTCCTTGTTCTGCTGCTGTATTGAGATTTTCTGCTCTTTCAAGAACTTTTTCCGCATTTTCACGAATAGCCGCAACAACTTCGCCTACCCCCAAAATCAAGGTATTAAAAGCACTTACAAGCTCACGAATTTCAGTTACTGAAGAAGATGTTTCTAACTGTATAGAAAGATCTCCTGTGGAACTTATCTTTTTAGCCACTTGAACGACGTGATTCAGGGGAACAGACAAGCTTCTTGAGAAAGCAAAAATAACGAGTACGGCAATAGCAATAGCAATTAATACACCAATAAGAATAGCTTTTCGAAGAGCAGATATAGCTGCCAAAGCCTCATTCTGAGGAGCTACAGCACCAAGAATGAAACCATTTTCAAGAGTCTGGTAGGCAACAGCTACAGGTTCACCGTTCATATCATGAACAAAGAGGCCCGATTTTTCATTGAGCATCTGATTAGTAAATTCAGCTAAATGTCCGCCTTCTATCTCTTTAAAAGAGGGGCCTTCGAAAGAAAACTCGGGATGATACATAAACTGAAGATCTCTATTGAGCAAAAAGGAGTATCCTGTTTCGTAGAGATGAATATTTTGAAGAGTATCCCGTACAAAAGAATAATCAAAAAGCATTCCTATGATGGCAATAACCTTTCCCTCAACCACAACAGGCATAGAGTAGGGAATCATCTCTTCGCCACCTTCTCGAACGACGATATCTCCCCACACTGCTTCTTTAGTGTCCAGAGGACGCCAAAACCAAGAGGTCTCATCTTTTTCTCGATTTAAAAGATCTGCAACTACATAGGGAGTTTTTTCAGAATATCTAAAAATGGAATTTTCGTTCTCCCTCGAAAAACTCACCATATGTACTTTATCGCCTTCAAATTCCTCAGGGTTGAAGCAAACAAAAATTTCGCGGGTTTCATCAACCTGCGCACCAAGTTCTGAAACGAATTGGACGTTCGTAGCCGCAAACTGTGCAACATAGGAATCCATTCCAAGTGCTCGTGCCATAACAGGTTTAAAGCGAGTCTTTACTGTAGCGTTCAAGGCAAGAAGTAAACCGTTAAATCGACCAAAAGTATTATCGAGTGTTTTAGCAATACGTTCTGCTTCAGAGGTTTCATAAGCCACTGCAGCCTCACTTAAAGCAGAAGAGCTCTTTTGAAGGGCAAAAAAACCTACTCCTCCAATTGCTGCAAGAATCAAAATAACGACGATAGCAGTAATGCGCGTCCCAAGTTTGTTAAAACCCATACATCCCACATCCCCCTTGCAGAAAAATAGCCAATATAATTCATGGTACATACAGTTTAATCTAGTTATCCCATTTCTCAAGTCTTGTTGTAATATTTTTATTATTTAAAATAAGAGTCCCCACAGGCTATTCACCCATGGGGACTCTTATTTTTTATATTTGAAATATATCTTCTTTAAACTTTTAGGTTATTGATTATAACATTAACCTTTTATTTTACAGGAACTAGACCTGTTCTTTCTTGACCTGAATCAACTCTGAACTGAGAGACCAGACTTAAAAGTGTTTCCGCAGCCTGAGACATGTTTTGTGCTTCCTGAGCAATTGTTTCTGCTGCTTTTGTGGTTTCGGCAGAAGCATTTTTGATGTTACTAACTGACTGAACAACTTCCGTTGTAGATTCTGTAACAGTTTGCACTGCGCTTGTCATTTCTTCGCTAGATGCAGCCTGCTCCTCGGAGACAGCAGCGATACTCTGAACAGCCTCAGAAACTTTAACAACTGCAGCAACAGCCTCGCGAAGTTTTTCCTGCGCAGAGGAGGCCTGATTCATGGTTTTCTCAAGTATCCGACCAGTATCATTGGCGGCTCCAATAGAGCTTTCGGAACTCTTTTGAAGTTCCACAATAAGGACTTCTACTTTTTGAGCTGCCTGGGCTGACTCTTCTGCCAGCTTTCTTACCTCTTCGGCAACAACGGCAAAACCTCGTCCGGCATCTCCAGCACGAGCAGCTTCAATAGCAGCGTTAAGAGCCAGTAAATTAGTCTGATCGGCAATAGAAGTTATGGTTGCAACGAATCCAGAAATATCCGCAACTGAACGTCCAAGAGATTGGATCGTTTCAACTCCTTTTTTCGAACCCTGAACAGCTTCCGCTATATTATTAATAACTGAATCTACATCCTCAACGGCTGTTTCCGTGATCTCAACTGCCTTTGAAGATCCTTCCGCACCGTCAGTTGCAGATTTAGCCGCAGATTGAGCACTAGCAGCCACTTCCTGAATAGAAGCGTTTGTTTCTTCCAAAGCTGAGGAACTGCTTTCAGACATTTCCAACACTTGGTTAATAGCACCGGCAACCTCTTCCATAGAAGCAACAGTCTCCTCTGATAACGAGGCTAGAGTCTCTGCTCGCTGTGATGTATCTACAGCTTCGTTCTTAACAGAAGAGACAAGATCACGAAGGCGATCGACCATACCATTGAGGTGTTCTGAGATACGGGCTATTTCATCTTTACCCTTTGTATCAAATTTTGTTGTGAGATCACCATCTGCAATCTTGTTTGTCGCTTCTTCCATATGCCGAATAGAACGAGCCAAGCCTCTCGCAATAGTAAAGACTATAAGAGCAATAACGATAATGGCTATAACCGAAACGATAAGCAATACCCCTGTAAGAGAACGGATAATCTTAGTAATGACAGCGAGAGGGAAAAAGACTGCTAGAGGAAGCCCATGTTTAGTAGGTGCATAAAAAACGATTTTGTCGACTCCTCCATATGAATATGTTGCCCATCCTTCTTCACCATCAAGCATTTTTTGGGCTACATTTCTTAACGCTTCAGGGAACTTGCTGTCTTTCAATAAATTAGACTTCATAACATCTTCAGCATGAGGAGAAGAAACGATAAGTCCATCATGAGTGATTAACATTGAATCTCCCGTCTCATAAATTTTTAGAGACGCAACGATCTCAGATAGGCTCGACAAATTTACATCTTCGGCAACAACACCAAGAAGAGCTCCTGAATTATCATAAATAGGCATAGCAATAGATAAAACGACTTCATTGGTCACCATATCTATGTAAGGATCGGTAAGAACAACTTTGCCTGCATTGACTGCCTGTTTATACCAAGGTCTTTCACGAACATTGTACCCTTCCGGCTCTTTCCATCCTGTTCCGTCAGCGAGGCGACCATTTTTCTCTATTCCCATATAGATGTTCATAATTCCTTCTCTTTTGTTCCGATTGGTCAAATTGGTAACAAAATTTTCAATGTTATCTTCATCAGTTAGATTCAGGTAGACCCAACTATGACGTAGAGATTCCGCTGAAGTATTGAGAATACCTGTCAAACGCTCAAAATAACCATCAATAAGAGCTGTCCCTTCTCGCGTTGTTTCAATACCGGCCTTATTAATCGTATCTACAAGAATAGATTGTCCTCGATAGTACGTAATTCCCGTCATTACGGCAATCACGATAAGAATAACTGCTAGCATCCCCCAAAGTCTGGCTTTAATCGTCACGTTGGCATGTCCCCCTTTGTGTAATTTGAAAAATATTCAATAAGATATGATTAAAAATCATATCTGGTTTTAGCCACGTGACAATAAAAAAACCAAATATTTCATATTTTATCCTTTTATTTCATGGATAGAGAGCTTATTTTCCTATATAAAATAATTAAAAAGAAGGGGATAGAATGGGCTTTATTTAATATATAGAAACTTCTTCAGCGGTCTGCCCGCAACTTGATACTCAAGAGTTGAAACAATCCTTCCTATATTCAACAAATAATGAAGGTATCTCCACGTCGTCGTTCGCGAAAAGCCTGTCAATTGAGCTATCTCATCAATAGTAGCTGCTTCCTGCAAAGAAGAGAGAGTTTCTGCCATTTGTTCGAGAGTTTCTTTTTGAATTCCATTGGGAAGGTAGCTAAAAAAAAGTCTCTCTCGCTGAGCTACAATAACTTCGTCAATCGTGTTTTGCATACAAATTTTAGGAAGGGTACTCAGAAGTTTTTTCCTGTCCTGACATATATAGAGAGCCCTTCTAAAACGTTCGAAGGAAAAAGGTTTTAATACGTAATCGAGAGCTCCCAAGCTTAAAGCCTGTCGAACTGAAAATTGATCTGCTTTTGATGAAACCACTATAAAAGCTGTCATAGGGGATATACGATGAATACGCCCCACAACCTCAGCAATATTCTCCGCTAACCCCAAAGGCTCAAAGACAACGAGGTCGATCTGATTTTTTTGCAGAGTAACGCAAATATGAGGCAAAGACGTAGAAATACCTGCTACATAAAAACCAGGAACTGCAACTATAAACTGCTTCATAACCGAAGCCGTCATTAGATCTTGATCCACAAGTAAAACAGAAAGCTTTTCTTCCATATTCTTTCCTTTAGAGAACCTCCTTTTCAAAAACTAAACTATGTAAACATTATTCTAGCAGGCAAACTATTTTTACGGTGGACGAATAAACGTCCATCCTGTACTATGGTTTTTAAATTAACTTTAATAAAAGGTGAAAGGAAGTGAAATCATCGTGCATGACCTCTACGAAAAGATGTCTTTTATCCTCCATGGAGGCATTTTAGACCGATTTGCCGACTATCTTTCGAATTATACAAATCGAGCCCTTCTTTTGGAATCTCGAAAGGATGAACTTATTCTTCTTGAAGCTGTTGGCATCACTCCTTCCAGCCTTATTCTTTCTGATAAAAACGAACATATTGCTTCACTTTTTTCAAACCAGATGTCTTTAAGCCCTTTCCCAATTAACGTAGATTTATTTTCTTGCACATGGAAATGGGGGCTTTCCATAAAAGGCGAAAAATGGTCATTTTATCTTCTTCTTGATCAACAACCATCTTCTTCATTCCTGGAAACATTGCCCGCTTTTGAAGGAATCATCGACATCTGGCAATCTTTCAAAGAAAAAGAAAAGATAGAGCATCGTCTTTCTCGCCTTGACTATATGATATTAGCAACAAAAAGTACTCTTGCTTCTATCTTTGAGCCTATGCCGCTTGAATATTTCGCCGCTTTTTTAGGCGATGTTATACGAGAGAGTCTCTTCCCAGAAGATTTGTTGATCCTTCACGATGACGGAGACATGCTTCATCTGCTCGAAGGGAAACTTCATGCCATACCAGAACGCGACGCTGTTCTGACTAAAAGGTTTCTCACTTCTGCGCCTCTTCCTATCGATGAAAAACACAAAAATTTCTTCGGAGAAAATCATTACGCGCAGCTTTCAAAAAAATGGACCGTTTTTCTTCCTGTTCTTAGTAAAAAGCAGCGACTTTATTGTCTTTTAAAATGGAATAGAGCATTAGAACAAGAGGATTTGAATTTTCTTGAACTTCTTGGCAACATTGCTTCCAAAGCGCTATCGATTTCCTGCCTTCACGAAGAAAGGGATAGTGCTGTTAAACAATTGACAAGTCAAACATTTGCTCTTCAAGCTCTTCACAATGCAACACTGCATCTCATGCGACAAACGGAGAGACGCAGTTTATTAGATAGTATTCTTGATATGTTCAGCGAAGTAACCCAAAGCCATAAAAGTTTAATCGTCGCTTGGGATTCTGAAAGACAAAGTTACGTTTTCCATGGAACTTATCAAGACGGGAAAGTTATTCATTCAGGCAAATGTCTTTATAGTTGCCCTCTCTCTATCACTGATCCCAATATTTCTATTTTTTCTTCTTTTGAGATGGCCTCTTCCTTTTTTGATTTTTTAAACGCTCCCGAATTACTGGCTTTTGAAGAGATTCAGGGAGCTGACATTATTGTCACTCTAACTGAAGGGAACATATTCCGAGGTTTTGTTGCATTATGGTCGACAAGCAATGTTGATTTCAATCTTTTGGAGAATCTAGCAGAAACAACAACAGCAGCTATGTGCTGTTTTTATACAAAAAGGGGTTTTCTTAACTGAAAACCCCTTTTTGTTCACTTCCTCTTACTCCCGTTTATTCTTTAACCCGTCCCTGAAGATGACGCGCTAAAAATTTTTCCATTGCCCGATAAAAATCAAAACGATTTTCCTCATTTCTGAAGCCGTGTCCTTCATTTTCTTTTACCATATATTCCACATCGACACCTCGCCTACGTAGCGCTTCTACTATCTGATCAGATTCGGCCTTTTTTACACGAGGATCGTTAGCTCCTTGAGCAACAAAAAGCGGGGATTGGATCTTATCCGCATGGAAAACAGGGGATGCCGCTCGGAGCAACTCCTTATCTTTCTCCGGATCACCTATTTGCTCATACATCATCTGACGACCTAATTCCCAATAGGGGGGGAGAGTTTCTAAAAGAGTAAAGATGTTAGACGGTCCGACATAATCAACTCCACATGCATAAAGATCGGGAGTAAATGCCAATCCAGCCAAAACCGCGTATCCTCCATAAGAAGCACCATAGATGCCTATTTTCTCCGAATCGGCTACTCCCGTTTCGATAAGCCACTGCACTCCATCGGTAATGTCATCTTGCATTTTGCGGCCCCATTCTTTGAAGCCAGCGACCCAAAAACTCTTACCGTAACCAGTTGAGCCTCTGTAATTCATCTCCAAAACAGCGTATCCTCTATTGGCCAAAAATTGTACTTCGGGACTAAATCCCCATGTATCTCGAACCCATGGCCCACCATGAGGATGAACTATTACAGGAAGATTTTTAGGCTCAACTCCCACTGGAAGAGTTAAGTATCCATGAATAGTAAGGCCATCCCTTGCGGTATATGAAATAGGCCTTGTGGAAGCCATCTCTTCTTCTTTAAGCCACGGGCTTAAATCTGCAAGTTTTTTAAAGTCCCCCGTCTTACGATCGTAGAAATAATAAGCTCCTAATGTCCTGTCACTACCTACATAAACAAGCATCCGATTTTCATCTCGGGTCATACTTGCCACAACAACATCATAACCTGGAAGCTTCTTTTCAATTGTGTTTTGTATTTCTTCCCTTTCTGAATCAAAAAACTGATAGTGCCCCTTATCTGTTATATATCGAACACCTGTAATAACTTTACGTTTTTTTGAGCGAAGAAGCCCGTAAACATCAACATCAGGATGTTCATATATCATATCAAGAAAAGCCCCAGTCTCCGGGTCATAACGATAAATAGCGCTCTTATCGCGGTGGAGATTCGACGCCACGTAAAGATAGTTATTGTCAAAGGTAAAAAATAGCGGATCTATAGAGTCCTTGAAATTCGTCGTTACAACAGTTCTAAAAGGCTCCGTTTCGGTTTTTCTATATAGAAGACTCGTTTGTACACCATCGCTCCGAACGGCAACCCTTAATTTCCCGTCATTATCTGTGAGCCATCCTGCAATATCTCCAGGATTTTCAGCAACAAGAGTAAGTTCTCCAGTCAAAATATTAATTCTATACACATCGTAAAGACGTGGATCGCGGCGGTTCATAGCAATAAGCATCTCGTTTTCCACATCTTCCAAGTCATCAACAACAGAAACCCGTACATTAGAAAAAGGCGTTAGCTCTTTTCTTGTCTGAGCAGTTATATCAACAGAGAAGAGATGGTAATTTTCATCTCCTCCTGAATCTTGAACATAAATAATCTGATTGTTTCCCTTCCAGAAATATCCGGCTATATCTCGAGATATAGCCTCTGTAAGGCGCTTCGGTTCACCATTGGAACCTACTTTTTGAACATATACATTCATCCTTCGTTGCCATGGTTTCATATATGCTAAATATTCTCCATTTGGAGAAAGAGAAAAAGATATTTTTTCAGGATTTTTGAAAAAATCTTCAAGAGAAACAAGGGGAGGCAAAGCTGCGGAAGCACTTCCTGCATTCCATAACAAAATCACAACGGCCAAACTTGCGACAAGAACGGGAAAAAATAAATGTTTAGACATAGAAATCTCTCCTTTGAGAAATGTATTCTTTATTTATAAATCCAGTTAATTTTATCATGAAGAATATCTTCCTTTATCCGATAAAATGCCGAAAAAGTAATCTTGCCTCTTGAATAAAAACAGAATTTACAGAATACTATTATAAAGTTTTTTGAAAGGGAGGGGAAAAGAAATGGATCTTGGTATAAAAGGAAAGGTCGCCCTCATCATGGCATCAAGTAGTGGACTGGGTAAGGCAATGGCCCGACGTTTTTTAATGGAGGGTGTTGTTACAATGATGGCCAGCCGCAACGAAGAAAAATTACGTCGTGCAGTTGAAGAACTCACGGACGATACTGGTGTTACAGCTTATTATACGGCTTGCGATATTACACAAGTAGAGCAGATAAAAAATCTGGTGCGCGTTACTACTGAAAAACTTGGACCTATATCGATTCTTGTTAATAATGCAGGAGGGCCACCTGCAGGAACCTTTGAAACTTTCAATGATGAAGCATGGCAAAATGCTTTTGAGCTTAATCTTCTCAGCTACGTCCGTACAATTCGAGAAGTTCTTCCTTTCATGAAGGTTCAAAAATGGGGACGGATCATCAACTCCACATCATCTTCCGTGAAACAGGTTATAGAAAATCTTATACTTTCGAATACATTCAGACTGGGCGTTATTGGATTGACAAAAACTCTCTCACAAGAACTCGCTCCTTACAACATTCTTATTAATGCCATAGGACCAGGACGTTTTGACACACAGAGAATACGTCAGCTCGACCAGGCTTTAGCTGCAAAAAAAGGAGTCTCGGTTGAAGAAGTAAGTCGCCAAGCAATAGATCAGATACCTTTAGGACGATATGGCATGCCTGATGAATATGCCCGTCTTGCTGTTTTTCTCTCTTCTGAAGCAAATAGCTATATTACAGGACAGACAATCATCGCTGATGGAGGAATGGTTAAAGCGGTTCTTTAAGTTCAATAATCGTTAATTATTATCAAGCACGTTTTTATAGAAGCCAAGGGAACCCCTTCCTTGGCTTCTATTGTTATTTCTCTTCTCTTTGGTTATAATTTTTATTCGTATGAAGAATTAACCAAAGAAGGATATAACGTTGGGAGATGAAGGCCAATTAAGAACACGCATAGACGCTCTTCTAAAAACACTCAGGTAATTGGCATAGATTGGGGTAGTCGCACATCTAAATGGGTTTTGATGAATGATAAAGAGATTGTCGACTATTCTGTTCAAGCAGCAGTTCCAGGTAAAATCCAAGATTTTATAAAAAGTCTTCCTGATGCTTCTATAGTTGGTTTAACAGGATATGGACGGCATCGCCTCAAAGATTTTATTCCTCGGGGGAATGTAATAACAGAAATTACAGCTCATGCCACCGGAGCTATCATGATGGCACCAGAAACTCGATGTTTACTCGATATTGGCGGACAGGACAGCAAAGCCATATGTATGAATGGGAAAGGACATGTTCTTGATTTTCGCTTAAATGATAGATGCGCTGCCGGAACAGGACGCTTTTTGGAAAACATGGCCCATATTCTCGGACGAAATATTAATGAACTCATTACTCTGGCCCAAAATGAGGAAAAAGGTGTTCCCATTAGCTCAGTATGTGCCGTTTTTGCTGAGAGCGAAGTGATCTCTCTTCTTAATGACGGCATCAATGAGGGCAAAATCGCTCGGGGAGTTTTCAACTCTATGACAGCCAAGATCGCTCCTCTTTTAGGTGCTCTTCCATCAACAGAAAAGATCGCTTTCAGTGGCGGAATTGCCTCTCTTGAAGGAACCGCATCTCTTCTTTCTGAATCTCTTCCATGCTCTCTCGTGACATTGCCCTTTCCACAACTTATAGGAGCGATAGGTGCAGCAGTCAAAGCTCTTAACGTGGCAGATAAGGAGGAATACTGATGACCCAATCAACTGATCAGATTTTTGACGAACTTCGAGAACATTTGCGTGATGGTACTGTATATATAAAAGAAGCAAGTGAAGCGGGAAGAAAGGTTGTCGGTTACTATTGCGCCTTTTCCCCTAAAGAGCTTATTTATGCAGGAAAAGCTATACCTGTCGGACTTTGTGGTACTGGAGAAAAAAGTATTGCTCCTGCAGAACAACATCTTCCCCGCAATCTGTGTCCTCTTGTTAAATCTAGTTACGGATACGCATTAACGGATACGTGTCCATACCTTCACTTCTGTGATTTTGTAGTAGGAGAAACAACGTGTGACGGCAAAAAGAAGATGTACGAATTATTAAATAAAATAAAACCTACGCACGTTATGCAATTACCACAAACCAATAGTCGCCCAGAAGATTTCGAGTATTGGCGAAAGGAAATGTATCTTCTTAAGAGAAAAATCGAAGAGACTTTTCACGTTGCTATCACTGACGATGACCTTGAGAGGGAAATTTATCTTCTAAACAGGGAGCGAAAAGCTCTCATCGAATTTTACCGACTCGCAGCCCTTACACCTCCAGCTATTACGGGACGAGAGATTCGCGTTATGACAGAATACGCAGACAAGACCTTTGACAAAGAACAACTAATTAAAAAAATCGAAAAGATTACTCATCTTGTTAAAGAAGCTTGGGATAAAGGGGAACGGCGAATTTCACCATCAAAGCCGCGCATACTCATTACTGGATGTCCTATTGGTGGGAATGTTGAAAAAGTTGTCGAAATTATAGAGGACAATGGAGGGGCTGTCGTAGGATTTGAAACATGTGGCGGCCTCAAATCAGTATCTCGCTTTGTGGATGAGAACAAACATCCTATGGACGCATTGACAGAGCGTTATCTACAGATCAGCTGTTCATGTCTGACTCCTAATAGGGGGCGCCTTGACCTACTCTCCGATATTATTGACGAATATCATGTTGACGGTATTGTGGAAGTCGTTTTACAAGCATGCCATACCTACAATATAGAAACCTATACTATTCGAGAATTTGCTCGGGAACAAAAAAATATACCTTATCTTTCTTTGGAAACCGATTACTCAAGAAGCGATACAGGACAACTATCGACACGTATTAGCGCTTTTATAGAAATGTTCTAACTCTGCAAAACCTAATATCAGGCAAGTCGAAGAAAAGACTCAATAGTTTTATCTTCGGCTTGCCTTTTTCAACAAAGATCGCCAAATCCTACTCTTTTTCCTTGTCTGCCTCAAAAAGATCAACAACATCTTTCAAATACTGTCGAATAGGAAGGTTCTGAGGGCAAACTTCCTCGCACGCTCCACATTCGACACATAAACTTGCCCTCTCGTAATCTTTTACGAATACAAAATATGTATCTTTTGCCATCTTTTCATCATCAAACATGAAAGCCATATTATAGCGATTAAAGCATTCAGGAATATTGACACCCTGCGGGCAAGGCATGCAATAGCGGCAATTTGTGCAATCCACTTTCATCCGTTTCTTATATTCATTTTTTACCTTTTCCACAATATCCAGATCATGATGGGAAAGAGTGCCAGGTTCTCCCTTTTCAGACACAATGATGTTCTCTCTCACTTGGTTAAGGGAATTCATTCCGCTTAGAACAACAGATACTTCGGAGTGATTCCACACCCACCTTAAACCCCAAGCAGCAGGGCTCATTTTTTCTTCCGCTTCTTGCCATAGATTCTGAATGGGCTCTGGAACATTCGTTGCCAACTTGCCGCCTCGGAGAGGTTCCATAATAATAACGCCAAGGCCACGAGAAGCAGCTTCTCTCAATCCCTTAGTTCCAGCCTGATAATTTTCATCAAGGTAGTTGTATTGAATCTGACAAAATTCCCAATGCCATGCATCTAAAATTTCTTCAAAAAGCTCATACTCTCCGTGAAAAGAGAACCCTGCATGGCGAATACGGCCATCAGCTATAGCCTTTTCAAGAAAAGAAAAGACATCGTTCTTCACCATATTATTCCAACGTTCTCTATTTAATGAGTGAACCAAATAAAAATCTATTGTTTTTGTCTGTAAACGTCGCAATTGTTCATTAAGAAAGGAGTCCATATCTTCATGCTTTTCTACAAGCCATGATGGGAGTTTCGTTGCGAGATAGACTTTATCACGGTAGCCATCGAGTAAGGCTCTCCCAACAAAGGGTTCGCTCATCTCGTTGTGATAGGGCCAAGCCGTATCTACATAATTTACGCCATGATCAATAGCATAACGCAATATTTTTGTAGCTTCGCCCTCATCAATTATTCCTTCAGAAGTTAATGGCAAACGCATGCATCCAAAACCAAGAATAGAGAGTTCTTCATCCATCCCCGGCATTGTTCTGTAATTCATAGTTTCTCCCCCTTTCGCTCTTAATTTACAGTATAGCAAAATGATGGCAAAACCCTCTATAGTTGACTTTTTATATACATTGGAGTAACGTGATTACTGATTTGGGACAATATGTCCCATTCTGAAAGGAGTGTATAGATGATACCTTCTTCTTCCCGTCATGATACTATCCATCGCATCATTACTATCATGGAAACTTTGAGTAAAGCAGACAACCTTCTGAGTATTCGAGAAATAGAAGAACAAACAGGCATTCCACGAACAACTGTCCATCGCTTTCTTCATTCCCTGCAAAAAGATGAGTGGGTCTATCAAGATCCAATTACAGAAAAATTTAGGACTGGCATACGTTTTTATCTCCTTTTCAATCGACGAGCTTTCTACCATGAACTGATTCAACTTTGCGATCCGCATATGAAAGATCTTCTTTCTAAAACAGGAAAAACCGTTCTTCTTTCTGTTCTTAATGGAACTGGAGGAAAGTGTATTCATTCTGTGGAACCGGAAACGGCATTGAAATTTGTCGCCCATAAGGGAATGGCTATTCCTCTACATGCAGGAGCAACGGGGAAAATACTTCTTGCCTTCGCAAAACCTGAAATTCAGGAAATCGTTCTCTCGCAAGAACTTGAACGTTTTTCTTCAAAAACTATTACCAATCCAGATCAACTCAAAGAGCAAATTAAAAAAATTCAGACGGAAAAATACTCTTTCAGTCAAGAAGAATGGATGATAAATGCCGGAGACTTAAGTATTCCGGTTTTCGACCATAGCAATCAATTTATCTGCCAGCTTGGCCTTGCGGGCCTTTCTTCAAGTTTTGACGGCCAGGTTGAAATACTTCTGAACCTTCTTAAGGAAGCAGGAAGACAAATATCATCACAATTATAAAAATGGAGGGATTTTACCCATGCCGAAACTCATAGAGTGTGTTCCGAATTTCAGTGAGGGAAGACGGCAAGATGTTATGGATGCCATTCTTGCCCCCTTTAGGCGCCACCAGGGATGTTACGTTCTAGACTCGAGAGCTGACGTTGATCACAATAGGATGGTTGTGAGTCTGGCAGGTAAACCTGAAGCTATCTGCAACGCTCTTATAGAAGCATCTAAAGTAGCTCGAGATGCCATAGATCTCAACTCTCACCAGGGAGCTCATCCACGTATTGGAGCTATTGACGTTATTCCATTTACTCCTATTTCAGGAATCACAATGGAAGAATGTGTCGAACTCGCCCATACCTTTGGAAAACGATTTTTTGATGAGCTTGAAATTCCAGTCTATTTCTATGAAGAAGCAGCTCTCAACCCTGAAAGGAAACGCCTTGAGGTTATTCGAAAAGGACAGTATGAAGCTCTCAAAACCGAAGTAAGGGAAGAAAAGCGCCGCCCCGATATAGGAGAACCTTGCCTCCATCCCACGGCAGGTGCAACAGTTATTGGAGCTCGAAAATTTCTTGTCGCTTTTAATGTCAATCTCAACACAACAGATGTTGATATTGCCAAAAGCATTGCCCGTCATCTCCGTGCTTCTACAGGAGGCTTTACCAGCGTTAAGGCTATAGGCCTTGCCTTGAAAGAAAAAGGACTAGTGCAGGTTAGCATGAATCTCGTTGATTATGAACAAACTGCCATGTACAGAGTGCTTGAGCTGATCAAAGCAGAGGCAGCCCGTTGGGGCGTAACGATCAACGGGACAGAAGTATACGGCATGATCCCCGCCGCAGCTATTCTTGAAAGCTCTGCTTACTATATGCAAATAGACGATTTTAAGCGAAATCAGGTTTTAGAAATCAAGTTGCTTGAATTGATGGGAGAGGAACAAGCATGATTACATCACTCTTCCGAAACGCAACTATTGTTACCCCAGAATCTAAAGACAGCCCACTCTCGGGAAAAGATCAGGGAAAAGTTAACACCATTTCTCATGGCGCAATCTATTGCCGTAATGGCCTCATCGAAAAGATAGGAGAGGAAGGTTATGTTTTAGAAGGTCTTTCTTTCCATGATGTTGATATGGAAATCGACTGCCAAGGCTGCTGCCTTATCCCTGGATTTGTCGATCCCCATACTCATATTTGCTTCGCGGCGAGACGAGAAAAGGAATTTGCTTTGCGACTTGCCGGAACCCCCTATCTCGACATTTTAAAGGCAGGCGGAGGCATTCTTTCGTCTGTGCAAGCCGTAAAAGAAGCAAGCGAAGAGGAACTCTTTCAGACAACTCTTGAAAATGTGCTTTCCGCTCTCTCCTTTGGCACAACGACAATTGAGATAAAAAGCGGATATGGCCTTGAAACTGAGACTGAACTGAAGATGCTGCGAGTCATCCGTCGAATTCAACAAGAAACACCCCTTGACGTCGCCATCACCTTCATGGGAGCCCATGCTATTCCAGAAGAATATAAAGAAGCCCCAGACACCTTTGTCAACATTCTTACCAACGAGATGATCCCTGCCGTTGCCGAGCAGGGAATAGCTGAATTTTGCGATGTATTTTGCGAGGAAGGTGTTTTCACCATTGAGCAAAGTCGAAAAATTCTTCAGGCAGCGCAAAAATATGGGCTCAAATCACGAATCCACGCTGATGAGGTTCATGATACAGGAGGCGCAGGCCTTGCAGCAGAACTTCAAACAGTATCAGCAGAACATCTTCTTGCCGCTTCAGAAGAAAATTTAAAAGCCATGGCTCAAGGGAAGGTTATTGCCAACCTTCTTCCTGCAACAGCATATAGCCTTCGAAAGCCATACGCTCCCGCACGACGCATGATTGAACTTGATGTTCCCGTTGCTCTTGCTACTGATTGCAATCCTGGATCGTGTTTTACCGAATCCATGCCCTTTGTTTTCGGTCTCGCAGTAATGAATATGAATATGACCGTGGAAGAAGCTCTTGTGGCATCAACAATTAACGCGGCATGGTCTCTCGGCATGGAAGATCGTATAGGCAGTCTCACAGTAGGGAAGCAAGCCGACTTTTTACTTCTCGATGGTGAATCTCCCGCAATTCTCGCCTATCATGCCGGCGTATCACCAGTAATTTCCGTATATAAAAAGGGAATTTTAGTTGCATAGAAAATTTTTCTGACTCAGAGGAGGTGTGTTTCATGGAAAGTACAAATCATTTAGTTTCTGAGGCAATGACCATTAAATTAGATGCCGAGCTTCCTGAATATCCGGAGTTTGAGAAAAACATTCGAAGAGCTCCAGACAGAGGATGGACTCTAAATCAAAAAGAGACCGAACTTGCGCTGAAAAATGCTCTCCGCTATATACCCGAAGAACTTCACGAAAAGATCGCCCCTGAATTTATGGACGAGCTCAAAACGCGAGGACGTATCTATGGCTATCGCTTTAGACCCAAGAAACGTATCTATGGTAAACCTATAGATGAATACAAGGGAAAGTGTCTTGCAGGAAAAGCCTTTCAGGTAATGATTGATAATAACCTTGATTTCGATGTGGCACTCTACCCATACGAGCTCGTTACCTATGGCGAAACAGGCCAGGTCTGCCAGAACTGGATGCAGTACTGTCTCATTAAAAAATATCTGGAAGAACTCACTGACAACCAGACACTTGTCGTCTCTTCAGGACATCCAGTAGGACTTTTCAAATCAAAGCCAGATGCTCCTCGTGTAATCATAACAAACGGTCTTCTTATCGGACTCTTTGATAATCAGGAAGAATGGCATCGCCTTATGCAGTTAGGTGTTACAAATTACGGACAAATGACTGCAGGTGGATGGATGTATATTGGCCCTCAAGGTATTGTTCACGGCACATTCAACACCATTATCAATGCGGGACGTCTTCATCTCGGCCTCAAAAATGATGAAGATTTAGCGGGACATCTTTTCGTCTCTTCAGGCCTGGGCGGCATGAGTGGAGCCCAGCCAAAAGCTGTAGAAATTGCTAGAGGCGTCGGCATTATTGCTGAAGTAGATGCTTCCCGTATTCAGACTCGATACGATCAGGGGTGGGTTTCTCGAGTTGTAGACAATGCCAAAGAAGCTTTCACCCTGGCCCAAGAATATATGGACAAAAAAGAGACGATTTCCATCGCCTATCATGGGAACATTGTCGATTTGCTTGAATATGCTGTTAAAGAAAGTGTTCATATAGAATTACTCTCAGACCAAACATCATGCCACGCCGTATACGATGGCGGATATTGCCCCCAAGGATTAACCTTTGAACAGCGAACTGAAATGCTTCACTCAGATCCTGCACAATTCAAAATCCTTGTTGACGCCACTCTTAGGAAACATTTTGAATGTATTAAGGCACTTGTCGATAAAGGCACTTTTTTCTTCGATTATGGAAACTCTTTCATGCGAGCCATATTTGATGCTGGCGTCAAAGAGATCTGCAAAAACGGAGAAGACACAAGAGAAGGATTCATCTTCCCCTCTTATGTTGAAGATATAATGGGCCCCTTACTTTTCGATTACGGATACGGCCCCTTCCGCTGGGTATGTTTAAGTGGCAAACCAGAAGATCTCTCAAAAACCGACCACGCAGCTATGAACTGTATTGATCCTCATCGTCGTCCTCAAGATCGCGATAACTATATATGGATTCGAGATGCAGAAAAGAATAAGCTTGTTGTAGGCACTCAAGCCAGAATACTTTATCAAGACGCAGAAGGCCGAAGGAATATAGCTCTCGCCTTCAATAAAATGGTGCGAGATGAAGAAATAGGCCCCGTTATGATTGGACGAGATCATCACGACGTTTCAGGAACAGACTCTCCTTACAGAGAAACTTCAAACATTAAGGATGGCAGCAACATATGCGCCGATATGGCTTCTCAATGCTTTGCAGGAAATGCTGCACGAGGCATGTCTCTCGTTGCTCTCCATAATGGAGGAGGAGTTGGCATAGGTAAGGTTATAAACAGTGGCTTTGGTCTGCTTCTTGACGGATCAGAAGAGGCAGATGCAATTATCAAATCAGCTATGATGTGGGACGTTTTAAGCGGTGTCGCCCGAAGGGCTTGGAGCCGCTGCGATCACGCTATAGAAGTCGCCGTAAACATCAACAAAAAATACACTGAAGATTATCATTTCACCCTTCCATTCATTCCTAACGATACCCTTGTTAAAAATACTGTAAATAAAGCCTGGAAGCAGAAATAACCCTATAAAAAGATAAAGAGAAGGAAGAGCTTGTCGCTCTTCCTTCTCTCTTGCGGCAAATTTTTTGAATAATATTTTTTGCATAGCATTGGGGTGATTTTGGGAATGTATTTGCTTATTGAACAAATCTTAAACGGTCTTGCCACAGGTTCAACATATGCTCTGATTGCTCTTGGGCTCGCTCTCGTTTATGGCATTCTTGGTATACTTCATGTTGCTCATGCTGGGGTATATATGGTTGGAGCCTATATAGGCATTGGTATATACTCATTAACTGGAAATATTTTTCTTGCCATGATTGCGAGTATGGTTTTCTGCGGTTTTCTAGGGGTTGCAATAGAGCGCTACATATATTTCCCCTTATTGAAATTTCCTCCTTACGTTCCTCTAATAAGTAGTATTGCTATTTTCACCGGCATGGAAGAGCTTATTCGTCTCATTGCCGGACCAACTGTACAAACCTACTCTTTGACGCTTCCTTTCCCTACTCTAAAAATCAAGGGAATGGTTATTTCATCAAATCTTATGGGAATCTACATCATTACCGCGCTCGTCTTTTTCCTGCTTTGGTATTTTTCGACACAGACAGAAACAGGGCTTGCTATGCGAGCCACCTCTCAAGATATGGCTGTTGCCAGTTCTCTTGGGATTAACAGCCAACGTATTATAGACCTCAGTTTTTTTATCAGTTCTGCAATTGCTGCCCTCGCCGGAGTTTTAGTGGGAATTTACTACAATACTGTCTCCCCGGGAATGGGGGCTGTACCCGCTTATAAGGCACTGGCTCTTATCGTTGTAGGAGGGTTAGGTTCTGTTCCCGGAGCAGTTATTGCTTCTCTTGCTTTAGGAATCGCTGAAACGGTTCTTATCGGTTTTGCTCACGTTCCCCTTCCTCGAGATGCTCTGGCCTTTATCGCTATGATCGTTGTCCTCATGTGGAAACCACAAGGCCTTTTTGGAAGGAAAGGGTAAGGGGGGTCAACTATGAGTTACGTTATCACTGTTGCTATCTTCATTTCCATTTACGCTATTGTCGCATATGGTCTAAATATTATTGTAGGATATGCTGGACAAATATCTCTCGGCCATGCCGCTTTCTTCGGAATCGGAGCCTATTCCGCGGCTCTTCTTACAACAAAAGCCGGACTTACTTTTTGGGGGGCCCTCCCTATTGTTATTCTTATCAGCGCCATTATAGGTATTCTTTGCGGCCTTCCCAGCCTTCGGGTTAAGAATGATTTTTTAGCCATTACGACTATCGGCATCAACTTCATAGTAGAAGCCATTTTCCTCTATATTCCCTTCTTTGGTGGAGCTCTCGGTCTTGGAGGTATTCCTCGTGTCGTCTTCTGGGGTACCAAACTTAAAGGGGGAAATTATTTGGCTCTCTGTCTCTGCGTACTTTTACTCGTCGTCTTGATAAACAGATGGTTTGCCAAACGATGGATGGGGTTGGCCTGTATAGCCCTTCGCGAAGATGAAACAGCTGCTTCAAGTATGGGAATATCTCCTATGCGGTTTAAGCTTATAGCTTTCGTTATGGGAACTGCCATAGCTGGTGTTGGAGGAGCCCTTTATGCTCACCAGATGCACTTTATTGCTCCTTCCGACTTCGGATTTACAGTCTCAGTCATGTTGCTTTCTTTTGTCGTTCTTGGTGGTATGGGAACATTATGGGGCCCTCTTCTTGGCGCTCTTATCCTAGGCTCTTTACCTGAGTTGGCTCGTCCTCTGGCAAACTACCGTATGCTGCTCTATAGTGCACTGCTCTTACTTATGATTCGCTTTCAACCTCAGGGACTTCTTGGCAAAAACAGTTTTCTCCTTTCTATTTTTTCTCGTAAAGAGAGGGGGAATGGATAATGAGTATTCTTCTTTCTGTTAAAAACCTATCGAAAAACTTCGGAGGTCTTCAAGCAGTCAATAATGTTTCGTTCAATTTGAAAACGGGAGACATCTTTGGGCTGCTTGGTCCAAATGGTGCGGGAAAAACGACCTGTTTCAATATGATTTCCGGCATATATAAACCATCTCAGGGAAGTATTCATTTTAACGGAAACCGAATCGATGGATGTTCTCCCCATGAAATTGCCCACATGGGAATAGGGCGCACTTTTCAAATAGTAAAACCCTTTTCCCACCTATCGGTTATTGAAAACATTATGGTTGCCTTGGGGGTTAAGTACTACCCGTCCTCCAAAGCAATTACCCATCGTTGGCAAACGTCTGATATACAAGATCAAGCTATGAACATTCTCAGAAAAGTCGGGCTAGAACACTATGCTCATCGACTTTCAGAAACACTGCCTCTCGGGGATCTCAGGCGTCTTGAAATAGGAAGAGCCTTAGCTCTTCAACCGAAATTACTGCTTCTTGACGAATCATTTTCTGGGCTGCGGCAAGAACAGATCACGAAAATGGAGGACCTCGTTTTTTCTCTTACAGAACAGGGCGTTTCAATTCTCCTCATAGAACACAATATGAAAGTCGCTATGAAACTCTGTAATCGCATTGTCGTTCTTAATCAAGGAGCATGGCTTGCAGAAGGATCACCTGAAGAAATCACATCAAATCCGGATGTTATAGAAGCATACCTGGGCAAAGGGGGACAAAAGGATGCTGCTCAACATCAATAACCTTCATATCAGCTACGGACAAGTTGAAGCCGTTCATGGTGTCTCTTTCCATGTGGAAAAAGGGGAGCTCGTCTCAATAATAGGAGCAAATGGGGCAGGTAAAACATCAATTATGAACGCTCTTATGGGAATAATTCCAGCACATTCAGGAGATATTTTTCTCAACGATGAAAATATTACCGCACTTCCCGCCCATTTACGTGCCAGAAAAGGGATACGTCTCGTTCCTGAACGTGCACGTGTTTTCCCCAATCTGACAGTGTATGAAAATCTTCTCATTGGAATATATAAAATGAGAAAGGAGGTCGATCTGACAAAAAACCTTGAATGGATTTACTCCTTTTTCCCTATTCTTCAATCTCGAAAGAATCAAGCGGCAAATACGCTCTCGGGAGGAGAGCAGCAGCAGCTTTCTATAGCCAGAGCCCTCATCTCAAATCCCAACATACTTTTGGTAGACGAAGTTTCGATGGGGCTCATGCCTAAACTCGTAGATACAGTTTTTGAAGTTCTTCAGAATATCAATAAAGAGTTTGGAATCACCATTCTTATCGTCGAACAGAACGCCCTCGCATCCTTAAAAATATCACACAGAGGCTATGTTCTCGAAGCTGGTAATTTAGTTATGGAGGGAACATCACAAGAGCTTATGAATGATCCTGGAATACGCGAAGCATATCTGGGGATCTAGTTTTAAACTATATTTAGGAGGTGTTGTAGTAATGGTTAAAAGTCGGTGGACCAAAGTTATAACTATTGCCTTCTGCTTTATTCTTGTGTTGAGTTGCAGTCTTGCCTGGGCTGAAGATACGATTAAAATTGGTCTTCTTGCCCCCCTTACAGGACCAGCAGCCGATGATGGTATTAATGTAAAGAATTCTGTCGTTATGGCTGTAGAAAAAGTGAATGCCGAAGGTGGAGTTTTAGGGAAAAAGATTGAACTTGTGGCCTACGATGACAGAGCTGACCCCAAAGAGGCAGTGGCTCTTGCCCACAAACTCATCGAAAGAGATGGCGTTATTGGAGTTGTAGGAGGATCTTACAGCTTCCCAAGTCGAGCGGTTGCTCCTATTTTCCAGGAAGAAAAAATTCCCTTTGTAGCTGCCTATGCCCTTCACCCCGAAGTAACATCTGCTGGTGATTTCTGTTTCCGCGTAGGAATGTTGGGTGAAGTGGAAGGCCGAGCATGCGCCTATGTAGCTGTTCGTAATTTTAAAGCAAAATCTGTAGCACTCATACATGCGGATAATGACTTTGGACGAACCCTCTCAACAGGAACCAGAGAATATCTTGAGAAACATGCCCCAGATACGAAAATTCTCATTGAGCAGGCTTATCCTTTTGCAGAGAAAGATTACAAAGCCTATCTTTCTAAAATCAAGGAAGCCAATCCTGACGTCGTTATATCAAGTGGTTATTTCTTTCAAGTTGGTCCTATGCTGAAACAAGCTCGTGAAATGGGCATAACAGCTCCCTTCATTGGAGAAGAGGGCGCAGACTCTCCCGAAATGATTAAAATAGCCGGAGAAGCTGCTGAAGATTTCGTTCTCGTCACCAACTTGGACAGAGACGACAAACGTCCCTTTGTTCAAGACTATCTTCGCCAGTATAAAGAACGTTTTGGCGTAGAAACATGTATGGTTGGAGCTTCTGCCTATGACGCTTTCATGGTTATCGTCGAAAGTATCAAAACAGCAGGAGATCTCAATACACAAAAAATACGTGATGCTATAGCTTCCTCTGAGATCGAAGGTCTTACAGGTGTCAGTAAGTTTACGGAGCAGGGAGAAGTTATAAAGCCAATGGTTGTTCAGATTGTTAAGGATTGGGGCTTCCACTATCTTGATATAGTAGACGATCCTGCAGTCTTAGAGAAATAGATTTCGTCGCTCTCAATATAAGGGAGGCTCCGAGGGGTATGTGGAGCCTCCCTTATTGCTCCTTAAAATTCATCAAAACATGCGATTATGCTTAAAAAGATGAGTAATAAACCTAAAAACGGAATAGCTTTCTAGCTATTCCGTTTTATTGCCATCGACATAATTCGATAGCTTTCTATAATTGCTTGAGCGATTTTGTATTCTATTATTTTCGACTGCGAGGATTTATGACGATGATGCTGGGGCTTGTCTTTAGCGTTCTTGCTGCAATGTGTTGGGCAACTTCCCCTCTGTTTTTAAAAAGAGGCATGAGAGATCTCAATTTTTTCGAAATTAGTGCTATTCGTTCTATCGGCTTTTTGAGCGCATCTTTTTTAATTGCTCTTGTAAGTGCACCAGCAACTCTTATCTGGCACTCAGACAATCTTGCTCTTTTTGCCATTTTTATTAATATATTCATTGGAAATATTGTAGGGGACACCCTTTATTTTCGTTCTATTCAAGATCTCGGCATAAGTCGTTCCGTTGCTATCAGCAGCTCGTATCCACTTGTCGTAACAGCTGTTTCTTATTTTTGGCTAAATGAGCATATCACTTTTCATGTTCTAATAGGAACCGTTCTCATTGTATTAGGACTTATATGCATGAGAGGTACAACTAATGGAAGTACCGCTACACCCCACGCCAAACGTGGCTATATCTCAGCTCTTGTAGCTGCCCTTTGCTGGGGAATTTCCATCCCCATAACAAAATGGGCCATTTCTATACATGGAATAGACCCTATCTCTCTAACATTTTGGAGAGCAGCCTTCCTTATGCCTTCAGCATGGATTTTATGGCGTTTTACATCGCGTAAAAATCCAGAACGATGGCACTTTCTTCGTCGCTCCTCACGTGGGGATCAGCTCAGTGTTCTCATGGCAGGCAGTATTGGCTTGGCTGTGGGAGGGTATGTCTTTGCATTAGCGATGAATTTTGCTCCCGTTTCTGTCGCCACTCCAATAACAGCATCCAGCCCCTTCTTAACAGCTATTGGAGCGCTTATATTCATGCGAGAACATCCTCTCGCCTCTCATTGGGCAGGTATGGCTCTTATTATTAGCGGTTCTGTCGCAATGGGTGTTTAAAAATTCCTCTTTTATTTGACATAAAGCGTCCTTTTGATTATTATACAAATGGATACGTGAGTGGCTACTTTTTAATTAAGTGAGGGGAGCATATTATGTCTCTTGGACAAAAGGATGGGACAAAAAAGAAAGCTGAAGAGATCGTAGAACAATATATTGTCGATGAAATTATGTCTCATAACATTAAGCCAGGAGACCGTATTTATGAAACCCAGTTAGCCGAACAACTCGGAGTTAGCCGAACTCCAGTACGCCATGCTATAAGTCGACTTGTTTCTGAAGGCATATTAGAAGATCCTCAACGGGAAAAAGGGTATATTGTTCCCATTCTTACACCCTTAGATATGAAACACATATATACGATGAGAGAACTTCTTGAGAGTGAAGCCGCTTTTGAAGCCGCCCAATCCATTTCCCGAAAAGATATAACATATCTTAGAGAATTAAACTTTAAAGAGGAACAATCCTTTAAAAATAGCGATCGCAAAGCATACACAGCTATCAATAAAGAAATTCACTGCAAAATTGTAGATATGAGCCAAAATCTCTATTTGAAACGTTTTTTTCGACAAATTTTCTGGAAATCGCAACTTTATACTTTTTATCTTTCCAGCTTCTATTCGAGTTCCGTTGATATTTTCCCTCTCTCCTCGCAAAAACCCCTGAGCTATCTCGAACATGCGCGCATCATAGATGCCATAGCATCAGGAGATCCGGAGCGAGCACGCCAAGAGATGATCACTCATATACGAAAAAGTTATAAAGAAAGGTTCATTGACGTCGCACATTTTTTTAAGCTGTAATTTTTCCGACACAGATGTTCGGAAACTTTATTTATAAAATTAAAAAATGGATACTTAAAAGTATTCGATATGATTTTTTCTAATGGAGGGGTTACGTTGGATAATCTACGAAGTAATAAAGACGTTGTTGATGGTCTCGACCACGCTGGAAATCGGAGTCATTTAAAATGTATCGGTCTGCTCGAAGAAGATCTGCACAAACCTTTCATAGGCGTTATAAATACATTCAATGAGATGCATCCCGGACATAAGCATCTTCGGGAAGTTTCGGAGGCGGTTAAAAGAGGCGTCTATACCGCTGGCGGTATACCCTTTGAAGTTAATACCATATCTATCTGCGATGGAATCACTCAGAGTAACTTTGGAATGTGCTTTGTTCTCCCAAGCCGCGAGATTATAGCTGATTCCGTCGAAGTCATTGCAGAAGCACAAAGACTTGATGGCCTCGTATTAATCGCCTCCTGCGATAAAATTGTTCCCGCAATGATGATGGCTGCTGGGCGCTTGAACCTTCCTACAGTCATCGTTACGGGAGGGCCCATGCTGGCAGGAAAATTTCAGGGGAAAGACGTTGCTATTTATGAAATACGTGAGGCAGGGGCTAAGGTAAAGCAGGGGCTCCTTTCAGAACTTGAATTCAAAGAATTTGAGAATAATGTCTGTCCTACCTCAGGATCATGCTCAATGATGGGAACCGCAAATACCATGTCATGTCTCACAGAGGTTCTTGGCCTTTCAATTCCAGGTTCAACAACAACTCCCGCTGTATATTCTAAAAAATATCGCCAGGCCAAACAAAGCGGAGAAATCATTGTTGATCTCGTCAAAAATAATATCCGCCCCAGAGATATCGTCACTCAGGAAGTTCTCGAAAATACTGTTGTTGTAGATATGGCTATTGGTGGATCAACAAATTCAGTTTTACACCTTCCCGCTATTGCACAAGAATTTGGACTTCATCTTGACTCAGATGATTTTGAGCGCCTTTGTAAAAGAACTCCACACCTTGTCAACGTGAAACCCTCTGGGAAATATTCCCTTGAAGATTTCGACTTGGCCGGAGGCATTCCCGCAGTTATTAAAGAACTTGGAGAGGACCACTTCCATATGGGCGTCCAGACAATAATGGGGGAAACATGGGGAACACTTTGCAAGGACGCGAAAATCACAGATACAGATGTTATTCACCCTATTAATGACCCTCTTCATAAAGAAGGAAGTCTTGCCATATTAAAAGGAAACCTCGCTCCAGAAGGCTCTGTTATAAAACAGACTGCCGTCTCTGAAAAGATGCAAAAACATACAGGACCAGCCAAAGTGTATAACTCTCAAGAAGACTCCATTGCTGCCATGCTTAATGGTGAAATCAAAGAGGGAGACGTAGTTGTTATCCGTTATGAAGGCCCCAAAGGCGGCCCTGGAATGCGTGAAATGCTCGCGGCAACAGCCATTTTAATGGGGGCTGGATTAGGAGAAACTACCGCGCTCGTTACCGATGGACGTTTTTCTGGTTGTACTCACGGTCCCTGTGTTGGACATGTTGCTCCAGAAGCGGCAAAGGGAGGAGCTATTGCCCTTGTAAAAGATGGTGATCTCATCACTATAGATATTCCCAACCGCTCAATAGAATTACGCGTATCAGAAGAAGAGCTGGCTGAACGTAAAAAAAGCTGGGTTCCTATTCCCTGCAAAGTCAACAGCAAGTACCTTCGCCGATACAGCAAAGATGTTGAAAGCGTTTGGAAAGGCGCTATTCTTCGCGACGAAGCATAGCTTTATATATAAATTTATAGAAATATTTTATTAATAAGGGGGATTTAGATATGAAAAAGCGTTTTACCTCAGCTCTCTTTGTATGTTGTTTTTTAGCTGCAGCACTCTTCTTCTTAGGTCCAACACAAGCTTCTGCTAAAGCAGAGTGGCCTAACAACACCGTTAATATCGTCGTAGGATATAACCCCGGTGGGTCAACAGATACCTTCGCTCGGCTTCTTGCCAAGCATCTTGAACCCGTTTTAGGGCAGCCTGTCGTTGTACAAAACGTACCTGGTGGCGGTGGAGCTGTAGGCTACGTCAAAACCATGACAAGCAAGCCCGACGGTTATACGGTTGTCGTATCAAATGGATCTCTTCTTACCTTAGGCGGAATCGGCAACGTTGATTTTCAATACAGTGATTTTACAAACCTTGGCCGAGTTATCGTTGAAGACGAAACAATTTGTGTCGGTAAAGACGCAGCCTGGAATAGTATTGCAGAACTTATAACCTACGCAAAAGAAAATCCTGGCAAACTGCGCATTGGTTTCGCTGGAATCGGTGGCTTTACATACCTTGCAGCTAATCAGTTCATTAAGTCTGCTGGAATAGAAATAGATGGCATTGGCTACTCCAGCGGAGCTGAAGCTGTGGCAGGATTACTCGGCGGCTTTGTAGACGTTATCGTTCAGCAACCCGCAGAAATCTATTCCCATTGGGAGGGCGGCGAAATTAAGATTCTTGGAACCATGGGTGAGGTACGCCATCCCCTTTTCCCAGAAGTTATGACCTGTGAAGAGCAGGGACTTAACGTAAAGCTCTTTCAGTGGAGAGGAATTTCCGGCCCTAAAAACATGCCTGAAGATGTTAGAGCAGCATGGATAGATGCTTTGGATCAAGTTCAGAAATCAGAAGCATTCAGAAAAGACGTTACGAGTATTCTCTGTGCAGGAACAAGTTTCTCAGGTGGAGATGCCTTTGAAAGCTGGCTTAAAAAAGAAGCTGACTGGATTTATCCCCTTATTGACGAACTCGGCCTGAAACAGAAATAGAATTAGAAAAGAAGGGGGACGATAAAAAATCGTCCCCCACTTTGAACCAAGGAGGAATGTCACAATGCGCAAGGCAGATATGGTAACGTCCCTTGCCATAATTATAATTTCTGGCTTTTTTTTGCTTCAAACTGCACAAATCAAGAGCGCTTCAGGAGCAATACTTGGCCCTAGATTTTTCCCCTATATCGTTCTCTTAACGATTATTGTACTTTCTCTTGCAGTCTTATTCTTTGCCTGTAAGCAGACAAAAAATGATGATTCTTCAGAAGAGATGGAGCTTAATATCAGTGGGAAAGTGAAGGTTATCGTTACTCTTTTTATCTCATTCATATATGTGTTGCTCTTGGAAAAAATCGGCTTTGTCTTTGCTTCTATTCTTTTTATGAGCGTATTGGGGCTCTTCTTTTATGGAAAATTTGATAAAAAAGCGGTAAGGATCGTTATTTTCTCTTGTGTTTCCTCGTGGGCCCTTTTCTCTCTTTTTACACGTTTTTTTCACACACTACTTCCATAGGAAAACAGGGGGGTATTCATTATGACGGCGCTTATTCAAGGTCTTATCGGTGCCTTACAACCAGAAGCAGTTATTTTTACTGCCATTGGAACTGTTTTAGGAATTATATTCGGAGCACTTCCTGGACTAACCTCTACCATGGCAGTTGCCTTGCTTATTCCAGTCACCTTCGGACTTACTCCCGTGGCGGGAATGGGTATGCTTGTAGGAGCTTTCTGCGGAGGAACAGCAGGTGGTTCTATCTCATCTACACTTCTTCGTATTCCAGGAACTCCTGCATCAATATGTACTACCTTTGATGCCTACCCAATGGCCCAAAAGGGACAAGCGGGATTGGCTCTTGGTACATCTCTTCTCGTCTCTTTTATTGGTGGTCTTTTCAGTGTAGGAGTATTAATGTTCGTTGCTCCCAAACTAGCCCGTTTCGCTTTGGGTTTCGGACCAACAGAATATTTTTCTCTTGCAGTTCTCGGATTGACTGTTATTGCCAGCGTCTCATCAAAGTCACTTATAAAGGGAATTATCGCTGGCCTTATCGGTGTTTTTATATCCTTTATCGGGACAGACCCTGTTACAGGTATGGTGCGATACAGTTTTGGAATTCCCAACCTCTTGAGTGGACTTAATCTTCTGCCTGTTCTCATTGGGCTCTTTGCTGTATCAAAAGCGTTGGAAGATGCAGAAACCATAGGGACATCTGTAGAATTAACAAGTAATAAGGGCCTAAAAGGACAATTCCCTTCTTTAGGAACACTTATCAAAAGAAAATGGATTATCCTCTCTTCCGCAATTATAGGGACTATCGTAGGAATTCTTCCAGGAGCAGGCTGTAGCATCGCTTCTTTCGTATCGTATGACCAAGCAAAACGTCTCTCTGAAACTCCAGAAGAGTTTGGTAAGGGCTGCATTGACGGAGTAATTGCTTCGGAAACAAGCAATAATGCCGTTACAGGAGGCGCTCTCGTTCCCATGCTCACTCTTGGAATTCCAGGAGATTCAACTACAGCTGTTATGCTCGGAGGATTGTTGATTCATGGACTTCGTCCTGGCCCCTTGCTTTTTAAAGATACGCCGGAAATCATCTATGGCATCTTTGCCATGCTTCTTTTGGCCAATGTGTTTATGTTTATTTTCCAATCTTTCGGCATCAGATTGTTTGTCAAGATCCTGAAAATTCCTCGCTATATATTGACACCTTTCATTCTCGTAATGTGCACCGTCGGTGCTTACGGTGTGGGAGGCAGTCTTTTCGACGTATTCATAATGATGCTCTTTGGTGTCATTGGATACTTCTTCAACAAGCTGAATTACGGAGTTGCACCTATCGTTTTGGGATTCATCCTTGGTGGAATGGCTGAAACTCATTTCAGACGAGCTTTCTTTATGTACCGCGGAGACTTGAGTGTTTTTGTAACTCGTCCTGTAACTCTTCTTTTACTGGTGTTCAGTCTTATTTTAATCGCTTTACCTATTATGAGAAATCACATGCAGCGCAAGAAAGCATGCAGCGCAGCATAAAGAGATAGAAACAAAGGAGTGTATACGATGGATTTAAACCTCAAATCAAAAGTCGTTATTGTTACGGGAGGAGCCAGCGGTCTCGGTAAAGCCATGGCAGAAGCTTTTGCACAAGAAGAAGCCACCGTGATCATTGCCGATGTAAATGAAACCGACGGCGTACAATTTGCCTCAGAACTCAACAAAGAAGGGAAAAAAGCGGAATTCCTTTATCTTGATGTGAGTAATTCCGAGCAGGTAAATTCTGCTATTGAATCAGTAGTAAAAAAACATGGAAGAATTGACGTTCTCTGTAACAATGCTGGAATTAATGTTCGGAAGTTTGCACTCGATATTTCCGCTGAAGAGTGGCAGAGAGTTATTAATGTCAATCTCTCAGGTATGTTCTATTGTGCCCAGGCTGTGGGACGTTTTATGGTGAAACAAGGTGGGGGGAAAATAATAAACACCGCCTCTGTTTCCGCTGTTCGTGGACATTTAAAACGAGCCCCCTACGCCAGCGCAAAGGGTGGAGTATATCAGATGACAAAGGTCCTCGCTCATGAGTGGGGAGAACATAACGTCAACGTTAACGCCATTGGACCCGGCTTTGTTGAAACACCCCTTACCTCAAAACTTATTAGCGGCCCCGGCGTTAAAGAAAATATGATTTCAAAGATACCAATGCGACGTCTTGGCAAAACTGATGATATTGTCGGTCCCGTTCTTTTTCTGGCCTCTCCCTACTCTGACTACATTACAGGTCAGCTTTTATTAATCGACGGCGGACGAACAATCGACTAATTTTTCAACGGAAAGGAAGAGCTTGATGAGTACTGTATTAATATATGACCCTATATCTGAAGACGGACTCAATATTCTTAAAAAAGCTGGCCACACTCTCATTACAAGAGAGGAGTTAAACGAAAATAACAAAGCTTCCATTGAGGGGCTTGTCATTCGGACTTCCCCCTTGAAAAGAGATTTTCTTCGTCAATTGCCCCATCTTAAGGTTATTGGACGCCATGGTGTTGGCGTAGACAATATAGACCTCGAATATGCAACTGAAGCGGGAATTATTGTAGGAAATACTCCTTATGCCAACGCTGTCTCTGTTGCAGAACATGTAATAGGCATGATGCTTTATTTTATCAAGAAATATACCCTAAGTGATTCCTGCATAAGAGAAGGGAAATTTAACGAAAGAGACCATCTAGGTCTTTCTGAATTAAATGGGAAAACACTCGGAATTGTAGGTTTCGGCAAAGTTGGCAAGGCTGTTTGCCGTATCGCGCATGATGGTTTTGCCATGAATATTCTTGTTTACGATCCTTATGTAAGCACATCAGAAGGTGTCAAACAAGTAGAAACCCTTGAAGAGCTTTTAAAAAAATCTGATTTTATTACGCTTCACACTCCTCTGACAGAGGAAACCCGACAAATGATCGGGAAAAAAGAACTCGCTTTAATGAAAAAGGGCGCTATCCTCATCAATGCTGCCCGTGGCCCCATCATCAATGTGGATGATGTAGCCCAATCTCTCAGAGAAGGTCATATTGGAGGAGCAGCTTTAGACGTATTTCCCGAAGAGCCGCCTCGCCTTGATTCTGCCCTGCTTCAAGTGCCCAATGTTCTCATGACACCCCACAGCGCCGCATTAACGCATGAAGCTATTTACAGAATGGCTACTGGTGCTGCAGAAGCCGTTGTACGAGTATTGAACGGAGAAAAACCGGATTACATCGTCAATCCAGACGTTCTAAAGGAGGCCAAATAACAATGAAAAAAAACTACCAGACGGAGAATTGGTGGACAAGTCCTTTTAATGAAGAATATCGTCAGACACTGTCTCTCCCTCAGCATGTTCAGATTCACGACGCGACACTGAGAGACGGAGAGCAAACACCTGGTGTCGTTTTTACTCCTGAAGACAAACTCAAAATTGCCCGTATTCTCTCTAAAATGGGAGTCGAGCGTATTGAAGCAGGCATGCCTGCTGTCTCCGAAGACGATAAAAGAGCAATAAAGGCTATCGTTAAAGATAACCTTCCTTCTAAAATTTTTACATTTGCCCGCGCCATGGTTAAAGATATTGAAATGGCTACGGAATGTGGAGCACACGGTGTGGTTATTGAAGTTCCAATTGGAAAACCTAAGCTTCTTTACCAGTTCGGATGGACATGGGAAGATGTAGCGAAAAAGACAAAAGAAGCCGTCAAAGCGTCAAAAGAGGCAGGACTGTATACCGTTCTTTTCCCATATGATACAACACGAGCTGATTGGAATGATCTTGAAAACTTACTGGACTCTGTCTGCGATTATTGTGCACCTGACAGTGTTGGAGTTGTCGATACTACTGGCTGCATTCTTCCTGGCGCCATGTTCCAGCTTGTACGGCGAGTTAAAAATCTCACAGGTCTCTCTGTAGAGGTTCATACCCATAACGACTTTGGAATGGCCCTTGCAAACAGTCTTGCGGCAGTAGAGGGTGGAGCAGACGTTATTCACACATGCCTTAACAGCCTCGGTGAACGTACAGGTAACACCTCTCTTTATCAAGTACTTATGGCACTGAAAGTCATGTTCAACATTGACTATGGAACAGACTTTACATCTTTCAAAGAAATTGCACAGGATATTTCTGAAATGTGCCACGTTCCCCTTGCCGGAAATGAACCGATCATCGGAGACAGAATCTTCACCAGAGAGTCAGGTATTGGAATTGAAATGTTAAAAGAACGTCCTTTAGCCATGTTCTCTCTAAATCCCGAATTTGTAGGAAATGCCCCCCAAATCGTTTTGGGAAAGAAAAGTGGAGTAAAATCGGTTGAAGTAAATCTCAGTAGACTTGGCTTATCTGCAACAGATGAACAGATGCGAAACATACTTGCCAAAGTTAAAAATTTTGGAATTCAACATAAACGACTTCTTACAGACAATGAATTCAAAGCTATAGCAAGTGAGGAGCTTAAATAAGCGACCTAATTCTTAACATCTCCTAATACCATTACTCACAGAAAAGGGACTCTTTTATAAAGAGTCCCTTTTTTAATGCCAAGTCAGATAAAGAAGGTTTTTTCATTGACTATACATTTTCTTTCAAGTATTATTGCCCTTTGGAATAAATTCTATTACATAAGCTGTTTAAAGGAGGATTACACGTGAAAAAAGTTTTCGCAGCTCTTCTTCTTGCTTGCCTCGTTGTAAGTGCTGGTTCAATGGCTTTTGCCAGCGCCGACAAACCTCTGGCAGGAAAGACGATCAGTATTTTTATTGCAGCAACTGGCATTGACGAAATCATGGCAGAATTCACGAAAGATACCGGAATAAAGGTAAACTACCTTGAAATGTCTTCTGGAGAGGTTCTAACACGACTTCGCGCAGCCAATGGAAAAGCTTTAGCAGACGCTTGGTTCAGTGGTGGAGTCGACAGCTACGTAAAAGCTGGCCAAGAAGGCTTTCTTGAGCCCTATATTTCTCCAGAGTCAGAAAAAATACCAGCACAATATAAAGATCCCAATGGATACTGGACCGGCCTTTCCGTTTGTGCTGTAGACTTTATTATTAACAAAGACGTCGTAAAAGAGAAAAATCTGCCTATGCCCACAAGCTGGGTTGATCTCGGAAAACCGGAATACAAGGGTGAAATCATAATGAGCAATCCTGCTATCTCCGGAACAAACTATTCCGTTCTTTTCCACCTCATTCAACTCTTCGGAGAAGAAAAGGGCTGGGATCTCATAGAAAAAATTAACGCCAATATCCCCTTTTACACCAAACGAGGAGCCGCGCCTCCTAACAAAGCAGCTCTTGGAGAAGTCGCCATTGGAATCGACCCTTACGATTGCGGTGTAAAAATTATTGAACAGGGATATCCTGTCGCTTCCGTTTTCCCTAAAGAGGGAACTCCTGGTTTTATCTCTCCTATCGCCATACTTAAAGGAACGAAAAATATGGAAGTGGCAAAAGCTTTTGTGGACTGGTGCCTTTCTAAACGTGGACAAGAAGTACAGATGGCTCATACTGCTAAAGTAGCAACTCGTCCTGATGCCGATGTTCCTGAATACCTTCGCGGACTTGGAGAAGCTAAAATCATCGTCGTTGATCCTGTAAAATCCGGAGAAATGAGAAAAAGCATTATTGAGAGGTGGCAAAAGGAATTTGGCAATAAAGCAGAACAGTAAAAATAGCATCATCGGGGCATCAAAAGATGCCCCTTTTTATCTTTACCTCTTGTTGAGCGCAGGTGTTTTAATTTTTATTCTCTGGCCAACATTAGCAATATTAAAAGAAAGTATTTTTTTCAATGGGAGCTTCAGTTTCGAGCATTATCGAAATCTTTTTACCACCAACCGAAGCTTGTTGAAAAACAGTCTTTTTGTGGGCTTTTGGACAACTATTATAGCTTTATTCATAGGCCTATGTTGTGCTCTTTACGTTACACATACATCTTTCAAAGGGAAAAAGCTTGTGCTTATGGTGTTGCTTCTCACTCTCATCTCCCCGCCTTTCGTTTCATCACTAGCCTATATCATGCTTTTTGGGCGAAGAGGACTGATTACATGGAAAATTTTAAAACTCCATTGGAATCCTTATGGAGCACACGGCATCATAATGATGGAATCAATCGGTTTGGCAACTATTGCCGCTTTTTTAATTATTGCAGTACTTAAAGGAATAGATCGCAGCCTTGAGCAAGCTTCTCTTGACTTGGGTGCAAGTAAATGGAGCACACTATGGCATATTACTCTTCCCTTAGCACGACCTGGAATCGTTACTGCCGCTCTTATCGTCTTTATTCGATCTCTTTCCGATTTTGGAACGCCTATGTTCATTGGAGGAAATTACAATGTGCTCGCTACTCAGGCCTATATGACAGCTATTGGAACATATAACCTTCCCAAAGCTTCTGCCATATCCACATTGCTCGTTATTCCCGCTTTTATAGTTTTTCTTATTTACAGAAAAATAATGGCTGGAACACCTCTCTTCTCCAAAAAAACAACGGCAACTACCCATGAGGAATGCTCTCTCCCTTCTTGGGTAAGCACCACCATTTGGATCGTCACATGGAGTTTTATTCTTTTTGAACTATTAAAATATACAACCATATTCAGCGGAGCCCTTGTAAAAACATGGGGAGTCAATTTTTCCTTTACATTACATCATATACAAACGCTTAAACTGGCAAAATTGGGCAGTCTACTTCGAAGTATTAAATATGCTACCGTTTCAGCACTCGCTGCAGGAATAATGGGAATTGCTCTAGCGTGGTTTTTAGGGCGTAAAAAAGGGCCTTTTACACATGCTATTGATTTCATTGCAGATTTGCCCTTTATACTTCCTGGACCTTTTTTTGGCATCGCCTATCTTCTCGCCTTTAACTGGATGCCAGAAGCCGTACTTGGCACGGGGTTTCTTATCGTTACAAATTGCGTATACCGCCAACTTACGTTAGGTGTAAAAAGTGGCATTTCTGTACTTGCTCAAATCAATCCTGAATTGGAAGACGCTGTCAGAGACCAGGGAGGCAAAGGCCTTCACGTTTTTAAAGATGTCATTATACCGTTACTCAAGCCGGCATTTCTTGTTAGCTTTGTTAATACATTTACATTCACTATGACCACTATTGGAGGCATTATTTTTCTCATTACACCCTATACAAAGGTAGCAACAGCAGAAATGTTTGATGCTATTCAACAAGGTGATATAGGTGTTAGTTCTGTAATGGCCTCAGTTATTATTCTTGTTGTTATGATTGTCAATGTCTCCTTTTCATGGTTTTTCTTAAGAAAAAAATCTATATCTGTACACAAAACGGAGGAAAGCTATGTACCTTCAATTAAAGCAGCTCAATAAAAAGTTTGGCAATGTCCGTGCCGTTATTGACTTTTCACTCAACGTACAAGAAGGAGAGCTTGTATCCCTTCTTGGTCCAAGTGGGTGTGGAAAAACAACCACATTGCGAATGGTAGGAGGCTTCCTTCAGCCAAATAGGGGTGAAATTATATTGGAAGGAGAGAATATTACCTCCCTTCCTCCAGAAAAGCGACCAACAGCTACAGTGTTTCAAAGCTATGCGCTTTTTCCCCATATGGATGTTCTCGAAAATGTTACATACGGCCTGAAATTTAAAAAAATAGCCCGTAAAAAAACTCTTCAAATGGGGCTCGAAATGTTAGAAAAAGTTGGCCTTCCCAATGCTGCGGCGAAAACAATCGACCAATTAAGCGGGGGAGAGCAACAACGCGTAGCGCTCGCCAGATCTCTCATTACTCAGCCTAAAGTGCTGCTTCTTGATGAACCCTTAAGCAACCTCGACGCAAAACTTCGAATACGCATGAGAAGAGAAATACGTCAAATACAAAAAGACTTTGGCATTACAGCTCTCTACGTTACTCATGATCAAGAAGAAGCTCTAGCCCTTTCAGATCGGGTAGTTGTTATGGAAAAGGGTTCTATTACACAAGTGGATACCCCTCGAAAAATATACACCTCTGCTCAAAATAGTTTTGTTGCAGACTTCATAGGGCGAAGTAATATCTTCACTCTAAAAGGTAACAAAAAAATAGCTGTCCACCCAGAGGATATTTCTCTCTCCGAGGAACATGGCCAATATGAAGGAATTATAGTTGGGCACCAATTTAAAGGAGCCATGACAACGTATTTCATCGCAGTAGAAAAACAAGTAATTGAAGCAGATATACTCAGCCGAATAGATCAAAATTGGGAAGAAGGTCGAAAGGTAAAGGTTACATTCAATAAAGAGAGCATAATGCCACTCTTTTAATGTTTTTTATCTTTATTCCCTCGCCATAATCGGTAAACAATCATGCAAATATCCTTGCTAAAGGTACAATAAAATAATAGAAACCGCATTATAACTATTTATTCGCGGCTGTTCCGAGCAGGTGATATATGTGAAAGGTGCTTTTCCTACTGGTATTGATCTCGGCTCTACTACTGTGAAGGTTGTTGTTTGTAGTCCTACAGGGCAGCTGCTTTTTTCTGCATACGAACGACATAACGCCGATCCTTCTGGCACTCTTCTATCTATATTGAGCGAGTGCACTCAAAAGTTTAAAAACAGCATACACAACGTTGCCATTACAGGTTCCGCTGGAATGAATCTGGCAGCTCGTTATGCCTTGCCCTTCGTTCAGGAAGTAGTAGCATCCGCTCGCTATATCAGGAAACGAACACCCCATGTCCGAACTATGATTGAACTCGGCGGGGAAGATTCGAAAATAATATTTTTTGACAATAACCTTAATCCCGACATGAATATGAACGGAGCTTGTGCTGGAGGGACAGGAGCTTTTATAGATCAAATAGCTTCTCTTCTTGGAGTCAATCTTGATGTTTTAAATACATTGGCTTGCAAAGGAAAAGCTATTTATACCATCGCGTCACGTTGTGGTGTCTTTGCCAAAACAGATATTCAATCTCTTCTTGCACAACGGGCAAAACCGGAAGATATTGCCGCTTCCGTTTTTAAATCCATTGCGCTTCATGTTCTCACATCTCTTTCTAAAGGGAGAGAAGTCAAAAGAGAGGTACTTTTCGCAGGAGGCCCCCTTTTCTTTTTTCCTGCTTTACGTCGTGCTTTTATAGAACAGCTTAACTTAGATGAGAATAAAGACGTAGCATTTCTTAAATATCCTCGACTTTTACCGGCACTTGGCGCCGCGCTTTTTCACGATAAGGAATGCATTGTATCTATAGATTCACTTATTTCTCATATTCAAGAAGGAAGAAGTCTTATTTCTTCCAATAAAGCAGATTTGCCCCCTCTTTTTTCGAGCAATGACGAATATCTGGAATGGACTCACCGTCATAATCAATGGGCTTTACCTTCCATCTCTATAAAGAAAGTTGAAGGGCCTCTTTTCCTTGGTGTTGATTCAGGATCTACAACGACAAAACTGGTCTGCATTGATCGCAACAAAAAGGTTGTTGCTTCGTACTATAAACCTAACCGAGGAGACGCTCTCCATCTTACACTTGACGCTCTTCAACATTTTAAAAGAGAATTTACAGCGGCAAAACGACACGATTTAAAAATAGTAGAAGGAGCCAGCACAGGTTACGGAGAAGATCTTATACATAAGGCTCTTGACCTTGGGTATGGTCTTGTGGAAACGATGGCTCATTTTAAAGCAGCTCGAACTCTCTGCCCACAAGCCTCTTTCATTCTGGACATTGGTGGACAGGATATGAAAGCCATGGGCATCAAAGATAATCGCCTCGACACGATAAAAATAAACGAAGCCTGCTCATCAGGATGTGGCAGCTTTATACAAACTTTCGCTGAATCATTAGGCCTTACCACGGAACGTTTTGCAAAAATCGCCTGTGAAGCGACTCATCCTTGCGACTTAGGAACACGTTGCACTGTTTTTATGAATTCCAGCGTAAAACAAGCTCTTAACGAAGGTCGAAGCGTGGCCGATATTGCGGCGGGACTGGCCTACTCTGTTATTCGAAATTCGCTCCATAAAGTTCTCAAAATGAGAGATTATAACGACCTTGGCCCTCTTATAGTAGTTCAGGGTGGCACCTTCCAGAATCCGGCAGTGCTTCGAGCTCTCGAAAAGATAACTGACAGGCAGGTTATTCGCCCCGTCGAAGCCGGTCTTATGGGTGCCTGGGGAGCAGCTATTTATGCCATGGAGCAATGGCAGCAGAAAAAGAATCTTCCATCAGAGCGTAACATTCTAGATATTCTTGAAGCATGGGAAGCTCCTTCTAGTCGAACAACTCACTGCCATGGATGTGGAAACGCTTGTGCAGTAACATGCTTAACCTTTTCGACGGGTCAAAAATTTTATACAGGCAATCGTTGTCAGAGACATTTCAGCAACGAAGAAAAGAAAAAGCAAGGAGGTAACTTATTCGAACTCCGCTTTAAAACGCTCTTCCATCGCCCTACAAAACCTTTAGGGAAAAGGCGGGGAACAGTCGGCATTCCACGAACGCTTAATACCTATGAACTCTATCCTTTCTGGTGCACTTTCTTTAGAGAATGTGGCTTTGAGGTTGTACTTTCCCCCGAGTCACATGAAAAAATCAACGAACTAGGCGCATCGTCTGTAATGTCTGATAATATTTGTTTTCCGGCAAAGCTAACGTACGGTCATATTATTACTTTGGCTCAGAGTAATGTTGATCGTATTTTTATGCCTCTAATTGTCCACGAAAGAAAAGAGATACGAACAGCAAATAATAGCTATAACTGTCCCATTGTATGTAGTTATAGCGACGTGATCAAAAGTGCTCTTGATCCGACAAAACGATACGGTATCCTTTTCGACACACCTGTTTTTTCTTTACGTAATCCTGCTCTTTTTCATAAACAGCTTTTAAATTATGGACAGCAGCTTGGTCTTAACAGATCTTGTATTGAGAAAGCCTTCCTTAACGCACGGAAAGCTCAGCAGGAATATGAGCGACAAATGCGAGAAAATGCCCAAAAAACGCTTGAAGAAGCACGGTCTGCGTCTCTTCCAATTCTTGCAATAGCATGTCGTCCATATCATCTTGACCCTCTTGTGAATCACGGTATTCCTCAACTCATTGCAGATCTTGGAGCTGTCGCCATTCCTGCAGATCTTCTTGCCACGGAAGAGGACACCCAGAATTTAGATGATTGTCAAGTTGTTACGCAATGGGCTTATACAAATAGGCTTTACGCCGGAGCAAAAGCAGCAGTCAGAAACAAACTTGATCTTCTTCATCTTTCTTCCTTTGGTTGCGGCGTCGATGCCGTTACATCCGATGAACTGGAACATATTATGCGAACTGGAGGATATAACTATTCCCTTATTAAAATTGACGAGATCACTAATTTAGGCGCAGCTCGCATTCGCATTCGATCTATTCTTGATTTTGGGAAAAAAGAAATGACGCAAGAAATACACGAGTTAGCGGGAGAATCACATAATGATACACACTCTTTACAAAATAAAAGAATTCTTGTGCCATGGTTCTCGGAATTTTATTCTCCGTTACTACCGCCTCTTTTTGAAAGTCTGGGATTAAATGCCTCGGTGCTTCCACCGCAAGACCAGAAATCAACTGATATAGGCTTAGAGTTTGTACATAACGACATGTGTTATCCAGCTATTATTCTCATTGGCGATGTCGTAAAAGCGTTTATAGAGAAGAAATACGACCCTGAAACAACAGCTATTCTAATGACACAAACGGGAGGACAATGCCGCGCGACCAATTATGTTCCCTTAGCGCAAAAGGCCTTGTCAGCTGCCGGTTTTCCTGATGTTAATGTACCGACTTTTGGCGTTGAAGATTTTGAAACAGCAGGATTTAAGGTCAATAAGAAAGACGCTGCAAAGGGACTCCTAATCGGCCTTTTAGGGGGAGATATGCTCACATCGCTCTACTTGACTATGGCTCCACGCGAAGAAGTTAAGGGAAGCTCTCAAGCTCTCCATTCTCGATTTTTATATCGTCTCGGAAACATTCTCAGGGAGAAAGGCTCTTTCGATGACCTAATCACTCTGTTGAGAGACGCCGTAAATCATTTTAACTCTCTTCCCGTACTGACAGAGAGTGTTCCTACGATTGGTATCGTAGGAGAAATATTCGTAAATTACAACGAATACGCCCAAAACTATATTGTGCATAAACTTATCGAAAGAAGAATAGAACCGGTGCTTCCTCCGTTAGCTTCTTTTTTCTTTATGAAATTTCAAAATAATGCATTCAATAGGCAAACGTACCTTATTCAGCCGGGGCTTCTTAGTACAGTAAAGGAACTTTTTATTGAACATCTTACTGGCTACTACCAAAATAAGGTGGAGAATGTCTTTAAAGACTTCCGTTTTGCGTCACCGAGACAAACCCTTGCAACCCTTGCTCATAAGGTAACTCGAGTGACAAGTCTCGCCAATCAGGCTGGTGAAGGCTGGCTTTTGCCTGCAGAAATTATAGACATGACTGAAAAAGGAGTTAATCACATTCTTTGCCTTCAACCCTTTGGCTGTCTGGCAAATCATATTACAGGAAAAGGAGTAGAGGGCGTTTTACGTCGCCTCTACCCCAAACTTGATATGCTTTGTCTTGACCTTGACCCTGGAACAAGCAAGACCAATAATGACAATCGGCTTCAACTTTTAATCATGTCTGCCCAGGAAGACTTTGAGAAAAAACAACATCATGAAAAACAGCTGGCTTAATACGAATCTTTCAACCTTATTTCGCTAAATCAAGCAATGTTGCCAATAACAGATCTGCTCCCCGCTTAATATCTTCGTAGGGTGTATATTCTTCGGGGCAATGGCTTCGGCCATCTACGCTCGGGACAAAAATAAGCCCTACTTCAGCAACGGAACAGAGAAGAACAGCATCGTGAACTGCACCACTATTCATTTTCTTATACGGAATGCCTCGGGCTTGGGCACTTTTTTCTATAGAGCTGATTACTTCCTGAGAAAGCTGTACTGCTTCCTGCTCTCCCAGCAACGTCATAGAAAATGTAAGGTTATATCTCTGAGCAATTTCATCAAATCTTTTACGTACTTCTTCCACGACATCGTTCATTGGCTGTTGATAGACATCACGAATATCTATTGAAAATACAACTTTACCTGGAATAATATTTGAAACGTTTGGTTCACTCTTGATATATCCTACAGTTCCCACAGTAGATTCGGTTCCTTTTGTCTGAACAGCTTCTTCTACAGCACTAATCATATGCGCCGCACCGAGAAGAGCATCTTGACGGAAATTCATGGGCGTAGCACCTGCATGATTTGGAACGCCGTCAACTTCAACTCTGATTTGTCTCAGACCTGCAATAGCTTCTACAACACCGATGGGCATGGAAACAGAATGAAGCATGGGACTTTGTTCTATATGGAGTTCAATCATGGCCTTTACTTCACCCTTGTTAAGAACATATCGTGACATATTATCAGGATCATATCCCGCATTTTTAGCTAAATTATACATAGATTGACCTGATAGATTTTTAAGAGTATTCAAATCATCAAAAGTATATCGGCCAACCATAGCCTTACTCCCGGCACAACACGAACCAAAATTAGAGCCTTCTTCTTCTGAAAAAATGACCACTTCAATGGGATGACTTGGAGTGATATTGTTTTCTTTCATCACTCGAATCGCTTCAAGAGCACCGATAACACCTACCACGCCATCATATTTTCCGCCACGCCGAACCGAATCCACATGTGAACCGCTCATCACAACAGAAGCATCTGGATTGCTTCCAGCGTATCTAGCTCGGATATTGCCAACACCATCAATAAAAACGGAAAGACCAAGTTCCTCAAAAATATCAAGAAGATATTTTCGTACTTTCAGATCTTGAAGGCTGTACGTAAAGCTTGTACGCCCATCTGCAGATGTTCCAGTAGCACCTAAGGAAGCTATGTGTTCAATGTCTCGTTCAATGCGTTGCTGATTCGTCTGAAGATAAGGTGTCATGCCGCTCATGTAAGAAGTCCCTCCTTAATAATATGTAAAAATATCTCTCACCTCTTCTGAATGTCTTGTCTAACATACTTTATTTTCCTATACATCACAACTTTTCTTTATATCGGCTACTTTTCTCCATTTCTGATAACGAGAGCATCAGCAGCAATGGCACCTTCTCCTTCAGGCATAACAAAGACTGGGTTGATATCAAGTTCAAGAAGGTCTTCTTCAACACAAGCAAGACGAGAAACCTGACTGACAATTTTGGACAAAGCATGAATATCTCTGTGACGTTGTCCTCTGGCACCGGAAAGGAAGCCAAAACCCTTTAATTCTTGAATCATTCTCAGTGCTTCTTCCTCATCCACAGGAGCATGGCGAAGAGAAACATCACTTAAAACTTCGACGTATATGCCTCCAAGGCCTACCGCAACAATAGGTCCAAAAACGGGATCTCGCTTCATTCCGACGATACATTCCATACCACCTTTAACCATCTCCTGCACAAGGTAGCCCTGGATTTTTTCTCCCGAAACATGTTCTTTAAGATTTTTTCTCGTCTTCTTCAGAGCGTGACGTAACTCATCGAAAGAGCGAATATCGAGAGCTACAACATCAGCTTCGGTCTTATGCAAAATTTCTCCGGCCATTCCTTTAAGAGCAACGGGAAAACCTAACTCTTCAGCGGCATCAAAAGCTTCTTCCATATCCCGACAAAGATGTTCTCGCGTTACAGGAACGTTATACCGTGCTAATAATCGCTTCGCATCATATTCTGTCAGTTTTAATGGGAAAGATCCAAGCAAAGAAGACGTCATTTCAATCGTATGGGAAGGCAACTTCCGCCTTTGTCCCCAATTTACGAGAGCCTTTAAAGCACGAGCACACTGTCTAAAGCTTTGAAAAACAGGAATCCCAGCATTTTTAAGTCGTTCAATAAACGTCTCGCCATGTTCATCGTCAATCATCCATACTACGGCTTGAGGTTTCGGGGTTTTCTCGTAACTTCGGATCAACTCTTCCGCCATCACACTCCCGGCTTCTCCCACAATCATTGAGAGAGCTGTAACAACCATGCTAATATCAGGATCACCGAGAGCCGTATTAAGAACTTGACGGAAATTCTCCGGTTTTTCAGAAATCTGCACAGTCATATCTACCGGATTACGCGACGCCCCAAAAGTTGGGATAACTTCTTCTATACTCTTTTTACTTACTGTTGAAAATTCAGGAACGCTCATTTTCAAATCATTGAGACTATCGGCCATTACTATGCCTGCGCCTCCCGACGTAGTAAGAATAGCCGCCCGATTGCCGTCAGTACGAGGAGAGGCTCCAAACAGCTGGCCTATACCGATAATATCGTCCATATCTTCCAGTGGAATAACACCGTATTGTTTAAATATGGCCTTCCAGACAGCTTCGTCTCCAGTCAAAGCTGCTGTATGACTTTGAGCTGCTTTTTGGGCGGAGGGAGAGCGTCCCGCTTTTAAAACAGCAACAGCAATGTCTCTTTCTCGAGCCTCTCTTACCACCTGTAAAAAACGCTCCCCGTCATCAATTCCTTCGAGATACATCATGAGAAGTCTTACTTCCGGATCTCGAATAACATACCCGGCACACTCGACAGCATCAATATCAGCCTGATTACCAGTAGTAACCACATAACGATATCGTACCCCGTGGTTGAGACCTACTCCAAAAGACGAAAAACCAAAGGCTCCGCTTTGAGAAATAAAAGCAACGTGACCCGTTGTTGGAGGATCAACGTTATAGAGGGCGCCCGAGAAGGTGAGGGGGATTCCTGCTGCCAGGTTGAGGAGACCCTGACAGTTGGGGCCAAGGATCCTAATATGGCCTTCCCGAGCGATGTCCATCATTCTTTGCTGTAAAGACGTATCGCCCGTTTCCGCGAAACCTGAAGAATAAATAATAACGTTATGTATCCCTTTTTCTGCGCACGTCTCAAGAGCAGCCGGAACAAACTGAGCCTTTATACTAATAAGAGCAACATCAGTTGCCTCTGAAATTTCAGAGAGATCATGATAGCAAGGCAGTCCCCCTACACGATCGTATTTAGGGTTGACTGGGTAAACTGTACCGTTATACCCAAAGCGTTGCATGGCTTTCAGAGTCCGGCCAGTTAAACTATCAAGGTCTGCTGAAGCTCCCACAATCGTTACACTTCGAGGAGAAAAAAGAGGGTAGAGTGGATGATCACGCAAAGTCATGCTATGGCCTCCTTCGTTATAGCTTGCCTTGTTTTCTCAAAACGCACTATAGATCTCTGACAAGCCTTGCAATACGAGAGGTATATTTCTTTCGTCTCATCTTTCGAACAAAGCACCACTGTTTTTAACCAATCTTGTGTAGCATAAATAAGATTGGTTAATCCCTCTACCCAAAGAAGTCTTAGTCTTTTCTCCCCATATAACGAGGATTGTGAGAGTCCTTTCTTTAAACGTTCTACAAATAAACGTGTCTTTTCAAGAAAATCTGCACAGACTAGAACATCTCCTTCTACATTGAGAGATGCATTAATATGAGCGATGTATTCTGCTATAAGAGCTTGAACCTCGTCGTTCGATTTTGAAATATTTGTGACTTCTGGAAGGATTTCACTTCTATTCTCGAGAGCTTCAATGGTCTTCTCAACAAAATCAAGTCGAGAAAACTCATTAACATATTGGGTCAGTCTCCCGTGAGCCCATTTCATATGTACCATCCTCCTTAACAAAAAATGGCTGTCCCAACGAGGACAGCCATAAAGCTCACAGGAAAAAAACCTCTCTTGAAAGAAAAGTTTTTCCACAAATAGTCCTGAATCCTCGCAGGGATTTGCCTCTCTTCAACAGGCCGGTCTCCTGGCTCGCTTTCTTCCTCCGAAACACCTTCCCGGGCACATTAATTCCTACCCAGTGGTCTCATGTTTCATCGTCAAGCTCACAGTGGCGGGTCCGCGTCGGCTTTTCACCAAACTTCCCGTTCACCTGATGAAGTCATATTGTAAACATACAATAGCCTTTCGCTTCTTTTACGTCAATAGCAAATTATCATTTTGTCATTTTCTTATTTTTTCAAAAAACACACGACTAATATTTTTTATATTAGAGATAAAATAGATAAAAACTTTATGAAAAAAGCCCTTAAAAAATTAATTTATAACTCGGTAATAATTCTGTTTATTTTTACAGCCATTTCCTTTACAATACCACCATGCCCTATTGAAGGAGGTAGAAGTTATGGACTGGGGAATAGTTCCTGGAGAAACCGTTGTTATTAAATCGAAGAACATCACCCTTCGAGATATCGTACAAGCCATTGTTGATGGAGCAGATACTGTGCCTGCAATAAAAGAGAGTTTTGGCCTGACCGATAACGACGAAGGTGTTAGCGATCTTGGCGATATTCTGGATGTTTTTGTCCCAGCAATTGAAGCCCTCCGCGGTGGCGGATGTGGAGGTTGCGGTGGCGGTTGTGCCGGCTGCCACGGACATTGCTAAGAAAACAATAAAAAAGCTGCACCCCAAAAGGGAGCAGCTTTTTTTATGCCGAAAAGACAAGATCAGAATCTCTTGTATAACTATTTTATCGTAAAAGAGTTGTTATTTAGACACTCGTATCCTCATAGAGTTTAATATAACTGAAATAGAGCTGAAAGCCATCGCCGTTTCTGCAATGGCCGGGTGAAGTAACGCCCCCATAGCAAGAGGAATAGCAATAACGTTATAAGCAAAAGCCCAAAATAGATTCTGACGAATGACGGTAAAGGTCTGCCTAGAAATATCCACTGCATCCGCAATAGAAGAAATCCCGCCACGCACAACAACAATATCTGCACTATCGATAGCAAGATCTGTTCCAGAGCCAATGGCTACACCGATGTCTGCACCTTTCAATGCAGCCGCATCATTCATCCCGTCTCCTACCATAAGTACCTTTTTTCCGCTTGTCTGAAAATCTCTAAGGATACTCAGCTTTTCATCTGGGCGAACTCCAGCGTAAACACTTTCAATTCCCACTCGTTTCGCCACAGCTCGAGCTGTTCGTTCATTATCTCCTGTCACCATAACTGGAATAATTCCAAGCTCTTTAAGTCTTTCCACAGCTCTTATAGCATCATTTCTTAGTGGGTCCTCAATAGCTATAAACCCGACAACAACATTATTCTTGCGAACTTCAACTACCGTTCGCCCTAAAGAAAGCTGTTCTTTATATTTTGATGAATCTTGGGGTTTCCCTATAAAATATGAATCTTCGCGAATAACTCCTTTAACACCCTCTCCTGTAATCTCTTCCATAGAGCGGGGTTCAAGTGTTGTTTCAGTTACAGCCGCTACCGCTTTCGCTAAAGGATGTATAGAATGTTTTTCAAGGGCAGCTACTGCTTCAAGATCGCCATTGGAAAGATTCGTTTCGACAACACTTGGACTCCCTTGAGTAATTGTGCCCGTTTTATCCATCAAAACAACGCCCACTTCTTTAGCTGTCTGTATTGCCTCTGCATTTCTAATGACAAGTCCTTTTTTGGAAGCTGCGCCAGTCCCTGTAATGAGAGCCATCGGGGTAGCCAACCCCAAAGCGCAGGGACAAGCAATAACCAGTGTCGATATGAAACCAAAAATAGCAATTGATAGCGGCTCACGAACAGAGGTGACCCACGGTAGATAATGCGAAGCCGCGTCAAGAATAAAAGAAAAACGATCAATGCCAAAATACCAGAAAAAACCGCTTATAAGAGCAAAAGTCGCAACAGCTGGAACAAAGTAATTTGTCACCCTGTCAGCAAAAGCTTGAATAGGGATTTTGGCCCCTTGTGCTTCCTGAATCAAGGCAATCATTTGAGATAAAAAGCTATCTTCTCCAACTTTTGTCGCCTTAACTTTTATTGAACCGGTGAGATTTAAGGAACCTCCTGTTACTTCTCCTTCTACTTCTTTGTGAACAGGTATTGATTCCCCTGTAATCATAGATTCATCCACTGAAGTTGCCCCTTCAATAATCATTCCATCCGCTGGAATTCTTTCTCCTGGACGAATTATGAGGGTAAAATCTTCTTTAACAGCTTCGATGGGAACTGATATTTCTTTTCCCGACTCATCTAAAATACGAGCTTCCCGTGCCTGAATTTCCAAAAGAGATTTTATTTCTTTTGAAGCTCTATCTCGTAAATGAGATTCTATAAAACGTCCTGTTACGTGAAGGGCAATAATCATGGCGCCGATAGCACCGAATGATGCAACTTTTACTCCTGCAAGAACAAGTAATGAAGTAAGCCACGCAGCAAGAGCTCCAAGAGAGACAAGAACATCCATATTGGCATGTAAATGTGAGAGAGCTATCCAGGCCCCTTTCATGGAGGCGCGTCCAGCACCGAAAAGAACGACAGCCCCACCAATAAATTCCATCAAAGGAAACCACGGCATATGAAAACCTGTCATATGCATAAACATTAAAACCATGAGAGGAAGAGTTATACCCCAACTTATAACAAGGTTTCTTTTCGCCTCTTCATACCGGCGTCGATCAAGATCCTCTGGTGGTTCATACGAAACTTCATACCCTGCTTTTTTTACTGCCTCTTCAAGTTTTTCCATGGGAACTTCCTTTTCGAGAACCACAAAGGCAGTCTCTGTTGCTAAATTAACCCCTGCGAAAACGACACCATCTACCTTCTTGAGAGATCTTTCAACAATCCGCGCACAAGTAGCACACGTCATACCAGTGACGGAAAAAGATATTTTTTTTGAGTTTTCGCTGTTGACCATCGCTAAAAATCAACTCCCTTTCATATTCCTAGTTAATTGATAGGATATAACACTTATTATCCCATAATACCCTACGCATGTATATAAAAAGGGCCGCATTTCTCATAAAAAGAAATAGCGGCCCTTCCCGTCGCTTCATTATATGCTTTAATTTAACAATTATTATTGTACCATGCTATTTATTTTCTGCACTGCTCACAGGAATTAACCCTGTGCTATTTTTGTGACATTCTTTTCCCCGCCTGCACTGACTACTCATGTCTCCTAAAGTTCTTACTAAAATCTGGCTTATCCCTAACGCTTTCTCATAGAGATATTGTGCTTCCTGAGGATTCCCTTCCTTCGCCGCTTCAAAAACTTTATGTCCCAAGTGATGGAGTTCATCGTGATGGCGAAGAAGTTCATTCCAATTCTTACGATCAATTACATCTGGACGTTCAACAAAAGAAAGGAAGATGCCGAATTGACAACGAGTAGGGTCAGTTTCCACATCCCACGAACCTCCATCAAGATATTCTTTCAGCCGCTTGATCCATCCCTTGTGTGCTTTAATAGCTCCATCGGCAATATCAGCAAAGTCACATTGCTCAACAACCTGTATTTGCGCCATTTCTTGCAGAAGAGAACGTGCCTGTTCTCCTCCTTCCTTGTTTGAAATGAGCATATTATCCACAGAACAGTTAAGAGTCGTTACATTTTCACCCAGCAGTTTAAATTGTTGCTGCATGCGCTCGGTAAGATGATTTACTGTCTCGGCAGAAGCTGCTAATTCTTCTGATGATGCTGAAAGTTCTTGAGCACTAGCAGCAACCTGATGGGTAGACTCACTGATATGAGTTACGTTACTCAAAATCTGCCCAACGCCCTGAAGGGCATCTGAAACATGCACAACAGTCTGCTCAACCCTTCCAACTATAGTCGATGCATCTTCGGAGGCACCCTGGACCTCCGCCACCAGTTCCTCCAGGTTTGTTCCTATATCAAGGGCTGCTTTACGGCTTTCTTCCGCCAGTTTTCTAACCTCTTCGGCCACAACGGCAAAACCCCGCCCTGCTTCACCAGCACGGGCTGCCTCAATCGAAGCATTCAAGGCCAAAAGATTCGTCTGATCAGAAATACCAGTAAGAACCTGAACAACAGATTGAATCAATGCAACTTTTTCAGAAAGAAGAGCCGCTCTGCGAGCAACTCCCATAACATCTTCTCCCAAGTCTTGTATTGAATGTTCCGCCCCACTTAACTTCAACTGTCCCTCATTTGCTTTTTCAGAAACTTGAGTTACAGTTTGATTAAGCTTTTCAGCAAGTTGCGCAAGTGATTGGGCTGTAGAGGATATTTCTTCTGAACTTGCATATTGAGTTTGTATAGCCTCCGTAACACGGCTACCAGCATCGACACCTTCCTCAACTTCCTGAGTCATTTCATTAAAGGCATCAGAAAAAACTGAAAGCTCACGTTCCAAACGAAAAAAAGAAAACACAAAAGAGTGAAGCCCACGTATAATCCTCAAGGAAATATGACGAAATGTTCCTATAAGGCGAGTAAGCATCTCTTCCAAGGTTCCCATTACGGAACTGACATCCATTTTGGGAGCAGGAATTCTTAAATCTACTCCTTTGTCGGACCGCACCCTTCGCAGCCACGATAATATTTTTGAAGCAGGAACTCCAAAAACATAATGATCCTTCAATAAGCAAACACATGCTAGTAAAATTGACCATGAAAGGAGAATAGCTCCTCGTGCCGGTCCGTTATACCAATGATATAAAACAGGCCCTAATGCAAAAACAAAAGCAGCAACGCTATAAAAAAAAGAACGACTATGCATGCCTGATGTAACCTCCTAAAAGATAGCAACGTTATTTTTCAATGTTAGCGGAATACCCAGCTTCATCCAGAATATCCATAATTTTTTGAGGATCTTCCGTCTCAATATGTACGGTTTTAGTCTCGAGATCAACATTAAAACCACTATACCCAGCTTCCTCCAATGCGGTAGTTATACGTTTAACACAATGAGCACATGACATGTCTGGCACATGAAATTTTAAATTTCCCATTATATTCCCTCCTTCTACTCTCCGTTGTATTCTCATTTTGTAGTGCTACGTACCTTCTCTTTATAGTCCATATACCCCCCATTTGTAAAGTTTTTCCAGACAAACTTATATTTTCAATAGTTGATCGATATCATTTTCTCTTCTATAATATTTCAGATCTGTTATAAAACTTATAATTAAATATTATTTATAGCATAAGGGAGGTTTCTTTTTTGCACATTTCAGGATTGAAAAAAACATTATGTGTCTCTTGTCTCGCTGTTATCTTGTCAATGGTTTTAATTCTTCCCGGCATTGCCGGAGACATACCTCGTCTCAATGTCAGTTATATTTTTACAACCCACTTAGAACCATTTATGGTCGCCATGTCAAAAGAAGAAAACTTTAAAGAACTCGGAACATGGCTGAAACCTGTCGTTTCAAAAGAAAAGTATGATCTTATGGTTGATGGGAAAGCTGTAGCCCGGCTTAATATTATTGTCGCAAAAAGCGGATCAGAGACGGCTGTTCTCTTTGCCCAGAAACACCTCGATATTGGCATGGGCTCTCTTCCTGCCATGATGTCGGCAGTGGACAACAACACGCCCATAAAAGTCTTATGCCCCATCCACACAGATGGAATGGGTGTTGTTGTAAGTAAAAAAAGTCCTATTAACACATGGGAAGATTTTCTCGCTTACGTAGCAAAAAATGAGAAACCTGTAAAACTGGGATATCATTCACCTACAAGTGCACCCCGTATTGTTGTGGAAGGAGCCCTGAATGATGCTGGCCTTACACTGACACAAGACGCAAATAATATGGATGCAGACATATTGCTCGTCGACCTCAAGTCAACATCAAACCTCATCCCTGCATTGATGAGCCAGCAAGTTGACGCCTGGGTGGGACCTGCGCCATTCCCTGAAGTAGCAGAAGTACAAGATGTAGGGAAGACTATTATTGATCTTCGTAATTTACCCCCAACAGGGAAATGGTCACACTTCCCTTGTTGTGTCGCCGCTGCGCGAGATGAGATTCTTGCAGCACACCCTGAGGAGGTCAAAGCCTTTACAACCCTTCTTACGCAAAGTGCAAAATGGTGCAATGACCATAAAAATGAAGCAGGAAAAATCGCCGCTAACTGGATTGGTATTCCAGAAGAGGCCGCGGCAAAATCCACGATTGTATACACAACGGATCCTTCAGAAGGGTGGATGCGAGGTGCTCAAACATATCTATCGGTATTAAACGGTATGAATAAATTTAAAGGCCAACTTAAAGGAAAAGCTATGGATGACGTCCAATCGCTTATCTTTGATTTTTCATATGTCAAGTAACTCTTCATTTCCCTTGTCTAAGATAATGAAGGGTACATGCGGGGAAGAGTCTGCAAGCTCTTTCCCGTTTATTCTGTAAAAGGGAGGTCATTACTCTCATGAAGAAAATCTCTTCTCTTTTTCTCCCGGTCATTGTGCCGTCTCTTTTTCTTGTTTTTTGGGGATACATGGCCCAGCGCATAGGTAATGATATTGTCTTGCCCACTGTTAGGAATGTAGCAGATCTTTTGACTCATCCCACAGAAAATTTAATTAGTATGGGATCTCTTTTCGATAACGTTATTGTAAGCTTAGTACGCGTGCTTGCTGGGTATTTCTTAGCTATTGTTCTTGCTATTCCTATTGGAATCGTAATGGGATATTATGGATCGGTATTCAAGCTTTTCCACTCTTTTTTGAGTATTTTTAGACCCATTCCCCCTCTTGCCTGGGTTCCTCTTGTCTTAGCCTGGTTCGGAGTTGCCAGCCTGGCCACCCTTTTAGGAATTGAGGAAGGTTCTTGGTATGTCTATTTCAATAACTTAAAGTTTTCAATGATCTTCATCATTTTCATTGGCGCTTTCTATCCTATTCTTACAAACTCTATTTACGGAGTATCAAATGTAAGAAAGACTCTAATCGACTCTGCTCGCGTTCTGGGAGCACATGAAAACGATATTTTCAAAAAAATACTCCTTCCAGCATCGGCTCCATCTATAGTCAATGGCTTACGAGTCGGCCTAGGAGTCGCCTGGATGTGCCTTGTTTCTGCAGAAATGCTCCCAGGAAGCATTTCTGGCATAGGCTATCTCATCACTCATTCTTATACTGTCGCTCGAACAGATATTGTTATAGCCGGAATGGCAAGTATTGGTATCGTTGGAATGATAATGGATTTTGTTTTTCGCATTATAGAAAAACGTTGCTTTCGTTGGCAGCGCTTAACACGATAAGGAGGGAAAATCGTGGAGCCCTTAATAAATGTTAAAAAATTAGAGAAAATATTCTTTACAGAAAAGGGAGGGCAGGTCAAAGCCCTTGATGCAGTAGATTTGTCTGTAAACATCAATGATTTCATCTGTATTGTAGGCCCTTCAGGATGTGGAAAATCAACGATGTTACGAATTATTGCAGGTCTTGAAGAGGCTTCGGGAGGAGAAGTTCTCTACCACGGAAAACCTATAACATCGCCAGGAAAAGAGCGTGGAATGGTCTTTCAAGAATACTCACTTCTGCCTTGGCGTTCTGTTATTGAAAATGTAGGTCTCGGTCTTGAATTTGCTGGTGTACCCTTAAAAAAACGTCAAAAAACAGCGTTAGAGTACTTACGATTGGTAGGACTTGAGAGTTTCAAAGAAGCTTATCCCTACGAGCTCTCAGGTGGAATGCAACAACGAGTAGCTATTGCCAGAGCCTTGGCCAATAACCCTGAAGTGCTGCTTATGGATGAACCTTTTGGAGCTCTTGATGCTCATACACGTATAATTCTGCAGAAAGAGTTGCTTCGTATCTGGCAGAATCACCAAAAAACAATTCTCTTCGTTACACACAGTGTAGACGAAGCTGTTTATCTTGCCGATAAAATCATCGTCATGTCGGCTCGACCAGGACAAATCAAACAAATTATATCGGTTGATATGCCTCGACCGAGAAAACGATCTAACCCGTTATATGGAGAATTAACAACTACCATTTTAGGAATGCTTGACGAAGAGCTCGCTAAAGCGGTATAGAAAAATCAGAAAACGTGTAAAATAAAGAGGAGAGCTTGCAAAGGAGTGATATCCATGCCCTCTCCTCAAATATCTCTTCTTGATCTTATTGAACGAGAAGAACTACAAAAAATACAAGATGCCTTTGCAGAAGTACATGATGTCGCTTCTGTTATTACAGATGTTAATGGAAATTCCATTACAGAACCAAGCAATTTTAGTGAAGTTTGCCAATTAGTCCGTAAAACACCCGAGGGCGCTCGCCGCTGCATCTACTCGGATCGCGTTCTTGGAATGAAAGCAGCTCGTTTGCTTCAACCTACATATCAAAGATGCTTAAGTTGTGGTTTTGTCGATGCAAGTGCTCCTATTATTGTTGACGGGCATCATATTGCAAACTGGCAAATATCTCAAAATGCTCTCGGAGTGGGGGGAGAACGCATAAAAAATTATGCTATTGAAATAGGCGCTGACCCCCTTCAATTATGCCAGGCCCTTAGAAAAATGCATGAAGGATCGCTTGAGCATTTTGAGAATACGCTCAAATTACTTTGGCTTATGGCTCAACAGCTTTCATCAAAGGGCTTCGTAAATCTTATTTTAGCCCGAGAAATAGAACAGGTTCGCAATGCTGAGAAAAAACTGGAAGAATCTCAGGAAAATCTACGATCTCTTGCATCTGAACTAACATTAGCAGAAGAGAGAACCCGTCGTAAAATCGCAGCTAATCTTCACGATCAAGTAGGGCACGCTCTTGTAACAATGCAGCGGAATCTACGACAAGCTCTCAAAACTAATGATGAGCATATAAAAAACCACCTCTTATCAACAAGTATTGCTCATCTCGATGATGTTATAGAGCAAACGCGAAATCTTACCGCGCGCCTAAGCCCGCCTCTCTTGTACGATTTGGGACTGGCCGCAGCGTTAGAATCTCTTGGAGATGAAATGTTTTCTCCACAACATATTGATTTCATATTCAACTCTCCTACAAACTGCCGTTTTCTTGAACAAGAAGTAAGCATTATGCTCTACCACATGATAAAAGAAATTTTTATCAACGTATTAAAACATGCCCGAGCCACAGCTGTTCAATGTCTTATCACTAATGAAGACAGTTACATTTGTGTTGCAGTACACGACGATGGAATAGGTTTTAATCCCTCCCAAGCAATCGCCATTCGAAAGCGAAGTTTCGGCCTTTTCAGCATACGAGAGCGTTTACGCCATTGGGAAGGACAAATGAATATCAATTCTTCTAAAGGACAAGGAACTAGCGTTATCATTAAACTTCCTCTAAAAAACAACTCTGAAGAAGGAGGGGGTCTCTGTGACTGTTCGAATTATTGTTGCTGACGATCATCCGGTAACACGAAAAGGACTCAGCAGTGTGCTTGAAAATATTGACAACTTTCAAATCGTTGCAGAAACAGGAGATGGATTATCTACAGTCAAGGCGGCACTTCTACATAAACCTGATGTCATAATTATGGATATTTCCATGCCAAACATGAACGGTCTTGAGGCCACTCGTTCCATCCATGAGAAAAATAAACAAATAAAAATAATCGCTCTTTCAATTCATTCGAATAAACATTATGTTCGAGAAATGTTTGCCGCCGGAGCAACAGGATACCTTCTGAAAAATTGTGATATTGATGAAGTAATCAAAGCCATTAATGTTGTATGTGATGGAGATATGTACCTTTGCACCGCCCTTACTTCTATGGTTATCGAAGATTATGTTATCCAATCATCTGGAACTCACGCCTCCTTCACCATACTCAACACTCTTACATCGAGGGAAAAAGAAATTTTGATACTCCTGGCCCGAGGCTTTGCCACTAAAGAGATAGCATCTCAGCTTGCAATAAGTCGAAAAACCGTCGAAACACATAAAGCACGAATTATGGAAAAGCTTGGCCTTTACTCTGTAGCAGAGTTAGCACGTTTTGCAGAACGAGAAGGTCTGTTATCTGTTGCCCCTCCAAACAACCAAGACTAAAAGACTATGGTTACAAAGACTTATAGATCGTAAAAATTACCAAAAGCCTGACAAAAATGTCAGGCTTTTGGTAATTTTGCACCCTATTTTCCTTATTGTCTTTAAATGTTAAACGTTTATGATTTAATTGAGAGTTGGCTTTTGTCAGCTTTCGTTCCACTATAATCCGCCCAGAGGAGGAATGGTTAGTGAATCTCATTCATTTTATCGACCCAGAGTTGGGCGCAGCCATTGAGGGAGAAAAAGAACGACAAAACATGACAATTGAGCTAATCGCTTCAGAAAACTTCGTTCCAGAAGTCATTCTTGAAGCACAAGGCTCACTTCTTACAAACAAATATGCGGAAGGATACCCGGGAAAACGTTACCATGGTGGATGTCAATTTATTGACATCGTTGAAAGTCTCGCTATAGAACGTGCCAAAGAATTATTTGGAGCAGATCATGCAAATGTTCAACCTCATTCGGGCGTAAATGCAAACCTCGCCGTCTTTATGGCTATGCTGGAACCTGGGGATACAATTCTCGGCATGGATCTTAAACATGGCGGCCATCTTTCTCATGGCACTCCGGTAAATATTTCGGGAAAATTCTTCAATGCATATCGATATGGTATAGACAAAACAACTGGCGAAATAGATTACGATCAGGTTGAAAAGTTAGCTAAAGAAGTTCATCCCAAACTGATCATTGCTGGAGGCAGCGCCTATTCTCGATTTATTGACTTCGAAAGATTTGCCCAAATAGCCCACGAAGTAGGCGCCTATTTTATGGTTGATATGGCACACATTGCTGGGCTCGTAGCAGCAAATGTCCACCCAAGCCCTGTTCCATATGCTGATTTTGTAACATTTACAACAACAAAAACCTTAAGAGGTGCGAGAGGTGGCAATATCTTATGTCGATCCCAATATGCACAGAAGATTGACAAAGCTATTTTCCCTGGAATTCAAGGTGGGCCCATTCCTCAGATTATGGCAGCAAAAGCTCTCACATTCAAATTAGCCATGACCGAAGAATTTAAAACATATGCCTCACATATTATAAAAAATGCGAAAGTTATGGCTCGCACTCTTCAGAGAAATGGATACGATATTGTTTCCAACGGCACAGATAATCATCTTATGCTTGTAGACCTCAGACGTAAGAATATGACAGGTCGCGACGCCGAAAAGAAACTGGAAGAAGTTGGAATTACCGTTAATATGAACCTCATTCCCTTTGATCCTCAAAAAGCAACTGTTACAAGTGGAATTCGTATCGGTCTTGCCGGTGTTACAAGCCGAGGTTTCAATGAACAAGATACTGAAAAAGTAGCTAAACTCGTTGTTCAGGTTCTCGAAAATAGAGATGAGTCTCTTATACCAATATTAAAAAAAGAGGTAAGAGAGATTTGTATCGAGCATCCCGTTTATATGTCAAAAACAGAACTTGCTCTACGTTACAGAGCAAGCAACTAATAAAAAGCCCTCAAAAAGCAGGTTCTGCTTTTTGAGGGCTTTTTATTACATCACCTTACCCCCTCAGCGGTAGCTTATTGGTCTTGTAGTAAAGACAATTAAAGAATATCCTATACAGAAAAGAGATACAGGGGAAAAAGATTAACCGGCACCTTCTCAGGAGGGATAAACTATGACGCTCAGTCATGCCATTAAAAAGCAAAGTCAAGATATTTTCGAAGAACTTCAAGTGCTATACAGAGATTTTCATAAGCATCCAGAGTTAAGTTTTCAAGAACATGAAACTTCTGAAAAAATTGCAACCTATATGGAACAACTTGGTTGCTCAGTACAAAGAAATGTTGCAAAGACAGGTGTCGTTGCTCTTTTAAAGGGGGCAAAGGATGGACCTACTGTTGCAATCCGTGCAGATATAGACGCATTGCCTATTGAAGAAAAGAGCAAACTCTCATATACTTCAACATCAAAAGGGCTAATGCATGCCTGCGGCCATGATATTCATACGACGTGTGCTCTTGGAGCTGCAAAAATTATTGCGTCTCTACAAAGCAAACTTCAAGGGACAGTCAAGTTTATTTTCCAGCCAGCAGAAGAAATAAATGCAGGAGCCAAGGCCATGGTGGAAGAAGGCGTTCTCCTTAATCCTGATGTTTCCATGATTTTTGGCCTTCACAACCACCCTGAAATTCCTGTAGGAAAAGTTGCCCTTAAAGAAGGTCCCCTTATGGCCTCTGTAGACACAACTTTTCTTAAAGTAATAGGGGAAGGCGGACATGGAGCTTTTCCACATCGTGATATCGATCCTATCGTCGCTACAGCATCGATCATAATGAATCTTCAAACTATTGTCAGCAGAAACGTCGATCCCCAACAATCAGCAGTAATAAGTTTCGGAACCATACATGGAGGAACTGCCAATAATGTTATTCCAGATGAAGTAGAGCTCACGGGAACTGTTCGAACCTTTGATCCTCATGTTCGTGAATCTATGGAGTTATGGATGCAAAGAGTTATTGAAAATGCAGCAGCAAGTCTCGGATGTTCTGCCGATTTCTTCTATCGCCGAGATCTTCCTGCCGTTTTTAATCATTCTGAAATTACGGCTATAGGAATGAAGGCCCTCGAAGATCTTATAGACAAGGAAAAAATTGTCTCTCCTGTTCCTTCTATGGGAGGCGAGGATTTTGCTATTTTCCAAGAAAAAGTACCAGGATGTTTTTTCTGGCTTGGAGTCGGTAATCCTGAAATCGATGCAGTTCACCCTTGGCACAGCCCACGCTTTAAGGCCGACGAACGTGCCCTTTCTATTGGAGCCGCTCTTTTAGCTCTTTCAGCGTGGTATGGAACAATACACGACAATATGAAAGGGGAGATGTAAATGAAAAATGCAATTCGCAACTGGAAAATTCACCTTTTAGTCCTCGGCCTTGTTATCATCGCAGAATTGATCGGAATCCACGCCTTCAATCTTGGCCCGGGGAAAATAGTGCTTCTTCCAATGCTTTATGCGCTGCTCATGGGAGCTTTTTTAGGCCCGAAATTTATCAAATTGGCAAGTCATAAAGACATGGTTGATGCAGGAAGTCTCGTAGGAGTCACCCTCATGCTTCTTATAGCACGATATGGCACCCTCGTAGGTCCTAACCTTCCTATGATTTTGAAGACAAGTCCCGCACTTATTCTTCAGGAATTAGGGAATTTGGGGACAGTACTCATAGGAATTCCCATCGCTGTATTTCTTGGACTAAAACGAGAATCGATCGGAGCCGCTCACTCTGTAGCACGAGAACCAAACGTTGCTCTTATAGGCGATGTTTATGGCCTCGATACGCCTGAAGGGCAAGGCGTTATGGGCGTTTATATATGCGGAACCGTTTTTGGAACTATTTTTTACGGGCTCATGGCCACATTCGCAGCTGCCTTTGGCATTCTTCATCCTTTAGCATTAGCCATGGCCTCCGGTGTTGGAAGCGCAAGCATGATGACAGCGTCTGTAGGGTCATTAAGCGCCATGTTCCCAGAAATTGCCGACAAAATCCAGGCCCTAGGTGCCGCAAGCAATATGCTTTCAGGACTTGATGGAATTTATATGTCACTATGGCTGGCACTTCCTCTCTCAGAGTGGCTCTACAAAAAGATGTACAAGGCTAAATATGGAGTTGTTCCTGAAAAGCCAATTTATAAGGAGGTGTAATCCTTATGAAAACCGTTGAAGTCTTTTTTGTTTTAATTATTATTGGTGTTATTACTCTTGTAGGAAATCTGGTTGGCTTTCATACGCCCATAAGTGATGCTATCCCGGGAATGGCCTTTCTTATCGTGTTATGTCTTCTGGGCGTAATTTGTTCAAAAGTTATACCAGTGCGTATTCCATCGGTAGCCTATATCGTAACAATAGGCTGCATCGTAACCTACCCAGGTTTTCCAGGAGCGGAAATACTGACAGCGTGGGCACAAAAAGTCAGTTTTTTAGCTTTGACAACTCCAATATTGGCATATGCAGGAATATCACTGGGAAAAGATTTGGATATGCTTAAAAGAACCGGGTGGAGAATTATCGTTGTCTCATGTGTTGTTTTTGTTGGCACGTATATTGGCTCAGCTATAATTGCTCAGGGTGTTCTCAAGCTTATCGGAGAAATTTAAACGAATTTATCTTATTCCATTATTAAGTAAAAGGAACCAAGTAATGGTTCCTTTTACTTTTTTATACGGTTTTTTCTCTTCAAAACCCAAATGAATATTCTTGATTTTATCCTCTTATGTCGCGTATGATAAATATGATAAGGGGGGATTGAAATGACCTTAGAATTTAATCTCGCTGTAGTCCTTATTTTTTGTGCTCGTTGTACTGATGTGTCTATGGCAACAATGCGAATGCTGCTCTTGGTGAAAGGGCAACGGTTTAAGGCAGCATGTATTGGATTTGTAGAAATCTCCCTCTACCTTTTGAGTTTAAAATATGTTCTCGACGCAGGTCTCAACAGCCCCTTAAGTTTTATTGCCTACGCTCTTGGTTTCTCCACAGGAAATTATATTGGTTCTTTTCTCGAAGAAAAACTTCTGAAAGGACACCTCATTGTAGAAATTATTATTGAAGATACAGAAGCAGGAAGAATGTTGGCTGATGTTTTGAGATCTAAAGGTTTCGGAACTACTGTTCTTGAAGGAGAAGGGCGAGATGGTCCTCGTCTTATTCTTAAGGTTATCTGCGAACGAAAAGATAGGATTCTTGTTGCAGAGGAAGGGAAAAAAGCTGGAGGCTTTGTTTTTATGGCTGACATTCGAAATGTCTGGGGAGGTTATTTCACTAAGAAAAAATAAGAGCCGTTTTTTGTTTATCTAAGCACCATTCATAATGGCATAAACAATGTCACCTAACGTATATAAGTCGCGTTCAAGAATATACTCTTCTGAAGTGTGAGCATTTTTTGCACCAGTACCTAATGTAACAGCTTCTATTCCTTTCTCGTTCAATATGTTTGCGTCACTTCCACCACCTGTAGAGATAAGAACTGGAATTAACCCACAACGGCGCACTGCAGACGAAGCCCACTGAACTGATGGAGCCATCTCGGTTAATGTAAAACTCCTATATGATTTTTGAACTCTCGTCTTGACTTTTGCCCCTAACGATTCCGAGCCTTTTTCCATCGCTTCAACCATTGCACTCACAGTATCTTCAAGTTTTTTCTCGCAATTAGAACGAGCTTCCCCCTCCACTATGACTGAATCGCAGACAATATTTGTAGCCCCTCCTCCATGAATCATGCCAATGTTTGCCGTTGTCTCATGATCGATACGACCACTTTTTATCTGCCGTAACCCCTCAGCAGCAGCAAGTATGGCATTAACTCCATTTTCAGGAGACGCGCCTGCATGTGCTGCTCTTCCAGATATCTCCCATTTAATCTTAACATGGGAAGGAGCTTGTACCACGATATGTCCAGGATCAGCTCCATTATCTATAATAAAGGCCATTGAAGCCTGAAGTTGGTTTAGATCAAGCTTTTTTGCGCCCTCCAGCCCTGTTTCTTCCTTAACAGTAAATATTATTTCTATACAATGGTGAGGAATCCTCTTTTCTGTAAGAGTTTCCAATCCTTCTAAAATAGCGGCTATCCCCGCCCTGTCATCAGCTCCTAGAATTGTATCTCCAGAAGAAGTAATGACACCTTCACGTATACGAGGAACAACGGGTTTCGAGAGGAAAACCGTATCCATATGAGCAGAAAGAGCGATACACCGGTTTCTATCATGAGTAGGAGGAAGAACAGCCACTATATTTTCTGCCCTTTCCTCACTTCCTTGTCTTATAACAAGCCCTAAACGACGGAGACGAGGCAATATATACTGAACAACAGGCTGTTCGGCTCCAGACTCTGCCTTTATTTTTACGAGATCAAGAAAAGTACTAAGCATACGCGCATAATTAACCATCTCAATAAACCTCCGCTACTATCTGATTTTATTATGCGCTTTTTTTCACAGAATGCAATTTTAGCAATACGATTCTAAATAGTAGTTTGTTATCTGACTTATTCCCGAAGCTTTAAAAGAGCCTTTACATAATGCTCATTTGCTCTGTCTATCTCCGATGTAATATCGTACATGAGAGATAGGGCCTCGTCCTGTACAGAAGAACAAAAATTTTCATCATAAAGGCGAGGTAGATTTGTTAATATCGTTAAGCATGACGCCACGGCAGTTGCTCTTAACAAACAAAGTCCCGTCATTCCGTCATTCACAGCCACTCTGGCTCCCAAAGCAGCAACATCACGAAGCAGGGGAAGGATTTCCTGGCAACAACGCAAAACTTCGAGGGGAACAACTACTGCTTTTTTCATCATTTGCTCTCTCATTTGTTCTTTGATTTCTTCCTCCTCAGGAGTCTCTGAAGGAAGTCCTCCTGCTTCAATGAACGAAAGATATGCATTCGTATCCTCTTCCATAAGGTAAACAAGTCGATCTGATAACGATGCAGTTTCATCTCGAACACGTTCCATCACTTCCCAAGACTGTTCATACGCTTCTTTCGAGAGAGTCAACCGTGAGACAAGACCGCCAAGAGCAGCTGCCATTGCTCCACATAAAGCAGCAGCACTTCCGCCACCAGGGGAGGGGGTTCCAGCAGAAAGCTGCTCTACAAAATCGTTCACCGTCATACGAGAAAGTCTAGGCATATCTTATATCTCCTTTCCGTTAGTCGAGAGGTCCTACAACCTCCTCTACAGCACTAAGGATTTCACTTCGATCCATAAGCTCTTGAACTCTTCGAATAAGGGGGTAAAGATAGTCATCATGTTTCAAGAAGGGGACAGCACTTCTAATCATACGATGGGCAGCTGCCGTTCCAAGACCTGGCTTAAGTAAAATACTGAAATCTAAGGCCTGAGCAGCTGAAAAGAACTCGATAGAAAGAACTCTTCTTGTGTTGTCAAGAATATTACGCCCCTTACGTGCACCATAAGTTCCCATAGAAACGTGATCCTCCTGATTAGCTGATGTAGGAATAGAATCAACAGAAGAGGGGTGAGCTAGAACTTTGTTTTCAGAAACTATAGATGCTGCTGCATATTGAGGAATCATGAAACCGCTATTTAAACCACTTTCATTAATAAGAAAAGGGGGAAGTCCAGAAAGAGAGCTATCGACAAGACGTGCAACTCTTCGTTCTGATATATTCGCAATTTCTGCCATGGCAATACCAAAAAAATCCATAGCTAAAGCCATAGGCTGCCCATGAAAGTTTCCGCCACTTATAGCCATGCGATCATCAACAAAAATAAGAGGGTTATCAGTTACTGCATTAATTTCTATAGAAACTTTATCCCAAATATATCCAATGGCATCTCGACTCGCACCATGTACCTGAGGAACACAACGAAGGGAATAGGCATCCTGAACGCGTTCTCCCTTAAATTTTTCAATAATCTGACTACCAGAAATTAGTTTGCGAATATTTGATGCAACTGTCATCTGCCCGTGATATGGACGGAGAGCATGTGTTCGCTCATCAAAAGCGTAAGGTACACCATGTAACGCTTCAAGAGAGAGTGACGCTGCTATATCTGCTAATTTCAGAGTATTGACACTATCGTAGAGAGCAAGAGCTGCAATAGCCGTCATAACAGTTGTTCCATTATTGAGGGCCAATCCTTCCTTAGCCTCAAGATGAAGGGGTTCCATGCCAAACTTACGAAGGAGACGAGCAGTAGATTGGCGACGACCTTTATAAAAAACTTCGCCAAGACCAAGAAGTGTAACAGCAAGGTGAGAAAGTGGGCATAAATCTCCACTTGATCCCACGGAACCCTGAGAAGGAATCATAGGATGGATACCTAAATTCAGATATTCGGTTAAACGCTGTAAAGTGGATACTCGAATTCCAGAATAGCCTCTTATAAGTGTATTAATGCGGAGTAACATAATAGCTCGCACTGTCTCTTCGTCAAAGGGAGCTCCAACGCCACAGGCATGGCTTTTAAGAAGGTTTTCTTGAAGCTGACGGCGATCTTTTCGTGAGATAGGAACAGTGGCCAAATCTCCAAATCCTGTATTAATACCATAAATAACTTCATTGCCTGACGCCCATTCATTGACAAGGGATGCTGCTTTATCAACAGCTTCAAGCGCATGAGGATCAAGCTCTACTTTGGCATTATTTCGCGCAACTTTTACTACATCTTCGATTGTAAGAGATTGCCCATCAAGAACAACAACTTCGCCGTGCTCCATATATATGCACCTCCTGGGAGTTATCTGAAAACTTCAATTTAGTGTATACCCAAAAGTGCTCTTTGACAATATTATTTTTCCTCACCAAATGTATCATACATCGAAAACGCCAGGAGGAACGATCCCCCTGGCGTGCCCTTTACATTTGCAGTTACAATCCTTTATCCAAGAATTGCCTTTAAATCTTCTTCTGGTGTCGTCACTGGCATGAGATTCAGTTTTTCATGCAACACCTCAAAAACAGGTTGTTTCACGAAAGCAGGCAAACTGGGACCAATACGCATATCTCTTATACCAAGATAGAGCAAAGAGAGAAGAATGCAGACTGCTTTCTGTTCATACCATGACAAAACGAGAGAAAGTGGCAAGCTATTTACATCAGTATTAAAAGCCTCCGCCAATGCCATGGCAATACGAACAGCTGAATAGGCATCGTTACATTGTCCCACATCCAACAAGCGCGGAATTCCTTCAATCTCTCCAAACTCAAGTTTGTTAAACCTATACTTTCCACATGCCAGAGTAAGGATAATGGTATCTTTAGGTGTCATCGTTGCCAGATCTGTATAATAACTTCGGCCTGGTTTGGCTCCGTCACACCCACCAATAAGGAAGAAATGACGAATCTTACCAGCTTTTACAAGATCTACAACTTTTCCTGCTACAGATAAAACAGTATTTCTGGCAAAACCAATAGTAATTGTATGATCAGGAGCATCTTCAGTAAAACCTGGCGCATTAAGAGCTGCTTCAATAATAGGGGTAAAATCTTTCTCCTCTTCAATATGGGTTATCCCTGGCCAGGCAACAAGACCTGTTGTAAAAATACGATCTTTATAGGAATCCTTAGGTTTTTGAATGCAGTTTGTCGTCATTAAAATAGCTCCGGGAAACCGGTCAAACTCTTCTCGCTGATCTTGCCACGCACCTCCATAATTCCCAACAAGATGCTTATATTTTTTCAATTCTGGATAGGCAAGACAGGGCAGCATTTCGCCATGAGTATAGATATTGATACCCTTTCCTTCTGTCTGCTTCAGCAAAAGCTCAAGGTCACGAAGATCGTGCCCAGAAACCACAATAGCTTTTCCCTTAAGAGGAGTGACACGTACTTTTGTTGGTTCGGGATGTCCATAACGAGATGTATTGGCTCTATCGAGAAGCTCCATAACCGAAATATTCCATCTTCCTGCATCAAGAGCTCTCGCAACCAAATCATCTACTGTAAAAGTTTCGTCGCTCAGGTATGTCAGAAAGTCGTGAAAAAATCCGTAAATATCGTCATCATCGTATCCTAAAACATGAGCATGATCTGTATAGGCAGCACTTCCCTTTAGCCCGAAAAGTATAAGATCCCGAAGACCCTGCATAACCTCACCATATTTTGCAGCCCAAGCTTCAGGTGTCACTTTTTCACCATCACGAATCATTTCATCTCGACTATCGGGAAGCATATAAGAGGCTGGCCCTTTAAGTTCCTCAGGTTTTTTCCCTGATTTCACACAAGCCTGCTCATATAAATCTCTCGCTTTTTCTTTTACGGAAGCTGCTTCTTTAAGCATTTTTTCCATACGTTCTTCATCAAAGTTGACATTCGTAATCGTTGTAAAAAGAGCCTTTATAACAAACACATCTATATTGCGATCAATAGTTCCCATTTCTCGCGCCTTACTGGCGTACATGGAAATACCTTTTGTTATATGGATGAGAAGATCTTGAAGATCGGAAACCTCTGGAGATTTGCCACAAACACCAAAAGCCGTGCAACCCGTCCCTTTCGCAGTCTGTTCACACTGGTAGCAATACATACTATCAATCCCTCCTCTTCTTTATAACGCTACTTTGAGAACACATATTTTGTCGTTTCTTTATCTATAATTTTTCCACCTATGCTTATTTTTATAAGCTTGAGCGTTATATTGACCTTAGCATGTTCTATGGCATGGGAGATAAGACGAACTAGACCACCACAACATGGAACTTCCATATATATGGCAGAGATAGACTTGGGTTCATTGGCAACAATAAGTTGGGATATTTTATCTATATAGGCTTGAGCATCATCAAGTTTAGGACATCCTATTAAACAAACAGAATTTTCTTCCAGAAGAAATTGTCTGTGAAAATCAGCAAAGGCGTAAGCAGTACAATCAGCAGCAATAATAAGGTTGGCATGATGAAGGTATGGAGCATTTATTGGCACTAAACGAATCTGAACTGGCCAATTCCCCAATTGTGATTTTTGAAGATCTGTTTTCAGTTTCTTTTCAGATGCTTTTTCAATTCTACTTGATGTACTTGTCTTTCTCAAATCTGTTGCCATAGAGCCAGGACACCTCGCCATATGGCGTTTTACAGCGTCTTCATCGTAAGGAGCAGCCTCTCTTTCTTCAAAAAATATTGCTTCCTGAGGACATTTTCCAATACAATCACCTAAACCATCACAATAAGATTCGCTGACAAGCTTTGCCTTTCCGTCAATAATCTGGATCGCACCTTCATGACATGCTTGGGCACATAAACCACAACCATTGCACTTTTCTTCATCAATCTTAATAATCTTCCTTTTCACCATATGACTCATACACTTCACCTCTTACCAGATCTGATAACAACTTATCCCGCAAATACCCTAAAAATTCTTGCGTCATTTTCTGCAACAGACTTCCGAAAATACAGATATGAAAGGGGCACTCTTCGCAATGGAGCAAACAATAATTTTCCTCAGTTTTACCCTCTATCTCTTCGTATATCTCAAGTAATGATATACTTTCAGCTGACCGAGCCAATTCAAAACCACCGCCAGGCCCCCGTGAAGACTCGACAAAACCTGCTTTGACCAAACGTTGAAAAACTTTCGCTAAATGAGCCTCTGAAACATTAATAATTTCCGCCATTTCTTTTATGCTCATTCGTTTACCAGTAACAGCTAAAAGTCCCATCCCATGAAAAGCAAGGGATGCCGCTTCAGAAATAGAAACTATCGAATGCATTATGTGCCTCCAATTTTTAAAATCAGGAATTATAGTACCTGAATTCCTTTATTTGTCAAGGCATTTTTTGACAGCCTTTATATTGACGATTAAACTTACGATAATAAGTTGGTGATAAGTAATATTTTACGTATAGTAGATACGTATAAAGGACAGGTGAAGCTCGTGTCGATACGCACAAAAACGCTGCTTATTATAATCATTGCCTTTATTGTTAATGCCTTTGCGGCGTTCTGTATTGCTGATCGCTTCATTTTAAAAAGATTTATTGATTTTGAAGAGCAGACTTTCGAAAAAGATAATCAAAGAGTTCTTGAAACGGTAAATTATTTCAGAGAAAATCTTGAATCAATCGCAAGTGATTGGGCACCATGGAACGACACTTATACCTTTGCTTCACAGTATAATGAAAAATATATTACAGACAACCTCATGGATGAAACCTTTACAAATCTCAACCTTAATCTTTTTCTTCTCCTTAACAATGACGGAAAAATTCTATATAGCACTCTTTTCGACACATCAACTTTTCAAAAAAAACCATTGATTCAAGAGTATGCAGATACCATAAAGGAAAGTATTCAAAATGGGGAAAAAGACGGTTCCTTTTCGGGGCTTATCTATATGGACAAACCTATGATTATTGCGCTTCACCCTATATTAAAAAGTGATTTCTCAGGGCCTTCCAAAGGATTTCTTGTCGTTGGACGTTATTTTGATGATAGTGCGCTGAAACAGGTTTCAACATATCTTGACATTTCTTTGAAGATTTTACCAACAGAAATCGATAATGAAGAATTTAACAGTGAATTGAAAGAACTCAAGCCTTGGCATACAAAATATAATTCGCTCTCTTCTTCGTTTTTAGAGGCCCAAACACTCATACCTGATATAGCAGGAAATCCCATCTTTCTTCTTGCAACAGCAAAAGAACGTACCCTTTTTCATTATGGACATCACACTGTTATTATTGTTCTTTTTCTTTTCCTCGGAGCACAGGGAGTTTTGGCAACTTTTATTCTCCTTTTCTTAAATAAAACGATACTTTTTCGCCTTCATCGTATGGCTAATAAAGTTAAAGAAATATCACATACCACTAATTTAGACCTCAGAGTATCCGATGAGGGAAAAGATGAAATTACTTTTTTATCTCATACTATAAACAACATGATCGACAACATTCAAAAAATACTAGATGCGGCTCCAGACATGTTTTTTATATGCGATATAAACGGAAATATTATTTTGTCTAATACACGAGCTTGTCAACTTCTTGATTATGAAAAAGAAGATCTCGTTGGTCATCCGCTCAACGCCTTTATCGGTCGAAATCCGTTGCCTGTTTTTGCACAAAAAGAGACAGCTCTTGTGAGAAAAAACGGAGATAGAATTCCCGTTGAATTTCAAGCTCAGAAACTCTCTCTCGGTAACAGAAAACTTATTCTTTCAATAGCAAGAGATATTTCTCATCGTAAAGATCTTGAAAATCGCCTTTATCATATGGCCTACAGAGATTCTCTAACAGGCCTTCCAAACAGGGCAAGTTTTATGGAGCGCCTTCACCGTATTCTCGGAGCAAATAAGCGAGGAAAAAGTATCCCCTTCCTTTTTATTATGATGGATGTAGATCACTTTAAAAATATTAATGATACATGTGGCCATCTTTATGGAGATCGTGTTTTACGGGAAGTAGGAAAACGCCTTCATTTTCTGCTCTCCGAAAATGATGTTTTTGCTCGTCTGGGAGGAGATGAATTCGTTCTACTTTTGCTGCATAAAGATAAGGAAGATGGTATGGCTTTTGCAGAGAAAGTCAAAGAGGTAATGAAGGACCCCCTGAAAATAAAAAATGTTTCAATAACTCTCTCTTTCAGCATGGGGATTATCACCAAAGCAGAGTGCTACAATTCTATTACAGACCTCTTTAGAGATTGCGATGTGGCATTGTACGAAGCGAAACGTCTAGGAGGAAATACTGCTGTCTTTTTTAATGAAGGGATAAAGAAAGCTTCCTGCCCGCAAGAGGGGATACATGGACAGGAAGCAGGGAACAGCGTTATTCGTTTTTAAGCTTTCGCCTTCACTGGGTGTGAAAGAATACTATTAAGAGCCGTAAGGCAAGAATCAATTTCTTCCTCTGTGTTGAAATATCCAACAGAGACACGTAATGCTCCTCCCATTGCTTCAGTACCAAGTGTTTTATGTGCAATCGGAGCGCAATGGAGCCCTGGCCGAGTCTCTATACCTGCTCTATCCACGAGTTCCGCAGCAATAATAGCGTGATCGTGTCCTTCAAAGTTAAGAGGGAAAACAGGCAGCCGTCCTTCCATAGTTTTTTTGCCCGCAAGAAGAATGGAAGGATTTTTATTTATTCCCTCAAGAAAACGAGCTCCCAACTCTATCTCGCGCGCATGTATCTTCGCCGGACCCTCTTTAATGAGCCATTGTAATGCAGCTCTCAAGCCAGCTATGCCTGGAAGATTAGGCGTTCCAGCTTCAAATTTATCAGGCATACAATCAGGTTGATATTCAAGGTGAGAAAAACTCCCCGTTCCCCCTTCAATAAACCAATCAACTTTCTCGGCAAAATCAGGATTCCAGACAATGCCACCTGTTCCTTGAGGTCCCATAAGTCCTTTATGCCCCGTAAAACAGAGAGCTGCCAAGCCTAAATCTGTCACATGAATGGGCAATACTCCTGCTGTCTGGGCAGAATCGATAACAAGGGGAACGCCAGCGGAACGACAAAGACGAGCTATTCCTTCTATATCTTGAATCGTTCCACACACGTTACTTGCATGGGTCATAACCATAAGATCGTATTTCTTTTCAGTTAAAGCCTCACCCAAAACATCAAGAGGAAGAACACCTTCACTGTCGCATTGGAGAACTCTAATTTCCACTCCGCGCTGCTGTTCAAGGCGTCGAAGAGGCCGCATGGAAGCATTATGTTCCATGCTACTCGTTAACACTCTCATTCCAGGTTTGAGAAAACCTTTAAGAACAACGTTTAGCGATTCGGTTATATTAGATGTGAAGGTTACATATCTAGGATCCGCATCTTCATATCCATGAAAAAATTCAGCCAACAATTCTCGACAATTTAAGACAAGGTCCATCGTCCCGAGATCACGTTTTGCTGTTGCCCCCCGGGCCAAATTTGCCCCTGAATTGACCAAAAAATCATACATTGCCTCTGGAACAACCTGAGGTTTCGGCCATGTTGTCGCCGCATTATTCAAATATATGGGCATATGACTTCACCTTCCGTTATATTTATTATAAAAATATATTATCACTAAATCTTTTTGACGCAAGAAAAAAGGTTGCTTCTTAAGAAGCAACCTCAAATTTATAACTTTAATTTGCTCGCTTGAAAACCCCGATATCGATAAGGCGATTTATATGATACTGAATATAGAAAAAAGTAAAAAAGAACGTCATTATCTTTGATGGAGCAATGTTAGGAAGAACATCTTCATCTCCAAAACTCGCAATATATTCACGAAGCATTTTTCTCATCTTAAAAGCAAGAATAATCCATGTAATCCATGATGCTATCCTCATAATGCCTTGTATTTCCGGATCTTGAATTGCAATGGAAAGCCCCCACAGAATAAGAGGTAAAGATGCCAACCATCCGGCAATTTTTTCTGTTCCTTTTAATTCATTAAAAGCCTTTTTTCTCAACAAAACCCATACTACTGGATATATACCGAAAGTAAGGATGGTAAAAAGAACTGCTATACCAACACTAACCCTCTTAAAAGCAATTTTTTCACCCGAAATCGATACTGGTGTAAAAACTGTTGAAGAGACTGATTCTTTTTCTATTTTCTTTTCCGGCAGAAGCGTTCCACAATATGCACAATATGTGGAACCTGGCTCATTGTTAGCACCACATGACGCACATGTCAGTTCCCTTTCAACATTGTCTGCTGCCATTCCATTTCCTCCTCAAATATAAACTATTTCATACGAGCGATAAGCTCTTCTCTGTCTGTTACATATTCCATAAGTTGTTTAAGATTTTCTAAAATCTTCTCCTCCTCAGAAGAACCTTGTTCTTCTACGGTAAAAAGATCAATTCCGTCTGAAATTTTCTCGATCATTTCGCTTATTTTCTTTTCAATGGGAAGGGCATCCTGACAACTTACAGGATCAGTGTATCTGATTTTTCCTACAAGCTTTTGGATCTCTAGCAAAACATCATCGCTCAATTCGTTATCTCGAGCTTGGGTAAGGACTCGGTTCAAACGATCTGTCCAAAGACGAATAGTATAGATATCTTCCTTCTCTTCTTTTTCCCTTGCCGTAATAGAAACAGCCGACATAAGCGTCGTTCCGCTTAATGACAAAAAAGCAGCTAATCCAATAATGTGCGTTACAGCATATCCTGTAACTGAGAATTCAAACCCCTTCCAGAAAAGGAGAGGATTAACAATCAAAAAAAGGTCGTAAAGAATTATAAGTGTTCCAAGACCAAAAAAAGCTGGCGTAGGAAGCCCCTTATCAAGATCTATACGAATCTGTAATAAACCAAACAAGAAAGAGATAACGATACCAACTAGGAGGAAGAAAAACGTTATCCAAAAATAAGCACTTCGTGCATCGGGCTCTGTCGTCATGAAGGAAACAGCAATAACAGCACTAAGAACTACCGCCATAACAAAAAGGAGAGCGAGACTCAATTTATTTTTCATTTTCATTAGAAACTCCTTCCCTTACTGGATAGGATTTTCATCTAGTTTCTGCCCGCAGGAAGGACAAAAACGAGCATTTAGATCTACGTTTTTTCCACATGAAGGACAGATACGTTTCATTTCCCGGCCACAGAAAGGACAAAAACGCATATCAGCTCCTACCATATTGCCACACTGAGAACACTGAACGGGAACAGATGCCCCACATACTGGACATCTCATGGCTTCATCGGGAATATCATTGCCACATGATTGGCATAACCGTATTTTACGTCCACACTGAGAGCAAAATTGAGCATCGTTAGGAAGAAAAGCTCCACAATTAGAACAGGTAATGCCACTCGTCTTTGCTTGTTCTTTCGAACCATCGGTACGCAACTCCTCCGTCATACGAGCTGCCGTCTGTCCAAAAGCACCTCCAACGCCAACACCCATTCCCAAGCCTATTCCAGCCTGCATAAGGCCAGCGCCATTGCCTTCATTTTCCGCAGCCTTTTCGAGAGTGTCAAAACTTCGTTCCTGCTGATAGGAATACCCTAAAATATCCATTTCGGCCTTTTTAACAAGGGCATTTTTAAGTTGAATGACCACTGGGTCATCGTCTGGTACGTTCACTGAATTAGCAAAAAAATTAACGAGTTCAATGCCATAATCTCCCAAGATGGGACGAATTTCCTCTTCCATATGAGCTGATATTTCATTGAGATATGCATTTAGCTCAAGAATAGTCTTTTTCTCAATAACAATGTAACTCGAAATTAGATCTTTAATACGCGTAGTAAGAAGACCCCTGAAAAAACGGGTCAGATTCTCTTTGGTAAAGAGAGCAACATTACCTACAAGTTTAAGTAGAAATTTGCGAGAATCAGCGATTCGTATTCCAAATTGTCCATAGGAACGAACAGGCAGCCACACTCCATATCGAGGATCTTGAATCTGAATAGGAGTTGGCGTTCCCCATTTAATATCAAGGGAATAGAGCTTATTGACATACCATACTTCTGCCTTAAAAGGTGATTTTCCCCCATAAGGAAGGTTCATAAAAGTCGAAATAAGAGGAATGTTATTTGTGCTTAATGTATGACGTCCAGCTGGGAAAAGATCAAAGGCCTGTCCATTTTTAAATAAAATAGCCTCCTGTGACTCTCGAACTACAAGTTGTGTCCATGTAGACAATTCATCGGAACGACCAGTCCCATCTACAAATTTCCAGGCAAAAACGTCGTGAGGATCGGGTCCGTTATACTCGACAACTTTTATAACTCCCATTGATGATCACACCTATCGTCATGGTTTTATATGTATCTTTTCTACCAGTTTATCTGTTTTGCGACAAGAGTTGTTTGCTACTTTTCCCTTTTACTATAAACCATCCTGTTCCCACTATTCCACAAAAAAATGCCGTGTAGAAATTAGCAGCAGGACTCACCATCCATAACAATGCTCCGCTAAAAGCCGCTACTGAAACAATGATATCGCGTATCATGTAGTATAAGCCAAACATGGCTGCACGACGGTCTGCCGGAGCTAAATCGAGAATAAGCGATTTCCTCGTTGGTTCACCAAACTCTTTAAATCCGCGAATAACAAATGCTCCTGCCAGCGGCCAAAAAGAATGAGAATGATAAAGTGCGATAGGAAAAATAGTAAAAAAGCAGAAAGTTATTGCAACGAAAATTTTTTTATTTCCCCTATCAGCTAGCCACGCCACTGGAATATAAATAAACATGGCAACAACCATCTCTATAGTTGTAAGAATCCCAAATTGAAAGGCTGAAACAGGATTAGCAATAGTCTTCATCGCCCAAACGACAACAAATGCATAAGGAATTTGTTCACAAAAACGAATCAATATATCTGAAATCAGTAAATTTTTAAGGTCTGTAGGCATAAGCTGAAAAACAATAAAAGGATTTTTTTCAGGGCGTTCTATGATTTCCCGATCAGGGGTAATAAGAATTTGTTGTAAAAAAAGGGCAAATCCAGCCAGTATGAACGCAATAACAAATGCAAGTCTGACCCCTGTTCTTTCTCCCCAAAAGCCTATCATTATTCCCCCTATAATAGGTCCTAGAGCCATAGGAATGCGTCTAATAAAGGAATGCATAGAAACACCCATAGTTCGCCTGTTAGAAGGTAAAACCTGAGCTATAAGCTTCATTGTCGCTGGTAAAGAAATAGCAGACCATGACAAAAACAAAAAGGAAGCCCCTATAACAGCCCACCAAAAAGGAAACAAAATAACGATAAGAAAACCGATCATTGCCAAGATATTGAAGAGAAAGAGGGACGTTTTTGTTCCTAAACGGTCGGCAAGATAGCCTCCCGGATATGAGTATAAGGCAGAAAGTAAATTATCAAGCCCATTAAGAAGGCCAATAGACAGAGGACCTCCTCCAAGAGCAATCAGGTATATAGGTAGAAAGCGTTCTGCTAATCTTTCTCCAAGACCGACTAATATAACCATGGAAAGAAGCCCGATCATACTTCGTTCCAAAGCTAAAAAGTTTAAAAACCTTTTCTTTAAATATGTAACTTTAAACATTTTATTTAATTTTACCTCTATTCTGTTCTAAGATTCTTCTTCCAACTTCATTGCATCTTTTAATAAATTCCCAAGATTGAGACTGGCAGATTCATTCCGCTCTTGAATTGTACGAACTGCAGCTTCAAGAGAACTTCTAATCTGTTCTTGCGTATAATATGGGGGAAAATAAAGAGCAGCAGAATCATCATGGCCGCCACCTCGCACTTTTTTACCATCTCGAAGAATACCAACTACACTACCTGCAATAGCATTTCGACTACGTAGAGACAAAACCCAATCTCCAAGAGCACGACGAGCAGCAACAGCAACGATTAACGGGGGATTATCACGTCGATCAAGAATGAGGCCACCGAAATCTGAAACATCTCCAAATTCGAGAATTCCATCTTCAACAAATGCAATATCCTTGAACCGATTTATAGTTGCAAGAGCTTTTTCAAACCGGATCTCTTGCCTTTTAATAAAATCACGAGCAGCCTCTTCTTCAAAAGGCTTCAAATGCGATGAAGGAGAAGCTGCCAAACGTGTTAAAACACTTTCAGGACCACATAATGTAATCATAGCCTGCCATAATCTGCTTTCTTCCCGCTGGTTCAACCATAAATCTCTATCGTTGGCAATATCCACCATGTCAGACAAACATTGGGATGCCGTACGAGGAGAGTGTTCAAGTAGCCATTCAAAGTAGACTTTTGCTGCACATTTTGATGTGTCGACAACTAGCCATGGACGATTGGCATAACGTTGAGCCGTTGTCTCATGATGATCAAAAACAAAGGGACAATTGAAAGGAAGGGTGTTTATATCGTAAGAATGATCAATCTCTTCTATAGTTTTTTCTTTTTGACAAAAAAGGTCGAGAACTATTGTAGGGATTTGTGCCTTTAAATTTTCGAGAATAAGACTATCCACACTACCATACCCAACAAGAGAAACTTTCATAGGAAACTCATTACGAAAATGATGCCATGCCACGGCAGCAGCAGTAATGCCGTCTAAATCTGTATGGCTGATAATATGACACATATATGCCATAAACATTCCCCCTAAAGATAAAAATCATGATACGTGTGTATTTCTTATTTTAACCGGAGTTTTCTAAAGATGTGTAGAAATTATCCACAAACGATGGATAAAAATATGATATGATTCCCTCTGCAAGAGTTTAGGTCATCCCTTGTGGGTAAAAACCATAAATTTTCCCCAACTATCCACAAGTTGTGAATAGTATGTGGATAGTTGGCAAAACTCCTGTACGACCCTTTGGTAAAGATTAGTCATTTTGACAGTTTATTTTTGAAATTCGAGTACTTTAGGTAACATGGGGCTTGTTCTCCTTTGAATAAATCGTGGATATAGTGTGGATATGTGGATAACTTTTGTGGATACGCTGTGGTAAGATGAGGTGAATCCATCGGTCGAGGTGAATAAATTGGTGGATAAAAAAATTAGTGACATCTGGGATGATGTTCTCAACAGCATTGAAAAAGCAATGCCTGAAGGGACTGCAGATTTATGGTTGAAAACCTGCGTTCCTCTCTCAATTGTGGACGGTGTCTTTATTATTGATGTTCCAAATGTTTTTGTTAAAGAACAAATTTCTAAAAGGTTTCAAAATCTTATCGAAGATATTCTTGACGATAAGGGATATGCGCAATCTATTGAATTAAAATTAGCTTCAGAAACACGAAAAGATGAACAACAACGAGCAGAGAGGGCTGTTCAACAAACAGGTACTCTCTCTAGAAGCGGCTTAAACCCAAATTATATTTTTAATAGTTTTGTCGTTGGTAAATCTAATCGACTCGCTCATGCCGCGAGTCTTGCTGTAGCAGAAACTCCAGGAGAAGCGTATAACCCTTTATTTATATGGGGAGGTGTCGGTTTAGGAAAGACCCACCTCATGCATGCTATTGGGCATTATGTTCTTAATAAAAACAATTCACTTAAAGTAACATATGTAAGTTCCGAAAAGTTCATTAACGAATTTATACAATCTATAAAAAATAACAGAACTCAAGAGTTTAAATCTAAATATAGAAATGTGGATATTCTTCTCATTGATGATATTCAATTTTTAGGAAACAAGGGAAGCAGCCAGGAAGAATTTTTCCACACATTCAATCAGCTTCATGTAAGCAAAAAACAGATTGTTATCTGTTCCGACCGTCCTCCTAAAGAGATACAAAATATAGAAGATCGTCTTGTGAGCCGCTTTGAATGGGGCTTAGTTACCGACATTCAAATGCCTGACCTTGAAACACGTATTGCCATTCTCGAAAAAAAGGCACAAATTCGTAACTACGAGGTTCCAGAAAACGTTATTTCTTTTCTTGCGCAAAACGTTCCAAGTAATATCAGAGAGTTGGAAGGAGCTCTTAATAGAGTTGTCGCTTGTGCAGAACTCAATAGTGAGCCTATTACTGAGGAAAATGCTGCCCAATGGCTAAAAGATATTATTCGCCACAACTCCAAGGGGCCCATTAGTGTTGATACTATTCAACAGATAGTTGCCGAGAATTTCAGTCTGAGAGTTGAAGATCTTGTAGGAAATCGACGTACTTCGGATATTGCCTTAGCTCGACAAGTCGCAATGTATCTTTGTCGAAAACTTACTGACGCAAGTCTACAACAGGTGGGACTTTCCTTTAATAAAAAGGATCACACTACAGTTCTCCACGCCCAAAGAAAAATATCCAAACTCATAGAAGAGCAGCCACGAATGAAAGAAATTGTGGATAACATAGAGAATAAGCTGTGAAAATAGCTCTGAATAGGATGTGAATAAGTAAATTATTCAAGTTTTTCACAATTCTACTGTGGACAATGTGTATAACTCGGGGAGAAGTTGTGAGTATTTATCCACCAAAGAAAGTTACATTTTAGAATGGCTGACGACGATTTCCACACTATCCACAGTACCTATTACTATCATTATTACCTATATACATAAATAATAAAGATAATAACAACGGGAGGGAATATGTTATGAGACTCCAGGTGAGCAAACCCGATTTCATGAAAAGTTGGCAAACAGCAGAAAGAGTAACAAGCACAAAAAGTACTATAAGCTCTCTTTCTGGAATTTTATGTCGTGTTGATGACACTTCTGTAATACTTGAAGCTACAGATCTCAAAACATCTATTAAGTGTATTGCCACTGGGGTAAATATCGAAGAAAGCGGAGAAGCTATTCTTCCTGTTAAAATTGTCGGAGAACTTTTTAAAAAAGCTCCTACTGAAACATTTACTGTCTCGGTGAAAGAAGGAAAAGGAATTATTTTTGCAGGAAGAAATACATATCGTTTTTCTACATACCCTGTTGAAGAATTTCCACATCTCCCCTCAGCAGATAATGCGCAATTTTTCTGCACTGCTAAAGCAGAAAAACTCTCTCAAATTTTAAGTGAAGGAACAGTTGCCAGTACCCTTGGAGAAGAGTTTCCCAAGTACTTAGGTGCAGCCCTTCTTGAACTTAAAGAGAGTGAACTTCGAGTAGTTTCCACTGATGGACGACGACTTTCTTTATCAAAAGCATTACTTGATGATTATGGTGAAACAGAAAAAATGCTTCTTCCTTTAGCAGGACTAAAAGAGCTTCTGCGTCAACTTTCATCTTTAGAAGCCGATAAGCCAGTTCGAATTCTTCACGATAATACACTTGCGTATTTTCAGATGGGTGATGTAGAATTTTCAATTCGGAAAATAGAATCTTCTTTTCCTAATTACGAGAAAATTTTAAATCCTCAAAGTACAACAACATTAACAGTCTCAAGAAACGCATTAACAGAAGCTCTTGAAAGAGTTGATGTTGTTGTTAAAGACCATAGTCGTATGGTTATTTTAAAACTTTCTCCTAATGGAGATCTTCGTATGATTGGACGAGCCCCTGAAATAGGCGAGGCTGAAGAAATATTAGATGCACAAATTGATGGCGAACCTTTATTGATTGCTTTTAATGTTTCTTACCTTCTAGATGGATTAAAAGCTTTACATAGTGAAAATGTATACGTTACATTCAACGGACCAGAAGGGCAAATGAGCATGCTTCGACCAGGCGGAAATGATTTCCTTTATATGCTTATGCCTATTAAGCTCAACGAATCTGAACTTGCATATGAAAGGAACGAAGAAGAATAGTCTATTGCAGACTGACTTCGTGGCATAATTTTAGAAATTTAACGCCTCGCCGTCTTGAATGGGCTGCGGGGCTTAATTTGCTTATTGGAAATAACGGCTCTGGAAAGACAAATGCACTGGAGGCTCTTCATTTTCTTTCTGGGTGGGGCCCTTTTCGTTCTCAAAGGAAAAGCGTTCTTGTGAACTGGAATATAGAAGAAAAACAGGCTTTTTTAAGAGGTTTTTTTTCTGGAGAAGGCGATATAGATATTGTGGCAACTGTAGGAGAGAAAAATGTTATCCAGTGTGATGGAAAACGAACGACGTATGGAACAATACGTTCTAACATTCCAACGTTGGCTTTTCTTCCTGGGGATTTGGCTATAGTAGATGGAGCTCCGTCAGTTCGACGTCAGTTTCTTGATCGTCTATGTGCTTTACTTTTTCCTTTGTATGTTCGGAAGATGAGTGATTGTCGTAAGACATTACGCCATCGTGCTATCTTGCTAAAAGAAAGAAAAGATCCTTCTCTAACTTCAAAAGTTCTTGCTCCTCTTGTTTCGTGGATATGGTCGACTCGAGCCGCTGCTGTTGATCTTTTAAATATAGGAATAAAAGAATTTTATGCACTTCTTCCTGCAGAAATAGAACTTACTTTTCAGAGGGGAGGAGCTTTTGATTTACAAGATCCACTCGAAGATTATTGGCGATCTGTTAAAAAATGGAGAGATAAAGAGCGTATCACAACAGTTCCCCAAGTGGGGCCACAACGGGATGATATGATTATTACGTCGAAGGGACAACCTGTGACGATGACGATGAGTCGTGGACAGAGACGGAGAACAGCAGCTTCATTAATGCTTGCTGCAGGATGGGCTGTAGAGAGAAAGATGCGTCGAAAACCTATTTTGATTCTTGATGAAATTGCAGCTGAACTTGATGATTATGGAAGACAGCTTCTTATTGAAACCCTTGTTCAATCGTCATGGCAGGTTTTTGCTGCGACTGCTGAGAGTTCTATGGGACATTGGCCGGGAGCTATTTGGAACGTTCACCAAGGAGATATTGAGAGAAAAAATTCATAGAGATTTAAGAGAAAAGAAAAGGTGAGATTGGAGAAATGGTGCAAAATAAGTACGATGTTATAGTTGTAGGTGGTGGTCATGCCGGGTGTGAGGCTTCTTTAGCGGCAGCTCGCATGGGATCAAAAACCCTCATGTTAAATCTATATCTTGATAACACAGCTCTCATGCCTTGTAATCCTTCCATTGGTGGTCCTGCAAAAGGTCATCTCGTTCGAGAAGGAAATGCTCTGGGAGGCGAACAGGCAAGAGCGGCGGATCGTTCAACTATGCTTGTTCGTTGGCTTAATACGTCAAAAGGTCCAGCTGTACAGGCTTTACGGGCTCAATGTGACCTTCATGATTATAGAGATCATTTTATATGGGCTATACAAACGACACCTAATCTTGAAGTACATCAGGATATCGTTACCGATTTGTGGGTTGAAAATGGCCGCGTACGTGGGGTTAAAACGAAATATGGTTTTACATATGAAGCAAAAGCTGTGGTTCTGACAACAGGAACATACTTAAAGGGACAAGTACACATTGGCCTTTTAAGTTATGATTCGGGCCCTATGGGGCAGATGCCTGCTACAGAGTTAAGTCGTTCACTTATTGAAAATGGAATAGAATTAAGCCGAATGAGAACAGACACAACGCCGCGTCTTCACCTTGATACTATAGATACACCTTCTCTTGTCGAACAAAAAAGTGCCGAAGATCCCCTATGTTTTGATATTTGGGGCGAAAAGAAAACATATAAGGGATATTCATGTTATTTAACGCGAACTAATAGGCATCTTCATGACATTATCAGAGAAAATCTTGAGCGTTCTCCTCTTTGGACAGGGCGGATGCATGGTTTTGGACCAAGATATTGCCCTTCTATAGAAGATAAAGTCATTAAATTTCCAGATAAGGATAGTCATCCTGTTTTTTTGGAACCTGTTTCATGGAAAAATAAAGAAGTATACGTTCAGAATTTTTCCACTAGCTTACCTTATGATGTCCAGGTAGCCATTGTTCATGCTCTGCCAGGATGCGAGAGGGCCCAAATTACGAGAGCTGGCTATGCTATTGAGTATGATTATGTTATTCCCACACAACTTTATTCATCTCTTGAAACCAAAAAAGTTAAAGGGCTATTTTGTGCCGGACAGATTAATGGAACGTCAGGTTATGAAGAGGCTGCTGCTCAGGGGCTTATGGCGGGTATTAATGCCACGTTGTCTGTTCGTAATGAGGAACCTCTTATTCTTAGAAGATCTGATGCATATATTGGGGTGCTTATCGATGATTTGGTTACTAAAGGTACAAATGAACCCTATCGTATGTTGACGAGTCGTTGCGAATATCGTCTTCTTCTTCGTTTTGACAATGCTGACCGTCGGCTTGCACCTATAGGAAGAAAATTAGGGCTTATTGATGATGATCGATGGAATCAAATACAGAAAAAATGGAACGTTGTCGATCAAGAAATAGAAAGGCTTTCACAGATTAGAATTACTCCGTCAAGTGAAGTTAATGGTTGGTTAAATAGCATAGGTTCTTCTCCTCTTGAAGAGGGGGTACGTGCAAAAGATCTTTTGTGCAGGCCTGAAGTAACATATGGAGGTCTGCAACCATTTTTGCCTGCTCTTGACTATACATTAACTGATGAAGAGGCTCAAAGTCTTACTATTGAGATTAAATATGCAGGGTATATTGAACGCCAGAAGAGACAGGTTCTTCGGCTTCATAAAGGGGAAAAAATCTATATTCCTGATGATTTCTCTTACGATGAAGTTCCTGGGCTCCTTGCTGAAAGCCGTCAAAAACTAGAAAAGATAAAGCCCCAAAATCTTGCTCAAGCCAGTCGTATTTCTGGTGTTACTCCGGCAGATATTCAACTTCTGTCTGTCTATCTTGAGACAAGAAGGAGGCGGAAAAAAAGTGAGGTTACGGCGTCGTAACGAAGCGAGTTCTATTGCAGCTTTGCTTGGTAGGTCTTTTTCGCCTGCAGCAAAAAAAAATATTCTTCTCTCTCATGTCGCTCAACGCTGGGAAGAAGTTGTTGGTAAAACACTGGCAAAGAAAAGCCAACCTTTTGCTTTAGAAGGTACGCAGCTCTGCATACGTGCAGAAAGTCCCATAGCTGCACAGCGTCTTTCCATGATGGGAGCCATAGTAGCTAAAAAAGTGAGAGATGGATGGGATCTCCCTGTATGTGAGGTTAAAGTTATTGTTGGCAATGTTCGTCAAAAGACAATAAAAACGGCGCAACGAAAAAGAGAATATATATCTCCGAGAACTGAAGATATTTCAAAAAATTTAGAGCGAGTGAAAGATAGGATTGATGATCCGGATATTGCATTGTCTTTAGCGTCTTTAATGGCTACATGGAGTCGTCGTTTTGGACAAAAGAACAAAAGATGATTTTTTAGTTCATAATAAAAAGCCCTGGAGAATAACTTCCAGGGCTTTCTTGTGCATCTATTTTTTATAGATTAGAGCATTTTTACAAAAATGCCGGCAATAATAACTGATGCGACGGTAACAGTCGTAAATCCACCGACAAGCATTTTAGGTAACATATGGTCCATAAGAAAATTAAATTCTTCTGGGTTATCTGCTAGAGCTCTGGCAGCTTCTTCGGTAAGAATGTAATTGGGAGGGAAACCATAGAGTGCAGTAAGAGTAAGGGCAAACGCCATAGCTTTTGAATATCCAAGTAGTTTGCCGACGATCATTGAAGCAATTCCCATACCTATAACGCCAATGATAATAATAATGACAAGATCTCCTGCCATTTGTGTCAACATAGCCGGTGTTGCTTTTGCTAACGCTACAAAAACATAAGCCATTAATGAAAGCATTAAATATCCAAACGATCCAGATTTATTTAAAGGCTTTCTTTCGAGGAAACCTATTTCTGCAGCAATGACACCAAAAATAAGGCAGAGAACGAATTTGGAAATAAAATCATTCATCAATGCGGAGGCTCCTACAGCAGCCCATGCTACAAGGCCTGTTTTTGCCAAAAGCATGAAAGTAGTTTGATATGAATCAGGAAGAGGGGGAATAAATTGAAAACGGCCTCGAGTTTCAGCTGTTTGTTTATTTGATTTCGAATTTACTTGAAGTTTTTCGAGTTCTTCTCCTCCATTATGATAAATACTGAGCAGACGTTTTCCTTCTTTTTTCAGAGCTAAGGCTGTTAATGGATATCCAACGAATCCTTGCATAACGTACATAACGATGGCAAGAATAGCAAGAGTTGTTAACCCTTTTTCTGTAGCTGCTTGATTCATCATGATAGCAGCTACGATTCCTCCTGTGAGAGGAGGTGTTCCAACAATAATGGCCTCCTTCGCTACAAAAAGACGACCTAAAGTTAATAATACGCCAACCATACCTCCAATTCCGCATAACGCAATGGTAATAGTTTTCCATTCAGATACCAATTCTTTGAGACTCATTAAAGTTCCCATATGAACCAATAGCAAGTACATTGCCATGAGAGCAACAGGCATACCAAGACCAGCGATGATATCAACATTGCTTGGAACAAAAGTCCAGAAACCAAAAAGAAAAAGCGTAGCGGCGACAAAAACAGAGGGTACAAAAGCTTTCGTCTTATTTGAAACAACATCCCCAATGGCCATAAAAACAGTAATAACACAAAAAGACATTATGACGCTCATTTGTTGCATACGCAGACACCTCCCTGAATTTTTTACTTCGTATGGTTCGACTGGTGCGACAAATAATGACAAGCAATACCAGCTAAAAGAGCAGAGCCTGTCTTGAGAACATCTTCATCTATTTGGAACTTGGGGTGATGATGTGGAAAATTTATTCCTTTTTCAGGGTTACCGGCTCCGAGGAAGAAAAATGCCGATGGAACATGTTGACCAAAATAGCTAAAATCTTCCGATCCCATAACAAGGCGGCACTCTTCTACATTTTCCTTACCTATTAATTCTGCTGCTACATCCATTGCCATGGAAATCATATCGGGGTCGTTTATTGTTGCGGGTAAAAATCGTTTATAATCGAGTTTGCCTTCACATCGGGAAGAGAGACACTCTCCTTCAACAATTCGATGAAGGGCTTCTTCAATATGATCCTGAACGTCTGGATTAAATGTTCTGACTGTTCCATTCATGGTGACTGAGTCTGGAATGATATTGAAACTGTTTGAATTTGTTTGGAGTCCGCCGAGACTTACGACTGCTGTTTCCTGAGGATCTATTTCTCGACTGACGATAGTGTGAAGGGCAGTGACAATTTTTGAAGCGGCTATAATCGGATCGACTGAAAGTTCAGGTGCTGAACCATGTCCGCCCTTTCCTTTAATCGTGAGATACCATCCGTCAGCGGAAGCCATAATAGCTCCTTTTCGATAAGCAACTTTTCCTGCTGGAATGGGGGCCCATATATGGAGACCAACGGCAGCATTTACATTCTCTAAAGCTCCTTCTTTGATCATTGCCAAAGCTCCAGACTTTATGCCATGTTCTTCCGCAGGCTGGAATATAAGTCGAACGCGTCCTTTGAGCTCATTCTTCATATCAGCTAAAATATATGCAGCACCAAGGAGCATTGCTGTGTGAGCATCGTGGCCACAAGCATGCATGTAATCATTTATCGAAGCAAAAGGAAGACCTGTTTCTTCTTTCAGGGGAAGGCAATCAATATCAGCTCTCAAAGCGATACACGTTGAATTTTCTGCGCCGCCTATTTCAGCTACAACGCCAGACTCTGTGTCGCCAAAGCCGACTTGGATAATAGAATACCCTAATTCTTTTAATATTTCGATAATTTTTTGTGTGGTTTCTACCTCTTTCCAGGATAATTCCGGATGAGCATGAAAATGTCGGCGGAGTTTAATAATTTCGTCTTCATATTTTTCAGCGAGTTGAGAAATGGTATTGTACATAATTGTTCCTCCTTTTTTACAAAAAGACATATTTTGATAGTGAAAATTATATTGATAATTTAAAAAAATAAACCTTGATAGAAGATTATCTAATTTCATCATATAAATCAAGGATTTTACTTCGATAAAGAGCAAAAAGGCCAAAAGAAAGGAGTGGATATTGTATGCAAAAGAGTAAATTTATTAAAAAAATTTGTATAAGTTTAATCTTAATAGGAATTATGAGTTGTCGCTTGTGTGCAAGTGAATGGGACGATCTCGTTCGTTTTTACAATTTAAAGTCAGATATGACAAAAGAGGTTAATGAATACAGTGAGAAATTACTTCAGGAAGCTTATAATCTTTCTGCAGAGGATTTGTGGAGATCGTTATACCAAGATTTGACTCCACGACAAAAGGCAGCTAATGGTCTTTCTCTTTTAGAAAAACTATGTTCAGGAAATATAGGGAAATGGGAAAATGTTAAAGGATTCTGGTATCCGACGCTTATACCTCAATCATTGGCAGTGATAGATGGTTTTTATATTCTTGTTTTATCTCTTACTGAACTTTCTGATGAACCTGCTCCGTGGCTTGCTTACAACCTCATTCATGATTTGCGTTCTTCATCGAGAGGTAAATTCTATTTTTTAGAAACAGCTCCTGCGGAATACGAGCTTATACTTAAACGTTTGGAGAAACGTGGTGTTCCTGTTCCTCCCCATTGGTTTGAATTTATAAAGAGGGGAAGATTGCCTCTTGTTCGTTCCTTTCGAGGGTGGATCAGTTATAATAATGTCCTTTTTAAAAATATGGTTTTTCTTGACAGCGTTGGTCGGCCTGCATCAAACGGATATTATGCGTGGGATCGAGACACAGGGTTTATTTATGAAATAGCTACAAGGGAGCGAAGACGTATTTTTATTCCTTGGAATTAATTATTTTATATTTCGTACGGAGGCCAATATATTAACTATGTTCACTCTTTTGCTTTCTGAAACAAAACAATGGATTCGCCGTGAATGGGGAACGTTGCTCTATATGACTATAGGCACAATTATCATGAGTTTTGCTATCATTGCTCTTACTGTGCCTTATAAATTTGCTAGTACTGGCCTCACAGGAATAGCGCTTATAAGTCACTACGCCTGGGGAATTTCTCCAGCTTGGATTCTTGCCTTTGGTAATATTATTTTGCTTCTTTGGGGATGGAGAGTATTATCGCCACGTTTTGTGTTTTTTACACTCTACGTTTCTTCTCTGATGACAATTTCAATCATGTTTTTTGAGCTTTTTACATATCCGGTACTCCATAATATTTTTTTAGCGGCAATTCTAGGAGGAGTGCTAGGAGGCTTGGGAATGGGACTTGTTTTCAGAGGAGGAGGATCCACTGGAGGAACGGATGTCATTGTTATGGCGGCGAGAAAAAAATATGGTATAGATGTAGGAATGTACTCTTTTTACATCAATATAGCTATTCTTCTTACATCGTGGTTTGTTGTTGATTTAGAACAGCTTCTTATGGGAGGAGTTCTTCTCTATATTGAGAGCCTCACTATTGATAATGTTTTAAAATCATTTGATCGTAGAAAGCAATTGATGATTATTACGAATCACACTGACGATGTTAAACAATTCATTATTGATGATCTTGATCGTAGTGCCACAATAATTGATGCAAAAGGCGCCTATTCAGGAGAATATAAAAATATGCTGATGGTGGTTTTAACAAGAAGACAGGCTATGGAGCTTAAACGCTATACTGTTTCTATTGATCCAACGGCTTTTATCATTCTTTCCGATGTTTCGGAAGTTGTCGGCTGTGGTTTTAAACACTGGAAGAATATTTAGTTTTTCTTTAAAAAGGCTTGTCATAAGGAGGTTGAGATTCTCCAAATGGAAGTAATTACCAGAATAGACACAATGCGTGAAAAGTTAATTAGCAGCAGACAGGTTGGTCAGAAAATAGGACTGGTACCCACAATGGGTTTCTTACATGATGGACATCTTTCTCTTATTCGTAAGGCAGCTCAAGAAAATGACATTGTTGTTGTTAGTGTCTTTGTCAATCCTACGCAATTTGGCCCTCAAGAGGATTATGAAGAATACCCACGGAATGTTGAAAGGGACGCTCTTTTAGCTGAAGAGGCAGGTGCTACTTTTATTTTCCATCCATCAGTTGAAGAAATGTATCCGGAGAATTATGAGACATATGTTGAAGTTACAGATTTGACCAAGGTTTTATGTGGTCGTTCTCGGCCAGGGCATTTTCGTGGGGTTACAACAGTCGTAACAAAACTTTTTAATATTATTCAGCCGGATCGGGCGTACTTTGGTCAAAAAGATGCTCAACAGGCTATTGTGATTCAAAAAATGGTAAGAGATCTCAACCAAAACGTAAAAATTTGCGTATGTCCTATTGTCAGGGAAAAAGATGGCATCGCGATGAGTTCTCGTAATACCTATCTTACAAATGAGGAACGGATGCAGGCGGCTGTTCTTCATAAATCTCTCGAAATGGCCCAAAAAATGATCGATGAAGGGGAGCGTGACGCTAAAACGATAACAAAAGCGATAGAAAAACAGATTTGCACTATGGAAAAAGCTTACATAGATTATGTAGCTCTTGTAAGCTTGCATAACTTACAGCCTCTTACAGTGCTTTCTGGAGACATACTCATTGCTTTGGCCGTTAAATTTGGTGCAACACGTCTTATTGATAATGTAATCATTACCGTATAGAAAAGGCATTATATTGCATATAATGTAACAGATAGTGTTTATATCCCTTGACAGTTTTCTATTTGTTTCGTATAATCCGTCCCAATCTATGGAAACTGGAACTTTATAATATTACTACGCTAAAGGCAATGAAACAGGGCGTTTTTTCTGATCTATTATTCCTTACCAGAGATGGATGTTCACCGGCTGAGAGACATCCTTAAGGAGGCGGGAAAATCTTAAAACCTGTTGAGCTGGGGTGGAAAGGCATAGAGCTGAAGTACACTCACGGACTTATCTTCACGTTACGAAGATCGAGGCGGAACACAATATAGATGTGTTCAAGCAGGGTGGTACCGCGGGCATTTGAATTTCAAGAGGCTCGTCCCTTCGGGGACGGGTCTCTTTTTTTATGTATGAAGAGGTAAAGGAGGAATTATAATGAGAATTGCAGTGGTAGGAGCTACAGGAGAAGTGGGACGTATGATGATAAAGGTGCTTGAAGAACACAAAGTTCAGCCAGATGAACTTCGCCTTTTTGCTTCTGCGCGAACAGCAGGGATGTCGCTTCTTTTTGGCGGAAAGTCCTATACTGTTGAAGAACTTACTCATGACGTTCTTCGAGAAGGTTTTGATTACGTTCTTTTTTCCGCTGGTTCCGATGTTGCTAAAGAGTATGCTCCCACTGCGGCAGAAGCGGGATCTGTTGTCATTGATAATTCCTCTGCTTTCAGAAGAGACGCTACGATTCCTCTTATCGTTCCCGAGATCAACGGAGATATTCTTGAAGGATACAGAGGGATTGTTGCCAATCCTAACTGTTCAACTATTCAAATGGTTCTTGGGCTCTATGAAATTCATCGCCGTTTTGGAATAAAATCTATAGTAGTGAGTACGTATCAATCTGTTTCTGGAGCTGGGAAAAAGGGAATGAACGAACTTCAGAGTCAGATCGAAGGACATATACATCCCCAAAAATTCGTTCGTCAAATTCATCTTAACGTTATTCCCCACATTGGAACTATTTTAGACAACGGTTTTTCTGATGAAGAAATGAAAATGGTTCATGAAACCCATAAGATATTACGGGATGACTCTATTAGTGTATGGCCTACTACTGTTCGTGTCCCTGTCTTATATGGTCATTCAGAGGCTATATGGATAGAAATTCGTGATGCAGCTTCCCTTGAGGATTTGCGTGGAGCTATTGAATCAAGTGAAGATGTGGTTTTAACAGATAGCGTAATTTCCCCCCTTGAGGGTGCAGGAACCGATTTTGTGTACGTTTCTCGTCTTCGCGCCTTTGACGATAGACGTTTCTTAATGTGGAATGTCGCGGATAACATTCGTGTTGGAGCGGCTACGAATGCCGTTCGGATATTAAAAAAACATCGGGCACTCAATGCCCGCAACATTTAACAGGAGGTGTATGACCCATGTTTAGTGGAACAGGAACAGCAGTGGTTACCCCCTTCAAAAACGGGAAAGTTGATTATGAGAGTTTCGGAAAGTTTTTGGATTTTCAGATTAACGGTGGCGTAGACTTTCTTGTTGTTCTCGGAACAACTGGAGAAGCTCCGGCTGTATCCATGACTGAGAGGGAAGAAATTATACGTTTTGCAGTTAAAACCGCTCAAGGTCGCGTTCCAGTTGTCATAGGAACGGGTTCGAATTCTACAGAAGTGGCTATTGAGCTTTCCAACCAGGCCCTTTCTCTGGGAGCGGATGGAGTTCTCGTCGTCACTCCATATTATAATAAACCTCCTCAAGAAGGTTTGTATCAGCATTTCAGTACAATAGCTTCCCGTATTAACGGTGGACGATTGATAATTTACAACGTTCCCGGACGTACGGGTATCAATATTTTGCCAGATACAGTGCTTCGTTTAGCCGAAATTAAAAATATAGTTGGTATAAAAGAAGCCTCTGGTGACGAAGCCCAAGTGGATTATCTTATTCGGAAAATGCAAAAAAAGCGCCCTGACTTTTTAATCCTTTCCGGCAATGATGATCAGGCTTTTCACCTTGTCAATGCAGGTGGAGATGGCGTAATCTCTGTACTTTCCAATGTGGCACCTCGTGAAATGTCAACAATGATTCGTTTTGCTCTTGATGGGAATATTGAAAAGGCTAGAGAGCTTCATTTGCGATTATTCCCGCTCATGAAGGGACTTTTCTGTGAGACTAATCCTATTCCCGTAAAGTATGCTGTGAGCAGCTTGGAATATTGCGAAAATGAACTTCGTCTTCCTCTGGTTCCTGCATCACAAAAAGCAATGACTGTTGTTGATGAGGCCATGAAAGAGAGTGGAATTCACTAATGCGTTATGGACTCGTAGGAGCCTCTGGTCGTATGGGACAGGAAATACAGAAAGCCTTTGCTGGCCACATGCTCTCCCTTACAGTTGATATAAACGGTGAAAAATATACGGATAAACCTCAGGTTATTGTCGATTTTTCAAGTCGTCTTGCTTTACCTCGTACGATTGAATTATGCCATCAGCATAGCGCGGGATTAGTCATTGGCACTACCGCTATTACAGCTGACGACATTACTCTTCTTCAAGAGTTGGGAGAAGAGGTACCTGTTGTACAAAGCTTTAATTTTTCCGTAGGCATTAATATGCTCAAGGTTATATTGCGCCAATTTGCTCTTTATCTTGCTGATTGGGATATTGAAATTTCAGAGACTCACCATAACAAAAAGAAGGATGCACCTTCGGGTACCGCTCTTTTGTTAAAGGAGGCGACAGGTCGAAACTGCGAAACTCATTCTCTTCGAATGGGAGGCGTACCTGGCGATCATAGCGTTTTTTTTGCTAATGAAGGTGAAATTCTCGAATTTACACATCGTGCCCTCTCGCGCTCTGTTTTTGCTTTGGGAGCGTTACGGGCTGCGGAGTTTGTTCTCAGCGCAGAGCCGGGATTCTATTCTTTTGAGGAGGTCGTAACATGCGCACCGAAGAGATCATAAAACTGATAAAAGAGTCAAAAAAACGAACCCCTGCCAAGGCCTATATTTCTGGAAATTTCGAAGGATGCGCTTGGGGAGGGCTCACTTTTATAGGCAGCGATCATTTCGGTATGCTCGTTGGTGACCATAAAGATATAGAATCTGCACTTTCCGCCAATGCAGCTCGTATTCATGCAGTTCATATAGAGGTTCAAGCGCGGAACTCCGCCCTTCCTCTTGCCGATCTGACAAAATATGAGGCTCGTATAGAGCCAGGATCCATCATTCGTGAAATGGTGGAAATTGGCAAAGGGGCCGTTGTCATGATGGGGGCTGTTATTAATATTGGTGCCGTTATTGGTTCAGGAACAATGATCGATATGAATGTAGTTATTGGTGGAAGGGCAATGATTGGCTCTCACTGTCATATTGGTGCAGGCGCAGTTGTAGCTGGAGTTATTGAGCCACCAAGTGCAACGCCGGTAATTATTGAAGATAATGTTTTAGTGGGAGCAAATGCCGTTATCCTTGAAGGGGTTCATGTCGGTAAAGGAGCGGTTGTTGCTGCTGGTGCCATTGTAACTAAAGATGTTCCCGAGGGAGCTGTTGTTGCTGGTTCTCCTGCCCGTATTATAAAAATGGTTGATGCCCAAACAGCAGATAAAACTCAGATCGTTCAAGACCTGAGGAACCTCTGATTTAGGAGGCTTTACAAAGTGATCGTACAGAAATATGGTGGGTCGTCAGTTGCAACACCAGAGAAGATTCGAGCTATAGCAGAAAAAATAAAGAAACGCGTAGAGGAAGGCGAAAAACTCGTTGTTGTTGTTTCAGCTATGGGAAAGACAACGAATAATCTTATTGAACTTGCAAGCCAGGTTTCATCAGATCCTTTGCCGCGTGAGCTTGATATGTTATTGGCTACTGGTGAACAGACGTCTGCGGCTCTTCTTTCCATGTCGCTTAATGACCTTGGTGTTCCAGCTGTATCGTATAATGCCTTCCAGCTCGGTATGATCACCACGGGAGCATTCTGCAACGCCCGTATTGTAGATATAGACATGAAGAAATTGGAGCGAGAATTTCAGCGGCGTCATGTTATCGTTGTTACAGGATTTCAAGGAATTACTCCAGAGGGAGAAATCACGACTTTAGGCCGTGGCGGGTCAGATACATCAGCAGTTGCCATTGCGGCAAAAGCCAGTGCCCGATGTGAGATATACAGTGATGTTGCTGGAATTTATACATGTGATCCCAAGGTATGTCCTAACGCTAAGAAACTTCAGTATGTTACATATGATGAAGTGTTAGAACTATCATCAATGGGAGCTAAAGTTCTTCATTCAAGGGCTGTGGAAATAGCGAAGAAATATAACGTTGAACTTTATTGTGCCTCTACATTTTCAGATGAAAGGGGGACTCTTGTGGTGAGTACATTACCTGAATGGCTGGAACAGCCTGTCGTTACAGGTGTTACTTCTGATAAAAACCAGAGAAAAGTGACAATTAGTCCTATGCCCGGAGGCATTGAAGCGATGAGCGCACTGTTCACAGCTCTTGCTGACGAAGGTGTAAATGTGGATATGATATCCACAGTAAACGATAGTGGCCATTCTTATCTGACTTTTACTGTTGTTGAAGGAAAGAGTGCCGTTGTACAACGTACAGTTGAGAAGGTACTTTCTCCATATGAAAACTGGCGTCTCTCAGAAGAGGATGACGTTGCGAAAATATCTACTGTTGGTGTTGGTATGGAATCGTCACCTGGTGTTGCAGCTAGATTCTTTTCAGCTCTTTGCAGAGAAAAAATTCGTATGTATGGAACGAGTACCTCAGAGATAAAAATATCGACTCTTGTAGCACGGACGGAAGCGGATCGGGCTGTTCAGGCATTGGTACATGAATTTGGCTTAACGGAGAGCTTATAATGCTTTGTCCTGTCTATCATCCCTATAATCTTACGGTTCAATCTGCCCTAGGCATTGAAATTAGTACAAATGAAGGGGTTTTCCTCGATACCTTTGCCGGAATAGGCGTGTTACCTCTGGGGCATAGTCATCCAGACGTTGTTCACGCAATAACGGAGAAAGTAAAACGTTTTTCTCATCTGTCAAATTATTTTCTTGATCCTGATGCGGTGAAAGTTGCAGAGCTCCTTTGCAAAATGGCGGAAACAGAAGACGGGCATGTCTATTTTTCAAATTCAGGAGCTGAAGCATCTGAAGCGGCAATTAAAGCGATTATTAAGAACAGGAAGGGATCTTTAGTTTCTTTTATGGGAAATTTCCATGGACGTACTTGTGGTTCTCTTTCGGTTACATGGAATCCTGTCATTCGTGAACCCTTTGAGCCATTATTGCCTAACGTTGCTTTTCTTCCTAAAGATGCCAACGCTTTTAGAGAATACGCAGCTTCTCATGATATAGCCGGTGTCTTTCTTGAATGCGTTCAAGGAAATTCCGGTGTATTGCCTCTTCCCGATGCTCTTATTGAGGCTGTTTCAGATTTGCGAGATAGCAAAGATTATCTTATTGTAGCCGATGAAATACAGGCTGGATTGGGACGAACCGGACAATTCTTTTCATTTCAGAATTGGGACATAGAACCTGATATTATTACATGTGGGAAAGGTATTGGCGGTGGTTTACCACTGGGTGCTGCCATCTTTTGTGACTGGTCCCCTTTTGCTGAGGGTGATCACGGATCTACATTTGCTCCCAATCCTGTTTCTTTAGCAGCTGGAAAAGTTATATTGAACGCTCTGACAGAATCCTTTTTAGCTGAAGTGAGGGAAAAGGGTGCCTATTTTAAAGAGCAATTACAACGTCTCTCATGGGCTATGGATATTCGTCAGCTTGGCTTGATGATTGGTGTCTCCACTGAAGGAGATGCTCAGGAAATTCGCCAAAAAGCCTATGAGCGTAAAGTCTTGCTCAATGTAGCAGGAGGCAGCGTTCGTCTTTTGCCAGCTTTAAATATTACACATGAAGAGATCGACGAAATTATAAGACGTCTTACCTTTTAATAAATCAAGAGCCGCTTTTGCGGCTCTTGATTTATCTTTTTGTAATATTTAATTGTTCGAGTAGGCTTTCTGCAAGTTTTTTAAACATCTCATCATTTTTGTAACTTTCAATCTCGCTTTTATCTGCAAGTTGACCTAATTTAGGATCAATTGGGAGGCGCATTAATACAGGGATAGCAAATTTTTCTTTGATTTCATCAATATGGCTAGGTCCAAAAATTTCCATAACCTTGCCACAATAAGGGCATGTAAAAGAGCACATATTTTCAATAGCGCCTAAGAGCGGAACATCCATCATTTGAGTCATATTAAGGGCTTTTTCAACAACCATAACAGCAAGATCTTGAGGTGAAGTTACAACGACGAATCCATCAAGATGGATTGTTTGCATTACAGTAAGAGGAGCGTCAGCTGTTCCTGGAGGTAGGTCGACGATAACAAAATCAGTATTTTCCCAAGCAACATCTTTCCAAAACTGTTTTATTACGTTACTTATTATCGGTCCTCGCCAAACAACAGGTTTTGTCGGCTCGTCAAGAAGCAGGTTAATAGAAATAACCTTAATGTTAAAAATAGGAGAAGCTGGCGGAATAAGCCCTTCTGGAGTTCCATAAGGAGCGTCATGAACTCCCATAAGTTTAGGTATTGAAGGGCCTGTAATATCTGCGTCTAAAATACCTACAGAATAACCTTTTTTGGCAAGAGCTATGGCAAGAAGGCACGAGACGGAACTTTTACCAACCCCCCCTTTCCCACTCCCTACAGCAATAACATGTTTAACATTTTTGGACACAAATTCTGTAGCAGGTTTTGCCATTTTTTTCTCCTTCACAACTATAGAGTTTTTTTAATGTTGTTAAGAGCTTCTTCGAGTGTAAGTCCCTCTGCTTTGAAATATTTAATGCCAGCTTGTGCTAAAGCATCTTCAGCATTTGGTCCTAAACGAGGAACAATAACGGCATCAATATTATATTTTGAAAGCAGACGAACAGCGGCTCCCCCAGCTCCATGCCCTTGTTCCGATAGAGAGTTTTCAATAGTTTCGATAATTTGTCCATTATCATTAAGAATTACAAAATAAGGAGCCCGGGCAAAACGTTCAGCTATAAGGCTTTTTATATTTGGTTCATTAACAGCTGCAGCAATACGCATATGTGTACACCTCACATTTTTATGTTATTGATTATTTGAAGCAAGTTTGTATAAATAGTTTCTATTTCCGGATGCAAAGAGTCTAAAGGAATTTCTTCACTCGATATCGCTTCTACAACACTAGGCCTGAAAGGAATAGAACCCAGAAATTGCCAATTTTTGTTTTTGATCTGGTCTTGTATTTCTGCATTTCTTATTTCTGAAAGATCTGCTTTATTGAGAATAACAGCTAAGGGAACTTCCAAAGAGGAACACAAATCACCAAGACGAAGAAGATCATGAAGACCTGATAGAGAAGGCTCTGTAACAGCTACAGCCAATGTTGCCCCTGTTAGCGCCGAAATTGCCGGGCAAGATATTCCAGGAGGTCCGTCAACAATAATAAGAGGGTAATTATTTTTGATTGCTTCCTGACGAACTTCTCGGCGAAGCTTGGCAACAAGCATTCCAGAATTTTCTTCTCCAGCATGAAGACGAGCATGCCAGAGGGGCCCCAAAGATGTTTCTCCCCGCCAATATTGGCCCTGTTCATATGAATTCATAGTAATAGCATTTTTAGGGCATACAAGAGCGCAACCACCACATCCCTCACATTTCCATAACAATGAAGTGATGCCATTGATTTCTTTCTTGATAGCATCAAAACGACAGAAATTGACACATGCTCCGCACAAATTGCAAAGGTTAGAATCTATTTCAGGTACTTTTCTGCCGCTAAATGAAAAGGATTGTCCATCGTTAGGATGAAGTAAAAGCTGGAGGTTAGGTGCATCTACATCTACATCACAAAAGAGGGCTTTCTTGCTGAAGAGAGCACATAATGCTGACACAACTGATGTTTTACCTGTGCCTCCTTTGCCACTGACAACAACGATTTCTTTGGGAATCATGAGAGCACCTCTTTAACATGGCCGAGAATAGTATATGTTGCTTCTTGCCATCTTTGATCTACACAAAAGGGAGCTATTCCCTCGGCATAAGCATGTGCAACTTTTTTTGAAAATGGCAAACAAGCAAGTATCGGTATATTTATCTTCTTGCAAAATGCTTCTGTCTCTTCTTTATTACCGAGATCAGATCGGTTAATAACAACAGCTGCAGGAATCCGAAGCTCTTGAACCGTTTCTGCCGCTAAAGCAAGGTCAGAAAGGCCGAAAGGCGTCGGTTCTGTAACTAAAACAACGAAATGTGATTGTTCGACAGCTGCAACCATTGGGCATGCTGTTCCCGGAGGTCCGTCTACAATTTGCGGAAAGGGTAAAGAATTTGCCTTTTCAAGAGCAGCATGGATAACGGGAACTGGATTAGGTTCTCCTATAGTTAATCTTCCTTCGATAAACCACCAATTTTTTGTATGTTTAATATTTAAATCCCCTATTTTTATTTGGCTTTCTTTAATAGCTTTTTGAGGGCATACATATTCACATACGCCACATCCATGACACAGTTTTTCATTAACCAGAGGAGGATTCATACCAAATTGATTAAGAGCTCCAAAAGCACAATTATCAGCACATATGCCGCATCCGATACATCGTTGAATATCTATCTTAGGAATAACCTTATAAATAGATTCTTTTTCTGGATTTTGAATGTTTAAAACCAAGCCAAGATCTGGTTCATCGACGTCGAGATCAATAATTGTTCCTTCTTGAAGAGCAGAAGCAAGAGAGGAGGCAACACATGTTTTGCCTGTTCCTCCCTTGCCGCTAACTACAGTTAATCGAAACATATTTTCCTCCTAATGAGAAGAATGATCGTGACTACATTGGTCGCCAACAATCTCAAGGGAATTATCAAGAAATTCGCCGAGTATCTTTTCTACAGAGAGGGGTTGAACGCAAGCTACATCTACTCCTCCATCTCTCAACATTTGAGATGCCCTTTGTCCAATACCACCGGTGATGAGAAGGTTGGCACCTAAAGATGCAATCCAACGAGGCATGGCTCCAGGTATATGTTCTCCTTCTGGAGGTATAGCAATTTCCCGTGATATTTCCTTTTGATTTTCTACGTTAACAACGAGAAACTCTTTTACGTGTCCAAAATGTTCTGATACAACGTCTCCATTTTTAGCGATTGCGATTTTCATGGGAAAGCTCCTTTTTATTTATTTTCTTCAAGTTCTGCTATGCGTTTACGAATATGTTCCATTTCATTTTCAAGCATAGATAACTCTTCTTTGAGCATACTTCGTTCTTCATCAGTTGAAGGTGCAGAATACCATTCTTCCGGAGCCTCATAGACGCCCCAACCTCTTCCCATGCCACGGCCGAAACCGAAGAAGCAACGACCCCATCGTGGGAATCTTCTACGCGCATATCCTAAGCGACATAAACCTCTTCCGCCACCTGTCATTGGCCCCATTCCGCGCGGTCCTGTCCTATCATAACCAGGCATGTTATTTTCCTCCTTATTGATAATGATTATCATTTGCATATATATACTATTCTCTGCTAAGATAATTGTCAAGGCATATATAAAAAGGAGTTCTCACCTTATGAAACAAAATGATGATATGAGACGAGAAGAGTTTTTTGAAATTCTTAAAAAGGCTGGATTTCGATTAACAAATCAGAGACAGACAATTATAGATGTGCTTATTGAAGGAGAAGCAGAACATGGCAATATACAGCTTATTTGGGAAAAAGCACATGAAAAAGATCCGTCTATAGGTATTGCTACAGTGTATAGAACTGTAGGTCTTCTTTCTGATATGGGGCTTCTTTACCGTTTTTCCCTCGACGAAGGGTTTGAGCGTTTCGAGTTACCCTCATCATCAATTCATTTTCACTTATATTGTCGTTGTTGCGGTAAAGTTTTGCATCTGAAAGAGGAAGAGGAAAAAGAGAAAATTATTAGGGAATGGCTAGAAGAAGCTGGTTTCGAACCAATTCCACAAAGTCTTGAAATGGCTGGCATATGCAGTGATTGTGCAACGAAAGTCAAAGAACATAAAAAAACGAAAGACCTTCCATGTACTGTTTTGGGGAAAGGATGGAGAAGAGGACATTGCGGTCGTCGAAAGGGATGTTTTCGTCACGATGATGACATGTAAAAGACGATGACATATAAAAACGGAGGGGGAATTGGTTATGAAAGATGTTGTACGTGTCGGTATTATTATTTGTAACAGATACGGAACCTGTGCAGGAGGAAAATGTTTGAAAGCACTCCGTAACAGAGAAGGTGGTTTTGCTCGTTACAAAGACAAAGAGGTGGAACTTGTAGGGTATACGACGTGTAATGGTTGTCCTGGTGGAAATGTCGAATATGCCCCTGCCGAAATGAAAAAAAATGGTGCCGAAGTTATACATCTGGCGACTGGGATGATCGTAGGTTACCCTCCATGTCCTCGAATTGATTATTTTAGAAGGTATATAAAAGAGGCTTTCGGTCTTGAGGTTGTAGTAGGAACCCACCCCATTCCTGAAAAGTACTATACTGTTCATTCCGCTCTTGGTACATGGAATTCCCCAATGTGGCAAGAGCTGATCTCTGACGTTATTGGCGATGAAAAAATACGTTTGGCTTATAATTAAAAAACCAAACGTTTGTTTAAAGATTAGATATGCAAAAGAGCCGTCATCACAACGGCTCTTTTGCATATCTGCAGAGGCTTTATTACATGCCATCATGAGCGACTAAAGCTAGCCTTTTTTGAGCTTTCATTGGTATTTTACTCCTTTCTTTAACGTAACAAAGAGATGACATTTGCATAAAAAGATAAAAAGTGATATTATTCACTTTAGCTTCAATTTATATGTATACTTTATACAAGTGAGGGGATACAGATGAAGGCAGCTCTTTGGTATGCGCGACATGATGTTCGTGTTGAAGATATTCCTGAACCAGTTCCTGCACGAGGAATGGTTAAGGTGCGTGTAAAATGGTGTGGAATTTGTGGCTCTGACCTTCATGAATTTCTTGGTGGCCCTATCTTTATTCCTGTCGATAAACCTCATCCTTTGAGTGGAGAAAAAGCTCCTGTTGTCTTAGGCCACGAGTTTTCTGGTGAAGTTGTGGAAGTAGGTGAGGACGTTACCTCTCTAAAAGCAGGTGACAGAGTTGTCGTTGAACCTATGCGAGTTTGTCGTCCTGACGATCCTGATATGTGTCCTGCCTGCAGAGAAGGGAAATATAATCTCTGCACTCGATTGGGGTTTCATGGACTTTGCGGTGGTGGCGGCGGATTTGCGGAATATACGACATTTTATGAAGAGTTCGTTCATAAAATTCCTGATACACTCCCATTTGATAAAGCTGCTCTTGTAGAACCTCTTGCTGTTGCTTTGCAGTCTCTTAAGCAGGGAGATTTCTCAATTGGACAAACTGCTTTAGTTCTTGGAGCTGGCCCGATCGGACTTGCTACTATTGAGTCTTTAAAAGCGGCAGGTGCTCGTTTAGTTATCGTTATGCAGAGAAAGTCTATCCGTCAGGAATATGCATTGCGATCTGGGGCAGATGTTGTTCTTGATCCCAACGAAGTTGATGTCCCTTCAGAAGTGAAAAAATTGACGGATGGGTATGGTGTTGATGTAAGCTTTGAAACGACAGGTTCTCAGAGTGGTTTTGATAAAGCTATCGAAAGCGTTAAACCAGGTGGAACAGCTGTTATTACAAGCATTTGGGAAGGAGCTATTTCTTTTAATCCCAATGCTGTTGTTTTCCAAGAAAAGAAAGTCGTGGGAACTATTGCATATCGCCATCTTTTCCCTGCGGCTATAACTATGTTGGCTGATGGTCGTATCAAGGGGGATGGCTGGATAACGAAAAAAGTAGCTCTCGAAAATATCGTAGAAGAAGGTTTTGGAACTCTTACTGGTCCTGAAAAGAAAAAACAAGTAAAAGTTCTTGTTACTCCTGATTCTAGCCTCTTATAATCTTTTGTTTTATAAAGGGACTTTTCTTTAAAAAAGTCCCTTTATTTTTTTCGAAAAACTTTTCGCAAAATTCGCAAAGTAATGCTAGTATATGTAACGCGCATATTCGCTGCCATTTATCGCCACCCCCATATAACATGCACGAAGAAGGGGGAATGTTTTATGATGGTAGAAAAGTGTATGAAACCGGTAGAAATTCTACTTGTAGAAAAAGATGAGAAAGAAGCTTTAAAGATCATTCAAAGCCTAAATGATTGGAAAATTTTCAATACAGTTCACGTTGTTAACAATCGTTATGAAGCTTTAGATTATCTTCGACAAGTAGGCAAATATTGGGATCGTTCCAAACCAGATATTGTTATGGCCGATTGTGATCTTCCAGACCATTGTTGTGAAATGCTTTTGTCTGAAATACGTAATGATCCTGCTCTCTATACTACCCCAATTCTTTTCATTACATCTGTCAATAAATCTGCTCCCTTCGAAACTGCTGATTATATGGTTCGTTTTATAGAAAAGCCTATGTCAGGTCAAAAATATCTTGGCGTGCTTATGTCGTTTGAAAATTTATGGATTACTATTACTCATCTAACATGAAGATTGCAATTAAAAGAGGGCTAAAGAGATGACCTTTATTGTCCTTTTTAAAAGAGAGGCTGCCATTTTAAATGGCAGCCTCTGACATTTTTTCTTACATGAATAATCCTGCACCTGGACCCAGTGGCAGTTTGAGCAAATACCAAATAATGAGCTGGATCGAGAAGCAGATAAGGTACGCGATAGTGTAAGGCATCTCCAGAGAGATGACAGTTCCTATTCCTACAGATTGTTTGTTTCCTTCAGGTTTGTATTGTTCTAGCAAACCAATGATTACAGGAATGTAGTATGAGAGAGGTGAGATAATATTCGATGACGAGTCTCCGATTCGATAAGCAATCTGTGTGAGTGCTGGTGAAAAACCAATGATTGAGAACATGGGGACAAAAATAGGAGCCAGAATTAACCATTTTGCAGATCCGCTCATGATGAAAAGGTTAAGTATTGAACAAAGTAATATGAACATAAGAATGAGAGGAATTCCTCCAAGGTTCATTGATTGCAGCCATTCAGCTCCACGTACAGATAAGATAGTAGCCATATTACTTGTGTTAAAAAGAATAATAAAAAGAGATGCAGGTAGTGCCACTACTAAAAAACTTAAACTGCCTTGAAGCCCTTTCTGCATGAGTTTGGGCACATCTGAAGCTTCTTTTATGGTACCAGAGCCGTATCCATAGGCGATTCCGACAAAGAAGAAGATGAAAAACAAAATAGCGACAACGCTTGAAAGTAATGGAGATTTAGGAACGATGCTTCCGTCATTAGCCCTGAAGAATGAACCTTCGGGAATTGTTAGAACGAGTAAGAACGCGATGCATAGAATTGTTGCGATAAGAGCCCATCGAAGTCCTCTATTTTCCTCAGGAGTTACGACGTGTTTTAAGAGTTCAGATTCATCTTTATGTCCACCTGTATCTCCAAGAATTTTCACGGTAAATCGTTCTGTGACAAAGGTTGTAACAAAAGTAACAGTTAGAGTTGCCATAATAAGAAAGTACCAGTTTATAAGGGGATGCGTAGGTCCTGCAATATTCATTCCTTTAGTTACTGATTCTGTAATACCTGCCAAGAGAGCGTCTGTTCCGGCAATGAAGAAGTTGGCGGTGAATCCTCCAGAAGCAGCTGCAAAGCCTGCAATAATGCCGACCCATGGATTTCGCCCCAGGGCTTTGAATACGGCAGCTCCTATGGCAGGGGTGAAAATAATACCTGCGTCAGAAGCGAGGTTGGCGTTAATACCAACAATGGCAAGGACGGCTGTTACTAAATAAGATGGAGCTCCCATTATGGTTTTTCGCATGAGAGCTGAAATAAGACCAGTCTGTTCTACGAGTCCGATACCCAGCATCATGGTCATAATAAGGCCGAGAGGTGCAAAACCAACGTAGGTTTTGACAAAATTGGCCATAAAGGGACGCAGAGCTTCAAAACTTAACAGGTTTGCGACTTCAACTGTGGTTTGTTTTGCTTCCCCACCGCCGCGGGCGGCGGCAAGATAGGTAACGGATACTCCAGCTTTCGATAGTATGTACGAAAGAGCAATAACAATGAGAGCGAGAATAACGAAAAGCCAGAAAGGGTGAGGTAACTTGTTGCCTATAATTTCGATACCTTTGATGAAACGTTCAAAAAAACCGGGACTGTTTGCTCGCGATTCTTTCTTGTTGTTCACCATTCGTAACCCTCCTCAATAAAAATTGTGTTTCTATTGTACTACAGGGGGGAATATGAGGTGTTAATCGTTGCAAACCAAACTGTGTAGTAATGCTTATATCGAAGGTTGAATATTTCGTCAAGTCTTTTATTTTTAAAAGGGGTTAAGAAATGAATCTTAACCCCTTTTAAAATAATATTTCCACATGTGTGGGTATGTTATCCACAATTTTTTATTTTTTCTAAGAGAAGGAGAATTCTATTTTTCTGTGTTTCGGCAAAGCGGTCAATAATGAGTTTTCCTCTCGCAGTTTGAGGGAGAGAAGAAAAAGCAAGAGAAAGGCCGGGAATGTATTCCAGGCTAATGGCCCAATCTTGTAGCATAGGAGCTTTAAAAGCATAGAGGATTTTATTTAACTGACGTACATAAAACAGTTGTTTTTGAAGAGAAAGCTTCGTTGTGTCAACCCTCTCAATATCCTCAAGCATTTCTGTGATTTCTTTGATATATGTTAGATGAGAAGAGAAGAGAGGTGTTGCAAAACATTTTTTGATTTGTTGAATCAAAGCCCTAATATTAAAGGAAAAAGATTGATTACAAAGAACCCGAGAGGCTGCGGTTAAATAGAGTTGAGCATCTTTTTCAAGGATATCACGACTTACATATGTAGGAAGGTCTTCTTCCGTATGCCACCACCAACTCATAAAGCTATTGGCAGTGGTATCTTGATTGTTTTCAGGCAAAGTTGAAGACCAGATAAAATATGGTGATATTCCTATATTTTGAAAAGATTGGTCCCATCCTCGAACATGATGATTCCATTCACCTTTTTGTCCCGTTATGTCATGTATAGTTTGAGAAGCTATCTCCATAAGGTCAGGCCCAGCAGATATTCTGGAAAAATCAGTTGCCCCTCTCATGCCAGGCATGTCGATATTTGTGTATGCAAGGCAGTTTCTTTCAAGATCAAGGAAATTTCGAGAAGCATATGTGGAAGATCCTGCATATCGTCCATTGGAATGTCCAGACCACCAACATATTTTGAGCCCAAATTTTTTTCCTGTCATTTTTATCGTTTTTTCCGCGAGGTTTAAAGCAATAGCATTACCTGTAGCATTATCTGCTGATCCATAGTGCCATGAATCAAGGTGGTTTCCAACGAGAAGATAGTTTCCATTTTCTTCCTCTGCTGGAATCAACGCTTCGAGTACAGGGATCGTTGTGATTCCTTCTTGAACTTGTGTTGTGATCTTTCCTAACACTCTATCTTTTTTAATGTTGGCTATAAGTTTTTCCCCTGTAGGACGACAGAGAATGACCACTGGAATATGAGGATATATGTGATTTTGTTCAGGTTCAGGAGTTCCCCATATCATATTGACGTTTCCTTCGTGAACTATTGATTCATCTCCCTGTTCCCAAACAGAAATGAAGGCGACAGCACCTCGCCGTTCGGCTTCCATAATAGCTACTGGATTTGACGTTCTTGATACTACGATAACGTTTTGAAAATCTTTATTGTTGGCAGTGTAGTCTGCAAGAAATGTCAGAGGATGGTGCTCTAAAAGATCTTTTTCTACGAATTGTAAATAAGCCTCAATTCCTTCTTTAGGTGTGGAAGAGGTGAAACTCCACGTTTTGCACGGAACGATCTCTTCCTTCTGGCTATATTTGCATAGAAGCTCGGCTCGTTGAGGATTACTAAGAAGAGCAGGATATGAATGAAGTTTCCATTCTATTCCTGCCTTTGTAAGTCTCTCTTTTAAAAAATTGACGGCATCTTTCTCTCCATCGCTTCCTGAAAGACGATTGAATTGAGAAAGATTCTTCATATCATCAAACAAGGTTGTAGCAGAAAGTGACTTGCATAACTCCATTTCTGCGTCGTTAAGCATTTTTATTCTCCTTGTGTTGGAAGGGAAACTTTCAGATATTCCGCGACAAATCGAAGAAGATACTCGGTTACACCGTTGAAAATTTCACTTCCCCATTCCATATTTGCATCTTCCGGTGCGTCTGTTCCACCGTAAGCCCCATTGGATGTTACATCTTTAACGTCACGAATGATTCTGACAGAACCTTTTTCAAAAGCAACAGTGCTGATATGAGTATTTCTTAGTGTTTCGCTAAGATGATGGATCTGGGCAGGGAAAAAGTCTTTCATGTTAACCCAATCTGGTTTTAAAGCCATCATTACAGATGTCTCCTGACCGGCTCCATGCCCGCCTGCCCAAGAAGGATTAAGTTGGCCTGCAAGAACCCACCAATCTACAATAGCAGCCAGCCCCCCTCTTTTGTAAACGGCAAGGGCGGCCTTATCAAGAGAGGGACCATTTCCACCGTGGCCATTCAGGAATATTATTTTTTTAATTCCTGCATTCATAAGACCCATGGCAATTCTAGTCATAACTTCAGCGAGCGTTTCAAGTCCCATGTCAATTGTTCCTGAGAATGACCCGTGATATGGACATACACCGTAAGGCATTGTAGGAAGTAAAAGAATTTCTTCTGGATAAGCAGCTTCGATTTTCTTTGCGAATTCTTCAGGAATGATGTAGTCGGTTCCTAAAGGACCAAGAGGACCATGCTGTTCAACACTTCCAAGGGGTACAAGGGCAACAGTTTCTTTTGTAATTTTTTCTTCAAGTTTTTTCCAAGAAAGAGACGCTAAGTACATTTTGGACACTCCTTTAAGAAAAGAAATAGATATAAAAAGGCCCCGACCTCAGAACTCGGCCGGGGCCTTAGTGTACTTTAAGCGAAATGTTTCTTTATTGTAGCTGTAGAGGCCGGTTGGGTAAATTTACTAACGATAACCATAACCAACATAGCATAAATCCAGCATATGATGAGTGGATTGAACCCAAAAGCCCATGATCTGAATTTGAGGGTCATTAAGACGAAAAGAATTTCACCTACAATAACGGAAGCAAAAGCTCCGGCTTTTGTAGCTCCTTTCCAATACATACCCATAATGATAGGAGCAGACCAAATTCCCAAACCACCAAAGGCAAAAAGAATCAGTTTGAAGATGGTAGCTGGTCGGGATATTCCAAAAAGAATGGCAATGACACCAATAATCACTGTAACAATTCGAGAGAGACGGAATATTTGAGCGTCAGTGGCATCCTTATTGATGAGCTTCTGATAAATATCGCGGGTTACAGCGCCTGTCGAAACGATGAGCAAACTGTCGATTGTTGACATTCCTGCCGCCATGATTCCAGCGATGAGAAGAGTTGATACTATCGGAGAAACACCCTGCTGCAAGATAAGAGGCACAACAAAGTCAATTTGTTTTCCGGTAAGTCCTGGAATAGAAACAATGGCATTAACACCAGACCACTCTATAAGAGTTGCGGCTAGCCACATGCCCAGAGTTCCAAGAAGAACGGCTTTGAACATGACTTTGTAGTCTTTCATGGCAAAGAATTTGGTGAAAAGACCAGGTTGACCAATAGAGAAAAAGCTCCACATAACGATCATCGACACGTAGTTTCCCCAACCATATGATCCGCCCACGCCAGGGTGACTCATATAAGCCGGATTCAATGCGTGAAGTTTTTCAGAAATGGCCGAAAAACCGCCACCAATCTTAACAGAAATAATAAAGGTGATAATAGCGGTTAAAACCATAAGAGAACCCTGTATAACGTCTGTAAGCATAGCTCCTCTTATACCACCGCTCATGCAATAAAGAATGACGATGATACCCATGGCTACAATGCCAACCCATTCAGGAGCACCTGTAAAGGTTCTCAAAATAATGCCGGCACCAATGGTCTGAGCTCCCATCATTGGGATGAGGAAAATGATCATGAGTACAGCGAGAAGAACCCGAAGACCATCTGATTCGTATCGGTCGCCAAGGTAATCGGCCATCGTGAGAAATCCGTGCTTGTGACCGAGTCGAACTAGTTTCCGTCCAACAAAAAGGGCGGGAATGATCATACTAAAGACAAGGCCGGGGACAGAAATGGTCAGTCCTGCAAAGCCTACTTTATAACATGTTGCTGGACATCCCATAAAAGTACTCATGCTATATTGTGTGGAAAAATAAGCAAGACCACTGACGATAGCACCGGCTTTACCACTCATAACAAAGAAGTCACTTAATGTAGATGTATTTTTTGCTGAGTAGTAACCAATAAGTGCCATAATTACAAAGTAACCACCTAAAACTGTGTAAAAAATACCTGGAATGGGATGAATCAAACTTGATACGGCATCCATAAACTTTCCCCCCTAATCTTCGTCGAATTCGTGATATTCAGGGCGACTCATGGCCTGTTTATAGAAAATAAAGATGAGCGCCATTGTTGCTGCGGTGTGAACTGTCCAACCAATAATAAAAGACGGAAGACCGCCCAAAGAGGGAATATATGTTGTAGAAAAGAAAAAGGGAAGCGGGAGCATAATAAGTACGTACATAAACATAAAAATAAAAAACCACTTTTTTTCAAAGGCGTTGCTGAAGACATCCATAAAAAACGACCTCCTTTTCTATTTGTTGCAATACTAGTAATGAGCGTCAATGTTTTTAGTTTGTCGTTTCTTCAGCAGGCACCACTCCCTTCTGATTTTTAAGGGAAAAATGGGGACGTGTAAGCGTCATTCGTTGGAACGTAAAAAGAAATATAAAGAGCGATGAAAAAAAAGAAAAAGTACATAAAAAGAGTATATATGTTTTTTTACATCCCCATGTTTTTATGGATACATAAAAATATCCAAGAACAAAAATATTTTATCGCTATTCTTTTTTTATTGCAAGTAAAACCTTTAAAACAAGCTTCATTTGACACTTTCTTATATCTGTATTTTTTTGATACAATATATCTGTTTTAAAATTTATCTATATTTTGCGTATACGTTTAAATGTACATATTATCGATTTGAATGAGGAGGAAATATAAAATGCACGTGTATTGTTGCCCTCTACGAAGTAAAAAAGTTTTTCAATATTTCCCTTACGTATTAAACTTAAGAATACCAATGTGTAATTTTAGATAAAGTAGGTTGGTTATAATGAGACTCTTATTAATTCAAAACGCAGAAATATATACCCCTGTTCATTTAGGGAAGCACGATATTTTAATAGCGGGCAAATCTATTCTTGCACTTGAAACAACAATTTCAAAAGAGGCTGTTTTAGCTATTGATCCTGAAGCAATCATAATTGACGTTCAAAGTGCTTTTGTTGTTCCTGGGCTCATTGATAGCCATGTTCACTTTAATGGAGCAGGAGGAGAAGGGGGTCCCCATTTCAGAACACCTCCTTTGCAACTGAGTCGTTTTATTAGTGCAGGTATTACAACTGCGGTAGCACCTTTAGGTACTGACGGAATATCACGATCGCTGAAAGAATTATTGGCAAAGGCTCGTTCTCTTGAAAACGAAGGCATTTCTACATACATGTATACGGGGGCGTACGGTGTTCCTTCCGTAACTATTACAGAGAGCGTAATGTCTGATATTGTTCTTATAGACAAGATCATTGGGACTAAAATAGCTCTTTCAGATCATCGTTCGTCACATCCAACTGTAGAAGAATTACGACGCATTATTTCAGATGCTCGAGTAGGCGGAATGCTATCTGGAAAGGCAGGCGTTGTTGAGGCTCATATGGGAGGAGAATCCATAGGGTTACATATAATAGAACAAGCTCTTGAAGGAACCGATATCCCTCTGGGCCAAATTATTCCTACCCACGTTAACCGGAATGGAAAACTTTATACTCAGGCGTTGAATTATTGTAATAATGGTGGCGTTATAGATCTCACTACGAGTATGGGAAATGATGGTAACTCAGTAAAACCAAGTGAGGGAATAGCAAGAGCTATGAAAGAACAAGTTCCTATCTCTCATCTCACGATGAGTACTGATGGCAACGGAAGTATGCCAGAGTTTGATTCTTCGGGAGAGCTTGTAAAAATGGGTATAGGAGAACCTTTTTCGTTGTTTAGAGAGCTAAAAGATTGTGTCTGCGACGAAAAAATAAGTCTTGAGGTTGCTTTAAAGCTAGTGACACAAAATGTAGCGGAACGATTGAAACTATTGAATAAGGGGCACATTGCTCCTGGCGTTGACGGTGACGTTCTTGTTATTTCACCTACATCTTTTAGGTTAGAATATGTCATAGCTAAGGGTGAAGTTATGATGAGTGAAGGAAAAATTGTTAAAAAAGGAATTTTTGAAGAGATTTAATGGAAGATATAAAGTGTTTAGTTCAAGAAAAAAGGAAGGATTAACTAATCCTTCCTTTTTTCTTGAGTTTCATCTTAGTCTTTAAATTCTTCAAATGTCAATAAAGGCTTGCTCTGAGGGTTGAGCATTGAATTATATGCTGTGATCAAGTGCTCTTGCATTGCTTTTTCTGCGGCAAATCCATCCTTTGCCAGAATAGCTTCTATTATTTTTTCATGTTCTTTATAGCTTAATCGAATATCTGTCTCTGTCCCATTACTTTCTGGTTGTTTTAAATTGTAGAAGCTCATGAAAAAGAAAACATAGAGATTAGAACGCCAAAAGAGCTGTTGAATATATCGATAAAGATATGTATTCCCAGACATTTCGGCGATAGCCATATGAAATTTTTCATTAAGAGCTGCATATTCGTCTTTCGCATTCGCCTGGTATTTCCTTTTTTCTTCCTCATTAAGGCGAACTAAATCCTCTGTTGCTTTTTGATCGGCGTTTTGGGCCGCTCTACGTGCAGCTTTCCCTTCAATAACAATTCTTGAATAGTAAACTTGTTCCATATCGTCTGGAGATAAAAGAGGGACAACGTAACCTTTTTGCCCGGAGGTTTTTTCTAAAAATCCTGTAGAAACTAAGCGTGAAAGTGCTTCACGTATGGGCGTTCGGCTCATGTGTAGTTCATCCACCAGGTTTGTTTCATATATTCGATCTCCCGGTTTAAGTTCATGGGATAAAACAAGATTAATTATTTTTTGAAAAGCTCTGTCGCTAGCTCCTTTCTTTTCTGCCACGACCTCTCCTCCCTATTCGCCACAATCTCTTTGCGAAAACATATTAACATACAGTAACGAATTCAAGGTTATTTGCGTGTTCAATTTTATCTATTGACATGAAGACAGGCTGCTTTATAATTCTTATGGACATAACATATTTTTATAATAGATATAATGAATAAAAAGTAAGGAGGAAATGACCCTGGTTATCGATACGCATCTTCACACTGAAGAATTTTCTTCAGATAGTTTTTTACCTATAGAGAAGGCAATTCAACAAGGCAAAAAAATGGGGCTTGATGGAATTTGTGTTACAGATCATGAAAGTATGGGTATGCGTTCTTATGCTCAGGAATTGAGCATGAAACACAATTTCCTGGTTCTTGTTGGTCTTGAGTTGCTTACATACGAGGGAGATCTGTTAATTTTTGGTCTTGATGCTGTTCCTGAGAAAAAGATGCATGCGCTTGACGTTCTTTCTCTTGTGGAAGAGCAGGGAGGCGTTGCTGTAAGTGCTCATCCTTTTCGGGATAACGGGCGTGGAATGGGCAATTTTATACGTTCGCTTCCTGGCTTGAGCGGAATAGAGGCTTTCAACGGGAGTACCCGCCTGACTCATAATTTTAAAGCACACGTTCTTGCTGAGGAACTGCGTTTACCTCGTCTTGGTGGTAGTGATGCCCATCTTGTTGAGCGAGTAGGACGTTATGCTACTGCTTTCCCTGGAGTGGTACACACTGAAGAAGATTTTATAGGTGCTATCCGCACAGGTAATGTCTATCCAGTTGTTTATGATGTAGATCGGTTTATCAAGGTTTAGAAAAGGTAAGCGATCCATATAACGGCGGTCATTATTGCTGCGCTGACTGGAGCTACTAAAAGGTTATCGAGTTCGAACCTGAAAAACCCTTCTGTAAACAGAGTGGCCAATCCCCCCCACAGAAGAATGAGCCATGGGATCTGCGCTTCCGGGACAAGAGCTCCATAAATAAAACCGCTCATAAGAGCGGCGGCTAAGCAAGCAAGACTTCCTTCGAGTGTTTTCCCTTCAAGCCAGTTTAATTTTCCCCAACGTTTGCCGACAAGAACGGCCCAGGCATCTCCCATGGTTGCCATCATAAGAGCTTGTACAGAAGCAGGGTCAGGAAAGAGAGAAGCAATGAATGCTCCAAGTAAGTAACATGTTGTTGATGATATAGACCGTTCATCTCTTTCTTCTTTTTGAGAGGAGATCGACTTGAACCATTTTTTCAAGAATGGTATGTAATTGGTAATCTTCTCGATGATAAATGCAGCGACTGTTGCAATCATAAGATATTTATTCAGAGCGCCTGGCCCCCAAAGGGGATAAATTACACATGGGAAAATAAGACCGCAATATCTGAACATCTTTCGACGAGCGAGAGGCTCTTTGAGTCCCTTAACGAAAAGAGGCATCTCTTTAGCTAGTGTGAGGCGCCAATTTACAAGAAACCATATTCCTACAGGGATCAGTGCAAGAATACTCCAGAGATTGGTTTCGGCACGAACAAAACCGAGAAACATACCAAAAAGCCACCCTATGTAAAGACAGAAAAAAGGAGCAGCATAAATAGTCAGCCAAAGAGTTATGGCAGCAAAAAGGCCTGCTGCCATTTCAAGAGGAAGCAATATAAAAGAAACCCCCCCTAATAAAATAGCTGATCCTATCATTTTTCCCCTTCCTCTATAAGGATATGATCATTATTGCAACGGATATTCCTTTAAAGTGACAAAACGAAAACCGCGTTCTTGGAGTATGGGAATCACTTCAATCAGCCCTTCAGCTGTATCGCTTTCAGGATGGTTCATATGGCAGAGAATAATGTCTCCTGGTTTTGCTTTAAGAAGTTTTATAATAATAGCTTCTTTAGAGAGTGTTGCCCCTTCATCTCCTGCTATTGAATAGCCTACGGCGTTATATCCTAGCTTTTCTATAGTGGCAATGGCGATTTCATCATAATAATTTGTCCCAGATCTGAAGAAACGAGTTTTGCGATCTATGATCTCTTTTATAGTATCGGCTCCATCTTGAACCTCATTTATGACTTCCGATACATTTTTTGTTCCTGGAATACCATATGCTAAACGTCCAGATACAGAACATGGACGGTGATTCATTCCATGATTTTCTATCTCAAAGAGAGAACAAGAAGCTAACTCTTGAGCATGTTTTTTATTGGCATCAATCCAGCGTCCTGTAAGAAATAGTGTTGCAGGTATGTTATGTTTTTTAAGCCAGGTTATAAGCTTTTTATCAAAACCACTTCCTCGTTTCCCTCCGCAAGCATCGAGTGTCAGGGCCAAGACTGGTTCCCGAGTATTGAAGTGTGTCATGACGCCAGGAATATCTTCACCCCATAAGAGAGGAACTGTTTCTTGTGAAGACGAAGCAAAAGCCATTCCTCCCCATAGGAGTGCAGAGAATAGAAGGACCTTTACAAGAACGCTACAATATTTTTCTCTTTTGATCATGCTAAAGTAATCTCTTTTTCAAGATAGACATTTTGAACGTTTTGTATAATGTGAATGCCCTCCCTAAAAGGACGCTGGAAAGCTTTTCTTCCAAGAATAAGCCCCATGCCTCCTCCTCTTTTGTTGATGACTGCTGTTTTAACGGCTTCTTTCAGATCATTAGACCCGACTGATGCCCCACCGGAGCTAATCAGGCCTACTCGTCCCATATAACAATTAGCCACCTGATAGCGGAGTAAATCTATCGGATTATTAGGCACTAATTTATCGTATACTTCAGGAGAAGTTTTTCCAAAATGAAGATCACGAAAACCTCCATTGATACAGGGCAACTTTTGTTTCACGATATCTGCCTCTATAGTTGCGCCTAGATAATTAGCCTGCCCAGTGAGATCTGCTGCTAAATGATAGTCGTTTTCTTTTGTTTTAAAGGCTTTATTACGTAAATAACACCATAGAATAGTAGCCATCCCCATTTCATGCGCTATGTGAAAGGCCGTCGATACTTCTTGAATTTGTCGTCTTGATTCCGGACTTCCAAAATAGATTGTGGCACCTATGGCTACGGCTCCCATATCTTGGGCTTGTTTGACTGATGCGAAAAGAATTTGATCGTATGTATTAGGATATGATAAAAGTTCGTTGTGGTTGATTTTTAGAATAAAAGGAATACGGTGGGCATATTTCCTGGCTACGGAACCAAGAACTCCTAGGGTACTCACTACAGCGCTGCATTCAGCCTCCAATGCAAGCCTGACAATATGTTCGGGATCAAAGTATATTGGATTGAGGGCAAAGCTTGCACCAGCGGAATGTTCCACTCCCTGATCAACGGGAAGAATGGAGAGGTACCCGGTTCCTTTTAATCTTCCTGTGTCAAAGAGCGTTTGTAATGAACGTAACACAGGGATAGGACGATTCGTATTTGCGGCGAGATGATCGACAAAATCAGGGCTTGGCGGAGTAAGCATTTCAGTTGGAATTCCCCAGCACGTATAATTGAGAAGAGAGTCCGCGTCGGATCCAAGTATTTCTTTAATATCGTCTAGATACTTCGACATGGTAAATCCCTTCTTTCCTATTTGGTAAAGCTATTATACCAATCGTATCATACGTTATACTCGTATTGAAGAATTTTGAAAGGGGGAACTTGTTCAATGAAGAATATAGGTTTTATAGGTCTTGGAGTCATGGGAGGAAGTATGGCTCGGCATATACTTGAAGCAGGATACACCCTTCATGTTTACAACAGAACCAGCGAAAAAGCAAAATCATTGGTTGAGAAAGGGGCTATATGGGAAGAAAATGTTGCTTCCCTTGCAGAAAAGTGCGAATGTGTTATTACGATTGTAGGTTTTCCCAGAGATGTTGAAGAGGTGTATTTAGGAGCTAAGGGGCTTCTAGAAAATGCGAAAACAGGAACCTATCTTATAGATATGACAACTTCGAGTCCAGATTTAGCAGTGCGCATTCATGCGGCGGCTCAGAAAAAAGGCTTGAAAGCTTTAGATGCTCCCGTTTCAGGTGGAGATAGAGGTGCGAGAGAGGGAACGTTATCAATAATGGTTGGTGGAGAGTTAGAAGATTTTGAAGTTGTTCGTCCTCTTTTTGAGGTAATGGGTAAAAATATCGTCTATCAAGGGGCGGCAGGAAGTGGACAACATACAAAGATGGCGAACCAAATTGCTATTGCTTCAAATATGATTGGTGTTTGTGAAGCCGTATCTTATGCTATTAAAGCAGGTCTTGATCCAGATAAGGTTCTTGAAAGTATTGCTCAGGGAGCCGCTGGAAGTTGGTCACTTTCAAATCTTGCCCCTCGCATGATTGCCGGTGATTTCAATCCGGGATTTTATATTAAACATTTTATAAAAGACATGAGAATTGCCCTTGAATCGGCAGACAGATTAGGACTTGATACTCCCGGTCTTGAGATGTCTCTTTCAATGTATAAGAAACTGGCACATGAGGGGTATGAGGATGATGGAACGCAAGCTCTTTTCAGATTTTATAACGAGAAGAAAAAATAGAGAAAAGAGAGGGGTTTATTTATAAACAAGCCCCTCTCTTTTTATGCAAATAAAAAATGGACTAAAGCATTTCTCGTATTTTGTTAAGCTGTTCAGCCCTTTCTACTGCACGATCCATTAGGGCAACACGATTTACAACGACCCGTTCATGGTGGGCTATAAGGATTTGCCCAAGGGCATCGGAGGCTGTAATATCGAAAAAGAGGCGGTTCCCTTCTACTCTTTTAAGAATCGCTTTGAATTCTACTGTAACATTTAACATAGAGGTTGCTTCATGAACAACTTCAATGGATTTCCCAATAGTAATATATCCTTCCGGTAAAAGGTGATCTACTGCCTTTATGCAGGCACCGATTATAGCTTGAACACAGGCAGAAGTGGATAGAAGCTGGTTGAGGTGTATATTCATATTCCCTACGGTATCATCTATTTCAACTGTTTTTTTCACAGAGGCAAAAAGGCCCGGTGCAAGAATATCTTTAACTTCGAACATCATCAGCCCTCCTTTATAGTATTTTTATTTATTGTATCACTTCCTATATTTAACTTTGTTTCTTTATCTCATTTTAGCTTTAGTGTATTATGTTAAATTAGAAAAGAGTAAGGAGGGACATAAAAAATGGGAAAAGTTCTTGCCATATGTATAAGTAATCGGCGAAACGAAGCTAAACAAAGAGTGGAAAAAGCTCATTTTACTTTTGGTGGGATCGAAGGAGATTCTCACTTTAACATAAATGAAAGAGAAGTTAGTTTGCTTCGGCGTGAAGACGTAGAAAAAGCAGAGCAAGAAGCTCAATTCGCATTTCCGCCTGGCTCTCTTGCTGAAAATCTCCTGATAGAAGGATTACCCGAAGAGCTTCCTATTGGTTCGATTCTTAACGTAGGGGCGACAGCTAAACTTCAAGTTATTGAAAAAGGCAAAAAACCAGAAGAACCCCATTCGTATGATTATAAAGGATGGTGTCTATTGCCTATATGCGGCTATTTCCTCAAAGTTATTCAACAGGGGGATGTCTTCCCTGGAGATCCCGTTTCTATTTCAGCCTAGATATCTAAATGAACACTCAGTGCATAGAATACGGCGAAATTAAAAATATTTTTAGTCAATTTTCAGGAATAGCCCTCATTCTTGATTCATCCGCAAGGTGGGTGTGGGGTAACGAATTTTTATGTCGGTTGTTCCACGTTACAAACGAAGAGTGCCAAGAACGTTCGCTTTTTGAGTTGACTAAAGTGTATGGTTTTTTATTTGAACAGCTTGATGGTTGGTATAGAAGAAATAATATCGCTTCTTTTGAAAAAGATAGAGAGATAGAGGATGTTTCTTTTTATATTCACGGTTCAAAGAGGTTGTATTTTGCCACTCATACCAAGTATTTTGAGGATAGCGTCAACAAGAGAAAATGTGTTTTGCTTGTCGGCATGGATATAACAAAAGACAAAGAACATAATGAAGAATTACTTCAGAAGGAGAATTCTCTTTCTCATGCTCAGGAATTAGTGCACTTAGGGTATTGGGAATGGATTCCTTCGTCCATGACATTAACCTGGAGCGACCATCTCTATCGTATTCTTGGGTATGAGCGTAAAGAAATTACACCTAGTTTTAGATCTTTTTATTCACGAATTCATGTAGAAGATCGTTTATACGTAGCCCATCTTCTTGATCACCTTCTTCGTGGCGGAGAAATCAGGGAAAACTCCGAAAACGAGGAATTCAAAATAGTGACGCCTGATGGAGAGCAAAAGATAATTGCTTCTAAAACGAAAGCTTTTTATGAAAATGGAGAGCTATCTCGTGTTATAGGTGTTTTGCTAGATATATCAGAAGAGAAGAAGCGGGAAAAAGACTTGCAGATTGCTTTGGCAGTAATGAAACATACTCTTGAGGGAATAGTGGTTACCGATGTTCATGCCACAATTAAATCGGTAAACCCCGCTTTCACGACAATTACTGGATACGAAGCTCATGAGGCTATAGGGAAAAATCCCAGGATTTTAAAATCTCAAAAACACCCTAGAGAATTTTATGTAAATTTTTGGAAGGAACTTATTGAAAAGGGCTATTGGGAAGGAGAAATTTGGAACCGTAGAAAAAGTGGAGAAGTTTACCCTGAATGGCTTTCTGTGGCAGCTGTATATGATGGAAATGGGAAAATATCAGAATATATTTCGGTCTTTAGCGATCTTTCTGAAATGAAAACTAAAGATGCTCAGATTCGTCTCAAATCTTTGTACGATCAGCTTACAGGATTACCTAACAAAATAATGTTTCTTGATAGATTGGATCGAGAGTTGAAAAATATTGAACAAAAAGGTTTTTTTGCGGGGGTTCTCTTTCTTGATATTAATCGCTTTAAAAATGTAAATGAAAGTTTGGGACATTTTTCGGGGGATCAGCTTTTACAGCAAGTTGCCCAACGTCTTCAAAAGACAGTGGGGGAATCTAATACTGTGGCCAGAATAGGCGGGGATGATTATTATATTTTAATTCATCAGGCGCAGCGAGTGGCTGATATAGCGCATATGGCGCGGGCGTTGCTTCATTGTTTCAAAGAGCCCTTTCATTTGGCAGAGCGACCAATATTTTTAACAGCTCGTATCGGAATTGCCATCGCTCCTGATGATGGCACTACTACAGAAGTCTTGTTACAAAAAGCAGATATTGCCCTTCATAAAGCCCGCGAAACGGGGTTAAATTCCTACGAATTTTTTAAAGAGGAACTTGGAGAGCGGGCCTCATATCGTCTTTTGCTTGAAAATGATCTGAGAGAGAGTCTTTTGAATAAAAATTTTGTACTTTTTTATCAGCCACAGCTTCAACTTAAAACAGGTATGATCAATGGATTTGAATCTTTGGTACGTTGGCAGCATCCCCAAAAAGGCCTTATTATGCCTTCATATTTTATTCCTGTAGCAGAGGAAACAGGTTTGATATTGCCCCTTGGAGAGGAAATCCTTATGATGGCGTGCAGACATCAGCAGGAATGGAAGAAACAGGGAAATCCTCCCCTTGAAATAAGTGTGAATATCTCAACTCGGCAGCTTTTGCAGGAGAATTTTATTTCTGAGGTAAGGCGTATTCTTGAAGCCTACTCTATCAAACCTGGGGAAATAGGATTTGAAATTACTGAATCTGGTGTTATGCGAAATGTAGACGCTTCTTTAGATCTTTTACGAGAAATGAAGATTCTCGGATGCCGTATTTATATGGACGATTTTGGCACGGGATACTCTTCTCTTGCCTATTTAAGCCAATTTCCGATAGATGTCATTAAGGTCGATAAATCTTTTATCGATGGAATAGGAATAGATCGCCGAAAAGAAGTCCTCGTAAAAACAATGGTTAATATGGCTCATTCTCTGGGGCTGGGTACCATTGCGGAGGGTGTGGAAACACATGAACAGCTTGATTTTTTGAAAGATATCAATTGCGATGCTATTCAAGGATATGTTACTAGTAAGCCTCTTGAGGAAAAAGAGTTGGTATCCTTTATAATTAATAATACAATTTAACGTACCTTGATCACTATTATGAACGGAGGAGATGTCTCCATGGAGCATCGAAGTTCGATTTCTCTATATGAACATGACGATCATAGTTTTTACCTTCTAGCGTGGGAAGAGCAGGAAGAGGAAGGTGTTGTTCAGACAAATCAATATGTGATCGTTTCAGGAAAAGAGGTTCTTTTACTTGATCCAGGTGGAGCTCATGTCTTTCCTCGGGTATTGGCCAATGTTGCAGAGCTTTTTGATTTACACCGTATTCGCCACATTTTTTATTCCCATCAAGATCCTGATGTTTCTTCAGGAATTACTTTATGGCTCTCTATGACCGATCGAGCTCAGGTATATATTTCTTCTCTTTGGACTCGATTTTTGCCTCATTTTGGTATTTATGACCATAAAAGAATCACTGCGATTCCTGATCGAGGAGGGGCTCTCTCTTTTTCTAATGGAAAGACGATGAAACTCATCCCTTCACACTTTCTTCATTCTACGGGGGCTTTTTCCCTATACGATCCTATATCGAAGATTCTGTTTACTGGCGATATTGGTGCAGCTATATTCCCAAAGGGGAAAAGATATGCGATTGTCGAAAACTTTGAGGATCATCTGCAATATATGGAAGGGTTTCATAAGCGCTATATGGCTTCTAATGCTGTCTGCCGTCGCTGGGTAAAGCAATTGTCATCTTTAGATATTCAGGCTATTGCCCCTCAACATGGAGCAGTTATTCAAGGAGAAAACGTAAAAAAATTTTTCTCGTGGTTTGAAAATCTTCGATGTGGAACTGATCTCCTTGATACTGTTTATGGAGCTGGTGCTTAATATGGCCGATAAAAAGTACGAAGAAGTGATTCGTCGTTTGGGGTCGGCTTTTTTTGCTGATACCATGATGAATTCTTTCATGGCCCAACTTGATGATGTCTTGGTACGACGAGTGCAGCGGGTTGAGGGAGAAATACAGCAGACTGCTCAGGAATTTATGCGCTTAAGCCGCTCTCTGGAAATGGTTGTTCAGGATTTTGATCAGAAGAGCCAACAGACCAGTCAGAGTGTTGAAGAAATCAATTCAATGAATAAAAAGCTTATGGAAGATCTTGATCGTTCAGGAACGGATCTTGAGAGTATGAGCGATGATGTGCGGCATACTGTTCAGACGACCTATGGAACTCTTGAGTCTTTTCTCGAAGTAGAAAAAATGTCGAAAGAGATTCAGCGTATAGCAAAGCAAACCAATCTTTTGGCGTTAAATGCTTCAATAGAAGCAGCAAGGGCTGGTGAACATGGACGAGGTTTTGCCATAGTTGCTAAAAATGTTCAGGAGTTAGCAGCAGAAACCAAAGGAGCTTCTGAGAACATTACGACGAAGGTCAGCGAGATTTCGAGCTCTGTAAACGAAGCAATGGAGAGCGTTCAAAAAGTGGGAGACATGTTTCAGATGATTCGGAGCACTCTTGTCTCTTTTTCTGACTATCTGATAAAAAATAAAAACTTTATGGAACAAATTCATCAGACAATGAAAGATTCAGGACTTCAAATTAGCGAAAGTTCAGAAGAGATGGAACGCTCAATTGGAGTTATGGATGATGCTTCAAAAAAGTTTGAATCTATGACAGCTACTATTTCAGCTATTGTGACAGCCCAAAAGAATTTGAAAAATATTAAACTTTAATCTTGGATATAAGGGGGGACTTTTTCTGATACAGCAGATAGCTGTCTCAGAGCTTCATCATATATGGGGACATTTGGCGGAGGATATAATTGCCCCCGGTGGTCTTCTTTTGCTCCCAAAACATAGCGATATCAAAGTTGTTATGCAGAATTTTCCACGTTTACCTGATACGTTAATACAATGGGGCATTCGCTCAGTTCCTATTCAGAAGGAGATACATTTTTCAAAAGAAGATTTCCAGATGGCTCTTCAAGATTCTGATCTGAATCTCGTTGCTCTTGATAGACATTTGGCGAAAGTGACAATTCAACAGATTCAAGATGTATATGAACGCTTTCGTTCAGGTAGGGAGCCTAGTTCTGAGGAGTTATCATCTCTTATATCAAATAGTCGCTCTCTTGCCAAAACGCTGATGAGCACTCCGCAAGTTCTTCTTGTTATGGCCAGGGTAAGAAATTGGGATGAGTATACCTTTATTCATTCGTTGAACGTAGCTCTTCTTAGTGGGTTTATTACGTCTCGTCTCTTTCCAAATCAAATACAAGTGGTTGAAAGGCAAGTAATGGGGGGACTGCTACATGATGTGGGCAAGGCATGTATAAGTCTTGATATCCTTAACAAGCCTGGCCCTCTCACTCCGCGTGAATTCAGTATTATAAACAGACACCCAGAAGAAGGAGAAAGGTTGCTCCGAGAGTCTGGGGTCTCTGATAAACGTGTTCTTGCTATAGTACGCCATCATCATGAACGATGGAAAGGAAATGGTTACCCTGATAAGTTAAGAGGAGAACAGATTCCTTTTGAAGCCCGTATTGCGGCTGTTGCCGATGTTTTCGATGCTCTTACCACAAAGCGTATATATCGTGATTCTCTAGAAACTCGCCAGGCCCTCTCAATGATTATACAAAACGCTGATACTCATTTTGATAAAAAAATCGTTGGGGTCCTTCTATGCTCCCTAGGGCTTTATCCGCCTGGAACGATTGTTGAACTTTCAGATTACAGCATCGGAATTGTTATTGCCTCTGCAGGCCGAGATATATTGCGTCCTAAGCTTATGCTTCGAATCAATACTCATGGAGATGCTGTACGAGATCTTGTGATTGTAGATTTAGCATGTCAAAAAGATCTTTTTATACGTCGTTGCCTCAGCGATATTGGCAAATCCTTCTCTGCTTAGGCTTTTTTCGAAGATCCTTCTATTTCATTAATTTTTTCTTCAAAACCATAAATAGTTGGGTCTATGTCATCAACAGTTTGATTAAGAAAGCGCATCCCCCTAAAGAAATACCCATTTGGAAGGTGATTAGCATACCTTTTGATCTTGAGTAGAGCTTGAAGATAATTCCGCTCATAAGGGGCAACAAGTTGGGCTGCGAAAAGAGCTTCTGGCCGTTCTTCGGCAAAGAAAAGACGAGCCATTTCAAGATTTTCATCAGCACTCATCTCTTCATACCAAATATTGGCTAAAAGAATCCTAAACTGTTTTCTTTGATGAGGTTTTACCATACGGCGTAATGCTCTATCTATGCGCTTTAATCCTTGTCTCAGTTCGTTGCGTAAAATATAAGGATCAATCTCAGGTAAGGAAAAACGGCTTATATAATCGGCTTCGTCGTCAATATGAACTTCATGTCGTAACAGGGCTCCCCAAGCTGGTCGAAGAGATACAGAAGCTGCCTCTGGAGACATATGAAGCAAATTTTTAAATTCTTCCCCTGTGTTATATCCGCGATGTTCGCAGGGGGAATTCGCTAACCATGTAACATAGCCTGTATCGAAAAGGCCTTTTCTTCCGGCTCGTCCCGACATTTGGAGAAATTCATTTTTGCTTATGGGAGCATTATCATGAAATTGAACTAGTTGAGCAAAAATAGCTGTTTCAGCAGGTAAATTGACACCTAATGCCAGAGCGTTTGTTCCTACAACAACATCAAGAATACGTTCACGAAAAGCTGATTCTACAAGTAGCTTTTCTTTAGGTAACATCCCTCCATGATAAATTCCTACGCCACACAGAAGGGGCATTTGAACTTTAGGAACGTCAAGAATAGTTGCTAATTCATAGAGACGACTTCGTTGTTCTTTGGGAAGGCGTCGCCTAGTTCTAGCAATGTTGTAGGCCAAATCCATAGTTCCACGTTGGGAGAAAACAAAAACGAGAGCATCATGAATAGAAAAGAGTTGAGCAGGTTTCTTAGGGGTAAAAACAAGCTCAGTTGCTCGCTCTTGACTTTCATACACAATAAAATTGCGCTCGGTAATTGATTCGAGGTAATGACCTATAACGTTTGGTTGGCTGAAGGTCGCAGACATAACAAGAATAGACGTTGTTGGTGCTGTTTCTCGAATGCCGTCAATATAGGTTCTGGCACGGTCCGGATCTTCAAAAATATAATGAAATTCATCAATAATAAGTTTTTGATCGGGATCTTTCGTATATTTCAACGTATAGATTTCTTGTGTGCAGCAAATAATCGGAGCTTCTTCATTTCGTTTGAAATCGCCAGTTTCTATTCCTACATCAAACCCCATGCGCCGAAGGTCCATATATCGTTCGTTACTTAAGGCTTTAATAGGAGCGGTAAATATAATACGCGAAGTATCTTTGGGCATTTGAATTTTTCCTTCTGTTGTTAAAAGTCCTGCCCAAAGATATGCAACAAGAGTTTTACCTGCCCCTGTCGGAGCAGAAAGAACAGCATTTTGCCCTTCTATTTTTGTATATGCTTTAAATTGCCAATCATAAAATATTTGTTCCATTCTTATCCTCGTTTTCAAAGGTACATAATTTTTACATGCTTATTATATAGGATAAGCCGTCCTCTTTTAGGAGAAGACGGCTTAAATATAGGTTTCTGAGCCATATATTTATCTTTTGATGGGGTCCCATTTTTTGGCGAAACCTTGTGTTATACGGTCAATGGTAATTGCCATAATAACGATAGAGATTCCGGCTTCAAAACCACGTCCCACATCAATACGGTTAATAGAAAGTAAAACTTCCTGTCCCAGTCCTCTGGCTCCGATCATAGATGCTACGACAACCATTGATAGAGCCATCATTGTTGTTTGGTTGACTCCTGCCATAATCGTAGGCATAGCTAAAGGAACTCGCACTTCTTTTAGCAATTGCCATTTTGTTGCTCCATATGCGATCGCTGCTTCTTGAGCCGGCTTAGGTACTTGCCGCAACCCAAGATTCGTTAAGCGTATAACAGGAGGAAGAGAGTAAATTAAGGTTGCAAGAACAGCTGGGACTTTCCCGAGACCGAAAAACATCATGGCCGGAATAAGATAGACAAAGCTTGGCATTGTCTGCATGGCGTCTAGAATTGGTCTCATAACGGGTTCCACTCCCTTGGTTTCTGCCATGAGGATACCAAGGGGAATGCCAATAAGTAAGGAAATAAACACTGCGGCAATGACAACGGCAAGTGTTCCTATTGCTAAATCCCAAAGGCCGAATATCCCTATGAACAATATGCTTATCGGCAATGTAATTGTCGTACTGAGACGCTGTGTTGCTTTCCATGCGAGGAGAGCAATTACAACTATATATATCCACCAGGGGATGATGTGCAAGAAATTCTCAATTCCTAAAAGTATAGTAAGAATTCCGCTGGAAATACTATCAAAAGTTGGGGCTAAGGCTTGAAGAAGCCAGTCTACGCCGTTATTAACATGACTTGCAACATGAAATTCAAACGTTTCTGGAAATATGATTCATCACTCCTTCATCAGGTATTTCATCAATGCTTTCATCATCAGATATAAAGGCTCCTTCATCAGCCATCTGTATTTGGCGCCGTTTATCCTGAACAAAACGGGCCACGTATTCATCTGCAGGATTTGCGAGAATTTGAGCAGGAGCTCCCATTTGTACGATAGATCCATTCTTCATTACAGCCATACGGTCTCCCATTCGCATTGCTTCATCAAGATCATGAGTTACAAAGAAAATAGTTTTCTTAAGCTCTTTTTGTAATCGAATTAATTCATCTTGCATTTCTCGGCGGATCAAAGGATCAAGACCACTGAAAGGCTCGTCCATAAGAAGGATAGGTGTATCCATAACAAGAGCCCTTGCGATACCGACACGCTGCCTCATCCCTCCGCTCAGCGAACCAGGATAGTAATTTTCCCATCCTTTAAGGCCGACGCGTTCAAGTGAAATTTTAGAACGCGCTCTTCGTTCTTTTTCCGGGATTCCCTGGAGCTTCAGTCCGAATTCTACATTGTTAATTACTGTTTTGTGAGGCAGAAGTCCGTAGTGCTGAAAGACCATGGCGATCTGTTTTCGTCTGAATTCCGTGAGGCCTTTTTGAGACAGAGAAGTGACTTCTTGTCCATTAACCCATATTTCGCCGGATGTCGGCTCTATGAGGCGAAGAATGCAACGAATAAGAGTAGATTTTCCACTTCCAGAAAGTCCCATAATAACGAAGACTTCTCCTTGCCTGGCTGTAAGAGAAACACCCCTTACAGCCACAACAGCATCATCAGATTCATCAAGTTCCGTAATAATATCTTCGTTCTCTACATCAATATCTATATCTGTTTTTGTATAGACCTTCCAAAGATCATGTATTTCTAAGATTTTCTTTTTTTTAGAGATGGAATTCACTATTTTATCGCCTCCTCTTCCAGAGCTTTTTCTACATTTGCTATAACGTTTTCGTCCTGTACCCAATTTTTCCAGTTATCACTGTAGGTTTTAAGGAACCAGATGGCTGCTTGGTGAGCATCAACGTTATGTGTTTTCATATAAGCGAGGGCTTTATTGTTTTGATCAAGAGTTGTTTCATAACGTTCTAAGAATTTTGTGATTTCGGGGTTTGCTTCAGCAAATTTTGTGTTTACCAGAACAAGTACTTCGACTGAGGGGCAAGCACAGCGATACGTTGTTCCCCATAAATCATTGCTGTATGGCGGTTCTTCAAGTTTTACCATATCGTACATGCCCATAATTGCTGTAGGTTCCCAATAATAGGCTAAAACTGGTTCTCCTCGCTCGTAAGCGGAAGCAATAGCTGCGGCTAGAGCAGTTTGAGAACCTGGATCAAAGGCGGTAAATTTTTCATCTAATCCGTAGGCTTTTACCTTCTCTGAATTGATGGAGTTTATATTCCAGCCGGCAGGGCCGTTATATAAGCGCCCTTTTGAAGGTTTTTCTGGATCTTTGAAGAGTTCCCAATATTTTGGGAGGTCAAAGACGCTTTTAAGGTCTGGAGCAAGTGGCTTTATGCCTTTTTCTTTATCTCCTTCAACAATGTAGCGAGGAACATACCAACCTTGGGGTGCGTCAGGGTAGTTTAGTCCCAGACTCTTTGCTTTTCCTTTTTCTTGAGCTTCTTGCCACCACTCAGGAAAATTGTCTGCCCAAAGTTCCATAGTAATGTCTGCATCCCCTCGTTCAATTCCCATAAGACCTGGAAGAGACTCAGCAAACATGTAGTCGACTTTCTTCTCATAACCGTAGGTTAAGATATAGCCAACAATTCGATTATGCACCTGCACACTGTCCCAACTGAAATCAATAAAAGTTACAGGGCGCGCCGCCTCTGCACCGATTGATCCCAAGAACATAACAGATACCATACAAACTGCAGCCACGATGGTTCTTTTCAAAAGATGAGTTTTCATTAAAACTCTAACCTCCTTCGTGGAATATAAAAATTAAACATCAGAAACATTTTCTGACAGTGGCGCCATGCACGTATTGATAGAAAGAATTGGGAGTTTATTAGGGCTCCCATTGACGAGAGAGTTCTTCTAGCTTTTGAACTCTTTCTTTGAGATGTCGTATTTCTTCCTGGAGTTCCGATAAGGACGTTGACGTGGCCCGAGATGCTTCTCGAGCAGCAGTGATTTCTTCCCTTACAATGGGATTTCGATAAAGGGTAGAACGGGCTATGCCCAATTTTTGCGAAACAGCCTTAAAATCAATATGTTGTTGCGATGTCTTTAATTCTTTAAGAGCTTCTTGCACTGCCTGTATAAGCTCTATTTTCTCTTTTTTTGTTGTTTGTTTATCTCCCAGCTTCTTTCACCTTCCTCCTTTTATTCTGTATTCTATGCGTCATTTTCGCTACAGAAGTAGCGGGGAAATAATAACACGTGATAAAACTGAGGTCAAGGTTTATTGATTGAATTGTGAAAAAGTAGTGCATTATTGAAACTTTTTTACCCCTTTCATTCCTAAGGGTTTCATTATATTATCGAGGTCGCCTTCAATTTTCAGAGAGGATCGGCACGAGGAGGAAAAATAATGAGATATTCATGGGAAATTATAGTTTCAACAGAATCTCCCAACGGAAAAAAATTGCTGGTCTATTCAATTGTGCCAAGTGAAGAGGAGAAAAAAAGAGCCATGAAACCTCACCTTTTTTGGCAAAAAATAGGGGATGATATAACGGAGATAGCGGTAGAATATAATTTGCCTTTTGAGATTGTTACTGAATTTTTAAAAAAAGCAGAAAAACATAGAAATAAGCATGTTTCTATTATTTTGACGGAAAAGTAACTTTAAAGGAGAAAATAGGAGTGGAAAATTCTACTGTAAAAATAATAACGTCTCTTTTATATGAAGCAGGAGAAATCATAACGAAAGAGAGAGACACTCATATTGCTTCTCGCCGCTCTCAGTCTGATTACACTACGTTTACAGATATGAAGGTTGAATCTTTTATCACAGAACAGCTAAGAAAATTTTTCCCTGGAAGTATGATTATTGCAGAGGAGTCTTCTTCGTCTCGAAGTTCCTTTCAATTGGAGAGAGAAGCTTTTGTTCTTGATCCTATTGACGGAACAGTAAATTTTTACCACGGGTATCCGGCTTTTGCCATTTCTCTTGCCTATATTGAAAATTACACAATCCAACAAGGGTATATTTATGACCCCATAAACGAAGAGTTTTTTTCTGCAGTAAAAGATAAGGGGGCTTATTTAAATGGGGATCCCATTTGCGTATCTCAAACTGGCTCTCTTTCAGAAAGTCTTATTGGCTTTGGTACTGCCTACGATAAAAAATTGGGCAAAGAAGAAATTTCCATTGTGACAAAAATTTACGAGAAGTGCCACGATGTACGGCGGCGAGGGGCTGCTTCCCTTGACATGGCTTATGTGGCTTGTGGACGTTTGGACGGCTATCTCGAAATGGATTTGAAACCGTGGGATTTTTATGCGGGACTTTTGCTTATGGAAGAAGCTGGCGGAAAAGCGTCTAATTGGAAAGGATTACCCATACAAGATCTCGATAACCAGCATATTCTTTGCACAAATAAATTGATACATACAGAATTGCAGAGTTTTATCAGCAGATTTTTAAAGTAGAAATTTTTTTGATTTGTAGCTTTTAGCAGAAAAAACTAGCATTCTTAGAGTAGAGTATGTTAGAGTTAGCGTGGATTTTTACTATACGTTCACTAAGCGATGTTTTTATAATTTTATTTTCGGAGGGATTTGTGCGGTGCCACTCTCAAATGCATTTCAGGTTTTAGGGGGCGTTGGTCTGTTCTTGTTTGGCATCAAGCTTATGAGCGATGCTTTGCAAGATCTGGCAGGAGACAGAATGCGCCAGTTAGTAGGTTCTCTCACGAGCACCCCTGTTCGTGGGGTTCTTATTGGGACATTGGTAACAGTTCTTATTCAAAGCAGTAGCGGAACAACCATAATGACTGTAAGCTTTGTACATGCGGGTCTCATGACCCTGAAGCAAGCTGTAGGCGTTATTATGGGAGCCAACATAGGAACGACGGTTATCGCTCAGATTATAGCGTTTAAGATTAAAAATTTCGCCCTTCCTGTTATCGGTATTGGAATGATTTTGGCTGTTTTTGGCAAATCCAGAAAGCAGAAGTACATAGGCAATGGTTTAGTTGGTTTTGGTCTTTTGTTCCTTGGCATGCAAACAATGGAAGGGGCAATGGATTTCTTGAGGGGGAGACAAGACCTTTTCATGATGTTTAGTCATAATCCTCTTCTTGGAGTTCTAGTCGGAACAATTGTAACTATGGTTGTTCAGGCAAGTTCCGCTACCATCGGCCTTACAATAGCCATGGCGAGCCAAGGTCTCTTATCATTAGACGCTGCTATTCCGATTCTTCTTGGCGATAATATAGGAACGACAATCACTGCAGTCATTGCTTCTTTGGGGTCAAACAGATCTGCGAAACAAGCGGCTGCCGCTCACGTAATGTTCAACCTTATAGGTGTTAGCGTTTTTATGATGGCCTTACCTCTTTTTAAAACAGTAGTTTCACTAACATCACCAGATATTGCAAGGCAATTAGCCAATGCTCATACTCTTTTTAATGTGACAAATACATGTTTGTTCCTTCCGTTTACTTCTCCTTTTGTAAAACTCATTCAAAAACTTGTTCCAGGGAAAAGCAGCGCGCTCAGTGTCGGTCCCCAGTTTCTCGATCCCAAACTTGTTTCAGCCTCCCCAGCAGCAGCAATAGACGCCATAAAAAAAGAAATTGCCCATATGGGAGCTATCGCGCTCTCAATGCTGCAGGATGTAAAAAGAGCTTTTATGAACGACGATCCCAAAATGATTGAGCAAGTGAATGAGTCTGAAAAAATATTGAATGAACTAACTCATGCCATAGCCAGATATTCCGCAGAAATATGGCAAGAAGGGCTGTCAAGCGAGCTATCAGTTGTCCTTTCTGCTTATGTAAATGGCATTAGTGACATAGAACGCGTGGGAGACCATTGTCAGAACTTGATAGAGCTCTATGATTACAAGAAGGAACATCGACTCGATTTCTCTCCTGTCGCTATGGCGGAATTCGAAGATATGTTCAATACCGTCTTTACTTCGGTGACATTGAGTTTGGAATCGGTTGCTGATGAAGATGTAAAGAAAGCTCACGAAGTTATTGATGTTTTAGAGGTCGAAGTGGACAGAAAGGAAAAAACCCTTCGAAAGAGCCATATTCGACGGCTAAACAGGGGGGAATGCAATCCTTCTGCAGGTGTTATCTTTATTGATATACTGAGCAATCTCGAACGAATAGGAGATCATGCTCACAATTTGTCTTTTATAGCGTTGGATATTGCTAAAACTCATCATTAGGTAGATTTTCTTGCCCGGGGACTTCTTGTGAAGTTTCCGGGATTTTTTCTTCCATTTCAGTCAGATATTTCCAATATTTCAATGGCATATTTCTTTTTTGAAGGCCACGATTAGTCCGCGAGGTAATAGTGACGCTATGGAAAAAGGTTTTCCATAGCTCTTGGTATGTTTGTTCGTCACTTGTATTTTGAGGAATGGATCGTGGTGAAAATTCAGTTTCATACCATTCCCTTTGGTCATATATGAGAGCTTTGCTTCGTTTTACATCATGAATAATCCAATTCTGGTGAGGGAAGCGCTTTTCGAAGTGCCCTCCAAGCAGGGGAAGGATATAGTGTTCTGGTTCTATCGTTGCGTAGTAAATACCGCCTACATCACGAAAGCGAAGAACCCCACAGAACATGTGGCGTTCACGTGAAACTTTTCGACGTGCGTCAAGTATATAAAGAACGCGTTCGTCAGAGAGAAGACCGTTAATGTTTTTCCTTTTTTGCCACGCAAGCTCTAGATAATTGAAGACGCTTAAATCGATATGGGAAAGGTGAGCATGAAGTGCGTAAAAAACGGTGATTAATGTCTCCCCGTTTGTGTGTTCTTCTAGAACGTGATAGACCGCTTGAGCAATTTTTGATCGTGTCTCAACTTCAACTCCTTCAAAAAGGTTTTTTTGTTGTCCCTCTTTTGACCGAGCAATAATATTTTGAGGTCTTTTTTGCCGTAATGCAGCTTCGAATATAAGGCAAAGCATGCCATTAAATGAGCCGTCATAAATATACGTTGTCATAGCTGAAATAAGAAAAGCTGCCTCTTCACAAAATCACTCTTTGACGGCGCTTCAAAGTGTGCGCGAAGGTGATTTTCATTCATAGAGCGATCTCCATGAAAGACACCATTACATGTAATGAAATATTGGGCTCTTTTCATAACGACACCAAATCGTGCGAGTAGGTCGAAGCGAATAATTCCATTTTTACGGGCTGTCATAATACGTTTAGCAGATATGACGCCAATACCAGGAATGCGGAGCAGCATCTCGTAGGAAGCTTTATTGATTTCTACAGGGAAAAAATGAAGATTTCTTAATGCCCAATCCGTTTTTGGATCAATATTCAGATTAAAGTGAGGTTGTTTTTCATCAAGCAGCTCTTCAGCTTTAAACTTATAAAATCTCAAAAGCCAATCGGCTTGATATATTCGATTTTCTCGAAGAAGTGGAGGGGAAGAAAGAGCTGGCAACAAAGGATTTGATGACACTGGAACATAGGCAGAGTAATAGACTCTTTTCAAGTTAAAGCGGGAGTACAAATTTTCTGAAAGACGAAGAATAGAAAGGTCGCTTTCAGGAGTTGCTCCTACAATCAATTGGGTACTTTGCCCTGCAGGGACAAAAAGAGGCTTCTTTTTTCCTCTCCATGTGGGTTTTTCTTCTAGGCTTTCCTCTATGCGTGATGAAAGGTAACTCATGGGTTTGAGAATGGCTTGTTTACTTTTTTGAGGAGCCAGAAGTTTTAAGCTTTTTTCTGATGGAAGCTCAATATTGACGCTCATACGATCGGCATATTGTCCTGCAATTTCAAGAAGTTGCGGATCAGCACCTGGAATAGCCTTAGTATGAATATAGCCTCCGAAGTTGTATTTTTTCCGTAGCAAAAGTAATGTTCGTATAAGACATTCCATTGTGTAGTTGGGAGATTTATAAACGCCAGAACTCAAAAAAAGGCCTTCAATATAGTTACGACGATAGAAATTGATGGTGAGTTCTGCAAGTTCTTCGGGCGTAAATGTTGCTCTGGGGCGATCGACACTCCGTCGGTTTACACAGTAGGCACAGTCGAAGATACAATCATTTGAGAAGAGAACTTTTAATAGAGAAACGCATCTCCCATCGGAAGTCCATGTATGACAGATACCGCCCAGGCTCGCGTTTCCAACACCTGTGGTATTTTTACGCCGGCTCCCGCTGGAAGAACACGACACGTCATATTTGGCTGCATCAGCAAGAATTGCAAGTTTTCCTTCCGTGTTCATATTTCTCCTCTTCCATTCTTTGAGGATACTGTTATTATGGTTTGGGGACGGCTGCAGCCCCGGGAATGCGATTTCGGGGGTATTCCCGGGGAGTCTCCTCTCCCAGACTCAATTATATCTTTTCTCTCTTATTAGCCCAATTAAAAATGAATTGACATAGGTAGATGAAGCCTTTATAGTTTTGTCAACTAATATTTTGTTAGGGGTTGACAGAACTATGAGTATTCTTCATGTGTATTTGGACAATATATATTCTGGAAAACCTATTCCTATAAAAGACCTTCTTTTATTATCCTCAAAGGAACCTCTTTCAGCTCTTCTTTCTGCAGCGGATCAAGTGACGAAAAATTGTTCACATTCAGATGTCGAGTTATGCTCTATTGTTAATGCTCGCTCAGGAAAATGCAGCGAAAATTGTGCATTTTGTGCCCAATCAGTTCATTGGAATACGTCTTGTAATGTTACACCTCTTATTAGCGAGGAAGAAGTCTTAAGAGCTGCTAAATATTATGAAAAGCTTGGTGTTCATCGTTTTTCACTTGTTACAAGTGGACGAGGTTTAAGCGATAGTGATCTTGAACATTTATGTCGTATATATCAGCGTTTGAGTAAAGAAACATCTCTCAAACTTTGTGGTTCCCATGGGCTTATTACGGAAAGGCAAGCAAAAAAGCTTGCCCAGGCTGGCCTTACACGATATCATTGCAATCTTGAAACGAGCCCCCGTTTTTTCCCTTCTATTTGTACAACCCATTCTATTGAAGATAAGTTGAAAAGCCTTTCTTTTGCCCGTTCTGCACATCTTGAACTTTGTTCTGGTGGCATTATTGGCTTAGGTGAAAGCTTGCGGGATAGGCTTGAAATGGCTTCTCTAGCTGCCGACATAGGAGTGAGCTCCTTTCCTTTAAATATTCTCTCTCCTATAGAAGGAACTCCCTTCGCAAAAAATCCATTGCTTAACCAAGACGAAATTTTGCTTACGGGAGCTCTTATTCGTTTTTTACTTCCTCAAGCTACAATCCGTTATGCAGGAGGGCGAAAGGCTCTTGGCACAAAAGTCTTCTTGGGATTGCGGGGAGGAATTAACGGCCTTTTGACTGGTGACTATTTAACAACAGCAGGAGAGTCAGTTGAAAGCGATATGAAAATGCTTCAAGACTCAGCGTTGAAAATCCGTTCTCACGATCTTAATATATGAACTTCTCCGGAAAGCAGAGCTTCCGTTGTTTCATCCTCGTGACGAATGATAAGGCGTCCCATATTGTCGATGTCGACAGCTTGGGCGGAACGTATTCCTTGTGATGTCTCATATGTAATGAATTGTCCCATGAGATTTGAAAGGTGGCGGCAAATAGAAAGATATTCTGGCTGGGATCCCCCTTTTAAAAAGTCGATATAAAGAGGCTCGAAGGCGTTCAGAACGGCAGCCATAAGCTCTTTTCTGTTGCAGTGTTCCCCCCCCAGTTCTATACGAACGGACGTTGCGACAGATGCGATTTCCTCAGGGAATGAGGGAGTATTTACATTGATCCCGATTCCTATAACAATATGGCTTATATGATCAAGTTCGCAACTCATCTCTGTGAGAATTCCACAGATTTTTTTCCCCCCAATAAGAACGTCGTTGGGCCACTTTATCTGAGGGGAAAGCCCAAGGCTTTCCAATGCTTTTGCTACTGCAGCAGCTCCAACCTGGGTAATTGATGCGGCAAAGGCTGGTGATACTTTAGGTCGAAGGACTAAAGACATTTGAATAGCCCACTCAGGAGAAGAGAACCAGGATCTTCCCGAACGGCCCCGTCCTTCGGTTTGGTGCTCAGCAACGATAACGGTTCCTTCTTTTATCCCTTCACGAGCCTGCTTTTTGGCTTCGATATTCGTTGAAGTGACTTCATCTAGATGAATAATAGGATGACCAATATTTTCTGTAGTTAGTAACGGTTCAACTTCATATTCGTTTAAGAGATCAGGAACATCAATAAGCCTATACCCCTTTCGGGCAGAAGAATCGATGGCGTAGCCTTCTTCACGAAGTTGATTGATATGTTTCCACACGGCAGTTCGACTTACACCAAGATGTTCACAGAGGTCTTGTCCAGAAACATAGTTTCCCTGAGCTTGTTTTAAGAGAGTTAAAATGTGTTTTTTCAAAAGGATCGCTCCTTCAATTTTTAATTAGTTTTCTTATAAAAGCTTTTTAGCGGAGTATCGAATACCGATGGCCCCTAATGGAGCAGTAATAAGTATAGATAATACGGCTATAGCTAAGATAATATCTCCTGACTCAACCCCTAATGATAGCGGTATTGCTCCCATAGCTGCTTGTACAGTAGCCTTCGGGGAATAAGAAATTATGCAAAAGAGCCGTTCTTTCCAATTGAGATTTGTTCCCAAAAGAGAAAAAAGAACGCCGATACTCCTACCGATCAATCCAATTCCAATTATAACAATACCTACTCCTCCTGCTTTAAGCGCTAATGTTACGTCTACTTGGGCACCTACAAGGACGAAAAGCAAGATTTCGGCAAAAATCCATATTTTGTTAAGTTTTTGGGCTAAACGTTCTCCAACAGAAGGTATTTTCTCCGATATGATAAACCCCATAGTCATAACGCCAAGTAATGATGCAATTTCAATTTTGGTTTTAAATAGAAATTCAAGTTCGGAAATCAATACGGCAAGAGCTAAAATTAATAAGACTTTTTGGGTATCTCTCATCTGATATTTCTTAAAAATATGTACTACAACAAAACCTACAATACCTACCATGAAACCTAGTAATATGGAAATTGGAATACTCAATATTTTTATGCCAATATTTATGCTTGCTCCACTATATAAACCTAAAAAGACACTTAACATTGTGATAGCAAAAACATCGTCGATGGATGCTCCTGCAATAATGAGACTTGGAACTCTTTTTTCTGTCCCGATTTTACTTTTAATTAAATTAAGCATAGAAGGGACAACTACAGCAGGGGATACTGCTGCAAGAATAAAACCAAGTATGCCTCCTTGAATTAAAGAAAAATCTAATAGCTTTACTGAGATAAATGCTATGGTTGCTCCTTCTAGTAAACCAGGCAAACAACTCATCTTTAAGGCTGCGATCCCATTCTGCTTCAAGTCATCTCTATTTATTCCCAATCCTGCGCGCAACAAAATAATAATGAGGGCGATTCTTCTTAGATCTCCTGATACATTTAGAAGTTCAGGTTGAAGCCAATCTAAACCATATGGGCCTATAGCAATACCTAAAAGTAGGGTTCCCAATAAACCGGGCATTTTCAATGTTTCAAAAATTTTATTTGTTGGTAGAGCGAATAATAAAATAACAGCGAGACTAAAAGCCATGAGAAAACACTCCTTCATATAGAATACAAAAATGACTCCTACAAGCACTTACACTTGTAGGAGTCATCAGCTTTGTCGTTTATAGCATTTATGGTGAACTCCATCACCAATTCTTATAGGCGAGTATTATATAACACTTTAGCCGTAAATGCCAGAAATATACTCCGCTGTTCTACTATCGCGAGGATTTTCAAAAAGATCTTTTGTGGAACCTGCTTCTATAATTTCCCCATCAAGCATGAAAAGTGTTTGATGAGAAATACGACGTGCCTGAAAAAGATTATGGGTAACAATGATAATAGAATATTGTTGGCATAGAGTGCGAAGCATCATCTCTATATTTTGTGTGTTCTTAACGTCAAGGGAGGAACAGGGTTCGTCCAGAAGCAGTATTTCTGGTTCTACAGTGAGAGCTCGGGCGATACAGAGTCTCTGTTGCTGTCCTCCAGAAAGAAGAGTCGCGTTCATCGCCAGATTATCTTCGACCTCTTCGAAAAGCCCTACATCCTCAAGTTTATTACGAATTATGCTATCAAGGCTTTTCTTATTTTTTTTCGCGCCGTGTCCATGATAACGCAAAGGGTACGCCATATTGTCGTAAATAGAGAGAGGAAAGGGGGTAGGTGATTGAAAGACCATGCCGATACGACGACGTACTTCCTCAGGACTTAGCGTAAAAGTATCCTCCCCATCAAGATGAATCTGACCGCTCAGAGACACCCCTCGTTCGTCTTCTATGAGACGATTAAGGCTTTTGAGAAATGTGGATTTTCCACATCCGGAAGGGCCGATAATAGCTGTAATTTGATGCGGGTAGAAATTTGCGTCGATCTTTTTAAGAATTTTTTTATTATCGAATGCAACGGCAAGCTGACGAATTTCGAGAATAGGGAGCATTTTTACCTCTCCTTTCTGTACATTTTTATAACAAGGGGCACTATGTTGAGAACGAGTAAAAGAATAATAAGCACGAGAGCGGTTCCATATGCTTTGGAAATCGATACCCCCTGCCCTACAAGAATATAAAGATGGTTGGGCAAAGCCATTGCTGGAGAAAAAATAGAACGGGGGGATGGAGCGAAGAGAACTGCCCCAGTGAAGAGAATAGGAGCAGTTGCACCCATAGCAAAACTTCCTCCAAGAGCAATGGCACTGGCAATATTGCCAATGCACCCTGGAAGGATCAGGTGAAAAAGTGTCCACGTTTTTGTAATGCCCAAACTAATAGAGGCCTGCATAATATTCTTGGGGAACTCCAAAAGAGTTTTTTCGACGCGCACCTCAATAAATGGAAAGATCATGATTCCAAGAATAAGTCCTCCTGACAAGATCGATACGCCGAAATCAAGTGTAACGACGAAAAACGTATAACCAAATAGCCCCAGAATAATCGAAGGTATTCCAGCCATAGAGTGAATGAAAAAATGGCAAAGAGATACAATTCGTGTTGTTTTAGCGTAAAAGGCAAGAAAGATTGCTGTAGGAAGAGCCAGAAAGGAGGCGAATATGCAGGCAATCGTAGTAAACCAGAAACTCCCCACAATAGCGGGCCATATTCCTCCATCTATGCCTAAAGGAAAACCCTGTGGCATATTTGTAAGGAAAGAAAGGGAAAGTTCGCTTCCTCCCTGAATAAAAATATATCCAAAAATAACGCATAAAGACGCCATAACAAGAAAGACGCTTAAAAAAAGCCAGAGCCGAAGGGATAGGTGAGAAGTTTTGCCGTTATTATTTCTCATTTTATTCCCTCCTCAATACGCTTGCGGATAAAAAAGAAAAAAGAATTAAAGGCAAAGAGTACAAACATGAGAATAAATCCAGCTGCGAAAAGAGCCTGATAGTGTAAGCTACCAACGGCAGCGCCCCCCATTTCCAAAGCGATGAGAGCAGGTATAGTCTCAGCTTTTCGAAAAAGATGAGGAAATATTGGGCTGTTCCCAATCACCATCATTACAGCCATAGTTTCGCCCATGGCTCTAGAAAGGGATAAGATTAGTGCCGCTAGAATTGCCTTTTTTGCTGAAGGAATAACTAAATAACGTATCATATGCCATCTTGAGACACTTAGGGCTCGTGATGTTTGTTGATAATGATGAAGAACTTTGGTCATAGACTCACAGCACGTAGAGACGATATAAGGCAAGATCATGATGGCTAAAAGAATTGAACCGGTAAGTACGGATTCTCCAGAGGACCATGAAAAATGAGTCTCAAAAAACTTTACAATAATCATAAGGCCTACAAAACCATAGACAACAGATGGGATACCGGCCATGAGATCAATAAGAGGAAGAAGTATCCGTTGGATTTTTTGTGGGGCTAAAACCGATAGGAAAATAGCCATTCCGACACCGATAGGAAGAGCAATAAGTGCTGCAAGAAGAGAAACATAAACAGTGGCGCATATCATCGGTTGAAGGCCGAAAGCTGGTGGATCTGCAATAGGATTCCATCGTGACCCCGTTAAAAAATGAAGGAGTGACGTCTTCTGAAAAAATATAAAGCTTTCTTTTGCAATAAAAAGAAAGATAAAGAATAAAAAAGAAATAGCCAGCAATGTAATAGCCTTGCAAGTCCATACAAAAATTCGTTCTTTTTTCACGCTCTCAAAAGCCTCCTCGCATAGCTATGAGAAAAGGCCGGAGAGGATTCCCCCCGGCCTTGAGAAAACCTTAATGATCAAAGGCACATTTTACTTTGCAGGTACGAATCCCATCTGCTCCACAATTTTCATGCCTTCAGCAGAAAGTAGTTCATCAATAAAAGCCTTTTCTATAGGAGACATATTCCCTTTCTTGACGATAAGAAGTGGCCGTGAAACATAATATGTTCCATTAAGAATATTTTCAACGGTAGGTTCCACTCCATCAACTTTAAGAGGAATAATTTTCCCTTTGTTTACATTAACCATGCCAAAAGAAGCGTAACCGATGGCATTTTTGTTTTCCATGACTTTGGTAACGAGAGCTCCCATAGATGGAGATTGAATCGCATTGGGTGTTACATCTACTTTTCCCATAACACTTTTCTGGAAGACTTCGTGAGCTCCACCGCCAATATCTCGAATAACAACAACAATTTCTTCTTTAGGTAATGTCGGATCAAGATCGTTCCATGTTTTGTATTCGCCGCTAAAGATTTTAATCAATTCATCTTTAATGAGGTTGGGCTTTATCTGACAGACCTTATTGTCAGGGTGAACCGAAATGGTCAGAGCGTCTGTCCCAATATGGAACTCGTGATAATCTCCGATTGCTTCTTTCTCTTCTGCTTTAACGGCACGAGCTGTCATACCAAAATTACTTGTTCCATCAAGAACGGCTTTTACCCCTTCTCCAGAACCGCCCCCGGAGACAAAAATTTCGATTTTGGCGTCGGGAAGAGATGCCTCAACTTTATTCCATGTACCATATTTTCCCATAAACTGCTGTGCCACTTGTGAAACAACTGGGGCAAGAGTAGATGACCCTTTAAAGAAAATCTGACCATCTGCGGCTACAGCGAGCTGGTTTCCCGCAATAATAAGACTCATAATCATGACAGAAGCGAATAAAAAACGAAAAATCTTATTCAATTATAATTCCCTCCTATAAATAGTATGCCTATAGTTTATGTTGGACTATTGTAATCTGTAAAGATAACTTTGTCTATGTGATCACAATAATGTCGAATATAATAGAATGAAAAAGGCAAATTAATGAAGGGAGTGTCTCTCTATGCGTATCTGTATTGCCGGACTAGGCGGAGTAGGAGGATATTTCGGAGGACGTCTTGCTGCTGCTTACTCAGCGTCATCGGAGCACGAGATTTGCTTTTTATGTCGGGGAGAGCATATGGAAAGTATTCAGAAAAAAGGGCTAAAAGTGACAACGCCTCATGAATCTTTTATCGCTCATCCTCACATTATTTCGGATTGCCCTCAAGAGATAGGTCTCGTGGATGTCATTTTTTTCGCTGTCAAAGGCTACGATTTGCCCTCTCTGGCAAAGAGTGTATATCCCTTGTGTCATGATAAAACACTTTTGATTCCACTTGGGAATGGTGTAGACAATGTAGATATTCTTCAGAAAGAAAAACTCACGGGCATTCCCTTTAATGGATGTGTCTACATTTCTGCATATATCGAATCCCCTGGTGTGATCAGGCAAGTTGGGGGCAGCTGCAAAATGGTAGTAGGCCCATTAGATAGAGACATTGAAAAGCATTTACCTTTTGAAAATATGATGAAAAACGCCGGCATTTTATTTGAATTGGTCAAAGACATAGATCGGGCAGTTTGGACAAAGTTTATTTTTATGAGTCCTATGGCGATTGTTACAACTCTTAAAGCAGAGAATTTTGGAACGGTGCTTTCTGCGAAGACAAGTCGTGACCTGGTTGTCGATCTTATGAAGGAAATATGTTATCTTGCAAAGAAAAGGAATGTTGCCCTTCCCGATGATGCAGTAGCCAAAGCTCTGGCTCAGGCAGAATCTTTTCCGCCTCATACACGTTCTTCCATGGAACTTGATGCTTCAAAAGGTCGCTCTACAGAATTGGAAACTTTTGTCGGAGCGGTAGTCCGTTTGGCGCAAGATGAAGGAATTTCCCTTCCTGTTTATGAGAGAGTATATGAGGAATTGCTGAAAATGTAGAGGAGGAACCCCATGAAGGTACATACAGTTCCTGTTTCTGAATCAGTTGGGCTTCATTTATCTCATGATGTAACGCAAGTGGATGTGGTAAATGGTTTTAAGGGGGCTCGTTTTTGTCGGGGACACCAGATAAGAAAAGAAGATGTTCCAATTCTTCGATCAATGGGGCGGGAGGAACTGGCAGTTCTCTTGCTTGAAGAAGGAGAGGTTCATGAAGATGATGCGTCTCTTCGCCTTGCAAGATGCCTACAAGGATCTGGACTGATGTTAGAGGGACCAAGTGAGGGAAAATGTTCTCTTTTTGCAACTCACAGAGGGTTGCTTTCCTTTGATGAAGAGGTTGTACATGCCATTAATGAAGATACCGATTGGGTTCTTGCTACATTACCGCCAAATATTTCTGTAGAAAAAGGCGAGCGTGTGGCTTCCTTCAGAATTGCTCCTCTTATTGTTAAGGAAGATCAGGTTGCTCGAGTAGAAAAACTAGCGACTCCTGTCTCTGTGTTACCCTTCAGACCATATTCTGTTGCCCTTGTAACTACAGGTAGAGAAATTGCTGAAGGTCTTGTGCAAGATGCTTTTGAACCTCAATTAAGGAAGAAAATTCAGTTTTATGGGGCTTCTTTTGCGGGGCACTCTGTAGTGGGAGATTCAAAAGATGAAATAACAAAAGCCGTGCGCAGCTTTTTAGCAGAAGAGACGTCTATTATTATTTGTACTGGCGGAATGAGTATTGATGTTGAAGATCGAACTCCAGAGGCAATTGTCAACATTGCCGATGATGTCATTTTCCGAGGAATACCCGTACTGCCAGGATCGAACCTAATGTTGGCCAGAACAAATGAATCATATATTATCGGTGCTCCGGCATGTGTTGTCGCTTGTCATCACACATCTTTAGACCTCATTCTTGATCGTCTGTTTGCGGGAGTTGTTCCTACTCAGAAAGAGATACGCCGTTGGGGCGTAGGAGGACTATGCCGAAGTTGCACAACATGTTTTTATCCAGTTTGCTCTTTTGCTTCAAGAATGCATTAACGATGCTGACTCCAGCCTGGTATATATAGCTTTTTTTCTAAAAGAGAGAGGAGCCAGCTTGCGAAAGAGACCATTATGAGATACATGATGCCAACAACGGTGAAGACAAGGGTATATCTAAATGATCTGGCAGCTACGATCTTTCCGGCGCCTGTAAGTTCAATGTAAGTAAGCATATAGGCTAACGAAGAGTATTTTATAAGGTAAATCATTTCATTTGAACAGCCTGGAATGGCGCGTCTAAGCGCTTGCGGCAAAATGATATTCCATATTGCCTGTCGACGAGTCATGCCTAGTGCCTGGGCCGCAATAAGTTGTCCGCCTTTAACAGATTGAATAGCTCCGCGGATATATTCGGAGTTATATGCTCCGTTGCAGAGGACAAAGCCCAAAACAGACGCAGTAAAAGGACTTAAAGCAATACCAAAGGATGGAAGGCCGAAATAGAGCATAAAAAGAAGTATTAAGAGGGGAGTTCCCTTAAAAAAAATAACGTAGAGCTTACAGAGAAATGATATAGGCTTATTGCCGTAAATACGTCCAAGAGCTACACATGTTCCTGTAGCTAATCCAAAGGGGATTGAGGCGATTATAAGCTTTACGGTCATTACGAGCCCTTCTAGTAAGGCTGGCAACACATCCTGTTGAATAAAAAGCAGACTATTCATTGCTTTTCCCCAGCTCTCCATATAAATCCATCAATTTCCGTAAAAATTGACGAGTTCGTTCGTATTGAGGTGTATTAAGTAACGTTTCTGGCGATCCGCTTTCTAAGATTTTTCCTTCTTCCATAAACATAATTTCATTTGCTACGGAACAGGCAAAGCCCATTTCATGGGTAACAACGAGCATTGTCATGCCAGCTTTTGCAAGATCACGCATAACTTCAAGCACTTCGCCGATAAGTTCGGGGTCTAGCGCTGATGTTGGTTCGTCAAACAGCATAACGTCAGGATCCATAGCTAATGCCCTTGCTATAGAAACCCTCTGAGCTTGCCCACCAGAAAGCTGGGAGGGATAGTGGTCAGTAAAAGCAGCCATTCCGACACGCTCAAGTTCCTGCATAGCCTTTTCCCGTGCAGTTTTTTTATCCATTCCTTTGACCTTTATAAGGGCTATCTCTACATTACGAAGTGCTGTGAGATGGTCAAAAAGATAAAAGTTTTGGAAGACCATTCCCATTTTTTGGCGAAAAAGATTAATGTTCTTTTTTGAATGAGTGACTTCTTCCCCGTGGAGCCAGATTTGTCCAGAATCAGGAATCGTGAGCTGATTGATACAGCGTAGCAAAGTACTTTTACCAGTACCTGAAGGACCGATAAAAACCTTTGTTTCTCCTTTTTTGACAGAGAAAGAAATGCCTTTCAACACTTCTATTCCACCGTATGTTTTATGGATATTTTCTACACGTAAAATAACATTTTCTGTTTTATCACTCATCATGATTATTCTCCATTTCCATATCCGGGAATTCTTAATTTATTTTCTACAAAGTGAAGCAGCTGCATTCCGCCATAATTAAGAAGAATAAATATAATGGCACATGTTAAAAATATAGGCATGGGCTGATATGTTCGAGAGACAACAAGGTTTGCCCGTGTCAAAATTTCAAGAACGCCTATAGCGTATGTTACAGAAGAATCAGTCAGTAGAATGGGATATTCATTTGACCAACCAGGCAGGGCTAAGCGAATGGCCTGGGGCAAAATAATCCATGTAACAGCCTGTATTTTGCTCATCCCCAATGAACGGGCAGCTAACATTTGTCCCTCTCCGAGAGAGAGGATGCTTCCTCTGAATATCTGCGATTGATAAGCAGCACTTCGCAGTCCCAAAACAACGACAGCTGTAAAGAACGCGGAAGCGTCTATTCCGAGAGAGGGGAAAATGCCGAAGAAAAATAAGAAGAGAAGAACAAGATTAGGGAGACCGCGAAAAATCCATACATATCCCTTTACGATTCTCTGTAAAAAGAGAGAACCATAAACTTGGGCAACAGCTAAAGGAAGCCCCATGCAGAGTCCTAGAGCCAAGGCCAGGGCAACTATTCGTAACGTAACGAGAGTTCCTTGAAGCAAATAGGGTAAGGATTCAATGACTACGGTAATACTTTCCATTTTTAAAATTCTCCCTTATCTAAATCGTAACATAAAAAAGGGGAATGAAAGACATTCCCCTTTTAGCTCAAATAATGATGAACAGAGGTAAAGCGGATTAAAACATTTTATATTTTACTTTAAGCTCGTTCCATTTTGGGGAAGTCATCAACTTATCGAGTCCCTCATTGATGAGAGCCTGAAGATCTTTGTCTTCTTTTCGCATTGCAACAGCATATTCCTCTCCAGTGGAGATTGTTCCAATAACCTTGAGAGACTTACCTTCCACAGCCTTGGCAACGATAACATCATCCATCATAGCTGCGTCGATTCGACCATTTTCGAGATCTTTGGCTGCCAGAGGGAAATTGTCATAAAGTTTAAGGTTTTCTTTCGGAATAATTCCAGTCTTTACAAGGTTGTCTTCAAGCCACATGGCAGCAGTACAACCGCGCTGAGTACCAATGGTATGTTTGCCATCAAAAAGATTTCCCATGTGGATATCAGATTTATTTTGGACACAGACAGCCTGGTTGATAATCCAGTAGACTTTGCTGAATGTAACGACTTCTCTACGTTCGGGGGAGGCTGTCATGCCTGAATAAACCATATCAATTTTTTTTGCAAGAAGAGCAGGGATAATTCCATCCCACGCCATAGGTTGAACTTTTACTTCGAACCCCATCTCATTAGCGATCCACTCAATAGATTCCACATCAAAACCGGTAGGCTTACCGTCTTGTCCGACAAAAGAGTAGGGATAGTAATCCCCATCAATTCCCACAATATAGGTTTTTTTCTCAGCGGCAAGTAAGCCACTTGCACCTAAAACTATGAAGAGACAACATAAAAAAAGAGCACTTAACTTCTTCATCCTTATACCCCCTCAACGAAATAATTATTTTTCTCGATGATAATTCATCACGCTAAAGTGCCAGTCGAATAAAGATTATAGTGAAAGAATAAAAAACTGTCAATAAATCAGAAAGAGGGGGATTTGCCCCCTCCCTTTCTGATGTAATTAGTTTTGGTTTGAATTGAGATAATTGAATGCCAGAATGGCTTCAAAAGCAGATCCTGCGGAAAGAACATCTTCATCTACCATAAAACGAGGATGATGATGAGGGTACGTAAAGCCTTTTTCTTTATTCCCAATACCGAGAAAGAAAAACGCTCCCGGAACTTTGTCCAGATAGTAGCTAAAGTCCTCTCCCCCCATGGTAGGTTGAGTTTCCATCACATTCTTTTCTCCGAAAACCAGCGTAGCAGCCTTTACCCCAAAACGTGTCATCTCAGGATCGTTAACTGTTGGAGGCAGATTCCTCTCATATATGAATTCTGCTTTGCAGCGTAACGCGGCGCAACAATGTTCTGCTACTCGTTCAAGACTACCAGCCATGGCTTCTCTGACTTCAGGTTCGAAGGCTCGAGCTGTTCCTATAAGAGATACATAATCTGGAATGACATTAAAGGCATTCCCGGCTTTCATTTCTCCGACAGAAACAACGGCTGTTTTAAGAGGATCCAGTTCTCTGCTTACAAATGACTGGGCCATTGCGATAAAATGAGCAGCTGCAATCGTAGGGTCATTTGTTTGATGAGGAGAAGCCCCGTGTCCGCCTTTTCCTCGTATGGTTAGTTTCCAACGATCGGAACAGGCCATAATAGAACCTTCCTTCCATGCAAGAACGCCGCTGGGGGTAGGTTGCCATACATGTAAACCGAAAATTGCGTCTACTCCGTCTAAAGCATGTTCATCAATAACAGCTCGTGCTCCTTGAATGTAATCGGCCGATTCTTCTGAAGGCTGAAAGATGAGCTTTACTTTACCAGGAAGTTCTTCTCGAATTTCGGAAAGTAGCTGAGCAGCTCCTAAAAGGATAGCTATATGTGCATCATGACCGCAGGCATGCATAACGCCTTCGTTTTTTGAAGCGAAGGAGAGCCCTGTCTTTTCAGTTATAGGCAACGCGTCTATGTCAGCTCGCAGTGCAACACAGAGTCTGGAATGATCACTGTTAAGTTCAGCTACGACTCCGGTGGGTCTACCGGCAGTGCCAATGTGAATATGCTCATATCCCATAGACGTGAGTAAAGAAGCAATATACTTACTTGTCTCTTCCTCTTTGAAGGAAAGTTCAGGCCAGGCGTGAAGGTGACGACGCCATTCAATAATATTTTTTTCTATTTCCTTGGCCCGATATATCAATTTTTCTTTCATTTCTTTACGCTGGCCCCCAATTAATGAGAACAGCAATGGTCAAGAATATCCAGCTTGCCAACAAGATTTTGATAATGAGAGGGAAGCAGAATCGGAACCATCTATCAAAAGGAACCCGAGCTAATGCAAGCATAGCAAGGAGACCACCGACTGTTGGGAAAATAAGATTCATAATTCCATCTCCAACCTGGAAGGCCATAATAGCTGTCTGACGAGTCATACCAATGAGATCGCTGAGAGGAATCATAATAGGCATTGTCGCCATAGCCTGACCACTTCCAGAAGGAATGAAGAAGTTGATTACGCTATGAACAAGTGTCATGAGGATAGCTGAAAGAATTGTAGGAAGATGCTGTAATGGGGAAGCAAGTGCATTAACGATCGTGTCACTGACGTGTCCCATATCAAGAAGCACCTGAATTCCTCGCGCTACACCTATGACGAGCGCTCCTCCTGCTATATTCCCTGCTCCCTGAATCATCTTATTAATAATATCGCTAGGAGACATTTTTGCGAAAAGACCAGCTGCTATGGCAATCATTATAAAGATAGCTGACATTTCATTGATGTACCATTTCCATTTAAAAACGCCGTAGAGTATAATGCCAAGGCCGATAAGGAAGCTTGTAAGCACTAATTTATCCGACTTTTTCAAGTGATACTCTTCAATAGGATGAGTAAGTCGAAGGCCTTCAGTACTAATATCGGCGACAAGGCTTTGACTTGGATCGTCGAGAATACGAGCCATGTAGCGGCAAGTGTGATGAGCAGTAATAGCTACAGCTGTAAAACAGAAAAGAGATCGCAAACCGGCGCCAGAGAACATGGGAAGCTGGGCGATCATGTCTGATGTACCAATTGTATAAGGGTTGATTGGGGATGTAGCAAACCCCATGCCTATTCCAGCAACAGCCATACCAGCGCCGACCATCAAGTCACCGCCAAGAGCAATAGCTACGAAAACAGCGATAGGAACAAGAGCGATATTATTTTCAAAACCTACTGTTGCACCCAAAAAGCCGAAAATAAGAGTAACAATCCAGATAAGTTTCTTGTAGCTGTCTGCTCCAAGTTTTTTAACCGTAACACCAACACCGTTTTCAAGAGCGCCTGTAGATTCGAGAACATTGAAAAGGGCTCCTGATATAAAGGTAATAAAGATAATGCTCGATGAAGCGATCATCCCGAGGGGTATTGCTTTAAAAAGATCGAAGAAGCTGACTGGTGATTGAGCAATATAATGAAATGTTCCAGGAACAACGGCCATACGTCCGGCAATTTTAGTTCTTTCAAATTCACCGGCAGGCACAAGATATGTCATAATGCCAGCTAAAACAACGATAAAGAAGAGAAGGATGTAGGGATGAGGAATGCGTTCATACCATTTCTTTTTTGTCGATATCTCCACTTTGTTTACCACCTTTCATGAAAAAATTAAGTTTGAAAATGCCTGACCATAAACCTACAATTTGATGGCCCCTTTCTCTGCTACTTTTTGCAATTTTGTCATATTACACTTCTAAAGGAATAAATGCAATGCCAAAAATTAATAGTGTTGTGCTTGGCGCAGAGATTAACAAAATATAGTTTATTTAGTGTATTATAGTGAAAATAGGGATGGGGGGTAGGCCTAGGTAGCTATAAAGGAGGCCGATAAAATGGGAGTCTTGAATGTATTGGCTTGGGCTGTTTTTGCTTTAGGGTGATTTTGGGGGCCAGATGCCCAGTTTGGGATCCTTCCAGGTGTCGTAAGTACACGCGTGGGATATACCGGTGGAACGACATTGAATCCTACATATCACAATATTGGAGATCATACAGAAAGTATTCAGGTCGAGTATGATCCTGAACAAATTTCGTATGAACATTTGCTTGATGTGTTTTCCCAAGGACACGATCCCACACGCATGTTTTTTTCAAGACAATATATGTCTGCTATTTTTTATGCGAACGAGAAACAACAAAAGGCTGCCTTAGCTTGGAAAGAGAGAATAGAAAAAGAAACAGGACGATCTGTCAAAACGCAGATTCTTCCCTTACAAACTTTTTATTTAGCTGAAGCATATCATCAGAAATACTGGCTCAGGCTCAACCGAGAGCTTTTTCGTGAATATGAGCATCGTTATTCCTCTCTTGAGGAATTTCTTAAGTCAACCGCTGTCTCGAGAGTCAATGGCTACCTTGGTGGATATGGAACTATTGAAACATTTGATAAAGAGCTTTCCTCGTTAGAACTTTCAGAAGAGGGACAAAGACGATTAAGAAATATTGTGCTCAGTCGTTAGATTTTTAATATAAACAAGGCAGATGCTGTTGCCAATATCTTTTCATCGCAATCTTTGACCATCGCAGATGTGCATATCTTTTTTCCTCGTGCTGTCTCTATTTTCCCTTGGAAAGTATAGGTCTCACCTACTTTCACTGGCATTTTATATCGTATTTCGAACGTGGCAGTCACCGCCCAGCTCCCAGTTTCTTTTTTTATAGCCCATGCCATAGAGTCATCGAAAATCGAGGCAATTATTCCACCATGCACAACTCCCTCATACCCGCAATGAGAAATATCGGGGGTAAAGGAAATAACGGTATTATGTCTTTCTTCATCCCAATAAATTTCAAGCATTAGCGAACGAGGGTTTGTGCCGCTTGTATCACAAACGAAACAACCGTGTGATCCTTCTAATTTTTCAAGCATATGTACTCAACTCCTCACTATTAAAACCAGTGTTTTTACAGAAAACACGTTGTAGAGAAACGATATAATAATACACAAAAGTTATTTTTATTCACTAAGAGGTTGTATTAAACAAGGAGGTTGAAAACTGTGAGACCGGTTCATCTGGTTTATGTATCGGCCGGCAGTGGACACAGAACGGCGGCTAGGGCTATTCAAGAAGAACTTGATAGTCGGAAGGTGCCAAATGTAGTTATGGATTTACTTGATTTTTCAAGTGATCTTTTTAAATGGTCATATAGCGATGTTTATGCTTTTGTGAGTGAACACGCCCATATCGCTTGTAAAGTCATGTATGAATTAACCGATCAGGATCGGGAAGAGAGTGCCGTTCTTCGGTTACTTGAGAAAATCAATATGGAAAACGTTAAGAAATTCATGCGTTATCTTACAGAAAATCAACCCGATGTTTGTGTGGGTACGCACTTTTTTCCTCTCACGGTACTTTCTTATATGAGAGAACAAGGTATGTATGATGGGAAAATTTATGGAGTGGTGACAGATTATGGCCTTCATAGAATGTGGGTGAATGAAGGTGTTGATACATATTTTGTCGGAGGAGATATTGTAAAAAAAGAGCTTATAGGGGCCGGAATTCCTGAAAATAAAATTATAATTTCCGGTATTCCCGTAATGAAGAAATACGCAGATTGCTTTAATACTTTTACTGGTAAAAAATTACCGCAAACGCCATTTTCCCTTCTGTTTGTTGCAAGCAGTGTGCCTAATTCTATCGTTTTGGATATTGTTGAAGGATTGATTGAAACGGGATTGCATCTTTCTCTTACCCTCGTTGCTGGTCGAAATGAAGATCTTATTGATCAGTTGAAACGCCGACAGATTCCAGAAAGGCTTCATTGCAAACTTCTTGGGTTTGTCAATAATCTGGATCATTATATGAAGGAAGCCGACCTTATGATTACTAAGCCGGGAGGTCTTACCGTGAGTGAAGCTTTTTGCGTCGGCGTTCCCATGCTCATGATTAATCCTATTCCGAAGCAGGAAATAAATAATGCCCGGTATATCGAATCGTGTGGAGCGGGAATTTGGGCGAGGTCAGCTGCTGATGTTGTGCATCATGTGAGGGAGTTACATACAGCTCATAATCGTCTTTTTGAGTTGCGCTGTGAGACACGGAAATTAGCCTCTCCTCAGGCTGCCAAGATGATTGCCGATACTGTTCTGCTTTCTTTGAATAACCATTAGCAGGTTGCATTGAAAAGGGGAAATAACACCCCAGAGATGATTTTGCTCTTTCACCCTATATGTGCTACGATTTACAAAGTTCGTGCTATCATTTAGCTTTTTTATGAAGAAGGGGTGTTATTTATGAAGTGGCGCAAGACGTTGTGTAGTATGCTTCTCTTTTGTATAGTAATTTTCCCTCTCCAAGGAATGGCTTCCGAAAAAAGTGACACATTGCAGATTATTACTGACGGAACCGGGCAGCAAATTGAGGTTCCGAGTTCAATTCAACATGTTGTCTGTTCTGGTTCTGGATGTCTCAGACTTCTTACATATTTGCAGGCGCAAGATCTCGTAGTTGCTGTGGAAGATAATGAAAAAAGAAAAGATTTCGGACCGCGCCCTTACGCTTTAGCTAATCCTCAATTTAGAGATATGCCTCTTATGGGAGAGTTTCGAGGTAATGCCCATCCCGAACTTATTCTTGGTTTAAGTCCCTTGCCTGAGGTAATCTTTAAAACCTATCCTGATGCTGGCATTCCGGCTCGGGTTTTACAAGAAAAGACGGGTATTCCCGTTGTTGGACTAAATTATGGTAATCTGGCACATTTGCGTGAAGACCTCTATGCTTCTTTACGTATTATGGGCAAAGTTGTAGATCGTGCCGATCGGGCTGAAGCGATTATTGAATATTTTGAAAAGAGTATTGCTGACCTGGAGCAAAGAACACAAAATATTGCCGATTCCGAACGGAAAACATGTTATGTCGGTGGAGTTGCTTCTCGGGGTGCTCATGGATTTAGGTCGACAGAATTGGCCTATCCTCCTTTTATCTTTACCAAAGCACGCCATGTAGCTTCTCCAGATCACGGTGTTTCCAATAAAAATACTCACGCCGATATTGCGCGAGAAAAGCTTCTTGAATGGGACCCCGATATCATTTTCGTTGATCTCTCTACTCTGAACGGCGGTGAGCAGACAAATGCAGTGTGGGAATTAAAAAATGACCCCGTCTACAAAGAGCTTCGGGCTGTAAAGAGCGGAAATGTGTACGGCGTTCTTCCATATAATTGGTACACTCAAAATTTCGGTTCCATACTTGCTGATGCATATTTTGTAGGAAAGATTCTTTATCCTGACCATTTTGAAGATATTGATCCAGCACAAAAGGCTGATGAAATATATACATTTCTTGTAGGAAAAGGTGTTTTTGAAGAGATAAACGCTCTCTTTAGCCACATGGCATTCAAAAAAATTCCGTTAAAGTAGGGACAAATCGTGCATTTGGAAGAAGGAACACTTTCACCAGTCTATAAAGAATATCAGGTTAAAAAAAGGTTATGGCTTGGTATGGGGCTTGTCTTACTGGCGGTAACGGTGGTTATGTCAATTTCGTTAGGGGCCGTTCGTATTCCTCCGATGGATGTTCTTGCTACACTCACAGGAAGAGGAGAAATGAGCAAGTGGCGATTGATTATTTGGAACGTCCGTCTTCCACAGACATTAGCTGCTCTTGTTGCAGGTGCGGGCCTTTCTGTTGCTGGTGTCGTAATGCAATCTATTTTGCGAAATCCTTTGGGATCTCCCTTTACCTTAGGTATTTCAAATGCAGCGGCTTTTGGGGCAGCACTTTCTGTTATGGTTCTTGGGGCAGGGAAAATGCATAGTAGTCAAGCAGATGCTATTGCTATTTTTAGCCCCTTCGCTGCTACTGGAGCCGCTTTTTTATCGAGCTTGATAGCTACGGGAATTATTATTTTGCTTTCAAGAATGAGGGGAGCTTCACCTGAATCAATGGCTTTGACAGGAGTGGCCCTTGCCTCGCTTTTTACGGCAGCTACAATGTTATTGCAGTATTTTGCTGATGATGCCCAGCTGGCGGCTATGGTTTTTTGGACCTTTGGAGATGTGGCCAGGGCAGGATGGAAAGAACTCCGGATTATGAGCCTTTTTATCGGTATAGTGCTCATTTATTTCTTTATTCATCGATGGGATTACAACGCTATTGATGCAGGGGAAGAGGCCGCATTGGGGCTGGGAGTTCAGGTGCAGCGAATTCGTCTTATGGGAATGCTCTGTGCTTCCCTTGTCTCGGCCGTAATAGTTGCCTTCGTAGGTGTTATAGGTTTCGTCGGTCTCGTATGTCCACATATGGTTCGATTGATTATCGGTGATGACCATCGATTTCTTATTCCAGGAACTGCTATTTTCGGTGCCCTTCTTCTTTTGGGAGCTGATACGGCTGCAAGGCTTATTCTCGCTCCTCGTATCCTTCCTGTTTCTGTGCTGACGTCTTTCTTGGGAGCTCCTCTTTTTATCTGGCTTGTTCTGAGGAGGGGCCGTTCATGATTCTTTCGGTTGAGGATCTCCATTTTGCTTATGGGCAACATCTTATTTTAAAAGATATATCGTTGTCTGTAGGAAGACAGGAGATGGTAATGATCCTTGGACCTAACGGATCTGGAAAAACAACGCTTCTTCGTTGTTTAAATGGTATTAATCGACCTCAAAAAGGAACTATTCATTTAGAAAAGAAAAATATGCTTCATATGTCGGGACGAGACATTGCCAGGCGTATTGGATATGTTCCTCAAAGTTGCGAAAAAGTTCGTCTGACGGCTTTTGATGCTATTCTCCTTGGCCGTCGGCCGTACGTTGGGTGGCGTCTTGCAGAGAGTGACATCAAAAAGGTTGATGCAATTATTCACACTCTCGGTCTTGATGACCTCGCTCTTCGCTATCTTGATGAAATGAGCGGTGGAGAACTGCAAAAGGTAACGATTGCCAGGGCTTTGGTGCAAGAGCCCCAGATTTTATTGCTTGACGAGCCCATCAGCAGTCTTGATGTACGAAATCAGATTGAAATTATGGAAACCTTAAAGCATATAATTCAAGGACATGGTCTTTCGGCAGTGATGTCAATTCATGATCTTACAATGGCTTTGAGATATGGAGATCGCTTTATTTTTATGAAAAAGGGAGAAATTCGCTACGTTTTAGGTAAAAAAGAAATTTCTCCCTCTGTTATTGCCGATATTTACGATATTGACGTGGATATTGAATTTATTCATGGAACTCCAGTTATTATCCCTGCATGGTGATTATGGACGAGGTACGATTTTTTCGAAACAGGGAAGGCAGTAGCTATTTCCTTGAAAAAATCGTGCCTTTGTTTCCATAACGCTTTCTCCGCAAAGAGCACATGTAAGACTTCCTGTCATTGGAGCGTGAGGAGGAACAGGTTCTCGTACTTCTTTTATTTCGAAAAGTTCGTCGATGGGCATTGTCATGATCGCGTTACATCGTTCTTTTCTAAGTTCTTCAAAGTGAAGATGTTCTTCTTCTGTAATAGTGTTCATGTTGACTTTTTTTTGAAGTTCCCGATAGTCGGAGCTGCCTGTTCCCTTTCCGGAATCTTTTTTTAAAACGAGACGAATCGCTTTTCCATCTTTCCTTCTGTAAAAAGAAAAGGCCATCTTCCCATATGGTCGGACAATAAGATTCCCTTTCCCCAGAGTACATCCCGTAAGGAATTGGACGGCGTCTATTCCGCACATATCAGTTTCACACAAAGCGACCATCTCTTCGTCAGAACTGTGCCCAATTTGAGAAAGGGCAATCTGGGCAGCTCGTATTCCGATAGCCAGACCAGGACACCAGTGTCCGTGAAAGGAGATAATCTGTTCAAGATTTTCGGATGTTATGGTCGGTAGAGTCATGCTTTGCCTCCTTTTTCGTGCTACTAATTTTTAAAATCATAACACTATTATATCTTAAACAATAAATAGGGGAAAAGCTGAATATTGCCTTTATACCTTTACAAAAAACACTTTTTGGGTAAAAATGTTTGCGTTCGGGGTCCCCCGGAAGTTGAACTCTTATACAAGGAGAACGTGATCATTATGCTTACCAATATTCTTACAGCTCTAGCTGTTGTAGTAAACGGAATTCCTCAAGGATTACTCGCTTTAAGTTTTGGTTTTGCCGCTTTTCCTACGGCAATCGCTTTTATCATAGGTATTGCAGGTTCCCTTACATTTAATTCTGTCGCAACAATTTCCTTTCAGGCAGAGACGATTACCCTGGCTGGAACTATGGGACGTAACGTTAAAGAACGTTTAAGCCTCGTTTTCTGGGGTGCAGCCTTTCTTATAATTCCTTCAGTTCTGGGTTTGAATGAAGCCATTGTGCAATTTATTGGCCCCACCATCGTTTCATCTATGATGGCCGGTGTCGGCATTATGTTGGCCTATGTCGCTGTTGAACTTCTGAACTCTGAGCGTTGGTCCGGAACAGCGTCAATGATATCAGGCTTTGCCGTTTGGCTTATAACGAAAGACCTGGCCTGGACGATTATTATTTCAGTTCTTGTTTCCACAGCTATATATAACTATCTTCGAGTCAGCAAAAAAGTAGCCCTTGAAGAGGTAAAGGTCGACCTTTCACGTGAACGCTTCCATTTTGGAAATATCGAGTGGCAAATTTGGAAACACCCTCGAATCCTAGTTGGTGGACTTGCCCTTGCCTGTCTCAACATAGGAGCTAATATCAGTTTTGGAAAAATTACGGGCAATATTGCGGGAGTTAACACCAACATTGATCACCTTGCTATTTACTCCAGCTTGGCGGATATGGGCTCGTCTCTTTTTGGCGGTGGACCTGTAGAGGCTATTATTTCCGGAACGGCAACAGCCCCCAATCCCATTCTTGCCTCCGTTATTATGATGGCTCTTATGGCGTTGATTCTGCTTCTCAAACTTCTTCCTGTCATTGGACGATATGTGCACCGTTCTTCCATTGCCGGTTTCCTTTTTATTCTTGGAACTTTCGTTACTTTTGCAACAAATATCCAGGGAGCTATTGTTTCTGCACCTGAATTTGCTGGGCCTTTTGGCTTTGGCCCATGGGGTATGGTCATTGCAGCGACAACCCTTGTCTCTGCCCGTTGGAACCCCTTCTTCGGCTTGCTTGCAGGATTAGCGATCAAATTTTTCTTCGGAGTGTGATGATAAAGTGAAAGACATTTACGAATTACATCTTTCTGGCTTGACCAGAAATTTAAAAAAAGTACGTGTTGCAGATGATCTTGTTATTGCTTCTTTTGTTATGCTTGGCGATACTGAACTTATAGAACGAACAGCTGAAGACTTGTATCGAAAATTGCCGGAAGGCGTAGATTACCTTGTTTGTCCCGAGGCAAAGGGTATTCCTTTAACTCATGCTATAGCCAGACGTTTAGGTATAAATTATGTTATTGTCCGCAAGTCAGTTAAGGGATATATGGAGAATCCTGTTATTGAGAAAGTACAGTCTATAACCACTAGGGAACCACAGGTTATCGTTCTTGATGGACTTGATGCAGCGAAACTTGAAAATAAAAAAGTTTGCATTGTAGACGATGTTGTTTCTACTGGCGGATCATTAAAGGCACTTGAAAACCTTCTCTCTCATGTCAATTGCACAGTTGTGGCTAAGGTGGCTGTATTACTCGAAGAGGGTGGCTACGATGGGAAAGATGTAATTTATCTCGAAAAATTACCCGTTTTTAAAGAATAATCTTTTTCTCTTTTCTCTCCAGAATGTACAATGGAAGCGTCTTTTTATGTACTGGAAGGAGAGGAAAAAATTGACAGCATCAGATGATCTTAAACGATATAAACGAAATCTTTTAGAAGAACTAGAAGCAGCAGAACTTTACGATATAATGACTCTCCATGAAAAAAATGAGTCTTTAGCAGATATTTATAAACGCTTAGCAGAAACTGAACGGAGCCACGCTGCCAAATGGGTGAAAAAAATAGAAGAATCCGGCGGCGTGGTTCCCGTATTCAAAAAAGGATGGCGTTTACGCACATATACCTTTCTTTCTAAAGTATTGGGCACCTCTTTTATTCTTCCCTCTGTAGCAGCTATAGAAAGTAAAGCCGGTTCATCATATTCAGAGCAGAACGATCCACTTGCCCAATCCATGGCTGCTCAGGAGCGATCTCACTCTCGAATTTTCCGTGTTTTATCTAAAGAAGGTAAAGGTCTTGAAGGTGGGGCAGTAGCCCGCCTTGAAGGTCGCCACCCGGCAACAGGAGGCAATGCTCTGCGTGCTGCCGTACTTGGAGCGAATGATGGTCTCGTCTCTAATTTAAGCCTTGTTATGGGGGTTGCTGGTGCAGAAATGAGTGCTCATACTATTCTCATAACAGGTTTGGCAGGCCTTTTAGCAGGAGCTATTTCCATGGCTTTAGGTGAATGGCTCTCTGTTCAGAGTTCCAGAGAACTTTATGAGAATCAGATTGGTATTGAACAGGAAGAACTTGAAGAGAGTCCTGAAGAAGAAATGGAAGAGTTGGCTCTTATCTATCAGGCCAAAGGTATTGCTCCAGAAAAAGCCCGTCAAATGGCACATCATATGATTTCTGATCCTAATACAGCTCTCGACACTCTTGCTCGCGAAGAACTTGGTATAGATCCCGACGAACTTGGCGGTTCCGCATGGGAGGCAGCTTTAACATCCTTTTTCTTGTTTTCTATAGGGGCGATATTTCCCGTTTTTCCCTTCTTTTTTCTTGAAGGAACCGCTGCTATTATATTGAGCGCTCTATTAAGTACCATTGGCCTTTTCCTTATTGGTGCCGGTATTACTCTTGTTACAGGTAAGAGCCTTCTTTTCTCTGGATTGCGCCAGATTTTCTTTGGGCTTAGTGCTGCTGGCGTTACCTATGTTATAGGAAGGCTCATAGGAGTAAGTTTGGGAGGATAGAAGGGAGGAAGATCATGACTCGGCACATGAAAGATGTTTTATTGCGTGAACCTGGAAGTGATCGGAATGAAAGGGAAGAAAAGCCCCTTTCATGGGAAACGGGAATTCCCATGCTTTCCAATCCTTTTGTTCTTATAGAATTTATCATATTTGCCCTCTTTATTTGGATTGTAGTAACGGGAATAGGCGTTATTGCTATTTTTGGTTTGAGTGGCGTTTTTACCATTTATGCTTTATGGCTGGCTATTAAGGTTGGGGGATTTGCCGCTTTAATGTTTAGTGGTGTTTTTGTTCTCGTTTCTCTTTTATTTTTCAGCAATCGTTTCTATGGGCGCTTTTATCTCGACAGAGAGGGCGTTTTGTATGTAACTGTACGTGGACGTGCCGTTTCTCATGCCCCTCTTTTTGCCACTCGTCCATTTCCTGTTTCTGACCTGGATGTAACGAAAAGAGCCGAGAAAAGAGTATATTGGAATCGTGTTGACACAATAGAACCCTTTGAAAAGTGGCGTGTTATTGGCTTAAAGAAAAAAAATAAAACGGTTCTCCGTCTCTATTGTCCTGATAAAGAGATATATGATCGTGCTTTGACGCGATGTATTGAAGCCGTCAAAAAGTAAGAGGGAAACGATATTGTTCCCCTCTTACTTTAGTATGCGATTTTATCTTTGTTGTCTCCACGAGACATAATCGCTATTTTTTTCAACCACAGTTGCCACTTGAAAGTCGTTCAAAAACAGGTACATAGATACGCAGAAGTTCGTTAATATCACTTGAACAACATTTCCCAGAAGGATTCAATGTCTCGCATTGATTTCCAGTACAGGCTCCGGTTATATTCTGAATATCTTTCAAGGTTTTTGCTCCATCTGTTACGGCACGCAATATTTGTTGTTTATTGATATTTTTGCAGTAACAAACGACAGTATCACGAGGTGCTTTTTCCCAGTCCATCATCTGTCTCCTCTCCTCTATAAATTCAAAAATTTTCTTCTTTATCTCATCTCGTATTCGCCGAGGTGAAGTTCATTGTCCGCGTCGAATTCAACACAGCCAGAAGGGCAACTCCTACATCAGCAAATACGGCTTCCCACATCCCTGCTATGCCTGCTATTCCGAGGGCTATGAAAAATCCTTTCGTAGCAAGGGCAAGAACAATGTTTTGCCACACTATATGCCGAGTTCTCCGTGCGAGAAGAAGAGCGTCTGCCACTTTAGAAGGAGCATCGTCTAAAATGACCACGTCGGCTGTTTCTATAGCAGCTTCAGATCCCAACCCCCCCATGGCTATGCCGATGTCGGATGCTGCCAGCGCAGGAGCATCATTAAGGCCGTCTCCGACAAAGATTGTTGTATTTTTGATGGGCAACTCCGATTTCAACTTGTTGAGTTCAGTAACTTTGTCTTGAGGCAACAAGTTCGCTGCATAGGTGTCGACTCCTACTTTATTTGCCACCCATTTTGCTCCGCTTTCTGAATCGCCTGTTAACATAACGGTTTTTTCTACGCCAGCTTTTTTTAAAGCTTGTAATGTTTGATAAGCGTCAGAACGAATAACGTCTGAAACAACAATATAGCCGAGATAATGATTACCGCGAGTTACATGAACAATCGTTCCCTGCTCAGGTGTTGTAATGTTTTTGAAGCCCTCTTCATCAAGTAGCTTTGAATTCCCTACGTTTATAATTTCTCCTTCTATAACACCGTGTAACCCCTTGCCGGCAAATTCTTCAAGAGATTCTGGAGTGATAAGATTGTTTTCTTTAACAGCATCTGTTATAGAACGGGCTATAGGGTGATTTGATCCTTGCTCTAAAGATGCAGCAAGTGTAAGAAGTTCTTTTGCTTCAATGCCCTCTTGAGGAACAATTTGGGTTACGGAAAAAACTCCTTGTGTCAGGGTTCCCGTTTTATCGAAAGCAACGGTTTTTACCGAAGTAAGAGCATCGAGAACGTTACCGCCTTTGATAAGAATCCCCTGGCGTGACCCAGCTCCGATTCCTCCAAAATAACCGAGTGGAATACTGATTACCAGAGCGCAGGGACACGAAATAACGAGAAGTACAAGGGCTCTGTATAGCCAGCTTGCGAATGTGCCATTTCCTACGAGGGGTGGAATGATAGCAACAGCTGCGGCTCCTATAACAACCGCTGGTGTGTAATACTTCGCAAAGGTCGTAATAAAACGCTCTGTCGGAGACTTTCGGGCAACGGCAAATTCTACCATTTCGAGTATTTTAGCTATGGCTGTTTCCTCAAAGAGAGATGTAACTCGAATCGTAAGAACACCGCGTAAATTGATGCTTCCTCCATAGACGTTTTTGCCTGGTTCGGCTTGTATAGGAACAGGTTCTCCGGTAAGAGGCGATTGATCGATTTGAGAAAACCCCGATTCGATCATTCCATCAAGAGGTATCTTTTCTCCTGGCCTGACGATAATAAGATCGTCTATGCGGACATCTTCTGGTTTTAGCTCTATTTCCTCCCCATCTCTGAGGACTTGCGCGTGTTGAGGGCGGGCAGCCAGAAGAGACTTGATAGAACTTCTAGAACGAGAGGCAGAAATCTCTTGAAAGAGTTCTCCTGTTCTATAAAAAAGCATAACTGCTACAGCCTCTGGAAGTTCCCCAATAAGAATGGCAGCAATTGTGGCGATAGACATCAGGAAGAATTCGTCCATACCTTTTCGAGCTTTTAAATTTTTGAGAGTGTTCCAGAGTACTTCTTGGCCGCTCAGAAAATAGGCAAGGAGGAAAACGCCATATTCTCCTATAGCGTATGGCGTTGATGAAAGTTGTTTTCTGAAAATGAGACCAATGGCGAAAAGTAACGCTCCTGCAACTAAGCTTTTTCCTTCTTCTTGAAATCGCTCATAGAGAACTCTCCATGTTGAAGTTGAACTTTTTGTCTGAAGAAAAGGTTCTTCATCAAGAGATTCCACGGTGACTCCGGGTTCAATACGATTAACGATAGCTTTGACTTGGTCTTCGAGATTATTACTGGCAGTTTCAACTCTCAGTATTTTGGTATCAAAATCAAAGAGAGCACCTGTAACGCCAGGAATATTCGATATTTCAGCCTCGATAAGAGAAGCGCAGCCATGGCAGTTAAGTTCTTTAAGCTTGTAGTGTTGCATATATATTCACATCCTTTTCGCTTGCTCTCGAAGCCCTGCGCAAATGTATAAATGCTAAACAGAGCCGTTAAAAAAAGGTTCCGTAAATAATTCCTGCTAAAGTGGATAGAATAACGACAAGAGAGACATAGGCAATTGTTTTTTTAGTCCCCATGATGCTTCGAATAACTAACATATTAGGGAGAGAAAGAGCGGGTCCAGCTAAAAGAAGGGCTAAAGCGGGACCTTTCCCCATTCCTGCCCCCATAAGCCCCTGAAGAATAGGAACTTCAGTTAGTGTGGCAAAATACATGAAAGCTCCGGCGATTGAGGCAAAGAAGTTTGAGAAGATGGAATTCCCTCCGACGAGAGCTGCAACATATTGACTCGGAATAAGAGCTTCATGCCCCGGGCGTCCCAACAGGAAACCAGCGAGCAGCACTCCTGAGAAAAGTAGTGGTAAAACCTGAAGGCCATATCCCCATGTTGCGCCAAGCCATTCACTTTGTTCATCTCTGGAGAACCATTTCACGGTGGCCCAGATAGTGGAAAGCAGAGCGAGACCGGCTAAAACCCACTTTACGTTATATATTGCTGCCCACGTTCCAGATTCCAGTTTAGGAGCAGCCCAGTTGGCAAAGACAAGAAAAATAACCATACTGGCCATAGTCCATACAGTTTGCCACAGAGGTCGTGTTGGCTCTTCTATGGGTACGGATGCGAAACCTTCCTGACGTTTCTCTTCCTCTTTTCTAAAAATAAAAGCCATGGCGAGCCCTATAAGAACGCTGAAGACAATGGCTCCAATGGCACGTGCCAAACCCATTTCAAAACCGAGAACCCTTGCTGTCAGGATAATTGCCAAAACATTTATGGCTGGTCCTGAATAGAGGAAAGCTGAGGCAGGCCCAATTCCAGCTCCCCGAGCGTAGATTCCGGCGAAGAGCGGAAGAACAGTACATGAACAGACAGCAAGAATTGTTCCTGAAACGGCTGCAACAGAGTACGAAACAATCTTTTTTGCCTGACTGCCTAAATATTTCATGACAGATTGTTGACTGACAAAAACAGAAATAGCTCCGGCAATAAAAAAGGCCGGTACAAGACATAGTAGAACGTGTTCTCTGGCATACTCATGGAGCATGGCCAGAGCTTCTATCGCTGCTCCGTGAATGCGAGGGGCGTCTGCCGGTAGAAAATAAAATAACAAAAATGCTGAAACAATCCATAGAAATTTTTTTCGATCACTCATACTGTTTGCGTCCTTTCGTTAGTAAGTGGCGAATACTTCACATAAGCCTCTTAAATAAACCCCGATTGAAAAATCGGGGTAGTTTCTTACTTTATTTCGTTGCGGAGGAGGTCTTTTAGAGCATTTTCTGTTGGCACTCGACCTGCAAGAAGCACTTTCCCGTCTACTACGAGTCCCGGAGTACCAATGACCCCGAAAGACATAATATCCTTAATATCTGTTACCTTTTCAAGCTCATAATCAATGTTCAAATCATGTGCTGCTTTTTCAGTCATTTCCGCAAGTTTTTTACACTTAGGGCAGCCTGTTCCCAGTATCTGTATCTTCATTTTTTGTCTCCTTTCCCATCATGCACAAGCACGAAGCATAATGCTCTTTATGAATCGGATGTCCCTGAATAGTATGTTCAACACATTGCAACATAGAGAAGAGACAACGCATTTTCAAAGAGTAATAAATATGCAAACCCTCTTTACGGTCATCTATAATATCAAGATCCCGAAGAAGGGCGAGGTGCTTGCTGATGGTTGTTCTATCAAAGTGGAAAAGATCAGCGATTTCGCAGGCACACATTTCTTTCTTGGCTAGGGCTTCCACAATGGAAAGGCGTACGGGGTGTCCTAACGCTTTAAAAATGGCAGCCTTTTCTTGTTGTAGCTTTGCATCCAAACCAATCCCTCCCTATGTGGCAATATTACCACATATGGAGGGATATATGTCAATACCTTATTGTGAAAATGTGAGCGTTCCAGATGAGAGTTCGTATCCCTGGTGAGTTACATGTTCCAGAAAGGGGATGTCATGCGAGGCGATAATAAGAGCCATATCAAGCTGATTTAGAACATTTACGAGATTGTGCCAAGCATCTTCATCAAGACCACTTGAAGGTTCGTCAAGCAGCAATAGGTCTGGTTTCATTGCAAGAACGGCTGCTAAGGCTCCTAGTCTCTTTTGCCCCCCAGACAGGGCATATGGAGGCGTATGGGCAAGATTGGATATGTTAAGGGTTTCCAAAACATCTATAGCTTGTTTATGGGCCTCTTCTTTATTGATGCCTGCATTGAGAGGGCCAAAGAGCACGTCATCAAGCAGTGTTGGGCAAAAAAGCTGATCATCGGGATCTTGAAAAAGGAAGCCTATTCTCTGGCGTAAATACCGAAGATCCTTTGAAGTTTTAATCACGTTTCCCTTAAGAAGGATGTCTCCTCGCTGTGGGCGGAGCAATCCCATAATCAGAGAAAAGAGAGTGGTTTTCCCTGCTCCATTTTTTCCTCGAATATAGATTTTTTCTTTTTCAAATATTTCAAAAGAGAGATTTGTAAATAAAGGCAAACTTCTGGGATAGGCAAAAGCAATATTTTCTAAGCGCAATAGTGGCATCATACAATAAAACACCCCGCCAACAGAACATAGAGAGCTGCCATGCGAAGAGTATCAGGAGACGAAGGTATTACATGAGAGGGGAAAAACGGGAAAGATCCATTAAATCCACGTAATACCATAGCTTTAGAAACTCGCTCTGAACGAATGATACTTCGTATAAGCAACATGCCGACAAGGTTACCGTAAGCGCTGAATGTTGTAAAGGATAAAGAAGGATGGAATCCTCTTAATACCATGCTTTTATGAATTTTTTGTAGTTCTTCTGACAAAACGTGAGCATATCTATATGTGAAGTGAAGCAAAAGAATAAGCTTTTGGGGAACGTGAAGAAGGTGAAGTGCCTGTAGAAGGTCTGGCATGGATGTTGTCCGCAAAAGAGCTATAAATGCCAAGGTTGCTGCATGAGCTCTAATTGTAATAAGCAACGCAAGGTGGGTTCCACTTTCAGAAGAGAAAGGAAGCGTTAACCACATCATAAGAATAAAACCATTAAGAGCAAGAAGACGAGAACTAAGTACCTTGATGGGAATACGAGCAATAGCAACGAGCATAATAGCATAAACAAGCAAAAAGAGTTGTGCTGCAACAGATTGCAGAAAAGCGACACATAAAGCGAATTTGAAGACAAGCACAACTTTAATCGAAGCAGGAATTCGATTTAAAAAGCCTTCAGGAATATCAATTTGATAGTTTAAAGAAGGAAAATTACTGTTGCCCATACTTTTTACGTCCTCCAACCCAGAGGGCTACTCCAACAAGACCTACAATATACCCTATCCCGCCAATAATTTCACTCAATTTAGGTTTTGAAATCTCCTTACGAAGCAAAAAAAGTTCGTTTCGAAGAGGGGCCATTTCTTTTTGAACGATTTCCTGCATAAGAGCAGAAATATTTTCTTCTGAGAGAGAGATTGTTGAATTTGAACTTTCTGTTGCATTTGAATTAGTTTCTTTTTCTGCTTTTTCTGTAGCTTTATCTGGTTCTGCTGTGTCTATGGTTACTACAGTTTGCCCCATATGCCCCATACCGCCATTTACTGAAACCAAGAGAGACTGTAGGTCTGTTATATCAATGGGGATAGAAAATTGGCCCTTTTCGTCAGTAGTTCCTTCGGCAATTAGATTATTTTCGGTGTCACTAACGTGTATTGCAGAATGACGAACCGGCGCTCCATCATTGAAATAGGCTTCCCCGACAAGAGTATTGTTTTCGATATAAGCAAAGACACTTAATTTATGAGCAGATGCTACACCAGCCCATATGAAAAGAATCATTGTTATACTCAAAAATTTAACAAGTAATGTTCTTATTTTCATTTTTTCCATTCCTCCAAAAGAGACGGCATAACACGAGAGATATATGTCATGATAAAAGCCCCGACAAGTGATTCTATTCCTATAACGGGAATATGGGCAAGAAGAATAAGTTTGGCAGTCATGAAAAAGGCTTCGCCACTTCCCGCAAGAGCAAGAGCGGTAAAGATGCCAGCACCAGCTACGCCAGTGGCGCCAGCTAAAGCTCCGGCAAGCCAGACAGGTTTCCCAAGACGTAGAAGGTACCGTCCTAATAGCCCTCCCAATATGCCAGATAAAGCCATAGTACATGTATTAACCCCAAGCACCACAAGACCCCCGAACTGGAAAAGAAGAGCCTGAAGAAAGAGGGCAACAAGATATGAGGGGAAAAGACCTAATCCTAGTAAAAGACCTCCGATGCCATTCAGAATTAAGTGAGCACTTGTTGGACCAATATTAACGTGTATGAGAGATGAAACGAACAAAGCAGCAGAGACGATTCCTGCACGAGGAATCGTCTCTATGTTTATTTTTTTTAAACCAACTGCAACACCTGCAGCAGCTCCTGAAGCTCCAATAAGAAGAACAGGAAGAGAAAGTACACCTTCTGCAATATGCATTAGTTTTTATTCACCGTCTTTACCCACAAAACTGCCCCTAATTCTATAGCGGCATCATTTTTGCCATCAGGGGTTTTCATCGTTTCAGGAGCATCTGTAAGAGCTGCAAAACCCCACCATCCTTCCCATGGCATTACGTACGTGAAAATACCTTGATCATCTGTGCGTACTACCTGGGTAATAAAAGGATCCGCAGGAGCTTTGACAGCATTTTCCCCATTATAAAACTCGACTTCTACATCTGCACCAGAAACAGGCTTTCCATCAACCACAACTTTTCCCTGAAAAACATTGCCAGCCCATAGGCCATAAGGGCGGGCGAGAGGAATAATTTCTGCACGAAGACCTACTGGTTCATCCCAACCTTCTTCCATTCCGAAAGCATTAACAACAGTTTTTGTGTAATGAATAATATATTTATCTTCTGCTGGTTCCCAGTACGGAGAAGGTTCTACGTAAAAGATATGGTCTCCTGGGCGTTTTATTGCATAAGAAGCTTTCCAGCTTTTTAAACCGTCTTTTGATGTTTCTTCAGTAAGAGTTTTCATAAGATCTGTCTTTTCTGAGCGAGCCATAACTCCAAATTGAACGGGCTTTTCCATATTCATAAGCTGTTGTTCAAATGGATGTGTAAAGAGGAGATTGAGCTCCACCTTTTTTTCTCCATCTTGCGATACGATATTTTGGCTAGGTAAAATAACTTGAAAATGAGCCCATAATGGAGAAGCGAAAATAAATAAAGAGCAAACCATAACAAGAGGAACAATAATTTGTTTTTTCCAGTTTCTCACTGCTAAAAACCCCCTCAAAAATTATCGTGTTACGAATTGTGTTTATAGTGTTACTCTTTGTGCTTAGTTTGTCAAGTTAAATAAAGGTATAATACATATATAAATAGCACTTTTTACTTCCTGACAATTTCCCAAGTGAGCTTGCTTCAAACCTACAATAATTTCCCGTGGCCCATAGATTTGCTTGTATAAGCATTTTTAGAGAAAAAACAAAATGAGGGGAGGGGAAATAATGAAAAAGCATGAGTTTTATATTGTAGATGTTTTTGCTGAAAAAAAGTATTCAGGGAATCAGCTTGCCGTTGTACGTGACGCAAAAGATTTTTCCACAGAAGATATGCAGAGTATTACTCGAGAGATGAATTATTCAGAGACGACGTTTATTATGAACGATTCACCAGTTAATGGTGGATATGCTGTTCGTATCTTTACTCCAGGGGGAGAGGTGCCTTTTGCAGGGCACCCCACATTGGGAACGGCAGCTGTTATTGCTCGTGATATTGCACCGGGTAACCCCGATTCTATTGTTTTGAATCTCCAGGTTGGGCTTATTCCTGTAATGCGCGAGGATCAACTGTATATTATGAAACAGAATCAACCGGAGTTTGGTCCAGTTTACCCTGTTGAAGATTTGGCAAAAGTATTAGGTCTTAATGCGAAAGATTTTGATACGCAGACTCCTATTCAATGGGTATCTACAGGTTTGCCTACAGTAATTATTCCTATAAAACGTAGAGAAACTCTTCTTCGTATTCGTATAAATCGTGATGCATATGAAGATTTTATAGAGAGAGTGGGGAAAGTTGCTCTTTCTATCTATTGTAAACAACCTATTCATAGTCAAAATCATCTTCACGTTCGGGTTTTAACCTCTTGCTTTGGAGTGGAAGAAGATCCTGCAACTGGAAGTTCGGGGGGATGCCTAGCTGCCTATCTTGTTCGTCATAAAGTTTTAGGAACGCCTTCCATAGAAAATATACGTGTTGAACAGGGATACGCTATTAATAGACCTTCTCTTCTCTTCCTTTCAGCTAGAGATCATGATGGAGGAGTAGTTGATGTTCACGTTGGAGGAAGCGTTATTTTTGTTGCAAAGGGCGAATTAATATAAGATAGATACTTCAAAGGGGCTGCAAAAAAGCAGCCCCTTCTTTTTATCTTTTATTTTAGTAGCTTCCTGGTTTTTTCCCAACAAAGGAGTTGGAATTTTTCTGTGTTTTTCCACCCTTTACAGCAACAGCCATTTTCTTCTCTGTCCACCGGGCGAACCGAACAAAGGGCAAGCCGAGTAAAAAGTATATAACAGCGACAATAATTCCCGTTCCGAAATAGTCATAATAAGTTGTAGCAAGCTGGCCGTAGGCTTTTGTGAGATCAACCATGGTAATAACCGAAACCAAGGAAGAATCTTTTAAAAGAGAAATAAAGTCGTTGGTTACTGGAGGCAGGGCAACCCTTACTGCCTGTGGTAAAACAACATGTTTTAATGCTTGCCAACGTGTCATCCCGAGGGCAAGTGCTCCTTCCATTTGTTGACGGGGAACAGAAAGTAACCCTGCCCGGTAGTTTTCAGCTTCATAGGCTGCATAGTTAAGACCAAGGCCGAGAACGCCTGCAACAAATGGACTTAACTTAATCCCAATATTAGGGAGTCCGTAGAAAATGAAAAAGAGCTGTATTAAAACAGGTGTTCCTCGAATGGCTTCTATATAGGCAATGGCAATACGAGAAAAGAACGTAGGGCCAAAAATCTTAGTCATGGCTAAGATCAGCCCAAGTAAAATAGCCAAAACCATAGCTGCAATAGAAACCTTAATAGTAACCAGCGCTGCTTTTCCTAGAATGGGGAGAAAACTCGTATATCTGTTTATACGCTTTTCCCATGTAATTTCCGGTTTTTGATGCTCTGCCCAGTAATTAAACATAGAGGCTTCAACATTTCGTGGCGAAAAATCTTGAAACATTTCAGCCATCATCGGACTCCAGAGATTCCAGCGGTCATAAATCTCTCTTAATTTTCCGCTATCTCGAAGGTAGACAATAGCTTCATTGATTTTAGAGAGTAGTTCCTTATCTTCTTTGCGAACGGCAATGCCGTAGTCCATGCGACCGACAGGAGGTCCGACAAAGACAATCTCCGGATTAAAACCGGCATAGTATACGGCGATAGGATCGTCAAAAAGTGTGGCGTCCAATCGTCCGTTTTCGAGGTCATTAAAAGCATTGATCTCGTCTTCGTATGTTCGAATGTCTTGAATGCCAGCTTCAACGAGAGTGAAATAGGCATATGATTGTTTCAGTGTTCCTACAACTTTACCTTTGCAGTCTTCCAGAGTTTCTATGTTTTTTGTTCCCTTTCGAACAGCAAGCTGCAGGAACGTAGAGTAATACGGAATAGAAAAGTTTACGACTTCTTTATGTTCCGGTGTAATTTCAAGACCATCTATGGTTACATCATATAGATGCCTTTCTAGCCCGGGGATGAGATTATCCCAGCCGTTTTGAACAAATTCAGCTTTCATCCCCAGATAATCGGCAATGGCATCCATAATTTCTACTTCATATCCAATAAGGCGATCCATATTAAACGGATCGTAGAACATGTAAGGAACGCCGCCCTCAGTGTCTCCTCCCCAGCGTAATAAAGGCTTTTCAGAAGCCTTTAAAGGAGATGCCAATATCACAACTAAAAGAAAAAGAGAAAAGAAAACACGCGTAATATGCTTCATTTATGCTACATCCTCTGTAAGGTGTCGAAGAAAATCTTTCGTTCTTTTATTTTGAGGCGATTCGAATAAAATATCGCCATCAGCCAACTCGACAATCTCTCCACCATCCATAAAAACAATGTAATCAGAGGCATTTCGAGCGAAACGCATGTGATGAGTAACGATAATTTGAGTCATACCTTCAGCATCAAGATCTTTCATAACCTGAAGAACCTCTCCTACAAGTTCAGGATCAAGAGCTGATGTCGGTTCATCATATAGCATGACTTTGGGATTCATTGCAAGGGCACGGGCAATAGCTCCACGTTGTGTTTGCCCGCCAGATAAAGTGGCTGGATATTTGTGAATGTGTTCAGATAGACCTACTTTTTCAAGTAGTCTTAAGGCTGTTTCACGTGCTTCTTCTTCACTGGCTTTTTTGACAACCATAGGTGCCAGCATGACATTTTCAAGAACGGTTTTGTGAGGAAAAAGATTAAAACTTTGAAACACCATTCCCACTTCTTGTCTCATGAGATGGCATGCTTCTAGAAACTTCTTGTTCAGATTTTTTCCCTTACCTGTGCGGCTTACTGTAACGCCGGCTATGGTAATGGTTCCTGAGTCGATGTACTCGAGACAGTTGAGACACCGTAAGAACGTTGATTTTCCACATCCAGACGGTCCTATGATAGAGACCAGATCTCCCTCTTTAATATCTATGGAGATTCCATTTAAAACTTCTCCATCCTCAAAGCTCTTGCACAGATTTTCAACGTGAATCAAAGGTTCAGCCGCACGTGTCAACCTGTCTCAACCCCCTTACTATTTTTTTGTGTGATTTCACTCTCCCCGATTTGGTTTTGAGTCTTAGTATTTTGATTACAAGCAGGCATAGTATGACAGAAAAAATTGGAGATGCAAGATATAAAAAAGGAGGAAAAGAGAAAAATAAAGATTCTCATTACGTTATAATTTTTAAAAAGATATAAAGGAGGTTTATCGTCTCCATGTCTGAAAAAAAATTTATATGCACAGCTTGTGGAACATCTTTCCCCATTCGAAAAAATATTTCCAGATGCCCTAAGTGCCATGAACCTCTTGAAGTTGAAGAGTTTTTTTCAACAGAAATTTGTGCTGAAGAAACGTCGGATATTTTTAAGCGGTACAAGAATTTTTTCCCATTCAAATCTTGCAGTGATACTTTTTCTTTAGGAGAAGGAATGACACCTCTTCTTTCATCACCATCTTTATCCAAAAAATTAGGAGTGCATAACGTCTTTTTAAAGAACGAAACAGTTAACCCAACATGGTCTTTTAAAGACCGCGGAACTGCATCGGCACTAAGACATGCTGTGGAATTAGGATTCCATCGTATTGGAACAGTATCTACGGGAAATATGGCTGCCTCAGTAGCTGCATTTGGTGCAAGAGCGAATCTCGAAACAACCATTTTAGTGAAAGAAGATCTTCCTATTGAGAAACTCAACCCTATAGCTATATATAATGCACGAGTCGTTAAGGTTTATGGTGATTATAGCCTACTTTACGAAGAGAGCCTTCGCTTGGGAGAAAAATACGGCATTTATTTTATGAATTCAGATGTCCCTTTCAGAGTGGAAGGATCTAAAACTATAGCCTTTGAGATCTGTGAACAAACAAAATTTAATGTACCCGATGTGGTTATTGTCCCTACAAGCGCGGGAGGAAATATACGGGGTATCGAAAAGGGTTTTAGAGAATTTTACAAGTCAGGTCTTATTCCCCACATGCCTCTTATTGTTGCGGCGCAGGCGGAAGGATGCGCCCCTATTGTTGAAGCGTATAAAAAAAACGCTAACAGCATAGAGAGGTTTCCCAGTCCCCATACAATTGCCCACGCTATTGAAAATCCTTTTCCACCCAGTGGAAATCAGGTTTTGCGAGTTTTATCCAGACAAAAAGGTGTCGCTGTGGCAGTTCCTGAGAAAGAGATTCTTCAAGCCCAGCGGGAATTGGCTGGAACGGGACTCTTCGTACAGCCCGCTTCTGCTGTCTCTTTAGCGGCAATACCTATTTTGATAGAACGTGGAATTGTTACATCCAACCAACAGGTGGCTTGTATTTTGACGGGGAGTGGATTGAAATATACGGCTGCTTTTGAGGCTCATAAGCTTACATCTGAGGATGTAAACATAGATTCTTTGGAAGACTGTGTTCGCGTATAGGGAGTGATAGCATATGCTTCAATGTCAATGGTGCCAAAAACGTTATAGTGAGGAAGAAAAACCTTGGAAATGTTCATGTGGTGGGCCTCTCCTTTTAGAGGTGGATCAGACATCCTTCCCTTCTCCGGAACTTCTTGCTTCTCGTTCCCATTCTTTATGGCGTTATGAAGAGGCTCTTCCCCTCAATAAGAACACAAGCCCTGTTACTTTTGGAGAAGGGATGACTCCTCTTGTCCTTTCAGAGTGGGAGGGCTTTCCCATCTTTTTTAAGCTGGATTATGTTTGCCCTTCAGGCTCATATAAAGACAGGGGAATAGCCTATGAAATGACCAAACTTAAGGAGCTTGGCATATCTTCCATTATAGAAGACTCTTCAGGGAATGCTGGAGCGGCTATGGCAGCTTATGCGGCCAGGGCAGGTATTCACTGCCAGATTTTTGTCCCTGGCTATACGTCAGCAGGGAAGTGCGTACAAATCGAAAGTTATGGTGCAGAACTTGTTCGTGTTCCAGGAAGCCGAGAAGATACGACAAAGGCAGCAGAGCAGGCGGCAAATGATATCTATTATGCCAGCCATAATTGGAGCCCCTATTTTGTTCACGGAGTAAAAACGTATGCCTTTGAAGTGTGGGAACAACTTGGCTATGAGATTCCCGACAAGATTATTGTTCCGGCAGGGCAAGGGAGCTTGGTTATAGGGTGCTATCTGGCTTTTCAGCATCTTTATGAAGCGGGAAGAATTGAGAGGCTACCCCAGATTATTGCCGTTCAGGCAAAAAAATGTGCGCCTCTTTATGAAGCGTTTATTCAGGGTAAAAACGAGCCTGTCTCTATATATAAGGAAGAAACTATTGCTGAAGGCATAAGTTCGTCACAACCTGTTCGTGGCCGAGAAGTTCTTGATGCCATAAAAAAAACAGAGGGGATTATTATGGCTGTAGACGATAATGAAATAGAGAAAGCTTTTTATGCTTTGGCTCGTGCGGGTTTTTATGTAGAACCCACAAGTGCTGTTGTTGGGGCAGCTTTGTGGAGATTACAACAACAAGAAAAACTTTCACGGGGAGAAAAAACGGTGGCTTTCCTCTCCGGTTCTGGGCTAAAGGCCACAGATAAAATTCTTCATCTGAGAGAAGAATAAGAAGAAAAATTCAAAAATATATAGGAAATAGAAATTTCTATTTCCATTAAGCCCTCTTTCTTGGTATAATCCGCCCTAAAATTCTTAAACGACAGGAGGGCTCTACTATGAACAAATGTGTCTTTGCAGAGCGAATGAAAAATTTCCAGGCATCGGATATTGCTGCCATTCTTAAAGTGACGGCTGATCCTGAAATTATTTCTTTTGCTGGTGGCCTTCCGGCTCCTGAACTATTTCCGATAGAAGAGTTGAAAGAGGTTGTTGCCCAGGTTCTCGAGAAGGATGGAACAAAAGCCTTGCAGTACTCGACAACAGAAGGATACGCCCCTCTGCGGGAAAAGATTGCGAGCCGGATGAACCGGAAATATCAGACCCGTTTGGAGAGTGGCAATATTATGATTACCACCGGGTCACAACAATCTCTTGATCTTTTAGGTAAAATGCTTATTGATGATGGAGATGTTGTGTTGTGTGAGAGTCCCACATATCTCGGTGCTCTCAGTGCTTTTAACGGATATAATCCACGTTATGTCGAAGTCGAAACAGATGATTATGGCATGGTTCCTGAAGCCCTTGAAGAAGTTTTGACGAGAGAAAAAAGAGCGAAGGCAATCTATGTTATTCCTGATTTTCAGAATCCAACAGGCAAAACATGGACCGTTGAGAGAAGAAAGGCTTTCATGGATGTTATAAGCCGTTATGATATTGTTGTTATTGAAGATAACCCTTATGGAGAACTTCGATTCAAGGGAGAGGTCCCTCCATCTCTCAAGTCTTTTGATAAAGAGGGCAAAGTTGTTTTGCTTGGAACATTTTCAAAGATTTTTTGCCCCGGGATGAGAATTGCATGGCTTTGCGCTGATGGGGATATCTATGAAAAATTTGCGTATCTTAAACAGGCAGCAGATCTTCATTCCCCAACATTGAGCCAGTATGAAATTAACGCCTATATAGATATGTATGATCTTGATGCTCATGTAGCTCGTCTTATTGATGTGTATAAAAAACGATGTAACGTTATGATAGAAACAATGAAGGTGGAATTCCCTTCTTCCGTTTCATTTACAATTCCCGAAGGGGGACTTTTCACTTGGGCCATTTTGCCAGAGACGCTTAGTGCCAGAGATTTACTTATGACATGTCTCGAGAAAAAAGTTGCCTTTGTGCCAGGCGGTGCTTTCTTCCCTAACGGGGGACACGAAAATACGTTACGCCTGAATTATTCCAATATGCCACCCGAGAGAATTATACGAGGTATTCAACTTCTCGGAGAGGCGATAAAAGAACATCTTCGATAAATTTCAAAAGCCTGGTTCCTTATGGAGCTGGGCTTTTTTTATGGAAGGAGGATTTTGTAATGGATCGTTATGATCAAGATTCCGCAGAGTGGCGTGAAGATCTGATTCGATTCTTTCTTAAACCTTCTTTTTTCATGACGTTGATTCTTCTTGTTCTTGTTTTTTTCCCGATCGTTGGAGTAAATGTTCCCAAATCGTTGTTTCAATTTGTAATGAGCGCTTTCAGAATAGCTTTCGTTGCAACATGCGGCTGGTTTTTAATCCGTGGTGTTTATCTTTTGGAGAAAGTATTCACGAAGCATTTTAACCTTGATTCTTCTGATAATCTAAGAGCCCGTAAAATTCAGACGCAATTTCTTGTCTTTAAACGTCTCTTAATCATCCTTGTTTTTATTGTTGCTTTTTGTTTTGTCCTGATGGGTTTTGAAAACTTTAGACGAATTGGATCAGCTCTTCTTGCATCTGTGGGAATAGCAGGAGTGATTATCGGTTTAGCTGCCCAAAAAACGGTGGGAACTCTTTTTGCGGGAATACATCTTGCCATATCACAACCTATTCGCATGGATGACGTCTTAATTGTTGAGGGGGAATGGGGACGCGTTGAAGAAATTACATTTACATATGTTGTGCTTAAAATATGGGATTCGCGACGTCTTATTCTTCCCACAACGTATTTTCTCGAAAAGCCATTTCAGAATTGGACACGCACATCAGCCGATCTTCTTGCCTACGTGTATATCTATGCAGATTACACTTTAAGCATTGACCAGATGCGAAAAGTTTTAACTGACATTCTTGAACAGTCCGAATGGTGGGATCATCGTGTAAACGTTTTACAAGTTGTCGATTGCACAGAAAAGACAATGCAGCTTCGTGCACTGATGAGCGCTTCAAATTCTTCAGATGCGTGGGAGTTGCGATGTGAAGTTCGGGAGCAGCTTCTTGTGTGGATGCAAAACAATGTTCCGGAGGCATTGCCTCGCTTTAGAATAGAATCTTTTCTTGAAAAAGAAGAGGGAGCCGCTCTTTAAACAGAGAAGCTCCCTTGTATTTGTTCTCTATTGTTTATATATGCCTATTCCTGCAAAAGTTTTTTTACGGCTTCTCTAATAACACTTACCTCCATCTGATATTCGGCTGCTAATTCCTTGAGTGGTTTATCTGGGGAAGCATCAAGAGGCCAGCCTACTTCTTTTAAAATGCTTTCAGCTTCAAGATCATACATTTTTGCCACATCACCCAATGTCATAGATCCCTTTATTTCTTCTGGATTTAGGGGAGGAGCAGCTGACTCTACAGCAGGTTGTTTCATTTGTTTTTCGAAATATGCTTCAAGAGATGCACGAAGTTCTTCATCGTTCACTCCTTCAATGTTTTTCAATGAAACATCTCGGGGAATCTCTGCCGGGAGTTCCGCTATTTCTATGACCTTTTCTTCAGAGAGTTTTACTGTCTCTGCTACTTGTTTGAGTGTCATCCAGCCGTAGATACCTCCGGCGGGATTGATTTGTGCTTCAACTGTGGAGGGTGCGTATGTCATCCACATTCCAGAAATGCGGGCACCTCCATAAATAGCAAAAAATAGAAGTAATCCTGTTATTCCTATTGCGAAAGAGGAGAGCTTTTTCTTTCCGATTCCAAAATAGAGAGTCTGCTCTACAGGGCATTTATCGGTACATTGTCCACACGAAATGCATTCTGCGCTCTTTTCAACGTCCTTAGATTCTGGATCAAGATTCACAGGACATGTCTTATGACACAAATGGCAATGAATACACGTAGAGTCGTTTCTTCGAACTTTGACGAAACTTAATTTTTGTCCGATAGCGAGAAGTGCTCCTAATGGACAAAGATAACGACACCAAAACCGTTCAATCCAGAAACTGGCAATAATAACTGTGCCAAAGAGAATGATAAATGCCCACGGTTTTTCTACCATTTCCCCCCAACCGGCACTTAAATGCATCCAGGCAACCCATGGATCGTAATCTCGCCAAGCAAGAGTACCAAGACGCCATGTAAAGAAGATAATAACGAAAAGAACAATATATTTTAAATACCGTGCAGGTTTATCGATAGAAGGAGGAAGTTCCCGTTGAGTAATACCCAGTTTTCTCGCACCTTTGGCAGAAAGTTCTCCTAACGTTCCCAAAGGACATATCCAACTACAAAAGATGCGACCTACGAGAATTGTTATGGCTACAATACCAATAAACAAAATAAGAGAGCTTGGTGCTAATCGTCGAAGCCACGTTCCTGTTTTTAAATAGGCGTAAAGGCCCTCTATGCCGCCAAAGGGACATAATGCATCAACTGGTGGCACGCCTTCTGGGCCGCCTCCAAGAAGTTGGTGTCGATATCCTACCCACGTAAGAAAGGCAAGAAAGCTTATCTGAACAATCAGACGGACCTTCTGAGATTTCATGGGCATTCCTCCTCTTTTAAACGATATTTTAATCGTATTATCTTCCAAAAGAGAATTTTTGACTATCGGTAAAAAGGCTTACTGTGGGGGGGTATAAAAGAAATAGTTATGGGGCGCAGGAACAAGCTATAACGAAGATACTACCCATAAATTCCAACGCCCAAAAGGGTTTGGTACTAGTTATTTGTTTCTTCGTCGTTCCGCTTTTTCTTGATGATTAGAACTGCTGCGATCATACCCACGCCAACAAGGAGCCACACTATAGTTAATGCGTTCATATAGTTCACCTCCATTATTCTTTTTGGGGTTGTTTTGTAAGAGAGCACTCCTGACACGCCTGTGTGGCGCAATCGACAAAAAACAAAATCTAAAGAATAAATAAATAATTCTTATCAATTTGAAAATAACACAAATAACTTCAAACTTCAAATATTAATTTCTTTAAATTTAATGAGACCTTTCTTTGCATCCAGGGATGAGAACTTCAGGATATAATGTTGCCAAAGGAGGGAGGATAATGGAAAAAGAAAAGATATTTTGGAGAATGCTCAATGTCATTGAAGATGATATTGTTCCTCAGACTCGTTTGGCAGTCAGCCATGGTCATAAAATTTTTGGTGCGGCCATTTTACTTCGCTCAGATCTTTCTCTCGTAGTAGCAGGAACAAACCACGAAGGATGGAATCCATTATGGCACGGTGAAGTCTACACAATAAAAAAATTTTTTGAACTTCCCTCTCATCCAGATCCTGAAGATTGTCTCTTTCTTTCCACTCACGAGCCATGTTCAATGTGCCTGTCTTCTATCGCCTGGTCTGGTTTCCCAGAAATATATTTTCTTTTCGAGTATGAAGAGACACGAGATGCCTTCCATATCCCTTATGATATTCAAATTCTTAATGAAGTTTTTAATTGTCCCCATCCCAGTCGAAGTAACAGCTTTTTTAAAAGTTTTGCCTTGAAAGAAATAGCATCAGCTATGGGTGAATCTGAGTTGGCAATGGCGAGACTTGAAAAATTAGATCGCATATATAAGGAATTGTCTGATATTTATCAGGCTGGGGAGAAAAAGATGGTTCTGAAATAAAGGAGGATGTTTTATGGCACTTACAGATATTATAGGCCCTGTAATGATAGGGCCTTCTTCGAGCCATACTGCAGGCGCGGCTCGTTTAAGCCGGTTGGCTTTGGCTTGCTGGGGAGACGATCCTTTAGAGAGTGTTGAAATTTTTTTAAGGGGCAGTTTTGCATACACAAGTTACGGTCATGGTACAGATAGGGCTCTTGTTGCGGGACTCCTCGACATGGCTCCTGATGATATTCGTTTGCGGGATGCTTTGTCTATTGCAAAAGAAAGAGGATTTAACTATCGTTTCGATACTGAAAATATAGATGGAGCCCATCCAAACTCAGCTCGATTTGTCTTTACAGGTAAAGACGGTCGAACTCTAGAGATTATAGGTGCGTCTATTGGAGGAGGGGCCGTAGAATTACAACAGATAGATGGCTTTCAGGTTAGTGTTTCTGGAGAGCTTCCCTCTCTCATAACGTTCCATCGTGATACTCAGGGGGTTGTAGCTGCTGTTACAAAACTTTTTGCCGATATGAAAATTAATATTGCAACATTAAGTCTCCATAGAAAATCAAAAGGTGGCAAAGCTTCTCTTGTTATCGAATTGGATTTACCGACATCTCCCGATGAGAGTGTCAGAGAAGCCGTAGAAAAGGCTCATCCATCAATGGAACGAGTCCTAGCTCTCTATAACCAGGGAGGTAACATAGAATGAGGTCTATTTCTGAACTTGTTGCCCAGAGCTTGAATCAAAAGAGCTCTTTTGTTGAAGTTGTTTTGTCGCAGGAGGAACAAGAGACAGGCCTTCCAGTCGATCGCATTCGTGAAAGGATGAAAAGCCGTCTTGTTGATATGGAAAAATCTGTTCACGATGCCCTTGAACATGAATGGAATGGCAAAATAGTTCGATCTGATCGAGGAAAATTAGCTTCGTATGCTCAGAAAGAAAAGAATCTTTCAGGCCAATATATATTGCGAGCGAGTGAGATTGCATTGGCGGTAGCAACATATAATGCAGCTATGGGGCGTATTGTTGCAGCTCCTACTGCCGGAAGCTGTGGTATTTTGCCAGGGCTTCTTTTTGCCCATAAAGATATCTTTGCCACGCAGGATAAGACACTTCTTGACGGATTGATTGTTGCCGGATCTATCGGGTCTGTTATAGCATCTAGAGCAACGTTGGCTGGAGCAGAAGGTGGATGTCAGGCTGAATGTGGAGCCGCAGCGGCTATGGGAGCTGCCGCTTTGGTTGCTATGCATGGAGGTATTTCTGAAGCTATAGAACAAAGCGTTGCTCTCACTTTTAAATCAGTGCTTGGACTTGTCTGCGATCCTGTGGGAGGCTTAGTAGAATCTCCATGTATTAAGAGAAATGGACTTCTTGTTTCGGTGGCGGCTCTTGCGGCAGATATGGCTCTAGCAGGGATAAAATCTATTATTCCTGCTGACGAAGTTATTGATGCCATGGCTCAGGTGGGACGTGCTCTGCCAGAATCTTTACGAGAGACTGCTCATGGCGGCTTAGCTATTACTCCTACTGCACGTCGTCTTGTGGTAGAAATCCTTCATGAAAGGTGGTAGCCCTTATGCAATTTTTTGCTACTACGCTTGCTCCTATAATTGTAATTTTATGTGGTGTAGCCCTGCTTTTTATCTCTTTTCGGCGATTTCGTATGGGGCAGACTGGCCGTGCTATTCTTGATATTGTTTGGGCGGTTGCTCTTTTCATATTGGCTTACAGTCAATATTTTATGGATTAAGTATTTAGATTACACAACATTTTTGGGAGGATATTTCAATGAAAATGACTTCTTTGCTTACGCCGACATTAAAAAAAGCACCAGCTGGTTGGCAAGATCCAGGTGTTATTCGTCTCATTAGAAGTGGGTATGCCCTGGATTTTCAAAATGAAGAGTGGAACTTGCTGCCTCTTGGCTCCATATTGCGAGAAAATGTTGCTTGGACCTTTCTGCATGCGTTAATGGAAGAAAATTTTCAACAACTTGACTCTCTCCTTTACAAGAAAGATGGCTTATATGCCCTTGCCCAACGTGCAGTACAAAGTTATCGAGATTTGCCTCTGAACTTTATGGAGCTTCGGCAAGGTTTGCTTCTTCTAGGAGGAATAGAGACTGCTTCTGGCAAAGAGGCGCAACAGGAGATAGTTCATACTATAGATAACATATTACAAAATTTAAATCTTCCAAGCATCGTTATGAGCGATGAAACGTTGGGTACTGACGGAAATTACGTTGCTTTGAAGGCTTCAGATCAGTATATTGCAGTCGAAAATGGAGTTGCCTGCTCATCGTGTGGCTGGACGGGTACTGAAAATGCACGAATAGAACAAAGCAAACCTTATCGAACAGAGAAAGAGATGGTTCGGCAAGAAATTCATACCCCAAATGCAAGTTCTATAGAAGAACTATGCGAATTTTTGCATATTCCTGCTGAACAAACAGTAAAGACCATGTTTTATATGGCTGAAGTTGATGATGGCTGGAGACCTGTAGCAGTGCTTATTCGAGGAGATCTGCATATAAGTGAAGAAAAGCTGGCTCTCTTTTTAAAGGTCAAGAAGGTTCGAATAGCAGAAGAGAACGAACTCATGTCGGTAATGGGGCAGAAACCAGGTTATCTTGGCCCTGTAGGACTTCCTGAAAGAGTTTGTCTAGTCGCTGATATAAGTATAGAAGGATGTAGCGGTGTTGTTACGGGAGCTAATAAACCCAACTATCACCTCACAGGAGTTACGTGGGGAAGAGATTTTAAAACAAAGCATATTGGTGATGTTGCTCTTCTTCGTGAAGGAATGAATTGTCCACGTTGTGGGCTTGAGCTTCAACCTTTTTTATGGAACAAAGTAGCAGCAGTATGGAGCGAAAAGAGTGACATTGAGGGGATCCCTTACCAGGATCAACAGGGACAAACCGAGAAATGCACATTATGGAAAGGCTGGATCGATCTTAACAGTATCCTAACAGCTCTGGCACGAGAGAAAACATATCCCTTTGGTTTGGCGCCATTCGATGTAGATATTATTGTTCCGTCGGTGAAAGATGAAGTGGCAATGAACCTGGCTACCAATCTTTATCTGGAGATGGCACAAAATGGGATTGTTGTCCTTTTTGATGATAGGAATGAACGAGCGGGGGCAAAATTCGCTGATTTTGAACTTTTCGGAATTCCTGTCAAAGTCGTTGTAGGACGCAAAGCGGCAGAAGGAATAGTGGAAGTTCACTATGGTGAAGATGCAAAGGAAATGCAAGCTGAAGATGTAGTATGTTTTCTTTCGTCTTTGTTGAATGACGACGATGAGAGCCTGTGATACACTGGCAACGTTTCAGTGCATCGTATGGTTTGGAGGGATATGTATGAAAAAAAATATGAGAGTTTTATGTGTAATGGCTGTCATAGTGATGATGGCTTGGGGAAGCATGGCGGGAGCTCAAGAAGCGAAAAATGAAAAGAACAACGTATTGGCTCGGGTAGGCGATGTAGAGATAAAAGAACAGAATGTTGACGATATAATCAACTCTCTTGATCCTCAGCAGCGCATGTACTACGAGAATGAGCAAGGACGTAAGGCTATATTAGACGAGTTGATCAATCTCGAAGTTTTTGCTCGTTGGGCCAAGGATAATAACCTTGAAAAAGATCCTGTATTTATGGAGCGCCTTGAGAATATAAAAAGGGAGTTACTGCGTCAGACTGCCGTGGAGAAGATGCTGAGTAAAGCTGCCGTAACGGAAAAAGAAGCAAAAGATTATTACGCTGTGCATCTGACAGAATTTAATATCCCTGCACAGATGAGAGCAAGCCATATTTTAGTGGCAAGCGAAGAGGAAGCAAAAAAGATTCGAGAAGAGATAGAGACAAAGAAGCTTTCTTTTGAAGAGGCCGTTGAAAAGTATTCAACTTGCCCTTCAAAACAACAAAAGGGAGATTTAGGTTATTTCCAAGGTGATCAAGTTGTTCCTGAATTCAGTAAAGCTACAGAAGCCCTTAAAAAGGGCGAAATAAGTGCTCCTGTACAGAGCCAGTTTGGGTGGCACATTATCAGGCTTGAAGATAAAAAGCCTGCTTCGTTAAAGTCTTTTGAAGACGTGAAAGGTCAGATAGAGGCTAACATTCTTAAAGATAAACGTTCTAAAATATATCTTGAAGAAACAGAGCGTCTTCGCAAAGAATATAAGGTAGAAATTATAGAGAAAAAGTAATTTTTCTTACGAACGGAGTTTGGCAGACAGCATAAGGCGGACAGAGAGCTGTCCGCCTTCCCTTTACATAAAATTAGGAGAATGATGCGTCATGGATTTGCTCGGACTTGCACTTATCTTTAGCGCTCGTATTCTTGATGTCAGTCTTGGAACGGTGAGGATCCTTTTTCTTGTGAGAGGAAGACGGCGGCTTGCGGCAACAATCGGTTTTCTTGAAGTAATGATCTACATGTCTGTTCTCGGTTATATTCTTGGTGGAGGTGGCTCCCTGACCTTCCCTCAACTTATCGCCTACGCAGGAGGGTATGGAGCAGGTAACTTTATGGGCTCTCTTTTGGAAGAAAAATTACTTAATGCTTTCGTTACTCTTGAAATCATTTTAGAACGAAACCAAGAAACCCGATTAGTTATTGAGCAAATTCGCAAAGCCGGTTTCGGTGCAACTGTTCTCGTTGGACAAGGTCGCGCGGGACTTCGCTATGTTGTTAAAGTCATTTGTCATCGTTCTGATATTCCTCAGATTTCAGAAATTATAGGTGCAAAAGGTTTTGTGTGTATATCTGATCTCAAAGGGTGTTGGGGCGGCCATTTTAAAATGAAGGGAAAGTAAAGGAGGCAATAAGAGTGAAGAAAACAGGCCGGTACAATCAAGCGAATAAAGAAGCTCTTATTTCACTTGCTCTTTACGGTGTCTTTTTTGCTTGGTGGTATGGAACAGCCTACGGTTTAGGAAGTGGCGACCCGTCGTCGTATACGTATGTTTTTGGCATGCCATCATGGTTCTTTTATAGTTGCATTGTTGGATATATTGGAATTTCTTTTCTTGTTTGGGGAGTGGTTAGATTATTCTTTAAAGATATTTCGCTTGAAGAATCACCAGACAAAGAAGGTCGTGAAGAACTATGACGCAACGATTCTATATGATTTTACCTCTCGTCCTTTATCTTGCCGGTGTTATGGCTATAGCGCTCTGGAGTCGAAAGATAGGTAAAAAAACTCACGATACAAAAAGTTTTGTTGAAGAGTATTTTCTTGGAAGCCGCTCCATGGGCGGTTTTGTTTTAGCCATGGCGATTATAACTACCTATACCAGCGCTAGTAGCTTTGTAGGTGGCCCGGGGGTTGCCTATAAAATGGGATTGGGCTGGATTCTTCTCGCTATGATTCAGGTCCCTACTGCTTTTTTAACGTTAGGCGTTTTGGGGAAAAAATTTGCTATTATTGCTCGCCGCATTAATGCAGTAACAGTTACAGAGTTTTTAAGGGCACGATATCGCAACGATGCCGTTGTTATTCTTTCTTCGATTGCATTGCTTGTCTTTTTCATGGCTTCTATGCTCGCCCAGTTTATTGGGGGTGCGAGACTTTTTCAGAGCATTACAGGATATCCTTACCTTGTAGGTCTGATTATCTTTGGTGTGACGGTTATTATATATACGACAGTTGGTGGTTTTAGAGCTGTTGTCCTTACCGATACAATTCAGGGTTCTATGATGGTTGTTGCATCAATTGCCTTACTTTGGAGCGTCGTCCATGCAGGCGGAGGAATGACCTCAGTAATACAGAAACTTCATGAAATTGATCCTGCCCTGATAACTCCATTTGGGCCCAATAATTTTATATCAAAACCCTTTATTCTTTCCTTTTGGGTTCTCGTGGGATTTGCCATACTAGGGCTTCCGCAAACAACAGTAAAATGTATGGGATATAAAGATGCCCGATCAATGCACAATGCCATGATTGTTGGAACATTTATTGTAGGGTTTCTTATGCTCTGTATGCATATGGTGGGGGCGTTAGGACGAGCTGTCGTTCCTAATATCGAAGTGGGAGACCTTGCAGTTCCAACCTTAACGATCCATCTTCTTTCTCCTTTCTGGGCCGGAATATTTATAGCAGGACCACTTGCAGCTATTATGTCTACAGTGGACTCTATGCTTATTCTTGCATCGGCAGCCATTATTAAAGATCTCTATTTAAACTATATTTCTAAAGAACCTGAAAAAGTTAATCCAGCGGCAATAGGACGTATGAGCTTTGTTGTGACAGGTATATTGGGTGTGATGGTCTTTTTAGCAGCGCTTAGACCTCCTTCTTTATTGGTCTGGATAAACCTTTTTGCTTTTGGTGGTCTTGAAGCGGTTTTCCTTTGGCCAACGATTTTGGGCCTTTATTGGAAACGTGCAAATGCTACGGGTGCTATTTTATCTATTGTTGCAGGATGCGGGTCTTTCATCTATTTCACTATTACAAAAGTAAAATGGATGGGAGCTCATCAGATTGTTCCTACAATTGCTATAGGGCTTATAGCGTTTATTATTGGTGCTTATATAGGTAAAAAGCCAGACGACAAGACGATAGAACTCTTTTGGGGATAAAAGGTATCGGATATTTTTTCGAGAATAAACAAGGGGGTGTCCGCATCTTCGGACACCCCCTTGTTTGTTGTAATCTCGCATGTAACATAAAAAGTGAAAAATATAATTATTGGAACTACCAAAAATGTATTTCTTCTCTAGTTTGACATACAATTCTGCATGTTTATAATTAAGTTGCGTTTCCACAATGATGAATATTATTCCGTATTATGGAATCTTTTTGAGGTGGCTGTTTTCTCCCTTACAAAGAAGGAGGCAGATTATCGTGACAGGTTCCAAAAAAAGTTCCGGGTACGTGCAGTCTATAGAAAGAGCAATGTCGATTATTGAAATACTTGATGAACGTGGCGAGTTAGGTATTTCCGAAATGAGTAACTTGCTCAGTTTAGAACGGAGTACTGTTCATCGAATTGTTTCTACCCTCAAAGGCTTGGGGTACGTTAATCAAAACCAGGCGAATCATAAATATTCCAATAGCTTTAAACTTTTTGAAATCGGAAATAACGTGGTGAAATCTCTTGGTCTGAGAAAACAGGCAATGCCTTTTATGCGAGAGCTTTCAGAGAAAACGAACGAAGCGGTAAATCTAGCTGTCATGGATGGAAAATACGTAATTTATATCGATAAAATCGAAAGTCAATCAACAATAAAAGTAGACCTTTCTATAGGAAAACGAATGCCATCTTATTGTACTGGCCTTGGCAAGATCATGTTGGCTTATATGCCTGAGCATCAAGTTAGAGCCTTGCTTCAAGATGAACCATTTATACGTTTTACTGAAAATACCGTAACCAATTTTGATGAATTACTCGAGCACCTTGTGACTATACGCCAACAAGGATATTGCATCGATAACGAAGAGTACGTTGAAGGCCTTTTTTGTGTAGCAGCTCCAGTATGGGGTCATTCTGGGGAAGTGTTCGCGGCTCTGAGTGTTGCAGTGCCGAAATTCCTTTATGCAGATACAGAACGTCTTATTGCCATTCGGGATTTGGTTATAGATGTGGCCAAACGTTTTTCGACCACCCTTGGGTACAAATCCTGAATCGACAAAGAAAAAGTATAAAAACTTTATATATCTCTAGAGGGGGAATCTCGCAATGGCAAAGGTAACGATTCAAAAGCTCAAAGAAATGAAGCAAAAAGGCGAAAAAATATCGATGGTTACAGCGTATGATTATGCTCAGGCTGTTTTAGTTGAGAAGTCAGGTATCGAGATCATTCTTGTTGGTGATTCTCTTTCTATGACAATGCTTGGCAATGATGGGACAGTGCCTCTTACCACAGACGAAATGGTTGCTCACATCAAACCCGTTGTAAAGGGTGCTCCCACACCTATGATTGTTGGCGATATGGTTTTCGGCTCATATAACGAAAGCATTTCTCAAGCCATTCGCAGTGCAAATCGTCTCATGAAAGAAGGCGGTTGCGATGTGATCAAGCTTGAGGGCGGGCGCCCAGAAGTCGTTTCTGCCATTGTTGAAGCAGGAATTCCCGTTCAGGGACATATTGGCCTTACGCCTCAAACGGCGTCTATGCTCGGTGGCTTTAAGGTGCAGGGGAAAAGTTTGGAAGCAGCTCAGAAAATTGTTGACGAAGCAAAAGCCCTAGAAGATGCCGGAGCATTTTCCATCGTTGTAGAGTGTGTTCCTGAAGAATTAGGACGTGCAATTACAGAAGCTGTATCAATTCCCATTATTGGTATAGGAGCAGGACGTTATACAGACGGTCAGGTTTTGGTTTTCCACGATATGTTGGGGCTCTTCGATAAATTCCTTCCCAAGTTTGTTAAACAGTATGCTCAAATCGGAGACGAAATTGTAAAGGCTCTTGGTGAATACAAAGAAGAAGTCCGTTCAGGCTCTTTCCCGGAAGATAAACACACCTTTGGAGGTTTGAGCAGAGACGATTTGAAAGATCTGCGCAAGTAAGACCGAGGTGAAAAATATGAAAATAGCTGTTCTTGGCTCAGGAGCTATGGGATGCCTTTATGGCGGAATGCTTGCTGAAGCAGGCTTTAACGTAACGCTTATTGATGTTTGGAAAGATCATGTAGATGCCATTAATACCCACGGCCTCTTTATTGAGGGCATTGGAGGAGAGCGTACGATTCGTTCTATTCGAGCTGTTACGTCTCCTGAAGAGGCGGGGGAGTGCGACCTCCTTATTGTTTTTGTTAAGGCCACGCTTACATCTCAGGCGATGGAAAGTGCGAAAGGTATTATTGGGGCGCATACAAGCGTTTTAACCCTTCAAAACGGCCTTGGTAATGTAGAGAAAATAAGTGCTGTTGTTGGCGAAGAAAAAGTTATTGCAGGTGTAACAGGACATGGTTCCACATTGCTTGGACCAGGAAAAATACGCCATGCAGGTCAAGGAGACACAGTAATCGGAGAGCTCTCTGGTTTCATCGATGAGCGCCTTGAAAAGATAGGAGATTTACTCAAAAAGGGTGGTTTTAACGTTAAATTATCGCCCAATGTAATGGGACTCATTTGGGGCAAGTTGATTGTCAATATTGGCATTAATGCTTTAACAGCTGTTACAGGGTTAAAAAATGGTCGTTTAGTAGATTTTTCTGAAACAGACGAACTCCTTGCCTGTGCTGTACAAGAGGCAGTTGCTGTGGCAAATGCAAAGGGAATTACCCTTGAAATAGACGATCCAGTAGAACATACGAGAAAAGTTGCCAAACTTACCGCAGCAAATAGGTCTTCCATGCTTCAGGATGTTTCGAACAAACGTAAAACAGAAATTGGGGTTATAAATGGGGCCGTTGTTCAGGAAGGTAGACGTCTGGGAATCGCGACGCCTATTAATAAAGTTCTTTATAACCTTGTTTCAGTAAAAGAAAAAACTTATGAAGAAGTCTAAAGGGGGACATGTGATGAGAGGGACGAAAAAAAGCACCATAATTTTTGTAGGGCTTTTGTTTTGTGCTTTTATGCTGGGGACTGTAACACAACCTGTTTGGGCAGCTAAGTACTCCTTTAAGCTGGGGCACTCTGTGAGTGATCAGCATCCTTATAACCTTGGAGCTGTACGGTTTAAAGAGATTGTCGAGAAAGAAACAAATGGAGATGTAGAGGTCAATCTTTTCCCCAATAATCAGCTTGGGACAGGAGAGAGAGACCTTATTGAGGGGCTTCAGTTAGGAACTGTCGATTTGGTCGTCTCTTCAACAGGGCCTATGAGTGGATTCGAGAAAAAGTTTATGATTTTTGACTTCCCATTTCTCTTTAAAGACAAGGCTCAGGCTTATTCAACTCTCGATGGAGAAATCGGACAGTATATTATGGGCCTTCTCGAAAAACAAGGCATTAAAGGTTTAGCATGGTATGAAAACGGGTTCCGCCATCTGACAAATTCTAAGCATCCCGTAAATACTCCAGAAGAGGCCAAAGGACTCAAGCTCAGAACCATGGAAAATAAAGTACAGATGGCTATTTGGAGAGCCCTCGGAGCAGATCCTACGCCTATGGCATGGGGAGAAGTCTTTACTGCTCTCCAGCAGGGAACAGTTGATGGGCAGGAAAACCCAATTCCTATTATTTACACTCAAAAAATATACGAGGTTCAGAAATATGTTTCTCTTACCGGACATGTTTTTTCTCCCTCGATGTTGATAATGAGTAAGTTTAGATTTGATAAGCTTCCTAAAGAATATCAGGAAATTTTCATGAAAGCTGCTCAAGAATCGGCTCTTTATGAGCGCGAGCAGATTACGAGAATGGAAAATGAACAGGTAGAAAAACTGAAAGAACTTGGAATGGAAATAAATACACCAGATAAAGAAGCCTTCCGTAAGGCCACGAAATCCGTCTATGACGAATTCCGTGGGGAACTTGGCGAAGACGCAAAGCTTCTTGATCAGATTCTTGCAGGAAATTAGAGCCGTTCGTATGTCATAGGGAGAGGGAGAGCTTTTCCTTCTCCCTCCCTTTTTGTAGGTGTTCTTCGGCAGAAAGAAGGGGTAGTGTGATTCTTTTGAAAAAATTGCTTAACGGTTTAAACCGGATTGTAGAATATGCCGTCAGTCTTTTATTGATTGTTATGGTTGTTGTTGTTTTCTTACAAGTCATATTTCGCTTCGTTCTCCACTCTTCTCTGCCATGGTCAGAAGAACTTTCCAGATATATTCTTGTCTGGATTTCCTTTCTTGGGGCCAGTATTGGCGTTAAAAGGGGAGCACATATCGGTGTGGAAGTGGTTGTAAATATGTTGCCTCCAAAAATGAAAAAAGGTGTTGCTTTTCTGGCAACTCTCTGTGCAGCGGTATTTTTCGCACTCATGGTTATTTATGGACGTCGAATTCTTTTTATCGTTTCAGGACAGCGATCTCCGGCGATGGAAATATCCATGGGGATTCCTTATTCAGCCATTTTTGTAAGTGGTGTCCTCATGTTTATCTATTCCATCGAACAGGCCTTATCTATTGTTGTAGGAAGAAGGGATGAAGCCATATGACCACTGTTCTTTTTGCTAGTCTCATTTTGTTTTTTGTTATAAACGTGCCTATTGCTATAGCTATTGGTCTGGCTTCTGTTGCCGCTATTCTTTTTTCAGGGGCGATCCCTCCTATAGTAATAGTTCAAAAAATGTTTACGGCGGCAGATTCTTTTCCTCTCATGGCGGTGCCTTTTTTTATTCTCGCGGGCTCGTTAATGGAGTTTGGGGGTATTTCAAGACGTCTTGTTGAATTTGCCAACTCTATTGTGGGTCGTTTTTCTGGTGGATTAGCTTTTGTTGCCATTATAGCGAGTATGTTTTTTGGAGCGATCTCAGGAGCAGCGGTAGCTACAGTTGCTGCTATTGGAACTATTTTAATACCGGCAATGGTACGGCGGGGATACGACAAGCCTTTTGCTACAGCTGTTCAAGCAACTGCTGGTACTTTGGGCGTTATGATTCCACCAAGCATTCCTATGATAATTTACGGAGTTCTTACCGGAGTTTCTATAGGCGCTCTCTTTATGGGTGGCATTCTCCCTGGCATTCTTGTCGGTTGTTCTCTGATGTTTGTAGCCTGGCTAATATCCAGGAAAAAGGGGTATCATGGCGACGAAAAACCGACTTTAGGACGAATTTGGCAAACTTTTAAACAGGCAATTCTCGCCCTCATGATGCCTGTAATTATTCTGGGGGGAATCTATGGTGGTGTCTTTACCCCTACAGAAGCGGCAGTAGTGGCTGTCGTTTATGGCTTCATCGTCGGTTTTTTCATTTATAAGGAACTTCATCTTTCTCAACTGAAGAATATTCTTGTTACGACAGTTATGGGAACGTCGATGATCATGTTTATTATTGCCACTTCATCTGTTTTCAGCTGGATTCTTACTGCTGAACAAGTTCCTCAGGCCGTTGCAGAGGTTATTTTATCGATTTCAAAAAATCCTGTTGTTATCTTAACCCTCATTAACATCTTGCTCCTTTTCTTGGGAACGTTCATGGAAACAGTTGCGGCCATTATTATTTTGGTGCCTGTCTTATTGCCGGTCATTACTCAGATAGGTGTAGATCCTCTCCATTTTGGGATCGTATTAGTTGTAAACCTTGCAATAGGAATGGTTACTCCGCCATTGGGTGTATGCCTCTTCATTGGGTGCAGCATTGCCGATATCAAGCTTGAGGATATTACACGAGCAGTATGGCCATTTATTTTGATCATGGTTGTTGATGTTTTGCTTTTAACCTATCTTCCCTGGATCTCTACGGTTTTACCAAAATTGACTGGATTGTATTAATATTTATGCCCAAAAAGGGTTGACAGGCGAAATAATCGACAATATAATGTGTGGAAATATTCAAATAATTTGGACACAGAAGGAGGGTTCGAAATGCAGCTAGTTAAAAGTATGTTTCTTCAGTCTCTAATTTCTCTACCTGTAGTCGTTATTATTAGCAGCGGATCCCCTCCTGGTGTGATCGGCATTTAATTGCCCTTACTCACAAACACCAGAGCCGGGATCCGCTTTAAGCGGTTTCCGGCTTTTTTTATGGTCAAGGTCTCTATCCCAAGGAGAATGCCGCCAATAAGAAAAGAAGGGGGGAGATGAGGGTGGTTAAAGCGAAGAAAAGGGGAAAAGTACAGAGAGAGAATGCTATTGCGTTTTATGAAGTCGTGGATTCTATAGAGATGTTCAATTCAGAGGGACTTATCGAAGTTCGATGGAGAGGTCCTTTTGAAGGCTATCGTTAGATCATTCGAATAAATAATCTCACCTGCATTATGACGGAAGAGCTCTTCATGGAGAAGGGCTCTTTTTTATGGTATCATCTCAAGGGTCACCTATTGATACCTACCCCTATACTTTCCATGTGGCCAACGAGTAAATTTTGATAGTGAAGGAGAGAAATAACGGTGAAATACGACGTTATTATAGTGGGATCTGGGCCTGCAGGCATCTTTGCGGCCATGGAGTTAGTGAAGAATGATAAGAAAGTTCTTATAGTTGACAAAGGAAAAGTTATAAAAGACAGAAAATGTCCTATTCTTGAGGGACTTTCCCCTGTATGTGTCAATTGCAACTCGTGTAATATCGTTTCTGGATGGGGTGGGGCCGGATCTGCCTCTGACGGAAAGCTCACGCTGACCACTGGCTTTGGCGGAAATCTCGAAGAGTGCATAGGCGAAGATGCGCTTGAGAATATGATTCGGTATGTTGATGATGCTTTTGTCAGTTTTGGCGCAGATAAGAATTATTACGAACCGACAGGGGATATTGTAAAAGATACGATTCAAAGAGCAGCAAGTCGCGGAATAAAAATCATACCGGCTAGAATTCGTCACATAGGAACAGATGCTTCTCGCATGGTGCTTAATAACATGTATGAGGAGTTAAAGGAAAAGTGTGACATTCTCATGAATACGGAAGTAATGGAAGTCAAAGTTCGAAACGGAGTTATTGAAGGCATCGCCTTGAAGGATGGGCGTGAAATCGAGGCAGATAATGTTATTTTAGCTCCAGGCCGTGAAGGAAGTTCATGGCTTGAAGGCATTGTAAATCAATACAACCTGCCCATCGCTTCCATGCCAGTAGATATTGGGGTGCGGGTAGAAATATCAGATAGTATTTGTCAGGATCTAACCAATCACTTTTATGAAATTAAATGTCTTTACAATACCCCGACTTTTGACGATCGTTGTCGTACCTTTTGTATGAACCCGTCAGGCTTTGTTGTTCATGAATATAATAAGGCTCATGATCTCGTAACGGTAAATGGGCACAGTTTAAAGAATGTAAAGTCTAAAAATACGAATTTTGCTATTCTCGTAACAAAGAATTTTACGCAACCTTTTAATGATCCCATAGGCTACGCGACTCACATCGCCAAGTTGGCAAATATGTTGGCAGGCGGCGGAATTCTTGTTCAACGTTTGGGAGATCTTCGAGATGGACGTCGTTCAACAGAAGCTCGCATCATGAGGGGAATGGTAAAACCTACCGCCCAAGCTCAGCCCGGAGATTTGAGTCTTGTTTTACCCCATCGCTTTCTAACGGATATTGTAGAGTTTATAGAGGCTCTCAATATTATTATGCCGGGAATTAATATGAATGATACGCTTCTGTACGGAGTGGAAATCAAACTTTATTCTCTGCGTCTTGAATTGAAAGATACTCTTGAGACTCCTACAATTCAAAATCTCTATATGGCTGGAGACGGCGCAGGAGTCAGTCGAGGAATTATTCAGGCTGCTTCAAGTGGTGTTGTTGCTGCACGTTCAATTATTTTCAAGAAATAAAAATAAATCTCCCCGTTATCTTATGATGCGGGGAGATTCTTTATATTGTAATATTATGGTTACGCTTTAGCGTATGTACGTAATTGTATTTTCTTTACGACGTGGTGCTCCGTAGTGGCGGTCTGGATCTTTATATCCCATAGCGATACTATAAAAAGGTTCATATCCTTCTGGAACTCCGATCATTTTAAGCTCTTCTGGTGTAGCTGCGGCGAAGAAGAAACCAGAGAACCCAATCCAGCATGTTCCTACATTCAAAGATTCAGCTGCAAGAAGCATGTTCTCTATGGCTGCTGAGCAGTCTGCAATCGGTTTCAATAACGAATCTTCATTTTTTTTACCCGAAATGATAATAATAGTGGGAGCATTGTAATAGATATGAAATCCTTCCTTTTCTCCCATTCTACGAACCCAATCAACTGGCGATTTTTTCATAAGAGATACTGTTTTATCGCTGATCATATCGATTATTTCTTTCTTTTGAATAATTGTAAAATGCCATGGCTGATCGTTATGTCCGCTTGGGGCCCATATCCCAGCATCAAGTATTTGAGACAGTTCCTCATTACTTACTTGGGAAGGCAAGAAATGCCTGATACTTCGACGATTTTTTATTGTTTCGAGTACAAGGTTCATCTTCATCTCTCCTTTCATTGCTAGTAGGAATTTATATTATAGACTAAGAGTATTTCTCACTTGTGTATTAGGGTACAATGACAAATAAGTGCTCAAACGAGAAAGGGGGAAGTAACATGGCAATTGATCTCTCAACTGAGTATATGGGAGTGGAGTTAAAGAACCCGGTTATCGTAGGAGCCAGCGGCATTACATCGAACCTTGAAACTATTCGTAAAGCTGAAGAAGCAGGCGCGGGAGGCATAGTGATCAAATCGCTTTTTGAGGAGCAAATCGCTCTTGAATCTTTGGCTCTCGAACATGAATTAACTGACGATGACGAACGACACGCAGAGATGATTGCTCTTCATCCCGGAATAGCACATGCTGGTCCAGAAGAACATATTATGTGGGTAAATAAAATTATCAAAGATGCCCATGTCCCTGTTTTTGCGAGTTTGAACGCAGGAACGAAAAGTGTTTGGGTTGAATGGGCAGAGAAATTAAGCAAGACGGGAGTCCAGGGGCTGGAACTCAACCTTTACGCTATGCCTATAGATAAAAATATGAGTGGTTCACAGATCGAAAACGAGCAGCTAGCCACTGTTCAAGAAGTTTTGCGGGTGGTATCTATTCCTGTGTCTGTAAAATTAAGCCCTTTCTACACCAATCCGCTTCACTTTGTTTCAATGCTTGATCAGATGGGAACAAAGGGATATGTACTTTTCAATAATTTTATCAATCCAGATATAAATCCTGAAGAAGAAAAAGAAGAGAGAACTATTGTTATGAGTCATGAGAGAGACTCTCTTTTGCCACTTCGTTTCATCGCCCTTCTTTTTGGAACAGTCAATGGCAGCCTTTGCGCAAATAGGGGGATTTTTACAGGAGAAGATGTAGCTAAAATGCTACTTGCTGGTGCTGATTGTGTGCAGGTTGTGAGTGCTCTCTATAAGAACGGCATTGAATCAATACATACAATGGTCAATGATGTTGAACGCTGGATGGGGAAACATGGATATGGAGTTTTGGATGAGTGCAGGGGGGTATTAAGCAAGATGAGAGCGAAAGATCCATATTCATGGGAGCGGGCCCAGTACGTTGATATTTTAATGCGTAACGAGTCTCCATTTTTAGCTCGTCCAGATATTTAATAAGATAAAAAAGAAGGGGGAGCCTCTATTTTCAAGCTCTCCCTTTCATGCTTACGCTTTATATGCTTCAGTGCTAAGATATTTGTCACCTCGGTCACAGGCAATTGTAACGACTATATCGTCAGGACCGAATTTTTTTGCAGTCTGAATGGCAGCCCAGACGTTTGCTCCTGTAGAAATTCCGCAGAAAAGCCCAACATGATGAGCAAGCCAGCGAGTTGTTTCCAATGCTGCCTGGTCTTCTACTGTCGTTACGTGCGTTAGTATCTCTTTTTTGAGTGTTTTGGGAATAAATCCTGCCCCTATCCCCTGAATTTTATGTGCCCCGGCCTTTCCTCCGCTGAGAATAGGACTCCCTGAAGGTTCAACTCCGATAATTTGCAGTGCAGGGTAAACAGCTTTTAGTATCGTTCCTGTTCCGGTAATAGTTCCTCCCGAACCGATGCCGGCGACGAAGGCCGCAATCGACTTTCCCTTCATTTCCGAAAGAATCTCTGGTGCAGTCGTGACACTGTGAGCCCATGGATTCCCAGGATTACTGAATTGGTCGGGCATGTACGCTCCCGGAGTCTCAGTGAGAATGCGTTGGGCCAGGGCGATGGCACCTTTCATCCCTTCTGAAGCAGGAGAGAGATGAAGTTTTGCTCCATAGGCAGCCAAAACAGAACGACGTTCCTGTGACATGGATTCGGGCATTGTCAAAATAACTTTGAGGCCGAGGGCCTGGCCAAGCATGGCTAAGGCGATACCTGTGTTACCTGATGTGGGTTCGACAATAACCGTATTGTCATGAAGAAGTCCTCTCTCTTCTGCATAACGAAGCATTCCCCAGGCAGCTCTGTCTTTTACCGAGCCACCGATATTTGTACCTTCTAATTTTATAGCAATAGATGCAGCTTGAGGGTCAGGACGAAGGATAAAAAGAGGCGTATGTCCAATAAGTTGTCTCAAGGCAATTTGATCTGTTTTATAAATCATGTTAAGCAACCTCCTCATTTCTGTAATTTTTCAGTGCATCAAGTTCTTTTTCCAATCTGTTGATTCGATCAAGCAATATCTTTATTGAAAGAGAAGTATCATTACTATCCGTTTCTGTATGGCGAACCAATGGAGATGCCGGGATTCCAACTACAGTGGCACCTGCTTTCACATCTTTGACGACGACGGCCCCCGCACCTATTTTTGCTCCTTCTCCAACGGTGATATTACCTAAAAGGCAGGCTCTGGCTCCAATCATTACATTGTCTTCCACTGTTGGATGGCGTTTCCCCTGTTCTTTTCCTGTTCCGCCTAACGTTACGCCATGATAGAGTCTTACGTTATTTCCCACTTCAGCCGTTTCCCCAATGACAATCCCCATACCATGGTCAATAAAAAATCCTTTCCCTATTTTTGCTCCAGGATGAATTTCTATGCCTGTGAGCCATCGCATAATATGACTGAGCAGTCGTGGAAGAAATGGAATATGAAGGGTTGCATGTAGAAAATGGATGATTCTATGAACTACGATAGCATGAAGGCCAGGATAGCAAAAAATAACCTCAAGCCATCCTGAAACGCCCCCCTTAAATGCAGGGTCATTTCCTGGAACAGCTAAAACATCGGATTTGAGAGTCTCCCAAGCGTTTATTACATATGAAACAAATTTTCTCATTTTTTGATACCTCCGGTAAATAATCTGATTTAGAAAACAGGCATATGGACAATCAGATTCCATTGGCATCACTTCCTTTCTTAAAAAAAAGCGGGCTTGTCATATTTGACAAGCCCGCCGATCTCGATTTTCTATTCTTATTATTAGAGAGCGCTTTATTTTGGCTACAACGGGCTATATACCCACCGCAGCCTGATGTTTTACGCTACGGGGAGACAGTTAGTTTCTTCTCCCACAACAACAAAAATTAAAAGTAGCATTAAAAACCAATAGTATCGCTCCCTTCAGATAGCCTACTATACGAAAGCCTAGCGTATCTGTCAAGAAATTTTTAGTCGATTTGTTTACATATAGCTTCTGTTACTGAAAAAGTTGTTCCATTCCCTCCAAATTCCATAGGGAGATTTCGCGAGTCTGCTTTTTCTAAGAAAGAGCAGACAGCTCTTTCAACAGAATGTGCAGCTTCTCTCTCTCCAAGATGTGCAAGCATAAGAGCACCAGAAAGAAGGGCCGCTATGGGGTTGGCTTTTCCCGTTCCGGCAATATCTGGGGCAGATCCATGAATAGGCTCGAACATGGAGAGGCTGTCTCCTATATCTGCACCTGCGGCTACGCCAAGGCTGCCTGACAACCCAGCCAGAAGGTCGCTGACTATATCTCCGAACATATTGGGAGCAACAATAACGTTAAAGGCAGAAGGGTTTCGAACAAGGTGATAACACATGGCGTCGACATTCATTATCGATACCTTCATATTGTGTATAGAAGCTTCATCTCTCGTCACTTCTTCCCAAAATCCGTACATTTGAGGAAGGGCATTTGATTTTGAAACAAGAGTTATGTTTGAGTCTCCTCTTCTTTCTGCTTCTTTGCACGCATAGGCTGTAACTCGACGAATGCCAGGTTCAGAGGCTATCCCCATCTGGAAAGCCCCTCGTGTTTTTGTATTGAAATTGCCCGAGATTTGACCTTTAAATGAGTAAAGATTTCGTTGCAATTCAAGTTTTTCTTTTATGTATCCTGTTTCTGTTATTCCTCCAATCCCGACATAAAAGTCTTCAGTATTTTCCCGAACGACTAAGGTGTTAAATTCTTTTCCTGCCTCTATTTGGATGGGAAGAGGAACTTTAGGATATCTTTTTGCCGGGCGAAGATTGACATATTGATCAAAATAGAAGCGAAGTGTAAGCAAAATACCCCGTTCGAGAATTCCCGGCTTTACCCGCGGGTCCCCCACAGCACCTAAGAAAAGAGCATCACATGAAGCCATTTCTTTCAATGCGGAATCCGGAAGTATCTCGTTGGTGCGAAGATAGTAATCAGCCCCAAAGGGATAGTCGATCCATTCAATGGCAAAATTTGATTTAGATGCTGCTGCTTCAAGAACTTTTGATGCTTCATAAATAACTTCAGGCCCTATTCCATCTCCAGGGATTCGCGCCAATGTATATTTTTTAGAGTTCATCTTATTCCCCCCTGACTGAAAGTTGTTTTTGTACATAAGGTATGAGACCACCTTGTTCTATAAGCTCTTGCAAAAATGGAGAAAAGGGAACAACAGAAAAGACCTTTCCCTGAGAAATATTTTCTATCGTTCCTTCTTCTGGTTTGATTATAAGTTCGTCACCGTTTTCGATAGCGGCAACAGCTTCCGGACATTCAAAAATGGGAAGCCCCACATTAATGGCATTTCTGAAAAATATTCGAGCGAAAGACGCAGTAATAACGCAACTACAACCAGCACCTTTTATTGCGAGTGGAGCATGCTCACGAGACGAGCCGCATCCAAAGTTTTCACCTGCCACAATAATGTCTCCACTTGCTACCTTTTTAGAAAATTCGGCATCGATATCTTCCATACAATGGGATCCGAGTTCTGTTTCATTACTTGAAGTGAGATATCGGGCCGGAATGATGACGTCGGTATCAATATTATCTGAAAATGTCCAGGCTTTTCCCTGAAGATTTTGTGCCATACTATTTCCCCTCCAGTGTTGTGAAAAATTCATGAGACGCTACGTTTCTCGGATCTGTAAGTTTTCCCGTAATGGCACTTGCAGCAGCCACTAACGGACTGGCCAGTATAAGCTCACTTTGGGAATGCCCCATTCGACCTACAAAGTTTCGATTGCTTGTAGAAACGCACCGTTCTCCCGCTGCCAGAATTCCCATATGGCCCCCAAGGCATGGTCCGCATGTAGGCGTACAGACAACGGCTCCCGCATTGGCGAAAATTTGAATGTATCCCTTTTCAAGAGCGCGATTATAAACTTCATATGATGCGGGGATGACAATGCATCGAAGATTCTCTGCTACCTTTTTCCCCTTCATGAGAAGAGCTGCAATCTCTATATCTCTGAACCTCCCATTTGTGCAAGATCCAATGAAAACCTGATGAATATCGAGAGGATGGCACGATGAAACCGAGGTTACATTATCAGGAGAGTGGGGAAGGGCAACGACTGGCTCCATGTGAGTTACATCAATAGTTTCTCTGCGAGTATAGGCGGCGTTTATATCGGGATATATGGGAATAAAGGTTCGCTTGGCCCGTTTCGAGGCGTATTCAAGTGTCATTTCATCAGGAACAAAGATGCCGACCTTTGCTCCTGCCTCAACAGCCATATTTGAGATGGTGAAACGATCGTCCATGGGAAGATTTTCAACGGCTTCCCCTCCGAATTCAAGTGCCATGTAACGGGCTCCCTGAACGCCTATTTGGCCTAAGAGAGAGAGAATCATATCTTTCCCGGTGATCCAGCCCGGTCTTTCCCCTACAAAGTCAACTCTTAATGTCTGAGGAACTTTCAACCATGTTTCGCCCAACGCCCATACGGCTGCAAGATCCGAACTTCCCATTCCGGTTGAAAGGGCTCCCAAAGCTCCACCGGTGCACGTATGACTATCCGCGCCAGTTACAATATCTCCAGGGAGAATATATCCTTGTTCAGGAAGAAATGCGTGTTCTATTCCTACTCGTCCTACTTCCCAGTAGAGCATATTCTGTGATTTTGCAAATTCTTTTCCCCTTTTGGTCTGTTCTGCTGATGCAATGTCGCGATTTGGTGTAAAGTGATCGGGTAACACGGCACATCTTTGAGGATCAAAGACGTGCCGTGCTCCCATTTTGCGAAAAGAGTTTACGGCAGGAGGCGTAGTAATATCATTAGCAAAAGCAAAGTCTACGCGAACCTTGCAGATCTCTCCTTCCCTGGCGGATTCCTTACTATGTGCTGCGATAATAGAGCTAACCAACGTTCTTGCCATAGAGACACACTCCTTTAATTTTTGGGGTAACCAGATATGAAGCGTCTACTGGGCCCTTGCCAAAAGATTGCTCGTAATCATTGCCTCCAGATCGTCTGACGTTACAATTTCTTTACGATCGCAGAGTTCTTTGAAAAGGGTCATTGTTTCGGTAAGGCGGTCTTCTGAAATAGAGAAACCCAGCTCTTCTATTTGTTTTCTGAAAGCATGCTTCCCAGAGTGTTTCCCCAAAACAAGTCGGCTTCCAGGGGCTCCTACATCCTCGGGGTTCATAATTTCATAGGTGGCTTTATTACAAAGAACGCCATGTTGATGAATTCCCGCTTCATGGGCAAAGGCGTTAGCGCCTACAATGGCTTTATTGGGAGGAACCGCAAACCCCGTCATTCGAGAGACAAGTGAACTCAACGTATAAAGACAAGTCGTATCGAGATTTGTTTCGTATTGAAAGCAGTCTTTTCTCGTTTTGAGGGCCATAACAACTTCTTCAAGAGACGTATTGCCAGCTCGTTCTCCAATACCGTTTATTGTGCATTCAACCTGTCTGGCACCGGCACGTATAGCTGAGAGAGAATTTGCTACTGCCAATCCAAGATCGTTGTGACAATGAACAGACCACGTTACATTGTTTAGCCCTGATGCCTTGATAACAGTTTTAATGAACCCTGCAAATTCATGGGGTACAGCGTATCCTACTGTATCTGGAATGTTTAAAGTGGTTGCTCCGCACCGAGCAGCGGTACGAAAGACTTCAGCTAAGAAGGATGGATCTGAACGACTTGCATCTTCTGCAGAAAATTCGACACTCTCCACGAGACTTCTTGCAAAGGTTACTCCTTTTTCTACTTCAGCAAGTACCTCCTGGGGAGTCATTTTGAGCTTGTACTCCATATGAATAGGACTTGTTGCAATAAACGTGTGAATCATCGGATGGGCTGCGCTTTTTAAAGCTTCATAAGCGGTACCGATATCGTGACGTTTTGTTCTGGCAAGGCCAGCTATCGTTGTTCCGGAAACGTTATCAGCGATACGTTTTACAGCTTCAAAATCTCCGTGAGAGGCTGCAGGAAATCCAGCTTCAATAATATCAACCTTCATTTTTGCAAGTTGAGTTGCTATCTGAAGTTTTTCTTCTTTATTGAGATTGATTCCAGCTGCCTGTTCTCCATCTCTGAGAGTAGTGTCGAAAATGCGAATCGTTTCATTGGTGTCCATTGTTCTCTCTCCCTTCTTTTTTCTGTAGAAGTAAAAAAGCATAAAAAAAAGCCGGGACCCCTTTTTCAGAGGTCCCGGCCTGAGTTTGCCAGAAAACAGCTACAAGGCTGCTGGCGTTCCAGACAGGAACCAGCAACCGAGGAGGAGGAGAGACAAAGAAGAAATGGCAGTTAAGTTATTCATGTAACCTATTTTCACGGTAAAGTCTCCTCCTTTTTTAATTTCGTTCAAAATAAGAATGGGGTTATTTTATGAATAACTACCCCGTCTTGTCAATATACGAATTCAGAATTTCCAAATTCTTTCGAGTTTATTTACTTGTCTTTTGTATAAGAAGCCCCTTGAGATAGTTAGTTTCGGGAATTTCAAGAGCGATAGGATGATCTTCAGGTTGATGCCCTTCACGAACAATCCGAAAAGTACTTTTAGTGTCAAAAGCGGCATCACTAAGCACATCTATAAGCATTTGCCGACTAAAAGCATGACTACAGCAAAGATACAAAAGAATTCCTTCAGAACGGAGAAGCCGATAGGCCCGAAGGGCTAACTCTTTATAGCCTCGTCTGGCAGATTCTATCTGTGCTTTCCCTGGAGAAAAGGGCGGCGGATCCATAATAATTATGTCAAACGTCTTTTTTTCCGCTTCCAGCGCTCGCAGTTCATCGAAAGCGTTTCCATGATGGAAATGAACGTTTTCAGAAGAAAGTCCGTTTAAAGAGATATTTTCTTCGTAAACAGATAAAGCTTCTTGCGATTGCTCAATAGCTGTTATGGAGCGGGCTCCCCAGTGGAGAGCGTGTAGCCCAAAGTGCCCCTGAAAGGAAAAGCAATCAAGAACATCAGCACGAGGGCAAACTTCTTTAAAAAGGTTAGGCAGGTTTCGAACATCAAGATATATTCCTGTCTTTTGGCCAGCAAGGGGGTAGACGCGTTCTTGCATTTCATAAAAAGGAATATCAACGCTATCCCCTTCAGGTAAAGTTCCCCATAGAAGCCGATTTTCGCGTGGAATACCTTCTTGTTCCAGATAACGAACATCATTGCGAAGCACAATAGCGTTAAGGGGAAGAAGTTCAAGAAGCGTGCCGATGATCATCTCTCGATTTCTATACCATCCTGCAGATAGAAGTTGCATGCAGGCTACCGAACCGTATATATCTATAATTAAGCCCGGTAAACCATCAGATTCACTGTGAACAAGACGGAAAGCACTAGCTTGAGGAAGCCAGCGTTTTCTAGATGCGAGACTCGTGACCAAGCGTTCTCGAAGCAATGCGTGAAGTTCTGGTTTCTCTGTGTCAAAAGAAAGAACGCGAATACAAAGTGCTCCAGCCCCCCAGAACCCCCATCCTTCAATTTTCCCGCGGTTATTATAAAGAGAAATAAAATCGCCAGGTTCGGCTTGTGGAAAAGTTGCAAGATGACCTTTAAAAATCCATGGGTGTCTTTTGTGCAGACGGTCAAGGCCTTTGCGATTAAGAATAGCGCCTTTAATTTTACTCATACATATTCACCAACTTAAGCGGGGGTATCAGATGATAACCCCCGCTAAATCTTTACGTTTTTTACATTTTAAATTATAGACGATTTCCTGGGCGATACCGTTGAAGTTTCGATAAATTTCTAGAAACTCTTGCCCAATAAACAGAAGACGGGCCGCCATAATAACGTCCCAAAGCTTTTTCTGGTGATCCATAGGCTCTCAGATATCTTGAAATCAAAAGACAGCCAGCAGCGATCCCCTTTTCAGGCGTGTAGAGTTCCTCTTCACTGCGAATGCCATTGGCCCGCAATAAATTCTCATGAACTCTCCATGTGACTTGCATAACACCAGCAGCACCGTGGGAACTTCGCGCGTTGGGATTGAAATGACTTTCCGTATTTGCTACCGCTACTACAAGATCAAGAGGAGCTCCATATTTGATGGAATACCTCAAAAAGGCAGCGGCTTGTCGTGCTGCAATATCTCTCGAAATGGCCGGATTTTGTTTCTGAATGAAACGGGTAAGCATGCTCATTGTTTCTACAGAATCCTGAATGGTTTCTGAAAGGGTAAAAAGTGGATTTGTATACGTTAATGTAACATCTGAAAAACGATTCGTTACAAAACGACCTATCTGGTAAAACGAAGCGACAACAGGCTCTGAACTCCAATCGTGAAGTTGAATTTTCTGAGACTGTATCGTTCCTCTCCTGTTTCGTGGAGAGGCATGAATATAGCGACTTCCTGCAGTAAAGGCTAATAGCCCGGCCATGGAGAGTAGTAAAACAGTGAGGATACTACGTCGAATACCTTTCCTCATACTGTTTCCCTCCTTTCAAAGTGCAGAAAAAATTAAAAGCCTTTCACAGACTAGCTATGAAAGGCAATAAGAAATTATATCGATAGGGAAGAGATGTGCAACTTTTGTAGCGCTTTATTAAGAAAAGAAAATAGATTATCGTAAAAATAAAGAGTTTTGTTTTGGGAGAATACTAAAATTAGTCTGAAAAAAACGGTCAAATGGTGTAAAATATATAGAGAAAAAAAGAACAAAGTCTAGAGGGGAAAACCAGACTTTAAAGAAAAAAAGTACAAATTATAAAAGTATAACGTATGTAGTATAATTTATACACTTTGTGCGAGCACGTAGCATTTTGCAGATGAAAGGGTATTAGGAGGCAGTACTTACAATGAAGCTTTTAACATTTAGAGGTGGGGTCCATCCTCCCGATAACAAACATTGGACATCGGATCAACCGGTAGAAATAGTATTACCAAAGGGAGACCTTGTCTACCCTATGGGGCAACATATAGGAGCTCCGTGTGTTCCTGCTGTGAAAAAAGGAGACAGAGTTCTCGTTGGGCAAAAAATAGGAGAGCCGCAGGGGCCCGTATCAGCAGCTATTTACGCCAGTGTTTCTGGAACTGTTAAAAACGTAACGGCTATGCCTACTCCTTCTGGAATTGATATGCTCTCAGTTATTGTTGAGAATGACGGTCTTTACGAAGAGATAGAGCCGTTGAACTGTCGGTCTTTTGGGAATTTAACGGCTTCGGAGTTGCGAGATATCATACGTGATGCTGGTATTGTCGGTATGGGAGGCGCTTGTTTCCCTGCCTGTATTAAGCTTACACCGCCTGCCGAATGTGTTATTGATCATGTTATTGTGAATGCAGCCGAGTGTGAACCATATCTCACTTCTGACTATCGTCTTATGCTTGAGGAAGCAGAGGCTATTGCAGAGGGAGCCAAGATCTTACTTCAGATTTTCCCGAAAGCTCATCTTCATATAGCAATAGAAGATAACAAGCCACTGGCTATAGAGAAGATGAAAAAGGCTGTTCAGGGCATAGAAAATGTAACGGTGAATGTTCTGAAGACCAAATATCCCCAAGGTGGAGAGAAACAGCTCATATTTGCGGTTACAGGGCGAGAAGTTCCCTCTGGGAAACTTCCTGCTGATGCGGGGTGTGTGGTCAGCAATGCGTACACTGTCTACGAGATCCGTAATGCCGTTGTAACAGGGAGAACCTCTCTTTCTCGAATCGTAACGGTTTCAGGAGATGCAGTTGCTACACCTAAAAATATGAAAGTACGTTTAGGAACATCTTTCCGTGAACTTATAGAGGCTGCAGGTGGTTTTGTAACTCCGCCCGTTAAGGTCTTAGCCGGTGGCCCTATGATGGGCATGTCGGTAAATAGCCTTGATGTTCCAGTTATTAAGGGTACGTCTGGCATTATTGCTCTCTCTGATAAAGCTGTTCATCTGTATGATGAATATCCATGTATTCGTTGTGGACGATGTGTAGAAGCTTGTCCCATGGGGCTTCTTCCCTTTAAACTCAATGCTCTCTCTCTCAAGAATGATTACATGGGATTTAAGGAAAATGGCGGAATGAACTGTATAGAGTGTGGATCATGCTCTTTTATGTGCCCCTCTAAGAGGCATTTGGTGCAATCGTGCCGAGAGGCGAAACGATCCGTCATCGCAGCGATGAAGAGAAAGGGGTAACGTAAAGGATGTCTGAAAAGAAATTGATTGTATCATCATCTCCCCATCTCCGCTCGCACACAACTGTACAGACAGTTATGGGAGATGTGCTTATCGCTCTTGTGCCTGCTATGATAGCGGCCTTTTATTTTTTTGGTCTTCAGGCGGTAATGGTTGTTGCTGTATGCGTTCTTTCTTGTGTTCTTTCTGAGGCTCTTTGCCAAAAAGCTATGAACCGTACGTCGACGATAAAAGATCTTAGTGCAGTTGTTACCGGCTTGCTTTTAGCTTTTAACCTTCCTCCTACAGTGCCCCTTTGGCTTGCGGCTGTTGGGGGAGTCTTTGCCATAATAGTGGTGAAGCAGTTTTTTGGAGGAATTGGACAGAATATAGTGAACCCAGCTCTTGCTGCTCGGGCTGTTCTTTTGGCGTCATGGCCAGTTTCTATGACAACGTGGACCATTGATGGGGTTTCTACGGCTACGCCTCTTGCTCTTCTAAAAGAGGGGACGCTGTCATCTCTTCCCTCTTTGACCGATGTTTTTATCGGCCATGTTGGAGGATGCATAGGGGAAACATCGGCTTTGGCCCTGCTTTTGGGAGGCGCCTATCTTCTCTTCAGAAAGGTAATAAGCTGGCATATTCCCGTAGTCTATATTGCTACTGTATTTGTTCTTACAGCCATTTTGGGACGCGATGGTTTTATGTCTGCAAATCCATTGTACGAAATTTTTCTTGGCGGACTTATGTTGGGTGCCTTTTTTATGGCTACCGATTATACGACGTCACCTATGACTAAACAGGGACAAGTCATCTTTGCTTTAGGGTGTGGGGTTTTAACAACATTGATACGTTTATATGGAGGGTACGCGGAAGGCGTATCGTACTCCATTCTTATTATGAATCTTTTTGTTCCGCTTATTGATAGAGTAACAGTTCCGCGGATTTTCGGAGAGGTGAGATAGGTGAAGAAAATTTACAAGCTTGGAGCCACTCTCTTTCTCATAACGGCGGTAGCGGGACTTCTTCTTGGCTGGGTTCATGCTGTTACCGAGGAACCTATTGCCCGTCTTCTTGAAAAAGAGAAGATTGAAGCTATGAAAGCAACTCTTCCTGTAGCGCAGGAATTTAAATTGTTGAATGCGGATCTTACTTCCAGCGGCATTATTCGCGAAGTTAACGAAGGATATAACAATGGAAACATTGTTGGATACAATATCAAAGTTGCCCCTAAAGGATATGGCGGAGTTATTGAAATGATGGTGGGTATCTCAATAGATGGAACGTTACGGGGTATTCAGATTCTTTCTCATAGCGAAACTCCGGGTTTGGGTGCAGAAGCGGGGAAACCTGCCTTTTCAAATCAGTTTTCCGATCGCCATGTTGATGCTCTCTCTGTTGTAAAGGGAGAGACTTCAAATGAAAATGAAATACAGGCAATGACTGGTGCCACTATTACATCCAGGGCCGTAACAGATGGAGTCAATCAGGCCTTGCGCTTTTTCCACTCCAGTCTGAAAGGAGAAGGAGCATAGTGGGTATGATCATAGAGAGACTCAAAAATGGAATTATAAAAAACAACCCTACTTTTGTGCAAGTTATTGGTATGTGCCCTACTCTTGCCGTAACGACAAGTGCTGAAAACGGTCTGGGCATGGGGCTCGCTGCCACAGTAGTTCTGATGGGGTCGAATGTTGTTATTTCAGCATTGAAGCGACTTATTCCCGATGAAATCAGAATACCGGCGTTCATCATTATCATCGCCACTTTTGTGACTTTAATTCAATTTTTTATGCAGGCCTTTCTTCCTGCCCTCAACAAGGCGTTGGGAATATTTATTCCTTTGATCGTCGTTAATTGCATTATATTGGGTCGTGCAGAGGCCTATGCTTCTAAAAACAGCGTTCTACCTTCTCTTTTCGATGCAATTGGTATGGGCTTGGGTTTTACCCTTGCGTTGGTAGTTTTGGGGTCTATTAGAGAGCTCTTGGGTACAGGAACTGTTTTTGGCATGTCTCTTCTTCCTGCAACCTATAATCCAGCCCTCATCATGATATTGGCTCCTGGCGGCTTTTTGACTCTCGGTATGCTTATGGCTCTTATTAATTTCATTAACATGAAAAGAAAGAAAGAAAACGAGAGAATAAGCCGTTATGCCGATGCATAAAGTGTTTTAAAAAGGAGACTTGTGATGAGCTTTTTTGCCATATTTATTGATGCTCTTTTAGTGCATAATATCGTTCTCTCAAGGTTTTTGGGTATCTGTCCTTTCCTTGGAGTTTCGAGCAAAGTCGGCACAGCTGTAGGAATGGGACTTGCCGTAGTCTTTGTTATATTTCTTTCTTCTATTATGACATGGCTGGTATATAACTTGGTGCTTGTTCCACTTGACATAACATATCTTTCTACACTGGCCTTTATTTTGGTTATAGCAGCTTTAGTTCAGTTCGTAGAGATGGTGGTTCGAAAGAAGTGGGAATCTCTCTATTGGGCCCTTGGTATTTACCTTCCTCTCATTACGACAAACTGTGCTGTTTTAGGTGTTGCCGTTATCAATATGAATGAAAATTACACCCTGCTTCAGGCGATAGTTCACTCTCTTGGCGCTTCTTTGGGCTTTTTGCTTGCTATCGTTCTTATGGCGGGATTGCGAGAAAGGCTTCAGGAGAATACAAATATGCCAAAAGCGCTGCAGGGATTGCCCATCAGTCTTATTACAGCAGCCTTAATGTCGATAGCGTTTTTAGGCTTTAGTGGATTGATTTCGTAGGAGGGAATGGAAATGGTTGAATCACTTGTCTATCCTGCGTTAAGCCTCGGTGGTTTAGGTTTGTTCTTCGGCTTGCTTTTGGGGTTTGCAGCTAAAAAATTTGCCGTGAAAATTGACCCGCGAGTAGCGAAGATTCGAGAGGCTCTGCCAGGGGCTAACTGTGGTGGTTGCGGTTACGCCGGATGTGACGCATATGCATCAGCCGTTGTTTCCGGAGAAGCGAGTCCTGCAAAGTGTACTGCTGGAGGGGCTGAAGTTGCTCAGAAAATAGCTGCTATTCTTGGTGTTGAAGTAGGGCATTTTGTACGGAAGGTTGCCTTTGTAAAGTGTGCAGGATCTAAGGAAAAGGCGAAAGAAATCTCTCTTTACGAAGGAGTATTGGATTGTAGAAAAGCAACAATTGTTCCCGGTGGAGGAACAAAGGCGTGTAAGAATGGTTGTTTAGGTTTTGGAAGTTGTGTTGCTGCTTGTGCTTTTGATGCCATATACATGGAAAATGGAGTCGCTAAAGTCGATGAAAGACTTTGCACAGGATGTGGCGCGTGCGCATCGGTTTGTCCCAGAAATGTCATTACTTTGATTCCGGCTACCCAGGACATTCGCGTTATGTGTAATTCGACACAGAAAGGTGTTGGCGTTAAAAACGTCTGCGAGGCAGGGTGTATCGGTTGTGGACTTTGTGCCAAGATGTGCCCTTCTCAGGCCATTACAATGAAAGACAATTTGCCAGTAATAAATCCGGATCTATGCACAGGATGTCAGGTTTGTGCCATGAAGTGCCCGGTAGGAGCAATTAGTGTTCCTGTTAATGAGAAAGCGAAACAGATGGCAGGCTAAGCATTTTATCTATATAAAAAAATAAATCCCGGGGGTGTTAAAAAATTCCCGGGATTTTTTTTATTCGGTTTGTAAGGAGCAAAGCAATAAATCCCGTGCAGTAACCCGTAATTGTTCCTGAAACAAGAAGAACGGGCAAGTAAAGAAGAATATGCACATTTTGAATAATAAACATTATGACAATAATTTGCCCGATGTTATGGGTAACAGCACCTGCAATGCTGATATATGGTAATGTAAGAGATTCTCTAAAATGACGATCTAGCTCAATCATGAGCAAGCAACTCAGAAGACCTCCAGTAAAGCTACAAAGAAAAGAGATGGCATTCCCGCTGAAAAAGGCTCCCAACCCTATGCGGAGCAGCGTAACCATTAATGCTTCTTTCCATCCATACAGCTGCAAGGCAATAAGAGTAATTATATTGGCAAGCCCCAGCTTGACTCCCGGAAAAATCATGGGAATCTGTGCCTCTGCAACATGAATAGAAAGAGCGAGGCCAACAAGAAGCCCTATAACAATCATGGTTTTTAATTTCGCTTTTTGCATAAAAACCTCCTCGATTTATTGAGACACTGCATCAGGCCCATTGCTTTGGCCTGTTATAGTGATGCTTAATTTAAAAGGCAAGCAGACCGCTGTCTCCCCAGGTGTCGATATCCATCCCGTTTTGACACATTGTTGATGAGGACAGTTGGCTTCCTTAAATCGAATCTTTCCGGGCTCGATTTGTATAACGCTTCGTTGCGTTCCGTTTTCGACATCCCATTCTTCTGAAGAAGCGTTCTTAAGATCTATTTCGCGAAGAATATGCCCGTTACGCTCTATAACAGCATGTACATCCCTTTTCTCCATGTGGTTTTTATAGAGTAGGGACCCTAGAAAACTTAGAATTGTAAGAAGAAAGACAGTTCCTAAGATAATTTTATTGCCCTTTTTCATAAGTAAAATCCTTATTCGTAAGTGTAAAAATTTTCTCTATGCCAGGTGTCCCGTATACTTTTTTCTCTTTGGTCACCATAATGGCTTCAATGTCTTCAAAAGATTGAACTAACTTCAAACCCTTTTCCCTGCCTAATACAAAGAGGGCAGTAGAGAGAGCATCTCCATCTATAGATTTTTTAGAAATAACTGTAACGCTAAGCAAATCTGTTTCTGCCGGGTACCCCTTTCGCGGATCGAAAATGTGGTGATATCGCTTCCCATCCTTTTCAAAAAAACGCTCGTAATTTCCAGATGTTACCACTGAGAGGTCAGAAACATGTAAAATTCCCAAATATGATCCCCGAGGTTCCAAAGGATTTTGTACCCCTACATTCCATAGAGAACCATCAGGTTTTCTTCCCAAAACAAAAATATTTCCTCCTAAATCGATCAAAGCGCTTTTTATGCCTTCTTTTTTAAGAATAGCAACAACCTCGTCTGCTGCATACCCCTTGGCGATTCCTCCTAAATCAAGGTGTTGTCCGGAACGTGGAAGACGAATGCTCATATTTTTTTTATCTAGCTGAACCTCTTTATAGTTTATAAGGGAAACAGCGTGAGCAATCTCCTCTTCTGAAGGAAGACGCTCTTCCGGCGTTCCAATACCCCAAAGATCAACTAACCCACCAATAGTTGGATCGAAGGTGCCAGAACTTCTATAAGCATAATCAATGGCCTTTTCGACAACATAGAACGTATCTTCGTGAACAGATATAAATGGTGAGTCAGAGGAGATATTAACATTATAAATATCTGAATTAGTGTCGTGTGTCGACATATGACCTTCAATATCGTGAATGCGTGACAAGCTCTTTTCGAGAGCTTGATTTGCTTCTTTTCCCCATATTTGAAAGTGAAGAATGGTACCTAGAGCGTAGCTTGTTTGTTCTAAAGAACGTGGAGTATTGGCTGACCTCGTAAAAAAGATGGCAAGTAAAAACATTATGCCAAGAGTGATTGTCCAAAAAACTTTTTTCAAAATCTGCACCTCTATTGTCTCTGATTTCTTGTGCTCTTTATTGTACGTGGATCAGAAGAATATGGCTACCACATAACAAAAAACTTCTAAAAGCCCCTCTATCACCTTCCTAGCAAAACATAACTTTTTAAAATAAATGTTATCTCTTTCGAAAAATAATTAATTAAAAGGCATTATAGAGCTTACTTTTAGTAATTATTTATATTATAAATAGTAATCATACTGATTTATATATAATTGTATGTAAATAAACATATTTTTATATTTAAACTTTTCCCTTTCTCGTTGACTTTGTTATTGTGATAGCATACACTAAGTCTAGAAAAGGTTTACATTCTTTATACAATATACGCATAGGGAGGTAGTTGCCGTGGAAGTAATTGATGTTGTAAGAGGTATCAATAATATTCTGTGGAGTTACGTTCTTATTTTCCTTCTTTGCGGAACTGGTATTTATTTTACTTTTCGCCTTAATTTTGTTCAGATACGCAAATTTGGAGCTGTTTGCAGAAATGCTTTTGGTGGTTTAACTCTTTTCGGAGAAAGAGCTGGAAAAGAGGGAATGTCCTCTTTTCAATCTTTGGCGACAGCTATTGCTGCACAAGTTGGAACGGGAAATCTTGCTGGAGCTGCCACAGCCATTGCTTCTGGAGGACCAGGGGCTATATTCTGGATGTGGATTAGTGCCTTCTTTGGCATGAGCACTATCTTCTCAGAGGCTGTTCTTGCTCAAACATATAAAGAGAAAGATGTTGACGGTCAGATTGTTGGAGGTCCTGCCTATTACATTAGCCGAGGTTTTGGAAGTAAGGGATTAGCTGTTTTCTTCGCTATTGCAATTATTATTGCTCTTGGTTTTATCGGAAATATGGTTCAGTCAAACTCTATAAGCGATGCTTTCCAGACGGCTTTTAACCTTCCTGCTCTCTATGTAGGGATTGCAATTGCAATTTTAGCGGGACTCATATTTTTTGGCGGAATCAGCCGTATTGCTTCTTTTACAGAGAAGGCTGTTCCTATTATGGCTCTTATGTATCTTATTGGCGGTGTTATTGTTCTTGTAATGAATGCCGATGCTATCCTTCCAGCCATAAAGATGATTTTTTATGGAGCTTTTAACCCGAAAGCTGCAACAGGGGGCATTATTGGTGTCGGTGTAAAAGAGGCAGTTCGTTACGGTGTTGCGCGTGGGCTCTTCTCCAATGAAGCTGGTATGGGATCTACGCCTCATGCTCACGCTGTTGCTAAGGTAAATCACCCTGCACAACAGGGATTAGTTGCCATTATGGGCGTGTTTATCGATACATTTATCGTTCTTAACATTACTGCTTTTGTCATTCTTACTACAGGTGTTCTTGACGGGAAGACGACAGGTATAGCTTTAACTCAGGCTGGTTTTACTCAAGCCTTCGGAGGATTTGGAAATGCTTTTGTAGCTATTTGCTTACTTTTCTTTGCCTTCTCAACTATCATCGGTTGGTACTTCTTCGGAGAAGCGAATATCCGTTACTTGTTTGGAATCAAGGGATTAACTCCTTACCGAATTCTCGTCATGATTTTCATTGTTATCGGATCAACTATGAAAGTAGATCTTGTCTGGGAGCTTGCTGATACCTTTAACGGCTTAATGGTTATCCCCAACCTTATTGCTGTTCTTGGTCTGGCTAAAGTCGTATCGAAAGCTCTCGATGACTATGATAACGACGGAATGCTGAAGAGTAGTAAGTAGGGCCAATCAGTTCCCCTTTCCCACAAAAAACGGGGCGGTTTTTAAACCGCCCCGTTCCTCATTAATTGCGTTATTGAGTTACATTTCCTAAATGCTGAAGTATTGATTCTACGCGTTGCATCATCTCTCCGTACTGGTTCCAATTCCCTTCACGAAGAGCTTCTTGTGCTTTGCTCCACGCGTCTTGTGCTTGTTGTACCAATTCTTTTATGTTCCCATCATAAGATGGAATAACGCTTTTTTCTTCTTTTTCCCCTTCAGGCGTTGTTGGTACTCGCAGCGAAGGCAGTGTTGTTGGTTTCCCCAGCAGCTTTTCCAGAGCATTGTCGAGTCGTTCATCCCAAACAACCCGACCTCCTGTGGATACGATAACTCTCTTTAACTCTGGAAGATCACTATTTTCAGCCTTTAAGTAAAGAGGCTGCACGTATAAAACAGCATCTTCTATGGGGATAACCATAATATTACCTTTGATTACGTCAGAACCCCTTTGACTCCAGAGTGAAAGCTGCGCGGAAATTTCAGGATGCTGGTTTGTCAGAGCTTCCACCTGAGCTGGACCGTAGATTAACTTTTGTTTGGGGAAGGTGTAGACAAGAACTTCTCCATAAGAATCGCCATCACACCGTCCTGCCATCCAGGCGATCATATTATCTCGCCCAATAGGCATAAAGGGCGTAATGAGTGCAAATTCTGCAGGATGAGTATCCTCAAGTTTCATTATCATGTAGTGGGCAGCTAATTGCTCTGTGCCTTCGCTTCCCCTATAGGTTTGCCATACGTCTTCCTTATTGTAGAAAGTATTAGGATCAAGCATATGGTAGGTTTTAAGAATCTCGCTTTGTACTGAAAAAATATCCTTCGGATAGCGGATATGCTCTCTTAAATTCGGAGACATTTCTTCCATAGGCTTGAAAAGAGACGGAAATATCTTATCCCATGTCTGAATAAGCGGATCTGCTTTATCTGCAATGAAGAACTGCACAGTTCCATCATAGGCATCTACCGTTGCTTTTACGCTGTTTCTAATGTAATTAATTCTGAAGTATCCCTTTCTGCTACCGGCAGAGACTGAAATAGGCTCGGAATAAGGATACCGATCAGAAATTGTATAGGCATCTTGAATCCACACAAGGCGTCCATTATGAATAACGAGATATGGATCTGAATCGTAGAGTAAGAACGGAGCGAGCCTGTGTAATCGTTGCTGAACATTTCGGTACAGAAGAATGCGACTTTCAGGGGTGAAAAATGTTGTAAATAAAATTTTCGAGTCGCCGTACTTCATTGCAAAAAGCATTCTTCTGAAGAAAGAACCGATTGAAACACCACCAGTTCCTTCATATGTTGTTCGTGCGTTGGAATTACCCATGGGATAATCGAATTCCTTCTCCGTTGTGTTAACGAAAACGTAGGAATCTGGTTTTTCCCCATAGTAAATTTGCGGTCTCTCAAGTTCTACAGGAATATGAATTCGAGGAGGAAGGTTCTCAATCCACAGAATAGGAAGTCCGCTGGAGCTTACTTCATTAACGGGATTCATAACGAGCCCGTATCCATGAGTAAATTCTACGTGTTGGTTGACCCACGTTGGATTTTGTAGCCGTTTGAGGTCGAGTTCACGAGCAGCTATCATTACTTGGCGATACTGCCCATTAAAGCGATAGCGGTCTATGTCTACGTCAATGAAATCGTAGTATGAGCGGATTTCTTGTAACTGCTTAAAACTTCTGAGAAGGGGTCTGGAATCCCATAAACGAACATTCTGCATCGTTCCCTTGTTCATTTCTAACTTTTCCCACGTAACCTCAGATTCCGGAAGCATAGAGACAGTCTTAACTTTCTTCAAATCATAGGCTTGCAAGGTAGCTTCAATGTTATGTTCGATATACGGACGCTCTTTATCGAATTCATTGGGCTCTACAACATATTTTTGAATAATCCCGGGGTAAATTCCTCGTAAGATAACTGAAGCTAAAACTAAAAAACCAAGGGTTATAGCTGAAAATTTCCATGTGCTTTTATATATTCCCACAATAAGAAGCACAGAGACGAGAAGAGTGAGTCCCGTCATTAAATTAAGAGCAAGCAAATCGGCATGAATATCAGTGTAACTGGCTCCAAATGCAACTCCCCGGGGAGAGTAAAGAAGGTTAAAACGGTCGAGCCAAAATCCAACAGCCCATAGAAGCGCAATGGCTGCTACAAGCAAAGAGAGATGTTTAAAGACAGCCTTAGGAACAGCTCCGCGATGTTCGGCCACTAGAGGTGCAATGACAAAAGCATAGAGCGCTGCTGAACCTATGAGACTTAAAATAAGAATCCCCAATCCCCACTCTTGTGCAAAAGACCAGAAGGGCAAACGATATATATAAAAAGAGATATCTTTGCCGAAGATAGGGTCGATGTTTCCAAAGGGGGCGCTATTGAGAAATCGTAAAATCATATCCCAATGTTTTTGTGTTGATGCGCCATTTATCAGAGCAAAAGCTCCGGCGCCAATTAAGACAGCCGTTGAAGTCAGTTTTTGTGGAATATTTCCAAATGGTGAATCTGGTGGAAGAAGTTTCAGCGTATTATGCCGGGCGATGCGGAAGTTGAAGAAAAGCAACACGAAAGATAAAAGCGTTGCAACTCCAAATAAAATCCACTTTGGAATGAGCATAGTCCAAAAAACAGCTGTTTGGTTTTGGGCATCAAACCAAAGGTAATCAATATAAAAGTTAGCAAGAGAAGGAAACGCCAAAAAAACGAGAACAACACACGCTACAAGTATCCAGAGGAATTTCTTTCCTTTGGGAAAGACTGGAAATTTTATCTCGCGGCGAGATGTTGGTTCTTCATTTTCTCCATTGTTACCAAACCATTTTTCTTCTGGAAATTTATAGAATTTAGTCATGAATCTATTTTAACGGACTTTTTCACGCCGTCAAAAAAGTTTTTATGTAAAGAGTACGTTATAATATATTAAAAAGGTACTGGAGGGAGCGCATGATGGTGGGGGAGTTGAAACTCCAGAGTATCGGTACTATCCGGTCGCCATTTCGAGAAAGAAAGGGAATGCCCATTCAGCCTGTAGGGGCGAGGGGCATTCGTGGCACTGTCGAAGTCTTGCCTGAATTTGAAAAAGGTCTTCAAGATCTTGAAGGTTTCTCCCATATCTATCTTTTATATTGGTTTCATCTTTCAGAAGGTTTCGATTTAACCGTAAAGCCTTTTATGGATTCGGAATATCATGGCGTTTTTGCAACCCGCGCGCCGCGAAGGCCTAACCAAATTGGCCTGTCAGTTGTTCGGTTAGTGGCAATAAAAGGGAATAAGTTGACTGTTGAAGACATTGATATCCTTGATGGAACGCCTCTTTTAGATATTAAACCCTTTGTGCCTGAGTTTGATATTTTCGGCCGGCAATTCCGTGCTGGTTGGCTAGAAAAACAGGCAGTAAGTCCAGAAAATGTGAAGGCGGACGAACGTTTTAGCGGATAGAATAATGTAGTTTTTTATAAAAAAGAGTTACTAAAAGCAAGGGGGGTAGCGTTCAACGCTACCCCCCTTGCTTTTTACATACTAACTATATATCAAAAAGTTTAATTAACATCAAAATATTGACGAATTGAAAAAACATCCATATACTTATAAACATCCAGGAAGAAAAAAGCTATTGAAAATATTGCGGAAGGAATGAAATCTTATGCCTGAAGAAAAAGATATTCATCCAATCCTTCGTTCTTATATCCCTTTAGTAAAGGCTCTTGCAGAAACGCTAGGTCCTGATTATGAGGTAGTGTTGCAAAGTACTAAAGATCCAGAAAACTCGGTTGTAGCTATCGAGAATGGATATGTAACTGGACGAAAAGAGGGTGCTCCCTTAACGGATTTTGCTCTATATATTTTTAAAAAAGCCATTTCAAGAGATTTCAACTACGTTGCGAATTATTTAACGAAAACACAAAGTGGTGAAAAACTCCGCTCAACAACAATTTTTATCCGAGATGAAAATCAAGACATTATTGGATTCCTTTGTTTAAATTTTAATATGTCAAAAGCTTTAATTATGAATGATATAATTGCTCCCCTTCTCAAGGTCCACGAGTTACGTGGTGCTTTCGAATCAAAATCAGAAATATTCCCAAGTCATATAGAAGAACTAATTGAAGAAAGTTTGCAGAGAGTTCGGCAAAGGTTTTCTAAACCTTGCTATTTAATGAGTCGCACAGAAAAAGTTGAGGTCATTAAATATCTTGACGATGAAGGTTTTTTCTTACTCAAAGGTTCAATAGAAACTTTGGCGGAAGAAATGGGTAACACTAAATACACGATTTATTCGTATTTACGAGATGTAAGACAAACTGAAGAATCTAAATCATAAGGAAGGAAGATGTAGAAGAATGAAGAAAGTAATAGCATCATCAGCTGCTCCTAAGGCGGTAGGACCATATTCGCAAGCTATTCAAGCAGGAGATTATCTTTTTGCTTCAGGGCAACTTCCAGTTGACCCTGCAGTGGGGAAAATCATCGAAGGAGATATTCAAGCTCAATTCCATCAGATTATGAAAAATTTGAACGCTGTGCTTCAGGAAGCGGGCCTCTCTTTCAATGATGTAGTTAAAACTACTGTTTTCGTAACCGATATGGCTGATTTCGCTGCTATAAATGCGGTGTACGCAGAGTATTTCCCGAACGATAAGCCAGCACGATCTTGTGTTCAGGTTGCCGCGTTGCCTTTGGGCGGTCAAGTAGAAATGGAGCTCATTGCTTTTTGCGGGAAATAAGATTTTTCAGTTTTGTTGATAATGTAAAAAAATAAATAGGGAAATTAGGGGAGGACGTACAATGAAAAAGTTTATGTCATGTTTAGCTTTAGTTGCACTTGTGACTCTTTGTTTTGGTTCCTTTGCTTTTGCCGCAGAAACATTTCCACAGAAAAACATTAAAATTATTGTTCCTTTTGCTCCAGGCGGCGGAGTAGATGTTACATGCCGTTTAATGGCTGAAGTTGCTCCCAAATATATGAATGGGAAAAAAATTGTTGTCGAAAATATGCCAGGTGGCGGTGCTGTTATCGGCCAGACTTTTGTATCAAAGGCTAAAGCTGATGGATACACAATTTTGGCTTATACATCCTCTGTTGTTACCAATCCAATGACTAAAAAAACTACATATACACATAAGTCATTTAAACCAATAGCAATGTATTGTTTTGACCCTGAGATTGTTATGGTTCCAGAAAATTCTCCGTATAAGACTTTAGAAGAATTTATCGGAGCCGCTAAAACAAAAGAAATTAGCCTTGCTACTCCTGGCTACTCTACCTCTCACCATATTGCTTGCCTCATTCTTGAGAATCGTTTGGGCGTTAAATTTGGATATGTACATAATGAAAGCGCAGCTATGCAAGTACAGCAGCTTTTGGGCGGTCACGTAGAAGCGGGAATGATGGCTCTTGGAGAAGCATCCGGCTTCATTAAAGATGGAACAATGCGTGCCCTCGGTGTTATGACAAACGAGAGACCAAAAGATTTTTCTTTTATTCCTACCTTCAAAGAGGAAGGAACTGACCTTGTATGGGGTGCTTTTAGAGGATTAGCTGTTCCAGAAGGAACTTCAGATGAAACCGTCAAAGCACTTGATGAACTCTTCGGAAAAATAATAAACGATGAGGATTTTGCAGCTCGTATGGCTAAAGCTGGTTACCCACTGGTTTATAGAAATGCACCTGATTTCGGATCTTATGTAGAGGAAGTTGCAACTGAGCTCGAAAAAATAGTTCCAACTTTGAATCAATAGTAATTTTATTTTAACGATTAAAATTCGGGGGCATCGTCTGGCAAACGAAATTTTGCCCCCGAATCATATGAGGTGGGCCCATGAAAAATTGGAAAAAAGATTTCTTATTGGCAATAGTTCTCTTGGTTATAAGCGTATTTGTATTTATCGAAGCTGGAAATTTTCCTGATATTGCTGCACATTTTCCCAAGCGCGTTGCTGTTGTCATTTTTCTATTAGCAGCACCTTTGCTTGGACGTAGCCTTAATGAACGCAAGAAAGAAGTAGAATCCGAGAGCGAAAAAAAACGGTATAAGAGCGTTTATTCCGTTATTATCTCCATTGCTGTATATATTCTTATTCTTCCTAAAGCAGGTTACCTTGTTTCTTCATTAGCTTTAATGCTCTTTATAATGTGCAACCTTGGTTATGCCAATAAAAAGAGAGCCCTTATAACGGCTATTTTATCAGTATTTGTGATTTTTGCCGTGTTTAGGTTCCTTTTAGGGGTTCCCTTACCTCTTGGCGTTTTTGTAGAAGGATAAATAAACCAGAGGTTAAGGAGGTCTATCGATATAAATGGAACATATTTTGTCTGCATTTGTTGAAATTTTTACGCCAGGCGTATTTCTTTTCCTTTTCATTGGTGTTTGTATAGGTCTTGTCGTTGGCTCTTTGCCAGGCCTGAATGACACTATTACGTTAGCAGTACTTGTTCCTGTTACGTTCTCTATGGATCCAAGTTACGCGTTTATGCTTCTTGTCGGTGTTTATACGTCGGCTTGCTATGGTGGCTCTATTCCGGCGATCCTTTTAAAAATTCCAGGAACAGCTTCTTCTGTGGTGACGTCTCTTGACGGATATCAGATGACTTTAAAGGGAAAGGCTGGCCAAGCTCTTGGTATTTCAACAACAAGTTCAGTTTTTGGCGGATTAGTCAGTTCCCTTGTTCTTATGTTTTTGGCGCCGGTTCTTGCAAAATATGCCTTGCGTTTTGGCCCTCCTGAATACTTTGCTCTTGCAATTTTAGGTTTAAGTACAGTTGCAGGTATGTCAGGAAAGAATGTTCTTAAAAGCCTTATCGTGTGTGCAATAGGACTGCTTATCGCTACTATTGGCATGAGCCCACAAACAGGTTTTCCCCGTTTTGACTTCGGAAACCCATATTTACTAGAGGGGATTCCATTTGTCCCAATGTTGATCGGTCTTTTTGGAGTAACGTCAGTATTGGAAGTAGCTGAAGAAATTGGACAAAGGAGCAAGGGGAATGTCTCTTTGGATATTCCTAAAATTGGAAAAGTATTGCCTGATAAGAAGATGGTAAAGCGTCTTTTACCTACATGGCTTACCTCTTCCGCTATTGGAAACGTAATTGGAGTTATTCCAGGAGCAGGAATGTTAATGGCCATTTATTTAGCATACGACCAAGCTATTCGAAGTAATAAAGATAAAGAGTTTGGAACTGGTGTTCCTGAAGGAGTAGCTGCGCCAGAAGCAGCCAACAACGCTGTAGTTGCAAGTTCAATGGTTCCTTTGATGGCTCTCGGAGTTCCTGGAAATTCCACATCAGCTCTTTTCTTAGGCGCATTGATGATACAAGGACTTCGACCTGGTCCTTCTCTATTCCAAGATTTCCCAGAAGTGGCTTACCTTATCATTGTTGGTTTCTTTGTAGCAAATATCCTTATGGGGCCACTGGGAATTATGCTGGGGAAATTTTTATCAGGAGTTATTTTCAAAATTCCTAAAGAAGTTCTCGCGAGTGTTATTGCGATGTTATGCATTACCGGTGCTTTTGCTGTGGGAAATAGCGTCTTTAATATTTGGGTAATGCTTTTCTTCGGAATTTTAGGATTTGTTTTTAACAAACTTAAGTTGCCACATTCACCGTTAATTTTAGCCGTGATTTTAGGCGCCATGATGGAAAGAGGGCTCTATCAGAGTCTCGTTCTTTCAAAAGGGTCATACATGATCTTTTTACAGCGGCCTATCAGTCTTGTCATGTTGATTGTTGCAACGCTTTTTGCTATTGCTCCTATTCTTAAAAAGATTAAACAGATGAAGAGTGCTTCAATAAATTAATGAAATTTTAAGAAAATATTTATAAGGAAAGAGGTTTCTTAAATTATGCGCAAAGAGGAAATTTACGCTAAAGCACTATCTGCCCATCAGGAATCCAAAGGGAAAGTTGCCATTACGAGCAAGCTTCCCGTAGAGAGCATGGCCGATCTGGCCATTGCCTATACTCCAGGAGTTGCCGAACCTTGCCGTGAAATAGAAAGGAATCCTGAAGCCGTCTATGACGTTACGTCAAAAGGGAATATGGTTGCCGTCGTTACCGATGGTTCTGCCGTTCTCGGACTCGGCGATATCGGACCTGAAGCAGCATTGCCCGTTATGGAGGGAAAAGCTGTTCTTTTCAAACGTTTTGCCGGAGTCGATGCATTCCCTATCTGCATCAAATCACAGGACCCTGACGAAATTGTTCGGACTACCGCTCTTATTACACCAGCATTCGGTGGTATCAACCTTGAAGATATCTCTGCTCCTCGATGTTTCGAGATTGAGCGTCGCTTAAAAGAGATTTGCGATATCCCCGTTTTTCACGATGATCAGCATGGAACAGCCGTTATCGTTCTCGCCGGTCTCCTCAATGCCTTCAGATTGGTGAAGAAAAAGATAGAAGATGTGAAAATTGTTATGAGTGGTGCCGGAGCTGCGGGAATGGCTATTTGTCGTTTCCTTCTTTCTGCCGGGGCTGTGAATGTTATTTTGTGTGACCGAAGCGGCGCCATTTATGATGGCCGTCCGGAGCATATGAACTGGGCCAAGGAAGAGATCGCCAAAGAGACCAACCCCAACAAAGAGAAAGGTTCTCTTGCAGATGTTTTGAAAGGAGCCGACGTATTTCTCGGCATATCCGCGCCTGGAGTTCTCACCACTGACATGGTAAAGACAATGGGCAAAGATGCCATTATCTTTGCTATGGCCAATCCTACGCCTGAAATTTATCCTGATGAAGCTCAGGCTGGCGGTGCTGCTGTTATTGCTACAGGGAGAAGCGATTTCCCGAACCAGATCAACAACTGTCTTGGTTTCCCTGGCATTTTCAGAGGCGCTCTTGATGTTCGCGCAAGCACAATCAACGAAGAGATGAAACTTGCTGCCAGTAAAGCTATCGCTGAGCTCATTTCTGATGATGAACTCACAGCTGAAAGAATTATTCCCGAAGCTCTCGATCCTCGCGTTGCCCCGGCCGTTGCCAAAGCTGTCGCAGAGGCAGCCAGAAAAACAGGTGTAGCTCGAGTATAAAACTCTTAGGAGGCAGACCATGGATTTTAGAATAGAAAAAGATTCTTTGGGAGAGGTGCGTGTCCCCAGCGATAAGTTGTGGGGTGCCCAAACTCAAAGAAGCTTCCAGAATTTCAAAATTGGAACGGAAAAGATGCCTGCAGAAGTACTTCATGCCTTTTTTATTTTGAAGAAGGCCGCAGCTCTTGCTAACGTTAAACTTAATAAATTGAATAAAGATAAGGCCGAAGCGATTATACAGGCTGCTGATGAAGCTCTAGATAATAAACTTTCAGAAAATTTCCCGCTTGTAGTTTGGCAAACGGGAAGTGGCACCCAATCAAATATGAACGTGAATGAGGTACTTGCGCATAGAGCCAATCAAATAAACGAAAAAGCTTCTGTTCATCCCAACGACCATGTCAATATGTCGCAAAGTTCCAATGATACTTTCCCGACAGCTATGCATATAGCGGCAGTTCTTGCTTTGGAAGAAAGTGTTTTGCCTGCGTTAAAAACATTGCGGGCCTCTCTTCAAAAGAAGTCTGAAGCTTTTATGGATATAGTAAAAATTGGCCGGACTCACCTGCAAGACGCAACGCCACTTACCCTTGGACAGGAATTTAGTGGCTGGGTGAATATGCTTGATCGCTGTGAAATGATGATTAAGCAAGGAAGTGACAGTCTCAAAGAACTTGCGTTAGGGGGAACGGCTGTCGGTACGGGGTTAAATGCACATCCCGATTTTGCTCGCCTTGTGGCTGAGGAAATAGCGACTTTGACAGGTTTTCCTTTTAAAACCGCACCGAATAAATTCCATTCTTTAACGAGTAAAGATGAATTAGTGTACGCACATGGTGCTCTCAAAGCCTTGGCTGCTGATCTTATGAAGATAGCTAACGATGTTCGCTGGCTCGCATCAGGTCCTCGTTGTGGCTTAGGCGAACTTATCATCCCTGCCAATGAGCCGGGAAGTTCTATTATGCCAGGTAAAGTTAATCCTACGCAGTGTGAAGCTGTAACTATGGTTGCCGTTCAGGTTATGGGGAATGACACTGCTGTTGGTATTGCTGCAAGTCAGGGCAACTTTGAGCTTAATGTGTATATGCCGGTGCTTATCTATAACTTCTTGCAATCTTGCCGTTTATTGGCTGATGTAATGATTTCTTTCGAGAAGAATTGCGTTGCTGGAATTACTCCTAATAACGAAAAAATTGAGCATAATCTCAATAATTCTCTCATGCTTGTTACAGCTTTGTCTCCTCACATTGGTTATGACAAAGCAGCTGAAATAGCTAAAACAGCTCATAAAAACGGAACATCATTGAAAGAAGCGGCTCTTGCTCTTCAGTACGTTACAGAGGAAGAGTTTTCTATGTGGGTGCAGCCTAAAAACATGGTAGGACCCCACGCATAAGGAGGAAAAACATTGAGTTATTCCAGAGAATTAGCTTCTTTTATTCATGGCGTTGCCTACGAAAAACTTCCAGAAGAAGTTGTAGCTAAAACAAAAGATTGTGTTTTGGATTGGTTAGGGGCGGTGCTGAACGCCTATGAGCATCCTAACGTAACTCAAAAATATATAAACTTCGCTCTTGAAATGGGTGGGGTTGGAAATCTCTCTATATTAGGAAGCGATCAGAAAACGGATCCTCTCTGGGCTGCTTTTGCCAATGGAGCGTTGGGGCATATTTCTGAAGTGGATGATGGGCACCGTGAATCGATTATGCATATCGGAACAGTTGTCTTTCCGGTAATTTGGGCTCTCGGAGCAGAAAAAGGCATAACTGGTCACAAGGCTATAGAAGCAGCTGTTGCGGGATACGATTTGGCTATCCGTGTAGGAGAGTGTCTTGGGCAAGATCACTACACTATTTGGCACACGACTGCAACAGCAGGAACTTTTGGTGCTACGGCTGCGGCGGCGAAAATTTTAGATCTATCTGAAGAACAAATTGTTTGGGCACTTGCTCATGCTGGGGCTCAGGCATCCGGTTTATGGCAATTCCTTCTTGATGGACAGGTAGAAGCAAAACCATTCCATCCAGGGAAAGCTGTTCTTTCAGGAATTATCGCTGCTCGTCTTGCTCAACAGAATATTCCTGGTCCTGAGCATATTTTCGAAGGGGAAAAAGGCTTTTGTAAAGCGGTTTCCCCATCGAGTAATTATGCAAAATTAAACGATAGATTAGGAACTCTATATAAAGTGAGTGAGGTTAACTTTAAGGGGTATCCCACTTGTGGACAGACCCACTCCATGATCGACGCAACTCAAAAAATTTTAAAGAAAACTCCACTTGACCCAGAGAAAATCAAGCGGATTGAAGCTCGAGTTTATCAAAAAGCCATCGATGTTGCTGGCATTCTTAATCCACGGACATTGGAAGAAGCAAAATTTAGCATACCGTTCTGTTTGGCCTTCTTGATAACGAAAAAAGAGATTACTTTTGTCAATATGACCGAAGAGACCTTAAAAGATTCAACTATCCAGAACGTAATGAAGAAAGTTGAACTAGTTTTTGATGAAGATGTAAATAAGAAATTTCCTAAATGTCGTCCATGTAAAGTTTCTATAGAGCTCGTTGATGGAACAATTCTTACGAAAGAGAACTTATACCGACGTGGGGATCCAGAAACACCAATGAGTCGTGAAGAAATGATTGATAAGTTTAACCAACTGACATCGTATCGATTTTCAGAGCAAAAACGAGAAAGTATTGTTCGTTGGACATATGACATGGATAAAATTAATGCATTTGATTTTGAATCCTTACTATAAGCGGAGGGCTTAAGAGATGTCTCATATTATTGATTCTGAATTTTATAAAAATGGTTGGGGAACAGAAGAAGCACGAGCTGTTTTTGATGATAGAAAAAGATACCAGAGATGGTTGGATATCGAATCTGCTTTAGCTAAAGTTCAAGGGAAACTTGGAGTTATTCCTGAAGAAGCAGCTGAGGAAATTCAGAAAAAAGCTCATATGGAGCTTCTTGATATAGACGCTATCAAAAAAGGTATAGCTGAAACTGGACATTCCTTTGTTCCTCTTATTAAAGCTGTTCAGAATATCTGCGAGGGTAATGCTGGAGAATACATCCATTATGGCCCCACAACGCAAGATATTGAAGACACTGGAATGGTTATGGAAATCCGCGATGCATATCACATCATTTTCAGAGATCTTTGCCGTATGGAAGAGATATTGATTCCACTTGCTGAAAAATATAAAGATTTCCCCATGGCAGGCCGTACTCACAACCAACAGGGACTTCCTATTACATTAGGCTTGAAATTTGCAGGGTGGATTGCTGAAGTTCGTAGAGATATTGAGCGAATGAAACATATGAAAGAGACTCTTTTCGTAGGAATGCTTCATGGCGGCACAGGTACTATGGCTGGCCTTGGTGAAAAGGCTCTTGAAACAATAGATGGTGTAATGAAAGAATTAGACTTGGGAGTTCCCGCAACAGGCTGGGGAAGCTCTCGTGATACATTCGCAGAATATCTTTCCGTACTGGGAATGATTGCAGGAACCATAGGAAGAATCGCAAACGAGATATTCCAGTTAAGCCGAACAGAAATTCTCGAACTTCAAGAGCCTCTGGGAGAACATTATGTTGGTAGCAGCACTATGCCTCATAAGAGAAATGCCGAAACATCTGAATTTGTTGTTGCAATGGCTCGAATCGTTATTTCTAATGCAAATCTTGGACTTCAGGGTATGATTTCTGAACACGAGCGAGATACAAGAAGCTGGCGTCTAGACTGGCATTCTATGCCGGAAAGCAGTATTATGACAGCGAAGATGCTTGAGGCGTGTAACGCTGTCTTAGCTGGTTTGGATATCAATGAAAAAAGAATTTCCCAAAATTTAGATATGCTCCATGGAATGCTTTTCTCTGAAGCTCTCATGTTCTATATAGGTAAAAAAGTAGGAAAACAAACAGCCCACCATCTCATTCGTGATGCCGTAATGCAAGCACAAAACAACAATATGAAGTTCCGAGATATTTTGATGAATGACCCTGAAATAAAGAAACATGTGTCATCAGCTGAGCTTGATGCTGTTATGGATTATTCAAAACACATAGGAAAATCTGTTGAATTAACAGAGCAAGTTATTGCTCGTTCAAAAGAGTTGTCTGCTTCAGATAAAGAATATTTAGCCTAGCACAATATAAAGGGGGAAGAAATATGTTTACAGTGAAAGAGTTTTTGCACTCTGAAGTAAAACCCGCACTTGGGTGTACTGAGCCCGGTGCGGTAGCGTTGGCTGTCGCCCGGGCGTGGGAAGAGGCCGGCCGTGAGAAAGTCAGAAATGTAGAAGCAACGGTTAGCAGCAGTATCTATAAGAATGGAATTGCAGTCGGCATCCCAGGCACAAATGGCTTAAAAGGAAATGTTATCGCTGCCGCTCTGGCGGTCATTTGTGGTCATGCTGATTACGGCCTTGAAGTATTGCGAGATTGTACTGATAACGCTGTAACGCAGGCAGAGAGCCTCATAGAACAGAATTGCGTTAAAGTTTTACCCGACATGAATAAACATGGTGTATATGTGCGGGCTATAGTGACGACAGAACATCACACCGCTGAATGTGTCATTGAAGGAAGCCACACTAATATTGTTAAAGTTACTCTTGATGGCAAATCAACATATGCCCTTCAAGGAATTTCTCAGAATGCAAATAAAAACGATGAAAAAAGTATTCCTGACCAGATCAAAGCAATGTCCTATCGTGACCTCGTAAGCATCATGAATGATATGGACGAAGAGGACATTGATTATGTTATGGAAGGCGTACGAATGAATATGGAAATTGCCGAACTTGGGCTTGATCCTAAGAGAAAATTAGGGCTCGGTGTAGGTAAATCCATGATGAAATATGTTGAAGATGGGGATACCCGAACCCTTGGTAATAAAATAAAAGCTATTTCTGCCGCTGCTTCAGATGCACGAATGGGCGGAGCTCCCCTTCCTGTTATGAGCAGTGCTGGAAGCGGAAATCACGGAATAACAGCGATTTTGCCCGTATATATTGTGGCAGAGCATTATCATAAAAATAAAGAAGAAATGGCAAAAGCTATTACACTCAGCCACCTTACCACGAGCTTTCTTAAAAGCAGAATGGGACGGTTAAGCCCTGTATGTGGGTGCAGCGTTGCCGCTGGAGCTGGTGCAGCAGCTGGTATAACATTCCTTCTTTCAAAAGATTTGCATAAAGTAGAAAAGGCTGTTGAGATTCTTGTCAGTAACCTCGTTGGTATGCTTTGTGATGGAGCAAAAGATACATGTGCTCTCAAGGTTGGAACGGGAGCATACGAGGCTTATTGTGCAGCTATGATTGTGCTTGATGGAAACGAACTCGATGGGCCTCAAGGCGTTGTTGATGAAACGATAGAAAAAACTGTTGCCAATGCTGCAGCAATTAATATCGAAGGTATGACAAACGTAGATAATATCATTATTGATTTCGTCTCACGACGATATGCAGAGGAGGACCCATCTGAGCATGCAGTGTCATAAGTGTAAAGCCCACCCTTGTAGAGAGGGAAATCCATGTGTTACTAAAGACAGCTTGGCTCTCTATGAGGAAAATTCTCTCGATAGACGGCTTGTTACCGTTTCAGCAGAGATCGAAGCTCTCTTTTATGGAGAAGCCTGTCGAGTTGATGAAACACTGGAATTTGCGCGGCGAATGGGATTTAAAAAGTTGGGGCTCGCTTTTTGTGTTGGTTTTGCCGAAGAAGCTGCCATTTTGGGGGATATCATCTCCAAGGAGTTTGAACTCAATTCTGTCTGTTGCAAAGTTGGCGGCATGACAAAAGAAAGCCTTGGAATGGAAAGACGCCCCTGGCTGGGAAGTGCCTCATGCAATCCTGCCGAGCAGGCCAGAGTTTTAAACGAGGCGGGATGTGAGTTCAATATCCTTTTAGGCTTATGCGTAGGTCATGATTCTGTTTTCTACCGTCACTCGAAAGCACCAGTGACGACATTAGTTGTAAAAGATCGGAAACTTGGACATAATCCTGTAGCAGCTCTTTATTGTCCATACATTAGAAAGAACTTGGGCAAGCCCTTAAAAGAGAGAACGGAATAAAAGAGTAAAAAAGAGCGGAACCTTCATAAACAGAGGTTCCGCTCTTTTTATCTATCGTTATTTTTCAATACACGCAACAGCGCGTGCAATTCTTTCGAGCCCCTCTTTGATAACGGTTCGAGGTGCAGCAATATTAATACGCATAAAGCCCTCGCCGCCCTTACCGAACCAGGCTCCGTTGTTCATAGCTACACGAGCCTTATTGACGAACAGATCAAGAAGTTCGTCGCCAGAAAGGCCGAGTTCACGGCAGTCAATGAAAGGAACATATGTTCCTTCCGGTCGAATCAGCTTTATTGAGGAAATGTTCTCTTTCAGGAATTCCTCGATAAAATTTACGTTTCCTTCAAGGTATTCAATTAACTCTTCAAGCCAAGGTTCTCCCTTTCGATATGCAGCTTCCAGAGCAAATGTTCCGAAGATGTTTCCACTGTCGATATGAAGAAATTTTAGGATTGAAGTGTACTGAGCTCGAAGATCTTCATCAGGAATAATAATGGCAGACGTTGAGAGCCCTGCAATATTGAAAGTTTTGCTTGGAGCAATACACGTAATAGTTCTCGCTGCTATTTCATCAGAAAGAGATGCAATTGGAATATGGCGGAATCCCTTATAGATAATATCTGAGTGAATCTCATCAGACACAATAATAAGGTTGTGACGAACACAAATTTCGCCAATCTTTCGCAATTCTTCTTCTGTCCAGACCCTACCAGTCGGATTATGAGGATTGCAAAGGAAGAACATTTTTACCGACGGATCTATTTTCTTCTCAAGGTCATCAAAATCAATTTCAAAATGGCCATCACGAAGCACAAGAGGGTTCTCTACAATATGACGTCCCTGACCGCTTGCTGAACTATAAAAGGGAGGGTATACAGGTGTTTGTAAAATAATACCATCGCCAGGCTGAGTTAAAGCGAGAACAGCCATGGAGAGCGCAGGAACTACACCAGGGGAATGGCATATCCACTCAGGCTTAATTTTCCAGTCATGTCTCTTGTCAACCCACTGTACAATTGACTCGAAATAGCTTTCTGTTTTTCCTGTGTAGCCAAAAATCCCGTGGTCAACTCGTTCTTTAAGCACTTCAATAACTTCTGGAGGGGCTGTAAAATCCATATCAGCAACCCACATGGCAAGCAAGTCGTCACGCCCGAATTTTTGTTTTAGAAAATCCCATTTTTCACACGAAGTATGATGTCGATCAATAATAGTATCGAAATTATATGTACTCACTACTCTTCCTCCTCCGCAGAAGTTTATGCTTTTTACATGCAGCATTATGATATCATGTTACACCCTGGGTAGTATTGTAATAAATGTCCCAAGAAAAAAAGAGTATTTACGACCATATAATGAGAAAAAATTTTGTGCTAAATTTATAATTAGCGTTTTTACTTTTCATAAGCCCTATATATAGGGTAATTTTATAAAGAGAGGTCGAGAGATATGATGAAACATTTTCAAGAACGCTTTAATAGACAGATCGACCTGAGCGTGCTTGAGCACCCTTCAACTCCTCGTTTGTCAGAAAATGCCATGTGGCTTCTTACCCAGCGTTATTTTATTGATCGTTACGATGAGGAAATAGGTGCGGTACGTCAGGAGCGTTCTTTTGAGGAATTTGCACGCCGTGTGGCGCGTATTATCGCCAGTGCCGAGACCCTCTATCTCGACAAAAATGATTCTCACGCTCTTTCTTGGCTTCAAACCCTGGAAAAGAACATCTTTAACGATATTCTAAACCGGAGGTTTTTGTTTAATTCCCCATGCCTTTTCGGGGCCGGAGCGGGAATGACCATCGAGCCAGAGCTTGCGTCGATGATCTATAAATCACCTGACGACATGACCTTCGATGACTACGAAAAGCTACTTGCATCGAAAACAAAAAACCAGCAGCTTTTTGCGTGTTTTGTTATTGACATTCCCGACAGCATAGAAGGAATTTTCGATTCCGTCAAAGACGCCAGCATCATCAGTAAATTCGGCGGCGGCGTTGGTGGCAATTTTGGATGGCTAAGAGAAAAAGGGGCAGGAATTAACGGTGGAACAGGTGGACAGGCTAGTGGCCCAATCTCCTTTATGGAGACATGGAATACCATGGGCTCTGTTGTTGTTCAGGGAGGACGTCGTCGTGCTGCTCTCATGGGAATGCTTTTCGACAATCATCCCGATATTATGGATTTTATTGATGCCAAAGTCGAAGAAGGAAAACTTTCGTACTTCAATATATCTGTATGCGTTTCAGATGCCTTGATTGAAGCGGTGAATACCGGCGGCGATTTTTCGCTCATGTCCCGTATTAATGGCACAGAAGCACGTACCGTTAAAGCTGAAGAGCTTTGGAACAAACTGTGTGAAAGTGCGTGGAGAAGGGGAGATCCCGGAGTTTTCTTTATTGACAGAGCGAATGCCGACAACCTTCTAAAACTTGATAAAGACTGGCGCATTGAATCGACGAATCCTTGCGGCGAACAGCCGTTGCCTAACTATACGAGTTGCAACCTTGGTTCGATCAACGTTGAAGCCTTTGTTACGACACAAGACGGTGTTTCTGCTTTTGATGCTGAGGGCTTTATCGATCAGGTCTATCGTTCAATATACTACCTTGACCTTGTTATTGATGCCTGCTCGTATCCGTTGCCTCGCATTGAGGAACGAACGAAGAAAATTCGTCCGGTGGGCCTTGGTGTTATGGGGCTTGCTGATGCTGCTATTATGCTTGGAATGCGTTATGGCTCTGACTCTTTCAATGAGTATTGTACGGCTCTCGGAGAAAGCATGTCAGCTGCCGCTCTCTCTGCAACTGAAGAGCTTGTTTCAGTTATGGGCAAAACTCCTTTCGATGAAAGCCACTTGGTTAAAAAGCTTTTTGATGCTTTCAAGGCAGAGATACAACAAGAAGAGCTCTTTACCTCTACGTGGTTTGAAGAGGCCGATCTTGATGACATGAATGCCGTTTTAGCCTTCATGAAGCAGACAGAGACGGTTCCTTATACATTGGTTAATGCTATTGAAAGCCTTATAAACAACGAGAGACTGGGAGACGACAAAGAACGTCTTTCAAAAGTAAAAGAAGTATTGAAAGCCCTCTCTACGGGGCAGATTCGAAATAGTCGGCGGCTAAGCATTGCTCCTACAGGATCGATTTCCATGCTTATGGATACAAGCTCTGGAATTGAGCCTAACTTTGCATGGTCGTGGACACGTCGCATAATGAAAACTGACGGCTCAGGCCATGAAATGCGAGAATTTTGCCATAAGCTCATAGACCAAGAACAGTTGCAAGAACTGAAACAGACAGGGCAAATCGCTAACCCGAACTATGTAACGGCTTATGACATTTCTACTGATGAACACGTTGCGGTAACAGGTATTTTCTCCCAATACATCGACAGTGGCATTAGTAAAACAGTGAACTTGCCTCATTCGGCAACAGTAGACGACGTGAAGAGAGTATATGAAATGTGTTATGAAATGGGAGCCAAGGGAATCACCATCTATAGAGACGGCTCTCGTTCCGCTCAACCCATTGAAGTTAAAAAGAAAGAAGAAGTTCCTCACACAAGCAAAGTTAAAAAACGGCCAGGGCTTGTTGTTTTTGGAAAGACGATTAAGCAGAAGACTCCGTGGGGCAGCATGTATGTAACCCTTAATTTTGATGGAACCGACCCCTTTGAAGTCTTTGCAACAATAGGCAAAAGCGGCTCAGAATTGAACGCCATGACAGAAGCTCTTTCACGGGCTATTTCAATCGGCTTGCGAAGTGGTGGAAAACTTGAAGACTTTATAGCTACGTTGAAAGGCCTTTCTGGAAAGGAATATTGGGTGTTCGACTACGATGATACACATATTGCGCGCTCTATTCCAGATGCTATCGCCATGCTTCTTGAAAAATTGATAGAAAAAGAAGGGCAGGAAGAAGAACATAGGGATTTGAAATGTCCCGAATGTGGCAGCCCCATGGAAATGATTTCTGGATGTGCTTACTGTTTTAGCTGCGGTTATTCACCGTGTAAGTAAAAATAAAAGATTTAGCCGGTCTCAAACTTGAGGCCGGCTTTTTTTATTGATGATAACTAATCTTGACAAAATGTTTTACTGTACACTATACTACGTCATAACTATGCAGAATAAGAGTTATATCTATGGAGGATGTCGTATGCGTGGCGTTTATTCTTCTGTAGTGGAGAACGGCATACTTGGGGTACTTAAGGGCAGTGGAGCTTCAAAATCTATAATGCTTCGTGCGGAAATGGATGCTCTTCCTTGTGTTGAATCCCCGTCGAATTTATTAGGCGCGAAAAAAGTTTGCTCTTTAACGGAAGATGCAGCACATCTTTGTGGTCATGATTTTCATCAAGCCATTCTTCTTGCCGTAGCCAAGGTCTTGTCTAGTGATAGTGTTGTTTTTCCAGGAAACATATACTTTTGTTTTGAGTCTGGAGAGGAGACAGGTGAAGGGGTAGACGCTATGGTGGGAGGCCCGATCAAACAGCAGACCCAATTACATGTGCCGCTCAGATTATTTGTGGTATCAATGTAATATCTTCGCGGATAGTTAATCCTATAAAACCTTTAGTTCTTACTATCGGTAGTGTTCATGCCGGATCAGCTCGTAATCTCATTCCTGAGGAGTGTTCTTTTTCAGGAACGATTCGTTTTTTTGACCCAGAACAAGAAGAGAAAGCCAAAAACGCGTTAACGTCTATGGTAGAAGACATATCCAGAGCTTTTTCATGTCGAGGTGAGATGAATTATTTAGGGCCATATCCAGCAGTGGTGAATGATTCTTGCCTGGTATCTCTTGCAGATAATGCTCTTCAAAAAATTTTCCCGAAAGAAGATTTAGTAAAGATAGAGCCGTGGATGGCTTCCGATACTATGGGGCGCTATATGACCCATTTCCCATGTCTCTATGCTTTATTGGGATGCGCCAATCAAAAGTTGGGGTACGGAGCACCCCATCATAATCCTAAATTTGACGCGGATCCCCGTTGTTTGAAGAGTGGAATCGAGGCTACTTTGGGTTTTATCAGGGCATTTTTTGATGACCCTGAAATATAACAAAATATAACGTCGAAGGAGAGTATTGAATGATCTGTAAAATTCGTAGTTCTTTATTTACAGCAGTGATTATGGCTTTTATGTTAATGGGTGTTGGTTCCGCTTTAGCGGCTGAGGTTTCTTCTGAAACTTTATTGGTTCGTATTGGAGCTAAAGAGGACGGGCAGCCTTATATATTTAAAGAGAACGGAGAAGTTAAGGGGTTTGAAGCCGATCTTTGGAAAGAAATTGCTAAGAGAGCTAACTTGAAACTTGAATATAAATATAACAGCATATCCGGCCTTTTTGGCCTTTTGGACAACGGCGAAATTGATACTATAACTCATTTTCTTGGCATTACCCCTCAGCGCAAAAAGAAATATGATTTTTCCGATAGCTATGGTAGCGGAGCGTTGCAGTTTATGACAAAAAAGGGAACCCCAGAGGTTACTTCCATTGAAGGCTTGTACGGCAAGAAGGTTGGCGTTGCATTAGGATCTGCCGCAGCAGGAGTAATCAAAACCTTTGATCCCGATGAAAAAATCAAAGTGGTTCCATATGAAGAGTTCAGACATATTCCTCAAGACGTAGATATGGGGCGGATTTATGCTTACTTTGGCAACCCTATAACTATGATGGGAGATATTCGTAAAATGGGTATCGATTGCAAAATAGATCCCTTGGTATTGTTGGCGACCCCTGTTGGATATCCCTACGTTCGTGGAAACGAGAATAGTCAGAGAATAATGGATAGAGTGAATCTAGTATTAGAAGAACTTCGTAAAGATGGCACTATTTCCAAAATCTCTATGGAGTGGTTTGGATTAGATATTACTTCGTTCAGCGGAATGAAATAGAACATAGAATAGAAATGACATGCGATGAAGGTTTTTGATCTAAATTATTTTATTGATATTTTACCTCTCGTATTAAAAGGACTTAGTGCTGCCATGAAAATGACAGCACTAAGCTTTTTAGGCGGCCTGATTTTGGGAGTGTTAATTGCTTTGATCTACAATTCTAAGATCAAGGTTCTTTACCCTCTTGCTCAACTCTATGTTTCTATTTTTAGAGGCACCCCCGTAATAGCTCAAATGTTTTTTATTTATTTTGGATTGCCTCATTTCATTACTCCACTTAGAGGAATGGGGGCTTTTGCCGCAGCCTCTATGACGATAGCCTTGAATATTTCTTCTTACATGTCTGAAACTATAAGGTCGTCTATTTCCGCTGTGGAGAAGGGCCAATACGAGGCGGGATTATCGGTAGGCATGACTAATTTTCAGGTAGCGCGGAGAATCATATTGCCTCAAGCAGGACGAATTGCTCTGCCATCATTGAGCAATAATCTGATAATGACCCTTAAGGGGACGGCGGTGGCCTTTACCATTGGAGTTACCGAAGTGATGGGAAAAGCCAAAATAGAAGCATCTAACTCGTATAGATACTTTGAATGTTATGCGGCAGCTATGCTTGTTTATTGGCTTGTAGTAGTGGTCATCACCTTGTTTCAGGGCAAGTGGGAAAAGCATCTTAATCGGGCCTATCAGAATTAGGAAAATGGCTTGAACTCTGTAACGGGCTACGGCGATTTTTGCCGCCTAACACGTTGTTGCATAAGTAGAAAAATAGTTAAGCCGGCCTTGAATTTGAGGCCGGCTTTTTTGTTTGGGGAAAGAAGTGCGATTTTCTTTTGGAAGAGATACAAAGCGTAAAAAGTAAAAAACCCAACGGAGGAAGAATACAGAACTTTTAGTTTCCATCCCTTATAGGAAGTATGAAAAGATGGGGCGGTTGTTTTTAACTAGCGCATACACCGGAGTTTCCATCCCTTATAGGAAGTATGAAAAGTTGCAACGCAGGCTACAGGAAGTCATGGCTTTACTTTGTTTCCATCCCTTATAGGAAGTATGAAAAGATGGGAAGCTCCCAACGAGCATAACAGGGAATGCAGGTTTCCATCCCTTATAGGAAGTATGAAAAGCAAGATTAAATGATCGCAGGGTGGGGCCATGAAAAGTCGTTTCCATCCCTTATAGGAAGTATGAAAAGTCATCGAGGGCTCGCTGTGTTGACTGTGGGTTAGCAGTTTCCATCCCTTATAGGAAGTATGAAAAGGTCCCCCGGGAACTCATTCCACTCTCGGCCATCTAAGTTTCCATCCCTTATAGGAAGTATGAAAAGTTGAAAACATTTGTGTGTGTTTGGGCGAATTATTAGGGTTTCCATCCCTTATAGGAAGTATGAAAAGTTTTCGATCTACAACACGAGTTCCCATTGAATCAAGTTTCCATCCCTTATAGGAAGTATGAAAAGGAGGAAGGACGCTTCATGATATTGGCTGGCATGCAACTGTTTCCATCCCTTATAGGAAGTATGAAAAGCTCTTCTTGAGCAAATGGAATACACAGAGCGCAGCTTTGGTTTCCATCCCTTATAGGAAGTATGAAAAGCAAAACGTTAGATATCTCCATAACTGACAAGGACATGTTTCCATCCCTTATAGGAAGTATGAAAAGTGATTTTCCTCATTTTCGCTTTCTCCCTTCATAGTGTTTCCATCCCTTATAGGAAGTATGAAAAGCACTGAAGACTTATCGGATCTTGACGAGGGGTGGTCGGTTTCCATCCCTTATAGGAAGTATGAAAAGCCGATATTAATTCCCATTTGATTCAAACCATCATCGTTTCCATCCCTTATAGGAAGTATGAAAAGCAAAAAGCTCATTTATAAATCGTCGCCCTTTTTGAGGTTTCCATCCCTTATAGGAAGTATGAAAAGTTTCAAAGTGGCTCTCTTCTCTCAAATTTAGGACTAGTTTCCATCCCTTATAGGAAGTATGAAAAGATTCTCTTTTTCGTGGAAATACAGGTTTTCTTGAGAGTTTCCATCCCTTATAGGAAGTATGAAAAGGAGGCTATTGGAGGATTTCAAATGGCGCTGTTTGAAGTTTCCATCCCTTATAGGAAGTATGAAAAGGAAAACAGGCTTGGGATTAGTTCAATATATTTCGACGTTTCCATCCCTTATAGGAAGTATGAAAAGTCACAACATTCATTTTGCCATAGCTCCACGCATTCAGTTTCCATCCCTTATAGGAAGTATGAAAAGAACCACGGGACCGAAAACATGTATATAAAACCTCCTGTTTCCATCCCTTATAGGAAGTATGAAAAGCTGTTACATTTTTGTAACAGGATGTAGCAGAATATGGTTTCCATCCCTTATAGGAAGTATGAAAAGAACCACGGGACCGAAAACATGTATATAAAACCTCCTGTTTCCATCCCTTATAGGAAGTATGAAAAGGTTGAAATGTTAACCCTTATTCTTTGTCATTTCTAAAGTTTCCATCCCTTATAGGAAGTATGAAAAGACAAGACCAAAAATGATGATGCAAGGACAATACCATGTTTCCATCCCTTATAGGAAGTATGAAAAGCTGTTACATTTTTGTAACAGGATGTAGCAGAATATGGTTTCCATCCCTTATAGGAAGTATGAAAAGGACAGTGGAGTGTTCTACGGTATCCGGCTTACTTTTCGTTTCCATCCCTTATAGGAAGTATGAAAAGTACTGGGCTTTTTGAAATAGAGACACGAAGGTTCGGGTTTCCATCCCTTATAGGAAGTATGAAAAGTGGCAAGGTTTCAGCAAAAGTCCAGGAACAGCTTTGTTTCCATCCCTTATAGGAAGTATGAAAAGTACAACAAGACGTGACAAGCGATGAGGAAGAACAAGTTTCCATCCCTTATAGGAAGTATGAAAAGATAGTTGATGCAAAGGGGGCGGCCATGTGCTGTTTGGTTTCCATCCCTTATAGGAAGTATGAAAAGCCTTTAGCATAGATCGAAGATGATCGCCGAATTCTCGTTTCCATCCCTTATAGGAAGTATGAAAAGTTTCTTGGGAAAACCCACGATTTGAATGGGGCGTATTGTTTCCATCCCTTATAGGAAGTATGAAAAGCCCCATTCAAACAGTTCTTCCGCTGTATACTGCTGGTTTCCATCCCTTATAGGAAGTATGAAAAGTATCTTCTGCACATTATTTGAAGAGTGATAGAGAGGTTTCCATCCCTTATAGGAAGTATGAAAAGTGGTTGATAAGGCGGGCAAGTCAATTGTTACGTCGGGTTTCCATCCCTTATAGGAAGTATGAAAAGGATCCTATTACAACACAGGTTCAGCTAGGAAATACTAGTTTCCATCCCTTATAGGAAGTATGAAAAGCATGAATGAGGCATTGATCGAAGCAGAAGAAAAAGAGTTTCCATCCCTTATAGGAAGTATGAAAAGGTTAACGCTATGCAAGATACCGCATGGCGAATAAATAGTTTCCATCCCTTATAGGAAGTATGAAAAGGGACCACAAAAAATGCTCAAGCTCTTTGCAAGGCTTGTTTCCATCCCTTATAGGAAGTATGAAAAGGATGTCATATCTAGATATTGCTGCCAACTTACAACGTTTCCATCCCTTATAGGAAGTATGAAAAGTCTTCCCGCTTGCTGTTCTGCTATACGTGTACTTTGGTTTCCATCCCTTATAGGAAGTATGAAAAGTATATTCTAGATGCTATTTATGAGCAAGATGAAGCACGTTTCCATCCCTTATAGGAAGTATGAAAAGTAATTCCATTACACTTTTTGCCCTGTTCCAAAGGGCGTTTCCATCCCTTATAGGAAGTATGAAAAGTGGGTGGCCATGCGACAACGGCGGGTTTTGTGGAGGGTTTCCATCCCTTATAGGAAGTATGAAAAGGGTGGAGCCTTCACAATGCACGTGTTTGACGGACGTGTTTCCATCCCTTATAGGAAGTATGAAAAGCAGACCACTAGACAATCATAAACCCCTGAATACAAAGTTTCCATCCCTTATAGGAAGTATGAAAAGCCTCTAGCATAGATCGAAGATGATCGCCGAATTTTCGTTTCCATCCCTTATAGGAAGTATGAAAAGAGCTCTTGCCCCGCCACTGCCACCGTTGTAATGTGCGTTTCCATCCCTTATAGGAAGTATGAAAAGTTCGAGAAAAAGCAGGTCTTTCACGAAAACAACTTGCGTTTCCATCCCTTATAGGAAGTATGAAAAGCGGAAAAGAGGACAATGACACGTGTACAGATACAAGAGTTTCCATCCCTTATAGGAAGTATGAAAAGAATGATGAAGCTTGTGGTTATATTAGGGGAGGGAAAGGTTTCCATCCCTTATAGGAAGTATGAAAAGAAAAAAAAATGAGTAGCGTAAATCATTGTCAACGAAGTTTCCATCCCTTATAGGAAGTATGAAAAGTCCTGTTCATCGTGTCTCCCGCGCGTGCCTGTGAAGTTTCCATCCCTTATAGGAAGTATGAAAAGGGAATACCCAGACTTGAGGATTACAATGTTAAGTCAGTTTCCATCCCTTATAGGAAGTATGAAAAGAATGAGTTGCATAGGAAATGACGGCGTGTATTACGGGTTTCCATCCCTTATAGGAAGTATGAAAAGATTCAATGAACATCAAAAAGTCGCAAAACAGGGAAAGTTTCCATCCCTTATAGGAAGTATGAAAAGTCTCCGGTAGAAATAGACGCAGCTGAAAACTCATTTCGTTTCCATCCCTTATAGGAAGTATGAAAAGTTCAAGTTTTCTTTTCGCTTTCTCTAGGTATTGCAGTTTCCATCCCTTATAGGAAGTATGAAAAGATCCGGGACCCTCTGGGCGTATAATTTCTGAGTTGGTGTTTCCATCCCTTATAGGAAGTATGAAAAGGCCCTGCCTGATCATCGGCTTCAGCTAAAATTTGCACGTTTCCATCCCTTATAGGAAGTATGAAAAGTTTCTACTGATACTAAATCACACCATACAGGATCGGGTTTCCATCCCTTATAGGAAGTATGAAAAGAACCCCTGTGTCATTTTGTTTCCGGGCATGCTTGGAGTTTCCATCCCTTATAGGAAGTATGAAAAGTACCCTTGTGTCCTGCGCTAGATTTTCATCGCCCGCGTTTCCATCCCTTATAGGAAGTATGAAAAGGTAGGGGTAGAAAATGGAGAAACGAAAATTGAATTGTTTCCATCCCTTATAGGAAGTATGAAAAGAAGAAAATGCTGTTATGGCTTTTAAAAGAGAGGTGGAGTTTCCATCCCTTATAGGAAGTATGAAAAGCGCCGTGCGCCGGAGAGGAAATCCCCGAGGCACAAATGTTTCCATCCCTTATAGGAAGTATGAAAAGGCCATGCCTCGCCATGCAAAGTCTAGCCATGCCATACGTTTCCATCCCTTATAGGAAGTATGAAAAGGGGAATTGGGGGCTCTGACGCTTCTGTCGTTCTTGGATGTTTCCATCCCTTATAGGAAGTATGAAAAGCTCTATTTCAAAAAGCCCAGTAGCTTTTCTAATGCAAGTTTCCATCCCTTATAGGAAGTATGAAAAGCTTGCGTCATTCCTCCTAAACACTGGACTACTCCCTTGTTTCCATCCCTTATAGGAAGTATGAAAAGTCTAATTATAGAATGAAGAGGAGGGGTAGTAGATGAGTTTCCATCCCTTATAGGAAGTATGAAAAGAAATGAAAGAGTGGCTAGAGGACGGGGGTATTCTCCGTTTCCATCCCTTATAGGAAGTATGAAAAGTCGCCAGGGATATACACTTCTCCGCTTGAGTAGGAAGTTTCCATCCCTTATAGGAAGTATGAAAAGTATCACGACAGAGAACGATACGCTCTTGACGTTCGAGTTTCCATCCCTTATAGGAAGTATGAAAAGAATATCGCTTGCTCCGCGGGATATAAAAGAGAAAGTAGTTTCCATCCCTTATAGGAAGTATGAAAAGTTTTCGTTGCTGCTCATTTTTCGTTTTTGCGAGAAGGTTTCCATCCCTTATAGGAAGTATGAAAAGACGAGAAATGATGGGATGGTGGGGCGACTGGCTAGAGTTTCCATCCCTTATAGGAAGTATGAAAAGAATGAGTTGCATAGGAAATGACGGCGTGTATTACGGGTTTCCATCCCTTATAGGAAGTATGAAAAGGTCCCAACCACCTGAATCGCCGCTCCCCTCCATCTCCGAAGTTTCCATCCCTTATAGGAAGTATGAAAAGCGTATGCCGCGGAGCGAGGAGTTGTTTACCTTGCCTTGTTTCCATCCCTTATAGGAAGTATGAAAAGGTGGCGATGGGATAGGAAGCGTTGGCGTATGTACTGTGTTTCCATCCCTTATAGGAAGTATGAAAAGGAAGAAGAGGAATGGCTCACTCCCAAAGAATTTTGGTTTCCATCCCTTATAGGAAGTATGAAAAGGGACATTAGGTACATGGGAAACGGTAGTCCAGTCAGGTTTCCATCCCTTATAGGAAGTATGAAAAGTCCTTCTGCGCAAGCCCGAGCTGTCTCATATAAAGGTTTCCATCCCTTATAGGAAGTATGAAAAGTTTTCTAGATTCATCTATCTCCCTCTCTTCTACTAGTTTCCATCCCTTATAGGAAGTATGAAAAGTGTACTTGTCGATGAAGCTCATTTAATCAATCACCGGTTTCCATCCCTTATAGGAAGTATGAAAAGGACTTGCTCCACGCTTTCACGATGGCAAAAGTATGGTTTCCATCCCTTATAGGAAGTATGAAAAGTCGGTTTCGCCTACGAGGTAGGCAACGGAAACGCCGTTTCCATCCCTTATAGGAAGTATGAAAAGAACTATTCATCGCTCTAAGCTGCAAGGAGCAGAATAGTTTCCATCCCTTATAGGAAGTATGAAAAGGCGGATGGCGTGGAAACAGGAAACAGGGATGCCGAGTTTCCATCCCTTATAGGAAGTATGAAAAGCCCATCTTCCGAGCCCTGCAGAACTTTCCACGGAACGTTTCCATCCCTTATAGGAAGTATGAAAAGAAAACTCGGCATGGAGGTTGAAGAAGTTTACCGACTGTTTCCATCCCTTATAGGAAGTATGAAAAGTGAAGCATCTTCTCGTCTCCGAGAGAAGTTTTTGCAGTTTCCATCCCTTATAGGAAGTATGAAAAGAGGGATTCTAATTAAAAAGTGACCATCTGTGTAATAGTTTCCATCCCTTATAGGAAGTATGAAAAGGCTGTATTACACTTTTTAGAGCTTCTTCATATCGCGGTTTCCATCCCTTATAGGAAGTATGAAAAGTTAGGAGAGCGCGGCGACAGGATTGTCTCTAGGCTGTTTCCATCCCTTATAGGAAGTATGAAAAGGGCCTCCTCTATCTGCTTTAGAATGGGCTGATTTAGGTTTCCATCCCTTATAGGAAGTATGAAAAGTATTATCATCACAGTGCTGGGCAAGATAGTGCACAAGTTTCCATCCCTTATAGGAAGTATGAAAAGGACGTTGGTTGTGCTTTCTAACGTTGTAGATACTTTGTTTCCATCCCTTATAGGAAGTATGAAAAGCTTCTTTCGTCTGATAGTTCGGGGTTTCTGAGTTTAGTTTCCATCCCTTATAGGAAGTATGAAAAGGGCCTACAAAAAGTTCATTCAGAGAGGCGCATAACAAGTTTCCATCCCTTATAGGAAGTATGAAAAGTATTCGCGATTTCGATGTATGGCAAATCCGTACCTTGGTTTCCATCCCTTATAGGAAGTATGAAAAGCCCCATTCGCCGCCAACGTGGCGGTTGACTTTAGATGTTTCCATCCCTTATAGGAAGTATGAAAAGTCCTTGCGGTTCGATGGAGCTCCGAGCCACGCAACCAGGTTTCCATCCCTTATAGGAAGTATGAAAAGGTTGAACGCTCAGAAAGATGCCAACCTCAGGGGCGAGTTTCCATCCCTTATAGGAAGTATGAAAAGCAGAGCGGGGAGTTTTCGCTTTTGGCTGAATTGAAAGTTTCCATCCCTTATAGGAAGTATGAAAAGTATGGAGCCCTCGCTTTGCGTTTTATCTATGTTTTTGTTTCCATCCCTTATAGGAAGTATGAAAAGTGCTGATAAAAAAGAGGATCCGCAGAATCTAGGAAGGTTTCCATCCCTTATAGGAAGTATGAAAAGCAGTGTCGGAGATTTTCTCAAGCCCGATAGAGCGAGGTTTCCATCCCTTATAGGAAGTATGAAAAGCAAAATGACTCATTCGAACCGATCTATCTTTTGACAGTTTCCATCCCTTATAGGAAGTATGAAAAGGCGCCGCCCCCCTGTATTTTTCTACATTTTCCCATTTTGACCTATTCGACATATTTCGTTGTCAAGGTTCGGTAAAATCCCCTAAACAACCGTGAACAGTGACTTTTCAGGATTTTGACGCTTGTGTCGATCCCCCGGGTTTTTTGCGCTATTGGGGGTCGACACATGCGAATTCAGATCAGGAAATCGGAGTTGCCGCGTTCCACTCCCATGATCTCGCGTCTGGTGTAGCGCTCACTGCGCCACGTATAGAATATCACGCTGTCGTAGTTCGGGTCTATTTTTTTGCTCACATCCATCTTGAGCTGGGAAGTGTGCCGCCGATGCGGGGCGGTTCAGATAAACGGATCATCCAGGTCACTTCCGTCATACATGTCCGCCGGGACGAAGCCGGTGACTCTGTCATAGATAATGCCCATTGCAGCTCTGGCGATAAACCAGTATTCTTCCTCCCCGTACCTGCTGATCAGGGGGATGTTGTCATTGGTGGAAACGGTCGCCACTTTCTCCTGCCATCGCATCAATTCCTTAAGCGGTACCTCGATCAAGTACTGCTGTGCCTGGCGCACGAGACGCTTCTTTTCATCGAGCCTTTCCAGAGACCATTTCGTACCGCACAGACGTTCCAGTATGGGGCGAATGTGGCGGTCCAGCTCCACAAATACCGTCTCATTCCTACGCTCGTCCTCCTTCTTGATCAAATCTTCTTTCTGTCCCCATTTGCCTTTCTCTATATTGCGCCAGACCGGCTTGTAGGAAAGACCTTCCAATATTCGATCATAATATCGCTTCACCAACGAGGGCACCTGATTCTCGCCAAAACTCTTCTCTTCTGCAAGAATGTCCCTGCTGTTGGCAAGCAGAATGTCATCATACACCATACCGCAGAAGGATCTGCCGTTACCGCCGGTTAGCTCGGCGACTAGCACATTGCCCGGATCATCTCTATTCAGATGGCGGTTGCAGCGCCCGGCCACCTGGATGACGCTGTCCAGCGGCCCCATGTCGCGAAAAACCCAGTCAAAATCCAGGTCGACACCCGCCTCGACGACCTGAGTAGATATGAGGTGATGTCGTATGCCCTTCCTCCGCGGATTGCCTTTCTTTTCCAGATATCTAAGATAGCGCATGATGCGCCGGCGATGTCGCGGAGCCATCCAGGCGGAGAGAAAGAGCACCGGGCCATCGAGCCGATCCCTCAGCAATTGATATATTTTGAGTGCCGACTTCTTGGTATTCAGCACGATCAGACCGGAACCGTCGTCGACGGAAAGTTTGTCGCAAAGCAGCTCGGGCAGTTCGTCCAGACTGTGTTTGCCGGGAAGTACGCTGTATGTATGCCTATTATAGGGAAAGTCCAGATCGGGAGGCGCTATCTCACGCCCTTCCCCTATGTGCGGCTGGGTAGCCGTCATGAGAATGAAGGCTGTACCCCATTTTTCACTGAGGAAGGAGAGCATCCTGCCAAAGCCGTCCCACAATCTGGGATCGATGCCCTGAGGCTCATCTAGCACCACGACGGCCCGACTGAGACGGTGAAAGTCCATGGAGGCATTGGCCCTCGGATCGAATATGGCATCCCAGAGCTGGACCATTGTCGTCAGCACAACTGGAGTTCTCCAATAGCGGAAGAGAGCTGACATGCGGGCCCATGAATTTTCTTTCGCTCCATTGTCATCGGTGAGCTCGCCGTAGGCTCGGCTGTGATCCTCCTGCACGCTGTCCTTACCGAAAAGGGTCTTTGCCACGGAGGCGTTCTGCTCGATGATGCTTATGAAGGGCAGTGCGTAGATTATCGTTCCGTAGCCCCATTTCGTCGCCAGACGATGGGCCATTTCCAGTCCGACCGTCGTCTTCCCGGCGCCTGTGGGCAGAGTCAGCGTGTACAGGCCCGGACCGTCGATATTGCCTGCGTTTTTCATGCAATCGTCGTGGACGCTCTGCCTCCATCCATCGAGGGGGGTGGATTCCTCTTTTCCAAAATTCATGGGACTGAATTTCGGAAGGGGATCGAAGTCGAGCGAAGATACTCCGATGGCGTCCATCCGGTCGGCGGTCACGAGAAGTGAGTAGAGACTCCGAAGCGAGAGCCAGTCCTCTTTACCTATCTTAACTTCCCAGAGATCGTCGATAAAATCCTCCCATTCCTCTTGCGTTACAAGGAACTTCCACGACGGAACTATCTCCCTCATGTGAGACTGCAGCTCCGCCAGATCGTCCTCCCTCTTGATCCAGAACCTGCATGCTGTATCGGCATCGTCCAGATGGGTATGATGACACCTCACCGCCTCTGCGGCCCAGAGATTCCTCGTAGTGTCCAGAGTAAAGCAGGAAGAGTGAAAGGCATGATTGACGCCCTTCCCCCTTTTTTTGAGAAGGTAATCCTGAAAGAGGGGATGTGCCTTCTCAAGATCGTGAGTGACGGCGACCCTTCGCAACAACAACGACTCTACCGGAAGGCCGTGCTTTCGTGCCAGCTCCAGTGCGAGTTCGGCCGTACCCTCCAGGTGATCCTTAAGCAGCCTGTCGGGATGGCTGTGGACATCACCAGGCAGGGAACCAGGCGACCACGTCATCTCCGCATCGCGAGACATCCACATTCCCCCTCTCCTTCAGGATAATTTTCTTTTCCGGCGATGTGGCATATATCACCGAAACGCTCTCAATCAATCTGCGCGTATCGTCCATCCTGTAGGGCATCAGTTCCTTGAAGGCTCCTCCCGACTCCAGCACATCCATCGACATGTCGTCGCTCCACGGAACCACGGTATCGACACCGACAGGCCCCGTCTCTGCAGGGAAAAGATCGAAGCTGCCGATGTAATCGATATCAGCCAGGGCGTAGGCGACTCCGAGACAGGGAGTGTAGACGAAAGCATCCCGTTCCAGATATGTTCGCAGCCTTCCCTCCAGTCCTCCGGAGACGTAGACGCGATAGCGGGGATTGGCCACGAACTGGTGCTTAACCTGAGTATGGGGGTTCTTTTGCGGCTCCTTAACGTTCCAGAAGTTAACTGTCTGCCGCAGCCAGGATATGGGGTTACGTATGGAGACGGAAACACTGGTGCCCTTCATCTTCCTCCAGTAGGCGGCAAAACAGGCATCACGATCGCTCTCATGGGAGATGCCTGCGATACCAGCAATCAGCCCAGCCAGCGCCGTGGGAGTCGGAAAGACGTAGGATATGGACGAAGTGGTCGTATAGGGCTTTCGGAACATGGCCATACGACCGGATATCTCAAATACTACGGCCATATCGTTCCTCACCTCGTTTCGACTTCGAGCTTTTCTCCGAACGCCTCTTCAAGTTCGTCCATGCCGTCCGTCTCCAGATCTCCGTCGATGAAGAGTCGGATTTTCTCGATGTCGCCCTCGCGGACAGCAAGCTTATCGACAAGAGGGTTAATATCGAGCCTGAAATCGTCAACGGAGCGCAGGGCGAGCTGTTCGTCTTCGGAGAGTTCCCCTCCATCTGGTGATTTAAGCGCGACTTTCTCGTCCAGAGAACCGACGGCACCGTCGTAATCATCGACGTATGTCACCTCCATCAGCATTCTGGGAGCATGCCCCACCTTGCTGCGGGTGATCAGATTGGTGGTACCCTTCCAGAGTGCTGAGGTAAGCTTTTCCAGGTCATCATTGGTAGCACCAGTCTTCAGCGATGCGTACTGGTTGGCAATGCCGTAGACGCCGAAAAGGACAAAGGGGACGATGTACTCATTGCGGAAGGAACGCTGGTCTTTGCCTTCTCCGCTGGCAAAGGCGGCAGTACCCTGGATCAGCTTCGCCTCGGTGCGGTGAAGCGAGCGGCCCCACTTGAATTGCACCGGACCAGTCAGAGAAAAAGCTTCTTTTTTCAATTTCTCGCTCTTTGGGGCAAAAGTAACTCCGAAGACCCTGACGTCAAGACATTGGGGAATAGCTTTTTTATAATCACTAATGGCGGTAGCCTTTTTCACCTCATTCGCCCTGTCAAGAAGCGTCTTGGGCTCGCCATCGACAAAAACCTTTTCCCCTTTCAACATCCACTGATCGCGCACCGTGCGCTTGATCCGCACATCGGAGACAAGCATCTGATCGGTCTCCTCGTCGTGCCTGGGATGGTTTGCGTCAAGTGGATCGCCGTTGGGATTTGCATCCTTCACGCTGTAGATAAAAAGATATTCCCTTCGATTATTGAATGCCATATCACAATTCCTCCTTTACATTCTCGGATTCCGGTTCGTCCTCGTCCTTCTTATCACTTTTAAAGATGGTCCAGAAGTACTTTTTCGCGTTCAGAAAGGCCACGGAAAAGGCAAAATTACCGTCCACGCCCAACTCGCGCTCACTGCCCATCAGGAGCAACTCCCCCGCCCGCGCAGCGAGGGACTCTATCATCCCGGCATAATCCAGACGATAGGCTCGCGTAAGCTCGGGAATTCGTGCCAGATGGCGCGAGATATCCCTCTTCTTCATCCTGCCGAAGTTCATCTGTTTGAATATGGGAGCACTGTCGATTTGGGCACTGCCGCCGGCCTCTCCAAGTGCCACCATACCCAGCACTATACCGGCCTCGAAGATTCCTCTGCCGCTTTCCGTCTTCATGTAGGGATCCGCAAATTCCTCAAAGAACTCAAAATGCATGCCGCACTTCACCTCCTGTTAGATCTAGTCAAAAAGTCGATAACCGCAGCCATCCTTCTAAGCTCGACTCCGCCGAAACGAAGCCACTCGGAATTGGCGAAAAGCCCCGTAAAACGCGATATCATGAGCTCTTTCACGCCACGGATATCCACACGCTCGCCGCCCAGCAGCCTACCGAGGATTCCAAGAGTCCGCTCCCTCATGACCGCCTTATCCTGATCGTTCTTTCCAGCCAGCGAGGCCAGAACATGAAATGTCATCCTGATTCCCTGATCCAGAGTTACGTTTTTCGGATCAAAGACCGGCTCCTCGTAGCTATTCCAGAGAAAGGTCCTGTGACTCTCCACCCATAGATCCTCGAGCCTCTTCAGCCGGGAGGGGGGAACGTCCTCCACCATCAGATGGAGCCTCTCCTGAGAATTGTTCTTCTCCCAGAACAGAAAATGAAGAATCAGCGAGTTGTCCTGCCTTGCCAGCTTCCTGAAAACATGTTTTTCCATCGCAATTCCGCTATGAATGAAATCCCGAGTTTGGTGGGAAGCCACACGCAATCCCTCGCGACCCAATAAAACCTCGGGCACTATGTAGATCTTCACGCCGGGCACGGTACGGCCGTCCAGAAAGGACCCATCAAGCACCTCCCTGCCCCTGGACAGGGCCGAGAAACAATCATCACAGATTGGAAAGACCTTCTCCTTAACTCCCTTACCGCCGGATGCTCCCGGCAGGAAGCTGACCTTGTCGAAGGTGGCGAACTTGAATACCTTGTCCATATTGACCATCGAATCCGCGGTGCGACCGCAGAGGCCGCAGGTTCCAGAGGTGCCTCCGCCCAGATTCTTCTCCAGCTTGGCCTTGAAATAGTTCCTGAAGGTCTCAACCTCACCTGGAGAGAGAAAGGTCCCGTTATTGTCGATGCCAAAGAGCAAGAGATAGGAACGCTTTTTATCGCTCCACAGTTCCGCTATTCTGTCGGCCTTACCTTCGAGTTCCTCCATGATCCGCTCCGTGGCGCCATCCTCCAAAACGCCCGATTTCTCATAATCAGCAAGCACTCGATGTTCCAATTTGTAAAATCGACTATCTTTATCAGAACGCCACTTTTCTTTTTTCCCAAGAAGTTTCTCAATACCATCAACCTCACCCTTGCCCAGCTTGTAGATGGGAGAAAAGCCCCAGCTCACATTACTCCCCACGGGCTTACGATAGAGATAGCGTCGCTTGTTCTCCTCGACCTCCCCGTCACCCGCCATGTAATCGACAAGATCTATTTTGCCGATCCCGCCGACATTCAGCGGATTGTGCCCCGGGTCATCCACGTTCAGCCAGACGCGTATAACCTTTCCGCGTCGCTCCTCGTCCTCGATTAGAGGCATGGGCAACTGCAGAAAACTATCCAGATCGTCACAACCAGAGCCATCGGATTTTCGTGCTTCAAGCTCCCCCAGATCCCTGACCGCACTGATAAAACCCAAGATCTATTCCTCCTTTCTTTTCCTCTTCTCAGTCACCTCCACGCAGCCGAAGCCGGCGGAGTTCTTGCTTCCCAGGCCGCAGTCGACGGCTTTCTGAAGCAGGGCCTTCGGCCCCCTCAGGCGGAAAAGGCCGTCCCAGCCCTTCAGGGGATAACACGTTCGCCCATACGAAAAAAGTCGGTGCGTTGATGTACTTTAGAGACGCGTTTCAAGACCATACCCCCCCGGCTCCTTCTCGCCGGAATGGGAGATGGCGAACTTTTTCGTAGGTTGCTGCTCTCTATCTGTTTGGTGAAATCGCTGTCCCATGGAGTGTGATAGACGGTGAAGAGATTTCCGTCGGCCTTGCTCATCGTTGAATAGCAGAGAATGGGTGACAGCGTGCGGACGAGAATTTCATCCCTCTACACCACGGGATTCTTAACCGTCACGCCAGTGCATTCCAGCAGATAGTTGACTAGCCTTATGTGGCCTTTCTCGCGCTGAATCACCCCTCCACTGAAAATACGGAAAAAGCAGAAGAGCTTAAAATGGCGTTTGCCCTGAATGTAGTCCTCGTCATGCAGAAACGCTGTCAATTTGGGATTCTCCAGCAGATCGTAGACCATCGCTTAAGTAGATTATGGTTGCTGCACGGAAGACGAATATATAAATTATTTCTTGCTGAAAAAACTAATGAAATATGCAATACTTTCACTCTTCTTACAACTAAATAAAATTGTGTTATAACTATGAGTGTAATATATAGTCAACACCATACAATATTAAAGATAACACAGGTCTTAACAGAATCCAAATTTAAAACAATCTTTTGAATAAAAAGTGATCTTTCCGAGGGGGTCTTATTTAGTCGATAGGGTTGTCGCTGAACAGTCTTTAATTATAAAAACATACAAATAAAATTACAATTTATTAAAGGCTGACGCTTATAAATTCAAAACCAGTGCGTAAATATTCCTTATCAGCTTTTAATAAATATATTTCCATCCCTTATAGGAAGTTAGAAAAGGAATGGTGGTTATCATACAGGGCTTATGCCTTCATAGTTTCCATCCCTTATAGGAAGTTAGAAAAGCAGGCTACGTCCGTCGGCTCATGCTGCTCCCAGAGCTCGTTTCCATCCCTTATAGGAAGTTAGAAAAGATTAGCTCCTTTAATCTCGTTGGCAAACTTATAGCAGTTTCCATCCCTTATAGGAAGTTAGAAAAGCATGATATTGTAATTCGTATGGGTGAATGTGATTGGGTTTCCATCCCTTATAGGAAGTTAGAAAAGATTTCAATGCCGTTCTATGCTTGATTACGGGTGTGGGTTTCCATCCCTTATAGGAAGTTAGAAAACTTAGAGACCCCCCTGCTTTTGTTGAAAGATGGGACTGTTTCCATCCCTTATAGGAAGTTAGAAAAGCGTTTACCCCCTTCATTCTACTATATTTGCGTATTTTGTCGAAGGAATCAATATTATGTTTTCAAGGTGCGTGTATATAGTCTTTATATTGATGAGTACTGGATTTGTTGCTAGAAAAAAGATTGTGTCGATCTCCCATGATTTCAGCGCTATTGGGGGTCGACACAATCATACAAAGATACTCGCGCCACCTTTTTCTTTGCCCATAATTTCTCTTGAAGTATATCGTTCTGTTCTCCATACATAAAAGATTACGCTATCGTAATCGTCTTTAATGATTTTGTTTACTTCAATTTTAAGAGCAGTAAAAGTTGCCGGAGTAAGCTCTCCCTCTAAAACAGAGTTTTGTACCCAGCTTAGATATTTTCGACCTATTTTTAAAACTTTATTGACTCGTTTTACACCTACATCATAAATCATTAAGACAAAAATGGCTTACCACCTCATGGCAAAAGGTTGATACTCCTCATCGTGGAGTATATGCTTTTCAATTTTGTACGCTTCCATTCTAATAAGGCTTCGATAACTTACATTTCTTTTAAGACGAGGATGTTCAATAGTAGAATTTAAACGTTCTTCCCATGCTTTTAAAACTATAGGCCGCCCTTTTTCTGAAAGGTATATTCCTCCTCCGGACTGAGCTCCGAAGTGCTTCGCTTGAATTTCTTTCTTGTTTAAAAGAGAAAAAATGAGTCTGTCTACAATTATTGGTTTAAATATTTCTGCTATATCTAAGTTTAAGCTGAAACGGCGGAAGTTAGTTTCGTGAAGAAAACCTATGCGGGGGTCAATATGTGTTTTGTAAATTTGTGCTAAAGTCGTGACATAGCACATAGAATTTAAGAAACTTATAAGAGCATTTATACGATTTTGAGGGGGTCTTCTACTTCTTTTTTTCATAGAGAAGGAACCTCCACCCGTTATTAGATCAAACGCTGTGTAATAACAATCTCGTGCATTGCCTTCTATCCCCATAAGTTCTGATATCCCAATTTGTTCTTTTGCATAATTACTAAAAACAGTAAGTTTTTCAATTATGGAGTCGAGCTCAATATTTCCACGTCGAGAATAATATTGTAATGCTTTCTTCATGTTTTCTATAGCACCTGTTACAAACTTTTTAGCTATAAGAAGCCTTCTACAGTTATCAAGACAATGTTTAGCTTGGGCAAGGATTACAGCTCCTGAATTCATGTGTTCGCGAGGGTAAAATGTCCCTTGATAATATCCATAGTGATTAAAAAAGTGCAGCATTACTTTATTGGCAGTACAAAATTCTAAAAAACGCTTGTTTAAATCTACTTCTCCGAAAATAAGCATTTCGTCTGTTGTTTCTACAGGAATAAATTTTCTACCCTCTGAACCTTCTATAATAATGGTATTTTCTTTTCGTTTAAGTTCTCCTGACGAAAGTACATAGAGTGTTTTTCCCATTTTTATCAGCTCCAACACAATTCATTGTAAGCGCAGTTTCTACAGTACTTACATTTTTTCGCACAAGGAGGGGATTCAAGGGATGTTATTGCAATAATCTCTTGATAAACTTGTTCAAGATGTGTTTTTAGTTCTTCTGAGAGTAACACCTCTTCGCGTTTTTTCTCTTTCGGGAATAATAATTCCCCTCTAGCTTCGATTCCATTTTTTTGGAGTTCATAAAGGTAGTGTGCTAGTTGTAATCGTGCGGCATCGATGGAACGACTACTTTTTTTAATTTCTCCTACTACTAATGTTCCTTTTTCTTCGCGCATGATGTCGAATTTGCTATTTCCGAAGTCAATGCAATGTCGATCTCGATTATAAGTTGTCTTATCTATAAGTCGCCCCAAAGCGAGAAATTCGTCATCTCTGTCTGGTTCTACTCCTCGAGCCATGAGCCACACCTCTCGTTTGCATATAGTAAAGTACCAGACAAGAGTTCCTCCTAAACGAGGGGATTCAGAGAATGAAGTCGTCATCATTGGAATCCACTGGGGTTGCTACCCCTGTTGGTTCTCTGATACATTCTGCGGTGCTGTCTGTTACATTAAGCCATATTCTAATTACTCTACCTGATCTTTCTTTGTCTTCGATTACGGGCATGGGGAGTTGTAAATAACTTTCGATATCTATAAATTCAGGGTCGTTTAATTTATTTGAAACTAATTTACCTAATTCATAGGTGGCGTTAATAAATCCCAATTATTTATACCTCCTTTCTCGTTCTACAAGTTCAACACATCCGAATCCAGAGCTATTTTTTGCACCGAGACCAGCGTCTAAAGCTGTTTGTAAGAGTTCTTGAGAACCTGTAAGTCGAAAGTTGCCATTCCACCCCTTGATTGGTCTGTTGTCTTCAGGGCTAAAAAATCTTATCGATTCCCATATCCGTCCCAATTTTTCTATTTTTATTGTTTGATTTAGTTCACTTTTTTCTGATGTTATTAGAGTGAATTTTTTTATGAGATTTGCATGTATTTGTTCTCCGAATTCTTGGTCGTAAGGAGAGTGATAGTGAGTAAAATCGCTTCCGTCATATTTTTTAAGGGTAGAGTAGCAGACTATTGGAGAGAGGGTTTGTACTAGTATCTCTTCTGATTCTGCTTGGGGGTTTTCAACAGTTACTTCTTTACATTGAAGGAAATTATTTCCTAGTCTTATTTCTCCCAAGGAAAGAGCATTATTAGCAAGTTGTTCAAGAATGGAGTTAACAGGAGAGGTTATTGAAAGTTTCACGGGGGAAGGGATATATAAAAAGTCTTTTTCTCGTTTTATAGGGCCGTTCCCAAAAAGTTTTGAGAAACAAAATAATTTAAAATGACGTTTCCCTTCATAAATAAACCCTTCATTGTGTAAAAAATGAGCATACTCTTTATTAAGGAGGTTGTATACCATAGCTTGAATTTGATACTGATGTCTGCGTTTAAGCTGTAAAATTTTATCTCCAATAACACCAAAAATAAGATTAATTTTCATTAAAGCATTCACTCCTGATTTTTTGTTGTAGTTCAATAATTAATATTGGAATTCTCTGTTTGTTATAACGTGAATAGACTAAAAAGTCCAATGTGTAAAGCTAACAACTTGTATCGATATTTAATTGTGCGGGATAAAACTCATCCTTAAGTATAGAAAGAAAAAAGTTTCGATTAAAACAGAAGAAGTGACTGTTTGCGATATTTTCCCTTTTATGTTTCCATCCCTCACCAATAATATTGTTACTTTTATATTAAGTATTATCGCACTAAAAATAATTTAAGAAATAACAAAGGGAAGTAAAATGGGGCAAAATTGGATTTTATCCCTTATTTTTATTTGATTTTTTTTCTCCTAGCTAATGCTGTTGTCGGCTTCCCTCCAGAGAATATCTATTCCAATAAAAGTAATAAGAAAGACTACGAATGGGTTGAGCCTATCGCGAAACCACATTATTTAATCTTGACGTTTATTAAAAAATAAGTTAGACTCATCAAACATTAAATGTTTCTGTGGCCACAAAACGAGAAAAACTAGAGGAGGAACAGGAGTATGTTTCATTTCGCTAAAAAAAGACTGCTTAGTTTAGCAGTTGCATCTGTTGCTTTTTCTTTTTTACTGGGAAGTTCCAGTGTTTATGCCCATGATTTCTGGGTAAATGCGTCTGCCCCTAAAAAAGATCTTGTAAAGGCGGAAATTGGATATGGACATGATTTCCCAAACCCTGAACCTATTGCGGAAGGTCGTGTGCATCTTTTTGACTCGCTTCAATTAATTAAACCTGACGGGGTTTTGAAACTGAAACAGGTAGGAGAAAACTATGCTTATCAAGAAAAAGAGACGTTGAAAAAAGGAAGTTACATTGTTACGGGAACATATCTTCCTACATTTTGGTCAAAAGGTTCTGATGGTTGGGCTCAAAAGAGTCGCGCACAGCGTCCTGACGCTACATATTGTGAAAAAGTAACAATGTTTGCGAAGACTATTTTGAATGTTTCGGAGAGCACGAGTGACGAATTTGTAACGAAACCTATTGGACAAGAACTCGAAATAGTGCCTTTGGTAAACCCTGCAAAAGTGAAACCCGGAGAAAAATTCCCCGTTCAGATTTTGTTTAATGGTAAACCCCTTCGCACAGCCAAAGTTTCAGCTACCTTTGGTGGTTTTTCAGATAGAGAATATAAGGCTTTTTCTGGAAGAACCGACCTAAAGGGATATATCGATATTATTCCTTTGAAGGCAGGGTATTGGTATGCGGAAGTTGAACATAAGTATGGTTATGAAGACAAAAACGTATGTGATGAGGTTGTTTTGATTTCTACGTTAACTTTTAATATTAATGACTAGTTCTCCTGATCGAGCGTTATAGGCAGTAGAATTCCCCTTCTGACCTGCAACTAAAAGGGGTTAGAAGGGGGCTATTACAAGTAAGGTGAAAATTTTACGAAAAATACAGTGAGTAAAAGGCGGGGACTCTCCCGTTTGTTTGAAATTGCCGGCGAAAAGAAAAAATTGCTTTTTATATCGGCCAATTTGTCTGCCATAAGTGCCATTTTTATGCTTGTTCCCTTTGTTTCTGTCTATAAGGTGCTGGGAGAACTACTTAGAAATGCAGATAGTATTTCAGATGTCAATAAAAATCTTATGGTGCAATGGGGGTGGATAGCCTTTGCAGGCCTTCTTGGAGGTTTAATGTTAATGTATTGCTCCCTTATGTTTTCTCATGTAGCGGCTTTCCGTATTTTATACGGTCTGCGCATGAAACTTGCAAGGCACATTGGCAAACTATCTTTGGGCTATTTGAATGGAACATCAATTGGTGCAGTTAAAAAAACGTTAGAACAAAATGTTGAACGTATAGAGCTTTTTGTAGCACATACCATTCCTGATATAGTAAACGTTGCAGCTACTGTAGTTGTCATGTTTGCTATCTTCTTCAGCCTCAATGGTTGGATGGCCCTTACATGTCTTTTTGCCTTTGCCCTCAGTATTGCGACACAAATTTCTATGATGTTCGGGGAAAAGGCTCAACAAAATTATAGTGCTAAACAACGGCAGCGTGGTTGAACAGGGAACCCATAATGAATTAATTGAAAGAGATGACCTCTATAATAAGTTGTGGACAATTCAGCAACAATCTGTTGATTGGAAGCTATAGAAAAGCCCTGCTGAAGAGATTTTTTTCTGTAAAAATTTTTTGGGTTTCTTTGTAACCTATTTCAATTAAGGCATCGGTTTGCTCAACGGAGAACGTATTGAAAGGGGAGAGGTCGGGCCTGATAAGAATATCGGCTTTTTCCGTTTGCAATTTTGTAGCTGTTTGCAGAGAGATATGAAAAGATTTCAATAGCACTTCTATAATGTTTTCTGGTCTCTTTTGTTTGAATTTGGCAAAGAGGTCAACACCGATAATGAAATTAGCCCCCATCTCTTTTAAGGGTGTCACCGGAACATTTTCAACAAGTTCGCCATCAACGAGAAGGCGGTTATCTATTTCGACAGGTGCAAAAATACCGGGAATGCACGTGCTTGCCATTACGGCAGTCGCTACATTCCCTTTTTTTAACACTACTTTTTCTCCATTCGTAATATCAGTGGCTATCATTGCTAGGGGGATATGTGCCTCATCAAAGGTGACATCTCCAAGATTATCTACTATAAATTTGCCGAGTTTTTTATTAGAAAGCAGGCCTAGGCCAAATTGCGATGGGGAGATAGCAGATATATCAAGCCAATTGAGCCCTTTCGCTATCTTCTCGATCTCTTGCCATCCTTTATCGAAAGCAAAAAAAGCAGAGATAACGGCTCCGATACTTGTTCCTGCAATATAGCTGACCGGTATATGATATTCGTCAAAGGCTTTGAGTACCCCTATATGGGCTGCCCCAAGAACTGCGCCACCTCCGAGTGCCAAACCGATTTTTTTCTTTCTTCTAAAAATTTTCATTCTAATCGTCTCTCCGTCTCTCTTTTATACTTACTCTAAGTATATCGTAATGAAAGTTAGTTTGCCTGTTGACACTTTCAGAATATGCTCTATAATTCTTAAACTGATGTTTCGATACTTTACAAATGTATCTCTTATCCTGAGAGGTGGAGGGACTGGCCCGATGAAGCCCGGCAACCTGCCAGCAACAAGGTATGGTGCCAATACCTGCAGCTGCATAGCTGGATGATAAGAGAGGAAAGTGTTACTTTTTGTATATGAAAAGAGCTCTTCCTCTTGGGGAATGGGCTCTTTTTTTATTATATCTGTAGTATTGGAGGTTGCTAAATGGCAGACAGAAAGTTTCTGATTACGTCTGAATCCGTAACAGAAGGACACCCTGACAAAGTTGCAGATCAGATTTCCGATGGAATTCTTGATGCAATTTTAGCAGACGACCCTATGGGGCGAGTTGCGTGTGAGACTCTTGTAACAACTGGAATGGTTATGGTTGCAGGAGAAATTAGTACATCCACGTATGTGGATATTCCAAAGTTAGCACGGGATATCGTGAAAGAGATAGGATATACCAGAGCCAAATATGGTTTTGATGGTGATACGTGCGCCGTTCTTACCGCTATAGATGAACAGTCTTCTGACATAGCACAGGGAGTAGATTCAGCTCTCGAGGTTCGTGCTCAGGCAGCACTTGGAGAGGCGGAAGTATCAAAGATCGGAGCAGGTGACCAGGGTATGATGATTGGATATGCCTGTAACGAGACAGAAGAATATCTGCCCATGCCCATCGCTTTGGCCCATCGCCTTGCACGTCGTTTATCTCTGGTTCGTAAAAATGGAACAATACCCTATCTTCGCCCCGATGGAAAAACGCAGGTTACCCTTGAATATGTAGACGGTCAGGCTATTATGGCAGAAACTATTGTTGTATCTGCCCAGCATCATCCTGGTGCAACAGAGACTCAGATTCGAAACGATATTATTGAACACGTTATTGCACCTGTTATACCTGAATATTTAATGAAACCTGAAACACGAATTCTTATCAACCCGACGGGGCGCTTTGTTAAAGGTGGCCCTATGGCGGATACTGGTTTGACTGGCCGAAAAATCATTGTAGATACATACGGCGGCTGGGTTTCTCACGGAGGCGGTGCTTTTTCCGGCAAGGACCCCACAAAAGTGGACCGTTCAGGAGCTTATATGACCAGATATGCGGCGAAGAATGTTGTCGCAGCAGGTTTGGCAGAAAAATGCCTTATTCAGATTGCCTATGCTATTGGAGTAGCTGAGCCTGTCTCGGTTATGGTTGATACATTTGGCACAGGTAAGATTTCTGATGACGCTCTTACCGATCTTGTAGAGAAACATTTTGATTTCAGACCGGCAGCTATTATTCGAGATCTTGACTTGAGGAAACCTCAATATCGTCGTCTTGCCGCTTACGGGCATATGGGACGTATTGATCTTGATCCAATTCCTGCTTGGGAAAAGACAGATCGTGCAGAGGCTTTGGCGAGAGACGCAAAAAATCTGTAATAAAAAATTAGTAATATAGTCTGTAATAGAAACGAGAGGCCAAAATGAATAGGCCTCTCGTTTTTTTATCTACTTTCGTTATTTAGCTTTGAAGGCGTATACTTTCCCGTCCATACTTCCTACAAAGACCATGCCGCCACCTATAGCGGGGGAAGCCAGTATTTCACGTTCAGTTTGATACGACCATAGCTCTTCCCCTTCTGTCGCAGAGAGAGCAACCACTTTTCCTGTTGCTGTTCCTATATAGACGGTTTTGTCGAAAATAGTTGGCGTGGCTTGCATTGCCCCTTCACTACCGTATGTCCAGAGTTTTCGACCTGTTATGGCGTCAATGCAGTAAAGCGTTCCTTTTTGCGTTCCAAAGAAAAGGCGTCCATCTTCTGGTATGGCTGATGTAGTAATGGCAGAATCAGCTGTAAATTTCCACTGAGGGATAATGCCTTTTATTTTGACAGACGAGAGCTTGCCATCCCAGCTTCCAAAATAGATAAACCCTTTCCATGTTGTTGAGGCCGTATCAATAGGGCCTCCCGAACCGCCGCCCCACTGCTTTTTTCCTGTCTTAGGATCTAAAGCATGGAAAAGGCCAGAGTGGTCTCCTATAAAGAGAAGACCTTCGTGGTAAAGGGGAGTGGAACGCAGTTCTCGGCCAGTATCAAACGTCCAGAGAACGGCTCCCGTCTCAGGATTGAAAGCATAGACTCGTCCGTCTGCACTAGCGGCAAAAAGAGAGTCTGTTCCGTAGACAGGTGATCCCCATATGGCGCCAGGTGCTAAATCCGTACCCAGAAGGGTCTGCCACAAAAGGGTTCCAGAGGTCATTTCAATAGCAAAAATTCGGCCATCTGTTCCGCCAACGAAGAGGGCTTTTTCATTCATAGCGGGGGCTCCATTAATTGATGTGCCGGCATCATATTGCCATTTTACTTGTCCGTCTTGGGCGTTGAGAGCGTATACTGTGCCTCCCTTATCCCCTATATAGACAACCCCATCTTTGTAGGCGGGGGTGCCAGTGAGGGGCATTCCCGCTTCAAATTGCCATAGAGGTTCTACATACTCGGCAAAACCTGGCTGAATGCTGGCAAACAGAAAAAGTACGGCGAAAAAAAACATGAATATTTTTCTCATTACTCAGCACTCCTTTCAAAAGTATTGGCTATTCTTATTTTAGCGCAGTTCCTCATAAAAGAAGCGAAACCATTTATTTAAGCTTTACTGTATAATATTCGTTTACAGATGTTGAGTAAAGAAGGTCGATATGCCTATGAAAGTTGAGCACCTTATCCTCGCAAGAAAGTGGTTTGAGAATTTTGCTGACAGCTTTGTTTCTTCAGATGGAACTCTCTCGCCGTTGCTTCGTCTCAAAAAAGAGCACAGCTATCGGGTAGAAGCAAATAGCAGTTCTATTGCAACAATGCTTGAGTGGAAAACAGATGATATCCGCATCGCAGATGCCCTTGGACTTTTACATGATGTAGGGCGCTTTCCCCAGTATTCCAATTATGGAACTTTTTTTGATGCGACATCTATAGATCATGGAGAAGAAGGAGCTGGTCTTTTAGCGCAATCTTTCCCGTGGGATGGAATTCGTCAAGATGTAAAAAACATGATTGTGGAAGGGGTACGCTTCCATAACAAAAAGAACCTGAAAGATGTGCAGGAATCCTCTGTACTGCCTATGGCTCGAATTGTTCGTGATGCAGATAAGCTCGATATCTTCGATCTGATTCGCAGATATGTAAAAGAAGAAAAAATTACTGATATTATTCCTGGGTTACAGATGGAAGAGAGAATTTCTGCGGGATTATTGAAAGAACTTAAAGTAGGATACGACTCTTCATACAAGAATGTAAGAACACTCTCAGATTTTTTGGTTTTGCAACTAAGTTGGGTTTTTGATATCAACTATCCCGTAACTTTTGAAATACTTAAAGAAAGAAAGAGTGTTTCTTGGCTTCTTGATAGATTAAACAACATAGAAGAGATTCATTTCTTTTTAGAAAAAGCTGATGCTCATGTTTCTGCACAACTAATGAAGCTGCCTTAAAAAGGCAGCTTCATTTTTTTATTCTTTATTGGGCTAGTCGTCGTTCACCTTTTCAAGTTCCGCCTGCTCTTCAAAAGAAAAGACGCGGTTAAGATCAAGGATAATAATGAGGCGTTTATCTACTTTTGCCACTCCTGTAATAAATTCTCTATCCATACCGCCAGCAACCATGAGAGGAGGGGCTTCTACAGATTCTTCTGTTATTCTCAAAATTTCACTTACTCCATCCACAAGAATTCCGACAAGCTGCGATTCCATATTGACTACGATAATACGTCGCTGAGCTTCGTCATTCTCTTCGTCAGAACCAATACCAAAACGTTTGCACAGGTCAACGATAGGTACAATCTGACCACGGAGGTTAACAATTCCTTCGATAAAATTTGACGCCTGGGGAATTTTCGTAATTTCCTGAGTGCGTACAATTTCTCGAACTTTTGAAATTTCAATGCCAAATTCTTCTTTGCCAAGAGCAAAGACAACAAGTTGTTGTTCAGCCATGAGCTAACATTCACCTTCTTCCCCCAATAATAGTACGACTACTTTATTAATAATATCAAATAATAACGAAAATGCACAATCACTTCTTAGTTGCACAAAATGGCCATTAGTGGTAATAATTAATATAAAAATATGTAATATAGTGTATTTATATTTTTTAAGAGAGGTGTTCAGGTTGAAAGGTCTTAATTCTCTTCTTATGTCTCGGCTTGGCCCCATAATCACGGGAGGAGTTGTTGGTTTATTGGCAGCGCTTCTTGTCCATTGGGGTAACCCCGGGAACATGGGAATTTGCGTCGCGTGCTTCACCAGAGATATTGCAGGAGCTCTAGGGCTTCATCGTGCAGCAGTTGTGCAGTATCTTCGTCCCGAAATAGCTGGTTTCATCCTCGGTTCTTTTATTTCTGCCCTTTTGTATCGTGAATATGTTCCCAGAAGTGGTTCTGCTCCTGTTATCCGCTTCTTTTTAGGTATGTTTGCCATGATCGGCGCCCTTGTTTTTCTCGGATGCCCTTGGCGTGCCTATCTTCGTTTAGCAGGCGGAGATTGGAATTCTATTGCAGGTATTATTGGTCTTATTGCCGGTATTGGCATTGGCATTGCTTTCCTTTGGAAGGGGTTCAGTTTGGGGCGTTCCTACGAAGCTCCTAAGGGAACGGGACTCTTCATGCCGCTTGCTGCTGTGGCGTTGCTTGTTCTTGTTATTATGGCCCCTACATTTGGTAAAGACGGTGCTGCCCCGATCTTTTTCTCTGAGAAAGGTCCAGGTGCAGCCCACGCTCCAATAATGATAGCTCTTATCGTTGGCCTTGTTGTCGGGTGGATGGCTCAGCGAAGCCGTTTTTGTACTGTGGGAGCTATTCGTGATTTTGTTATGTTGCGAGACTCTCACCTTTTAAACGGTGTTTTAGCTTTTATTGTTGTAGCTCTTATTGCCAATGTGGCTTTGGGACAATTCCATCCTGGATTTGAAGGACAGCCTGTTGCTCATACCAATACATTATGGAACTTTATGGGAATGGTACTTGCCGGACTTGCCTTTACTCTGGCTGGAGGTTGCCCTGGTCGTCAGCTGATAATGAGTGGAGAAGGCGACGGCGATGCCGCAGTGTTTGTCTTTGGCATGCTTGTGGGTGCTGCCTTTAGCCATAACTTCAATTTAGCAAGTTCTCCGGCTGGCCCCGGTGCTTTTGGTCCAGCTGCGACAATAGTTGGTTTGATTTTCTGTTTGGCTGTTGGTCTGATTATGCGGCAGCGCCTTGATTAGGAGGAATACATGATGAGTGAATCTGTATGTGTAGATGCAAGAGGCCTTTCTTGCCCTCAACCTGTTTTGGAAACAAGAAAAGCTATTAAAGACCATCCTTCTGGGAAAATAGAGATTCTTGTAGATACAGTTACATCACGTGAAAATGTTTCGAGATTTGCCAGAAGTCAAAAATGGAATGTTACTGCAGAAGAGTTTGAAGGTGGATATAAGGTTATTTTAACGAAATAAAGTCGCTAAAATATTAAAATATCATTACTTTAGAAGGCTGCCAGGAGAAAATTGTTCTCTTGGCAGTTTTTTTGAATTATTTTCTTGATGGTTCTCTCCTTTTTAGGATAGAATAAGCAAGCTTGTTTTAAAATTAGAACAAGATCAATGTATAAAGAGGAGAGATGTTGTTGAGCCGTTCCATTCCTGTTTTAAAATTAGGAAAATACCAACCGCGTTATCCCCTGATCCAAGGGGGGATGGGCGTCGCTATTTCTGGCCCAAATTTGGCTGGTCATGTGGCGCTACATGGAGGGGTCGGCACCATAGCCAGTGTAGGACTGGCTTGTAATCAGCCGTATTACACAGGTCGTAACTATTTTGAGGCGAATCAGAGAGCAGTGCGAGAGGGGCTAGTAAAAGCCCGAGAGATAGCCGGAGAAGATGGAGTACTCGCCGTAAACTGTATGGTAGCTTTGACCGATTATGAGCTTCACGTGCGTTCTGCATGTGAAGGTGGCGTAAACGTTATCATTTCTGGAGCAGGATTGCCTATAAAGCTTCCTGACTATACGAAAGATTATCCAGATGTGGCCCTTGTTCCGATTGTGAGTTCTGTTAAAGCAGCGAGTCTTATCGCTCGTCGTTGGGAGAGACTTTATCATCGTCTTCCTGACGGATTTGTTGTAGAGACTCCTCTCTACGCAGGAGGCCATCTTGGCGTTACGAAAATGGAGCAGGTTGAGAGTGAAGAGTTTTCCCTTGAACGGGTTATTCCTGAACTTGTAGAGTACATAGAGAAAGAGCTGAAGAGCCCCATTCCCGTAATTGCCGCTGGTGGAATTTGGACGCGAGAAGACATTGAACATGCTTTCGATCTTGGCGCAAATGGAGTGCAGATGGGAACTCGTTTTGCCTGTACCTATGAAGGCGATGCTTCTGAACGATTCAAACAGGCTTATATTGACGCTACTGAAGATGATGTAGTCATTATTCAGAGCCCTGCTGGACTTCCTGGTCGAGCTCTTCGCTCACCTTTCATCGAGAAATATTTGAATGGATTTGTGGAAAGTAAGCCATGTATTGCCAATTGTCTTACCCATTGTCGTTATCGTACAGAACGTAAAACGTTTTGTATTGCTCAAGCGCTTATCGATGCTTTTATGGGAAATTGGGAAGAAGGGCTTTTCTTCTGCGGATCTAATGTAGCGAGGATCACTAAGAAAGAGTACGTGGCAGATATTATCGCTGAATTATTTGGTGCTGAAGAAAAAGAGTAAAATCACTTTTTTTCTACTAAAAGACTGTGAGATAATAAAGAGCGGGCGAAATGCCCGCTCTTTATTATTCGGGAGTGATGAAGTAATGAAAAGATCATTGGTGATTAAGCCTCTTTTCTTATGCCTTTTTTTATATCTTTGCCTTTTGCCTCTTGCACACACCAGTTCAGCCGCACTTGTTCCAATTCAGGGGATTCCTTCTTTAACTACAAACACTCAAGAAGATGAGGGGCAATCTGTTTTTACACCGGAAATAATTCAACAACGGATAGAGGAGTTGCAGAAGGATATTGATACCTTGCGCTCTTCTCAATCATTGTTGCTTTCTGAACAGGTTGGATTGACACAAATTCAGATTGACGAACGTCAGAATCTAATCGAATCCCTCATTGCTCTTTATCGACGGTACGTTTCTTTTGTTGAGCGTCTTGAGAAGGTGCAAGGTGACTACGAAAGACAACAAGCAGACGTCCAAAAAGATATTGCGGCTTTTGTACCTGATTCGCCTCCTTATTCTCTTGGCTTTTATGAAAATTACCGCGGTCGTCTCGATACTCTTTCTCAAGAGATGGAGACGATTACGTATGCCCGCCGTTTGTCTGAGAGTGCTATCTCGTCGTCGAATGATAAAATTCGTCAGGCAGAGCAGCGAATTCAGATGTTGAAGGAAGAACAAAGTGATACGCCAATCTTCGAGTGGGAGATGCAGAAATCTCAGTTACAACTCGAAAAGGAACGTATTACTCTTGCACTTCGAGAAAAAAGTGTAGAGGAAAACAGCGTTCGGCTCAGTATGCTTGAGACTGAGCGAAAGAACGTTCTTGAAGGATTAAAGTGGATATCCCAAAATTTAAAATATGACGAGGCGGATCTCAAGCGTCAGGTAAGTCAGATAAAAGAAAGAGAGGAAGAGCTTCAGAAGCAGGCTTCATCTTTGCGTAAAGAGGTAGATCGGGCACGAGAAGAGCTTGTAAACGCCCAGACGAAAGTAGAGTCTGAGACTGATTCGGAAAATGCTCCTGTATATAGAGCGCAACAAAAAGAAAAAGAGGCGTGGTATGCCTACTATCAATCGGCGTTGGATCAGGCAGAGCAGGCTCAGATTTGGGCTGAGGAAACCCGGGAAATTTGGGAAACTCGATATTCATTGCTTCAAAAGGAACTTCCTACAGCTGAGCTTATAAAGTTGAGTACAGAGGCAGAAGGGAGAAAAAAAGACCTTGATAATGTTTTGCTGGGTTTACAGAAGCAGCAAGTATCTCTTCAATCAAGACTTTTAACCCTTGATGGCGCAATTTCGGCAGAACAGGAAGGTTCTTCTATTTTCAGGGCCTTGCGTAGAGAAAGTGAAGCGTTAAAGAAACAAATAGAACTTAATACACAGTATATGACGAGTTTGCTGAGTGTTTCCATGCTCAACAGCAGATTACTTGAAGAACTTGAAGGATGGCTCTCATCTGTAACATTAACAGAAAAGGTTTCTTTGGCTGGGTTGGAACGATTGAAGACCATATTGAATTTTCAGTTGTGGTCTGGTGATGGCTATTCCATCTCAGTAAAGAAATTGATATTGGCAATAGTTATCGTTCTTTTTGGTTTTTTGATAAGTCGTAAACTTACGAGAGGGGTAAAGCAACGCCTTCTTGACCGTTTTGATATGGACCCTACGGCGGCCATGGCTCTACAAAAGCTAATCTTTTTTGCGCTGATCGTTGCCTTTATTCTCATTGCCTTAGATATGGTCAATATCCCGTTGACGGCTTTCGCCTTTCTCGGTGGCGCCCTTGCTCTTGGTATTGGTATTGGCGCTCAGAATATATTCAGCAATCTGATTAGCGGATTCATTCTATTTATAAGCAAACCTTTCAGGATTCACGATACCGTTCAGATAGATGATATTCTCGGAACGGTAGAAGAGATAGAATCGAGGTCGACTCGAATTCGAACCTTTGATAATGTCGACGTACTTGTTCCAAACAGATATTTTTTAGAGAACCGCATTATAAATTGGAATAGAACCGATCAGATTATTCGAGGGAAGGTCAGTGTTGGCGTGGCTTACGGTTCCCCAGTGCGGGATGTTGAACGTCTGCTGCTTGTGGCTGCGTCTTCTCATAATAATATCTTGACCATGCCAGAGCCATATGCCATCTTTAAAGATTTTGGAGCGAGTACTCTCGATTTTGATCTTTACTTTTGGGTGGATATGCGGAGGGCTGCGCGTTTTGTAGTTCAGAGTGATCTTCGTTACAAAATAATGGAACTTTTTGCTGAAAATAATATAGAGATCGCTTTCCCTCAGTTGGATCTCCATTTTGATACAGATATTCCACTTCGCGTTTCCGTTGCTGATAATGAAAAAAAGGATGGTCATAACGAAGGAGATGCTTTACGTTGATGTCTTTTGTTCCTTCGCCAGAGAAACTTTTCTCATTATGCACAGAACTGGTATCTATCCCGAGCATTACGGGGAAGGTTGGTAGTGAAAATGAGGCGGCTCTCTTTATTGAGCGCTGGTTGCGCCATGTACCTTATTTTGAGAAAAACTCCGGGAATATTTTTATAGTACCAATTAAAAATGATAGCTTGAATCGATTCTGTGTTGCTGCTTTTCTTGAGGCGGATCCTCCGTGTAAAGAGACGATAATCATTACGGGACATTTTGATGTTGTCGATACGAAAGGATTTGGCCCTCTCGAATCATTAGCTTTTCGTCCGCAGGCCTATACGGAACGTTTGAAAAAAGAGCTTTTGCCTACGAAGGCTCGCCTTGACTACGAAAAAGGATACTATCTCTTTGGTCGTGGTGTTGCTGATATGAAATATGGACTTGCCCTTGAAATGGCTCTCATAGAAGAGTATTCAAAATTCCCCGAAAAACTCCATGCTAATCTTCTCTTTGTTGCCGTCTGTGATGAGGAAAATATGTCTGCTGGAATGCGAAGTGTTGTTCCCTGGCTTAGAGATTTTCAGAAGCGAAGAAAACTTGATTATTTAGCATGTATCAATACTGAACCTTCTGTAGGAGAGGTAGAAGAGCGAGGGTCCCTTTATTTGGGGACGATCGGTAAAATTATGCCTTTTTTCCTATGTGTGGGGAGAGAAGCCCATGTAGGAGAATACTTTAAGGGAATAAGTGCTCCTCTCATTGCTTCATGTCTTACTACCCTTGTCGAGGGAGATGCGGAGAGCTCCGATTCGTGGAAGGGGCGTTCTTTTCCTCCCATGGCGTGTCTGAAACTTGCTGATCTCAGAAGAAACTACGCTGTGACTGTTCCAGATATGGCAATTGCTTTTTTTAATAGCATGGTGGTGCAGAAAACGCCCAGTGATATTCTTGCCTATATGAAGAAAAAAGCGAAGCAGGCATTAGCACAAGCGCTAGCCCTTCGAGCTTTTTCTGAGAAGAAATTGTTTCCTGACTCATATTTGAAATCAGAAGGCGAGCCTCTCGTAATTACTTTTGAAGAGCTTGTTGAGGATGTTGCCAAAGAGAAAAAATGTACCTCTCTTCAGGTAATTACAGAGATGAACGCTTCTTTTTCTCCGAGAGCATCAGAGCATGAAAGAGGTATTGAAATTGTGCATGCCCTTCTCAGAGCGTCGGGGAAACGTGGCCCCCTTATTGTCTTGGGTTTTCTTCCGCCGTGGTATCCTCCTCGTTGCAACAGAGATGAGGAGAGGGGGGAAAAAGTTTTACGAAAGGTTGCGCAGGAACTTGTTGATTACAGCTCATCTTTATCGAAAGAGCCTATCGAAATAAAAGAGATTTTTGAAGGTATTATGGATCTTAGCTATATGGGATTCCAAGGCGAGAGTAGCGATATAGAAGCTGTAGCTGCCAATACGCCACTTTGGAATGTTGACTACACATTCCCAACTGATGATCTGAAAAACCTCAACGTGCCCGTGATGAATTTGGGCCCCATCGGGAAGGACGCCCATCAATTTACAGAACGTCTTGACCTTTCTTATGCGCTTCATATTCTGCCAAGTCTTTTCGTGAAGGCCATAGAGAGGATTCCTAAATTATATAGGGCCTTCTACGATTAAGAAGGCCCTTCTCCACTTCATAGATCAATCTCCCCTTATTTAAGGAACAAGATTATTGCGTAAATGAACCAAGAAATCCTGAACATTCGTTACTATGGGCGTAACAGACAGACTTCCTCTGTCTCGAAGCTTATTCACGGCAAACTCAGAAACGTCAATAGAGTAAATGAATACAGGGCGTATGGCGCCTTCTTTTCTAGTATAGGCCGGAGTCATGTTTCCAGTGGCGATAGTATGAAGCTGAGTGGCCAAGGCGATAACTGTTGTGGCCTTTCGTGTATGAAATCTCATTGCGTCTTGAGCCTCGTATACATTCCCCATCACTGGTGGAAGCGGGCCATCGTCGCGAATGGAGCCTGCAAGAACAACGGGAATCTGTTTTTTAATGGCAGAATAGATAACGCCGTTTTGGATATTCTCACCTTTTATGAATGCTTCTATAGATCCGTATCGGCGCACGGTATTGATGAGATCAAGGTGGTTATAATGGCCGAGAGGGCGCTGCTCTTGGGTGTATATATCCTGCCCTAGCGCTGTTTGCATCATACTGCCTTCCAGATCATGGGTGGCCAGTGCGTTTCCAGCGAGAAGTGCATGGGCATAACCATGTTCTATAAGTTCTGATAAAGCCTTCTTGGAATCGTGGTCAAAAACGACAGCAGGGCCGAGAACCCAGACAATATATCCATGTTCCCGTTCGTAGCGCAATACTTCATAAAGGGTGTCGTAATCTCTCGAATAGGCTGTTTCACGAGACCGCCCTGTTCTGAAAGAAAAAACATCACATTTTTTTTGTGTGGTTTTGAATGAGTTTGCATGGAGGTATATCCCATCGCTACCATTCTCAGTACGTCCAACAACAACACGGTCTCCGACTTTCAGATTTCTAAATTCTACGGCTTCCACAGTATTTTCGTCTCGTATTACAGGAACACAATCCATTCGACTCTCGCTTATGAGAACCCATTGGCCATCGATTTTGAAATATTCGGGGTAGATAGATAGGGCGTGATAGTTGGCAGGCGCAACGCCTTCTATAACAACCTCGTTCACTTCGGCATTTGGTGCAGAAAGAAAGGGTTCTTTGTCGAAGTCCGGTTCCATATATGTTGGCAATTGAAAAGCCATATGACTCTCCCCCTATGAATTTATATAAAATAAATAAAATTGCTACAATTTTTAATTGCATTACTTGCGGCTTTCTCTGTACAATGATCACAATGATTATACATCATGATAAAAACCCTTTTTAGGAGGTGGTAGGTAGTGAAGAGAGGAAAGAGGTGGCGTGGGGCGATATGTTTTTTAATAGTGTCCCTTCTTATCGGAGTTCTTGGTGTTACCTCAGCATTGGCACAGGAAAAGCCTGTTAAGATCGGATATTTGGCAGCACTTACAGGAGACTGGGCTGCCTATGGGCAGACAGAAGAGAAATCTGCTCGTTTGGCTGTCGATGAGCTGAATGCAAAGGGTGGCGTTCTGGGAAGACAGATTGAGCTTATAGTTTATGATTTCAGAACACGGGCCGAAGATGCAGTGAATGCTGTCAGGCGAATGATCGAAGAAGACAAGGTTGTTGCTATTGTTGGCGCGAATGGAAGTGGAATCAATATTGCAACAGCACCCTTGGTTAATCGATACGGGGTATCCCAAATAGGAACTGTTTCTACAAACCCATTGGTTACAGTAGATGAAAAAGGTAAAGTACGTCCCTTCTCTTTCAGAATTTGTTTTACAGATCCCTACCAGGGCAAGCTTATAGCCTATTTTGCAGCGAAAGAACTTCAGAGAATGAATGCAGCCATACTTTATGATGTGGGTAACGATTACTCTCATGGCCTTAGAGAGTTTTTTATGAAGAGTTACGGGGAATATGGCGGAAAGGTCGTAGCTGATCTTGGTTTCAGAGGCGGGCAAGACGTAGACTTCAGAGCTCAGCTTACAGAGATTCGGGATAAAAAAGCCGATGTATTGATCCTTCCCAATATGGGTAAAGAGATGGCTCTTATTATGAAACAGGCTCGGGAACTCGGTATGGACGACATTATCTTTGTCGGTGGCGATGGGTACGGCGAATTTATGTGGGAGATTGCCGGAGATGCTATGGAGAATTCTTATTGGATCAATCACGTTGCTCCGGAAGACCCTGCAATGCAACCCTTTTTCCAGGCCTATAAAGAGAAATGGAACGATGAATGCAAAGAGTTCGTAAATGGAGTTTTAGGGTACGATTCCATTTATTGGCTTGTCGATGCTATCGGTCGTGCCGGAAGCGACGATCCTAAAGCCATTCGAGATGCACTTGCTTCAACTACAAATCTTAAACTTCACCATGCCACAATTACAGTTGATCCTGAAAATAATACTCCCAAAGATAAAGATGGCGTCGTGTTAGTCGCCAAAGACGGTAAAGGACAGTTTTACAAGAAAATCAAGCCGTAGATTTGTTGATCGGTCAAATTTGAGGGGGCAGAACTCGACAATCTGCCCCCATCCTCAGGAAAGAGGTGAGATCATCTGTGGCCACTTTTTTGCAACAGGTTATTAACGGACTTTCTCTTGGATCAGTATATGCCCTCATTGCTGTTGGCTATTCATTAGTTTATTCTATTTTGCTTTTTTCTAATTTTGCCCACGGTGGTTTTCTTGTTATTGGAGGATATATTTGTTATGTCGCATTGAAGACAATGGGGTTGAATATTTGGATGGCATCCCTCCTCTCCCTTGTGGGGGCAGGCATTGCGGCTGTTTTAACAGAACGAATAGCTTATAAGCCTATTCGAGAACGAACGAATGTAACCTTATATCTTCTTATTGCATCGATGGGAATGAGTATCGTCATAGAAAATATTTTTGTTATTGTTGCTGGTGGGCGTTTCAGAGCCTTGCCACCGGTTATTCCCACTCATCCTGTTCAGATCTTCAATATTGCCACAACAAGTGCTTTTGACCTTCTTTCTTTTGTTGTAGCCCTTGTTGCTCTCGGATGCCTTCAGCTTTTCCTCTCGCGAACAAAGTGGGGACTTGCCATTCGAGCGGCTGCGTGTGATTTGCGAACAGCCGGTCTTATGGGGGTTAATGTAAATTTGCTTATCGCCATTGTCTTTTTCACAGCAGGAGCTTTAGCTGCTATTGGTGGAATTTTTCTTTCAGTTCGCTATACCCTCTATCCTCAGCTGGGGGTTATTACCATCAAGGCGTTTGTGGCGGCCGTCATTGGGGGATTGGGTTCTCTGCCTGGGGCGGTTGTCGGCAGTTTGATTCTTGGGCTGGCAGAAATGCTGGCGGCTGGTTTTATTTCGAGCCAAATGCGGGATTTAGTGGTCTTTTCATTGTTGGTAATTACTTTGCTCATCAAGCCGACGGGCCTTTTTGGCAAGCAGATGAGCGAAAAGATATAGGTGCTTCCCATGTCTGGCTATACAGAGGGAATTATTACACTTCTTTGTATTAATGCTATTGCGGCAATGGGGGTATCTCTCCTTACTGGATTTACCGGTATCTTTACGTTGGGACATGCGGCATATATGGCTTTAGGAGCCTATACGTCTGCTATTCTCACAGTACAGTATGGAATTCATTGGCTCCCTGCTGTTTTATTAGGTGGTGGGGTTGCTGTTATTGTTGCATATGGCATCGGTGTTCCCACTCTTCGTCTGATGGGAGATTATTTTGCCATAGCATCTATTGGCTTGGGAGAGGCTATTCGTCTCATTCTCGAAAATTGGCAGTCTCTAACCCGAGGTGCGAGAGGATACCCGGGAATCGAACCTTATACAACATTACCGGTGGCTCTCTCTTTTTTCGTAATAATGGGGCTTTGCATGTTCAATCTTATTAATAGTCATTACGGCAGGTCGTTCAAAGCATGTCGTGATGACTATATGGCTGCGTCACTGCTTGGTTTTCATACGGCGAGACTCAGAGTGTTGAGTCTGGTTATTTCAGCATTTTATTGTGGTGTGGCAGGGGCATTGCTCGCAGGATTCCTTTCTTTTATCCAGCCGATTATGTTTGATATGCTTAAATCCACGGAATTAACGGCAGTGGTCGTTTTTGGCGGTCTTGGGTCTATGGTGGGAACGTTGGTGGGAACTCTCATTATAACTCTGGTTACAGAGCTTTTCAGACCTATTTCCCAATATCGAATGCTTATCTACGGAGCCGTTCTTGTCATTATCATGGTTCTTCGCCCTGAGGGAATTATGGGCGGTTTAGATGGCAGATGGCTGGCGAAGAAGGTTTTTAGGAGGAAAGACCATGGCGGCACTGCTTGAACTTAAAGACGTCGATAAGTTTTTTGGTGGTGTTCATGCTGTTCAGAATATGAGCTTTGCTTTGAGCGAAAAAGAGGTTGTTGGTTTAATTGGTCCCAATGGTGCTGGAAAAACGACAGTTTTCAACGTTATTACCGGTGTGTATTCGCCTGATAGAGGACGAATCTTTTTCGACGGAGAAGATATATCAGTTCTGAAAACATATCAAGTTATCAGAAGGGGAATCGCGCGAACCTTTCAAAATTTACGGCTTTTCCCGAGGTCGTCTGTTCTTGAAAATGTGATGACAGCAACGCAGCAGCACGAGGCTTATTCCTTTTTGGAAGCTGTTTCTCACTTTGGACGTTGGCGAACGAAAGAAACATTTATACGAGATCAAAGTATGGAGTTGCTCAGCCGTGTCGGCCTTGCTGACCGAGCCCTTCAACCTGCCGGAACGTTGCCTTATGGATATCAGCGTCGTCTGGAGATAGCACGAGCCCTGGCCTTGGAACCGCGCTTGTTACTTCTTGACGAGCCAGCTGCAGGAATGAATCCAGAAGAAGTTTTGGGATTGAACGAATTGATTCAGACAATTCACAGAGAGTTTCAGCTCGCTATTTTAGTTATTGAACATCATATGGATCTCGTTATGGAAATTTGTCCTCGTATAATCTGTATGAATTTCGGGGCGAAGATAGCAGAGGGAACTCCTGAAGAAATACAAAATAACCCAGAAGTGTTGAAAGCCTACCTTGGAGAGGAGGACGAGGAATGAGCGACGAAAAACAAGCCTTGCTGAATGTACAGAATTTGCATGTCAGTTACGGTGCAATACGAGCTCTTCGTGGCGTTTCTCTTCAAGTGTACGAAGGTGAAATTGTATGTGTCATTGGTGCTAATGGAGCAGGTAAATCCACATTAATGAACGCTCTTATGGCAGAGGTTCATAGAGAGAAGGGAAATGTCTTTTTTAATGGCATTCCTTTAGCTCAGCGAAGTTACGATGTGGTGAAACAGGGCATTTCCCTTGTTCCTGAGGGGCGGCGGGTCTTTGCGCCGCTAAGTGTGTACGAAAACCTGATGATGGGAGCTTTCCCCCGCAAGGATTCCAATAAAGTGCAAGAAGACCTCGAATGGGTCTACTCTCTCTTTCCTCGCTTAGAGGAGAGGCAGAATCAGTATGCTGGAACTCTTTCTGGAGGAGAACAGCAGATGCTTGCTATTGGCAGGGCTCTCATGTCGAGGCCTCGTCTTTTATTGCTTGACGAACCTTCTTTAGGGCTGGCTCCAATCATTATTAAAGATATTTTTAAGGAGCTTCGGCGAATAAATTCTGAAGGAGTAACTATCCTCTTGGTAGAGCAGAATGCTCGTCAGGCGTTGTTGCTCTCTCACAGAGGCTACGTTTTACAAACAGGCAATATCGTTATGACAGGAATTTCTGAAGATCTTTTGAATAGCGCTGATATTCGGGATGCTTATCTCGGAACAGGGCGAAAAAAGGGTCTATTGTAGGCGAGTACGTATAAAGATCAGGAGCCTTTTGTTCAAATACAGGCTCCTGATTCTTTCTCTCTTGAGTAGCGTTTACCCTTTCCAGTTCTTCAGAAAGACTGCAAACTGTTTCAACGCCTCAGAAAAAGATGCCCGTCCAAAACCGACTCTGAACCGATTTTCTACTGAGCCGAATACAGTGCCTGGCAAGATCATAACTCCATATTGCTCAATAGCTTTTTGGCAGAAGGTTTCAATAGAAATATCACTTTTCAATTCAGGATAGGCGATAGAACCGCCTTTTGGCGGTGTCCAGTGCAATAAATTCCCATATTCGCTAAAAAGTTTTTCTACTTCTTTAAGATTCTTGGCAAGAAGAGTTCTGTTTCGATGCAGAATTCTTTCTTTGTTTCGCAACCCTATAAGAGAAAGAATTTCTGCCGGGGAGCTTGCACAGATAGTTGTGTAATCCTTAAGCTGAGCACATATATTAAGGAATGTGGAGTTTTGACTGGCCAACCATCCCATACGCAAACCTGGAAGGCCGAAAGCTTTCGAAAGTCCGCCCAACGTAATGGCTTTCTCGTAGAGGGTACAAGGAGAAGGAAGGCGAGAAGCTTCATCAAACTCTAAAAAGCGGTACATTTCGTCTGAGAAAAGGTAGAGGTCATGATGAGATGCAATATCAATTATTTTTAAAAAATCCTTCTCAGTCGGCATATATCCTGTTGGGTTGTGGGGAAAATTTACAACAATCATTTTAGTTGTTGGCCTGATAAGAGCTTCAAGTCCATCTATATCTATAGTCCATTCTCCCTTTTCTTCTCTGACAGGCCAGGAAGTTACTGTACATCCCATGCTTTCTGGAATGGAATAAAGAGACTGATAGGCTGGTGTAAGGGCAATAATATGATCGTGAGGTTCTAGTATACTGTTAAAGGCTAGAAAGATTCCCTCTTCGGGAACAGCAAGCAATATATTTTCGCTCGAAAGGCCAGCGTAGAGGGATGCTATTTCTTTTCTCAGCAGAGGAAGCCCTTGCGATTCTGTGTATTCCAACCGTAGATTTTCCCAAAGAGTACGGCTTTCATCATCAGCCATACTCAAGAGTTCTGAGAGAGAAAAACTTTCACAATCCGATGGGCAAAGGTTAAATTCGGTTTTAAATTCGTAGCGGGCGAAGTATCGTTCAAGTTCAAAAGCTGGAAGTTTCATGTGCTTTTCCTCCTTACCTTATTTTAGCCGCCTCCGACAGGTGGAAAAATATTAACGACGTCATCATCACAAAGGGCAGTGTCAATCCCATTAAGATGAGCTATGTGTTTGCCATTGACCATGATAATAGTGCCCATCATGAGTTTTTTGACATCTTCTTCTTCCGACCAGATCCATTTATCAAATTTTTCTCCATATTCGGCAGAGAGTTTTTCTAAAAGTTCTTTCACAGTAGCAGGGGCTTTTATAGAAAATTCTCTTTGCCCTGCAACGTACATAAGAAAAGCATGTAAACGAAGTATCATGTGCTTTCCTCCTTTTATCTGTTTCTCTATTTATATCATTATCTATTTTCGAGACATAGATTGCAAATATAGAGCTGTTTATTCTTGACAAATCTAGTAGGGTATAGTATGAATACCTATGTAGAAGTTGAGAAAAAGTAGGTGGAATCGTATGAAACTTTCAACTAAAACGCGGTATGGTCTTCGGGCCATGATTGAGCTGGCTCGACAATATAATGGGCGTACACCTTTAAGTATTGTCGATATAGCGTCAAGGGAACATATTTCAGAGCGATATCTTGAGCAGCTCTTTTTGAAACTGAGACGGCAAGGATTGATAGAGAGCATTCGTGGCCCTCAAGGCGGTTATCTTTTGAGCCGCTCCCCTGAAGAAATAACAATTTCAGAAATAGTCGAAGTTCTTGAAGGACCAATTCAAATAGCAGATTGTCTGGAAGGAACAGAATGCTTGCGTGAAGGAGTATGCCCGGCTCGTAAACTTTGGGTCAGGCTTCGAGAGAGTATGGATGAGGTTTTAATGTCAACAACTCTTAAGGATCTTGCAGAAGACGAAGAGTCTCTCGAATAGATTTATAAAGAAAGGCAGGCTAAAAATAATGCGACAAGTCTATATGGACCATGCAGCAACAACGCCAGTGGCTACAGATGTTCTCAATGCGATGATACCTTACTTTACTGAATCTTTTGGGAATCCATCGTCTCTTTATACAGTGGGTCAGAAGAACAAAGAAGCAATAACTGCTGCCCGCGAAAAGGTAGCGAAAGTTTTGAATGCGTCACCAGACGAAATCTATTTTACAAGTGGAGGAACAGAGTCTGATAACTGGGCTCTTAAGGGAACGGCATTTACATATCGCAGTAAGGGAAACCACATTATTACAACAAAGATTGAACACCATGCGATACTACATTCTGCCGAATATCTAGCCAAGTTGGGATATGACGTAACGTATCTTGATGTAGATTCTGAAGGCCGAGTTTCTGTAGAGGATGTAGAGAAGGCCATTACAGATAAGACAATTCTCGTTTCAATTATGTTTGCAAATAATGAGATTGGAACGATTCAGCCAATCGCAGAGATAGGAAAATTGTGCCATAAAAAGGGTATCCTTTTTCATACCGATGCAGTACAGGCTGTAGCCCATGTTCCTATCGATGTGAAAGCTATGAATGTTGATATGCTTTCTCTTTCGGCCCACAAATTTTATGGCCCTAAGGGAACTGGCGTTATGTATATCAGAAAAGGTGTTAAGCTCGACAACTATATTCACGGCGGAGGTCAGGAACGAGGTCGCCGGGCTACGACAGAGAATGTAGCAGGTATCGTTGGTTTAGGAGCGGCTATAGAGCGAGCAAATCTGAAAATGGAAGAAGAGAGAAGACGCCTTTCTGAGTTGAGAAATAATCTTATAGCTGAAATCATGAACCGGATTCCATATGCCAAACTTAACGGCGCATTGGGGGAAAACAGACTTCCCAATAACGTCAATGTCAGTCTTATTGGAGTTGAAGGGGAAACGTTAATTATGGATCTCGACATGTTTGGAATTTCGGCTTCCACTGGAAGTGCCTGCTCGTCAGGTTCTCTTGATCCATCTCATGTGCTTATGGCAATAGGTTTAAGTCACGAACAGGCTCACGGCTCGCTTCGTCTTAGTCTTGGAGAATCGACAACGAAAGAAGATATAGACTACGTAGTGGAGAAATTAGTAGGAATTGTCGAACGCCGTCGTAACATGTCGCCGCTGTGGGAAGATTTCATAAAAGCTCAAGAGAGGAGTAATTAAGTATGCTTTATAGTGAAATTGTAATGGACCATTTTCAGAATCCCCGTAACGTGGGAGAGATAGAGAACGCCGATGGAATAGGAGAGGCAGGAAATCCCAAGTGTGGAGATATTATGAAGATCTATCTCAAAGTAGAAGATAATCGCATTGTCGATATTAAATTTAAAACCTTTGGGTGTGCTTCTGCTATAGCTTCTTCAAGCATGGCTACTGAACTTGTTAAGGGGAAAACTATAGAGGAGGCATGGAATCTGACGAATAAAGCTGTTGCCGATGCCCTTGATGGTTTGCCTCCTGTTAAAATGCACTGTTCTGTATTGGCGGAAGAAGCAATTCATGCAGCTATTAATGATTATCGCCGACGTCAGAAACTTGAACCCTGGAGCGAGAAAAGCCACGATGAACTGGTGGATGAACATAGCCACCACGTTCATCATCACGAATAGTTATGTCTTT